>JAXLVA010000001.1:0-3398354 GCA_046329235.1 Cytophagaceae bacterium | reverse complement strand
AGAGTCCATTTCTCTTTCCGTAAGAGCTGAATAGCCCAAATTATATATATGAAGAATACCATAAAAAACAAGTACCCATGAATAGCAACTGATAAAAACAAAAGAGTCCAAAACTGATAACTTTTAACTTCCCATTTTGTGTCAGGATGAACAAACACCAAGATTGCGGCTACCACCAACCAGTGACTCATTAAGTTCACATGCCCTGCTCTGTGCATCAACCCGGGAGTTAACAAAAAAAGCACAGAAGATACTAGTGCGAATAAATGATTTTTAGTTAATACATATATTAAACGATAAGAAAAATATCCCATCAACATAAAACAAAGTAAATACCAAACTCCATTGTATTGATAGAACGGCGGAAGATAAGATAAAAGTGCTTTTGTAATGATTGATAACAATGGATTAGAGTCGGTGTAAACGATACTCACACCTTCAGGATAATTGATAGATGTTATTTGAGTAATGATTGGAAAGTGCCATGGTTCACGTCTAAACAATGCACCTCCAATATAATTTTGAAAAACATCTCCATTATGATAGAATAACCATTCGTAATTTGCTGGATTTAAAATTTCCCATTGAAAAAAATATAAAAAAACTACTACCCCTGCCAAGAGAGATAGTAGTGCATATAAATAAGATGTAAATTTCATTTAAGATTACTTACGTTCGATTTCTCTAAGATTTTCCATCTTCTTGTTTCTTAAGAATCCATTGATATCTTCAAAGTGTTCTTTTACTCGCTTATTTCCAAATTCAAACACTTTGGTAGCAAGACCACTTAAGAAATCACGATCATGAGAAACTAAGATGATAGTACCATCAAAAGCTTTCAACGCTTCTTTTAAGATATCTTTCGTTTTTAAATCTAAGTGGTTGGTAGGCTCATCTAGGATTAACAAGTTCACCGGTTCTAACAATAATTTAATCATTGCTAAACGAGTCTTTTCTCCTCCGGATAATACTTTTACCTTTTTATTCGATGCTTCACCACCAAACATGAACGCCCCTAAGATATCTCTAATCTTGGTACGAATATCTCCTACAGCAATATTATCGATGGTTTGGAACACGGTCAATTCTTCATCTAACAAGGAAGCTTGATTCTGTGCAAAGTAACCAATCATAGAATTATGCCCTACGGTACATTTGCCATCAAACTCTAACTCTCCCATAATCGCTTTGACCATGGTAGATTTACCTTCACCATTTTTTCCAACGAAAGCAATTTTCTCTCCACGTTCAATAGTCATAGATGCTTTGTTGAACACCACATGATCGCCATAGTGTTTACTCATCTCTTCCACAATTACCGGATAGTTACCGGAGCGTGGTGATGGAGGAAAGCGTAGATTCAATGATGAAGTGTCTACTTCATCCACTTCTATTGGTTCCAGTTTCTCTAACATCTTCACGCGCGACTGCACTTGTAATGTTTTAGAATAAGTACCCTTGAATCGTTCGATGAACTCAGTTGTCTCTGCAATGAATTTTTGTTGGTCGTCAAAGTGTTTTTGTTGTTGTTGACGTCGCTCTTCTCTAAGTTGTAAGTAGTGGGAGTAATTTACTTTGTAATCGTAAATGCGGCCCATGGTAACCTCAATGGTTCTATTAGTAAGATTGTCAACGAAGGCACGGTCGTGGGAAATTACCATTACCGCCTTAGCGCTATTAATCAAGAAATCTTCTAACCATTGAATAGATTCAATATCTAAGTGGTTAGTAGGCTCATCTAATAATATCAAATCCGGTTTCTGCAATAGAATTTTTGCTAATTCTATACGCATACGCCATCCACCACTGAATTCAGAAGTTAATCGATGAAAATCTTCACGCACAAATCCTAAACCCAATAACGTTTTCTCTACTTCTGCATCAAAATTAGATTCTTCGATAGAATAGTATTGTTCACTTACTTCCGATACACGTTCAATAATTTTGTAATACTCATCCGATTCATAATCGGTACGAGTTTCCAATTGATGGTTTAGTTCATCTAATTCTTTTTTAAGATTTAGAACCTTAGCAAAAGCTTTAGATGTTTCTTCGAATACAGTACAATCATCTGCCGTCAATAAGTGCTGTGGTAAGTATGCAATCGTAGCCCCGTTGGGAGCGGTTACTTTACCGCGCGTAGGCTTTTCTACTCCTGCTATAATTTTCAGCATGGTAGATTTACCGGCACCATTTTTCCCCATAAGGGCTATACGGTCTTTATCGTTAATATTGAAGGTGATATCGGAGAATAATGTTCTGCCGTTGAATTCTACGGCTAGTCCGTCTATGGAAATCATATAGTTACAATTGGAAAGCTCAAAGATACGAAGAAAAGAAGGATTACGGAAGTGCCCCTAAACAGGTCATTTTTAAGGTAAAAAAGGATATCCTATATTAGCATAATAATTAACCGGATATGAGTAATTTCATTGTATTTCAAGTTTATGGCAAAGATTACATATTTAATGAATGTTTCTATGCTATATTAAGTATCCTTAATAAAAAACCCTCACAACCTTTTACTTTTTTAATCTATACAGATCAACCCCAAAAATTTGATTGGCTACAACTTCCTAATTGCACCTTAGAAACCCTATCGAATGACACTATCCAATTGTATAAGGGAGAAATCGACTTTGTTCATCGCGTTAAAATAAAAGTACTAGAACATGCTTTATCTAATTACAAAGGAAACTTTATATATTTAGATACAGACATGTATGCACTGACAGACATTACTGAATTATTCAAACAAATCAATACGACTCAAACTTTGATGCATGAACAAGAAGGTAGTATAAAGTCTAAATACAATTTAGTAGCAAAGAAAATATATAAGTTTGTCAATACTCATCTAGACTGGCTGAAATCAAAAAATATAACATTGGACTTGTATACAATCATGTATAATGCCGGTGTGATTGGAATATCAAATGAGCATAAATCAGTAGTTGCAAAAGTATTATCCGATACGGATATCATTTATCCTATATTCCCATCTCACATTGTAGAACAAATATCCTTTTCACTCGAATTAAAAAATCATAGTAAAGTGATAGACACGTCCGATGTTCTATTTCATTATTGGTTTTTTAAGGAATATCGAGCTATCCTTGCTGAGTTTTTTGACTATCATTTTCAAAAAGGAAGTTCTATTAAAAATGTAATGGATAAAATGGTGCAGATTGATCCTATCAAATTGAGTTCACCCAAACTAAATTATATCCAAGCAGGATTTTTCAATAAAATTTACAAAAGAGTTTTCGAAAAAAAATGGACCACTCCTAAATATCAACTTGATTAAAAAATCCTCAATTATTTTTGTGATACAATTTGATTAAAGCAGTATTTAAGTAAGATTTCTCTAGCTCTTGCTTTAGTAGCTATTTTTTTTAATTCATTATTATTAGAAGTATCATTCATTCTACTTAATTGACTGTTATTCCATGTAAAATATTCAGGAGTAGTATTCATTACATTTTTAATTACGCCATATTTAGAAATTACTACATTTTTTTCGTTTACACCAAAAAAGCATTGGGTTGTATCCATTGACAATAAATTATTGCCTATGTTCAAATAATTAGCATTGGACAAACTTAAAGGAATAAGAGTAGTAAAAATATCTTTGTGTGAACCAAATCGTTGTTCATCTTTAATAGTATTCCTTTGATAATACTCCGGAACATACATGTAAAGAGGTACGCCATATTGCATATGCAGCTGTGTATCGTCATACTGAAACAACATCCAATTGTTATGATCTCCACTAGCAGCCACTATAGTTTTATCTTTTAGCGAACTTGATTTAATCTTATTCATAAATTGTCCCAATGCATCATTCGCATATTGATAATTTAAAAAATTCTGTTTCGCTCGATCATGATTAAAATGAATTTTAGAATCTATTTCCTTATTCCAAACTAATGGATAAGGTTTGTAGTTTGCAGGTCTTTCAAAAGGAGTATGATTGGTGGTTGTTAATACAAATACTAAAGTAGGTTTGGTAGCCTTTTGTAATAATATATTTACAAAGTCAAACATATATTCATCATAAACGCCCCATTCACATTCTGTAGACCCAGAAATAGTGCTCAATACGGTTGATTTACTATAAACAGTATCAAAATAATTTCTTGGTACAAATTCATCTAGATTTCTCCAAGTTTGCTTGCCACTCGTAATAAAAATAGTAGAATATCCGGCGTCCTTATATGGCTTCGCAACCGAAGTTAAAAATGAAGTGTATTTATAAGGCGACTGAGCTATTGAATGCTCAGGCATATTAATCATAATATTTTCCAAAGTTACGATAGTTCCATTTTCTCCTGATACAAAATTTCTAAATAAATAATCTGATTTAAAATGAGGTTCTAAACTACCTAATAAGTTAAATGAATCTTTATGATGAAAATCTAAATAATAATTCGACATACTCTCCATCATAGCAAAAACGACATGTGGAGGCTTTGCATTCAATAAACTATCGATTGGAGTTTTTGAAAAAACATCATCCATGAAATTTTTGGCAGAATGAAATTCATCTCCATAATAATCTTTCAATACCTCTTCGATGGATTGGTAACCATACTCTTGGAGCATCTGATTGTTATCTGTATTAGCAAATGTTTTATTCTTATCTTCAACCGCTGTTTGAATAGAAAAAATAGCATTGGATGCTAAATAGTTAACAAACACATCATCCGATATTGTTAAATCATCTTTCTCCAGAGGAAAAGTGGAATATGTACCTCGAATACCCGAAAAGAGTAAAAATCCAAATAAGACTACTCCCAATATTTGAAAAGGCCATTTAATATTTACATCTCTAAGTTCATATTTTAATAGCACCTTTAATATTTTATATAACAAAAATCCATATAGCAATGCAATAATCAGAATACGTAAAAAAGGATGATCTTCCCACATAGACACGATGATGGCTTTTGTATCATCTTGAATAAGCGCAAAAATCAAAACATTAAAGTGCGATTGAAAATAAAGATAGTATTGTTGATCAACCAACAATAAAAATGACACAATGGATAATATGATAAATGAATACCAAAAAACAAATTTCCTGTATACAGATTGCATCCAAGATTTATTAATCCAAGCAAACAAGGAAATAGCAAGTATGGGAATCAAAAGCACTAATAATACTTTTGTATCAAACCTAAAGCCCATGATAAAAGCTTCAACCAACTTAGCCTTTCTATTTACTAAAGTAGTCTCCGGTGCAAATCGAAACATTAAAACTATTCTGTTCAGAGTTAGTAAAACTAATCCTACTAGATATATTTTTATAAAAACCCAAAAAGCTCTTAATAAGAGAGATGATTTATAATTCATTTTTAGTTTGCAATTTTAACCAACCCTTTAATATCATCCGTTTGAAAGATATCAACTTTCAAGTCTAATGCTCTCTTATGGTCGTTTTTATTATACATGGAAAAGCAAGATACTAATTTATTTTGTGCATGGATGTAATTTACTTTGTTTTCATCTAATTCGTCTACCCTAATAGTTATTCCGGCCAAATCATATTTAGTAAACCAATCGATGGCCAACTCATAATTTACATATGCAAAAATCTTAAATTCCGGATAGTTATCATTATAAAACACACATTGATTTTCATTCGTTATTTCAACAAAACTATAATCCTTGTCTCGTCCTGAAATAGGTTTACACTAAAAGTAAACAAAATGGGACAAAGAGAAAAGAAAGACAAGCAAGTAGTAGTCGTACAAAAGTACAATTACAGCACTGAGTTCAAGCATCATGTATGTAGGGAATTTATGGCCGGTAAAGGAGGGATGAAAGAATTATGTATAAAATACGGTATTCCTAGTCATTCAAGTCTATTTCATTGGCTAGAGAGGTATGGATATAGGGAAAATAAAAGCGATATTAGAGTTCAATACGATACCATCGAAATTGGATTAGAAAATTTTGGGATCGCTAAAAGTCCACCCTTACCAATGAATCAACTAGCGGATAATATCGAAGATAACTCATCTGAAGAAGTAAAGCGACTTAAAAAAGAACTTGAAGAAGCTAAGCTTAAAGCAGAAGCCTATTTAAGAGTAATAGAAATAGCCGAACAAGAGTTAAAACTTCCTATCCGAAAAAAGTCCAATACCAAATAATAGAAGAACTACGAAGCAAGTACCCTGAGAAAAGTCTGTCGAGTATTTGCAGATTATTTGGTATCAGTAGACAGGCATATTATCAATATTGCAAGTTATATGAAGAACACCAATTACAGTCTAAACTGATAGTTGATGCTGTGAAAGAAGTTCGTCTGGCTCATAAAAGAATAGGCACTAGAAAGCTGTACCATATGCTACAACCGTTCTTTGTAAATAATCATCTAAAAATAGGTAGAGATTCTTTCTTTGATTTATTAAGAAGAGAGGATTTACTTATCAAGAGAAGACGCAGAGGAATACAAACCACCATGAGTTACCATAAGTTTTATAAATGGTCAAACTTGGTTAAGGATATCATACCAGAGAAACCTCAACATATCGTAGTGAGTGATATAACATACTGGAAAGTACAATCTAAACATTTATACATTAGTCTTATAACGGATGCCTATTCGCATAAAATTGTCGGATACAATGTATCAGACACCCTAGAAACGTCTGAAAGTATTAAAGCCCTTGAGCTAGCTTTGCCTGACCTTTTGAGAGGTCAGGCAAGCCAGCTCATTCATCACTCAGACAGAGGAATACAGTATTGTTCTAGTCAATATGTAAAGCTATTACAGGATAATAATATTTTAATTAGTATGACTGAAGATAGTGATCCTAGAGACAATGCGATTGCAGAAAGAGTAAATGGAATACTAAAAAATGAATACCTAGCAGACTATAAGGTAAATACTTTAGAAGAAGCCAAAGATGCTTTGGAGCAATCTGTAAATAAATATAATAACGAAAGACCACATTTGAGTATAGAATACTTAACACCCTCCATTGTTCATTCAACTAGTATTAAGGCTAAAAGAAAGTGGAAAAGTTATTATAAGAAAAATACAAATGACAAGCTATTTCAGGATAATTGATAACACTGTAAAGCTATTCTAGTATATTTGATAAATATGTAAACTTTTTTCAGGACGTGACACCTGTACATTATAATAGGTAATTAAGTGAGCTACTTTTTGATTTAATATGTTCAAATATTTTTCATCGTTAGAGTAAGATTTAATATCCCAAATAATTATTTTCATATTTGATTCAGGCAACCTTAGTAAATCAGAAACCTGTCTGATCTTGTATCGACCAAATGGATAAGTATCATATTCTATTTTTTTTAACTCTTCCCAAGTATAATCCCATACGCACCCTGTTCCATTGGTTAAGTCATCTAAAGTATAATCGTGAAAAATGACTAAAATCGAATCTTTAGTCATTTGAACATCCATTTCTACACCATCAACTCCAAGTGCAAAAGCATTTCTAAAAGACTCTAAAGTATTGGCAGGGTAAACACCATAAAGGCCTGTACCGGCATGCCCTATGATAACTACATCCGGATTATGTTTATCTTTTTTACAAGACAACAATACAAATATCAACAAGAAACCTAAACTGATTTTTTTTATTTCCATGTATACAAAAAGGAAACGCTCCCCCCTAATTCAATATTTTGTTTGAAATCCCATAACACGTTACCGCATAATTTAGTCCCACAATGATTTAAGAACATCCATTTTATTCCTGGCGAAACAAAAGACGAAAAATTAGAGTTACGTTTCTTATTAAATGACTCATCCAAAACCACTGTATTTGAATAGAAGACACCCAACCGAAAATCCGGTTGTAGTTTTTTACCGACACACACCCCCAATGAAATAGGCAATACCATATCAGGGTTAAACTTAAGATCAAAATCTCTGAATTTTATCACACCCAAACCCAATTGAGCATAATACGAAATGTTATTTTTTTTATAAAGAACATAATCAAATTCAACAACAGGCAACCCTCTAATATTATTATACCAGCCGGGTCCAAAAAATTCTATTTCTATAGCTTTATCGTTAGTTTGAGCATTTAAACTTATAGAAATGCTCAACATCCATAGAGCTATAATACTTTTCATCAATAAGCGATTTTAATTATATAGGCTAACACATAGTAAGGCGGGCGATTTTCTATAGGTGTTGCCGCGTTCTGAGCCGTACTTGCATTAATTGTAATCCCTGTGGTTGCCGGATCTGTATTTCGAGTATAATTCTGATTCCAACCTACTCCTCTGTTTCCTCCACTTCCATAACCTGTACCACCTAGCCGTTGATTTCTATCAGTTAAGCAAGCGAATTTATGTAAGAATTTTCATATTTTCTATTATCACGTACACAAGCAAATACACGATGAATCAGTTTGTTTCGAATCATATTTAATACACTTACTTTTGATTTTCCTTCTGCTACTCTTCTGTTATAGAAATTTCGTAATTCTTCGTTGTATTGCATAGATACCAATGCTGCCATGTGTAGCAATGATTTCATACTCATATTAGCTTTTCTAGATAGCCTTGGCCTGCCTTTTATACTGGTTCCGGAAGTATGCTCAAATGGTGCTACTCCGGCATAACAAGCAAATTTTTTAGGGCACGAAAAGTTCTTAAACTCGTTTGTAGTAACAATCAATTGAATCCCTACCACATCTCCAATTCCTCGAACAGAAGTAACTATTTCAAACAATTGTTTTAGTTGAGAATCTGATTTTATGAGTTCTTTTATCTTCTTCTCTATATCTGCTAAGTTTTGATTTAATGCTGTAATCGACTTTTTACAAATAGCCGTTGTTTCTTTAGCAGAAGAATAGTAATCTTTTTCTTTCGTCAATGTTTTAAGATTCATTAAACAAGCTTGTACTCTTCTTCTAACTAATAAGTAAGACTTTAATCGCTTCATCGTCTCTCTAGGAGGCTCAAATAGTCTCACTTTATCTTGGAATCGATAGGCATATTCCGCAATACGAAGAGCGTCTACCTGATCATTCTTTCCACGTTGTAATCCATTGGATAGTTTAATAGCAGTAGCATTTTCTAGCCAAAGATGAATCTTTACCTTTTCAGCAATTTCCATTACTGGAGTACAATAAATCCCGGTGTGCTCCATACAGAACAGAGATTCATTCAATACTACGCCTTTGCTTTTTAATTGCTTCAAAAAGCCTTTTAGAGCCTTTACAGAGTTCTCTATTTGAGTAGAGAAAAGAACTGTTTGTTCATTTCTTACACAGATGTCCAATGTTTTTTTAGACACATCGATTCCGATAAACCAATTAAATTTCATAACTTTCTATACGTTTATAGTTGATTAACCGAGTTTGAACACAATCAAAACCTTACTAATGAGCCTCTAACTCAAATTTCTATTTGATGCTTGTTCAAATATACCGGCAAAGGACTAAATCAAGGGATAGGTCTCTAGCCTAGTCGGCGTTCTAGTTCACCTTTGCCGGTGGTTAATTAACATGAAGTTATCAAATTAGTAGGGAATAATATTCTCGCTAAGAGAAATAGAAAATCTTGGAATTTTACTACGAGGTAAAAGTAAAGGTTGGTGTTTAGCGGACCACTACACTTTCTATAACAAAGATACCTAACTTCCGCGTCACCAACAACCCACTTACTCTATTGATAACAATATAGTTATAAAACGTGTTGGTGACGCCGCATTTATTTTCTTCTCATTTATTACTCCTCTGTGAGCGGCTAAACACACAACACGGGCAGTAGTAGTTGGAACACCAACCAGTGCTAAGTACTTCTCCGGTTTTAATAAGCAGTTCCAATTTTTAATAGTAGCAGTAAAAAACACCGGTTGATGTTTTATTATTTCCATAGCTTTCTAAAGCTAAATAATTTAACCATGTATTACAATCTAAAGTATTAACTTGTGCCAACATCACATCTCACTGGGTTGTTGGCCGAAATGGCACAACAACGGATACTGCGGTGTATTGATTAGAAAGGATGGACGCCAACGAAGGAGAAGCCAACTAAATCGGGCTTTCGTTTCTATCGCAATATTCTTTAAATTTTCTTTTATATTCTTTTATTTCTTCATCTGTGGCAAGTCTTAAACATTGTTTTGGCAAACTGTCGATTATTGCGCCTTCAAATAGTTCAAAATTCCATATTTCAACCAAAAAATACTCTTTTAAATAATCTTCAATTATAATTCCATATGAACCATTTAAGTTCTCTTCACTTTTGTTGATTATAATTCCTATGTCATACTGTTTCATATTTCCTTATTTTACAAAACCATCATAAGGTGTAGACAGGATTAATTCGTCTAATTTTTCTTTTTTAATTATCCATCCTGAATATATTGTTACTTGACCTTTTTTTGGTGTACTTTACAGCCTTGTTGATATCAGACATAAACCCATCCCATTCGCCTTTTTGAATAACAAAGTCCAATACTCTATTTTTTCCGGCATGAGAAGCGTCTAAAGTAGCAGTTGATAATTTTCCTGCATAACTATCAATTTTGCTAGTTATGCCACTTAGTGTTTTTTCGGTGGCTAAAGTAAACAAAATGGGACAAGACAACCTATGCTAAGAATATGGGCACCAACATTGGAGAAAAGCGGGCTTATATTGTTATTTTATTACATCACTCAATTTTCCTCTAAACTTTCCTCGCTCTATCAATGTTTTCCATACCCATGGACTAATTCGCCCATGAGGCTCTCCATCATTACCCCAATTCATGATAATTGGAGTTCCGTAAGCTTCGTCGTTTTTCATTTTGGATAATTCCCAATTACCACCATGGTAGAACATAAATGCTTCACCAACATAGGCATAAAACAAATGCACCAACTCATCGTAAGCAATTCCTAGCTGTTCGGGAGTTTTGTAATTACTTTCATAAACCAATCTTAATTCATCAATTTCAGAAAACGAATAAGTGATGTTTTCTAGCTTCATCAACTTTTTTAATTTTTCTAAATAATTGGGAATATTTTCTATAAAAACAATATAGTCTGCTTTTAATTCTTTAGCTGATTTCATCATCAATAAATTACAACTTTAAACAAATCAGGAGTTATACCTTGGCTGGACATTTCGGTTCGAATAAACTGTAAAGCATTATCGTCTATTCCGTCCAAGGCATGCCATTCTATTTTTTGAATATCAGTACTTAATTGACGTTTTTTCTCCCCTGTTGGCGTCCTTCATATGTTTCCTAAGCTCTACGGCTTCCGTGGTTGCGTGCTCCTCAAGAGCGCCGACCACCCAACTAATTTAATTATTTTTTTATTATTTTCACCTTAGCTATGGAGGGCTGTTGGTCGATTGACGCAACAGCGGATACTGCGGCGTTTCGGAAACAAAAGATAGCTACCAACAGCGGAGAAAACGGATACTGCTGTGTTTTGGTTAGAAAGGATGGACGCCAACGAAGGAGGAAACGCTTCCGCTGTTGCATTTAGGAAACAAAAGACAGCTACCAACAGCGGAGGAAACACACAACACGGGCGAGAGTAGTTGGAACACCTACCTGTGCTAAGAGTTCCATAACTAATGTAAAAATAATACTTGTCGGAGACGCGGCAATAAATTTTCTACCTTATTAATTTGTTTTTACGCCGCTAAACTCCGACAAGGGCAGGGGCTACCAACAACGGAGAAAGGGCGCCAAAGACGGTGAAAATCAAACGCTAAATAGAATCAGGATGTAAATAATCCCAAATTAATGATTTGATGTATTCTCTTGCTTCGTTTTTTGTAATTGGTTGGATGTCATCCACTATAATAACCTTATTACATTTTGCAAATTCAATCCAATCAAAATAAGGATTAAAAAAAGCGTCTTCTACTTCTAATAGTAAATCTGCTTTATTAATACATCCTGTATTTATTGAAATCTCAATTGCTCCTAATGCGTCCTTCTGCGAAAGCATCATATCTGGTGCAAAATTAGAAATTGCTGCTTCAAAATTTTTATAGCTTTTCATCTAATTAAAAATCTGGGAACATTGTTAATAATTGAAAATTGCCATTCCCCATATCTTGGTAAACAGCTCTTACTTTAGTAGATGATTGAAATGTATTCCCATTCATTGCAACGCCTTTACCATAACTTCCAGAAGGCAAGGTGTGATAAACAACTTTCTTTCCATTCACTACTGGTGTATTATTGAATGCAGTACTTCCCGGCATGGTATTGTTGTATGCGCTTTTTAATTGTTCGGGTGTTTCAAACTTGGAACTATATGGTGGTTTTGTATAGGGGGGATTGGGATTTATTGTTGAGCCATCAGGAGCAATACCACTATTCGCTCTTTTAATTAAAGCTTCATCTGTTACATCATGTCCATGTCTTTCTAAAACGTGAGCATTTGGATGCTCCGTTAGAGCTGTTATTTCTGCCTGTGAATAAGGCGATTTATCAGCAATACGCTTTACAATAAAGTCATCACCTTTCTTAAATACCTGATAACCGTTTGCAGGTTGCCCGATTGGTGTTGCTCCGCTATGCGCTACATCATCAAAATATTTTCTCCCCTGTTGGCGTCCTTCATATGTTTCCTAAACTCTACGGCTTCCGTGGTTGCGCGCTCCTCAAGAGCGCCGACCACCTATCTAAATTAATTATTTTTTATTGTTTTCACATTAGCTATAGAAATAATAAACTTTTTATTACACTTTATCTATGGTGGGCTGTTGGTCGATTGACGCAACAGCGGATACTGCGGCGTTTAGGAAACAAGTGATAGCTACCAACAGCGGAGTGAAATATCATACAAATAAAAACAAAAACTTGTCTAGTGATTTTCATAGCTTTTAACTTTAAAAAAGACATTTCAAATATACTGATAATCAAAATCATTTGGAAATGTGAATGTGTAAGTAGGATTTTATAAGTTATTATGGATCCCCTTTCGTTTAATTGGATACGTGTTGGTGACGCCGCATTTATTTTCTTCTCATTTATTACTCCTTTGTGAGCGGCTAAACACACAACACGGGCGAAAGTAGTTGGAACACCAACCTGTGCCAAGAGTGTTATTACGCCATCTTGAGCATAGTAAAACAAAATCCAAAACACAGTTATACATTTTTTGAATACGTGTTGGTGACGCCGCATTTATTTTCTTCTCATTTATTACTCCTTTGTGAGCGGCTAAACACGCAACACGGGCGGTGGTAGTTGGAACACAAACCTCTGCAAGACTAGGTTGTCGGTGACGCGGCAGTTTTTAATTGCAACACTTATTATATTTACTGCGCCGCTAAACACGCGACAACGGTGAGGGACTACAACACCAACGTGTGGGAAGGCGACAGTAGTTGGAACACCAACTTCTGCAAAGCCCCAAATTTATTTTTTGATGATTTATTGTAGTATAAAACATAACTTTACATCATTAATATATGAAATTTAAATGCTAGAAAAACAAATACGTGCGGTATATGATGAACATACAATAACCGTTTATCAAGCCTATAGAAAAGAAATTGCTTTACCTGCTGTAACCAATCAAAAATTTGGTTCTCCTTTTAAAATGGAGCGTATGACTTGGATTAAACCCTCTTTTTTGTGGATGATGTACCGAGCTGGATGGTCTACTAAAGAAGGACAAGAACATATTTTAGCGATTAAAATAAAACGTGAAGGCTTTAATTGGGCTTTGGAAAATTGTTGTATTTCGCATTTTGATGCTTCGCTTTTTGCTACACATGAAGAATGGAAAACTAAACTACAAAACTCTCCTGTACGCCTACAATGGGATCCTGAAAAAGATATTCATTTACAGAACTTAAATTATCGTAGTATACAAATTGGGCTTATTGATATTGCCGTTCAGCATTATGTAAATGATTGGATTGTTGCTATTGATGATATTACAGATAGATGTAAACAAATTCATTCTTTGGTGTTAGATAAAAAAATTGAGGAAGCAAAATCTTTACTCCCTCTTGAAAATATTTATCCACTAAATGATGAATTAAAGAAGATTATTGGTGCTTATTAGCAGCTTCCCATCTACCTAATTCTTTACGTTTCTTAATTTGATGTAATGCCAATTTTTTTATTTTCTCATCAGTTGTTTCATTTGCTAACTTCTCTAACGCTTCAATATTATATGGCTCTGGTTGTGCTCCTATAGCATAGATGAGTTTGCGGATGTATGGATATTTCATATCATCAAACTTCAAATAATCGGGCACTATTTTAATTGATTCTAATAATACTAAAATATTTTCTTTATTGTCATTAAATTCATTTTGAAAACATCTTGCAATATCTTCATTTTCAATGTGCCAGTTTTCTAATAGTAATTTTTTATAAATTGGATAAAGTATTTGCAAATTTTCACATGGAATCATCCTTAAAAAATTAATCATACTACTATCTTTTTTATCAATAGCATCTTTATATTGATTAATTAAAAAACCAGATTCCGCATACAATGGAAGTTTTTTAAATAATTCCTCTTTAGTAATTTTTCCACAAGCATATTCCAAAACAATTTGTTCTTCTTTTTTATTCATCATGGATTAATTTTAATAAGTTGAAAATGAAGTAAATTATCATTGAATATTTGTAGGGCTCTTCCTTGACCTAATGCAATATTAACTTGTTGAGTATTTGTTAAAGTTAAAGTCTCAACTTTAAATCTAGCTCTAGTCTGATTCCAACCGCCTCCTATTTGAGCATTTGTAGGCATATTCCCAAACTGTTCAGCAACTAAAGGATGACCATCAGTTACTCCTATAGTTTTTAATTCATCTATTGTACCTAGTTTAACTTGAAATTTAACTAAGTAACCACTGTAATCCTCTGAAAATAATTGATTAGGTGATGTTGTACATTCTCCAGTGCCAGGCATTCTCCCTGTTTGAATTAGTTCATCATAATGTTCTTTCGAAATAGTTCTGTAAAAAACTCTAGCCGTTGATTTCTATCAGTTAAGCAAGCGAATTTATGTAAGAATTTTCATATTTTCTATTATCACGTACACAAGCAAATACACGATGAATCAGTTTGTTTCGAATCATATTTAATACACTTACTTTTGATTTTCCTTCTGCTACTCTTCTGTTATAGAAATTTCGTAATTCTTCGTTGTATTGCATAGATACCAATGCTGCCATGTGTAGCAATGATTTCATACTCATATTAGCTTTTCTAGATAGCCTTGGCCTGCCTTTTATACTGGTTCCGGAAGTATGCTCAAATGGTGCTACTCCGGCATAACAAGCAAATTTTTTAGGGCACGAAAAGTTCTTAAACTCGTTTGTAGTAACAATCAATTGAATCCCTACCACATCTCCAATTCCTCGAACAGAAGTAACTATTTCAAACAATTGTTTTAGTTGAGAATCTGATTTTATGAGTTCTTTTATCTTCTTCTCTATATCTGCTAAGTTTTGATTTAATGCTGTAATCGACTTTTTACAAATAGCCGTTGTTTCTTTAGCAGAAGAATAGTAATCTTTTTCTTTCGTCAATGTTTTAAGATTCATTAAACAAGCTTGTACTCTTCTTCTAACTAATAAGTAAGACTTTAATCGCTTCATCGTCTCTCTAGGAGGCTCAAATAGTCTCACTTTATCTTGGAATCGATAGGCATATTCCGCAATACGAAGAGCGTCTACCTGATCATTCTTTCCACGTTGTAATCCATTGGATAGTTTAATAGCAGTAGCATTTTCTAGCCAAAGATGAATCTTTACCTTTTCAGCAATTTCCATTACTGGAGTACAATAAATCCCGGTGTGCTCCATACAGAACAGAGATTCATTCAATACTACGCCTTTGCTTTTTAATTGCTTCAAAAAGCCTTTTAGAGCCTTTACAGAGTTCTCTATTTGAGTAGAGAAAAGAACTGTTTGTTCATTTCTTACACAGATGTCCAATGTTTTTTTAGACACATCGATTCCGATAAACCAATTAAATTTCATAACTTTCTATACGTTTATAGTTGATTAACCGAGTTTGAACACAATCAAAACCTTACTAATGAGCCTCTAACTCAAATTTCTATTTGATGCTTGTTCAAATATACCGGCAAAGGACTAAATCAAGGGATAGGTCTCTAGCCTAGTCGGCGTTCTAGTTCACCTTTGCCGGTGGTTAATTAACATGAAGTTATCAAATTAGTAGGGAATAATATTCTCGCTAAGAGAAATAGAAAATCTTGGAATTTTACTACGAGGTAAAAGTAAAGGTTGGTGTTTAGCGGACCACTACTCTTCCTATATCAAAGATACCTATCTTCCGCGTCACCAACAACCCACTTACTCTATTGATAACAATATATTTGAATACGTGTTGGTGACGCCGCATTTATTTTATTCTCATTTATTACTCCTCTGTGAGCGGCTAAACACACAACACGGGCGAGAGTAGTGATAACACCAACCTGTGCTAAGGCTACCAATAGCGGAGAAAAAGCCATCAACTTTGAGGGCTTTCGTTATTATACTTATCTACTTCATTCTGTAAAGCATCATCCCAAAAATATTCTATCTCCATTTTTGCATTAGGATACAATGTATATTTCGCCCTATTCCAATTTTTATGAATAGGAAATTGGGTTTGAGTAATGGTGT
Source organism: Cytophagaceae bacterium (assembly GCA_046329235.1). Taxonomy (GTDB): domain Bacteria; phylum Bacteroidota; class Bacteroidia; order Cytophagales; family Cytophagaceae; genus JALONH01. The sequence goes on along the minus strand of JAXLVA010000001.1, from coordinate 3,381,746 downwards.
ATAGTTCTAAAACAGCTTTAGCGTATTTGTAACCCATTGATACTTCTAAATTGAATTTCTCTCCTTTAGTATCAATTACATATGATTGAAATTCAACCACACCTTCAAGTCGCATAATATTTAATATCGCTTCTTTGAATTGCAAGCCTTGTGGTATATCATCAATCAATCCTACAGCAAGCAAGCTGAAAATTTCTTTTTCTTCCATTATTGATTTATAAAAGTCCTTTTAGTTTTTACTCCATCAATCCAATAGCTAACTTCAAAAGCATCAGGCCTTTTTGAAGTTCCAGTAAATACTGCTTCTACTTCAATTTTTACATCTTTGCCTTGCACCATTGCATCTGCCCAACTATTTTCCATGGTTTTCCAAGCACCTTGATTTAAGTTCGCAGATTGAGGATATAAATTGATTTGCTCACCTGGGCCAAAGAAACGAGAGCCTACAATGTGTCCGCCTTGGTCAACACCACGTACACCATCTTTTACATCTACTGCCTTTATTTGCTGATTGCCTAAACGTACTCTTGCAATGTCGTCTAAGTCTGCATTGGTTTTTACAACTCTTCCTAAATCATCTGTTTGATATATGAAGCCGTCAACATCGTACTTCATATTTTTAACCAACACTGGATTATTTATTATTGGATTTCCGAGTGTTCCTGTTGCAGTTCTTCCGGGTGCAGTTATTTTGTCTTTGGTTACTGTTCCCCATTTTTTACCTGTACCATCTACGATATCGTATAAATCGTCACTTATTTTATTGAATTTCCATGTGCTTGGGAAATCCGCTTTCATTGCTAATACTATATCATCAAGAGCCTTCCCCGCCCCATTTACAATATCATCTGCCTCTAATGCTCCAATCTTTTTATTTATTCTAGTAACAAGCTCATCTACTTCAGGATTATTTATTCTTCTGGACAACTCTGTTAATTCACGATTCAAACCAGATAATTCACTGTATACTCTTGCTCCCCCATAAATTAATACGAACTTATTCCATTTATCTAAAAAAGCCTTGCCATCATCGGTTTGAGATAATTTAGTTGCTAATATTTCATTAACTAAAATATCACTTGTAGCAACAGCCATATCTGCCAATGCAATAGCCATTTGAAGACCCGTTCTTGCAAGCATAATCTCACCTACACCAATTGCTAAAAATGCAGCGTATAAAGTATATTTTCCTGTAGTCACCCATGTATGAACAGACATGTCATGCATCATGGCGTATACAAAAAATGAGGGAAGAGTATATATACTTCCCTTTGAAAACGATTTACCTGCAAAACTATAATTACTCGTAAATTTTACTACTATATAATCGTAGGCATTTACATTTATCAATTTATAAGTTTCTATTGGTATAGAAGGATTAACTGTAATGTAAAATCTAAATACAGTATTACTCCCCATAGTACCTATTTCAGTGGAATAACCATCCAAAAAATCACCCAATGGTAGTATATTCCTTTCTGCTCGCTTGGTGCGTTCTAAGATTTCTTGCCAACTTTCTTGATTAGGATAATTACTAATTAACCAATCTGTCAATGTTAAAATAAAAATACTATAATTCTCACCATCTATTCCTGATATCAAATCAATTAATGGAGAAGTTGTATTTGCTAAAGACCTGGGTAATACTAAAGCATCTAATATCGCTTTTTCATCTTTTTTCGCTGTAAATTTTAAAATTTTGAGTACTATATCTTCTTCTTTGATTGGTTGATCCACATTAATTTTACCCGACATGGAACCTTTACTAATGACTTCTAACACATGAATTCGATGTCTTACCGGAAGATAGATATATTCATTTTCCGACAACGTTCGCATGATTGAAGTCATCTGCCCTTCCCTATCCCCAGGGGTATTGCAAGCTAAAATTTTATCAAATTTTGAATAGGCTAAATAGTATGCATATAGGGAATTATAATAGGAGGGAAAATCGCTTGTTTGATCACTTAGTAAAATCGGATAATCATTCCATCTTTCTTGACCTAAAAGTTTTGCAACCGAAGCAATACGAATTATATGGTCAAGATCAGTTGAATATCGATTTTGATACTTTAATAATATTTCTTCTATAATAAATTCATTTTCAGCACCCGCATATAACCCATAAATATATTCAAGAAAGGCATCTCGAGCTTTAGGAAACTTAGGAGTCATCATAAGCCAAAGTTCTCTATATGAAAAATTGACTTTATAATCTTCATTTTCAGGGATAACAAAATCATTATTCCAATGCCATCCTTGAGTATTAATGAAATAATCTAAAATAGCATCATTACTTAATTGTTCTTTATTGAAAAATTTTCTGCAAATAGGGTCATTAAGCATTTTACTGAAAGCGTCTCTTAACCCAATCTGACTATTAGCTGTAACATTCTGACGCTCTGAAAATCTTATTATTACTGACGTTAAAATAGCATTGGGTAAATTATTATCAAGGGTATTCGTTTGTAAATTTAATTCTTCGTTTTTAGCATATAATGCACTGAGTCCGTTTGCTGAAGTCGCTTCATCAATACCACTGGTTACATTCAAAAAAACACTTAGCTTTTTCTGGTCTTGACTAAACTTTAAATCGGCAGCCGAAACAAAAGTGTAAGTTTTTGCATCTAGATCATTGCTAGCATATATAGTGAATTGATAATTTATTGCATTTGATTTCAACAAAGGGTTCAATATAAATAGTGCTAATTGTTCACCATTTGCAGTAAGATTAGAAAAAACAGATTTATTGGCCCTTTCTATAATAATTAGATTTTCTTTCATCTCTAGTTCCGATACACCAATCACATTCTGAACAACTACAATTACTTTCCCTTCATATTGGGAGCAATTTTGTTGAATGGCATCTCTATAATCTCCTAGTAAATCTGTACCATAACTCTCTTTAAAAAAATCTTTCAAATAATTCACTTCATTATATCTACCTAATTCAATATTTTTTTTATTAGTTGATATTAATTCTTGAAGTTCTTTTGTACATTTTTCAATATAGGTTTCTTCATCGAAAGCATAAACACTTATGCTTCCAAAAAAATTGATAAGAAAACTAAAAATCAATATTTTAATTAGAGTTTTTTTCATTTATAATTTATTTACTACTTAATTGGGCTGTTGTAGTTGTATTTACTTTTTTGATAATAAAATCAGTGACGAAATTTTTAATTTGAGTTTGATCTTTTGTGAATAAGGACATGGTAATATCTGCAGTCAATGTTCCGATATCACTTATTATTGCATCTTTGAATGCCGCTCTTTTTGCTGGTTCCTGAATAAATTCTGCTAACACCTGTCGATTTGTCCAAGCAAAAATGAATGCTACTCGAGCAAGATGTTCAGCATTTGCTTTATTAATATAATCCCCTAAAAAACTATGGGATCTTATCCCTTCAGGAATAACCTCATCTACAAAATCGGTAGAATCTGATACATATATTAAAATTGGGTTGCCATTCGTATTTGAGCCACTTACAGCAATTAACTTTGAAATCATTTGTCTGCGCATTTCCTCAGTTAGTTCTTTATTTCTAATGTATACATCCTCTTTCGCTTGGGCAGAATCAACTAAAACTTGCATAGCATCTGTTAGGGCCTGCTCAAATACATCTCTAACTTTCTGAAGGGCGACATTCAATACCTCATCCCCTAAAAATTGAATGTGTATTGTCATGTTTACCGTATCCCCATCAGAAATGATAGTAGCCTCATAATCTCTTAATCCAACTGAATCAGCGTGTGCCATATAATAATAATGCCTCGAACTAGGATTCCATCTTACGTTAGTAACCACAGACAAGTCTTCTTTTTTTACTACAAAAATATTTGCCACACTATCTACTCCCACGGTATCTTTCCTAAGTGTTAGTGTATGCCCATTCATAAAATACCCATCTCTCACCTTAAACAAATACTTAGGTGCATATCGATCCCCCCAGCGTAATTGTAACTCATCTAAAAAAGCATCCATGGCAGCGGCTAAATCTGCTTTGCATAAAGACACGGAATCGTATTGTTTATGTTGATACCATGGCAACATCTTCGCTTTGGCTGCTTGCCAGTCGGCTTCCGGCAAGGTATCAGACGCATCTACCTGAACAGTTAAAGTAAATGGCCCTGCGCCTTCTCTCACCGGTACTAATTTCCATATCACTTTTACAGAGGGTTGCCACTCGCCTACCAGTGGTACCTGACCCAGTCTGCTGACCAAACCAATCAATACGCCATTGCCTTGTACTTGGACCAAGGGAATACATTGTACATAAGTAGCCGTTTCAAAACTATCGATACGTTTACCAATAGTTTGGCTCCACAGCACATCTTTCTTTAATGCTATTACCTGCTTGAGTCGTAATACCGCTTCTTGCAACTTAGATACATCAATACTATCACTTGTTTGAGCAAACAAAGTAATGGAAGATGTAAATAGTAAAATAAACAAAAAGACAGTTTTCATCTTATTTCTATATTATTAAAACTACCAAATTTACCTAGCATTTCTAATAAAAAAAGCCGGATTACCGGCTTTTTATTAGAAATTAATCTCTATCAAATTTTGAAGGTCTTCAATTCGTTGTTCAAATGTATCTGTTACTTTTATTTTACTTTGTTCTTCTTTTTCGTCTCGCCTAGCTATACCCGCATACTCATAGGCTTTTGAGAAATCTTTTAATAAAAAATAACCAACCGCTATATTATAATTAAATGCTCGGTATAATTTTCTATTAATTCTAGCTTCCGGATTTTCAAAGTCAACGGTTTGAAGTTCTATCTTCCATAGTTCTATTGCCTCTGTAATGGTTTTATTAACAAGATTAGTATCTACTTTTTTGGTATTTAACAATTTGGCTTGCTCTATAACTTTTTCCATTGCTAAATCTAATTTAGAATAATCATAGTTTTTACCTTTACCACTGTATATGTATAATGAATCCGACTGATAACCACCACATGCATGTCGGTTTAGCATTACATAACTTGACTTAATGGTTTCGTTATAAAAGGATTGCTTTTGGGTATTCAATAAATCGTTCAACATCTGAACATTTGATTTCATAGCTACAGACTGTGCTGCGGATAATTGAATACAAGTATTATCCTGACCTTTTTTGGAAAGAATACGACTAGAAATAATTGTACCATTAATATCCTTTATTAATACACTTGCTTCATAATCCACCATAACAAAAACTCCAAGTTGTACAACAGGTTTTCCTGAATCATCCAAACGAAGAGTTACATCACTGGAAGTGATTTCAACTAGTACAAAAGCATCATAATCTACTTTATTTAAGCATACACGTCCTTTTTCTTTGTCTATATAAGATTTTGAAGCTGTATTATTTATAGGACCTGTAAGTAACATCTGAAAAGTATTATTGGGAGCTTTAGTTACTATGGTAGGAGTAAGCCTTTTGGAATAAACAAACATATCTCCTTTTCTGCCTTGTGCAAACGATAAGTGAGATAATAATGTGAGTAATAAGAAAAGAATAATTTTTGATTTCATGATATTAAATTAATTTAAATTATAGTTGGGTTTGTTCAAAACGATTAACATATTCAGTAGTCTTTAAAATTTTATATACTTTGGAATCTAATAGTGTTATATTTTCAAATATTCCTGTTGAAGTACAAAAACCAATAAAATATTTATTATCAGATAATCGTAGTCCGCTATAGTAAAAAGAACCGTCTTCAAATGCTTCTATATCATAAATATCGTATTTTGTGTTATCGATTATCTCTGTTTCAGTGATTGTAGCACCATTAAAACCGATTTTCACTAAATTAGAGTTGTTATCATTAAAGGATGCTTTTGTACTTATATATGCCAACTTATTAGATACTGAATAATCAAAAGAAGTAATTATACCTAAGCTTTCATTCATTTGAGAACTATTGAAGGTAGAATTTTGATTATATAAAAAATTATAACCATCCATTAAATACATAGCATTATTAAATACGCATCTTTTAGTATAATAATTATGAAAAAAGAGGCCTACATTAAAGCTGTTTTCTAATGAAGCTATATTATTACTATTAGTAAATCTTTTGTATTGATTTGAGCTCGAAAGAAAATTGATTTTACTATCAACGTCTAATAACGTATAAGAAAAATTAAGATTATTAATATAATATACTTTTTGAAATTCTTTATTTAAAAAAACATGTTTTAAGTTAGAAGAATTTTCATATTCTATTATAAAATTCTCATCTTTATCAACCATAAAGTCATTTATACTCATAGTATCTGAAAAGAAAGTGTTAATTATAGGTATATTGTTTTGAATGGATATGTTTAATATGCCATTTTTAATACCATTAGCTATAATGCCATAATTATTAACTCCTCTTTTTACAACAAGCGTTTTTTTAGGTCTTTCTCTTAATTGTCCATAAGAGCTTATATCTTTTATTTCACCGGTAGAAATATTAATTAATAAAATTTTATTAGGTAGAGAAGAACCTGTTCCTGATATAAAAGCTCCTATAACCCAATTCTCATCAAGTGACTCTATATATACAGGAAACATTTTATCATTAACATTCTGTCCATTTACATCTGTTAAATTTACAGTTATCAATGTATCCTCAAGGATTGCTACTAATTTTGTATTGGTAGTTAAACTGTAATTTATATCGCCCATGATTGCAAGACCTTTTGTTAAAAGAGGTATAGTTACTTGGGATGAAAGAGTGAAGTTATAAGGATCTACATACTTTTCTTGAGTTGAGATACAACTCTGGATACATGTCATACATGATATGAATAAAACTAAATAATGTTTCATAGTATTAATAAGCGATTTTAATTATGTAAGCTAAAACGTAATAAGGTGGTCGATTTTCAATAGGAGTAGTCGCGTTCTGAGCCGTACTTGCATTAATTGTAATCCCTGTGGTTGCCGGATCTGTATTTCGAGTATAATTCTGATTCCAACCTACTCCTCTGTTTCCTCCACCGGAATATCCTGTACCACTTTCAGGCACATAAGAATCATAATGAACATGTGTATGTCCCGGATCATTAACCGTATGGTTATGTGCTGCAGTACCACTTTGAGTACCTGTTAGCCTCACTTGTTTTGCATCTTGAGTATTCGTACCTGGAGAACTCCCATCCGCATCAGAATATACAGGTCCTACTTTATTTGTGGCATTATAATCAGCATCTGCATTATCATACCCCACCACAAATCGACCTCTTAAATCCGGTCTTCCAGACACACCATCACATAATGCCCAACCTACCGGTAATGTAGCAGGATTACCTGACCACATCATAATGGCTCCTACTGGAACGGCGCCTTCTCCGTATAATTTCAATCCCGTTACAGTGCCTGTTACCTGCGTATTACCCCCAACAATCACATTTCCGGCCACGCTTGAATTTCCTGTAACCTGAGTATTACCTACAACTGATAAAGCTTGAGCCGGAGTTGACGTACCAATTCCTACTTTACTATAAGTATATGTTGATGTATCGGCATTCCCTCCACTTACTGTAACAGAGCTTGTCCAAGCATTTAATGAGTACCACTTATTATCAGCAGATTGATAATAAAAATACATCTTCATATCTGTATCATACACAAGAAGCGAGTTGGCCATATTGGTCATAGCTATGCGAGCGGCGTTAGGTATCCTAGGAATAAGTAATCCCTGATTAGATGATTGCACATCCAATGCTGCACTAGGATCGGGATTTGTAGTATTAACACCTACCTGTGCCATTGTACAGACCATACTTATTTTCAAAAATAGGACTGCTAAAATTACTGAATACGTTGTTCTCATGGTTAGCTCCTTTTAATTATCGTTATTTTTCTTTTTGCTTTTTATGTTAAAACTAAGTTCATTTGAGTTGAGCATATTTCCTTCTGCATCATACCAAACTATCTTATATAAATATAATCCATCTGATTTTATTTTTTCAGAATACGTTTTATCATGTAGCAATCCAGATACAGGCTTCCATTCTTGATTCTCATCACCCTCCTTCCCCATTACTATATAACCCAACCCACTTTTAGGAAGTTGATCAATAACAAAATTAACTTGGTGTTCTTTATTTTTCTTTTTCTTTATTTCAATTAATTTGACCTCAATATTCAATCTTGTATAAAAAATATAAGACTGACTCATTGGCGAAATATTACCTGTTTTATCTAATGCAGTTAATGCAACAGCGATCTTGCCTGTTTTAATTACGGGCATCCAAAACTCTGTACTATCTTTAGAAATGATGTTATTTATTTTTTCCCATATGGTATCCTTACGAATCCAACATTGATATCCTTTCAAATCTTTTTCAACATTAGCAAACCATACTACTTTCAATTCGTTACCCACCTGAACTACTTGTTTTAACTTAGGCGCTTCAGGCGGTATAATATCAGGCATTTGGGCACTTAATGTGTCACTCCATTTACTTACGTTTAGACTACTATCAACAGCTGCAATGCGATAATAAAATCTCCCCGAATTCACCTTGTTTATGGTATCTATATAGGAAGTAGATGAATAGGGCAAATTAGTTAATTTGACCATTGTTTTAAGATTACCGGGATAACTACCTCTATAAATATAATATCCTTGAACATCTTTCTCCGGAGATGCTTTCCATGTCAATTTAATCATTCCGGTATCTGCCTTAATAGTATTCCATAGAGGTGAAGTGGGAGCTACTTCATCAGCAACAAATACTATAATTCTTTCTGACAAGGATTCATTACCGGATGTATCTACAGCTCCAACCCTATAGTAATAATGTTTATTATCCATTACTACATCTAAATAAGTACTATCCTTAGGACTAATCAATTTTTCTTTTATTCTTATATATTCCGTTTCTTTTTCATCAGCACGATAAATATGATAGCCATTAAAGTCTCCTACCGGAGGCACACTAAATGATAGATACACATGATCAAATCGTATAGAATCAACTTTTACCTTTGGAGGTAACGGTGGATTTTTATCTTTTAAAAACACAAAAAAGGAATTAGACATTTCTGTTTCCTTTCCAAAAAAATCTATCCCCGCTATTCTATACTCATATACTTGGCTCTCCGTCAAACTATCTTCTATATAATAAAACTCTCTTTCTAAAACTTTACCGGATGAGTCTTTTGATATATTGGGAACAATAGGTTTAATATTTACCTTTTCAAAACTTCCTGTCTGATTATTTTTTCTATAAATGTTTACCGCCCAAAATCTTTCTAATTCTTCTTTCCATACAAATCCAACAGCATTTTTTAGAGACGTCGTTTTGATATCTACGACTTTGGCTTCAAATGTTTCTATCTTTTTAGCTTTAACCATTTTAGATACACCAATATCCAAAGGCTTACCTCCTGTCATTTGTATGATTTTATATTGATAGGTGTTTCCATCGATTACAGTAGAGTCTTTATAATAAATCCCTAAGTACTCAGCAAAATTTTGATTCTGAAATGCCTTCAACCACACCGAAGCTAGTATCATACCGGGCAGTTCTGATATCTGCTTCTGCTGTGTAATATATTCAAGAAATTCTAACTCTTCATCTTGAGCTTTCGCTTGTTCAGACAAGGCCTTTTTAGGAAGTATAGGCAAATCATTTATACGAATCCATTTCCCGGTTTGATTTTCTTGTCGATATATAAAGACGGAGCTTCCCGGTTTTATATCTTTAGTGAACCACTTTATATCAACACTAATTTTACCATTTATCTCACCCATATTTCTTGCCATCACAAACGATGTTGACTGGGCGGACGATGTGGTCATAATCAATAACCAAGCAGTAAAGAAAGTACCAATCCTAATATAAATATCTTTAAAACACATAACCATATACTATATTAAACCGGTATTCAGAAGCATTCGTCACTACTATTTTATTTTGTTTTCTATAAAGCCATCCGGCATCTGCTGAAAACGTATGATGAGTAGAAGGTTTATATTGACAGGAAAGTCTATTGTTTAGAGTATGCCCGGTAGAATTACCATCTACCAAATTAGTGGCATACGTAAAATTATAACTAAACCTCCATATCTTCGCTATACCCTTGCTCAATGTCATTCCCGGACCAAATAACTGATTCTTTACATCATTCACTGTATTATATGTACTCATAACAGAGGCTGTCAATGCCCACTTGCTTGGTATCCATGACATTGTGTAACCTGCTATCGCAGAATAAAATTGAGAACTTACGCCTTTATTATCGTTCGCTTGTTGCCAACTCAATGTAGATGTAACAGATTTCCTGACTAAACTGTCTCCCCACTGTACTACTCCATTGGCTGAAGCATTCTGAGTCACTTGATTATATTTTAGCGAATCACTGTTTTGCAATAAATTCAATTGATTAGCGGTTACATTCAGGTTGTTAAACTTAGTACTTGCCAAAAAATTAGAATACTGCATATTCAAATTTACTTTTTTAGAAACCATCCATTGAACAGAAGCCGACATCGCATTACGTACTGCTTCTTGCGTTAATTTTTTATCTAAGTTATTTCGTTGCACCCCTCCGGTAAGGTTAGTTACTACTTTCTGTTGAAATAATTTTAACGTAATACCTCCACTAATATCCTCGATGTCATTATTTAAAAATATAGACCCCATGGTTTTATATCCGGGATCAACTCTTCTATATGAAAACTTCAACTGATAAAGTCGCTGACTATAGGTTAATGAAGTATTAAATGCTTTGTCAATATGTGTGGAAGTGTTAGTAGTATAAAAGCTTCCTAAACCATTTAAATATTTATGTTTTGAGATATCACTGCTCACGGTTCTGTGATCTTCCGTGTAGGCACTGTTCGCATATTCAACTTCCCAGTTTAATTGTTTGGTTAATTTTTGATTGGATGTGATAGCCCATACAAAATTCATCCCCGGTTTCAGGCCTGCTTTTAGTGCTGTACTATCATCCATGGTAGAAGCATCATCTTTACCTCTCAACATTTGTAATGCTATATTTCTTCCATTTTTAGAATACGCTACTTTACCTGCATATACCCAACGCTCATAAGCAGGAGTTCCGGAAATAATACCATCCGTTACAAATTGATTCACCCCTTTTTGAAATCGACCATATAATACACTTACAGAAAGAGGTCCGCTGGTAGGTTTATATTCTACACCACCACCTAACCATTGACTACCGCCCACACTGTAGGTTGAATAATTCACTGAACGATATCCCGCCATGACCGTCCATGCTTTATATGTGGGACTTAAACCGAAATGATTAAAAGGCTGTGTATAGCTTCTATTTTGCTGACTCCATTGGGCCGAGACAGGCATTGCAATTACATTAAATAACTGTACGTTAGCATTACCACTAACTAACCAATACCATGGATCTCTACGAGCTGTCATTCCTTCCGACTGATAAAACGTATTGGTAATAGAGAAACCACCTGTCACTTTAATAGGTTTTTTCCAATCAAACTTAGTGATGTCTTGAGCAGAAATGGTATTGCTAATTACTAGCAATAAAAAAATATTGAATAACCGACAAGCCATTACTCTTTAATAATTTTATAAATAAATTTCTTATCGGCTACTTGTAAAAACAACGTATAAAACCCAACAGGGAATCCTGAAGTATCTATACTGGTATTCCAAATATCTTGAATACTTTGGGCCCTATAAACGACATGCCCTCGAGCATCCTGAATCACTAAAGAAGATTCCAGACTTTGCTCTAACTCCAATTCTACATATAAATTATTAGGAACCGGATTAGGATACACGTTCATGCTACGCACTATCCCGCCAAGTACATTCGGTGCTGTTCGCATGGGAGGAGGAATCTCCACTTGAATTGTTTTTATTTGAACATCATAGCAAATACCATTGGATATTTGATAGGTAATATCATATGAGCCCGGTACGGTATAGATATGATATAAATCTTCATCAACGGTCGTATTCCCATCGCCCAAATTCCAACTGTAAGATATTCCATTAACACCTACTGGTGGCAATGAATACATATACACCGTATCTAACTGATTAGCATTGGACGGAACTAAAAAAACTGCTTCAATATAATTCGGATCACTTAACAAACAAGATGCGCCCGAAGAGGAAGCTGCAATGGTGATTTTCTGTGAAACTAATTGAGCAAAAGTAGTATTAATTACCTCATATAAACTAGTATTAACCACACCGCCTTTAGGAAGCCAAAAGCTGGAAGTGGAAGATTGAACGTATTGTTGAAAACGATCTTCATCACCTACTGCCTCTTCCAAAAAATAACTAGTTTCTACGGCATCTACCGGTCCTGCTACCGCAGGTAGAACTTCCCATACTTTAGGAATACTACCATTGTTAATATCCGGTATGGGTTGATGAAATCTACGAATGGTAGTATTGCTGAAGTTATGTGTAGGTGCTTCCACGTAAATACCCAAACCTGCAATATTTTCTGATATCGTTGGAAACATTAACACTCGAGTAGCTTCTACATATCCGCTCGAAGGTACTATGCGAGATGCACTCGATTCATTCTCTAAACTTCCGGTACTACCTAATTGAATTACATGATTATTCAAATTCAACATACCGTTTTCAAAATGTAGTATAGAATCTACACTTATATTGGAAAGTAGTTTTATAGAATCAGCACTTTTTTGAATATGCAAATAATGGAAATTCCAATCTCCCTGTATCGTTACAGGATTGCTTCCCGTGATGTAGACTTTTCCGGTAGGTGTGCTAAACGCCGGAGAAACTTTGTCATTTTGTAAGCCCTTCGTAACGTTAATAGTCCCTCCGTTATTTAAGGTGTTATTTAATTGATAAGTACCATTGACATACAAGGTTGTATTTTCAGCTATCGTCACTACTGAATTTTGATACCATACGGATTGGGTATAACCTCCCATCGGAATCAAGAATACAAAAAAGAAAGACTTAAATAATCGCCACATGGATACTCGTGTTTAAAAATACGACCCTACAAAGATAACATAATTACATGAAAGTTAAAAGGTTGTATCACCTAGTAATTCTAGCTTTTTGTTTAAATTTGAGCACTAATAGTTTTACAAATCATCGATTTCAATTTTGAATAAATTAATCATTTTCCTATATCTTTTGCCTTTTTGCATTCATGCACAACAATCAAATTCAACTTTACTAGAAAGTATACCCACCTATATAAAAGGAAAAGAATTCTTACAGCCTACCATTACCCGAGATAATAAGCAATTGATTTGGATCCAACGCTGGGATACACTGGTTGCAAACCAGAAAGTTCAATATAATATTACGATGGTGTCTTCATGGGTAGACTCAAGTCAAAAGTGGTCTGCGCCTATGCCTTTATACACCATTGTTCCCATACCTAAGCATAGTAGTATTGTTGACGTAAGTATGGATGGACAAGTATATTATTACATCACTTTTGACCCTACCGCCCAAAATGATCAAGCCTTACATAACAACGGTATTGAATTCATTTATAAAACAGCATCCGGGTGGAGTAACCCTCAGCAAATTGAAATAAAAGATTGGAACAAATTGGTTCATTCCACTTATTCTAATTACCGTTTTTCACCGGATAGAAGATATTTATACCTATCCTTTGCCCAAAAGAAAAAGAATGAAATCTATGTTTGTAAAAAAATAGATGACTCACACTATGATTCTCCAAAGAAAATCAATGCTGTGAATAGCTCATTAGTAAGTTGCCATCTATCCTATATTAGTGCGGATGGAAACACTATGTACTTCAGTAAAACAAACTATTTTAACATAGCTACCAAATACGATATTTACTATAGTCAGAAAACGGGAGATAAGCCTGCCCAATGGTCAAAACCGATGGCACTATCAAACATAATCAATACCTATAGTTCAGAGCCCTATTGGGCTATAGATAATAAAAATAAATTTGCATATCTGATTCGTGACAAAGGATTAGTAGCCTATGATATGTCAATGGTTTTGTCACCACCTACTTGTAGTTATATTTCAGGAAACGTTCTTACTAGTAAAGATAGTTCTGCGATATCAGCAACTATAAAAACCGTTTATCCGGATGGTAGTAACATTACCACACAAAGCAATCCTATCACCGGAGAATATTTTTATCTACTACCGCATGGAGGAGACTATATGGTGCAAGCAAGTTGTGTGGGATATTTTCCGCTGAGTCAAAAAATAACAACAGATAGTGTAAATATATTTCAAACTTTATATCTAGCACCTATTCAATCCGGAGAACGAATACCTTTAGAAACCATTTTATTTGAACAAAGTAAAGCTACGTTGCTACCAGAGTCCCTACCGGAATTGGAAGCGATGGTAGAGATGATGAAAAGCAATCCTAATGTTAACATCTTGTTAGAAGGACATACAGACAACGTAGGATCCAGAGAAGCACTTGTAGAATTATCCAAGCAGCGTGCCTTAGCCGTTAAAAAGTATTTAGTAAAAAATGAAATAGCTGCCAATCGTATAGAAATAGCTGCACTAGGCAGTTCAGTACCTAGAGGAGATAATCATACAGAAGAAGGAAGAAGACTTAACCGAAGAGTAGAGATGGTGATTAAGTAAATTATATTCTTTTATAAAGGAAAAAAATATTATTTACTGACTGCACCAATTCATAGTTTTCAATTTCTTGTTTTTCAATAGTTAAAATATAGTTCTTGTTTTTACTAATCGAATTTGAATAAATCAAATCAGGCTTTTCCCATTTTAATCTTAAAAATAAACTTTGATTAGGAAGTAAAACTTCCACCTCGTCCTTTTTTAGCATCGGAATTATACTAGAAACCACAGTATTCATATCATCAGAATAAAGCTTAAAAGTTTCTTTAGCTAAATAAAAATCTTGTAATAAAAATAAAATAGGTAAAATATACTTTATGTTAGGATATCTATCTATAATCCATTCAATGAATAAACCGGCAATGATAATATAATACAAATAATAGGGAGCGTAATACCAATGATGTGTACCTTCAGCTAATGTTAATACCAATAAAGTGGTAATACTGATAATCAAACAAAGTTGTAAAAAAGGATTGTCTTTGAATAGATTTTCTTTAATCTTAAAATAATGTATCATACTAACACTTATTATACCTAATAAGGCAATAATAAAAATATAACCCGCCAAGTACAATCTAATATCAATGATAGATAATAGGCTTTCAATTTTACTACCTTCATTACTACCAAACTCGGTGGAATTAGTAAATCGGTCAAATGTATCATATAAAAACATTGTTTGAACAGCACTTTTACTTCCTACATATCCATTTTCAAACTTGATTCCATAAATTTGATTGATTATCATCCATGCAATTGGGAATAACAAGGCAATAAAAACAGTAATATAGATATAAGGATTTTTAAATATCTTACTCCATCCTTTTTGTGCCAATAAAAACAAAACAATTCCGGGAAGAATAATGAACGCTGCAGTACCTTTCGTTAAAAAGGCTAGTCCCCAAAATAGAGCAGCTATTATTAAGTACTTATTATTATCAGTAATGGTATATTGAATAATATAATAAACCAACAACAATAAAAATAAAGTTAAAAAAGCATCAAAGTCTCCGGTTAATCCTACATGTACTCCCCATATCCCCTTACATAAAGATAATGCTATAATGACCCCAAGTGAAAATACTTCTGATTTATAAAGACGTATTAATTTATACCCCACTATTAAACTTGCGGTCATAGCAATAAATACAGGGAAACGAAGCGCAAAGGCATTAAAACCAAAAATTTTATAAGATGCGACTACTGACCAAATAAATAATGGAGGTTTCACATTCCATGTATCCGGTTGCATGTTATAATGAAAATTAATAAAATCTCCATTAACCAGCATTTCTAATGCATTAATTCCATTTCTAGCCTCATCCCAATCGTGCAAATGACCATACACGATTGGATAAATAGCAATAATACAGGAAATAAATATGATTAAAAGTATGGATGTTTTATCTGTAATTTTCATTTCTCCAATTTAAATTATCTTCTATAAATTATAGTAACGATCAATATATTCGGTTGTTTTTTCGATGTGAAATATCTTTTTGTCAAAAGTACCTAAAATGGTAACACTTCCAGTTGATGAGCATTTAGCCAGTACAAACTTATCATCGGATAATCTTTTTCCTGAAAAGTATAAACTACCATCTTCCAGCACCTCTATTTCTTCTATTTTATATATTCCATCATTGATTATGCTGGTTTGAGTTACAGTGTTATTATTAAAAACTAATTTAGTTAATGAAGTTGAGTTTAGAGAAGTAGCAGCGGCAGCATAGGCTGTTTTAAGTGAAACTGAGTAATCAATTGCTTTTATATTACCCGAACTCAAATATTGATCTGTGATGTTAGTACCATCATCAAAAATAACTCGACTATTGATTATTATATTGTAACCCTCCCCGAAAGTAGGACAGTTTAAAATTAGACAAATTTTGTAAATTAAACTGACTATGAGAAAGAGCAGATACAGTGAAACACAGATTATAAAAGCTCTAAAGGAGCATGAATCTGGTAAAAGCACGGAGGATTTATGCCGTGAATTAGGCATTAATAAGGCAACGTTGTATAACTGGCGAAAGAAGTATGGCGGAATGGAAAGCAACGAACTCAAGCGATTAAAAGAGCTAGAAGAAGAAAATCGTAAGCTAAAAGCCATGTATGCAGATTTAGCCTTAGATCACAAGATTTTAAAAGATGTACTCACAAAAAAGTTCTAAGGCCCAATCAGCTTAAGGAAGGAGTCGACTACATAGTGTCTGCTCATCAATTAAGTTTGAAGAAGGCCTGTCACATTTTATCACTTCAAAGGTCTGTTTACTATTACCGTTCAGTAAAAGACGATAGAGAGGTCATAGATAAACTTACAGAGCTGTCTTCTAAGTATCCAACACGTGGTTGTGACAAGTATTATGACATGATTAGGCTAGAAGGTCTTAGATGGAATTACAAGCGTGTTAGAAGAGTTTACTGCTTAATGAAACTAAACATTCGAAGAAAAACCAAAAGAAGAATCCCTAAACGAGTAAAAGAATCATTAACAGTGCCTATGACTTACAATAAGAGTTGGTCAATGGATTTCATGAGCGACTCCTTAGTAACAGGTCGAAAAGTAAGAGTATTAAATGTGATAGATGATTATAATAGAGAAGCTATTTGTATAGAAGCAGCAAGCTCTATGCCTTCGCAAAGAGTTACAAGGATACTAGATGAATTAGTTGATTGGAAAGGGTCACCAACTCAGATAAGAGTAGACAATGGCCCTGAATTTATCTCCGGCACATTTAAAGACTGGTGTTTTAACAAAGGAATTGACGTGAAGTATATCCAACCGGGCAGACCTATGCAAAATGGCTTTATTGAACGTTTTAATAGAAGCTTTAGAGAAGAAGTACTAGATGCTTATTTGTTTGAAGATATAAGACAAGTACAATCTTTATCTCAACAGTGGATGGAAGATTATAACAACAATAGACCTCATGAATCTCTAAATGGACTTACTCCTAAAAAATATATTGAAATGAATAATTGTATTTAAACTAGAACTATTCTATTATTACCTTGTCCTAATTTCGGGAGGGTTACATTAATACCATCATAGTTGAATTGATTTTTAACATTGCCATTGAAATCAAGTAATAATTTATTTTGTGCGTCTAATAAATTATTTCCTTGAATAGTA
Source organism: Cytophagaceae bacterium (assembly GCA_046329235.1). Taxonomy (GTDB): domain Bacteria; phylum Bacteroidota; class Bacteroidia; order Cytophagales; family Cytophagaceae; genus JALONH01. The sequence continues at coordinate 3,364,023 of JAXLVA010000001.1, read as the reverse complement.
GTATTGGAATATATCTGTTCAAAATCATTATTATAAATCCCATATTTAAAGGGTGAACCATCTTTAGTATACATTAAAAGAAATTTTTTATCTGCATCCACAATAAAATCATATAACGTAACTGTATCTATATTTATTTTTTCAATGAAAGGAGTACTCGTTAAACTTATTTTATTCAAAAAACCAAAACTAGATCTATTCACAGCGATATAATAACTATTGGAACCTCTTCTTACAATAAAATTTGATGAAGGAGGATAAGAAGAATTGCCTTTAACTTGAGGACCTCCAATTTGATCATTGGTAGCTATCATTTCATTTGTTACTTTATTATATAAATATGTAGTATTGGCTAATTTTGTTCCTACCCCTACACCCATGATCATCCATGCTTCATTCAAGTTTTCAATACAAGAAGGATTAAAAAAGTTGGAAATATTAGTTCCGGAAACATCAAAAAACTCAATTGTATCAACCGTATTATCCGACTTTATTGCTAAAAGTCTATTAGTGCTGGTTGTTAACGAATTAGTATCATACAATATTGCCATCGCTACTACATTATTTGGAATGTTAATAGTTTGAGTTAAGTTGTAGGCATAAGGATTCACTGTTTCGTCTTTTACTTTTTTCCCACACGAAACAATAATAAAACCTACAAATAACAGAATAACACTTCTTTTCATATTGATTGATTATTTTTAATTAATAAGTTGTTTTTATTATGTATGCTATTACAAAATAAGGTGGACGATTATCGATAGGCTGTCCACCTCCAGCAGTATTATTGCCAAAAGTTATTCCAGTTGTACTCTCAGTAGTTAGTTTGGTTTCCCATATTTCATAATTAAGCTTATTATTACTGCTATTTCCTGTAGACAAGGATGTAGAAACTACATATCTATCAGTGTACGAATGTTGATGACCCGGATCATTTAAAGACCAAGGACAAGTAACAGGTAAATTTTGAGGTTGTACAATAAAACTACTAGTACCTCCATTATTCCCAACAACATTATATACTAATGAACTTACATCATACCCAACTACAAATCTACCTCTTAAATCTGGTCTACCTCCTTGTCCGTCACATAATGCCCATCCTACCGGTAAAGCTGTGGGTACACCTGACCACATCAAATAGCCCCTACCGGAACGGCGCCTTCTCCGTAAACCCTACCAGCAGTTATGGTTGTTGCATTCATGCTATTGGATGTAACGGAAGTAGCATTTACACTCCCACTCACTTGTGCATTGCCAGCCACAGTTAAGGCCTGACTTGGATTATTAGTACCTATGCCCACCTTACTATAGGTGTAGGTGGTCGTATCTACATTTCCTCCACTGACCGTCACTTTACTCGACCACGCATTTAATGAATACCATGTATTATCAGCTGCTTGGTAATAAAAATACATCTGCATATCGGCATCATATACTAACAAGGAGTTCGCCATATTGGTCATGGCTATTCAGGCAGCTGTAGGAATACGTGGTAATAACAAGCCCTGATTGGAAGACTGCACATCTAATGCCGCACTCGGGTCTGGATTAGTAGTATTAATACCTACTTGACCTTGAAGTAAGAAAGTTGTAAATAACAACCAAACACAAAAGATAGAACGTAATTCATTCATAACTATTCATATAAAAATACGCCCTAAATATACGCATAATTGAAAGAAGTTAAAAGTTAAGCGGGTTATCCTCATGCTCCTGTGTTGTCAATAAAAGTTAGCCTAACTCATAAAAATCATTTAATCAAAAGAATCAACGTTCAGACAGTTTTAAACACGTGTTGGAGACGCGGCAATTGTTTTTCTATGATATTTTATTGGTTTGTGCGCCGCTAAACTCTGACAAGGGCGGGGGAGTATTTCAGGACGACACACACACAATACGGGCGAGAGTAGTTGGAACACCAACCAGTGCTAGGAAGAATTTTATATACATTTCAACTGATGAATTAAATCATGGAAATAATGAGTCGACCAAATATCCAATACCTTAGGATTAGGAATAAAACGACTAATGTCTACCTTAATTCGGTTCATTTCCACCTCTTCTATTTTTGATTTCAATAATTCTTTTAGTTCATTTTCCGTAATGGAGCTGCTCCCCCAATCGCCACTATCCATAGCTCTCAAAGCAAAATGCTTCAGATTCACCGGTATACCCTTCTTTATATACCATTCCAAATCATACCAGTCGCGACCTTTGACATTATTTTTCCATTTACGAAATAACAAGGCATGCATTTTACCTGCAAACAAATCAGAGATAGTCAAACACTTCACATAAAAAGAAAACGGTCGTAACAAAAGTTTTTCTTCGGTATCAAAACCTAAAGGAGGTTGGGTATCCACTTCTAATTTGATTTTAATATTCGCCTTTTGATTTAATCCGTTTTGTGGTACTACATCTTCTAATACTAATTCTTTCCATATCGTTTCTGATTTTAAAAAAGCAGATTCAACAGTGCTTGAATTAGATTTCACCTTTTCCTTTACCGATACCTCCATTCCTAAAGCATTAAATTCAAGTACTATTGCCTCTAAGTACGGATCCATAGAAAATTCTTTATTTTTTTCTAAAAGAGAAAAATCTAAATCTTCTGAATACCTGTCCAAACCATAGAAAATACGCAAGGCTGTACCACCATAAAAGGCGGCCTTTTCAAAAAAGCCCGAACGCTGTAATCCGGCAAGTGCTATCTCCTGCATAATTTCACGTAAAGCTTGTAGAGCTTCTTCTTTATTAGCAGGTTTATAAGTATCAAGCCATTCTTTGATCATAATTGCTGTATTGTTTTAATTACCTGTAATAAACTCTCTTTTTTAGGGGCATCCGGTAACCAGTCTATCATAGACTTTGTGTTCAAACCTTTTAAAGGTTCTTCATCCATTCTTAAATTATCCAGTAAATAATCTAATACATTTTTCTGACTTCTGAGCACTACTCCCGGAGTTGTAATAATTTTATCAAACAATGCCTTTTCAGGAGAGGCTACCATGGCATATTGGTTGGCGGATAGCCGAGCTTGATGAATACCAAATGAATAATAAGGTAATGAAACTTTTCTGTAAGTGAACGTACCTACGGGCGTGGTAAATGTACGTGATGCTTTAATAGTCATCGAAGCAATTTCATATACACGCTCGGGAATCAATCCATGATAAGAAAGTGCTGTATCTAACGAAACATAACTTGGACCTAAAATATGATTCGCTAATAAAAAGGGTTCAGGCCTGTTACTCATCATCAACGATGGACCCGCTATGTATAAACCTTTTTTAATGGATTGTAATATACCTTTCGTCAACAATTCATGCACCTTATCATTGGGTCGCTTATAGTCTTTTAAGAGCGACAATACCAATTGATGAGTCAGAGGTTGCGAGGCATAAGATCTTATTTTTTGATTCAAATCCATGTACAAATGTACATATTTTAAAAGATAATCGAAAAATTTCAGATTATCTTTCAATTATTAAACATTTTATTAGGATTTTGCAGGCTGCTTCCGTGGTGCTACATCTATAAAGCAAGTAAATTTAGATAGAAATCAAGGGATGCCGTGGTGCTTAGGGAACATATGAAGGACGCCAACAAAGGAGAAGAATAATAACAGAACCGGAGGATAGTACCACTTACTAAACATTAATTTTTCTCGAAAGTTATGGAGTCTAACTGGAAACAAAAATCAATAGAGAACTTAGAAAAAGACTATTGGGGATTAGCTCCAAAAAATGCGGCCTCTTTAGTTGAAAAAGTATATACACTTAGAACAAAATCGATTGAAAATTTGAATCCAAGTGATATAAGACTATTAATTAGTCAACAAGTAGGGTTAAACTTTTTAATTCCTTGAGCGTTAGAAATACTAAAAGAAAATCTTTTTATTGAAATTGATTTTTATGAAGGTGATTTATTAAAGAATGTTTTGAATATAGATGAGTCGTTCTGGCAATAAAACAAAGAACTTAGTCTAACATTAAACAATTTACTAAAGCCATATTCTGAAGAAGATGTTACTAATTTCAAATCGGGTAATTTTAATTTATAGACAGCCCTTATCTAAATGATTAAGATTGGACATCAAAATGAGAATGCAGTATTTGTTGATGACGCTACAAATAATTATATTTCATTAATAATCTTCGAAGAAGCAATTCCTTTAGTTCATAAAAATTAAGCATCAACATTGAAGGATTAAAATTTTCAAAAATAAAAGAAATGATAAAGATAAAAGTAACATCACTACTCATCAGCTTCATCACGCTTGTCAACTTAGCTTATGCCCAAGAGGACGATATCAATAATGCTCAAAATAAAGCTTATAGCAATTTTGACTTCATTGCCGGTACTAAAACTATTTTCTATGACGATTTTACTTCCGGATTGAACAAATGGAAAGTGATAGAATATGATGAGTCGGATGAAGTAGAAAAACCGGGAATCAAGAAAATTCCCAACATAGAGTATAATTGGTTGAAAACACCCAGACGAGGGATTTTTTATCCTTTAAACTTAACCACCTTGCCGGAGCAATTTACTATAGAATTTGATATGTGGACCGATGCTAATAAAATGAGTGAAATGGAAAGTGGCTTAATCCTATCTATAGTAGGAAACAAAGTAATAAAAGATGAATATAGTACGGCATTTGATGAGAATCCTCAAATACAGTTAGATGTACACCCATCTCAAGAGCTTCTTTATTGTCAGGCAACTAAAGAAAATTATGATGGAGAAAGAATTTTAGATCGTAAAGACATCATCAATGGTTGGAAATCGGGTAAGGTTCATAGGATATCTATTTCCAGAACCGGAACACATATTAAATTGTATGTAGATGACAAGAAGTTCCTTGATCTTCCTAATGGATTGCCTACGAAGACATCCTATACTTTAATGATGGCTACAAATATGTGGGGAGATGGTTTATACTTTACCAATTTTAAAATTTCTGAAATTGTACCTACGGTTATCAAGATAGATAATGAAAGTAAATTTGTCACCAATGCTATTTACTTCAATGTCAATTCTGCCGTTATTAAACCTGAATCTTGGCCTGCCTTAAAACAAGCAGCAGATGCTATTAAAGCATCCCAAGGGACCATAAAAATTATTGGTCATACAGACAGCGATGGTAATGATGCAGACAATCTCATTTTATCAAAGAAACGTGCCGAAGCGGTGAAATTATTTTTGATTAAAAACTTTGCTATAGAAGCCTCCAGAATGGTAACTGATGGTGAAGGAGAGGCAAGACCTATAGACAATAATAACACGGCTGAAGGTAAAGCAAATAACAGAAGAGTGGAGTTTGTTCTTCAAAAAAACTAAATAAGAAATCTCATTCTGAAAGAATTTCTCAACTTGTACTCATTACATCTAGCGGTCTGCCCCGCCCTTGATTTCTATCAGTTAAGCAAGCGAATTTATGTAAGAATTTTCATATTTTCTATTATCACGTACACAAGCAAATACACGATGAATCAGTTTGTTTCGAATCATATTTAATACACTTACTTTTGATTTTCCTTCTGCTACTCTTCTGTTATAGAAATTTCGTAATTCTTCGTTGTATTGCATAGATACCAATGCTGCCATGTGTAGCAATGATTTCATACTCATATTAGCTTTTCTAGATAGCCTTGGCCTGCCTTTTATACTGGTTCCGGAAGTATGCTCAAATGGTGCTACTCCGGCATAACAAGCAAATTTTTTAGGGCACGAAAAGTTCTTAAACTCGTTTGTAGTAACAATCAATTGAATCCCTACCACATCTCCAATTCCTCGAACAGAAGTAACTATTTCAAACAATTGTTTTAGTTGAGAATCTGATTTTATGAGTTCTTTTATCTTCTTCTCTATATCTGCTAAGTTTTGATTTAATGCTGTAATCGACTTTTTACAAATAGCCGTTGTTTCTTTAGCAGAAGAATAGTAATCTTTTTCTTTCGTCAATGTTTTAAGATTCATTAAACAAGCTTGTACTCTTCTTCTAACTAATAAGTAAGACTTTAATCGCTTCATCGTCTCTCTAGGAGGCTCAAATAGTCTCACTTTATCTTGGAATCGATAGGCATATTCCGCAATACGAAGAGCGTCTACCTGATCATTCTTTCCACGTTGTAATCCATTGGATAGTTTAATAGCAGTAGCATTTTCTAGCCAAAGATGAATCTTTACCTTTTCAGCAATTTCCATTACTGGAGTACAATAAATCCCGGTGTGCTCCATACAGAACAGAGATTCATTCAATACTACGCCTTTGCTTTTTAATTGCTTCAAAAAGCCTTTTAGAGCCTTTACAGAGTTCTCAATTTGAGTAGAGAAAAGAACAATTTGTTCATTTCTTACACAGATGTCCAATGTTTTTTTAGACACATCGATTCCGATAAACCAATTAAATTTCATAACTTTCTGTACGTTTATAGTTGATTAACCAAGTTTGAACACAATCAAAACCTTACTAATGAGCCTCCAGCTCAAATTTCTATTTGATGCTTGTTCAAATATACCGGCAAAGGACTAAATCAACGGATAGGTCTCTAGCCTAGTCGGCGTTCTAGTTCACCTTTGCCGGTGGTTAATTAACATGAAGTTATCAAATTAGTAGGGAACAATATTCTCGCTGAGAAATAGAATATCTTAGAATTTTACTACGAGGTAAAAGTAAAGGTTGGTGTTTAGCGGACCACTACACTTTCTATAACAAAGATACCTAACTTCCGCGTCACCAACAACCCACTTACTCTATTGATAACAATATAGTTATAAAACGTGTTGGTGACGCCGCATTTATTTTCTTCTCATTTATTACTCCTCTGTGAGCGGCTAAACACACAACACGGGCAGTAGTAGTTGGAACACCAACCTGTGCTAAGTACTTCTCCGGTTTTAATAAGCAGTTCCAATTTTTAATAGTAGCAGTAAAAAACACCGGTTGATGTTTTATTATTTCCATAGCTTTCTAAAGCTAAATAATTTAACCATGTATTACAATCTAAAGTATTAACTTGTGCCAACATCACATCTCACTGGGTTGTTGGCCGAAATGGCACAACAACGGATACTGCGGTGTATTGATTAGAAAGGATGGACGCCAACGAAGGAGAAGCCAACTAAATCGGGCTTTCGTTTCTATCGCAATATTCTTTAAATTTTCTTTTATATTCTTTTATTTCTTCATCTGTGGCAAGTCTTAAACATTGTTTTGGCAAACTGTCGATTATTGCGCCTTCAAATAGTTCAAAATTCCATATTTCAACCAAAAAATACTCTTTTAAATAATCTTCAATTATAATTCCATATGAACCATTTAAGTTCTCTTCACTTTTGTTGATTATAATTCCTATGTCATACTGTTTCATATTTCCTTATTTTACAAAACCATCATAAGGTGTAGACAGGATTAATTCGTCTAATTTTTCTTTTTTAATTATCCATCCTGAATATATTGTTACTTGACCTTTTTTTGGTGTACTTAATGATATTATTATCTTATATTCATCTCCATATTGAGTAGTTTTATTAAAAATAGCGTTCCCTTCTTTTACAGCTTGGATAGCTTGATTTTTATAAATTGACAAAAGATTATCTGCATCAGCCAATTGGTAACCCCAACTATCCACAAACAAACCAGTTTTAGATGGGTTAGTTAATGCGTATTCTGAAAATTTACGAATATCGCCAATTACTGTGCTTATTAGATTATCGCCTAGTTTACCCAAACTTTGTACCACCTCATCACTCTTCTTAACAACTGTTAAATTTTTCCAACTTTCCGGGTTTTGATTTAGTTGGTCTAGTGTTGCATCGTCTGCATTTTTAAACTTTTCTAAAAAAACTTCTTTATCACTGGGTGTTAATCGTTCATATAAACTTTTAATATTTTGTCTACTAAAAAACAAAGCCATAAAGGTAGCTTTCATGGAAATTATCTTATCACTAACCTCCATTGCTATTTTAGGCAACTCTGTAACTTTAGCAGCCAAACCTCCCATAGCTACACAAGTAACTCCTTTAGATATCACATGAATATCTGAACTGCTTGGGTCAAACCAGTTGATAGAAGTTATAGCTTCAGGGCTACTTCCCGTCAACTCTTCTACTATAACTTGTCCGGCCACCGGGAAAATTAATGTGGGATTATCAACGAAAGACGTGCTTAATTGTACAAATCCATCTTTTACTTGTTGGCGAATTGTAGGGTCTAAGACTACATCATACGCCATAGATAGCATAGAGGTAATATCGGTAATTTGTCTTATACCACCCTCTATAGATCCGGTCAATACAGGTGGTAACTGTATATCACTTGTACCGTTGTACAGCTTAGGGTCAAACACGCCTTCCTGTAATAATTTCTTAGTTATCTCAAGTGATTTGCATATAATTTCAAAACAAGATAAATCGGATGATATCTCAACGTCCTTCCCATCCGGAAAAGTAGACGTGCTACTTGAGGTCGTTTGTGGCTTAGAACTTACATCTGATGCAGGATTCCTTGCCAAGTAGTCATTAGATGCTTGTAGTAGATGTGCATTAAGGGTAGAATAATTCACTCTGTTTTCACCCGTATTAACCTGTACCGGTCCATAATTCAAATCAGAATTAGTAGTGATTACAGTAGAAGATAAGTTGTTTTTTATACCTAAAGCATCAAATTTCAATTTGCCATCAGCATACGTGAGTATGGCTTTTGATTTGCTATTATCATCCCAAGTACCTGCATTAATATTATTTTTCAACTGTTGTAAATCTATCTCCACTAACTCCGGAGCTACATTAGGTCTTATTTTATAAGTCTTACCATCTTTGGTAACATATACTTCCTCAAAACTATTTATTTGTTTTAAATCTTCATTTATCTTTGTTAGCTCTGAAGCCAGAGGCGTTTTTTCATTTGAATTTTTAACTTTATAATAAAGATTTCCATTCAATCTATTTAACTCTACTGACCAACTACCATTGTCTAATACAATACAATCCGATGTAAAATTGCCACCTAAATATCTTTTAATTACATCTTCTTTATACTGAATATTATAGTTACAATAGGGACTATTAGAATTTCTATAACTATGAGTAATTGTAATTATATCTAACAATCGATCCGTTATATTCACTTGACCATTAATAAGAGTATTATAGCTATTCTCGTCTACAACCCAAACTACATTCAAATTTACCAGTTTAACATTTTGTCGGTTAGTTGTAAAAACTCCTCTATAGAAACTATGAAAACCACATTCTTTGGTCGAGTTGTTAAAATCGACTGATTTTAACCTAGAAAGTTCACTGATTTTTTGACAAGGTTTTGTAATCCCGTTATCAGACAAATATGTTTCAATACCATCAAATGTATAAATAGTTTTAGCTCCCCCTGCTGAAAGGTATTCAAATGAGTATAAGTAACCTTTACTATCAAAAAGAATTGGTTGGAATCCACTTTCAACAACCGATACGTATAAATTTTCACTGACTAAAACTTTAATTGTTCCTTTGTTACTTATACAATTTTCTGTTGTAATAATAATCTGTGAACTAGTATAGGATTCGAAGGTATAATTACTATTTTCATAAGAAGCTGCTAGTAAATTGTACAGATCTTCATTAGATTGATTACCCGCAATTAAATAATTAAGTGTATATATACCCGAAGCTTCTTTATTGATTACTGAAATAACAAAACTAATTACGTAATTACCGTTAGGGTCAATTTTGGAGGCATATTTTCTAGTGTACTCTTCCAGTTTTAATTTTACAGATGATACCCCCCCATTGTCTTCTGGATAAATTGGGAAAATAACTAATAAAAACTTTCTTTGATACCTTTCACTAAACTCTACCCATTCGGAAGTATTGCTATTATTATATAATTCTAAACCACTTACTGATTTTAAATAATCACGTACAATATCTTCATTCTCCAATTGTTCATTTTGCAATATCTCAAAATGACTATTTGATAAACTATCAATTAGCTTTTCATATCCACTTCCCGATTTAGCCGTAGATTCGAAGATTAATCCAATGAATATAATTATGTAAAAAAGTATTCTTCTCATATCATCATCGAGGCGTAGTATTCATTACTTCAATTTTATCTACTATGTATTCAGAGATTATCGTTTTCAATTCAGAATCTTGTTTGCTTAGTAAATCCATTACAATATCAGCAGACAAGGAACCGATATCCTCCATTAATGCATTTTTAAATGCCGTACGTTTAGTATCACTCGTTGACAAATCTCTTATTATTTCCCTGTTCTTCCATGCCCAAATAAATGCTACTCTAGCCAAATGTTCTATTTGTGCTCTTTGTAAGTAAAAGCCTAAAAACCTATTTTGTCTCCAACTATCCGGTATGGACTCCACCACTATTTGTGTAGAATCATTTTGATAAAATATTCCGTGTTTATTACTTAAACTATTCCCGGTCACCTCCGTAATTTTAGTCAACATAATAGCTCGTAAAGAATCTGAAATAGCTTGTTCTCTCTGATATTTATTTTCTTTACTTTGTAAAGTATCACTGATGGTATTCATTGCCACAATAAATGCCTGCTCAAATACATCTCTAACTTTTTGAAGGGCAACATTCAATACTTCATCCCCTAAAAATTGAATATGTATTGTCATGTTTACAGTATCCCCTTCAGATATGATAGTAGCGTCATAATTTCTTAATCCAACTGAATCAGCGTGTGCCGCATAATAATAATGCCTTGAACTAGGGTTCCAACTTACGTTAGTAACTACAGATAAGTCTTCTTTTTTTACTACAAAAATATTGGCCACACTATCTACTCCCACGGTATCTTTTCTAAGTGTTAGTGTATGCCCATTCATATAATACCCATCCCTCACCTTAAACAAATACTTAGGTGCATATCGATCCCCCCAGCGCAATTGCAACTCATCTAAAAAGGCATCCATGGCAGCGGCTAAATCTGCTTTGCATAAAGACACGGAATCATATTGTTTATTTTGATACCATGGTAACATCTTAGCCTTAGCTGCTTGCCAATCGGCTTCCGATAAAGTATCAGACGCTTCTACCTGAACTGTTAAAGTAAATGTCCCTGCGCCTTCTCTCACCGGTACTAATTTCCATATTACTTTTACAGAGGGTTGCCACTCGCCCACCAGTGGCACCTGACCCAGTCTGCTGACCAAACCAATCAATACGCCATTCCCCTCCACCTGAACCAAAGGCATACATTGTACATAGGTAGCCGTTTCAAAACTATCGATACGCTTTCCTATAGACTGGCTCCACAATACATCTTTCTTTAATGCTATTACCTGCTTGAGTCGCAATACCGCTTCTTGCAACTTAGATACATCAATACTATCACTTGTTTGAGCAGAAAGTGTTACAGTAAAAAAGAATACAAAATAAAACAGTAAAGAAACTTTTCTCATGAAAAAAAACAGGATAAAGACATGCGTCTCTAGCAAAAATAAACAAAAAACAGTAGAAAGAAAACCTACACCTCTATATCCAATAGCCTCATTTTCTTTCTTTTTACTTGAACTATGTAACTGCTTTTATTAATTTTACCTATCTTAAGAAGTAGCAGCCTACTGCGTTTTTATTCCTTTACTATGTTTTTAATTCGAATTGTATCCATTTTAGTATTCTGTGTTTATTCGGCTTTTTCTGTTTTTAGTCAGTCTGCTGTTTATCCACTACAAGTTACTTCCACTATTTCTCCACCCTACACTACCAATGTATCGGACTATATAGGCAATTCTGCTTTACGTACACAAGTATTCATCACCTTAAATGATTTGAATGAACCTACTTGGGATACTCGACTACGTATTACGGTTACAGGTAACGGTTTTAAAATCTTTACTCGTCCGGATTTCATTCCTCCTACACCTCTGATTATTTATAGAGACGCCCCTAATATCCTAAGCGGCGAAGAACTCGCTGATTTCTTTAATGCGAACAACACCGTGGCAGAAGGGATTAATAAATCTCAAGTGTTTACTAACAATAGATTCCCTGAAGGATACTATACTTTTTGTGTAGAAGTGCTAGATTATAAAACAGGAAAAGTATTGTCCAACAATTCTTGTTCCTTCTTGTCCATGCAATTACCTAACGTGCCTATCACTCTTACCCCACGTTGTGATGAAGTAGTTGCCTATCAAAACATCCAACAAATCTTTTTCTCTTGGAGCCCGGTACAAAGCTATAGCGGTTTACAAACAACAGATTTGTCTTATCAGCTTACATTATATGAAATCAATAATCCAACCACAGCACCTGCTTATGCTATTCAAAATGGAATGGCACAATTAATTTATACATCCCCCTGGCAAAAACATACTACTTTACTTTACTCTATTAATGAACCGCCATTAACATTAGGTAAAAGATATGTCTATCGAATTCAAAGCAAGTTTGACACAGAAGATATAGAGTTAAAAAACAACGGATACTCAGAAGTGTGCTCCTTCTATTATGGATATCCTGAAGGTGGCACCATAAGTATCAACTCTCCCTTGTCAAATTCCACCTACCTACCCGGACAACCGCCTCTGTTTTCTTGGAATGCACCTTCTAACATTTTAAATGGTCAGTCCGTCTCGTATGTCATACAAATGAAAGTGCTAGAAAACGGTCAGTCTCCTGCTGATGCGGCTTTTTCTAATGATACCTATTTTAGCCAAACATTTCCATCTACGTTACCTACTGGTAAATTTGACTATACCTTGCCCGTGCGTCCGGAAGCCAATACTAACTATGTTTGGTGGATTGAATCCTATACCGGGAACCAATTAACTGCCGTAAGTCCTTATTATATTTTAAATGGCCCTCCTTTATTAAATGGCTTTTATGCCAACCTACATTACATCAAAGTAACAGAAACGAGTACGAGTGATATTCAAAACCTTTCCGGTAAAGGTTCTATTAACTTAGCCAATGGTGTTACTGAAAATATCTCCTTTGAACATTTATATTTAAAAGTAGTAGCGGGGAATTGGGTACTTGAAAGTGGTGAGGTGATACATGATTTAAAAGACACGACCAACATAGCACTTGATCCCAATCTAAAAGAAAACAATACCGCTTATTTTCACCCAAGAAAAATAAAAATTCAAAAAGAAGGATTACGCATTTATGGTTTTTGTACATGGAATTTCCCTCATGCTACTTTATCTAATGCGTTACCTAAAGTTCGTAGTACGACCCAGTGGGTGGATTATAATTTACTTAAAGTGATAGGTGATTTTACTTTTATTGAGAATCAATCCTACACTTTATTAAATCCATTCCAATACGAAATCCATTTTGCTGCTTACTCCTTTTTTTCCGTCTCTGAAAATGAATATCGTTTATTCATGCATGGAGATTTATTTTGTTCTAACAAAATTTATTCTGCATCTGAAACACATCGAATAGTAAAACTGCCATTTAAAGATGCTTCGCAGTTGTATTACTTTGGCAATAGTGGTATCACTCCTATAATGGATATGCAGGCGATCACTAATTTTAAATTACAATTAAATCCTCAAGAATATTGGTTTGATTTTAGTACTCTTCAGTCTCCCTATAAACTCTCTGAACAGCCGGATTGGATGGGCGTTTATTTTATACGCAGTAACATTATCTTCCAACCTTCTATTGACAACTTAGGTCAATTAACTTTTATTCAAAAAACGAGTATACCATTTCAACCAACTCCTACGGATAGTTCTATAGCTTACATAGATTCCAGAGGTCATACCTTTCAGTATAAATATGCATTTCAAGGATTAAATACTACGTTCAACACCTTCCCTTCTTTGATTACGGAATTTAATATTGACATCACCGCCAACATATTAAACCCAAGTGGTCTGAAGGGGAAAATGAAAATCCCGTTTATTAGTGAAGACAACTACTACAATTTTTATGCACCTTTCAATTCCAACGGTCTATACAGTGGTTACTTAACCAATATTGACAATGTAACGTTCACCTATCAACCTAATAAACAAACAGAGAAACTTAACTTTAAAATCCTCTCTGCGGTTTTCGAAGACTTAGAAAGACTTGCTGTTACCATGGACATTGATTGGCCTTATGCCTCTATTCAATCTACAGGTATTACAGGATTCAAAGCTTGGGGAGATTATCATATAGGCTTTTATCAAAAGAATGGTAGTCGTCTACTAGAATCATCTTTAATTGGAAATATTGCCGATTACCCTTATGAAGTAATGACGATTGGCGCCGGTAGAGGTGCCGGATATTATGCCATAGGATTTTCAGGAACAGTAAGAATTAATGAAGACATAAGTGGAAGTAATGGAGCACCCATTATTAACACCTATAGTTTACAACCTAACCGATTAATTCCGGTTGAAGCAGATGTAAGCTCTTACCAAATTAATTCATCCACATCATCCGGAACGGCTAACGATTGGAACAACTTATCTGTAGAACAACAAGAAGAAATTATTTCTAATAGATTACAACTAGAAATTCAAAATAGCACCCAAGCTGTACAACAAAATATTGACCCTAATGGTCTTTCCTCTCTATATCAATATGGCAATACCGTTTTAATTGATATTGATTCACTAGGTGCTGGCTCTACAAATAACGAACCTCAATATAGAGGGATAAGAGCTCAATTAAACGACAAAGAATTTGAGGTATTACAAGAATTTACTACAGAACTTATCACACTGGCTGTAGGTGCATTAACACAACCTTTAAAGAAATTCTCTGACACCTTAAATTATAAGATTGGCAATAAAATTGACAGTTCATTAATTGCGATAAAACCCTCGATTAAAAAGGTAATAGACAGTGTCATGTACGACTTAGTAGGCTTAATTGTACGTAATGTATCAGCCGAAGAATCTATTCTAAGACAGTCTATATCTGTTATTGCAGATACCATCTCCTCTGAACTTACCAATGAAATATACAATAGTCTTGTAACTTCTGTAAATGATAATATCAAACAACCTACTCAAGAACTTATCCATGCTATCATTTATGACAGCACGAATGCCTATCTCAAAAATGCATTCATTCCGGTAGTTGATAGTTTACTATATGGGAATTATCAAGCTGAATATATCATTGAACCCATCGTAAAAGGTATCCCGGAAAGATTAATTGAAAGTGGGAATGAAGTATTAAACTATTTCCATCCTCATAGAATAGCTGAAGTAATGTACAATACAGCTATGCAAACGATAAGTGAAATAGACTTAGGTAGAGTAGCATCAAGATTAACAGGAGGCATTGTACAACAAGGACAAGCGGTTATAGCTAATACCGTTTCTAGAATAGCGAGTCAACAAGCTAACTTATTAGTGAGCCAAGCATTTTCAAGTACCCCAGGATTAAACGCCATAGCTCCACCTGCTGTCCAAATGGACTTTAATAATATAGGACAAAAAATCAGTTCAGGACGAGTAGATCAAATAATAACTGTTGATCCAACAAACATTGCTGTTAACACCAAATTTGTCAGTTTCAATGGGCAATTAAAACCTATCAAAGATAGTATATACGGAAAAGCATGGAGAGGAGCTTTTGATATAACCATACATAAACCTAAACCATTTAGTATTGCTGCGGCATTTATGAGTGGCAAGAAAAATGAACATGAGTTTTGGTTTTGTCAAGTAAGCTCAGGTAGTGCCGATAGTACCATGGGTGGTGCTTTGAGTAGAGAAGTAAAAGCCTTTAATAATCCTGTTAATATTGGGCCTGTTCAATTAGTAGGTGGGAAAGGCAGAGTTTACAAAGGTATGCGTGAAATTGATCAAGGAACTGATATTGTTCCTGATGAAGCCATGTCTTATGGCGCATATCTGAATTTAGTTCTTTATGATGTAAATACAAGAGGTAAAAATATAAGAATACAAGTTGAAACAGAATATACCATTGATACGGATCATAATTATACGATTGAACTGAATGGCAATGTTCAAGGTCTAAGCCAAACAGTAGCTATCAACACGCCAGACCCTAACGCGGTATTTAGGGGCACGTTAAGACTTTATTACAATTCAGCTGACGACCACTTTTTGGGAAGTGCTGATGTTGCTGTAGAAAAACCGGGGACCGTTTGTGGGCATGGTTTTTTACTTGTAGAAACTAAACCTGGTGTCTGGAAAGTTCATTTTGGTGAACGTGAAAATCCAAATCAATTTATTCCAGCATGTAATACTTTCGGAGTGATGGGCTGGATTATGGTTGATCAAGTTCAAGCTGAAATTGGAGGAGGAGTAGGTTACTATTTAAATGCAAGAGCCGGTATTGATATAGGCGTCCTTGAAGCAGGTATAGGAATAGATGCGGGAGTAGAAGCTATGGCCTGGATTGTTTTTCAACATAGCCCACGATTTAGATTTGATCAATTGGGTGTTCAAGCTCGAGCTTGGATAAACATATATGTATATTATGAAACTAAACTTAAAAGTGGTGAATTTACATTATTAGACATCGAAGTAGGAATTGCCGGAATAGCTACTATTAATCCCAAGCCTGCCAACCTTTATGGGCAAGCTTGGGGACATATAAAAATTCTAGCATGGGAAGTAGGTTTCAATGCCGACTTTAGAAAAAATATTTAAATCATAAAAAAAGCGCTGTGTTTACACAGCGCTTTTTTTATGATTGTTTTAATATGAATTATTTTTCATTCACAATGTGAATCCATCCTTTGTAGCTATCTCCACCACAACCACTCTTGAAATGATAGTAGTAGACTCCGTCTGATACATTGTCCGGTGTCCATTGGTTATTATAATTTTCAGAAGTGAATACTCGATCTCCCCATCTGTTATACACTTCTAATGTAGAACCAGGTAGTAATTTCAAGTTGTTTAACTTGTCCATAGCTATGAATCGATCATTTAAACCATCTCCGCCCGGAGTTAACAAGTTATTAAACTCTAATTTTTGTTTACTAACTGCATGTAGTGTTCCGGTTGCAACATTGGAACTACATCCCACATTGGTTAAATCATTTACTACTACAGTATAGATAATTTCTTTACTATTAGGATTCACCGTAATAGTACCGGTAGATGTTTTAACATTCACCATGGAGTTATCCGATGCATTCCATACAAATTCATAATTACCACTACCTCCTGTTACTACTGCTACTAATGTTCTAGCAGTATTGAAACACAACGTATCTGAAGGCACCGTAATGGATACAGAAATAGCAGATGTACCTACTTCAACAATCACATCCTCACTCAACGGACCACCACAACCATTCACTGTCCAAGTAAACTCATTTGTTCCTTGTCCTAATCCTGTAATTGTTGTAGTTGGACTAGTTGGGTTGGTAATGGTTCCGGAACCCGATTTAACTGTCCATTCACCACTACCAACAGTAATAGCAGTCGCTGCCATCGTAGTTTGATCAATACATATAGACTGGTCAGGACCTGCATTTGGTGCTGCTATTGGTGCACTAATGGTCAAAGTCAATGTATCTCTGTGTAAACAAGAACCGGAAGTTTGAACTAATATCAACTTACCTCCATTAGCGCCATTATTAAC
The DNA here is from genome assembly GCA_046329235.1 of Cytophagaceae bacterium. Classification (GTDB taxonomy): domain Bacteria; phylum Bacteroidota; class Bacteroidia; order Cytophagales; family Cytophagaceae; genus JALONH01. Next base: position 3,346,466 of record JAXLVA010000001.1, on the reverse strand, counting down.
AGTAGTAGATACACCCGTCATCGGAGATGCAGTAACTGTACCTGTCACTTCCCAAGTATAATCTCTTGCTGTACTAAAATCAGGAATAGCGTCGTAGACTAAATTCCCTGTATTAGCACAGGTATCTAATGAAGGGCCGGAAATCACACTAAATGTTTGCATCGTATCACGTACAATCGTGATGGTATCTGTAGAAGTACAGAAGCCTACGTTGATCGTGTAAACTACTTTACTAATACCTTTCTCAATATTAAATGCTTCTGTAGATACAGCATTTACATCGTTGACACTTAATGTTCCTTGATAAACGCTCCATTGAGCTGTACCTGGTGCCGGATTATTACCAACTATAGGAGTAGACAAATCGTTACACAACTTTATAGTATCTGTAACTAATGCGATTATTTTAGGTGTAACTGTTACGGTAACAGATGCGCAAGAGGAATTACAAGTAGTAGTTTCCCAACGTGCATAGTAAGTTGTTGTTACCGTTGGAGCAGGAACAGTCAACATTGCTCCATCCCCTACTTTTGTACCACCACACAAACCTGTATACCAAGCAACGTTATCTCCACTTCCACCTACAGCGGTTAATTCAATATCGGTTACGGTACCCTCACATATTAAGGTAGAATCGGCAGTAGCAGATGTAGGAGCTACTGCAGAACAAACTATAGGAGGACAATCATCTATTGCTCTAACCGGAATACGATCACAACCGCTACCTGCCATAAATTGAATATCGAACATACGACCATAGATGTTGGTTTGTAAAGCACCACCATCTACCGCACCAATGATTTGCATAGCATTGGATGGTGTAGCATTATAAGGATAAGCGGGATTAGCACCGGAACCTGTATAAGATTCAATATAGCCATTAAATGAACCTCCTTTTATAACTTTAATATAAACTTGCGACCCCATTGCCGGAGTGATAGTAAAAGGCGTATTGGTAAAGTTTAAAGTATATAATCCATTAGCATAACCACTTGCTAAGTTTAATGGATCAGCATTAATGGTTGTAATTAACGTAGTTTTATCAGATTGGTATAGTGCAAATGAAATATTAGCTGTTTGTGCACTTCCGTTATAATAAGATCTTAAATCAACTTTAAGACTTGTAATCGTTACCGAAGTATTAACTGAAATGACTGTAAATAAATCTGCTTTATCATAACCTGTGCCTCCGGAAGAGAACGTTGTAGCAGGTCCCACAGTGCCAGCGAAAGAAGCTGTATCTTCCACATAGAAAGTATATCCACCATTAGCCGTAGCAGTGAAGGTATAAGAATCCCCACCTCTTTGGACTAAATTACTTGGATCCGTGGAAGTAGGATCATTCCACCATTTATACTTACCACTATTAGCAGGACTTACTCTTAAAGTAAGAGAAGCAGGAACAGTACAGTACGTAGCATTAATAGGAACAGCTCCACTTGATGTTACAATGACTTCATCTGTTACAGTACCACAATTAGGAGCCGATACTTCAATCTTATAAGTGCCCGGTTCGTTAACCGTTAAATCAGCACTTACTTCATAAGGTAACAACACATTGTCTTTATACCATTTGATAGTAGCCGGAGGCACTAACATACCGGAACGAATAGTAGCAATGTTAGGTGAACATAAATTAATATCCGGACCTAAGTCAAGATTAAAACTAGTTACAACATCTACAGTATCTGTTCTAGGGCAGCCTACATAATACTCATAACATAGATAATATCTACCGGGGGTAGAAGTAGTATAAGTAGCAGATGTACTCAATACGGTATTTAAATCCGGATCTTTTTTCCATTGATAAGTATAACCGGTAGAAGGTAATTGAGGATCTAAGGTTACAGAACCTCCATTATCACAAATAGAAATAACGGATGGTAATTTGCTATCTTCTCCTATTAAAGAAGGATCTTTTACATCACCACAGGAGGTAGAGAAACTAATACCGTCCAAACCTAAATCATTACCTTGTGCACCTAATGCAATATTCTCAATACGAATAGTAATAGTTCCTGTGATATTAGCAGTCCAAACAGTATAAAACTGTTTCCAATCATGTGTATTATTAGGAGTAGCTATGACAACACCTTGTTGAACATTATTTATAGAGAATCTTAATCGAGGAGGGTTATCAAAACTTTCATGTAAATTAGAAAACCATGCAGAGAAGTAATAAGTGACACCACTAGTTACGTTAACCGTTGTTCTCCATGCATCTTTACCTACAACATCATCCGCATCCACAATCATGAACTGATTGACACCCGGAGCCGGTTCACCCGGAATTTGTGTCTGAGGCGTTCGATAGTATCCATTTCGTGCTTGAGCATTAGACGTCACCGTCCATTGGCTAGGTAATAATGATCCTGCATCACAATTTCCGTTATATTGGTAATCACTCCCTATACCGGCACAACCACTTTCAAAATTACCATTGGTAACTAAGTTAGTTGCAGGTGCGATAGGACATACCTGAGCCATGGAATAAAGACTAACAAAACAAAGAATTAGTGCTGAAACGAAACCGGATGTAATCGTTCTGTTCATATATAGTTATAGTGTTATTTTAATTAAAATGAGGGAATGCAATACTTCTGAAATTGCAACTATTCAATATTTTGTATAACAAAAGAGGAATTACCGCCATGTTTTTTACGATAAAAGGATAAAAAAGTTCTATTAATTCTTCGAGAATTAATAAATATCTTCCTCTTCAATTATGGGTGCTAATGAGTCATTTTCAATCAGTGATAGACTATCCATTCTATCTTTAACAGCCCGAACAGGACAGTGGATATTAATGGACATTTTAGAGGGCATTTTAAAGTACCCGCTCTTCATATCTTTAAGTTCCGGATCAGCATATACCTTTTCCAAAAACTTGCCAAAAATAGGTAATGCTACTTTAGACCCCTCCCCCGTGGCTGAATTTTTAAAATGGATACATCGATCTTCTCCTCCTACCCATACTCCACCAACTAATTTTGTAGTTACACCCATAAACCATCCATCCGAGTAATTGGATGTAGTTCCCGTTTTACCACCAATTTCATTTCCTCTAAAAATATCATATTGGAATAAAGCCTGAGAAGTTCCACCTCTTTCCTCTGTTCCACCTTTTAACAAATTCACCATCACCGCAGCTTGATCTTCTGTTAATACAGCCTTAGTGTTGGGAATCGTGGTATATAGAACATTACCATTGTGGTCTTCAATACGTTCTATGAAGATTGGTTCCGTCCAAATGCCTTTATTGACAAACGTTCCATAAGCACCAACCATTTCATATACATTTACATCACTCGATCCTAAACACAATGAAGGCACCGGATTTAATTTACTTTTAATTCCTAACTGATGTGCATGCTCTGCTACTTTATCAGGACCTACCATCTTCATTAATCGCGCCGCAACGGTATTAATGGAGCGAGCCATCGCTTGACGAAGATTTAATGAATCATAAGAATAAACCCAATCTGCATTCTTTGGAGTCCAAATGATATGCTTACCATCCTCATCATATTCGAATGTTATAGGAGCATCCGGTATTAAAGTACAAGGAGCAATACCATTAGATACTGCGGCAGAATATACGAATGGCTTAAAGGCGGATCCCGGTTGACGGTTACTTTGCTGTACGTGATCGTATTTGAAGAATTTAAAATCTATACCTCCGACCCAAGTTTTAATATAACCCGTTTGAGGTTCCATGGTCATAAACCCGGTATGCAGGAAATGTTTATAGTAACGAATAGAATCCATAGGGCTCATCATCGTATCAATAGGCCCGTTCCATGAAAATATTTGCATGGGGACTTTGGTATTCATTACAATTTTGACCGAATCATTTCCTTCCCCATAATATTCAACTAAACTTTTATAGCGATCTGTACGTTTAGCAGCATCTTCAATAAAGTTGGGAATTACTTCTTTGTTTTTATATCTCCACGGTTCTTCTTTATCCCAATACTGATTGAAGCGACGTTGCAAGTCACTCATATGCTCACGCATGGCTTCCTCTGCATAAAGCTGCATTTTGTAATCAATGGTGGTGTAGATTTTCAAACCATCCGAATACAAATCATATCCATTCTTTTTACACCACTCCTGTAAATGCTTACTTAATATCGTTCTGAAATATCCGGCAATACCATCGGTGTTTTTTTCTACTTCATAGTCTAACTTTAAGGGTTGAGTTTTGAAGGATTTATATTCGGCGTCTGTGATGTATTTGTTATCACGCATCAATTCCATAACAGTATTTCTTCTACGAATACTATTGTCTGGATGGTAAACAGGACTATACCATGTAGGGGCTTTTAATAAACCTATCAATGTTGCTGCTTGAGGAACAGAAAGTGAATCTTGACTTTTGTTAAAAAATGTTTGAGAGGCTACTTTGATACCAAAAGCCATACTGCCAAAATCTACTGTGTTTAAATACAAAGTGATGATTTCTTTTTTAGTGTATTTACTCTCTAAAGCAATGGCCAATTCCCATTCTTTAATTTTAGCTACTATAGTATTAACAACCGGGATGTATCCTAAAATGCCTTTGCTTCCCGTACGACGAGTTTTATATAAATTCTTTGCTAACTGTTGAGTTAAAGTTGAAGACCCTCTTTGATCTCCTTTTGCCAAATACCATAGGATAGCGAACGATGCCTTTAAATCAATGCCGGAATGTTCTTCAAAGCGTAAATCTTCTGTAACAACTAAAGCATTAACCACATTAGGAGATATCTCTGTATACTTAACAGGACTTCGATTTTCTCTAAAGTATTTGCCCATGAAAACACCATCGGAAGAGTATACTTCTGAAGCTAAATTGTTTTTAGGGTTTTCCATCATTTCCAAGTCCGGCATACTGCCAAATACCCCTAAATAATTAATACGTATCAATGCAGAGAATAACAATGTATTGTAGATAATACCTACAAACAGTGTCCACATAATAAGTACAGTTTTAGTTTGCTTTGTCATGGTTAGCCTTCACTCATGAAAATGAGGGCTCAAAAATACATTTAAAAAACCGAAATACCATATATCAGGTAAGTATTCCGTTGATGGTCAACTATTCCGAAGGAATGATGTAAATATCTTCGCTCGATTTCTTCATTAAATAATGTTCACGGGCAAAGCGTTCCAACTTTTCTTTGTCGTTAGTCAGAGCAGATTGCTCTTGCTGTATCTCGACTATTTTATCCATGTAATACTGTTTTTCATTTTCCAAGTCACTCACTTGACCGGACAACTTAAACTGATTAATTAGATTGTTAGCGTCAAAAAATGTAATCCAAATAACAAACACACAACCACTGATGAAATAAAAATTTCTCATGTAGGGTGGTAATGATTGTATCCAGACTTTAATATTCATACTACGAATATAAAAAAAAGTCCCGATTGCTCGAGACTTTCTATGATTACTTACGGAATTTTTTTCCTGGGAAGTATGCTGTTTCACCCAATTCTTCTTCAATACGAAGTAATTGGTTGTATTTAGCCATACGATCAGAACGAGAACAAGAACCAGTTTTGATTTGTCCTGTGTTACAAGCAACCGCTAAATCAGCAATTGTGTTATCTTCCGTTTCACCTGAACGGTGAGACATGATAGAAGTATAAGCGTTACGTTTTGCTAAGTTAACAGCATCGATTGTTTCAGTTAAAGAACCAATTTGGTTTACTTTAATCAAGATAGAGTTACCAATACCTTTGTCGATACCTTCTTGTAAACGTTGAACGTTAGTTACGAACAAATCATCACCTACTAACTGAACTTTATCACCGATTTGCTTAGTCAATTCAGCCCAACCTGCCCAGTCATCTTCCGCCATACCATCTTCGATAGAAGCGATTGGATAACGTTTAGCTAAGTCAGCCCAGAAAGAAGCCATTTGAGAAGAAGTTAATTTCTCACCAGTAGATTTTTTCAAGTGGTATAAACCAGATTCAGCATCATAGAATTCAGACGCAGCTGCATCAAATGCAATCATTACATCTTCACCCGGTCTGTAACCAGCAGCTTCGATAGCTTCGATAACTACTTTTAATGCCTCTTCGTTAGAACCGATGTTAGGAGCGAACCCACCTTCATCACCTACGTTAGTAGACATTTTTTTAGACTTTAATACTTTAGCAAGGTTATGAAAAATTTCAGAACCAATTTTCATCGCTTCAGTGAATGATTTAGCACCAGTAGGCATAATCATGAACTCTTGGAAGTCGATAGAGTTGTCCGCGTGAGAACCACCGTTTAAGATGTTCATCATAGGAACTGGAAGTGTGTTAGCACTTACACCACCTACATAACGGAACAATGGTAAACCTGCTTCTTGAGCTGCTGCTTTAGCTACTGCCATAGAAACACCTAAGATAGCGTTAGCTCCTAATTTACCTTTGTTTGGAGAACCATCTAATTCGATCATGATTTTGTCGATTAGATTTTGTTCAAATACATAAGCACCGATTAATTCCGGAGCGATGATTTCGTTAACATTGGATACCGCTTTTAATACGGACTTACCCATATATTTTCCTTTGTCACCGTCACGTAATTCAACTGCTTCGTGTGTACCTGTAGATGCACCTGATGGAACAGCTGCTCTACCTAAAAAGCCGTTTTCAGTGATAACATCTACTTCAACTGTAGGGTTACCTCTAGAGTCAAAAATCTGACGGGCAACGATTTCTTCTATTAAGCTCATTTTTCGTTGTGGGTTAAGTGTATAGATTAGATTTATTTTAACATGGATACAAATTGATCAAACAAGTAGCGAGAGTCGTGTGGCCCCGGTGAAGATTCCGGATGGTACTGCACAGAGAATGCTTTTTTGTTTTTGATACGAATACCTTCTACAGTATTATCATTTAAGTTCAAGTGCGTAATCTCTACTTGACCATTAGGGTCTACTGATTTTGCATCTACTGCAAACCCGTGGTTTTGTGAAGTTACTTCCGATAAACCGGTAGTTAAATTTTTCACCGGGTGATTTAAACCGCGGTGACCATTATGCATTTTGAATGTTGGGATACCATTCGCTTCAGCTAAGATTTGGTGACCCAAACAGATACCGAACATAGGTTGATCATCTGCTAAGATTTTCTTTACCGTATCAATAGCGTATGATGTTACGGCAGGATCTCCAGGACCGTTAGATATAAAGAATCCATCCGGATTCCAAGCTTTCATTTCATCGTAAGAAGTTTTAGCAGGGAATACTTTTAAGTAAACATTGCGGTCCGCTATGTTTGTCAAGATACTTGCTTTAACACCTAAATCTAGAACCGCTACTTTCTTAGGAGCATTTGAGTCACCTACGAAATAAGGTTCTTTGGTTGATACACGACTAGCTAATTCCAAACCTTTCATAGAAGGAACTTTTTTCACTTCTTCCTTCAATTTTTCAACGTCTAATATCTCGGAGGATATAACGGCATTAAGAGCCCCTTTAGAGCGAATATAACGAACGATTTGACGCGTATCGACTTCTGCTATACCTACGATGTTATTCTTCTCAAAATACTCTTGTAATGAGCCGTCAGCTGATTTACGAGAAAATATCTCGGAGAAGGTACGACAAACTAATCCGCTAAATTTAACACCACCGGATTCTTGTTCGTCATTTAACACACCATAGTTACCAATATGGCTAGTAGTGTTTACTATGATTTGACCATAGTAAGATGGATCGGTATAAATTTCTTGATAACCGGTCATACCGGTGTTGAAACAGATTTCTCCGGAAGTGGTACCGATTTTACCAACGGCTACCCCTTTAAACCAGGTGCCATCTTCCAACATTAAGTATGAGTCTTTCTTATCGGTGAATTTCATGTAGAATGGATTTCTGCAAAATAAAAAAAGGATTTGACAAAAGTCAAATCCTTTTTCATTAAGCTATAGTGAGGTAATATTAAACTTCATTATTCTTTTGAATCAGAAGCAGCTTCTGGAGCATCTGCAGCCGTATCATCCGCTTTTTTAGCAGAACGACGAGTACGTTTAGCAGGTTTTGCAGCTGTTTCTTTTACGTAAGTTTCATTGAAATCTACTAGTTCGATGATACACATTTCTGCATTATCACCAATACGGTTACCAGTTTTAAGAATTCTAGTGTATCCACCCGGACGAGATGCTACTTTATCAGCAACTACACCGAATAATTCTTTTACTGATTCTTTATCTTGTAAGTAAGAGAATACTGTTCTTCTATTGTTGATAGAATCAGCTTTAGCCTTAGTTACTAGAGGCTCAACGTATTTACGTAATTCTTTTGCTTTAGCTAGAGTAGTAGAGATTCTCTTATGAATGATAAGAGAAGAAGCCATATTAGACAATAAAGCTTTTCTGTGTGTTACAGTTCTACCTAAGTGGTTATCTTTTTTACCGTGTCTCATGTCGATTAATCTTCGTCAAGTTTATACTTTGCTGTATCCATTCCGAATAGAAGGTTCTTGTCTTGCATTAACTGCTCCAACTCTGCTAAAGATTTCTTACCGAAGTTACGGAATTTCATCATGTCCGTAATGTCTAGAGCAGCAAGTTCACCAAGAGTTTTGATGTCAGCAGCTTTTAGACAGTTATACGCACGTACCGAAAGATCCAAGTCAGCTAATGGAGTCTTCAATAATTTGCGCATATGTAGGAATTCTTCATCCACAGTTTCCTCTTCTTCCGCTTTCACAGTTTCAAACGTCATTGTTTGATCTGAGAATAACATGAAGTGTTTGATAAGGATATTAGCTGCTCCTTTAAGAGCATCTTCAGGATGGATAGAACCGTCTGTAGATACTTCAATTACTAATTTTTCGTAATCTGTACGTTGTTCCACACGTGTGTTTTCCACGCTGAACTTTACGTTTTTGATTGGAGTAAAGATGGCGTCAATCGGAATGTAGCCAAATACTTGTTCTGCAGGTTTGTTCTCTTCAGCAGATACATAACCTCTACCCTTTTCAATAGTTAATTCAATGTCTAAATTCGCATCAGGATCCAAATTACAAATCACGTGTTCGGGATTTAAGATTTGGAAAGCAGAAGTAAATTTAGCGATGTCGCCTGCCTTGAAGCTTGCTTGTTTCTTTAAGCTAACAACGATTTTGCTTTCGTTAATATCAGCTACTTTTTTGAAACGAACTTGCTTTAAGTTCAAAATGATTTCAGTAACATCTTCTCTTACTCCTGGGATGGTGGAGAATTCGTGTAATACACCAGGAACTTTTATTCCTGTGATGGCATAGCCTTCTAAAGAAGATAACAACATTCTTCTAAGAGCATTACCGATGGTAACTCCATAACCTTTTTCAAGCGGCTTGAATTCAAACAGACCTTGGAAGTCGTCTGCTTTTTCCATTACCACTTTTTCAGGCATCTGAAAAGAAAGAATAGACATATAGCTATATATTCGATTAAATGATTGGATTATTTAGAATACAACTCGACGATCAATTGTTCGTGAATATTTTCAGGAATTTCAGAACGTTGAGGGTAGTTAACAAATTTACCAGATAGTTGAGAGTTATCCCATTCTAACCAAGTGAATTTCTTTGCACTTTGAGTAGACAAGCTATCAGTAATTGCTTCTAATGATTTAGATTTCTCGCGAACACCTAACACATCACCAGGTTTTAATTGGAAAGATGGGATGTTTACCACAGTTCCGTTAACCACGATGTGTTTGTGTAATACTAACTGACGAGCAGCTCTACGAGTAGGAGCAATACCTAAACGGTATACAGTATTATCTAAACGAGATTCTAATAATTTTAATAAGTTCTCACCAGTGATACCATCTTTTTTAGATGCTTCATGGAAAGTTTTAGCAAACTGTCTTTCTAATACACCGTAAGTGTATTTAGCTTTTTGCTTCTCATTTAACTGAGTAGCATATTCAGATTGCTTTCTTTTTTTGTTTCTTCCGTGTTGTCCGGCAGGATAGTTCTTTTTAGCAAGAACTTTGCTGTCGCCCATTACAGGCTCGCCGAAACGTCTGGAAATTCTAACACTTGGTCCGGTATAACGTGCCATTAGTTTATTTGATTAATAGTAGTTCGAGATTATACACGTCTCTTCTTAGGAGGACGACATCCATTGTGAGGTAGAGGAGTAACGTCTTTAATAACTGTTACTTCGATACCTGTATTTTGAATCGTTCTGATAGCAGACTCACGACCTGCACCAGGACCTTTCACAAATACTTCACATTTTCTCATACCTGCATCGAAAGCAACTTGTGCACAGTTTTGTGCAGCTACTTGAGCAGCGTATGGAGTGTTCTTTTTAGAACCACGGAAGCCCATCTTACCGGCTGAAGACCAAGATATAACCTGTCCGGTAGAGTTGGTTACGGAAATAATTAAGTTATTGAAAGTAGCCTTAATGTGTACTTGACCGGTAGCTTCTACTACCACTACTCTCTTCTTTGCTTTATCTTTTCTCTTTGCAGAGGCTGAATTTTGTTGAGCCATATTCTGAATCAGTATTTCAGTGTACTATTATTTATTATTTAGTAGCTTTTTTCTTGTTAGCTACAGTCTTACGCTTACCTTTACGAGTACGGCAGTTATTTTTAGTACGCTGACCACGAACAGGTAGACCCTTTCTGTGACGAAGACCACGGTAGCAACCGATATCCATCAAACGTTTAATGCTTAGTTGTACTTCAGATTTAAGTACCCCTTCTGTTTTGTACTCACTTGAGATTACATTACGAACTGCGCCTGACTCTTCGTCAGTCCATTCGCCTACTTTTTTATCCCAGTCAACACCTGCTTTTGATAAGATGCGTTGAGCTGACTTACGGCCAATACCATAAATGTAAGTCAAAGAGATTTCACCTCTTTTGTTGTCTGGAATATCTACACCGGAAATCCTTGCCATAGTATTAAATTCGATTAACCTTGTCTTTGTTTAAATCTTGGATTTTTCTTGTTGATCACAAACAGTTTCCCGTGTCTACGGATAACTTTGCATTCAGCGCTTCTTTTTTTGATCGATGCTTTAACTTTCATCGCCGTACTGTTTAGAGTTTTAATTATTTGTAACGATATACAATTCTTCCTTTTGTTAAATCATATGGAGACATCTCCAATCTGATTCTGTCACCGGGTAAAATTTTGATATAATTCATTCTCATTTTACCGGAGATATGCGCAATTACTTGATGACCATTCGCTAATTCAACTCGAAACATTGCATTTGAAAGTGCTTCTATGATTGTTCCGTCTTGTTCAATTGATGCTTGTTTAGCCATTCAGTATTTTTAGTTTTTATTTAGAACTTCTTCTATGTATTCAAAGGTTGTCAGAATATCTGCTTTCCCTTTCTTTACTGCCACTGTATGTTCAAAATGCGCTGAGGGCATTCTGTCTACTGTGCGTATAGTCCAACCATCTTTCTCTTGTATCACACTCTTCTTACCTAAGTTAATCATTGGCTCAATGGCGATCACCAGATTGTTTTCTAGTTTCAAGCCTTTGCCTTTGTTACCATAGTTGGGAACTTCTGGTTTCTCGTGAAGAGTCTTTCCTAATCCGTGACCTACTAGCTCACGTACTACTGAAAAACCTTCTTTTTCTACATAAGTCTGAACTGCATAACCGATATCGCCGATGCGATTTCCAACTACAGCTTGTTCAATACCTAAGTACAATGATTGCTTTGTGTAGTCCAATAACTTTTGAACCTCCGGTTTCACATTTCCAACACCATATGTGTAGGCGCTATCACTATGAAAACCATTCCATTTTACACCGCAATCTATCGAGATGATATCTCCTTCTTTTAGTTCGTAGTTACTTGGAAAACCATGTACTACATTTTCATTTACCGAAATACATAATGTATAAGGGAATCCATGAAAACCTTTGAAGGAAGGTGTGCCACCGTTGTCAAGTATAAACTGGTAAGCGACTCTATCCAGTTCTATTGTTGGTATGCCTGGTTTAACCAATTTGGCTACTTCAGCATGTGCCTTACCGAGAATTTTACCACTTTCTCGGATGATTTCTATTTCTTCGTCCGTCTTATAATGAAGGGTTGCCATTAAGCTACCGGAGATGTTTCCATTCTTCCACGAATACGACCAGATTCCATCATCCCGTCATATTTCTTCATCAATAAGAAGCTTTCAATTTGTTGTAAAGTATCTAATACAACCCCTATTAAAATTAATAAGGAAGTACCACCATAGAATGCTGCAAATTCACGTTCAATGTTTGCCATATAAGCAAACGCTGGAAGGATTGCAATCAGTGATAACGACAATGCACCAGGTAAAGTGATTTTAGTTAACACATCATCTATATAGTTGGATGTTTCTTGACCAGGTTTAACACCGGGAATGAAACCGCCATTTCTTTTCAAATCGTCCGCTATTTGGTTCGGATTCACTGTAATAGCAGTGTAAAAATACGTAAATAACACGATTAATACTACTACTGTTAAGTTGTATTGCCATGAAGTAAAGTCACTCATCACACGAGCCATTGAAATAGCCCATTCGTAACTATCACCTAAAGCATTGCCTACTAAAGCCGGAACAATCATGATTGCTTGAGCGAAGATAATTGGCATTACACCAGCAGAGATTAACTTGATAGGCAAGTATTGTCTTTGACCAATGATCTGCTTACCACCTGCAGCTTGTTTTGCATACTGAACAGCGATTCTACGAGTAGCCTGCTGAATCAATACTACAAACATGATGATACCAAATAAGGCAAATAATTCAACTAATAATGGTAACACACCCTTCACTCCTTTTGCAGCAACTTCACCAGTCAATGCAAATGGCAATCTGGAAATGATACCCACCATAATCAACATTGAAATACCGTTTCCGATACCTTTCTCTGTGATACGCTCACCAATCCACATACAGAACATTGTTCCAGATACTAGGATGGACAATCTTAAGAAGTGATAGAAAGGAGTATTCATTCCTTCGAACAAATTTTCCGGAGTCACCTCACTGGATAAATAAGCATACCCTTGTACTAACGTTATTAGAATCGTTAAGTAACGAGTGTATTGATTAATAGTTTTTCTTCCGGACTCACCGTCTTTTTGAAGACGTTGAAAATATGGAACAGCGAACGTTAATAATTGCAATACGATAGATGCCGAAATATATGGCATAATACCTAAAGCGAATACAGAAACGTTATTAAACGCTCCACCGGAGAAGGTGTTTAATATTCCTAGATAACCTTCATTAGATTCAGCTGCTGTGATAGCATCCGGATTCACACCCGGCAAAACAACAAATGAACCTAAGCGGAAAACCACCAGGAACATTAATGTTGTTAAGATCCTCGTACGAAGTTCCTCGATCTTAAAAATATTAGATATGGTATCTACAATTTTTTTCATTAGGAAATAACAGTTGCTTTACCACCCGCACTTTCGATAGCAGCAATAGCTGCAGCTGAAAACGCATGTACTTTAACTTCTGCTTTCAATGATTTTGCTTCACCACGAGCTAATACTTTCACTAGATCGTTTTTAGATATCAAACCATTGTTGAATAACAATTCGATATCAATTACAGCAGCTTTTGTAGCTTCCGCTAGTTCAGCTAATGTATCTAAATTAATAGGTTTATATTCTACTCTATTAAGAGGTTTGAAGCCAAACTTAGGTACACGTCTTTGTAACGGCATCTGTCCACCTTCAAAACCGATTTTAGTTTTGTAACCAGATCTAGATTTAGCACCTTTATGACCTCTTGTAGAAGTACCACCCATACCAGAACCCGGACCACGTCCAATTCTCTTGGAAGATTTAACAGATCCTTTGGCAGGTTTTAATGAATGAAGTTTCATAATGTTTTTTTAATAGTATAGTTATTAACCATTAAATACTTTTGACATAGCTACACCACGTTGCATAGCAACTTTGTGAGGAGCTCTCATCTTAACTAAAGCATCGATAGTTGCTTTAACTACGTTGTGAGGGTTAGAAGAACCTTTAGACTTCGCTAATACGTCTTTAATACCTGCACTTTCAAATACAGCACGCATCGCACCACCTGCAATCACCCCAGTACCTGGAGCAGCCGGTTGAACATATACTAAACCACCACTGTATTTACCAATCATTTGGTGAGGTAAAGTACCATTTACTACTGGTACTTTGATAAGATTTTTCTTAGCGTCGTCAATAGCTTTCGTAATGGCATCAGTAACTTCGTTTGCTTTACCTAAACCATGGCCAACTACACCGTTACCATCACCTACTACTACTACTGCAGCGAAGCTGAAACGACGACCACCTTTTACTACTTTAGCTACACGGTTAATAGCGACAACGTGCTCTTTTAGTTCGATTTCGCTCGCTTTAACAGATCTTGTATTAACTTGAGACATAATTTCTTTTAATTAGATTGTTAGAACGTTAATCCACCTTCACGAGCACCTTCTGCTAGTGATTGAACACGACCGTGGTATAAGAAACCATTACGATCGAAAATCACTTGTGAAATACCGGCAGATTTTGCCTTTTCTGCAATTTTTTTACCAACTAACTTGGATAATTCCGACTTGGTACCTTTTTCACCTTTTAATTCAGATGAAGAACAGCTAACAAGTGTTTGACCTTTAAGGTCATCTATTAGTTGTGCGTAGATTCCAGTATTACTTCTGAATACTGTTAATCTTGGCTTCTCAGCGGTACCGGAAATCTTTTTACGGATACCTCTCTTGATTCTGAGTCTTCTAAGATCTTTCTTAGTTGCCATTGCTTTTATTATTTAGCAGCAGTTTTACCTGCCTTACGTCTAACAATTTCACCAACAAAGCGAACACCTTTACCTTTGTAAGGTTCAACTTTTCTTAGAGATCTGATTTTTGCAGAAAATTGACCAATCAACTGCTTATCGATCCCTTCTAATGTAACTACTGGGTTTTTCCCTTTTTCAGTAACAGCTGTAGCTGTAATTTCTTTAGGTAAAACAAAGAAGATACCGTGAGAGTAACCTAAACTTAACTCTAATACGTTATTGTTTACTGTGGCTTTGTAACCAACCCCTACTAATTCAAGGTTTGTTTTATAACCAGTGCTTACTCCTGTAACCATGTTATTGATCAAAGTACGGTATAAACCGTGTAACGCTTTGTGGCGTTTTTGATCCGTAGGTCTGGCTACTAACACCTTTCCATCTTCAACAGAAACTGTCATATCAACATCAATCTTCTGAGTCAAAGAACCTTTAGGCCCTTTTACAGTAACCTCATTAGAAGAAGATACAGATACTTCAACTTTTTCCGGAAGAGTTACAGGTAATTTTCCTATACGTGACATAAATTCGTCCGAAATTATTTAGTTATTAATATACGTAGCATAATACTTCACCACCGATATGCATATTTCTTGCTTCTTTGTTGGTCATTACACCTTTAGAAGTAGAAAGTATGGCAATACCAAGACCGTTTAATACTCTTGGCATTTCTTCAGCAGAAGTATACTGTCTTAAACCAGGCGTAGAAATACGCTGTAAGCTTAAGATGGCAGATTCTTTCGTTACAGGATGATATTTCAAAGCAATCTTGATAACACCTTGAGGGCCATTATCTTCGAATTTATAGCTTTGGATAAATCCTTTATCGAATAATACTTTAGTGATCTCCTTCTTTATATTAGAAGCAGGTACCTCAACGATGCGATGTTTAGCTTTTATCGCATTTCTGATTTTGGTAAGGAAATCGCCTATTGGATCCATATTACTTATTTACTTTTTATTATAGACATGAAAAGCCCTAAATAGGGCTGCAAAGTTAAATTAATTTTTTTAATAATTAAAGTAATTTTCTCAAAATTACCAGCTTGACTTGGTAATTCCTGGAATTTTACCGGCAGAAGCCAATTCTCTGAATGTCACACGGGAAATTCCGAATTTTCTCATGTACCCTTTTGGACGACCAGTTAATTTACAACGATTGTGTAAACGTACCGGTGACGCATTTTTAGGTAATTTATCCAAAGCAAGGTAATCACCTGCTTCTTTTAGAGCTTGACGTTTCGCAGCATATTTTGCTACTAATGCTTGTCTTTTTCTTTCTCTAGCTTTTACGGATTCTTTAGCCATGGTACAGATTATTTTTTCAGAGAGGCGAACGGCATACCGAACGCTTTTAATAATTCAAAACTTTCTTCATCAGTGGTAGCAGTGGTCACGAAAGTGATATCCATACCAGTGATTTTATTTACTTTGTCAATTGAGATCTCAGGGAAGATGATTTGTTCTTTGATACCTAATGTATAGTTACCACGACCATCAAAACCTTTATCACTTACACCGCGGAAGTCACGTACACGTGGAAGAGCTACAGATAATAGTCTGTCCATGAATTCGTACATTTTCTCTCCACGTAAAGTAACTTTAGCACCAATAGGTACACCAGCTCTCAATTTGAAGTTAGAAACATCTAATTTAGATTTTGTAGCTACTGCTTTTTGACCAGTGATCATGGTTAATTCGTCCACTCCTACGTCAATTAATTTCTTGTCAGCTACAGCTGCACCGATACCTTTGTTAACTACAATTTTAGTTACTTTAGGAACTTGCATGATAGATTTATACTGAAACTTATCTTTTAAGCCAGATACTATCTCTTTAGTATATTTATCTTTTAATCTAGGATTAGCCATTACTTGATTACCTCCCCTGATTTTTTAGCGAAACGAACTTTTTTACCGGATTTGTCTTCTTTTTTACCGATACGTGTAGCTTTTCCGGATTTAGGATCTACGTGCATCAATTTGCTTACATGAAGAGGTGCTTCCTTCTTCACGATTCCTCCACCTTGAGGATTGTTAGCGGTAGGCTTATTGTGTTTTGTAACCACATTAATGCCTTCTACAATTGCTCTTTCGTTTTCAATATCAACAGAAAGAACTTTTCCGGTTTTACCTTTATCATCACCGGAAATAACTACTACAGTATCATCTCTGCGTATGTGTAATTTTTTAGTTGCCATGACTTATAGTACTTCAGGGGCTAATGAAACAATCTTCATGAATTGTTTATCTCTCAATTCACGAGCAACCGGTCCGAAGATACGAGTACCTCTTGGTTCGTCACTGTTGTTTAACAACACGGCTGCATTATCTGAGAAACGGATGTATGATCCATCCGCACGTTTAACTTCTTTGGTAGTTCTTACGATAACAGCTTTAGATACTGTCCCCTTCTTCATGTTAGATGAAGAAAGAGCAGATTTAACTGTTACTACTATTTTATCACCAACAGATGCGTAGCGCTTACCGGTACCACCTAATACACGGATTACTAAAACTTCTTTAGCACCACTATTATCTGCAACTGTCAGTCTGGATTCCTGCTGTATCATGATTACTTAGCTTTTTCAATTATTTCGACTAATCTCCAGCGTTTGATTTTACTTAATGGACGAGTTTCCATGATACGTACTGTATCACCGATACCGCACTGATTTTGCTCATCATGCGCCATTAATTTGGTAGTCTTATGAACGAATTTACCATACTTAGGGTGTTTCACTTTACGTTCAACCGCTACAGTGATAGACTTCGTCATCTTGTTACTTACTACTTTGCCAATTCTTTCTTTTCTGGCATTTCTTTGAACTTGTTCCATTGTAGTTCAATATTTTTTTAAAGTTGATCCGACTTATTTTTGTTTCGCCGTTAACGCCGTATTTAATTGGGCAATCAAACGACGAGATTGACGGATTTTCATTGGATTTTCGATTGGAGAGATTCCATGAGCGAATTGTAACTTCGCTAAGTTCTCCTTCTCTGCAGCGATTTTGCTTTTCAAATCAGCTACTGATAATGAATTAATTTCTGTAGTTTTCATATTAAGCAACATAATCCGGTCTAACAACAATCTTTGTTTGGAAAGGTAGTTTTTGAGCTGCTAGGCGAAGTGATTCTTGCGCAACATCCAAAGGAATTCCACCTGATTCGAAAATAATGGTACCTGGTTTAATACAAGCTACCCAATATTCTGGAGCACCTTTACCTTTACCCATACGAACCTCTGCAGGTTTCTTCGTAATAGGTTTATCAGGAAACACTCTAATCCATACTTGACCTTCACGTTTCATAGCTCTGGTCATAGCGATACGAGCCGCTTCGATTTGACGTGCTGTCAACCAGCCGGCTTCTAGGGATTTAATGGCAAATGAACCGAAAGCAATACGATGACCGCGAGAAGCTATCCCTTTAACTCTCCCTTTTTGCTGCTTTCTATATTTCGTACGTTTTGGCTGTAACATGGCTTAACGTTTTTTAGTTGGCTTAACGCCTTTAAATTAGTTCGATTTTTTTCTTCTTCCTTCGTTGTTTCCACCTCTTCTTTTCTTGTTGTGGCCAGATCTTTCGTTTCCAGAACCACCTTCAGAATTAGAGTTAGAAGCAGCGATCATTCCTACGTTAGGAGATAAGTCTCTCTTACCGTATACTTCGCCTTTGAATATCCATACTTTGATACCGATTTTACCATATACAGTTAATGCTTCTGCAATAGCGTAATCGATGTCAGCACGTAATGTATGCAATGGAATACGTCCTTCTTTGTACTGCTCAGCACGTGCCATATCAGCACCTGCTAAACGGCCAGAAACTTTAACTTTGATACCTAAAGCACCTACTCTCATGGTAGAAGCGATAGCTTGTTTCATAGCGCGACGGTAAGAAATACGAGCTTGTAATTGTTGAGCGATAGACTCACCAACTAACATTGCATCTAATTCCGGACGTTTGATTTCAAAAATGTTAATTTGAACATCTTTGCCCGTGATTTTCTTAAGCTCTTCTTTAATTTTATCAACCTCAGCTCCACCTTTACCAATAACAACACCCGGACGAGCAGTGTTAATAGTTAAAGTGATACGCTTGATAGTTCTTTCGATAACGATTTTAGCGATCCCGCCTTTAGGGATACGAGCTAAAACGTATTTACGGATTTGTTCGTCTTCTACAAGTTTGTCGGCAAATGTTTTTCCGCCGTACCAGTTAGAGTCCCAACCTTTTACTACACCTAGGCGAATTCCGATCGGATTAGTTTTTTGTCCCATGGTAATTAGTTCGCTTTTTCTTTAGCTTTTTTTGAAGCAGTGCTTTTTTTAGCAGAGGCTTTCTTTGTTTTAGTTGAATTTTCTTCCGCTTCAGCTTTAACTTCTACTGGAGCAGCTGCCGGTGCGTTTAATGCAGACACGACAAGTGTTACGTGGTTTGATCTCTTACGAACACGGTAAGCTCTACCTTGAGGAGCTGTACGTAATCTTTTCAAGACGCGACCGCCGTCAACGAAAATTTCTTTGATATATAAGTCAGCGTCTTCAACGCGAACTTCAGAGTTTTTAGCTTGCCAGTCAGCAACTGCTGCTAGTACTAATTTCTCTAATTTTCTAGCACCTTGCTTAGCTTGGTATTTTAAAATACCTAATGCTTCGTTCACACGTTTACCTCTGATGATATCAGCCACTAATCTCATTTTTCTAGTGGAGGTAGGAACGTTATTCAGTTTTGCCTGAACTGGACCTTTAGAAGCAGCTACTTTCGCAGCTTCTTTCTTTTGTCTTTTCAGTACTGATTTTTTTATTTTCTTAGTGGTTTCCATTGGAATTAATGCTCTAGAATGAATCTACTTATTTTTTCTTAGCAGCAGTATGACCTTTGAACGATCTAGTAGGGGCGAATTCGCCTAATTTGTGACCTACCATGTTTTCTGTTACATACACAGGGATAAACTTGTTACCATTATGTACTGCAAAGGTATGACCTACGAAGTCCGGAGAAACCATGCTTCTTCTGGACCATGTCTTTATAACTGACTTTTTATTCGACTCATTCATTGCAACCACTTTGTTTTCAAGTCTGAAGTCGATATAAGGACCTTTTTTGAGTGAACGTGCCATTTCTTACTTACTCAATCTTTTGTTAACTCTTTTTTGAACTATTAGATTCTTAGAATACTTATTCTGCTTTCTAGTTTTACCACCTTTAGCATATAAGCCTTTTCTAGATCTTGGGTGACCTCCGGAAGCTCTACCTTCCCCACCACCCATTGGGTGATCAACAGGGTTCATAGCCACACCACGTACACGTGGTCTTGAACCGAACCATCTGTTACGACCTGCTTTACCAACTGTTAAGTTCATGTGTTCAGCGTTAGAAACAGAACCAACTGTTGCAAAACAAGCGGAAAGTACTAATCTCATTTCACCAGAAGGTAAGCGAAGTGTTGCATATTTACCTTCTCTAGCTACTAATTGAGCGTAAGAACCAGCACTTCTAGCCATCGCACCACCTTTACCAGGTTTCAATTCTACGTTGTGAACGATAGTACCGATTGGCATGTCAGATAGAGGTAACGCATTACCAACTTCTGGAGCAATACCGGAACCAGATACAATTTTAGTTCCAACTTGAAGCCCTTGAGGAGCGATGATATATCTTTTCTCACCATCTGCGTAGAATAAAAGAGCAATACGAGCTGTACGATTTGGATCGTACTCGATTGTTTTTACTGTAGCAGGGATATTGTGTTTATCGCGTTTGAAATCGATAAGACGATATTGTTGTTTGTGACCACCGCCAATATAGCGCATAGTCATTTTACCGGAGCTATTACGACCACCGGATTTCTTTACTGACTTTACAAGAGATTTCTCAGGAGTAGAAGCAGTAATTTCATCAAAAGATGGACCTACTCTAAATCTAGTTCCCGGAGTAATCGGTCTGAATTTTTTAAGTGACATTTGCGGCTCTTAATTATAGGTTACTGTAGAAATCAATGATTTCTCCCTCTTTAACTTTCACTATAGCTTTTTTATATGAAGAAGTCTTTCCGTTCAAGAAAGCACCTTTCGCATAACGCGATTTCTTTTTACCTGGTGCGATCATTGTTCTCACTTCTTCCACGTTCACGCCGTACAATTTCTCAACTGCATTCTTAATTTGGACTTTATTAGCTTTCTTTTCTACAACAAAGCCATACACGCCCAATTCATTTTGCGCAGTGATTTTCTCAGTAATTAATGGTTTCTTTAAGATACCCATGACAATATTATTAGTTGAGTAAAGCTTCAATTTTAGCGATAGAACCTTCTGCTAATACAATCTTTTCAGCATTCACTAAATCGTATGTATTAATTTGATCCGCCGTTACCACTTTAGCTTTAGGTAAATTTCTGCTGGACAATACTACATTTTTATCGTTCTCTGCAATCACTAATAATGTTTTTGCATTGTCGATAGATAAGCTCTTCAAGAAACCTAAGTATTCTTTAGTTTTAGGAGCTTCGAAAGAAAAGTTCTCAACTACAGATAAGTTGTTTTCTTTTACTTTATGAGCAAAAGCTGATTTACGAGCTAAGTCTTTTACTTTCTTGTTTACTTTGAAACCATAGTTTCTAGGTCTTGGACCGAAAATAGTACCACCACCTACAAACACTGGAGACTTACGGCTACCCGCACGAGCACCACCGGTACCCTTTTGTCTCTTTAATTTCTTAGTAGAGAAATGAACTTCAGCTCTCTCTTTTGCTTTATGTGTACCTTGTCTTTGGTTAGCCAAAAACTGTTTTACATCAAGATATATAGCATGATCATTCGGCTCCACCGCGAAGATGCTTTCAGAAAGGGTAACCTTTTTACCAGTTTCTTTTCCTTTGATAGATAATACGGAGAGTTGCATGATTATTTCTCGATTATAACGTATGAGTTTTTAGCACCAGGAACAGAACCGCTGATAACAACTAAGTTTTGTTCAGGTATTAATTTCAATATTGTTAAGTTTTGAACTTTCACACGGTGGTTACCCATTCTACCGGCCATACGAGTTCCAGGGAATACACGAGCAGGGAAAGAACAAGCACCAATAGAACCAGCGTGACGCTGTCTGTTGTGCTGACCGTGAGTTTGACCACCCACACCGCCGAAACCGTGTCTTTTTACTACCCCTTGGAAACCTCTACCTTTAGAAGTACCAACTACGTCTACGAAATCGCCTTCTACTAGTACGTCAGCGACTGAAAGAGATTGACCTAGTGCGAACTCCGCAGCGAATTCTTTGAATTCAACTACTTTTCTTTTTGGAGTTACACCAGCTTTCTTGAAGTGACCTAAAAGCGGCTTGTTAGTATTCTTTTCTTTTTTATCATCGAATGCTAACTGTACTGCTTTATAGCCGTCTGTCTCTACGGTTTTAATTTGCGTTACTACGCAAGGACCAGCTTCGATCACGGTGCAAGGAACGTACTTCCCATTTGCATCGTACACGCTAGTCATACCGATTTTTTTACCAATTATGCCGGACATTATCCTTAATGTTTATAACAGACTATAATATAAATTTTCAACACCCTTCTCAAAAAAGGGACTGCAAAGTTAAGTAAAATTAACATTAACCCAAATATTTGGGAGTTAATTTTATCAGTTTCAGCACCTTTTCGGAGAAAAAAAGAAGGATCAGGTGAACTAATCCTTCTAATATTTTATAAAATAATGAAAATCAGACTTTAATCTCCACGTCTACACCAGACGGAAGTTCTAATTTCATTAACGCATCTACTGTTTTAGATGAAGTAGAGTAGATATCTACCAATCTTTTGTAAGTACAAAGTTGGTACTGATCTCTCGCCTTTTTGTTCACGTGTGGTGATTTCAAAACAGTAAAGATTTCTTTTTCGGTTGGCAATGGAATTGGGCCGCTTACCACAGCTCCTGTTGCCTTAACAGCTCTTACGATACGCTCAGAAGATTTATCTACTAAGTTGTGGTCGTAAGACTTTAATTTTATTCTGATTTTTTGGTTCATACTTATTTGGTAACAACCCCTTTAGATTTAGCAATAACTGATTCAGCAATGTTGTTTGGTACGAATTCGTAGTGAGAGAATGTCAAAGATGCAGACGCTCTACCAGAAGAGATCGTTCTTAAATCTGTTACGTAACCGAATAATTCACCTAATGGAACATCCGCTTTGATAACTTGAGAACCGTTCTTAGTATCCATACCTTTCATCATACCACGGCGTCTGTTTAAGTCACCTGTGATAGGACCGGTATATTCATCTGGAGTAACTACTTCTACTGACATAATTGGCTCCATTAACTTAGGAGTACATTTTGCAGCAGCTTCTTTGTAACCCATACGAGCAGCCAATTCGAAAGATAAAGAGTCAGAATCCACATCATGGTATGAACCGTGGAATAACTTAACTTTAATAGCTTCGATTGGGAAACCTGCTAACGGACCATTTTTCATGGAATCTTCAAAACCTTTTTGAACAGCAGGGATATATTCTTTTGGAATAGCACCACCAACGATAGCGTTTTCAAATTCCAAACCTAATTTATCGTCTGAACGAGGTCCGATTTCAAACACGATATCCGCGAATTTACCACGACCACCAGATTGTTTCTTGTAAACCTCTCTGTGTTCAATTTTAGAAGTCAATGCTTCTTTGTATGCTACTTGAGGTGCACCTTGGTTAATTTCCACTTTGAACTCACGACGCATACGGTCGATGATGATCTCTAAGTGAAGTTCACCCATACCTCTTAAAATTGTTTGACCTGTTTCCTGGTCAGTAGACACGTGTAAAGTAGGATCTTCTTCCACTAATTTAGCGATAGCTAATCCCATTTTATCCATGTCCGCTTGAGTTTTAGGCTCAATAGCGTAACCAATAACCGGCTCAGGGAAGTCCATAGACTCTAATACGATTTTAGATTTTTCATCACAAAGCGTATCACCTGTTTTAATATCTTTGAAACCAACTACTGCTCCGATATCACCACAATGCAAGTGTTCAATTTGGTTTTGCTTGTTCGCGTGCATTTGGAAGATACGAGAGATACGTTCTTTACTTTCAGAACGAGTATTGTAAACGTAAGAACCGGAATCTAACATCCCTGAGTAAGATCTTACGAAACACAATCTACCTACGAAAGGATCGGTTGCAATTTTGAAGGCAAGCGCACAGAACGGATCAGTTGGGCTTGGCTTACGAACTACTTCGTTTCCTGTATCAGGATCAGTACCTATGATGTTATCACGATCTAATGGAGATGGTAACAATTCCATTACATAATCTAACATTGTTTGTACCCCTTTGTTTTTGAATGAAGAACCACACAACATAGGAACGATTTTCATATCAATAACAGCTTTACGAAGAGCCGTAAGGATTTCAGTTTCAGAAATTGAATTTGGATCTTCGAAGAATTTCTCCATCAAAGTCTCATCGTATTCTGCAACTGCTTCTAATAATTTTTCTCTGAATTGTAGAGTTTCTTCTACCATGTCATCAGGAATTGGAACCTCAGTAAAGGTCATACCTTTATCCGATTCGTTCCATACGATAGCACGGTTATTTACTAAGTCAACAACACCTTTGAATTGGTCTTCAGAACCAATTGGTAACTGTAAAGGTACGGCGTTGCTTCCTAACATTTCTTTTACTTGCTTACAAACGTTTAAGAAGTCAGCTCCTTGACGGTCCATTTTGTTAACGAAACCAATACGAGCAACTTTATAGTTGTTTGCTAAACGCCAGTTAGTTTCTGATTGAGGTTCTACCCCATCTACAGCACTAAACAAGAACACTAAACCATCTAATACACGTAGGGAACGGTTTACTTCAACAGTAAAGTCAACGTGACCTGGAGTATCGATGATGTTAACGTGGTATTTGTTGTTTCTGTAGTTCCAGTTGACTGTAGTTGCAGCAGAAGTGATCGTGATACCTCTTTCTTGCTCTTGAGCCATCCAGTCCATCGTTGCGCCACCTTCGTGTACTTCACCGATTTTGTGGTTTACCCCAGCATAATAAAGGATACGTTCAGTAGTAGTGGTCTTACCAGCATCAATGTGAGCGGCAATACCAATATTTCTAGTATATTTTAAATCGCGAGCCATGTTATCTGCTTATTAGAATCTAAAGTGAGAGAATGCTTTGTTTGCTTCCGCCATACGATGAGTATCATCTTTTTTCTTAACGGCAGCACCTTCGCCTTTAGACGCAGAAATAATTTCACCTGCTAATCTGTCTATCATTGTCTTTTCACCACGTAGACGAGCGTATTTAATCAACCAGTTCATCCCTAAGTAATTTTTTCTTTCAGGACGTACTTCAGTTGGTACTTGGAATGTAGCACCACCTACACGACGTGAACGAACTTCTACTTGTGGACTTACGTTGCTTAATGCTCTTCTCCAAACTTCAAGACCATTCTCACTTGTTTTCTTTTCTACTAACTCAACTGCGCCGTAGAAAATATCATAAGCAATACTCTTCTTCCCGTCATACATCAAGTTGTTTACAAACTTAGTAACTAACGTTTCACCGAATTTAGGATCCGGAAGAATATATCTTTTTTTAGGTTTAGCTTTTCTCATATCAGTATTTGACTATTTCTTTTTACCTTTCGCAGGAGCTGCCGCTGCTTGACCCGGTTTTGGACGTTTAGCACCATACTTAGATCTTCCTTGCTTTCTTCCGTTAACACCCGCAGTATCTAAAGCACCACGAACGATGTGATAACGAACACCAGGTAAATCTTTCACCCTTCCACCGCGGATTAACACGATAGAGTGTTCTTGCAAGTTGTGGCCTTCACCAGGGATGTAGGCATTCACCTCTTTGCTGTTACTTAATCTAACCCTTGCTACTTTACGCATAGCGGAGTTAGGTTTCTTTGGAGTTGTAGTGTACACACGTGTACAAACACCTCTCTTTTGAGGACAAGAGTCAAGCGCTGGTGACTTCGATTTGAATACCAGTTTTTCTCTTCCTTTTCTTACTAACTGTTGAATGGTAGGCATTTATCCTAAAGTTTACTATTCTAAATTTATGGACTGCAAAGGTAGGGATATAAAACGATTCTGCAAACTGTGGATATTATTTTTTTTGATGTTTATCCCCCTATTTTGCACAATTCGTCTATTTTCTAACTCTTTCTGTATCTTATTTTTAACTAAGCTTCCCCAATTGGGCCTCCAAAGTTCATTGGAAACTTGGGAAACTCTGCCTGTTCTTTGATTGGACCGAAGGTTTCTTCATACTTCTGAACGTTTTCTTTCAAGGCCATTAAAAGACGTTTGGCATGTTCCGGAGTGATGACCACTCTAGATTTTACCTTCGCTTTAGGCACTCCCGGCATCAAACGAATGAAGTCTATAATGAACTCGCTATTGGAGTGTGCTATCATAGCTAGATTTGCATATACTCCTTCTGCCATATCTTCCGGCAGTTCAACGCTTAATTGATTTTGTGGTTGTTCTTCCATGATGAGTTAAAGTGTTTAGAAAAAATAAGGGCACGAGTAAACTCATGCCCCTATCCTATTTATTTTATTCGGCTAATTAGCTTTGTTGTAATTCGCCTTTTCTTGTTGCTTGAAATGCTTCGCGAGAAGCCATCAACGCATCGTACTCGTCTTTGTTACCAACGATGATGTTAGTGAACTGACGTTGTCCTGTACCTGCCGGTATCAAGTGACCTACGATAACGTTTTCTTTCAAACCTCTTAAGAAGTCTACTTTTCCTCTTACTGCTGCTTCGCTCAATACTTTGGTTGTTTCTTGGAACGATGCTGCAGAGATGAAGCTTTCTGTATCTAAGGATGCTTGAGTAATACCTTGTAGAGTTGGCATCGATACTGCAGGCTCTGCTTCACGAACTACTACTAAACGTAGATCTCTACGTTTTAAGCTTGAGTTCTCATCACGAAGCTGACGAGCTGTAATAATCATACCCGGACGTAATTTCTCAGAATCTCCACACTCAATTACTACTTTCTTATCTAAGATATTATCGTTCTCTTCTCTGAATCCAAAACGATCTACCACCTGACCTGTCAAGAAGGATGTATCTCCGGCCTCGATGATTTGAACTTTTTGCATCATTTGGCTAACGATGATTTCGATATGTTTATCGTTAATCTTCACACCTTGCAGACGGTATACTTCTTGAATTTCGTTCACTAAGTATTCTTGAACTGCTGTAGGTCCTTTGATAGATAAGATATCTGAAGGCGTAGTAGCACCATCTGTCATTGCATTACCTGCTCTAACGAAGTCGTTATCTTGAACAAGAATGTGTTTAGAAAGTGGAACCATGTAACGCTTCTTGATACCATCTTTAGATTCGATAAAGATTTCGCGGTTACCACGTTTGATTGAACCGTAAGTTACTACACCATCAATCTCACTTACTACTGCAGGGTTTGAAGGATTACGTGCTTCGAACAATTCAGTAACACGTGGAAGACCACCAGTGATATCTCTTGTTTTACCTACTGAACGAGGAATCTTAACTAAGATTTGACCAGGCTTAACAGCTTGTCCGTCTTCTACAGCTAAGTGGGCACCTACCGGAATGTTATATCCTCTAGGCTCTCCGTTCTTAGGATTAACAACGATAGCAGGGTTTTTAGTTTTATCTTTTGTATCAACAATAACTTTTTCTCTGTGGCCAGTTTGTTCATCTGACTCTTCACGGAATGTGATACCTTCTTCGATGGATTCGTATTGAACTGTACCTTCGAATTCGGACATGATTACCGCGTTGTATGGATCCCAGTTACAAAGCTCTGTACCTTTAGTTACTTTCTCGCCTTCTTTAACAATTAAGAATGCACCATAAGGTACGTGTGAAGTAAATAATGTTTTACCGTTGCTAGGTTCTACGATACGAATCTCACCTGAACGACCCATTACGATATTTACTTTCTCACCTTCTAAGTTAGTAGATGGAATTACTCTCAAATCATCGAAAGCAACAACACCATCAAACTTAGCTTTGATATTAGCATCAACAGCGATGTTCGATGCAGTACCCCCAACGTGGAATGTACGTAATGTTAACTGTGTACCAGGCTCACCGATAGATTGTGCAGCGATAACACCTACAGATTCACCTTGACCAACCATCTTACCGGTTGCTAAGTTTCTACCGTAACATTTCGCACAACAACCTCTCTTCGTTTCGCAAGTTAATACAGATCTGATTTCAACAGCATCCAATGCAGATTCGTCAATACGTTTTGCAATTTTCTCGTTGATTTCAACACCTGCTTCAACTAATAATTCATTCGAGATTGGATCGTAAACATCGTGTACTGATACGCGTCCTAAGATACGCTCAGATAGAGGTTCAACGATTTCATCATTATCTTTCAATGCTGCGATAGTAATACCACGTAGAGTACCACAATCTTCTTCATTGATAATTACATCTTGAGCAACGTCAACCAAACGACGAGTTAAGTAACCCGCATCGGCTGTTTTCAAGGCCGTATCGGCAAGACCTTTACGAGCACCGTGTGTAGAGATAAAGTACTCAATTACATCTAGACCTTCTTTGAAGTTCGAGATAATTGGGTTTTCGATGATCTCACCAACGGAACCTTGTAAGTTCTTTTGAGGTTTTGCCATCAAACCACGCATACCACCTAACTGACGAATCTGTTCGCGAGAACCACGAGCACCGGAGTGCATCATCATGTAGATTGGGTTGAAACCTTGTTGATCGCTTTCTAATTGCTTCATCAACGTTTCAGTGATTTGAGAGTTAACACGTGTCCAGATATCGATAACTTGGTTGTAACGTTCGTTATCAGTGATAAGACCCATAGAGTAGTTACTCCATACCGCGTCAACTTCAACTTTAGCTTGTTGAATTAATTTATCTTTATCAGCAGGGATACCAATGTTATCAAGACCCATAGATAAACCTCCACGGAAGGCCATTTGGAATCCTAATTGTTTGATATCATCTAAGAACTTCGCAGTTCTTGACATACCAGCCACTTTGAATACGTGACCGATAATTTGCTGTAATTTTTTCTTCGTTAAAAGTTCGTTAACATAACCAACTTCTTCCGGTACTACTAAGTTAAACAATACACGACCAGCAACAGTTTCTACTATTTGATCTACTAGTTCACCAGTTTCAAGACGTACTTTCGTTTTAACTTTTATGTTCGCATGAAGAGATACTTTACGCTCGTTGATAGCAATAACAACTTCTTCATGACCATAGAATACTTTTCCTTCACCTAACACTACATGTTCCGGAGTAGATTTTCTTCCTTTTGTTACATAGTACAAACCAAGAACCATGTCTTGAGATGGTACAGTAACAGGAGCTCCGTTAGCCGGGTTAAGAATGTTATGAGAAGCAATCATTAATAAAGAAGCTTCCAATACAGCTTCATGACCTAGAGGAACGTGAACCGCCATCTGGTCGCCGTCAAAGTCAGCGTTGAAGGCTGTACATACTAACGGGTGTAATTGAATCGCTTTACCTTCGATTAATTTTGGTTGGAAAGCTTGGATACCTAGACGGTGAAGTGTAGGGGCACGGTTTAAAAGAACAGGATGTCCTTTTAATACGTTTTCCAAGATATCCCAAACTACAGGGTCTTTTCTATCTACGATTTTCTTCGCAGACTTAACCGTTTTAACGATACCTCTTTCAATTAACTTACGAATGATAAATGGCTTGAATAATTCAGCTGCCATGTCTTTAGGAAGACCACACTCGTGTAATTTTAATTCAGGACCTACAACGATTACTGAACGACCAGAGTAGTCTACACGTTTACCTAACAAGTTTTGACGGAAACGACCTTGTTTACCTTTTAACATATCAGATAACGATTTCAATGC
Organism: Cytophagaceae bacterium; assembly: GCA_046329235.1. Taxonomy (GTDB): domain Bacteria; phylum Bacteroidota; class Bacteroidia; order Cytophagales; family Cytophagaceae; genus JALONH01. Next base: position 3,316,789 of record JAXLVA010000001.1, on the reverse strand, counting down.
TCTGTTACCTTCTGCACGAACTGCGTTTACTTTACGAGAGTTGTCGAACAATGAGTCAACCGCCTCTTGTAACATACGCTTCTCGTTACGTAGGATTACTTCAGGAGCTTTAATTTCGATTAAGCGTTTCAAACGGTTGTTACGGATGATAACGCGACGATATAAGTCATTTAAATCAGACGTAGCAAAACGACCACCATCCAATGGAACTAATGGTCTTAATTCCGGAGGAATAACTGGAACCATGCGGATGATCATCCACTCTGGTTTGTTTTCGATACGAGTTCTAGCATCACGGAATGCTTCAACAACTTTCAAACGTTTTAAAGCTTCCGCTTTACGTTGTTGTGAAGTATCGTTAGCAGCTGCGTGACGTAAAGAGTAAGACAATTCATCTAAGTTCAGACGAGATAATAACATCTCTAATGCGTCTGCACCCATCTTAGCGATGAATTTGTTTGGATCTTTATCATCCAACATTTGATTTTCTCTAGGTAACTTATCTAAGATATCTAGGTACTCATCTTCTGTTAAGAAGTCTAAATAGTTTACACCATCTTCTGCTTTTGCACCAGGTTGGATAACAACGTAGCGTTCGTAGTAGATGATTTGATCTAATTTCTTAGTAGGTAATCCTAATAAGTAACCGATTTTGTTAGGTAAAGATCTGAAGTACCAGATGTGTGCTACAGGAACAACAAGTTCAATGTGTCCCATACGCTCACGACGTACTTTCTTCTCAGTAACTTCTACCCCACAACGGTCACAGATAATACCTTTGTAGCGAATTCTTTTATATTTACCGCAGTGACACTCCCAATCTTTTACCGGACCGAAGATACGCTCACAGAACAAACCACCCATTTCGGGTTTGTACGTTCTGTAGTTAATCGTTTCCGGTTGAGTTACCTCACCATGGGAGCTTTCCAAAATAGATTCCGGAGAAGCTAAACTGATAGTCACTTTAGTGAAATCAATATTCAGTTTTTTATTTTTTCTGAACGCCATTGTTTTATTTTTATGGGTTAACCTGTTGGTTCAATTGAATAAATTAGTCTAATGTAATTTCAAGAGCTAAACCTCTTAACTCGTGTACCAATACATTGAATGATTCAGGGATGTTTGGACGAGGTAAGTTTTCTCCTTTAACAATTGCTTCGTACGTTTTCGCACGACCAACAACGTCATCAGACTTAATTGTCAAGATCTCTTGTAAGATGTGTGATGCACCGAATGCTTCTAATGCCCAAACCTCCATCTCTCCGAAACGCTGACCACCGAATTGTGCTTTACCACCTAAAGGTTGTTGCGTAATTAAAGAGTAAGGTCCGATAGAACGTGCGTGCATTTTATCATCTACTAAGTGACCTAATTTCATCATATAAATTACACCAACAGTTACCGGCTGAATGAATGGATCACCAGATAAACCATCGATTAATTTAGTTCTACCAAAGGCTGGTAAGCCTGCTTCTTTTAACTCGTTAGCCACTTCGCTTACAGTAGCTCCATCAAAGATTGGAGTAGCGTAGCGCTTACCTTGTTTCAAGCCTGCCCATCCTAATAATGTTTCGTAAATCTGACCGATGTTCATACGAGAAGGTACCCCTAGTGGGTTCAACACGATGTCTACCGGAGTTCCGTCTTCTAAGAATGGCATATCTTCATCACGAACAATACGAGCTACAACCCCTTTGTTACCGTGACGACCCGCCATCTTATCACCAACTTTCAATTTACGTTTCTTAGCAATGTAAACTTTTGCTAATTGTACGATACCTGCCGGTAATTCATCACCTACTTCTAGAGTGAAACGTTCACGTTTGAAGTGACCAGCGATTTCATTACGACGAGTCAAGTAGTTTTTAACCATCTTGAATAGCATATCGTTTGTCTTCTTGTCAGAAGTCCAAGTTTCTACCATCAAGTCAGCTATCAAGTTCGCTTCTTCAGGAACATTGTAGTTGCTCTCATCACGATAAGGGTTCTTATCAGGGAAAGCATTTGCTTCGATGTTCTTTCTAGAGAACTTAACACCTTTAGAGATGATTTCATCACCAAACTTGTGCTTCACACCTTGAGATGTATGACCATCTAAAAGAGTTGCCATTTTGGTAATCATTTCTTCTCTTAATGCTAATAAATCTTTAGAGTATTTAGCTTTTAGAGTATCTACTTGTTTCTTCGCTTTTAAACGAAGTTCTTTATCTTTCTTAGGACGAGAGAATAATTTCGTATCGATAACTACACCGCGTAAGGAAGGAGGTGCCTTCATAGAAGCATCTTTCACATCACCAGCTTTATCACCGAAGATAGCTCTCAATAATTTTTCTTCCGGAGTTGGGTCTGATTCACCTTTAGGAGTGATTTTACCAATTAAGATATCTCCTTCTTTAATCTCAGCACCTAAGCGAATGATACCGTTTTCATCTAAGTTCTTAACAGCTTCTTCACTTACGTTAGGGATTTCAGAAGTTAATTCTTCTTCTCCACGTTTGGTATCACGAACTTCTAATTCAAATTCTTCAATGTGAATAGAAGTAAAGATATCATCACGTACTACTCTTTCAGAGATAACAATCGCATCTTCGAAGTTATACCCTTGCCAAGGCATGAAGGCTACCATCAAGTTACGACCTAAAGCTAGTTCGCCATTTTCTGTAGCATAACCTTGACATAATACTTGACCTTTTTTCACTCTCTCGCCTTTAGCAACGATAGGTTTCAAGTTGATACAAGTATCTTGGTTAGTTCTTCTGAATTTGATTAATCTATATCCAACTAAATCAGATTCGAAAGTCATTAGACGTTCTTCTTCTGTTAAGTCGTAACGGATTTTAATTTCTTTAGCATCTACGAATTCAACTACACCGTCACCTTCAGCGATAACAAGTGTACGAGAATCCATTGCTACACGCTTCTCTAAACCAGTACCTACAATTGGAGCTTGAGGTCTTAATAAAGGTACTGCTTGACGTTGCATGTTTGATCCCATCAATGCACGGTTCGCATCATCGTGCTCTAAGAATGGAATAAGTGACGCTGCAACAGAAACGATTTGGTTCGTAGCGATATCGATGTAGTCAAGTTTTTCAGGTTCTACCACTGGGAAGTCACCTTCTAAACGAGCCTTCACGCGATCTACGTTGAATGAACCGTCTTCTTTATAGTTAGCTTTCGCTTGTGCGATTAATTTACCATCTTCTTCTTCCGCAGTTAAGTAAACTACTTCGTTCTTCACATCTACTTTACCGTTCACAACGCCACGGTAAGGAGTTTCGATGAAGCCCATGCTATTTACTTTAGCGTGTACACATAGAGAAGAAATCAAACCGATGTTTGGACCTTCCGGAGTTTCAATTGTACACAGACGACCATAGTGCGTATAGTGAACGTCACGAACCTCGAAACCTGCACGCTCTCTTGAAAGACCACCAGGTCCAAGAGCCGACATACGACGTTTGTGAGTAATCTCTGCTAATGGGTTTGTTTGATCCATGAACTGAGATAACTGGTTCGTTCCAAAGAAAGAGTTGATAACAGAAGAAAGAGTTCTTGCGTTAATCAAGTCAACCGGTTTGAACTCTTCGTTATCACGAACGTTCATACGTTCTTTAATAGTTCTAGCCATACGAGCTAAACCTACTGAGAACTGGCTATATAATTGTTCACCTACGGTACGAACACGACGGTTACTCAAGTGGTCAATATCATCAACTACTGCTTTAGAGTTGATAAGACCGATCAAGTATTTAACGATGTTGATGATATCTTCCTTCGTTAATACGCGTGTTTCAGAACCTAAAGAAGAACCTAACTTCTTGTTGATACGGTAACGACCAACTTCTCCTAAATCATAACGTTTATCAGAGAAGAATAAGTTTTGGATGATGTCACGAGCAGTTTGCTCATCTGGAGCATCCGTGTTACGTAATTGACGATAGATTGTCTCTACCGCTTCTTTCTCAGAGTTAGAGTTATCTTTAGATAACGTGTTATAGATAATAGTGTAATCAGCAATGTTTACATCTTCGCGGTGAACGATGATGGATTTGCTACCAGAATCTTGGATAACATCGATGTCTTCTTCTTTAATAACTGAATCACGTTCCAATAATACTTCGTTACGGTCGATAGATACTACTTCACCAGTATCTTCATCCACGAAATCTTCTGTCCATGTGCGTAAAACACGAGCAGCAAGTTTACGACCGATAACTTTTTTCAAGTTATTTTTAGTGGCTTCGATTTCTTCGGAAAGACCGAATAAATCTAATATATCTTTATCGCTACCATAACCGATAGCTCTTAATAATGTCGTAACTGGGAATTTTTTCTTACGATCGATGTAAGCATACATCACGTTGTTCACGTCAGTAGCAAATTCGATCCAAGAACCTTTGAAAGGAATGATACGAGCTGAGTAAAGCTTAGTACCATTGGTATGTTTACTTTGAGCAAAGAAAACACCCGGTGAGCGGTGCAACTGCGATACGATGACACGTTCAGCTCCGTTGATTACGAAAGAGCCGCGTTCAGTCATGTATGGGATGTTACCTAAGAATACTTCCTGTTCGATGGTTTGGAAGTCCTCATTATCCTCATCATTACAGGATAATTTCAGTTTCGCCTTCAAAGGTACAGCATAAGTTAAACCACGATCGATACACTCATCTACGGAGTATTTCGGAGGATCGATAGTATAATCGATGAACTCTAGTACGAAGTTTTCTCTGGAGTCAGTGATTGGGAAGTTTTCCGCAAACACTTTGTAAAGACCTTCCTTGAATCGATTTTCAGCAGGAGTTTCGATCTGGAAAAAGTCTTTAAACGATTGAACTTGTACGTCGAGAAAATCAGGATAGTCTACTGTACTTCTTGATTTTGCAAAACTTTTTCTTGGATTGATTTGAGTTGCCAACGCTATGTAAAGTTTTAATGTTGTTGTGTATTAAAATTGTATGAAGCGGCTATTTTAAAAGTTTACCTCCATACAAACAGGAAAAGACCTGACAAGATTTGTCAGGCCTAATGCCATGGTATCAAGAGCTTAGGAGGAGTGAATTACTTCACTTCTACTTCAGCACCAGCTTCTTCTAATTGCTTCTTGATAGCATCGGCTTCATCCTTAGCAACGCCTTCTTTAAGCGGCTTAGGAGCACCATCTACCAAGTCTTTAGCTTCTTTTAATCCAAGACCTGTTAAGTCTTTAACTAATTTCACTACTGCTAATTTGTTAGCACCAGCTGCTTTTAAAACTACGTCAAAAGAAGTTTTTTCTTCTGCTGCAGCTGCACCAGCACCACCTGCTACAACAACAGCTGCTGCTGCCGGTTCGATTCCGTAATCATCTTTAAGAATCTTTGCTAATTCATTAACCTCACCTACGGTTAAGTTCACTAACTGTTCTGCGAAAGCTTTTAAATCTGCCATCTTATTTTGTAATTAAATGTTGTACAATGTTTGAATAAATGAAATTGATATTAGTTTGCTCCTTCTTTTTCTTTAGCGTGAAGTAAAGCAGAGATGATACGACGAGCAGGGGATTGAAGTAATCCGATGATTTCGCCTACCATTTCTTCTCTAGATTTCAAGTTAGCTAAAGTTTCTAGAGCGGTAGCACCTACATAGAACTCAGTTCCAATAGCTGCACCTTTTACAGTTGGTTTTTGAACGCCACCTGTATAAAATTCTTTTATAAGTTTTGCGGGAACATTAGCTACCGTAGAAAACATGATTCCAGAAGTACCCTTCAAGGCAGAAGCCATTGGAGAATAGTCGAAATTGTTTTTCTGAAGTGCTTTTGCAATTAACGTGTTTTTAACCACTTTGTACTCTACGCCCTTGGCATAGCAAAGCTTACGCAATTTATTTACTTGCGCCACGGTCATTCCGCTACTGTCAGCTATGTAGAAGTTTGGATATTCTGCAAACTTTGCGGACAGTTCGTCAATGATTCTAGCTTTTTCTTCTCTTGTCATGTTCGTACTCTTTAAGTCGCTTGATTAAATTATAAACCTACGACTGAGTTTTTGTCAATAGAGATACCCGGACTCATCGTGCTAGAAAGGGTGATACTTTTGATGTATGTACCTTTAGCAGAAGCGGGCTTTAGTTTTGCAATGGTTTGTAAAACTTCAACAGCGTTATCAGCGATTTTCTCTGGAGAGAAAGACGACTTACCAATAGAGGTATGTACGATACCGAATTTGTCAACTTTGAAGTCAATTTTACCAGCTTTAACTTCCTTAACAGCTTTAGCCACGTCCAGAGTAACAGTTCCGGCTTTAGGGTTAGGCATTAAGTTACGTGGTCCTAAAACTTTACCAAGCTTACCAACTTTAGCCATAACGGTAGGCATCGTGATGATAACATCGATGTCTAACCAGCCTTGTTCGATTTTGCTGATATAGTCATCTAAGCCAACATGGTCTGCACCGGCTTCTTTAGCCTCTTGTGCTTTATCCGGAGTACAAAGTACTAATACTCGTACATCCTTACCGGTTCCGTGGGGAAGCGTCACGATACCGCGAACCATTTGGTCAGATTTTTTAGGATCAACACCTAAACGAATATCGATGTCTACAGACGCGTCGAATTTCGTTAAAGTGATATCTTTAATAATTGATGAAGCCTCAGACAGAGAATACTCTTTGTTGACATCAAATTTGCTGAGAGCCAATTTTTGTTTTTTGGTCAATTTTGCCATGATGTGTTAATGATTAGTTCTCCCAAGGTGCTTTACCGGTAACTGTAATACCCATTGAACGAGCAGTACCAGCTACCATTTTCATTGCTGATTCAATTTTGAAGGCATTCAAATCAGGCATTTTTGTTTCTGCGATTTGACGCACTTGATCCCAAGTTACAGAGCCTACTTTTGAACGGTTAGGTTCTGCAGATCCCTTTTTAACTTTAGCGGCCTCAGCGATAAGTATTGCTGCCGGAGGAGTTTTAATTACGAAGTCAAATGACTTATCTGTATAGATTGTAATTAATACCGGTAATACCACGCCTTGTTTTTCCTGAGTTCTAGCATTGAATTGCTTACAGAACTCCATGATATTCAAACCTTTGGAACCTAAAGCAGGACCAATTGGAGGTGCAGGGTTAGCCTGACCACCTTTTACCTGTAACTTCAGATATCCGGTTATTTCCTTTGCCATGGTGTAATTATTGGAGTTTTTCTACTTGTATATAATGAAGCTCAACTGGTGTGTTTCTTCCGAAAATTTTCACCATTACGTTTAGCTTTTTCTTTTCTTCAAATACTTCTTCTACAGATCCTGTAAACCCACTGAATGGACCATCCATCACTTTGATGGTTTCGCCCACGTAGTACGGAGTATCCAGTTTAACCTCCCCTTCTTGAGCTGCCTCGACCGTACCAAGTATTCGGTTCACCTCAGATTGACGTAAAGGAGTAGGTTTTTTAGTAGCAGCACCATCGGACGATCCTAGGAAGCCGAGAACACCAGGAATGCTGGTGATCACGTGGGTCGCTTCTCCGTGATTTAAATCTGCCTGTATAAGTACATATCCTGCGAAAAGACTTCTTTCACGAACGCGCTTCTTACCGTTGCGCATTTCATATACTTTCTCTGCCGGTATCAACACCTGAGGGATAAAATCAACCAATTTCTGGCGGATGATTTCATTTTCTAGGTATGTTTTTACCTTTTTTTCTTGACCACTTACGGCCTTTACCACATACCACTGTAATTCGCTCATGGTCTAAAAAGAAAGTAAGATTAATAGATGTTTCCTATTAAGTATTTAAACGTCAAGTCAATTACTGCAATAATGGCTGCGATAATGACAGATGCTATTAATACAATAATTGAACTACTTTGTAGCTCTGACCATGAAGACCAAGACACATTGTCCTTAAGCTCCTGGATTGATCCTTCTACAAATTGTATAAATCGTTTCATACTTTTATAAATGCCTTTCGTGCACGGGTGGAGAGATTCGAACTCCCATCAGCGGTTTTGGAGACCGACATTCTACCCTTGAACTACACCCGTATGCACTCCCTTTTTCTGAGAAAGGGACTGCAAAGATATTAACAATTTTATGAATAAACAAATGGGTTTCTGCTGGAAGGCAAAAACCCATTATTATTCAGTAAATTGAATTATTTTATAATCTCAGTTACCTGACCAGCACCTACTGTTCTACCACCTTCACGGATAGCGAAACGTAGACCTTTTTCCATTGCAACTGGAGCGATTAATTTTACTGTGATTGTGATGTTATCACCAGGCATAACCATCTCAGTACCAGCTGGTAATTCGATTTCACCTGTAACGTCTGTAGTTCTCATGTAGAACTGAGGACGGTATTTGTTGAAGAATGGAGTGTGACGTCCACCTTCTTCTTTTGATAATACGTAAACTTCAGCTTTGAATTCAGTGTGAGGTTTTACTGAACCTGGCTTACAGATAACCATACCACGTTTGATATCAGTTTTCTCAATACCACGTAACAATAGACCTACGTTATCACCAGCTTCTCCTCTATCAAGGATTTTACGGAACATTTCAACACCTGTAACTGTAGATTTCAAGTTTTCAGCACCGAAACCGATGATATCTACTGCTTCACCAGAGTTGATTACACCTCTTTCGATACGACCTGTAGCAACAGTACCACGACCAGTAATCGAGAATACGTCTTCAACAGGCATCAAGAAAGGAAGGTCAACTAAACGAGCAGGAATTGGAATATCTTTATCAACAGCATCCATTAATTCTTCGATAGTTGCTACCCATTTAGCATCACCGTTAAGACCACCTAAAGCAGAACCTTTAACGATAGTCATAGTGTCACCAGGGAAGTTATAGAAGCTCAATAATTCGCGAACTTCCATTTCAACTAATTCTAATAATTCAGGATCGTCAACTAAGTCAACTTTGTTCATGAATACAACCATTGAAGGTACACCTACCTGACGAGCAAGAAGGATGTGTTCACGAGTTTGAGGCATTGGACCATCAGTAGCAGCAACCACAAGGATTGCACCATCCATCTGAGCAGCACCAGTAACCATGTTCTTCACATAATCCGCGTGACCTGGACAGTCAACGTGTGCATAGTGACGATTTGCAGTAGCGTACTCAACGTGAGAAGTATTGATTGTGATACCTCTTTCTTTTTCTTCTGGAGCGTTGTCAATAGTAGAGAAATCTCTTTTCTCTGCTAAACCTTTTTCAGCTAGTACTTTAGTGATCGCAGCGGTTAATGTAGTTTTACCGTGGTCAACGTGACCGATTGTACCTACGTTTACGTGTGGTTTGGAACGGTCAAAATTCTCTTTTGCCATATTTGAAAATCCTCAATTTAAGGGGTTATAAAACAATTTAATTGTTACACTTTTAATTTTTAGAGCCAATGACGGGGCTCGAACCCGTGACCCCTTCCTTACCATGGAAGTACTCTACCAGCTGAGCTACATCGGCCTAATTTTTTCCCTAACAACAAATAAAAGAGAAAGCACAAGCCATCCCTTCCCTTTTCATTTAGGAATTCTAAAGCATTTCTGCTTCTTGCTCCTGTTCTTCTTGTTAGGCGAAGAACTTTTTTTGGAGCGGGAGACGAGGTTCGAACCCGCGACCTATAGCTTGGAAGGCTATCGCTCTACCAGCTGAGCTACTCCCGCTTTTGAAAGACTCTGGTGCGTCTTAGTGGGGAAACAAGGATTCGAACCTTGGAAGACATAAGTCAGCAGATTTACAGTCTGCCCCAGTTGGCCGCTTTGGTATTTCCCCGGCAACTTTTCCCTTCTTAACTCGATTGATTTGACTCTTTCTGATTTTTTAGGGAATGCAAAATTATAGGGTTTTTCGGGATATTCAAATTTTTGATAAAAAATTCTCCGTAAATTCTGCACTCCCCTGAGTATTAGGATTAAAATTCTGCATTTTTAGGTGTTCTTGGGAATGGTATAACGTCTCTAATGTTCCCCATGCCAGTCACAAACAACATTAATCGTTCAAAACCTAACCCAAAACCACTATGTGGAGCGGAACCGAATTTTCTGGTTTCTAGGTACCACCATATATCTTTTTCATGAATTCCTACTTCTTGGCAACGAGCTACCAATTTATCTAGGTTATCTTCTCTTTGAGAACCTCCGATAATTTCGCCTATACCAGGGAATAAAACATCCATGGCTTTTACCGTTTTACCATCCTCATCTTGCTTCATGTAGAAAGCTTTGATTTCTTTCGGATAGTTGGTTAAGATAACGGGCTTACCAAAATGTTTCTCTACTAAGTAACGCTCGTGCTCCGATTGTAAATCAGTTCCCCAATCTACTTTGTATTCGAATTTTTGTTTAGCAGTTTTTAATATCTCAACTGCTTCTGTATACGTCAAACGTACGAAAGAATCATTCGACACGCTCTCTAAACGTTGAATCAATTCTTTATCATACATTTCATTTAAGAATTTTAAATCATCGGCACAGTGTTCTAAAGCATATTTGATAACATACTTCAAAAACTCTTCTGCTAAATCCATATTGTCTTTCAACTCATAGAAAGCCATCTCAGGCTCTATCATCCAGAATTCTGCTAAGTGACGAGTAGTATTTGAATTCTCTGCTCTAAATGTTGGACCAAAAGTATAAATCTCTCCTAAAGCCATCGCTCCTAACTCTCCTTCCAATTGTCCGGATACTGTTAAGTTTGTAGCTTTACCAAAGAAGTCTTGACTGAAATCAATACCTTCCGGTGTTTTAGGAATGTTATTTAAATCTAAGGTTGTTACTTGGAACATAGCACCTGCACCTTCTGCATCAGAACCTGTAACAATAGGTGTGTGTAAATAGAAGAATCCTTTATCGTTAAAGAATTTATGTATTGCATAAGCCATTGCGTGACGCATACGCAACACAGCACCAAACGTATTAGTTCTAGGACGCAAGTGAGCTATCTCTCTTAAGAACTCTAACGAATGTCCTTTCTTTTGTAATGGATATGTTTCAGGATCTGCTTTACCAATCACTTCAATGCTTTCTGCTTGCATTTCTACCGTTTGGCCAGCACCTTGAGAAGCGACTACTAAACCAACAGCTTTAATACATGCACCGGTAGTCACATCTTTTAATTGCTCATCAGTGAATTTAGTTGCTTCACATACCACTTGAAAAGTATGAATAGTAGAACCATCATTTAGGGCAATAAATGAAACATGCTTATTCCCTCTTTTGGAACGTACCCAACCTTTTACTTCAATGGTTTTGCCGGTATATTGAGCGGCTTCTCGTAAAAGATTTTTTATTTTAATTCTAGACACGGTATAAATATTGTTAAGATATCAGACGAAAGTAGGCGCAAAAAAAGGATATTTTCATTCATTATTCAAAAAATGCCCTATTTTTGTTTAGGTTACTACCTAAGTTCATAGCCGTTTTTACTGAAAACTAATGTCAAAACTAAGTTTACAACAGCAGTTAGGTCAAAAATTGTCTCCTCAGCAGATTCAATTTATTAAGCTATTGCAAATACCTATATCTGAATTAAATACAAGAATTGAAGAGGAATTAGAGATAAATCCCGCTTTAGAAGAAGGGGCTGAATCGCTTTCTTCAGAGGATTCAAATTCCGAATCAGACGATTTTGACGGAGAAAGTTCCGATGAGTTCAGTTCGGATACAGAACTGGATGTAGGAGACTATATCCGAGACGAAGATATTGCAGGTTATAAAATGCAAGGTGACGGTCCTAATCCGGATGATGAGGACAGAGAAATGCCTATCGTTGGTGGTGCTTCTCTTCAAGAATCGTTGTTGGCTCAATTAGGTTTCTTACGATTAGATGAACGTCAGCATAAAATTGCGGAGCAGATTATAGGTAGCATCGATGAAGATGGCTACGTGCGTAGAGAGTTAGAGTTAATCGTGGATGATATAGCTTTCTCTCAAAACCTTGAAACCAATGTCGAAGAATTAGAAGAGTTGCTATTTAAAATTCAAGACTTCGATCCGGCAGGAATTGCAGCTAGAGATTTAAAAGAATGTTTACTACTTCAGTTAGAGCGTAAAGACGACGATGACCCAGTAGTTATTCTAGCTAGAAAAATTATATCTGAACACTTCGACGAGTTTACTAAAAAACACTACGATAAAATTCAAAAGAAATTAGAGGTAGAAGATGAAGAAATAAAATTAGCCGTTCGTCTAATCACACGCTTAAATCCGAAACCTGGTGCAGGTAGTGGTGACGACATAAAATCACAATACATCATTCCTGATTTCATTTTACAGAATAACAATGGACAATTAGAGTTATTTTTAAACAGTAAGAATGCTCCTGAGTTACGTGTAAGTCGCTCTTATGCGGAAATGTTTGACACTTATGACAAGAGTGCAAAGACAGATAAAAAATTAAAAGAAGCGGTCTCGTTTGTTAAGCAAAAATTGGATGCGGCTAAATGGTTTATTGATGCCATTAAACAACGTCAACAAACTTTGTTAAAAACGATGCATGCGATATTAGAATACCAGCACGACTTCTTTTTAGAAGGCGATGAAAGTTTTCTAAAACCGATGATATTAAAAGATATTGCAGATAAAATTCAAATGGATATTTCTACGGTATCTCGTGTAGCGAACAGCAAAGCAGTACAAACAGAGTTTGGAATTTATCCTTTGAAATACTTTTTCTCTGAAGGTATTGCTACTGAATCAGGCGAAGATGCGTCGAGCCGTGAAGTAAAACAAATCTTAAGAGAATTAATTGACGCAGAGGATAAGCACAAACCGCTGTCGGATGAAAAGCTTGAAAAATTATTACAAAAGAAAGGTTATACCATTGCTCGAAGAACGGTGGCTAAATACCGTGAACAATTAAATATACCGGTGGCCCGTTTACGAAAAGAATTATAATCCTATGTCCGAAAGCACCCATTTAGAAGGCTGGTCAAACAAGTTGGCTTATTTCCTTTCCGTAATTCTTCATCCTATCTTCCTGCCGACTTATTTATTTACAGCACTTTTTTATTGGGCCGGTTATATCTTCTATCCGTTAACAGAAGTTCAAATATTAATCTATTTGATTCTTCTATTTATTACTACTGCTATAATACCATTGGCATCTCTGTCATTATTTTACTTTATACTCAATCGTTTTGTTGGAATTAAATCCTTTAACATGAACGATAAAAAGGAGCGGACATTACCCTTTTTATTCACCGGGATTATTTATAGCGGTATTACATGGCTAATGTTCACTCAACTTAATTCTCCTATATTGATTATCATCCTGCTTACTACATTTACTATAGGAATTTTGGCAGTGACGTTTATTAATAGTTTTTGGAAAATTAGTGCTCATGCCACTGCATGGGGTCTAACAACAGGATGCTTAATGATTCTACATCATTCTATTCAAAATAATTATCTATTATTCCCTTTTGTTGGTAGTATACTCTTAAGTGGTATTGTTATATCCAGCAGATTACAACTTCAAGCACATTCTACCGTAGAAGTATATGTAGGCTATTTGTTTGGCATTCTAGTTTCCATAATTGGTTTATATGAATTAGTCTTCATTTAAAATGTCTGGTGTAAAAATTATATCACATAATAAAGGAATTGAGATTCGACTATCCGAACCTCAAAAGTATAATGCATTACACCCTACTTTGATTAAAGAATTAACTGAGGCTTTTCTTAGTGCAAGTGAAAATGAATCCATAGAATTCATTTTGTTTACGGCAGAAGGCAAAGGTTTTTGTGCCGGTTTGGATTTGCAATGGGCAGATTCCATAGACCCTTCCACTACGCAAACCATTGTAGAAGAATTATTCAATCCATTAGCTAAAAGTATTTATCACAACAAGAAGTTTGTTGTTTGTCACCTAACCGGAGTAGCAAGTGGTGCCGGAGCATCTTTAGTATTATGCTGTGATTACATCATCGGTGATGCGAATGCCAGCATGCATTTCCCTTTTATTTCCTTAGGATTGCAACCTGACACCGGAATGTCTTACTTATTAAAAGAAAAAGTAGGCTCCACAGAAGCAATGAATTTATTACTTCACTCTGCTAAATTATCTGCAAAGGATTTAATGAATAAAAAACTGATTCATGAACTAATTGAGGAGAGTACATCTTTTGAATCAACAAACGAACGTTGGAGTAAATACCCGCAAAGTTCTCTTTCGCTTTTAAAACATTCTATTAAAAGCAATCTTGATTTCGATTCCTCTTTGAGTCAAGAAGCCATTCACCAACAGAAGTCCATGATGAACGGCTTTTACAAAAAAGCGTTAGCTGTCTTTTTTAATAAGAAGTAATTACTTCACAACAGAATATTTCCCTTTCTAGTAATGACAGAATAAAGTGAAACAGGCTTCTTTATTCCACATTGCTATCACGAACTACGTATAGTGGACGTTTTCTAACATTATCTCCAAGACGGCTGATGTATTCTCCAATGATTCCAACACAAATTAATTGTACGCCGCCAATAAACATGATACTTAGTATTAACGAGGTCCATCCAGGAACATAATCCTTTAGGATGAATCTTGAGTACAAAGCATACAGCATAATTAAGAAAGCAACACCTGATACAACGAAGCCGGATATGGTTGCAAACTTTAAAGGTATATTAGAAAAAGATGTGATACCATCTAAAGCAAAACGAATCATCTTTTTATAAGTATAACCCGTTTGTCCACCATGTCTTTCATCACGATCATATTCGATATATGTTTGACGAAAACCAATCCAAGAGATTTGTCCACGTAAAAACTTATGTTGTTCCGGCATTTGCTTTAACACCTCAACAATCTTTTTATCCATGATTCTGAAGTCTCCTGTATCCACAGGAATTTCGACAGAAGTTAAAGATGCTAATGTCCTATAAAAAGTACGAGCTGTAAATTTCTTCAAGAAGCTTTCGCCTTTGCGAGATTTCCTTTTGGCATAAACTACTTCGTAACCTTCTTTCATTTTCGCATACATCTCTCCTATCAACTCAGGTGGATCTTGCAAGTCGGCGTCGATGATAACAATCTTATCTCCACTACATTTATCTAAGCCTGCAGTTACAGCTATTTGATGGCCAAAGTTTCTACTAAAATCAATGTATTTAACATTAGAATCTTTAGAAGCCAAACTTTTAATCAATTGTATAGATTGATCTTTGCTTCCATCATTAATAAAAATAAACTCATAGGACAATGGAAGTTTAGTAACAACCGACAACATACGATCGTACAACTTATAGATGTTACTTTCCTCGTTATAGATAGGAATAATAATAGATAATTTTTCCATAGTTTATTTAGTTATCAGTGCTACTGCGTAAGCGTTTATCCCTTCTTCTCGACCTACGTATCCTAGCTTCTCATTCGTAGTAGCTTTAATTGAAATATCTTCTTCAGGTAATTGCATTGCTTTTGAAAGAGCTGCTTTCATTGCATCAATATGTGGATTTACTTTCGGCTGCTCTATAGCCAATGCTGCATCTATATTACTTATAGACCAGCCTTTGTCTCGTAACATGTTGCAAACTTCCGCTAATAAAAGAGTAGAGTCTACTCCTTTCCATCTTGGATCTTTATTTGAGAAATGATACCCAATGTCTCTTAAGTTTGCTGCACCTAACAAAGCATCGCAGATAGCGTGAATTAACACATCGGCATCTGAATGCCCATCCGGACCAAGGTGATAGTCTAATTTTACACCACCTAATATCATAGGGCGTCCTTCTTTCAAAGGATGTACATCATAGCCGAATCCTACTTTAATTTTCATGATTAATTTTTTGATCTATAAAATAGAGTCGAAGAATTGTTCTTATTCAACACCTCTGATGCTACTCGTTTGATATCACTATGAGTAACAGCTTGTATTTTACCGGGCTCTGAATTTACTAACTCAGGATCTCCTAATACCGCTGCATATGCTAAATTCATAGCTCTATTCAGTACTTCTACTTCACCAAATTGCAGTGTGCTTTCTGCTTGGTTTTTTGTCTTTACTAACTCCTCTTCAGACAAACCATTTTCAATAATGGATTGGACCAACTCTTCCACACGTTTATTGGCTATCTCCAAAGAAACTCCTTTATTCAATTTACCATCAATGACAAATAAGCCCGGATCCACAGAACCCATCACATATGAACTTATCGAATTAAAGATTTTATCTCTCTGAACAAGTTCCTTATATAGACGAGACGATTTACCTCTACCTAACATGTCGCTTAACAAATCGGTAGCATAGTAATCATCATCGTTCTTCGCACACATATGATACACTTTGTAAAGAGCATCTAGAGGAACATCCGCTGTTGTTTCTAAAAATCTTGCTTCGGTTTGTTTTGGCTCTACCGGAATGGAACGCTTAGGTTTTACACCACCCGGAATTGGGCCAAACCATTTTTGAGATAGCAATTTAGCTTCTTCCAAAGTAATATTACCTGCAAGAACCAAATAGGCATTGGATGGCACATAATAAGTGTAAAAGAAATCCTTCACATCCTGCATCGTTGCATTTTCAATGTGACTAATCTCCTTACCTATCGTAGGCCAATTATAACCATGTTGCGAGTATGCTAAAGGACGAAGTTTTAACCATACATCACCATAAGGTTGATTTAAGTAACGTTGTTTGAATTCTTCAATGACTACATTACGTTGTACCTCTAAAACCTTTGGATCAAATGAGAGCGACAACATTCTATCCGACTCCAACCAGAAAGCTGTTTCCTTATTTTCTGCCGGAATGGTAATATAATAGTTCGTGATATCAGGGGAAGTGAAGGCATTGTTTTCTCCACCGGCACGCTGTAGAGGTTCATCAAATGTGGTGATGTTTTTTGACCCACCAAACATTAAGTGTTCAAACAAATGTGCAAAGCCGGTTTTATGGGGTAATTCATCTCTAGAACCTACATCATACAACACATTTAAAACGAATGAGCTGACATTAGTATCAGTATGAACTAGAACGGTAAGTCCATTATCTAAAACAAATTGGGAATATTCAATCATTTCAGGGAAATTTGAACAAAAATAGAAATAGAACTTTTATTTTTAGCAATTATTTGCCAATTGCTACAAAAGTAGCTTTAAAAACTGATATGATAACATACCAACGTTTTTCCCTTGATGACGAAACATTAAAAAAATTATATCGTGAGTTGTTGAAGCCACGCTTAATTGAAGAGAAGATGTTGCTTTTACTTCGTCAAGGAGAGGTAAGTAAATGGTTCTCAGGCATTGGACAAGAAGCTATCTCCGTAGGAGTTGCTTGTGCCATGGACAAAGACGACTATATTCTGCCTTTACACCGAAATTTAGGTGTTTTTACGGGGCGTGGAGTTCCATTTCACCGATTATTCTGTCAATTTCAAGGTAAGCCTTCCGGCTTCACCAATGGAAGAGACCGTTCATTCCACTTTGGTAGCCATGAGCATCACATTGTAGGCATGATTTCGCATTTAGGTCCGCAAATGGCCGTAGCAGATGGAATTGCCTTAGCTGAAAAATTAAGTCGCAGTGGAAGAAGTACGTTGGTGTTTTCAGGTGATGGAGGTTCAAGCGAAGGAGACTTTCATGAAGCATTAAATGTGGCTGCCGTATGGAAATTACCGGTCATCTTTATAGTAGAAAATAATGGATATGGCTTATCTACTCCTAATGATGAGCAATTCATTATTAAAAGTTTCAAAGAAAAAGGCCCTGCTTATGGAATTGAAACCCGTACAATTGACGGAAATAATATTTTAGAAGTATATCAAAGCATCCAAGATGCTTTAGCATATGTTCAGAAAGAGCAAGCGCCTATATTAATTGAAGCAATCACCTTCCGTATGCGCGGACATGAAGAAGCATCCGGCACAGCCTACGTTCCGGAAGAGTTATTCAAATACTGGGCGGAAAAGGATCCGGTAGAAAACTTTGAACGCTTCCTTGTTGATGAAGGAATATTACAACCTACCGAAATAGAAAATATCAAACAGTCGATTCAGTCTTCTATTCAAGAGGCGTGGGCCTATGCTCAGAGAGAATCCACACCGGTGGCCAATACGGAACATGAAGAACAAGACATGTATCTTCCGTATCATCAGCAAGTAGTGCGACCTCGCACACAGTTGACTCAGCAACTTCGCATGATTGATGCCATTCGAGAAGGGCTACGTCAAGGCATGGAGAAACACCGTCAATTAATTTTGATGGGACAAGATATAGCAGAATACGGAGGTGTATTTAAAGCAACCGAAGGCTTGTTAGAGCGCTTTGGCAAAGAACGAGTACGCAATACACCACTTTGCGAATCGGCGATTATTGGAGCAGGGTTAGGCTTATCCATTCGAAATTACAAGTCCGTTATTGAAATGCAGTTTGCTGATTTTGTAACCAACGGATTTAATCAGATTGTAAATAATTTAGCTAAAAGCCACTATCGTTGGGGACAAAATGCCGACGTGGTTGTGCGCATGCCTACAGGAGCCGGTGTTGGTGCCGGACCATTTCATTCCCAATCTACTGAAGCATGGTTCTTCCATACACCGGGATTGAAAATTGTCTATCCTTCCAATCCGTCGGATGCCAAAGGATTGTTGTTAGCAGCCATTGAAGATCCTAATCCGATTTTATACTTTGAACACAAAGCCCTTTACAGAAGTACCCAGGAAGCAGTACCGGAAGATTATTTCACGGTAGCTATTGGCGAAGCGAAAGTAGTAGAAGAAGGGGATGAATTATCCATTATTACTTATGGTATGGGAGTGCATTGGGCAAAAGATGCATGCCGACAAGAAGGTGTTAATGCCGATATTATTGACTTGCGCTCACTTCTTCCTTGGGACAAAGAAACAGTACTATCATCTGTAAAGAAGACAGGTCGTGCACTTGTATTACACGAAGATACAATTACCGGATCGATAAGCGCCGAAATAGCATCTTATATCAGCGAACATGCATTTGAATACTTAGATGCTCCTGTGAAGCGATTAGGAGCTTTAGATACTGCTGTCCCTTTTGCCAAAAGTTTGGAACAAAACTTCCTTCCTACTGCTCGAATAAGACAAACCATTCAAGATTTATTGTACTATTAGAAGAAAATTAGCCCTTCCGGACGAACTTGAAACTTGATTGCCCTGTTTCTACGTTATACCTATAGAGGTTATAATTGTATTAATTTGAGAAAAAATAGATAATTACTATATTTAAAATTATGAATATGCCGATTCGCACCATTACATACTTTCTTTTAATCGTATTTGCATCTTTAACATTTGGCTCATGTCACAAAAAACAAGTGATGTGTCCCGGATTAGGTCAAACAAATGAAGCCGATATAAGCATGTTTGACGCTGACGGAAACATAAAATCTTCTAGTAAGAAAAAGAAGAAAAGTAATACTGTTGGCCGTTTTGACGCCAATACCGGATTAATCCAAAAGAAAAAATCTCCAGCTAAGCAAAAAGCGAGAAAACGCGTATAGCTTTTATTTTACAAGATATGACCCTATTCAAGAAATTTCTTAGTATCATCTTCATACATACTCTATTTGTTGTTACCTCATTTGCCCAAAATGCAGGCACGCAAGACATGGGTACCATTAAGGTCAAAAGCAATAAAGATGTAGCCAAGAAGCAAAAACAAATGGGGAATAATCAAGGAACCATTAACACCAACAAACAAAATGGCGGTGTACAAGGTCCTAAAAACAACGAAGCTACGGTTCAAGTAAAGAGCAATAAGAATAACGCTAAAAAACAAAAACAAATGGCAAACAATACCGGTGATGCACAAATTCCGGTATCCAGAGTACAACCTCCACGCCATGACAATACAGTAGTGGTAAACGATAAACCACAACGTCAATCTAGCAAACAGATGTCTAAATACCATGGCGACATGGTGCCTATGGAGTCTCAAATGCAAGGACCTAAGAATTCAGGTTCATTGGTATTAGCACGTGAAATCAATCGTAAGCAGGAAAAAGATCGCGCTCGTTATTCCGGAGACTTACCTAATAATTTCTTAGAGAAGCGTACAAAAATGCGTGATGATAAAAACAGACAAGTATCCTCTTACAAAGGAGATATATTAGTCCGTACATTAAATCAACGTGCACAGCGCTCTCGCAAGAAATCAAAAGAGATTGCAAACTACCGCGGAGACATCGTCGTGAAGAAGATGAAGAAAGGTATGCATCCAAGTGCGGTATACCAAGGCGGAAAAGTCAAAAACAGCTACACGCAAAAAGAGAAGTATCGTCAGAAAATGCTTAAGAAATATGGTCGTAACGATGGTATTGAAGATGCTAACTGGCAAAAACAGAAAAGTAAAAACCCTAGATACGATAGCAGAGAAGCAGAGATTTGGAATTTAAAACCAAATCCACAGTCTACTACTCCACCTTCCAAATAGATAGAATAATGAAGTGGAATGAATTAACTTCAATGGAAGGACTCGATGCCTTAATTGAAAGCTCGGAAGATACGCCTGTGATGTTATTCAAACACAGTACACGCTGCTCTATTAGTAGTACAGCACTTGACCGAATGATGCGTAATTGGAAAGACGAGGACAGTTTAAGAGTAACACCTTTCTATTTGGACTTACTTAACTACCGACCAATTTCTAATGCCATTGCAGAAAAAACAGGTGTGGAACACCAATCACCGCAAGTGATATTATTGAAAAATAAAAAAGCGGTTTGGGAGGCCTCCCACTGGGATATTGATTACTCGGAATTAATGAAACAGGTATAAAAAAAGCCCTCAATGATTGAGGGCTTTTTTATTTTAGAAATTGAACATAAAATCTTTTTCAATATCCGGATGCAGACTTAGTGCTACCGGGCAAGTACGAGCGCTTCGTTTTAATACTTCCGCATCTTTAGGACTCAATGCTGTAGGATCCGGATGTTTAATATCTAAGCGTATAGCAGCTATCTTTCTAGGAGCTTCTTGAGTCATCACTTTTTCAACTTCTATGATAGTACCTTCTAAAGGGATATTATCTCTTCTAGCTATAATACCCATAATGGTTAGTACACAACTAGCAAGAGCCGAACATACTAAATCAGTAGGTGAATAGGTACTACCCTTTCCATTGTTATCCGGAGGAGCATCTGTACGTATTACTGTTCCTGTTTTTAAGTGCATTCCTTGGGTCTCTAAGTCACCCAAATATTCAACCATCATTTGATGCATATACGAATTCAATCAGTTTACTCGTTCGAAAATAACAAAATGAATTGAATTAAACTTATCTGTTGAACAGCTATTCATAGAAAAATCTTTTGTAAGCCAAATGCTATTTTGTAATTTGAACGCCGATGTCAAAGTTCTCTATTTTACTAATCTTCCTTGCCGTCATAAATCCTATGAATTTATTAGCTCAACAAGTTAATAGAGAAGGGATTTTAGATTATGAAAAGGAATTTATAGGCGGAGTTAACTTCAATACCAACGGTGGATTTTTAGGAGGTTTCATGTTCCGCTACACCCGTATGGATGTGCATCATGAGAAAATGCTTCACAACTTTGGGCTTGAGCTGGGCATAGTAAAACACCCCAAAGAAGTACGACTAGGCAATTCCGCTACAGGAGGCACATTTGTAGCCTACAAGACCAACCATTTGATAGTATGGCGACCACATTACGGCCGTGAATTTTTAATCTTCAGAAAAGGGAATGAAGATGGGGTTCAAATGGACTGGCTGATTAATGCAGGTCCTTCTTTTGCCATGTTAGTACCTTATATGGTAGAATATGATTATGGCACCCAAACCAAGCTTGAGCAATACAATCCTGATATACATAAAAACCTGTCTAATATTATTAATAATGGTGGATTTATGAGCGGATTAGGCGGCTCAAAGTTTGTTCCGGGAATTCACTTGAAAACAGGATTTAGCTTTGAATACAGCCACTTTGATACGAATGTGACAGGTATTGAAGTAGGAGTTTTAGTGGAAGCTTTTTCCAAACCTATTGAAATGCTTAGAAAAGAGACTACCTCTCCCGGGAGTTTCAAAGACTATCAGACTTTTGCCTCCATTTATGTCAACATTTTCTATGGAGGTAGAAAGTAAAAACCTACTGATTTTTAGATTTTTAAGTAGTTATACGGAACCTTCCGAGTATATGTGCGGTTAACTCATCAGGATTTACGATATTTGCAGTAAAGCTAATTCAGCCTAAACGTAGAGAGATATGATAGAATTACCGGTTGTGCCATCCGCATCGGAGAGAAAGAATCGTCCGGATTGGTTGCGAGTGAAATTACCTATAGGCAAGGAGTATGCTAAAGTAAGAGCTTTAGTAGACGAACATAAATTACATACCATTTGTCAAAGCGGTAACTGTCCCAACATGGGTGAATGCTGGGGTGCCGGTACTGCTACCTTTATGATATTAGGGAACGTGTGTACGCGTAGCTGTACATTCTGTGCCGTTGCTACCGGTAAACCGAATGAATATGATACAGACGAGCCTAGACGTGTAGCAGAAGCGGTGCGTTTGATGCAAGTAAAACATTGTGTTATCACTTCTGTTAACCGTGATGAATTAAAAGATAAAGGGGCAGAAATATGGTATCAGACGGTGAAGCAAATCAAAGAACAAAGTCCGGCCACAACCATAGAGACATTAATCCCAGATGTTAAAAGCGATTGGGCTTCTTTAGAAAGAATGATTGACGCCGGGCAAGAAGTTGTTTCACATAACATGGAAACAGTAGAACGCTTATACCGTCGAGTACGCCCTCAGGCAAAATATGCTCGTAGTTTAGAAGAAATTAAACGCATCAAAGATTACGGAAAAAGAACTAAATCCGGCATCATGTTAGGCTTAGGTGAAACGAAAGAAGAAGTTTTGAAGGCCATGGATGATTTAGTAGAAAATGGTTTAGATGTATTAACTCTAGGTCAATATTTACAACCTACTAAAATGCACTTAGAAGTAGCTGAGTTTATCCATCCTGATCAATTTGCAGAATACAAAGAAATAGGTTTACAAAAAGGGTTTAACTATGTTGAAAGTGGACCACTGGTAAGGTCTTCTTATCACGCCGAGAAACATATTTAATATAATACACAATAAAACAAAAAGCCCCTTGATTTTATCAAGGGGCTTTTTGTTTATATAACTATAGAGTTAATATTAAATATGAAACTTATAAACCATGCTGCTATGAGCAAATAGAACACAAAGTCTTTTCTAACAAAAATGTATAACAATAATATAGAAATGGAAAGTAAGCGAGCCCAATGTATATTACCATCCGGATTCATCATAGGGATAAAATGTGTAGCTGTATAAACAGACATTAGTAAAAAAGTAGGCTTTATATTTCTTTGAAACTCTTGTTCCATGGAAATTAAGTTGTCATGCTTTTCTTCCATCACAAAAATATGAACAAGGACCATGAAAATAATGGGCGGGATTAATAATGCCCAATATTGCAAATACGTGGTTTTATATCATACGCATTAATGATACTATATAATTTATAGATATTAAAAATGGCCACCTCTGACAACATCAATACTGTAATCAGATATTTAAAATGAAGAATATGATCTTTAATTAAACGCTTATATTCACTTAATAAATCACTTAAAGAAATACCGTAAATCAATAAGGGTATAAATAACAAGTATTCAATTTTATACATTTCAACTAAACCTTTTTTACTAAATAATTTGTGCATTAATTTTCACCATGAGCCCAACTGCCCAAGAGACCACAATCAAATAAAATAAATAATCTTTTCGAAAGTATTCATACGACAATAATAGAGCAATATTCACCAATCTCACCGGCTGCATTCCATGCTCCGGATTCATCATGGGCAGAAAGTGTGTAGCCACATATAAAGACATTAAGATAAAAGTAGCACCTACATTTTTATGATATTCTTTATCCATCTCTTCTACTGTCTGAAAAGACCCTTGTATCAAAAAAAACATGGATGGTAATCATAAATATAATAGGAGGAATTAAAAGCACCCAAAACTGTACGTAGGTAGTAATATCATAGGTATTAATGATGCTATACAATTTATAGATATTAAAAATAGCTACTTCAGATAATAAGAGAATCGCTATCATATACTTGATATGTATGACACTATCCTTAATCATTCGTTTATACTCACTAAACAAATCACTTAAGGTGATACCATAAATTAACAACGGGATAAATAAAAGATACTCAATTTTGTCCATAAGAATCAAAAAGTTCGTCTATACTAAAATACGTATTCGATTTAATTAATTGTAAAATAATAAATTAAAAAACGAATATTGTATAACACTATTTCTACATTTCAATATGCTGCCAACGTGCCTCTTCTGAAGAAAGTAAAAATTCAACAGAAATCTTTTCTTAAACTAGCGACTGATATACTTCTATCGTTTTTTGAGCTGTTTTTGCCCAAGAAAAACTATTGGCATATTGTTTTAATGCATCAGGATTGGGGCGTGAATTCATAAGATTATGTAACCCATTTGCTATTTCTTCAACTGAGAATGGATCTACTAGTCTAGCATGTCCACCTGAGACTTCCGGTGCCGCACCTTTGGTACTTGTTAGAACAGGTATTCCATGCGAAAATGCTTCCAAAATAGGAAGTCCAAAACCTTCATAAAAGGTAGGGAAAACAAAACCTCCGGCATTACGATATAGTGCCTGTATGCTTGCCTCTGAAAGATATTGTGTTTGTCGAACGTAGTCGTTCAATCCTAACTGTTGTTTTAGTTCTGCAATAGTACTACTTCCCATAGAATCCGGTCCCGCAAGAACTAATGGCCAATTTTCATATAAACCGGATTGCTTATACGCCTTAAGTATATTCAATATATTTTTACGGATTGAGATAGCACCTACAAAAAGAAAATAAGACCCTTTTCTAAGGTTATAAGTAGTTAAAACATGTTCATCATTAATAGATTCCGTCGCAACTCTTGAGTTGAAACCAAGAGGAATCGCTACTACTTTTTCCGGTGTAGCTCCAAAGATATTACAAAAGTCCTGCTTTGTTTTTTCACTCACAGTGATAATTTTATCTGCATATTTAGCTATTTCTAAATTCAACTTCCATGTTTTCATTTTCATCCGTTCATCTGTATAGTCGGGCATTTCATTTTCTTTCATAAAAATGGCAACATCGTGAATGGTGACAATATTTTTCCTTTTTTTACTGTATAAAAATTTACTATCTGTAGAATGAGTAAGTACATTATTTCCCAACCTAGCTAACGAACGATGCAAATAAGATTGAGCTGGAAGATCGTAATTAAAGTTTTTTTTCTTAAAGAATTTTTCTTTATAAAAAGGAGTGATAACCACACGCTCAGGGTTATTCTGAAGCTGATGCAAAAGCTGATGTGTGTATACGGAGATTCCCGTTGGGTGGTGGTGGCATAATGCTGAACATTCAAGAGCTACAGCGATTGGTTTCATGTATTATTTTCTCCTTCTTCTTTTATTAGTAATACTGATTTTAATATCAGCTTTACTGCTATTGAGTTTGCCTGCTTCTCTAACAGAAATATTAGCTGAAAGCTATTTTATTTCAAAATGCTGCCACAGCACATCTTCGGTTGGTAGAGGACATTCAATAGAAATTTTTTCTTTTGTTACGGGATGTTCAAATTCTAATTTACGAGCATGCAAATGAATTCTTCCATCCGGATTGCTACGTGGCGCTCCGTATTTTAAATCTCCTTTGATAGGACATCCTACTTTAGATAACTGACATCTAATTTGATGAGCACGGCCCGTGACAGGTTTTACTTCTAACAAAAAATATCGATCACTTTTATTAATCAACTCGTAACTCAACTCACAATACTTACTACCATTTACTTCTTTGTCAAACGCTTTTGCCACATTGCGTTGAACATCTTTCGTAAGCCAATGTTTTAAAATCGCTGACGCGGTCTTGGGCTCATTAACTACTACTGCCCAATACGTTTTTTGAATGACCTTGTCTGCGAATTGTTTATTCATGCGTTCAAGCGCTTTGGATGTTTTTGCTAATAACACCAAACCACTTACCGGACGGTCAATGCGGTGAATTACTCCACAAAAAACATTTCCCGGTTTCTGATATTTCTGTTTGAGATATTCTTTAACAAGTTCGCTTAAAGGAGTATCCCCTGTTTCATCTCCTTGTACTAGTACACCTGATTTTTTATGTACAGCAATCAAGTGATTATCTTCATATATAACCGTGAAAAATTTTTCAAATACCTTATCTACCGATGAATATTCCATGGAGATTAATAACATTCATTATCATTTGGAAAGTCTTTCGCTTTCACATCCTGTATATATTGAGTTACGGCGTTATGCATGATTTGATGCACATCCGCATACTTACGTAAAAATCTGGGATGGAACTCCGTGTTGATTCCTAGCATATCATGAGAAACTAATACTTGTCCATCTACACCACCACCGGCACCAATTCCTATCACCGGAATATGTAATTGACGAGTCACATCAGAAGCAAGTTTAGCAGGGATTTTCTCTAGAACAATTCCAAAACATCCACACTCTTGCAACAACAATGCGTCATCCACTAATTTCTTAGCCTCCGCTTCTTCTTTGGCACGAACTACATAAGTTCCAAATTTATATATGGATTGAGGCATTAAACCTAAATGTCCCATGACCGGAATACCTGCACTTAAAATTCTTAATACAGATTCCTTAATTTCAATACCACCTTCTAATTTTACGGCATGCGCACCAGATTCTTTCATAATACGAATAGCACTACGTAAAGCTTCAGAAGAATTTCCTTGATATGAACCGAAAGGTAAATCTACAACCACTAATGCTCGATTGACTGCACGTATCACGGATGATGCGTGGTAAATCATTTGATCTAAAGTAATGGGTAACGTAGTTTCATGACCGGCCATCACATTAGAAGCCGAATCTCCAACCAAAATCACATCAATACCTGCGGCGTCTAATATTCGAGCCATCGAAAAGTCATATGCTGTCAACATGGAGATTTTCTCCCCTCTGTTTTTCATTTCTTGTAATTGATGCGTAGTTACCTTACGCAGTTCATTTTTTGCAGTAGACATCGTATGCTAAATTTTACCAAAAATACGATTTATATGGGAAAGTTTAGTAAATTCAGACTAATGAGTGTATCAAGATATTTCCATCAACCTGACAAGGCTACCTCCTTTATTATACAGTCTCCTTTTGAGATTCGAATGATAATTCAAAATACCGCATCATTTCTTCCATCTGATACACAACTACCTATAAACCTTGAGGATACTGCGCTTTCAGAAGATGTCAAAAATCCTATTAAAACGATTCTTGAAAATAAAATTCCCTTTGGTGATTTCATTCTTACTTCAAGTCCGGGGTTTGGAATATCTATTCAGAGTCTCAACGAAAGGTGTACTGAATATATAGTCCAAATAAAGACTAGTAATGCATTACAGGAATTAAATATGCTTAAAAACCTGTATCAATATCCGATTGAAAAGTCTCATATAGGATTGTTTTATCAGCTAGATACAATAAATGATGTAGCCTGGTGGTCAAATAGCATATTAAATAGTTTAGGATATACTGAAGAAGAGATAAAACCAAGTACTAAAAGTTTCTTGAGTTTACTACATCCGGATGAACTGGAGGCCTATTTAAAGGATATGAGTACCGTTCATCAAAGACAATCCGCATTTTCCAATGATATACCGGATGACTTTAGAGAAATGCGATTACGCTGTAAAGACGGTACATATAAAACATTTCTTTTTACAGCTAGAATTGAAACGTTTGAAGATGGAAGTATAAAACGAGTAGCAGGAACTACGGTCGAGATTGATTCTTTTGCAAAAGCTCGTGAAGAACTAAACAAGTCTAAATCCAGCTTAGCTATCACCATGCAGGCTGCTTCTACCGGAACTTGGGATTGGGATATCTCATCCGGAAGAGTTGATTGGTCAGAAAATGTTTCTGAATTATTCGAAATCTTAGACCCAACCTCTCAAATTACCTATGAGACGTTTGTTGGCTTACTTGATGATGAAGATAGAACACGTTTTATACAATTAATTGAAAAAGCCTTAAGTGGTCAATCCAGCAACTTTGAATTTGAACATAAGCTTTATACCGAAAAAGGGAATATTAAAAACTTCTTTTGCAAAGGCCATTTATTTAGGGATAGTAATGACAAGCCTATTCGTCTTTCCGGAGTTGTAATTGATTTAACCAACCACCATAATACACAAATCAAACTTAAGGAGAGAGAAGCGCTATATCGTTCTGTAATCAATTCCATGAGTGAGGGAATTTTAGTTTTTCGAAATGATGGAATATTAATCGAAACTAATAAGGAAGCACAGCAGATTATGGGAATTATTGATGTGAACGAATTCCTGGGCAAACCTGTACCTCCTGAACGTTGGAATATGACCAATGAGTACGGGGTTCCACTTCAAAAAGAAGAAACACCATCTTACATAACTATTGTAACAGGGCTTCCACAACGAAATGTAACACTTGGTTTACGTCATGAACAAACCAAAGAAGTTTTTTGGGTTTCGGTTAATACAGAACCTATTTATGACAATCAGGGCAATCAATTTGGTTGTGTTACTTCCTTTAGAGATATTACTACATTAATTGATTATTTAAAAAGCATCCAATCCAAAAATACCCAATTGGAGGATTTTGCTCACATCACCTCACATAATCTACGCTCCCCGGTAGCCAATATTCGATTATTATTAGATTATTATGATAGTGTTGACACTACCGAGGAAAAACAAGAAACTGTACAGAAGCTTAGGAAGGTATCCAATCATCTTTTGGATACGATCCATGTTTTGGCTGAATCTTTAAAAACGCAGCACAATATCATAGATAAAGATGAAAAAGTAGATGTAAGCTCTATTTATCAAAAAGTGATACTTGGCCTTGAATATCAAATAAAACTATCTGAATATCAAATAAATACATTTTTTGAAATCTCCCATATTAAGTGCCCGGCCACCTATATGGAAAGTATTTTGATGAATTTAATTTCCAATGCAATTAAATATAAATCAGAAAAAAGACAACCTACTATACAGGTTCGTACGTATAATAGAGCGGACGGTGTACCAATTTTAGAAGTTACCGATAATGGGGTTGGGATACAACTAGACAGGCATCGTCATAAGTTATTTGGGCTTTACAAAACCTTCCATCAACACCCGGAATCTAGAGGCGTTGGTTTATATATGACCAAACGCCAAGTAGAAACCATCGGAGGAAAAATAGAAGTAGAGAGTGAGCCGGACCAGGGAAGTACTTTTAGAGTGATTTTTACTTTATGAAAGAGAAAGCAACTATTTGTATCGTTGATGATGATGAGATTTTTCAATTCATCACCAAAAAGACCTTTGAACGTCTAAATAGAAAAGATGACTTATACATTTTTTCTAATGGAGAAGAAGCTATTCAATATTTCCTATCACATCAAGAATTAAAACCCGATGTCATTTTCGTTGACATCAATATGCCAATAATGGATGGATGGGATTTTATGGAAGAATTAGAAAGGATACAAATGAATTATCCTCAAATTTTTATGGTATCTTCTTCCATAGATGACAAAGATTTAACCAAAGCTAAGTCGATGCCTCTGGTAAAAGATTATATCACTAAGCCAATTGATGAATCTACCATTAAGGTGATTTTAAATACCCTTAATTAATCGTAACGTGAAGTAAGGATAAGTTTGATTTTGGAGTCATACTTAATTCATTAATAATGGCAGGAACCAATATTACCATTCCCTTTTTTAACGGAAACATCTCTCCGTTAAATTGCATATGCCCTTCGCCATCTGTAACTACTATTATCTTACAAGAATCTTGGTCAGGATACTTCACAGAATACTCTTTGTTGAGTTGTAGCCCGGTAGTGGTAAAATAAGGAGTAGATTGAATATCAAAAAAACTATTTACTTGGGGACTATAATCCGATTTGTAATTTTTATAATAAGTAAAATCTAAAGCTTCTAAAGCTAGCTCTGTGTGGAGTTCTCTTTTGTTGCCATTGGAATCCTTTCGGTCAAAATCATATACACGATAGGTATAATCAGAGGTTTGTTGAATTTCAGCTAATAGTATTCCCTTACCAATATAATGAATCCTCCCGGCAGGTAAATAAAAAACATCCCCTGCTGTCACTTTCTCTATATTCAATATTTGATTTAACGTATTAGCATTTAAATGAGTAAGATATTGCTCTTTCGAAATAGGTTGATTAAACCCGGAGTTTAATGTGGCATTTTCCTCCGCGGCTAAAATATACCACATTTCAGATTTACCATTTCCTCCATGTATACGTGCAGCCATTTTATCGTCCGGATGCACTTGAATACTTAAATCTTCGGCTGCATCAATAAACTTAATCAGAAGAGGAAATTCTTCTCCGTATTTTTCCCAAACTTTACGCCCTACTAAATCAGCTTTATAACGTTGGATTAAAGAATTTAAACTTTGATTTTCGTGTTTCCCATTAGCTACGATAGACACATTTCCCTCTACGGCAGAAAGTTCCCATGTCTCACCACAGTTTGGTAAACTGCCAAAATCTTTACCTAAAACTGACTTTATTTTTTGTCCGCCCCAAAGCTTTTCTTTAAAAATGGTTTTAAAAACAAAAGGATATAAGGTATTATCTACCATTACTATTATTTATTGAGCTGTTAGTTGTGGTGTAAATATAAAAAAAGCCCTTTGAAAGATTTCAAAGGGCTTCTTATTTATTCAAAAATATTAATTATTTGTATTTCCTAAAATGTGAACCCAACCTTTGTATTCTTGCTCACCACAACCGGTTTTTAAGTAATAGTAATACATACCATCCGATAATTCAGAGCACTGCCAGTTATTTCTATAATCCTGAGCCTTAAACACTCTATCTCCCCAACGGTTATATACTTCTAAGAAAGATCCTTCCGGAATTAAATTTTGGAAAGTGTCTTTATCACGAACAATGAATAAATCGTTTTTGCCATCATTATTCGGAGTGACTAAGTTCATAATTTCAAGATTTTGTTTCTCAACAGCATTGATGATTGTAGCATCAACACCTGTTTGACAACCTTGATTTATATTATCCTCAACATACACTTGATAGGTTACTAAATTAGAATTTGGCACTACAGATATTGTCGGGTTAGTAGTAGTAGAAGTAAATCCGTTAGAACCAACCCAATGGAAAGTAAAGTTACCTGAACCACCGGTCACAACTGCAGTTAAAGATCTAGCAGTGGTAGCACATAAGGTGTCAGTAGGTCCTGTTACATCTACTAATACAAAACCATTAAGACCTGCAGTAACCGCTACCGTATCGTCTTTATCCAATCCACAAGCACCTGAGATAGTGTAAACAAACTCATAGGTAGTTCCTAATACAAGCGTACCTGCTGTTACTTGAGCATTATTCGCTCCAGGAGTAAACACTATGGAAGGTTGATTAACTACCGTCCAAGTACCTGTCCCATTCGTAGGGACATTCCCTGTTAAAGTAACTTCATTTAAACAAGTAGCAAAATCGGGTCCAACAACTGCCTCTGAATTATCAGGATTAATGGTTATTGTAGCTGTAGCAGGTAAATCAATACAACCACCGGAAGTAACCTTCACTCTAATTTCACCACCTGTTAATCCGGTTGATATTTCTACTGGATTAACCGTAGTAGAACTTGTTATAGTTACATCACCACTAACAACTTCCCAAGTATAAGACCCTCCGGTTCCGGTAACATCCGGTGTAGCAGTTAAGTTTACATTAGTTGAAGATGCACATTGAGATAAGTCTCCGGTGATAGCTGGAGTAGCTAAATCTGTTCTAGAAACAACAATATCATCACCAGCGGAACATGTCCCAGCAGATACAGTCCATGTTAAAGTTGCAGTTGAACCATCTATAGTGATGGATGATGTGTTAGAAGTTGGGCTAGCAATAGTAGCCGTTCCGCTAGCAACTGTCCATGTACCAGGTGCACCTGCTGCAGTTAACTCTACTGTGCCAGTGTTACATAAAGTAGTATCATTTCCAGCAGAGACTGTAGTTGGATTTTGATCTGAACGGATAATAATATTATCTGAAGTTGCCGGACAAATACCTAGAGGACCTTTTGCTTCCCATGTAACCGTATATTGTTGACCTACCACGATTCCAGATACAGATGTTGTTGGAGAATTAGCATTCGAGAATGTTAAGCCTGTAACCGGCAACCACATTGCTGTGCCTGTAGTTGGGTTAACTGCACTCAAACTACCTGAAGTAATTTGACAACCAATCAAATCAGGACCAGCATCTACTGTAGTAGCTTGAACATCTGTTCTTACTGTTACAGTTGAAGATGAAGCTGTACAAGGAGCGTTAGCAATTGTCCATGTAAATGTATAATCTGTTCCTGCGGTTAAACCAGAAGCTGTAGAATTGTTTACGTTAGGACTAGTAATAGTAACTCCTGTAGAAGGAGATACCGTCCAAGTTCCAGTTCCTGTAGTAGCACTATTACCTGCAAGAGTTACAGTAGTTCCACAAATATCTTGGTTAGAACCGGCAACCGAAACCGTTGGGTTCGATTTGTTAGATACTACTACACTAGAAGTAGAAGCTGTACAAGTACCGTTAGATATAGTCCATGTAAATGTATAATCTGTTCCTTGCGTTAGTCCTGAAACTGCCGCATTAGGTGTAGATGGTGTAGTAATGGTTACACCCGTTGCCGGAGATACAGTCCATGTACCTGTTCCAGTAGTTGGAGTATTACCTGCTAAAGTAGCTGTAGTACCACAAATACTTTGAGCAATACCCGCATTGGAAACTGTTGGATTTTGAGAGTTTGTTACTGCAACAGTAGATGAGGATGCCGTACAAGGAGCATTAGCAATGGTCCATGTGAATGTATAATTAGTTCCTTGTGATAAACCGGTTGCTGTGGTATTGTTTACATTAGGGCTAGTAATTGTTACACCTGTAGAAGGAGATACAGTCCATGTTCCGGTACCTACTGTAGGTGTATTACCTGCTAAAGTGACGGATGTACCGCATATGCTTTGAGCTATACCTGCATTTGAAACTGTTGGATTTGATTTATTTGAAATCACAACAGAAGAAGTAGAAGCCGTACAAGGAGCATTAGCAATAGTCCACGTAAATGTATAATCTACACCTTGACTTAAACCACTTACTGAGCTGTTTGCAGTATTTGGACTTGCGATTGTTACGCCTGTAGAAGGAGCAACTGTCCAAGTACCTGTACCCACCGTAGGTGTATTCCCTGCTAAAGTAACAGTAGTACCACATATAGGTGTATTGGTTCCAGCATTAGCTGCCGTTGGATTCGATTTATTCGAAACTACAACACTTGAAGCACTATTCGCACAAGGTGAATTAACAATGGTCCAAGTAAATGTATAATCTGTCCCTTGGCTTAATCCAGTTGCTGTAGAATTATTTAATGCTGGATTAGTAATGGTTACTCCTGTAGATGGAGAAACTGTCCAAGTACCGGTCCCAACCGTAGGTGAATTACCGGCAAGCGTTACAGATGTTCCACAAATATTTTGATTTACACCTGCGTTTGAAGTAGTCGGATTGTCCTTTACACTTAAAGCTGCAAGAGCCGTATTAGAACAACCTACACTTACAGTTTCCGTTACTTGAATGCTGCCTGTAACCGGGAAATTTCCAATAGAAACAGTAATAGAGTTGGTATTTTGACCCGCAGTGATAGTTACTCCTGTAGGAACAGTCCAAGCATATGTATTACCTGCGTTATTAGGTGTAGTGAAAGTTATTCCGGTTACATTCTCACATAAATTTGTATTTCCTGTAATAGCAGGTGTAGGTGTAGCACATAAAGTATAACACTGAGAGAATTCAGAAGAGTTGTGTGCTGCTGTAGCATTTGCTTGATGAGCAATAGCAGTATAAGTAATTCCAGCAGTTGGAGTAAAGGTTAAAGGTGAGTTTCCTGTAGCTACTAAAGTTTTACCCTGTAATCTAGTTGGATTGGCAGGACAAGTAGCACAACCATCTACTACATATAATTCTATGAACGATCCAGCCGGACCTGTAATGATCATCGACGTAGGATTTCCGGTTATTGTTGGACGACTGTAATTGTCATTTCCTGTACCATTAAGTTCAATACCTCTAAGTGCATTACATTCAAAAATATTTTTATGAATTGAATTTAAGTTAGAAGTAGCTCCTGAAATATTTACACCATTAGAAGTGTTGAAACCTATAAAGTTGGATTCTGCTATAGGAGTAGTAACTATACCTCCAATGATGTTGCTAGAAGAACCATTTGTTAATGTGATACCATTTAACCCATTAGCAAGTGCAGTAGGAGTTGTATTTGCAGTACCACCAATCACGTTTGTTTGGATAGTATTAAAATCGGCATTATTTAAAGAAATACCATTTTGAGTATTTCCAGAAATTAAATTTCCTCTAATGATAGTTCCATTGGTAGCGTTTGATCCCGACACATTAAGAATTTCTATACCATTTTGACCATTAGGAGCAGTGGTTGTTCCATTAGCTGTACCAATAAAGTTGCCTATGATTTGGTTACCGGCATTCGAAGAAACGATAGCAGCAGTATGAGTAATATTTATACCTGACTTTTGGTTACCTGCGATAATGTTTCTAGCTGAAACGGAAGCACCACCGATAGTGTTACCATAAGGGAATACAGTACCTCTGGATCCCATAGTAATTTGAATACCGTGCCCATATCCACCTGCCGTAGATGTGTTAGGAATAGCTGCTGTTAATGTTGGGCTCATACCTATAATATTACCAACTATTGTATTTGAAAATGCCGGACCAGTAGCATTCAATTCATCATTTCTTATAATAATACCAGTTCTATTACCAGAAATAACATTTCCTTCACCTGAGTTTAAACCTCCGATGTTATTGGTATTAGATCCCATTTCTAATAAAATACCAGCACCATCCGTTGCAGAAACAGATTGACCATTACCAACTGCGGTACCATTAATATTCAAACCAATCCAGTTACCGTAAACATTGTTACTTTGTGCTCTATCATGTGTATTACTAAAATCTTCCATGAAACGAATACCATAGGTGTTTCCGGAAATATAGTTTCTTTGAGCAGCTGTTGCCCCACCAATGGTAGTAGATCTTGCACCTTGAATTTCTATACCTGAAGTAGTATTACCTAAAGCTGTAATACCATCAGCAGCTAAGCCAATATAATTACCTTCTACTCTGTTAAAAGTGGTATTGTCATGTTGAATTACTAAACCATTACCCCCATCATAGGTGTTAAATGTTACGTTACCACATCTTGTGTTTAAAGTATTTTTATCTCCCCAAAATAAACCGTGGTTTGAAATAACGTTTTTATCATTTGTTCCTGTACCACCTATAACGTTGTTTGTAGAAGCACCATTACCTTCACCAGTGATTTTAACACCACCTGCTCTGTTGTAAATTAAATTGGTTGCTGTCTGACCAGCGTTTGTTCCAGCAGTATTAGTACCAATATAGTTACCTCTAATGGTTGTATTATTTACACCCTCTGTATAAATACCTTGTTGATTGGTAAAATCCCAACCAAAATCACAAGTACCCCAAGTATGTATGGCACCACCATTAGCAGAAATGACATTTCGTTCATCTGCTGCTACACCACCATTATAGCCAATCAACCAGCCATTAACTTGTTTTAAATAAATACCAGCGGCTTCATTACCGAACGATAGAGCAGGAGTTGTAACATTATATCCTAGTGTACCAGTAGCATCTAAGCCAATGATGTTACCGGTTACAATACCATTATTTCCCCCGTTAACATATATACCAGATCCAACAGCACCAGAAATAACGTTTTTATCGATAATTGTACTAGCAGAGTTACTAGTTTGGAAAATACCATGTCTGTTAGGTGGTTGTTTTAATGTTAAGTTACCTATAACTAATCTACTTGTTCCCGCAGCATTTACCCCAATATAATTTCCTCTGACAATAGTATTATTACAGTCTTCAATACTAACGGCAGCATACTTATTAATTTCACCTACATTGTTCTCATTACAAGTTCCACCAAAAACGTTTCGCTCTAAGTTTGCAACACCACCAGCTGTGATGGTAGCTAAACCACCTACAATTACACTTGAAGCTCTATCTAATTCAATACCTGATTTACAAATACCATCTTGAATGGCTGAACCAGCTAAGTTAGTTCCAAAATAACATCCTTTAATTTCCGAATTTAGAACGGTGCCTTTATTATTTGCTTGGTAATGAATACCATATTCTAAATTCTGAAATACTAAACCATATATTTTTAATGTAGTTATTGGCGCTGAAATGTCAAATCCTTTAATACCATTACATACAGTTCCACTGTTTCCACGAATAATAACATCAGGACCAGCCACGTTATCTATGAAACCATTAATGGTTAAACCATTAAAATCGGCATCATTATAGATAGCTAAAGAACTACTAATATTAATTGTGCTACCTGCAGCAATCGAAAAAACAATCGTATGAGGACCACCCGTAGTGTTAGCTACATCTGACAAAGCCTGTCTCAATGAACCAGCACCGTTATCATTTGTATTACTCACAGTAAACGTTGCCGACTGTGAAGCAAACACGATGGAAAAAATTGCTACGAAAACGATAAAGACCTGTTTTAAACGTATCATATCTATCAAGGTTATAACTTTATTTATGTAAAATTGGACTTTAAGTTAATTATTTTTAAGCAATAACTAACAAATTCTTAGTGAATATTTTTTTATTCAATTATAAATCAAGCTATTAATTGATTTATAATTATTCATTAAATTGAATTGTGTCGCTATGGTTTAAATGTAAGATTACTTTGAATAATACGACTCTATGCCATAAAGTAACCGAGGAATAGCGTTTTTTTAGTATTATTGTACATGTTTGATACTTTGGAAGCCTATTGTATTCATAAAAAAATTGACCCTAAAGCTTTTAAATCTTCAGAAAAGTCACTTTGGGAGAATTGGGAAAGGGAATTTATTTCCATGCACCCAAATTCATTTACAGAACAAAAGAAATTTCTAATTAATAGAATTAGACGTCAATTTCCTCTAGATGAACAAACGATTTAATTCATAAGTTTGAATCTACATTAAATGAACTTATTATTTTACATATCATTTATTAAAATTACTTGGATTGACATCGCTGATATTTTATTGGTGGCATTAATCCTATACCAATTATATAAGTTATTAAAGGGAGGAGTTGCCGTAAAAGTATTTATTGGTATTCTATTAGTGTATACCTTTTATTTATTGGTTAAGGCTTCCGGTATGGAATTATTGCGTTCCATCCTCAGCCAGTTTATGGGTGTGGGGGTTTTGGCAGGCTTTATCTTATTCCAACAAGAAATTCGTAAGTTCTTGTTATTGATAGGCAAGTCAACCAACTATCGTGAGGGCTTCATTCAGTCTTTATTTAACCGATCTAAGTCGAACTCTACTCAGGAAATGAATTTATCACCTATAGTAGAGGCTGTAAAAATCCTTTCTCAAACAAAAACAGGAGCTTTAATTGTTATCAGCAAATTCTCTGATTTAAAATTCTATTCTGATTCCGGAGATTACTTAGATGCTGAAATAAGTAAACGATTACTGTTAACTATATTCAATAAAAATTCACCTCTACATGATGGTGCTGTTATCATCTCACATCAACGATTAAAAGCTGCACGTTGCATTTTACCTGTTTCGGAAAATGATCAAATACCAGCTCACTTAGGCTTACGTCATCGTGCTGCTATTGGTTTATCTGAGGTTACGGATGCTGTTATAGTGGTTGTCTCCGAAGAAACCGGAAATGTTTCTGTAGTATATAATAGCGAGATAACCGTTAGCCAAGGTATTTCAGACATCAAACAATTACTACGTAAATATCTGTATGATATAGAAGAGAAAAACATAACTCCTGAATCCAATGTTTTATATACAGCTTGATTTTTAATTGTATAAATGCTTCACTAGTTCAATTGTTTCTTTGGCTTCCTTTACGTCATGTACTCTTAAAAATTGTACATGCTTAGTAAGTGCTATGGCGTGTAATACGGTAGTTCCATTCAACGCTTCTTGTGGAGTTGTATCTAGTGTTTTATAAACCATGGATTTGCGGGACACTCCTATCAACAAAGGTTGTTCTAGTAATCTAAACACATCTAATTGCTTCAGTAGCTCAAAATTTTGTGTTATTGTTTTCGCAAAACCAAAGCCCGGATCAATAACGATATCATTAATCCCATGACTTTTTGCCTTTTGAATCCTTTCCAAAAAGTAATCTACTATTTCGGCCAATAAAGAATTGTAATTGGTCATTTGTTGCATTGTTTGCGGATTTCCTCGCATATGCATCATGACAAAAATAGCTTTATGCTTAGCTACCACTTCCATCATGTTATTATCCAGCATTCCGGCTGAAATATCATTAATAGCATGTGCCCCTGCTTCCAAAGCATGATTTGCTACTTTGGACTGAAATGTATCAATCGAAATTAATGCCTCCGGATAAGTTGTTTGAACATATAACACCGCTTCTCGAATTCTTTCCCATTCTTCATCCGCCGAAATATGTTCGGCTCCGGGACGTGATGAGTAGCCTCCAATGTCAATCCCATCAGCTCCTTCACTAATTAATTCATCGATTTTGATTTTCAACTGGTCAAGTTCTGAATAGGTCCCTCCATCAAAAAATGAATCAGGCGTAGCATTTACTATCCCTATTACTTTGGGGGTATGAGTATCCCAAAGTATTCCCTGGGATGACAATGTAGTTTTTTTATAAAAAAATGTATCTTTAAGATTCATGCATTATATTTCGACCATCGAAATTTACAAAAAAGAAAGTCCATGTCCACAACATCTATTGAATACCGTAAAGTTGTACAACATTGTAAAGATATTTTTATTAAAAAAACGAAGGATTATGGAACAGCATGGAGAATTCTACGATTGTCTTCCTTAACGGACCAAATCTATATTAAGGCTCAACGCATACGTTCCATTCAAGAAAAAGGAACTATGATGGTGGATGAAGATATTTCCTCCGAATTTATTGCCATTGTTAACTATAGCATCATTGCACTAATCCAAAATAACCTACCGGAGAATTCTCCCATGGAATTAGAGGTAGAACAAGTAGAAAAGCTTTATGACCAATATGCCAATGATACATTGGATTTATTGATGAAAAAGAACCATGACTATGGGGAGGCTTGGAGAGAAATGCGCATCTCCTCTATCACTGATATAATACTAATGAAGATATTCAGAGTCAAGCAAATAGAAGACAATAAAGGAAAAACAATTATCTCCGAAGGGGTTGATGCTAACTATCAAGATATGTTGAACTATTCCGTTTTTTGTCTAATAAAAATGGGATTTGCTGAATAAAAAGTTGAAAACTATTAAGCTGATTTCGTAACCTTTTAGAGCGAAACCCATATAAGTAGGGGACTAAGCTATGGGCTATACTGAACAAACACTAAATGATTAATTTCTTACTAAATAGATTAATGTACGGATTCCTAGTTTTGCTGGGAGCTGTCATCGTAGTGTTTTTCATTTTTAACGTATTACCCGGCGATCCGGTAAATATGATGGCCGGTCAGCGTACAGATATCGCCACTCGAGAAGCTATTGCTAAAGAATTAGGACTAGACTTGCCTATGCATCAGCAGTTAATGCATTATCTAAACGATTTATCTCCGATTTCTTTCCATGAAGACAAACTGACCAATGAAACTAAATATAAATATCAGCCTTTAGTAAGTATTGGGAGCAAAGTCATGGTTTGGAAAGCTCCTTACCTAAGAAGAAGTTTTCAAAGTAATAAACCGGTAAGCGAAATCATTCTAGAAAATGTTGAAGGTACCTTTTGGCTGGCATTAGCCGCCATTTTCTTTGCTACTCTCATTGGAATACCTTTAGGAATTTGGGCCTCATTGAAACAAAATTCGACCCTAGATCATTCTATCATATCTTTCTCAGTGTTGGGAATTTCAATGCCTTCATTTGTGTTTGGTGCATTAATGGCTATGATTTTTGGAGATTTACTAGCCGATTACACGGGTCTAAATGCTTCCGGAACTCTTTGGGAAACAGACATATTCGGCAATAGACATCTACAGTTGAAAAACTTGGTACTGCCAATGATTACTTTAGGATTTGGCCCTATGGCTATTATTGTACAATTAACCCGTAGCTCCATGCTGGAAGTTTTATCTCAAGACTATATCAGAACAGCAAGAGCCAAGGGATTAAGCGGATATGCTATCATATACAAACATGCTTTAAAGAATGCTTTAAATCCTGTAATTACTGCTGTATCCGGATGGCTAGCCTCCTTAATGGCAGGAGCATTCTTCGTAGAAAGTATTTTTGGCTGGAAAGGCTTAGGGGCCGTAACCATTAATGCCGTAATGAATTTAGATTTCCCTGTGGTAATGGGTGCCACCATTTTTGTTGCTACAGTATTTATATTTATGAATATATTTGTAGATATATTGTATGCACTAATAGATCCAAGAGTGCGCTTAAAATAATCATGGGTATTTATCTTGTAGGTTTACCGGGCTCCGGAAAGAGTACCCTTGGTAAGCAGTTAGCCGAAAAATTAAAATTTGATTTTATTGATTTAGATGAATTAATTATTTCATCTGAAGGGATGACTATTGAAGATATTTTCAAGCATAAGGGAGAAAATTATTTTCGTGAATTAGAATATCACATTTTACATACCACCTTTAGCAAAGATAAATGTATCATATCTACGGGAGGGGGAGCACCATGTTATTTTGATAACATGCAACAAATGAATAAACACGGGGTAACCATTTATATCAATCCCGGTATAGATGAATTAGTGAAACGTTTGTTAAGTCAAGGAAGAGAAAATAGACCTTTGCTGAAAGGTAAAACCGACAAACAAGTAAAGGATTTTATTACTCAAAAATATACTGAACGTAGTCCATTCTACGAGCTAGCAAGAAAAACATTTACTTCTAACAATCTTAAAGTAACGGATTTATTAAGCTACTTATCCAAGTAACTATTTTTTATAAATCGTACTTACTAATCCTTCCGTATTTAAATAATAGACTCCAGCCGGTTGATGAGTCATATCAATGGAATCACCATGTCCACTGAGGACTAACCCCCCCTGCCCATTATAGACTTGATAGTCTGATTTTCGAGACAAGGTAACTTTGTCTTCTACACGTGTAGGGTAAAAACTTGGTGGAGCTAATGTGAATTTTTTTCTATAAAAATATTCCGTTTTCCCGTCGTAATTGATGACATACTTGCCTTCTTCCAATGCAGAAACATCCACTTCCTTTGCTTTCCCTTTTAATTTGGAAACGCCATGTGCATTGAAGATTTCATATTTAACCTCCGCTGTAAAAAATAATTTGGTAACCGCTTCAGAAGGATACATTCGTATTTGCTGATAGTATAAATACTGTAGCTTCTTATTGATTTGGGCATCAAATAAATCAACGCCTACTATGATTCCATTCTCATTGATTAAATAAGTAGAAGGTAGCCCATCTACACCATATAAAGAAACGAGTGGGCTGTTCCAACCTTTGGATTCAATAGCATGTAACGGCCATGTTAGTTGGTCACGAGCAATGGCGGCTTTCCAATCTTCCGGTTTAGTATCAATAGAGATGCTGATAATTTCAAAACCTTGTGATTTGTAAGCTTTATAGATATCGTTTAATTCTTCATTCAATAATTTACAATACCCACACCAAGATGCCCAAAACTCTACCAATACTACTTTGCCTTGATAATGACTTAGCTGAATGGTCTTCCCATGTTGATCTTGTACCGAAAAGTCAGGAGCTCTCTCGCCTACTTTTAAAGCGAATGCCGGTGTAGTTACAATTGTTACTACAAAGAATAAACAAAGCGATATGCGGATTAAGTACAATTTCACCTTGCCAAGTTACAAATAATTAAGAACTCTTTAAAAAAATTAATATAGCAATCCGGCTGTAAATGTCAGAACATAAGTAGAATACTTAATATCTGCTTGTGGAGCCGTATTGTTATTTAAAGAGTAAGGAGAGTATACCCCCTTCGTTCTTGTATTCACTAATGCCCCATCAAAGTAAAATGTTTCTGTACGATAACCCATACCTATGGAAATATTCAACTGATCTCTGTTTACTTTATCCAACTCCTTTATGTAAGGATCCGGGAAATAAGAAAGTCCTCCTCGATAATATACGTTATCTCTTCTTATCTCTACTCCTGCTTTAACATTAATCACATCTCTATATACTGATTTAATCGTGTTATTATCCCCTTCTAATAAAAACGGATCACTCTTAACTTTTACTTTAGACATTGTGTATGGCACATATTCAATAGCCATCGTTACAAAACCATCTTTATTGAAGAAATAAGAAAATCCACCTTCAAATCTGGGAGGGGCTATATAATTATAAGTAAAAGGAGTAAGCTGAGTTGCGTAATCAAATGAACCTAATTTATATCCATCATAGATGACATTATTACCTTCAAAATCTGAAACCATGCGGAAGTTATATTCTTCTTTGATTTTAGTACTTGTTGGTGTTATGGCTGTAAAACCTAATCGTAATCTATCTGTTGCTTTATAAATTACTCCTGCTCTTAAATTCACCCCCGAACCTCTATGTTGATCATACTCTTTAAACATCATAGAATTCAACGTATCATTATCAGCTGCACCGGAAA
Organism: Cytophagaceae bacterium; assembly: GCA_046329235.1. Lineage (GTDB taxonomy): Bacteria > Bacteroidota > Bacteroidia > Cytophagales > Cytophagaceae > JALONH01. Next base: position 3,273,971 of record JAXLVA010000001.1, on the reverse strand, counting down.
GGGTTTCCGTGAAAGTGTGATTCATTTTATATCGGGTAGATTGTATACCTAAAGAAGCTCCTAAATAAAGCTTGTTAGCTATGTTCACCCCATAAGCTGCTTCCCATTTATAAATACCTGAAGAAGTGGAGTACACTCCTGTCTGTTGTGAACCTCTAGAATAACTAAATGGTCTATAAGTACTCCCACCTTGATATATAGGATCTGTCAAATAACTTTGATATGCTAATCCTTGTATAGTAGATGCATACCCCCCATTAGAAGCGGGATACTCACTTTGTAAATCACTTTCCGGAATACCATTAGATATTTGTGCTAAATAGTCGGTGAAGGAATTGTGTTGATTAATTCCTTTATAAGAAAACTGATCTTGAAGATTGGAAATTTTAGTGAATGATAACGAAAAGGTACTTCCCTGAAATTTGGAGTTTTCAGTTTTAGGTGGTGTGTAAAACGTAATACCAATATTAGGAATACCCAACCACGATTTACCGTCTTTAGTTACTTGGTTAATGTAGTCTGCCTGATTGCCGGAAAACCCAATACCAATACTCATTCCCATATCATTTCGATTATACAAACCTAAACCCGCCGGGTTAATGGAGGCTGCAGATAAATCAGCTCCTAAGGCTACACCCGCACCTCCCAAGGCTTGCATTCTGGCAGAACCAAAATTGCCTCTAGGCGTTAGCGTATTAGCATAGTTATAGTAACCATATGCATTGGGATCAATGTATTGAGCGTAAGATGTACTAACTAAAAGCGACGTGAATAATAACGCCCAAAACAATTTTACTTTCATGGACACAAAGTTAACTCAAAACATTCATATTATCTCATTCGGGGATTAGGCGTACCCGTACTTCCACCACCGCCTCCTCCTCGTGGAGCAGGGTTATAATTTTGCTGCGGCGGATTATAGTTATGCTGTTGCGGCGGACTATATGATTGCTGCGGCGGTTGATATGAGTTTTGAGGAGTGTACGATTGTCTCTGCTGCGGAGCAGGCGTAGTACGCTGCTGTGGAGTAGACGTATTTTGTGTACCTCTAGGATAAGTAGTTGTTGTACTCGGACGTGATGTATTCGTCGGAGTGTACGAAGATTTATTTTGATATGGCGAAGTAGTCGTAGTTCTATTAGCAGGATAATTCGTATTTCCTGTAGTACTACCGGTCATAGGTTTAGGAGCCGGAGTAGGCTTAGGAGTACTTACGGTATTGTAACCACTTTGTGGAGTATAATAAGACGGATATGACATATAAGACGGCTGATAATACATAGGAGCATAACCATTGTAATAACCGTAATTATTGTTGTAGTAACCATAGTTGTTACCATAATATCCAGAGTTGCCATAGCCATAAGAAGGATACATAGGCATGGAATAAGGTCCATACCAATAACCTGCATATGGATTTATATAAGTGTTACAATAATAGGGAGTGTAAGTATAAGGCGACCAATAGGAATTATATCCATAGTAATTGGAATAAAACCATGCGATGTTAAAGCTGAAATTGTTATAATTATTGTATCCGTAACCGGGTCCAAACATAGAGCCTACCATAAAATTAGTTTGGATTCTGGATCTGTTCCCGTTTCGTTTAGTTACCGTGGCAGAGCTTTTATCTGCAACTACTTTATTATTGGTGTTGGTCGACTGCCCGGAGGAGAATTGATATACATTTGGGTCTACTACCGGAGGCGTAGGTGTGGGAGCTTTGTAATTCGCATCGTAAGATGGATTCTTTGCAACTTGCCATTTTTTACTATCAGAGCCATTAAAATATAAATCATCGTGTTCAGTAGAGCGCGAATAATGCTTTTGTGAACAAGCCTGCAGTACAATTAGGGCCAGACTAAATAAGACTAATTTATGTACAGGTGCCATGATGGATAGAAACTTTAAGTATATCAAAATAATAACGCATAAATCATACCTAATTCATATACAGAACATAATAATTTTAAAAAATATTCCTGATTTGTCACCTGATTTAGAATATCATTACTGAAATCCATAAAAAACCTTAATTTTGGGACTTATTTAATAGTAGAAAAGCGTTCAAGATGAGTAAAGGACTTCCCAAACGAAGCGAGGATTATTCCCTTTGGTATAATGAATTGGTAAAAAGAGCCGATTTAGCAGAAAACTCTGCAGTAAGAGGCTGTATGGTTATAAAACCTTATGGATATTCCATATGGGAGAAAATGCAACAAGTGTTGGACAGAATGTTTAAAGAGACAGGTCATACCAATGCTTATTTCCCACTATTCATTCCAAAGTCATATTTAAGCAAAGAAGCTAGTCACGTAGAAGGCTTTGCAAAAGAGTGTGCAGTAGTAACTCACTACCGTTTAAAAAATGATCCGGATGGCAAGGGTGTTGTAGTTGACCCGGAAGCAAAATTAGAAGAAGAGTTAATCGTTCGCCCTACCAGTGAAACGGTGATTTGGAATACGTATAAAAACTGGATTCAATCCTATCGTGATTTGCCTATTTTGGTCAACCAATGGGCCAATGTTGTTCGTTGGGAAATGCGTACTCGATTGTTTTTACGTACGGCAGAGTTTTTATGGCAGGAAGGTCATACAGCACATGCTACAAGACAAGAAGCCATCATTGAAACGGAACAAATGTTAGATGTATACGCAACATTTGCCAGAGAGTACTTGGCTGTTCCTGTTCACAGAGGTATTAAATCAGCGAACGAACGTTTTGCCGGTGCAGAAGAGACCTATTGTATCGAAGCATTGATGCAAGATGGAAAAGCATTGCAAGCAGGCACTTCTCACTTCTTAGGACAAAACTTTGCGAAAGCATTTGAAGTTAAGTTTGCTACCAAAGAAGGTGGTTTAGATTATGTATGGGGAACATCATGGGGTGTCAGTACACGTTTGATGGGTGCTTTAATTATGGCTCACTCGGATGATGAAGGTTTAGTACTTCCTCCTCTATTGGCTCCAATTCAAGTAGTGATTGTTCCTATCTTTAAAAATGAAGATCAATTACAAGCTATCACACAAACGGTAGAGCCTTGGATTAAAGAACTTCGTAAACGTGGTGTTTCTGTTAAGTTTGACAATAACGATAAATTTACGCCTGGATATAAATTCGCTGAATATGAATTAAAAGGTGTTCCGGTGCGTATCGCTATCGGTCCTCGTGATGTAGAAAATAAGACAGTTGAAGTTGCTCGCAGAGATACTAAAACAAAACAATCTTATTCGCAAGAAGGTATCGTTGATGTAATCACTAATCTATTAGATGAAATTCAACAAGCTATTTACCAAAAAGCATTAAATTATAGAGAAGATAATACTACTTCTGTGGATGATTATGAAACATTCAAAAAAGTATTGGATGAAAAAGGTGGTTTCATACTAGCCCATTGGGATGGCACAAGTGAGACGGAAGATAAAATAAAAGAAGATACTAAAGCAACTATTCGTTGCATTCCTTTAGACATCGAACGCACACCGGGAACTTGTATGGTTACCGGAAAACCATCTACAGGTAGAGTATTATTTGCTAGAGCTTATTAATTATTTTATGAAAAAGACAACTATTCATCGTTTACTGATAAGTATTATTGTATGGTTGTCTTTTTCCTTTTTGTCGAATGGTCAAGATACGATTCGACAAATGAATTTGAAGGAAGCGATTGATCACGCCGAATTTTTTAACCTTCAATTAAGAGCAAACACCTATAATGTAAAAATACAGGAAGCTCAAATCAAACAGAGTTCACTTCGTCCGAATCCGGTTTTTAACACCCAGCTTTTATTTCTTACGGACAAAACCGTGTATCCGGATTACCCTTTATGGACAAGTGGAATGTCTCGTCAGGAATGGTTTCAATTAACTAAGAAGTTTCAACTTTATGGAGTTCGTAAAGAAAAAATATCTAGCGAAACCCATATGTTAGATGCTGTAATTGCAGAGTATTCCATCGACAGAAAAGTAATCTTTAAAGACGTAGCCATTACTTGGCTCGATACTTGGTACGCTCAACATTATCAAACTATCACCCAACAATCCATCAGTGATTTAGATAGTGTATTTTTAAAACATGCAGATGTGCTTAGTAATCCGGAAGAAAAAATACGTCTTCAAATTCTAAGAGATCAATATGAAGTATTTTATTTAGACGCTCTTCAACAGCAATATCAATCGCTTCAAAAACTAAAACTACTAATAAACAATCCGTTTTTAGAAGAAGTAACTCATGAGGATTCTACTCAATTAACTGAACTCGATTTAGTACTTGACACTTTGGTTCATTATGCATTTATCAACAGAAGTGAATTGCAATATCAAAAAGCCATTACTAATTACTATAGCACACAACTTCAGTTGCAAAAATCTTTAGCTATGCCTTCCCCTGAGTTTGGCTTTATAGCTAACCCGCAAAACAACTATCCATACTACGGTATATATTTTACTCAAGCCTTACCTTTAACAGACCGTAACCAAGGTGCTATTGAAATGTCTCAATACAAACAGAAACAGGCATCAGAAGAATACAATATAGCACAGTTAACCATACGTAATGAAGTTTCAATTGCTTATCAGCAATTCAAAGTACAGCAAGAAAAAATGCGACGCTTAGAGAATACACTTGTACTATCGGCGGACTTATTATCTCGTATCAGAAAAAATTATCTTCAAAATCAGAAAGGGTATTTGGATATTTTTGAAGCAGAAAGAACTTGGATTGAGACATTAAAACTGTTTTATAAAACGGAGTATGATTTAAAAAAATCCTACATCGATTTACTTTATGCTAGCGGCTACTTTGATTTATTGTAACTCAATGCTTCATCAATATACGAGTACATTTCTTTATAATGTCCGTTAATTTTTTCTTTACTTCTCTTATTCCCTAAACGAACTATCACTAAATCTAATTCAGGTATACAGATAATAAATTGTCCTAATATGCCTCGCATGTATACCACATCATATCCTCTGTATTGAGATAATAACCAAAACTGATAAGCGTACTGATTTTTATTTACAGGCACTTCTTTATAAATCGTTTGGATATAATTACTATCAACAACAGACAACAAGCCTACTCTCCCTTTTTGATTTATTAATCTACCTAACTTGGCAAAATCTACAGCTGTGGCATGCAAGCAGCAGTAAGCTTTGGCTAATCCATTCTTTTTGTCCATTGACCACAAAGCGTAGCTTTCTGTTTGAAGAGGCATCCATATATTTTCTTCTACCCATTGACTCCATCGCTTACCGGTAGCCTTTTCTATGATTATACATAGTATCTCCGTATCACACCCTTTATATTCAAATCTAGTACCGGGTGCTTCCTTCAACTTTCTATTGATTACTAACGAATATAAATCCGTCCCGTAATAAGCTTCTGTAGTTTCATTAAACAATCCGGCATATTCTTCATTCCAATCTAATCCGGATTGCATCATTAATAGATGTCGTAAAGTAATTTGAGAGCGACCATCTTGCTTCCACTCCGGAATAAAATCAGAGGCTTTTTGATCTACACTTGATATATAACCTTTAGAAATCGCAACTGACAAGCCTAAACTCACAACACTCTTTGCCATCGAAAAAGAATTAATATGCATGGAAGCACTTTGATTCGACTTATAATATTCTTTTACAATCGTATCTCCTTTTAATACAAGATAAGCTTCCGTATCCCATTGAGTGAGGATGTTTAATGTCGTATCCGAGATGGATGTTGTTTGAGATCTCCAATGCTTAGGCTTTGAGGCCTTGTGAATTGTATCGTTATCGAATATCTGTGCATCCTCGATCCCCGGCAAATTATACCAAACAGCTTTGAACGCATAGGTTTTATTTGTAAGGACTAAATAAAAGGAAAACGCAAGAATGAGTAGAAGTAACCCTACGAAGAATCGTGATGTTATTCTGAAAAGTATTTTTTTAGAAGTCATAACCTACCGTAAAAAAGTAACGTGTATTTAAACGTTGGCTATCTTGAATACCCCACGACACATCCAATTTTACATAGTAACCAAACATCATAGTTCTGGCCCCAAAGCCATAACCAACCAAAAATGGATTTCTATAGTTTGTCACCACAGCAGTAAAGCTAGGTGGCGATGAAATATTTTTTGTATTCAAACTATTGTTTGTATTAAATGGACTTTGCCCTGTCCAAGCAGCCCCTATATCAAAGAAAGTAGTAAGCTGTAAGTTTCTAAAGAAAGTAGAAGTAACTGTTCCACTATAGAAATACTTTACAATTGGTAATCGAAGTTCTGCTGAAGCTAATAAATAACTAGTACCTGTTTGTGTATTATATTTAAACCCTCGCATGTTGGTTACAAACTTAGTAAACATAATATCCATATTAGGATCTCCATTGGTTAATGCAAATGGATTAACTTCTCCTCCATCACCTTTAGAATTAAAGAACCAATTATCCATCCCTCCTAAACTGAACATTTTAGGAGATGCGCCAAAAGAAGTTCCATAGGTTCCTCTTAAGGCTAGTACCAAACCTCTATTAATTTTTTGATAACGACGGATATCTACCATAAAACGAGAAAAGCTTCTGTCTTTATCTCCCGTGTTCCAGTTAGATTCAAGAGAAATTTTACCACGCATACCCTCCAGCATATTCATGCCATAAGTTGTGGTATTGTCATAAACAAACTCGCTGTAGTGACCTAAATAGTTTTCTTTTTGAATAGGTACTTCCGCAATGGTTCTGGTATCAGACAAATCAGTGGCTGTGTGATTGATAAACGTAGGCGAAAAACTTATTCTACTATACACAGAAATTGGATACGATGCAGTGACTTGAAATTTATTGATATGATATTTTTGACTTACATCCGTTGAGTTAGCAGCATAGGTGATGCGATCAAAACGAACACCAAAATCAGTACGTTTTTTCAAATACTTATATTCCCCAAACAAACTACTACTTTTAAAATCCATCAATCCAAACAATCCCATGTTCACTCGATGATTTGACATCATGTCGGACATGTTAGACTCCATCAATAAACCAAACCCTCTCAATGGATCTATTTGTAACGTAGTAGCAAAATTATCTGTCCCAAATAAATGTTTGTATCCGTAAGGACCATAGAATGGTGATAATTTTCTTCGGTTCTTAGCTAATGCTAGCCAATTTGTATTTGTTGTAGTTGTCGTTGAATTTGTTCCTGTTGCAACAATATTTTTTTGTTTAGGTTTCTTGGCAGTATCGGATTCAAAATAGACCTTATCTAAATCTATACCATCCTCTTCTTTTACTTTAATAGGAATGCTGATAAATTCATTTCCTGTATTTTTAACATCATAAGCTTTCTTATCCGCAATGATTTTAGATTCTACTCGTGCCGTATAAACAATAGAGTCTTTAACAGATACACCGGTGAATGTATTGTAAAAAAACACATTCGATTTTCCTTTGTTTAAGCAAGACCATATTAGGTAATTGGATTGTACATTCCAGTCATAAGATTCAATATCGGTCATCTCACTACTAATTCTTTCAATTGAGTTCGTAGATAAATTTCTTTTGTACAATTCACTAACTCCACTTTTATCCGACAGATAAACGATTGTCTCTTTATTGATATACTTAGGCTGTCTCAGGTTTTCATCGCTTCCCGAAATTCGAGTTAATATTTTGTTGCCCGATTTGTAAACAAACAGTGAGCGATATTCTTCGGATTGAAAACGAGTAGTTGTTATAGTATCATCCGCTCGATTAGAAGAAAATATTACTTCATTATTAGGTCCCCATGACGGTTCTAAATCATCATACTCATCATTGGTGATTTGTTGATATCTGCTACGTTTCAAATCGTACAACCAAATATCTGACTGTCCTTTTTCATCCGCACTAAATGCTATGAATTCACCATTCGCATTAAACGAAAAACTATTTACCTGTTGAAAGACTTCGATAACTCTTGATTCTTTTTTATTCGTTTCAACATTGTATAGGATAAAAAATATCTTACCTCTTTTCACGACAGCTATACCCAGCGTATTATCATTCTGCCAACCAAGAATAGGATTCTTTAGAATAAACGTTTGATCATTGAGTTTATAACCACCCGTTACAATCGTTTTCTTTTTACCTGTCTTCGTATTCTTAATAATTACTTTAAACTTCCCTTTCACATTCGCTGAATAGGCAGAATAGCTACCCTCTTTACTAATAGATGGAGAAGAGAAGTATAAACTTTTATTCCAATGTTTAGATATTCTTTCGGCTTGTAATCTCAGTGCTTGCTGTTCTTCAAATCGTAATGCCTTATCTGTATAATAAGTTCTCCAATCCTGCATTACATCTGAATAATATCGATTCAGTGCCCCTTCCATAGATGCACGCTCACTACGATAGATATGTGTAATCTGGATAATAGAAGTCATCATATCTCTACCATATTTTTCGGAAATATAGTGCCAGATGGATTGTCCTATCAACTGCGCTTGTTTACCGGAATAACTTGCCGGATTATTCAACTTATTATTAAGAGCTAAGTCTCGGATATAATTATCCATTTCCTGAGACCAACCTTCCGCCATATAGCGAGCTGCTCCATCAATGTACCAATCCGGAAGTGATAAAAAATAAGAGCTTTGTAGCACCTCTTTAAAGGAACCGCCATAAAGATTGACCATAATCCATGTTTTGGCAATCCCGAATGTTAAATCCTTTTTAAAAACTTCGTAATCACCTGTAAAGGCTACTTCAACTACTGCTTTTACTAAATTGGTTTTTCCACCTAAATAAGTGCCTTGTTCTAATCCAATATTACTTTGCTGTAAATCTTGAATAGAGTTATAGATGATGATTTTAGTTTTATGAATACTGGAATATCCGGTAGCTCTGGATAGTCTGTCAAACACTGCCTCCGCTTGAGTGATAGCATGAGGCGCCAGCCCCTCACCTCCCATATAGTAATACACTTCAAAGTCGTGCGTAGTGATGTATTTCCAATCAAACGACTTATACTGAACCCTGTTTTTACCAAACGGCTCTTGTGTCATTTGAGCATGTATGGAAATTACACTCCCAAAAAATAATAATAGTATGAAGCTATTTCGAATGAACGTATACAAACCCTATTTTAATTTTTTATAATACAACGAATAGAATCGCTGCACATCAATAAACGAATTAATTTCAATTCCATTACAAATATAATTAAGTAAGGCATTTATCGCATAGGGTGCATAGGCAACTCCTTTAGAGCCAAGACCATTTATACAAAATAATTGTGGGTAATAAGGGTGAGGACCTACCATAGGGTGATGATCTCCTGAATTAGGGCGCACACCGCTTAAATGTTCAATTACATTAAAATCAGGCTTTAACATCTCCTTTAAGCCTTGTTCTAATTCTTTTTTGCCTACGTCTTCCGGTTCGATTGTATCGAAATTTCTTGAATAGGTTGATCCGGCACGGTATATATTATTTTCAAGTGGAATGATAAAATGCTTTTTGTTGATGATCTCTTTTAGGGGCGCTCCCTCCATTTTAACCCTAAAAACATCCCCTTTCAATAATGAAATAGGGAGCCAATTAAATAGAGAGCACGCTCTGTTTTGCCAACCCAAGCATAGGACTAAACGTTTCGCTTTGATACCATTCCACTCAACCCCATCTTCTAAAATGGTCATCTCTGACTCATGAAAGGTAGTATTCAAAAAAGCATCTTTTGAAATCAGGTATTGAGCTGTAGCTTCTAAAAACACAGCCGTATTCAAATAACCTGCGTGAGTTGTTGCTACACCACCCTCTGAATTATATACCCACTGACTATAGTATGCTTGATCCACTTCTTTTTCAATCCATTCTTGAAATGGATGCTCGGGACCTAACACTTCTTTATTCTTCTCTAAATAAGGTCGATACATTTTCATCGGATGATAAAATGATTTCCCTAATAGATTTTCTGCATAAGTATAAAAATCATGCAAGTCGGTCCACTTTTCTTTAGCAGCTCGTAATACTTGATTCTTCTGAGCCATAAATGGATTATATAATCCGGCAGCTACTTTAGACGCTTGGCTCCATTTGGAAGAATGTACTACTACCACACTATGTCCCATACGCAGACTTTGTAAAGCCATAACAGAGCCGGCTAAACCTTGTCCGATGATAATAGTGTCTACACTTGTCATAAGTGTTCAAGTTACGATATTAAACCCAGATTTATCAATAGATTGTCTCGTAAGATACATTTGAGTTTCACCCTTCATTAATCCATAGTTTTTAAGTAATTTACATCCGATTGATGAACACTTGGAGTGATGCATATTAAAACCTTTACATTTAATCCATTACAAGAAAACACCTATGTCATTTATGATGACAAAAAATATGGATTTGTAGTAGATCCCGGTTGTTATGAAAATTGGGAACAAGAAGAATTAAAAGACTTTATTAAAACTCAAGATATTCAGTTAAAAGCTGCCGTTAATACCCATGGGCATGTGGATCATGTTTTAGGAAATTATTTTGTGTGCAGTGAATGGAATATTCCACTCTATGGTTTTGAAAAGGATGAAGCCACTTTACGTTCTGTGAGCGCTTATGCTTCTAGTTACGGATTTCACAGCTACCAAGAAAAAACTTTTGACCATTACCTAACACTTGACAAACCATTTGTGATTGGTGATATGAGTTTTGATTTACGTTTCGTTCCCGGACATGCACCCGGACATATCGCGTTCATTAATACTGATAAAAAAATATGTATTAGCGGCGATGTGTTATTCAAACAAAGTATAGGACGACCGGATTTGCCAGGTGGGCATTTACCTACATTACTACAAAGTATACGCGAACAACTTTTTACACTAGCAGACGACACCATAGTATATCCGGGTCATGGCCCTACTACTACTATTGGTTACGAAAAAAAATACAATCCGTTTTTACAATAATATCTATGATTCAGCAATTACCTAATATCTTAACTTGTATCAATCTTATCAGCGGCTTATTAGCCATCTTGTTCGTATTAACGGGGCTTCCGGAATATGTATGGATTTGTGTAGTAATTTCGTTAGTAGCGGATTTCTTCGACGGATTTGTAGCACGATGGTTAAAAGTAGCTTCACCAATTGGAAAAGAATTAGACTCCTTAGCCGATGTAATTAGCTTTGGTGCTTTACCTGCTGTCCTATTGATATTATTACTTGGAAGCGCTGCTACTGGTATTCCATATAACGAAGTGTCTTATCGATTTGCATTCTTATTACAAGAAAAACCATACATCTTCATTCCTATTATCATCGCTGGATTTTCAGCATATCGACTAGCGAAATTTAATTTAGACACACGTCAATCCGATAAATTTATAGGAGTACCCACACCTATGAATGGCATGGTAGTTTTGTCTCTACATTTAATGGCTTTTAACCCTAAAAGTTTATTAAGCGATTACGTACTCACAACTCCATTTTTAATTTTCTATTCAGTAGTTATGAGCTATTTATTAATAGCTGAATTGCCTTTAATAGCTTTAAAATTCAAGAATTTTACATGGAAAGATAATTCATACCGATTTATCTTATTGATATCATCCGTGGTGCTTTTAATAGTATTAAAATCCGATGCTTTACTTTTCATCTTATTCCTGTATATAGTATTATCCATCATAGAATCTAAGCAAGTTCCACAAAATACTAATTCAAATTAGTTAGCGTTTTATAGGATTGAATAGAATATGGCTTTAAAACGACTTTTATTTCTTGTTGCCATTTTAATTCCAGGAGCATTAGCTTATGGGCAACAGTTTTCATTTGCACCTAAATGGGGAAAAACAATCCTATTCCCTACTATCAAAGGTGATATACGTGTTCCTATAGCCAGCAATGGTTCTTTTTCAAAAAATGGGATGCCGGTATTTGAACAACATGTATACGGAAATGTTTCTCAAATCAACGTAGTAGATGTAGAATATATCAATGTAGATTCTATTTCTGATCTGTTAGATAATTCTTCCATACAATTCATTCCTTATTTTGATAAGAACGTTCGATGGACAATTATTCAAATTCCTTTATTAAAATATGAAAGTGGCAGTTGGCAAAAACTAATCAAAGCTACTTACACCTACCAAAGTTCACCGGAGACATTTCAACCCACTAATAAACAACAGACTAATACTAATGCAGCACTGAATGGTTTTCAAGCACGTGTAGGAAGTGTTACAGGATCTGTTTTAAGTAGTGGTGATTGGTATAAACTATCCGTTACTACTGACGGAATTTATAAAATTGATTACACCTACTTGCAAAATTTGGGCATCAATCCGGCTGATGTAGACCCTAGTACATTCCAAATATATGGTAACGGAGGAGGCATGTTACCACAAGCCAATACGGCTGCACGTCCGGAAGACTTATTAGAGAATGCTATTCAATTAGTGGATGATGGTGATAATGTTTGGGAGCCCAATGAGTATGCATTGTTTTATGGTCAAGGTCCGCATGTATGGAAGTATAATGGATCCAATTCCTACAGCTATGATCAACACCTGTATGCTGATGCAAATTTTTATTACCTAACTTTTAATCAAACTTCCGGTAAGCGTATTCCCACATTAGCGGCAGCGGGCGCTGCATCTCAAACGTATACTGCTTATGCTTATAGAACAGCAATAGAAAATGAATTGACAAATATTTTATATTCCGGTAGAGAGTGGTATGGAGACCAGTTCAACCAGTTTAATGCTTTTAAAAGTTTTACATTTTATATCCCTTCACCTGATCCGAGTGCCAGTACTACTATTACTTCGAACGTATTAAGTCGTTCTACTGTAACCACTACTATGACCTATTCATGGAATGGCAATAGTTTAGGCACTCAAACGCTTTCGATTATGCCTACATACGATCACCATCCGGAAGGCGTATTAAGCAAAGTTAATTATCCAATCACTAACACACTTCTTAATTCTTCAGGAACAAATACCTTACAACTAAGTTTTGATAAAGGAAGCAGTAATGTATCATTAGCCAATTTGGATTATATAGAAGTTAACACTACTTGTTTATTAAATTTCAATAGTACTTCATTATTCTTTAGAGTTCCCGATTCAGAAAATATAAGTATTGCCGGCTATACCATTAATAATACCGTAGGCACAGAGAGTGTATGGGAAATTACCGATCCAAGTAATGTGAAGAAACTGTCCTATAATTTCACAGGAAACACCATCGACTTCACACAAACTACGAATAGTGAAATAAAAGAGTATGTCATTTTAAATGGTTCCTCATTCCCAGGTCCCAATTATGTAGGTCGTGTAAATAATCAAAATCTACATGGAATAGAGAGTCCATCGATTCCGGACATGGTTATTATCACGCATCCTGATTTTCAATTTCAAGCACAGCAATTAGCTAATCATCGAATGAATCATAATGGTTTTGATGTGTTAATTGTAAGCCCTGAAACTATATACAATGAATTTTCTTCAGGCAAACAAGATATCTGTGCCATAAGAGATTTTATTCGAATGTTATATGGAAGGAGCACCACAACGGATAGTATAAAATATGTTTTGTTGTTTGGTGACGGATCCTATGACCCTAAAAACAGAATTAGTAACAACACCAACTTTGTTCCTCTTTATTATTCCTATGAGTCTTTAATGCCTTTAGAATCCTATTCATCCGATGATTTTATTGGGTTATTGGACGACTCTGACGGAGAATGGACTGAAAATCCAGCTGTACCGGAATATATGGATGTAGGGGTAGGTAGATTACCTGTTCGTTCGGCTAATGATGCTGCCATTATAGTACAAAAAATAATAAACTATGAGACCTCTACTTCAGGCTTAGGAGATTGGCGCAACAAAGCTACTTTCATTGCAGATGACGGTGATAATAATTTACACTTGACAGATGCAGAAGCTGTTTCTGATTTATGTGCTCAATACAATCCCATCATCAACATCAATAAAATTTATTTAGATGTTTATCCGCAAGAATCAACTCCCGGTGGTGAAACCGCAAAGCTAGTTGAAGAAGCAATTAACCGTAGTATTGAAGATGGTGCGCTAATTACTAACTACAGTGGTCATGGTGGTGTGCTTGGGTTAACGCAGGAAGGTGTAGTTTCTACCAACAGTATCAACAACTGGAACAACTACGACCGACTAACATTCATGATTACTGCTACATGTGACTTTGGTCGATTTGACGACCCTGCCAGATATTCAGGTGCCGAACAAACTTTATTATCAGAAAAAGGCGGCGCTTGTGGTGTATATACTTCTACTCGTACCGTATTTCAGTTTAGTAATATTATTTTAAACGCCGCTATTTATAAAAACATATTTAGCGTAGATGATAATGGTAAACATTTATTGCTAGGAGAGTCATTCAAACGCACTAAAAACGGAAGTACGGTAGGTGTCTATAATCGTAATTACTCACTCCTAGCTGACCCTGCCATGTCTTTAGCTTTCCCTAAAGAAACTTTAGTGCTTACTAAAATTAATAACAACCCAATAGGCAGTGTTAACGATACACTTAAAGCATTAAGCAAAATTACACTCGAAGGTGAAATTAGAGATGTAAACAGTCAGCTATTGAGTTCCTATTCCGGTGAAGTGAATATTACAGTATACGACAAGCCTTCTATCATTACTACTCTAGGTAATGGAGGTTCATTAGTGACTAATTTCAATTTGCAGAACAACTACATCTTTATTGGTAAGGCATCGGTTAGTGCCGGCATTTTCAAAGTCACCTTCGTTGTTCCTAAAGATATCTCCTATGATTATGCAAAAGGAAAAGTAAGTACCTATGCGCAACCTACTAGTTTTGTTGATGACGGAGCCGGCTATAATAATGATTTAGTGGTAGGGGGTTCCAACCCAAATGCTCCTGCGGATAACACACCACCTATCGCCAAACTATATATGAATGACGCCTCCTTTGTATTTGGAGGCACTACCGGTACATCACCTACATTCATTGCAGATGTGTCGGATGAAAATGGGATTAACGTTTCAGGTTCCGGTGTAGGACATGAAATTACCCTACAAATGACAGGCAACACGGAAATTATCATTTTAAATAAATACTATACTTCTAACTTGAATGATTATACTTCCGGTAAAGTAAAATATGGTTTCAGTCAACTAGCCCCGGGAACCTACACTTTACGCTTTAAAGTATGGGATACCTATAATAACTCCACAGAAGAAGTCTTAGAATTTACGGTAGTTAATCCGGAAAAAGTATCTATTCAACACGTATTAAACTACCCAAATCCATTCACCACCAACACTGATTTTCACTTTGATCACAACAAAGCAGGGGATAATTTACAGGTTCAAGTACAAGTATTTACAGTAGCAGGGACTCTGGTTAAGACCTTGGACGAGGTATTTTATAATGCGCCATCACACATTAGTGGCCTGAATTGGAATGGGTTAGATGATTTTGGAGACAAAATTGGTAGAGGCGTATACGTTTACAAGATAAAAGTACGTTCTATGACGGATGGTTCTACCGCCCAGGTATATCAAAAGCTGGTTCTGTTGAACTAAACCGTTCAAAATGTGTATATTTGACGCTCAAATTAGAATTTATGTTACGCAAATTATTATTAAGTAGCTCTTTATTAACTCTATTAACACTTACTTTTTCGCTACAAGTTCAAGCTCAGGATAAAGAAGATTACCTAAAAACAATCACCACTGCTGTTCCATTCTTATCCATTACTCCTGACTCAAGAGCCGGTGCTATGGCTGATGCCGGGGTAGCTACCAGTGCGGATGTTAACTCTATGTATTGGAACAGTGCTAAGTTAGCCTTTGCTGATAAGCCTTTAGGCTTTGGTGTTTCTTATAACCCGTGGTTACGTAAATTAGTAAACGATATGTCGCTGTCGTACATCTCCGGTTATAAGAAGTTAAGAAAAGAAGATGCAGTTGGTTTCAGCTTTAAATACTTTGATCTAGGACAAGTAACCTTTACAGATAACAACGGTCAAGTTATTCGTGATTTTAATCCAAATGAATTAACCCTAGGCGTATGTTATTCCCGTATGCTATCTAAGAAGTTCTCAGTTGGGTTAGGCCTTAAATATATTCGTTCTGACTTATCCGGTAACTTCACTAACAGCAGCACAGGTCAAGTAGCCAAAGCAGTTAACAGCGCTAGTGCTGACGTAGGTTGTTATTATAATAATGAAGTGTTTGTGGGTGGTCGTAAATACCACATCGCTTTCGGTGCTAACATTTCTGATATCGGTCCAAAAGTAACTTACACCACTTTTGACAACCGCGATTTTATCCCAACCAACTTACGTATTGGTACTGCCATCACTACCAATATTGACGCCTACAACAAATTCACATTTGCATTTGATATCAATAAATTATTAGTTCCTTCTCCTCGTCCTATCTATACTCAAGATGTTAATGGAAATTACGTATACCAAGGTAATGAACATTCTGACAAAGGTGTATTAGGCGGTATGTTCTCTTCTTTTGGTGACGCTCCAGGCGGATTCAAAGAAGAAATGAAAGAATATATTTTATCTATGGCAGGTGAATATTGGTACAATGACCTATTTGCCGTACGTGCAGGTTATCACTACGAAAGCCCTCAAAAAGGTAACAGACGTTATGTAACAGTAGGTTTAGGTATTCGCTACCAAGTATTCGGTTTAGACTTAGCGTACTTAATCCCGGTTCAACAAAACAACCCACTAGCAGAATCTTTACGTATGTCATTGTTGTTTAACTTTGATGCTAAACGTAAACAAGAATCTGTTCAAGACAATTAATATATGAGTGAAATACTAGACAGAACCTCTGCTCCAGTTGTACATACTATCGACCGTTTTCATCTGCCTCAGGTGAAAACGGTTTCGTTTTTAAATGGAAACAAACTACACTCCTTACGCATGGGTCAACAGCCTGTAGTACGTATTGAATGGATGGTAGAAGCCGGTAGCAAATGGGATGCTAAACAAGGAGCCTCTTTCTTTACAGCTAAAATGCTTACTGAAGGAACTTCTAAGCATAACGCAGAATATATACAAGAGCACATAGCTCAACTGGGAGCTTTCATTGAAGTAACTCCGGGTACAGAGCGTATCATTATTACGGTTTACGCTTTAGATAAACATCTGCCTTCATTACTTCCATTAATTCAGGATTTGTTATCGGATTGTTCTTTCCCTGAACACGAATGGGAAAAGATTCAACGTATTCAGTTGCAAACACTGGAAGTGAATATGAAGAAGACTTCGTATTTAGCTTCTTATAAATTCAGAGAAAACTTATTTGGCAGCAATAATCCTTACGGTCGTCATTTAGACAAAAATGCGATTGAAGCAATTCAAACAAGTGATCTTGCATCACATTACTCAAAGTACATTGTTCAGCAACCGTTAGACATTACCATTAGCGGTGGCTACAGCGATGCGAGTGTACAACTATTAGAAACTTACTTTGGTAAAACTAAAGTAGCCGATAAACCTGCTTTTACAACTTCTACTCAGAAGGCTTTTAAAACTTTCCAAGATACTACAGAAGTAGAAGGTAGCGTACAATCTTCACTACGTATGGGCAGACACTTGTTCTCCCCTACCCATGCGGATTATATGGATGCTTGCATCTATAATGAAATCTTAGGCGGTTACTTCGGTTCTCGATTAATGCAAAACATTCGTGAAGACAAAGGATTCACATATGGGATTCATTCTTCCATCGTAACACTTCCTACGGATGGTTACTTTGTTATAGGTACGGATGTAAAACGTGAGTTTACTCAACAAACAATCGACGAAGTAAATAAAGAGCTTATTCGTTTACAAGAAGACCCGGTAGATGCGGAAGAACTTGAGAACGTAAAGCAATACATGTTAGGTAGCTTTGTTAACAGCATTCAAACTCCGTTTGCTATTGCAGATAAGTTTAAGACCTTGTATTTCCAAGGGCTTCCCTATAAACACTACGACGACTTCTTTGAACGTGTTAAAAATGTTCAGTCGAGCGATATACAAAAAATTGCCACTACCTATTTTAATCCAAACGATTTATCTTGGGTGGTAGCCGGAGGATTTTAATAATGGTGTCAAAAAAGTTAAGAGAATTTTTACGCAATCTGAAGGTCACGTCCATCGTGTACAATCTGTTGCACTATTCTCAATTGACACATAACCGAAAAGGTTATCAGCGATTCGGAATTAAACGTCCGTTGTTTTGGAGTATCAATAGTGATACGTTCAAAAACATCTCGTACGACAAACCATGGCTCGACCGACCTAACGCACTTGAGGCGATAGAAGCGGACACTAAGCTTTCTTCCTTTGCTCCAGCTACGCAAGAGACTTTAAAGAATTGGCCTTTGAATGGTTATGCGATTCTTTCGCAATGTTTGTCTCCGGAAGAAGTAGACAAAATCAATTCCACCATTACTAATCTAGTAGAAACAAATAAAGTACACTTCCGATATAATCAGCGCAAGATTATGTTTGCGATGCATCATTCGGAATACATTAATGCCATTGCGCATGATACGCGCATCACTTCCGTGATGGAGTATATCTTACAAATGCCCGTAGTGCCATTCCAAACGATTAACTTCATGAGGGGTAGTGAGCAGAAGGCACACTCGGATAGTATACACATGACTACCTTCCCTCCGGGATATTTGATAGCAGCTTGGATTGCCTTAGAAGATATCGACGAAGAGAACGGTCCATTGTTCTATTTACCGGGAAGTCATCAACTACCGTATCTACTTAACAATGGTTATGACCACGGCGGTGGCAAATTAGTTTTAGGAAGTGAAGCGTATGAAAAGTATGAAGTTCACTTAGAGAATGAAATTAAAAACACGGCGTACAAGGAAGTATCGTTTACGGCGAAGAAGGGTGATGTACTTATTTGGCATGGCAATTTACTTCACGGTGGACGCCCTATTTTAAATCCAGAGCGCACACGTAAAAGTATGGTGATACATTTTTATGGTCGTGATGTGATCAAGTATCATGAGATTACGCAAAGACCGTCGCTGTTGAAAGTTTAAAGCATAAAGCCGTTTAGTGCGTTGAATAAACTTCCCCTACAACACTATAAAAAATATAAACCTACAAGGTTTTAAAAACCTTGTAGGCTGGAGATGAACTTTAACTTCATCATAAATCTTCTGCTGTTATTTTTATATAGAATTCCTACCCCGAAGGGGTAGAATTTTAATAGCCAATTCTGCCTACCAATTATGACGGACCAACCCCGAAGGGGTTGAATAATTTATGCTGATTGCGAATCCGCCTTATCTGGTTTCGGAATTGCAAATTTAATGTCGTTTAGTTAGGGAATTTATTATTACCCCACCATTAAAATGGTGGGCTACCTATTTCCAAGACCATTAACTTTAATGATGAACTACATTCGGAGGCAATAGGCAGCCCACGGTTTTAACCGTGGGGTTTAAAATAATCTTAACTGAACGACATTGAATTGCAAACTCCGAAGAGCTGAATAGTCAAGTTCCATTACACTCCTTCAAATTCTTTAGGATAGATAACAGTACCGGAGATATTTTTCAAACTATCTAATTTTAATTCCAAGGCCATAAAAAAATGAGAAGGCACATTAAAGGGTGCTTTGATATTCCATTTAGCAGCAGGCTCAAAACCAAACTTTGGATAATAATGATTATGTCCTAAAACAATGACCGATGGATAATTTAATTGTTTAGCCATATTAAGTCCGTTCTGAACTAATTGTGTTCCTATTCCCTGCTTTTGAAATTCCGGTAGAACAGCCATAGGTGCTAGAGCCAAGCTTTCATAAGTAGCACCTTGCTCCTCTTGTATTTTTATTTTGGTGAATAAAATATGACCAACAATAGCATTATTCATCACAGCTACGATAGAAAGCTCCGGAATAAAAACATCACTGTTTTTCCTCAACGCATCTACCAGCTTAGCTTCACCATCTTGTTCAAACGCCAGCCTATTCAATTCATACACTTCTGCATAATCATGAACAGATTCTTGTCGGATATGAAGATTGCTTAACATTAATTGGTTGTTTTTACTTCACAAATATATAAAAGTAGTTGAAGACTGCATTAACAAACTCATACTACCACTGACATTCAAAAAATTAAACCTACAAGGTTTTAAAAACCTTGTAGGTTAGAGATGAACGTTAACTTCATCATAAATTTTCTGCTGTTATTTTTATATAGAATTCCTACCCCGAAGGGGTAGAATTTTAATAGCCAATCCTGCCTACCAATTATGACGGACCAACCCCGAAGGGGTTGAATAATTTATGCGGGTATTATTTTAATAGCTCATTAATTTTAAAAATATAATTATCAACCTCATTGACAATCTCATCCGTAAAGCTATTCATAGAATTGGGATTGTTCAAATCGAATATTTTTTCTTTATCTAAATGCCAAAACTTTCTAAATGTATTAGAAAATATCCAACCTATATAATTATCATTTTTAATAAATTTTGGACTTATATCTAAAAGTTTGTCTGCGATATGAGCAACGCTTTCGTCTGTACCTTTTATTCGTTGATTGTTTTTCTCTAAATAGAATCCTATATAAAACCCTTCGTTATCTTCATCTATATCTAATTTTATTACGATATTATTTTGGGTAATTACTATTGATCCATTTGGTTTTTTTAATCGTAATTGCTCCCAAAATTTATCACTTATACTCCGTCTAAAAACATTATATGAATTAACAATTTCATCAATAGACATATATAATTCTTTGTCTGTAGATATAATATTTACAATCTCATTCGTCATTAGATTATTATAGTTTGGGTTTGAATAGTTTTTAACAATCTGCAGATACTGATTTATTATCTGATTTATCCGAGGTTTCTCTTTTGACAATTCCATACATTCAATTAACCAATTAGATATAAAATAGCGATAGGATATACAATGAAAATCTATACTATTATGGATTGTATTATTAGTGCTCCAAATGCTTGGCTCCGTCCCTTCTAATGTTAGATAAAGTATGATCGATCGCTTATCAAAATTATAATATCTTAAAAGTTGATTTTTCTGATCACCAGCAAAAATTTTATTTTCAATAATAACTCTATTGTTAGAGTTGTCAGTAATTACAATATCTAATCTCCCTCCACTTGTATAATCTTCATTAATTATTCCCGTATACTTTTCTACTTCAACTATATAATTGTCATAATTGAAATTTGAAATAATATTGTTTTGTTCGAAAGGGAAAAGTTTAAAAAAAGATCTACAAAAACTATCCTTCATTCCGTGTGTTCCATTTCTGCTTAATAATTCTGCTATAAGATTAGAGTGAAGTCTCACTTCATTTGAAGATATATTCAGAATAGAAAAGATATTAAATCGAAGACCTTCCGAATCTAACTTTTCATTATGTGACGAAATAATAGATTTGATTTTATATAGACTATCTTGAATTACATCCATTTTCATATAGAGATACAATAAAAAGCATGTTGACTACTTTATGTTTTTGCTAATACATGTTTTGTTTCATAAGAAATTACTTCGAAACTGATTTTTTATTTAAAAACCCCAAATAGCTACTGCCATTTTTGATTAACTCAACTTGATAATAGTATTTTGTCTCACTAACTATTTTTATCTCTACAGCAGAATCACCTTGCAAAATAACTTCCGATTGATTGTCAGGCTTGTCATATAAGACATAGTTACTTACCATTAATAAATCATCACTTTTTGAAAAAACTTTATCATGAACAAAGAAAACATAGACAAACAGTACGCCAAACATCCAAAAATAAAACTGAGGCCCTATTCCTAATACTTTATTTTGATTATCATTTGATTTTTGTTCTTCTGTTATTAATAATAATTTCGAGTCGGCAATTTTCTTTTTACTTTCATCAATTTTATTACTCAATAATGCATTTTGCGCTTTCCACTCAGCTACAATATTATTTATATCTTTATTATCCATGACTTATTACTTTTTATTCAAAAAATCAAAATCTATAACATTGCCATTTTCCAAATAAACCTCTTTAAAGTATTGTCTTTTAGCATTACTTCTTGCGTTAGGTATTATTCCATAATAAAAAGTTTCTTGAAGGTTATTGATGGTTTCTCTTTTTAATATTTTATCAGGGTTTCCTAGCATAGCTAAAAGTAATACTTTAGGCATATCCTTCCAGGGTCGTCTTTTTATGTATAATTGTAAGTTCTCCTCTCCATATAATTCTTCAATCTTCTTTAGAAAATTCAAATATTGGTTTTTCTTAATAATATTTAATTTTTCTAATTTTTCTTTTTCTTCCAACTCAACATTTTTATATATTTTTGAATACTCGCTTACTTTACCCTTCCCTTTAAACCTATTCACAACAAGTTTACTTAGATAAAGAATAAATAAAATTATTAGTCCAATTTTCATATTTTATTTTTTTCTTTTAATAATCGTCAATTCGCTAAATAGTAAATTTAACTCCACCTAATTTACCCAATTCCCCCCTCCTTTCCAATCACAAAAAAAGCCCTCTAAGATTTCATCCTAGAGGGCTTTTATTTTGTGGTTCGTGGGGACACGAACCACGGCGGTAAAATCTTAATTCACTTCTTGTCCTTTGTTTCGCATTTGAACAAACTCATGGTATCTGCGATACGCTGCCATGGACAATCCTAACACTACTAAAAGTGTTCCTATCCAAAGTACATTGATACCCGGCTTTTCTATAGCCTTCAATACGATATAATCTTTCTGACAAGTATTCACTTCAAATTCATACACTTGATGATCGATGTCTTTAATCGCTGTTAATACTATACGCACACCTAATGCTTCATTCAATTCAACCGTAGAACCGGTTTGCATTTGATCTACATCAATCACTAAAGTAGGTGTAATCGAATAAGGCGTGTTATTAGGACCTAACAATGTCATGTGTGCTTTGAATGCTACATCGTTCGGTTTCATCTTCACTCCCGGCAACGACTTCAATACATCTATCTTATGGAAGAATAAAACATAGTCATTCACAAACAAGGTATCACCCGGCTTCGCTTGATATGATTCCGTAGGGCTCCACTGACGTTCATCTTCATCTAATGGCAACGCCGATAAATGCGAATATAAATCACGTGTAGCAAAACGTTTAATATCCGGTGATACTACATTACCCATCTTAGGATTTTGCTGCACACGTGGGAACAAAGTAAAGGTGTCTCCACTTGCCTTCGTGTACATGATTTCATAAAACGTATTCTCCGGATTGATCTCGATCGTATCCCCTGCTTTGAATACTACTTTATCTTTTTCTTTAACCGCTTCTTTCGTAACAAACTTATACGGATCCGGTGTAGCTAATAAAATGTCTTTATTGACAAATCCGCTATAACCTTTTGCTTCTACACGCTGACCTCTATATTGTAATTTCATATCCAACATAGACTCCGGTGTATCACGGAATAATAATAAGTTGTCTCTATTAGTTTCTGTATCAAAGTCTTTGTTATATAAAAGTCCGGTAGTGTTTAATGATACTATTTTAGAATATCCGGAAGAGAATAAAATACCAATCAACATCATGGCAATACCAATGTGTGCTACCGCACCACCTGTGAGCTTGTAATTATTCTTCACCACTTTCACAAAGATGAACAAGTTACTTACCACAGAGAAGATAGAAGCTAACAACAAGGTGATGTAAGCCACCATTTGAATATACGTCATTGACTCACCCGGATTAGGTTGTAACCAACCTAATAGTATCACTAGAGCTGTAAGCACTAATGAAATTAATACCGGAAGATATAAGGCATCCCAAATAGATTTTTTATCGGCTACTTTCCACCAGAAGAA
The DNA here is from genome assembly GCA_046329235.1 of Cytophagaceae bacterium. GTDB lineage: Bacteria > Bacteroidota > Bacteroidia > Cytophagales > Cytophagaceae > JALONH01. The sequence goes on along the minus strand of JAXLVA010000001.1, from coordinate 3,250,106 downwards.
TTGTCCCATGCCGGATAAAATAGCAATGAACACAGAGAAGCCTAATTGCCAGTAACTGTATACTACTTCCGGTTTAGCCGGAGGAGCAAAGTGTACATCCAACCCTAATCCGTTTAATATTTTATTATACACCGGCACCGATGTAAATGCCAACACCTGAAACGCTGACATACTCAACACTACCACACCTATAAAAATCCAAAATTCACGTGAGTACACGGAAGCTTCTTCGTTGGATGTTGGGAATTGCTTTCTTCGTACGATCATCAACACAATGGAGATACCTGTGAAGAACAATAGATAAACTAGTAATTGTCCGCTTAGACCTAAATCAGTAAACGAGTGTACAGAAGACTCACCTAAAATTCCACTTCGAGTTAAGAAGGTAGAATATAAAATTAAGATGAAGGTAGCAATCACCATAATCGCGGACCATAACAAAGCTGAGCCGCTGCTACGATACGTAATCATTAAGTGAATAGCTGCTACTAAAACTAACCAAGGAACATATACAGCATTCTCTACCGGATCCCAGTTCCAATAACCACCAAAGTTCAACGTCTCATACGCCCAGTATCCACCCATTAAAATACCTGTACCTAATACCACCGCTGCGAATAAGGCCCACGGTAAGGCAGGACGTATCCATTCTTTTGTCCATGATTTATATAAACCACCAATACAATACGCAAATGGAACAATGGTAGCAGCAAAACCTAAGAACAAGGTTGGAGGGTGAATCACCATCCAATAATTTTGTAACAAAGGATTTAAACCATTTCCTTCCTCCGGAACGAAGTTGGGATTTTTAGCATACACCGGAAGATCCGGCATTACTTCTTTGAACAAGATAAACGGAGATGAACCTAACTTCCATTCGATACTTGGCAACACCACACCTAACACCATCGATACTAAGAATGCCTGCACTGCCATGAACACCATCATCACCGGTGCTTCCCACACTTTATTTACTTTAATTAATATAAGTGCTAATAATACATGCCAGAAAATCCAAAGTAAGAAACTACCTTCTTGTCCTTCCCAGAAACAAGACACCATGTAATACACCGGCAAGTGATTAGACGAGTGACTCCAAGCGTAATAATATTCATACTTATGTAAGTAGATGATAGAGAACAATGCTCCTACTATAACAAACACCGCTAAGGCGTGCACTAAGAAGGATACTCTACCTAATAACAACCAACTTTTATCTTCTGATAATTCCGATTGCTTTGCTTGCTGCCAATAAGAAACAGCTGAAACGATAGAGGAAAAAAATGCAACAATTACTGCAAGGTGGCCTAAGTCGCCTATGGATAATGACATGAAGTTATACTCCTTTAATTTCTTTGTCTTCGTATTTAGATGGGCATTTCATCAGAATTTTTTCTGCTAAGAAAACCCCTTTATTCATTTTACCAATCACCACTACTTGTTCTGATTTCTCAAAATCTTGTGGCTTCGGTTGAAGGTAAACTACCTTCATTGGTTTTTGATTGTTATCAATTAATAGAAACTCAAAATAATTGGCATCCAATAATGGATTGTACATCATCCCTTGAATTTCACCAGCGGCCGACTTAGGAAGTTTACCTACTACATGCACTTCGCTATCGTCGCCATCTTGTTCCATGGCAATGGCTTTGCCAAAATCTACATACTCGCTCGTGTTACCTGTAGTAGAAATGATCACGCCTACTCCTACGGCAATTACGATTAAAGCAATTATATAACTTATCTTCATGACTTATTCGTCTTCTTTTTCCAGTTTGTTGATTTTAGCATCTATGCTCATCAAGTAAATAAAGATACCTACTAAGATGATGCTTAGTACTGCAACTACCACATAGATTTTACCATCCTGACGGAAAGTATCTGCCATAGCTACTTCATCACTCGCCTGCGCCATAGCAGAAGTAAGTGGAAGCACTAATAAATTAAACAGTATCCAAAATGTTTTCATTGGTCGATGTATGATTAATTAATCCGTCTTTTTTGTCTCTCCAGTTTTGATATCTGATTTGTAACGTTGTTATCCAAACACCTAACAACATAAATCCAATCACTGCGCTGTAGAAAATGATATTCATTTCACGATCTCTATCGTAGGTATTAAAACCTGGGTTACCACCATTACCCGGATGTAGAGAATCAGTTAAACGTGGCATGATGTAAATCAAGGAAACAAAGATGGGGAATGCGAAGATGTTATAGACGGCTGATATACGCGCACTCTTATCTTGATCTTCTATCGCGTTGCGTAAAATCAAATACGCTAAATACATTAACATGCCTATGGCAGCGGCATTCAGTTTAGGATCGGTCGTCCACCAAGTACCCCAAGTGAATCGAGCCCATACCATTCCGGTCAACAAGCCTAAACAGCCATAGACCATTCCGGTAACGGTGAAGTAGAAAGCGATGTTGTTTTTTTGAAGTGTAGGTTTCGCTAAGAACATAGCGGAATAAATAGAAGCCACTAACAAAAACAGTGTCATAGAAAACCACATAGGAACGTGGAAGTATAAATTCCTGATGGTTTCATTTAAGATGGCTAAGCGAGGAACAGTTCCCAGAAAGCCCATCACTACTGCGTAGCTTAATAATACTATGGACAACAATTTCCACCAGGCAAAGGGGGAAGAATGTCGAAACAACGGTAGGCTCATAGTTAATTTTGAAGATAAAACAGCTTCACGTCTGAAACTGTTTTTATGATAATACCCGAAGGCTTATTAGTTCTTCCAAAGGTACGGAAATAATAGAAAAGATACCCCGATTAAAATCAGTTTAATCGCTGATATTAGCATAATATCGTCCCACATCACGCTGCGGTCAAGTCCGTCGATAGCTTGTTTGGACACACGAATCAATAACATCAACACCGGCAGCACAATAGGGAAACTTAGAATAGCCATCAAGGTCATGCTGTGCTTGGTTTGCGCAGCAATTCCGGCGATTAACGTTAGCGCAGCTGAAAGCGTAGCCGTCCCCACCAGCAGTATAAAGACATACATTAATAAATCTTCGGCTTTATTCCCCATGAACAAAACATAGGCCGCCAAGCCTATTAACGTCATGATTGTCAATAATATAAAGTTGTATAATTGCTTGGAAAGGATGACAGCAGCCGGGTGAACAGTGAAATAATAGTAGTTGAAACGCTCATTTCTTTCCAGTAAAAAACTTCTGGAAGCAGCATTGATGGACGAAAACAGGATTAAAATCCAGAATAAGGCATTCCAGGTAGACGGACTTAAATCCCCTGATTTTCCGTAAAAAGCGTAATATGTAACTAAAACAGCCCCAATCAGATAGATCAAAATCGCCTGAATCATGTACTTTAGGCGAAATTCTAATGTAAATTCCTTTTGAAGAAGTAAGTATATTTGTCGTAGGATCATCATCCACTTCGGATATTTCCTAGCAAGTTACTCCGTTTTTAGTATTTTTGCATCCCATGTTAGAGAAAATCAAATCCATATCGGAACGTATTTCGGAATTTAAGATCGAGACCAAAGAACATTTGGAAGAGTTCCGTTTAGAATTTTTAAGTCGTAAAGGTGAAATCACCACCTTGTTTGATGATTTTAAAACAGTTGCTCCTGAGTTAAAGAAAAGCGTAGGACAAGAATTAAATAAATTAAAAGTTGCTGCTCAAGAGCGCTTCGACCAATTACAAGAAAAGTTAGAGAAGTCGGGTGCGAGCAATAACCCATCCCGTCAAATTGATGTGACTCTACCGGTGATACCAAATCAGTTAGGTGGTAAACATCCTATCTCCGTAGTTCACGATCACATTGTGGAAGTGTTCGAACGTATGGGCTTTAACTTATCTGAAGGTCCGGAGATTGAAGATGACTGGCATAACTTCTCTGCATTGAACTTTCCGGAAAACCATCCGGCGCGTGAAATGCAAGATACTTTCTTCATTGAAAAAAATCCGGATATCGTTTTACGTACACATACCTCTAGTGTGCAAGTACGTGTGATGGAGAATGAAAAACCTCCTATTCGTACGATTTCACCGGGACGAGTATATCGTAATGAAGCAATCTCTGCGCGTGCGCATTGTATGTTCCATCAGATAGAAGGATTGTATATAGATAAAAGTGTCAGCTTTGCTGATTTAAAAAATACCTTATATCACTTCGCAAAAGAGTTATTCGGACAAGAAACACAAATTCGTTTTCGTCCGTCGTACTTCCCTTTCACAGAGCCTAGTGCAGAGATCGACGTAAGTTGTTTTATCTGTAATGGTAAAGGGTGTAACGTTTGTAAGTACAGTGGTTGGGTAGAAATAGGTGGTGCCGGTATGGTAGACCCGAACGTATTACAAAATAGTGGAATCGATCCTAAAAAATATAGCGGCTTTGCTTTTGGTATGGGTGTTGAACGTATCACGATGTTAAAATATCAAATCAAAGATTTGCGATTGTTCACAGAGAACGATGTTCGTTTCTTACGACAGTTCAAACATATTCATTAATAAAAAAGCCCCGATTAAAATTGGGGCTTTTTTGTTAATGGTTTTAAATTTTATTTTTCTTCAGATGGCAGTATCATGAAAAGTTGAGTTGGTAATTTTCGTTGACCATCATCACAGTTTAAAATGACAAAATGATTCGCCATCTTTAGATCACAACCTTCATCAATATTTCTAATTAAAAAAACACTATCATTTTTTACCATATAATAATCACTACTTCCTACTGTAGATTTATAATTTCGGAAAATACCACCACCTATATAGGAAAAGTCGTGACAATAAGACAAGGGAACAGAATCAATAATGATTGATTTTTGCTGAGTCTTATAGTATAGATATGCGATATACGGACCAATATTATCTTCTTTGATTATATACCCTAAATCTTCACCATCTTTATACGAATAGTTAAAAGTGAGTTTACAAGTATCTCTCAGATGAGAAGACAAAATTATTTGATTAAGCTCTGAACTATCTGTGATTACATCTAAGTGTTCAAAAACGAGTCGACGACTCTTTTCTTTTGGCGAGCAAGACAAAAGAAAACTGCAAATACTTATCAATGGAATTAAATATTTCATCATTTTACCATTTCAGACAACTTCCTTACCGCCCATCTTAATTCATCTTGTTCACAAGCATACGCCTCAATTTGACCAAGTATTTTATAATCGGATATATTAAAACCTTCTTCAATATCATTATACCAAATAACTTTATGCTTATAGATAGCAACTACCCAAAAACCACCCCCCTCTTTACCGTATTCCTCTTCTTTCCACTTTTCAGGAGATATTTTAATGCGATGCCAAAAATCATTTAAATCTGCTACCAACAACTTCTCTTCTCTATGGATAATATTATTGAGTTCTGTTAAAGTTAATGGTTGCCATGTTTGCATAAAAATTCTCTATCAATTCAATTCTCTTTTCAAAATTTCATTCACCTCTTCCGCTTTATTCATAATCATAAAATGTCCACCTTCATGAATGATGGCATCCATTTTTACATTATCAAAAGGGAATATTTTATCATTGGAACCATGAATATGAAAGATGTTCTCCGGTATAGTTTTATTATTCCAACGAACGATTTTATCTATCGCCCATTTCAAAAAAAATATATCGGTATCTGTTAATATTTGCTTGAGTAAATGTTCGTCTATTCTTGAATCAATACCGAAAAACCAGTTGGTCATACGATTAGATTTTTTCATTAATCGATATGGAAAAAGAAAATGTAATCTAACCATCCCGGCTAAGCGAAAACAAAGAGGAAGTTCTTTTCTAATTTTAACAGAAGAAATAACAATTACTTTTTTCACTTCAATTTGTTTAGCTATTTCTACTGCCATCATCCCACCAAAAGATATTCCAAGCAAAATTGGATTGGGCGTTGTTATTTGATTTAACAAACGTGCCGCATACTCTTCTATAGACTCTTTCTCCACAGGAGCCTCCCATTGTATGTGCTTAATCGAGTATTCTGAAAAATCAATTCGTTGAAAGACTCTTTCATCTGCACCTAAACCACTAAATATGTAGAGCTGTTTTTCCAAGTTAAGAAATATTAACTACACGTTGAATATGGATTTGCACATAACCCTTCGGTTTGAATCCACCCCTTTATTTTTTTGCCATTCTGAGTATTAGTGACATATAACCATCCATTATGATATTTATCAATAGTCAAAAATGCAGGAGTCCAATCGCTATATACTACTTTAGTTTTTTCAGAATTTATGCAACGATTATATAAAATCAAATCCATTGGATACTTGTCATTCTTAATATAAGCTCCTATGTAATTTTCCTTCTTTATCCACCCGGTAATTGAATCCTTTTGGACAGAATATGAAATAAAAACATAGAAATGAGTAGGCGTTTGCTGTAGAATATTTAGATATAGAAAGTCTTCATTAATAGAATCGTTTCTCATTTTCTTAACAACACTTCCTCCCGGATTATCATATATTTCAATTTCTCCCAAATAAGTAATATCAATCATTGCACTATATTGAATCTGAGAAAACCCAATAAAAGGTAGAAATAAAATATATAGTAAAATGATTCTCATGATATCAAACGGTTCTACCTCAATTTAATGATTTACTACAAATTTGGCAATTAATATCACCCCTTCGGGGTTGGTTTATTTAATAGAGAAAAACACAGCTTTATAAATGAAAAAGAATTTGTTATTAATCAATATCTGTATGAATTATTTTTTCATAATCCCGAAGGGATGAAATTCTAATAGAAAAACATATTATCCATTTTAAAACGAGAAAACCCCGAAGGGGTGACATTATAATTAAACTAATTCACTTCTTGGGGTTTGAAATTGCAAGAGGTTGGTCGTTGACACAACCTGGGATAAAGTTTGCCTACTTCAACTTCTTCGCTTTTTCTTTATCATACCTTACAAAAAAGGCGAGATATAAAGCTCGGGATAGTCGGAAGAAATATGGAGAAAATGCTAACAACGTAATTACGATGGCAGCAAAATAATATAACGGATCTACGAGGTCCATATCTTTCAACCAAATAGCATAGACCAAGAACATAGGTAAAAAGAAAGCCACATTCAACATATAGCTGACATACATAGCTCCGTAATAATAACCCGGCTCCGGCTCAAACTCTAGTTCACAATGTGAACATTGCTTGTTCATCTTGTGACCATCCTTAATCGCAAATAAATTTTTCTTAATATAGATATCCCCTTTACGGCATTGAGGACATTTCAATCGAGCAACAGCTAAAGTCCAACCAAACATATACTTATTGTTATTATTCTACTCAAATATACAAGAATCTTACTACTAAAGTTCGATTAAAAACTTATTCGTATCTTTGTTGAAATTATAGTTCTCATGTCCATCTTTCAAACCGAATCTACTCTACTAATTACCTGTGCCCCTGATATTAAGGAAATCACAGAAAAGGAAATTATCAGATTAGGTTATACCATCTTACAAAGTTCACCTTCCGGCATTCAAGTTAAAGGAACCGGCACAGACGGTATGCGCTTATGTATGTACTTACGCACAGCGAGTAAGGTATTGTATCTGGTAGGAAGTGGTCAAGCGAACAATCCCGACGAAATGTATAAAGTAGTAAGTGGAATTGAATGGGATAAATACTTTACCGTTCAGTCTTACTTTAGCATTGAGTCTTATGTACAAAACGACACTATCAAAGATTCTCGTTTTGCGAATCAGAAATGTAAAGATGGTATCGTAGATTATTTCAATAAACTTACAGGCAAACGCCCTAACACGGGCGGCGATAAAGATAAAGCAGTATTGTTCTTGTTCTGGAAACAATCGGAGGTGGCGATCTATCTTGACTTATCCGGCGAACCTATTACCAAACACGGTTACCGCATCCATCCTTGGAAAGCACCCATGATTGAAACTTTAGCGGCAGCTGTGATTATGTCTACGAAGTGGGATCAAGTATCACACTTTATCAATCCTATGTGTGGTAGTGGTACGCTAGCGATTGAAGCAGCATTAATTGCTTCCGGCAAGCCAAACGGACATATACGTCGCAATTATGGATTCATGCACATCAAAGGTTTTGAAATTCGTAACTGGTACGAAATGAAAGACCAAGCATTGAAATACATGATTCCTCGTTTACCTTTTTCAATTTTAGCATCAGATATTTCCGAAGAAGCGATTCAAGCGGCCAAAGAAAATGCGAAGAAAGCTGGAGTAGAGAATTTAATCGAATTTTCTGTTCAAGATTTCCGTCAAGTAGCTGTACCGAGACCTAGAGGAAACGGAGGTATTATCATCATGAACCCTGAATATGGTGAGCGCTTAGGTGAAGAAGAAAAGTTAATGGAAATATATAAAGAGATAGGCGACTTCTTCAAGAAAAAAGGGACCGGCTATACCGGTTATGTTTTCACCGGTAATATGGAATTGGCAAAAAATATTGGATTACGGACATCCAAAAAAATTGTCTTCCACAATGCTCGTATCGAATGTCGATTATTAGAATTCGAATTATACGAAGGTAAAAAAGTAGTGAAGGTTAGAGAATAATTTTACCTTCAAGGGAATTTTTTGAAGATTTCTAATGTATTAAGTATATACATTAGATATTATGCCTTATTCATTCACCGCCGAGTTGATAAAGTCAGGAATGACTTATACTGATTATTTAGAGTTATTTGAAAATCTGGTGGCACGTCAAGCTACCACGGGACCTGATCAATCTCCTGCTATGGTGGAATACACCAAAATGAATTTGACTCGATCAAATCGAATGAATAAGGTTACTATGATTCCTGATTCTATTAAAGAGTTTGTTCAATCCATCACTACTCCTCTTTATTTCATATTAATTACCGAACCTTGGTGTGGTGATGCCGCACATAGTGTCCCCGGTATTGCAGCTTTAGCTAAGCAAAATCCACTGATTGACTTTCGAGTGTTTTTACGAGATGAACATCCGGAGGTCATGAATCATTATTTAACCAATGGTGGTAAAGCCATTCCTATTCTTGTCGTGCTGCGTCAAGACAACTTAGAAGAATTGTTCCACTGGGGACCACGTCCGATAGAAGCTCAAGAGATTGTTATGAGTTACAAAAAGAAAGGTGATTTCAAAAAAGAAGATATGGTGAATGATGTTTTTAAATGGTACAACCAAGATAAAAACTTAACACTGATGGATGAGATAGCAGCTTCTTTAAAAATTACTTTATCACAACATGTTCCAATTTCTAAATAAGGCAGCCTGTCCCACATTGTTACCGGATTCATCTACTACGTTCCACAACAATACATTTTTGATTTTGAAAAGAGAGCCGTCTGTAGCGATACGTACACCTTCATAATTATCGATATATCCCTTCTCCGCCGCTTGTTGAAGTAAATTATTGCGCTCTTCCTGACTAACCTCCGGGGCTGAATATTTAGAAGGTAATTGTGTAAATTCACCCCAAGTAATTTTCCATTGTTGCAAAGCAGTCAAATTCCCATAATTGAATATTGGAGATGCTTCCGTTCCATGAGAAACTACCACATAAGGGGCATGGAAAAGTAAATAAGCCAATTCAGTTACATCCGTTACTCCGGGGAACAAAATTTCTTGTGTTATTTTTTGATAACTATTGATTAATAAAAGAGAATGTTCTTGAATACGGCTGTTCTCCCACGGATTTAATTTCTGCATTGAAATTGTTTTATTAAATTGGACTGAATTACAAAGTAACCATGTCCGGAAGAATATACCAACAATTTGTTCAATCCTCTATAGGATATTTTATCATTAGTGCTGTTTCTTTACTTTATCTAAGTTGGCCTCCGGTGCATGCTTCTTTCTTAAGCTTATTTGCCTTCGTTCCGGTATTGTTCATGGTTGACAAACTATTAGCGGAAAAGAAGTCGACCTTTAAAATAACACTTAACATCTATATCATTCTTGCACTATGGAACATCACTACTACTTGGTGGATTTATAACGCTACAGCTGCCGGTGCTATCTTTGCTTTACTGGTGAATGCCTTATTAATGCTTGTTCCTTTTATATTTTTTATTATTCTATATAAAAAAGGGAACACAATATTAAGCTATATCGCTTTCGTTAGTTTCTACTTGGCATTTGAATATTGGCATTTGAATTGGGATTTGTCTTGGCCTTGGTTAACCTTAGGAAACTGTTTTGCTAAGATGCCTTATCTGGTGCAATGGTATGAATACACCGGAGTACTTGGAGGTTCTTTATGGATTTTAGTTTCGAGTGTATTGATTTTTCATGCTTTGAAAAACTATTCGAAGAAAACTATCTCTTATGCTGCTGCTATCATTGTATTACCTTGTATTGTTTCATTTGGTTTATACTATACTTATGCCTTTAATGGTAAACTTGTAAAAGTTGTCGTAGTTCAACCCAATATAGATCCTTATACGGAAAAATTTGCAGGTTCACCCAATCACATCAGTGATGAAAAACAAATGGAGCGTTTAGTACAATTGACTAAACAAGGATTAAGAAAAGAAACTCGTCCAAGTGTTGCTTCTGCTATTGTTCTTTGGCCGGAGACGGCCCTTCCGATTTATGTAGATGAAAATATTATCCAACATCAGAAATTACTTCTTTCACTAGATTCTTTTGCTCGAAAAGAAAATATCATGCTCGTTACCGGTATTGATTCTTATAAATTTTACGGCGAAGAAAAAGGTAGTATTACGGCAAAGCTTTCTGAGTTTGATAACACCAATTATTATGATACTTACAATGCTGCCATCGCTTTAAATGGAACACCGGCACATCATGTGTATCATAAATCGAAACTTGTACCCGGTGTGGAGAGTTTACCTTACCCGGAAATATTTGGAGGTCTTACCTCCAACTTAGGTGGCATTGTGAGTACTTTAGGTTATGATACTTGCACCACCACCTACTTCAATGCTGACAGTGTAGGTGTAAGTCCGGTGATTTGTTATGAATCTATCTTCGGCGATTACGTTCGTGAGTTTGTATTACAAGGTAGTGATATCATAGGCATCATCACCAATGATGGATGGTGGGGCAATACTCCGGGTCATATACAACACTGGCACTATGCACGCTTACGTGCAGTGGAAAATAGAAAGCCGGTAGCACGTGCCGCCAACACAGGTATCTCCGGATTTATCAATGCGCGTGGCGATATCATGGAAGAAACGAAGTATTGGACACCGGATGTTCGCTCCGCTTTACTTCCCATCAATAACACCACTACCTTCTATACTCGTCACGGTGATTACATCGGATGGATGAGCTGTATCGTAAGTTTGATTGTATTAGCTATTGGTTTAATGATAAAAAAATGACGGCAGATAAATTAAAACATCTTTGTTTACAAGTAACTAAAATTGCTCGTGAAGCAGGAGACTTTCAATTAGTAGAGTTGCGCAAGTTTGACACCTCTGCTATTGAATATAAAGGAAGCAACGATTTAGTTTCTTACGTAGATAAGGAAACAGAAAAGATTATCATTAGTCGTCTGCAACAAATCTTACCTGAAGCAGGATTTATCACTGAAGAAGGTACGATTGCTACCGAAGCCAAAGAATATCAATGGGTGATTGATCCGCTAGATGGAACTACCAACTTTTTACATCAACTACCTTTGTTCTCTATTAGCATTGCGTTAAAACATCAATCTAATATCATCATCGGCGTGGTGTATGTGCCGAGCATCAACGAATGTTTTTATGCTTGGCAAGGCGGTGGTAGCTGGATGAATGGTGAAACAATTGCCGTGTCGAGTAACGCTACACTATCCACTTCATTAATCGCAACGGGCTTCCCTTATTCTTTGTTAGGGAAAGGCAATGCTTACTTCTCCATCATTCAAGCCTTTTTAGAAAAAACGCACGGAGTGCGTCGCTTAGGCAGTGCGGCTATCGACTTATGTTATGTTGCCGCCGGACGATTTGAAATGTATTTTGAGTTCAACTTGAAAACATGGGACGTAGCTGCAGGTATCATCATCGTACAAGAGGCCGGTGGTCTTGTGACTAACTTCACGGGCGAAGCTGAAGGGGTGATCGAAGGCAGGGAGATTGTAGCCTCTAACAAGGTTTCACATGAAGCTTGTTTGGAAGTGATTAAGGAGAGATGGGTGTAAATATTTTTATGGATAAATCTTTAACATATTTATATTATAGACCTCCAAAATCAAATTGCTTTGGTCATTATGTTCGATCCAAAAATATACAACATACAGCTAAAGATATCATACAAGTAGTAAAAGAATTATTCAATGCTACTTCTTCAAATGAATTAGATGTTATCCTTTACTACAATGGGTTTGATAAAGATGAAACAATTAAGATAAAAAAGTCTGTTACAGAAATCAATTTATGGACTGGTAAAGATGCTGAACATTGGCCAAGTCCAATGCAGCCTATTCCAAGTACTTATCATTGGAAATTGAAGGAATACAATATTCTTCAATTCTTAGAAAAAATGGCTAGTGATACTAATTTGCCTCTATCCTATTTTCAGATTATCGAAACTTATAATTATGGAAGTGGAGAAGAACCTAAAGGTTTTTTTATGATGATGAGTGAAAGAGGTAAGCTTCATATTGGAATAAGCGCCATCATTCCTTTTCCTACAAACAATATTGATTGTTTTAAATTTATTGAAAAGTTACAAAACGAATTGCCATTCAAATTAAACAGCAACCACTTTAGAAGAATTGGTCAAAGTAAAAGAGGTTATGGGTATTGGAAATTAGACGATGATACCAAAGTTTTAGTTGAAAAATCTCTCAAAAACGGTTTGAATAATAAAAGAAACAATTGATTCTATGAAAAAACTACTATTCCTATTTTTTGTCATTATCGGCTGTACGGATAATAAAGAATACTCTATGGATGTAGAATTATTAAAATCAATGGTAGCAGACCATTCAAATAAAAACGATTTACTATTAAAAAAGATGGATAAAATTGTTCATGATAATGGAATGATTCCCTCTGAAGCTTCTGTTTTAGCCAAAGCAACCGATTTAATTTCTAAACGAAATACAGGTTTAAAATCTAGTACGGCATTGTTATTATGGTCTAACGAAATAGAACAAAAACATAAATTAATATATCATGACGAGTATTCTAATTCTTCTTTGTCAGATTTTTATTCGGAGAATCTAGGCAAAGAGGTGGATTCATTGACATACTATAAACTTATTCTATCTAATCTGGAATTAGAAGAAGATTTAATAAAAAATTTATTCGGAGAAATAAGTGCTCCCTTTTTCTTCAATGGTGACCCGCACATATTAAAAACATCTGATACAATAAATATAAATGGAACATTCGAGTTTACAGTAATTCCCGACTACTACGATTATAAAAGATGCCAAGCCGATTCATGTTCTTTACAGGTATACAAAGATGATAACAAAATCGAAATTCCAACTAATATCCTACAAGCAGGAAATGCTTTTATTATTTCGATACAACCTAAAGAGGCAGGTAATTACAAAGCAATAGGAAGTTTTATACTAAAAGATAGAAACTCTAATCTAAAATTAGACAATAAATTCTTAGTTGAATTTGTAGTTCAGAAACTGTAAGCAATTAATAATATGATTTGGAAAGATGAAGATTCTAATCATCCATTAGTTTTTATAAGCTCTGTTGGTGATAATGATTTGACAAAGGATTTAATTACTTTATTCTCTAACATTGACCTTTTTAAAAAAATTAAAAACAAACAAATATTAATTTTTATTGGTGCTACTAATGGAAATTTATTCATTTCAGGTTATAATCATTCAACACATGAAACAATTAACAATGCGAGTGTATCAGTATACTTACATGAATTTTGGGAAGACAACACCAATTCGCTCGATTTTGATGATATCATAATAAAATCTTTAAAAAAAGCATTTAAAAATGACTTAACAGACACATTCAAATCAGCCTTTGAAATTTACTATCAAACAGAAGATGATAGTTCAGCTACAAAATTATTATGAAACTAACAGCCTATTTATTTTTAGCATTATGTATTTGGGGTTGTGAAAATGACAATCTAAAGAAACTCCAATCATCTATAGATACAACTCAATCTGTTCGAATAAACGGATATTGGGCGACGCCTCTTAAATCTATTGATTTTAACACTTTTGTAGAAACATAGGGAGATACACTACAATTTGTCATTTGTTCTGATTATATTTTTCATCCATTTGGACCTTTAACAGATTCTTCCTCCTTAAAATTTAGCCCATTTAAAAACTATAATATTTTAAGCTATAAACGAGACACCTCTACTAATTCTATTATTCAACCACCTATACTACTCTGGTACGAATATATTCAATTACAAAATAATAAAAGCAATATCCATTTATTCTTCGACAATGATCCCGAGGCTTCTAGACACGCATATATTAGAGGTGGTCACATTACAGATGTTAATCTTGTTTTGGTAAATGGGATTAAAATTGGGATAAGCAAAGATGATTTTTTTAAAATATTCTTCGAAAAATTCCCAACTGAATTAATGGATCAATATGATGTAATTAAAATTGAATCTTGTGTAACAGACATTATACATGTTTATCAATTTAAAAATGATAGTCTATACTCAATTAGATTTATTTCCGTATAAACAAGTTTTACTATAAACAAAAAAGGAGCTTTCGCTCCTTTTTTTATTTTGTTCGACCTCCGCTGTTTCCATTACCGCTATTGCTATTGGGGTTGGAATTAGAGTTCGAGTTGGTATTATCCGTGTTGCTATTCGAATTGGCATTTTGTTGAGTATTCGTAGAGCCTGAGTTTGAATTTCCTGAACTACTGTTTCCACTATTGCTGTTGCTATTAGAAGGATTTGTACGTTGTTGTTGTAAATCCTGCGCTGTACAAGGTCCTAAGTGATCACCATGATTTAAATGGGCCTGCACTGCACTTGCACCTACAGTTATCGTTTGCGGATTACCTGTATTACCCGGAGGGATATGACAGATAGTAACCTTTTGCTCCGGTTGCGGTTGGGTAGTAGCAGGAGTCGTCGGTTGCTGCGTATTACCTGTTGATCCGGTCGATGGTTGTGTCGACTGACTAGGAGTTGTTGGTTGAGTAGTATTACTGCTACCTGTTCCGTTACCTTGTCCGGTCGATGGATTCGTACGTTGTTGTTGTAAATCTTCTGCTGTACAAGGTCCCAAGTGATCTCCATGATTTAAATGGGCTTGCACGGCACTTGCACCTACAGTTATCGTTTGCGGATTACCTGTATTACCCGGAGGGATATGACAGATAGTAACCTTCTGTTCCGGCTGCGGTTGGGTAGTAGCAGGAGTTGTTGGTTGTTGTGTATTACCTGTTGATCCGGTTGACGGTTGCGTAGGCACAACCGGTACTGTTGGTTGTACCGGTTGTGTAGGTTGCGTAGGCGTTGTTGGTTGTGTAGGCTGAGTCGGTTGTGTTTGTGTATTCACTCGACCACTATTATTATCTTCTTCCGTACATCCACCAATTTTATCACCATGATTTAAATGCGCTTGTAATGCACTTCTAGGTATTTGAATCGATTGCGGATTACCTGTATTTCCCGGAGGATAGTGACAAATCCAAACCAGATCTCCACTGTCATTCGTTCCACCTGTAGTAGGGGCAGGAGTTTGAGTTTGTTGTTGCTGCTGTTGTTGTTGCTGCTGCTGTTGTAATATTTGAACACCTTGTTCTAATAATTTTGGAGCCGCCTTTTGAATCACTTCTTGAGCTGTACAAGCACCAATATGGTCACCATGATCTAAGTGAGCTTGTAAAGCAGCTCTGCCAATTGTTAATGTTTGAGGGTTACCTGTATTTCCAGGAGGAATATGACAAATAGTTATACGATCATCTAAATCACTATTATTACCACAATCTGAAGTATTTGAAATATTACAAGAACAATCAGTCGACACTGAATTTTCGATGATTCCTAAATTAGCTTCAATACCATTTACATCACAGATGCCTACTAAACCGGTAATTTTGCCATTACCATTAATCGTTGTTCTACCGGAAATAGATAAAGCTACACAGCTTGAAGAGTTCCCATGTATGGTTCCATTCACCGTAATGTCTTTGGTAATCCATTTCGATGCAGTATTAATTGTTAATACGCCATTACCATTAATATAAGTAGCACCACCTACTTCTATTGCACCTGTATGTGCAAATACATTATCAATATGGAAATCACCGGTCACTTTTAATTTACATACGTTCGTAAATTGTGCTGATCCATTTTCTTTAAAGTTTCCATTAATTGTAATCGTACCTGAATTACACCCAATGTTGTTGTTATTCATACTGCCGTTCACAGTCATTGTACCTGTGTTACGGAAAACCGAATTCGCATTAATATTGAAATCGCCGGAAACGGTTGCTTGACCATGATTTTCAAATCGACCATTGAAAGTAACATTTCCAAATGTCACTGTGCCATAGTTTCTGAAATCACTGGTTGGGTTATTCATGTTCATATTACTGAAGGTAGCCGAACCATTAACTACGATTTGTCCTTTATTGAAATTAATATTTCCAATCTGAGCATTTCCACAAATCACTAATTGTCCGCCGTTCATATCTATGTTACCATTAAAGGCTTCCGTGATACAAACTTTTTCTCCATCATTTACTATTACATTTGTTGTAGTTGCATCTACCGATTTACTACATACATTACAGTTCGTAAATGTTTCTTCCATTCTACCGGAACAATCACTTTTTATCGGACCATTATTAATAGTTACGACAGGAGTACAAGTAACTGTTCTTTCTTGAACTACACTCGAGGTGCTATTGGTAGCAGTAACTTTTATGATTGTTTGCCCCTCAATAGTGATAGGGAATTGCAAAACATTATTAGCAAATGTGAATTGCGAAGTAGCCACGTAAGTGCTACCTACTTGAATTTGTAACTGATTAGACGATGATATATTGGTTACGTTTAACTTCACCGTAGTACTACAACCTGCTAACGTTGCAGGATTAGTAGTTGGATTAACCCATACAAGTGTAGGAGCTGGAATAGGCCTACAAGTTAAAGAGATAACTTTCTCTACCGTTTTCGTCTTATTAGTCGCTACTACTTTTACTGTTACAGATGTAGGAATCGTTACAGAGAATTTTAATAACGAAGAGGCGAACTGCATGCTATCCTTCGACAATAACTGATCGTTGATATAGACGTTAATATTTTCTTTCGAATCTACGTGACGCACATACATACTCACTTCTTCCTTACATAAAGTAGAAGTATAAGGAGTAGTAGTTGGGAATACCGATTCGATTTCAGGTTGTAATACCGGCACACATTGTAATACACGTTGTGCTTGTGCTGAGCCGGCGTTAGTTGTTGCTTTTACTATAATAGTAGTTGGCAAAGTAAACGTCACATTGAAAGTAACTTTACCTGTAGCCGGAGTATAAACCCATAAGCTACGATCCATTTCTACTTGATTAGACCACACACTAATTTGTTGAGATGATTCAACATTAGCCACTTGTACTTCAAATGCTTCTGAACACAATTCCGATGTCACCGTTTCTAATACAGGAGTGACAATTGTTACAGATGGCGGAACCGGAGGTTTACAAGTATAAGTAATCGACTTAGTATCTGTACCATCACCATTAGTTACTTTTATCTGAACGGTTTCAGTTCCGGTGAATGATACCGGATAATATAATTTACCACTGGACACTTCATAACTATATGCCATCGAATCTATCGTCACACCGGCTTTAGTAATTTGAATTTGAGACTTAGAAGTCACATTTGTTAATTTCACATACACCGTGTCTGAACAAGTAGTAGAAACTATTGTAGATGATGTAGGTTGAATCAACGTAATGGTTGGCAGAGCAGTAGGCTTACATATCAACTGTACCGATTTAGAAGAAGTTCCTCCCGGAGTTATTACTTTAAACACATAGGTTGCTGTACCGGTAAAGCTCACCGGTAAACTGACAACTTTAGTATCCGGATTGAATTGTGCTTCTTTTAACGAAACTGCCGCATTATTTTTAGTAATAGTTAATTGAGCTAAAGAATCAATATTATCTAATCTCGCTGTAATCACTTCCTGACAAGCACGTGAAGTGTAAGGTGAAGGACTCGGAGAAAGAATCGTTACTGCAGGAACTAAATAAGGTCTGCACTCTAGAGAGATTGTTTTTACATCCGTTCCACCAAAGGTAGTTGCTTGGATTTGCACCACCTTAACACCGGTGAAAGTCAACGGAACTCTTAAGCGAGTTGTCGTCGTATCAAAAGTCCATTGAGATTTGTTTAATGCTACTCCATCCACTGAAACTGTAATTTGTGATGCATTTGTAACATAGCGAAGAGTTGCTTCTATTGTCTCCTTACATGTTCTAGAAATGTAATTGGTAGTGGAAGGATTAATCAAAATGATATGCGGAGGATTTGCTTGTTGACACACAAGTTGTACCGAACGTTTAGCAGCACCTGCAGCAGAATTGATAATAATATCTAAAGTAGAAGTTCCGGTGAATGAAATTGGTAATGTCAATAATCCGGAAGCACTTAAAGTTGCTCCTGTAGGTTCATATCTATTACCATTCACAATAAACTGAATTTGTTGAAGTGTATTTACTCCTTTTACTTGCGCGGTAATTGTAGTCTTACAATCTGAATTTACCACCATTCCATTAGATGGTGTAATTAAAGTAATCTCAGGTACAATAGCAGGATTACAAGTTAACGTAAGATTCTGTGTAGCGGATGCGTACGTATTCGTTGCAACCACATCTACATAGGCTTGTTTTGAAATACTAACAGGAAAGGTTAGTAGGTGTGTATTCACATCATAATGTATATCGGCTCTGTTAATGGACACGCCATTATTTTTCACTGATACTTGATCAGCCGATTGAATATTCACTACATTCAATTGAACGATATAAGAACAAGTAGAACTTGTATAAGTAGGTGTAGAAGGAGAAATCAATTTAATTACAGGCCCCACCGGAGTAGTTACCGGAGCTGCAGCACATTGTACATTCACCGTTGTCGTTCTAATACTAATTGAATTTTGAACAGTAATGGAGAATATATGTAAACCAGGTTTTATGGTTTGTGTAAGAATCACATCACCTGTAGCTGAATTAAAGGTGTAATAATTTTCACTCACTAATACTTTATTATCATAAATCGCCACTTGAGATTTATTTGACAAGCCTGTAGTAGCAGCCACTAAATGTAATTCACAATCCGGCAAATTCGTATTCATAGCAGGTGTGATAATACGAACAGATGGAGCCTCCGTAGGGGTAGGTACCGGCACAGGAACTGGGACCGGCGTTGGTACCGGTGTTGGAGTAGGTGTTGGAGTTGGTGTTGGAGTTGGCGCTACTGTACACTGGAATAAAATAGATTTTGTAGCTGTGCCGGAAACATTGCTTGCTTTGATAATTACCGTAGTAGCACTTACTATAGGAAAATTCAATGTTAACTGACCATTTCCACTATTAAAACTATATGCAGCAGGAGGCAGTGTCACACCATTAGCCGTCACTACTAAATTAGTAATATTATCAATGTGTAATACAGACACTACGGCATCCGCCATACAGTTAGTACGTGTTTGAGAAACCACAACTATATCCGGCTGAGGAATAACAGGAGGCGCCGGTGGAGCAGGCACACAAGAAACATCTAATGTTTTAGAATCTACACCTGCGCTATTACGAGCTTCAATCGTAATAGTAGCAACTTTATCTACTAGTGTATTGATTACTAATTCTTGAGTCCCCTTGTTATAATCGTAACTATATGAATTCATAGTTACTCCATTTTGATACACCACCAATTGTTCTTTACCTGTAATATTTACAATCAATGCTCTTATCTCTAAATTACAATTGGCAATTTGTACCGGATTTGTTCTTGGATATATAATACTAATCTCCGGAGGTTTTACATATTGCGGAGTTGGATTATAAGTTTGTTGTTGCTGTTGTTGATACTGATAATCGTAATTAGAATGTGATCGAGCATACCCTTGACCTAAACCAACAGCCACACCTAAACTTGAATAATGGTACATATCGTTTTTAGGAGTCAACTGATTTTGATTTGTCCAACGATTACCATCTAATAAATCGGTGCGAGTGAATGTTAATTTATGTTCAAAAGTCAAATAGGTTCTTGATCCCATACGAATACCTACACCTAAACCAAAAGCAGTAGAGAAAACCCATTGAGGTGTTTTAATATTTTCTCCATAAGATTCGTAATCTTTATCACGTAAAGCATAGATATCATTACGAGTAATACTATTACTAAAACCAACCGATACATTATTGTAATTATACATATTACCTAAAGCATCCAACTGGTCAATCTTCGTAGTAAAACCGGTAGCAGCAACACCTCCAAAAGCATAAAATCTAAAATGCGAATTTGCTTCTACACGGTTCAGATTGATTAAGCCTTCTAAGGACAACTCATCTGTTTTAGTAAAATAATTATGAAACACATATCCTAATGAAGTATAATCCAAGGAAGGATTATATGTACCATTAAGAGCGGGGTTATTTAAAAATCCATAACTACGTTTGATATCTTGACCATACATCCAAGTTCGCAGATATCTACCACGAAGGGAGAATCCTAAAAAGCTATGGTCATTTTTAATAAAGTGACGTTCTAAAGTTAAACCCCACCCGGTCCCCATTCTGGAGCGCACATCCGATTTTTGCCATGCCCCACCCCAGTTGATTCCAATTGTCCATTTACCGTAGGTGGTCGCTCCTCCCTGTCCAAAGGAAGTATGGGTAAATAAGATAAATGCAGTTATTACACTGAAAAGGCGTAAAAAACGAACCATATGCTAAATATTGTAGTTGTAATAATAAAATCCCGTAAAATCATGCCAATTTACTAAAACGCTGATTTTTGGAAACAATTAAAATGATAATTATCTACCTTTGAGGTATAAACAGAACATCCCTATGGCATCATACGATTGGCAAACCATAATAGTTGTACTTTGTGTAGCAGGGGCGGTTATTTATTTTTTATACCGATGGTATCAAAGCTTTTTTGGGAAAAAATCAGGATGTGAAAATGCCGCTTGTGGCTGTGAACCCAAGATTAAAAAGGCTTCTTCGCGTGAAGCATAAAGTACTTCCACCAACCATCCTTTAGTGTTTTATATTGATAATACGCCGTCCATACATTGTTCTTGGAAGCTTCCGTCACATTAGGGTGGAATAGATTATATATTTTTGACAATACGATTCCGGGGAAAAAGGAATAATATAGCTTCTTTGCGGACCTTTCTATATTGGGCGTAATATCTTGCCATAATATGGATTGAAAACCTGTAGCCACCATCGATTGATCAAAATTAGATTGGTAATCAAAAAATGGGACTGCCCATCCATGTGCCCAAGCATCCATATCTTTTTGACCTCGTGCTGTAGGTGTTTGCACCGTAAAGAAATCACAAAGTATAAGTGATCCTCCGGGTTTTAAAACTCGATAGGCTTCTTTGATAAAATCTTTCTTATCAGCAGCGTGGCAAACACTCTCTATCGCCCATACCACATCAAAACTATTATCTTCAAAAGATGTCTGCGTAAAATCCGCACACTGAACACGGGCCTGTTGTTCTATTCCTAATTTTTGAAAATGTTGATTAGCTCTACGCATCTGTTTTTCACTTAGCGTAATTCCCGTTACATCCGCTTGCTTAAATTTTGCGAGCCATGCCACCGAACCTCCTACTCCGCAACCTGCATCTAACACTTTCATCCCGGATTGAATCGAAGCTTGATTCGACATCACTTCATTAATTCGCCATAAGGCTTCATGGAAAGTTTTTGTAGTCTCATCCCAAAATCCATAATGTAAAGAATGACTTTGATTCAAATTCCAAAAATATGCGTAGTGGTCTTCGCTTACATCGTAATACTGTGCAATCTGTTTGGAAGTAAAAACTTTCTCTGTTACGCCCATACCTTCGTTCCTTCTGTACAGTTTTTACAAATTTCAATTTGATCACGACTTTCAAAAATAGATTGCCTGAATGACTGATAGTCCTTATTATTCCACACTTCTTTTAGCGAAGTCTGAAAGACATTACCCATGGTATGTTGAGCATCTTTATCAAAACAACACGGCACCACTTTCCCATCCCAAGTAATAACACACTGATGCCACATTTTCCAACAATGATTATCTAAACTATTCTTTAGCTTGTATGAACCATCTTTGCTTTTAATATATCGAGCGTACTTCTCATTCTTAGGTATTAAATGAGAGCCTTGTTCGTATTCATATATCTGAGCTGTTTTTAATCGCACTTCATCTACACCTAAGGATTTACCTAAAGATTCGATTTCTTCTACTTGATGTTCATTAGGCCCTACAACTAAAAACTGAAAAATTACATAAGGAGTTTTCGACTTCAACTCTTTTTTCCAATGAAGTATTTGTTTGGTTCCCTCTATTACTTTCTCTAACTGTCCCCCCACACGATACTGTTCGTACGTTTCTTGTGTAGTACCGTCAATAGAAATAATCAATCGATCTAAGCCTGACTCTACTGTTTGTTTGGCCACTTCCGAAGTAAGGTAATGTGCGTTAGTAGAAGTTGCCGTATATAAGGAGTACGATTTTGCTACTTGAACTTGTTTTAAAAAATTAGGATTCAAATAAGGTTCACCTTGAAAATAGAAAATCAGATAGGAGATATCTTTTTGAACTTGCTCTATAAAAGAAGTAAATGAATTAGTATCCAACATTCCTGTAGGACGTGTAAATGAACGCAATCCGCTTGGACACTCCGGGCATCTTAAATTACAAGAAGTAGTAGGCTCAATAGAAATGGCAAAAGGTAAGGCCGGATGAAAAGTAGATCGAGTCCACTTTGATGCGTAAAAACTAAAGAACACACGAAGTATGTTCCATGCTCTACGAAAAGTAAACGTTTTTAATAGTGATAATGTGTCTTGTGAAAAGATTACCATTTCATACTAAAGGCTAAAGACATTCCATGACCGGAGGACTGCTCAGGTAAAGTTAAGTACTCTAGCCAAAATAAATTAGTAGAAATAAAATATTTTTCTTTAAATGATTTAGCCAATCCCAATTCTACATCTAATCGCCCAAATCCTCCATAAGCTAAAGAAGGCACTACCGTAAATTGAGGCGCCAAATAATATGCTAATCGAGTATAGACTCTAGGAATATATCCCGGAGCCATGGTATATTTACATCCAACTCCCAAAGTGAATTTTTCACTCAGGTCCTTGGAAACTCCTACATGGAAAGTAGTCGGTAACATATAATTGAATGCCGATTTCTTTTTCTCCAGGCCAAATTTTTGCATGACAGAATCAATCGTAATTGGGTCCAACTTAAATCCATTGGAACCAAATAAAGTATCAATAGTATAACCATCATAACGGAATGTACCGGTTTGATTATAACTGCTTAATTGTCCCCAATGAATAAATCCAAGGTCTCTCACTTCCGCAATTACATCCCATTGTTTAACCTTTGTTTTGATGTATAAATCGGTAAATGCACCGGCACCTCCTTTATCATCTTTATCACGATAAGCTACATTCACACCACCTTGCAATTCTAAATATGCACCATTTTGTTCTGTGTAAAAGGTAGCATCACTTAATTTGACGGATTGCATATTGGAACCTCCAATAAATCCTAAGCGAATTCCTACTTGCGTTTTAAGGCTTTCGCCAATATTTTTCTTATATCCTACAAATACATTCTGCGATGTATAAGAGTAATAATTAAATGGATCTAATGAGGCATACTTTCCAGCATACTGCGAGTTACCCATGAAGATTAAAGAGAAGACATCCTTATTAAAAGATGTTCCATAAAATGTACGATAAAAATATCCGGCTTCAATGGTGAATTTATCATATTGATGCGAAGCATAAATTCCCGCTTTGATATCCGCACCCAAACGATAGGTTGAATTCGAATGATCTAATTGATCTTGCTTCAAATCATTTGTTAAAAATGCTTTACGATATAAATAGTCTTCAAAGAATTTATTTGAAATGGAGGAGGAGTTGATATCGCCTTGTCCGAATACTGAAACATAATTACGTGCTTCTTCATTTCTACCAATAGAAAGGTTTTTTCTTTCCATCAAAAATGATTCGATTCGGTCGAATTCTATTTGTGCTTTTGCTCCAACAACAGAAGCTAGAAGAACTAAAATACTTACTACCTTTTTCACTATTGATTAACCCCCACTGTTAAATCTCCCGACACTTTCAAATCGATATAATACTGACTATATAATTTCACAAATTGATTTCCCGGCTCCGTATCCATAGATACTTTAAACACTACATTTTTACATCTTTCCATGATAGCGCTAAATCTTGCTTCCGAGAAAGCAAAAGGAAGTACACTATTCGTAGTCTGTTCTACAATACCGGTAGTAGTATTGATGATAGCCGCATTGACAGGTTGAGTAGAAGCTTGCGCATCTATCATAATACCATTAGCATCAAGGAATATCATTTCCACATTGATTTGTACAGGGAATGCATTTTCAACTATTAACTTCAAAGTACCTTCACGTACACCACCGGCTCTCAATGACGCCGCATCAAATGCAGCGGTATCAGAGAGTACCACTTGTTCCATTTTAAGTGATAATGGAATCTCAATATCCAAGTAAGCATTCAAGTTGACTCCTGATCTAGCAAAGTCTGTATAGGTATTCGTGTTACCCGCCGGATTAGTAGTGAATATTCCCATGTAGAATATTCTATCCGGTAAAATATTTAACAGATCTACAGCATTTGAATTTGTAGCTAAATCGATTTTTGTTGTTACCGGAGTAAATGGATTATCTGTTGCAGGAGCGATGGCTTGATATATATCTACAATTCCACCCGTAAGAATGGCGGATTGAGAGGTAGATGTATTGATGGTTTGAAGATGAATTATTTTCCCTTGAACAGGAATACCTAAACTATTAACTACTGTAGCATTTAATCGAATACTATCAAACTCTAATACGTTAGCTTGAATATTTTTAAAGATATCTAAATTCACCTGCTCCGGCCCAAAGTTTACAGTATCTTGACCAATATATCCTTTGATATAGGAAGGTTTTGCCTCTTGAAGTGTTAAGGTGATATCCAAACTATCATCTAATGATAAATTGACTACACGTCCGGTAGAATCAATTTTACCTATCAACACTCCATAAAAAGTATTAAAGGTATCTTTATCTATACCTGTTAGATCCAAATCATAACCACTGAAGTCTGATTCGAAAACTTTATAAGAACTTCCACCCGGTGGTGCCGGGGGTATTTCTGCAAAGAATTTAAACGTTTGTCCGTTTTTCAACGCAGATGGAATTTCATAAGTGAATCGAACGGTATCTTCTGCGGTAGAATAAACATCTGCACGTACTGTACCTTGTCGAATCGTCGCTAAGGTTAATCGCGCATCATTTAAACCTAACAAAGAAACTTCCGAAGTTTCATTCACTACTTCTTGAGCAGGGAATATGGCGGTAGCTTCATAGACATCTAGATTTGAAACACTCAATGTCAATAAAATGGCATCCGATGTATCAACGATGACAGTACCTCCTTTTAAATCTAAATCGATTATGGCAGCAGATAGGTTGCCTTCTATGGTTTGACCAGCAAGATCTTGAACTTTAGTTTGTGATGTCCCCGGAGTTAAATTAGTAAAGGTTTGATCCGTTATAACTGTCCCACTTACCTTATTACTCAATGCCAAATGCACCGTAGTTAAAGTTAAAGGCATATTATTAACCGCTTTGATGGTAAGTGTACCGGCTAACAAAGTAGCTGTTTTAAAAAATTGATTAACATCTATCAACACAGGTCCGGCTGTAACATCATTAATATCCGGTACAGGAGCTTGAAATCCTAATTTACCCAGATTGTGTGCTAATATAATTTGATCTCCTACAGGATTCCCTTGTGCTTGTAAATTTCTAGCTATTTCACCTAATGTAATGGCACGAGTAATAGATTGATCGGATAGTACTAAACTGGAAAGTTTTACTGTCCTTTTAAATTGAGGCGCTTCTAAAGCAACTAATGAATCAATAGTATAGGTAAAAAGTTCTTCTCTTTGAACTATGGTAAGAGATTGATCAGATTCAACTTTGATACTGGTATCGGCAGTTAAATTTTCTAAATTCAAATGTGCCTTTACTAAAGGAGTTAAAATATTGGTATCCCAACGAGGACGTTCAAATTCCCTTTTACAAGCCCAAAGAGCTGTAATTAATGGAATTGTAAAAAGTAATCGTTGAAAGTATGATTTAAGTTTGCTAGCTGTCATTCAATTTTTTGAACAATGATTTTATAAATGTACTTATTTTAGATTTAATTTAATACTTCTAAGTAAGTTTCAGTTACAAAGCTCTACATTTGCGTATTCATAGAGTATTGGGGAATACGAAGAAATGAATTTAAGAATACTTATATCTTTTATACAGCTACTACTCCTTTCGGTAACTCCCTTTGGAAAGATTAGTTACGCTCAAATTTCGGGTGTTGTTAATCAATATATTGATGTTACTGCCATAGATTATACATGTAATAAAGTTACGGTAAGCAATTCCGCTGCTTATACAGCTGGCGATTTTGTATTATTAATACAGATGAAGGGCGCGACCATCAATGCTACCACTACAAGCGCCGCATTTGGCAGTGTCACCTCCATTAATGACGCCGGGAATTATGAATTTCACCGCATCTACTCCATTAGCGGTAATGATATTTACTTCACCAATACAATTCTGAATACATATACCATCACCGGACTTGTACAATTGGTACGTGTACCGGAATATACTAACGTTTCTGTTACAGGAACACTAACAGGAAATACTTGGAATGGTTTAACAGGAGGTATTATTGCCATCAAAGCAAGTGGAACTGTTACTTTGAACGCCAATATAAATGCCAATGGTATTGGATTTAGAGGCGGAGATTTTAGTCTGGATAACGACAATTGTAACTTTATCACTACAACCTACGCAAGTGCCAATACTAGTCAAGTGTCTCAAAAAGGCGAAGGGATATATAACATACCTGCTAATCAAAATTTCGGGTTAGCCAAAATCACCAATGGTGGTGGTGGTGGTAGTTATCACAATGCCGGTGGGGGTGGTGGTAGTAATTGGGGCTCCGGAGGTAGTGGAGGTCGACAATCCAGTGGATGTAGTGTTAATACTACTATTGCGCAAGGTGGTGTTACATTAAATCCATATGTATCCAATTCTAGAATATTCTTAGGCGGCGGCGGCGGTGGTGGCCATCAAAACGACGCTGTTGGCACAGCCGGAAGTAACGGTGGTGGTATCATTTTTATTATAGCAAATGATATTGTAGGAAACAACTTCACAATTAGCAGTAACGGTCTTGATGCAACAAATGCAGGCGGAGATGGTGGCGGAGGTGCTGGAGGCGCCGGTTCTATCATGATATCTGTAAATACTATCTCCAATACTATTATCCAATCAAATGGTGGCACAGGTGCTGATACCAATAGCCCCAACCGAAATCTTGGACCGGGCGGTGGTGGTGGTGGTGGACTTATCTACCTTTCAACAGCAACAACTCCGGGTGGAGTAACTACATCTGTTAATGGCGGTGCTGCAGGATTTTCAACCAATGCAGCTGATGCAACATTAAATGGCAACCGACTAGCTACTGCAGGCGCTGCAGGAACGGTATTATACAATTACGTTCCACCACAAAGTACAGCAACCAATTCGTGTGCGCTACCACTTACGTTATTAGATTTTGGAATTCGTACTGCGACTGAAGTATTTTGGATTACAGCACTAGAATCTGATATTAAAGCCTATATAATCAAAGGAAGTATAGACGGAGTACAATATGAAAATATTGACACCCTTGAAGCCTACAACACCACATCCATCCATGAATACTCATTAACTCTTCAAAAAAAATATAGTTACATACAATTGTATGAGTTAACGACTAATAGTCAAGTAATTTATCTCCAAACATTATTTATTACTCCTAATCATCCTATTAGTATTTATCCAAATCCTGCAGAAGATATTCTTTATGTTAATGGCATCACGGAGCCTGCTCCATTCCAAATTATCAATTCAACCGGTGCAGTTGTTTTGGAAGGCATATTAGAGCCTTACACAAATATTTTATTAGAAAATTTAATTACCGGTACCTATCTAATACAAATACAATTATCCGACACCTTTTTTACACAAAAAATCTTAGTACAAAAAAGATAGTTTGTGTACTTTTATATGATGGCATTCAATTCAAGTCAATTACAACGAATCGTTTTTGGAGTAGGAATTATTTTATTCTTCATTAAGATTATTGCTTGGTGGCTAACTGATTCCACCGCTGTGCTTACCGATGCACTTGAAAGCACGATCAACATTGTAGCTGCAGGCTTCACACTTTATAGTATTTATCTTTCCAATACGCCTAAAGATTTAAATCATCCCTATGGTCACGGGAAAATCCAGTTTATCGCAGCAACAGTAGAAGGTGCATTAATTGTAGTAGCAGGCGTTTTTATTTTCATACACTCAATCAATGATTTTTTTGAACAACC
The DNA here is from genome assembly GCA_046329235.1 of Cytophagaceae bacterium. GTDB lineage: Bacteria > Bacteroidota > Bacteroidia > Cytophagales > Cytophagaceae > JALONH01. The sequence goes on along the minus strand of JAXLVA010000001.1, from coordinate 3,221,456 downwards.
GGAATTACGTGCTTTAGATTGGGGTGGGGTCTTAATTCTTAGTACAGCAATTATTAATTTCTTTTTAGGATATTGGATGATACAACATGGAAAGAAATCCAATGAACTTGTATTAGTTGCCGGTGGTAAACATTTACAAACAGATACCTGGTCGTCGTTAGCAATTGTCATAGGTTTGTTTTTAGTGCATTTTACTAACCTTCACTGGATCGATTCCGGCTTAGCATTCCTACTTAGTATTTATATCTTCATTAGTGGATATAAAATTATGCGTGAAAGTATTGCAGGTATTATGGATGAGACCAATCCTGAAATCATTGAAAAAATTGTTGAAGTATTTAATAAGTATCGAAAAGATGTTTGGATTGATGTACATAACGTACGCATCATACAATTTGGAAACTCTTTACACATAGATGCTCATATAACCATGCCTTGGTATATGAGTGTAAAAGATTCACACGAAGAAATAAGTACGGTGGCGGCATTAATGGAACACGAACTACAACAACCGGTAGAACTTTTTATTCATATTGATCCGTGCATTCCTTCATCTTGCAAAATATGTTTATTACAACACTGTGACAAACGCATTCATCCGTTTGAACAAAAATTAATTTGGGACTCTACCCAACTCATGCCTAATAAAAAGCATAAGTCCTCCTTAGGAAAGTTCTGATTCGTCTGTCTCCGGAATGGCATCTAAATTGGTAAAGTTATACTTTACAAAATTACACCACGTACAATCCTCTTCACCACAGCCCTGAGTAAACTCATGATTCATGATTTTTTGATATGAGTCTTTCATTTGGCCTCTTACTATTTCTACATCTTTTGATGTTAACGGAATATTGAATCTACTATTTGCTTCCTCCACTCCTTCCACAAAGTCGATTTCTCCCGTTTCAACATGATAGTCGTTATATCGTTCGTTATCAATTAATATTTTATAAAATACTAATTGACGCCAGTAATCGCCGCCTAATTCATTCTTCTCATTAGGTGGCATCACTTTGGCTTTATTGATTTTTCCTGTTTTGTAATCTACTACATGTATTTTACGCCCATCGATTTCTATTTTATCAATAGCTCCTTTAATAGGAATACCATCCACTTCTACTTCTTTGATAGCATATTCAACGCGCGCATTGATATTCCAAGTAGTATGATATTTATCGTAATAAACGGACAACAGTTTTCCCTTCCCTAAATGAAGATAGCGATCGTATTGAATAGGTGTAAAGTGCGAACGCACTTGTTTTAATTCTTGCTCGAATGCTTCTAAGAAAAACTCCTTTTCCGGAAAACGAACCGGATTCGATTTTAACATCGCATTGTACAATCTGCGGAGAGCTCCGTGAATTGCTAAACCAAATCCATTCGACGGAGTACGTGCTGATGGAACTTGTAATAAATTTTCAAAATAAAAACTCAATGGACATTTTAAAAATTTATTTAAATGAGTAACACTCAATTTATACTTCTCAAGAATCACATTGATTTGTTCATGATCAATAAGAGGAAGTTCAGGAAGTTCAATTTGCGAATGCACATCTAATAAGTACTCTTGTAAAAAAGCTTCTTCAGGTTTACTTGATACTAACTCAACTTTATTTGAATCCAGTAATTCCGTAATAAACCTACTTGGTAAGGATTCTTTGTCTTCCTTGACATGCGAAGCATAACTTATATAAAGTTCTTTTTTAGCACGAGTCATAGCAACATAAAAAAGACGACGTTCCTCTTCTTCTTTATGCGTATCAGATTGTTCCGTTAATGTAGGCGGATAGAAGAACGTAAAGCTAGTTTCTCTCTTAGCTTCCCACTCCTCCGCATTACCACCCATGATAAAAACATAATCAAACTCTAAGCCCTTAGAAGAATGGGCAGTAATAAACTGAACTCCTTCCTCAGCCAGAATTGAACGATCTAATGGTATGCTAATTTTATTTTCCTGCAACTGTTCTAGTACTTCCAAAAAATCTTGTAAGGTCATGTCCGGCTTTTTAGCCATTTCATCTTTCAAGTAATCAAAGAAAGTAGAAACAACCTGCATATACCAAGTCTTATCCTCTGACTTCATTATCCATGAGAACACATTACCATAAGTAAGTATTTTTTCTAGCACTACTTGAATAGTTGAAGACTCCAACGTAGTTAGCCAGTTCATGATGTTTTTCTCAAACTGCTGAATTTTAGATTTCGTTCGAAGTGGAAGAGAATTTAAAATAGCATCATCCGCCAATATCAGACGCCATTTTTTGTAATCGTGATCAATACTATATCGAACTATATGTGCGATGTCGCGTGTGTCTATATGAAAATAAGGATAGTGCATTAATTTAAACAAATGCATTTCACCACTATCCGGATATTGAGATTCTTTCTGTAGATAGGACAATATTTCTATCAACTGTTGAATCAAGTTTTCTTTCAATATATCATACTTACGTTTGATGGACAGAGGCAACTCTCTACGTTGCATCACCTGAACTAAACGATCTACTTTTTTATGATTACGATATAGTATAGCTATGTCTTTATAAGGCACTCCACTTTCATGCAATTGCAGAATGGATTGTAATATGCCGGCTTCTTCTTGTAATGGATTTTCGTATTCAACTATTACAGGTATTTTTTTGATAGCTGCATTCTCTCCTTTAGCCTCTAATTGTTTTGAAAGACCGCTTAATTGGTTGACCAAACGATCATTATTATACTGAATCAAAGCCATAGAAGCTTCCAGTATAGGCATTGAAGAACGATAATTAGAATCCAACACAATTACCTTAGGTTGGTAGTTGAAATTGAAGTCAACGATGTTTTTAATGTTTGCCCCTTGAAAACGGTAAATAGACTGATCATCATCACCTACGGCAAATAAATTGGGCACTTCCCAATAGGCAGCTAAACTTTTCAGTAAATCCAACTGCGCACCACTTGTATCTTGAAATTCATCCACTAATAGATATAAAAACTTTTCTTGATAACGACGTAGCATGTTTTCGTTTTCTTTAAAAGCTTTATTCACCCAAGTAATCATGTCATTAAAATCATAATAATGATTCTCCTCCATGAGTTTGGAGTAATGAGGGAACAATTTAGCAGCGTGTTCAAGTTTTTCTAATTTATCTAACGTTTCATAATACGTTTTCAAAAATTCACTAGAGCCTTTCGTTTTACGTTTAGGAATGAATTTCTCATCCGTCTTCATTTCCTCTTTGTAGAATTGGATTTGCTCTAATACATAATCTACTGTCCAACCTTCTTTTTTCATTGTATCAAAAAGGTGCCGTAAACGAGGGATATCATAATAGACTTCGCCCTTCAATCGTTTCAGAGGATGATCTAAAGGGATAGAATCTATGAGTTTGGTAAATATTTGAATCGACTCTAAATCGGAGATGGGTTGTAATTGGCGTACTCCAAACCATTCTATATTTTCTTGAATAACAACATTACAAAAAGCATGAAAAGTATAAATGGGAACCCTATGCGCGTCCGGTCCAATAAACTTTAGTAAACGCTTACGCATAGCTATGGCACCAGCTTCTGTGTAGGTCAAACAAAGAATATTATGTGGTGCAGCCGGTGTTCCTGGTGCGGTTAAGATAGCCCCTATGCGTGCTGATAGTATTTGGGTTTTACCGGTGCCGGGACCGGCAATCACCAAGACAGGGCCTTCTATTTGTTGAACAGCTTCTTTCTGTTTCGTATTTAAACGATTGATTTCTTTTTCAAATACGTCAGTATAATTAGCAGCCATGTTTTGGGAATCTTGATTGAAATTTGAGAGAGAAAATATAATAAAAAAGCCCCGAAATTCGGGGCTTAAATTTTAATTAAAATCGATATCTGAAATCTTCAATGTCTGCCAGTTTTCGGAACACATTGTCCACCACACCATAACTTAATCGTTGAGTTCGATTGTTTTGAATTTGTGATTGAGTCTGATTATAGTCGGACACTTCAGAAGTTGTTTTGTTAACCAATTCCAAAATGTAAACTCCGTTTTCGCCAGTGATGGCTGCTGTACGTTGACCTTTAGCTAGACCAAATGCATAACCTACAGCTTCCGGTTCATATCCTAAAGTAGATAAAGAACCGCTTGATAGTGTTACATCTGACACGCTACCGCTTTGCGCTTCTGAACCATACGATTTTGCAATGGCTTCTAAAGCGCCATCCGTTTTCAATTTCTCTTTAATTTTAGCTGCTTTTAACTCCGCTAATACTCTAGGTTTAATTTGATCACGTACATCTTCTAATGGAGCTGTACCTTTTTCACGCATAGCAGTAGCTAACACTACTACATATTTATCTTGTACAGTGAACACTTTTGACACATCATTGATATCTCTATCATCAGCATACAACCACTTAACTACTTCGTAAGCTTCGTTTACTCCAGTAATTGTTCTTGCAGATTTTTCAACGTTTGGTTGCTCATAACGAACTACGTTTTTCAAACCTTTAACACCTGCACGTAAAGTTGCTGTATCTTTAATGTTAGCCGATAACTCATCCGCTACACGGTAGATTGAATCTTTAGTAGCATCAAAAGTTTCAATCTTACGATCTACTGAAGCTACCTTGAATTTCTTATTTGTTTTTGGAACATCAATACGAACAATGTGGTAACCAAATTGAGTTTCTACTAACTTAGGTAATACACCGGATTTAGAAGCCCCGAAAATCGCATCTTCAAATGGTTTTACCATTACACCTTTACCAAACCATCCTAAGCTACCGCCACGAGAAGCAGTACCATCCGAACCGTATTGAGCAGCCATAGCTTCAAAGCTAGCACCATCTTGAATTTCTTTTAAGATTTGTAGTGCTTTATCTTTTTGCTCTTTCTTCTTCTCTTCCGGATCGTCTTGTCTTGTTTGGAACAAAATGTGACTAGCCTTAGCAGAGTATAAAGAATCTGTCATTACCTTAACAATCTTTGTTAATTGGTATCCACTAGTAGCCGGATAAGGGCCATACACATTCCCTACTGCTAGGTTGTTGAATTCATTTTGAATGGATTCAGGTAATTCTTGAACTTTAGCATCATATAATGCCTTTTGTGTTTCAGAATTTAAGCTTACAAATGCAGAATCGTTTGTTGAATTTTTAAACTCTTCTTTTAAAGCGTTTACTTCTTCATAGATTCTCAAACTATCATTAGTAGATGGTGTGATATTGAAGATAGCAAATTCAATAGAGCGACCTTCTTCTACTTGGAATTCATTCTTATGATCTTTCAAGTATGTTTTCAAGTCAGAATCTGAAACTTCAATAGTTGAATCTACAATAGAGGAGTAAGGTACAAATACATACTTCAATTCAACTTTATCATTGATTGTTTTGTATTCTTCTTTTGCATCAACAACAGTAGCATATTCTGTTTTTGTAATTAACGCTTCGTATTTTTTACGTAGACGATCGCTCACCACATATTCTTTCAACGATTTCCAAATAGAAACTCTACGCTTTTTATCTTCGATGTTGATATTCTCATCTTCAAAGCTTGCTAAGAATTGTTTTACACCTTCAGGGCTACCAAAAAATTGTTTAATAACCTCATGCATGTTATCACCTTGTAGTAAATCTTGTTCCTCTTCTGCAGAAACAGTTACCCCTGCTTTTGCATATTCTTCCACGTAGAAGTTGTTAAACACTACTTGATTCCATGCTAAGTCTTCCAAGTTATTACCGGATGCTTGTCCGCCATATAACTGAGTAGCTACTTCCATTTGTTTCACGAATTCTTCACGTGTAATGGATTTGCCATCCACTTCACCTACATCCGTAGATTGAAACATTGATTGTTTTGAAAAAAGGTCTGCACCTAACATGAAAAGGATTAAACCGGAGATAATGACAACGAATACGATGCCCGAATGCTGATTTATTTTATTAAAAACACCCATTTTTTTGATTTCTTAGGACTTGCAAAATAACGACAAAGTACGGTAAAAAACAAAGCTAAATATACTTCTGACAAACAGCTATTTAGCTCTTTTATTTTTACCTGTATTAAATATTTCCGAAGGTTTTGGCTTTGAATCGGCTTGTTTTTGGACGGAGTCTTCCTTTTCTTTCTTTTCTACCGTTCTTCGGTAGCTATACCATAAGAATATAGAAAAGGTAATCATGTACAAGAAATATGCTCTTGTAAAACCATACGACACACTTTGATGAATTGATATCATCAACAAGGCAATGGTTAAATAAAATAAGATATGCGTTAAAGTACTTTTTGATTTAATCATTATTGTACGTGTAATATACCTGTCACTTGATTAATGGTATAAGATGAAAAATCTTGATTCGCTTCCATCCCTACTCCTTTGATAATTTCTTTTTGAGTAGTTATAATTACTTGCTCTTTGGTAGTAATTTTTTTGGTATGAGGAGACCAGAATAATTCTTCTGTAGTTAACTTCTTTTGTTCCTCCGGATTCTCTACAATGACATTACCGGATACTTTATATAAGTTTTGATTTTTAAGTAAGATGCCATAGTTGGCTTTCAAATAAGAAGGTACTTTTTGAGTAGAGTCTTTATAAAACTGAACATAGAGCCCTTTCGGAAATTCACGATTACCATTTTGCAACTCTAACTGTTTGGGCGCGGTCAGGTGTATTTTTAATTGAGCAGAATCACTATACCACGTTTCCACCGTATCTACGTCAATCACCGGACCTGTATATTTCTCCTGCATTTCTTCAATGGTATGATTACTTTTTAAACAAGCCGTCATCATCAAAGCAAAAAATATACTTATGGCAATCTTCATATTCGCCGTATTAGTGAATTCTACGTTTACCGTACCAGCCGGAATAAATATTCATACTTAAGTAAAGACGAATATACGTTTCCTTAATTAGTAAATCATTCTGAGGCATTAACTGACCTATGACAACTCCAGTGTTTAACTTCGTTAACATAGGTTGGATAAATCTATTGCCTGCAGTAGATCCCACAGGAAAAGAAGCCCCAAACGTAACTCCTCTATCATACATATCACTACCTATTACTGTATAGTGTGACTTCCCATAATATAAACCGGCTCTGTAAGTAACAGATCTGGCAGGCTTATCTTCATTCATTTTCACCCATTCGCCACCGACATTAATCATGAAACTATTATTCAATGTAGCTGATTTAATTTCACTGTTTTTATAAGCAGACCAGTTGCTAAAGGTATAATCTAAATACATTCCCCACTTACCTGGTTTCTCATACGCCACCCCAAAGCGTGCACCAAAAGGCAAATACACTCTGCCGGCTGACTTCCCAATGGTGGAATCTATAGTGTATTTGTCCAACAAATCTTTTTCAATATAATGGGTTGTTTGATTGGCATGTGCCGGTGTATATATATCAAACGAACCTGCGAAAGAAAACACATTCGATTGTGGCATAAGTAAACTACGACGATGTTTTTTCATTTCATCAGTAAGATTCATCGTATCTAATTGCTTATTAGAATATATATGTTTTACTACCGGCTGTTTAATAATAAAGGATGGTCGGAATAAAAATCCGGAATAGGTATTTTGGTCGTAGGTACCTACTTTCTTTTGATTGGTTGGATTGTTAGGATCTAAAATAACTTGAGACGTAGCTTCTTGTTTAATAGAACCAAATAGAGCTGAAGCACTCAAGCCTATGGCCACATTTTTAGTTACTCCCCATCCCATGGAATATCCTAAATTATAGATACCACCTGAGCCTTTGTAGTTATAATTTACATTCGTTCCACTAGGCGCATTATTAACAGGGACTTGACTGGTAAAATTATTTTGAACACTTGTAAGTGGTAACAATCCAATTGCACCATTCATTGTTTTTGAAATGGGAAATTGAATAACAATGTGTTGAATATTTAACCCGAAATCACCATTTGTTGTGCTTTGATCTTTCAACCATTTATATTGTAATCCAAATCCTACATCAATCTTCACAATAGAGTCCTCTCTCTTTCCTTTATAATTAGAAAGTGAAGCCGGATTAATCCAATTGATATAACCTACGGATTTTGATGCTAGTCCTGCACCGCCCATACCTATATTACGAACGGAGCCTTGTTGTAATTTATAATCACCTACTCCCAATCTTGAATATGGAGCATTACCTAAACCTTGTGCGAATAAAGAAGTAAACGAAAGGAACGTTATAAATGAAAAGAGTAATCTAAGATACATTATAATGTAATATGCTGTTCAACCCCACTAATGTTAATTCAGGGACTACAAAGATGGGTTCTTTTAGTGTTTTTTCAAAGTAGGAAGCATCGCCTCCGGTCATAAGTACGATTAAATCAGGGTGTTTCGTATGATAATGCTCAATAATATGTGAAATTTCAGCTACCATTCCGCCAATAACACCACTTTGTATTGCCTCCTGAGTGTTTTTACCTGTAGTTTCAGGCAATTCTTTACTTTTTTCAATGAGTGGTAATTTTCCGGTAAAATGGTTTAAAGATTTAAATCTCATCTGTAAACCCGGGCTAATACTTCCCCCTAATACTTCCTTTTCAGAGGTGATAAAAGTATGGGTTAAACATGTACCGGCATCTAATACTAAACATGTTTGGGAAGGATATAATGAAGCGGCACCACATGCTGATGCTAATCTATCCGTACCCAATGTGGAGTATGGGATTCGAACAGGCAACTTAGAGGAAGTATCCAACTTCATTTTAAAAGGAATAGAAGGAAACTTAGACATATCCCAATCTGTCTCCCTCACCGTAGAAAGGATACACGCTTGAATAGACAAAGTAGATACCCAAGTTAAAACATCGTCTCTAACATCGAATACACGCACTTCCTGCAACTCGTTCTGACTAAATCGAGCAACTTTAATTCGTGTATTCCCTTCGTCGATGACTAAATTATTCATTCCGGTACGAATATAAGAACTATTTACCTGTATATTAGACTCCCGAATAAGTTATCTGCATATGAAAAATACCTTACGTGTTTTAGGTGTCATGTCCGGCACTTCCTTGGATGGATTGGATTTAGCCTTGTGTGAGTTTCACGCTCAAGAGAACAAAATCAGCTATCGCATCATCCAAGCAGAAACCATTGCTTATTCCAATGAATGGAAAAACAAGTTGCTACATGCCATGGAAGGAAGCGCTGTAGAACTAACCTATACGGATATAGAATTAGGGAAATATATTGGAGAGCAAATACAATCCTTTATCAAAAAAAATCACCTAACCGCTGATGTAATTGCTTCACACGGACATACTATTTTTCACAGACCTAAAGATAGTGTTACGTTACAAATAGGGCATCCTGCAACCATTCACGCTTCAACTTCTTTACCGGTGGTGGCAGACTTTCGTTCGGTTGATGTGGCTCTAGGCGGACAAGGCGCTCCGCTCGTACCCATGGGCGATTTACTTTTATTTAAAGATTATAAAGTTTGCATCAACATCGGTGGTATTGCTAATCTTTCCGTAAAAAAAGAAGATAGATTAGAGGCTTATGATATTGTAGTGGCGAATATGGTCACCAATCACCTAGTTAAACCTCATGGTTTAGATTATGATGATAAAGGACATATAGCTAAATCAGGTCATATCATTCTTAGTCTATATGAGAGCTTACAAGCCATACCTTTTTATCAAATAGAAGGACCAAAGTCATTAGGTCGGGAAGATATTGAGAAACAGATTTTCCCGCTGTTAGAATTACATTCTAAAAACAGTATGGAAGATTTATTACGAACCGTCACCGAACACACGGCAGATCAAATTGCTTTGGCGTTGAAAAAAGAAAACTTAACAGCCAATGACAAGGTGTTAATTACGGGTGGTGGAGCTTATAATGATTATTTAATATCCTTAATTAAAGAAAAATGTGCTGGCGTTTCTATCGTAATCCCCTCAACAGAAACCATCGAATTTAAAGAAGCGCTTATTTTTGCATTCTTAGGTTTTTTAAGAATACGTCAAGAAACCAATACCCTAGCAATGGTAACAGGAGCAATGAAAGATAGTATCGGGGGAGGAATTTACGGTTCGTTACGAACGCTTCTTGACTAAGAACGTTTTGTTCTCTTCACCATTAATCAAGCGTACTATGTTTTTCTTATGCGTAATTACTACGATTAAGAAGATACAGAATCCAAACACAATAATGATTGGATGATCCGGACGAAAACGAGGAATAAACAATAGCATTAATGGGAATGCTAATGCTGAAATCATAGAACCTAATGATACGTATTTAGATAAGATTAAAACGATAAAGAATACACCCATACAAAGTAAAGCCGCTTCAATCTGAATACTCAGTAACATCCCTAACAAAGTAGCGATTCCTTTACCACCTTTAAATTTCTCATACACAGGGAATATATGACCTACTGTAGCTGCTACACCAAATAACAATTGAAACACTTCAATATAGTCTGTTGCTACACTACCGTTTCTGTTTAATAAGAAAACTAAACTTGTTGCGGCCCATCCCTTAAAGATATCAATGGCCATCACGATAAAACCTGCTTTTTTACCTAATACTCGGAAGGTATTCGTAGCTCCGGCATTTCCACTACCAAAGTTTCTGATATCAATCCCATGTTGCAGTTTACCATACCAAATAGCAGTAGGTATAGAACCGATTAAATAGGCTGATAGGATTCCAAGTAATATATGAACGAAGTTGTTTTCCATACTTTTCTATACGAGAGGCAGAATCTTTAGGATTCCTTAAAGGCTCACAAATTTACACATTTCAATGATACCTTTGCTATATATGAACTAATTATAGCAGGTCATTTTTAAATAATCAACTCACTTATTGAGCGTTACTTAAATAAATTCTGTAACTGTTGTTGTTCCTGATAACGTTTTTGTTGATCCTCTAAGGTCGGTTTTTGTTTTGCCGGATCGTCTTTAGGTTGTTCGTAATTCGTGTCCTGTTGTTGTAATTTATACTTATTAGGATCCGAATTGGCATCCTGATATTGATTAGAGTTTTGATTATCTACTTGACGTTGTTGTGTATTGTCGGTATTATCAATCGAAAGTTTTTGACGTAATCCACCTGTAGAGGTTGAGTCCAAACTCTGAGTAGTATCAGTAGTAGGTGTTTCTACCGGAGGAACATAATCCAAATAACGATCACGGAAAGTGTTAATGAACTTATTCATTTCCATCGGCTCTGTGCGTACTAAGAAGAATTTAGAACGATCCGGCATTTCACCTTTCGTTTTGATTGTTTTGTTTACATCATCGCTGGATGAAACCATCGACAATCTGTTTTCATCATAGTGAATATAGTAATATACTCCATTCGCCGGCATCAAGTATATAGTAATTTGATCTCCGGATGAAGTTTTTCTTATTTCAATGTAGGCATCTACATATTTTTCAATTTCAGTTTTGATAAAAGAAGAGATTTTCACTTTACCTACATTGTAGAATGCTTTATACTCCGGAGACCAAACCAAATTAACATCCGAGATTAATAGTGATTTTGCAAAGTCAGAATTGAAGTTATACAACTGTCCACCACCACTTGCTTTTTTAGAGTAATAGTTTCGCAAACCATCATCCCCTATAAATTGAACTAGTTTTTGTTCTAATATTTTATCTCTGCTAGAGCCTGAATTTAAGAAGTCGTCCCCTCCTGCTACTGAATCAGGAATTACTTCTGCTATACTTTTTAAATGAGTACCCATGGCAACAAAAGGTGCTGTACTGGTTTTGAATTGCAAACTCATCAAAATATTAAAGTCGTAAGTATCTTCCATCAAATCAGCTGTACCGGTACCTGAGCTTAACAATTTATAGGAAGGGTCTGTTGTTTTAGTGATTGTGAACATCCCTCCAAATTTGGTAGTAGATCGGTTGTCATTATAAGACAAATAATTTCCTTTTAATGATTTCTTTGTAAGTAATTCAGGTGTTCCTACTGTAAATTCAGATGAATCTGAATCATATTGGAATCCGGTACCTGTTACCAATACATCCTGATCATCCGGTTTGGTTTTCTCAGAGATAAAGTTGGTATATAATAAATAGTTCTTCGAATTAAAGGACATACCTGTATATAATGGATTTCCTTTTTCTGATACTGCATTTTGCAAGTTCAAGGTTACTCGATCAGATTCACCTGAGTTAACATATTTCAACCAGGAAGCATAATGTAATACACCTTTCAAATCAAGTTTTATAAAACCGTCAAACGCTAAGAATTGATCTTTCGATTTTAATGTAACATTTCCTTTATATAGGATTTTCTCACCCACATAAATGGAATCTTCTTCTTTCACTAAACATTGGGCCAAAGTATAGGCTGTTTCTTTTTTCTTCTCCCCTTCTGTATAAACAAAATTAGAGAATACCAATTCGAGGGTATCTCCGGCCAAGTTGACATACTCATACAATGCTTTACCATTAAATTTCTTTCTACCATAAATATCAATGGTAGCATCGTAGAAATGGTGATACTTATTCACGGTATCCATTTCAATTTTAGCATCGTGCAAGGTTTGCATTACGGCATTCTCACGAATAATTACATGGCTACTATCCGGGAACACTTTACCGTCATTCACTTTAATGAAAGGGATATCATAAATATTTAAAGTCAATGAATCGATTTTATAAATCGCTTTTCTAGAACTAAACACCAATGAATCTTGCTGAGGATGCGTAGAATAGAAATAGGAACTTTCTATACTTACAGAATCGGAAGCATTTAAATAAATTTCGCGTTTGTTCAAATCCCAAACCCCTTTTTCAAGTGAGGTCTTATACATAGCGTATGGGAATTCTGTACTGGCAAACCCTTCTTGTTCAGGACCAAAAGTCGCTAGTGATTTTTCTAAATCGAAGAACACTTTTGCCTGAATCGATTTTAACGCCGGCTTATTCGGGTTGTCCGATTTGATACGGAAAGTAGCATCGTGTGCAGAGAATCTCGTTTGTTCAAAATAGAATTTACCAGATTCCGTTTCAGAGCCACGAGTAGATAAAATACCTAAACCATACATACCACCGTGAGTCACAATAGTAGTTCCCTGTAAAGATGCTGTTTGATTATAAAATTCAAATGGTTTGTCAACATTTGAAATATACATACTATCTACTCTAGGCTTCCACATTAATCGATATTTATCAATATGTACATCCGGGAATGTTACAGTAGCCGGTAGTAATGGATTCGTTCCCGGTTTAGTAATCATTTGATTACCTTCCGTAAGTGTGGAGTCTTTAAAGTACACAAAGTCCCCCGACCAAAGGGTCGTATTGAGGAAGTGTATTTCACCATTACCGCGTAAGCCTTGGTTGTCTACTTTTAGGTTCCCATAGAAACTTCCATCTCCTTCATAAGTCTTATATCCGGCAGGTGGTACGCTATGTTTAAAACCTAAGGAGTTATCAGGCATTACAATTAATTTCTCATGAAACTCTGGGAATATTCCGCCCGATTCAAATGTACCATCAAACCCAATTGCTGTTGGATCATCACTACTTAAGCTGTCCACTTTAAATGGTGGAATCTTAAATTTCATAGTAGTATCATATGCACCGTTAGCTATGTTTGATTTGTTAAAGAACACACTTGCTCCTGTAGCTGCATCAAAAATAGGATACTGAGGTCTTTTCTTACGTGCCGATTTATTTAAAGGCTCATTGATATAAAGTGTTCCGGAAGAATAACGTAACTCGTTACCCAATACTTTAGTTTTATTGCCGGTACCTGAAGAGTCCTCTTTTACCGTTAACTTAATCTCGTCGATGTAAGCCATTCGAACAAAAAAGCTATCATAATTAAATTTAAAATCCGTACCGATAAACTGGAAGTTAGCGGTATTGATTTTTCCATTAAACTGAAAATCTCTGTTTTGTAAAATTTCAATGGTACTACTATCCGGCTCAATAGTTACATTTAATGAATCACTTATATATACACGTTTTACACCATGTACTATTAATTTTTGATTCGTCAAATCTAATTCCGCATTTGCACCGGAGTTGGTGATGGATAAAAACTTAATGTTATCGTAATCTTTTTTATCACGACGTGACATTACATAATGGCGAGCTTTTTCTTTTAAGGTTACCATTCCACCTTTATCAAAGTCAACAAAGCCCAACTTCATCATTTGGACCATTGCACCTTTAAGAGTTTCTACCGGAATTTTTGAATCAACCGCTAAGTCTTGAATAGGAAATTCGTCCGACTTGATTTTATCCGCGTAACCAACTATTAACTGTAATGGATGGAACGGATAAAGACCTTTCAGGTAAGTATATTTCTGCAAACTGTAATATTCTTCTGACTCAAATATGGCAGCAATTTCATTACGCGCATTAATAATATTGAACTCGATTTTATCTGTGTTAATATCCCAAATACAAGCATCCGCTGTGATTTCAATTTTATGATACGTATCAATGAATGGAGCCATTCGGAATCCATTCGTTTTGGTCAAACGCAATTTATTCGCATTCTTATTATACTTGAATACAGTACCCGGATGGTAAATAGAGTCCCCAAGAATATAGATGATAGTTTTACAATAGTCTGCAGTAATAGCAGAATCTCCTAATTGGAAACGATTAGATAAACCTTTAATAATTACAGAATCACCTTTTAAAATTTCTATAGAAGCTAAACCTTCATCAAGTGAAGAGCTATATATTTTTTTACCTGATAAAGAGAAACCACCCTTATAACGAATGTTTTCATCTAATCCTTTTACAGGAATATTACTGTCAAACGATTTGAAACGAGGGAAGGATTTATCGCCCCCGGTTCTAGCTTTCATACTGTTAAATTCAAACACTCCACGAGGGATAGAGTCTGTTTGATCTGGATAATGTAAATAGGCACCTTCCGATATAAATCGATAGGTGTGGGTTGGGAAATTATATCCCGCCAAGTCACAATACGCTTGTGGTAGTCCGGCAGAAGACCAATCCATCTTACCTCCTTGTCCTATGAATAAGCCGGAGTTAAAAACAATAGCCCCAGAAGTATTCTGAACAGTTGCCGTATCGTAAGGTGTTTGGAATGTCAAATTGATACCTGTGAACTCAATCACCGGACCTTCTACCGGTGGCTGTGGTGGCGGTTCATAAGCAAATGCATTTAAGGCATCGTCCTGTGTTACTTCTTGTACATCATCTGTACCCCAAGTTTCATCTACTTGTTGCCAATTATCCCAATCGTTAAAGTATTCATCTTGTGTAGTAGTATCTACTACCGGTTCTTCGAAAACAGGAACTTTAGGTTCAATCAATCTCAAACGAGGAGTTCCGCCGGTAATCATGGTGGTATGGAAAGTAGATTTATATAAGTACCCACCATCAAATACATTTCTTACTGTTTTGAAGAACGCTCCCATCTTAGTTGCATCGTATGACTCAATCAATTTAGATGTGATGATTAACATCGTATCAACTTGATCCGCACCTTTAGATTGCAAAGCAGCAAGACATACAAAATAATCGGCAAAGTGAGGATTTGTCTTTAGCTTTTTACTCTTGATTAGTTTTTGAGTTACTTCAATAATTTGTTTTTGTTGAGTGGCAGAAAAGCCACCCCAGACAGATGTGAATTGATTCCCTGACTCCATAGCATACTGGTTTGCACCTGTAGCCATCATGGTAGTCACTTCTGTGGTAAAGGTAGCCGGATCTCCCGTAATACGTTGTTGAGCATGAGCAATGGTAATGCTCACAAAAAACAAACAACTAACAACTACACTTTTCAAAACACTCGTCATACACTGTTCCCTATTCTTATTTTTTTACTAAACGTAAAGACATCCACTTTTGGCGTACCTTACGACCTGTAACTTCAAAACCTGCTTTGGTTGCAGATGCCACTATATCCGTTTCATCTTCTTCATAAAAGCCACTTAAGAATAACTGGCCTCCTGAAACGAGATGACTGCTATAGATGGACATTTCATCCAAAAGGACATTTTTATTGATATTAGCCAATAAAATTTCCACTTGAACACTCGGTGAAACGATCTGAGAAATGGTTCCCTTTCCTGTTTCTATCCTACTGCATCCGTTCAAATTACAATTTTCATTCAAATTTTCAAAAGCCCAATCTTCAATATCGAAGGCTATGACCGACTTAGCATTTAATTTTTCAGCTAAAATGCTCAAAATACCTGTTCCACAACCTGCATCGATGGCTCTTTTGCCTGAAACTTCGGTATCTAACAACCAATGCATCATCATATATGTAGTGGCATGGTGACCTGTACCAAAGGACATTTTAGGATTAATGACTACTTCTAGAGGCAATTCTTGGCGTTCCGGATGAAAAGAAGCACGTACATAACAACGGTCTTCCACTACCATCGGTTCAAAGTTTTTTTCCCATTCTTCGTTCCAATTTTTTTGCTCCATTTCTTCCACCAGGAAGCCTGTAATATCCAATTGTTGCAATACTTCTGTTAAGCCTCTTTCATCATACTCAGAAGCCAACACATATGCATCTATATACCCCTCATATTGAGCAAAGGAATCATACTGCAATCCCAATAGCATAGCTATTAAAACTTCTTGCTGTTCGATTTCAACGTTAATGGTTACCTGTAAATAATTTTCCATAAGACAAAGAAACCCCGGAATGACCGGGGTTTAAATTTATTTTCTACTAATCCTTATCGGCCAAAAACCTCCAAGGATTTTATTCCAAATGTATTCTGTACAAATCACCACTTAATCCTTGGAGGTTTACCCTACCACGATTAGTATCGATTTATTAATAAGATTTAGCGATGTTAACGAAGTCTCTTGCTTTTAGAGAAGCACCACCTATTAAACCACCGTCGATATCTTTACAAGCTAATAAACCTTTTGCGTTATCCGGTTTCATACTTCCACCGTAAAGGATAGAAATTTCTTCCGCTACAGCTTGACCATATTTAGAAGCTAAGTGCGCTCTTAATACAGCATGCATTTCTTGTGCTTGCTCGTCAGAAGCTGTAACGCCTGTACCAATAGCCCAGATTGGTTCATAAGCAATTACTACTTTTTTCAAGTCGTCTGCTGATAAGTGGAATAAGCTTTCTGTCAATTGGCTATTCACGAAATCAAAGTGAATACCTTTTTCTCTTTGTTGTAAAGTTTCACCACAACAGAATAAAGGAGTTAAACCATTCGCTAAAGCGATGTTTACTTTCTCTGCTAATTGTTGGTTGGTTTCACCAAAGTACTCGCGGCGTTCGCTGTGACCAATGATCACATACTTCACACCTACAGAAGTTAACATCGTTGCAGAAATCTCACCTGTGTAAGCACCGGATTCTTTTTGGTGTACGTTTTGAGCACCAAGAGCAACTTTGTCATTTAATACCTTAGATACAGAAGCTAAAGAAATGTAAGGAACACAAATTACAACGTTCACATCCGATGGAACTTCATCTTTTGCGATATTGGCAACTTCTGTAGCTAATGCTAATCCTTCTTCTAAGTTTTTGTTCATCTTCCAGTTACCGGCAATTACTTTCTTTCTCATGATATCTATTAAGTATTAATGTAAATTATAGTGAAAGGTCAAATATAAGGGAATTTGAATAATCTCAAAAACGAAGAGCCCTGCACCCTCCAAATAAGAGGTAATTCTGAGGCCTATGGGTTCTTTTAGCAAGAAATAATACCATTTTGAACAAAGCCTACCTCACCACCTGTACCCAACCTTTGCCTGAACAGTTAAATACGCTGTAATGATAATAATAAATGCCTGCCGGTAAGTCCGCCGGTGGCCAACTATTAGTATAATCCTCCGTACTATAAATCTGACTACCCCAACTATCATATATCTGAACCGATGCCGCATCTGTTCCTCTCCTCACTAGTTCAAAATAATCATTCTTTTGATCTCCATTAGCTGTAACTAAGTTAGGTATTTGTAAGCCCATATCTTGCACATAGGTACTATCCTGTAATGTTCCACAAGCATGAGAAACCTCCACTCTATATTTTCCCCCTGAACTAACTTGGATACTATTTCTATCCGATCCGGTGCTCCACATAAAACGAATGGCATCCGGACTCGTTACTTCTAAGTCAAACGGCTCTCCACAGTAATAGACCGTATCCGACAGTGCGCTCACTTTCGGAGTTGAATTCACTTTCAATGTTTGACGAGCCGTATCTGTAGCACATTTAAAATAACGTATCAATTCTATTTCATAGGTACCTGCCTGAGCGTAGGTATGATGCACCTCTGCATTCAAATTACCAATTAAGGTTGCTTGTTTCCCATCTCCAAACTTCCATACACAAGAATCTCCTGCCAGTGAGCCCTCATGTAAAAAAGTACCTTCTACGCCGGCGCAGATGTATAACTTAGCTATCTTAGGCTCCCCTATATCATAAACCGGTGTGCGATACCCCGGACGATAATAACTATACATGTGGTCATGGATAAAAAGATTATAGGCAATCTTACTATTCTTATCTATAGTGTCCAGCTGTGCGGCAGCTCCCTTACGATTAGGGTATGTAATACGAGTTAACCATACCGCCGGAATACCCGGTATGATAGGCATATAAATACTCCCATCCTGACCATATAAATGAGCTGCATAATCTGAAGAAGGACCACTATAACCACTTGTATTCATAGGCGATAATTCATAGCGCGAAGCATAACAACTCACACTATCCGGTTCGGTAACATCATACTGTACTAATCCCTGAAGCCATTGATTACAAGTATAGACATACTGCCCGGAAGGCGAGAAAAAATAATTGATAGGAGCACCTTCTATTCCATACTTATATGTAAGCAAGCCGGTTTCATTATCAAAATCCCATAAACCTACTACACCTTGACCAACATTTGGTTTAGTACCATGTAAACAAGCAAGCATATTACCTTGTGGTGAAAATCGTAATTGGGGGAAGGGATCCATTATTCCTGCTATATTTATATCGGCAATATCTTTACTAATAACCGGACCTATAATTCCGCAAGAGCTTACCAAATAAGCCATAAACTCTTTGCGATGGAAATGATACGTCATTACCCAGGTATCTACATCATTTTTATGACGTACCGCTGCTATAAAACCGGAAGAACCTCCATGTAATAAAACATTCTTCTGAACTACTTTGCCTAAACCTCCATTCCCCTGCATATCTATCAAAGCGTAAGAAACGATTGAATCATGCGGGAAATTCCCAAATTGGGTACCTTTAGCATCACTATAAAACAAATAATAATAACGCCCTCTACTGGCAGGTAAGTCCACCCATACCGCTCCTTGAATTCCATTTCTATTTGCCAATAAACCATCTCCATTTTTCATCACATTCCCACTACGGTCATAAATGGTTTCCATATTGGTGTACATAAGCAGGTTTCCTGCTGTATCACATAATACAGGGGAAAAATCTTTACCTGCTTGAATGTGTGATATGTTGTTGGTATTCGTGTAAGCTTCTATCCCTTGTTTGTTAAACTTAATTCCAGAGTCTTTCCAATAAAAATATTGACAGGCTTCTTTTTGGGCATGTAAAGAATATATAGAGGTAAAAAACAAAAGCCACATATATCTCCAGCCTTTCTGCTTCGTAAACTTTTTTGTTCTTGCCTCCTTTAATACCATGTGATTCATCTTGCTCTTGTAACTTCAGAGTTCATTAAAAAGTAAAACCAAATAATAACGTCTATGTATCTACTTTAGTATAATATAATAAGAGCCTGCATGAGTTATTTCATACAGGCTCTTGAGTTAAATATAAATCAATGTAGTTTAGTTAGGGAATTTATTATTGCCCCCACCATTAAAATGGTGGGCTACCTATTTCCAAGACCGTCAACTTTAATGATAAACTACATTCGAAGGCAGTAGGCAGCCCACGGTTTTAACCGTGGGTTTTAAAATAATCTTAACTAAACGACATTGATTTATTCATTATAATGCTTATTGCTTAATCAATTTAGCCGTATAAAGTATATGACCATTTTGCTCCACGGTACACAAGTACATCCCTTGTACCCAATCAGAAGTGGTAATTTGCTTTTCATCAAATCCATATTCTTCTTTCATGACAACTTTCCCATTTACATCGGTTATCTTTAATACTGCCGTGCCACTTCCTTCTACCAATACAGACAACTGATCGGCAAATGGATTAGGAAAAGCTTTACCGGCAGTGCTTGATGGCTGTACATTTCCGGCAGTGTAGATTTGATTATCAGAAGTAATGTGATCGCTATCATCCCCCGCCATACGTAACGGACTCGGTGTACAACCTTGGAAATAGTACAAATTATAAACTAAATTATTATCACCCACATAAAACAAGTGCGGGGCTTGAAATACCAAGCTGCGACCTGCTACATCTCCATACGATTGAGTAGCGGGTACATTACCCCATTGATTGGTAGCTAAATTCATTACATACTGTTGATACAAGCGATTATCGTACCCTGTATAGTAAATAGTACCGGTAGCCATATTCATAGTTAAGTGTCCATCACAAGCACGGGAAGATGGTACTTGAATAGAAACCGGTGCATCGTACCCATTAGACACATTTTTCTTACATATATAGATATTCCCATCGCAGGTAGCATAATACACATTACCGCTTGCGTCAAACACAATATCCGTGTAACAGTTAATACTATACAAAGACGTTAATAAGGTACCTTTATTAGAAGGATTGTTTTCACTTAAATCTTTGTAATAAATAGCACTTTCATTAGCATTCACATAAAACACTCGACCATTATTAATACCAATATCATATTTGGTTGGGTAGCTAACATAAAAAGTAGATGGGGTAGTAGGGCTCAAAGGACTCCATGAATAAATATAATTATCTATATAGTTATGATAAACAAGCTTAGCCGTGTTTAAAGTACCCGCAGGATCTAGTTTAATTAAATCTGCATTAAACCCACCAAAAACGGTAACATCCGTCGTAGCTGTTAATCTTCTAATATTATTATTTGCATCCACATAATAAACACCTAATGTAGTACCCAGAGCTATAGCAATGGCATTTGTTCCACTACGCACACCAGCGGTAGGCTGTGGGAAAGCCGGCGTAGGTATCCATTTAGCAAAACCGGCATCGTAACGATAATAATTTATACTCGCAGCTCCTGTAGTTTTATCTTGACCCACAAAATAAACATCGGAGTTATCTGTTACAGCCAAGTTACTAATAACATTCCAGTTGTTCACATCGCTCAATACGCCGCTATTCCAACCGGCAGTGTTCACTCCCGGGCCGCCTATGATTACCGTAGTAGTTGTCCAATCAGATACACATTGTCTGGAATCCGCAATATTTAATCTCACTTGATAAGTGCCGGGTGCAGCCGTAAAAGTATTACCCGGAGCAAATTCATTGGTAGTAGTACTAGCCAGTGTACCTCCATTAGGTGCTTGCCAGTTAATAGTAACCGGATAGGCCTGAGCTAATACCACGGGATCTAATGAGACTGTAGGTTGGCAAGAAGTAACTTAGGGATTTAAACGTACATCCAGCGGGCCGTTTGGTACCACTGAAATGGTAATGGGATTACTTGTAACATTACAAGCATAAATTACTAATTGACCATTACCACCCGGAATATTACCATTTGACTTAACATAACTATCCATAGTTAGACTATTTAGATATTGACCCTTATAGGTATACTGGGTGTATCCACTAACAGTTGCCGATGATGAAGCAGAGGCATTATAGGTACGCCAGCCGGGTGGCAAAGTCCAGGTATATTGCAAGTCCGGAATATTGTTATACATCGGAACAGACATTTGATAACCTGTTTGATAGGCTTTAGGGCAAGTTGGTACTAAAGAAGCGTAATTGTAATTATTGACACCATCTATCCTTATTTCTGCTGGTGTTAAAGCAAACGGGTTCCCTACCGTAATTGGATAACTAAAAGTTTGAATCTTACATCCTGACTGAAGTGTACAAGATAAATTCCATACTCCCGGTCGATCTAAATATGAGATATAGACATTGTTCCCATTACGATTACTACTAATCAAGCTATTTTTATTCGTACCCAAAGGGTCGGTTAGTGTCCAGTTAAAATTATAACCGTAAGTTGAGAAAGTGATATTTTTTTCACGGATGTCAAAGCTACCTCCGGATGAACAAGTAGGGATGGTAGAGGTAGAAGTTATAGTTACTTTAGTAGGATCAAACGTAGAAAGTGTATTCAATGATTTTCCTTCATGATAATAACACGTACTACCCAACAAATTATCGCGTTCCAAATCAAAATACACTGTATTTACATTTGCTCGAACACCTATAAATAACTCTACCTTTTCTATACGAGCGTTTCCTCTATAATCAGGTAATACTGAAGCCGTCACACTTTGTGAAAATCCTCCAGGTTGACTGTAAGTAAATGTTATTTGTTCATTATCAAAAGTATATCTTCGATACTTTACTTTTTGAGGATAAAAATTTAAAAGTAAATCTAAATCACTTGCTGATAAATCTCTATGTACAAGATATTGTTGCGTATAAAATAGTATATCTTTATCATTAATTTTCGTAAAAGCATTTCCAGTATTTGTACCCCATTCAATGTAAATAAATCTGCTAAAGCTAGCATTTGCAGTATAAGTTTGATAAGATCCAGGACAAACATCATTTGGGCCATCCAGACTAGGATTTCCAAGACATCCAAATTGTGCATAGGAGGAGTACTGCATCAACAATACTACATGCACTAAGAGTAATAGTTTTTTCATTTTAGTTATTAATTAAAAAACGGTTAAATAATAAAAACAGTCGTAGCAAAAATTCGAATCGCTAAACAACTCGGGCAAAAATAGCAAAAAAAAAAAATCCAATTTTTGAATAAAATTCATTATTTTGTAATGACATATGTCACTATTACTTGATATTAATCAAATCGTTAAACCCTTAGGTCTCTTTTCCCATTACCACACAAAATAGATTCTCAACAGCAACTACTATATACCTTTATTATTGATTTATTATAAGGTGCCTTTTGTTTATTTAACACAAATCCAATAGAAAATAGTACAATTCCGTGTTAAAGGAAATTAAAGAATTGACTATCAAACACCTTTATCTTAATATTTATTTAATGTTTTATATAAAAACTTTTTACCGTACTTTTGTTCAATTTGTCTGTCCAAAACGATGTCAAATTATTGAATCTAACTCATTAACATAAATTATAAATACCCTCCTCCATGCCAAAGGATAACAGTATTAAGTCAGTATTAATTATCGGAAGCGGTCCCATCATCATTGGTCAAGCGTGTGAATTTGATTATTCCGGATCACAAGCAGCTCGTTCTCTTCGTGAAGAAGGAATTGAAGTAACGCTTATCAACTCTAATCCGGCTACTATCATGACGGATAAAGTGGTTGCCGATAACGTATACTTGAAGCCGTTAGAAAAGAAATCCATTATTGAAATTTTAGAAAAACATAAGATTGATGCGGTACTACCTACGATGGGTGGTCAAACAGCATTGAACTTATGTTTAGATTGTGAAAAAGCAGGTATTTGGAAAAAATACGGCATTCGCTTAATCGGGGTAGATATTAACGCTATCGAAACAACAGAAGATCGTGAGAAATTCCGTTTGAAAATGTTAGAGTTAGGTGTAGGCGTTTGTAAAGGTGAAACAGCTACCTCTTTCTTACAAGGAAAAGAAATCGCTCAACAAATTGGCTTCCCATTGGTTATTCGTCCATCCTTTACCTTAGGTGGAACCGGTGGTGGATTTGTAAACGATCCTGAAAAATTTGACGAAGCTTTAACTCGTGGTTTACATGCCTCTCCTATTCACGAAGTGTTAGTAGAGCAAAGTATCATGGGTTGGAAAGAATATGAGTTAGAATTATTACGTGATAGCTTAGGTAACATCATCATCATTTGTTCTATCGAGAACTTTGACCCAATGGGTGTTCACACAGGTGATTCCATAACGGTAGCTCCTGCTATGACCTTACCTGATACGATTTATCAAAACATGCGCGATTTAGCGATTAAGATGATGAACGGAATCGGTCAGTTTGCCGGTGGATGTAACGTACAGTTCTCTGTAGATCCGGAAACAGATCACATCATCGGTATCGAAATTAACCCACGCGTGTCCCGCTCTTCAGCTCTAGCATCCAAGGCAACCGGTTATCCGATTGCAAAGATAGCTGCAAAATTAGCGATTGGTTACAACTTAGATGAATTGAAAAACCAAATCACTAAAACTACCAGTGCGTTCTTCGAACCTGCTTTAGATTATGTGATTGTAAAAATACCTCGTTGGAACTTCGATAAATTTAAAGGTGCTGATCGTACTTTAGGTTTACAAATGAAGTCGGTAGGGGAAGCGATGGGTATTGGTCGTAACTTCCAAGAAGCTTTACAAAAGGCTTGTCAGTCGTTAGAGATCAAACGTAATGGTTTAGGTGCAGATGGTAAAGAATTAACCAACCAAGATCAAATCCTACACAGCTTAGAAAACCCTAGCTGGAACCGTTTGTTCCATATCTATGATGCCTTCAAATTAGGTGTTGGTTTCAAAACCATCCAAAAATTAACGAAGATCGATCCTTGGTTTTTAAACCAAGTAGAAGAGTTAGTTTTATTAGAGAAAGAAATTCAAAAATATACGATTCAAAATCTTCCTAAAGAGTTATTACAATCTGCTAAACAAAAAGGTTATGCCGATCGTCAGATTGCTCACTTGTTACGTTGTTTAGAATCCGAAGTATTCAACAAACGTCACGAGCAAGGAATTAAGAGAGTATACAAAATAGTAGATACGTGTTCTGCTGAATTCGAAGCAAAAACACCTTACTACTACTCTACTTTCGAAGGTGAAAACGAATCCATTCCTTCCGACAAGAAAAAAATCATCGTATTAGGTTCAGGTCCTAACCGTATTGGTCAAGGTATCGAGTTCGATTACTCTTGTGTACACGGTGTATTGGCAGCTAAAGAATGTGGTTACGAAACCATCATGATTAACTGTAACCCTGAAACAGTATCAACTGACTTTGACATCGCTGATAAATTATACTTTGAACCTGTATTCTGGGAACACATCTATGAGATTATCCTATTAGAAAAACCGGTAGGTGTGATCGTTCAGTTAGGTGGTCAAACCGCTCTTAAACTTGCTGAAAAATTAGAGCGTTACGGTATTAAAATTATCGGTACTGACTTCCAATCATTGGATTTAGCAGAAGATCGCGGACGTTTCTCTACTTTATTAAAAGATAACAACATTCCATACCCTAAATTCGGTGTGATTCAAAATGCGGATCAGGCATTAGAGTTATGTGAAGAATTAAACTTCCCGCTTTTAGTTCGTCCTTCTTATGTATTAGGTGGACAAAGTATGAAGATTGTTATCAATGAGAAAGAATTAGAACAACACGTAGTTAACATCCTGAAAGAACATCCGGAGAACCGCGTATTGTTGGATCACTTCTTAGAAAATGCTATCGAAGCAGAAGCGGATGCTATCTGTGACGGTAAAGATGTATACATCATTGGTATCATGGAGCACATAGAGCCTGCTGGTATCCACTCCGGTGACTCACACTCTGTATTACCTACCTTCAACTTAAGTGATAATGTATTGAAGCAAATTGAAGATTACACTAAACGTATCGCAGTTGCATTAAATACCGTAGGTTTAATCAACATTCAGTTTGCAGTGAAAGACGAAATCGTTTACATCATCGAAGCTAACCCACGTGCTTCCAGAACGGTTCCATTTATTTGTAAAGCATATGATGAGCCTTATGTAAACTACGCTACTAAAGTGATGTTAGGTGAGAAGAAAGTGAAAGACTTTACTTTCAATCCTAAAAAAGAAGGTTACGCTATCAAAATACCAGTGTTCTCATTCAACAAATTCCCTAATGTAAATAAGGAATTAGGACCTGAAATGAAATCTACCGGTGAAGCGATTCTATTCATCAAAGATTTAGAAGACGAGAACTTCCAAAAAATCTACGGCGAAAGAAACTTGTATTTGAGCCGTTAATTCGATTATAACTTCTTAAAAGCACGTCTTACAATAAAAGCTATTGTAAGACGTCTTTATTTAAAACGAATACTTCAGACATGTTTAAATTTATATTCTGGACATTTATCATTTTTTTGCTTTTGCGCTGGTTAATGAAGCCTTTATTAAAGGTAGTGGTGATGCACACGGCTAAAAAAATGGCCGACCAGATGCAGCAGCAACAACAGCAAGCTTATCGAAAATCCTCCCAACCGGAGGGGACCATTAGCATTAATTATATTCCCGAAAATAAAAAAGGGGATAAGGGGAAAAATGCCGGAGGTGGTGAATACGTCGATTTCGAAGAAGTGAAATAGCTAATTTACTGACAGTTAGATTTTTACAATCGTCCATTTCAATAAAAAAACCTACTTTAAAGCATCGTTGGTCTAAAAAATTAGTATATTTGTCAGCTATTCTCTACCAAAAACGTAGAGTAATAGACACATAAAACACTAAATACAATGTCTTGGTTTAAACGTACTGAAAAAGGCATCACGACACCTACCGAAGAAAAAAGAGAGGTGCCTGATGGGTTGTGGTATCAATGTCCGGATTGCAAAAAGGTAGTACCAACGAAAGATCACGCAGAACATGCTTATACTTGTTCGGAGTGTAACTACCATGCACGTGTCGGTTCTAAAGAATATTTTGAATTACTTTTTGACAATAATCAATTCGTAGAGCTAGATGAAAACCTAGTTTCTTCTGATCCCCTTACATTTAATGATAGTCAGCCTTACCCTAAGCGTATCGCTGCCGCACAGAAAAAAACAGGTTTAAAGGACGCTGTTCGTACCGGCTTCGGTAAAATGGACGGTCTAAACGTAGTTATCTGTTGTATGGACTTCTCCTTCGTGGGTGGTTCTATGGGATCCGTAGTAGGTGAGAAAATTGCTCGCGGTATTGATCATGCACGTAAAAAGAAATGTCCATTCATCATGATTTCCAAATCTGGAGGTGCTCGTATGATGGAAGCTGGTTTCTCTTTAATGCAAATGGCTAAAACGTCTGCTAAATTAGCTTTATTAGACCAAGATGGCCTACCATACATTTCATTGATGACAGACCCTACTACTGGTGGTGTTACGGCATCTTACGCTATGTTAGGTGATTTCAACATCGCTGAACCGGGCGCTTTAATTGGTTTTGCCGGTCCTCGTGTAGTAAAAGAAACCATTGGTAAAGACTTACCTGCTGGTTTCCAAACTTCAGAGTTCTTATTAGAACATGGATTCCTAGATTTCATCGTAGATCGTAAAGAGATGAAAAAACGTCTAGGCGATTTATTACACATGTTGAGTAATAAATAAGAAACCTACTGAATCAATAAACCTGCAAGGTTTAATAAGAAATTAAAATTTCATACATTTAAAAACCCTTGAGAATATCAAGGGTTTTTTATTTAGTAGTAAAAGTGTTTCTTAGTACTGAACCTGCAAGGTCTAAACTCTTTGCTATCAAAGCATGCCACGACGTTATTAGACCATGCAGGTGTTATTTATTAAGATTTACTGAAAAATAATTTCGAATGCTGAAACAACTGTTAATTCCTTTTCTATTTTGTTTAGCCATCATCATTGGACCTACTTATAATATGTATGTGCATTATGACTTTTCACATTCTTCTGATACGAAAAGCTATTTGGCTATGTCTAATGGCGAAACAAACGTTAATCCGGTGCATCGCTATAGATTAATTATTCCTATGATGGCTAAAGCTATCGCTTACCCTTTAGAAAAAGTATATACTAAATTATGGCCACACCGCGCAGAGTCTTTATGGCCCTTACAACTTAGTTATTTTATCATCAACGTACTTCTTACTTCATTCTATGGTGTCATCTGTTTTTGGATACTTCAACGATATACTGACAACTTGCTCGCTGTAGTAATTGGATTAGTAGCCATTTTAACCAGTCGTTGGGTAGCCTATATAGCAGGTTTACCTTTGACAGATAGTCTTTATCTAATTACAATTGCTTTATTAATCTATAGTATCAAGTCGCAACATACAGTGTTGTTTGCCATCACTATACTTCTAGGTGGATTAATGAAAGAATCGTTTCTTTTATTCGCACCATTGATTGTATTTGCCGGACCATTGACATGGTATTACCGGTTAGGGCTAGTTGGATTGAGTTTAGTAATTCTATTTGGATTTCATACACTCATCGATGCAATGTATCCTTTACAAGCTACCGCTGAAGTGAACAAGGAAACCTTAGTAGAAATCTTTATCCGTCATGTAAACAAGACTACTACTACATTTCAGGAGTTAGCTAGTGTGCGTGGTTTAGGAGAAATATTTACCGTGATGGGAATATTTACTTTCGTAATCATGTATGGAGCAATCAACAGTTCCATTCGAAATTATTGGAAGGCAAACATAGAGTTGTATTACGTCGTATTTTTTGCATGCATTTTGGTTCATGCATTTATATCGGGTGATGCCGCTCGTATGTTTTATTTTGGATCCATTTTATATGGTGTAATGATAACTACGGCTGCTAGTTCATTATTAGTCAAAAAGTCGAATGTGTCATCTTCATAAAGACATTTTTGTTAAAAAAATTAATTTCCATATTCCGAAATTGAAGACCCTATTGTTCACCAATTTAAATCGCTGTCATATGGCAAGCATTTATTCCAAACAAGCATGAATAAGCTATTAAATAATTAATACTAATTGATATTTCCTACCCAGCAAGGCCATATATATTTCTATAAATTGGTGGCAAATAACGGGTGATAAATAATCGCCTTTATATATAGTATATACTGCAATTGATGAAGGGTTATTACATACTCTGAACCCTAATATATTTTCAATAAAATACTCCGTAAATAATATTACTTCCGAATTATTTTATACTCTTCGGAAGGAGATACAACCAAATAATGCCCGCTAAAAACAACACAAAGGAGGCAATAAAGGTGCTGTACGCTACCTCCGGATGGCCGTCCAAAGCATTATTTAATGCAGTATACAATAACCAAATTTGAATTAATAAATTCGCCAACAAGACCACAATTAAAGTGGACATTATCATACTCTTCTTTTGAGGATTTGATTGTTCTTGGCCTGTTCTAAAATTACTCATACACTTTCTTTAGATGAATGTTGAACATATATATCATTATTATCAATAGTAACAATTAATTTTTTTAACGCCCTTGGAGGAGGCCCCTGAAGTACGTCACCAGTCTTCACGTCAAACCATCCATTGTGACATGGGCATTCTATCTTCATAGTTCCGGGTTTATAATATACAGCGCATGATAAGTGTGTACACTTTTGTTCGTACGCATAAAATGCTTCTTCTTCGGTATGTATTAAGATATAGGGAATGGAACTCCCTTCTAATACGAAAGATTTAGTACCACCTATCGGCACATCATTTACCGAACAAACTTTTTGTTTAACATCTGTCTCATTACTTTCTGAAAATAAAGTTCTTCCAGCAATCACACCATTACCTATTACCATCCCACCTGAAACTACCGCAAGTAGTTTTGCAAAATCTCGTCGACTTACTTGATTTGAATCCGAACGACTAATCGGAAAATCTTTCTTCCATTGTTTTTTATTCTTATCCATGTCGCAATTCTAATAAGTTCAATTATAGGATTCTTAATTCAGTACTATCTTTTGGCATCATAATATTCACTTTCGTATTTACTACTTCTTCTCCAAACAAAAATCGATTAACCGGTGTTGAGTTCGGACGCATTCTTGCCATATCTTCTTTAGTACCATAATAGAGAGCCCCACTTGGGCATACAGTAGCACACATAGGTTTTTTCCCAATACTTGTTCGATCATAGCACATATTGCACTTCATCATCAAATCATATCGTTCCATTTTTTTAGGCACCCCAAATGGACAAGCTATAACACAATTAGAGCAACCTATACATCTAGAAGTATTAGCCGTATGGACAATTCCAAATTCATCTTTACTAATCGCATCGGCAGGACACACATTGGCACAAACTGGATTTTCACAATGCATACAAACTTGTACTGTTGTTTGTACTGTTTCACTTCGATCTACATAATGAACATGAATCATTCCTTCTTCGCCATTTGTTTCACATTCCGCACAAGCCATTTCACAAGACTTGCAGCCTATGCACCTTTGCATGTCCACAAAAAATTCTTGTTCTAATTTATAATATTGAGGCATCTTTTTTTAATTATAATTGTATGATCAAACACTTTGATAATCGTTAGCATCTTTGCCTATATAAGCTTTCTTACCTGTAGGTATAAGTTGACATGCGCTTACTTTAAATTCCGGAATTTTAGATATAGGGTCTAAATGTCCACTAGTAAGTTGATTGGCTGATTTTTTACCAGGCCAATGATAAGGTAGAAAGACCGTATCTTCTCTAATAGTCTTAACAATATTTGCAGCAAAAATTGCTTCGCCTCTTTTGGTTACAACCTTAACTTCTTCCTCCTGAGAAATTCCATATTTCTCTGCCAATGAAGGATGAATTTCCAATAAGGGTTGAGCAAATTGCTGTACCAACTTACCTATTCGTCTAGTTTGTGTTCCGCTTAAATATTGAGATACTACACGCCCTGTTGTTAATATTACCGGATATTCTGCATCCACAGGATCTTTACTAGGGTGATACGTTACAGGATTAAAATGTGCTTTTTGATCTGGAGTTTTAAACTTACGATCCTCCCAAAGACGTGGAGTTCCAGGATGATCTAAATCTGGACAAGGCCAAAATACGCCCATGTTCTTTTCAATTTTTTCATACGTAATTCCAAAATAATCAGCAGTACCTCCTTTAGACGCTACTCGAAGTTCATTGAAAACAGCTTCACTATTTTCAAATGCAAATTTCTCTCCGGCACCTAACCTAAAAGCAAGTTCTTTTATTATTTCAGAATCTGTACGAGCACCTGAAGGAGGGTCAATCACTTTTCTTATTCGTACCACTCTACCTTCTGCCGTAGTGACTGTGCCTTCTTCTTCTTCATGCAAAGAACCTGGAAGTATTACATCACAATGACGAATGGTCTCGCTCATGAAAAAGTCTATCCCCACATAAAACTCTAATTTTTCCAAGGCCGCCCTTACATATTCATTATTGGGTAATGACACTAATGGATTAAAACAAATTGAAAGTAATCCCTTAATTTCTCCTCTATGAATAGCTTCAATAATTTCATATGCAGAAAGTCCCTTCCCAGGTAAATCTTTTTCATCTATTCCCCATACTCCTGATATATATTTGCGATGATCTGGATTCTCTATATCTCTATTGCCAGGTAATTGATCACACTTATGACCATGCTCTCTTCCACCTTGACCGTTGCCTTGGCCTGTAATAGTTCCATAACCACAATACGGCTTACCTATTCTACCGGATGCTAATACAATGTTTATACAGCTTAAAACATTTTCAACACCTTTGGTATGATGCTCAATCCCTCTTGCATGAAGCAAGAATGAAGTAGAGGCTTTACCCCATAACTTAGCCGCCTCTTCTATTTTTTCTTTTTTGGCACCTGTTACTTCTTCAGCCCATTCTAAAGAATAATCCTTAACAGCATTGATTGCTTCTTCAAATCCAGAAGTGTAATTTTCAATAAAATCATGGTCTAACATATCATGTTGTACCATGTAATTGAGTATGGCTCCAAATAATGCTGAATCCGTACCCGGACGTATATCCAGATGAATATCAGCCGTTCTAGCCAATGGAATCATCCGAGGATCAACCACTATAATCTTTGCTCCATTATCTCTAGCTTGCCATAACCAATATGTTAACGTAGGAAAAGTTTCTGACACATTTGCACCTGAAACTATGATTACTTCCGCATGAGCTAAATCAGAATAATTATTTGAAGATCGATCAAGTCCAAATGCTTTTTTATTTCCAGCTCCAGCAGAAACCATACAAAGTCTACCATTATAATCTAGGTTTTTAGTTTTCAATGCAGTTCGAGCAAATTTCCCAACCATGTATGATTTTTCATTCGTCAATGAAACTCCTGATAACATAGCGAATGCATCATTACCATATTCTTTTTGAATCCTTTTAATTTCGGATACTGTCTTTTCCATAGCCTCATCCCAAGATACCGATGAATAACCAATGCCAGGCTTATTAATTAATGGGGAAACAAGTCTATCTGGATGACTATTTTGCATATATCGTTGGACTCCTTTTGGGCAAAGCCTTCCTTCGTTAAAAGGGAATTCCATCCATGGCTCAAAGCCTACAATTTTATTATCTTTTGCAAGCAACTTAATTCCACATTGCATACCACAAAAACAGCAATGTGTTTTGACTATTTTGTCCGGCTCATCTCTACCTACAATCCCTTCAGGATTGGGAAAGTTTAGAGTAGGACCATACTGTTCAATAATTTCTTCAATAGGTATAGGTAGCTTAGCCATATCTTTTTTATTTTTTAACCAAAGTATTTTCCTGATTCTGTTCTAGCTTTTAAGTGTGCTAATGCCAATAAACTTCTTTTACCTTCAGGGCTATAATTCAATATAGAATCCCCCTCAGTAGTTTCCATATTAAATCCCACTTCCTTTGTTATCCTTTTTAAATCGGCAACATGGAGTTTGGTAGTATAATTATCTCCAGTAAATTGACAAGCTTGCATCCCTTTCTTTTTGCCTACTTCTTTATATATATGTGCCCCAATTTGAGCTGGTCTTTGAATGATATGAAAGAACTTTCCGAACGGAATCCAAATCAAAAAGATGATTACAAAAAAGGCATGAGTAACAGCCATAAATTCATATGCCTTTCCATGCATAAATTCATAATCCAAAGTTAATCCCAACCCTGTTAAAGAAACTAATATCAACAATAACAATGGCAAGATATCTCCTTCAAATGTTTGCGTTGCAATCAATCCGGGATCTTTTAATCTCTTTTGTAAAAAGTGTGTCGCACCAATAATAACCAAAATAGAACACCAATTTAAAGCTCCGAATGTGAGAAATCCAATGACAGATTTTACAGGAAAACTCATGACTTTAAATCCGAAAAAGTGAGCCTCATAAATATCTTCTATCTCTGGGGAAAGACCCGTTTCAGGGACTAAAGTAAAATGTACCCATCCAAATGTAAGTGGGATTGTAATCGCAAATGCGAGTGTGCATCCTAATGCCATCGACATATGTGCAAATCCCCTTTTAGTATTTCGTTTGAAAATAAAACGTTGAAAAAGAATATTTCTCACAAAGTCTTTTAAGGAGTACCAAGAAAAGTGTAAAAACTCTTTTGAGAAAAGAATTTTTATACTCCGCCAAAAATACACATTGGTGGGAGGTCGCTGAATCCAGACAATATACCGATATACAATGCCAAAAATGGCAAACAAAGTACCAAACAAATACGCTACAAGTGCTGCATCAAAATTTTGCAAATTTCTAGAACCAACTAGAACGAGTGCCAGTGTAGCTATCATCGAAAGTATTGCAATCAACAATGCTTTTATACTAATATTTTTAAACATCAGCCTGTGTTTTTTGGTGTTCATCCAAAGTTAAAAAAAGATAT
Organism: Cytophagaceae bacterium; assembly: GCA_046329235.1. Taxonomy (GTDB): domain Bacteria; phylum Bacteroidota; class Bacteroidia; order Cytophagales; family Cytophagaceae; genus JALONH01. The sequence continues at coordinate 3,187,862 of JAXLVA010000001.1, read as the reverse complement.
TAATATAATAGGATATTAATATCTTTTTTTATTACATTTGAAACACCAAACAGACATCACAACAGTATCTGGCGTAATAAAAAAATCTTTGTAATATGGATTCGAGTTTGTCTAATGCTCATCGAATATTATTACTAAACACCTTGGCCTTTACTATTTGTTTTGCCTGTTGGACGCTCAATGGTGTATTAGTCACTTATCTTGTCGATAACAATCTGTTTCAATGGTCTGTTATTGAAACTGGTTGGTTATTAGGAATTCCAATTTTAACAGGATCAATCATGAGATTACCTATGGGGATTCTCACTGATAAATTTGGTGGCAAAAGAGTATTTTCTTTCTTATTACTAATTTGTAGTATACCTCTATTCTTACTTTCAGTTGCTAACTCTTACTGGTTTTATTTTGCTCTAAGTGCTTGTTTTGGATTAGTAGGGACAAGCTTTGCCGTTGGCATCTCATTCACCTCTATATGGTATCCTAAGGAATGGCAAGGGCGAGCGCTAGGTATTTTTGGTATGGGGAATGCTGGCGCTGCACTAACCACCTTTCTAGCCCCTACGGCACTTCGTTATTTATCTATAAATAATCCGGAAAATGGATGGCGAATGTTGCCTATCATCTATGCCATTATACTATTGATGATAGGTTTTATTTATGTCTTTTTTGTTCCAAACAAAACAACAAATACTCAGGCGAAATCAACTCAACAGTTGTTACAACCTTTAAGCCAAACACGTGTATGGCGCTTTGGTTTATATTATTTTCTGGTATTTGGGCTTTTTGTAGCTTATTCTCAATGGCTGCTTCCCTACTATGTGAATGTATATAAAACATCTTTGATATTAGGAGGTATGTTAGCCTCAGCTTTTAGCTTACCTAGTGGTGTTATTCGAGCCTTTGGCGGGTATTTATCCGATAAATTTGGAGCACGAAAAGTTATGTATTGGGTGTTATACTCTTCACTCATACTTAGTGGATTACTCATGTTACCTAAGATGGAAATTTTTACACCAGGAAAAGGTATCACCGCTAAAAAAAGTGGAATAATAACAAGCATAGAAAACAACAAGATTAGTTTAGATCATGATGAAATTCAATTAACACCTAAACCTTCTATCCCAACCTCAACTACTTTTTTCCCACAATCATTTTCATGGCAAGAAATAGTTGTCAAACAAAACGATCAAGTTGTCAAAAAGCAACTTCTAGCAGAAGGTATTACCATGATTAAATTCGAAGCACATATAGGTGTCTTTTCTTTATTAGTGATTTTGATTGGAATCGTTTGGGGAATTGGTAAAGCCGCAGTTTACAAACACATACCAGAATATTTCCCAAATGAAGTTGGAGTGGTAGGTGGCATGGTAGGATTGATAGGAGGTTTAGGTGGATTTATAGCTCCCATCTTTTTTGGATATATACTTGACTATACTGGATTATGGACAAGTTCTTGGATTTTTGTCTTTTGTGTTTCAGGAATCTGCCTTATCTGGATGAACACCATCATCAACAAAATGACTCATTCCGAAGTACCCCATTTAAAAAACAAATTTGATAACGAAAATAAAACACCAAGTAATAAATAAATCAACACATGGGAAATAAATCAAAATGGTTAACGGGATATGATCCTTCTAACGAGCTCTTTTGGGAAAAAACAGGAAAAAAAATTGCGTGGAAAACCCTTGCCATTACAACGTTTGCTCTTACAATTTCCTTTTCAACATGGTTTCTTTTTAGTGTCATTGTAATCAAATTACCTAGTATAGGATTTAAATTCACAAATGAACAATTATTCTGGCTCGCCGCTATACCTGGTCTTGCAGGAGGGTTGTTTAGAATATTAAACACCTTTTTAATACCATTATATGGCACTCGTAATGTTATTACCATTTCTACACTTATTAAAATAATACCTCTATTAATGTTAGGCTTTGCAGTAATGGATCTTGAAAGTACTTTTGGATACTTCATGCTCATTGCCTTTTTATTAGGAATTGGAGGAGGTGATTTTTCTTCTTATATGCCTTCTACTTCTCTGTTTTTTCCAAAAAAACATATTGGTACTGCATTAGGCGTACAAGCAGGTATTGGTAATTTCGGAGTGAGTTTAGTACAGCTACTTTCTCCTCTAATTATAGGATTATCTATTTTCTCTTTTGTAGGAGGAGGCCAAATAATTGTAGAAACAGGTAAAACCATCTACCTGCAAAATATTGCATTTATTTATATTCTACCATTATTCATCATTGGAATTGTATCATGGCTATCACTGAAAAGTATTCCTGTCAATGCTTCATTTCGCGAACAATTGGATATTTTCAGTGATAAGCATACATGGTTTTGTACCATTACCTATATCATGACATTTGGAACATTTGCCGGACTTGCAGCAGCATTTCCTATGATGATTAAAAGCATCTATGCTCCTCTAGACCCAAGTTTAGACCCTTTGAAATATGCTTTTTATGGTCCCTTAATTGGTTCTGCTACTAGAGTTATATTTGGTAAAATAGCAGATAAAACAGGAGGTGCAATATTAACTCATCTCACCGGTGTGTTTTTAGTTATTCTATTTACAACTCTAATTGTAGGAGGATATTTAACACCGTCTTCTCCCGACAAGTTCACGGGCTTTGTAACAATTATTATGCTTATCTTCTTTTTTACAGGAGTAGGAAATGCTGCCACTTTCAAACAGTTTCCAGTTATCTTTTCTGAATCTCCTCGTAAAGCAGCCGGTGTCATTGGATGGACCTCAGCTATTGCAGCTTTCGGACCTTTTATTTTCAACGTTTTAATTAATCAATCAAATAAAATCACAGGCGATTCAAGATTATTCTTTTGCTACATTACAGCATCCTGTATCATTGCCACCTATATCAACTGGCAATATTATACCCAAAAAGGATGTGAAAAACCAAGTTAGATACTAATTGTTATTAGCGGCTTCATTTAGTAGGTAGAGTACACTTTTACAGGAAAGTGTAAGAGCAAATATTAGAGGGCCTGAGCTGTTGGAAGTAGTTGAACTAATATCTCTACATTATTAAAAAGCCGCTATTTTTAAATAAAAATTAAATCTTATAACAACGCCTTAACTCCCGTCACTGCAATTTGTAGACCTACACAGAAAAGCAGAAAGGCCATTAATCTATTCACAATATTTTCGGAGTGAGAACCTAAATATTTTAATATCACATCTGTATTCACATAAAAAATACGGATCAGAATACACATAATGATAATTGCCACCAAAATGGCTCCTGTATTTAAAAGATAGTTTTCAAAATTCTCCGTTTCACTTTGTGCTCCTAAAGTAAATAAGACAGATATCGTTCCGGCACCTGTAGTAATAGGGAATGTAATCGGATAAAAAAGTTTATCATCAATACTTACTTTTACTTCAGAACTTGAGTTTGATTTAAAAGAGGCACTCGTCTTGTCAGAAGTCAACCATTCCCAACCTGTTTTACAAATCATAATTCCACCTGCCAACTGAATTACTGGTATAGAAATTCCAAATATTTTTAAAATGAAGTGTCCAGCAAACAAACAAAACACACAAATGGCAAAAGCATAAATTGTAATTTTATTGACTGCTGATTTTTTATGCGATTCCTCTAATTGAGATAAGTATGGGTTAACAATGAGTGCAGTACCTATAGGATTAACTACAGGAAACAAAGCAACTACGCTAATAAATAATAAATGAAAAAAAGAATCTGCTACCATGGTGTGAAATTTTTAGATCATTTGCAAAGCTCTTGCCATTCCAATGATTCCCACTAATATCCAAAACACATTTAATAAAGTATACGCTTTATCTTTTTTCAATACGGCACACCATGATAAAATAATGGCATCCGTTGTGTTAACTATCCAGACAAACAAAAAGGGGCTCTCTGAACCTAACCAACTGACTAATGTAAAACTAATGATTCGCATGATTACGCCAATCATTTCTATCGTTTTAATATTATTAAAAACAAACTGATTAATTGTTCCCATGGGGCTAAATAAACCAAACTAATACCACACGAATTTAATCGTTTTAAGGAACAATAATAGACCCAGAAACAATTTTTACGTTGCTTTACTCATAAACTTTAGTGAACAAAATATTATAAGGTTGATATTTTTCATTGATGAAAATTTACTTTCTAATTCAAATGCTCAATTTCAAAAAATTATTATATCATTTGAGTCGATTGATGATTGGATACTATAGTTTAATAAAAAATACAAAACCAACAGTTATTGGCTGTTGGTTTTTAAAGGGTTTGCTTTTTCTAATTGAAGAGATTTAAGTTAACTGAATTCGATATCCAAAATTGATTTTGTTGGGATTACAATCCCATGTTTCAATGAAACGTGTTCATGATCCGCTGACCAAATAGTAGTGTTGACTACATACTGCTTACCTTCGGCAGATACAAATAGTATTTTGACTTTCCCTTTGTACCCATTGCCGTAGCGCTCGGCTCTTTGTAAGTAGATTTCTCTTAATCTCTTTTTGGCAGGGTCTGAAATCACATCCACGTTGGAAAAGGTTAGATGTACGATGTCTTCCTTTTCAATCGCCATCGGGCTAACACTAGTCATATCCATATCCTGAAATAAGTAAAGGGTGTAGTAATAATACGTTATCAATCTAAAAATAGTTCTATTTAAATCCTAACATATTCATAATAAACAATTTATTATTGCTTAAATACTATATATATAAAAACCAAAAAACTAACTCTATCGAAATAAAAAAGGCAGTAGTCAACAACTACTGCCTTTTTGTATTATTTAAAAGGAAACTAAAAAATTAGTTCCACATTTTGTCATTAGCGTTGATAGAGTTCAAATCTTCGAATGCTTTTGTTAAACGAGCAACGAAAGTATCTTCCCCTTTTCTTAACCATACGCGTGGATCGTAGTATTTCTTGTTCGGTTGATCGTCACCTTTAGGGTTACCGATTTGACCTTGTAAGTATGCTTCGTTCGCTTTATAGTTATTTAATACACCTTCCCAGAATGCCCATTGTAAATCTGTATCGATGTTCATTTTAACTACACCGTAAGAAATCGCTTCTCTGATTTCTTCTTGAGTAGAACCTGAACCACCGTGGAATACGAAGTTTAATGGCTCGCTTTCTTGTAAGCTATATTTCTTGATAACGTAGTCTTGAGAGTTTTTCAAAATCTTTGGAGACAATTTCACGCTACCAGATTTGTATACACCGTGTACGTTACCGAAAGCAGCAGCGATAGTGAATTTATCACTCACTTTCATTAACTCTTCGTAAGCGTAAGCAACTTCTTCCGGTTGAGTATATAATTTGCTGTTATCTACACCTGTGTTATCTACACCATCTTCTTCACCACCAGTAACACCTAATTCGATTTCTAATGTCATACCTAATTTGCTCATACGCTCTAGGTATTTTTTACAAATCTCGATGTTCTCGTGTAATGGCTCTTCAGATAAATCTAACATGTGAGAAGAGTACAATGGCTTACCATAAGCTTTGTAGAATTTCTCACCTGCATCTAATAAACCATCAATCCATGGTAATAATTTTTTAGCAGCGTGGTCAGTATGTAAAAATACACCTACACCATATTGTTCCGCTAATAAATGCACGTGTTGCGCACCAGAAATACCACCTGCGATAGCCGCTTTCTCTCCAGCGTTAGATAAACCTTTACCAGCATAGAACTGAGCACCACCGTTTGAGAATTGGATGAATACAGGAGAATTTGCTTTTTTCGCTCCTTCCATGACAGCATTCACTGTACTTGTGTTAATCACGTTAACCGCAGGGAATGCTACGTTTGCTTTTTTCGCTGCTTTAAATACTTCCTGTACCTTATCTCCGGTAATAACTCCGGTTAGGGTAGCACTTTTTACATTGTCAACCATAATACTATTTTACTTTTGATACGTTCGTAAACAAATTTTAAAGAATAGGAGGTAAATATAATAAATTAGAATTTTCTTTTACTTGTTTTTAGGTACTTATGTAACCCATTTCTGGTAAAAAAATGCCCTTTCTACCCTTTAAGACTAAAAAATCTGTGTTTATTCCTATATTACAGTAATATTTCAACTATGCGCCTCCTATCACATCCGGTTTTGTGCAACTACTATGTCACCTACAGATGTAACGCAACCTGTTCATTCTGTGATATATGGGAGAAGCCATCACCGTATGTAACCCCGCTTCAAGCGGAGCAAAACTTCCGAGATTTAAAGAAACTGGGCGTCAAAATTATCGACTTTACAGGCGGTGAACCACTCCTTCACCGAGAGCTTCCTACCCTACTTCGACTGGCTAAAAAATATGGAATGATTACTACCGTTACCACTAACGGTCTACTCTATCCTAAGCGCGCCACCGAACTGAAAGGACTAATCGATATGCTGCACTTTTCTTTAGATGCAGCGGATGCGTCAACCCATGATACCATGCGTGGTGTAGCGTGTTTTGACTTCGTGATAGAATCACTGGACATCGCTCTTTCTATGGGCGAAAAACCGGATATTCTTTTCACCGTTTTCAAAGAAAATCTATCGCAAATCCAGAAAGTATATGAGCAAATCACTGCTCCCCGTCAGCTGATGCTCTTACTCAATCCTTCTTTCGATTATAATGAAGTAAGCACCGGTGCAGGTTTATCCAAGGAAGACTTATCTGTCTTATCCAACTGGGGTAAAAAGAAGTGGGTGTATCTGAATCAAGCCTTCATCGATTTACGATTAGACGGAGGCAATCACACTTCCAATCCCGTGTGTAAAGCGGGTTCTACCACTTTAGTGTTAACTCCGGAAAACAAATTATCCGTTCCTTGTTATCACTTAGGAACAAAAGAATTCTCTATCGACAATAACCTTTTAGAAGTATACCAAAGTAAGGAAGTGCAACAACTCATTCAGCAGGAAGGTCGCTTACCGGAATGCGAGGGTTGTACCATCAACTGTTATATGCAGCCTAGCTTTGCTACACATACGTCTAAGTACTTTTGGAAAGCATTACCCAGCACATTAAAATATAATTATTACAAAGGAACGTGGAAAGAATGGTTTAGATAAGATAGGGCGTTTGTTCTCTATCCTGTATCTTTGTTTCTACTGAAAATTGCTTATGAATCTACGTATCTTTTTTGATCCGGTCGTTACCGATGTAGCAGCATCCGAAATGTTAGACCCGTTTTTGTTTGCTAACGCTATCAGTACTTATCAAATCAATTTCCCGGATTTACATGACGTGGACATTGCCATCATAGGGATTACTGAATCCGGTGGAACATTAACCAACAAAGGTTCTGAGAAAGCTGCGGATGCCGTTCGCAAAAAACTATACCGATTAAAAAAAGGAAGTGGTTCGTATCGAATTGCCGACTTAGGAAATATTCGTCAGGGTATTAACACCGAAGAAAGTTACTTACGCATCAAAGAAGTAGTAGAGTATCTTTTACAAAAAAATATTCTACCGATTCTAATCGGCGGCTCGCATGATATTGATTTAGCTCAGTTCTGGGCGTATCAATCGACGGAGCAACTTATCTCCGTATTGAACATCGACAGTCATATGGACATGTCTGCTTCTACGGATGATATGAGTAAACATCATACACATCGTATGTTGGTGCATGAACCTAACTTTTTATTCAACTATAGTCACTTAGCATATCAAAGTTTTGTAACGGATAGTGAAACGATTAATGTTTTAGAAAAACTATACTTCGAAAGTTACCGCATAGGTCAACTACGTGAGAATATATCAGAGATGGAGCCGGTGGTTCGCTCCGCCGATATGTTATCCTTTGATATCACTGCCATCCGTGCCTCCGATGCACCTGGTAACGCTAACGCGCAACCTTTCGGCTTGTCAGGAGAAGAGGCTTGTCAGCTTTGTTGGTATGCAGGTATCAATAACAAATTAACTTCGCTTGGTATTTACGAATTCAATCCGGATTATGATGAGCGGGGATTAACAGCTTCTGTCGTTGCTACCATGATTTGGTATTTCATTGAAGGGTATTATCACCGCAAACCTGAAGATGATTTTGAAGGGAAAAACTTTGTTCGTTACATCGTTTCTATTCCTGGAGAACCTCATCAGTTAACGTTCTACAAACATCAAAGTACGGAGAAGTGGTGGATGGAAGTTCCTTATCCTTCTATGAAAAAACAATACGCTCGTAATTCCATTGTACCTTGTTCGTACTCGGATTACTTAACAGCCAATAGAGGTGAACTTCCGTATCGCTGGATTAACACCCACGCTAAATTAATTTAAGTATGTCGCTGCCGGAATATACCAAGTCGCAATTAGCCTTACGCAACGGACAAGACAAACCGGAGATTTGGTGTGCTTACAAAGGTTTAATTTACGATGTAAGCAAATCCAAACTTTGGCGCAACGGCAAACACTACGAACACTGGGCAGGACAAGATTTAACCGATGAGTTAAAAGATGCTCCGCATACCGAAAATGTTTTTGATAAATTTACTCCCATTGGGAAATTGAAATAGATAGTATTAAGTACAGAGTCAGGAGTATTAAGACTTCGCGAGAACTGTACTAAGAAAATTTTTCATGAAGAAAAAATACTTAATACTTAATACTTAATACTTAATACTTAATACTTAATACTTAATACTTAATACTTAATACTTAATACTTAATACTTAATACTTAATACTTAATACTTAATACTTAATACTTAATACTTAATACTTAATACTTAATACTTAATACTTAATACTTAATACTTAATACTTAATACTTAATACTTAATACTTAATACTTAATACTTAATACTTAATACTTAATACTTAATACTTAATACTTAATACTTAATACTTAATACTTAATACTTAATACTTAATACTTAATACTTAATACTTAATACTAACAAATGATTGCCATCGTTGATAGCGGATCTACTAAAACCAACTGGTTGTTTACCGGAGATAAAGAAGGTATTCAAATTCGTACCTTAGGTATCAATCCATATTACCAAACAGCTGATGACATTACCGATAACTTGCATAAAGAACTTGTTCCTAATATGCCGGACATCAAACATATCGAAGCTATCTATTTTTATGGTGCAGGTTGCGAACTTCCGGCCCAGCAGGCCATCGTACAAAAAGCGATACAACCTATTTTTCCTCATGCGAAAGTTTCAGTAGACAATGATTTGATTGCTGCGGCTCGTTCCTTGTTTGGTAAAGAAAGTGGTATCGCTTGCATCAGCGGTACAGGTTCCAACACTTGTTACTATAACGGAGAAAAAATAGAACGTAACATCAACTCCCTTGGCTTGTACATGGGTGATGAAGGTAGTGGAGGATATTTAGGTAAATTATTAGTACGTGATTACTTACGTGAAGTGATGCCAAAAGAAATGCGTGAGCGTTTTGAAGTATTCACTCCCGACCGCAGACCGGACATCATGGATAAGATTTATCGTAAACCTTTCCCTAACCGTTACCTAGCTTCTTTAGCACCATTCGCGATTCTTCATCAATCGGATGACTACATTCAATCGCTGATTATGGAGAATTTCCGTTTGTTGTTTGAACGTTGCATCTGTCAATATCCTCAACATAAAACACAACCGGTTCGCTTTATAGGTTCAGTTGCATTACACTTGCAACCGTTCTTACAAAAAGTAGCCGACTCTTTTGGAGTAAAAGTAGATAACATTACTAATGACCCATTACCGGGTTTACAAGAATATCATTTAAATCATCGAGCATGAGTTCCGTAACCGAATCTTCTTCTTCGTACCAAGATTTAGAAAAAATGTCTGTACAATCGTTATTGCAAAACATCAATAACGAGGATAAAACTGTTCCCTTAGCAGTAGAAAAAGCAATACCTCAAATCGAGCGATTGATCAATGCGATTGTTCCGAAGATGAGAGAAGGCGGACGATTATTTTATATTGGTGCGGGGACCAGTGGTCGTTTAGGAATTGTAGATGCTTCTGAATGTCCACCTACGTATGGCGTTCCTCACGGCATGGTGGTTGGAATTATCGCAGGAGGTGATACAGCGATACGCAAAGCCGTAGAATTCGCTGAAGATGACCGTGAACAAGCTTGGAAAGATTTGGAAGCGTATCAAATCAATAGCAAAGATACATTGATTGGCATCGCAGCTTCCGGTCGTACACCTTATGTCATAGGCGGATTAGAAAAAGCACGCGCCGCAGGAGTTACAACAGGTTGTGTTGTTTGTAATCCGGGTAGTGCCGTAGCACAAGCTTGTGAATTTCCGGTGGAAGTAGTGGTAGGACCAGAATTTGTTACGGGCAGCACTCGTATGAAATCCGGCACCGCTCAGAAGTTAGTATTGAATATGATTTCTACTACCGTGATGATTCAACTAGGTCGTGTAAAAGGAAATAAGATGGTAGACATGCAACTGAGTAATCTCAAGTTAGTAGACCGAGGTGTTCGAATGATTATGGATGAATTAAAGGTAGAAGAATCAATTGCTAAAGATCTTTTAGAAAAATATGGCAACGTGAGAGGGGCGATAGATAATTATAAAAAATGAATGGTGAATTGAAAATGGTGAATGGTGAATTTGCCTTCGATTAAACTTTCATGAAATACGAATGAAGAGTTTTTTATTTAATCCTTCCAACCACGAAGTGGTTGAATATAAATAGCTAATCACCTTCTTTCATTCAAAACGAGCCAACCCCTTCGGGGTTGAATGATATAATTTGAATTCCTATTCAAGCGTGCTAACCATAATTTGAATAATTACAAAATCTTCACCATTATTCATTACTTGAAAAGTACGAAAACCTGGAATGTCATCAACTAGTGCTTTAATTGGACCACTTATTTTTCTTCCAAAACTTGTGGTAAATTTATATTCTAATTTTTGACCTAACCCTGATAATACTGCTACTTCGACTTTCCCATCTTTAATTAGAAATAATTCAGAGGTACTTTTAGAAGATAAAACAACTTCTATAGGATTGTGTTTGTGTAATAACATAAGACTAATGTTTGATGGAATAAAAAGACTGCTATGATTGAAATAATTACAATCATTTTCTCATACAAAATTACGATGATGTGTTGAATTTAGCTAAAAATGTTTTGTAACACGAGCTACATAACTTACTGATTTACAATATAAAAAAATGACTTTTGTAACATCCTATCACCCTTATCACTTCACTTTCTTCACTCGCATCGCATTGGATACATAATACTTTCTGCGAGTGGACACTTGTAAACAAATAGCTTTTGTTGGGCTTTTTTCTAACACTCGATACACTTCATTTTTAATCAAAAAACAGTTCTCTACTAAAAGCTCTTCCACAAAGATATAATCTTCTGCATCTTTATCATATCGATGCAATACCTTTTGTAAATCTATATCACTACAGGAGCTAGCAGCCGGTTGTTTCATATGTTGAAACAAGGCTCTTAAAATATCCTCCGGAAATACTTCTAAAGTCGCAATAGGAAACAAGACCTCCTTGAATGCCGATTGCCACTCAACACCATGTGGCTTTACGTTGATACCGTGTCTCAACTGTGTCACTAAGTGAGCTACCTCATGAATATAGGTAACCAAAAAAGCATAGGGATTTAATCCTTGATTCACACTTATGGTGTGTTTTTCTGTTCGAGGGTCAAAAGTATAATCCCCCAATTTAGTTTGACGGTCTTTGGTCACACGAAAGTGAAATTTACCTAAGCGCCACATCTCTACACAATAAGAATACGCTGCAGGTGGGACATGCAATCGTAAAGCTTCCGGCACAGATATTCTTTTCACTGCTTCAAATATAAAAAAAATAAATAGTGGAGTAGGGACAAAAAAAAAGACCCTGCAAGCAGAGTCTTTTAAATGTTTTGAACTACAAATTACATTGTTTTTGTAGAATCACCAGTTTTTGTAGAATCACCCATTGTTTGAGTAGTGTCTCCTTCAGAAGGAGGAGTCGTTGTAGAAGTAGTGTCACCAGCAGTTGAATCTACTGTACCTTCAGTTGATGCACCACCGCAAGAAGCTACTGATAATAAACCAGCAAGAGTTAATAACGCAAATACTTTTCTCATAGTTTTAATTAAGTTTAACTTTATTCTTTACAAAATTATGGAATTTATCAAATTATAAAAGTATCCACAGGAAAATTTTAGAACTTTTTTAAGATACTTTTCGTTTAGGCTCAATTTCCAAAGTTTGATTTTACTTTTTTCTATATACGACCTGAATCGGAACACCCGTAAAATCATAGTGCTCACGGATCTTTTTCTCCAAATATCGTGTATAAGCCTCTGTTACATACTGAGGTAAATTACAGAAGAAAGCAAACGTAGGAGTTCGAGTAGGCAACTGAGTACAGTACTTGATTTTTACCTCCTTGCCCTTATGAATTGGCGGTGGGTAGCGCTCAATGTATGGTAAAATAGTATCATTCAAATTTGAAGTTGCAATTTTCTTACTACGATTGTTATAAACCTCCATAATCGTCTCCACCGCATTGAAGATACGTTGCTTGTTCAACACCGAAATAAATAAAATTGGAGGATAGTGAATTGGCTTCAATCCCTCACGGATTCTGTCTTCAAATTCTTTCGCTGTCTTGTGGTCTTTTTCAATTAAATCCCACTTATTCACCAAGATAACTAGCCCTTTTTTGTTATTATGCGCATTCCAGATGATGTTCATGTCTTGAGATTCTAAGCCTCTCTCTGCATCCAACACCACTACACAAACATCTGATTCTTCTAAAGCCTTGATAGAACGTAAGGTAGAATAGAACTCTACATCTTCCGAAATCTTAGATTTTTTACGAATACCAGCCGTATCTACGATGATAAATTCCTGACCATAAGAGTTATAACGGGCATTAATTGCATCACGAGTCGTTCCTGCGATATCCGTTACAATACTTCTTTGAGTACCCAATAAGGCATTCACAAAAGAAGATTTACCTACATTAGGTCTACCCAAAATGGATATTTTCGGGATTCCTGCATCCGGATCTTCTTCCCCCTCTTCCGGGAAATGTTTGATCACTTCATCCAAAAGCTCCCCTGTACCGGAACCGTTTTGGGATGAAATAGGGAATATTTCGCTATCTAAGCCTAAGGAATAGAATTCCCCGGACATCTGGACTCTCTTATTATTGTCCGCCTTGTTCATCACCAAAATCACCGGTTTGTCGGTGTGGCGAATTTTATTGGCAAACTCCTCATCTAAATAATGTAGGCCTGCATCGGCATCCACTAAGAATAAAATCACGGTTGCTTCTTGCATCGCTAGATCTACTTGACGACGAATTTCGCCTTCAAACACATCATCCGACCCAACTACATAACCACCGGTATCAATCACTGTAAAATACTTTCCGCACCATTCTGCATGCCCATAATGACGGTCTCTAGTAACACCGCTTTGGTCATCCATGATGGCTTGTCTTTCCCCCACTAAACGATTGAAGAAAGTAGATTTACCAACGTTGGGTCTACCTACAATCGCTACAATATTTGCCATAATCTTAATCTAATTTATATCCAAACTGTTTCAAGAAGCGATCTTTGCTTCTCCAGTCTTTCTCTACTTTAACAAAGGTTTCCAAGAATATCTTCTTCCCGAAGAACGTCTCCATGGACTTACGCGCTCCGGTAGCCATACGCTTCAAGGACTCTCCACCTTTACCGATGATAATCCCTTTCTGACTATCGCGCTCCACGTAAATCACCGCTTGAATACGAATGATGGTTGGCTCTTCTTTAAAGCTTTCAATCACCACTTCTGTGCTGTATGGAATTTCTTGGCTATATAATTCAAATACTTTCTCACGTATCATCTCGGAAGCAAAGAAACGCTCCGGACGATCAGTAAGTTCATCTTTATCATAATAAGGCGGATGATTAGGCAATTTCTCTAATACCCAATTCATCACCGTTTCTGTATTATACTTCTCTGTTGCCGATACCGGCACTACCATATCTGCTTTAGGGAACACCTCCTGCCACTTCGCCATAGCTTCTACTACTTTGGCTTGGTCGCTAGTATCCATTTTATTTAGAATCACTAATACCGGAACATCTACTTTCTCCAAACGCTCTAATACTCTCTCCGCACCTTCTTGATCCGTTAAGTCTACCACCCACAGAATCATATCAGCATCTTCCAAAGAGAAGTCTACAAAACTCATCATCGACTTTTGTAACTCATACTTAGGCTCAATGATACCGGGAGTATCAGAATAGATGATTTGGTAGTTATCACCACTCAAGATTCCCATCACACGATGGCGCGTAGTTTGCGCTTTCGGCGTAATGATAGAAAGGCGTTCCCCTACCAACTGATTCATCAGAGTAGATTTACCCGCATTCGGCTTCCCGATGATGCTGACAAAACCTGCTTTATGTTCGGTTAAATTATTCATGTTCAATCGACAAAGGTACGAATTAAATGGCAGACTGCCACAGTAAATTCATCGGAAGTCGGTTTCCGATTATAGTAGTATATTTACATCCTCATTTATTACATGACTACATTCGGATACCCTATTGATGATGTGTTAGATGAATTGTTGAACACCATTCAACAACATCCTATTACACTTTTGGAAGCGCCTCCCGGTGCCGGTAAAAGTACGGTAGTACCTTTAGCACTTCTCCAACATCCGGAATTAAGTCAAAAGAAGATACTTCTGCTGGAACCCAGACGAGTAGCCGCCAAATCAGTAGCGGCCCGACTGGCAGAAAATTTAGAAGAAGAAGTAGGACAAACCGTAGGTTATCGAATTCGTCAAGACACAAGAATCTCTAAACAGACTAAAATCGAAGTGGTCACCGAAGGTGTATTATCTCGATTAATGCAACAAGATAACAGCCTGGAAGATTACGGTATCTTATTATTAGATGAATTTCATGAACGTTCCTTACATGGTGATGTAGGCTTGGCCATGAGCCGAGAAATTCAACAATTGTTACGCGAGGATTTAAAAATTGTGATCATGTCGGCAACGATTGATGCGCAAGAACTTTCCTCTTTGATGAACAATGCACCGATTGTACGCAGCGAAGGGAAAATGTTTCCCATTGCGTACAAGTATCTTCAACCCGACAAACAATCCTCCTTACCGGAACAAACACGAAGAGCTTTAGCTCAAATTTTAAAAGAAGAATCCGAAGGAGATATTTTAGTTTTTCTTCCAACGATACGTGATATACAAGTGCTGGCAGAGTCATTAGAAAATGATTTACCGGAATTAGCTGTCACACCTTTGTATGGAGAGTTAACGATTAAAGAACAAGAAGCAGCGCTAAAACCTCATGCTCACGGCAGAAGGAAAATAGTATTAGCTACTTCGATAGCGGAAACCAGTTTAACCATTCAAGGCATTCGAATTGTGTTAGACACAGGTTTTAGTCGTGTAACACGCTTTGATCCAAATGCTGGTTTAAGTCGATTAGTGACCGAACGAGTAACGCTGGATGCCGCTACACAGCGTGCCGGTAGAGCTGGACGTTTAGGTCCGGGTATAGCTTATCGACTGTGGCCGGAAGCGGTGCAACATCAACTCGTTCCTAAGCGCACACCTGAAATTGTAGAAGCGGATTTATGTCCTTTAGTACTAGAACTTGCAGTTTGGGGCATCACTGATTTCACTTCCTTACCTTGGGTTACTCCTCCTCCCGTGGGAAATTGGGGTCAAGCCAAAAGTGTATTGGTACGATTAGGAGCACTAGACAATAAAGGAAGTATCACGGAGAAAGGTAAACACCTAGCTCAAAAAAATACACATCCGCGATTAGCGAATTTATTAGTAGAAGCAGCCCAACATAATAAGTCATCGCTGGCTGCTGATATTGTAGCATTGTTAGAAGAAAGAGATCCTTTCAAAAACAATCGTTCTATATCTCTGGTAGACCGCTTAAAAGCCTTACAACATCAACGTTCAACCAAAAAAGGAGCGATTGAATATGCAACGTTCCAACGCATTGAAAAAAGTAGAAGTCAATGGTTAAGTACATCTGAAAAATCTGATTATACTTTTCATCCGGATGATGTAGGTTTTTTATTAGCCATGGCATTTCCGGAACGCATCGCGAAGCGAATGGAAAATCATTCCTCTCGATATAAATTAGCGAACGGTCGTGTAGCAGTGATGCCTGAAAACGATGCTATGTCTACCGAAGAGTGGATTGTGATATCCTCGATGGATGCAGGATTTGGCGAAGGTAGAATATTCATGGCAGCACCGTTAAATCCGGAAGATGTCTCTAATTTTTTCGAAGAAAAAGAAACCGTTCACTGGGATACGCAAAAAGAAAAAATAGTAGCGCAGAAAGAAACCCGTATTGGACATTTATTAGTAAAAGCACAAGCACTACCTCAAATCAACGAAGAGAAAAAGCAAGACATCTTTTTACAATTACTTATATCAGAAGGCGAACGTTGGTTGCCTTGGAATGAAACTACGGAACAGTGGCAAGCTAGAATATTATCTTTGCGCCATTGGCAACAAGATGAAGCATGGCCAAATGTAAGTACAGATGCATTGTTAGAATCCGTCGAAGAATGGATACCTTTATATTTAAATCAAGTAAAACGAGTAGAAGATTTTGCCAAATTAAATCTACCGGAAATTCTTAATAATAGTATCTCATGGGAATTACAACAGAAGCTAGCTTCCGATGCACCTACGCATATTGACGTACCAAGTGGCTCATCTATTCGTTTAGAATATAAAACCGACGGTAGTGCACCTATCCTTTCCGTTCGATTACAAGAATTATTCGGGTTGGCCGATACTCCTACAGTAAATAATGGGAAAGTAAAAGTGTTACTACACATGCTTTCTCCGGGATATAAGCCTGTACAAGTAACTCAAGATTTGAAAAACTTCTGGAATACTACCTACAGTGAAGTGAAGAAAGAATTAAAAAATAGATATCCTAAACACTCCTGGCCAGATGATCCATGGACAGCGGAAGCAGTAAGAGGTGTTAAAAGAAAAAACAATGGTTAATTTTAAAACGATAAAAAAACTCTTAGGATTAACAATCATTATCAGTTCATCTTTTGTCTTAATAAACAAAGAAGAGCCTAGTGTATTTCAACCTGTCTTTGATCGAATGCAAAATGAAGTAGTGAAAACTAAATTATTACAATTAGAAAAAGAAGGCATTCAGAAAGAAGTAAACACTTCCAATTATGATATCGAAAAAGTCATTCAAACCGCCGAAAGTTTTTTAGGGACTAAACACGCTATGGGCGGTACTACTAAAGCAGGAATTGATTGTTCCGGCTTAGTGATGGTGAGTCATAAAAGTTGTGGGGTAGAGTTACCACATCAATCACATCAGCAAAGTAAATATGGAAGAGTGATTGCTTATCCGGATAGTTTAAAAAGAGGAGATTTGGTTTTCTTTTATGCTTCTTATAATTCCAATTATTTTATCACGCACTCTGGAATTTATTTAGGCGATAATCAATTTATTCATGCCACAGTGCAGACAGGTGTAGTAAAAACTCCTATCGTAGGAAATGGGTATTGGGGGTCTAAATTCTTATTTGGTACTAGATTAAAAGAATAAAAACGTGTTTGGGAATTATTGTCAATACGAGTAATTCAAATATTTTATTTCTTAAACCTCTAAAGCTACTTTTCTTATTTGTAAAATTGCTTCTTTTCTCCTAACTTTCACTAATGTATCGTTGGTTAGCCATATGTTTAGCACTTTTAGTTTTTCCGGAATCTTCGGAATTACTAAAAATTCCTGCACTATTGGCACACTATCATCAACATGTTACTGTTGAAAAAATCAGCTTCGTTGAATTTTTACAAGAGCATTACCAAGAAAATACTTCTGATCAAGAACATCATGAATTACCATTCAAAGATTGTTCTCATCATCAGCATTTAACTTATTATTTTACGATTCCTTTTTTAATTATTCCATCTTCCGATATAGATAATATATCCGAAATGAATACTACTTTTTATTCTATAGAAAAGCCTATTACCCGTCCATCCGGCGTTTGGCAACCACCTCGCATAGTATAAGTTCCGTTTCTTTTATTCTCTTTAAAGAAAAAGAGATTGTATCACGTTGAACCATTGTTACTACTATGCTTGACCGCATTCTTTATTTCTCTATACACAATAAAATTATTATAGGGTTATTTACCTTAGCCTTATTAATATGGGGTTCTTGGTCGCTGACCAAATTACCTATTGATGCCGTACCCGACATTACCAATAATCAGGTACAAGTTATCACCTATAGCCCTACGTTAGCGGCGCCGGATGTAGAACGCCTCATTACTTTCCCGATTGAATTACGCTTAGCAAGTATTCCGGGACAAACTGAAATTCGTTCCATCTCTCGTTTTGGATTATCTGTTATCACGATTGTTTTCACTGAAGAAACAGATGTGTATTGGGCACGTCAACAGGTGAACGAGCGTATTCAACAAGCACAACAAGATATTCCTGCCGGAATAGGTGTGCCGGAATTAGCGCCTGTTTCTACAGGTTTAAGTGAAATCTATCAATACATCATTCGACCAAAAAAAGGTTACGAAGAAAAATACAATGCTACTGATTTACGCACCATACAAGATTGGTTGGTACGACGTCAATTATTAGGCACCAAAGGAGTAGCCGACGTTTCCAGTTTTGGTGGTTATGTGAAACAGTATGAAATAGCTATTCAACCGGATCGCTTACGTAGTATGGGGGTTACCGTTGCGGACGTATATAATGCCGTAGAAAAAAATAATCAAAATACCGGGGGCGCTTACATTGATAAACAGCCCAACGTGTGGATGATAAGAACAGAAGGTTTAGCTACTTCATTAGAGTCCATAGGTGCCATGGTAGTGAAACAAAATGATATTGGCAATCCTATTTTAGTATCCGATGTGAGTGAAGTACGCTACGGACATGCCATCCGTTACGGTGCTATGACTTATAATCAGGAAGGGGAAGTAGTAGGAGCTATCGTACTTATGTTGAAAGGTGAAAACTCCGCAGAAGTAATTTCATTGGTCAAAGCTAGAATGGAGACTATACAAAAATCATTACCGGAGGGTTTAGTGATTGAAGCATTTCTTGACCGAAGCAAACTAGTTGACAGAGCTATCCATACTGTAACTAGTAACTTATTAGAAGGAGCATTAATCGTCATTTTTGTATTAGTTGTGTTATTAGGAAATTTCAGAGCAGGGCTCATAGTTGCTTCTGTCATTCCTTTAGCCATGCTGTTTGCTGTATCCATGATGAATCTCTTTGGTGTATCCGGAAACTTAATGTCGTTAGGAGCCATCGATTTCGGGCTTATTGTGGATGGAGCCGTTATTATTGTTGAAGCCACGCTTCATCACCTTCATCGTTTTAGTGGACAACGACTCAATGCCAAACAAATGGACGAAGCTGTGTACGATTCTGCAGTAGGAATTCGTAAGACAGCCGCATTCGGAGAGATTATTATTCTTATCGTGTATTTACCAATTCTTGCACTAGTAGGTATCGAAGGAAAGATGTTTAAGCCTATGGCACAAACAGTAAGTTTTGCCATACTAGGAGCATTTATACTTTCCCTTACTTATGTACCCATGATGAGTTCTTTGTTATTATCCAAACAAATTACCGATCATGAAACTTTCTCCGACAAACTAGTCAATCGTGTTCGTAATTGGTATAAACCAATTTTAACCCATGCGTTAGAACATCGTAAAATTTGGCTAGGCTCTATTCTTACTTTGTTTATTGGTAGTTCTTGGCTATTCATGCAATTGGGAGGAGAATTTATTCCAAGTTTAGACGAAGGCGATTTTGCAGTGGAGGTACGATTACTACCCGGCAGTTCCATGTCACAAACAATCGAAGTCACAGATAAAGCTGCAGACTTACTCAAAAAACATTTTCCGGAAGTAAAAGAAGTCGTAGGTAAAATTGGTACGGCGGAAATCCCTACTGATCCCATGCCCATGGAAGCTTGTGATCTAATGGTGATTTTAAAAGACCGTGAGGAATGGACCACTACCGATGATAAAACCGATTTGGCAAATCGTATGCAACAATTGTTAGAAGAAAACTTACCCGGCACTTTATTTAGCTTCCAACAACCCATTCAAATGCGTTTTAATGAATTGATGACGGGTGCCAAACAAGATGTGGCGATTAAATTATATGGCGATAACTTGGATGAACTCGCCAGAATAGGTCATCAGATAAGCGGTATCATAGCTCCGGTTCACGGAGTAAAAGATCTCTACGAAGAAAAAATCGTTGGGCTTCCGCAAATAGTGGTTCAATATAGAAGGGATCAGCTATCTCGATTTGGTATAAGTATAGAAGATGCCAACACTTTAGTCCGTACAGCCTTTGCCGGAGAAATTGCCGGGCAAGTATATGAAGACGAAAAACGTTTTGATATGGTCATTCGCTTAGATGAAAAAGTAAGGCAATCCTTAGATGACGTAAAGCAGCTGTATTTAACTACCCCGCAACATGGTATCATACCTCTAGCACAAGTTGCGGACATTACCATGCAAAACGGTCCCAATCAAATTCAACGAGATGACACCAAGCGTAGAATGATTATTGCCTTTAACGTTCGTGATCGGGATGTTGAATCTGTAGTGTTAGAAATTCAAGATAAATTGAACGAGCAATTGTTCCTACCACCAGGCTATCACCTGACTTATGGCGGACAATTTGAAAATTTAGTGCAAGCCAAACAACGATTAAGTGTAGCTGTACCTATAGCACTACTACTCATCTTTGTGCTTCTATATTTTACATTCCATTCACTTAAACAATCGGTCTTAATCTTTACAGCCATTCCATTAGCATCTATTGGCGGAGTCTTCATGTTATGGGGAAGAGATATGCCTTTCAGTATTTCTGCCGGAGTTGGATTTATTGCACTCTTTGGTGTGGCGGTACTTAATGGTATCGTTTTGATAGGTGAATTTAACCGTCAACGAAAAGAAGAAGGTATTACAGATGTAATGGAAATAATAAAACGAGGTTGTGATGTCCGACTTCGACCGGTATTGATGACTGCTATGGTAGCCTCTTTAGGTTTTTTACCTATGGCTCTCTCCCAAGGTGCCGGAGCTGAAGTTCAAAAACCTTTAGCATCCGTAGTGGTTGGCGGATTAATTAGTGCCACCCTCCTAACCTTATTTATACTCCCGATATTATACTCTTTTGTAGAAAAAAATAACTCATCAGAAAAATGAAAAAGCTAATTATATATATAACCCTTCTGCTACTGATTAACGCTTGTCAATCAAAGCAGGAAGAAATAAGTCAAGAACCTACAGAAACCGGTATGGTAACCCTAACCAAACAACAAGTAGCTTCTGCCGGCATTATTGCAGGTCACTCCGAGGAGAAAGAACTAAAAGGCAATATCAAAGCAAGTGGGAAATTAGATGTACCACCACAAAACCTAGTTACCATCAGTGCTGTCATGGGCGGATATGTTAAAAAGACAGACTTGCTTCAAGGTATGCGTGTAAAAAAAGGAGAAGTGTTATTCACGATAGAAAACCCTGAATTTATACAGTTACAACGTACGTACTTAGAAACAAAAAGTAAGTTGAAATACTTAGAACTAGAATACGAACGACAAGAAACGCTGTACAATCAGAACATAGCTGCTGCGCAAGCCTACCAAGAAGCTCAAGCAAATTATTTAACTGCAAAAGCACAGATTGCCGACTTACAAGCCCGTTTAAAGATGATTGGAATAGATGCGGATAAAGTGAGTGCTGAAAATTTAAGTTCTACCGCAATCATTCGTTCACCTGAAAATGGTTTCGTAAGTACACTGAATGTGAACATCGGCAAATACGTAGGTCCTCAGGATGTGTTATGCGAAATCATCAATACAGCCCACTTACATGTAGAGCTTTATATTTATGAAAAGGACATAGATAAAATAAAAGAAGGTCAACCTATTTCCTTCCACCTAATGAACAATGACAGTAAAGAATACAAAGCCTCTGTATTCCTTATTCAGCGTACGATACAGGCAGACAGAACCATTCGTATTCATGGACATTTAGTCAAAGACGACCCTACATTACTACCTAATATGTATGTACAAGGAAATATCATCGTAGCTTCTACTAAAGTACAAGCCCTTCCACAAGATGCTATTGTACAAATGGACGGCAAGTCAGTAGTGTTTATTGAAAGTAAAAAAGAAGCAGATAATATTATCTATGAACCCGTAGAAGTACGTACAGGATTAAGTTCAGAAGGATGGACAGAAGTGCACCTGCCGGAAAAATATACAGGTGTGCCAATAGTGACGAAGGGAGCCTTTACCTTATTATCTGTTATGTTAAATAGTGAAGAAGAAGAGTAGTCTTTACTCAATTGCAGTAATGGTCATACTTTGTTTATTCCATTCAATAGACTGGCCAACAGATTTACCAATTAAAAGTTTACCAATAGGAGATTCAGCTGAAATACACATAATCTTATTCTGCTCTATCGTAACAATTCCTATACTAACAGCTATATAATATATACCAACTGAAGTTGATACTAAGGATCCGGTGCTTACTAAAGTGCCGGATTCATTATTTTTTGCCTTTTGTAATTGTTTCTGCAAGGATTCTTGATCGGCTAAACTTTTGGTTAATCGCTCAATTTCCAATTGAGCCATAGCTCTACCGGTTTCATATTTGTCACCGGCACTACTTTTGGTTTCCTCATTCGCGGATGCTTGCACTTGAACCAATTCATTTTTTAACAAACCAATCTTTTGATTCAATAATGCTTCTAAGGCCTCAATTAGTTTATTTTTCATTCCCCTCAGTATATTCTATTTACTTTTTATTCATAAAAAAACCCCGAAGTGCTACACTTCGGGGTCTTAAATTTCATTAAAGAAACCTAATTAAGCTTTCTTAGCAGCTTTTTTAGCTACTTTTTTAGCAGCCTTCTTAACAGCTTTCTTAGCTGCTTTCTTTGCTACTTTTTTAGCTGCTGGTTTTTTAACCGCTGCTTTTTTAGCTACTTTTTTTACTGCTTTTTTAGCTACTTTCTTAGCAGCTTTTTTAACAGCTTTCTTTGCAACTTTCTTAGCTGCAGGTTTCTTAGCGGAAGCTTTAGCTTTTGCCATGAGTGTAATCCTCCTTTTTTGTAATTAAATAAATACTAGATAAAAAATACTTGACTTAAAATTATAAACAATTATATATAATTAAATTTAAACTTCCAAATACCATAATTTTTTTTATGTCACTCCAAAGTGTGGTACGTCTCCCGATTTAAAAGGTTGTCCTTTCCTACTAAAATTTACTTAAGCATTCTATCGTTGATTTACTAAAAACACATGACCTCTTGAATCATGCATGAATAAAGGCTTACAGAAGTATAACAAAAAAGCATCGCAAGGTTTATTAAATCCCTTACGATGCTTTTTGTGTTTTTTTGTTCTTATTTTTCGGTTCGTTAAGCCCAAAAAATATTTTTTAAAAAGTGAAAAAATTTTTCCTCCACCATTACCAAACCATCGAAACTTGGTTCTTTAAGAGGTCTTCCATTGTTTCTCTTTTACGAACTAAATGTGCTTTGCCATTATAAATTAACACCTCTGCTGGTCTAAAACGTGAGTTATAATTAGAACTCATACTAAAACCATACGCTCCTGCATTCTTCATTACAATTAAATCACCTTGCTTTGCTTCTGCAATTTGTAATTCTTGCCCAAACGTGTCTGTTTCGCATATATAGCCAACTACATTGTATTCTTTTTTCTCTCCGTTAGGATTGCTTACGTTGATAATATCATGATAAGCGCTATACATCATCGGACGTATTAAGTGATTTAAACCTGAATTCACACCAATGAAGGTGCATGCAGGTGTTTCTTTTATCACCGTACATTGTGTTAATAGATATCCGGACTCACTTACTAAAAATTTACCCGGTTCAAACCAAATTTCTAATGATTTGCCATACGTAGAGCAGAACGTACGGAAAGAATCCGTCATTTTCTTTCCTAACTCTTCAATGTTGGTAACGTAGTCACCTTCTTTGTAGGCAACTTTAAAACCACTTCCAAAATCAAGGAACGTCAATTCGCTAAACTGCATAGCAATCGAATAAACTACTTCCGCAGCTTTTACAAAAGCATCGGCATCCTTAAAATCAGATCCACTGTGAACGTGCACACCGTTTACTTTAATCTGATATTGATCTACGATTTCGTACACCTCTCCTATTTGTTCAATAGAAATCCCAAATTTAGAGCCGCGGTGTCCGGTCATGATTTTTACGTTACCACCTGCATCGATATGTGGATTCACACGCACACAACAAGGAACCGTGTTACCGTACTTTTCACCAATTTTTTTCAAAAATGGCAAATTGTCAATGTTTATTTGAACTCCTAACTCTACCGCTGTTTCAATTTCAGAGAAATCCACACAATTAGGAGTGAACATTATATCCTTAATAGTAAAACCGGCTTTTAATGCCAATTGAACTTCCTGAATAGATACTACATCTACCCCCGCACCTTGGCGTTGCAATAATTCTAATACAGCTTGATTAGTTAATGCCTTTGCAGCATATTTAATTCGCACAGGCACGCCTGTAAACGCATTTTTCAATCTCTCGTACTGGGAAACAATCTTTGCCCCATTATATATATATAAAGGTGTTCCAAACTCTTGGGCTAGATTTTCGAATGAAATTCCCTGTAAATGATAGCTTCCGTTGCTTAATTCCATGTTTTTTTTGTCGGCATTTAATGCCCCAAAGATATTAATTTGTTTTTTTAAATTTCCCTTTTAAATTTGCAATCATGAAATTTATAGTAAGTACATATTTAACTTGGTGGCGCACGAAATAATATCCGTTTCGTGAACACTATTGCATAAGTACCTATTAAATCATTTCTATAAGGCTTGCTGTTCACGGCAAGCCTTTTTCTTTATATCGAATTTACATTTATGAAAAAATATACATTTAGTACTACGTATCGTAAACTCCTTGCCGATGTGGCTACTCCGGTAAGTATGTATTTACAACTACGTGACAAATTCCCACTTACCATCTTACTTGAAAGTTCCGATTACCACGGAAATGAAGATATCTTCTCCTATATCTGTTGCCACCCGATTGCCGGAATTAAAATTGAAGATGGAATCCTTTCCAGATATTACCCGGATGGTACTAAAAAAGAAGAAAATGCCTCTGAAGCAAACGTTCCTACGGTTTTAACTTCTTTTGCCAAGCAATTTCAAGTAGAACCTAGCGAATTCCCGTTCCTAAACAGTGGTATGTTTGGATATACTAGTTACGATGCGGTGCGCTATTTCGAAGACATCGACATTAAAACTTTTGAAACCGATTACCGCAAAATTCCGGATCTACAATATCACGTATATCGCTTTATTTTAGTTTTTAACCATTTCAATAATGAACTAACCATTATTGATAACTGCCCGAACGAAGGTATAAACAATGATAGTTCTTCTATCGATCAATTAATTGGTTATATCCAAAATAAAAATTACGCGACTTACCAATTCTCCCTACAAGACAGAGAAGAATCCAATTTCACGGATGAAGAATTTTTAAAAGTTCTTCAAAAAGGAAAAGAACACTGTCGCCGAGGAGATGTATTCCAAATTGTACTTTCCAGACGTTTTTCACGTCAATATAGTGGGGATGATTTTAATGTATACCGCAGTTTACGTTCTATTAACCCTTCTCCGTATTTATTCTATTTCGATTACGGCTCCTTCCGCATCTTCGGTTCATCACCGGAAGCGCAAATTGTTGTAAAATCTAACAAAGCAACCATCTATCCTATCGCCGGAACTTTCCGTCGTACAGGTAATGATATCAAAGATTACGATCTAGCTAAACAATTACTGAACGATCCGAAGGAAAATTCAGAACACGTGATGTTAGTCGATTTGGCTCGTAACGACTTAAGTCGCCATTGTCATGATGTAAAAGTAGAAACCTTCAAAGAGGTACAATATTACTCTCACGTCATTCACTTGGTGTCTAAAGTAACCGGTCAACTTCCTAATCAAGACCAATTCATGAACATCGTAGCCGATACATTCCCGGCAGGAACGTTATCGGGTGCCCCGAAACACATGGCTATGCAAATCATTGATAAAAATGAGCATGGAAATAGAGGATACTACGGTGGAGCTATTGGTTATATTGGTTTCAACGGTGATTTCAATCATGCTATTATGATTCGTACCATCTTGAGTAAAGACAACGTATTGTTCTACCAAGCAGGAGCAGGTGTTGTAGACTTATCCGTAATTGAAAGTGAATTACAAGAAGTCAACAACAAATTAGCTGCATTGAAAAAAGCGATTGAATTAGCTTCTTCCATTTCTTAACGACGAGACCATTATGAAACCTTCTATATTAGTATTAGATAACTACGATTCTTTCACCTACAACCTGGTACACATCATCCGTGCCTTAGGTTATACCCAACTGGACATTATCCGCAATGATAAAATGACCGTGGAAGAAGTAGGGAAATATGATAAAATATTATTGTCACCAGGTCCAGGAATTCCTTCCGAGGCGGGCATTTTACAAGATGTGATTCGTGCGTACGCACCTACCAAATCCATCTTTGGTGTATGTTTAGGACATCAAGCTATAGGTGAAGTATTTGGTGGTACTTTAATCAACTTGGATAAAGTGTATCACGGAATTGCTACTCCTACCAAAATCATTGAAAAAGAAGTGTTGTTTCAAGGTGTACCTGAAACGATTACTACCGGCCGCTACCACTCATGGGCGGTAAGTACGGAAGGTTTTCCAAAAGAGTTAGAAGTGACGGCTGTTGACGAAAAAGGAGCCATCATGGCTTTACGTCACCGCACTTATGATGTACGTGGTGTTCAATTTCATCCGGAATCGATCCTGACAGAACACGGCGAACAAATGTTAAAAAACTGGTTAGAATATAAAGCATAAAAGCGAATGAAAGCTTTATTACAAAATTTAACGGTATACCAAAAGCTGGAAATGGAAGAAGCCTATTCCGTGATGAAAGCTATTGGTAATGGAGAGGCAAACAACACACAGATGGCGGCATTCATGACCACCTACATGATGCGTATGCCTACCGTAGATGAAATTATCGGATTTAGAAAAGCACTGATAGAAGTGTGTTTAGTAAGAGATTTCTCATCCTATAATGCGATAGATATCGTAGGTACCGGAGGAGATGGTAAAAACACTTTCAACATCTCTACTATTTCCTGTTTCGTAGTTGCCGGTGCCGGTATTTACGTAACCAAACACGGAAATTACGGAGTGTCCTCCATCAGCGGATCTTCCAATGTGTTGGAATACTTTGGCGTGAAATTCACGAATGATAAAGATGCGTTAGAAAAACAATTAGAAGCATCTCACTTCTGTATGTTGCATGCACCTTTATTCCATCCGGCGCTAAAAAATGTGGCGGGTGTGCGTAAAGAGCTAGGTATGAAAACGGTTTTTAACATTCTAGGACCATTGGTAAATCCGTCGAATCCTAAATATCACTGCCTAGGTACTTACAATCTGGATTTACAACGACTTTATACTTACATCCATCAGGATTTAAATAGTCAGTTTACCATATTGCACAGCTTAGACGGCTATGATGAAATCTCTCTTACAGGTCCATTCAAGGTGACAGCCAATAAAATGGAGCGCGTTTTCACACCTACTGAGTTTGGCTTATCTTTGTACCAAGAATCTGATTTACACGGAGGAGAAACCGTTGCCGAAGCAGCTACCATCTTCCGAAATATTTTGGATAACAAAGCTACGCAAGCGCAAAAGGATGTAGTATTAGTGAATGCTGCAGCTTCTATCCTTTGTATTCAACCTGAATTAAAATTAGCGGAAGCTATTGAAATTGCACGTACCTCTTTAGAAAGTGGTAATGCAAAAAAATGTTTTGAAAAATTCCTTTCACTGGCAAGTGCATGAACATCTTAGATAAAATAATAGAACAAAAAAGAATTGAAGTAGCTCAGAGAAAAGCCACTACTTCCGTGGAGACATTAAAGTCTTATCCATTATACGGTCGTAAAACTTTATCTCTACGCCAATACCTTACCAATCCTGCCTTATCAGGAATCATTGCGGAACACAAACGCAAATCTCCTTCCAAAGGTATCATCAACGGAAACGTGGAGGTAAAACAAGTAGTGCAAGGTTACCAAACAGCCGGTGCAAGTGCCTGTTCCGTATTGACCGATACCGAGTTCTTCGGTGGAACTACAGAAGATTTAATTCAAGCACGTGGAGTATTACAAATTCCTATTCTTCGTAAAGACTTCATGGTAGACACCTACCAAATTGAAGAAGCGAAGGCCATGGGTGCGGATGTTATTCTTTTGATTGCTGCTTGCTTAACGAATGCAGAAGTAAAAGAACTATCCGAATACGCACATAAACTAGGATTAGAAGTGCTGTTAGAAGTGCACGATGCCGATGAGTTAAAAGGAAATCTATTAGATACTATCGATGTGATTGGGGTTAATAATAGAAACCTAAAAACATTTGAAGTGTCTGTAGAGACATCCATAGAAGTAGGGAAACATATTCCGGAGAAATACATCAAAATATCTGAAAGCGGTATTGATGATCCGGAAACGATCGTACGCTTGAAACAGCATGGATTCAAAGGGTTCTTGATTGGTGAATCCTTCATGAAACAAGCGGATCCGGGTGCTGCCATGAAAAAAATGGTTTCTTCTATCTAATCATTACCATTATGATAAAGCTCAAAGTATGCGGAATGAAATATGAAGACAATGCACAAGCCATTGCCGACATGCTTCCGGATTATATGGGTTTTATTTTCTATAAACCTTCTAAAAGATTTTGTGGTGAAACTATTCGCCCAAGTTTTACTAAAGGTTTAGTACCCTCCATCACTCCAACCGGAGTCTTTGTGAACGAAGAAATATCGGTGATGGACGAATATATTGACCAATACGGATTGAAAGCGGTACAATTGCACGGCGATGAATCCGTTGACGTTTGTCAGTATTATCAAAAAACAGGATTGGAAGTGATTAAAGTGTTTTCGGTGGGTGACATCATCGATTGGAAACAAGTAGCTGCCTATGAAAATGTGTGCGACTACTTTCTATTTGATACACAAACCGCAGGCTATGGCGGAAGCGGCAAAGCCTTTTCTCATCAGCTTCTTGCTAATTATCCTTTAAGTAAACCCTATTTTCTAAGTGGAGGTATCGACTTAGAAATATGGAAAGAAAAATCAGTGTTAGCCTTACCCGGTTTATACGCTTTCGACATCAACAGTAAATTTGAAATCGAACCGGGGAAAAAGGACTTAGAAAAAGTTCAACAGTTTAATCAATTAAGAAAACAATTCAATGGCTTCAAGAAGTACATTGGATAATAGAACATATTAACTATACCATTATGTCAAATCAAGTAGATCCACGCGGTTATTACGGTTCCTTCGGTGGAGCTTATATTCCGGAGATGTTATATCCTAATGTGGAAGAACTTCGTCAACAGTATTTGGATATCATTTACGAGGATTCTTTCCAAGAAGAGTTTCATCAGTTACTTCGTGATTATGTAGGTCGCCCTACACCGCTGTTTTTTGCCGAACGCTTGTCGGAAAAATACAACACGAACATCTATCTGAAACGTGAAGATTTGTGTCACACGGGTGCACATAAAATCAATAACACCATCGGACAAATCTTACTAGCGAAGCGTTTAAACAAAAAACGTATCATCGCTGAGACGGGTGCAGGTCAGCATGGTGTAGCTACGGCTACAGCTTGTGCCTTGATGGGCTTTGAGTGTATCGTGTACATGGGCGAAGTAGACATGGCACGTCAAAAGCTGAACGTAGAGCGTATGCGTATGATGGGCGCAGAAGTTCGTCCGGCAACTACAGGTTCTAAAACATTAAAAGATGCTACCAACGAAGCACTTCGTGATTGGATCAACAATCCGGTAGATACACATTATATTATTGGTTCGGTAGTAGGCCCACATCCTTATCCGGATTTAGTGGCGAAACTACAATCGGTTATCTCCGAAGAAATACAAATGCAATTGATGGAGAAAGTGGGAACACCGGACCCTCACCATGTCATCGCCTGTGTGGGCGGAGGCAGTAATGCAGCAGGAGCTTTCTATCATTATTTAGATAATCCAAATGTACAGCTGATCGCTGTAGAAGCAGCAGGTAAAGGAGTACACTCCGGATATTCTGCCGCTACTACTTACTTAGGTAAACCGGGTGTACTACACGGAAGCAAAACAATTTTGATGCAAACAGAAGACGGACAAGTAGTAGAACCACATTCTATTTCTGCCGGATTAGATTATCCGGGTATTGGACCTATGCACGCACACTTATTTGAAAGTGGTCGTGGCAAATTCTACAGCGTAACAGATGAAGAAGCTTTCAAAGCAGCTTATATGTTAAGTCGTACGGAGGGTATCATTCCTGCATTAGAATCGGCACACGCTATTGCGGTGTTAGAAAATATCCAATTCCGTCCGGATGAAGTAGTCGTTATTAACCTTTCCGGTAGAGGAGATAAAGACTTACAAACTTATATCAATTACAAAGACGAATATCTTAAAGACTAATACATATGTCCACCACTACAGTAGTCTCCAATCGCATTACCCAACTTTTTGATAAGAAAAAAGAAGGCGTATTAAATATATATTTCACGGCAGGATATCCTCAATTGAATGATACAGTGAGTATCATCAAAGCACTTGAGAAAGCAGGTGCTGACATGATTGAAATAGGGATGCCCTATTCCGATCCTGTAGCAGACGGACCGGTCATTCAGCAGAGCAACCAACAAGCATTAGAAAGTGGCATGTCGGTGAAAATGTTACTTAACCAATTAAAAGACATTCGTAAGGAAGTTAAGTTACCTATCATTTTGATGGGATACATTAACCCCGTATTACAATATGGTATCGAAGAATTTGTAAAAGACATTCATGAAATAGGTGTAGACGGAGTAATTCTTCCGGATTTACCTATGGAAGAATATGAGTTGTTTTACAAAGACTTATTTGAGAAACATCATTTGTCCAATGTTTTCTTAATCACACCTAACACTACGGAAGAACGATTAAGAAAAATTGACAGCATCTCCAGCGGATTCATTTACATGGTATCTACTAACAGTACTACAGGAAACGAAAGTAAATCGACGGGTGGTGTAGAAGAGTATTTCCAACACATTCAAATGAGTGGTTTACAAAATCCACGATTGATTGGTTTTAATATTAAAGACAACGCGACCTTCGCACAAGCGTGCAAATATTCAAACGGAGCTATTATTGGTTCTGCCTTTATAAAGGTATTAAGCCAATCAAAAGATTTGGAAAAAGACATCCAACAATTTGTAAAAAGCATCAAAGGCTGATTCATTCTATTGAATAGCTAACGAATTAAGGTGGTTTTAACCACCTTTTTTTGTGTCTTTACCACAAAAAAAGTATCTTATCCATTCTTTCAATTTGTGATTTATGACCCAACTTTACAAAACGATTTTAATTTGCTTTAGTCTTTTTATTTCCACTTCTGCATTTAGTAATAAAATTGATAGTACGCTATTAATTGGTAGCTGGAAATTACACTATTATCATCTTTACACTCCCATGCATAAATCCCGTCATATGGATACTACCATTATGACTACAGGACATGCGTATTTTTATAAAGACCATACCTATAAAATTGAAAACATGAAAATGTGTTTCATGGATGCCAATGACTATGTATGTAATCAAGAAAACTCAGGTTCATGGGCTTTGACCTCAACGGATGTATTGAACATCACTTGGGCCGACAAAAATTTAAATTGCAAAGATGGCTGCCCGGATGTAGTAAGCCGACATGGAGTTTATATTTTAAAATTGACAGACGACTTGTTAATCCTTCGTACAGAATACTACGACAAAAAACGTAAAGAAC
Source organism: Cytophagaceae bacterium (assembly GCA_046329235.1). Classification (GTDB taxonomy): domain Bacteria; phylum Bacteroidota; class Bacteroidia; order Cytophagales; family Cytophagaceae; genus JALONH01. The sequence continues at coordinate 3,155,839 of JAXLVA010000001.1, read as the reverse complement.
GTTTTGTACTAGATGCACATCTAGTGAGAAAAGTAGAATAAGTAAAATTACCTACGTATTAGTTTGTATTTCATTTTTATTTTTTTACGTTTGTACCGTTATGCTTTTTTAAGCATAACGAACTAGATAACCCTCTATATTATGAAAATCACGATTAAAGGTCGGCTCTGGACAGAGTCTGCTAAAGGCTCTATTATAGGTATTGGCAGATTACAACTTCTACAACTGATTCATGAAACAGGCTCTATTACTACCGCTGCAAAAGAAATGGGGATGTCCTATCGCCAAGCATGGGCGCAGATAGAAATATTGAACAACAACTATACACATCAAGTAGTAGAACGAAAAGTAGGAGGATCTAAAGGTGGAGGAACAGAACTCACTAAGAAAGGTATCGAACTATTAAAAGCCTTTGAAGACTTAGAAAAGGATTTTCAAAAATATTTAGATGTCAAAACGAAAGAGTTGAATAAGAAATTAAAATAAGAAGTCAATCATAACAATACTCAAATGGAATTAACAACGATATTACTCCTCTTCTGCATATTCGTCGTAGCCATTTTATATTCCTCTGTAGGTCACGGTGGGGCCAGCGGATATTTAGCTACCATGGCTATGTTTGCAGTCCCTGTGGCGGTTATGAAGCCATCTGCATTGATACTAAACATTCTAGTTTCATTTCTATCTTTCTTTGCCTTTTATAGAAAAGGACATTTTCAACTGAAACTGTTCTGGCCATTCGTAGTAGGGTCTTTCCCTGCTGCTTTCATTGGGGCGCAAATTCCTCTATCTGACTCTTTATACAAAAAGATATTAGCGGTGTGTTTACTCATAGCCATTTTACGTATGTTATGGTCTCCTTCTAATGAAAATGACAAACCGGTTATTCCTTTTTCCATACCACTAGCCATCGTATTCGGGGCTTGTATTGGTTTATTATCCGGAATGATTGGTATTGGAGGCGGAATCATATTAACTCCACTACTACTATTATTACGTTGGACCAATATCAAAACAGCTGCCGCATTATCAGCCTTGTTTATCTTCTGTAATTCTATTTCAGGCTTAGCAGGATTAGTAAGTAAAGGTTATGTGCCGGACTCATTTGTATATTCGATCGCTGTTGTAGCATTTGCCGGTGGATTATTAGGTAGCTGGCTGGGTAGTACAAAATATTCTCTAAAAACATTAACCTATTCCCTAGCCGTGGGATTAATGATTGCCTCTGTTAAATTGTTTTTAACATAATACATTAAACCACTCATAATTAGATGAAGTAGCTTCGGCTACTTTTTTTATTTAAAAGGAATTAGTAGATTGATTTTTACTTTAATTATATGATTCCGATACATCTATACTACGAGCCGGATTTACAACACAAACAATTAGATCGGTTTTTAGAAGATTCAACTCCAGAACAGTGGGTACATGAAATAATTCAAACCATGGTCAGTGAAGGAGTAAATAAGGAATACGAAATTGTTATTCACTGTTCTCAACAAAACTGTATAGACATTAAAGATTTACAGTCCTTTTTCAGAGAGATTCAAAAACGAAATCATTTCAGAATTGATTTGGATTTGAAGTTCATGAAAAAGCAAAGTTTGAATGCTACGGCTAAAGGTTTGCTTATTATGTTTGTTGCTCTCTCGTTAAATTATTACTTTGAGAAACTAACAGAAATCAATTACCCTAAATTCCTTACCAAAGAAGCCCTGTATATCATTGGTTGGGTTAGCATGTGGAAACCCATCGAACTTGTTCTATATGAAAGATGGCCACTCAATCAACGTAGAAAAGCATTTACTAAATTAACTACATTACCTGTAACTATAACTGTTGACACCTTATGAAAAAATCATTCTATTACATCTGCACCATAAGCTTAGCTATGTTGTGGAGCTGTGGAAGTTCGCCTTCCGAATATCAAGGAAACCCTTCGGACACATCGGATGTGATCATCAATGACTCCACTGAAATGGTTCAAAAAGACATTGAACTAGTTCCATTAGATGATTCGCCTGAATTTAATGACGCCATCCTTGAATGGAATCAGCCTTTAGACGGACAAGTACTTCCTTCGGGTGAAGTTGCATTCCAGTATAATATTAAAAACTATAAACTTTCTGCTCCTACTACAGAAGGTACTTGTGCTCAACATTGCGCTAACTCGGACAAAGGACAACATATTCACCTGATCCTAAACAATCAACCCTACTTAGCTAAGTACGAGACATCGTTCAAAGAAAAGTTAGAAGACGGGCACTACGTAGCTTTATCATTCCTTAGCCGCTCTTATCACGAAAGCATTAAGCATTATCAAGCCTATCAACTATGTCAGTTTGATGTAGGCAAAAAGACCAAAGAAAAAGTAGACCTTACCCAGCCCATGATGTTTTATAGTCGTCCTAAAGGGGAATATAAAGGGAAAGATACCGAATCTATTTTGTTAGACTTTTATGTGGTGAACACTCAATTGTCTGCTACAGGGAATAAGGTTCGTGCAACTATTAATGGGAAGTTATTTACCCTTGATACATGGAAACCATTCTTGATTAAAAATCTTCCGGCGGGAACAGCAACCATAAAATTAGAACTGGTAGATGTAGCCGGCAATGTAATTCCGGGACCATATAACACGGTAGAACGTACCATCACAGTAGTTCCTACTACAGGCGTTTAAGATAAAATCTCTTGTAAAATTTTGTAGGAATTTACTTCGCCAAAATTATCAATATGGGTGCTGTAATAGTTTAACAACAATTGCAGCGCCTCTCTTCTAATCTGATTGGTACCTTCCACTTCTTGGAAGTAATTTTTATCCATTGAATCCTGTAGATATTTTTGAATAGCCGCATTAGGTATCGCTGCCATTTTCCATAATTCATCTAAATCTGTAGGATAGAATCCTAGGTAAGCTGCATAGCGAATCAAAAATAACACATGAAAATTTTTGGATGTCGTTGGAGTCAATTGATCCAAGGCATGTAAAGAGTGATATAAAAATTCAAACAATAAATTATTTGAGACTTCTTCCTTTAATGTTTTTTGTAATATTTCTGCTGTAAATAAAGCGATGCTACTTTTGTGAACTTCAAATGGTATACTCTGATAAGGTTCCGCACAACGCATCTCCGATATTCGTTGTAAAGTAGAGTTCTCTTTGTGATACACCACTAAATCCAACAATGTTAATGGTTGAAACAAGGCGATTTTGTTTTTCGCTGATTTACTTCTTACCCCATTCACAATGTAAGATTGTAAACCAAAAGCCTCTGTATAAATTTTAGCAATGATAGAGGTGTCACTATATCGAATAAAATGTAAAACGATGCCTTTGGTTTTATGCAACATAATTATTCAACAATAGCCACCTTACCTACTACACCTTCTTTACCATCTTCTGTACTGACAAAAATCAAATAGACTCCCGGAACCGGTTTCTCGCCTCTATAGGTTTGTAAATTCCATGTAGCAATACCACCATTCGCTCGTGTTTCATAAACTAGATGTCCCTGTATATTGGTAAACTTCACTACACAATTATCTTGCAGACCTTCTACTGTTACTAGTCCGTTAAAGCCCGGTCGAACAGGGTTAGGAAATACTTTAACCGTAGATAGTTCTTCTTCCTCCACATTCGCGTTGGAACGATAACCCATCATGCCTTTATCTGTACCAATAAACACTTCTCCGGTAATATCATGAATGGCAATATCCATAATGTTGTTACTCGGCAGCGGGCTGTTATCCATATTATAAAACAAAATCAACTCGCTTAAGTCGTCATTGAATAACCACAATCCATCGGTAGTGCCTACCCACTTACGATTTCCTCCATCTGATTTAATACATGTTATTTGTTTATCAAATAGAATAGGGAATCCATTATAATAGGGAGTAAAAAAGGAACCGGAAGAAAATGCTTTAGTAGGATCCGTGAATCCAGCGATGCCGGCATCTGTACCTATCCATATGTCACCTTTACGATCTATTTCCAAACAAGTAACCACATTTCCGGGAACTCCTTGTGAAGAAGAAAAATAACGCTGTTGGTTACCGTTTTCATTAAACACCATAACTCCTTTAGGAACACCTGCATTCCCAAAACGCATCCATTTATTTAGATATTGAGTTTGGTCAATTTTTAAATCTATGATAAATCGACCTTGGTTTTGAGACATCACGTAAGAGTATACCAAATTCCCTTTAATAGCAAAAACGGAAGGCTCTCCAAGACCACCTTTGGATGCACCAATCCATGTGACATTATTTTTATCTACGGCAAGCCCTCCCACATAATCTGTCTTGAGCCATGAATTAGCTGCTGTCTTTAAGGTATAGCCTGCACCTTTTTTCCAAGTCACCAAACCATTGCCCCAAGTGCCTATATAAATGCTGTCTTTGCCGGGATGATAAGCCATACAAACATTATCACCCACATAGCCATCTGCCCAAAAATAATTCGTCCAACTTTCTTGATTATTGAAAGCATACATTCCTGTATAATTCCAATTACGATCAAACGAACCATTATACCCCCCGGAAGCAACCACTATTGTATTTTGGAAATATTCCAGCTTGAAATTTAAGATGGAGAATGGACCATTGGGAGAATAATTATATAAACCATTGGCAGCATCTAAATGCACTAACCCCTTGTCCAAATCTGCAAACCAAAGTAAACCCTTTTTGTCTCTAGTTACATCTCTAGCATTCGTCCAATACAAGTTGTCCTTAAAGGTAAAAGAGGTGGGAGACGTGATAGAATAGATTCGAAAACCGCAACATAAGAGAAGATCATTAGAGGTCGTCACCATATTTTGCATATCCCAGTTATCAAAGAAAGCAGCACCCATACCATTCCATGTAGTTCCGTTCCACCAGTAGATATCATCATTTTTAAAAGCGGTGTAAACGATTCCATTAAAAGAGCCTATCACTCTCACAGGCAGAATGGACGGTAGATTCTGAGTAGCCCCATGTAATTCCCAGTTAGTAAAATCCATGAGATTGACACCGGGATTATATTTTGCAGCTAATATTCCATCTTCTGTAGCAAGAAATACAGAATCTCTATCTGTAGTTAAACAGGAAGCATAAACAACATTAGCGGCTCCACCTGTTTTTAAATTACGCCAAGTCTCTTTTACTTCGAGTCGATCCAGGTTAAGCACCACCACTCCAAAATCAGCGCTTAAAAATGCTTCTCGGTTAACGATAGAGATATGATTTATTCGTTTAGAACCTGTGATATTGGATCGAACGATAGCATCCATTGGAATGATTTGGTTATTTTTAATAAAGTCAATCATTCCGGATTTATACGCAATCACCGCAATTTGTCCGGTAGCATCATATTTAATAGCCGTGATTCCCGTTTCAGAAAGCCCATAGACTCTAGTTAACGGCTCCATACTTCCATCAGCAAAACGGTAAACAAAACCACCTTCTTCAGAGGCTATTAAAATTTGATCTTGATTCGATGCTATGGTTTTATTTTTATAGGGAAAAGGTAAATGATCTCTCCAGGTTCCCATAGGAATATTGTTCTGGGCATGTGTTAGACCAATACTTAACCAAAAAAGCAGTAGATAAATTTTCATGCGATATATAAACGAACAAACACTCGAGTTCTTATTTTGAGTAAGCTGATAATCACGCTTATTTCAAAAATACTCACTATATCCGATAAAAATTCACTTTTATTCAGAATATCGGAGGGAATAGTTATCCCTAGCCTTTTATATGTCACGTTTAGCTTGTAATTTTAAGGCATCCATCAGAATTTACCAATCTCACTATGAGTCAAGTAGTTTTAGACAAACAAGTTATTCAATCTTACAGTGTGGCACTGTCCGAAAAATTATGTAATGACTATTTCACATCTACAACTACCATAAAGGGCGAAGACATTGTTCGTTTTACTGATATTGAACAATTGAATTTGTTTATTCTATTAAACTTATTCGATCGATGGAAAGATGAAATTCAACGCCTACGCTCTCCTTACTTCGATTACGAACATCCGGAAGTAGCTCAAGGTTTGAAAACCTTTGTCAATAAACTTTCGCGTTACATCAGTGTACGCAAAGAATTCTTCAGACCACTGGTACAAAAATCAGTTCAAGACACATTAATCTATCTGCTTAATCCCATTGATTATATTGAACAAGAGTTTGGTAAAACGAATTTGTTAGCTAGTGAAGATGTAAAAGATAAAGAGAAGTTTTTCAAATTATATAAAGATGACTTCTCGCGTTGGTTAGAACAACTTTGTATCAAAGCAGAATGGAATAGTACTGAAGCTGTAGCGGCTTATAAGTTGTATGCTCCTAACAAACCGGTAGTACAGTTTTCTGATCCTACGGTAGAAAAGTTTAATAAACTTTTGAAAATTAATATTCCAATTCCTACACCTCAACAGGCAACGGTAGAGAAATTGGTAAAACCCAAAGAAGCACCAGCAGAAGATAAACCAAAAGTTGAAACAGCTCCTGCCAACACTCCTAAGGAAGTAAAAGAGAATACTCCTAAAGCAACCTTAAACACCAAGTTTGAGAAAGAACAAACTACCGTTTTAGATACATTAAAGGATACCAAGGCAGCTGCCACAACGGTAGCCGATAAATTTAACAAAGCTAAAATTGAAGATATAAAAACTTCCATTCCATTAAACATGAAGTTTTTATTCATCAACACATTGTTTGAAGGTAAGTCACAAGATTATAACGAAGCCTTAAATCAGATTGAAAATTTTGAGACTTTCGATACCGTAAAAGGATTTTTGACTGATAAATATGCTGTCAAAAACCAGTGGCACATGCGAACTTCGGAGGTAGAAGAGTTCTTCCAGATCATCGAACGTAAATTTTATTAATATTAAATCCCTACCCAACGGTAGGGATTTTTTGTATCTTTTTACCGGTAGCGCATTATGAAATAAAAATGCCTACAAAACTCAACTTCTTTCTACTCTTTTGGTGTAGCTTTTTTTATACCACCCAAGCTTGTCAATACAGCGATCCTTCTACTAACATTTCAGAGGAAACGAAGAGTACTATAATGGCTCCATCAGACAGTATTCCATTGCTTCATCTACAGCTAAGTAATGACTCCATTTCTTTTTATCATCAATACGATTCGGTAAAAAATAAAATAAATACTGATCGAATCGTACTCTATCAAACGTATTTAAAATCAACCCAAAAAGATAGTGTATTAAAAAACGCCGGTAACTATTTACACCATGCTATCGTCCATAATATGCTTCCTTTCTGGTATGGAACTACATGGGATTTTAATGGGTATACGGCGATGCCGCGTCAAGGAAATATAGCCTGCGGATATTTAGTATCTACTACCCTGCGCCAATCAGGTGTTCAAATCAATCGATACAAATTGGCACAACAGGCAAGTGCAGTCATTGTAAAAAACACCTGCTCACAAATTCAAACCATTAAAGGATTGTCGAATTTTTTAAAATTTACATCCACTTTAAATGACGGCTTATATGTACTAGGGATGGATAATCACGTGGCCTATCTCAGCATAGAAAACGGTACCGCATATTTATTGCATTCCTCCTATTTGAGTCCGGGTGTAGCCTGTAGAGAAAGTATTTCTAATGCAACGGTCTTACTATTTTCAAATTCTTTTGTTGTAGGTAATCTAAGTCACAATCCTTTGTTAGTAAAAGCTTGGTTAACAGGCCAAGTCTTGCCGATAGTCCCTTAAAAGTTGATACAACATTCGGTACAATTTTTCGTATATTTAGGTATTACGACCGTTAATTTTATGATAAACGTAACCAGGCTTTTCGATTTAATACCATACCAGTTAGAGCAACACCCTCAATCGGATGCTTTGGCATGGAAAAATAATGGTAAATGGGAGACATTCTCCACTGCTGAAATTCAAAAAATTGTTCAGCAAGTCAGTTTAGGATTCATGGCCCTAGGTCTGAAAAAGGATGATAAAGTTGCCATCATTACCCCTAATAGACCCCATTTCAATTTTATCGATTATGGCTTACAGCAAATCGGCGCTGTTAGTGTTCCTATCTACCCTACAGTAACCGTAGAAGATTACTCTTATATATTCAATGATGCCGAAGTGCAATATGTATTTGTTTACGACAAAGACTTATACCTAAAAGCAACGGAAGCTTTAAAAACATCCCCACAAGTAAAAGGTATCTTTTCCTTTCTTCCTATTGACGGAGTTCGAAATTGGGAAGAACTAAAAACACTAGGAGCTAATCAATCTGTTGAGGAATTAGAAAAACGTAAAGCTGCTGTTACTACAGAAGACTTACTTACATTAATCTATACCTCCGGTACCACAGGCCGACCTAAAGGTGTAATGATTACCCATCATAACATCATAAGTAATTACAAAGCATGTACTCCATTAATGCCGGTAACACATGAGCATAGAGCATTAAGTTTTTTACCTATGTGCCACATATATGAGCGCATGTTAGTGTATCTGTATATGTCGGTAGGTGTGTCTATTTATTATGCAGAAAGTCTAGATACTTTAGGAGAGAACTTAAAAGAAGTAAAACCACATATATTTACTACCGTTCCACGATTACTAGAGAAAGTATATGATAAAATTGTAGCCAAAGGAGCCGAACAAACAGGTATTAAAAAGAAACTGTTTTACTGGGCTTTAGATTTAGGTTTACGATATGATATAAACAAAGGCCAAGGCTTTTGGTACAACTTCCAACTATCGCTAGCCAATAAAATTATATTTGATAAATGGAGAGCGGCACTAGGAGGAAATGTCAAAGCGGTAGTATCAGGTAGTGCCGCATTACAACCAAGATTAGCCAGAGTATTTTGGGCAGCGCAAGTACCAGTGATGGAAGGATATGGATTGACAGAAACTTCTCCGGTTATTTCAGTGAATAGAGCGGATGCGAAAGAAAATAGAATTGGAACTGTAGGACCATTGATAGAAGGCGTAGAGGTGAAAATTGCGGAAGACGGAGAAATCTTAACTCGCGGTCCACATATTATGAAAGGATATTATAAACGTCCGGATTTAACGGCTGAGGTAATTGATTCTGAAGGGTGGTTTCATACTGGAGACATTGGTACGTTTATAGAGGGTAAATATTTAAAGATAACCGATCGTAAGAAAGAGATGTTCAAAACCAGTGGAGGAAAATACATTGCGCCTCAATTGGTCGAAAATAAATTCAAAGAATCACGTTACGTAGAACAAATCATGGTATTGGGCGAAGGACAGAAATTCCCTTCCGCTATCATCGTGCCTGCATTTGATAGCGTTAAAAGTTGGTGTGCTATTAAAGGGATTCCATATACTACCAATGAAGAAATGCTACAGAATAAATCCGTATTGGATAAGTTCCAAAGAGAAGTGGATGAAATGAATGAACATTTTGCACAATGGGAAAAGATTAAGAAGTTTATCTTATTGCCTAACTTATTCAGTATTGATGGTGGAGAATTAACTCCTACCATGAAATTGAAACGAAAAGTGATTATGCAGAAATATGCTTCACAGATTGAAAAGTTGTACTTAGATTAAAGTATATAATGTTTAAATTATTTTCTATAATTGCTGTATTAGGTTTAATTGTTTATTTATTAATTGGTGTCAACAATTCTATGTTAGGATTTATTATTTTCATTGGCATTATAGCCCTCATCGTATTTTGGCTAATAGGTGCGTACAATTCTATGGTCTCTTTGAGAAACCGACGTGAACAATCATTTGCTGATATTGATGTTCAATTACGTCAACGAAATGATTTAATACCTCAATTAGTAGAAACAGTTAAAGGTTATGCTACACACGAAAAAGAAACGTTAGATCGTGTGATACAAGCACGTAATTCCGTGCAGGTAGCTCATACCATTCCGGACAAAATTGCGGCTGATAATATGTTAACTCAAGCTTTATCCGGATTAAGAATTACGGTAGAAGCATATCCGGAATTAAAAGCGAATCAAAACTTTTTGCAACTGCAAAATGAAGTGTCGGATATTGAAAATAAATTAGCAGCAGCCAGAAGATTCTTTAACAGTGCTACTACAGAATACAACAATTCGGTTGAAGTTTTTCCTAATAACATCATAGCTAAACGTTATGGTTTTGTGAAGGAAACATTATACAATATAGGAACAGATCGAAGAAGTCAAATGGAGGAACAGCCTCCACAGATTAAATTCTAACCTATGCCTTACATAGGAATACAGGCCCAGATTAAGAAGAATAATTTCTACTCCGGGTTGATGTTAATTTTATTTCCAATACTATTAATGATAGTGGGTGCCTTTATCACACAAAGTGGTGAAGGCATGTTTTTATTTCTACTCCTCTCTTTGATTTGGTTTGTAATCGCATTTTTCACCAACAACCAATTAATCAACATATCAACCGGAGCCAAGCCTTTATCTAGAAAAGAAAATCCACGCGTATATAACTTATTAGAAAATCTATGTATCAGTCAAGGCATTACCATGCCCAAACTTCAAATCATACATGATCCTTCATTGAATGCTTATGCTAGCGGTATTCGTTCTAGTGACTACACGATTACTGTATCCGAAGGGTTGATTAACAAATTAAATGATGAAGAACTGGAAGGCGTATTAGCGCATGAACTTTGTCATATTATACATAGAGACGTTCGATTATTAATTGTGTCAGTTATTTTTGTAGGAATTTTTGCATTCATAGCAGAGATGGCTATGCGTATGATGCGATTTGGCAGAGGAGATAAAAAGAACAATCAACTGTTACTTATTGCAATAGCAGTTTCTGCTTTAGCTTATTTCATTTCCATTTTATTACGATTTGGTATTTCTAGAAAACGAGAATATATGGCGGATGCTGGTGCCGCCGAAATCACCAAAAGACCGGAAGCTTTAGCTTCTGCACTTCGAAAAGTCAGTGAAGATCCATTGATTGAAGCAGTGGAAAGTAGGGATGTGGCTCAATTATTCATTCATAACCCTAAGCCTTCTTTACTTGAACACTCGTGGGACAATATCTTTTCAACCCATCCTCCCATCGAAAAAAGAATTCAACTGTTAGAGCAGTTTTTATGATGCTTTTGGTATGACTAAAGTAAAAGTGGTACGTTTTTTTAATTCACTTTGTACTTTGTAATCAATCCTTAATAATTCCATTAAGTTTTTACAAATAAGTAAACCTACTCCGGCACCTTTCTCGTGGGCTGTACCTAGTGTGCTTTTGTTAGGTCTAGGTTCAAAAATAAATTCTAATTTATCAGGCGGTATACCTACTCCATAATCTGTCACTTCCAAATACACCATTTTTTTATCTTCAAAAGCGTGTATTTCAATCTGACCATTATTAAAACTATACTTAATGGCATTAGAAAGTAAATTACGCAAAATGATTTCTAACATGTGACTATCCGTCATTATTTGAAGATCATTCATTAACACAGAAAACTTAATATGTTTGTCTACTGCTTTGTATTGAACCCCATCCATTATTTTTTGAACGAAAGGTTTTAATTCAACAGAAACCAATACCGGTTCAGATACATTCAATTGAGAGTTAGACCAAGTCATTAAATCATCCAACATGGCTTGAGTATGCTGAGCAGAATTAAATATTTTTTCTGCCAAAAACTGTATATCATCTTTTTCTAACTGATTATTCTTGAGTAGTGCCGCTACGCCTTGAGTGGAAGATATTGGGCTACGTACATCATGAGCTATAATTCGAATCAACTGATCTTTTAATTGATTCATTCGTTGGAGTTCATCTTCTGAATACGCAAGTTTTTTATTTAACTTTTGTAATTGACTTTCACTTGACTCGGTTAACTGAGTAAATAAAAAGCTCAACATCAACATACAAGAAATACAAATAATGTTCAAAGTATAACTTACTCCCAAATAAGAGTTATCAGAATAGTTTTTAAAATAAATGGGGAATGAATGTGAATTATAAATGAGTAGTACTAATAATAGTGCAGCAGCAAGAGAAACTATCAATAGCCAACGTTCATTCCTTCCATAAATCATAAAAGGAATAATCATTATGGGGATATACAATTCTTTTGCTTCTTGTACCATTCCGGAAAATAGACATAGAAAAAATGTTTGTGTTAGAACACCGAAGAACAACAATGGTTTTGCCAGCGTATTAAATCCTAAGAAGGAAATAGTTAAACTACCAATAAAGTATACGCCAAAGAAAAAGAACAACCACGTTAATTCTGTATAACCAAACAAATGGTAATAGGGACCCAAGGTCACACATAAAAAAATACACAAGGCAAATGTAAAATTGGTCAATACGATTCTCTTCGCTTCCAGCGAAGATAAATCTGCAGTAATTCCCGTTTTTAAAAAAGAAGAAAAGATATCCGGCATGGATAGTACGGTTATATATAATCTAAAGTTAAACTAAATTAATTCGTTAACAACTCCTTACGTAATATTAAAACTTCAATAATCGGAATAGTAGATACTAAAAAATTAGTAATACTATCGATTCCAGTTATGCCCAAACACGATGTAATAAGCGAAATTCTAGGGACCTTTAGCAATGTCGATACCGGTTCTAATATTAAATATTCGAGCAATGAGATATCTAAACCCGGCACCACCCGCCACTTGCCAATTTTCATCCGTTTTAATATCACCACCGCCAAAGGCTCTACCTGTACCTACAAAGCCCACTAGGCTCCAGCGGTATGTAATATCAAATCGCTGTTCGGTTTCAAATAAAATAGTTTGCTGCCCTTGGTATCGCATCATTGGCAATCCTCTCATAGAAATAAATGGGTATGCAAAGAAGGGGCTGTTTTTACTTATACCCATAAATTCTGCTTTCCATCCTCTATTCCACTTTGGAGTTACATAATGAAACGCGGTTAGTAAGGCTGAATATTTGTTATATTCAAAATCACTAGCCGTATAGGGTTGATGAAGATTGATAGATGGTTTAAATCGAACCCCTTTATTGGGAGTAAAAGTATTGTCACGATAATCTACATCTAAGAAAAAACCAAGTGTTCCATTATTTGATTTTAATTCCAACTCTTTAGATTCAATAGGCAAAAGATTATTTAAATCATAGGTATAATGGGTATTAAAGAATTTATAATTCACCCCAAGAAAGACTCTATTTCTATATATACTCTTACTTCCTTCCACCAAAAAACCGGCAACTTTATTATTGATTTCGTATTCATGTTCACCAATAATAGGAGTCGTTCTGTAAAAGTTCATATTAATATCTCCATAAAAAGCGGCCACTCTATATCTCATGCCCCACTTGGGAATAGACCCCATGCGCATAAAGCCAGCTGCCCATGAGTTATTCAATGTATACATCCCTAAACCTACATTCATCGTAGGAAAGTGAAATCGATCTTTATTAGATGTGTCTTTTTGAGGGGAGATAAAAATGGCGGCCAGTGCCACCCCAAAATTCCCTAAAGCTGGTTCACTTAATATGATGGGTACCGGCATAAAGCCATTCATATTGATTAACATATTGGACATATCCAACTTCCCATCCAAGGTGTCTTTCATAGGATTTACCTTAGTAGAATCCTATGCGTAAGTAGTAAACTGTATTAAAGCTAATACACAAGTAAAAAATACTATTCTAAAAAAATTAATTCTATTCATTGGTTGTGCCTTTACATAGATTAAAGGTAATGAATAGTTATAGTAATATGTATTTATAACCTATCAAAAATCATTTAAAAAATGTTTGGTTTATAACAATTTCTAAACTTTTGTCTATATTTAGGTTACCAAAAGTATTTTTAGATACATTTTTATTAAGAATTGTCGTCATTTAGAAGTCTTTTGAAAGGCTATGCACTTTCCTAAATGCAGTAAACTTTATTAATAAAAAATATCTAAGTTAGATTATAATACAATTCTAAAATAGAAATCAGTTAAAATGGTAATGAAAACTGTCTTATTCATCCCTCTTTATTTTTTGTGCATTTTAGGTTTTGCACAACAATTCAAAGTAGACACAACTTTTAACCCTGGCGATACCATCCCATATCCAGAACAGCCTTTTAAATACGGAGGCATAATGATACCCGCTAATAATGGTGGCGCATATATATTTTCTACTCGAAATACATTAAACGGCATAAGTAGCATCTATAGAATAACCTCCAACGGTAGTTTTGATGAAACATTTGATGCAGGTTCAGGGCCTGTGACTCCCACTTATGGCTTACTTAATAACGTTTTAAATGCTATGGTTAGCAATCCGGACAATTCTGTATTTGTGGGTGGAGAGTTCCCTACCTTTAATGGGAAAAATAAAGGTGCATTAGTAAAGTTAGGTCCTAACGGATTAGTTGATATGAATTACAACCGAAATCAAAATGGACTTTACTCTTCTTATGGCGCAAAAGTGTTTGCCATGTGCAAAGATGATGACAACTTAATTGTTGCCGGAATTTTTGAATCTTATAATGACACCACAGTTCTTGATTTGATTCGCTTAAAACCTAATGGCAGTTTAGACCTTGACTTTGCTAATAATACGATACAAGCCCTCCCTCAATACAAAATGATTAGTCATGTTTATCGACTTTCTAATGGTAAAATTCTAGTTGCTTACTATGACTATCCGGATACTTATCCTTCTTTACTCCGTCTAAATTCAGATGGAACATTAGATAATACCTTTAATTTCAATACCACTTTCTTCGCAAAAGGATATATTAAATCAATTTTAGAATTGCCTGACGGAAGATGCTTAATAGGAGGCAGATTTCTTAAACAATCAAACGACTTGAATAGTCAATCATTATTTTGTGTAAATACAAGCGGGAGTATTACCACTGATCTAATGTCCGGATTAGGGGTTAAAGGCATTCAATTCCAGTATAGCAGTAATTATGGCCATAATGATGTTAGTTCCATACATCGAAATTCAAACGGCACTATAATCATTACCGGTACATTTAATGGATATGATAATTATCTTTCTAGCAATGCACTAATGTTTAATTCTGATTTAACATTAAATCAAACGTTTTTCAGCAAACTAGAAACCATTTATTCATCTATTACAAATAGTAATGGCGATATCATTCTAAATAAATACACAGGTGGTAGCACTAATCAACAATATTTTCCTGCCAATGAATCCATTTGTAAATTAAACCTAGACGGGACTATCGATCCGGACTATAATAAAATGTCCGGATCTAACAGACCTGTTTATAATGCCATTAAAATTGGAGAATACATATATGCGATAGGCTATATGAATAGTTACAACAAAACTGTAGTTAAAGGTGGGATTGTAAAATTAGATAAAGATGGATTACCTATTGAAAATTATCCAACAGCACCTAATGACTTCCGTGGATATACAACGAAAATTGTTCGAAATGGAACCTCCAACAAATTTGTCATTCAAGGTGAATACCATACTAAAACACAAAGCAAAATCAATTTGTGTTTGATGAATGAACAAGGACTTGAAAGAGTACTACTATCTTCGGAAGATTTATTGAATGGCACTTTATCCGATTTCTGTATTCAAAAAAATGGCAAAATAGTTATTGTTGGTTCTTTCACTCGTGTCAAAGGAATCGATGCCAGCTATATAGCTCGACTTAATCCTGATGGCTCTGTTGATCAAACTTTTAACTACAATATTTCACCCAACAATTTAATCCAACATGTAAGTGCCTTTGGGACTGATGAGCTACTATTATTGGGATTGTTTACTAAAATAGATAATATAAATAAAAATAACGTAGCAAAACTTTCCTCCAATGGAACTCTTATCTCTAACTACGCTTTAGAGATAAACTATTCTAATAATATATTCTCTATTATAGATACCACGAATAATGATATTTACTTTTATGGAAATTTATATTCAATAAACAACACTAATGTTGGTGCTATATCAAAAATTACAAGCGCTGGAATATTATCTTCTGACTTTGATCATACATCTATTTCTTTTGATGGTAATTTATTCAATGCAAGTTTTAATTACTCAAACAACACCTTAACTATTTGCAAACTACATAATGTAGAACCTGACTATTATTCTTATAATATAATCAACTTGTCATCTGTTAGCGGTGAGATTTTGAGAATAAGTAAATTATCAAATGAAGTTTATACTAAAACTAGTTTCATTTTACCTCTAAATACTGACACCCTACTCATTGGAGGGGAATTTACATCTTTTAATAATACGAATAGAAAATTCATCATTCGGGCCGTGTATGATAATACTAGTACTAGTGGCGGAGGAACTGGTACGGGCGGAGGAACAGGCACGGGCGGAGGAACAGGCACGGGCGGAGGAACAGGCACAGGTGTTACTACCGGTATACATTCAAATAATATTAATAATGATATTAATTTATACCCAAATCCTAGTTCTGGTGCATTTGTAATCAAAACGCAATCCCTAAACAGTAATTATTATATATATAATTCATTAGGAAAAATTGTCCAATATGGTGTCATTGAGAACGACCAAGTCAATATCACTATAAACGAAAAAGGTGTTTATTACATTCAAATAACTAATTCACATGGTTCAAGTAATGAAAAAGTAATCATAGAATAACAAACAAGAGAGCCTCGATAAATATCGAGGCTCTCTTGTTTTAACTATTTTTATTATTCTTATATCACTCTTTAATCACCTTCGTCCAGCAATGATAATAATATTCCATCGAAGGTAATTGGATAAGGTACACTCCGGGACTCAAATCATGAAGATTCATTTCCACTTTGTTCCATCCATTAATTACCGATTTTGAAAGTGTGATTACCTTACTTCCTATTGAGTTATACAACTCCATCGAAATATCTTGTTCTTTGTCCGAATATATATACATGGTACTTATACCATTCGTAGGGTTAGGCGCTATAGTAAAACAAGACAAGCCTTCTGTACTCACATACTTAGTAGTGCTCCATTCTTTCCAACTATCTTTACCTACAGCCTTGATTCGATAATAGAAAGCCCCTTCTAATATCGTAGTCCAGTTGAAACTATAATTCATCTTGTTCATTGAGTTGACAAACCCGATAGAATCAAATTGTACTCCATCTATACTTACTTCAACCACATAATAATTAATATCAACTTCATCACTCACTAACCAAGATAACTCCCAACCGCTATTCATGCTTTGAGCTTCCGTACGTATAAACGTGACAGGTAAGGGACAATTACGAGTAGCATACACTGGAATAGCTGCGCATGGATTACCATAAGTAATTTTGTAATTGAAAAAAGATCCGGACCATGCATAGTTCGCAGGTACATTAATGATAGAAGGGATGTCCACTACCGTATATTGTGCGTTCATATAAAACTGCCCCGGCGAATTTCCATCAATTCTTATTTCATAATTATTACCAATCGGGATATTCCAGTTCAACGTAACCGTTGACATCACATCACACTGAACTGTAGCAGTGGTACTAGTACCCGTGGCTACACCGTTTTGAAATAATTGAATGGTTACACTTCGAGAAAAAGTGTTGTTATATCCGCAACCGCCTGTATTTAGTGCTGCTCTAACATCTAAAGAACGTAACGTCAACGGAGCTGATAAGCTAAATCTTCTATTGTGTTCTTGTAACGTGATGTCTTGCGAACTGGCATTTCCTTGATAATAGACTTGTTGCTCTGATCCGGGAGTAGGGCCTATGGTCGTTCTGACTTTATTGGTGTCAATCACATACAACACTGTATCCTTAGTTAAATTCGGTATTACAAACGATGTGCCTAAACCTAAAAAGGTGCCACCGGGAGTAGTAAACCAACCGTAGTTGGCGCCAATGGTAGGATTGGTAATGGAAAGCGTCACATTTACAGGACTTGGAATATTACAGAAAGTAACATTTTGTGGTACTTCATTTCCAGTACGCACTACACTCACGGTATCTCTACCGGAACATAAAGCATTCGAAACTACCACTACATAAGTACCCGCTTGATTGACTAAATAATTAGGACTAGTGGCACCTGAAATAACCGTTCCATTTCGATACCAAGTATAGGTAAAACCGGAAGTTACTAATCCGGTAGATAGTATTGCTTGTGCCGGATTACATAAGACTAAGTCTGCACCTAAAGAAACTACTAATTGTTTTGGAGGTGTTACGGCTAATGAGGCGCAACCATAAGCTGTAATACCGGGCGATCCATTGATAGCTCCATGATGTGTTCCATCTTGAATGACTCCGGCTATACCACCGTCGGAAACTACCGTCACTAAAGGGTTTGCAACCGATGCGGAACTAAAGCAGATTAATCCACCACCACCTCCGCCGCCGGGACCATGTTCCAATACATTTAAGCTACCACCATTCCCACCTCTAGCTTGAACTATAAGTGCAGTAGCGCCAAAGTTAGGGCATTCAATTTTGATAGAGCCGCCTGCGCCGCCGCCGCCGCCGCCATCATTCTCTCCATTGCCACCTTGCACACCGGCATAGTTGAAACCTATGAAGCCATCTGATATTATTTTATTACCATTCCCTTGAATTGAAGTAGCTTTAATAATGATGATACCACCACCATCACCGCCGGAGTTACCACGGTTGTTATTTTCATGACCGGCACCTCCGCCGCCGCCTAAAAACAAACGAAGTCCGCCCATACGGTTTAATACTTTGCCACCCATACCTTGAACCACTACACCACATACCGTATTAGACAATCCATCATAAGGTTCTCCGCCGTCACCACCTGCACCCATATTAGCACCGCCGCCTCCGCCGGAGTTATGATTCACTCCACCGCCGCCGCCATTACCTAGAGGACCGCGACCTAAGTCATAATCCGGTGACCAAAATTCTACTATACCTTCACCCTTTCTACCTGACCACTGACGCAACGAATCATGTATACCATATACTCCACGTAAAAACAAATTACCCCAAGGTCCGCCCGTACCACAGATAGAAATATCTACGTTGGTGTTAGGATTCACCGCACCACGAAAGCCCATACCTGTTACATCAATATTTCCATTTAACGTAAGCGCACCATTCACTTCCATAAACAACACCCCACCAGTAGTGCCATTCCATGGTGCACAAGTAACACCGTCTACATTCACAGTATAATTAGCAGCGGAATAAAATTTTCGAACAAGTTGTACTTTACCGGCTGCATTATAATTGCCGGCTATAGGAGTAGTAAAAGTAATTTCGTTAGTTCCTGTGTTAATAGCTGCAACTGTTAACACTTCATGAAAGCCTGCACTACCGTAGGAAGTGATGGTACCAAATGTTGGGAGTTCATCCCAAATCATTTCTGCGCCTTTCATTTGAATTAATAAAACTTCATCCCCTACTGCTAATCCGGTTGTAGATGCAGTAATTACTTTACTACATGGAGCTAAACAGGGATTACAAGAAGGGAAAGAGGTTACTGCATAGTAAGAATTTAATACCGCAGGAGGTAAAGCTTTACTTTGAAAACAAAGAAGCACCAGTATTCCCAATAGTAGTTGGGAAGTAGAAAACATGCGACAAAATGGTAAAGCGTTGTACAATTTAATCATACGCCTTTTTTTAGTAATGAGTAGTAGTGTAGTCGGGTAAAAAAGAACAGTTGAGCGCTCTTTAAAAAAATACAATTAAATCTTTCAAAAGTAACATAATTCTTACACTTCAGGTCCTATATATCGATAAAATGCCCATATTGAGGAAATCAATGGCTTAAATTTCAATGCAAATGGCCTTTTCACTACACCTATCTTTAGATAAAATGATAAAATATATTTTACCCATAGGGCTCTTCTTGATTCTTTTAGGATGTAAATCCAAAAATGATCCAACGCCTACTACTTCGTCGGATTATGAATTAAATGAGCAAACACTCATTCAAGCCGGTTGGATTAAATCCTTTGAGGAAGCATTTGATAGTGATTTTTCTAAATGGAATATTTGGGAAGGCGGAGCTTTTAACAACGAATACCAGTGTTACACTTCTAATAATAGCAACGTAGAAATAAGTAACGGTGTACTTAAAATTACAGCTGTAAAAGCACCTATTACAGGAAATACCACGCCCTGGAACACTACTCAAAAATCGTTTGATTTCAGCTCAGCTAGATTGGAATCTAAAAGTTCTTACTCCGCTTCTACTTCCACACCCTATGTGCGAATGTCGGCAAGAATCAAACTTGCTTCCGGATACGGCATGTGGCCTGCCTTCTGGGCTTATGGTGCCGACTGGCCTACCAACGGAGAGATTGATATCATTGAATCCAAAGGGCACTTACCATTTCAATATTCGACCAATTATTTTTACGGTTCTACCCCAGGTGCAAATCAAGTGAGTGGTGCCGAAGGTCAGGTAACGTCAACTATTGACTTAACGCAATACTGGCATGTGTATGAAGTGATTTGGGAAGAAGATCAACTTACCTATATGTTAGACGGCAGAATAGTAAAAACGCTTACCAGTTCCAGCACCGCCGGACAGTACGTAGATAACATGTTTGGTAAAACACAAAATATAGTTGTGAACCTTGCCGTAGGAGGTGATTATTTTCAAAATCCGGATGCATCTACTATTGTTACCGGAAGTATGCAAGTAGATTGGGTGAAGGTATTCACAAAATAGTTTATACTGCGTACAAATTATGTAACTTGTATGCATGAAATATGATGTCATCATTTTAGGTGCAGGACCTGCCGGCACTACTTGTGCATTAGCATTACATAACAGCGGATTAAATGTAGCCCTCCTTGATAAAGAATCTTTCCCCAGAGATAAGATTTGTGGCGATGCTATTCCGGGAAAATCATTTAAAGCCCTTCGTACAATTAATACGAAGTGGGCAGAGGATTTACTTCAATTTACCAAAACACAGTCCATACAAAGCGGACATTTTTATACCGACAATTCACAACCATTATCTGTTCAGTGGGTACTTCCTGCCTACAACAGCAAACGTGAAGACTTTGATGATTACTTAGTCAAGTTGGTTCAAAAAGAAACCGCTACTGAATTTCATTTGTCTACTCGTGTTCAAAAAGTAGAAAGAAATGAGGACTATGTAAATGTATTACTAGCCGACGGACGTGAACTCCAAGCTAGTATGCTCATAGGTTGTGATGGAGCCAACTCCGTAGCCAAGAGAATAGTAAAAAGTCATGAGGAAAATAATAGTACAACTGCGGTTGCCGTGAGAGCCTACTATAGCGATGTTGACTGTACGGAGAAAACTGGTAACGATGTGTTTTTTTAGAAGTCTATCTATCCCGGTTACGTTTGGATATTCCCCATGGGGAATAATTTATACAATGTAGGCTGTGGTTATGTACAGCATACTTCGGCACCTATGAATAAACCACTTCGAACGTTGATGTTGGAGTTGATTCAACATCATCCGGATATTGCTTCCAAGTTTAAACATGCTAAACAACTAAGCGAAATCAAAGGTTTCTCTTTACCACTAGGAACTAGCGAACGTAATATTTCTGATGAACGCATTTTATTATGTGGTGATGCTGCATCCTTAGTAGATCCTTTTATGGGACATGGCATTGATAAAGCAATGTGGAGTGGTGTGTTAGCTGCCGATCAAATAAAAAAATGTTTTGCCGATAATCGTTTTGATACCGCTTTTATGAAATCATACGATCAAGCTATTTATAAAAAACTAGGGCCCGAATTAAAAAGTAGTACCCGTCAAATGAATACATTGATTCGTTTCCCATGGTTGTTGAATGTAGTATCCTTTGTTTCTAAAAAACCGAGGCTAGCCAATTGGTTAGTGAAGAAAGTGATGTAATAGTTTAACTAAATAAAAAAGGGACAATCTCTTGTCCCTTTATATCTATTCTGTTTTTACTAAGTGTATCCAACCTTTGTATAACTTACCACCACACCCACTTTTGAAGGACACGAAGTACATTCCTTCGGTTTGGTTTTTACCATTCCATTCGTTTTTGTAATCATTGGTTTTATAAATCAAATCTCCCCAACGATTATAAATCTCTACTTCTGATTGCGGACATAAATTTAATATCTCAAACGTATCATTATTCTGATCTCCGTTTGGTGTCACTAGATTAGGAATAAATGGCTCAGCCACTAACACGGTAATCAACACGGAGTCTTTCGCAATACATCCAATAGTATCGGTACTTTGAACAAAGTACCAAATACTTTGATTAGGTGCAGCTATTGGATTTTGACTACCTGCATTAGTAAAATATGAAGTTGGCCACCAAGTCAAATTACCGCAACATGCTTTCAATTGTACTTGATCTCCTCCGTGAATGGTCGTATCATTCATCGCTTGAATTCTATATCCGGTATGTGATGATACTCTAACTAAGTCACTAGTACTACACCCGGTTATATTGTCCGTTACCGTTCTTCGGTATCTTATTAAGGTATCTGTAATATCTACCCACGGATTGGCAATGGTAGAATCAGACAATCCAAAGGAAGGCGTCCATCGATAGGTAAAATCAGAAATAGGCGTTACATCCATTTGAACTCTGCCCGGAGGTGTACATAAATATACATTCGGATACGGTTCCACTACCGGAGGATTAAACACATTAATATAATTCACAATAGTATCCTTACCGCAATCATCTGTAATGATTAATTTAATAGGCCATCTACCACTTTGAGTAAACTGTATATTACCCGGTTGTAATGCTGTAGAAGAACTAGGTACAGCAGTTGAACTGAAATCCCATTCGGCACTTACATTATTAATAGAAGTATATGATAAGTTAGTGATTGTAATTATATCATTCACACAGATAGTAGTGTCTGAGAAAGAGAAACCTGCTTTAGGACTTACTATGCCGTTCACACAACATTTAACCATCACTTTTACTGAATCTTTACTTTTACAACCATTGGCATCTGTTCCTGTAACTACATAATATTGAGTAGATGCAGGTGTAGCAATAGGATTAGCACAAGAAGTACAGGATAAACTTGGAGAACTAGTCCAGCTATATGAAGTAGCTCCACTTACCAACAAGTTAGCAGAAGTTGTATTACATATGGTAGTATCATTGGATACATGTAATTGCGGAAAGTCTCTCACACGAATGGTTAGGGTATCACTATCGCTACAATTTCCATTGTCTGCAACTAGCACTACTAGATAATCCCCGATGTTACTAAATGTGTGTGCAGCTGTAGTTACGTTCTGAGTTATTAAGGTGTTTCCTACATACCATTTATAAGTAGTAGCGCCTGTAGAAGTACTTGTAAAGTTGGCCATATCCCCTTTACAAAGTGTTATTTTATTTGAGTTAAAGGCTGCGTTAATCGTACATGCTGTATTGGGACATGCAGAATTATAAATGAAATTGGAAGCCGTACTTGTCACCGTAGAAGGAGTAGCAGAGCCCGGTGCGTTAACAGAAGTTGCCGTAAAGGTGTTCATCACTAGTGTAGGTGTATAATATTCAAACGTAACATTACTACTTGTACAACTAGAGTTTCCATTACAATCCGTTTTGATTATTAAGGCATCATTACCACCTGCCCCATAAGATCCGGAGGTACAAACAAACATGTATCCGTTGTCCGCAGTATTTAAAATTTGACCACTTAAAATAGTTTCTGCTTGAGCACCGCCATAGATTTTATCCCAAAGGACATTACCATTGGTATCAAACTTAGACAAGAAGACATCAAAATTACCGGCGCCAAAACTATCGGTAAATCCTCCAAGGATGTAATTCCCATCTGCTGTTTCTGAAACAACATACATATCTTCATTACCAGCCCCTCCATAGGATTTAGACCATTGAATGTTACCACTCGCATCTAGTTTAATCACTAATGCATCCGAGTTACTATTTCTATAGCGCGAATGTCCTGCACATAAATAGCCACCATCAGAGGTTACAATCATTCGTCTACATCCATCGTCTAAAGAAGACCCAATACATTTAGTCCAAACTACACTGCCACTTGCATCCAATTTGGTAATAATCCAATCATAGTTAGAATAAGCAACAGCTTGCGAGGAACCGGAGGTTATATAACCACCATCGGGTGTTTGATAACAATTCATAATATAATCGTTACCGCTTCTACCGAAAGCTTTACTCCATTGTATAGTTCCGGTAGCATTAATTTTGATTAAATAACAATCTAAACCTCCACCGTAGGAATCCGTTCTACCGGCAATCACATAACCGCCATCAGCTGTGTTTTGAATATTAAAACCAAACTCACTACCTGAGCCACCATAAGTTTTACTCCATAAAAGGTTACCATTCAAATCTGTTTTAACAACATATACATCCTGGTTTCCGGCAATCGTGTTATATCCACAAGAGATAATACCACCATCGGTAGTAGCAACACTTTGATATATAACTTCAGTAGATGTAGTTCCGAATTTTTTAGTCCACTGTACAGCATACGACGAATTAAGTTTAGTGATATAAAAATCATCACTTGCTCCTACTATATAATAATCACCGGCATTCGACTTTAATAGACCAACACCTGTTTCATTTAAAGATGTACCTATTGCTCTTTCAAACTTCACAGATGGAGTACCGGAACAATCAGTAGTAGGTAAACCAGTCAAACATACTGCCGAACTGCTGATAGTTAAATTAGTAGAAGAAGCACTTGGAGTACTTGTTCCTGTACCTGTTTGATTAGTAGTTAATGTAACCGGAAGTAATGTAGGCGGGAAATCATAAAATTGAAACGTCACATCTCTGCTAGTACAATTGGTACTACCATTACAATCTGTTTTAATAAGATACATATCAGCCCCCCCGGCACCATAGGACGTAGTAGTACCGGTTAAAAAATAACCATTATCCGAGCTATTGATGATAGAACCAAAGGCAGCAAAATTATCATTTTGTGAGCCCCCATATAATTTACTCCAGATAATATTACCATTAGTGTCAAATTTATTAAAGAATATATCATTACCTCCTGCACCATAACTATCCGTAAAGCCGGCTACCATATAATTCCCATCGTTACTTTCTTTTACTACAAATACTTCCTCCGTACCATTTCCTCCAAATGTTTTTGACCAAAGTAAATTACCGGAAGCATCCACTTTTGTTAGCAT
This sequence comes from Cytophagaceae bacterium, assembly GCA_046329235.1. Taxonomy (GTDB): domain Bacteria; phylum Bacteroidota; class Bacteroidia; order Cytophagales; family Cytophagaceae; genus JALONH01. The sequence continues at coordinate 3,130,746 of JAXLVA010000001.1, read as the reverse complement.
GGCATCCAATCCTGTACCTCTATATCTAGAGGTACCCCCAATTAAAAAACCACCATCAGAAGTTACTATTAATTCACGAGGGCCTTCATCATTTATATCACCATAATATTTAGACCAACTTATAGTTCCTGTAGAAGTTAGCTTAGTAATCAAATAATCGTAATTAGAATTAGCTATTCTATGACTGGCAGAGATTGAAATATATCCACCATCAGAAGTTTCAACACATGAAAACGCATAATCATTTGCATCACGACCAAATACTCTAGTCCATTGCACATTTCCGGAAACATCAATTTTAATAATGTAAGAATCTAATATACCAGAAAAAGATTCCGCTCTACCGGCAATTACATAACCACCATCGGAAGTATTTTGAATTCCATAGGCATATTCCGAACTAGATCCTCCGTAGGTTTTACTCCAAAGAATATTACCATTAAAGTCTATTTTGACTACATAGGCATCTAATGCCCCATTAATGGTAGAAGTTCCGCAAACAATAATATTACCGTCTGAAGTTTTTATACTTTTATTTAAAGTCTCTGTAGAACTTGTTCCAATCGCTTTAGTCCAAACAATGTTCCACAAGCCATCAAGTTTTGATAAAGTAAAATTGGAAGCCGTTGTACCTGCATCATTCAACCCTATCAAATAATATTCTCCTGTACTCGATTGTAAAATATTATTAGCATAGTTATGTGTAGCATTACCATAAACTCGTTCAAACATGACGGAAGCTACGCCTGAACAATTAGTAGTAGGCAACCCTCCTACATTTACTATAGCACTTCCACTATATGTACCTGTACAAAAGCCATTCGATACGGCTGTCAAAGAATAAGTACTTGTTTGAGTAGGTGAAACAGTAAAGTAATACGGATTGGATGTAATATTATTTTTTGTTACCGGAGTAGTGCCATCTGTATAAGTAATAGAGAAGGGACCTACTGAATTAGAAAAGTCGATTCTTAAAGTTGCACTACCACCGGTTGGTATGGTAGCTGTTCCGGATAAAGTAGCCGTTAAAGAAGTTACCGTTACGTAATTGGTTTTGGTTTCTACATCATTACCAAATGAATTGGTTACAGTCAGGGTAGCGGAATAAGTACCTGCTGTATTATAAACTACAGTTGGATTCTGTAATGTACTAGTAGAAGGTGTTCCACCCGGGAATGACCAACTCCAAGAAACGCCAGTATTAGACCCAAGTGAACTTAAATCTCTATAATTAACAGTTTGACCGGGACATACTAATTGCTTGTCCACGTCAAATTCCGCAATGGGTTCCTTTTGCAAACACAGCATACTAAGATAAGCATCAATTCTACCAGCTCCTAAAAGTCCTGTGTAACTTGGATTTAGATTATCAATATTTGTTGCATTATCTTTTAAGCATCGCTCTAATTCATCCGGAGTAAGTAATGGATTATAAGAAAGCATCAACGCACACAAACCTGACACCAACGGACAAGCCATGGACGTTCCACTTAACATTCCATACGCGTTATTACTTCCTGCTAGCGTACTGTATATGTTCACCCCCGGAGCAGATACATCAATGGTACTGCCATAATTGGAAAAAGAAGCTTTAATATCATTTTGATTCGTAGCAGCTACACTGATCACGTGATTATAAGAAGCAGGATACATAGGTACATCCGTATCACTATTACCGGCTGCTGCCACACAAACTATTCCGGCATCATATGCCACATCAAATAATAATTGATAGGTAGCTGAATAGTAGTAACCACCCCAGGACATACTGATAACATCTGCACCGGCATCAATAGCATAGGCTAAACCAGTATAGGCATATGGTAAACTACCACCCAAATCAGAGCTAGGCTTACACTTTACAGCCATGATTTTATTATTAAAACCGATGGAAGCAATTCCAACCCCATTATTAGTTACACCGGCAGCAATACCACTGCAGTGGGTACCGTGAGTAAATTCTGAATTCGTAGCCGTAGCAGGCGTCATGGGATTATTATCATCATCGGCCACATCATAACCGTTCACATCATCAATGTATCCGTTGCCATCATCATCAATTCCGTTACCTGCAATTTCAAGAGGATTGTTCCAAATGTTAGCAGCCAAGTCTTCATGCGTTAATCGTACAGCATCGTCCACAATTGCGATGACTTTACTTGAACCGGTGGTGAAGTCCCAAGCCTGAGATGCATTAATCTTTGGAAGATTCCACTGTTGAGAGTTGACATCATTAGGTGTTAAAAACACTTCATAAGTAGGAATGGCTTCTGCATATTCTACAAAAGATATTTTTTGAAGTGCGCTGATAATGGCTTCTCGCTGAGTACTTGATGGAAAAGTTAGCGTATAGACCTGTTTTAATCTAGGATCTGTTTTAGCCGTGGCACGAAATGTCGGACGAATAGAATTAATCTTATAAGTCTCAATAATTTTCTTGAGTTCAGAATTGATAGTAACATCTCTTCCGGCAGTAGGATATACTACATACTCATTACTTTGATTTTTCAGTTTAAAGAAAATCGCATTGGATTCCACTTTGATAACTGAAGTAGAAGTTTGTCCGAATGAAACTGGTGCTATTAATAATAACACTAACAATCTCAAAAGTGTGTTAATACGCATTAAATAAGAAAATTAACTAAATAAAAGTAAAACTTTTTGGATAATAAAAGTCTGGAACAAAGGTAATAAGAAATAGTTAAAATGGGAAAAGCTGAAGAAGAGAGTTTTATTTGTTTCTAAAAAACCTAGACTGGCCAATTGATTGGTGAGGAAAGTAATGTAAATTGTCGTATGAAAAAGTTTTTTAATTGCTGTTTGATTGGATTTCCATTGTTATTTCAGTCGTGTTTTTTAAAAACTGAATATCACCCATCTGAAAACACTCCGAAGGATTCGATCTTCCATAATTTCTTTATCACCTTAGATGAAAATCAAGGTAGTGTAAATATGAACTATGAACGTAAGAAAAAAGGAGACAACACCTTTTACTATGATTTATCGCCCAAAGATTGTGTACTTATACTCTGTGGAGATAAAGTATTATTAAAAAACAAAAAGTTTGATAGTGCTCCTATGTCCCAATTAACAAAAGATAGTTTAACATTTGTTTATTATTATCAGGGTGAAATAACGTATGTAAAATCAGTGTTAATCCCAAGATTAAGCTTATTCATGTATTCTGAAAATGAATCATTGATAGGATTAAATAGTTTTTATTACTATCAACCGGAATTAGATCAAGAGGAATCATTGGTTATAGATGTAAATGCCATAAAAACCATTCACAAAAAATTTGACAAATACTCCTTTACTAAGAAGGAAGATGTTATCAAGTACAATTTGCCAGGAACTTTAGATGGAACAAAAAGTAAGAATAATTTAATTTTTGTTTGGGAAAATGGATTGGCGATAGACAAATCCTATTTAAAAAATAATAACGCAAGTAATAACAATCAAGGTCCCGAATTATACATTACTAAGGAACGTGTGGTTCAATTATCACATCCTATAGATGTTTACATTAAACTAAGTACCAAAAGTGGTGGTTTTTTAAATAATTTTGTAACAGAAAGGGATACTGCCAATGAAATTAGCAGAATGATGCATAAAAAGTATTAAATATAATAATTGAGAAGTTCCTTGCATTAGATTTCTATACAATAGAACTTTAGTACAACCTAGTATCTTGTAATGGAGGTACATCTTTTAATCTTTGATATAAAATAGTATAAGCCTCATAATTTTTTCTCCATTGCATTTGTTGTTCCTCTGATGCAGTTAAATACGATTCCCCTGTTTCAAACCATCTATTCCAGTTATCATAGTCATACTTATAAAAGTCTTCATATAATGGATTTTTACATAATTTGGCAATTATCAATCGTTGAAACATGTCATTCGGATAATGCATATTTAGTGGATTATTATTATCCCATTTGACAGTAGTATTAATAATTCCATCGATCACTTTCAAATCGTTATACTTGTCTATCTCAGGGAACAAATAATTCTCGTAGGTATCTTTGATAAATTCTATATAATTTTCTAAACCACGTTTAGATGCTGAAAATTCATAACCTTTTTGACTAATCGCATGATGTTTTCTTCGGAAGTCATCGTTTATAAAAGGATTTAACCAAATTCTTATCGTCCCTATAAATGGATTATCTAAAAGATGATATGGAGCTTTTAAATCTTGATAAACGTCTTCTATTACTTTAATGTATCTTCCAATATCAGGATTAGATTTTTTAAATTTTCCAAACTTAACATTCGATGTTGCAATATTTATTATATCATAATTATTCATTTTGATATTTTGATACATAAATTGCTCCATTGGAAATTTAGAATAACCATAACTTTTCAATAAAGTATCCATACTATTATTATATTCTTCACTAAACTTCCACATTTTGCCTATGGTTTATATTTAACTAGTACAAGGTTTATTTCTCCCATGTTGGTAAATATATTCTATTTCTTTATCTCTACCGTTTCCGTTGTTGTGTCAACGACCAACAACCCACTAGGTTTCTTCTTCCTATTCTTTATCCTTTTTATTTATTTAACTATTCTATCCTTCTTATTCCGGTCTCAGACCGTCAGATTTAATAGGCACAAGCCAGAGAGCGCCTTGGGAACACCAACCAAGGCGAGGGATTATATATTTTTATTCTTCATATTTGACATGGCTAAAATCATAATCTATTCCTATCCGTGTGATATGTTTAGTAAATAAGTCCATTTCTTCTTGCCACAATAGTTTTCTTTTTTCTTCTGTAATACCACGAATTGAAGATACACCTATCTTAATACCAAAAATATGGTTATTAATAAATTGGGATAGATTATGATAGCCCATCGTTTTCATTATATAAATAAACTTAATTTCTTTATAAGGCATACCTATAAAAGCAGAATAATGAGACTCTCCTAAGTAAGTTTTCTTTTCAATCATAATAGGATAAAGTATTTCATTATAGATTTTATTCAAGCTACTCCATTGGTCCAATAAAGGAATAATTTCATTTATACAGGTTCTTCTAAACAATTCTGCTACTTCCTGTATTTGTATTTTATCATCCTTATTTGTGTATCTTAAGCTTTTAGATTCTTTAAAGAGATATTCTCGTAGCTCATTTTCAATAGAAAACGAATCAAAATGAAATGTACAAAACATTTTATATGGTTCAGCTTCTAAAAATACTTGAGAATATAAATAATCTTCTATTGAATTAATAGAAATAGTAAAAATTAAATTTCCTATGATTAAATCTTCTTGATTAAATTTTATACGTATTTGTTGAGTAAATTCTTTTGTCTTTTTATATAAAACAAATTCCCCACGTAAATAATGATATGATTCTTCTAAATTAATTTCAAATCCATAATCTTGTAAATTTAAACAAGAATAAAAATATCTCATATTTTCATTCCATAGTGGAGGTAATTTTTCAATTTCAATCATTTCACACCTCCATATCCACCATTTCCATTGGAGTATATAATTACAAAAGAAGTTAATGTTTTTATAATGGGTTTGACATTTAAATCAATCATAGATCCATACACTAAATTATTTGGTTCATTAACTCTAGACTTTAGTATAAAACCACTCCGACCCTGCGCTACCGCTTGATTATCCGTAAGATTAGTGGTACTAGACAACTTTGTATCTACTATAATAACATCCCAAACATCTTGTCCATTTATGCGATTAGGTTTAACCAAAACAAAATCAGCGATAAAATAAGTACCGGCATCATTTATCTCCCATGTTGGTAAATATATTCTATTTCTTTATCTCTACCGTTTCCGTTGTTGTGTCAACGACCAACAACCCACTAGGTTTCTTCTTTCTATTCTTTATTCTTTTTATTTCTTTAACTATTCTATCCTTCTTATTGCGGTCTTAGACCGTCAGACTAAATAGGCACAAGTTACAAACTTGCGCCAGAGAGGTAATTTTTCAGTCGAATTTTGTATATCAACTATATTGCTTTTTTTTAGTATAACCTAGTATCTTGTAATGGAGGTACATCTTTTAATCTTTGATATAAAATAGTATAAGCCTCATAATTTTTTCTCCATTGCATTTGTTGTTCCTCTGATGCAGTTAAATACGATTCCCCTGTTTCAAACCAGTTTTCCCAACTATGAATTTGATTAAGATATATCTCCTCATATAAGCTGTTATTACATAATTTTGCTATAATTAATCTCTGATATCTATGATTTGGGTATGGCATGTTTAGAAGATTATTAGTGTCCCATTTAACATTAGCATTAATAATTCCATCTATCACTTTCAAATCGTTATATTTGTCTATCTCAGGGAATAAATAATTCTCGTAGGCATCTTTGATATATTCTATATAATTTTCTAAACCACGTTTAGATGCTGAAAATTCATACCCATCTTGACTAATCGCATGATGTTTTCTTCGGAAGTCATTATTTACAAGAGGATGTAACCAAATTCTTATTGTCCCTATTAATGGATTATCTAAAAGATGATATGGAGCTTTTAAATCTTGATAAATGTCTTCTATTATTTTGATGTATCTTCCAATATTAAGATTAGATTTTTTAAACTTTCCAAACTTGACATTCGATGTTGCAATATTTATTATATCATAATTATTCATTTTGATATTTTGATACATAAATTGCTCCATTGGAAATTTAGAATAACCATAACTTTTTAATAAAGTATCCATACTATTATTATATTCTTCACTAAACTTCCACATTTTTTACTTATGGTTTATATTTAACTAGTACAAGATTTAATTCCGGATCAATACAAAGTTTATAAACTTCTTTAATATTTATATTAATGGATTCTAAACTTTTGATCAATGTCGATACATTATCATCTAACTCATATACCTTCACTGCAGCCGTAGTAGTTGCTGTTACTTTATTTACAATAACATTCTGTGCATCGGAGAAGGTAGTACTTGTCATCAATTTAATGTCTATGTAAATAACATCTGTGGTAGATAAAGAAATATCACCTTGATTATTAATTTTTTTCACTAATAGTATATCCGGTTCCGGATATCTTCCGTCTATTTCCAGCTTTGCTTGAACAACTAATTCATATCCGGAATTTCGATATGCACTTAATGCCGATCCAACTGAAGTGGAAAACACAGTAAAATTCCCTGTTGACCATGCTAGAGTTAACTCATCTATTATAAATTTTTCAAATAAAAAGCCTAATCCACTTATACTTTTCTCCCGTGTTGGTAAATATATTCTATTTCTTTGTCTCTACCGTTTCCGTTTTCTCCCATGTTGGTAAATATATTCTATTTCTTTATCTCTACCGTTTCCGTTGTTGTGTCAACGACCAACAACCCACTAGGTTTCTTCTTTCTATTCTTTATTCTTTTTATTTCTTTAACTATTCTATCCTTCTTATTCCGGTCTCAGACCGTCAGATTTAATAGGCACAAGTTGCAAACTTGCGCCAAAGAGGGGAAGTTCCTTGCATTAGATTTCTATACAATAGAACTTTAGTACAACCTAGTATCTTGTAATGGAGCTACATCTTTTAATCTTTGATATAAAATAGCATAAGCCTCATAATTTTTTCTCCATTGCATTTGTTGTTCCTCTGATGCAGTTAAATACGATTCCCCTGTTTCAAACCAGTTTTCCCAACTTTGAATTTGATTAAGATATATCTCCTCATATAAGCTGTTATTACATAATTTTGCTATAATTAATCTCTGATATCTATGATTTGGGTATGGCATGTTTAGAAGATTATTAGTGTCCCATTTAACATTAGCATTAATAATTCCATCTATCACTTTCAAATCGTTATATTTGTCTATCTCAGGGAATAAATAATTCTCGTAGGCATCTTTGATAAATTCTATATAATTTTCTAAACCACGTTTAGATGCTGAAAATTCATAAACTTCTTGTTTAATCGCATGATGTTTTCTTCGGAAGTCATTATTTACAAGAGGATGTAACCAAATTCTCATTGTACCTATTAATGGATTATCTAAAAGATGATATGGAGCTTTTAAGTCTTGATAAATGTCCTCTATGATAATTATATATCTATCAATTGATAAAGATGATGATTGTTTAAATTTTCCAAATTTAACATTAGATGTAGATGTACTAATTATATCATAATAATTCACTTTAGTATTTTGATACATAAATTGCTCCATTGGAAATTTAGAATAACTATAACTTTTCAATAAAGTATCCATACTATTATTATATTCTTCACTAAACTTCCACATTTTGCTTATGGTTTATATTTAACTAGTACAAGGTTTAGTTGCGGATCAATACAAAGCTTATATACTTCTTTGATACTAATATTTTGACTTCTTAATGATCCAATTAATGTTGTTACATTATCATCTAACTGATAAACCTTGGCTAATGCCGTAGTAGTTGCTGTAACTTTATTTACAATCACATTTTGTGCATCGGAGAAGGTAGTACTTGTCATCAATTTAATGTCTATGTAAATAACATCTGAGGTAGATAAAGAAATATCACCTTGATTATTAATTTTTTTCACTAATAGTATATCCGGTTCCGGATATCTTCCGTCTATTTCCAGCTTTGCTTGAACAACTAATTCATATCCGGAATTTCGATATGCACTTAATGCCGATCCAACTGAAGTGGAAAACACAGTAAAATTCCCTGTTGACCATGCTAGAGTTAACTCATCTATTATAAATTTTTCAAATAAAAAGCCTAATCCACTTATACTTTTCTCCCGTGTTGGTAAATATATTCTATTTCTTTGTCTCTACCGTTTCCGTTTTCTCCCATGTTGGTGCATATCTTCTATTTCTTTATCTCTACCTGTCTCGTCCTGAAATAGGTTTACACTAAAAGTAAACAAAATGGGACAAAGAGAAAAGAAAGACAAGCAAGTAGTAGTCGTACAAAAGTACAATTACAGCACTGAGTTCAAGCATCATGTATGTAGGGAATTTATGGCCGGTAAAGGAGGGATGAAAGAATTATGTATAAAATACGGTATTCCTAGTCATTCAAGTCTATTTCATTGGCTAGAGAGGTATGGATATAGGGAAAATAAAAGCGATATTAGAGTTCAATACGATACCATCGAAATTGGATTAGAAAATTTTGGGATCGCTAAAAGTCCACCCTTACCAATGAATCAACTAGCGGATAATATCGAAGATAACTCATCTGAAGAAGTAAAGCGACTTAAAAAAGAACTTGAAGAAGCTAAGCTTAAAGCAGAAGCCTATTTAAGAGTAATAGAAATAGCCGAACAAGAGTTAAAACTTCCTATCCGAAAAAAGTCCAATACCAAATAATAGAAGAACTACGAAGCAAGTACCCTGAGAAAAGTCTGTCGAGTATTTGCAGATTATTTGGTATCAGTAGACAGGCATATTATCAATATTGCAAGTTATATGAAGAACACCAATTACAGTCTAAACTGATAGTTGATGCTGTGAAAGAAGTTCGTCTGGCTCATAAAAGAATAGGCACTAGAAAGCTGTACCATATGCTACAACCGTTCTTTGTAAATAATCATCTAAAAATAGGTAGAGATTCTTTCTTTGATTTATTAAGAAGAGAGGATTTACTTATCAAGAGAAGACGCAGAGGAATACAAACCACCATGAGTTACCATAAGTTTTATAAATGGTCAAACTTGGTTAAGGATATCATACCAGAGAAACCTCAACATATCGTAGTGAGTGATATAACATACTGGAAAGTACAATCTAAACATTTATACATTAGTCTTATAACGGATGCCTATTCGCATAAAATTGTCGGATACAATGTATCAGACACCCTAGAAACGTCTGAAAGTATTAAAGCCCTTGAGCTAGCTTTGCCTGACCTTTTGAGAGGTCAGGCAAGCCAGCTCATTCATCACTCAGACAGAGGAATACAGTATTGTTCTAGTCAATATGTAAAGCTATTACAGGATAATAATATTTTAATTAGTATGACTGAAGATAGTGATCCTAGAGACAATGCGATTGCAGAAAGAGTAAATGGAATACTAAAAAATGAATACCTAGCAGACTATAAGGTAAATACTTTAGAAGAAGCCAAAGATGCTTTGGAGCAATCTGTAAATAAATATAATAACGAAAGACCACATTTGAGTATAGAATACTTAACACCCTCCATTGTTCATTCAACTAGTATTAAGGCTAAAAGAAAGTGGAAAAGTTATTATAAGAAAAATACAAATGACAAGCTATTTCAGGATAATTGATAACACTGTAAAGCTATTCTAGTATATTTGATAAATATGTAAACTTTTTTCAGGACGTGACAACCGTTTCCGTTGTTGTGTCAACGACCAACAACCCACTGCACTAACCATAACCGCGTGTCAATATACCAAATTTATATTTGTCTAATAAAATAGTGAAATAAGAAAAATGTTAACTCTTATACTCTGCTTTCTAACATCTCATATCACTTGGCTGTTGGCACAATAGCGGAGGATGTGCTGTATTGGTTAGAAATGGGGAACGCCAACAGAGGAGAAAACATATTAATACACTTTAACTATAGTGGGCTGTTGGCCGATGGCACAACAGCGGAAACTGCGATGCTCAGGAAAAAGAAGGTAGGCACCAACATGTGAGGAAATGGTTAGTGAAGAAAGTAATGTAGAAAGTTTCCTGTGAAGTCAGAAACACATAACAACGGGACTTCTATGCTTAAAACATATTATAAACGATAAATAAAAGGGGCGTAACCCCTTTTATTTATTCAGTTTTTCTTCTATCACTCCACTATCACTCTAGTCACTGTATTAGCATCTTCCGTAGTAATCACTACCATGTATGCACCGCTTGTTTCCGGCATGATGTAATCAATACTTCCGGAACTAACTAATACATTTTCATCTTCAATTATTTTACCCGTCACATCATACACTTTCAAGCTCACCCACTCCGATGCTGTAGTAGGCACATAGATCGTAATCTTGCCACTGGTAGGATTCGGACTTATTCTGATTTGTCCTACAGCCATCGTACTCACTTGAATCACTTTAGTATAATTTACCAGCCCGGAAGGTTCTGTGTATTTTATACGATAGTAATTATAAGTAGCAGGTATGGCATGTACAAATTCATACTGTTGACTTAATACATTAGTTGTTGCAGCAGTAGTATAAATCGTTGAAAATGTTTTTGCATCAGTAGAATACTGTAATTCATATTTAGTACCTGATTCAACTTCTAATGCCAACCAATTCAATTTAGCTTTATTACCTTCTACTAACTGACCTGTAAATGAAATAATATCTAATGGCAACAAACAACCCGATATGGTAGTTCGTGCTGTATCGCGTACTATTGGCTCATTGGTAGCAACAGCAGCAGCCACATTCACCGCTAAAGGATTTGTACATGGAGTCTTTACGGTAACTACAAATTTATACACTACTGAATCTCCCGTTAATAATAATGGTATAGTAGGGAATGTAATTTTTCCTCCACTAAGAGTTCCTGTAGGATAACCTGCTAGATAATTTTTAAACGTCACTTCCGGTGGTAAGAAATCTTGAACCACAATATTGGTCAATTCTCTACCCGACACTGGTGCATCACCATAGACTCTTCTCCAAGTATAACCATCCCACTCTTCTACTAATTGTTTTTTAACTGTAGTAGCTATCGTCCCACACTGATCGGGAAGAATTTTATTTACCGGTATATTTAAATTCAATGGATCTGTCCAGTCATTCGTAATAGGGAAATACGCCGCCCCATCAGCAGCAGTAATTCCCGGCTCTGCCGACCAGTCATCACTCGCATTAAAGTTAACCCAACCCGCATAGATTTGATTCACTAATCGTAATGGCTCTAATGCTCCTTGATGTATCTTAGAACGGTCGCCCCTATTATCAGTTAATCGATACGTAGTAGTAGCTAATCTATTAGGGAAAGTAATAATAAATCGATGATTCCAATTTGCTCCAGGGACTAACGATTGTTGCGTCAAGGTTGGGTATGTATTCACATACGTCACCGGATCTGCCGTACCTTCCGCAATGGTAGTTGTTAATCCCCAAGTAGGAATTGGGGTTTGGAACATATAATAGGATACACGATAATTTTTATAATTAATCAATGGCTCATGCGCACCATGTGTGATTCTATATTTTAACAGTAACGAAGATTGCGAAGCCGATACCCCATCTGTAGCACCGGAAACATAGACTCCGGATCTGCCTCCATTTAAAAATGGTGTAGGTTTATTTTTTACTACAATAGTATATTCTAAATCATCCCCCGGATCAGCAGCTGTTTTGTCTACTGTTTTCTTAATGGATAATGGTTTCTGTGTAAGGATGTCTACACAGTTACGTTCCATTACTTCCGTAATTCGATTTGGGTATTCATTACTCTTCCAATGGAACGTTCCATTCTCCGTAATTGATGCTGTATTACAAATACGACTAGGCGCGGTAGGTAACACCACCACTTTAAATTTAAGTGAGTCAATGGTGTTCGCTACTATACCTCCGGTCATACCGGGAACAGCACCAATGTTCCAAGTTAAAATATTACCTGTTAAAGAAACTGCTTTGGTAGAACTACCTGCGATATATGCATAACCTGCATCTAAGGTATCCTTAATCACTACATTCGTTGCATTCGGTTTTCCATAATTTCTATAAGAGACAGTATAGGTAATGGTATCACCTACATAAGCAAAAGTTTTATTAACTGATTTGTATATTTTTAAATTAGCCTTAGGTATTACTGCCATCGGCGATTGGAAATTTCCGGTCAACACTAACATACCTAACAAGCGAAACCATTCATGAAAGTATTGAGGAGTAGCTGTCAAATAACGTTGCGCACCGCCGTTCCCTTGATCATCAAACACAATCACACATTGACGGAACAGTTGTGCCATCAAGTCCCAATCATTGGCCACCACCGCTGATGGACTTGCCGGACCAAATGGCATAGGTAAACTGAAGGAGCCACCGGCTGTACCATTCATAGCATATTCCCAACGAATGTTGGATGGCCCACCTATCGTTAACCCAGGTATACTGGCAGCTGCATTAAAGCAAGTATTATTGTATGGTGCGTTTTGCGGATTTTTTAAAAATTGTGCAAAGCGTTGCGCCATCTGTAGATTGTACGTATTGGTTCCGGCAACAGGTTGATGTGTAGTAGGATTCCACGTATACGCTGGTGCACCATGCCACAAATAATTTAATATGGTTCTCCAACCGTAACGAAAGTCTTCTCCACCTGAAATAAAAGTTGCAAAGTTAACGGTGGTACCTGTCACTTGATACCTTCCTATCCAAGGAATATATCCTTGTGCATAGGCTTGACCCATCACCCAATCAGAAGAAGCATCTCCTCGTCGGTATTGATTGATACTCCATGCCGGTTGGCCTTCTGCTTGCAACATATCCGCAAAGTCACGGAAGTAAGCAGGTGCATGATAATCTACGTAATTTTGATCACCACCTGTACGCTCCGGAAGTACCGTGTATCCAGGCTGACCCAACATGGCCCAAGTAGATGTTTCATTCCAAGTATCACCACTCTTCATATAACCATCAAACCCAATCACACCCGAGATATATTTTTTAATTGGAAGAGAAGGGGCATATGGTAGAGTATCCACCATCGTACGGATATATTTAATAGCTTCCGCTTTGTAAGAGATTTGTCCGCCGGTATAAGGTGCCGGAGGTGTAATACCAGACCATTCTCCCCACTGTTTCCATGCCATTAAAAGTGCTAGAGCTAAATCCACATCTCCATCGGCAGCTGAGTTGCCACCCAGAGCTCCGCCATACACGTTAGTAGAATTTCCAAAACTACCTGCACCGGAAATACCCGGGCTGTAATTATAACCCGGTGAGTTTACTACACCATCTATATATCGTTGTGTCTTTTGAAATTGACGATCATGCATCCACATGAAGTAACCATCAAAGGTAGTTTTATCACCCATGTAAGCGGCAGCCAATAAATTATATGCATCACCTTCTACACAAGTACAATGTGAAATAGGAGCTACTGTATTAGGTTGTATGTAACGTACACCCGCAACTGTATTCCCATTATACATCATGTTATTACAAAGAATGGTATATGCATCCCTCATACGTTGTTCCATCTCTGCATGTGGAACACCTATCGGATTTTTTTGAGCTAACGTATTTGTACCTCCGGGATATCCTAAGAATTGCGGAAAAGGAAAATTGGGATTACCTGAATTAATATTGGGGGGTACCTGCGCTGATACTATTCCAAAAGAAAATAGCATAAGACAGGTCAAGCAAGCAATGATATATTTTTTAATTAATAACATCGTGTTTTAAATTCCATTCGTTTATTCTTTCACTAATTTTTTAACCACCACCTCATCTCCGGTTACTACTTGAATCGTATATACCCCTTGAGCATATTCTTCCCCGATTACCACCGATTGATTCGCAGTACCTCGTTCTACCAACTGTCCGGAGGCAGAGTACACTCGATAAACAAAGTCTTCTGAATTATTAACTCGAATGGTTACTTGATGCTGAGTAGGTGTTGGGAATACTTGTACTATACCATTTACATTATCCGGTACAAATAATACTTTACTGTAAGAGTATGTACCATCCGTATTCACATGTTTGATACGATAATATAAATTACCCGTAGCTTGAGGGTCTAGATAATTGTATTGATATAAAGTAGTGTGTACAGGTGATGCGAAAGTATTTATTGCAGAGAAGAACGTGCCATCTTGTGAACGCTCCACTACATAACCGTAATGGCGACTATCTTCTACTACTGTCCAAATTAATTGAATACCTGTTTCAACACGTTTAGCATCTAACGTAATCCACTCTACAGGTAAAGCAGTCCCACAGTAAACTACGTTTTGTGAAGAAGCTTCAGGTAAACCATATACTTTAGCATAACCTATATTAGTAATGAAGTTGGTACAAGTGTTAACCGTAGCAGTAAACGTACGAGTGATCACTTGATTTGCTAAAACAGGTCCAGCTACAGTAGGCCACGTAATCACACCGGCAGCTAAAGTACCACTATTCGAAATAGCTGTAGGCGTTCCGTAGGATGCAGGAACAGGATCTCGTAACACCACATCAAAGGCGGAATCAAACTGGCCTTTCCATGCGGTCAATTTATTTTGAGAACCGTTAGCAAACATTCCGGTATAACCTGCATTCAAATTAGTAATGCCTGAAATCACCTTTAATGGTGAGCCGGAGAAGTTATTGATGTAGATATACATCTTATCATTTACCAATTGTACACGAATGTTAATCGGATCCGGACTACCACCGTAGGACACATTCGACTCGGTATAAATTTGAGTGTTGTTGTTAAACACTTTTAATGACATGGTATTATTACCCATTGGATTAGGCGATACTTCTAAGCGCACACCTTGGAAGTCAGCTTGTCCAGGAGTGCCCGCTGTATAGCGGAAGAAATAAGAGAAGGCGCTCGAGTTGCTATAATCAATGGTTGATTCAATGTATCCATTCACTCCATGTACTTTACGATTTCCGAAAGCATAACCATTTGACCCAGGTCCAAATCCTCCTGTGTTATCATTTTGGTCAAAGGAGAAATTAGTAGCATTGTTGATTTTAGGCATTGTTGTGTTTGTGCCTATCACTTGCCAATCGGCTGCATTGGTTGAAGCATTACTCCACTGAGCTAAAGAACCCTCTTTGTTTGTATATGTTAACGTATAAGTTACAGGGTCACCTATATTAGCATTTGCTACGCTAGCTGTTTTATCTAAAGAAGTTTCTACCGGAGGAGTAGGAGGCACCGGATTACAAGTGATGCGTAAGTTCACGCGAGAAGAATCAGGTGAATCCGTTTGCGATTGTATCCAACCTACGTTTAAGAAATCTTTGTCCGGAGCCGGGCATGGTGGATCTTTAGCAATCGTTTGATATGCTAAGTCGCCAACAGAACCAACTAACATCACAGGAATCGTCCAACGTACAATACCTGTATAAGGTGCAGCACCGGGAGCGGCTGTATAAGTAGCGGTAATACCTAAGGCATTATTATCAGTAAAACCATTCCATTGTAAATCTTTAGGAATGGTATCCGTTACAATTACATTGTAGGCTTCTCTACCCGGTAACGGGCCATTACCTGCTATGCGTCGCCAAGTATATCCATCAAACTCTTCTACTAAAAGTTTTCTAAATCCGGGAACATCCGGATTACATACTTCATCACCATAATTGGTTATGGGGACATTTAAGTTATTGTAATTCGCCCATCCGTTGGTGATAGGATTTAATCTTTTGTCTTGAGCTGCAATTTGATTGACATCTATAGTATTACTATATGACCAATCATCTGCTAGACGAGGAGCCATAAGGGAGGAAGGGATAGATTCTAATTTTGTTCTAACAAATCCGGGCCCCCAAACACCTTTGTGAATTAAGTATAAGTTATCGAGTTTGTCAAAGATGTGCGTGGATGGTGACATCAATACATTAGCAAAACGAATAACTAATCGTTGATTCCAACTACCATCAGCATCTGTACCGTATGGAATTTCTTGATAAGAAAATGTGATTGGGCCTGTAGCAGGATTATAACCATACTTGTCCAAATCATTTTGATTGTCTACTCTAAAGTCCCAACCGGTAGGGTTGGTAGCTGCATTATATAAACCAATAGCCGCCGGATCATTCATGAAATAAGACACTCGGTAATTGTGCATATTGATGTAGGCTTCTTGTGCTGAATGCCAGAAACGATAGAACTGATAAAAAGTATTAAAGAAGTTATGATTGCCGTAGGAAATAATCACTTGATCACGACCACCATTCAACCACGAGTTAGGAATGGATAGATTTCCAAATTCTAATTTGAAATTAGAGATGTCACCCGGATTCATCACCGGACGATCAACCGTTTTCTTAATATATAAATTACGTTGCGTAAGAATATCTACACAATTACGCTCCATAGTATAAGTAGCATTGTTTGGATATTCATTGCTTGTCCATAAAGGAGCATTGGATGCTGTAATAGTACTAGTTAAGCACACACGTGGATTCGGAGGGCTCTGCACTACTCTTACTTTAAAAGTAACTTGACCGGTAGTAGGCGTGATACCTGTAGCGGTACGGAAACCGGGCACTGTACCAATATTCCAAGTAATAGTAGAACCCGTTAATGTTCCGCCATTGGAAGCCGATACAAATTGATAATCCGGGTCTAACAAGGTAGCGATGGAAACAGAAGTAGCATCATTGTACCCATAATTTCGATAACTCACTGTGTAGGTTAAAATATCACCTTCGTAAGCATATGTTTTATCTACAGCCATATATACTTTCATATTGGCAGAAGGCAACATACTCGTTGGAGGATGTGCATTACCACTAGTGATAAGCATACCTAACACGCGGAACCAATCGTGAAAATAAACAGGAGTACTTCCTATATATCGTTGATAATCGGATAGACCGGTAGATTGTTTAGAAGCATCGTCCCACATGATTTCTGCTTGACGATAAATATCAGCAATCAATGCTAAGTCTTCCGATGCAACGGCTGCTGCAGCTCCTGTGCCTACGTTATAATTGATTTGGAATCCACCTAATGTTCCGGTGACACCTATGGCTTGAGGAATTAAAGCTACACCTTTATAATCGGGACAAGCTAAGTCGGGTGACATACCTAACTTCTTACAGAAAGGAGTGCCCACAGGCGTTCCCGGATTTTTAAGATACGTAGCATGTCGTAATCCTAAATCATGCTCGTACGTATTGGGAGTGTTGACTAATTGATGTGTAACCGGATTCCATGTCTTGGTAGGATTTCCGTGCCAAACATAATTTAATATGGTTCTCCAGGAAGCTCTAAAATCTTCCCCACCCGGTTCTATTGGATGCGGCCCAAAGGTAGTGACACTACCATCATTTGTCACTGTTAGATTCCCCGATGATGCTACGTAACCCTTGGCAAACATTTGTCCCATGAGCCAATCCGATGAAGCCTCTCCCCGTAAGAATTGATTAATCTGCCATGCTGATCCACCGTTTGCTTGTAAAAATTTTGCAAACTGATTAAAATAAGCAGGACCCATGTAATCGGTATATAATCTACTTTGTGAAAAAGCTTCCGGTTTGCTGATAGCCCAAGGATAGGCAGTATTAGCGGCAGTATATCTCCACGATGTTATTTCATCCCAAGTATTTCCGTTTTTACAATACCCATCTATACCTATATCACCGGACATATGACCTGTATAAGCACCACTTAAATTATTCAGACGAAACGTATCTACAATCGCCTTCATCATATTAAGTGCTTCTGTTCTATAGTTGATTGGTGTACCACAAGCATCATTAATGCCCATGAATTCTCCCCATTGCATGTAAGCCATTAACAAACCCATGGCCACATCAAAGTCTCCATCTGTTGCTGAATCGTTATCACCATTACCTACACCGGTTGCTTCTGTATTTTTCCAACCCGGTAAGTTAGCACCATAACGATATGCTGCTCTAAGATCAGCACAATCCCAATAACGTTTTACTTTACTTAATCGATTGTCATGTATCCATAACCATAAACCATCGAAAGTAGGTTTATCAGCAAAATACGCGGCTGCTAATAATGCATATCCATCCCCCTCTGATACAAACGTGTTATTATTTTCAGGAACACTTGAATGATTGTACACCATGTATTGGACACCATTCAAAACTTTTCCGGGAACGCGCAAGGTACGGTGCATCATTATTTGATAGGCCTCACGCAATGTCTTTTCCATATCCGCGTGCGTAACACCTTCCGCATTATTTTTAGCTAATGTCTTACCGCTGTTATATTCCAGAAATTGAGGAAATGGATATTTAGGATTTCCACTATTGATATTTACATGTATGGTATCAGCCGGCCATGATTGTGCCTTCAAAGAATTCTTTGATTGAAAAAAAATAATAGTAATAAGTAGTAATAATAGTAATAGTCTTTTCATACGTCTCTAGCCCAAACGTAAATTTTAATTTAGAATATGCTTCCAGTAGTAGTGAAAGCGTATTTAGTATGTATTAATAGTTAGTAGTTGCCAAACAGTAAGATTGTAAAATGAAAAATGGAGTATTCTCCTATCATGAAACGAATTCTTCCACTTTTCCTTCTTTTTTCAATAAAAACCGAGTTTTCATTGAAAAATTTCATGATTTCATTTAACAATCAGGAACTCTAGAGACCAGCTCTATAATTCATTTAATATCAACCCTTAAGAGTTCATATTAGGGTATTGGGTAGTGAGCAGAGAAGAAATTGAACCATAAAGATAGTCCTATTTTTGGTCAACTTCTACGTTTTGTTCTATTTTTTTAACAAATAGTACTATGACTATATACTTCTAATTCAAAAAATGTAACAACCTTACTACAAACTATTCGTTAAAGGCACCTTTTAAACAGACAGATGTCAGAAAATAGCTTTTTTTGCCCCTTTATCTGTATTCAGACAGGGCTTAGAATGCCATAGTTTTTTGTATTTTTGCATTGTGAAGGCTTCGGCGTTGTTGGATATTTACCGTCAGCATCCTGACGTAGCTCTATTGCTAAAAAACTGGCAAGAAAGGGAAAACTATGCCGCTACCGTAACAGGATTTGCCGGAAGTGCTGATGCCATTTTTGCTTCTGCCTTAATTCGTGAATCCAATTCAGCACATGTTTTTTTAGTGCCGGAAAAAGAAGATGCACATTATTTCCTTCATGACCTTCAGCAATTATTAGGTGATACAAGAGATGTAGTTCTCTTCCCTGCTTCGTATAAGAAACCCTATCACTACGAAGAAACGGAAAATGCTAACATTTTACTACGTGCAGAAACTCTGACTCGAGTATTAAACCCCTCGCTTCCACCTCCTATCGTAGTCACCTATCCTTTAGCTTTATCGGAAAAAGTAATTAATAAACGTTCACTCGTTGAACATACCTTCCCTGCTAAAGTAGGTGAGAAATTAGATCGCTCCTTCATGGAAGAGTTTTTGCTCAGCTATGAATTTGAAAAAACTGATTTTGTCTACGAGGCAGGTCAATACGCTATTCGCGGAGGTATCATCGATATCTTCTCTTATTCTAACGAGTTACCATATCGTATTGAATTGTTTGGGGATGAAATAGAAAGCATTCGTACTTTCCATCCGGAAACACAGTTGTCGATTGATAATCTTTCATTATTACACATCACTCCTAATACACAAACCAAACTTTGGAAAGAGGAACGCGATAGTTTCTTACAATACCTTCCCAACAATAGTGTATTATGGATTGAGCAAGCGAGTACTTGTATAGATATTATTGAAACATCATACAACAAAGTTGTTCAGCAATTCGAAAATATCATTAAAAGTTTAGGCGCCACAGGAATCATTTCTGATCCTTCATTTTTGTTTGATACACCGGAAGATTTTAAACGACGAATACTCTCTTATCATAGAGTAGAATTAGGACATACTCCCTTGTTCTCTTCTGACTTAACCATACAGATAGAAGTAAAACCACAACCTTCCTTTAATAAAGAATTTTCTTTGTTAGCCGAAGAGCTGAAACTTCGCCAGAATCAAGGATATCAAGTATTACTAGCATCTGATTCTTTTCAACAAATAGCCCGTCTGCGTTCTTTACTGGAAGAGTTAGATCCTTATTTACGTGTTGATGAATTGCTTCTTTCCTTACGCGAAGGTTTTATTGACCTTACGCAAAAGGTAGTATGTTTCACCGACCATCAATTATTTGAACGTTACCATCGATATAAAAGCAAAGAGCGTTATTCTAAATCGAAAGGAATAACACTAAAAGAATTAAAAACTCTACAACCGGGTGATTACGTAACACACATCGATTATGGTGTAGCTCGTTTCGCCGGATTGGAACGTTTAGAATCCAACGGTCGTGTACAAGAAACGATTCGTCTCGTTTTTAGAGATAATGATTTGATGACGGTTTCCGTTCATAATCTTCATAAAATTTCTCGCTTTAGCGGTAAAGATGGCGAACCCCCAACCATGAGCAAACTAGGCTCGGGCGATTGGGAGGCTAAGAAGAGTAAAGTCAAAAAGCAAGTCAAAGATATTGCCAAAGACTTAATTCAATTGTACGCCAAAAGAAAAGCAGCTCCCGGATTTGCTTATAGTCAGGATTCCTTCATGCAGGTGGAATTAGAGTCTTCCTTTATTTATGAAGACACTCCGGACCAAGCCAAAGCAACAGCCGATATCAAAAAAGATATGGAGCAAGCACATCCTATGGATCGTTTGGTTTGTGGTGATGTAGGTTTTGGTAAAACAGAAGTGGCAGTTCGTGCAGCGTTCAAAGCCGCTTGCGATGGCAAGCAAGTAGCGGTATTAGTTCCAACTACCATCCTTGCGATGCAACATTACAAAACGTTCAAAGAGCGTTTGTCCAAATTCCCGGTAATTGTAGAATACATCAACCGATTTAAATCCACTAAACAGATTAAAGAAACTTTAGAGCGTGTTAAAGAAGGTAAAACTAACATTCTTATTGGCACACATCGCATCATTAATAAAGATGTTGAGTTTAAAAATCTGGGATTAATGATTATTGACGAGGAACAAAAGTTCGGCGTTAAAGTAAAAGATAAATTAAAAGAATATAAGGTTAACGTAGATTCATTAACCCTAACGGCTACACCAATACCACGTACCTTACATTTTTCTTTAATGGGTGCGCGCGATTTATCCATCATTGCTACGCCTCCACCCAATCGTCAGCCGGTTACTACGGAAGTACATGTCTTTAACGAAGAAATTGTACGCGACGCTATTATGCTAGAGTTAAAACGTGGTGGCCAAGTGTTCATGGTGCATAATCGTATCAAAGACATCGACAGCATTGCTTCCACTATCAAACGTTTGGTGCCGGATGCAAGAGTGAACTTTGCACATGGGCAAATGGAAGGAGATAAACTGGAAGAGGTGATGTTGAAGTTTGTAGAACATGAATTTGATGTATTGGTTTCTACCAATATCATTGAATCCGGTTTGGATATCCCTAATGCGAATACCATCTTAATTAATGGTGCACATATGTTCGGCTTGTCGGACTTACATCAAATGCGTGGCCGAGTAGGGCGTAGCAATAAAAAAGCTTACTGTTATTTGTTTATCCCTCCTCCTTCTTCCTTAACTACAGATTCACGTAAACGCTTAAGCGTTCTCGAAGAGTTTTCTGACCTAGGTGATGGATTTAAAGTGGCGATGCGTGATTTGGATATACGAGGAGCAGGTAATTTATTAGGTGCCGAACAGAGTGGATTCATCAGTGATATTGGGTTTGAGATGTATCACAAAATATTAGATGAAGCTATTCAAGAATTAAAAGAAACGGAGTTTGCCGATTTATTCAAATCGGAATTAGAGCATAATCACCTGAAGCATTTAGTACAGGATTGTATTATCGAAACCGATTTAAGTATTCTCATACCGGATACTTATGTAAGTAACATCTCCGAACGCTTGTCCTTGTATTCAACCTTAGATAATATCAATGACCAAATAGCATTAGATGCTTTCCAGAAGGAATTAGTTGACCGTTTTGGACCACTACCGGAAGAAGTAAAAGATCTAATTCAAACTGTAGAATTGCGATGGGTGGCAAAAGTATTGGGCTTTGAAAAATTATCCATCAAAGGTAACATCTTGAAAGGTCAATTTGTACCCGCCGAACGTACTCAATTCTATGAGTCAGATACCTTTGGTGCTGTTTTACAATTTGTGCAACAACATCCTAAAAAAGTTCGCCTGAAAGAAATTAGCAAAAAATTATTATTCATTGCCGATGAGATTACCAATATTCGTATGGCTCATCAATTACTACTTGAAATAAGTAAAGACAAAGTAAAAGCAGAAGTTTAATTTTATTTTTTTGTATATTGTTTCTAATACATAATAAATTAATTACACTTGAAAGAGTTCAACAGTTCTGTCATTCTAGAACCTCATTTTTCCGGTAAAGAAAAAAGTCAACGTCTTCTAAGTAAGTTGATCAAAGTTGCTGTTACCATGATTCTTTTCAGCGCCATACCTGAAATTTATTATGTAGTGGTTGAAAGTTTATTTGTCATTGGAATGACACTTGTCATTTTTGCAGTTGCTTATTACCTAAACAGTGAAGGTCATACTGAAATTGCAGCTAATATTCTTATACTCAGTCTGAGTTTATTACTTTTTGTTCAAACGCTTCAATTAGGCACGTCTTCCTATACCGCTGTCTATTATTTACCTTTGGTAACCGGGGTGCCTTTCATTATTAACCCTAATAAAAGATGGTTGTTTTTATTTCACTTAGTTCATGTAAGTGTTTTATGCTCTTTAACATTTATTATTGAGGATATCTTCTTCCAAGTTGAGGTTGATAAAAACTTTACAGATTTAAACGGCCCAATTAATATGTTGTGTTCGTTATTCATGACCGCTTTTTTTATGTGGTCAATGATACAAGATAATGTGAAATCACAAAAAATATTGATGATAGCTAAACAAAAATTAGAACATCGAAATGATTCCTTAACCAAAATCAATCAAGAGCTTGACCATTTGGTTTATAGTATAAGTCACGATTTACGAGCACCGGTTGCTACTGCTTTAGGCCTCATCGAATTATCCAAATTAGAAACCGATGAGGATAAATTAAAGTACTATGAAGGCTTGAAAGAGAATTGTTTAAAACGACTGGATAATTTTATTTTAGATATATTAAATTATCTTAAAAATAATCGCTTAGATATAAGTATTGAAGAGATTAACTTAAATGAAGAGATTAATTTTGCCATTCAAATGAATACTTCCTTTAATACGGAAGTAAAAGTACTTATTGAACCCATATCTGTAGTTGGATTTTATTCCGATAAAAATCGGATTCGAATTATTTTAAATAATTTACTTTCCAACGCTTTTAGATATGCTCGTAATGATGGTCAGCCGAAGTACATTCGCATCTATGGCTCTTACGAAGAAAATATGCTTCGATTATCAATTGAAGATAACGGAGTAGGCATTCATACAGAATACTTGGATAAAATCTTTATGATGTTCTTCAAAACAGATGAAAAATCAAAAGGTAGCGGTATTGGATTATATATTACTAAAGAAGCCATTAATAAACTACAGGGCGATATTGCTGTGGAGTCTCAAAAAAATGTAGGAACTACTTTTACTATTATGCTGCCCAACTTAGAAAGTCGAAAGAAAGAATATGAATTGGATGAAAAAAACCTTCCTCCTTTAGAATATAATATGAAGTCTGTTTTCTGAACAATCTCATATCTTGTTTGTTTTTAAGATATGAAACCATGGAGCAAACTATCTAACGAAGATATCGATCGTATCATAGAAATGGCATGGGAAGATCGTACACCTTTTGATGCTATTGCCAGACAGTTTGAATTAAATGAACAAACAGTTGTTCAACTCATGAGATTCTATATGAAGCGCAGTAGTTTTGAAATGTGGAGGGTTCGTATGAAAGAAAAAAAAACGAAACACGAATTCAAACTTTTAGAAAAAACGACTCGGTTTAAATGTAGTCGACAAAAACAAATCTCTTTAAATAAGATAAGTAAAAGATAAAGCGGAGCAAAAAGCTCCGCTTATTTTTTATTACTTATTCGGTTGAGGCGTAGTTCTCAAATAAGGCTTAATACGAGTATGTCCCTTAGGGAATTTAGCAGGGATATCCTCATCTTTAATAGCAGGAGCAATCACTACATCTTGGCCGTCTTTCCAATTGGCCGGCGTAGCTACGCTATAATTAGCCGTTAACTGAAGAGAATCAATCACACGAAGTAACTCATCAAAATTTCTACCGGTAGAAGCCGGATAAGTGATGGTTAATTTTATTTTCTTATCCGGACCAATCACAAATACCGAACGTACAGTGAATTTGTCACTCGCATTCGGATGAATCATATCATATAAGGAAGCTACTTTTTTGTCTTCATCCGCAATGATAGGGAAATTAACAGTACAGTTTTGAGTTTCGTTAATATCCTTAATCCAACCTTTGTGTGACTCCAAACCATCCACACTCACCGCAATAACTTTTACGTTACGCTTTTCAAATTCTCCCTTCAATTTAGCTGTAGTTCCTAATTCTGTAGTACATACCGGAGTATAATCTGCCGGATGCGAGAACAACACTCCCCATTTATCACCTAGCCATTGGTGAAAATCGATGGTACCTTCTGTGGTATCTGCCGTGAAGTTCGGCGCAACATCTCCTAATCGTAAACTCATAGTTGTAAAATTTTATACGGTTAAACAATTTATTTTCAAAACAATATTTTGATTAAAGTTTCCATTTAAACACAAGTCGAAATATTATTATATAAATATAACCAAACTCGGATTTAATTAGTTCTACTTACGCTTATTTTTTTCCCAATAAAAATAAGCATTGACCACAACAACCAAAATGACGGAAATCACAATTAAAAAATTGACTGATCTCACCATGGGATCTAATTCAGGTCGTGTAGATATGGTATATTTTGTAAATAAGATGGCGACTAATAATATGCCTGCGAAGACATTGAAATCTCTGGGTTTAAACATAATGAAAATAACTTAGAGAATTACGGCAACGATAATACGAAAACTCTAATGTAGTAATAGCTTAAATTTCTTATACAGTCTATGATTAAATGTTTGACTTAAATCTGCATCATGGTTAACGCAGATAAACAATCTCATTCACACATCCGTTCTCATCGCAAGATTTGCACTGCAACATTCCTTTGAAAACTTCCGGTTTCAATACCGACTTGCCCAATAACATACGTATACACTCTTGGATACCTTCAATAATTGATGGGTGAGGATGTATCATGTCAGCCAACTCTTCCACACCTTTATTCATGGAAATAAGTAAAGCTACTGCTTGTATAGCACTGGAGGCGTGTACTCCAACAGCTCGCATACCTAAAATTTTCATTTCATCATCATTCGTCACTAAGATTTTGAAAAATCCATTGTTATTGCGCATAGCAATGGCACGAGGGATCATGTCATAACGAATCTTGACACATTTATAAGAAATCTTTTCCTTTAACGCCCGTTTTTCATTCATGCCAACGCCCGCTACTTCAGGCTGCACAAACATAATAGTGGAAACGTTATTGTATACCAACGGCTCATTCGTTAAGCCATACATTTTTTCTACCACATGGCGCCCTTCTAATTCCGCTACATTCACTAAAGCCACATCGGTCGATAAATCACCTACCACATATATATTAGGTATGGCAGTCTGTCCATCAACATTAGCTATTTGGCCGTTCGGTAATACTTCCAATCCGACATTCTCTATTCCTATATTTTTAGAATTAGGCACACGACCAATAGAAACTAAAGCTTTTTCAACGCGATGAATTTCTCTTCTTCCATCCGTATATTCCAACACATATTCTACTTCGCCATCCACTATATCCATCTTCACTAAACTAGAGTTTTTGTGAACGGAGATACCTTGACGTTGCATGTTGGCTTCTACTGTATCAATGATATCATCATCTTCAAAAGGAAGAATTTTATCTGCTTTATCAATGATGTTTACTTTGGTATAACCAAAATTGGAAAAGATGGTTGCCCACTCACAACCAATAACACCGGCACCTAGAATCACAATACTTCGTGGAAAGTGATCAAAGCTTTCAACGCCTTCACTCGTCACTATAATTTTTTCATCAATAGGAATAGATGCTAATTTACGTGGGCTACTACCTGTAGCTAAAATGATGTTGTCTGTCTCAATAACTTCTGTAGAACCATCGCTTAAGGTAATCTCTACTTGATTAGTTGAAAGGATTTTTCCTGCACCTTTCACATGACGTAATAAACTATCTTTAAGATTTTGTAACGTGTCTAATTGTCCTTCCAGGTGAAATCTACGTTGAGAAATCCCTTCACGTACTTGTCTTAATATTTCTTTAAACTCTACACGGATATGTTGATCCGGAGAATAGTGTTGTAAACGTTTACGTGTGGATAGTATATCTTTAGAAAGCTCCCAAAACGTTTTGGATGATAGGGCTCCATTATACAAACCGGCTCCTCCTACCTTGTTTTTCTCAATCAGAATAACTCGTTTTTTTAAATCTAGGGCTCTCATAGCCGCAGCGTAACCTGCCGGTCCGCCACCAATCACACACACATCGTATCTCATAAAATAAAACCGTGAATCGTTACGGAAAACTTGAAGGAATAAATCCCTTCTAAGATGCAAAAAATACCAAAGGAATACCAATCTGGGTTCCTAAAACTTTAGGCTGCGATTTTTAAAACATTTTAGGCTATTTTTTATAAAAGAGTAACTTTTTAAGTATAAATACTTATTTTTTAAACCTATAAATGCCAAAAGTCATTCTTTTTTACCATTTAGACATATAAATTAAGGCTATAAATTGATTTTCTTATAATTATACAATAAAAATGAATTCATTATTAAAATAACAACAAACACACCACTCTATTTAGTGAATGATATTATAGGAATAATACAACGATAACTTGGATTAAAAGATTTATAGCCTCCTTTTATTGCAATTTGTTGATAAATCATTTACATTCATTTAAAATTATTAAAATCCAAAAAAATGGGCGAAAGTAAGGTACAAGAAAAACGCATCTTAGAACATGTACCCCTAGACAGTACTTTCTTCGATGAGATATGGGACACGAACGGGAAGATTCGACCGCATTATCGCAAATTGATACATCAGTTCCAGGATGTAGACATGGATGAGTTTCGCAAATTGGATGAACTAGCCAAAATCACATTTTTTAACCAAGGTGTTACGTTCAATGTCTATTCAGACAAATCCAAAGGAGTTGAGCGTATATTCCCATTTGATTTACTACCACGTATTATCCCTGCTAAAGAGTGGGAGATTATAGAAAAAGGTATCAAGCAGAGAAACCAAGCACTTAACTTATTCCTTTACGATTTATATCACGACAAAAAAATCATTCGTGACAAAATAGTACCTGCAGAATTAATATTCTCCTCTGCCTTCTACAATCGCGAGATGATAGGTTTAACGCCTCCATCCAACATATACATACACGTTACAGGTACAGATATCATCAAACACTCCGATGGTAACTACTACGTATTGGAAGACAACCTACGTTGTCCGTCTGGTGTATCTTACGTGTTATCCAACCGTGATATTATGAAGAAAGTGTTATTTAATGCTTTCAACAAATACCATGTAAAAACGGTTATTCAATATCCGGAGAAATTACTTTCAACGATACTTTCAGTAGCACCCAAAGGAATTGACAAGCCTACTTGTGTAGTGTTAACTCCTGGGATTTATAACTCTGCGTACTTCGAACACTCTTACTTAGCACAAGTAATGGGCTTAGCTTTAGTAGAAGGTCGCGATTTGTTTGTCGACAAAAACTTCGTGTACATGAAAACCATTCATGGACCTAAGCGTGTGGATGTAATCTATCGTCGTATCGATGATGATTTCTTAGATCCATTGGCTTTCCGTCCGGATTCCGTATTAGGTATTCCGGGTATCATGGGAGCTTACCGTGCTGGGAACGTTACCTTAATCAATGCTCCGGGAACGGGTGTGGCGGATGATAAAGCCGTTTATACTTATGTTCCGGACATCATTAAATATTATTTAGGCGAAGAACCAATATTACTCAACGTACCTACCTACCGTTGCGAGCGTGCAGATGAAATGAAGTTTGTGTTAGAAAACATGCACAACTTGGTAGTGAAACCGGTGGATGAATCCGGCGGATACGGTGTATTCATTGGTAATCGTAAAACAAAAGAAGAAATCGAAGATTATAAAAAACTAATCTTAGACAATCCTCGCAAATACATTGCTCAACCAATCATGTCTTTGTCGGTACAATCTACCTTCATCGACAGTGAGGCATCATATGAACCCCGCCACATAGACCTTAGAGCTTTTGCTCTTATGGGCAAAGACACCAATTATGTACTAGAAGGAGGTTTGACTCGAGTTGCTTTAACAAAAGGGAACTTGATTGTGAACTCTTCACAAGGTGGTGGATCCAAGGATACTTGGGTATTAGAAAATGAATAATGGTTCCTTTAATCAGTAAGAAGTATGTTAGCTAGAATAGCCAATAATTTATTTTGGATGGCTCGATATTTAGAGCGTTCGGAACATATCACCCGATATGCTCAAGTGCATTATTTTTCCAGTATTGATGCCCCTCTCAGCATTAAAAGAGAGAATGTGTTAGAGTCTGTTTTGCAAATGGCAGGTGCTTATACGGAATACGTGAATAGATATGATCAAATGGATGAGCGCCAAGTAGCAAACTTCATTGGGTTAGATGAAAACAATCCTATCTCTGTTCGATACAGTATTGCTCGTGCACGTGAGAATGCGCGCGGTGCCAGAGACAGTATATCTACAGAGCTTTGGGAAGCGGTGAATACCTATTACCACTATACGAACTCTATTGATGCATTAGACATTGCCGAACAGGGTATCTACGAATACACGCATAAAATTTTACAATATAGTTCTATCGTCAACGGATACATTGACCAATCTTTATTGAGGGACGAAACATGGTCAGTCATTCACTTAGGTCAACACATCGAGCGCTGTGTGCAAATGATGCGCATGATGGTAACGAAGTTGATGGATTTAAACAGAATTCCTAACAACGATTGGGCTTCCACGTTACGTCTATTCGAAATCGTTAACTTACTAAAGAGTACGGAGACTTATGATATGAGTAAAATCTATTATAAAGATGTTCCTAACTCTTCTTACACACTTGAGTTTCTAACCTTGAATGCTCAATGTCCTAAATCCATTGTATATAATCTGCAACAAATAAAAGATTGTATTGATTTCATTAGCGATGAGAAAAAAGTGGAACAAGGTTCCTTGCAATTCCAAGCTAACAAAATGTTGTCAACCCTTTCGTACACTACAATAGAAGAGATTTCCAAAAACCCTCTGGCGTTCTACTATGAGTGTTTAAATCAGTTATATAAATTATCTGAACTACTTGAGAAGAAATACTTGACCTACTAATTACTACCCGACCCTTACAACTTATGAACGAATATGTTATTACCTACCAAATCCACAATCACTATCCAGAAGTAGTGACTGAAGGGATATTTGACTTCATGGTGATGCCTTGTAATGATGATTCACAAGTGGTCACTGAAGTGAATTTTTTAAACTCTTTAGATGAAATGGTTTTTCAATACAAAAACGTTTACGGTTTTGATGTCACCAGATTGAGAACTGACAAAAAATTTGACAACATGAATTTCACTGCTAAGGTGAAAGTGCGTAAACGAAACGCTATAAGTGACCATACAAAACTTACAGCTTCACCGGACGAAGACGATATGTTGTCGAATTATGATTTTAAATTGGATAATCATTTATATCTTACCAAGACTCCATACACTCAAATCACGAATGGTCATCGTAAGATGATTCCGGAAAGAGAAAAAGGTGTTCCGGTATCTACCTTTTTACATGAACTAATGGATCATATTCAAAATTTGATTCAATTTGAAAAAGGTGCTACTACCGTTAAAACCACGGCCGATCAAGCATTAGATCTTAAGAAAGGTGCTTGCCAAGATTTCACACACATCTTCTTAGCCATGTGTCGAAATAATGGAATACCTGCTCGTTATGTCTCGGGTTATTTAACGAATCCAATGGGCAATCATGATAGAGAACAAATGCATGCGTGGGTGGAAGCATTAATTCCTGGCTACGGATGGGTGGGTTATGATGCTGCTAATGGCTGCAAAACCGACATCAACTATATAAAAGTCTCACACGGAGTAGATTACAGAGACTGTGCGCCTTTAAAAGGGGTGATAAAAACGAATAGTTTAGATCAATCTACGGACCATACCGTTACCATTTCTATTCAATAAAGCTTATATTAGTAGAATTAATATTTCTACTTTTGTATTAAACTAAAAATTCAATCATGACTTATTGCCTTGGAGTAAAATTAGAATCAGGATTATTAGCCATTGCAGATACTCGCATCACTTCAGGAACCGATACTACTACCGCTAAAAAACTATTTGTCCATAACACATCCGATGGATTGATATTTTTGATGACTAGTGGCTTGCGTTCTGTACGAGATAAGGCTTTAACCTATTTCAAAGAAACTCTAGAAGAAGACCATCATACATTAAATAAAATGTATAAGGCAGTCAATGCATTTGGAGATCAACTAAGACGTGTTGCCAGAGAAGATCGCCAAGCACTTAGCGAATCAGGTCTTTTCTTCAATCTACATACGATAGTAGGTGGACAATTGCGTGATGATGATGAACCTAAGATGTTTTTACTTTATCCGGAAGGCAATTGGATAGAGTTGACGGAGACGTCTCCTTTTATGATCATTGGCAATAGCGGATATGGGAAACCTATATTAAACCGTACCGTCAACTACCATACCTCCATACAGGATGTTCTTAAAGCAGGATTCTTATCCTTTGATTCTACTCGTGTTTCTGCCAACGATGTAGATTTTCCTTTAGATGTATTAGCATATTATAAAGACAGCAAGACGGTAGTAGAACACCGATTTGAGAAAAAAGATATGGCAGACATTTCTACTTATTGGGATGCGCAGCTAAAAGGGGCATTAGCAAGTATTCCGGAAGATTGGATGTCTCCAATTGTCGAAAAAGTAGGAACTGTATAATCAAATTCTATTTTAACCGTTACATTTATAACTAACTTAACTGAACAAAACTATGACAGAAGAAAAACAGAAGAATAATAACCTGATTTTTATTGTTATTATTCTAGCTCTTTTAGGAGTTATCGGGTATTTGATGTGGGGCAATCTTTCAAAATCCGAAAAAATTGAATCTGATAAGGACTCCATCATGAGTCTAAATGAGAACATCACAGAAATGGGCGATAGTTTATCTTTAAAAGTAAAACAATTAGAAGAAGTATCGCTTCAACTTACAAGCCTTCAACATCAATACGCTCAAATGGGTCAATCAAACGATTCCTTGAATCAGCGTATTGCCAAATTACAAGCTACTATCAACAGTATTAAAAAAGGTAATGCTGCTGATATTAAAAAATTGAATGATGAAATAGCTTCCTACAAAGCTTCTATTGCTCAAATGGAACAAGATATCATTCAATTAAGAAAAGATAACGAAGGATTAACTGCTGCGAACAAAGAAAAAGCGGATAGTATTATGAAGTTAAGCAGTACCAATGCTGACTTATATACCAAATATGAAATGGCTTCTATTCTTAGAGCGGAAGCAATTACCATCACTGCCATCAACGAAAAGGGCAAAGAGTTAATTGCTGATGAATACAGAGGCAAAAACATCGACAAACTAAAAATCACATTTAAACTTGGTGATAACAAAGTAGCTCCAAAAGATAAAAAAGTAATCTTTATTCAGCTAATTGAACCAAGCGGATCACCGGTATTTGACACTGCCTTGGATGGTGGTTATTTCAAAACGGCAGATGGCAAAGAAACTGCATTCACTCAAAAACAAACGGTTGATTTTACTAACACCAATCAAAGCGTTACTTTCTACTACAAAAAAGCTCCAACTTATACCTTCAAAGTTGGTACTTACAATGTTAAAATCTTCCAAGATGGCAACTTCATAGGCCAAGGAAGTGTGACGGTGAAATAAACTTACACTACTTATAAAATAAAAAAGCCAATCTTATCGATTGGCTTTTTTATTTTATACCTACAACGATGATTAATAAATCGCTTCGCGTTGTTGTTTTACACGCTCGTCCGCTAAATATTCATCATAGTTCATTAGCTTATCTACAAAGCCTTTAGGTCCAATCTCGATGATACGATTAGCTACGGTATTAATGATTTGATAATCGTGAGAGTAGAATAAAATAGTACCATTAAAATCTTTCATTGCATTGTTCAATGCAGTAATAGATTCCAAGTCTAAGTGGTTGGTAGGATCATCCATCACTAATACATTGGAAGATTCTAACATCATCTTAGATAACATACAACGAACTTTTTCTCCTCCGGATAATACTCTACAAGATTTCAAAGTCTCTTCGCCGGTGAATAACATTCTACCTAAGAAGCCACGGATGAAGGTCTCATCCTTATCTTTAGAATACTGACGTAACCAGTCTATCAAATTGTATTCTAAATCAAAGTAATCAGAGTTTTCTCTAGGTATATAGGATTGAGAAGTTGTTACTCCCCATTTGTACTCGCCTCCGTTAGACTTCTCTTTACCCATTAACACTTCAAAGAACTGGGTAAGCGAAAGAGGTTCTTTACTTACAAAAGCTACTCTATCGTTTTTATTTATAGTGAAGCTTACATCTTTGAAGAAGTAATTGCCTTCTTCATCAATGGAGGTTAAATTTTCAATCGTTAATAATTGATCCCCAGCTTCACGATCTGATTTGAACAATATACCTGGGTATCTACGGCTGGATGGTTTGATTTCATCCACTTGAAGTTTTTCTAATAACTTCTTACGAGAAGTCGCTTGTTTAGATTTAGAAGCATTAGCAGAGAAACGCTCGATGAAGTCCTGTAATTCCTTACGTTTATCTTCAATCTTCTTATTTTGATCCGAACGTTGTTTTAATGCTAACTGGCTAGACTCATACCAGAAGGAATAGTTACCGGTAAATAAGTTGATTTTATTGAAATCTAAATCGGCCACATGTGTACACACTTGATCTAAGAAGTGACGATCGTGGGAGATTACAATAACGGTGTTTTTAAATTCTGCCAAGAAATCTTCCAACCACAACACAGATTCTACATCTAAGTTGTTAGTAGGCTCATCTAATAAAAGGATATCCGGATTACCGAATAACGCTTGAGCCAATAACACACGTACCTTGATAGTAGGATCTACATCCGCCATCAAACTGTAATGAAATTCTTCCTTTACACCTAACCCGCTTAATAATTCAGCTGCCTCTGAATCTGCGTTCCAACCATCTAAGTCAGCGAATTCAGATTCAAGTTCGGAAGCGCGAATACCATCTTCTTCAGAAAAGTCAGGGTTGGCGTAAATTGCTTCCCTTTCTTTCATGATAGAATATAATTTCTTGTGCCCCATGATGACGGTTTCTAATACTTGAAACTCATCAAACTCAAATTGATTTTGTTTCAGCACCGCCATACGCTCACCAGGTGTGATTTCTACTTGACCGGTGGTAGGATCTATCTCCCCTGAAAGAATTTTTAGAAAGGTAGACTTGCCGGCTCCGTTAGCACCAATCAAACCATAACAGTTACCTGCTGAGAAGCGAATGTTTACTTCTTCGAATAACGTTCTTTTGCCGTACTTTAGGGAGATATTTGAACAACTGATCATAAGGAATGGAAGAGGCAAAACCTCTTGTATAGGTAGGAAATAAAAACCCTTTCTTTTCTTCAAAGAAAGGGTCTCTAATATATTTTAATTAAATTATTTAATGATATAGCTATGAGGAGCAGACCAAATGTATTGACCTACTAGAATCATAACAGCAGAAACAGCAATCACTACAGCATAAACTGTTTGTTTTGATTTGCTGGCTTCTCCGCCTTCTGGTTTCATAATAGAAGGTTTAGATAAGAAATAACCACACGCATTTCCCACGATAAAACCAACCACAATAAGTATAACTCCTAACGTTGTCATAGTGTATCAATTTTTTTTAAGTTGCTATAAATCTGATGACTTGAGCATATACCCAGTCTTACGGACAAAATTAAAAGAATTACCGTAAAGCACCAATAGCTGAAAGTATTTTCTTTAACTAATCCGAACTCTACATCACATACTACCTTTAAGGTGAATAAGCTACTGATTTTCAGTTCAAACAATTCATTCGGAGGTGCTATCTAATCTTGAAATTATCCTGTGAATATCACTTTTAAAATTTGGTAAGCGCAGGATTACATTCTATTTTTATGGTTTCAATTAAATTTAGAATTCGACTGAATGAAACGTTTGCTATTGACGCTGAGTATGTTTGTAATGACCTGTAGTATGGTCATGGCTCAAATTAAACCCCAAAGAGAATATTCCGGATTCTTTGATACCTACTATCAAAGAGGCCTAATCACCTATTACTTAGGTGCCGGAATGACCAATTACCGTGGCGATTTAGTAAAAAGTTTAAGTTTAGAAGGTTCTTCTTTTGGTATCAGCGGTGGTGCTCATTATAAAATTTGGCCTCATATCGTTTTAGGTGCGGAGTTCTCTTATCTTAAATTCGCATCTAAAGATTTTAAAGAGGATAGGAATCTATCATTCTCCGGCTCGGGAATTGAGTTTGGAGCTTTTGGTCGTTTTTATCTGATTGATGAAATCATTCGCGTAGCTCCGGATAAGAGAAGAGAAGCAAGTGCCGCATTTTGTAAGCCTTATATTCATCTTGGTATTTATGGTTTGTATTATAATGTAACAGCTGAAATTAATTCCCCAACTAATCTTACCAAAGGATTAGAAGATATTTCCTACCCTCGTTTGGCAGCGGCTTTTCCTGTAGGGTTTGGATTACAATTCCGCATTAACAACCGTATGTCTTTATGTCCGGAATATACTTACCGTTTTATATTTACAGATAAATTAGATGGTATAGACAAACTATTTGGAGATACTAAAAATGATGGGTATGGAACGTTTATGTTTAAATTCCAATACGCACCATCTGCTCCTAAAAAGAAAAAGGCTGCTTCCTTGGCACCTCCCGCTCCTTACACTGGACCTAAAGGTACCAGCACTTGGAAAACAAGAAAAGAAGAGGAACAAAAACGAACTCCTCCACCT
This sequence comes from Cytophagaceae bacterium, assembly GCA_046329235.1. Taxonomy (GTDB): domain Bacteria; phylum Bacteroidota; class Bacteroidia; order Cytophagales; family Cytophagaceae; genus JALONH01. The sequence goes on along the minus strand of JAXLVA010000001.1, from coordinate 3,094,847 downwards.
GTAGAAGAAATTCCAACTACAGATGAAAATACAGACAATCCGGATGGTGATGTGGAGGAAGAAGAAGTTATTGAAGAAGATACCACGAATCAATAAAATTACTTCAGAATTCAATTATAGATTTGAAAAGTGAATCATTAAAAATATATGGAAAGCATCTTAAACTTTTTTGGAATGATACCATGGTATGTATATCCCATTGTGTTCATTTTATTCATTGCCATTAAAGATATCTTCTTTAATCGCCGACACACGATTAAACATAACTTCCCGGTAGTAGGGCATTTTAGATACCTGCTTGAAAAGATTGGGCCGGAATTGCGTCAATATATCGTATCGAGTAATCGTGAAGAACTACCCTTTAATCGTTCTCAACGCAGTTGGATATACGCATCTTCCAAAAAACAGAACAATTACCAAAGCTTTGGTACGGATCAAGACCAGTCTAGTCCGGGTTTTATATTTATTAAACCCGCTATGTTCTCTTATGCTGTTAAAGAGGGTCATCCCAATAAAGTGTTACCGGATGCGGTACCTTGCGCAAAGGTGATGGGTGAACATAATAAACGTAAACGTCCATTCAGACCATATTCCGTAGTTAATATTTCAGGGATGAGTTATGGCTCACTTTCTGCTAGAGCTGTAGACTCTCTTAACAAAGGAGCATTAAAATCAGGCTGTTTTCAAAACACCGGTGAAGGAGCTTTATCTCCTTACCACAAAAATGGTGCTGACATCATGTTCCACTTTGGTACCGGTTACTTCGGTGTTCGTGATGAAAAAGGAAACTTCTCTATGTCTAAATTAAAAGACTTAGTACAAGAGAACAATTTTATTCGCGCGATTGATTTAAAATTATCACAAGGTGCTAAACCCGGCAAAGGAGGCGTGCTTCCTGCGGCAAAAATCACTAAAGAAATTTCTAACATTCGTCATATCCCAATGGGACAAGACGCACTTTCACCTGCTTATCACAGTGCCTTTTCTAACGTTCCTGAAATGTTAGATTTCATGGAAAAGATGGCTGATGAAACCGGTCTTCCCGTTGGATTTAAATCGGCTGTAGGTAGATTGGAGATGTGGGAAGAATTAGCAGACCGTATGGTGAAGGAGAACATAGGTCCTGACTTTATCACGATTGATGGTGGTGAGGGTGGAACCGGTGCTGCGCCGCCTGCATTTGCAGATCACGTATCTTTGCCTTTTGTGTACGCATTTAGCAGTGTATATAAAATATTTGCCGAACGTGGCCTAACCGATCGAGTGGTATTCTTAGGTTCAGGTAAACTTGGCTTCCCGGCTAGTTCATTGATGGCCTTCGCTATGGGTGTAGACTGTGTAAGCGTAGCTCGTGAAGCAATGATGTCTGTGGGTTGTATCCAAGCTCAAGTTTGCCACACCAATCGTTGTCCGGCCGGTGTTGCTACTCAAAACAAATGGCTTCAAGGTGGTATTGACGTACCTTTGAAAGCCGATCGAGTAAACAATTATATCCGAAACTTGAGAAAAGAAATCCTTGAGATTACACATGCCTGCGGATATGAGCACCCTTCTCAAATGACGATGCATGACGTTGATATTAGTATGGGTGATAACAACTTAACAGTACCTCTGGATCAGGCTTATCATTATGTAAAAACTCCTGTCAAATTCAATTCAATGCAGGATTTGTTAAACTGCCCACATTTAGGTAGAGTTAATAAAGAAATTATCTTTTCATAAAATATTTGTCAATTATGACACCTTTTAACCCTTGTGTACGTAAACACAAGGGTTATTTCTTTTTATGGCAGTTCTACGTCTCTTATTTAGTATATCCATATGGATATGCCTGATACCATCTTGTATCGGCATTGATACGTTAACTATCAATTCAAAATTTAAACAGGAACATTACCTATGGTCTGAAAATTATTTAGAACTTCTAAAAGTAGACCATCAATCCAAAGACAGTTTACATGAAGTCCTTCAATACCATCAGTTAAACCATTTTCAACCTAACAAGGGAACAGACTTTTGGATTCAAAACCCTGACATAGACCATTGGGGGCACGTTGTTATAAAGTCCACGGTAAAAAATAATAATCAATGGTTTATTGAATTATATGATTTCAATATTGACGATTATGATATTTATATCCTGCCTAAAAACAAAGGTCCTTTTCATTTTAGCGGCGGTGATAATCTCCCTTTTACAACTAAAGAAGTAGCTCATAAAAATTTCGCACATGTATTTCAACTCGATAGTGGTGATGTTGCCGACATTTTTATACGAGTACATAGCAAGCAAAAGATAAGCATGTTGGGTGTGGTAAGGGATTCCACTTACTTTGTCTATTATTCAAATAAAGAATACTTTTTGTTATCCATCTTTTATGGATTAGTAGTTACAGCTAGCCTTAGTTTCTTTTTTACCTACTTACACTTAAAAGAAGCCAGTTACATTTATCTTTCTCTTTATTGTTTTTCTTTAGCTTTGTTACATTTATGTAATGACGGACTAGGATTTCAGTACTTATGGGGACAATGTCCTGATTGGAATGATTATGCTAAGGATACAGGAATGTTGCTTGTAATGATAAGTCTATTACTCTATACGCGCTCATTCTTAAGTTTAAATAAGTTCAACCAACCATTAGCTAATATCTTTATAATTCTTATTGTGATGAGAATTATACTTACTCTTTTTGATTTACAATTACCTACCATCACCCTTAGCACACCCGTAGATATTGTATTGCTTTCCGTAGTATTTTTTACCGGTGTCTACAGTTATTTTATATACCAATACAAACCTGCACGCTATTTCGTATTAGCTTTCACTTGTTTGTTTATCGGATACGTATATAACAAAGCTATGATAAACGGCTACATTCCTAGAAGTATATTTGGGTTTTATAGTTTCAATTGGGGTAGTATAGGCCAAATTATTCTATTTACATTATCATTAGCCGATCGTATGTCTTACTTGAATAATCAAGTGATGGACGCTCGAAATGAACTTATCATTCAACTTAAAGAAAAAGAAATGTTGAAAGATAAAATGAACAAAGAGTTAGAAGAAAAAGTAAAAGAACGTACTAAAGAATTAGAATATAAGAATCAACAACTTGATTTATTTATATACAAAGCATCCCATGATATTAAAGGTCCATTAAAATCAATTTTAGGATTAGCGCGTCTGGGTAAGGTAGACATCACTGATGAAAAAGCATTAGAGTACTTACGACACGTAGAGAAAAGTACTCTACGCTTAGATTTTTTAGTACATGATTTACTCGAAATAAGTAAACTAAAACAAGCACGAGTAAGTTTGCAAAAAATTGATTTTGAAGAGATGGTTAATGAAATCAAAGACAGCTTACAGCATCTGGAAGGATTTGACCAATTTGATATACAAATTAAGGTAAAGCAAAACCAAGACTTTTTTCAGGATCGAATGATGGTCTATTCTATTTTCCAAAACATCATCGAAAATTCATTCAAGTACCGAGATGTTAAAAAAGAAAAGTCGTTTATACATATAAAAATTGATATTAATAATAAACGTACCGTCATCGATTTTAATGACAATGGAATCGGGATTGAACCGGACTTAGTAGATCGCGTATTTGATATGTTCTTCCAAGCCAACGACTTATTCCAAGGGAGCGGGCTAGGGCTTTATCTCGTACGCTTGGCCGTTGAAAAAATTGGTGGTAAAATAAAAGTAGACTCCGTTCTGAGTGAAGGTACTCACTTTCATCTAGTTATATAATCGCTAATTCATTTTTATTTTATAGTAATTATTGCCATTTTTGGTTCAGTAAAAAATCTTTTATCACGTGAATTCTAAACTAACTTATCTTTCATTAGGTATTAATGCATTATTAGCTGTTGCCGTAGGTGTCTTGTTTTATATGCACTCTAAAACATGTACTGTCAGCACTCCTGAAAATATCTCTGATACCTTAACTTCAGAAACAATTGCTCCAGACGCATTGCCTACTATTGTAACCAACAACGGCGGGATTGCTTTCATTGACAAAACTAAATTAGATGGAGGTTATTTATTGTTTAAAGATGCAGAAGCAGCTTTGAAGAGAGAAAATGAAAAAAGTCAAAAAGATTTAGATAAGCGAATGGTAGCATGGGAAAGCAATATGAAAACATATGAGCAACTAGCTCCAAGCCTTCCGGAATCTACACGTGCTATTCGTGAAAAAGAATTAATGAAAGAACGTGATGAGATTTTGGCTTTCAGAGAAAAATTAGAGAAGGATTTCGCTGATAAATATGAAGCATACAATAATCGTTATATCAAATCAATTGATGATTATCTAAAAGGCTTAAGCAAAGAAAAAAGATATGACTATATCTTCTTGTATAGCAAAGGAGAGCCTACTGTTATTGTCTATGCAAACGATAGCTTAAACATTACTACTTCAGTAGTAGATGCCTTAAACAAATCTTATAAGAAAAAATAATTATGTTAGAATCCATCAAAGATAATGAACTTGTCCATTCATTGGTTTCATGGATTGTAATCACATTGATAGGTTGGGGCATTGATCGCATTGCCCTACCTAAACTTCAGAAATTATCCCAACACTGGGAATCGCCAACCCAAGGAGTCTTTTTTGAAGCCCTTCGAGGAAAAATTGTTTGGTTATTTTTCTTTATAGGTATTCGAAGTGTTTTTAGTTTCGCACCTATTCCTGAAAAATGGGCAGAGATTGGCAAGCTTTGGTCTACCGCACTGGCTACTTTTGTATTCTTTATCCTTGTCACCAATGCATTAGTTTCAACGGTTAAAAAAATAACCCATGATGACAAAAATAAAAAGGGTTCTACTTCCATTATTGAGAATGTAATCCGAATTATATTTTTCTGTATAGGCTCTCTAGTCATTCTCGAAGAATTCAATATTTCTATTACTCCAATCCTAACGGCGTTAGGTGTTGGTGCATTAGCAGTGGCTCTGGCTTTACAAGATACTCTGGGCAATTTGTTTTCAGGTATTAGTGTCATAGCAGGTAAAAGAATAAAACCCGGTCATTATATCAGATTAAACTCCGGCGAAGAAGGATTCATTGAAGATATAAGTTGGAGAAGTACCGTTATTCAGGAAACGAATAACAATCGAATAATCGTTCCTAATCAAAAAATTGCTACTGCGATTATATCCAACTATAATCTGTCACAAGAAGAGTTACTCGTTCGAATTCCGATGGGCGTTTCCTATAACAGTGATTTAGAAAAAGTAGATCAAATATGTATAGAAGAAGCAATTCATGTTCAACGGGAACTTTATGGTGACAACTTCAATTTCAAACCTTTTGTTCGTTATCGTTCTTTTGGAGATAGCAGTATAAATCTCATTGTAATAATGAAGATGAAAAATTATACGGACCAGTTTTTAATTACTGACAACTTTATTCGCAAAATACACCCTAGATTTAATAAAGAAGGAGTTGAAATTCCATTCCCAATGCGAACAGTAATACATCGTCAAGAGTAAATGAGCGCACGTTTATTTTTTCTCTATTCAAAGCTTCAAGAGATTTCTCTCTTTCATGTCTTGTTGATTATTTTAAGTGTTAACTATCTTACTTTTTTCCCGGATGGTAATGAAGAAACTTATTTTCAGTTAGCTAAACAATGGGTGACACCAAGTTGGATACCTAATGCCTTCTCTGTCACAGAACCACCCGGAGCGCGTTTACTTTATCAATATATTGTAGGCTTTTCACTAAAGTACCTCTCCTTTGAATGGATGGTATTTATTGGGAGATCCATAATAATATTATGGTATTCATTCACACTAAGTAAAATTTTCTTAAAGTTAGTATGGTCTCCCATACAGCTTGTCATTTTATTTCAAGGAATTATTTATTTCTTCCCATCTTTTTTTGGAGGAGAATCAATCTTTATAGGTTTTGAAGCCAAACATATAGCTTATGGATTTTGCTTTATGGCAATCCATTCTTTATTAATTGAAAAATATACAACTACAATTGTCTATCTATTATTAGGCGCTTGGTTTCACATTCTTGTAGGAGGATGGCTTCTTGCTGTTGTACTTATTTATCTTTTTTTATTTACTGATCAAAAAAGAATAATTGTCATAGGGTATACTTTTTTGTTTGTAGTAGGTTTAAGTCCTTTGATTTATTATCTACTACCGAATTTATTAGCTACTGATTCCAATACAATATCCGCTGATTATATATACACATATATTCGAAATCCTCACCACACAGCTCTCTTTAAAGATCTTTCTTATTTCTTGAAAACACATGCCCTTGGAGTATTATTATCTCTATCGGTTACAATTGTCCTAATTATTATTATTCCCACTCTAAATAATTATCGAAAAAAATTGGCTCAACTTTGTTTGATTATTGGACTAATGGGTATGTTATTTGTCTGCGTTGCCTATTTTGATAAAGAAGGTCATATTCTAAAATTTTATCCTTTCAGATTGCAAGGTGTATTCACTTTTCTAACTGCCATTTTATTAATAGAGTTGCTTTTAAATAAAACTTCATACTTTATATTATTTATACTAATACTACCTCTTCCTTTTTTTATTGGAGCAAAGAACCTATACAAACAGTATCAATATTGTTACTCTAAGTCTAATGCATTTTATCAAATGTCATATTTTATCAAAGACCATACGAATAAAAATACGGTTGTCTATTATCCAACAATTGATGACAATTACACATTACAGTTTACACGAATTAGTGAACGGGATCGTTTCTTTGTACATAAACTTGTACCCGGTGGTGGTGATAAAATTTATGCTTGGTATGAGCGTTATCAGATATCTGATGAAGTTGAAAAAGATATTGCAAGTATTACAAAACTAAAGACATTTGGCGTACAGTATTATGTCTCCACTAAAGCCATAATAGATTCTCACTTAGAGCTAACTTATCAAAACTCTGATTTTTGGGTTTATAAAATCAACTATTAACTAGTGCCCTGCTAATACGCTACCCCTTTGCGCATCAAGCTTTAAGAAGACAAATAATAGCAAGGTGAAAGACCATAAAGAAGACCCTCCATAACTAAAAAATGGCAATGGAATACCAATAACAGGAAACAAACCAATGGTCATTCCAATATTAACCAAGAAGTGAAATATGATAATGCTCACAACACTATAACCATACACTCGTGAGAATTTATCTTTTTGTCTATCGGCGATAAAGACTAAGCGCAATAAGAAAGCTGCATAAAGAGATATCACAAGCGTACTTCCTACCCAACCGTGCTCTTCACCAATCGTACAGAAAATAAAATCCGTACTTTGCTCCGGAACGAAATCAAACTTGGTTTGCGTTCCTTGTTTAAATCCTTTTCCGAAAATATCACCTGAACCAATCGCCACTTTAGACTGACGTACGTGATAACCTTTTCCTCTTAAATCTAATTCCGGATCAAATAATACTAATATACGATTGCGTTGATGTTCTTGTAGCACATTAAAGAATATATAGTGTACCCCCTTTACAAATCCTATACTTAAAACTAAGAAGAATACAGTAGTCAAGATTTGACGAATAAAAACCTTTTGATAAAACCGTTTCCTATTTAGAAAAAAATACAAAAGTATAAGTGAGAACATAATTCCTACACCTATTAATACAGGGTCTTCTCCTACACCCAAGGTAAGAACAAATAGAATAGCGGCATATACTCCAAATAGTAACAAAAGTGAAGTCATACCTTCTCTATACATCACCAAGATAAACGCAGCGAATACTAATGCAACACCTGTTTCTTTTTGGGCTAAAATTAAAACGGCAGGAATGCCTATAATGACTAATGAAAATAGCCATTGCCCTTTATTAACGATAAATTGCTGTTCGCTAAGATAGCGAGCTAATGCTAACGCAGTACCAAACTTAGCAAACTCAGCAGGTTGCACACGAATAAAACCTAAGTCTAACCAAGATTTAGAACCATTAACATCTGTACCTGCAAATATGGTTACTATTAACAAGAGTAAAGCCAATACATATATAATATAGGCCATGGCTGCGTAAAACTTATAATCAATAACCATTACAGCAACTATAAGTAAGGAGGCTCCTCCCATCCACATTAACTGCTTTCCGGAATTAATAGTAAAATCAAAAATGCTACTGTCTAATTCAGGATCATAACTCACAGCATAGATATTAAACCATCCTACAATAACAAAGAAGATGTAGAAACTGATGCTGATCCAGTCGACATTTTTAACAATACTATCTTCCTGACGTAACATCATTTTGTTTTTACTTTATGCAAAAGATTTTTATCTAATATCATCTTCTCCCATGAAGCGTGAGTAACGGTATCTTTTAAATATTTTTCAATCATTAAATGTGCGATTGGCGCTGCCGTCATGGCACCAAACCCTGCATTCTCGGCATATACTGCAATGGCAATTTTCGGATTCTCTTTTGGTGCAAAGGCAATATAAACGGAGTGGTCATCCCCATGCGGATTTTCTGCAGTACCGGTTTTGCCACAAATGTTGATGTCTTTCATTTTTAACCAATACGCTGTACCGGCTTGCACTACTCGTTCCATACCATCAATCACCGGATTAAAATAAGCTGAATCAATAGATGTATAGTGCGGTTTCTGAAACGCTTCTGGCACCTTTTTGTCTTCTCCTACATATTTAACAAAGTGTGGGGTGTAGAAGTATCCTTTGTTGGCAATCAATGCAGCCAAGTTAGCCATCTGTAACGGAATAACGCTAATCTCTCCTTGGCCTATACTTAATGAATAAATAGTAGAGAACTTCCAATGTAAGTCTCCATACACTTTATCATAATATTGATTACTCGGAATGATTCCTCGTTTTACGTTAGGCAGATCTACTTCTAACTTTGTTCCAAAGCCCATCGTTAGAATGTGTTCACGCCATTGATCAAAATTGATTTCGGTGTCTTTAAACTTATTGGGGTTTTTATCTTGATTCAAAAGCTTTTTGTAAACCATATAGAAGTATGGGTTACAAGAATACTGAATCGCTCCACGCAAATCTTGCGGCGACGGATGCGAGTGACAATTCACTAAAGTCTTATCACAAGGGAACATGGTTTTATCCGTCGTTACCTTTTCCTGCATTCCTACTAGCCCTTGAGCTAATTTAAAAATAGAACCCGGAGGATACATCGCCATCAATGGACGATTAAATAATGGTTTGTGAGGATCTGAAAATATCATTTTATAATTTTCAGAATACTTTCTACCTGCTAATAAATTCGGGTCGTAGGAAGGCGCAGATATAAACGCTAATATTTCTCCGGTCTTAGGTTCAATCGCCACTACAGAACCAATTTTATTCTGCATCAACTTCTCGCCATATTGTTGAAGTTTAATATCTAGTGTTGTATATAAGTTTTGTCCGGGTACAGATAGCGTATCAAACTCTCCTTTACGATATCTTCCTTTTCTAACGCCCTTTACATCACGCATAATGAATTGAACACCTCGTTTACCACGAAGGTCCTTTTCATAATACTGCTCCAACCCACTAAAACCAATATAATCGCCTTGATTATAGTAACCATCCGTTTGTTTCTCCAACATAGATGGACTAATCTCAGCAATATAACCCAAGGCATTGGCAGCATTTGGATAACTATAGGCGCGCACGGTACGTGCTTGCGTATACAATCCTTTATAGTCTGCCATAAAATCTTGAATATTGGCAAAGTCTTCTAAGGAATATTGCTTAAATAATGGCTGTGGCTTATTAGGACTATATCCGGGATTTTTTCTTTTGTCTTTTAGATCACTAACTTTTTTTAGATACTCTTCTTTAGTGATTCCAAAACGAGTACAAAACGTTGCCGTATCTTGTAATTTAAATTCTCTAAACACTACCATAATATCAAATACCGGTGTGTTAAAAACCATCAAATTACCTTTACGGTCATACATTAAACCACGATATGGGTAATCTACTACCCGCTCAATGGCTAACATTTCTGCCTCTAATTTATATTTGGAATCAAGTACTTGAAGAAAAAATAAGCGCACGATAAATATGAGCGCTATGGCAACGATAATCATTTGAATAACGACGGAACGTTCTTTCATAGTGATTATCTAAAATTACGTTTATACATAAACAACATCTGATATGCCATAATCATCATAACTGTGAATATGGAAGTCGAGAAGATTTTTAGGAAACAATTCCAAACGGTACCAATACTGAGTAACTCAATTGAAAATACTAATGTAGTGTGTACAAATACCATTAAGAAGGCATACAACAAATGCCACTGAAAGCCCATACTGAAGATGGTTGTGTTCTCTTTGTTATCATACCCCCCTGAAGGAGTCATCATGCGGAAGATGCCATTTCTAAAATACATAATGGCTAAAGCTGCTGCTGTATGTAAGCCGGGTGAATCATAGAAGATATCTATCATCAATGTATATCCAAACGTAATGAGTAGTAAAAATATAGTTGGGATATAGAATGGTAACTGAATTAAAAACCCTATATAGATAAAACAAGAAGCCACACCCCACAGTGCAGTAGTTCTGAAAATGATAATTTGAATCATCAAAATCAGAAAACCGTGTAAAAGTTGTTTAACTAAATCATTTACATTCATTGCTTACCTGAGTCTTTAATAAATGGTGCCTCAATACTATCTTGTTCTATTTTTAAATTATTACGAGTAACAAACACATAGTCCATAGAAGTAAAGTCCGTACTTAACTTCACTTTAATAGTCCAAAAGGCACCTCCTAAATCTTCTATGGATACGATAGTACCTACAGGAATTCCTTTAGGGAATAATGCTTGTTTGTATCCACTGGTTACTACTGTATCGCCCACTTTTATTTTATGATGGCGACCCACATTTGTAAAAGACACATGATAAGGATCGGTATCATCTTCCCACTTAATAATGCCATCTGCATCGTTACGTAACACTTTTGCAGATACGGACCATTTCGAATTTAATACGGATATGGCTGTTGAATAATGTTTCGTACAGGCTTTAATCTGACCGGCTACACCATTTGGTGTTAATACTCCCATGCCAATCTCAATACCGTCTTCCGTTCCTTTATTAAGAGTGAAAAAATTGTTTACTAAAGAAGTGTTGTTGTTTATCACTCGTGCCACTCTAATATCAAATTTGTTTTCTTTGATAAAAGAAAGGGAAGTGTCTACTTCTTTAGTACTTCTTTGCTGAGCTTTGAACAACTCTGCTTTCAGTCGTCTATTTTCTTCCGCTAACTCTTGATTAGTTTGTCTTAAATCAAAATACTCTGTAATCCCTTTCTGAGTAGACAACACCGAACCCGACACTGCTGATGCAGTGCTAAAGTAGGCTGCTCCTTGATAAGGATTATTTCGAACCATTAACCATACACATAACAGTTCCAAGGTTACAAACACAAGGAACACACGTATGTTGTATAAAAAAACGAGTAAGCGATACATGCTTTACTGTTAGTTCAATAATACGGCTCTGTATTTTTTGGTGTCTTTAATGGCGATACCAGTACCCTTAGCAACGGCTCTTAGTGGATCTTCAGCTACGTGAATAGGAAGTTTCGTTTTCATAGATAAACGCTTATCTAATCCTCTTAACAATGCCCCACCACCTGTCAAGTGAATACCATTATCATAAATATCAGCGGATAATTCAGGAGGAGCAATCTCTAATGCTTTCAATACCGCTTCTTCAATTTTGGAAACTGATTTATCTAGAGCAAATGCAATCTCTGAATAAGATACTTTAATAACTTTTGGAATACCGGTCATCAAATCACGACCACGGATTTCAAAATCTTCCGGAGGATTGTCTAACTCTGTTAAAGCAGATCCTACTTCAATTTTTAATCTTTCTGCAGAACGCTCCCCAATCAACAAGTTATGTTGACGGCGCATGTAATCTAAAATATCTTTGTTGAACACGTCACCCGCGATACGGATAGACTGTTCACATACGATACCTGATAATGCAATCACAGCAATCTCTGTAGTACCACCCCCGATATCTACGATCATAGAACCTACAGGTTGTTCGATATCGATACCAAGACCAATAGCTGCTGCGATTGGTTCGTAAATCATATACACTTCTTTTGCACCTGCGTGTTCAGCCGAGTCACGTACCGCACGTTTCTCCACCTCGGTAATACCGGATGGGATACAGATACACATACGATAAGAATGTGGAGCTAAGAAGCTTTTTCCCTTGTCGATTAACTTAATCATACCACGGATCATTTCTTCCGCAGCGTGGAAATCGGCGATTACACCATCCTTCAACGGACGAATGGTTTTGATATTTTCGTGGGTCTTTTCGTGCATTTGCATCGCTTCGCGACCTAATGCTTTTACTTTCCCAGTTACTTTGTCCAATGCGATAATGGATGGTTCATCCACTACAATACGGTCTTTGTAAATAATTAAAATGTTGGCTGTCCCCAGGTCAATTGCAATATCGCTGGTGAAAAAATCAAACATTCCCATGCTTATATAAAATTTTAAGGTGTTACGTTCGTTCTAAGGTCTCTCAATTTAACAGATAATCCCCATTTTCCCAATTTTTTGAGGATTAGTGTTTGAAATGGCGGAAACCTGTAAATACCATTGCCATGTCGTTCTTATCGCAATAATCGATTGACTCTTGATCTTTCACAGAGCCCCCTGGTTGTATTACGGTTTTTACACCTGCTAGGTTGGCTAACTCCACACAATCCGGGAATGGGAAGAAGGCATCCGATGCCATTACTGAACCTTTTAAATCAAAACCAAAGCTCTTCGCTTTTTCAACTGCCTGACGTAAAGCATCTACGCGAGATGTTTGTCCTACACCACTGGATAATAATCTATCTTCAGTAGCAAACACAATCGCATTAGATTTTGTGTGTTTACATATTTTGTTGGCAAACAATAAAGCTTTTGTTTCAGAAGCGGATACTTGTTTTTTAGTAACGCAACGTAATTCTTCAGCTGTTTCTACTTTCAAATCTTTGTCTTGCTCAATTACACCATTCAATAATGTTTTGAATAATTTACCAGGTAATGTTACCGGTTTACGAAGTAAGATGATACGATTTTTCTTTTCTTTCAAAATAGCTAAAGCTGACTCGTCGAAAGAAGGAGCAATCACTACTTCAAAGAATAATTTGTTTAACTCTTCCGCCGTTGCTTTGTCTACGCCTACGTTGGTGATAATCACACCACCGAATGCAGAAACAGGATCGCATGCAAGTGCTTTTACATACGCATCATGTGCATCTTTACCAATCGCAACACCACAAGCATTGTTGTGTTTTAGAATAGCAAATGTAGGTCCTTCATTAGCGAATTCGTCAATCAAACCTACTGCAGCATCTACGTCTAATAAGTTATTATAAGAAAGTTCTTTACCATTTAACTTGTCAAATAGTGCATCTAACTCTCCGTAGAAAGTACCTGCTTGATGCGGGTTTTCTCCATAGCGTAACGCTTGACTAGTTGTTACACTTTGTTTGAAACCATTCTCTTTTCCTTGAGCAAACCATTTGTAAATAGCAGTATCGTAGTGAGAAGTGATATTGAATGCTTCACCGGCAAACATGAAACGATCTGCTAAATCCGTACAACCGTTTTTCGCTTTTAGAATTTCTTCTAATTGGCTGTATTGATCTTTGCTAGCTAGGATCACAACATCTTTATGATTTTTAGCTGCCGCACGAATCAAAGACACACCACCGATATCAATTTTCTCAATAATCGCTTGGTGCTCCGCTCCGGAAGCAACTGTTTGTTCGAATGGATATAAATCAACAATTACTAAATCCAATTCAGGAATTTCAAAATCTTTAATCTCTTGTTGATCTTGAGTGTTTTCTCTACGATTCAAAATACCACCAAATACTTTTGGGTGTAACGTTTTTACACGTCCACCTAAGATAGACGGATATCCAGTTAAATCTTCTACAGCTACTACAGGAACACCTAAGCCTTCAATGAACTGCTGTGTACCACCGGTAGAGTAAATAGTAACACCTTGTGCGTGTAGTGTCTTAACTAAGCTATCTAATTTATCTTTGTAGAAAACAGATATTAAAGCGGATTTGATTTTTTTGGAACTCATAAAGTTATTTCGATAGAGATGTATTTAATTGGATTTGCTCGTCAATCACACGAGCGAAGTGTGCGTATTCTAATGTATGTACTTTTTGTGCAATCGACTCAGGTGTGTCCTCTGCTACAACTGTACAGCTAGCTTGGAACACGATTTTGCCTTCATCATATTTTTCATTCACTTGGTGAATAGTAATTCCGGTGCTGGTAGCACCTGTGCTCTTCACCGCTTCGTGAACTTTCATCCCATACATTCCTTTTCCACCAAAAGCAGGAAGTAACGCGGGATGTATGTTTAACATGTTAGGAAATGCTTGAATTAAAGAGGCAGGTATTAACCAAAGGAACCCTGCTAGAATTACCCAATCCACTCCATCTGCTTTAAGTTCATCCACAATGGTAGTTGATTCAATAAACTCTTGTTTAGTGAAAACACGGGAAGGGATTTGTAATAGTTTTGCTCTTTCCAAAACATACGCCGAAGGATTGTTAGATAAAATTTTAACAATTTGAACGTCCTTTCGGTCTTTGAAGTAATCTGCGATAGCTTGCACATTAGTCCCTGAACCGGAAGCAAATAGAGCTATTTTTGTAGGAGCAGATGATGACATGGAATTGAATTAAGGGGCAAATATACAGCCTAATACATCATAAGCCAAAGCTAATTTTAGGAAGCCATGTAAGTTCCTAGGAGATATTGGAACTGAATAATTAACTATCTAAAAATCTGAAATTTATAAATCCCTAAAAGCGCCTCAATGAAGAAGTGTGGAAAATTCTCAAAGAAACATCATGCTTAGTACGCCAATCAGCATCAAAACCTTGCTCCACGCACTCAATCGACCGAAATCTTTCGAAGTTTGAGCCTTCCATAACATAAACCCCCAAAACAATAAGGCCGGACCAAGTAAGACAATGAAATACCACCATAAGATATTATTGACGGTGAAAAAAGCATCTATCATGTACCAGCCAAAACCAAGTACAACTCCAAAAACAATGTACTTAGTATTTCGAATTCCTATTTCTACAGGGAGCGTATTACATCCATGGATTTGATCGCCATGCATATCCTCCATGTCTTTCACAATTTCACGCATCAACGAAATAATGAAAGCGAACAAGGCATAGGTTAAAATAATACTAGAGGTATTTGGGTAAACTAAATACCACTGATAAATCGTAAGGCCTGTTAATGCTGAAATGGTAATGTTTCCTAACAAGGCCACACGTTTTAATTGATTGGCATAATACCACAGTAAAAATTCTGAAACAGCCACCACCGCCACTATTTTCCAACCCGCAAGAATGGAGATTAGAAGTGCCATGATATTCAATGTAGTGTGTAGAAGTATCGCAGTGCGGCGATGGATAATACGCCCCAGTACTACTCTACCGGGTTTATTTATTAAATCAATTTTGATGTCGTAATAATCATTAATAACATAACCGGCGGCTGCTACCAAAACCGTAGCCACTGTAATGGACCAGAATGTTAAATCAAAAAATAAATCTGCGATTCCAATTGGATAGAATTTACCAATAATGTACAAACGAGTAATAATCATGGTAAAGGCTATAACACATAAGTTTAAGCCTCTTACCAATCGCCAATAGGCGTAAAATAATCGACGATATCGTTTGAATCTGATTTGGCTCATGGAATTACCAACGTTCCGGAGTCCATTTACCTTGTACGCGCATTACTTTCTCAATAACATCACGCACAGCTCCGCGTCCGCCATCATAAGGGGAGATGTATTTGCAAGAAGGTTTTACATCATGCGAAGCGTCATTCGGACAAGTAGGAAAACCTACCAATTTCATCATTTGTAAGTCCGGAATATCATCCCCCATGTATAGGATTTCTTCTGTCTTGATAGCTCTAGATTTAGTATAGTCATTAAATACAGCTAACTTATCTTTTACACCTAAGAATACATCTTCAATTCCTAGAAACTTTAATCGAGTACGAACACTTTCATCTTTACCACCTGAAATTATCAGGATGTGGTATCCTGCTTGTAAGGCTTTTTCTATAGCATATCCATCTTTCACAAAGAAACGGCGAACTTGTTCTCCTGATCGATAAGCGATAAGTGTTCCGTCCGTTAATACTCCATCAACGTCAAATATGAAAGTGGTGATTTGTTCGAAATGCGACATGTAATTGTATTTATAAGAAGTGTAATTTAATTATTTTTTTGAATGCTTTCGGTAAGCAATGCATATATCTTTTCCATATCAGGATGTGCTGATAATAAAGCGGTGTGCCTCTTGATAGTTCCCTCATCTCTCCTAACAGCAGGGCCGGTTAGCGCTTTTGCAGGTCCAAATAAAAATGATTTTTGAATGGAAGATACAACTAAAGGTTGAAGAATATCTAACGAAAGATTATCCTCTTGCAATAATGATTCTGCCAACTGTAATAAATGAGTAGAAAAATTAGCGCTCATCACTGCCGCTAAATGAATTTTCAAACGTTGTTCAAAATTGATTTCGGTAGTGTTCAATTGTTTATGTAAATGAAATTGAGCCAAGCTAATAGGCAACTCTACATTTGCCTCTATAAAAACAGGTATCAAAGTCCACTCTAATACTTGACCTTTAGTGAAGGATTGTAATGGATACCAAACCAACTTCTTAGCCGACTGTAATGCTTCGATGGACGTAGCACCACTACAGTGAATTTGAATTGCGTCAGGATATTGCGTACTCCAAAATTCAGATACTAATTTTATTTCTGAGTCCCTTACACATATCCAAATACATTCAGGGGAAGCAGATAATTTTGTAACGTCTTGTACGGTTGGGAAGTGTTCTAAAAATTCTTTCTGAGTCGTCGTGTTTCTTGCCACTAAATAACAATCGATGTAATTATAAGAAGTAACTAACGAAAGTACGTGCCATGACAAATTTCCGGAGCCTACAAATAGCCAAGATGGGTTCATAATAAAAGACCCGCGGGGTTGTGCGCGGGTCTTGTGAAATTAAGCTTTTTTATTGAATAAGTCAGCGACTATAAATTTCTCGTCATGCTGAGTAATATCCAATCCGTTTCTCTCTTCATCTTCAGTAACTCTTAATGGAGATACTTTATCTGTAATCCATAATAAGATATAAGACCCTACTAAAGAATACGCAATCACAATAAACATTGCTTTTACGTGCTCTAAGAATAAATGAGGGTCACCTGAAACTACCCATCCTTCAAATATATCACCGCCATATACAGCTTTACTTGCAAACAATCCGGTTAATAACATACCTGTCATACCACCTACACCATGGCAAGGGAATACATCCAACGTATCATCGATACCTGTTTTCTTAGTTAATAATATAATGGCAAAAGTAGAAATAGTACTACCAACGGTACCTATTACAATAGCATGTGAAATAGTCACATATCCTGCAGCAGGAGTAATAGCTACTAACCCTACAACAGCACCGATAGAGAAGCCCATAGCTGATGGTTTTTTACCACGAGCTACTTCAAGGAACATCCAACAAATACCCGCTGCTGCTGCTGCTACGTTAGTTGTTGCAAAAGCGGTTGCCGCTAATTGACCTGAACCTACTGCTGAACCTGCGTTAAATCCAAACCAACCAAACCATAGTAAACCTGTTCCAATTAATACATAAGGAACGTTGTTAATAGTATTGTGTTCTCTAACTTTTCTTTTACCTAAATAAATAGCACCTGCTAAAGCTGCACAACCTGCTGAAATATGCACTACGGTACCACCCGCAAAATCTAATACACCATCCGCGTACAAGAATCCGGCCGGATGCCAAGTCCAGTGTGCAATGGGAGCATAGATGAACAATGCGAATAAAATCATGAATAGAATTAATGAAGTAAAGCGAATACGCTCAGAGAATGAACCTGTAAATAAAGCCGGAGTGATTACCGCAAACTTCAATTGGAAGAAAGCGAACAAGATTAATGGAATCGTTGCGGCGTTTGGCCAAGGTTGACCGCCTAACACATCTTTGAACATGAAAAATGTCGTAGGATTACCAATTAATCCACCAACATCTTCACCAAAAGCTAATGAGAACCCAACTACAACCCATAGTACAGAAATGATACCCATACACACAAAACTTTGTAGCATCGTAGAGATGATGTTCTTTGGACTCACCATACCACCATAGAAAAACGCTAATCCCGGAGTCATGATTAATACCATGGCAGATGCTGTTAACATCCAAGCAATATCGGCATTGTCCAATCCTTCCGTTACATGTTGTGTAGGAATATTGGGTAAAATCAGTGCAATGATGCATACCACCACGAGCACTGCATACGGAGCAAATCTTTGTAACATAATGAGTTGATTAAATAAATAAGGGTTAGTTAAGTTGACGTATTCTTTTAACAGTTACTTTGATCAAGCTGATTCGACAGTATCTTTTAGACCCTATATTCAACTGATTACTTAACTTTTAACAGAAAATCGCTCAAAATTAATGTCTATTCTTGATAAATCAAGCGTATTCTTGAATTTAAGACTATTTTTGAATAGGAATTCGATAAAATATGGTGGCTTAATCAGCCTACATAAATAAAATACTATTATTAAATAGTTTAAACATATTTTATTGTTGCCTCGTATATCTTTGTGAACATTATGAAACAATTTCTCACTCCCTTATTACTTCTTGTAGGCTTTATCTGTGGATCTGTTGCTCAAGTTCCAGGCTCTACTAATAATGAAACACCACAAGGTATTATCATGGATGCAGCTACATTTACTGAAGCTATCGACCATCGAACCAATGTGATTGTGATTGATATTAGAGATGTTGGATCTTATAACACTCAACATTTAAGAAGAGCCCAATCGGTGACGGGTTCCGTTGCAACTATAAAAAAAGAACTTTTAAAATACCCCAAAGACAAAGTGATATTTATTTATTGTAAAGATGGAAGTATATCCAAACAAGTAGCGGATGCTATGATGTTAGAAGGATATACTGAAGTAACTTACATGGAAGGAGGCTTTCTTGCGTGGAAAGAGTTGGGGCTTGTTAACTATGAGTAGAGCTATAAAATCTTTGCTTCTTTTAAGTACCTTTTTACATTACTAACAATAGCCTCTTCTAACCTTGCTCCCGGTGTCCATTGAATAGTTTCATACCATAGAACAACATCTTCTTCTTTGAGTTGGTAGCGAGATGCTATTAATTTGATTGGAGAAACTGACTGTTGAATAAACGCAACCGCACGTAGTAATGCAAGATTGATTTTATCTAAAGTTGCTTCCGATACTTGTGCTTCTTTTCGTACCGTCATTACAAAACAAGGCCACGGAGTTGGCACTTCACCTACTCTGCGCAACTGTCCTGAATAAACAAATGGTGCAGTAGTAAATTTTTCCCATAGAAATAAGTCACTACTTAACTTGGTTAACGAATCTACCGCGCCATCTAGGTTTTGAATGATATTCCACTTGGCTTCTTCAAGTGGTAGTTTACGCTGGATACGATCCACTAATGCCATAAGATGAGACCCACTACCCATGCGAGATACCGCATACGTAACTTCTCCCTCATTTGCAGGGCTTTCTACTTTAGAATTAGTTCCCGTATGAATTCCCCAAATCAAAGGTGACCCGACATAAACAGAATGGATATAGGATGGATTTCCTTTTTCAATAGCAGCAATCGCGCCTTCAGTCAACAACAATGCTATATCTAGTGATCCTGATTCTAAATCCTGACACATCGCACCTGTGCCCCCTTTATAATCCTTCCATCTCAAATCAATGCCTTGTTCCGCAAAAAATCCTTCTTCCATAGCGATATGCCATGGCAAATTAAAATGTTCCGGAACCCCGCCTACTTGTATCATATCAATTTCATTATTGGATTAAAAATAAAAAAATAGGACCTATTTCTAAATCCTATTTCAAAGTATTTAATTATCGGTTAGTTATTGTACTTTGTTATAGAACATGTAACGTATGGTTAAACTAAGCACGCCTGTTCTGAATTTGTCTACGTTTTTACCGGATGTATTTTCAAGAGAAGATCTACCGGAAGCGCCATAAACATTGTTTAACAATGTATAGTCATTAATGGCTGGATCATTAGTGTAATAATAGGATGAAGTGACAGGTATTAGCCAGTTCAACTGTACATCAAGATTATGGAAATAACCTGTTAAAATAGAAGCTCCCACGCCTAACGATAGATGCAGTTGGAAAGGCTTATACTCTTCCAATTTTTTGGTATAGGTATAATTGTGTGATGTAGAAGAATAAAGTTCTCCTAATGTAAAGTAAGATGTAATAGAATCTTCTTCAGATACCATTTTTGTCTTTCCGGCAATAGTTAGTTGTAATCCCGCTGTTGCGAAATATGGTCGGTCAGGTATGATGTAATACTTGGCCATGATTGGAAGTACAAACTGAGTACTTCTCATTTTAGCAAGCGACTCAATCTTGTATTGGTAATAATCTCCGTTACTTCCATCTAAAGTACTTCTATAATACCCTGTATTATTTGCTCGGAAGAAGTAAATACCCGGCATAGCCAAAATAGACCATTGATGTGACAATCTATATTGAGCTACTCCATGAAATCCCATCTGAAATACAGACTTTGTCTTATAATCATAATTCAAGATGTCCTCATCACTATTTTCTACTGCCTGTCCGGCTTGTTTTAATTGACCGGAACGCATATACCCAATTCCTGGAGTAATAGCTGCACCAAAACTATATTGCGCTTGAGCTGAATAAACGCATATCCAACTAAGTAAAATAAAGAAAGTTGCTTTAATGAATTGCATAGAAAATAGATTCTCCCCGATTGTACGAATACAAAAATAAAAGGTTGGTATTTATTTGTTTACCAACCTTTTTTATTCGATTAATTAATGATGGTGACCACCTTCGCCATGTACGTGTCCATGGTCAATTTCTTCAGCTGTAGCCTCACGGATAGCTAAAATTTCACCTTTGAAATGCAAATCTTTGCCCGCTAAAGGATGGTTGAAGTCCATAGTAACTGATGCCTCATCCATTTCAATAATTCTTCCTTCAAGGAAATTTCCATCACTATCGCGCATAGGTAATACGTTACCTACTTCAAGGATATCATCTTGTAATTTACCATCTACCATGAAAGCTTCTTTAGGAATTTGAACCACAGCTTCTTCATCAATTTCTCCGTAACCATTTTCTGCAGTTATTTCAAAATTAAATGTATCTCCTACTTTAAGGTCAGCTATGTTTTGTTCAAATTCTTCTAACAAACCACCTACACCGTATAAGAAAGTGAATGGTTGATCTGCATTTACTTTTTGAATCAGTTCGTTACCTGAGCTTAGCTCATAAGTCATGCGAACTACTTTGTTTTTAGAAATCGTAGTCATGAATTGAAATTTTAACCTTTCTACTTTGAAAGGGAATACAAAAATACAAGATAATCCCTGAAAGCCTTAGAATTTCATGAAAAAAACATCTGCTCAATTATCTATAAAAAAGGAGGTTAGACAGAAATTATAATGATTAATGTCGTTTTTTTTTATAGATTGATGCTATAGCTTAGTAAAAACTAAATATCACAACTTTTATGGAACACAATATTTACAATGTTTTTATAGTCGATAGCGATCTAAACCACGCTAACTCGATTAAAAATCACATGCACAGTTTCAAAAACTGCAACTTTTTTATGTACACCAATGCGGATGATTGTTTAGCTCAAATGGACAAAAAGCCTGCTCTGGTATTTTTAGATTATGAATTACAACCCAACAATAAGGATTATAAGTCCACAGATGTATTAAAGAAAATTAAACAAGCTAATCCTGAAACAGAAGTAGTCTTATTTACAGGAGCAGAAACAGTGGAAGTCATTCAAGACACCTTGAGTTTAGGAGCTTTTGACTATTACATCAAAGACCACTTGTCACACATCAAAGCGGAGTTATTGATAGAACGTCTTTTAGATTTTCATGAAACTAAAGATGAATACAAGAAGTATAAAAAATATGCTAAAATGCTGATTGGAGGCTTGATTGGTTTCTCCATCATTATATTCATTCTGTATCTAATTAACATCATCACCGATAACGTAGGTGGTAACATGTTTTAAAAAAATAAAATTAAAAGGGGTAATTGAATTACCCCTTTTAATTTTTGTTGAGTGCGAGTTGTATATTTTTCACGTCTGATTTTTTCACCACGTACGTTTTTGCCCATTTATCATGCCAGCCCCAACTAGGACTACCTAAACAAGAAAATGCTTCAAACGGAACATATCTTGAAATGGCTCTAATCGCTGCTTCTTGCATGGATATTTTTTGAGCAAAATCATTAATCACAGTATATCCAAAAACCTCTTTAATAATGGATGAACCTAATGTTGATTCCAAAACAAAATAATACAAGAAAAGATGCGTATAGCTGAGCATTTCAGACACTAGATGATTTAGACCTAAAAGCTCTACAAATACCACCTCTGATAATATCCCGGAAATAAAAATAAAGAGAATAAGTTCAATGATGTAGTATAGGAATCGCATACCTGCATTTACAGTAGGAACCACATAAGGGATTTTTATGTCTTTAATAGACTCAGTGGCATTTCCATGTGCATCCACAAAAACTTGTGGGGCTGATTTACTGATAGTTAAAGTTGACAGTCGCTTCCCTGAAGAAACTGAAAAATCGTCAATGATGGATTCGTCAGACATGTGTGTGTTCTTTATAATTACTTAAGAATATTAACAAAAAAGCACGATATTTACAATCCCAATACATATATAATATTAATTCATGCTGGCAAAATTAGAAGCGTTAAAAAAATCTTTAGAAGGAGATTTTTATTTCGACGTTACCATGCGTACTCTTTACGCAACAGATGCGTCTGTTTATCGTGAGTTACCTTTAGCCGTAGCCATTCCAAAATCGGAAAAGGATATTGAACAATTAATATCGTTTGCCAATACACATAAAATAGGATTGATTCCTCGTACTGCCGGAACCTCTTTAGCGGGGCAAGTGGTAGGTAAAGGTATCATCGTAGATGTTTCTCGTCATTGGAATCAGATCATTGAAGTTAATCAAGAAGAGAAGTGGGTACGCTTACAACCGGGCGTTGTACTTGATGAGTTAAATAAATACTTAGCACAGTTTAATTTATTCTTCGGTCCGGAGACTTCGACGTCTAGCCGTTGTATGGTAGGTGGTATGGTGGGGAACAACTCTTGTGGCTCCCACTCTGTCATCTATGGAACCACACGTGACCACCTATTAGAAGTAAAAGGTTACTTAAGTGATGGCTCTAAAGTTGATTTCAAATCTCTAACGGCTGCTGAATATCAATCAAAGCTTCAACAAAAGAATTTAGAAGGTACTATCTATAACTACTTAGATGGTATTCTAAAAAATACAGATAACCAAGTAGAAATTCGTAAAGAATTCCCTAAGCCGAGTGTCAATCGTAGAAATACCGGTTATGCTATCGATGTGCTGTTAGAAACGGCTCCATACACAGCAGGCAAAGACAACTTTAACATGTGTAAGTTGATTGCCGGTTCTGAAGGAACACTTTGTTTCATGACAGAGATTAAACTTAACCTTGTGGATGCGCCACCGAAAGAAAAAGCGGTTGTTGCTGTACACTTGAATAGTATTTCTGAAGCAACACGTGCTAATTTAATTGCATTAAAATATAAACCTGGTGCTGTAGAATTATTAGATGATATTGTACTTCAATGTACAAAGACAAACATCGAACATTCTAAGAACAGAGCTTTTGTTCAAGGAGATCCGGGGGCTTTACTAATTGTAGAATGGGCTCGCGAGACACGCGCTGAAATTGAGCACTTAGCTCAACAGATGGAGAAAGACTTACGTGCAGCAGGCTATGGTTATTACTTCCCTGTTTTATGGGGCAGTGAAATCAATAAAGTGTGGGCTATTCGTAAAGCCGGATTAGGATTGTTAGGTAACATCCCCGGTGATATGAAAGGTGCCGCTTGTATTGAGGATACCGCTGTAGCCGTAGAAGATCAACCTGCCTTCATTGATGAATTCCAAGAGATTTTAAAGAAACATAATTCTCAATGTGTGTTCTATGCTCACATTGGTGATGGTGAACTTCACTTACGTCCGGTGATGAACTTAAAAGACGAGAAAGATCGTCAGTTAATGTTCACTATGACAGATGAAGTAGCCGACTTAGTGAAAAAATTCGGTGGTTCCCTAAGTGGTGAACACGGTGATGGTCGTGTACGTGCTCCTTTCGTTAAGAAAATGATTGGAGAGAAAAACTATGCACTCATCTGTGAATTGAAAAAAGTATGGGATCCAAACGATATCTTAAACCCGAACAAGATTGTAAATGCTCCTCCTATGTTGGAAAGTTTACGATACGATTCAGGTCAAGTAACGAATGAATTCAAAACTACTTTTGATTTCACCAAATCACAAGGCATTCTACGTATGGCGGAGCAGTGTAATGGTGCAGGGGATTGTCGTAAGTCATCTATCATTGGTGGAACTATGTGTCCTAGCTTCCAAGCTACCAAAAACGAAAAAGATACAACACGTGCACGTGCTAACATATTACGCGAATTCTTAACTCGTTCAACTAAAGTTAACAAGTTTGATCATAAAGAAATTTATGAAGTAATGGATTTATGTTTGTCTTGTAAAGGATGTAAATCTGAATGTCCATCCAACGTTGACGTTGCTACTTTGAAAGCAGAGTTCTTACAACAGTATTATGACACTAATGGTGTTCCATTCCGTAGTTGGATGATTGCGAATTTTGCCAATGCAAATGCGATCAACAGTAAGATTCCGGGGATTGCCAATTTCTTCATGTCTAACCCTGTGACGGGTGGATTGATAAAAAGTGTATTAGGCATTGCACCTAAGCGTCATTTACCATTGTTGTCTAAACAAACATTGCGTACATGGGCTAAGAAGAATCCGGAAGTGATGAAGCCAAAACCCGGTCATCAAATTGGTAAAGTATTTTTATTCTGTGACGAGTACACTAATTATAACGAATTAGAAGTAGGTCAAAAAACAATACAATTGTTAGAACGCCTAGGCTATGAGGTCATCATTCCTGAACATAAGGAAAGTGCTCGTACTTATTTATCTAAAGGTTTAGTAAAAGAAGCCAAAGCTATTGCACGCAAAAACGTGGAAATGCTGAAGGATTTAGTGAATGCTCAAACACCTATCGTAGGTGTCGAGCCTTCTGCTATTCTTAGCTTCCGTGATGAATACCCTAACCTAGTAGGTGACGATTTAAAGGCCGCTGCAGAAGAGCTAGCTAAACACTGCTACCTAGTGGATGAATTTATTTCTAACGAAGCAGATGCCGGCAGAATTACTTCCGAGCATTTCACTCGTGCCAATAAAAAAGTGAAGTTACACGGGCATTGTCATCAAAAAGCATTGTCTTCTGTGAGTTACTCTCAAAAGATGTTGAGTTTGCCTTCTAACTATAAAGTAGAGGTGATCCCATCGGGTTGTTGTGGTATGGCAGGCTCTTTCGGTTATGAAAAAGAACACTATGATTTATCTATCAAAGTAGGGGAGTTAGTCTTATTCCCTGCGGTTCGTAAAGCAGATGCAGATACCATCATCGCAGCTCCGGGGACTAGTTGTCGTCATCAAATCAAAGATGGCACAGGCAAGACAGCCAAGCATACGATAGAAGTTTTATTTGAAGCTCTAGCATAAAAAAAGCCCCGATAAATATCGGGGCTTTTTATTTTTATATCTGTTATAATTATTTCTTAATCACAATCTTGTTTTGTGATAGTTCATACATCATGTCGTAGAACTTTAACACATCTTGATATTCCTCTTTAGTGAAGGATTGTTTTTTGAAATCTCTAGTAAGTGTTATAGTCACTTTTTCGCCTTCTGTTTTGATTGAAGATTTTATATCTACATAATTACTAGTATAGGACTTATTAAAATCATCCGTTGACGATAGTTTATAGCCTTCTGGAATAATAAAGGTAATCTCAATTAACTTGGTAGATGCTAAATCTAACATTCCGCCATAGTTTCGAATTCTTTCTTCTTCTATAAAGCGTGTATAGTTACCTAAAAGTAACCCTAACTTGATAATATATCCGTTCCCAACTTTAGTAACCATGTCTTCCATGGTAAACTTCTCTTGGATATTAAATACATTACTTGCAGGTGTTAATCCAAAATCAACAATCTTCCATGACACATACTCATCTACATTGTCATAACTGCCCTTCAATTCTTCCTCATATCGCTCATGTAATTGCTTATAATATTTAGCTAATGATTCTTTATCTTTTTGCCTCTTCTCTTGCGCATATGATTTAGTATAACCACTATACATAGTGGAAGAATCAATCGTATTCATGTGTAAGTAGTCTAATTGACTTAAGTTGAAATACACATTATAATAACTTGGTATAAAGATTCCTGTAAACCCTTTCTTGGTTAACATATCTCTTTCACAAGTAACTTTAGGGTCATCACTTAAATCCAGTGTAACATTTACTTTTTCACCTAAATAATTTTCTTTATAATCTCTAGCCGGTAATTGAATAGTAGTGACTTGTAATTCTTCCGGTTTGGTTTTAGGTGAGTAATTTTTAATCACAAATCCTTTTTGTCCTTGGAATGAATTAGATAGTTCTCCAAACTGCATATAATAAGTAGGCACCATCATATATTTATCTTTATATCGAATACCCCAATTGATTTCACGCGGAGTGATGGCATCAGCTAATGGTAAACTTTTATTGTCCGCACAAATAAAAATATCTGAAGTCTGTTTTAGGCTTAAAATGATATGATACATGACCATAACAAAATAAGTGTCACCATCCGATTGAATATAAGATTCATACTCTGAAAGAGCTTCATCATTAATCACTTTATAGCGTATATAATACCAAGACAATTCTATAAGTTTATCATAATCCGTTTTGGAATCCAAACCTGGGTTGCTAGCTCGAACTTTGTACAATACTGTTGATGCAATTTTCTTACTGTATTTTAACAGATTCGTTTGGTTTTTAAAGTCGGTAAAAAGTTTTTTAATCTCTGCATCACCTAAAGCCCCCATCTCTTTTTTCGTAGGATCAACCGGAGGAATAACATAGCGAACAGAATTAGTAGTATTTGAAACAACAAATTTTACATGTGGAACGAACACCTCTCTTGGCAATTTCCAGTCATAGCCAATCTTGGTTAGTAACGTGTCTTGTAGTGTAAACACAGTAGATGCTGCTCTATTTTCTTTCTTTAAACCAGGTGCGCCTAATACTGAATGGTGATAAATGTAAAATCTATTATCCATATCAATAGAAAGCTTGTTCACCACAATAGGGAAATCACCGTTCATATATACTCTAGTAAATGGTGCTACCGTTCCATAATAACTATGACGGTTAATAGTAGTATACTCTAACACATCTCCCGGTTCTAAATCCGGCAAAGCAAATTTGTAGTATGAACTACCTAACGAAATGTTGGAACGGAAATACATTGGAATAGAAACGTTTTCTTTTTCTTCGATCCCATCCGCATAAGAGAACACTTTTTTAGAATTGTCAGGTTTAATAATATTTAAAACAAAAACATCATTATCACTACTCTTTGAAGTATAGAATGTAGAATACTTATTCACTGCGTTTTTGTCATTCAAAAACACTTTAGCAGATTTCTTTTCAATGATAACGCTTTTTGCACCGTCCACTGAAAAACTATATTCGTTTAGTAATTCTAAAATAACAACCGATTCGTTTTTAAACTCTTTAGGTACTAAAGCCGATTGTGCAGCCCCCATAATAATGGAGGATAAGAGCAAAATTAAGGAATAGAAAATTTTCATAATTATTTAGTAAAAGTCACTTGATTCGTATAAGCTTTTTTCAATTGTTTTTGGATGGCAACCCAATCTTTTAACTTGTCTTTAGGAATGATGCCTGTAGGGAAAATATAAGTTTTAGAATATACTACAGCATTATTAACCACTGAATACTCCAATTTTATGGTGCAATAATCTTTTTCAATCACTAATGATTGTGGTATTTCTTTCACTTTATATCCGGCAGGTACCGGACAAGAAACACTCATAAAATAGTCTACTGATTCATCAAATGACATATCCATGTATGCCACCGTATCTTTTAAAACTTTATGGAAATATGGATCATATTCCATGTTTAAATACATTTCATTCCCATCAACCACTACTTGATTGCTTAAATTATATTTTACTTCTACAGTCAATGGAATTTCTCTATTTTCTAAATCTGAATTTTTAGTAGATGTTACATCCATGTTAGCATTGGACTTGTTATACAACTTTCTAAAATAGTCTTGTTGGTCTTCCGATTTAGCAAAATGATACTTTCTTAAGTAGTAATTCTTCATGTCTCCATATGCCTCAAATTGAGTAACACCGGTAAGATTAGTACCGTTGAACTTAAGTTGAGTTTTCTCAACAAACTTTGAGAAAGAAGAATTTTCCATCGGAATCTGAACAATCTTATAAGTATCGCCCATTTCTACCATTACTTTTCTACCTTGAATTCGAAATGCATTTTGACCAAATGCGGCATAGCTTTCAGTGCAATCTAAAAAGTACTCTTTGCCTTTAAACTCTAAGTAAGCAATGGCATGGTTGAAATTACCTAAATAAGGGATTGTACAATCGTATGGGCTGAAGTTGGTATGTATCCAAACAAACTTAGCGTCATAGCCTGCTAAATTAAGCATCCTGCTTACCAAGTTGGCAACACCTTTACAATCACCATATTTTTTCTCTAAAACTTCTTGTGCTGCCATTGGTTTATAACCCGCTATCCCATCTTCAAAGGCGATGTAACGAATATTGTCTTGCACCCAGTAGTATATCGCTTTAATTTTTTCTTCATCTGAAGTCTTACCGGCAATGATAGCTTCCATTTTTTTCTTTACTATCTCATCATCGTTTTTTACTTCTGAATTAAGCTGATGTAAGTAAGCATAAAAATCATCAAAAGTTTCAAAGCCTTTTTTGGTTACACCTTTGTAGGAGTAATTTTTAACAACCACTATAATGTGAGGGAAGTTCATGCTGTACCCTGTACTACCATAGCCTGCAGCAATACCTGGAGGCAAATCTTCCATCTCGTAAGTATATACCTTTGTATTTGTTTTCTCTTCTGTGGTAATAATTTCAGTGATTTTACCTTTATCGAAATTTATTTTATGAATATCAATCGTTACATCTTTAGGCACTCTAATAGATATGACGCTTTTCTTAACTCCAAAGCGTTGATGAAAATACAGCGCATCAAAGAATGTGTGGTCTTTGTATGTCTTTACTATTTCAGCTTTTATTTGATCGCCTTTGGTAGCAAAATTCATAGGAGCTAATTTCTTACGAACATCATTATGGAAAATTCCATCCATTTCATAAGCTTTGTCATAACTCATGACATACATACTGGTATAATTCTTCGATGTTTTTTTCGAAAAAGTCATCGATTGAATCTCCGAAAAGGAATCGTAAAACTCTACTTCGGTATGATTAACATTATTTATTAATGAGATGTATTCCGTTAGTTTTGTTGACGAGATACCTAGAACCGGTTCGGTGCTTTTATCTCCCGTAGAAACAGAGTAAACTATTTTCTGATTGTATTCTTCTACATAAAGAACCTCATCCGGAAACCGTTTTTTAATATTATCAACGTAATCAGTTGTACTTTGAGCCAACACCGTTAAAAAAGGTGCGAACACAACAATTAAGTAGGCGATCTTTTTCATATTCAAAATAAACGTAAAATGAGCAACTGCTATTTTATAAAAATAAGTAGACAGTAAAACTTTTGGTTATACGAAAGTTAACCAAAATATGTTCAAAAAAATGAATAAATAAAGTAATTTTTTAAGGCATCTCCTGATATACAACCTCTAGAAGAGTATGTCCTACTGCTTTTAAAGTGTTTTTATCAATTACGCTCATATTGTCTTGATGTGTATGCCAATAATGTCCAAAATAGTTGCCTGTTTCCGGAGCATATTGAATAATATCCACCATAGGGATATGCCCATTTTCATTTACAAATAAGTGATCATCAATAATTTCTGGGCTTGTAGTCTCGACAAAATATTGCTGATAGCCCAATCTTTTAGCAGTGTTCCAAATTCGATCTACTACAGAAGGGGCATATTTCATGGAGTTTCCTTCTTTGGCAAACTTCGCATCCTTAGCTCCCACCATGTCTAATAATATTCCATAATACGCTTTATACGCTCCAATGTGCTTACGATCACTCCAGTATTGAGAACCTAAACACCAGCTGGTGGCATATCTTGATCCTTCATGAAAGGATGGTTCTCCATAATCTTCCCCATCAAATAACACAAGATCTACCCCTACATCCGGAGGAATATTAGCAGACTGTAAACAACGAGCCATTTCCATTAATATACCTACTCCACTAGCCCCGTCATTTGCTCCATCAATTGGTTTATTTATATCTTTTACATCCTGATCAGCGAAGGGTCTACTATCCCAATGCGATGCAATCATGATGCGTTTAGGTGCTTTCATATTGAAAGAGGCAACGATGTTTTTTAATTCTAACATCTTGCCATCATACGCCTTTGCTGTAAATTCTTGTTTGTATACAACCGCTCCTTTTGAGTTAAAAAAATCAACCAGATATTTACCACAATCTTTATGAGCTTGAGTATTTGGTACGCGCGGACCAAATGATACTTGTTTAGCAACATAAGCATAGGCCGAATCGGAATTAAAACTCGGCACCTCTACTTTCCTAACTGAAACATTTGAACTTGTTTCTTTTGGTTTCGATGATGTGGTTTCTTCACAAGAAGAAATAATCACCAAACATAAAATCGCCAATACAATATTATTCTTCATATGCCCAGTCAATACCATGTTTCATGTCTTTAATTGCAATACCTTCTGCTTTAAAGTAGTTTCTGATTTGATCAACTTTATCGTATTGCTTATTGTCTTTTGCTTCTTTATAAATCTCTAACAAGCTCTTAATTAAACCTTCTGCATTAATATCATGCTCATCCACTAATCCCAATACTTCCTCAATCAGCGTTACTACTTTGGTGGTTAGTAGATCAAAAGTTTCCCGACGCATTAATCCTGTAGACTTTTGTTTCAAATACATCACATTCACTTTCTTCATCAGTTGGAAGAAAGACGCAATGGTGATAGCCGTATTAAAATCATCTAATAAACCTTTGTATAAATCATCAATCCCTTGTTTGATTTCTTTATCAAAGGCTTCATCCACTACTGATGTTTCATATTCTAAGCTACGCAACATCTTAACTCCATTCATCACTTTTTTATACGCTTTACCGGCAGCCTTCAGAGCATCATTAGAGAAATCCAACGTGCTTCTATAATGTGCCTGTAACATAAAGAAACGAATAGTCATAGGACTATAACCTTGTTCCAATAAAGCATGTTTACCGGTAAACAATTCATCTAATGTAATGAAGTTGCCTAATGATTTACCCATCTTCTGTCCGTTGATAGTAATCATATTATTATGCATCCAATACTTAGCCGGTTCTTTTTTATTCGCCGCAGTCGATTGCGCTATTTCACATTCATGGTGAGGAAACAGTAAATCCATGCCACCGCCATGTATATCAAACGTTTCACCCAGATACTTTGTACTCATAGCAGTACACTCTAGGTGCCAACCCGGGAAGCCACTACCCCATGGAGATTCCCATTGCATAATGTGTTCCGGTGAAGCTTGTTTCCATAAAGCGAAATCCGCAGAATTACGCTTGGTTTGTTGACCGTCTAATTCACGTGTACCACTCAATAAGTCTTCAATAATACGACCTGAAAGATGTCCGTACTTATTTTTGTCCGTGACAAATTTTTCAATATCAAAATAGACAGAGCCCTTGCTTTCATATGCATACCCTGCTTTTAAAATAGAAACGATTAATTGGATTTGTTCCGGAATATGGCCGGATGCAGTGGGTTCTATGCTAGGAGGCAAGACGTTAAGTTCTCTCATCGTACGGCGGTAGTACTCTGTATATCGTTGTACTACTTCCATAGGCTCAAGACGTTCTAGCTTTGCTTTTTTAGCAATTTTGTCTTCGCCTTCGTCAGCGTCTTGTTCTAAGTGACCTACATCCGTAATATTACGAACATAACGTACTTTATAACCTAAATGCGTTAGAAATCGGAATACGATGTCAAAAGTAATCGCCCCTCTGGCATGACCTAGATGAGCCTCCCCGTATACGGTAGGACCACACACATACATACCTACATGAGGTGGCAATATGGGTTCAAATTTTTCTTTTTGTCTGCTGAGCGTATTATATACGATTAGTTCACCGGTATGCATGGTACTTATTTATCGAAAGAATATCCTGCGATTATAGGATAGTGATCCGAATATCTTATTGAATTTAGGGTGTTAAAATACTGAATTTTTAATGATTCAGAATAAAACTGTTGATCTATTCTCAGAAAAGGTATGGAACCATTATACGTAATGCCCATTCCTTTAGCTCCGGATTCAAAACTATTGTCTAACACATCCGAAAGTTTTTCATAGGTATAGCTGAAGGGAGGATCGTTTAAATCTCCACAAACAATTACATGATAAGGGCAGTTTTCTATATGTTGAGTTAGCTCATCTACCTGCCAACTACGTTGTATGGCTCCTTTTTTAAATTGTTTTAGTGCTGTTTTTAAAGCCGTTTGAAATCGCTCACTACCACTGCTATTATTTCTTAATTCTTGCTCATTAATGCTCATGGACTGCAAGTGCATGTTATAAATACGCAACGTGTCTTCCCCTTTTTTTACATCTACAAAAATGATTTGATTCCCTCCTTTGGTAGGAAGTTCCACAGCACCTTTATAAATAATTGGCCATTTACTAAATACCACCATTCCAAACTCAGCACCACTATGATTCTTAGTCATTTTGCTTTTATGCATGAAAGGATAAACCTTCTTTAATTGACGTTGAGTAGCAAAAACGGGATCCTCCGAATCATTATAATATTCCTGAAGACACAATACATCCGCCGGTGATTCTTTAAGGAATTGAATCATCTTTTTGCTTGATTGATACCCTTCATCTGCCAAGTGAGCATAAGCATTAAACACCCGAACATTGTACGACATTATTTGGATATCTGCTTCTTTAGAAGCAAAATGCCAAGTTACCATTCTGTTAAAGTAATGTCCGGTAAAAAGCCATAAAACGCCTAAAACGATGACCTTTTTCCATTCTTTCTTAACTAAAAAATAAATTGTCAATAAGAGATTTAATACTAAGAAAGGTGGGTACAATAGATTAATAAACGCCACCGGCCAAAAGGTAGCCGGAGAAACCTCTATAACCACATAAAAGAATAGGTTCAATAGCAGGAAAATCCCCCAAGGTTGTTTGAAAAGGCGTAAATAATCCATCATTAGCCCACAAATATAATAGGAGGCAAGCGCTTTACGGGTAGGTGCCGCCATAAATTGTTAAATAAAGCATCCTTTTTGTGGAAATTTGTAAAATTCCTTACTAATCCTTAGATTTGTATCGTTGAGTTTATGAGTTAACAATTTGAAGAGGGGACTGAGTCCCCTCTTTTGTTTACTATACTATGGCAAATCAAGAGATTGAAATAAATACCATCATTTCCGGTCTACTTCAAGATAAGCAAGAGTTTTTCTTGGTAGACTTTACCCTAAGTGGACCAGTCAACAGAAAAAAGGTGACAGTATTCTTAGATAAGGACAGCGGAATTAGTATTGACGAGTGTGGAGAGTTTAGCTTAGCACTAGGCGAGGCCATAGAAGGTGCCAATGTATTTTCCGGTGCTT
This sequence comes from Cytophagaceae bacterium, assembly GCA_046329235.1. Lineage (GTDB taxonomy): Bacteria > Bacteroidota > Bacteroidia > Cytophagales > Cytophagaceae > JALONH01. The sequence continues at coordinate 3,060,865 of JAXLVA010000001.1, read as the reverse complement.
ATACACTTGAAGTGTCTTCTCCGGGAATGGATAGTCCAATGAAAGTATTACGCCAATACTTAAGACGTATAGGTCAAAAGGTACAATTGGTGACTACCACAGGTGCTGAAATAAAAGGAGTGCTACAAAAGGCTACAGAAGCGGAAATAACGCTTACTCCTATTCCGGATACTAAAAAAAATAAAAAGAATAATCAGCAGGAGAATGAGGCTGCTGTAGAAACAATCATCCCTTATTCAGAAATAAAAAAGTGTAACCTAATCGTATCGTTTAAATAAAATGGATACCGCTACTTTAATAGAATCGTTTGCAGAATTTGCGAAGTTCAAAAACATCGACCGACCTACCATGATGCGTATCGTGGAAGACGTGTTTCGTACCATGGTGCGTAAGAAATTTGGCACCGATGAAAATTTCGACATCATTATCAACGTAGATAAAGGTGATTTAGAAGTATGGTGGATGCGAGAAATCGTTTCGGATGATTTCGCTGAAGACAGCTTCGATTATGATGAGGTAAAACATATTTCTTTAACAGACGCTCAAAAAATTGAGAAAGATTTTGAAGAAGGTGAAGAGCTTGCTACTGAAGTTAAATTAGAAGACTTTGGTCGTAGAATGGTTCAAACCGCTCGTCAAACCTTAATCCAAAAAGTAAAAGACTTAGAAAAAGACAATTTGTTCCAAAAGTATAAAGACATCGTGGGTGAAATCATCACCGGTGAAGTATACCAAGTAATGAACAAAGAAGTGTTACTAGTAGACGCAGAAGGAAATGAATTAATTCTTCCTAAAGGAGAGCAAATTCCTAAGGATCGTTTCCGTAAAGGTGATTCTATCCGTGCTATTGTACACCGTGTAGAAATGCACAATGGTAATCCCAAAATTATTCTATCCAGAACATCTCCTAAGTTCTTAGAACGTTTATTCGAACTTGAAGTTCCTGAAGTATATGATGGTTTAATTTCTATCCGTCGTATCGTACGTGAACCGGGTGAGCGTGCTAAAGTAGCTGTAGAATCATACGATGATCGTATTGATCCGGTAGGTGCTTGTGTAGGGATGAAAGGTTCTCGTATTCACAGCATCGTACGTGAATTAGAAAACGAAAACATTGACGTTATCAACTATACTGACAATGTTGATTTATTCATTGCTCGTGCTTTAAGCCCTGCAAAAATCAGCTCTATCAAAGTAGAAAGCGACAAAGGTCGTGCTTCTGTATTCTTAAAACCTGATCAAGTGTCTTTAGCTATCGGTAAAGGCGGTCAAAACATTAAACTAGCTAGTAAGTTAGCCGGTTTAGAAATCGACGTATTCCGTGAATTGACCGGTGGAGAAGACGAGGAAGATGTAGATCTATATGAATTCAGTGATGAAATTGAAAGCTGGATTATTGAAGAATTAAAACGAATAGGTTTAGATACAGCGAAGAGTGTATTAGCCTTGACAAGAGATGATTTAGTTCGTCGTACTGAGTTAGAAGAAGAAACAGTAGATGACTTATTGTCTATCTTAAAACAAGAATTTGAATAAAAATAACTGCTGAGATAGTCTGACTAAACTAGTGGTAAAAACAAAAAAAGCAGTATTAAATGGCTGAAGAAAAATTAATGCGTTTAAGCCAAGTGGCAAGGAAATTAAATGTTGGTATTACCAGCATTGTAGATCACTTGTCTGCTAAAGGTTTTGAAGTTGACAGCAATCCGAATTCTAAGATTACGCCAGAAATGTTAACCATTCTGTCGAAAGAATTCGAATCGTTTGAGCAAGAGAAAAACAAAGCTTCCGGCTTAACCATAGGCAAAAAACACATGGGTGATGTGGTTATTGATGCCAACAAAGTGGAGAATGTAAAAGAGCAAGAGGAAGAAGAAGAGATCTTGATCAAAAATGCCACTGTCATCACAGAAGAACCTGTTGCGGTTAAACCTGTAGAAACTCCTGTTGTAGAAACAGCACCGGCTACAGATGAAGAATCAACCGGAAAAGTTAAGCTTCAAGGCTTAAATGTTCTTGGTAAAATTGAGTTGCCTGGCGATAAAGCTAAAGGCGGTAAAAAAACTCCTGAAACCAAGAAAACCGATAAAGCACCTACGCCAAAAGTAGAAGAGCCTATTGTAGAAAAAGCTCCTGAACCTGTTGTAGAAGCTAAGGTAGTAGAAGAAAAACCGGTAGTAGAAGAGAAGCCTGCACCTGTGGTAGAAACACCGGCGCCTGTAGCTGCTCCTATAGTGGAAGTGAAAACAACTCCTACTCCTACAGAAGAAGTTCCTGAATCTGTTATTAAAGCAGAAGCAGACAAACTTCAAGGTCTTCGCGTGTTAGGTAAAATTGAATTACCTACTGAGAAGAAAAAAGAACCTACGCGTGTAGCTTCATCTGACGATAAGAATAAAAATAATAAGCGCAAACGTAAGCGCATGACTACCGGTGGTGGAACTCCTGTGTCTCTTAACCAAGGACAAGGTGGTCAAGGCCAAGGTGGTGGTCAACAAGGAAATCAAGGTGGCGGACAAGGTGGAAATCATCACCATAACAAAGGTGGAAATCGTCCAAACCAACACAACAAAGGCGGTCACCACAGAAATGACAAGCCTGCACCTGAAAAACAAGAACTTTCCGATAAGGAAATTCAAGATAAGATTAAAGCTACAATGGCTAAACTTTCCGGTTCTAATAAAAACGGACCTGTAAGTAGAGCTAAGTATAGAAAAGACAAACGTTCTTCTGCAGCTGAAGCGGAAGAAGAAAGATTACTTCAAGAACAAGAAGATGCTAAAGTATTAAAGGTGACAGAATTTATTTCTGCCAGCGATTTAGCATCCATGATGGAAGTATCTGTTAACGAAGTTATTTCTAAATGTTTAATGATGGGTATGTTCGTATCTATCAACCAACGTTTAGATGCAGAAGCAATCACTATCATTGCTGATGAATTTGGTTATGAAGTAAACTTCCAAACTATTTCTGATGATGAAGCGGAAGAAGTAGAAGAAGTAGATGCTGCGGAAGATTTAATAGAACGTGCTCCTATTGTAACCATCATGGGTCACGTTGACCACGGTAAAACTTCCCTATTAGATTACATCCGTAGAACGAAAATTGCCGCAGGTGAAGCCGGTGGTATCACACAGCACATTGGTGCTTACAACGTGATGACCGATTCAGGTAAACCAGTCACTTTCTTAGATACACCGGGTCACGAAGCCTTTACAGCGATGCGTGCTCGCGGTGCTAAGATTACAGATATTGTTATCATCGTAGTAGCAGCCGATGACGGTGTAATGCCTCAAACACGTGAAGCGATTAACCACGCTCGTGTAGCCGGTGCTCCTATCATCATTGCGATTAACAAAATTGATAAGCCTAACGCCAACCCTGATCGTATCAAAGAAGAACTTTCGAAAGAAAATATCTTGGTGGAAGACTGGGGTGGTAAATACCAATGTCAAGCAATCTCTGCGAAACAAGGTATAGGTATCTCTGAATTATTAGAGAAAATATTATTAGAAGCAGAAATGTTAGAACTTAAAGCGAATCCGAATAAGAGAGCTGTAGGTGCTATCATTGAAGCTTCCCTAGATAAAGGACGTGGTTACACTGCTAACTTATTAGTTCAAGCAGGTACCCTTGAAGTTGGAGACATCGTATTAGCAGGTGCTAACTTTGGTAGAGTAAAAGCCATGTTGGATCACGTAGGTAATCGAGTGAAATCTGCAGGTCCTTCTATCCCGGTACAGTTATTAGGTTTGAACGGTGCGCCTCAAGCCGGTGATAAGTTCCAAGTAATGGAAAGCGAACGTGAAGCACGTGAGATTGCTTCTAAACGTGAGCAGTTGTTACGTGAACAATCGTTACGTACGAAGAAACACATTACCTTGGATGAAATTGGTCGCCGCTTAGCTATCGGTAACTTTAAAGAATTGAACGTTATTGTTAAAGGGGACGTGGATGGTTCTGTGGAAGCATTGTCTGACTCTTTATTAAAACTTTCTACGGACGAAATTCAAGTTCGTATCATTCACAAAGGTGTAGGTCAAATTTCAGAATCTGATATCTTATTAGCTTCTGCATCGGATGCCATTATCGTGGCTTTCCAAGTTCGACCTTCTACCAGTGCTAAGAAACTTGCTGAACAAGAACAAATCGAGGTTCGTATGTACTCCATCATTTACGACGCTATCAACGATGTGAAAGATGCGATGGAAGGTATGTTAGAACCTAAGAAAGAAGAAGTTCAATTAGGATCCTTAGAAGTACGTAGCGTATTCAAGATATCTAAAGTGGGTACTATTGCCGGATGTTATGTATTAGAAGGTAATATCAAACGTAATAACTTAATACGTATCGTTCGTGATGGTATCGTAATCCATACAGGTCAGTTAGATTCCTTAAAACGTTTCAAAGACGATGTGAGTGAGGTGAAAACCGGCTACGAATGTGGTCTTAGCGTTAGAGGATTTAATGACATTGAAGAAAATGATATCATTGAATCATTCGAAGAAAAAGAAGTTAAGAGAACTTTATAATTATACGGAAGAGCTTACAAATTGTAAGCTCTTCTTTTTTATATGAAAGTAGCCATTATCATTCTTGTTGGTTTATCGCTTTTAATTTTGATTGTTAAAAGCATAAGTAAGCGATATACCAAATCACTACCCTCTGAAGAAGGCTTTTCCATTCACAAAAGAAAGATTAATCTAGAAGACTCTGAAGGTACAATAAACGATGCTTTCAAAAACCAAACTGCATCACATAGCCATCAGGAACCCGGCCAACCCTCCTAGTAATACTAATATTGGGTGTGGTATTTTTGTAAAAATTAATACTCCTGCCGTAATGAACACAATGGCAATTTGAATCATTAAGTCGGAAGAAGGCAAACTCAACATTGGCCAAAAAATATTCAATGCCGTGGCAATAATTATTCCGGCATTACCGGCATTAATCCCTTCAAAAGACGCCTTTACTACACGATACTGCTTTATATGTTGCCAAATAGGAGCGATAAAGAAAATCAAAATGGTACCCGGAAGAAATACGCCTAAGCTACCAATGATCCCTCCTAAAATTTGTCCCATCAAGCCATATTCTCTCAGTGATAACGAACCTATGTAAGAAGCAAAAGTAAATACCGGACCGGGTAAAGATTGTAGCATGGCATAACCGGTAAGAAATTCATCACTGGTCAACAATTTTTTAAACTGAACGAATTCAATATAGAAATAACCAATAAGCGCTTGCCCACCTCCGAATATTAAACTGCCGTTACGAAAAAAGTTTTCAAACAATCGAATAGGTTTGCTATCGAGTATTAATCCTAATAATGCAGCGCCTACAAATATCGCTACATATAAAATCAGGTTGGCATAACGAATTTGAAAAGAAGTTTTTTCTTGTTTGGGATGTTTACCAAAATTAAGTGAAGTAAATGAGCCTGCTACAAGTAGGATGATAGGGAACATCCATGGAGTTTTAATAAAGAAGCAAAGGACGGCACTTATAGCTACAATAACATAAGAGATAAGTGTCTTGTTGATGATATTAATAGTTTTATAAACTGCATATAAAATAAAGCCTAATGCGATAGGCTCCATGTATTGAAGAAAAGTCAAATTGATATCACCCGACAATACGCTGCCTACCAATATAGCTGCAAACGTCATAAACGCAGCCGCAGGAAGTATCCATACTAACAATGTAAGAAATGCGAGCCTTGGGCCTCCGATTTTAAATCCAACCGCCGTAAGTGTTTGTGTAGATGCAGGACCGGGAAGTATTTGACAAAAGGAATTTAGTTCTAATAATTCTGCTTCTGATAAATAGGCTCTCTTCTGTACCAATATTTTGAAAAATAAAGCTACATGGGCCGTAGGACCTCCAAAAGAGGTTAACGAAAGCACTAATACGTCTTTAAGAAAAATTAAGTGACGTATTTTTTTCATCTAAATACAACGGTTATAAGGTGTTAACTACGCAAGATAATAAATTACCTAGAATTCTCTATACCACTATACGTTTCAATTACGCTCTTTTTGTAACTTTGGGTGAATTATTTTTCAACGCATATGAGAGTAGTAGCAGAATACCCAGGTTCCGATTATAAGATTACCATCTTTTCATGGAACGGTAAGTATCTTGTAAAATTTGAAAAAGGGGTTTTCGAACAAACGTATAAGATTAGTGAAATGGATGTCACCGGTGATGATGATATCAAAAAACTAATTGAAGACGAAGGGTTTATTAATGAAATTCGGGAACGCTTCAAAGAAATGAACCGTACTCTGAATGAAGCCTTGAATCGATTATAATTCGTAGGTCATTCCTCTTTCAGGCATCTCTACCTCTTTATAACCTAAATCATAAAGTGTATTTTGAAAGTCTTGCATGCTTTGACTTTCACCATGTACCAAAAATATTTTTTTTGATTTACTATCTTCAATACTTGAGATATATTCTAGTAAACCATTTTTATCTGCATGTCCGCTGTATAAATCGGTGTAAACCACACGAGCATCTACAGGTATCTTCTTTCTTTTAAATTGAATTACTTTTTTACCTGAAAGCAAATCGTTTCCAATAGTGCCTTCTACAGCATATCCTACTAATAAAATTGTACAATAAGGGTTCTGTACATTTTGTCTAATATGATGTTGAATCTTCCCTCCCGCAATCATACCGGATGAGGATAAGATAATGCACGGTTCATTATAATTAGAAATCGCCTTACTGTCTTTAAAATTTCGAATATGTATCAGCTGATCAAAATCAAAAAGGGAGTCTGCTTTATTTTTTAATCGCTTCGCCTCCGGATTCATCCATGATTCAAAACGCTCATATACTCTTGTCCCTGCAGCAGCTAAGTTCGAATCCGTGAATACTTTGATTCGAGGTAGTCTACCTGCGATGGATAGTTTATGTAGTGTATATAATAATGATTGTGTTCTACCTAAACTAAACGAAGGAATGATCAATCGTCCTGCTTGGTCTACACACGTTTCCTGAATAATTTTCTCTAAGAAATCTTCTGTTTGATTATCTGAACTATGTACACGATTGCCATAGGTTGTTTCGCAAACGATATAATCACTGGATGGCATTGCAGGGGGATCTAACAATAATGGATAGCCTTTCCTTCCAATATCTCCGGAAAACAACATCGTTTTTGTATTGCCATTTTCTTTCCATGTGATATGAATACTACATGCGCCAAGCAAATGACCTACAGGTATAAATTCAATTTGAATATTTTCTGTGAGCGCAAACTTTTTATTGGGTGCAATGGGAACAAAACGATCAGCAGCCATAGCCGCTTCTTTAGAAGGATCTATTTTAATTTTTGTTCTACTTCTAAAAATGGAAGCATTGTCCTCAAATAATAATTCTGATAACTCTGCAGTAGGTGCTGTGGTAATCACTTGTCCTTGAAATCCTGCACGAATTAAACCGGGAATACTTCCGGAATGGTCAATGTGGGCATGAGTAAGCAAAACTACGTTAATGCTACTCGGTTCAAACGGAAATACAGGTGAGTAAGAATAGAAAGGATCAGAAAAGTCAGAGCCGCAATCTACTAAAATGGAATAACCATCATTCATAGTTAGTTGAAACATACTGCCCGTCACTTTCCTAGCCGCTCCCCAAAAGGTAATCTTCATAATCCCGATTTCTTACTCAATAACAACCGGCAAATTACTAAAAAGATAGAGGATGACTGTACGAAATATTAATTATTGTAAACTTTGGGGTATATATAGGGAATTAGTAAATTGACCGCTCTAAGCAGATGTTTTAAAAGAGTATTATCAAAAGTATGGCTAACCACTCTAAGAACCATAAATTAACCGCCGCTGGTTTATTAATTTCTCTAGGTATAATTTATGGTGATATTGGTACCTCACCGCTCTATGTAATGAAAGCAATTGCAGGTGACAGAATCATTACCGAGCAGTTGATATTAGGTGGCCTTTCCTGCGTTCTCTGGACCTTAACACTTCAAACAACCATCAAATATGTAGTTATCACTCTTAGAGCAGATAACAAAGGTGAAGGTGGTATATTTTCTTTATTTGCACTCATTCGAAGAAGAAATCCAAACTTAGTATGGCCGGCAATGATTGGTGGGGCGGCACTTCTAGCCGATGGTATTATCACTCCTCCTATTTCAGTATCTTCTGCCATTGAAGGTTTAAAAATTATAGAGCCTACCATTAATACTGTTCCCATAGTTATCACTATTATCGTCGTATTGTTCTTAGTTCAACGTTTCGGTACTAGTATCGTAGGGAGATTTTTTGGACCTATCATGTTTGTTTGGTTCAGTACACTTGCCGTACTTGGGATATTAAATATCAGTCATGACTTTACTGTTTTAAAAGCTCTTAATCCTAAGTATGCTTACGACTTACTAGTGAATTATCCGCAAGGATTCTGGTTATTAGGAGCAGTATTCCTTTGTACTACCGGAGCGGAAGCATTATATTCTGATTTAGGTCACTGCGGTCGTTCGAATATTCGTATTAGCTGGATACTAGTAAAATCAGCTTTAATACTTAATTATTTTGGTCAGGGAGCTTGGATCATGAGCCACTTTGAAGGTAAAGTAATGGAAGTAAATCCATTTTATGGTGTCATGCCGGAATGGTTTGTCATCTGGGGAATTGTAATAGCTACTATGGCTGCAATTATTGCCAGCCAGGCTTTAATAAGTGGATCATATACATTAATAAGTGAAGCCATTCGATTAAACCTATGGCCAAAAGTTCGAATCAATTATCCTACCGTTACTAAGGGGCAGTTATTTATACCAAGTACAAATATTTTACTTTTACTTGGGTGTATTTTCGTAGTTATTATTTTCCAAAGTGCTGAAGCAATGGAAGCTGCTTATGGACTTGCTATCAGCATGACTATGATGATGACTACCTTGTTATTGACCTATTATTTATTCATGATTAAAAGAGTGTCCTTCCTTGCAGTGGCATTTCTATTCATCATGTACTTATTTATTGAGGGATGCTTCCTAATTGCCAATCTTGAGAAGTTTCATCATGGAGGTTATTTTACTTTAATAGCCGGTGGAATCTTATTCTTAGTAATGGCTATTTGGTATAGTGCACATAAAATTAAGCGTAGATTAACAGAATACGTTAATCTGGAAGATTACTATCCAATGATTCAAGAATTGAGTGCTGACAATTCTATTCCGAAATACTCTACACACTTAGTGTATCTAACCGGTGCAGATAATTTCAAAACGATTGAATCAAAAATCATTTATTCCATCTTCCAAAAACAACCTAAGCGTGCGGATATCTATTGGTTCTTACATATAGATGTAGTAGACGAACCATACACTATGGAATATAAAGTTCGCACCATGATTCCGGATGATGTGATTCGCATCGATTTTAAATTAGGATTCCGTGTGGAACATCGTATTAATTTATTCTTCCGTAAAGTAGTGGAAGATATGGTGAAAAATAAAGAGGTGGATTTTACTTCCCGATATAGCTCATTGAATAAACGAAATGTCATAGGTGATTTCCGATTCGTAGTGTTAGAAAAACATTTAAGTTTTGACAACGACTTAGGAGGAAGAGATCAATTTGTAATGGATTGGTATTTCTTACTAAAACATGTATCCTTATCCGAAGCAAGTGCTTTTGGTCTAGATACGAGTTCCGTTACTATTGAAAAGGTACCTATGGTCATTAGTCCTATGGAAGGCTATCAGTTGAAACGCGTTTATTAATTAGGGATGAAAAATAATAAGCTCATTATTATTTGCACGATTGTGTTTGTATTGATTATGATTGGATTTACAATTCAATTTATGTCGATGACTACTCCTCCATGGGAAAAAAGAAGTAGTGAAGTAAAAAACAAATACAAAGTACAATACAATGAGCGACTAGGTTTAAAAAATATAGACTCTATCAAAGCCGCTCGCGAATCAAAGTAGGGGTCTTTAAACAATTAGTTTAACATATTTTTTCGTTACTTCTAAAGTAGACTTTCGCCCAAATACAATAGGTAGATTAGGTTCCGAATGCCCTGCAGGGAAGTTTGTAACGATTGGGTATTTAGCTCCCTTCACTTTTTCCAAAACGGATTGAATGGCTGTCATGCCAAATTCTTTCTCGTGGGTAATATCAGTAAACGACCCTATAATAAGTCCCTTAATACCTTTTAATAGTCCTGCTCTTTCCAACTGCACCATCATGCGGTCTACTTTATAAGCCGGCTCGCCAACCTCTTCCAGAAATAAGATTTTGCCTTTGGTTATTAACTGTGTTGCTGTGCCAACAGTAGAAGCTATCAGTGTTAGATTCCCCCCTACAATAGGAGCATGTACTTTACCTGTTTTGTTTTCACTACATGTAGGTAATGTATATGTTACTTGATTGCCTTCTAAAAGTGATAGTAGTGGCGTAACTGACGATTGAAGTCCTACTTTATCTAATTGCATCATCATAGGAGCATGTAAAGAGGAATAACCTTGATTATTCAATGCAATATGCAATGCAGTAATATCACTAAATCCAATGATACCCTTAGGAGCCTTTTTGAATTTTTTCCAATTGATGGAATCAATGATTCGTGTTAATCCATATCCACCTCTGGACATCCATATTAAGTCAAGGCTATCATCGTCCAAGGCATTTTGTAAATCTTCCAATCGCTGTTCATCCGTAGCTGCGAAATACGGAGTAGAACTTGACGGATATTTTCCCAGAGTTACATTAAAATTATGCTGAAGTAATTTAACGTTCTTTTTTAACTGAGATAAATCCGGCTTTCCGGCAGGAGAGATAACACGAATATTTTTTTTCATAAATAAAAAAGCCTCACTGGTAGGTGAGGCTGATTTTGAGAATATTAATTACTTCTTAGGAACTCCGGACTGCTGAGTTGTTCCAGTTGTACCTGTCGTTCCTGTGGTTGCAGGTTTTGTTGTATTGGTAGTACCTGTCGTTCCAGTAGTTCCGGTAGTACCAGTTGTTGTAGGCGTAACTACAACTCCTAAATGTTTTAATACTAAATCAGAGATATCATCTTTTTCTTTGTTACGAGCATAAAGAATAATAGCCGACCCGCCATAATCTGTGTGAGAACTGAAGATATAAGTATACCCATTAGCAGAAGCGACTACATCTATAGCATCTTGTACTTTTTTCAATACCGGCTCTAACAAAGTGATTTGTTTGTTTTGTAAATCTTCTTCAGCGTTTTGTTCAAACTCACGAATAGAATTTTGTAACGCTAACAATTCTCTTTCTTTATCAGCCTTAATAGATGGAGGCATTAAACCGCTTGAAACTTGAGCTTGGTAATCTTCAAGTTTCTTTTGATATTCTTGGTATTTAGATTCTAACTGCGCTTCAAGTAGTTTTTCATATGCTTTCAAATCAGCTTCAATTTGACGAGCTTCAGGAAGTTTACTTAGAATATATTCTACGTTGGTATATCCTATTTTAACAGGAGGTTCAGTTGTTTGAGCAGCACTTACAAAGGCAGCACAGATTGCCCAAATGAACACTATGTAAGAAATTGATTTTTTCATGTTGATATTGAATAAAAGGTATTTATTGTGTTTTCTTATTAGTTGGTACTGTATCATTCTTGTCACCAAAGCCTAATGCTTCTAAGACAAAGTCGGTATAATCATGAATTGGATCTGTGTAAACCATGACCAATGCACTTGATTTGTCAAACACGATAGCCAATTTCTTTTCTTTAGCTACCTTTTCAACAGCAGCAAAGACTTTGTCTTGCACCGGTTTTATTAATTCTTGACGCTTCAGATACAACATGCCATTATATCCAAAGTAATTGCGTTGTTTATCACGAATTATTTTCTCTCGAGCGGTAATAGTATCTTGGCGCTCCTTCTTCATGTCTTCTGTCAGCAAGACTTCTTCTGCTTCGTAGTCTTGTTTTATTTTATCTAACTGAACTTGGAGATCCTCAATTTCTTTTTGCCATTTTAAAGAGAACTGATTCAACTGTTTTTGCGCCTCTTTGTATTCCGGCATTTGATTTAGAATTAATTCTGAATCAATATAACCGAATTTCTGAGCCCAAACTGCTTGGGACAGGAAAGTCAAGAATAATGCCAAAAAGATTCGCTTCAACATCATAGAGTGGTTCAAAGTTACAAAATAATACTTATCTGCTCACTAGCGTATTTGCTGACCAATAGAGAAGGTAATATGCGGCTTGAATGCCGGATTAGACGTTCCGGGAACATAATCCAATGGAACACCCCAGTCAATACCTATCAACCCAAAGGCAGGCATGAAGATACGTGTACCTAGACCCGCAGAACGATAGACTTCAAACGGATTTATATCCCTAATATTGCCCCACGTGTTCCCTGCTTCAAAGAAGCCTAATACAAAGATAGAAAAGGCAGGACTATTTGAAAGCGGATAGCGAACTTCTGCTACAAACTTGTCAAATGCCACCCCACCGGCAGAGGAACCTATTCCGCCAGCATCATTCGGTTTAATACTATTATTTAAATAACCTCTTAATCCGATGATATCTGATCCTAATAAGAAGTTGAATCCGGATAAACCGTCACCACCTAAGATAAAGCGTTCAAATGGACCAATACCAACATTATTGTTGTAAGCGCCAATTAAACCAAAGTGGAAACGGGTATGAAATACTAATTTATGTTTAGTGGTTTTACCATCTTTTATGTGTTGCCAAATTGGAGTAAACCATGAAAAGTCAAAGTTCCACTTGTGGTACTCAACCCAACGATATCTAAGTTTAGGATCCAGATTAGGATCTTCGTAATTAATCGAATTAAAAGCAGAATAAGGAGGTGTTAAACTCAAGCTTAAGGCAACATTTCCACCATGAGTAGGGAACTGGAAGTTGTCAATATTATTTCTGGAAATCGTGAAGGTGTAATTAATATTATTGGCATATCCCGAAACGAACCCAAGTGTTTGTGATGAATTTCTGAAATCGTAGTTATCCAACGTATAACGTGTAAAGGCAATACCGTTTGACATACTAAAGTATTCATCCGGCCACTTCAAACGTTTCCCAATAGATACAGATAAACTGGTTACTTGTAATGAACCTATTTTTCTGTAAGGTCTTACATAGGATGCTAATCTTGATTGAACCGAATGAGACAAACTCACATTTAATGAAGTAGGTTTTCTACCACCTAACCATGGTTCTGTAAAGTTGATAGAATATGTTTGGAACGTTCTACCATTCGCTTGAACTCTAAAAGCTAGACGTTGGCCATCCCCTGAAGGTAAAGGACTCCACTTTTTAAAGTCGCCAAAGTTTTTAATGGAGAAGTTATTAAATACAACACCCACTGTACCCACTAGACCAAAGTATCCTCCATAACCACCGGACAACTCTATCTGGTCATTAGGTTTTTCTTTAACACTATATCCAATATCTACTGTTCCTTTTGCCGGATTAGGTACTGGTTGAAGGCCTAAGCTTTCGTTGTCGAAATAGTTTAATGCAGATAATTCGCGTTGAGAACGAATCAAGTCAGATCTACTAAACTTATCTCCCGGATATGTTTTAATCTCACGTTGAATTACGTGATCGTGTGTTTTCGTATTTCCTGTAATAATGATTTTATCTACGATAGCCTGTTCCCCTTCGTAAATACGAAGTTCCAAATCAATCGAGTCGCCTTCTACTAATACTTCCACGGGATCCACACTAAAAAATAGATATCCATTATCCAAATACAATGAACTCACATCTAATCCTGAAGGATTAAAACTCAATCGTTTTTCAAGAAGTTCAAAATTGTATACGTCGCCTTTTTTAATACCTAATACTTCATTTAGGGTAGCATCGTTGTATACATAATTACCTTTCCATACGATATTACGGAAATAATATTTCCTTCCCTCCGATACAACGATATGAATGTCTACACGTTTCTTCCCATCCGGAATAATCGTGTCGCTAACAACTGTTGCATCTCTATAACCTTTAGAATTATAATAAGTAAGAATAGCCGTTTTGTCTTCCTCAAGATTCTTACGAATAACTTTAGAGCCGGACCAGAAATTTAAAGGTTTAGAAGGTTTTGTCTTTTTCATCTTAGAGATGATTGCCTTCTCTTGTACAGCAGAATCTCCTTCTATGAACACATGCCCAACGCGTACTTTATTGCCTTTAGTGACATTTACTTTTAATATTACGTTGTTGTCAAGTATAGTATCTTTAATAGGAGGAGCTATGTCCACCTTCACATTTAGATATCCTTTTTCCAGATAATATTCTTTGATTCGATAAGCCGCATTTTTAATTAATGCATCTGTAACTACATTCCCTCTGGCTAAATCAATTTTTTCTTCTAAATCTTCACGCTCAGATTTCGTAACACCGTTAAAAATAAATCTAGATAAACGCGGTCTTTCTTTTAATTCAAATTCTAAAAAGATTGTTTTACCTTCTACTTTGGTTACAGAAACAGTAATGTCACCTATCAATCCTTGATCCCAAAGTTTTTTGATAGCATTAGTTATATCTTCGCCGGGAACACTGATTTTGTCCCCTACTTTTAATCCTGTCAATGCTATGATGGCATCGGGATCTAAAAACTGAACCCCTGAAACAGTAATTCCGCCAATATAATATTGCTGAGGATTTTCATAGTCAACGGTAAAAAACGATTTTCTACCACCAAATCTTGATTGACTAAATAAACTGACAGGTACAACCAGTAATAAAAATGTAATTACTATCCAACTTCTCATCCTGCTTGTACTCCATTGAGTTGTTCGCTGGTCATACCAAAACGACGTTCTCTTGATTGATAATTTAGTATTGCTTTAATTAAGTCGTCTTTTCTGAAATCAGGCCATAGCGTATCGGTGATATAAATCTCACTGTATGCTAACTGCCATAAAAGAAAATTACTTATTCTAAATTCGCCACTTGTACGAATCATTAATTCCGGATCCGGTAACGTGGGATCAGACAAATATTGACTGATTGTTTGTTCTGTGATTTGTTTTGGGTCTAGTTGGTTGTTGGCAACCAATTCAGCTATCTTACGAACGGATTCTGTTATCTCCCAACGGCCGCTGTAACTTAGAGCTAGTGTAAGTGTAAGGCCTGTATTATTTTTAGTTAACTCAAAAGCATCCTTCAATTGTTTTTGACATGCCTTAGGTAAGGATTCCAAATCTCCTATGGTGTTAACTCGAATATTGTTTTTATGCAAACCCGGAACTTCATCCATTAGTGAAGTTATTAATAGTTCCATTAATGCTTCTACTTCTTCTTTAGGACGGTTCCAGTTCTCTGTTGAAAAGGCGTATAAAGTCAAAAATTTGACTCCTAATTCTACACAACCTTCTGTTACGTCACGAACTGATTTTAACGCATGTTTGTGGCCAAATATTCTATTCAAGAATCCTTGCTTCTTAGCCCATCTACCATTCCCATCCATAATGATGGCAATATGTTGAGGTAGTTGACTTTTATTTATTTTACTCAGGTCAGACATAGGATAAGCCGCAAATTTAGTAAAAAAAGGGACAGGATTGCGGAATTATCTCATCTTTTGAGGACAGTTCACCTTATAAAATACATATCCGGCGGATATACCTGTAAAGTAATACCAATCAGTATTATGGGAGTTCGTATAGGCTTTAGGGGTGTTTGCTACTTCATAAATCCCATCTAAATTATCTGTAAAGGTTTTATTAGCAATAAATTGCCATTGAAAGTTCCAGTTAGAATGTGTTCTAAGTTTCACTCCAACTCCAAATGGTATGGTGAAAGGCACTCCTGAACCCGGGTGTACGGCATTTTTGGGAGGATTGGTACCGTTATTATAGGAAAAAACCCCTAACCCTATGGTGGTATATGGGCTTATTTTGTTCACGTCGTCTTTACTATTATACTTATAATCAAGGAAGTTATACTCTACCATTGCTGTTAAATCATTGTATACAGTAGTAAAACTGTGATTGCGAGCATCATTCATCCCATTGCTATAGCTTGCATCTGATGAAGAAATGACACCAAAGCCGGCAGCTAATTTTAAAGAAATGACATGTGATAAATTAGCACGATAAAACAATTGACCTGACGGTCTAGGATTCATCCAATCAATGTGTTGAACTATTTCACCACTATACATGGAAGCTCCCAAACTTAAGCCTATTTCATTGATCTGTGCTTGGGATATGATTGGGCAAATAGAAAGAAAAACGATAGAGAAAAGTGTTTTCCCTATCGTTTTTGGAAATATAAATCTCATTATTTAAACTATCTGAATTTTGGACAGATTACCTTTTCTGGTAATATATACGTCAAATGGAACCCGGTTATTATGTAGGTATCTCTTCTTCCTTTTAAATCTCCACGTTGGTCACCATTTCCGCCATACCCTACCAGGCCTATATATTGAGGACTACCCGGATATGGAGAACTTAATGCATTTCCTCCGTAATAATCATTAGCGGCTTGCTGTACCTCCGGATTGTTTTGATAACCTTCGTAACTTCTATCAGACATAATTACAGATAAATCACCATAATTAGCCTGTAATTGTTCTTTATCAAAATATTTACCTCCTACGTCATCTAAATAATCTGTAGTTGTGAATCTCCAACCAATTTCAAAGGCTAAGTCTAAGTGTTTTGCCAATTTGTATCTAAAACCAACCCCAACAGGTAGTGCAATTTGGTTTAAAGAATAAGGTTTTGCTCCGCCGTCTAATCCTTGACCCTCGGTATTTAAACCTCTTAAGCTTACCCAATTCCCATCTGGAGTTAAACCTTCCGGGTTATGGTGAAAATAGGCTAGTCCTGCAAATATGTAGGGGGTATAATCAGGGCGTTTAGTGTATTTCCCTCGGTTTTCAAATAAATCAACAACCACATCAAACTTAAACTCATAAATCTGATTTCTCATGGAGAGATTTCTGAATAAACGGTTGATGTTTTTCTCATCAAAGTTGGCACTTTCTGAATCGGCACCTTTGATACGACCATATGAAAACGTAGCTCGCAAAGATATTCTTGGCTCTAAGCGATACAGCGCTGTTATACCAAAATTATAACGAGTAAATTTAATACTTGGGCTTAAGAAACTTGGGCCTGGATCCAAATCTCCAACATAATTCATTGCATTTAAACAACCACCAATGCTCCAGTATCTGTTCTTCTTAAAACTTTGTTGAGCAAATGTAGTTTGACAAATCATTGCCAATAAAAATACTATCAAAAAGGTGTAAATTTTTTTCATGTAGTTGAGCAAAACTATAATGATAACACTAGCCTATGAATAATTACATTCAATCCAAATATATGCATATTTGGCTAATTTCTTGCATCAAATCCCCAATTAAGTTTTGTTCGCAGGGTCTTGAAATAGTTATTGGGTTTTAACTCAATGAGTTTCACCTTAAAAGACTCCTTTTTTACTGCTAACTTAACCTCTGAGGAAACAATCATAGACCTTGAGTCTAAGGAAATTAGGAAGTTTTTACTTCTACCTTCAATTTCGAAGGACACATGCGATTCGTCCGAAATCACCATTGGTCTTACATTGAGATTATGCGGACTGATTGGGGTAATGATAAAATTTTCGGTGGTAGGATGTAGTAATGGACCACCGCAACTTAAAGAGTAACCTGTAGATCCTGTAGGAGTACTTACTATCAAACCATCCGCCCAATAGGAATTAAGAAACTCTCCATCCACATACGTATGAACCGTAATCATGGAAGAAGAATCTCGTTTGGAAATAGTCAACTCATTCAAGGCAAAATTTAAGCCCCCAAACAAATCCTGGTCTGAAATGAGTCGTACTAATGTTCTTTCCGAAATACGATAGTGCTGAGAAATTAATTCGTCAATCGCCATATCTATTTCTTCTCTTCGGGTGGCCGCCAGAAAACCTAACCTACCGGTATTGATACCTAATATAGGAATTTCTTTTGGACCAACGAATGTTACCGATTCCAATAAGGTACCATCCCCTCCAATACTAATCATTGCATCTACTTCAGGCAAATCCTGCATAGATGAAAACACGTAGGAGTTGCTAGGGAAATCTAACTTTAATTGCTCTAGAAAACCTACAAATTGTTTATTAAAACAAAGACGTACTCCGCGATCTAATAAACTATACAGCAATTGCTGCACAGCAGGAATATTATCCTCTTTAAATGGTCGCCCATGAATCGCAATATACATCTCAGATATTTAGATATTTAAACAATAGATCTAAACGATCCTTATCTTGATTTTCAGTGTCTGTTTCTTGGAAGTGTGCTATAATACGATAGTCGTAACGCTCCAACGTTGCAATCACTCGTGTTAAATCTACACGATTTAACTTAATGGTAACTTTGACAAAACCGGGATTTTTTTCATCATTAGCTACAAACAAACTGATGATTTTAGTATCGTTAGACTCAATTAAGCGGGCAATCTGTGTTAGAGTATAGTCATTATCTTTCATGTGCAGAACGATGATACCGCCCGGCCCTTGAGAAGCAAACATCTGTGCAATAGCAGCAGAGGTTTCGTTGACAGATACTACTCCAATGTATTGATTATCTTCATCCACTACCGGTAATAATTCGACCTTATGCTTATTGGCCATTTGAATTAATTCGTAATAGTGTGCAGATGGTGCTGCTTTTAAGTCTTTAAAATCTAAAGGGAATTCGCCGATTGCTAATGAAGAATCATTTTTATCTAAAATTGTTTCTTCCGAAAGTAATCCTATGTATTGGTTCTTATCAATTACCGGAAGTTGGCTCAAACGAAATACTTCCATCCAATTTAACGCTACCTGTGCGGTATCCGTTAATTTGAGCGGTGGTATCATTTGATTTATTAATTCTTCAGCTAACATGTACCGGTGTATATTGTTGTATGAACTGTTCGTAATAATGATTAAACGACTCCGGATGTTCCATCATAGGAGCATGGCCACACTGATCTACAAAACGAAGTATCGAGTTTTTCATTAATCTGTTGAACTCGTGTGCCACTAATGGAGGAGTAATCGTATCATTTAATCCCCAAATCAATAACGTAGGTTTGTCGATTTTAGGAATTTCTTTTGCCATATTATGACGCTGTGCCGATTTGGCAATTGCTATAATTCGCATACACTTAGGAATATCATTGCATATTTGATATACCTCATCTATTAACGCATTTTTTGCCGTGTTAGGATCAAAGAAGGTGTATTTAACCCTTTCACTTACGTATTCATAATTACCTCTCTTAGGGAACGAGCCACCCATTCCGTTTTCAAACAAGCCCGAAGAGCCCGTAAGTGTAACCGTCTTAACGAATTTGCTATTCTTAAGAGTATAAATTAAACCTACATGACCTCCTAAAGAGTTCCCTATTAAATGAAATTCTTGTAAATGCTTGTACGCAACAAACTTTTCCAAGAAATTAACTAACCCTTCCAGACCTGCCGATTTTATTGGCATTTCATAAATAGGTAACATGGGAATAATCACTTTATATTTTTCTTTGAAATGATTAACCATCCCTTCCCAGTTGCTCAATGCCCCAAACAGTCCGTGAAGCAGTAATAATACTTCACCTTCTCCTTCTTCTACAAACTTGAATCCGCCTTCTTGTTTTACTGTTAAAGTCATAGTGCTAACTTCTTACTTCTACTAACGTGCAATGTAAAATAAAGTTTATAATCCCCATAAAGAATGAGTAATTATATCAGGATAAATGAACCCATTCACTTACTTTCGAAAAGATATCAGAGAATGGTATTATCCAACTTATCCAAGATACCATTTTCGGTGTAAAATCCACCAACCAAGGATAGATAAAAGCCTCATCCGTATAGGAACTAGGTAGTTCTAATTTTGATTTATCAATTAACCAAAGAAAGCCTCCTAAACCGAAAGCCGCTTTAACTAATCCTATCAAAGCTCCTGCATATTTGTCAAACGTACCTACTAATGTCGCATGCACTACATAGGTTAACCATTTGGATAATAAAAACATTCCAAGTAATACTACCAAGAATATAAAGACAAATCCTAGCACAGGAACCCAAGAACCCTTCATTTGAAAATTATCTGATAGATAATCTACTGCTACATTCATCAATTGAAACGCCGTTACTAAAGCTATAACCCAAGCTAACAGAGTCAACAGTTGAATGAGTAATCCGGATTGATAACCTTTCCAAGCACTATACAACAAAATGCCGACCAATAATATATCGATGTATTCCAATCTGATTTTTATAAAGAAGCCAATACATTTTTAACGGTTTCGGAAATCAACTTTCCGTCCGCTAGACCTGCTAATTGCTTAGATGCCACACCCATCACTTTGCCCATGTCCGCAGGACTTGTAGCGCCTACTTGAGAAACTATCTCTTTCACTTTTGCCGTCAATTCTTCCGCTGATAATTGTTTTGGTAAATATCTTTCGATAACCGCTAACTCTTGTAATTCCTTCTCTTGTAAATCCGGTCTTGCTTGAGTTCCAAATATTTCAGCCGACTCCTTACGTTGTTTTGCCGCTTTGGTCAATAATTGAATTTCTTTATCTTGAGTAAGAGTTTGAGCTGCACCTTTTTCAGTTTCAGCAAGTAAGATTAAAGATTTGATAGCACGTAAAGCTCTTAAATCATCCTGATTCTTAGCTAACATTGCTTTTTTGATATCCCCTTCGATGGTTTCCTTTAAACTCATATTGTTTTTCCTATTTTTGTACGGTTGTCTAACAAAAATACAATTTAGGGCGGAAGTTGCCCAAACCTATGACTAAATTAAGTGTAAATATTAATAAAGTAGCTACGATTCGTAATGCGCGTGGAGGTAATAATCCTAATGTATTGCAAGTAGCCTTGGATTGTGAACGCTTTGGTGCGGAAGGCATTACCGTACATCCACGTCCGGATGAACGTCATATTCGCTACGAAGATGTGCGTCAACTAAAAAAGTATATTAAAACCGAATTTAATATTGAAGGTAATCCTGAGCCTAAGTTTATTGACTTAGTATGTGAAGTAATTCCTCATCAAGTAACCCTTGTGCCGGATGCGCCGGACGCTATTACCTCTAACAGCGGTTGGAACACCATTAAACATAAAGATTTCTTAACAGAAGTGTGTCAAGAATTTAAGTCGAAAGGTATTCGTGTATCTGTATTTGTGGATTCTATCGAAGAAATGGTAGAAGGTGCCAAATTAGCCGGGGCTGACCGTGTAGAACTATACACTGAACCTTACGCTACATTGTTTCCAACAAATAAAACAGAAGCTGTGAAAAGTTATATCTCCGCTGCAGCAGTTGCTAAAAAAGTAGGGTTAGGGTTGAATGCGGGACATGATTTGGATTTACATAATCTTAAGTTTCTAATCCAATCGATTCCTTTTATTGATGAGGTTTCTATAGGACATGCACTTATCTCTGATGCACTTTATTTTGGTTTAGAAAATACGATTCAACAATACAAACACCAATTGAATATTTCCTAATATGGCAGTACCTCTTTATTTCAGAAAAGTTGGACAAGGCCCTCCTTTAGTAATACTACATGGTTTATTTGGCTCTTCAGACAACTGGTTGAGTGTAGCCAAAGTACTTCAAGAAAAATATACTCTGTATCTTCTGGATGCCGCTAACCACGGACAGTCTCCACATACAGACACGTTCAACTACGCTTCCATGGTGGAAGATTTGAAATTGTTTTTGGAGTCTAACCAACTTACATGTGCTCCATTAATTGGACACTCTATGGGTGGCAAAACAGTGATGCGTTTTGCGGCTACTTATCCTTCTTTAGTTTCTAAAATTATAGTAGTAGATATTTCTCCGAGATACTATCTACGCCATCATGATACTATCTTAGATGCCTTTCACAGCATTGACTTAGCTACCTTGCAGTCCAGACAGGAGGCAGATAATAAAGTAGCTGCATTCATTGGTGATTTTGGCGTACGTCAATTCTTACTTAAAAACTTATATCGTACGGAAGCGGGCGGCTTTGCATGGAGAATTAATTTAAATTTATTGTCTTCCAATATTGAAAATGTAGGAGAGGCGTTACCGGAAGGTAGTCTTGTTGCTTGTCCTACCTTATTTATTCGCGGTGCTTTGAGTGGTTATATAGAAGCTAAAGACGAAGCACTAATCAAAGAATATTTTACCAATTATCAGATCGCAACTGTTGAAGGTGCAAGCCACTGGGTACACGCTGAAAAACCGGCGGAAGTTATTGGGTTAATCGATCAATTTGTTCAATCATGAAAAACCTCAACATCGTTTATTTAATACCTAATGAACTTGCAGAAAACACTTGGGAACAAGTGATGCCAAAGGAAGTAAGCGATGTTTTGAAAAATATAGAGTGGCTTTTTTGTGAAGATGAACGCACCACACGGCGCTACTTAAGCAAGGTAGTGAAGGGCGTACGCTCAGTTGAATCTTATCATTTATTACCTCTTACCAAAGACACTAAGCCTCAAGAACTTTCTGACTTATTAAAAGAAATACCGGATGAAGTAACTTCCATAGGTGTGATTAGTGATGCCGGTTGTCCGGGAATAGCTGACCCCGGTGCTTTAGTGGTAGCGTGGGCGCATCAAAACAACGTGCGAGTACATCCACTAGTGGGACCATCTTCCATTCTACTTTGTTTGATTGCTTCCGGACTAAGCGGACAAAGTTTCAGTTTTAATGGATACTTACCGATAGATCTTTCCGAACGCAAGAAAAAACTCAAAAATTTAGAGCAATGGAGCATCCAAAACAATCAAACTCAATTGTTTATGGAAACGCCTTATCGAAATGATAAATTGATAGATGATTTGCTTTCCATACTTCAGCCATCCACCCGCTTAACAATAGCCTCCAACATAACTCATCCAACAGAAGAAATGATTGTTACCAAGACTATTTCTGAATGGGAAAAAGCGCCTTTTAAGCCAGGGAAACAACCTGTCATGTTTGCTTTAATGGGGGATAAGTAGATTTGGGAAATTTCTATTTAATACTGTATTTTTGAAAGATATAGAACTTTAACTTTAGTCAATACTAATTACATGTCATACCTATTTACTTCTGAATCCGTTTCCGAAGGACATCCGGATAAAGTTGCCGATCAGATTTCTGATGCATTAATCGATCACTTCTTAGCATTTGATGCGAATGCAAAAGTTGCTTGTGAAACTCTAGTTACAACTGGTCAAGTTATTTTAGCCGGTGAAGTTAAGTCAAAAGCATATTTAGACGTACAAGAAATCGCACGCGAAGTAATTCGTAAGATTGGTTATACTAAATCGGAATACATGTTTGAAGCCAACTCTTGTGGTATTCTTTCTGCTATTCATGAGCAGTCTGCTGATATCAATCAAGGTGTAGACCGTAAGAAAAAAGAAGAACAAGGTGCCGGTGATCAAGGGATGATGTTTGGTTATGCGACCAACGAAACAGATGATTATATGCCGTTAGCGCTTGACATTGCACACAAAATATTAATTGAACTTGCTGCGCTTCGCAGAGAAAACAAAGCGATTAAATATTTACGTCCGGATGCTAAGTCACAAGTGACTTTAGAATACGATGACAACAATCGTCCGGTACGTATCGATGCTATCGTAGTTTCTACTCAGCACGACGATTTTGGTTCAGAGGCAAAAATGCACGCTCAAATCGAACAAGATATCATCAATATCTTAATCCCTCGTGTGAAGAAGAAGTATCCTAAATACAAGCACTTATTCAATAACAAAATTAAATACCACATTAACCCAACAGGTAAATTCGTTATCGGTGGGCCACATGGTGATACTGGTTTAACAGGTCGTAAGATCATCGTTGATACGTATGGTGGTAAAGGTGCACACGGTGGTGGAGCATTCTCCGGTAAAGATCCGTCTAAAGTAGACCGTTCTGCTGCGTATGCTACTCGTCATATTGCAAAGAACTTAGTTGCGGCAGGTATATGTGATGAAGTATTAGTTCAAGTTTCTTATGCGATTGGTGTTGCAAAACCAATGGGTATCTATGTAAACACTTATGGTACCGCTAAAGTAAAATTGAACGATGGTCAGATTGCTAAAATCGTAGAGAAAGTATTTGACATGCGTCCTTATGCTATCGAACAACGTTTGAAATTACGTAACCCTATCTACTCTGAAACGGCTGCTTATGGTCACATGGGCCGTCAACCGAAAGTAGTAGAGAAAACATTCAAATCGAACGACGGTAAAGTGGTGAAGAAAAAAGTAGAACTATTTACCTGGGAGAAATTAGATTATGTTTCTGCCATTCGTAAGGCGTTCGGAATAAAATAAAAATAAAAAACCCTGAGCTTATCACTCAGGGTTTTTTTATGTTCTTAATCGAATATTAATAGGTTAAAGTTTTTTCTTTCGATTTTGCCAAGTGATTTTTAAGGACATCATAGATATGCTCCACTGCTTCTTCAAAAGATGCCTTCTGATCTTTCACCACAATGGCGTTGCCCGGAATGTTTAGTTTTACATTCACTACTTTGTTCCCCTTTTCATTGTTTGCATCTAGTTTCAGAAACACTTCGCCATCTTGAATCTTGTCATGGAAAGTGTCCAGTTTGTCCATTTTCTTTTGAATGAAATCAATTAACTTTTGATCCGCATCGAAGTGGATAGATTGAATTTGTAGTTTCATAGTTTTAAAAAGTTTAAAGTGGAACTTACGATTTCGGGTGTGCTTGTTCAAAGATAGCTTTGAGCTTATCAATAGTATTGTGAGTATACACTTGAGTGGCTGCTAGGCTGCTATGACCAAGTAGATCTTTAATAGCATTAAGGTCTGCTCCTTTATTCAAGAGATGAGTGGCAAAAGTATGTCGTAATACGTGTGGACTTCGTTTCTCAACGGTTGTGACCTGATCCAAATACTTTCGCACCAATCTATAGATGAACATTGGATAGGACTGCTCCCCGTTATTAGTAACGATGAAAAACGAATTTGTGTTTCCTATTCCTTCTCTTTTTTTAACATCGGAATAAGACTGTATACATTGAATGACCGCCGAATTTAAGGGTATAATACGTTGTTTATTCCCCTTCCCTGTCACCTTTATAGTCTGTTTACTTATTTGAATATCAGATTCTTTTAAGCCGATTAACTCCGATAAACGGATGCCGGTTCCGTACAATATTTCAAGTACCATTTGATCTCTTTTCCCTTCAAAATTTTCTTCAAAAATCACCTGGTCTAATAACTTAATCATGGATTGTTCTTCCACAAAAACCGGCAATCGTTTAGGTAACTTAGGAGTTTTAATTTTTAATGTAGGATCAGAAGAGATGATTTCCTTTTTGCGGCAATAATGAAAAAAAGAACGTAAGCTTGCCATCTTACGATGAATAGTTTTAGGTGACATATCTTTATCAGACAAATCAGCCATCCAACTTCTAATCATAGGAAAATTGGCAGTATGCAGTTCTTCTACAGAATATACGGCACGTAAATATTCGGCAAAAGCGTTTAAATCGTTTTTGTAGGAAGTTAAGGTATGAGGAGAATACCTTTTTTCGTGTTGGAGATAATGTAAAAAAACATCTACCATACTACTGTGTTACCGGATAAAGTCCGATAACACAATATAGGTAAATGAAATGAGATATAAAATTATTTAGCTTCAGCTTCTTGTAAAGTCTGACGGTAAGCTGCGCGAATAATTTGGTGTCTGCGTTTTACAGATTTTTTCTCATAAGTAGCACGGCTACGTAATTCTTTCAAAACGCCTGTTTTTTCAAATTTTTTCTTGAAACGCTTTAATGCTTTGTCAATAGACTCGTTTTCTTTGATATTGATGACGATCATATATTTTTTCCTTTTAAGACTTTTCTAAGGGATGCAAAAATATACATTATCCACATAAAAAAAAAGGATTCTAATAAAATTAATTAAATTATAAGTTCTTGGCTATCACTATTTTTTGTATTTCAGAGGTTCCTTCGCCTATGGTACACAATTTAGCATCACGATAGAACTTTTCTACCGGAAAATCTTTAGTATATCCATATCCTCCAAATATTTGAACGGCGTCACTCGCCACCTTAACTGCTATTTCTGAGGCATATAATTTAGCCATAGACGCTTCTTTGGTCATTTTCAATCCTCGATTTTTCATATCCGCAGCCTTATAAATCAATAATCGGGCAGCTTCAATTTCCGTAGCCATATCTACTAATTTGAATGAAATTCCTTGAAATTGATTGATAGGCTTATTAAACTGAACACGTTCACTCGAATATTTCAAGGCTGCATCAAATGCTCCTTGTGCAATACCTAAGCTAAGAGCAGCAATAGATATTCTACCACCATCCAATATTTTCATAGCTTGTTTGAAACCTTCTCCTTCGACGCCTAACAGTTGGCTTTTATGAACTTTTACTTGATCAAACAACAGCTCTGTGGTTTCGCTCGCACGCATTCCTAGCTTATTTTCTTTGCGACCAGCAGTGAATCCGTTCGTCCCTTTTTCTATTATAAAAGCAGATGAAACACGCTTATCTTCAGACCCTTCCATTCGAGCCATCACCACAGCTACCGAAGACGATTTACCGTGTGTGATGAAGTTTTTAGCTCCGTTGATAATATAATAATCGCCTTCCTTGCGAGCAGTCGTACGCATGTTACCGGAGTCTGAACCGGTGTTAGCTTCAGTTAAAGCCCATGCACCTATCCATTCACCGGATGCCAACAATGGTAAATATTTTTTCTTTTGTTCTTCTGATCCAAAGTTTAAGATGTGTCCAGTACAAAGAGAATTGTGGGCAGCTACAGAAAGCCCAATACTGCCACATACTTTAGCTACTTCTTCAATCACAGTAGCGTATTCTAAATATCCCAAGCCGGCACCACCATATTCTGTAGGCACAAGTACACTCAGTAAACCATATGAACCTAATGTTTTAAACAACTCCACAGGGAAATGTTGGGACTCATCCCATTCCATCACGTGTGGCTGAATGTAGCGTTGTGCCACATCTTTCGTCATTTCACGAATCATTTGTTGCGATTCACTCGGATGAAAATTCATAACCTAGTTAGGAGTTAATTTTAATAAGGTACAGCCCACTCGTGACAACGAGTAACTTTGTTTTTTTGATAATCATGAATCAACAAATCCGGACTGAATTTTAACAATTCAATGACAGAATCGGATTTTGAAAAGAATGAAATGTTACAAGAAGTAGCACTTAATTCTCTGCGTATGCGGCGTTGCAAAGCCTTGTCGTCTTCCAAGACAAAAATCTTTAGTGGTTTAGGCGCATTCATAATCATTTACAACAGGTTATGAAGAGTTGTACGCAAGTATTTTAAATAGGTTGGCATACTCTTGAAAAATCAGGTTAAAAATCGACTGTTTATAGCCGGAGGCAAAAGTTTTTAGTTATATTGTGCATCTAAAATAAACGAACAACTTTTAATTTTAAATATGAAAATTGTAATAGTAGGTACCGGTTATGTAGGCTTAGTAACCGGAACATGTTTTGCAGAAGTTGGTATTCAAGTAACCTGCGTTGACATTGACAAAACGAAAATTGAAAATCTTAAAAAAGGTATTTTACCCATTTACGAACCCGGCTTAGAAGAATTAGTAGAACGTAACGTAGCTAAAGGTCGTTTACAATTTTCTACCAGTTTAGCGGAGAGTATACCAGGAGCAGAAGTTGCTTTTGTAGCTGTAGGTACCCCTCCTGGTGAAGACGGTAGTGCAGATTTAAAATATGTATTAGGTGTTGCCAGAGATATAGGGAAATCCATGCAAAATCCCTTGGTAGTAGTAACGAAAAGTACTGTACCGGTAGGAACTTCTGAGAAAGTGCGTGCAGCCGTTTCTGAAGAATTGAAAAACAGAAACTCCTCTCTAGCATACTACATCGCATCCAATCCTGAGTTTTTGAAAGAAGGAGCCGCTATCGATGATTTCATGAAACCGGATCGCATCGTTGTAGGTGTAGATCATCCGGAAGCTGAAAACATCATGCGTAAATTATACAAACCATTTGTGTTAAACGGACATCCAATTCTTTTCATGGATATTCCTTCAGCAGAAATGACTAAGTATGCTGCTAATGCCATGTTAGCTACCAAAATCAGTTTCATGAACGATATCGCTAACTTATGTGAAATTGTAGGTGCTGACGTGAACTGGGTACGTAAAGGAATTGGTTCTGATCCTCGTATTGGAAATAAATTTATTTATCCTGGAGTAGGTTACGGTGGATCATGTTTTCCAAAAGATGTGAAAGCATTAATCAAAACTGCTCAAGAGCGTGGTTATCCTATGCGTATTTTAAATGCAGTGGAAGACGTTAACAACGATCAGAAATATGTAATGGTGAAAAAGGTAAAGCAACATTTCGGAGATTCCTTAAAAGGAAAACATTTTGCCGTATGGGGATTATCTTTCAAACCTAAGACGGATGATATGCGTGAAGCTCCATCCTTAGTGATTATAGAAGAGTTGTTAAAAGCAGGTGCAACAGTAAGTGCTTATGACCCGGTTTCCATGCATGAAACATCTAAGACCTTAAAAGATACTATTACATATGCTAACGAGCCTATGGATGCTATCAAAGGTGCTGATGCATTATTGTTAGTTACCGAATGGACCGAATTCCGTTCACCGGATTTTGCTGAAATCAAAAAACAATTAAAATCCTCCGTTGTATTTGACGGTCGTAACATCTATGATCGAGAAGAATTACAAAAACTAGGTTTTGATTACTACGGTATTGGTTTATTAAAAAAATAAAAAAGAAATATGTCTACACGTCGTAAACGCGTATTAATTACCGGTGCAGCCGGATTTTTAGGTTCTCACTTATGTGATCGTTTCATTGCAGAAGGTTATCATGTTATCGGTATGGATAATTTGATTACCGGAAACATTAAAAATATTGAACACCTGTTTAAGTTGGAAAGTTTTGAATACTATCATCATGATGTATCAAAATTTGTTCACGTACCGGGTGAATTAGATTATATCCTACACTTTGCCTCTCCGGCATCACCTATTGATTACTTAAAGATTCCTATTCAAACTTTAAAAGTTGGTTCTTTAGGTACGCATAATCTTTTAGGTTTAGCCCGAGCTAAGAAGGCTAGAATATTAGTAGCCTCTACTTCTGAAGTATACGGTGATCCATTAGTACATCCACAAACAGAAGACTATTGGGGGAATGTAAACCCGATAGGACCACGTGGTGTATATGATGAAGCTAAACGTTTTCAAGAAGCTATTACTATGGCATATCACACGTATCACGGTGTTGAAACACGTATCGTTCGTATCTTTAATACCTACGGGCCACGCATGCGACTGAACGATGGTCGTGTATTGCCTACTTTCATTGGTCAAGCATTACGTGGTGAAGACCTTACCTCTTTTGGTGATGGAAGTCAAACTAGATCCTTCTGTTATGCAAGTGATTTAGTAGACGGTATCTATCGTTTATTGCTAAGTGATTACGCTCAACCGGTAAACGTAGGTAACCCTAGTGAGATTACCATCAATCAATTTGCTGAAGAGATTATCAAATTAACCGGAGCTGCTGTTAAAATTATTTATAAACCTCTTCCGAAAGACGATCCAAAACAACGTCAACCGGATATCACTCGTGCGAAACAAATTTTAGGTTGGGAGCCTAAAGTATCTCGTGAAGAAGGTTTAAAAATTACTTACGATTACTTTAAATCAATTCCGGCAGCGGAGTGGGATATCACTCCAAAAGAATTTATTAAGTCATAATTTTTTATGTACGCTATACCTTTAATAGAGAAACAATCTAAGTTAGCTGTAATAGGCTTAGGCTATGTGGGATTGCCCATTGCCTTAGCCTTTGCTAAAAAAATCAATGTCATAGGTTTCGACATTAATGAAGCTCGTATTGACAAAATGAAGCAAGGTATAGATCCAAGCGGAGAACTACAAAGTGCTGAGTTTGATAACTCCACCATTGAGTTTACTGCCGATAAAGAAGTGCTGAGACAAGCTCAAGTATTTATCGTAACAGTTCCGACACCTATTGATGAACATAATTCACCTGACTTAGGTCCTTTGTTGTCGGCAACGAAGACCATAGCTCAAGTACTAAAAAAAGGTGACGTAATCGTATACGAATCTACTGTATATCCCGGATGCACAGAAGAAGATTGTATTCCTCTTTTGGAACGTGTTTCCGGTTTAGAATACGGAACCGATTTTCAAGTAGGTTATTCTCCTGAAAGAATTAATCCTGGAGACAAGGAACATACTATCACAAAAATTCTTAAAGTCGTTGCTGCGAATGATAAGCCTACAACAAAAGCAATAGCGGATGTGTACTCTATCATTGTTGAAGCCGGCGTTTATCAAGCCAGTTCAATTAAAGTTGCTGAAGCTGCAAAGATTATTGAAAATACTCAACGCGACGTTAACATAGCATTGATGAATGAGCTTTCTCAAATCTGTCATAAGTTAAACATCAACACTTATGAAGTTTTAGAAGCAGCAGGAACCAAATGGAATTTCTTAAAGTTTCAGCCGGGCTTAGTAGGTGGACACTGCATTGGAGTTGATCCATACTATTTAACCTATAAAGCAAAAAATCTTGGATTGCATCCTCAAGTGATTCTTAGTGGTAGAAATATCAATGATAGTATGGGTAGTTATATTGCCCAACAAACGATAAAGAAACTTGTTCAAAACGGTCGTAGCTTAGGCAACGGTCGTGTATTGATTATGGGTGTTACTTTCAAGGAAAATGTAGAAGATATTCGAAATTCAAAAGTGGTAGACGTAATGCGCGAATTTGAATCGTATGGATTCAAAGTAGATGCCATAGACCCACACGCAGATCCGGATGAGTTTTTCTATGAATATAATATGCGTCTAACAAAAGATGCCATTCCTAAATACGATGCCGTAGTTTTAGCCGTTCCTCATAAGGAATACATTGGCATGGATGAAGCTTGTTTCAAAGGCTTATTACATGAAGGTGGAATTCTAGTTGATATCAAGGGATTGTATCGTAAAGTAAATGTTAAAGTAAATTACTGGTCACTATAAAATGACTTTTGATAAAACCATCATTATCACCGGCGGTGCCGGATTCATCGGTTCACATGTAGTACGTTTATTTGTAAAAAAATATCCTAACTATCATGTGATTAACGTTGACAAATTAACTTATGCAGGTAATCTTGAAAACATTCAAGACATTTCCTCTGCGCCTAATTATACATTTGCCAGAGTAGATATTGCTGATGCCAGCGCTGTACAAAAATTGTTTCAGGATTACACCATTGATGGTGTCATTCACTTAGCAGCTGAATCGCATGTAGATCGTTCCATTACTAACCCAATGGATTTTGTAATTACAAATGTCATTGGTACGGTCAACTTGCTTAATGCCGCTAAGGAAGCTTGGAAAGTTTCCGGCATGGAAGGCAAACGTTTCTACCACGTATCTACCGATGAAGTTTATGGATCCCTTCATGATGATAGTTTCTTCTTAGAAACAACCTCCTATGATCCACAAAGTCCTTACTCTGCATCTAAAGCCTCTTCCGATCACTTCGTTAGAGCTTATGGAAATACATACAAACTTCCGATAGTTCTTACTAATTGTTCTAACAACTACGGACCTAATCAGTTTCCTGAAAAGTTAATCCCTTTATTCATTCATAATATCTGTAATAACAAATCTTTACCTGTATATGGTAAAGGTGAAAATATTCGTGACTGGTTGTATGTAGTAGACCATGCGCGTGCTATTGATGATGTATACCACAAGGGAAAAAATGGGGAAACGTATAACATTGGCGGGCACAACGAATGGACTAACATTGATTTAATTCGATTGTTATGTGCTATCATGGATCGCAAGTTAAATCGTGCTACAGGGACTTCTGAAAAATTGATTACTTACGTAACCGATAGAGCAGGCCATGATTTTCGCTACGCCATTGATGCCACTAAAATCAAAAATGAATTAGGCTGGATTCCCTCTGTTACTTTTGAACAAGGATTAGAAAGTACAGTAGACTGGTACTTGGCTAATGAAGCTTGGTTACAACATATCACCAGTGGTGATTATTTAACTTATTACGACAAACAATACAGCAACCGTTAATACTATGAAAGGGATTATTTTAGCCGGAGGTTCCGGTACACGTTTACATCCACTTACTTTAGCTATGAGTAAGCAAATGATGCCGGTGTACGACAAACCGATGATTTATTATCCTCTATCATGTTTAATGTTAGCAGGTATTCGTGAGATATTAATTATTTCGACTCCACACGACTTACCTAACTTCAAAAAATTATTAGGCGATGGCTCTCGTTTGGGTTGTCGATTTGAATATGCAGAACAGCCTAGTCCGGATGGATTAGCACAAGCCTTTGTTATAGGTAAAGATTTTATCGGTAATGATAAAGTTGCGTTAATTCTAGGTGACAACATTTTTTACGGTTCAGGTTTGGGCAGACTATTACATAGCCATAATGATCCGGAAGGAGCAGTGATATTTGCTTATCACGTTACAGATCCGGAACGTTACGGTGTGGTAGAGTTTGACCAAGACATGAATGTGTTATCGATTGAAGAAAAACCTGAACAGCCTAAAACAAATTATGCCGTTCCCGGAATTTATTTTTATGATCAATCTGTAGTAGAAATTGCAACTAATTTAAAACCTAGTCCGCGCGGTGAATTAGAAATCACCGATGTAAATAAGGAATATTTAAAACGCAAACAATTAAAAGTAGCCGTGTTAAACCGTGGTACTGCTTGGTTAGATACAGGAACATTTGCTTCATTAATGCAA
This sequence comes from Cytophagaceae bacterium, assembly GCA_046329235.1. Lineage (GTDB taxonomy): Bacteria > Bacteroidota > Bacteroidia > Cytophagales > Cytophagaceae > JALONH01. The sequence continues at coordinate 3,028,020 of JAXLVA010000001.1, read as the reverse complement.
GCAGGTGAATTTGTACGTGTAATTGAAGAGCGTCAAGGATTAAAAGTTGGCTGTATCGAAGAGATTGCTTTTACCATGGGTTATATCAACAAACAACAATTAGAAGAGGTAGCTAAACCATTAGTTAAAAGTGGATATGGTCAGTATCTATTGAATTTATTGAAAAGATAATCCTAGACCCTCTCACACACCAACAACCTCTTATCGCCATTGCGCAAGGTGGTAGCATAGATATAAAAATGTCCACCATCTTTAATTCCTAGTTTTTTCTTAATCTCTTCCGTTGTCATCGGGAAGTTTCTTGCTTGAATATTGGCTTTGCCTTCCGGCAATACTCTTTTCAATTCTTTTTTATCGGCAGTAATTATATCCAGTATCTTTAAAGTTCTACCCGGAAAATCTTTTCTCACTTCTTCTGAAGTATATAGATGGGTATGTGTATGAATCTTACTAATGCTATACTGTTCAGCTACTGTTTTATACAAACCTGCCTTCATGATGGCCGCATTAGGTTCATATAAAAATTGCAAAGGCTCAGAATAAGTGACTTCAGTAGTAGAGTCTTCTTCATATGTTGATTCTACAACACTATCTTTTCTACCTCCTAAATCAACTGCTTTTATTTTAACAGGTGAATCACTTTGTTTGGTTAATAAAAAGAGAATTTCTTTGCATTCTCCTTTCACCGCTACTACGTGTACTTCGCTCACCAATTTTAATTGTTTAATAGCTTCTTTAATCTCCAACATAGGAGAAGCTTTAATCATCAGATGAGAACATTTATCCATTAACAACACCAGATGTGATAATATATCAGGTTCGCAATCTTGAAGCAATACTACTTTAGAGCTTCCTTGTCGGCGTGCCGGATCAGCATAAATCCAATCTACCTTGTCACCATTAGCTACAACATCCAAACCATCACCATGAACGTGTTTGATATTACTTGACTTCAATGCATGATGATTGTGTTGAACAATTTCAACCAATTCTTCTTGTTGCTCTATATAAGTTACTTGATTTACTTCTTTAGAAAAAAAATATGCATCTACACCAAACCCTCCGGTGATATCAATTAATGATGATGCTCCTTTTACTAAAGAGGCCTTATATGCAGCTGTGATTTCTGAACTAGATTGTTCTACACTTAATCGTCTGGGAAAAATTATGTCAGACGCATTCACCCAAGTTGGCAATTTATCAGTTGCTTTAATACGGCCTTCCAGTTGTGCTGCAAACCAAAGTTTTTCTTCTCCGGTATACGGCAAAGACAATATCAACTTATGAATATCCTTCGTCTCCTTTAGTTTATCCAAATGAGTCTGAACGTCTTTCGATAATAACCAAGAAATGTACGACACGATACGTTGATGAATTGTTAAATAAAATGTATTTTGCCTTAAAGATATTAAAACCTTTGCATATGTCGGTCTGGGCAGAACAAAACAATCGATTAATTAAAGAATTTCAATTTGCTGATTTCAAAAGTGCTTTTGAGTTTATGACAAAAGTAGCGGAGATATCAGAAGCCATGAATCATCATCCTTATTGGAGTAATGTATACAACAAAGTGCGCATTGAATTAAATACGCATGACGTAGGTGGTAAAGTAACAGATAAAGATAAAAAGTTGGCGGCAGCTATTGATGCAATCTTCCATGGCTGATAGCGGAAAATTATACTTAATCCCTACACCCATTGGGAATTTGGAAGACATTACTCTACGAGCATTACGCTTGTTAAAAGAAGTAGATTTGATTTTGGCGGAAGACACACGTACTTCCGGACAATTATTAAAACACTTTGAAATTTCTACCAAACTTCAATCTTTCCATTTACATAACGAACATCAAGTTACTCAACGTTTCATACAAGATTTGAAACAAGGTAAATCCATTGGCTTGGTTTCCGATGCAGGTACTCCGGGGATTTCAGATCCGGGATTTTTATTGGTACGTGCTGCGTTACAAGAAGAAATTGAGGTAGAATGTTTACCGGGAGCAACAGCATTTGTTCCTGCGTTAATCAACTCCGGTTTCCCTTGCGACCGATTTGTATTTGAAGGTTTTTTACCGCACAAAAAAGGAAGACAAACAAGACTGTTACAAATAGAGCAAGAAGCTAGAACTTCCATCTTATACGAATCGCCTCATCGACTAGTAAAGTTGCTTCAGCAATGTGTAGAGCTAATGGGTGACGAGCGCAAAGTATCAGTTTCCAGAGAACTTACTAAAAAGTTTGAAGAAACGGTGCGAGGTACTGCTAAAGAAGTATTAGCACATTTCACCGCACATGCACCTAAAGGTGAATTTGTAGTAGTGATTAGTGGTAAAGGAAAAGAAGCAAAAGAGGACGAAAGCGAAGAGGACGACGAATAGTTATTTGAATCGAATTGCCACTGTACAAGATTTATTGTAAGGAGCAGGATTCATTCTATCCGGATGTTGTACATTTAAAAATAAAGTGTTGTTCCACCACAAAGGACCTGTTCCTTCTGATACTTTAGGCAATACAGCAATTCGTCTTAAGGCATTAATCGTTGGCATTGCATTTTCTGGTATAGAATTCAAGTGTAACAAATATACTTCGCACACATATTGATTTTTAGCAAAAGCCTCCGGAGATACGCGATGGTGAGTTAAGCCAATCACATCTTCACAAATTATCAAATACGTTTCTTTACCAATAGTCACGGAAGTAATCGCATCCGGATTAGAAAACACTTTAGACGTATCTTCTTTTGCTATTCCACCTAAAAGGAACGGTCTCATATTATCCGTAGTAGGATCAAATTCTAAGATGCCGCCGTGGTAATAATGTATATGATTGTTTTGTGTATAGTGTTCTAAATGATGTGCTGGCTTACCATGATGTAAATTAGAACCAGCTAAATCTAAATCGTCATAACCGGTTTCCGTAATATAAATTTTACCATTCACTTTAGTCATCCATTCCATACGGAGAAAAATCGTTGCTCCTTTTTGCAATGCAATGTCACGAATATCAATTAACGAGTCTCTTTCCATTGGCAATGCCATCCAATCACCTTCGAACTTATGTGGTTCTTGTTTGAAAGCATATAACTGCCCTTTGGTAAAATCGAATTCTTTATCTGCTACAAATTTGAAGAATACCCCCGGTGCATAATCATCCGTTAAATACACGGTTTTATTGTCTTCCATCACCAGTGCATACTCGTGACTGTATCGTCCCATACCATACAATTTCTGCACTGCTTTCCCCGATACAGGATCCACTTCTACCATCCATCCCGTATGATTCACACGACTCATACCATTAAAATCACTCGTGTCCTGATACCCTCTTCCACCTCTATTTAATTTACTGTTCGACTCCGGATAACCTTCTTCCGCCGTTAATACGGTTCCTTTACCTTGAACTAAAGACCCACTGCAATTATTATAGGTGCCTCCAACTGTAGAAAAATCGATGGCGCGTTTAGACTCTGTTGAATATCCATTTTTAGTCAATACAATATCCAACACCGACATTCCACCACCATCACCTAGTAAGCTAGAACTATCATTACATTCATGAGATACCGCTAACGTCACTTGATTCTTTTTAGCATTTAATAAAACGGTCATGTCATGACTACCTTTAGCCGGTGCATATTTACCTTCTATATTTTTAATCGAGTCTCCTTCTGAAAACAACACATTCACGGTTGTATTAGCGGGGATGATTAATTGTGATGGAAGGGATTGATACGGAACTTCATGGAATACTAACTGAGCATTAGTAATAGTAACTATACTCATAAAAATAATAGTCAGTAAAAAAGAGATACAATTATACATCGAGTTGTAACATTAATATTTCACTACCACCTAAATCATCATCTGAAACGGCTAAGCCTATATAACTATTTTCATTTTCTTTTTCGTAGACAGCAATAGACTCCACTTTCAATGGAATATTCGTTTGTATTTCTTGATAAGATAACACTTCCACTTTAGCTTCCGTAGCCACAGCACCTCTGGTTTTTTGTCCGCCGGCAAATTGTAGTTCACCTATTAAACTGCCCATGATTTCACCATCATCTATGGCATTGTCTGTATTTTCAGCAGTAGCCGTAAAGAAAAATCTCTCTTCAAAAATGTCTGCTCCTGTGATTTGAAAAGGCACATTACTTTTTGCCGGTAATGAGGTTTGGAAAGTTGTAGGGAATGGAATGCCATCCATATGTCCTTGTACAAACTCAATCATTTCCACTAAATCAAAACGGAAAATAGTATTACTACCTCGATTGACTATATATACATATTCTTCAGAAGTAGCGGCGGCTTCTAAATTTAATTCACTTGTAATTCCTTCAAGAGATAATTGCATGCGAAGCAAATGGTACCAACGACTAAAGTCTAATGGCCAAACAATATGTTTTTTATTATAGGGAGTCGGAAGTTTTATTAAATATCCTTTATCACGTTGAGGACTTTTGGAGCCGGATCCTAATAATAGCAAATGAGGATACCCATTTATAGTTAATGGTGTGATACACTCAATGTCCGTCTTTTGTTTTTTAGGAACCCTGCCTTCGATTGGATTTTCTACCAATGGTATTTTATGTAGAACACTTAAATCATATTTTAAAACATACATAAAGTGACTATCATCACCTACCACATAAATATTCCCTTGTGCATATTCTACACAAGAAGCCGAAGCTATACCATTTAGTGTGGCTTGTTTTAAAATTGACAGTTTCATGTTTTATTTTTTAACCGACCATTGTATAAAGTCATTATTCTTATTAGTGCCTGTTAAACCATCATCGAAATAAGAAGTACAACGAATGACTACATAATCAGAAAAATTCGTAGTAGAAGCACCTTTCAATTTAGCAATAAAGACATCTCCAACATTCACCGCTGATGGGGAAGTTGTAAATGCAGCACCAACATTATCTTCATACGTTTTTCTAACCGTATAGTCTGTTGCTTTCAGATAGCTAAAGGTGGATGGTGCTTTAATAAATTGTGTTCCATTTTTAGATGTGAACATACGCTCAAACGCGGTAGAAGTAGAGTCCATATCCATCACATATTTATTACTATCCGGAGTAGCAACTACATAGGCAGTAACATTGTATAGGTTAATAACAGGAGTATAGGTGCTATTGCTAAAATAGTTATACATCTTCAATGCCGTATATTCGGTCAGTAAACCATTTTGAACATTCAATAAATACGGACCAATAACTACATTTGTAGGAGTGTTTGGATCGGAAAAGTCACCACTGGTAAAAACAAAATAATAATCTTCGAACTGAATATCGTTAGCCGTATTAGAAGCAATTGTCATATCAACGGTTTCAGATGTATCTCCTGCCGTAGAAATATCTTTGTAATAGTTGCCTGAACCATCTTGAACAAAACCGGAAATAGGAGCTGTGGTATAAGCACTCAAGGTAGTACCATCAAAGGAACGTTTGAAGGCATATAATCTTTTAAACTTGTTGGGCTGATTCGTTAATGCTGAAACGCTAACATTAAAGGAAGTAGTAGTACGCTTAATGTACAATGTGTCTTCATAGGTTTCTAATGAACCTTCGATCAAGTCTACAATTTTATTGGGCACATATGGAACAGGAGCTTCACCTGATTTTTTCTTACATGAAGTAATACCAACTACAATTGCAATGATAAATATTATGTTATACGAGAAAGTCTTGATAGACATAGTGTTTCAATGACAAGGTTACAACTTATAAAATTACATCCTCAGCGAAAAAAAACAATGAAAAAGATAGAATAGTTTCCTACCTTTAGCTAAATGATTTTGTTATGACTGCTCCGTTTAATTTACAACGTTGGATAGAAGAAAATAGAGCTTTATTGAAGCCACCTATTGGTAATCAACAGATTTATAAGGGGAATGACGATTTCATCGTCATGGTTGTAGGTGGGCCTAATGCCCGTAAAGATTATCATATCAGTGAAGGCGAAGAGCTTTTTTATCAATTGGAAGGCACCATTGAATTGTGGATTCAAGAAAATGGACATGCCAAAATGATAGAAATAAACGAAGGCGATATGTTTTTATTGCCTGCACGTGTACCTCATAGTCCTAGAAGACCTGCCAACACCATAGGCCTAGTCATTGAGCGTTACAGAAAAGAGGATGAAATGGATGGTTGTGCATGGTATTGCGAAAATTGCAATCATACACTTTACAAAACCACTTTCCCTCTGAAAGATATAGTAGTACAATTGCCTAAAATGATGGATGGATTTTATGCTGATTTGGAATTAAGGACTTGTTCTTCCTGCGGTACTGTTATGGATACTCCTAAACCATTTGTTCGTTCTAAATGACAGCATTTTCAATCACACGAGAATTTGCACAACAACTGGATGCTGAAGACAAGTTGCATCCAATAAAATCTCAATTCCTTTTTCCTAAACATAAAAACTCTGTACGCTATTTCTGCGGCCACTCTCTAGGTTTACAATCCAAAAGAGTAAAAACAATTACAGAAACATTCCTAAAAGATTGGGCTGAATTTGGAGTAGAAGGGCACTGGAAAGGAGAAAATCCTTGGTTGCCTTATCATGAATGGTTTTGTAAACCATTATCTTTATTGACCGGAGCTTATCCGGATGAAGTAGTTGCCATGAATAGTTTATCTGTCAACCTTCATATTGCTTTTGCTTCCTTTTACCGACCTCAACGCAAAAGATTTAAGATACTAACAGAGTATTGGAATTTCTCTTCCGACCGTTTTGCTTTAGAAAGTTTAGTTCAGCTATATGGCTATGATCCTAAAGATGCCATCATCACTCTAAAGCCCAAAAAAGGCAAGTATCAACTAGAGACTAAAGATATACTTAAAGCCATTGAAGACCACAAAAACGAATTAGCGATTGTGTTTTTTAACGGTGTCAATTACTACACAGGTCAAGCATTTGACATTGCCACGATCACTCAGCACGCACAGCGTGTGGGAGCTTTTTGTGGATTTGATTTAGCTCACGCTATCGGTAATATTCCTTTAAAATTACACGATGACCGAGTAGATTTTGCTGTGTGGTGTAGTTATAAATATTTAAACGGAGGCCCGGGAGCTGTAGGTGGCCTTTTCATACATCAACGTCACTCCTTGGATAAAACCACGCCTCGCATGGCCGGTTGGTGGGGACATGAATTAACTACTCGTTTTCACTTAACAGGAAAATACAAAGCTCTTTCCGGAGCTGCAGGTTTCCAAATGAGTAATGCTCCTATCATGAATATGCTGGGGTTAAGAGCTTCTCTGGAAGTCTATCTGGAAGCCGGTATTAATAATTTGTTTGAAAAATCGAAGACACAATACGACTATTTTGTTTTTCTTATTTCATCCTTGTGTCATTCCGATAAACGTAAATCTTTCCGAGGGAAAATCATTTCTCCTTTACAGAGTGGTACACATGGTGCCATGGTATGTATTGAATGCGAAAATGGTAAAGGTTTAGTAGAACTATTAATTAAAGAAGGTTACTGGTGTGATTGGAGAGAGCCTAATGTGATTCGAATGGCAGCATCACCCCTTTACACATCCTATTCAGATATATATGAAATGTGTTTGATGTTAAGTCAACACTTAATTATCGAAAAATGATTTCCAATGAAACAGTACATATCATTGGCGGAGGCTTAGTGGGTAGCCTTCTGGCAATCGGTCTTTCAAACAAAGGTGCCAAAGTACATATGTACGAAAAGCGCAAAGATCCTAGATCTTCCGGTGTTTACGAAGGACGTTCCATTAATTTAGCACTAAGTCACCGAGGTATCCATGCATTAGAATACGTGCAACCAACGTTAAGTCAGCAAGTATTAAACGCCGCTGTACCTATGAGGGGACGCTGTGTTCATGACACTTCCGGAAATCTGCACTTTCAAACCTATAGTAATAAAGGCGAATACATCAACAGTATAGGTAGAGGTGCATTAAATTTATTATTGATTAATGCCGCTGAACAAAATGGTGTTCAGGTACAGTTTGAATCTGCCTGTGTAGGAAAAAATGAACGACACGAATGGTTAATTGAAACGAATCAGGTTATTCAATCCATTCCAACAAAAGAGTGGGTATTTGCTACGGATGGTGCCAATTCCATAGTCCGCAGAACACTTACGGAAGAAGGTAAAATCATTTCAAAACTTAATGTTTTAGATTACAGTTATAAAGAACTCGATATTCCAACTGAACTGGCACAGCGCTGGAAATCAAATTGGGAAAGTCTTCACATTTGGCCAAGAGAACATTTCATGTTAATAGCACTTCCCAATGCGGATGGATCTTTAACATGTACGTTGTTCTTACCAAATCAACATCCCAAAGATTCGTTTGAACTTTTACAGAAATCAGAGGATGTATTTGCCTTTTTTCAAACTTACTTTCCGGACACCTTAGCTTGTTTACCTGATTTGTGGGCACAATGGGAAAAGCATCCAACCTCACAGTTGGCTACCTTAGATTGCGGACCATGGTTTGATCAAAATACTTTATGTTTAGGTGATGCAGCACATGCCATTGTTCCATTTTACGGACAAGGCATGAATGCAGGATTTGAAGACGTTCGTATCTTATTAGAATTGATAGATAAAAATCCATTAGGTTCATCTTTATGGGAAATATTCTATCAAGAACGTAAACGCAACACCGATGCCATTGCTTACTTAGCCTTACAGAATTTTTTAGAGATGCGTGATCATGTAGATAATGATGATTATTTATTGATTAAAAAAATTGAGCAAGTAATTGCTGCTTACGATACAGGATGGGAAAGTCAATATACGCATGTATCCTTCCGAGATACACCCTATGCAGAGGCATTACAATTAGGCCAATATTGGAAACGCATGTATCAAGAGATGATGGAAACCATTCCCAACATTAAATCGCTGAATGACGAAGTGAAGGATACAATAATTAATATTTATCTAGATAAAAAAACAGCTTTGAAAAGTTCCTAATATAGTACTGTATTAGAATATGTTTTTTAAAAATTTTACCCCATAAAAGAGTATTCGTAATAGATAAACAGAAGGTTTAGACCGTCAAGTCAAGATGATCCTATTTAGTCGACTTGAGTATATGTATGAACTATTTTTATCATATTAAATTAATAACTACTATTGTCAAATTTTAATATCGGCAAGTTTAAAAAAATCATCTTATGATTCGTCAATTTTATTTATTTCTAATTCTTATTTTTTTATTATTTGAAAACAGTTTTGGTCAAAATCTAGTACTTACTAAAATTGATACGAGCAGCTACCCTGCTATTAAAGGAGAATTCTACGCAATTGACTCATTAGGTAGACAAATTTTAAACTTAACAAAAGATAATGTTTCAATCAAAGAAGGCGAGTATGAACGAAAAATTATATCCGTAGAAAATCCATCTTATAAAGGCCCTGAAGCCCTCTCTGCGGTTTTAACTATAGATGTATCCGGATCTATGGAAAACAACGAATATATGGATATTGCTAAGATGGCTGCAAAAGTATTTGTTTCCATGTTACCCTTAGATCTATCTGAATGTGCCATAACATCCTTTGACAATCTAAACTACATTCCATCTGACTTCACACGTAATGCCAACCGATTGAATCAGGCTATTGAATCATTAAAGCCTGCCGGTGGTACAGATTATAATGCAGCACTGCTAACTCCAGTAACAGGAGCCTTCGATATCGTCAAAAACGGAATTCATAAAAAAGTAATCATATTTCTTACCGACGGATATGGCGTTTCCAACGATGCAGAAATACTATCGAAAGCCAAAGATATGGAAGTCTATTGTATTAGTGTTGGTATGCTCGCACCGGACATATTAAAGAAATTATCTGAACAAACCGGTGGATTATATTTTGAAAATGTTACAACAAAAGAACAAGCGATTCAGATTTTCAGTACTATACTTTTCAAAGTACAAAACATGCAGCCCAGCAAAATTGTATGGGAAAGCAACCCAGAATGTGTCTCCATAAAAAATGTAATGTTTAAAACCCTAAACCAAAATTTACAATATTATAATACAATTTACCATACACCTACTAAAGGATTATATTATTTACAAGCAACTCCTGAAAAAATTTCCTTTTCGGATCTTAGATTAAATCAAACTATCTATTCTGATATAACACTGAAAGCTACAAATAAGGCCATTACAATCAAAAGCTACAAAAGTAATAACCCTTTGTATAAAGTGGAAACAACTCTTCCATTAACCATTGAGCCTAATTCGCCAGTGGTCTTAAAAGTTAGTTATAACTGTACTGTAGCAAAACCATCCCAAGCAACTATAGAACTTTTAACAGATGCCTGCTTTCCAGTAATGCTATACTTAAATACCGGGAATAATCAATTCACTCAAACTAATACGCTAAACGTTATTCAACCTAACGGGAAAGAAGTATTATATAAGGGAACTGATACGACAGTTTCCTGGTCGGGAGTTCCTCCAAATACGAAAGTGCAAATTGAACTTTCAAGAGATAACGGTATACATTGGGAAGTACTTGCATCCAACGTTACTCAGCAGCCTTATCCTTGGAAAGTTACAGGAGACACCACCCACCAAGCCTTAATAAAGGTAAGCCTTGCTCCAACAGCAAATGCATTATCCCGCTATAATTTTGATCCTTCTGCAATTAAACATGTTTATAGTTCGGATCAGGGAAGATCACAATATTCCGGTTATCCTCCTTATGTATTGAGCCCAGATGGGAAATATGCTATCTCTGCATCGTTTCGTCAATATAATTTACTATCCACCCATGATAACAAAATTATCAAAACCATCCCTAACAATGATCAATTCCCCGTGTTTAACAATGACGGAAGTAAAATTTTTCTATTTTATAAGGGGCAAAATGAAAACAATCTACCTGTAGAAATTTATGATGGCACAACATTTGAAAAAATTGGTGACGGTCCAATCATTTCCAATTTACTTTATGATTGGTATACTGGTGTTTGTCTTCCAGTAACCGACAATGAAATGAGCTATTATGTATGTTCAAATAGTAGCACCCATATAGTCAGTGTACACGATTTTACTTCCGGAAGAATAATCCAAACAATAACTATTGCGTCTGGTGAAACACTAAAAGGGTATAAAAATGGCTTAGCAACTGTATCTTTCAGTGGTGGAGCGGCAGTATATGATATGTCAACCGGAGAAAAAATATTAACGGTATATGATGTTCATCCATACTTATATGATGCTTATCTGAGCAATGATGGTAAATTCCTTATTACTAGATCATGGGATTATTATGGTAAAAACATCAACACAACTGTATATGAAATAGATACCAAGAAAAAGTTATATGCGGTTACGAGTGTTGGAGGTTTCTTATTTCCTACTATAAGTGTGTTTGATCATTATTTGATTTGTCCTAAAGATAATAATGAACTAGTAATCGTCCATATTCCTACAGGCGAAGTAGTTTATAAAAGTTCCTATCCGGGCAACCGCGCTTGTTTTAGTCAGTATGGCAATTATATTTATTTCATAGATTATGACAATAGTAAAACAAATTATTGCACATCAGGACTAATTCCTAAGGGAGTAACCAAACAACAAGGTTCTGACTCTTCCAATGCTGTTTTTAATATCGTTTCACCAATTCTTTCATCTAAGGAAATAGCATTTGGCCAAGTATATGTACCTGTTCAAAAAAATATATCGAATATTAATTTAATAGAAAATAAAAACGGATTATCACTTACTATTAATAAACTGGAACTGACAGGTAAAGATGCTTCCTTTTTCCATGTCATACAGTCTAACCAAACTACCATTCCTGCATGGAAACAAGGTTGTACAAGTGAACTTGCCTTTCAGCCTAAGGAAGCCAGAAATTATGAAGCCGTGTTGAATGTTTATACAAATATAGGAATCTTTACTGTTCGATTAAAAGGACAAGGCATTATGAGTGACTCATATGTAAGTAGTAAAACTATAGACATGGGAAAAATTAACGTTGGTTCAAAAAAAGATTCCACTGTTAATGCTTGTATAAAAAACAACAGCAATGTTCCTGTCATTATAGAATCGTGCCGTTTTAGTCCCAATAGTAATAAAGCTTTCCGTCTTATTCTAGATGAATCCAATACAATTGCTTCTATGCAAAGCAAAAATATCAGAGTAGAATTTAAGCCCATTACATCAGGCATTCACATGGCCTATATCGAAGTTTTCTTAAAAGGGCAAAAATCACCCATAATTATACCGGTTACAGGATACGGACAGGAAGGACAAAATCGAAAAATAATCATCATCACTAAAAACAAAAACACATTAAAGCCTGTGTATGCTACAGTTTCCGTTCTCGATCAGGCGAACCATTTACCACAAAATATTACGAGAAGTTCAACTAGTAATTATTATAGCTATTTTAGTTTATCTGATCGTACGTATATGATTGCTGCTACAGCCAAAAATTATTATCCGGACTCAACGATCTTTTCTACCTCATCCAATGCAGACTCGATAATATTGTTTTTAACACCAATACCCAATCAGTATGTTACCGTAAGTGGTGTTGTTAAAAATAAAGCCACACAAGAACCTATAGCTGGTTTGGTTTCTCTCATCAGTAATTCAATCATCGTAAGAAGTACGAATACCAACAGTGATGGCTATTTTGAATTTCAAATACACAAAGACTCTATATATCGGATTAAAGGCGAAGCTACCAAATTTATCAATGATGAACATTTAATAAAAGTCAACAGCGACCAGGAAAATATTCAACAGGATTTACTACTAGAACCAATTCAGATAGGAAGAACCATTCAACTTAATAAGGTATACTTTGAACGAAGTAAAGCAGTATTATTAGAAGAGAGTTATACCGAATTAGATAAACTGGTAACCTTAATGCTTCAATATCCCAAAATGAAAATTTATCTTTCCGGTCATACTGATAATCAAGGAGATATTGCAAAGAATATACAATTATCCAACGAACGTGTACAAGTCATAAAAGACTATTTAATTTCAAAAGGTATTGCAGCTAATAGAATTTCAGGAAAAGGATTTGGACCTTCTCAACCTATTGCAAGTAATGATACTGAAGAAACCCGACGATTAAACAGAAGAGTGGAATTCAAAATTACTGCCTTATAATTTTTTTTCTGATGTCATAGACAGAGACAAACATTCTCTAAATAAAAAACCCCATCCCAACTTTTGTTAGGACGGGGTTTTCTTTCAACGGTTAACTTATTCACCCAGCCAGCTAATCTTTTTAGGACCTTTACGTTGTACAAGTCCAAAGCCTTCAATGGCATATTTTTTCAAGTGAGCTTCCACTTCATTATAGTCATCTGTAAATAAGAAGAGTTTTAAGTCTTCTTTAGAAATGGTGCCTGCTTCAGCCATGTATAATACGTGATCATATAAACTCTTATGATATTCCGTACCAAATAACACCACCGGGAATTTCTTCATTTTATTCGTTTGAATCAGCGTTACTGCTTCAAAGAACTCATCTAAAGTACCCATACCACCGGGCATACATATAAAAGCGTAGGAATACTTACATAGTAATACTTTACGTACGAAGAAGAACTTAATGTTAACAGAAAAGTCAACATACTTATTAATGTATTGCTCCATCGGTAATACGATATTACACCCTACGGATCTGCCGCCTACATCTTTTGCACCACGGTTAGCCGCTTCCATAACTCCTGGACCACCGCCGGTCATAACGGTAAACCCAAGTTTAGCCGCTAGAGCACCCATCTTTCTCGATTGAATATAGTAAGGGTGATCTTCTTTGAAACGTGCTGAACCAAAGATAGTAACACAAGGACCTGCAAAGTGTAGTTTTCTGAATCCTCTCACAAAGTCAAGTAGCGTATGATGTAACATCACAAACTCCTTCCAACGGGAGCGGGGACCTTCTAGAAATATTCGTTCTTCGTCTTGATTATCGTGGATGACATTGGGGTTTTCCTTAGAAACACTCTGTTTCACCGGATTTTCTTCTGAGGTTAACATATTTTCCAACCTAATTTCAATTCAACAATATAGTATAGTAACGCAGAATAGTATAATTAGTTTTAAGATAAGTTATATTTCGTATGAATTTTAGAAAGTTAATACGTATCATTCGTCGAATTATCTTGATTTATTACATGCAGGTCAGTACCTTTATTCATTACGCTTATTATAAATATTTTCAACTTAATAAACATCACAATCAAATGACCCGTCAATTATTTAGCTATTTATTTGTAGCATTAACAGCCGGACTATTATTTAGTTCCTGTAGAGATGGAGAACAAGGCGATCCAGGCCCAGCCGGTGTAGGATACTACAAAACCGATAATGGAGAGCTTTCCGGTACTATCCACTATAAATATCCTAATGGAGATACAGCCATTATTCCTTTTTCTAATAAAGGCTATATTTCTGCCACAGAAAGTTCGCTTTACATCGATAGCAGTAGCTCATATAACGGTGATGATTACTATTCATTTAATATAATTAGAGTAAACCCGAATGAAGAAAACAGCTCTATTCGATTCCTTTGCTCCTATGCATATATGAATATTAATGACGATACTTGTTTTCTAGAGCCATACAGCATAGGCATGAGTATTACAAACGTGACTAATGTAAACAATTCTCTTTTTGCTTTTGCCACTACAGAAGATATATATAATGATTGTGATATCGATTACTATTCTTCAGGATATGATGTGACTATCTCCAACTATTATCTTAATCCGGTTACTCATCGACTTACCTTTGATTATGAGTTTGTGGTTAATTACTACAATTTGGAATCCATATATAGATATGATTATTCAACCTATCCAAACATTAAAGGCAAAGTGGATGTTATTCTTAATGTTACTACCAAAGCAATGTCTGGTTGTTAATCATTATATATAATAAAAACATAGTTTTACCAACACAACCTTTTGAAAAAATGATAAAAAATATATTTTACTTTGCCATAGCCGCAGTGCTTTTATCCTCTTGTAATACAGGAGAAAAAGGTAATGAAGGAGATCCGGGTCCGGGTTATTATAAATCCGCCAATGGATCTGTTACAGCCACAATTCATTACCAATATCCGAATGGTGATACGGCTATAGTTCCCAGTTCTTATCAATCTTCCTTATCCGACATGGATAATGTAATCAATATTGACACTTCAGGTGGAATGGGAGAATATAGTTTTGATATTATCCGCTATGGAGCAGATGATGCCGCTAATTTTATAAGAATATCTTCCTGTTGGGCAGACTATGACGGCACAGACGATACCACCTTCAGAAAGCCTTACAATTTCATATTTGGGATTAGTCGTATTTCTCAGGGATCTACTTTGTTTGCCTTCGCTACCATGAGTGACGTATATGAGATGAATGAATTAACGTATGATTATACGGATAGTGATGTTACTTTAAGTAATTATTATTATAATCCTAGCACACATCGTTTGACTTTTGATTATGAAATAAAGTTAGAACCCTCTTACGATATATTGGAGCAATATGTAACAGACGGTTCTATATATGGAGTTGTGAAAGGGAAAGTGGATGTTACTTTGCTGAATAATCCTTATGAGTTAGATGTTTGTTATTACATGGACTAATCAATTATTAAAATGAAAAAGATACTATTATTTATTACAATTATAAGTCTCCTATTCGCTTGTAGAGAAGGTGAAAAAGGAGAACAAGGACCTGCAGGTTTAGGATATTTTAAATCAGGCGGAACTACTTCAGGAACCATTCATTATAAATATGAAAATGGAGATACCGCTATTGTTCCATACACATATACGGCTTACTCATCTGTTCTAAGTCAAACGTATTATTTAGATACGGCTTATGGTAATTCATATTATTCGGTAAACATTGAGCGTAATGATCCGGATGAACCTAATAACTACATCACCTTTTATATATGTGATGCCTTTTATAATAAAAATGCGAACAGTGCTAGTGATGCATTTACACAACCTACAAGCATGAAGGTGTTTTTTAATTATGTAAAATCGTCCAATCCATTCTTTCATTTAAGTAACGAGTACAATTATTCTCCCTATCCTTATACTGAAGGTTTCGATTTGACTATTACTAATTATAACTTAAATCCAACAACAGGTAAATTAACCTTTGATTATGAAATTGTAGTTGATCCTGATCACATACCATATGACCTACGTTATGATGATATGGTTCAGCCTACATTAAAAGGTTCTATTAATGTTAATTTAACTAAGTCTCCTTACAATAATTCTAGTTGTGCTAATGATTACCCATACAGTTTTTAATATTTGATAAATTAATCGATTAAAAAAGCCCTCTAAATTTAGAGGGCTTTTTTAATTTCCAAATGTGTTGTGTTCGTATTGTTTCAACTTATCTTCGACGGTATCTAAAGTGCCGGAATATTTTTTAGCCCATTTAGGAACCGGAATTTTGTAACCTACTTTTAACATTACTTTACCAATGTTATTTAATAGTGCCGTATTCTCTCCTAAATAAAATCTTTCCGAATCCCACATAACAGAGGCTCCAAATACCCAATGTTTCGTATGATAACCGGCACCTGCTCGTAACACCATCTTTGCTGAAATATTAGAATGCCCTTCTAATTGTTGATTCACTTCTCTCAAATCAATCCATTGAAAACTGGGCCCAAGACTCGGTGCAAAGGAAGCATAAAATTTACCTGCCCATACTTTGTGTATCGCATAACCGGGTAATACCGCCATCGAATATGCATAGCCTTGATCTAATAAAAAACTATTTTGTAAACTAGGCTCCAGTTGTATGGGTATCACCGGCCCTGTATCATTTTTGATATGCATAGAAGCAAAACCCATATTTAAAAACCAACCCTTATTCGTACTATTCGCAATTCTACTTTTACCAAATGTGGTTTGTAAATTGAATTTCTTACTCAAAATAACTACAGCATTAATAGACAAACGAGATATATGCATATCTTTAAAAACAGCTGAATCTGTTTTGTTATTGAACAGATGATATGCTTTTTGATTTCCTACATAATAGCCCTCATTTTTTGCCCAAATAAAATCTAATCCAAACCGAGATAAAAAGGCCGACATCTGAAATTGATAATTGTGATTGGACTTCTCTCTACGTCGATCCACATCAAGCCCTATAATCCCCACGTTCACATTTAATATTTTATGCGAAAAGCCCACACCCAAAATGATAGGAATCGTAGGACGATAGGAGATATTTTGTTCTGCCAAATAATACAGCCCGTTGAAATATCGAAAGCCAATAATGGAAAGTGTAATTTGATTACGGGAATTGTATACATAATCCTCCGACGGATTAGCAATCGTCGAATCCTTATTTTCTGCCAAACAGGAAAGTATACCTATTAACCAAAAAATGAGTACCTTAGTATTCCGAATGTTAAATACATGTTGCATACAATACAACTAAAATACTACTTTTTTCATAGAACTTTTAAAAAGGCCTTCTTTTGCATCTTTTTATTCATGTGTTTATTTATTATTCATCAGGAAAGCCATGCTCGCATTATTGTGAAAGAGGATTGGTTTTTTTAAAAAAACGGAAACAAAGTTAGATGTAAAATCATTCAACTGGAATACGCTATACTCTATATCGATTCGGATGGATTTGGTAAAATAAATGTTAAGTGGGTGGATGTAGAAAAAGTAATTACCAAAACTCTTCAGCGAATTCAATTTGAAAATATAACATTAACATCATACTTCACAAGGAATGCCGACTGAAAAGGAAGTTCTTATGCACTAGCAGTTATTGAAACGAAAGCTAATAATAGAATAGAAAATATATAACGAAACATAAGGACTATCGAGTA
Organism: Cytophagaceae bacterium; assembly: GCA_046329235.1. GTDB lineage: Bacteria > Bacteroidota > Bacteroidia > Cytophagales > Cytophagaceae > JALONH01. Next base: position 3,010,147 of record JAXLVA010000001.1, on the reverse strand, counting down.
ATGTATGAAAACTGTTTAAAAGATTGGTGGATGCTTTGTACCGCATCACTAACAGGTTTGTTGTTTAGGATTCCTCCTGAATACGAAGACCAAATTAACTTTACCGCATCCGGTTGCGACGGAGAAGGTGGCAACGCTCTACGATCAAACATCTCTATTATTTGTACTCCTGTTTCATAGGAATAAGAATACGCATATCCCGGATAATATCCGCCTCCCCACCAAGGGTAGTAAGGATAATATCCTCCATACCATCCCCACCATGAACCGGGATAGTAAATAGTAGATATACTTGTATTCTTTAACAATACGATGCTAATTAATAAATCGGGATCTAAATCTTGCGTTAATTCATAATAGCCTCTATTATGCATATTTTGTCTAACCGCATTAATGAGCTTCGTTGCATCTGAAGAATTTAACTTTGACTTTTCGTCATTATCTGAAATGGCCACCGTATCCACAATGGCAAAGGTGCTTCGTTGTGAAAAATCTTCTTCCATATCATAGATGGTTGCCACTATAGGGTCATTACTTAACTTTCCTAAACCCGGCTCACTTTTACAAGCACCCAGTATTAAAAATCCGGCTAAAACAACTCCCCGAACAATCTTTTCAAATTTCATGATGATAAAATGAGTTAATATTCAAAATTAAATCAACTTCCAATAGTTGAATAATAAAACGAAAGCCTACATTAATCAAATCCTCCTAAAAAGCCTTTCTTGGCGGTTAGTGTTTATTATAATTTTACTTTTTCCTGCTTTTTCCTATTTTAGACCGTTTTCATTTTATTATATATTTTAATTACTAATCAATTTTAACCGAACAAACATGATGGAATTCTTATTGTATGGAGTCATTGGAGTAGCCTTATTTGGTTTACTATTTGGCTTTCTAAAATCGACATGGGTAAGTAAACAGCCCATGGGTGATGATCGCATGAAAAAAATCGCCGGCTACATAGCTGACGGTGCATTGGCTTTCTTAAAAGCAGAGTATCGAGTACTTGCCATCTTCGTAGCTGTCGTTTCTGTTTTGTTAGCTCTTCTTGCTGATGAAAAAACTTCTCACTGGACCATTGGTATTGCCTTTGTGATCGGTGCTTGTCTTTCGGCTTTAGCCGGTTTCCTTGGAATGAAGATTGCTACTAATGCCAATGTTCGTACCTCCGAAGCAGCTAAAACATCTTTATCTAAAGCACTCGACATCTCCTTCGGTGGTGGTCTAGTAATGGGTATCAACGTGGTATCACTTGGTATCTTAGGTATAAGTATTTTATTCATCACCTATAACACCCTTTACGGTGATACGTGGAGCACTAAGAAAATATTAGAAGTATTAGTTGGTTTCTCTCTAGGTGCTGAATCACTTGCTCTCTTCGCACGTGTGGGTGGTGGTATCTATACTAAAGCTGCCGACGTAGGCGCTGACTTAGTAGGAAAAGTAGAAGCAGGTATTCCGGAGGATGATCCGCGTAACCCTGCAGTAATCGCTGATAACGTGGGTGACAACGTAGGTGACGTAGCCGGTATGGGTGCCGATTTATTCGGTTCATATGTATCCACTATCATCGCTACCATGTTATTAGGTCTTACCGTTTCTCCTATGAGTAATGAAATCATGGGTGTCAATCCTGCCGTTATTTTACCGGTCATCATCGCTGCTGCCGGTTTACTATTATCCATTGTTGCTTCTTACTTTGTCAAAGTAAGTGAAACAGGAAATCCTCAAACGTCTTTGAACATTGGTAACTTCGGAGCTGTAGTACTTACAGCAGGTGCCGCTTACGGTATCATTCAATATTTATTTGATCCTTCTATTACTATCAACGGAGAACTAACGGCTTCTACCAATATCTTCTATGCCGTGATTGTAGGTTTAGTTACCGGTATTTTAATTTCATTAGTAGTCGAATACTATTGCGGTAAAGGCACCGGACCAGTGAACATGATTGCTACACAATCTATGTCAGGACCAGCAACGAATATCATTGCCGGATTATCGGTAGGTATGTTCTCTACTGCGATTCCTACGGTTATTCTTTCTGCCGGAATCATCGTAGCGTATGAAGTTGCGGGCTTATATGGTGTAGCTATTGCGGCATCCGGTATGATGGCTACTACAGGAATGCAATTAGCAATCGATGCTTTCGGTCCTATTGCCGATAACGCAGGTGGTATAGCTGAAATGAGTGGTTTACCAAAAGAAGTGCGTGTGAAAACCGACGTGTTAGACTCTGTAGGTAACACCACTGCTGCGATTGGTAAAGGCTTCGCGATTGCTTCGGCAGCGTTAACAGCCTTAGCCATGTTCTCCGCTTACATGGAAGTAACCGGCTTAACATCCATTGACATCTCTAAAGCGAACGTGTTGGCAGGTTTGTTAATCGGAGGTATGACTCCTTTCTTATTCTCCGGTTTTGCGATGCAAGCAGTAGGTAAATCAGCGAATGCGATGGTACAAGAAGTGCGTCGCCAGTTCCGTGAAATCAAAGGTATCATGGAAGGTAAAGCGGAAGCAGATTATGAAAAATGTGTGAGTATCTCCACTCAATCTGCCTTACGTCACATGGTAGTTCCGGGCTTAATTGCAATCACTTTCCCTATTATCGTAGGTTTCATCATGCATGCAGAAGCACTAGGTGGTTTCCTTGCCGGTGTTTTAGTTTCCGGTGTGATGATGGCTTTCTTCCAATCCAATGCCGGTGGTGCATGGGATAATGCTAAAAAGATGTTTGAAGCCGGAGTAGATATCGAAGGCAAAAAATACTTCAAAGGTTCTGATCCGCACAAAGCAGCGGTAGTAGGAGATACCGTAGGGGATCCATTCAAAGATACCTCCGGACCATCCTTGAATATTTTGATTAAATTGGTTGCTATCGTAGCCATGGTAATTGCTCCATTAATTGCTACTAATATTCACTAATTTAGATAGTTACATCCTATTTAAAGAGAGGGGCTTCGGTCCCTTTCTTTGTTTTAAAGCGTAAGTTCCTCTTCCATTTTATGAACTTATTTCCACATATTTTTTGTACTTTTGTGGTTGATAAAACCGTTCATAGAATATGTCTAAGAAAATCATCTACACACCGTATGCACCTGAGCCAATAGGCCCTTACAGTCAAGGAGTTCAGTTTGGAAACATGATGTTTGTTTCCGGTCAAATTGCTATTGAGCCAGAAACCGGTGCAGTATTTCGTGGTATCATCGAAGATGAAACCCATTTAGTAATGAAAAACTTAAAGACGGTTTTAGCAGAAGCTGGTTTTAGCTTAAACGATATTGTGAAAACAACCATCTTCGTAAAAGACTTAAACAACTTCGAAAAAATCAACTGGGTGTATGGTGAATACATGGGCGAAAGTCGTCCGGCTCGTGAAACAGTAGAGGTATCTCGTTTACCTAAAGATGTAAACGTTGAGATTAGCTGTATCGCCATGAGCAACATCATGTTATAATTCATTCCAAGTGGTTGGTCGTTGACACAACCACGGATACGTTAGATTCAATTCCATCGGAAGGTTTCATTATCTTTCTTCCAAAATAAAATAATCATGGAGTTCTTAATATTGAACTCCGCTTTCCAATATGTCAGAAGTACGCGTTCGCTTTGCTCCGTCACCTACCGGTCCATTACACATCGGTGGGGTTCGTACGGCGTTATATAATTACTTGTTTGCCCGCAAACATGGCGGTAAAATGTTGTTACGTATCGAAGATACGGATCAAAACCGTTTTGTACCGGGTGCTGAAGATTACATCATGGAAGCCTTAACATGGTTAGGCATCACCATCGATGAAGGTCCCGTTCAAGGCGGACCACACGCTCCTTACCGTCAGTCAGAGCGTAAGCCTATGTATCGTGCTTATGCTGAAAAGTTGATTGCTGAAGGAAATGCTTATTACGCTTTCGACACAGAAGAAGAATTAGAAGCGATGAAAGAAAGATTGAAGGCTGCTAAAGTGGCTTCTCCTTCTTACAACATGGTTACTCGTATGCAAATGAACAACTCTTTAACCTTACCGGAGGAAGAAGTAAAACGTCGTTTGGATAACGGTGATGCTTATGTGATTCGTTTGAAAGTTCCTCGCAAAGAAGAAATTCGTTTGAATGATTTAATTCGTGGTTGGGTAGTAGTTCACTCATCCACCATTGATGATAAAGTATTATTGAAGTCGGATGGTATGCCTACTTACCACTTAGCGAATATTGTGGATGACCACTTGATGGGCATCACACATGTGATTCGTGGAGAAGAGTGGTTGCCTTCTGCACCCCTACACGTGTTACTTTACCGTTTCTTAGGCTGGGAAGAAACCATGCCTAGATTTGCTCATTTACCGTTGTTATTAAAACCGGATGGTAATGGTAAATTAAGTAAACGTGATGCGGATGCAGGTGGATTCCCTGTGTTCCCTATCGATTGGAAAGTACCTGGTACTAATGATACTTGGATTGGTTTCCGCGATCAAGGGTACATCAAAGAAGCAGTTGTGAACTTCTTAGCGTTCTTAGGATGGAACCCGGGTACACAAGAAGAGATGTTCACGATGGATCAATTGATTCAGGAATTCTCTATCGAACGTATTGGTAAATCAGGTACTAAGTTTGATATCAATAAAGCTAAATGGTATAACCAACAATACATACGTCAAAAACCGGATGCTGAATTAAAGCAAATGTTGGAAGACGTATTGACTAAAGAAGGTGTTGCATTTGATGCTAGCAAAACCGGAGAAATTAGTCAGCTGTTAAAAGAGCGTTTAACTTTTGCTCAAGACTACTGGACAGAAGGTAAATTCTTCTTCATCGCTCCGGAAAGTTTTGATGCAGGTATTGTTGCTTCTAAATGGAACAGCGATGCTATCCAAGTAACTACCGCTTTAAAACAAGCATTAGAAAACTTCAACGGAACCTTAACTCCGGAAGAAGCGAAACATATCTTCCACTCGGTCCTAGAACAGTTGGGTATTAAAATCGGTAAAGTAATGCAAGCAGTGCGTCTTGCTATTACAGGCGTAGGTGCCGGCCCTGATTTGATGCACATCATCAGTTTACTGGGTAAAGAAGAAACGGTGAAACGATTACAATATGCACTATCTACTTTATCGGTAGAAGTAAAACAATAATCATAAGCACCAAGACCACTTGGTGCTTTACTTTTTACAACTATGCCAAAGAAAAAAAAGACCGATACTCAAAAACCTAAAGTGAACAAAGCTTTAGAAGGCTTGGATATTACCATCAATTCCTTTGGTGAAATTAAATCCAATTTAAACATCGACAACATCAACGACTTTTTAAACAAAAACGTGGATGATAAAAAACTTCGCGACCGTGATGATGTAGACAAAGGTCAAGAAGAAAAAAAAGCGTAGTGTCGGTGATGAAATCTCTTTATTCTAAACTTTCTGCCTTCTACCTCTGTAGTGCTGTTTACTTTATTGTCGTTGGTTGTTTAGTTATCGTATTTCCCAAAGGAGTCATTGAGTTAGGATTTAATCAATACCATCATCCATTATTAGATTCTATTTTTTATTATGCCACCTATCTAGGTGATGGATATTTAGCAGCCTATATTCTCATAAGTATTTTAGTATTCTTCAATATTCGTATTGCCGTAAGTACTACTGTAGCTTTGCTATTTACCAGTGCTATCGTACAAATTTTAAAACATTGGTTCTTTTATGATGTGGTGCGACCTACCTTACATATCACGAAACCTTTATATACCATCCCCGGTTTAGACATTCACAAGTACCATAGTTTCCCCTCCGGACATACCGCTCAAGCCTTTGCGTTGGCAATATGTTTGGCTTACTATAGTGCTTCTAAAAAATTATCCGTTGTATTATTTATGTTGGCAGTGCTTACTGCATTGTCACGTGTGTATCTGATGCAACACTTCTTATTAGATACCTTCGCCGGTGGACTTATTGCTATTATATGTTGTTCCTTGTTCTTTCATTGGACACAGAAATTTGAAACGAGCGGACTTGCACAAAAAAGCAACCGACCTTTATGGAATTAAATAAAGAAATTAGAAACGACAGTTTAATCATCGCCCTATTGGGTTGCATCCTTTTCATTCCATTTATTGGGACTGTATCTTTGTTTGATTGGGACGAAATTAACTTTGCTGAAGCCGCACGTGAAATGATTGTCACCGGCGATTACGCACATGTTCAAATTAACTTCACCACCTTCTGGGAAAAACCTCCATTGTTCTTTTGGTTGCAAGTACTAAGCATGAAGGTGTTTGGTGTGAACGAATTTGCAGCACGACTTCCCAATGCATTAACCGGAAGTATTACCCTAGTCTCTTTATACCTATTAGGTCGAAGAATTAGTACACGTACCTTTGCTCTTTTGTGGGTATTAGTTTATGCGGGTTCTATCTTACCCCATTTCTATTTCCGAACAGGTATTATTGACCCCTTCTTTAATCTGTTTATCTTCTTATCTATCTACGGTGCTTATCGAGTAGAAGAAAGTGAAGCTTCTAAAGAACGAATGAAATGGATAATGTTTACCGGTATCGCTTCCGGTATGTCAATCCTGACTAAAGGTCCGGTGGGCTTGTTAGACTTCTTACTTACTATGGCTGTGATGATGGTAGTACGTAAAAAGTTCTGGTTGTTTAGTTTAAAAGAATGGATTGCGTTCTTTATTACTACCGGATTAGTTTCGTTAATTTGGTTTGCGTACGAACTCATTCAAAACGGACCATTCTTTCTTCAAGAATTTATCATCTATCAAATTCGTTTGTTCAAGACACAAGATGCCGGACACGGCGGACCATTCTTCTATCATTGGGTTGTTATACTATTCGGATGTTTTCCGTTATCCTATTTTGCTTTTCAAGGATGGAAGAAAAAAGTATACGCTACTACTCGTGAACAAGCATTTCTTATATGGAGTATCGTTTCGTTTTTAGTGGTATTGATTTTATTTAGTATTGTTAAAACAAAAATTGCACACTACTCTTCTTTCTGTTATTTACCATTATCCTTCATCGCTACAGGAGCTGTATATAGTTTATGGAAAGGTGAAATAACCATGACTCCTTGGTTAAAGTGGAGCATAATACTTACCGGAAGTATCGTAGGCATCGTGTTAACTGCTTTCCCTGTAGTGATGACCAATTGGGATACTCTTTATCCTGTGTTAGTTCCTTACATTAAAGATCCATTCGCTGCGGCTAATTTTAGTGCCCCTGTAACGTGGAGCGGTTGGGAAGCACTAAGTGGTATTTCTTACTTACTTGTATTCATTAGTGCTATTTATTTCATAAACAAAAATATCAAATACAGTTTAGCTTTGTTCTTCGTTTCATCTATCGTATTTCATGAAACGGTATTGCCTGCTATCTTACCTAACATAGAACGTTATGTACAAGGAGAAGTGATTGATTTTTATAAGAGCAAGCAAAATGAAGATGCTTACGTGGAAGTTGTGAACTTCAAAAGCTACGCCCACTTGTACTACACTCAAAAACCGAATCGCCGTATGGACGCTTATGACAAGTTTGTAAAAACTTTCCCTGCGGACACATTAGCTCCTAATTACGAAGATTGGTTACGTAGCTTCCCAACCGACAAACCAGTTTATTTAGTAACCAAAATAGGTCGAGAAGGTGAATTAGAAGCTGATAGTAATTTCGTTCGCATTGGCGGACAACACGGATATTGTTTTTATCGTAAAAAGTAAAAAACAACACACATGAAGTGGGGCATCATCCGAGAAAGTAAAGTTCCTTCAGATCGTAGAGTACCTTTGTTACCCTACCAGTGTAGAGCTTTGTTGGATAAATATCCTAAGCTTTCCATCGTGGTTCAGCCCAGTGACGTGCGTTGTATTTCCAATAAAGAATATACTGAAGCAGGTATCACCTTACAAGAAGATTTATCCGATTGCGATGTGTTGTTTGGAATCAAAGAAGTTCCTGCACATTTATTAATACCTAATAAAACGTATGTGTTTTTTTCGCATACCATTAAGGAGCAAGCACACAATCAAAAACTACTTCAAAGTATCTTAGAGAAAAACATCACGCTGATTGATTATGAAGCGTTGAAAGATGTGAAGGGTAATCGAGTGATTGCCTTCGGAAGATTTGCGGGAGTAGTAGGGGCTTACAATACTTTTTTATTGTATGGGAAAAAGTATCGACTATTCGATTTAAAGCCGGCGCATAAATGTTTTGACCGTAAAGCCATGGAAGAAGAAATGAAGAAAATTCATTTGCCTCCATTGAAGATTGTAGTGACAGGTAGAGGTCGCGTAGGCTCCGGCATTCAATCTATATTGAATCATTTAAAAATAAGAGAAGTAAGTCCGACTGAGTTTTTAAACAGAACATTTTCGGAAGCAGTTTATACCGTTGTAAGTTCTAAAGATTATCATCAATCAAAAGAAGGTATAGCTTGGGATGCCCAACATTTCCATGCACATCCGGAATTATATAACTCTACCTTCTTACCTTATGCAAAAGCTGCTGATATATTAATTGCAGGTGCATACTGGGATCAACGTGGACCCATGCTATTCACAGTGGATCAAATGAAAGATCCTTCGTTCCATATTCGATTAATTTCTGATATTACTTGCGACATCAACGGTTCGATTCCTAGTACAGTAAAGCCCACTAACATTTACGATCCGGCATACGATTACAATCCGTTTACTCGCGACCTAGAAGCACCGTTCTCCGATCCACGAAACATAACGGTGATGGCGATAGATAACTTACCATGCGAATTACCTCGCGATGCAAGTGATGATTTTGGCAAACAGTTTATGGAAAACGTAGCAGCCGATTTAATTCACTATCCTTATGGTGATTTAATAGAGCGTTGCGCGGTCACTAAAGATGGTAAACTTACGGAAGCCTTTAGTTATTTGAAGAGGTATGCGGGGGTGTAAAAGAGAGATTGATTTTTTATTTATCTTTTTTTAAATTGTAAGTGATGACTTTTTAAAATCACTTTTTATCAGCAAATAAAAATTAAGAGAAGTATTTAAAAAGGAAAAGGCGAGTTGCCCCGCCTTAAATGTTTTCACAACGGAATAATCCTTATTGTGATTTGCTTTCGTTGTAAATGTAGATTTTAAATTTTATATAAAAAATATATGAGCAAAAAAATTTTAGGATTGGATTTGGGGACTAATAGTATTGGATGGGCTTTGATAGAAATAGATCACCAAAAAGGATTTGTAAAAATTTTAGGTTTAGGTTCTCGTATTTTACCGATGGACGCAGGTGAAATTGGTGAATTTGAAAAAAATGGAAAAATTAAAAGTTCTGCCGCACAACGAACTGAAAAAAGAGGGGCTCGTCGATTAAATGAACGTTATTTATTAAGACGAGACAGACTTCATTTAGTTCTTGATTTACTTAATGCTCTTCCTATTCATTATAAATTAGAAATTGATTTTACTAATGAAAAAGGCGAAAAATGCGGACAGTTCAAAAAAAATAAACAACCCAAATTAGTTTATTTGCCTAAACAGAGAGAAGAAAAAGCAACCTTCCTTTTTAAGGAGAGTTATCAGGAAATGCTTGACGAACTTGAAATTGAAAATAAAAAGAAAAGCCGAATCCCTTATGATTGGACTTTATATTACTTACGACAAAAAGCCCTTTCTGAAAAAATTTCTTTGGAAGAACTCGCTTGGGTACTATTGAGTTATAATCAGAAAAGAGGGTATGAAAAAACTGAAGTAGAGGATAAATCAATTAAAGAAGGCGAAATAGTTGAGGAATTAGATTTGCGAGTTAAGGAAGTAATCCCAAAAGTTAATAAAGAAGGCAGGTTGTTTTATGAAGTTCATTTAGATGGAAACGACCATTTTGTTTATGATGAGTATACAGATGTTCAAATGACGTTCAAAGACGATTTAAAAGAGATAATAAAAACTTCTAAGGTTGATGAACAAGGTAACATTGATAATAAGCAAACACTTTTTACAGTAGTTGATATTTATCCTTTAGAAATCAAAGATATCCATTATGAGAAAGATGACGGCAAACATAACTATACATTAACATATCAAAATGGTTGGAAAGAAATAAAACAACCTAAAAATTTTACTTTCCGGTATAAAAATGCCCTCAATAAGCCCTATGACTACATTGTTGAAACTATTTATGATAATCAAGGAAAAATAAAGGCACAGCAAGGAAAAGACCGAAAACTTAGAGAACCAGATTTAAGTGATAATTCCTCAGATTGGACATTACTCAAAAAGAAAACCGAGAAAGAGGCTCTAGCTTTTAATATTGAAAAAGGATACCAAAATAATGATAAAAGTGCTAAAAACTACATTTCGCCAAGAATTTATGATGTCCTGAAAAAGGATGCTAAAACTGGTAATCGTACCAAGATTATCGGTGGAATGTTTCAAGTGGTAGACAGGGATTTTTACCGTGAAGAACTGAAACAAATCATTGCCACTCAAAAACAATTTCATACAAATTTAAAGAATAAAGAAGTATTCGAGAAATGTGTCAAAACACTTTATCCTAAAAATGAAAATCATCAAGAGGCTTTATTGAAGAATAAAGACGCTATTCAACATCTGTTGGTGGAAGATATTTTATTGTATCAGAGACCACTCAAAAGTAAAAAATCAGAAATCGCCAACTGTAAATATGAAATACGTTATTGGAAGAATGTAGAGGATAAAAATGGTAATCCAATAGAAGAAGTTGATATTGAAACTGGAGAAGTAAAAATCAAGAAAGAACCTATTTACATTAAAGTTATTTCGGCTTCACATCCATATTTTCAGGAGTTCAGGATTTGGGATAAACTACACAATTTGAAATTAATTCAACTTGAAAAAGAAGTTGATGATAAAAAATTAACCAATCAAGATATTACAAAAGAATTTTTCAAAAACGAAAAAGAGTACCAAAAACTTTTTGAGGAACTGAATAACCGCAAATCTTTAAACCAAGAGCAATTTTTAGCCTATTGCAAAAATAAATTCAAGATTGATTACAAATCAAAAGACAGTAATTTCGCTTGGAATTTTCCCGAAGATGAAGAAATCAAAGGCAATGAAACACGGGTAAGTTTTGCAACTCGTTTTAAGAGGTGTGGTTTTACAGAATATGCTAATTTTCTCACACAACAAAAGGAAGTAGAGTTATGGCATTACTTGTATTCTGTCAGTTACAAAGAGCGTACAGAATACAACAATAAAAGTATAACCACTTTTTTCAACAACTATTTCGTAGGTTTTAATATTGATGAAGAAGTCAAAGAAAAAATTATCAAGGATTTTGTAAACTATCCAAAGTTTGCTTCCAAGTATTGTGCTTATTCAGAAAAAGCCTTGAAGAAATTATTGCCGTTTATTCGTTTGGGAGAACGAGAGCAAAAAGACAGTTGGGCAAATGAAAGTTGGTTTCAGAAATGGCAAGAAAATCTTGCCAATCGTGAAAACGAAATACTGCAAAAATTAAAGGAAATTGATTTTAATGCAGAAAAAATTGATTACTCAAAGGTTATTAACATAGGTGTTGATTTGAAAAAAGGGGAAATACCTTTTCCAAAAGGTTTGTTTAATGTATTCCGTGGTCTTGAACAACCCGAAGATTTCAAACAACTGAATTTGACCCAAGCATCATACTTAATTTACGGTCGTCATTCGGAATTGGCACAAGCAAAATATTGGACTTCGCCCGATGACATCAGAAAACAACTTCATCAGGAGTTGAAACAACATTCGCTCAATAATCCTGTTGCAGAAAAAGTCCTTTTAGAAATGATGCAAGTGGTCGCAGACATTTGGGATTATTATGGAGAAGGGAAAGAGAAATTCTTCTCTAAAATTCATTTGGAAGTTGGACGAGAGCTTAAAAAATCAGCCAAAGAAAAAGAGGCTGAAAGTAACCGTATGTCGAGTAATAAAGCTCAGAACAAACGTATTCGCCAGATTTTAGAAGAATTTTTAGCCCATAATCCGTATAATGCTAACCCTAAAAATGCTGACCATTTTGAACGGTTAAAAATTGTAGAAGAAGGAGCCGAACACACGAATAATAATGACAAAAAATTCTTTGAAGATAAATCTTACAGTAAAAAAGACATTGAAGAAATTCTTAAAAAGCAAAAGATAAGTCAAGCAGATTTTGAGAAATACAAACTTTGGATTGAGCAAGGTTATCGTTCGCCTTATTCAGGACAGATGATAAAAATAACGGAACTGTTTGATGGCAAAAAATATAATGTTGACCATATTTTCCCACAAGCATCAATTACTAATAATTCATTGAGTAATAAGGTTGTCGTTGAAGTAGATTTGAATAAATTAAAAAGCGACAGAACTGCAAGAGAATTTATTCAAGCGCAAAAGGGGAAATCTCATCCAGATACAGGTACTCCTATTTGCACAGAGGAACAATACTTGAATATTGTGAAAAAACAATTTTCAGGAACAAAAAAACTCATTTTATTATCAAAGGAAATTCCGAAAGGATTTACTAACAGTCAACTAAACAATACTCGTCATATTGCCCGAAAAGCAATGGAATTGCTAAGTCATATTGTTAGAGAACCAGGAGAAGTAGAGTTCCGTTCTAAAAATGTTCTACCTATTACAGGAATGGTAACTACAGAATTAAAACGGGCTTGGAAATTGGATGAAGTATGGATGGAATTAGTCGCACCAAGATTTATACGAATGAATGAGTTGACAAAATCCAATCTGTTTGGAAGTTGGCAAATCTCTAAAAACGGTAAAGAATATTTCGATTGCAATTTAGATGATACCATTCGTGAAAAAGATGAATCTTACGACATAAAAAGAATAGACCATAGACACCACGCTCTAGACGCTTTGATTGTGGCTTTGTGTACCGAAGACCACGTTAATTATATCAACAATATTAATGCTGATGCTAAATCAGATAATTACGGTAAACAAAAACAAATTGAAAAGTATAGACAAACGCTGAAACGGAAAATCAAGTTCACTAAAAAAGACGATGAACAAGATGAAAACAACTGGTATTATATGTTACCGGCAGAAATTCGAAAATCAGGAGCGGAAAATTCTCGTAAAGATTCTGTTTTAGAAATGGTATATCATTATAAGGATTTTGATTCGTTTAAACAGGATTACAAAAAAATGATTTTGACTGCATTGCAGGACACCATTGTTACTTTCAAGCAGAATTTAAGAGTAATTAATAAAACAGTCAATCATTATAATAATACACCCAACAAAAATAAGTTTGAGAAACAAAACACGAACAACGGACAAAAACAGAATTGGTCTATAAGAAGGAGTTTAGGGAAAGATACTTTTTATGGAAAGCAAATCATAAATGGAGAAGAAAAGATTGTCGTACGAAAGTCTTTAGTATTCACGAAAGACAATGTATTTAACAGTGATAGAATAAAAACTATTTCAGATAGCGTAGGTCGTACAAAGACTATTTTATTGAACCAACTAAAACAGTTTGACACCCTTGAATTACCATTTGAAGAAGCTGTTAACTACTTTGATGCTTTATTAGAAAAGCAGGAATTTGAAGCTATTGTAAACGATAATGAAAACGAATTTCTATCTATTGATGACTTAATTGATCATTTAAAAGTGAATGAATATAAGTACAAAAAGACGGATTATTCAAAACTGAATGTATTTATAGATAAAGTTTCCGACCGAAATTTCAAAACTGAGAAGCAGTTTGAAGACAAAATTATAGAGCATCCAGAGATTGCTTTTACACCCGAAGCAATCGAGGAAATGAATAAACCTGAAAACATTCAGAAACTCAATGACGGAAAAAATCATAAACCTATTAAAAAGGTTAAAATTTCAAGAGGCTTTGGTAATCAAAGAGGGTTAAATGAGGAGGATAAAGAATCTGTAAAATCAAAACAATATGTGGTAAATGATGGAGGTACTAATGTTTACCTCGCTATTTATGAGTTAGCAGATAAAGCAAAAGAATCAAAGAAAAATCCAATAAGAGTTTTTAAAGAAATAAATCTTTTTGATTTAATAGAGTATCAAACCTCAACTAATACCAAGGGGTTGCCAATAGATGAGAAAATTTATAGTGATAACAAGGAAGAATATAAATTTTTATTCACTTTAACACAAAATGATATTGTTAAAATTAACAATGAAGACAGTGATATAATTTATGCTTTTAATAGATTTACTGGTAGTGATATTTATTTTAGACCTATAAACCACGCATCAGAGATAGATAAGTGTGAAGTTGATTTAAAAGTGAATTTAAAAACTGGAAAATTAGGAGGATCTCAAATAAATGAAACCACAAGTTTTAATGGAAAGCAAATAAAAAATATTTGTTGGAAACTCAACGTGAATCGCTTAGGCAACATTTCTCTTGCCAAATACTAACACTCATTGTCTGAACTATGATTTTTTTGATTAAATGATTCTCATGATATTTAATTTTTTATTTTCATATCAATCACAAAAATCAAACGAATCATAGTTCTGACTACCAATATATAATCAACTCACAATACAAACACTCCGAATTAACTGCCAAAATTATTGGTTGTGCTATGGAAGTACATAAAAGGCTAGGCAACGGTTTTCAGGAAGTCATTTATCAACGAGCATTAGAAATTGAAATGGGACTTCATCAACTTACTTTTAATAGAGAATTTGAAATGCCTATTTTTTATAAAGAACATCAAATAGGAACACGCAGAGTAGATTTTTTAGTAGAAGGAAATATCTCCGTTGAACTAAAAGCAATCACCAAACTAGAGCCTGTACACTTTGCTCAAGCAATTAATTATTTAGAAGCTTATAATTTAGAAATAGGTTTACTAATCAACTTCGGTGAAACCAGTTTAAATTTTAAGCGGTTGACGAATAAGAAATATATGATGTCTGAACTCCCGTAAAAACGGGACAGGTATGATTTTTATGATTCGTGTGATTATTATGATAGATTATCTTTTTGATAATTAATAAATTATAGCTAAATTTTAATAACGAGTATTTCCTACACTCGTTATTCATTACCCACTTTTCTTTTTTAGCTATGATTAAACGAACACTTTATTTCGAAAATCCGGCTCATCTAAGCGTACGTAACGCTCAATTAATGGTAGAGCTCCTGAGAGATGGTGAAAAAGAAACCAAACAAGTTCCTATAGAAGACATCGGTTTGGTAGTGCTGGACCATCGGCAAATTACTTTTACTCAAAGCGTCATCACCGCATTAGCTCAACAACATGCGGCTATTCTTTGGTGTGATGAAAAACATCTTCCTTCTGCCCTTACGTGGAATATGCAAGGAAACTCTACCTTCACCGAAGCACTACGTACGCAACTAGAAGCCAGCGAACCACTCAAGAAACAACTCTGGAAACAAACGGTAGAACAAAAAATCATTAATCAGGCCAAAGTCATGGACTTGATGGGTTATGACGGCACTCCGTTGCGTAAGATGGCGGAAAAAGTAGGAAGTGGAGATCCGGAAAATATGGAAGGAAGAGCAGCCTCACGCTATTGGGATGTGATGTTTCGTCGTTACAACGTTACTCGCGGACAAGACGAACCCATGCCTAATCCTTTTTTCAACTATGCCTATGCCATACTGCGAGCCATTACAGCACGAAGTCTGGTGATGAGTGGATTTTTACCGGCTTTAGGCATACACCATTCCAATAAATATAACTCCTTCTGTTTGGCAGATGATATTATGGAACCTTATCGCCCCATAGCCGACTTAATGGTTTTTCGTTGGTTAAATGAAATTCCACATATGCCGTATGAGTTACGCACGGGTGATAAAACAACACTTCTACAACTACCTATACTCGATGTGATGATAGAAGGAAAACAAAGTCCGCTACTCGTAGGAATGCAACGCACCACTGCCGGACTCATGGCTTGCTTTGAAGGTACGAAACGAAAAATACCTTATCCGGAAATTTAAGTGGTCACTCATGAATACCGAACGATTTAATCAGTATAGAATTATGTGGGTATTTGTTTACTTTGATTTACCTACCGATACCAAGAAAGAACGTAAAGCCTACGCCCTTTTTCGTAAAGGTCTGTTGAAAGATGGATTTGCTATGGTGCAATACAGTATTTATTCTCGTCATTGCAGCAGCAGGGAAAATGCAGAGGTACATAAAAAGCGAGTAAAGAGTTTTTTGCCGGAAAAAGGCGAGGTCATTATTTTTGAAATTACAGATGCTCAATTTGGCCGGATGGAGTTTTTCAGAGGTCCCAAAACGGTAGACCGACCGGAAACACCACAGCAATTAGAGCTTTTTTAGGGGACTAAAATACAAAAAGCCACTCGTGGTGGCTCTTGTAAACTGAGAATCGATTCGATTTTTTTGTTCTGAAATAGCGTGTAAATCGTTGATTTTTAGATTGAAATAGAGAGGTATGTTGTTACGAATCTCAGTATTTCAAAGAATGAAAGCAAATCACAACAGTCAAGATCAACGGACACCGAAGGAAGTAGTTGTTACGAATCTCAGTATTTCAAAGAATGAAAGCAAATCACAACCTATTGTATATCCATCAAATGTAGCTGAGTGTTGTTACGAATCTCAGTATTTCAAAGAATGAAAGCAAATCACAACGTATCAATCAATACAGCACCTGTTATTGTAGTTGTTACGAATCTCAGTATTTCAAAGAATGAAAGCAAATCACAACTACCGTTGCAAGACCTGACGCAAGGATAGTGTTGTTACGAATCTCAGTATTTCAAAGAATGAAAGCAAATCACAACGTTTAGCAGACTACACTTATACAGCTACCTGTTGTTACGAATCTCAGTATTTCAAAGAATGAAAGCAAATCACAACCCTATCTACGCCACCCTGTAACCAGTAACGGTTGTTACGAATCTCAGTATTTCAAAGAATGAAAGCAAATCACAACGTTTATTGGTGTTGGAAACAATCACAACACGTTGTTACGAATCTCAGTATTTCAAAGAATGAAAGCAAATCACAACGCTAGTAGGTGAGGGTCTAAACGAAAAGCAGTTGTTACGAATCTCAGTATTTCAAAGAATGAAAGCAAATCACAACAATCACCACCCCATTCCCAACCATATTTTGTTGTTACGAATCTCAGTATTTCAAAGAATGAAAGCAAATCACAACCTTGGGAGAAAAAGGACACCAAGGAAAAACGTTGTTACGAATCTCAGTATTTCAAAGAATGAAAGCAAATCACAACACAAGGTTTAAAATTACCAACTGTCCAAACGTTGTTACGAATCTCAGTATTTCAAAGAATGAAAGCAAATCACAACACAAGGTTTAAAATTACCAACTGTCCAAACGTTGTTACGAATCTCAGTATTTCAAAGAATGAAAGCAAATCACAACCCATCGTTGCCCCGCCTACTGTAAGCAGGGTTGTTACGAATCTCAGTATTTCAAAGAATGAAAGCAAATCACAACGGCAATGATATAACCCTTAGTTTCCAACTGGTTGTTACGAATCTCAGTATTTCAAAGAATGAAAGCAAATCACAACGTATACGCATTTGATTGACGAGACTTTATTGTTGTTACGAATCTCAGTATTTCAAAGAATGAAAGCAAATCACAACTGCTCCACGTGAGCATCCATTTGATGAGTGTTGTTACGAATCTCAGTATTTCAAAGAATGAAAGCAAATCCAGAAGGGAGGTCACAACTTAAGCTGTTACCAATTTTCTATCATCACAGCTCTTTTATAGAGTAGGCATTTTAAAAAATGTATATTCAATATATTTTTAACGTATGATTATCTTTTTCTATTCTTCCTATTTGAAGAAGTATTACTTAGGTTATTAGTTATCAAATAAACTTTACCGTTCTCTAAGAAGCGACCTAGCCCTTCTCCCTTTTTAAGGATTCCCATTTCATATAAAATGGGATCTACGTATTCTTTTTTTCCTTTCTTCTTCATAGAAATAAGCGATAAGAGTATTACTATTGCTCCATTTATTAAATATAAAATAATAGCCCTAAAACTTATCTTTCATTAACTAATACTTTTTAATTCACGCAAAAACTTATAATGAAAATCAAGTTTATTATCCGACCACATAATTTCTCTACCGTACTCTGAAACAAAAGCCTTTTTAAAAAAACTTTTTGAAACAGGAAATGGCAAATGTGGAAGTAAGTCAACAGTAATTTCTAATCCATCAAAAAAACGTATCCAAAATACATAATCTCGGATATACATTATTCTTTCTATGCCTTTATTAGTTTTCATGGAATAACAAACATGTTTTTAATATTAAAATTAAACAATAGAAAAATATGTAGTGCACTACAATTTCACTTACTCAGTATTTCAAATAAATTTTTATATATTTGTAAAGTCGGTGTATGGATTCTGTAGCGGATTGCATATCCGATGACGTAGACCCTAAACCAACATACTTGTTTTAATTTACTAATTTTTATCCTACCTTCCCCTCCCATGAATACAGTCTCCGACTATCTCTCTCAAGTAGCACCTGACAAAAAAGATACTTTTGAAAAACTTTACCAAGTGATTTCAAAAAATCTCCCTAAAGGATTTGAAGCTACCATACAGTATAAAATGATATCGTTTGTGGTTCCCTTAAAAACCTATCCTCCCGGTTATCATTGCGCAGCAGATACTCCTTTACCTTTTATTTCTTTAGCAGCACAAAAGAACTTCATCGCATTATATCACATGGGAATCTATGCGGATGAAAAATTATATCAATGGTTCACGAACGAATACCCTAAACACAGTTCTACAAAATTGGATATGGGCAAAAGTTGTATTCGATTTAAAAAAGTAAATGATATTCCCTTAGACCTAATTGCTGAGTTAGTAAGTAAAATCAGCCCTAAACAATGGATTGAACAATACGAAAAGGCCTTTAAAAAGTAAGAAGAGCTGATTTTTCTCATTTTCCCCTCTGCTTGATTTTTTGTATTTTTGTACCTTAAGAAATCCCACACTATGTCTTCTGCTACACGTTTGGAATTAATGGCTCCGGCCGGATCCTTTGAAGCATTACAAGCCGCTATTCAAAATGGTGCTGAATCTATTTACTTTGGAGTAGACCAGTTGAACATGCGTGCTCGTGCTACCATGAACTTTACTTTAGGTGACTTGCCGGAGATAGGTCAACGTTGTTCTGAAGAAGGGATTAAAACGTATTTGACTCTTAACACCATCATCTACGATCATGATTTATCTGTAGTGAAACGTGTGATTGATCAAGCTAAATCTGCCGGTATCTCTGCCGTGATTGCTTCTGACCAGGCTGTCATTCACTACGCCTTTACTCAAAAGATGCCGGTGCATGCCTCTACTCAGTTAAACATCACCAACGTAGAGACCGTTAAGTTTTATGCCCTGTTCTGTGATGTAATGGTATTATCTCGTGAGTTGAGTTTACGCCAAGTAAAACACATTGCGGATGCTATTGAGAAAGAACAAATCAAAGGCCCTTCCGGAAATTTAGTAAAGATTGAAATCTTCGGTCATGGAGCATTGTGCATGGCCGTATCGGGTAAATGTTATTTGAGTTTGCATACTCAAAACTCTTCTGCTAACCGTGGCGCTTGTGTACAGAACTGTAGACATAGCTACAAGGTAATTGATATGGAAAGCGGACATGAATTGGAAATCGACAATGAATACATCATGTCGCCACAAGATTTATGTACTATTGATTTCTTAGATCAAGTAATGGCTGCCGGTACCAACGTTTTAAAAATTGAAGGTCGCGGTCGTGCACCAGAATATGTGGCTGCGGTTACAAGATGCTATAGAGAAGCGATTGATAGTGTACAAGAAGGAACATACACTCAAGAAAAAATCGAAGGTTGGATGGCTGAATTGGAAAAGGTATACAATCGTGGATTCTGGAGTGGTTATTATTTAGGTTTGAAATTAGGAGAGTGGACGAACCAAGCCGGTTCTTCTGCTACCCAGAAAAAAGTATACATAGGTAAAGGCTTACACTATTACTCGAAGAGTCAAGTGGGTGAATTTTTAATCGAAGCTCAATCCGTGAAAGTGGGTGATCCGGTATTCATTATGGGACCAACCACGGGTGTGATTGAAACAGAGATTGAAGAAATCAGAAAAGATAATGTAATTGTTCCGGAAGCAAAAAAAGGTGACACCATTACTTTTAAAGTAACAGAGACCGTGCGCTCTTCCGATAAGTTATATAAAATTGTACCTGCCTAAGCATGGTTATCATTTCACATAATAGAGAAAAGTGTATAGGCTGCAACTACTGTGTGGAGCTGGCTTTCGATCGTTGGCGTATGTCAAAGAAAGATGGTAAAGTAACTTTAATCGAAGGTGTGGCGAAAAAAGGAATGTATACCGCTCGTGTGGGCGATGAAGAATACGAAGAAAATGTAAAAGCTGCTCAAGCTTGTCCCATGAACATCATTCAAGTAAAGAAAATATGAATTCTGCTTTCTAAGCCCCAAATATTTTTAAAGCTCATTATTATTTAATTAATTTTGTGTCATTGTTTCCCCCGAATATGCGTAGAATAGTTTTTGGGGTTTTATTCTTATTTAGTTTATCCGCTTATAGTCAAACGACCAGCTATCAAGGTTGGATTGAACTTATGGCTAATAAAATGGTAACTAAAAACATGAATATGGAAAATGCGTTTACCTATTCTACTCTATTTACCCATCCACGTTGGAGAGCCTACGATTATTCACTTTGTTTTGAAAGAAATTTTAAAGATAGGATTGATGTGATTGGTCAGTTTATTGCATCTTACACCAATCAAACAGCCGATTATAATACCTTAGAGTTACGCCCAATTGTTGGGTTACGTTGGTATGGCAACAAACCGGAAAAACACCGTTATCATTGGCGCGTGTTAGGAAGATTAGAACAACGGAACATGCTCAACTTGGAAGATAAATCATGGAGTTCAAATATGCGACCACGTGTACGTTTTGAACTAGTCTTTCCCATCATAGGCCTACACATGACGGATAATAAAATACTTTACGGTATGATAGATTATGAAGTGATGTATTATAGTGATCACATCACAGAACGTTTTGCCAATAGAAGTCGCTCACGTATTGGGATTGGTTATCGCTTTAATGACAACTGGCGAATTGAATTGATTGCCATGTGGCAACAATCTAGAAATAATATCAACGAAAGTTATAACAATGATGACTACATAGGTCGTATTCGTATTCGTTACTTCTTTAGCAATTCCTATAACCGCACTATTGATGGTATAGGGAATTAAGGATACAAATGAACTCTTTGCTTAACCCTGCAAGGTTCTCTTCATAAAATCCCTTGTAAAACTACTGCTACTTGAAACCTTGCAGGTTGGGAAAAACTAATTATTCGTTATAGATTTTTTCTAAGGTAGGGATATCAAATTTTTTCATTTTCAAAAAAGCATTCATAATGTCTTTGCTCTTCTGAGGGTGACTCATCCACATGCCAAGTTTGGCAGGAACAATTTGCCAGGAGATTCCAAACTTATCTTTACACCAACCGCACATACTCTCTTCGCCGCCGTCGGCTGTAAGTAAACCCCAATACTGGTCAATCTCCGCTTGAGTGTCGCAATTGATGACTAACGATACCGCTTCACTATGTTTAAAATGCGGACCACCATTTAAGCCCATGAATTTCTTCCCCTGCATTTCCCACTCCACCACCATAGGAGTAGCCACGGTGATTTTTGATTCCGGAAAAATAGAACAGTAGAACTCCGCTACTTCTTTCGCGTTTCCATCAAACCATAAACAAGGATAAAATGAATTTTGCATGACTGTAGTTCTTATATCGACTCTGTATAACTTTTATATCTATCTAAAATCATTTGCCAACCGGCTTTTTGAAAATAGTCTATTAATTTAGTATTTTCGCATAACTACTAAACTATTTTGTTTTTATAAGCTAGCTACTTATTACTTTTATGAGAGTTTTATTTGTTTATTTGTTTATTTGTTTACTTTTTAACAAAAATACATTTGCTCAGCCTGGTCCTGACTCAGGTAGAAGTTTATTATTCTCTAGACTTTCAAATCGCATTGTAAATATTCCTGACCATACTAGTTTTGATCATCCTGGGAATGGAAGCATGGATATATCCTTTATCATACGCCGTTCCTTCTGCAGGAGGCGTAATTTTTAGTAAACACGAAACCAAAGGCACTAGAGAATATGATATGTATTTGTTACCCTCAGGATTACTTCGTATAGCTATTTTTGACAATTCAAACACCGATTTTTTAACTAGTAGCACAAGTACTATTCCTATAAATACTTGGACACATGTAGCCGGCAGTTATTCTGGTGGAATTGTAAAAATATATATCAACGGCATCTTAGACAGAACCAATAATATAGGGAATGTAACGATTGCACATACAGCAACCCCTCCACTTATAGGAGCTTATTGGCTAAATGCAACTACGACCAGAGCTCATTTTGATGGATATATTGATGAAGTAAGACTTTGGCATAACGAACGAACATTAACGGAGATTCGTGATAATATGTGTCGATCTATTTATCCTCAAAGCAATTTAATTGCCAATTACAGATTAGATGAAACGAGTGGATTAATAGCATCAGACGCATCTGGAAATGGGAACGATGGCACATTAGAAAATTTTCCTATAGGCGTAGACCCTTGGTATTATTCTGGTGCACCAATTGGAGATGAGAGTAGTTATTGGTACGACATACCCATAACGCTGACTCTTAATACATTACCAACACCTAATGTCGGAAGTCTAACAATTGATAATTATGCAAATAACCCAACAGGCTTTCATTTATTTAAAGTAAATCATGTACCTAGTCGTACAACTGGAATTAGTAATCCCATCAATGGCTATTTTGGAACTTTTATTGTGAATGGTCCCATAACAACCTATCGAATTACTTATGATTATTCTGGAACCGTGTTCGATGATCCTTTAAAATGTGAAAATAGATATTTACTTAAACAACGAGATGATAATTCTATAGGAACATGGACAACTTTAACAAGTTCACGCAATATAGTTAACAACACCCTAATCGCTCCTGGCTCAGTTAAAAGAAAGGAAATTATTCTTGATACCACTTGTGGACTTGTTCTTCCTTTAAATTTCATTTCTTTTGTATGCAGCAACCTCAACTCTTGGGGAACTCAACTTTCATGGACTACCACTAATGAAAAAGATGTAAGTCATTTTGAAATTGAAAGGAGCATAGATGCTATTACATTTGAAATCATTGATAGTGTCTTTTCTATAGGCAAAGAATCTGATATCTCTACAGTTAATGAGTATACATTTATTGATGTACAATCTATTAACACAATTACTTCTTTTATCTATTATAGAATCAAACAAATCGATAAAAATGGTAGTTGTACCTATTCAAAAATGAATGCTGTACATTTAACAAATATAAAAAATGTGTCCTGTTTTTATGATGCAACCAATTCAAATTTATTAGTTCAAGTTACGGAAGAATATCCTTGGTCTTTAA
Organism: Cytophagaceae bacterium; assembly: GCA_046329235.1. Lineage (GTDB taxonomy): Bacteria > Bacteroidota > Bacteroidia > Cytophagales > Cytophagaceae > JALONH01. Next base: position 2,986,626 of record JAXLVA010000001.1, on the reverse strand, counting down.
TCATTTACTCTTCTTCCGGAGCTAAAGTTTTAAATGTATCAAATGTAACATCAACAAATACAACTATTCCATTAGACTTTCTAACAAGTGGTGTATATTATATTTATTTTCATAACAACTCTTCCATACATTCTGAAAAACTAATTATTAAATAAAGATTAAAAATTTATCCTTTTATATGAATATTATTAACCAACTAAACAAACTCAAAGAACTTTATTCTGATGGAAAAAACATTATTGAGTATATAAAAAATAACACAGGTAGTAACGGAAACTCAACTGATGCGATACTAATAAGCTATGACTTACAGGCCGGAAACTATATAAAATTTGCGAATGAGAATGCCGATTATATTGAAAAATATACAAGTACCATAGCAAAAACAATTGATCAACTAGGCAATTTTGATTCTATAATTGAAGTAGGGGTAGGAGAAGCCACTACTCTAGCAAATGTAGCTCTTAGAATGAAAAACAAACCGAAAAATTATTTTGGTTTCGATATTTCTTGGTCAAGAATTAAATATGCTCAAACCTATGTTCAATCAAAAAATATTTCCTGTTGTCACTTATTTACAGGTGACCTATTTCAAATTCCTTTAGCCGATAATTCCATAGATGTTGTGTATACCTCTCATTCGATAGAACCAAATGGTGGTAAGGAAAAAGAAGCATTGGAAGAATTATATAGAATTTCAAAAAAGTATCTTGTACTACTCGAACCTAGTTATGAATTTGCTACTGACGAAGGAAAAGCACGAATGGAACGATTAGGCTATATTAAGAATTTAGCGGGCATAGCAAGAGAATTAAATTATGATATTATCGAACATAGATTGTTTGATTATTGTGCTAATCCACTTAATCCAACCGGATTGCTTATTGTAAAAAAGAAAGAGTCTTCTACTGCAACCGAAAAAATATTGCCTTTTATTTGTCCTATTACCAAAGCTCCTCTAGAGGAAATAAGAGGCAGCTATTTCAGTAATGATAGTTTGCTTTGTTATCCTATCATAGATAACGTACCTTGTTTACTTAGCAATAATGCAATCATTGCAACGCATTATAAAAACTTCAACAATTAATATCTTTATATCATCTCTGACTAAGTATATATAATTATTTATTACTTAGTCAGAGTGTTTTCAGCTTTTCCTCTGTATAACTTTTATATCTATCTAAAATCATTTGCCAACCGGCTTTTTGCATCTCCACCGGATTTTCTGATTCCGGTTCAAATACTTCAATGACTTTCGTTATATCACCTTCGGCAATAAAAGTGACTTCCACTTTTCTATCATCACCTAAGGTGTAAGCAATTTTCTTATGAAGAATAATATCCGTGTACACTCCTCCAAAGTCAAAAGAAAAACTACCATCTTTTGCCGCCATAGTCATGGTGAAAGTTGCTCCTACTTCTAAAGGATTATTCACGGCCGGACAATGCCAATCCGTTGTGGCAAAATTCCAGTTCATAATATGCTTGGCTTCCGTCCAAGTTAACCAAGCTTTGGCTACCGGAACCTTGACTTTTGTTTCGATTTGAATCATATATAATTTTTGAATAAATAATAAAATAATCGATGATGATAAGTCGTATTTTTTATAGCAAAGATTTGCTGAGGGATGGTTCCATTTGTTATGGACATTTCCGATTGAAAAGTACTCATTACTAGAAAATATTTTTCAATAGCATCAAAATAATATTGATTGTTTTCTAAATATAATCCCTTTAAAAACGTACCTAAAATACTATTGTAAGAAAAATAATTATCAATAGCGATGGTATCCGAGATTATTTGTAAGTTATTCTCTAATTTCATCTGAAAGCCATCTTTATACGGATGATTTTTTTCATAAATATTCAAATAACATTCTATTTCATCTTTTGAAACTATTGCATTAGTTGATATGTTAATTTTAGCAAATTGTTCAACTTTTAAAGACGATTTACCAATTTCATCTTCATATACATCCATATATACTATATGTATATTTTTTATACTGTCTTTCAAATAATTTCTATTATATAAGTAAAATGAATACTTCTTGTCATGAAATCCCTTTGATCTTCTACTATCCGACTGAAGAATTTTTATAGAATTATTAAAATCACATCTTACTGAGCCAGCTGTAATGAAATATTGATTCCTATTATCATGGAGCCAGATTGGTAAATTTTTTTCAATATTTAATCTAGGTTGACTATATAATTTATTATTTAAAGAATCTACCAAAAGTGATTTATTAAAATAAGTCTCATAAAAATGATTATTACCATTTGTACAGGCAATATAAGCGGGATAAGAAGTTGATATTAAATGAACACCAGAAGGTAAAGAATCTTTACAAAATAGGGATATTGTATCTCCACTTGGATGTAAGTAATAAACATCTTTTGAAATTAGAAGTACGGTTGTTTTTCCTATGGCTTTAAAACCAAAAATAGAAATTAAAAATACTACCAAAAGATTTTTAAAATGGAAGATTATTCTATTCATATGTATGCTGCAAAATAAAAATCTTTCTATTTAAACAAAAGTCCATTAACAAATTGTCAATGGACTTTTAATATGAAGTTAAAAGATGACTAATTCTTCGGGGTGTCCGTCTTTATCTTCAATTCTGATGGACAACTTTGCCATATCTAGTGCCTGCAAATATCTCGATAATGTACTAATGGTTAAATCCGCTATATCATTTTCTATTTTTGAAATATACGATTTACCAAAACCCATTTGTTTAGCTACATCTTCCTGAGTTAAATTATGACTGTTTCTAATTTTTTTCAAGAACTCGCCAAGTAACTCTATCTTTAATTCGCTCTCATATTTATCTCTATTATCTGTTCCTATTTCTCCTATTGATTTATCTTTCCATTCAGCGTGAGATATAGCCCCTAACTTACCTAATCGTTCATTTTGTTTGGACTTTGTCATATCTATATGTGTTTGTATGATGTTTTATTCCCACCATTAAAATGGTGGGCTACCTATCGCCTAACTTTAACATTAGAGTCAATTCTTGGCAGTTAGGCAGCCCACGGTTTTAACCGTGGGATTTATTAAGAGCCTTAGCTAAAAGATGTCGAATTTCAAACGTACGAATTATATCAAAAGTTTCCTAATAGGAAACAGCAAGACTAGTAATAGTACCGTTTGAGTCACCCTATTTAGGTCAAAAAATGAAAAAACAGATTTCATTTTATATTATTAATTTATCATTTCTCTACTACTAATTGTACTTTTCTTATAAAATTAGAGCTTTCATTCCATTAGATTGCACCTATCCAATATTTAGTAAAATATTGATTTTCAATATATATTTGTATATGCGAATATACAGTTATATACATTATTAGCTTTTTATACCTTTGTAGCACGAATCTAAATAAACTCATGGATAAATATTCTTATGTCGCTAATGCACACGTTTCGTACATCGACGAAATGTACCAAGCGTATCGTGTCAATCCGGAATCAGTAGACTTAACTTGGCAAAAGTTTTTTGAAGGCTACGAATTCTCTATGCAAAAATATGGAGAAAGCGGAAACGGCTCTACCAATGGTCACTCTTCAGGAAACGGTGTAGCAGCAACAGCAGCAACCCCTGCTACCACAGTATCAGAAAAAGAAGTACGCGTACACTATTTGATTCATGCGTACCGTTCACGCGCTCACTTACGCTCTAAGACCAATCCGGTTCGTCAGCGTAAAGACCGCAAAGCTTTATTAGAACTATCTGACTTCGGTTTAAGCGAAGCAGACTTAAATACTTCTTTTGTTGCCGGTAATGAATTAGGATTAGGTACTACTACTCTTAAAAACATCATCGACACGTTAAAAGCGCGTTATGAAAATGCTATCGGTTTTGAATATATGTACATCCGCGAGCCTGAGAAATTGGCTTGGTTACGTAACAAAATCGAGAAAGAAAGCTACAACCCTTCGATCGACGAGAAGAAACGTATCCTTTCTAAATTAAATGAAGCCGTTGTATTCGAAAACTTCTTACATACTAAATATGTAGGTCAAAAACGCTTCTCTCTTGAAGGTGGTGAAACTACCATCCCCGCTCTATATGAAATGATCGACAAATTAGGCGAGCAAGGAGCAGAAGAAGTGGTTATCGGTATGGCTCACCGTGGTCGTTTGAACGTATTAGCGAACATCATGGGTAAAACCTATGAGCAAATCTTCAACGAGTTTGAGGGTAATGTGAAAGCGGACCAAACCATGGGTGATGGTGACGTGAAATACCACATGGGTTACTCTTCGGAAGTGGTAATGCCATCCGGTGCTAAAATGAATTTAAAACTTATCCCTAACCCTTCTCACTTAGAAGCGGTAGATCCTGTTGTATTAGGATTTGTGCGCGCTAAAGGTGATCGTTTATACGGATATGATTACCATAAAGTAGTTCCTATCTTAATCCACGGTGATGCGGCTGTTGCCGGTCAAGGTATCGTGTATGAGATTGTACAAATGTGTAAACTAAACGGTTTCCAAACCGGTGGTACCATTCACTTTGTCATCAATAACCAAGTAGGTTTCACTACAGACTTTGAAGATGCTCGTTCTTCTATTTACTGTACAGATATTGCTAAAATTGTAGATGCTCCGGTATTACACGTGAATGGTGATGATCCGGAAGCAGTAGTTTACTGCATGCGTTTAGCAGCTGAGTACCGTCAGAAATTCCAAAGTGATATCTTCATCGATATGGTTTGTTACCGTCGTCACGGTCACAACGAATCCGATGAACCGAAATTCACTCAACCAAAATTATATAACGTTATCTCTCGTCACCCGAACCCGCGTGAAATCTATAACCAACGTTTGATTGAACAAGGTGGATGGGATGCAGAGATTGCGAAGAAATTAGATAAAGAATTCCGCGACTTGTTACAAGATCGTTTGAACCAAGTAAAACAAACTCCTCTTCCTTACTCTTTACAAAAGATGGAGAAAGAATGGTTAGAATTACGTCAAGCGAAGAAAGAAGATTTCGAACAATCACCGGATACTTCTATCTCTCAAGAAGTAGTGGAACAAGTAGGTAAAGCTTTAATCACTACACCTGACGGATTCAAGCCCATCAAACAGATTGAAAAATTATTAAAAGACCGTAAAGAACAAATCTTCGATACCAAGCAAGTTACTTGGGCGACAGCTGAATTAATGGCTTATGGTTCCTTATTAACAGAGAAGAAAATCGTTCGTATTACAGGTCAGGATGTTCAACGTGGTACATTCTCTCACCGTCACGCTGTATTACGTGATGCTGAAACGAATGAACCATACTTCACATTAAATCACATTTCTGATAACCAAAAACGTTTCCGTATCTACAACTCCTTATTATCTGAGTATGGGGTATTAGGTTTCGAATACGGTTATGCCTTAGCTAACCCTAATGCCTTAATCATCTGGGAAGCACAGTTTGGTGATTTCGCTAACGGTACACAGGTAATGATTGACCAGTTCATTTCATCCGGTGAAACTAAATGGCAACGTCAAAATGGTTTAGTAATGTTATTACCTCACGGTTATGAAGGTCAAGGTCCTGAGCACTCTTCTGCACGTTTAGAGCGTTTCTTAGGTCTTTGTGCTAACTATAACATGATTATCACCAACATTACGACACCTGCTAACTTCTTCCACGCACTTCGTCGTCAAGTGAAATGGGATTTCAGAAAGCCAATGGTGAACATGGCTCCTAAATCTTTATTACGTCATCCATTAGTTGTATCTAATGTAAGCGAACTTACTTCCGGAACTTTCCAAGAAGTAATCGACGATGCACAAGTAGATGCTAAAAAAGTGAAAAGAGTATTATTCTGTAGTGGTAAAGTATACTACGACTTATTAGATGAACAACAAAAATCAAAACGGACGGACGTGGCAGTTGTTCGTATCGAACAGTTGTATCCTTTCCCTGAGAAACAACTAGATAAAATCTTCACTAAGTATCCTAAAGCTGAAATGGTTTGGGTACAAGAAGAGCCATACAACATGGGTGCATGGGGTTATATCTTACGCCGTATGTATCTAGTAGGCAAACAACTGGAAGTAGTAGCTCGTTTAGAAGCTTCTTCTCCGGCGGTAGGTTACTTAAAACTACACAACGAAACGCAAGCTGACTTAGTAAAACGTTCTTTTGCTGAGAAGATTGAAAAAATGAGCGCTCGTTAATCTTCACATTAACCCTTTACGAAACAAAAGCATAAAATTATGGCATTAGAAATAAAAGTACCTGCAGTAGCAGAATCGATCAATGAAGTTACCATCGGAAGATGGGCTAAAAAAGACGGTGAAACGGTACAAAAAGACGAATTGATTTGTGAAATCGAATCCGACAAAGCAACTTTTGAATTAATGGCTGAAACTAGCGGCGTATTACGCACTAAAGCTGCTGAAGGTGATACCGTAGCTGTAGGTTCTGTGATATGTGTGATTGAAGAAGGTGGTGCAGCAGCACCTGCTAAAGCAGCTCCGGCAGCGGCAACTCCGGCTCCTTCTGCACCGGTAGCAACAGGAACTCCTATTGAAATGAAAATCCCTGCGGTAGCAGAATCGATTAACGAAGTTACGATCGGTACTATCTCTGTTAAATCCGGTGATGTAGTCAATCAAGAAGATTTAATCTTAGAAATCGAATCCGATAAAGCTACATTTGAATTACGTGCTGAAGTAGGCGGTAAAATCGAATTATTAGTAGAACAAGGGCAAACTGTAGCTGTAGGTTCTGCAGTATGTAAAATCACTCCCGGCGCAGCAGGTAGCGCTCCGGCAGCAGCTCCGGTAGCAGCAGCACCGGCGGCAGCAACTTCAGGAAATGCAAACTACGCAAGTGGTCATGCTTCTCCGGCAGCAGGTAAAATATTGGCTGAAAAAGGAATTGATCCGGCAGCCGTAGCAGGTTCAGGCAAAGATGGTCGTATCACTAAAGAAGATGCAGCAAAAGCTCAAGCAGCGCCTCCTAAAGCAGCGCCTGCAGCAGCAGCGGCAGCTCCGGTAGCAAAAGCAGCAGCTGGTGCTCGTGAAGACAACCGTCAGAAAATGACGAACCTTCGTAAAACAATTTCTCGTCGTTTAGTAGCCGTGAAAAACGAAACCGCTATGTTAACTACTTTCAACGAAGTAGACATGAAGCCGGTAATGGACATGCGCTCTAAATACAAAGATACTTTCAAAGAAAAATATGGTGTAGGTTTAGGTTTCATGTCTTTCTTCACGAAAGCAGTGACCATGGCTCTACAAGAGTTCCCTGCGGTAAACGCTTACATTGATGGTGACGAAATCGTATACCACAACTACTGTGACGTTTCTGTAGCGGTATCTACACCTAAAGGTTTAGTAGTTCCGGTTATCCGTAACGCTGAACAAATGGGCTTCCATGAAATCGAAGCAGAAATCGTACGTTTAGCAACACGCGCTCGTGATGGTAAATTAAGTATCGATGAAATGTCCGGTGGTACATTCACTATTACCAACGGTGGTATCTTCGGTTCTATGTTGTCTACTCCGATTATCAACGCTCCTCAATCAGCGATCTTAGGTATGCACAACATCGTTGAGCGTCCGGTTGCAGTAGGTGGTCAAGTAGTGATTCGTCCTATCATGTACCTTGCTTTATCTTACGATCACCGTATCATCGACGGTAAAGAGTCTGTAGGATTCTTAGTACGTGTGAAACAATTATTGGAAGATCCATCCAGATTGTTATTAGGTGTTTAGTTGCTAGCTACGAGTTGCTAGTCATTAGACTAACTATTAAATAGAGTTTATTATTCAATTATACTGTACGAGTTTTTGGTTTTTATCTAGTAACTAAAGACTCGTACCTAACAACTAAGAATATGCAATACGACGTAGTAGTGATAGGTTCAGGTCCCGGTGGTTATGTAGCAGCGATTCGTTGTGCTCAGTTGGGAATGAAAACCGCATTGATCGAAAAATATAATACTTTAGGTGGAACTTGCTTAAACGTAGGTTGTATCCCATCTAAAGCTATGCTTGACTCTTCTGAGCATTACTATAATGCTACTCATACCTTCAAAGAACATGGTATCGACGTGAAAGAAGTTCAAGCGAACTTGAAACAAATGGTAGCTCGCAAAGCAGGTGTGGTAAAACAAACTTGCGATGGGATTGTGTACTTAATGAAGAAAAACAAAATCGACGTACTTACAGGCGTTGGTTCTTTTGTAGACAAAAACACCATTAAAGTAACGGCAGCGGATGGTAGCGTGAAAGAAATTAAAACCGCTAAAACCATCATCGCTACAGGTTCTAAGCCAACATCATTACCTACTGTTCCGATTGATAAAAAACGTATCATCACTTCTACAGAAGCATTAGAACTTACGGAGATTCCTAAACACATGGTCGTTATTGGCGGTGGTGTAATTGGTATGGAATTAGGTTCTGTATACGCACGTTTAGGTTCTAAAATCACTGTGATTGAATACTTCGATTCTTTAATTCCTAGCATGGATAAATCCTTAGGTAAAGAATTACAAAAAGTATTGAAGTCACACTTAGGTTTTGAATTTATGTTCCAACATAAAGTAACCGGTGCTACAGCTAAAGGCAAAGAAGTAACCGTAACAGCGGAAGACAAAGACGGTAAAGTTGTTGAAGTAAAAGCTGATTATGTATTAGTTTCTACTGGTCGTAAAGCATATACAGATGGTTTAGGATTAGAGAACATCGGCATTAAAGTAGATGAGCGCGGACGCATTCCGGTAGATAATCATTTACAAACTAGCATCCCTGGTATCTTTGCGATTGGTGACGTAGTGCAAGGTGCTATGTTAGCTCACAAAGCAGAAGAAGAAGGTGTGTTTGTAGCTGAATACATGGCAGGTCAAAAACCACATATCAACTATAACTTAATCCCTGGTGTCGTTTATACATGGCCGGAAGTAGCGGCTGTTGGTTATACCGAAGAGCAATTGAAACAACAAGGACGTGCTTACAAAGTAGGTAACTTCCCATTCAAAGCATCCGGTAGAGCACGCGCTAGTATGGATACCGATGGTTTCGTAAAAGTGTTAGCGGATAAAGCTACCGACGAAATCCTGGGTGTACACATGATAGGACCACGTGTAGCGGATATGATTGCTGAAGCAGTAGTAGCCATGGAATACAGAGCATCTGCAGAAGATATCTCTCGTATGTCACACGCTCACCCAACCTTCACCGAATCATTTAAAGAAGCTTGTTTAGCTGCAACAGAGAATAGAGCAATACATATCTAATCTTTTCGTTGTAGATAAAAGATAAATAGAAGCCCGTCCGAATCATCGAGACGGGCTTTTTAATAACCTTGCCTATGTCCACTATTCTAGACGAACACACATCGGAGGTTCCATCCTCTCCATTGGAATATACTACTTTCACCAAACGAGTAATGGGCACCTTCATTGAACTCATTAACATTTGGGGCTTACAAGTTATTCTTTATTCTTATGTGGGATTCTCTAGATTTACGAGTGAACTCTATGCGCTTAGTATTATTTGGTTTATCAAAGTGTTCACTGAAAAATATGGCAAACCGGCAATTGGTAGAGTAGCAACGGGAGCTTTAGTAATCAATGACAGCGGACAAATTCCCACATGGAAAGAAGTACTTTTTCGCAACATCGTTTGGACAACCATACTTGTTGTCTTTTGGTGTACCTATGTTACCCAAATTTTATACCCTAATTTTCCTATTGAATCCAGTGATATTTGGTCATGGATCACCATGTATGTGAGCGAGCGATTGCTGTTATATGTTGGTGTTTTGATCTTTTTAGCAGATAGAACCGCTATTTTAGTCCATCCTAAGAATAAATCCCTTCAAGACCTGTTAGGACATACGGTGGTGATACAGAGGGATTAGGGTTGACACGTATTTCAATAAATTGTATATTTGTTGGATAAAGTATAGTTTTTTATGGATGTGTTTATCTTAGATTTTGATAAAAACTATACTCTACTACTAACCAAGTTTTTTACCGAAAGAAAGAATTGCTCTGTACGTTTTTTTCCTGATGTCGCCACAGCTATGGACCATCTACACGAAAGACCTGACATTCTAATACTAAACACCGGTGTAGTCAGAGTATGCCCTATTAAGTTGATGAAAGCTATTAAGGCGCTTCATCCTATCGTAGAGATTTTTGTGATGGTCAATACCAATCAAAAATTACCAAGCAGCGAAGAGTGTATCAACCTCATTGAGGATGTGATCATCAAAGATGATTTCTTTATGTTCCGTTTGGAATTGCTTTGGCGCAATTTTGAAATCAAACGTTCACACAAAGAGCTTAACACGGTATTAGAACAAAAGCTTATCTCCTTAGAGAGGCAGCATCGAGTTCGTTTAACCAAAGAAGTTTTAGAAAAGCTTTCGTTAGATGATATCCAAAACGATGTGATTCAGCAACACCTCAGCTATTACAAGAACAACGTACAAGACGTAGCCAATAAATTAAAAATTGGCAAGTCCACTATCTATCGACTGATTCGAGAGAATAAGGTGTAGTTGTTCATCTACTTCAGCATTTAAAGCTCTATTACAAAATAGGGAGAGTGAAGTCTTGTCTAAAAGTTGAGGGCGTAATACTAATTGGAAAAAGGTAATACGTTTCTTTATTTAGAAAATCTAGGCCATCTATAATCTAGCTTTTTCTGGAAAATCTTGAACTTTTCAGGGGTCTTGAAGAAGGCTTTGTTATTTACTTAAGAGATATTGATATTATAACCTTTGCCATAAAATAGGCTTTAAATCATAATTTTCTTAATATTGGGATATTACATTGATTTAATGATAAAGTCAATGTAAGCCGATTACTTTATCTTCAACAAAGAATATTCATTAATCATGAACCAAGATCTCTTAATCCGACTTTTTCGATCCATCGAAGGTGAAAAGGAAGATGATGTTGTAAAAGTAGCGGAGCTAATTATTGCGGATGAAAAGAAAAAAGGCCATGAAAAGCTAGCTGAAAAACTTCAATTAATTCTTGAAAGAAACTTAAAATCTCAACAACTATTTAAGAAGGAACTTAAACAAATTCTTCCTCCTGGTACATCAATTCCAACTGATAAAAGGCACAGTATACCTTTAGCAAAATACATAGATCGGGAAGAATTAAGACATGAAATGGTTCTTCCAGATGAAACTGAACATAAAATTAGAAGGATAGAAAAGGAATTTGCTGCCAAAGAAAGACTTGCTCACTATGGATTGAAACACAGACAAAAAATTCTTTTTTATGGGGCTCCTGGATGTGGTAAAAGTATGAGTGCCGAAAGAATCGCTTGGAATTTAGGACTACCATTTTTAAAAGTTCGATTTGATGTTATAATATCTTCATATCTAGGAGAAACTGCAACCAATCTAAACAGACTGTTCGAAGGAATACAAGATTATCCTTGTGTTTTATTGTTAGATGAGTTTGATATAGTAGGCAAAACTAGAGGAAGTTCTAACGATATTGGCGAGATGCATAGGATTGTCAATATTTTACTAACATTATTGGAAGAATATAATGCTCCTGGCATATTGATAGCAACAACTAATTTGGACAATGCTTTGGATCAAGCTTTATTCAGACGTTTTGATGATATCGTTGAAATGCCTAAACCAAGTAAATTTGAAATTCAAAGGTTACTTAAGTTAACTCTTTCAGCTATACATAAATCTGAAGATATAAATTGGAATAATCTTTCAGAAAGTATGATTGGCTTTTCTTCTGCTCTAGTAGTGAAGATTGCCAATGATGCTGCTAAATTTTCTGTAATTACAAATGAAAAAATTTTAACACAATCTCATTTAGAGCTTTCACTCCAGGAAAATCTTTTTTACAATAAATAATTTTATGGCTTCATTTCCCCACTTGAAGCTACCTTTTAAGGTTGATGGTTCATACAATAGTAAAGGTGGCGGTAACAAAAAGAAGAATCCTCTTACAGAGCAAAACAAGGCTGATAGGTTTAACCATGGTCAAAAATTAGAAACATCTATTCAAGACCTACGGCAAAAATGGCAAACCATTAAAGACCAACATATTCAAGATGGAATACCTCTTCCAAATGAAAAGGATATTCCTATCTTCATGCAAATTGATGATCAAGCATTTTCTGATATAGATTCATTTAGACATTGGGGAGTTGAAGTAATTTCTGAAGAAGAAAATGGATTCATCATTGGTGCTTCAATTGACGAATTAGAATCTTTTCAAAAAAATGTTGCGGAATTTCTTGCAGAGAAGGGAAGGTACAAGGATAAAGCTTCTCAAATTTGGGACATCATCACAGATGACAATATACGTATACAACAAATCTTAAAAGGCGATTTAAAACAAATTTGGGAACAGCTTTCTGATTCAGATTTTTATGTAGTTGAGTTAGGTATATCATGTTTCGTACCAAACACCTTAAAATACCCTGTTCCAAGCGACTATGAAACAGAAGAAAAGTATCAAGCTAAAATTGAGGAATACGAAGAGACTGAAAGAAAAATTCTTTTTGAAAGAGATACTAAGCAAATAAGCCGAGAAGATGCAGTTAAAAAATATCTTGATCAATATAATGGTGAGTTAATTGATATTTGGGATAATGTTACTGATGCAGTTTTTTTCAAGATTAAAATAAATGGACGAGGTTTAAAAGACTTAGTTCATACTTATCAATATCTTTATCGAGTTTCAATACCACAACCTTTTTTAGTAGGATCTGAACATTCAAATATATCGGATGAAATTAGATCAGAAATTATTCCACCAGATGATACTGCGCCTTCCATTTGTGTTATTGATAGCGGTATAATGGAATCTCATATATTGTTAGCCCCTGCAATTAATCCATTAGAATCAAAATCATACGTTACAGGAGATACATCCACTGCGGATCAAGTACGATCAAATGGCCATGGTACTAAAGTTGCAGGAGCAATCTTATATCCAACTATAATACCAAAAGATGGCACATATAAACTTGAAACAAAAATCCAAAATGCTAGAATTCTAGATAGTCAGAATAGAATAAGTGAAGAAGAATTTGCTCCAGCGCTCATGGAAAAAATTGTTAATGAGTTCCATCCAAGAGCAAGAATATTTAATTTATCTGTTAATGAAAATTCCTCTTATCAAGGAACACACATGCCTGAATTAGCAGCTTCGATAGATAAACTAACTCATGAAAAAAATTTACTCTTTATAGTTTCTTCTGGTAACATTCGCTCACAAAGTAATAATAACGACCTCCCTGGCATTAAAGAGCATTTAGATAGCGGAAAGAATTATCCAGATTTCTTATTTGAAGATTCATCAGGAGTGGCTAATCCTGGCGTTAGTTATTTTGCTATTACTGTTGGATCAATAAGCAAATATAATTATGAGGATGAAGATTATGAATGCATAGCTGGCGAAGATAAAATTTCTCCATTCTCAAGAGTGGGATTAGGAATGTGGAATTGCATTAAACCTGATGTAGTGGAATTTGGTGGCGATTTAATTCGCCACAAAACAACAAATCAAATTAAAACCCATTCTGATACTTCTCCAGAATTAGTAAACTCTACACTTTATAATGCTCCTGCATGGGGTAAAGATTCAGTAGGAACGTCCTTTGCTACTCCAAAGGTTAGTTATATAGCATCTTCTCTACAAAAGGAACTTCCAGACCATTCTGCTTTGATGTATAGAGCATTAATTATCCAGAGTGCTCGATTACCTTCACATTGCTTCAATAACCCTACTTTAAATGACATACGTTGCTTTGGATATGGTGTTCCTGATGTAAATAAGGCAATTGATAATTTCCACCAAAGAATTACTTTTCTTAAAGAAGGATCAATTGGTGCTAAGAAAGCAGATATTTACAAAATAAATATCCCTCAAGAACTAAGAGGTGAAGGAAAGAATTTTAAACTATTAGTAGAAGTTACTCTTACATTTACTGCTAAAACAAGGCTCACGAGGAAAGGTTCACATTCATATCTATCTTCATGGTTAGAATGGAAAAGCAGTAACTACAATGAATCTTTTGAAAGCTTCAGAAATAAAACAATAAATTATTTAGATCTTGACGAATCGTTGATTGAGGAAGGGAACTTTGAAGAAGGCGATAATCCTATGCAATGGAGAATACGAGAGAATGTCCAATGGGGAGTAAAAGGTGTTAGCAGGAATTATAATACAGCGCAAAAAGACTGGGCAATAATAGAACCTCATCAATTTGCAGAGAACTTCAATATAGCTGTTATTGGCCATGCGGGTTGGGATAAAAATTTAACTCATACTATCCCTTATGCTTTATGTGTTTCTTTCGAATTGATTGGTGGAGATATTAATATTTATGAACTTATATCACAAGCACAAATAGAAATTGAAAGCGAAATTGAGTTATAGTGTCTATTGATAGAATGCTAAAAATGTATGTTATCTGTTTTTTATTCCGTTAAAAAACGGAGATAACCCTATACTAAACAAAAAGGTCAGCATTTGCATACTGACCTTCTCTTTGTAGCGGGAACAGGACTCGAACCTGTGACCTTTGGGTTATGAGCCCAACGAGCTACCAACTGCTCCATCCCGCGCTATGGGAATGCAAATATAGACAAATATATCATTAATACAAAATATTGCGTTAGATTAGGGTAAATATGCCCAAGCTATGAAGCGCTCTATCTCCTTTTCTATCCTTATAATCTGTTTAAGTCTAAGTTCTTACAGATTTTCCGCTACTTCTGATGTTCAAGACAAAATTGTTGCTTTCTGTCTGGACCACCTAGGTAAAAAAGTAGATAGAGGCGAATGTTGGGATTTAGCGGCAGCAGCTCTTAACTATGCAGGAGCGAAATGGTCGCCGCCTTTTAACTTTGGAACCAAATACGATTATAAGAAACAAGCCATTCAAGCCGGTGATATCATCCAGTTTGAAAAGGTAGTTATTAAAATCACTAATGGAGAATATGATTTACCACACCATACTGCTGTAGTGGTAAAAGCTTATGGAGGATTAAAATGTCAGATAGCTCATCAAAATGTAGCCGGTAAAAAAACTGTACAACTTTTAGACTTAGATTTCAGTCAGGTGAAAAAAGGGAAAGTGCAGCTTTACAGACCTTCTTAATTTTATATTCAAAGCATAAAAAAAGCGACTCCTCTTCAGAAGTCGCTTTTTTTATTCTAAATACTGTCTCGTCCTGAAATAAGTTGACACAAACAAGTCAAACTTATGGAAAACAAAGGAAGAAGAGTTTATGTAAAGCGGACTCAAAAAGATTACAGTTTAGTCTTCAAGCTACAAATAGTAGACGAAGTAGAAAAAGGGCTTTTAACCTATAAAGAAGCACAGTTTAAGTATGGTATCCAGGGCAGAAGTACGGTTTTGGTTTGGTTACGAAAACATGGTAGATTAGATTGGTCAGAATCTACTGAAATGAAAAAGAAACCTACCCCCGATAAAAAGATAAAAGATCTGGAACGCAAGCTCAAGCGTCTGGAGCAGGAGAAAGAGATTCTCAATCGAGCGATTGATATAGCCGATCAACAGTTTGGCACAGAGATCCGAAAAAAGTATTTGCCCCTCTCACAAGAAGCTTCCAAAGAGCAGGAGCGAAAAAAAGACTCTTCACAGTAAAACAGATTGCTTCTACTTTAGGCTACAGCCGTCAGTATCTTTATAAAAAGAGAAAACAAGAACAATTAATAGCCGAACAGAGCAAGAAAATAAAAGTGATATCAGAAGAGCAAAGGAAGCTATTACCTAGACTTGGCGGTAAAAAGCTGTATCATCAGATAAAACCAATACTACTAAGAGACGGTGTAAAACTCGGACGAGACAAGTTTTTTGCTGTGCTTAGAGAACATGATATGTTAATCAAACCACAGCGCAGATATATTCAAACTACTATCTCGAGGCATTGGATGAGAAAATACCCAAATATTGTAAAGGGATTAAAAATAGAAAGACCGGAACAGGTTTGGGTAAGTGATATAACTTATATAAAAACAGATGAAGGTAATTGTTATTTAAATTTAGTAACAGATGCTTTTAGCCGAAAGATAATGGGCTATTCCTTAGCTAATTCAATGGATACAGATGCAATGATAAAAGCGTATGAGATGGGATTAAAAAAGCGAAAGTATCCTCAACTCCAACTTATTCATCACTCTGATCGAGGTCTACAATATTGCAGTAAAGAGTACGTAGCATTATCTAGCAAAAACAATATTAGAATTAGTATGACCGAAGATTCAGACCCTTATGAAAACGCCTTAGCAGAGAGAATGAATAGGACTTTAAAAGAAG
Organism: Cytophagaceae bacterium; assembly: GCA_046329235.1. GTDB lineage: Bacteria > Bacteroidota > Bacteroidia > Cytophagales > Cytophagaceae > JALONH01. The sequence goes on along the minus strand of JAXLVA010000001.1, from coordinate 2,970,311 downwards.
AATTTGGGTTAGGTCAGAAATTAAAATCAATGCTACAAGCTGAAATATTAGTCTATGAAGCTGTTAAATTATACAATACCATAAGACCTCATCTTTCATTAAAAATGAAAACACCTGAAATGGTTCATTAATGAAAAATCCCAGCTACTTTTGTAACTGGGATCTATTTTAAAATCTGTCAACCTATTTCAGGACGATTCATACTAATGATTAGTACCTAACTACTATTTTTATTTTATTCTTTCACAAAACGTTTTACCAATTTACCTTGAGCCGTGCTAATCTCTACGAAGTAGATGCCTGCAGGTAAACTTGTTGTATTTAACGTTTGAACTCCGTTTACTGTAGCCATTTTATCTGTAAGCACCGCAACACCTGTTGCGTTAAATACAGTCACTACTACGTTATCGTAAGTATCGTTAAATTCTAAGTAAGAAGTTCCATTACTTGGGTTAGGATATAAGTCGATAGCTTTTGCATCTAATGTACCCAACACAGCCGTTGCTGTAGTTCCTGTTACCGTAACGTTAATGATAAAGCTAGGGTTAGTAGGATCGTTTGAAGCGATTGTAATAGTACCTGTGTTAGTTCCTACAGCAGCAGGAGTACCTGTAACGCTGAATGTAGCAGTACCACTCGCAGCAATCGTTGACGATGGGCTCAAAGCCGTTACTGTAAAGCCTGCCGATGGAGTAATTGACGTTATCGTTAAACTAGCTGTACCAGAATTAGTAATAGAGAATCCTGTATAAGCCGCCGCAGGAGTAGCCACTGTAGAAGTACCTACCGATATAGCAGGCGTAGCATTATGGTTAATTCCTGAAGCGTTATTTTTAACAACCATGTTAGGCGCCGCAGCTGCTGTACCTGTCACTGTTACGTTGATAACAAACGTTGGCGTTGTAGGATCATTTGTAACAATAGTGATAGTACCTGTATTGGTTCCTAAAGCAGCAGGTGTTGCTGTAACAGAGAACGTAGATGTTCCACTAGCAGCTATAGGACTTGCAGGAGTCAACGCTGAAACAGTAAATCCTGCTGAAGCGGAAATGGATGTAACCGTTAAGTTAGCAGAACCTGTATTGTTGATGGAGAACCCCGTGAATGCTGTTGCTGCATTTCCTACTACCGCAGACCCCATTGAAATAGCAGGAGTAGCATTATGATTCAAGCCAGCGGTACCATTTTTAACAACTAATTGTGGAGTAGGTGCTGAAGTTCCTGTTACACTTAAGTTGACTCTATAAGAAGGGGTTGCAGGATCATTAGAAGCAATTGTTAAGAATGCCGTATTTGCACCAACCGCAGCAGGAGTTGCTGTTACTGTGAATGTGGCAAAACTTCCTGCAGCAATAGCACCTGCCGGAGTTACTGAAGACACAACAAAAGCTGTACTGCTTGACGTTATTGAAGATACAGTTAATGGAGCCGTTCCAGCATTTTTAATAGATAAAGTATATGCTGCAGCTGCATTAGCAACCACTGCACTACCTACTGAGATTGCAGGTGAATTGTTATTTGTAATAACCGGTGACGTTCCTGTACCTCCATTCAATGCTTGTAAAGTTGCTACGGTAGCGGTACCTGTTAATGTAAATGTGTAAGGGTTTTCATTTGCATCATTATTAGCAATGGTAACCGTTGCAGTGCGTGCACCACCTGTAGTACCTGTTGGAGTAAACACAATACTAAATCCGGTTGCACCTAAAGCACTTACTGAATTTGTAAATGTAGGCGATGTCGTTACTACAAAGTCTGCAGCATTAGTACCTGATACGGCAATAGCTGTTGTCCCTGTAAGACTTAATGTTTGTAAACCATTGTTTTGGACACTAAAATCAGTAGAGGCAGAGGATGAACCAATAGCAACTGTTCCTAAGTTATAGCTACCACCGGTTAACACATTCGTTGGAGTAGGGCTTGTTAATGCTCTTACATTGATTTCCGGAGCCGGAGGAGAGTAACGAATATCATCTACATAGTAAGTACGTTGTGCTGTAGTTGTTGTACCACCAGAGAATGTACCATCTGTATCGAAAATCAAATCAATGAATGCTACATTGGTTGCATTTAATGCAATCGAGTGGTCAAATCGTAAGTTTACCCAAGTATTAGCTGTAGGTATTACTTCTGTAACATCACTTACTACTACACCTGCTGATGTTTTTAGTGACATGGTCACTTTAACATTGGCACTAGGTGAATATACTTTTGCATCAATAATAGCATTGCCCGGTGTAAGATCTAAACTATTTTGACAAGCCGAGAATCTTACGGATGTTCCGGTAGTAGTACCCGTATTTCTTAAGAACTTACCTACAATGGTACTTGTATTGATTCCCGTTGCAGATGGATTCGTTGCAATACTATTAAACGTTGAAGTACCTGTTGCACCAGGGAATACTACACCTAAATATCTATTATCTTCAAAGTCATTCAAAATAGAAGTAGCAGGAATTCCTGTCACACAAGGTAAAGAAGACTCTAAACGAATATCATCAAAATAGAATGTTCCATTAACCCCAATATCTGTTGGATCAAAGAAGACATCAATAGCATACACGTTAGGTAAGTTGGCGGCAGAGATAGTCGACAAATCAAAATAAATTCTGTGCCATTTGTTAGCAAAGACTGTTTGTTGAGTGGAAGATGCTGCATCATCCGGATAAACATCTGCATCCGCTCCATCCGGTATTTTAGCTGAAACTTGAATATCTATGTTAGAAGCCGGAGAATAAACTAACATACTTAGATATTTCTTAGTTGAGAAGTCAACCTTGTTATTACATCCTACATAACGGAAACCATCATCGTATGGACTACCGGTGCTTATATTTTTAATAAATCTACCTACGTTAGCAGTGGTATTTATACCCGATGATACTGGGTTAGCAACCGGTGCAGTTAAACTTCCTACAACATACTCTAATGTAACATTGTTGTGTGCATCATAATCAATTAGTACACCTGAGTTATCACTTAAACATGGGTTTACACCATATTTAATTTGATCAATATAGAATGTACGAGCCGCAACGGAAGTATTCACAGATGACCACGTTCTAGTTGGGTCAATTTGAATATCTAACGCTTTGAAGTCAGCTGTAACTCCTGCACGGATAATATTACCCATATCAAAAGTTAATAATTCCCATTGATTTGCTTTTGTAGTATAAGTTGTAACGTTAGAAGAATAATCACCAATTAATGGCGCCCAAACAGTTCCTGTTCCTGTAGGTTTTTGAGGAGCTAAAGTGATTGGAATACCTACTCCCGGAGAGTAAACTAACATCTGAATGGTTGGATTCGTAGTACTTACCGCAAACGGTACATAGGTAGAAGAAGCGTGTGTTGCTCCTGATACAGAACCACAGTTATAGTAACGAATGATATCATAATTACCATCCCATCCTGCAGGAGTACCTCCGGCAGAAGGACGAACATAACTTGCAACAGTAGGACTCAAGTTGGCAGCTACAACACTTGGATTGTTAGCCGTAGGAGACCATGTTCCATTTGGATTCCAGGGTTGAATAACGTTTTTGTTACCATCATAATCCATGATGATTTTATTCGTTGGATTATTAGAACAAGCCGAAGAACTTGCTGTCAAATTCAATAACAAGTTCGGAGCATTTGGATCGTTCGTTGCAAACGTAACAGTTGCACTGGAAGAAGATGCTGTTGCCGGAGCGTTATACCCAATCGTGATGAAAGCTTTTCCACCAATAGGAATCGTTAATGGAGCAGTAAAGCTAGCCGGAGAAATCATACTGAACAATGCAGCATTTGTTCCACCAAAAGTAGCATTCGTAATATTCAATGGAGCATCACCTGTATTGGTTACTTTTAATACTCTATAACCTCTGGACCCTGCAGTGAAAGAACCCATCGCCTGTGTATTACCTGATGATAACACGTTAACCGTATCATATAGTGTTAACTTAGGCGCAGTAGTATTAGCAGTACCTGTACCCGTAAGATTGATGACATAAGTGCCTTCATCCGGATCATTACTTGCTATAGTTAACGTAGCGGTTTTAGTACCGGTAGTTGTTGGAGTAAAAGTTACGTTAAACGTTGTTGTAGCTCCTAGGGCTAAATTAGATGCTGCAGGTTGAGTAACGGAGAATTGGTTCGCATTGGTTCCACCTAAAACAACTTTAGTGGTACCTGTTAAATTTAAAGTAGCAAAACCTAAGTTTTCAATCGTGAATGTTAAAGTCTTCCCGGAAGCTGCCGGAGGGGTTGTTTGTTGATTTTGGAAATCAAACGTTCCTGCGTTAGCAATTTGAGTTGCCCCTTGACGAATATTAATTTCTTGAATTGATGTCGTACCATATTTCCAGAAGTTACCAGTCATCATAAATAAAGATAGACAACGTAACGTGTTACCAAAGTAACCGGACAAGGTAGTATTCTTAATTGGGTCTTTTGTATTTTTTGTTTTAGTATACATTTGATCCATCAACGTTTGATACGTAGATGATGATCCCATTACTGCCATCGCAAATGTGGAAACGAATGTTGCGTTAGTAGCATATCCTCCATAGTTTGTTCCATCTTGATTTAATGGGCCACCTATGTTATTAGATCCTCTACCATTTAAATACGCAGCTAGTTTTGCACAAAGTGCTTTCGCTTGTGCATCGTTATTCCAAAGTACATCTTGAGCTAATCTCCATGGGTTACGACATGCATCATACCCATAACCATTCGTTGCTGCATAACCTAGACCACCCGGGTTACAAGTATTACGAACACCATTAGGATCTGACCAGTCAGAAACCAAACCTGTAGTAGTATGAGCATTAGCATTGATTAAAGTATAAGCACCACTCACTGCGCTATTCCAAACAGAAGTGTTTGCAGTGTTGATAGTTGAAAAAACTCTATAGTAAGGAGCAGATTGATAAGATGGGTTTCTACAGGTGTTTCCCATACCCCAACCATCACCGTTGATTAATTGTCCATTATTGATTTCTAAATCTTTAATGGAATTCATCATGTTGGTAGCTTCTGTCAAATAGTTATAAGGAGCTGTTGCATTTGGCCATTGTGTTTTTGCAATTAATAATGCCCAAGCAGCATCTACATCCGCATCAGCTGCACTACCTGTACCTCCGTTAGATACAGATCCACAACCTTCAATTCTCCAGTTCATTAATTTACCGGCTTTACCTGAAGAGTTAGGTGATGCATAATTTTTCCAATATGCATAAAGACCATTGAATAACGATTGATCGGCTGCATAAGCAGCTAATAACATACCGTAAGCAATACCTTCAGATACCGTTCTATTAGGCTCATCAAATTTTACACGAATCATACCTCCGCTACATGCTTCGGTATAATTGGTTTTCCATTCATTATAGGCATCAGCAGCATCCTGAGATTTACCATAAGTGCCACCTGATGGTAATACTGAGGCACTAGGCATGATACCATTTCCATAATTCGGATTAGAGCCAAACGGCACAACTGCTCCTGCCGGAGTGTTTATTTGTGCCAAGGAGGTAAGACTGATGAGTGCACATGCAAACACGACAGCCCATCTTCTAAGTTGTTTTATCATAGATGTGTAATAAATTCCGGTTTTATTCTGTTAAAAAATGACTATAAAAATAGTAAGATATTTTTGTATTATATATCAGGGAACAAGTATTTTATTTTTGCATTTTTTGAATTATTCGTGTATTCATTTCCATGAAATATCTCCCATTACCCGGACCATACCAATTCATATCCCTTACTTCTCCTCGATTTAAAAAATAATACTTGTCCGGTGTGATATATCCAATGTAGCCACCATTAAATCCAGTGACAACCACTTCATTATTATATTTATCAGCCACATTTTGAAGGTCTTCCATAAACTCTCCCGAATAATCACATGGCAATCCTAAAAAAACAATAGGTCCTACTTTAAATGCTTGAATAGTAGGTTGGTCGTCGCCTAATAAGGAAGAAAACACCCACGGACGAATTCTAAAATAAGGGCTTATTCGCATTTGAGACTCTCCAAAATAAATAGGAACTTTCATATAAGAAATAATTTTATTATTGGATGTTATATGTTGAAAATCTTTTACTTGTGATAATGAATCCCAAATAGCATTAGCTGTTAATCTAAGATTTGTTTCTCCATTATAATCATGAAAGTGCGGCCCATGTGAGCCTACAGCTCCTGCCATATATGTGGCAAATTGATACTTATGATGTAAAAGGGAATCAATCAAAACATTGGGATAATCGCCCGAGTAACTATCTATATGGGTGTCTAAACAGTTGGCATGAGCCGCGTAAGTGAATAGTATGGCTTGAGATGAATCCTCTCGTTTAATGTTTAAGCCTCTTAACCAAGTGTCAACTTTGCCCTTATCTCCTACTAATCGATTTTGAACGGCTTTCGGAATAGTAATTGAAACATATGCTACCTGAGTTGGTAAGGCTGTTTTTTTTGCTTTTTTTACTGAGCTAATAATTTGATTATAAATAGAATCTAGATATTCCGGATGAAATTGTCCGGCCAAAAAATGTCCGCCGGAGCGATCTGCCCAGCCACCCGGAGCACTATGTGTATGTGTGGCGCTCAAATAACATTGTATTCCTTCCTTATCTGCAAGTTCCTCCACCAGCTTGTTTTTTAATAAAGGAGGGAAAATCAACAAATCAAGGGTAATCATGGCCACTTCCACATTACCTTGTTTCCAATAAATAATACGTGCTTTGGTTGTATCTCTAACTTTACTCACCCATTCTCTAATCCCATAACCGGCAATAGGAAATGGTTTTTTATTGGGAACAATGGATACTTCATCCCATCCTACATATAAGATAGTGTCTTCTCGATTGGTATTAGTTAGTGTTTTTGCAGAGTCAATCGTTTGAAATGTTGCCAACTGAAATGGCTTCCAAGAATCGCTTTCTGATTGAACAGTTGTAAATAAAGAGAAAGCAATTAGAAAAAGGCCCAACATTAAAAAATCCAAGATGTGGAAAATAGAATTCACTACCTTTCCAATGCGTTGCTTCCAATTCAATCCTCCTGACATAAGCACAAAATAGTACAAATATTAAATAAGATACAAAGTCGATTTTATAAAAAACCAAATGATCCTATATTCGTTAATTCACTATAATTAGTATATTGATTCAAATTTGATGTAACTATGAGTGACATAAGATTTCAGCAAAAATGGTACCGTTCCGGAATCGAGCTTTTCAGTGATGTTTTTCACGGAAAATGGAAATTAGTTATTCTTTGGTATTTGTATAAAAAGGGTGCTCGCTTTTCAGAATTAAGAAAAAACATCCCCAGCATTACCGACCGTATGTTAAGTCTTCAGTTAAAAGAGCTGGAAGAAATGGGCTTTGTAAAACGTATTGTAACGGAAGGAAATCCTCCCAAAGTGAGTTATGAATTACAACCCATCGCTGAAAGTATCTATCCGGCTCTAGAGGCATTGGACCATTTTGGTTACGACTATTCTAAATATGTAGCCCCTGTTTTAAAAGAAAAACCGGCAGTAAAGCAACCGGAAGACGAAACTAGCTTCTTTGATGAATTATAAGATTTAAGCAAATATATTTAATAAATAATTTTATTAAACCATTATATATCTATTTATTATATAATGGTTTTTTATTTTTTATATAAATAAAATAATATTTTAAGCTGGCAACAAGTAGCCTTTATGTATGGCCTTATCTCGAATCACATCCTGAACGGATCGGTTTTCGATTTTACTTTCTAACCAGGAAATAATATCAAAGTAGATAAAGGCTCTCTTCTCGTATTCGCTGTTTTCCAGTTCGTTTAATTGAGATTTAAGTGTTGTAAATCGCTTAACCAATTCTTTTTCATCTACTTGGTCATCTAAGTCCTTCAAGAATTTCAGAATATATTTTTGAAAACGACGTAAATCGTCTCGTTTCCATAAAAAGCGATAGGTTGAAATGATGTAGTATTTAATCACATCGTAATTCCCTAACTCATAGTGGCAGACCAAATTGATGATTCTGGCAAAACAATGAATGTCCTCTCTAATATCTACATTCGGCAGATTGATGATTTTGTTCAGCCAACGAAGTGAGTGATTGAATAGTCCGGCACCAAAATAAAGACAGGCAATCTTATACATTAAGATCAATCGGGAGTGAGAATCTAGTTTTTCTAATAATTTCTGAACTTCCTCATTTTGATCTACTAATAGTTTTTTTACTCCAATTTGAAATTCACCTGTAAGGAAATACAGATTCATTTCATGCATATAATAATATTTTAACAAGTTGATTTTCAAACTTTCATTAAAATATATAGCACTATCATTTGAGAAGCGAATTAATCGCTCATTAGTATGAATAAAATCCTTAAAGTTGTTCTGCTTGAATTGAGCTATCAATAAGTTATTCAATGCTTTAACATAATGTTCAGGAGAATACTTGATGAACTCCGGATTTTCATCCAACAGTGACACTAACTTGTTGGCATACAGGTAACCGTTAAAAAAGTCTTGAATAAAGTAATAATACCCGATGAACATTCGGAAGAGAGTGATTTTTTCTACGATAGAAAGTTCTTCTTCCTTGTAATCAGGAAGGTTATCTATAAAGTATACTTTAATTTTCTCGTAATCTTTCTCATCTCGAATGAACCCTATACGGGTGTAAAGAGAGTTCAATTTGATGCTCAAGTTGGAGAACATATTGATGTTATGGATTCGGGAGTTGATGTCTCGAACTTCCACAATGATATTGTCTACGGTTTTGTCCGTGTCTTCATCCACGGTTTGCATCAACACGCTTTTTTCCAATTTGATGATCTCCAGAAGAAGCTCTAGATTTTCATGGAGCTGGGCTATTTTTCGTGCCTTTTTCAAGCAGGCTTTCCCCTGATTGTACAATCGGCGTTCAAAAAGTAGTTGCGCAAAATCGAGCTGTTCACGGATCTGGATATCCAGAATTTTGGCTGAATTATACTGACGGACGGATAAAAGAACTCGATCGTACAGATAAGCTTTCAAATTGGAAAGCTGTGAAGCCTTTATTTGGGGAATAGATTCGTGTACACGTTCTTCATTAAAGACCTTCTGTTTGTTTAAATAGTCGAAAAGCAGGAGCATTTTCTTATCGTCCGTGTTTTCGTTGCCTCCATAGGTCAATTTAAAGTGTCTTTTTTCATTAGGAGACAGGGAATGGATGAGATCAAAAAGGCTTTTCGACTTAACTCTGGACATCGGAATTAATTAAATGATTAATGGCTGATTTTTAACAATAATACAAGTAAAAAATGAATCTTAGAAATCGTAAAAAATAGTTTATCCATAGTTTTCTTCACATGTGGATATATAACTTGTGCAAAAATACTATTTTTTTCGGAATAATTCTCTTATTGTCAGGTTTTAGTAAATCCTGCCTACACGTACGATTTTTGAGTGAATTTTTGGGTGGAAGAAAATCAGAGAAAATGCTTAAAGCCGAAGGCTGGATAGTTCCTTGATCATAATCAGTTGAAATCTTGGGGAAGCTAAAATGTAGTCGAAGTCTACAGGATAAAACACACCAGTCAAAGACTGGCGCGAGTAATCCATAAAAACAAAACCCTCAAGGTGTCTAAAAACCTTGAGGGTTGAGATGAGCACAAGAGTACCCTTTAATTCTGAACCGCTTTAAGCCTTCGGCTCTAGGCTATTTTGTGTTTTTGAATTACCTACTTAATAGTCTTGTTACGGATGCAGCTTCTTATAATTCGCTACGCCTTCGCGTAAAAAGTCAGCAAAACCTTCTACATCACGGTTATATCCCATCGGCTGAGCTAGTATAATCTCCGATTCCGGATCTAATAACACATAGAATGGCTGCGCGTTAAATTGGAATCTGGTAATCTCAAAATCAATGTTTTGCTTGCCCATGGTACGTTTTTCTTTACCATCAAACGTACTAATGTACCATTTCTCCTGAGGCAATTCCGTTCTGTCGTCTGTATATAAGGCTGTAATCACAAAATCTGATCGCAGTTGATTGAATACCATCGGTTCCGACCACACATAAGATTCCATTTCTCTACAGTTGGTACAACCATGACCGGTAAAGTCGATAAACAAAGGTTTCTTTTTCTCGATAGCACACTTACGAGCTTGTTCGTAATCAAAATATCCTTTCAAGCCCAAAGGTAATTCTAGCTTGTCTCCATATAAAGGTTCATCACACAACACTCCGGAAGTTTCCTGCGCCGTGCCATTCCCTATAATATAATCCTGAGTTGTCAATGGAGGTAAATAACCTGATAGTGCTTTTAAAGGAGCGCCAAATAGTCCGGGTATCAAGTAAGCAACAAACACAAAAACACTAATGGCCAACACCATGCGATACACTCCAATTGGTTCTTTGTCTTGCTCACTGATTTTAATTTTACCTAATAGATATAAACCTAATAATGTGAATATCACTATCCATATACCCAAGAATATTTCTCTATCCAGTATTCCCCAGTGTTCCACTTGATCGGCTATACTTAAAAACTTAAACGCTAATGCTAATTCTAAAAAGCCTAAAGATACTTTCACCGTATTTAACCAACCTCCTGATTTAGGTAAGCTTTTTAACATACCCGGGAAGATAGCCAACAACGTAAATGGTAATGCAAAAGCACTTGAATACGCTAACATCCCTACAATAGGTTTTATCACTTCCCCACCAGCTGCTGATAACAAGATTGAACTCACGATAGGACCGGTACAAGAGAAGGAAACCAAAACAATCGTAAAGGCCATAAAGAATATTCCGGCAAATCCACCTTTGTCCGACTGGCGATCCGCTGCATTTACCCACTTATGCGGTAAAGTGATTTCAAATAAACCAAAGAAGGATAAAGCAAATACTAAGAAGATAATTGTGAAGATGGTATTCGGTATCCAATGCGTACTTACAAAATGCACAAACTCCGGACCATTGAAATAAGAAATTACAGTTCCTAACAGAGTATATATAAACACGATAGATCCTCCGTAGAATATAGCTTTGCGGATGACTTGACCTTTGTTTTCCGAACTCTTGGTAAAGAAGGTTACCGTCATAGGAACCATCGGGAATACACAAGGAGTAATCACCGTAACAAAACCCGCCGCAATTGCTGCTAAGATGAACCACCACAAACTAGTTTCGTTTTGTTGTAATCCTCTGTCTTGATAGGTGATGTTTACCGTAGCGGCTATTTGTGCTTTAGAAATCGTATCCGCTTTAGGTTCAACTACTCTAGTTACGGTATCAATAGGGGTCGTCACCGGTGTTGGTTCAACAACGGTTTTAGTACTTTCTTTTCTTTTAGGAGCAACCTTTAAATCTTTGAATTCATACTCTGTATCAAAAGACACACACTTATCTTCATTACAAACTTGATAGTTTAATTCAATACAAATATCCGTTGGATCCTTTGCGATGATAACCGATTGACGAAACTCTGCGTGTTTTTTGAAATAGCTTAATTCCATTTCAAAAATTTCATCATACTTTTTAATTGGTTTAATCGACTGCAGGTTACCTAATAGTTTTACATTCGATTTTTTTAAAAGGGAAAGCGAAGTTGGGATAGGTCCTTGATTAGCAGGAAAAGTGCTACCATATAACTCCCATGAGTCTTTGATAGTTGCTTTGATAATCACCTCCACGGTGTCTCCTTTATGTAAATCAGTAGAAGACAAACTAAAATCCCACTGAACAGGATTAGCCGTCAGCTGTGCTTTTGCCACAGTACTGATGAACATCAAACAAATAAATACAATCGAGTGTAAACGCATGTACTTCATTATACAACAAAAAGCTCTATTTAGTTTCCTTAGCTAGTTCGGCAAAGGAACCATGGAAATGAGCTATGGTTTCAATTCCTTTTAGGAAGTTCGGTACGCCGTAATGTTCATTGGGTGAGTGAATCGCATCGGTATCCAATCCAAAGCCCATCAAGACGGTCTTCAATCCTAATATTTTTTCAAACAAGGCCACAATCGGAATACTTCCTCCTTCTCTCATCGGGATAGGTGTTTTATTCCATGCTTTGATAAACGCTTGTTCTGCAGCTTTATATCCCAAACTATCCGTAGGGGTAACCGCAGGCTCCCCACCATGATGTGGAGTTACCTTTACCTTAACGGACGGAGGGGCAATTTTATTGAAATGTTCAGTAAACAATCGAGTGATTTCTTCCGGCGACTGATTAGGAACCAATCGCATCGAAATCTTAGCGTACGCTTTAGAAGGTAATACCGTTTTAGCTCCTTCACCTGTATATCCACCCCAAATTCCATTCACATCTAAAGTAGGTCGGATGGAAGTACGCTCTAAAGTCGTATATCCTTTTTCACCTTCTACTTCAGCTATATCTAAATGCTTCTTATACGTCTCTATATTGAAAGGCGCTTTATTTAAGGCCGCACGATCTTCTGTACTCAACACTTGTACTTTATCATAAAAGCCCGGAATCATGATGTGATTGTCTGCATCTTTCATAGAAGCAATCATCTCACACAAAATATTAATCGGGTTAGCTACCGCTCCGCCATACACACCGGAGTGTAAATCACGATTCGGGCCTGTCACTTCTACTTCCAGATAACTAAGTCCACGAAGACCTACGGTAATCGACGGTGTATCCATAGAGAAGATAGCAGTATCAGAAACTAAGATGATATCAGCTTTTAATTTCTCTTTATTCTTTTCTAGAAATGGACCAAGGTTATCTGAGCCTACTTCTTCTTCACCTTCAATCATGAACTTCACGTTACACGGAAGCGGTCCTTTTTTATTTAATAGTTCAAATGCTTTCACATGCATGTACACTTGTCCTTTGTCGTCACAAGCGCCACGTGCATAGATTTTATCATCTTTTATTACCGGCTCAAAAGGAGGAGAATCCCACAGGTTCAACGGATCCGGAGGTTGCACATCATAATGACCATAAACTAAAATGGTAGGCAACGCCGGGTTCACCATCTTTTCACCATACACTAAAGGATGACCACCGGTTGCACAAAGTTCCGCTTTATCAGCACCTGCAGCTAAAAGTTTATCCTTGATAAATTCAGCAGCTTTCACCACATCTTCCTTATGACGACTATCCGCACTCACGGATGGAATGCGTAACCAATCACATAGTTCCGATAAAAAACGGTCTTTGTTTTCCTGAATATAAGAGTGTATTTCTTGATTCATTTTAAGTGCTTGAGATTTGAGCATTTAAATGTACGAAAAAGAGTTATGAATTATAAATTATGAGTTATGAATTGAGGAAGCAGTTTCCCCCGAGTACATGTCCTTACTTCACAATTCCATTCCATCCTTGTTGCCCACCTGTATGCAGTGCAATGATGGTTGAGCCCTGCGGAAAAAACCCTCGTTCCATTAATGTTTTCAGACCCCAAATCATTTTCCCATTGTAGATAGGATCGAAGAGCACCCCTGTTTCTTTTTCTAAGTCTGTTAAAAATGTAAGATATTCCGCATTGGTTTTAGCATAACCACCTAAAGCAAACTCGGAAGAAAAGTAATGGATGAGTTCTTGATTAAACTCTTCTCCCAACAAAGCTTGAATTTCCTCTAATAGAAATTCCCCTTTCTTCAACACTGGGAAACCCATGAGCTTCGCCGAATGTTGATATTGCTGTACTCCACGCATTAAACCTGCGAAAGTAGTACCTGTGCCACAAGCCGTAGCAAGGTAGTTATATGGAATATCAATTTCACTCACCAGCTCTGCTACTCCATTCACTGCTAAGGTATGATGACCCCCTTCAGGAATATAATACCAATCGGATTTAGATAATCCACTATACTCAAATGCTAAGTCATTGCCCCGGCACGTGTCCTCACGTGACGGAATGTTGGAGGAGTGTTGCGTGGGGACACGCACCACGGCTGAGGGACCCGCACTACGGCTGAGTTTATCATTCTCTCTCAATAATCTATATTGATCACGACTCACAAAAAACAATTGCATTCCATAAGTCTGCGCTACTTTCAAAGTCTCATTATCTACTTCTTCGCCACGTATAATCGCCGCTGACTTTAATCCTTTCTCTGTCGCATACACCGCCGTCGCTCGCACGTGATTGGAATAAGCTCCACCACAAGTAAGTATTCCTTTCTTGTTGAATCGAATAGCATCTTCAACAATGTATTTCAGTTTGCGAATTTTATTCCCACCATACACCGGATGCAAAAAATCTTCCCGCTTCAAATACAATTGTACTTGAGCTTTTTCAGTCCATGGAGTAATGAAAGGTTGGAGAGGGGAATTCATGGGGCGAAGATAGCATAAAAAGCTTAGGGCTTAAAGCTGAAGGGAGGGGTGATTGTATTACTTCTCAGACCAAAAATCTTTAGTGAGATAAAATACGGTGTCGATAAAGTACAGAACATCATTTTTCGTCAACACATTTTCATCATGTAAATCTTCCAAAATAATTCCCAAATCAGTATTGATGTAGTCATTATTTCGATTGTTGAAGAATCCGTTTGCTCCAAGAAAATCTTTTACTTTGTTTAAGTCTGTTTCTTGAGTTATCGTAACATATGATTGTTTTACCACAGCATATAGATTTTCTTTTTCTTTGGTGAAGCCAATAAGCTCGTATGCTGTGTCTGGAAAAAAGAAATTATGGAGAAGAAGATTATAAAAGTAGTCCGTCCAATAACTGTAATAAATGGCATCGTTTAATTTAAGTACATGGTCAGAGTCCTTAAGATAAACTCTTTGTTCTGCACCTTCACTGACATACTGCGAAAAATCGATGTCGTTAATCCAAAGATTTCGTTCTGAAACGAAGCTTTCTAACCTCTTTGTTTCTTGTTCTCTGATTTGCTTCGAGCTTTCAATTTTAATGCCTGATTGCGAGCCATTGTTAAGGTAACCGGCGACTGCTTGGATAGTAGCTCCAAAGCTAACTTGGCTCTTTCCTGAAATGATATGGTGTAATTCATCCTTTAGAAGATTTTGCATCCAAACAAAGATACTAAATTTAAATGTCTTTGAAAAGACTGCTAATCAGAGGGCATAGGATTGAAAATTAAAGACGCGGAGTAGTACAATTTAGACGAATGGCAAATTTCTAAGAGAAGTATATTATTCGTCTCCATAAATTTGAATCAAACCTTCTTTTGATAACTTAATTATATGCTTTCGACCTTCAAGATCTTCCGGTTCACCACCTTCTCCCTCTGTCTGTCCTTGTTCATATAAAATAATTGTATTATTGGATTCAATCGTAAACAACATTTCGTAGTGTTCAGATTCTGACGAAAAATTGTAAGACCCAATAGTAATATTTGCCATCTGAGAAATTGGGTCATAAAAAATCAATAACCCATAGGATAGGCCATTGTAATCCGTGTAATGATTGCAAATACACTCAGAAGAAGAGTCCTTAGAACAGAAAACATACGTGTAATAAATTTTATACTTTCCAAAATCAGAAAGCTTTCGATTATACAATTTTAAAAATTTAGCCAAACTATCATTGAAATGAAGAGTGTGCTCAAAATACATACGTTCTATAGATGTTTGGGCAAACACATATTTTACAGATTTAATTGGAGGTAATAAAAAAGCATTTGTAAATTCAGCACTTATAGAATCTTTTTGTAATGTTCGTATTTTATTAGTAGTTAGGCTTTCTTCAATCACTTTATAAATGTCCGTTTTATAAATACTGTCATTCAAAGACTTTTCTTCTATGTTTTGTTTACATCCCGAAAGAGTCCATAAACAAATATTCATGATTGATAATATAAAGTATATAGTTTTCAAAATTTGTGTTATCAATTAATTTTATACCTTTTGCAATCCTTACCACAACCTAATTTACCCATTCCCTTCCTAATATTCAAATCACCTCTGCGAGGTGGCTCGTTGAAATCATTGGGGTGGATTTTCCTATTTTAATGTCAACCCTTCGGGGTTCGCAATAGTCGCTAGGTGCTAGTCATTAGTATTTAGATGCAGGATTGTTTCCGCCTTCGAGTTATCGTATGAAGCGAACATCATGAAAAAATGTAATGCCATTACTCCCTCCCGGCAAACACACTAAGAACGTTAGAAACTTTGTCTTGATTAGAAGATTCCACTACATACATAATAGAACCATTTTGTCCCCAGTGTATGTTATCCTTTACAAAATTTTCTTTTGCAATCAGATTGGCATCATCATAATCTTTTACAAAAAGGATATTAATACTAAGTGATCGATCAATGTTCGCTAATTTAACAGCGTACTCTATTCTTCTTGACTCTTTCAACGATTGTCCATCCAACGGAACCTGTTCAAAGTTTTCATTTAATACCCGTAAAAAGGCTTCCACTCTGTTCTTCTCTGAATGTTTCGTAGATAGTTGAATAGTCATGTAAGTTTCATTTGTCCGAATCTAATTTAACTTTTCCCTTTCGGATATTCAAATTGGCCTAATATTTAGCTATCTGTCATTAGTATTTATATAAGAAACAGGCGAGCACACACATTTCCCTTAACTCTACTCTTCTCTAAGCCTTCGGCTTTAAGCTCTTTACATAACGGCGCACCCTCATTCACCATTCAACATTTACAATTCACAATTCTTTACCTTATCTTTGTTCCCTATGTCAGAAAATCTAAGTCCGGAAGATACTTTATTAGAAAACGAAGATGAACTCTTTGAGCAGTATCGAATTGTTTGTGATAAAAATCAAAGACCTATGCGCTTAGATAAATTTTTGATGGAAAAAGTAGAGAAAGCTACTCGTACCAAACTTCAAGCTGCCATAGAATCTGAATCCGTGAAGGTGAACGACAAAACCACCAAAGCGAGCTATCAGATTAAACCTTCCGACATCATCACGGTGTGTTTACCACATCCGCCTAAAGATGACACCTTAATTCCGGAAGACATTCCACTGAACATCGTTTTCGAAGATGAGGAATTGTTGATTGTCAATAAACCTGCGGGCATGGTGGTTCACCCTGCTTATGGCAACTGGACAGGTACCTTAGTGAATGCTTTAGTCTTTCACTTCGGACAATTACCTACTCACAAGAACGGAGAGATTCGTCCGGGCTTAGTACACCGAATAGATAAAGATACCTCCGGTTTATTAGTGATTGCGAAGAATGATTTTTCTATGAGTTTCTTAGCGCGACAGTTTGCGGACCACAGCATAGAGCGCACTTACTACGCACTGGTGTGGGGCGTGCCTAAAGAAGATAGTGGGACCATTCGCAGTTATTTAGGTCGCAGTGTGAAAGACCGTAAACAGATGGCCTCTTTTGATGATCCGGAGAAAGGAAAATTGGCGGTGACCCATTATAAAGTGCTAGAACGTTTTCATTATTGTTCTTTAGTACAATGTAATTTGGAAACAGGTCGCACGCATCAAATACGTGTGCACATGCAATCGATTGGTCATCCATTGTTTGGTGATACTACTTACGGCGGAGATCGCATAGTAAAGGGAACACCTAACGGTGCTTATAAACTTTTTGCAGAAAAAGTTTTACAAATTCTTCCGCGACAAGGCTTACATGCGAAGACCATTGGATTTGTTCATCCTACTACCAAAGAATTTATGTCTTTCAATAGTGAACTAGCTGAAGACATTCAATTAGCCATTCAAGAATGGAAACAATACGCCCAAGCTTTAGATGAAAAATAATCGACTGGGTGTTACCTATATGCTTATCTCCTTGCTGGCTTTCTCGGCTATGCATGTGGCGGTAAAGTTTTTACATCATGTACCGGTAAGTGAGTTGATATTATTTCGAAGTGTATTCTCTTTAATCGTTTGTTGGTTTACCATTCAACATCTTCAAATCAATCCTTGGGGAAATGATAAAAAAGGATTAATCCTTAGAGGAATTTTAGGCGTGAGTTCATTAGCCTTATTCTTCTACTCCTTAAAGTTATTGCCCATAGCTACGGCCGTTATCATTGGTAACTTAGTGCCTTTCTTCACTTTATTATTAGCCTTAGTTTTCTTAAAAGAAAACGTGCCGACTTACCGCTGGGTGCTTTTGTTGATCAGCTTGGTAGGTGTCGTTTGTATCAAAGGTTTAGATGCCTCTATCTCATGGTTAGGAATTACCTGTGCGGTGTTGGGCGCTTTAGGTACGGCGTCCGCACACTTCACCGTGGGTTGGTTAAAGAAAAGTGAACATGTACAAGTGGTGATGTTTTATTTCCCACTTGTTACCATACCCATCGTTTTACCTTTCGCCATTTATGAATGGGTAACACCGGTAGGGCTGGATTGGATCTGGGTAGGAGTGGTGATGATTGGAACACACATAGGTCAATTGTTTTTAACCAAAGCCTATCATCATGCCGATGTAGAATCTTTATCGCCCACTTATTTCGTAGGGATACTATTATCCATTTTTTATGGTTATTGGATTTTTAATGAACCGTTAACTTATGGGCAGTGGATAGGGAGTATCATTATTATTGCCTGTTTATACGGACATCACCGCTGGTCATCACTTAGAAAAAAGTAATCCGTTTTGACCAACGCCATATAAAACACCATTTTTAACTACAATTTCCTTTATATACTTACTGTTTAAAAAAGTGGAATCTATCTGCCACGTTAATCCTGCATCGGGACTGTACATTAGGCGAGAGGTATTTGATATAAAAAGTCCACCGGCAACAAAGACCTCCTTATCATTTAAAGTATAGATCGAAAAGAAATAATCTTTTTCAAGATTAGGAGTAGAAGGAATATTTAGTTTTTTCCAATTCAATCCCCCATCTGTAGTTTTAAGCACAAAAGATTCGGTAGCACTTTGATTAGCTCCACAAGAATATCCAATGTCATTATTAATCATTTTGATATCCCCTAACAAAATATTGGTCGTATCTGAGCCATCCCATTCAATAGTACTTTCCTGCCAAGAGGCCCCTTTGTTAAGGCTATACCAAATTTTGCTGTTGCCGGTAGGAACAATCCATTTCCCGTTAGATAACATTTCTAAATCATAAGCAAAATTTCCTAAAGGAGTAAAGATATTGTTCCAAGTAGTCCCTTGGTTCAAGGTATGATATACAACACCATAATTTCTATAATTACCTCCCATTAAATAGAATTCATTGGGAGATATGACTATTACTCGATCTATGTCAACGGCAGAATCAGGAATAGCAACATTTGTCCATGAGGTTGCGCCATTTTCTGTAATGAATATTTTTTTGTCACTACCTGCAGCTACTCCAAAGTTTTCGTTTAGAAAATCAATATCCCTAATCTGAAAAATGGACAATAAATTATTTACATAAAAATTATTCCCCCCGTCAGTGGTTTTTAAAATTACACCATTAATCCCTGAGATATATCCTACTTGATTGGTTGGGAAGTCTATCGCATCAAAGTAATAACTAAAGCCTGGTTTCGTAACTACCGTTTTAGAGAAGTCAAACGGAATAATAGGTTTAATAACCTCCGGACAGTGAATTTGACAGGAAAAAACAAGTATTAGTATGAAGAAGAAACGAATCAAAAAAGAAATCATATTACAATTTAAAAAAAAATTAGGGGTTGCACCGAAACACAACCCCTAAAGGGGAAAAATATAAAAAAAATTATTTTACGACCAATATCTCTTTTGTGACCAGGGTTCAAAAAAAGTAGAAACTTAAGGATACAAAATCGTAAATGTGTTATTTACTATTTGTAAAATTCTTACATGGTATAACTATCTGTTACATATTCTATGCCAAAGGATAAAACTTTAAATGCATTCAATAATTAACCGTTTTCAAATAGTAGATGCAGGAATTATATTTTCGTTCCCGTATTTTCTTAACTTTTTTTATTATTTTTAACATAGGAAACTTAGTGCCTTGAAAAATAATCGGGAACGAAGTAACTTTTTACAGTCTACTAATTAGAGTGAATGAACGAAGCGGAGTTGATACGTGGTTGTATCCAAGGCGATAGGAAAGCTCAAAATCTTCTTTATCAGAAGTATAAGGGTTTGCTTTTTGCTATGTGTTGTCGTTATAGCTCAGATAAAGAAGAGGCAAAAGATATTTTTCAAGAGTCTTTTATTAAAATATTCAGTAATATCCAAAGTTTTGAGCAGAAGGGATCCTTCGATGGCTGGTTAAAAAGAATCACTTGTAACACAGCCCTTACTTATTACAGAAAAAATAAAAAGAAACCTGAAAAATTAGATGAAAGTGGTGATGTTGAGGATGTTACAGAAAACACTTCTTGGCTAGAAACCATACCTCAAGAAGCTCTATTACATGCTGTATCTTCTTTACCGGAAGAGCTGCGATTAGTATTCAACATGGTTGCCATCGAAGGGTTTTCCCACAAAGAAGCTTCTGAGATGTTAGATATAAAAGAAGAAACTTCTCGAACTCGTTTATTAAGAGCCCGTAAAAGATTAATAGAACAATTAACTAAAGAATATAAAAAGGTAGTGCAGTAATGCAAAATCAAGATTTCGATAGCGTATTTAAAAACAAACTGGAAACGTTTGAAATGCCTCCTGATGATGCATCATGGAACACTATTAACCAACAGATGAATACAAAACGTTGGTTGAAGAGATCTGCTTATATATCTACCATTGTCGTATTCATAAGTTTATTGGGTTATTTCTTTACTAAAGAAAAAGCGCCGGTAAAAAAACAATCGATAGATTCTACTGAACTCAATCAGAATCCTGTTCCTTCATTAGAAGAAAAGTCGACGCCTAACGAATCGACAATTAACGAAATTCAAAATAAACCTAAAACAACTAGCCCTTCTTCTGTCACAACGAAACAAGAAAGAGAGATAGTTCCGTTAGAACAAACGCTTACTCCTGCAACCCCTGCAAAAGATACTGTTTCAACAACCACGACTACTACAACTCCAAAAACGGATACCGTTGCTGCACCTAAAGTTGTGGTCGTAAAAAAGAAAAAACCTGTATATATTGTACAACAAGATACAATAGTCAAAACGGATACTGTACAGGTTAAAAAACGAGTGAAATAAGATTGATGAAATTTGTATTCGGGTATTCCCTCTTTTTAATTTTATTATTGTTCTCCAATACTGTCTGTCAAGCACAAACAGACACCATCTATATTGAAGAAGAATATGATACCATTATCGTAGAAAAGCCGGTAGTGATAGAAAAACAGGTGGTAGTGGTGCAAGCCATTCCTCAAGAGAAATACCAGTTAACTAAAGGCATTGGCGCTAAAGTCTATGGCGGGGCTGTATATAGATATCCTTGTGCATGTGATGATAGTGTGACCAATTATATTACTTCTAATACCGGAAATGAATCTTATGTTGGCGTAGGATTAGGATATCAGCGCTCCATTAAAAAACGTTGGTCGGTTCATTGGTGGAATGATGTATATAGGTATCAGCAAAAACAAACCTTATTAAACGAATCTCTTAATTCCTATACTAATACTACCGACTTATGGTATGTACAAACATCCTTGATGGGGGGATATGATATTCTACATAACCAAAAAAAACCTTGGCGATTAACTTTTATAGGCGGCTTAGGCTCGCAATATTTACTCAACAGATCCGACTATTTTCCTAACACATCTTCTCAATCAAGTGCACTTGCTATTAAAGATGTGCATCGTCAATTCATGCTTCATGCAACAGGACAACTGTTAATGACACATGTACTTACTTCCAAATTGTACTTACAGTACGGAGTGAATTATCAAGTAGATTTAATAGGGCCAATGAAATCCAACGCCCCCTATTATTTCTATCGTAATCGTATGGGTGTTAGTGCAGGTCTTACTTTACGTTTAGACTAAATATCTTTTTTTGCTTTATTCCAATATACATCCATTTCCTCTAAGGACATATCGGATAACTGTTTACCATCTTTTGCAGACTCTTGCTCTAGGTAGGTAAAACGATGGATGAATTTTTTATTTGTTGCTTCGAGTGCATCTTCCGGATTCAAATTCAAAAAGCGCGCATAATTGATAAACGAGAAAAGAACGTCACCTAATTCTTTCAGTGCAGCATTCATATCATTGCGCTGACACTCTACTTGAAACTCTTGAATTTCCTCTTGTACTTTTTCCCAAACCTGCTCTTTATTCTCCCAATCAAAACCTACCCCTCTTGCCTTTTCCTGTATTCGGATTGCCTTCACCATTGCCGGCAGTGATTTAGGCACACCGCTCAACACCGATTCCGTTTTAGGTTTTTCTTTTTGTTTTATCTTTTCCCAGTTACGCTTTACAGCTTCTTCATCTTCCGCTACGGTGTCTCCATATATATGCGGATGTCTACGAATCATCTTTTCACATAAGGAATGAATTACTGATGCGATGTCAAAATCATTTGTTTCACTTCCAATCTTCGCATAAAAGACGATGTGTAGGAGCACATCCCCTAATTCTTTTTCTATTTCTTTATAGTTCTTCTCAACGATAGCATCCGACAACTCATAAACTTCTTCTATCGTCAAATAACGCAGTGATTCCAATGTCTGCTTTTTATCCCAAGGACACTTTTCCCTCAATTCATCCATGATGGTCAGGATTCTATCCATGGCTGCCAATTGTTCTTGGCGTTTCGGGCTGAGTTGATTCCAGTCTAACATAGTATTCTTTTTAGTTTAACTTGCTCAAAGCAAAGAAGTTGATATGCTAAGGAACAAATGTTTACAAAACTTGGTACAATATTGGTAATTTAGTACAATCGTAACTAAGTACATTGATTTTATACTTTATCTTTTAAACATATAACCGTGACGTTAATTAAATCTATTTCCGGAATTAGAGGCACCATAGGTGGCAAACCGGGAGAAAGTTTGAGTCCTATAGATGTTGTTCAATTTGCTGCTGCGTATGGCGTTTGGGCAAAAGAACAATCTGAAAGCAGAACTATTGTAGTGGGTAGAGACGCTCGCGTATCCGGACCATGGATATCTTCTTTAGTTATTCAAACATTAAGAACACTTGGGTTAGATGTTGTAGACTTAGGGCTCTCCACTACCCCTACTGTTGAAATGGCAGTAGAATGGGAAAACGCTGCGGGTGGTATCATTATCACAGCTAGTCACAATCCGGGTCAATGGAATGCACTGAAATTATTAAATAAAAAAGGTGAGTTCGTATCTGAAAAAGACGGAAAAAAAATATTAAGCATTGCACGAAGAAAGAATATTGAATTCGCCGATGTAAAACATCTTGGCAATGTGACGGAAAAATCGGATGCGATTAAAAAACACATCGATGCTATTTTGGCTTTACCATTAGTGAACGTAGAAGCCATTCGTAAGAAGAACTTCAAAGTAGCTATCGACTGTGTCAACTCTACCGGTGGTATTGCTTTGCCTCTGTTGTTAGAAGCTCTTGGAGTAAAACAAGTAACTAAATTATTCTGTGAACCGGATGGTCATTTCCCTCACAATCCGGAACCACTGGCCGAAAACTTAACACATATCTCTTCTGAAATTGAAAGAGGTAAATACGATTTAGGAATTGTAGTAGATCCGGATGTGGATCGTCTTTGTTTTGTGAACGAAGATGGTTCCATGTTTGGTGAAGAATATACTTTAGTGGCTATTGCGGATTATGTGTTAAAACATAAACCGGGCAACACAGTATCTAACCTTTCTTCGACGAAAGCTTTACAAGTGGTAACCGAAAAGTATGGTCAACTGTATACCGCATCCGCAGTAGGAGAGGTGAACGTAGTCACAGAAATGAAACGTACCAACGCTGTTATTGGCGGAGAAGGTAACGGTGGTGTTATCTATCCGGAATTACATTACGGTAGAGACGCCTTAGTAGGTATTGCTTTATTCTTATCACACTTAGCCGATTATGGAAAATCTGTATCGCTTATGCGCGCTTCGTATCCGAGTTTCCATATCTCTAAAAACAAAATCGAGTTGACACCGGAGATTGACGTGGATTGTGTGATTGAAGAAATTAAAAAACATTATAAAAACATTCCAATGAATACAGCGGATGGAGTACGTTTTGATTTTGACTCCGGATGGGTACACTTGCGTAAGTCCAATACGGAACCTATCATTCGTATTTATTCTGAATCCGATACACAAGTATTAGCCGATAACTTGGCAAAGAAAATCATCAGTGACATCAAAGAATTGATTGATAGCAATGCGTGTGTACTTCGATAATGCAGCGACCACTCCCATGGCACCGGAAGTAGTGGAGGCAATGATGCCTTACTACATGGATGTTTTTGGGAATGCTTCTTCTATTCATCACTTCGGAAGAAATGCTCGATCTGCCGTTGAAATTGCACGTAAAAGAGTAGCCGATCTTATAGGTGCTACTGCTGCTGAAATATTTTTTACCTCCGGTGGAACCGAAGGTGACAATACCGCTTTAATCGGCGCTGTACTTGCCAACCAAATTAAAACGGTCATTACTTCTCCGTTAGAACATCACGCTGTACTTCATACAGCACAATACATTGCACAACAAGGCTGGGCAAAACTTGAATATGTTCAAGTCAATTCTTTTGGCGATGTGGATGTAGCTCATTTAGAATCATTATTACAACAGCACCCTAAAGCATTAGTGAGTTTAATGCATGGGAATAATGAAATAGGCAACTTACTTCCATTAAATGATGTAGGTGAATTGTGTCAACGTTATGGTGCGTTCTTTCATTCCGACACTGTTCAAACCATAGGACATTATAAATGGAACTTACTACATACCCCTGTGGACTTTGTAGTAGGAAGTGCGCACAAGTTTAATGGACCCAAAGGCATTGGTTTCATCTATGCACGCGCCGGAAGTGCTTTCCATAGCTATCTGCATGGTGGCGCACAAGAACGTAATCGTCGAGGGGGGACAGAAAACACGGCAGCAATAGTAGGTCTTGCTAGAGCGTTAGAGTTAACGTATCAAACTTTAGATCGTGATTCACAATACATCCAATCATTAAAACTATCTTTAACACAAGGTTTAGCAGCTATTCAACCAAACATACAATTTAACGGTAGATCAGGGGAAGTGATCACTAGTATGTATCATGTTTTGAATGTAGCATTGCCCCCTTCAGACAACAATGAAATGTTGTTGATGAATTTAGATATTGCCAACATTGCTGCTTCAGCCGGAAGTGCTTGTACCAGTGGAACCAATATAGGTTCTCATGTGTTGGAAGCCATAGGAGCCAAGGCAGATTGGGGATATGTGCGCTTTTCTCTTGGAAAACAAAACACTCTAGAAGAAGTGAGCTATGTTGTTTCCAAAATGAAAGAAATAATGAACTAACCATTTCGTTGCATATATATGAAAAAAATTATTGTATTAACCGGTATACTATTGATAGGACTTGCTTCCTTCAAAAACGGAAGCACTCCTTTTCCTAAAATGTCTTGTAACAAGTTGAGCGGCGGAGCTTTTGCAGTACCCGACAGTATCAAGAATGGAAAATATAGTTTGGTAGGGATTGCCTTTTCTAAAAAAGCAGAACAAAACTTAGCTACGTGGTTCACCCCTTCCTATCAATCGTTTATTCAAAAAAAGAAAACACTCTTTGCTGATGAAGTATATGATGTGAATACTTATTTCATTGCTGTCATTACAGGAGCAAACAAAGCCGTAGCAGATGAAGCCATCAAACAATTAAAAGCAAATACACCCGTAGAATTACAACCTTATGTACTTAGTTATGTAGGTGAGTTTGCTTCCTATAAAAAGACATTGAACATTAGCAATCCGGATGATCCCTACTTTTTTGTTTTAGACAAAACAGGCAATGTGGTTCATCAAACAAGCGGTGCTTATACCGCAGGTAAAATGAATGCGATCAAAGATGCCATTGACGGAGAATAATGTTTTCAATTTTCACAACGAACTACTAAATAACTATATATTATGAGACAACTAAGACACGTTTGGGCATTTCTAGCTATCGTATGCTCCTTCGGTTTACAAGCACAATCTTTAAAAGTTCCGGCAGCCAGTCCACTTCAAACATTAAAGCAATCTTTTGGATTAGGCGATATCACGATTGAATATTCCAGACCCTCTGTAAAAGGTCGAGTTATCTTTGGTGGTTTACTTCCTTATGGCAAAATGTGGAGAACAGGAGCTAATGCTTCTACTAAAATCACTTTCACTGAGGATGTAAAAGTAAGCGACAAAGATATCAAAGCAGGAACGTATGCTATCTACACCATTCCCAATAAAGACTCTTGGGAGATATTATTAAATACCGATGTAACATTAGCAGGTAACGTAGCCGCTTACAAAACAGAAACAGAAGTAGCGCGATTTACTGTTAAGTCTACTTCTTTATCTGACAACGTAGAAACCTTTACTATTAACATCAACAACATCACTGCTACTTCCGCTACGATAGAGTTGACTTGGGAAAAAACCAAAGTAGCTTTTCCGGTAACAACGGAAATTGATGAGAAAGTAATGAAGAACATTGAAGCTACGATGAACACGGATGCTCGTCCATATTTTCAAGCAGCTAGTTACTATTATGAAAACAATAAAGATTTGAATCAAGCATTGATATGGGCGACAAAAGCAACGGAATTAAATCCTAATGCTTTTTGGATGACATTGTTAAAAGCTAAAATAGAATTGAAGTTAAAAGATGGTAAAAGTGCTTTAGCTTCTGCTAACAAAACTCTTGAATTAGCTAAAGCAGCTAACAACGAAGATTACCAACGTATGGCAGAGCAAATCATTGCGGAAGTTAAACAGAAGAGATAGTCTAACTCTTACTTTAAACAAAAAAGCCCGGATAAATGTCCGGGCTTTTTTGTTTAAAAGATAAATTCTATCTCAATATCTTTTCAAAACCGTACTCGAAATACCTACAAAATATTCTGACTGGTTAACAGACGTTGCCCTAGTAATTATTGATACAGAAGGAATCGCATCATATGACCACGTAACGCCACCATCCTTACTTCTGATAACAAAACCGATTTCACTAGCATTATTTCCTCCAGACACCACTATTTCGTTGGCGCTAAGAATGTTTAAATCTAAAAACATATCCTTTATTTCCGTTGTAATTCCCATACTTATAGGATTCCAGTTAAAACCTCCATCTACTGTCTTTAATACAAATTGTTCTTCAGCGGATGCAGAATATCCAACAAGAAAACCAACTTTACTATTCAACATTTCTATATCTGTTAAAATAGTTGGGACACTCGGATTAGTACCTGTATTAACCGTCATTTGAGACCAAGTTAATCCTTTATCGTTTGTACGAAACACTTCACCATAGTGCCCGCAAGTCAATGCCGTATCATCTGAAATAAAATCCATGCCATAGATGGCATCTATTCCGGACAAGTAAATATCACTCCATGTGTTACCACCATCGGTTGATTTTAACATAACGGCTCTAATAAAACTATCTCCACCAAAGACATACATCAACGAACTATTTCGATAACCGATTTTTCTGAAAGCCGCAGTGTTTATAGGGATAGGAATATTTATACTATTCCAAGTACTCCCACCATTATTAGTTTGAAACAATGCATAATTTCCGGTAATAAACCCATTCTGCTCATCCCAAAAATAGACATCAAACAAATTTTGAGTGGTAGGTGAGGTTAATTGAAAGAAAGTATCAGCACTATCAATCGTTTTATATATCATACCACTGCCACCTACAATGTATCCCGTAGATTCTGTGGGAAAGCTCAGACCATAAAACATGTTAGGGTCAGAAAAAGTCTTATCATAATACTGAATCACATGAGCATTAGGAGTTCCGACAAGAGGGACTATCTTTTCATCCTCCCACTTACAATTAGGATTCCAACAAGACGTAAACAACCAACAAAAAAAAGTAAACCATACAATCGTTTTTATTCCCATAGACTATAACATAAGTTAATTGGTTTTATAATAGAACCAATTAACATTATAATAAAGATACAGAATTATTGTGCTGAGTCAGAACTTCGCTTAATATCTTTTTAAAACGGTTCCGTTTTGTCCCACAAAATATTCTGAATCGTTTATAGAAGTTGCCCTATATATAGAAGGTACTGAAGGAATATTATCATAAGCCCACGTAACTCCCCCATCCTTGCTTCTAATAACAAATCCGGTATAATTGATTTGATTATCTCCGGAAATCACAATTTCACTTCCCCTAAGAATATTTAAATCCTCAAACACATCTGCATACGCTGGCACAAGCCCCATGTCTAATTGATTCCAATTAAATCCTCCATCCACCGTTTTTAAAAGAAGTTGATCAATACCTGATGAAGTATTGCCAACAAGAAATCCAACTTTACTGTTTAACATTTTTATATCTGTTAAAAAGATAGGAGCAGAAGAAGAAACACTAGCATTTACAGTCATTTGAGACCAAGTAGTTCCTCTATCGTTCGTTCGAAACACTTCTCCATAAAAACCACATATCAATGCCGTATCATCTGAAATAAAATCCATACCAGCGATTCCGTGAATTCCGGACCAATAAATGTCATCCCATGTAGTTCCTCCATCCGTTGATCTTAACATGATAGCATTATTATTCATATCTCCACCCAAAAGAAACATCATGGAGTTGTTTCTATATCCAATTTTTCTGAACGCTGCAGTGGAAAGTGTAATAGGAATGCTTGGACTACTCCAATTACTACCTCCATCATTAGTTTGAAAAAAGGCAAAATTCCCAGCAACGAATCCGTTCTGTTCATCCAAAAAATAGACATCGAAAAGGGTTTGAGTCGTTGGAGATATTATTTCGGAAATAGTGTTAGCACTATCCATCGTTTTATATACTACACCCGATCCCACAATATAACCCACACTGTCTGAAGGAAAGCTAACACCATATAAAGAATTAGATGTAGTTATAGACTTATCATAATATTGAAAGACATGAGTATTCACCAAAGCTGGAACAACCTCTTCTTCTTTCAACTTGCAATTGGGATTCCAACAAGACGTGAATAGCCAGCATAAAAAACTAAACCAAAACGCTGCTTTAAATCTCATATAAAATCTATTGCGTTAACTATTTCTCTCTTTTTAAAACCATCACCGTTTTACTAGGTGATTCAATGTGTGCTTCATCTGCCGACACCTGTTTGATTTTCATCTTTTCAGAAAAATTGGCCTGTCCGTCTTTCTTCGTTTGCAAATAATCTTTATCCGCAATTTGCCAGGTGCCTTTGGTAGTAGAAGATCCACTCTCTTCGTAAGTGAAATCAGCGTTAAACGTCATGTACGATGCTCCTAATACTTGGCGTACATCCATCTCCTTCTTATTAGGAGTGATCATTTTCACCATTTCCCATTTGCCCACCATATACTTCGTATTATCTTCCACCTTCACAAAAGATAGTAATACAAATACGATAGCTGTAATGCTTATGCTTTTTAAATGTTTCATAAAAATAGTTGTTTCATTTATTTAGATAAAGGAATGTTAAATCCTGCCGATAATATAAACTGCTGTGATCCGAACATTTGAGTGGCTACACCATTTTTATAAATCTTATCATGTGTGTAATGAGCAAATGCTGATTTAGTAGATGCTTCTATAAAGAAATAATCGAATATATCCGCACGGAAAGCTGCTCCCGCTGCAATCACATAACCTGCTACTCTAAACGGACCATCACGTTCATTGCCAAACATCACAGAATACGTTTTCGGAATTAATACTCCTCCTCCTGCTTTTAAAATAAAGGATGCGGAAATCCAACTATTATTCCAAAACTTATATCGCTTCAGTAAACTAGCTGTTAAATAATTATTTCCGTTCGTGTGTTCATAGTGAAAAAAGGGTGCATTAATTATGGTGTCTTGATCATAATATGTACCACGGATGTTTCCTTTCATATGTACATTTTGTCCGTCTGTAACGATGTACTTTAAGTGATCCCAACCAATCTCAATTCCCAAATCTTTTTTATTGTTAAAAAAATACCCTCCATAAAACACATACTCCGGAACAGTTAACGGTTGATTTAACAAATCTTCCATATCCCTTCTATCGTGAGCTTTCACATTATATAAGGTAAAGTCATAGTCATCCGAGGAATTATCTTTTACTCGAACAGTACTACGTGTATAGAAATCTTTTTGATAACCCCAGGTAATATAAAATGTCCCATGAAGTTTTTTCTTTTTAATTGAACTTGAATCTGTTTGTGCATTTGCTACGGTTACTAACATGCACAAGAAAACGATACCACCGATTATTTTTTTCATTACTGTTATGAAATAAAAAGAGGGTGCGTCACACCCTCTTCAAACGTTATTATACTTTTTCTAAAATGCTTCTCCAGCTCGTCGCCTTGCGAATCTTCACTCTCAATTCGCTAATCGCTACTCGCTCTTGTTCCATGGAATCTCTGTGACGAATCGTCACGGTGTTATCTTCTAATGTTTGATGATCCACCGCGATACAGAATGGTGTACCAATCAAATCATTACGAGTATAACGTTTACCAATAGAGTCTTTATCTTCATACGTTACTTTAATATCGTATTTCAACTCATTATAAATTTCCATCGCTTTTTCCGGTAAACCATCTTTCTTCGTAATAGGAAGAATAGCTGCTTTAATTGGAGCTAAAGCCGGATGTAATTTCAAATACGTTCTTTCTTTTTGGTTTTCACCTTCGCCGCTTACTTCTTCTGTATAAGCGTTACATAAGATAGCTAAGAAACAACGATCCGCACCTACTGATGTTTCTACTACATAAGGTACATAGTTACCATAAGGTTTACCTGTAGCTTCGTCAATATCGTTATCAAAGTATTGTTGTTTCTTCTTCGACAACTCTTGGTGATTACCCAAATCGAAATCAGTACGTGAGTGAATTCCTTCCATTTCTTTGAAACCGAATGGGAATTCAAATTCAATATCCACTGCAGCGTTCGCATAGTGTGCTAATTTTTCGTGGTCGTGGAAACGTAGTTTGTTCGCAGGAATACCCATAGCTTGGTGCCATTTCATACGAGTTTCTTTCCACTTATTATACCATTCCATTTCAGTCCCCGGACGAATGAAGAATTGCATCTCCATTTGTTCGAACTCACGCATACGGAAAGTAAACTGACGTGCTACAATTTCATTACGGAAAGCTTTACCTATTTGTGCAATACCAAATGGTATCTTCATTCTTCCGGTTTTTTGCACGTTAAGGAAGTTAACAAAAATCCCTTGTGCTGTCTCCGGACGTAAATAAATTAAAGAAGCATCTTCTGCAACGGATCCCACTTGTGTAGAGAACATCAAATTAAACTGACGTACTTCCGTCCAGTTAGCCGTACCACTTACCGGACATTTGATACCGGCATTGATAATCAACTCTTGAACACCTTTTAAATCATTTGCTTCTAACAAACGAGCAAGCTTTTTAACCAACGCATCACCTTCTTCTTTTTTACCTGCTGCTTCTAATGCTGCGGCATG
The DNA here is from genome assembly GCA_046329235.1 of Cytophagaceae bacterium. GTDB lineage: Bacteria > Bacteroidota > Bacteroidia > Cytophagales > Cytophagaceae > JALONH01. Next base: position 2,938,891 of record JAXLVA010000001.1, on the reverse strand, counting down.
ATCTTCTACAATCACATCGGCACGGTAACGTTTCTTAGAATCTTTGTTATCAATCATTGGATCGCTAAAACCGTCTACGTGACCGGATGCTTTCCAAGTTAACGGATGCATGAAAATAGCCGCGTCAATCCCTACGATATTATCGTTTAATTGAGTCATGGCTTTGTACCACACCGTTTTAATATTATTTTTTAATTCAACACCCATTTGACCGTAGTCATACACAGCTGCTAAACCATCATAAATTTCAGAGGAAGGAAACACAAAGCCATATTCTTTAGCATGTGCTACTACTTTTTTCATAATCCCTGCTTCTGCAGGTGCTACCACTTTTTGTTCCATGTACGTGTTACGTTAGATGTAAAAACGTTTACCGAATTTTGTTAAGTTTGCAAAATAAACAGGTTTCTATGGCATTGCCTAATAAAAATACTAAAACAGCAGTCTTCTTAATCAATTTAGGGACACCGGACAGTACCAGCACATCCGACGTGCGCAAATACCTTCGTCAATTTTTGATGGATAGACGTGTCATTGACATCCCTTGGTTCAACCGTTGGCTGCTAATTAACTTCATTATTGCCCCTTTTAGAGCCCCTAAATCGGCTCATGAGTATAGAAAACTTTGGACAGAGCGCGGTTCTCCATTAATGTTTCATGGTCTGGATGTCAAGGACTTACTACAAAAGAGCCTAGGCGACGACTATACCGTTATTCTTGGAATGAGATATCAAAACCCAAGTATTGAGTCAGCTGTGTCAGTACTTGAAGGAAAAGGTTATAACAAAATCATTATCATCCCTTTATTTCCACAATATGCCTCCGCATCCACCGGTTCGGCAGTGGAAGAAGCACTAAGAATAATCCAAAAATGGGAGGTGACTCCGGATATTCAGGTAATTTCTAAGTTTTTTGACCACCCGCTATTCATTAAAGCATTTGCCGACTTAGGTCGTAAATACATGGCTCAAAGAAATTGGGATCATATCGTATTTTCTTATCACGGTATACCGGAGCGACAAATTAACCGTAGTTCGGTAGATGGGTATTGCCAGTTGGGTTCTTGTTGTAATAAGTACGGACCAAAGAACCAACACTGTTACAGAGCACAGTGTTATGAAACTACTCGATTATTGGTGAAAGAGTTAGGTTTAGAAGAAGGAAAATATTCTGTAAGCTTCCAATCGCGCTTAGGTAAGACCCCTTGGATTAAACCATATACCGATCATACGATTGCTGAATTAGGTAAACAAGGGAAAAAGAGTATTCTGTTCTTCTCCCCATCATTCATTGCGGATTGTTTGGAAACGACGGTCGAAGGCGGTGAAGAATATAAATTATTGTTTGAAGAAAACGGCGGAGAGCACTGGCAATTAATTGAAAGCTTAAACTCGGATCCTACTTGGATTGAGTGTTTGAAAGACATGGTCATTAATTCTTAAGGAAAAGATGTCATTCCTACATAGTCGATTTTTTTGGATAATAGCTGTCATCATTTTGATAGCTGAATTACTTTATGCTACCAAGCAATATAGCCACACCAAAGTAGATGGCGACTTTGCCGCTATCGTTTTACCGGCAGAGTGGTATACCAAGGTATTAGAAGATCCTCTTGGGAAATCTGCTCTTCTGGATAAAGAACGATATGGTGCTACTAATCGCTTTACTTCGCATTATGTGATGCATAGTTATTTTTATCATGTCCCTCTTTTACTTCAGAAGTTTACTAATCCAATTGAAAGTGTTTATCTAGCGATTACCATAGCCAAACTTTTCATTCACATCATGTTTCTCGCATTGGTTGGTTATTATGCGGCTTCCTTTAGTGGCTTTCTATACAAAAAATGGTTGTTTGCCATGGTGATTATATCTCCATTTCTAATAAGCCATGGAGCGTTTATCGATTATTATAGTTTTTTAGACAAGACCATCACCTATGCGATGTTTTACACACTTCCGTTGTGTACATTAATGTTATACTACATTCCTATCTATTATTTCAGCTATCTAAAAAAGCACCCTTTGCCCAAAGGGCTATTACTTGTATATATACCGATATCTCTGTTTATGGTTTCTTTCGGTCCGCTCACTGCACCCTTAATAATTATCATCAACGGCTTAATATTTGGCTTTTTATTACTGGACCTTACTGCTATTGGAGAAAAACGGAACATTACGATTCGTTTTTCGAAGCTAGTGGCCACCGATAAAATTCTATTAACAATTCTATGTGTCGGATTCGGATTTAGTTTTTATTCTCTTTATTTAGGTTCTTTTAATATAGAAAATGATTCCTGTACTATTTCTATTATTGACAGATATAAAGGATTAGTAAAAGGGATTTATTATTCCTTCTTCGGTTATAAAGAAGGCGGTCTATATCTTGTAGTGTTCTTAGGATTTGTGTTATGGTTATCCGGTAAAAAGTTCATTCAAGAAAATCTCTTTATTATTCTGCTCTTTTCAATTTTGCTGATAGCTGCCTATTGTTTCCTATTGCCTTTAGGTGGTTGTAGAGATTATCGTCCGTATATATTACGCAGAGATACTTTCCTTCCAGCTTTATCGGTATTACTTTTTTTAGTGAGCACTTGTTCTGTTTATATTTTAGAACAAAAAAACACTCGTGTGATTATTACTTTTTTAATTCCATGGATAATAATCTCCATTTTTTATTGGAGCAAAGATTCCATGCCGGTTTGGTATGATGATAATGAATTAGAGAAAAAGAATTTATATCAACTGCAAAGCAGTACCGATGATTGTACTACACTAAATGAAGGACTCTCCGTTTTTTCTTGGAATAACTATTCTGAATGTAATCAATCACGAGTAAGTAGTGAGCTTCTACTACATTATCGAATCATTGATCGATATCGACTATATAAAAATCACGAGTAAAACTTTTTAATCTTATCTACGACTACCTCTTGTTGAACAAAACCATTATACAATGGTAGACTTAATAAGGTAGAAGCTAGTTTTTGTGTTCCGTTCAACGGACTTCTATTTTCGATCATAGAGGAATAGGCAAGCTGCTGGAACGGAGGCACGGGGTAATGGACTATCGTTTGAATTCCTTCTTTCAATAAAAAATCTTGAAGCTCATTTCGTTTTTCCGTTTGTATAGTAAAAACATGATAAGCGGAAGTAGCCTTTGGAGTAATTTGCTGGAAACGTAAGTCGCCTACATTGGCTAATTCTTTTTGATAGACTATTGCTTGTGCTTCTCTCTCTTTATTCCATTGTTCCAAATACTTCAATTTGATGGAAAGGATGCCGGCTTGCATTTCATCAAGCCTTGAGTTCACCCCATGCATTTCATATAAGTATTTTTCAGAAGAACCGTAGTTTCTATAGGTCTGAGCAAAAGCCGCTAACTTATCATCGTTGGTGGTGATGGCACCGCCGTCGCCCATGGCACCTAAAGGTTTTACGGGATAAAAGCTTGTGGCATTAATATGACCAAAACTTCCTGTTTTTTTATTTTGAAAAGAAGCCCCATGAGCTTGAGCATTATCTTCGATGACGAACAGATTCTTCTCCGTAGCCAACGATAGTATTTCATCCATTGGACAAGGATTACCAAACAAGTGCACCGGGATGATGGCTTTGGTATTATTTGTGATGAAATGTTCTATTTCTTTTTTACCGATCACATAAGTGGTTGGATTCGGATCAATTAGAATTGGAATAGCGCCTACTTGCACCACGGCCGAGATAGTAGCTATGAATGAATTTGCCGGAACAATGACCTCATCTTCGGGACCAATTTGTAACGCTTTCAAACTGATAACTAAAGCATCAAAACCGTTACCCACGCCCACGGTATGCTTCACTCCCGAGTAATCCGCATATTTGGATTCAAAGGAGGATAATTGTTTTCCTAAAATAAACCATGCATCTTCCTGCAATTGACGATACAAGTCAAACAATTCTGACTCCATCACTTTTTGCTGTGTATGTAAAGAAAGAAATGGAATAGAATTATCCATATATGGTTTTACTAAACTTAGTTTTGTTTAAAGGTACTAAATAAAAGTTTTATAAAATCAGCTCCATTGATGATAGTCGCAGATCCTTTGATAGCAAATTTATCCGTTATAAAAACTTCGTAATCATAACCAGAACATTCATTATCTTGATATTGTAAATTAATAACAGCTATTACATGATCTTGAGCATCCTTGAATATCATCTTGTAATTCGGAATATAACAGTCTACATAAACGGGCGAGTATAAATTCGATTTATTGGTAACAAAAGAAACTAAATCTTCACAAACTGTTTTTTCAAGGGTATCAATTACTCTAATGTTTCTAATTTTAAGAGAATTATATTTAGTATTTAAAGTCAATGAATCTTTCATAGAATATTCCTCTTCACATATAATCACTTTTTTAGAGTTAGATAAATGATGATAGATGTTCAAGTCAATATTTAATTTTTGAAGAATATATTTTTCGTACTCATTATTTAAAATATCTAAAAACCTGAATCTTAAAGAATCTTCTTCCTGGACAAAATTTTCGAACTCCATTATCATCTCATTTCCTTTTCTATTTAAATTTTTTAGATTAAACGACAAACTAGCAAAAGAATAGACTTTCATTGACTGATTAGGAGTTCCTTTGATATGCCATATATATTCTATTTTATATGAGTAAGTTTGATTTTTGTAATTGATGAATTGGTATTCTTCACTTTCTTCATTAATAACTATATTTTTAGTAGAATCAGTAGGAATAACGTATTTGTTTTTAAAAATTGAAAAAGGTATTTCATTGTATTCTGAACTAATAACACATTCCCCTTCATTAAAATGATACGGCCAATTGTTCACATATGAATATTTTACTTCAAATCTTTCGTTTTGGGAATAAGATAATGTAACTTTTAAAAAGAGTAGAAAAATAAAAGTTAGTGGCTTTTTCATATTCTAAATATATGATTTTTACACTAGAGTAGTAACAATATAAAAAAAAGGATAGTCAATTTGACTACCCTTTACTAAACGAAACTTAATTGGAATACACAGGTATTAAAATTGGGGTGCTCGGCATACTTACCTCTTCCCACGTTCCCTGAAAATTTTTACGCATCACTTTTACCGGAGTTATCATGATTACATCTTTATCTTGTAATAGTGAACCATTGTATGGTTGTATTTCACTATTTTTCACAGATTGATTTGCTCCAGATACACCTCTTCTTCCTCGACCTACTTCAATAGACCATTCCGTTACTTTGTAGATAGCATCTTCCGGTTGATCTTTTGCAAAGTTAGGTTCCGGAATAGCTTTGATAGAGATGCTACGAATCGCTTGTGGAGATACACCCTGTTTAATATTCACAGGTGCATTATTCACTTTTACTTCAATCGTAGGTTTTGGTACCGGTATCACTTTATACTTTTCAGAACCAATATATTGTCCACTACTAAAGACTTTTAATTCTACCGTCGAAGTATTAGGTGTAATATAAATGATTCCTTTTTTATCCGTCGTTTTCACTGATGCACCTGCAGCGGAGAAAGTAGGATTATAGTAGGCACCTAAGGTCGGAACATTCACTTCTTTTTTATTACCACAATTAAAGTATAAGGATTGCGAAGCCACCGAGCTTACTTTAATTAATGGTTGTACTACATAATACTCTTCTGTTACATTATATACTGTGTCTTGTCCATTCGGTTTCTTCACTTTGATTTGTGCCGTAAAGGATTTTTTAGCCAACCCTTGTGGATCATAATTTCCTCCGGATGCCGTGAACTTAAATTGACCTATTCCATTACCATCAACTGTTAAGGCTTGACTACCAACCGAAATTTGTGGTAACATAGAAGATGATGTAGCTGACATAAAAACTTCTGCTTGATACGGCGTTCCTGCCGGAACATATTTCGACGAAGAACGGACCATAGGAGTTAAGCGATCTACTTTAAAATCTTCAAGACCCACTCTCGCCATCATATCATTCACCGCATCTCTTTCGATAGATACCACTCTTGTTTCTAATTCACTCACTACCGCCATAGCTGCTACTAAAGGAGTTTGAGCAAAGTTCAACTGTGCAAAATCTTTATTCTTTTGTTCCGTATTGTTTTGATACAAGGGATCCTCTTTGCCATCCATCGCTAGTTTAGGAACAGGTTTGCCAGTCACTGATTGTACAAACGCAGCATAATCATTCAAACGTTTTTGCAATTCATACGCTTTACCGGTTTTAGGAGATGCGCCCACCATCATTACTTCGATAGCCGTTTCTTCTTTAGCACCCTTCAACGTGCCGTCCTCTTCTTTCCCACCGGAAGCATCAATCATCTCTTGTTTCAATTGATTCATATACACAATCAAATCATTCGATTGTTTTTTCAATTGTTGTGACTGTTCCAGTAAACGAAGTTCCGTAGTTTTATTTCCACGATCCTTTACTGCTTTTTGAATCGCAGAATATTGCATTTGATTTTGTGCTGCTGCACGATCAATAGCTAATTCCATACTGGAGTTCAGCGATATAAATTTCTCTATAATAGCCGAACTTACCTGTAAGGCCAATAGAGCAGTCAGCACAAGGTACATCATACCTATCATGCGTTGTCTGGGTGATTCTTTTCCTGTTGCCATAAGTTTCTTAAAGTGGTTTGGTTTCCCATTAAGCAACTCCCGGGAGGCTGTGGTTGTAATCATAAAGCAGGAATGAAAAAAAGATACAGTAGAAATAATAAAAATTGTGACTTGTATCTTTTTCACACCAGCGCATTATAGTAGAAACCTCTACGCTTATGAAATCGCTCCCAAAAAATTCTGCCTTCATTCTTGCTGTTGTTATTATGATTGTGTTTGTCATCGCTTGCACTCCTTACAACACGAATATCAACCGAGCACAAGTGTATCAATATCCAAAACATTACAACCTCTCTTCTATATCCACTCCGGTTTGGGGAGTAACAACACAATCCTTCAAGGAAAATTCCGGTTGGATTGACATCACAGGAAAAAAAGGGACTCGACTACAATTCTCCACTGACTGTTTAACACATGCCGATGGGACTCCTGCCGATAGTAACATCACTATTACTTTAAAAGAATGTTATGATAACGAAGACTATATTTTAGAACGAGCATTTACTCGCACTGCCAATGAATTACTTATTAGCGCCGGAAGTATTTTTGTAGAGATAAAAGATTCAAAAGGATTGTTAACGGTTGTGTGTGAAGAAGGGATTGAGATTCATATGCCGGGTAGTGTTGATTTGGATATGCAATATTTTTCCGGCCAAACAGATGAACAAGGAAATCTATTCTGGGAATTAAGCGATTCTATACAATCATTAAATAACAATGTAGTGAATGAAGAAGTGTATTGGATGGAAGGAGATAATGTAGAAGGATATTACACCGCAGAGCAACAAACCTACAGTGATTATGTATTTAGAACAAAATCATTGGGATGGATTAACTGTGACAAGTTTTGGGATAGTGAAGAGGAAAAACGACCAATTTATGTTCAACTTCCTCCGGTACCTAAAAATTGCCATAGAGAAGTGATGGTCATTTTGACGGATCAAAAAAGCATTTTACCCTTATACTCGAATGAAGCTATCGCTTATTCGGATTCCATACCGGTAAACCTAGGGGCTAAAGTAATATGTATAGATTATGGTAAAGAGGAGGTGTATTTGGGTTATCAAAACTTGGTAACAGGGAACGAAGGGATTCAAATTCAGCCTAAAAAGATTCCAACAAATGAATTTCGAAGAAAATTGGAAGAAATAATTTAATTCTTTAGTTTTAATAGTTAAATCCAATTAACTTCAGAGTGCTTTATAATAACTTGATTGTTAAGCACGTTTTGAAGTTATGAACAGGAAAAATGTTATTTGTCTATAAAATATGCATAATAATCCATATTAAATTCCCTTTAAAATTTTGGATTATAAGTTGATTGTGGATAAATTAGCAGACTTATTTGGAAGTATATCTATTATAAAAAACAGGTTATGAAGAAAATGACACGTGTAATTCAGCAGGTTGCACTTTTGGCCCTTGGTGCATCGTTGATGTACTCCTGTACCAAAGGAAACCCTACGAGCATGGATCCTGGTAAAAACTCTACAGTTACCGGACTTGCTTACAATGACGAAGAAGGGTTCCAGGTTGCAGACTATGCAGGGCAGCCGGACGGTCCAAACTTAGTTTACATCGAAGGTGGACGTACCGTATTAGGTTCATTTGAAGAGGATTTGATGAAAAACGGTGACAACGTTGAAAGAACGGTTACTGTAGCATCCTTCTACATGGACGAGACTGAAATCGCGAACATTCACTGGTTAGAATATTTATTTTATGTTCAGAGAGACTCTTCTCAAGAATTTTATGAGTCAGCTTTACCGGATACTACGGTTTGGGCTTCTGAATTAGCTTATAACGATCCTTACGTTGATCACTATTTCCGTTATCCTGGTTTCCGTTATTTCCCAGTTGTTGGGGTTAACTGGATCCAAGCGAACGACTACTGTGTATGGAGAACTACTGTGGTGAACAACCAATTAGCTCAAAATGCAGGTATCGATGTACCGGAAGGTGGCGGACGTATTCCTTTGGAAACAGGGGTTGTACTTCCAAACTACCGTTTACCATCTGAAGCTGAGTGGGAATATGCTGCACAAGCTCTTATCGGTAACCAATGGTTAGATGAAAACCAAACACACAAAAGATTATATCCTTGGGATGGTCACGCATTACGTAACCCTTATGGTAAACAAATGGGTATGTTCTTAGCGAACTTCAAAAGAGGTCGTGGTGACTATGCCGGTATCGCAGGTAAATTGAACGACGGTGCGATGATTACTACATACATCTATGAATTCCCTCCTAACGATTTCGGTCTATATTGTATGGCTGGTAACGTGAACGAGTGGGTATATGATGTTTACCGTCCGTTATCTTTCCAAACATTTGATGATTTAAACCCATTACGTCGTAACGGTTATTTAGATGAAGAAAAAGGTTATGATAAAGCCGGCTTCCAGTCTTTAATTGATGACCACGTTCGCGTTTACAAAGGTGGTAGCTGGAAAGACGTAGCTTACTGGATGTCTCCAGGTACTCGTCGTTACTTAGCTGAAGATTCTTGTACAGCAACTATCGGTTTCCGTTGCGCAATGATTCAAGCTGGTACCAACTATTAATAGATATTATTCCAAAAAGAAAACCCCGATGATGAATCGGGGTTTTTTTATGTCTTACATTTTCAATTTATATATTTTATGAAATCAACTTTTCTATTTCTAATTCTTTCTATTATTTCAATTCCCTTTTCTATTGCACAATGTCCAGAAGGAATGATCACATCCAATCAAAACCTTGTTAAGAACGGTGATTTTGAAGATGGCAACAAAGGTTTTCAATCTGAATACTACGAGGATAAATTAGCCGGCGCCCGTCATTATAGAATAACGAACGATGCTTATAAGTTTTCTCCAAAATACTTTAAAGGAAAAGGTCAGGGAAACTTTATGGCTGTTGACGGTGCTAATGGGAGTAATATTGTAGTCTGGAAACAAGAAGTCACTGTACAACCTAATACGACTTATTTCTTTTCTTGCTGGACTAATACATTAAATATAAAAACAGGTCCTCCTGCTGTTTTACAATTTTCAATCAATAATATTTTATTAGAAAAGCCATTTCACTGCCCGAGTAGTTTAAATTCTTGGCAACAGTTTTTTGTGAATTGGAATTCCGGTAATAACACAAAAGCCATTATCACTATCGTTAGTCAAAACCCGGATTGGGATGGCAATGATTTTGGCCTTGATCGAATCAAATTTTACACTTGCGAAAAAGTGGATTGGAGTAAATTACTAAATCCACCTATTAACACATTGAGTGATACGACCAAACCACACATTAATATTAATGATGTGTTTACCCTACAAGATATTCAATTTGAACCTGGGACAACAAGTCTTTTACCATCGTCTGAAAAAACATTAAAAGAACTTACTTCTTATTTAATGAAATACCCAAATGTACAAATTGAACTGTCTGTACATTTAGACAATACCATTGAGTCGAATGCAAGTAAAAAACTATCTCAAGATAGGGCGGATATGATTCGTAATTATTTAATCCATGGTGGAGTCAACGTCAATAATGTAATTGCTATAGGACAAGGCTCCTCTTTACCGATTGACTCCAATGAAACCATGGAATCACGCCAAAAAAACAGACGTGTTGAAATTAAAATTCTGAAAATTTAAAATTGCTCTACATCGATATGAAACACTCTCCATTTTTCTCAGGAGTGTTTCATATCCCCTGCCATTGTTTGTGTTTAGCGGTGCACCACTCTCTCGATTATCTTATTTGAACATTACCGCGTCACAAACAATTTGTCATTATCAAACATTGGTCGGTGACCCAGGGAATTATCTTTCACTCTATTCTTTTACTCCTCTGCGCCTTGGGAACACCGACCGGCGGGGAAAAGCCAATATGAGCATGAAAGCATTACTACACATGGCTGCATTGGTATCCATGCAATACAACGAAGAATTACGAAATTTCTATGAACGAAGAGTGGCTGAAGGAAAATCTAAAATGAGCGTTCTTAATATGATTAGAAATAAATTAATTCACCGAGTATTTGCCTGTGTACGTGATAATAGAAAATATGAAAATTCTTATATAAATTCACTTGCTTAACTGATAGAAATCACGGGCATAATAAAAAGTAGATATGCACCAACGACGTTGAAAAATCAACCTGTCATTAGTATTTCAACCATTTCTACAATAAGCTTCAATTCCTTTTTTGATATTTCATTTGATATTTCATCTGATATTTCAGCAAACTTTATTGTTAATATTTCTTCAGAGAATTCAATTATTATTTTATTATTAGGGATTTGTGCAAGAATAAATTCTGAATTAGTATCATGCCAAAATCTTACTACTTTTTCTATTGGAAGAGTTTGTTTTTCGAATATTTTAATAAATTTCAAGTAGTAATTTAAATCAACATTTGAAATAAATAACGACCATTCTCTATCAGGATAATTAAACTCTTTGATCATAAATCATACAAATTAAAAAGTCTATCTACATCCTCTCTGCCATTAACAGATGTCTCAATTATTTCTCCCATGTTGGTATTTATCTTCTGTTTCCACGGCACTGTCACGTCCTGAAAAAAGTTTACATATTTATCAAATATACTAGAATAGCTTTACAGTGTTATCAATTATCCTGAAATAGCTTGTCATTTGTATTTTTCTTATAATAACTTTTCCACTTTCTTTTAGCCTTAATACTAGTTGAATGAACAATGGAGGGTGTTAAGTATTCTATACTCAAATGTGGTCTTTCGTTATTATATTTATTTACAGATTGCTCCAAAGCATCTTTGGCTTCTTCTAAAGTATTTACCTTATAGTCTGCTAGGTATTCATTTTTTAGTATTCCATTTACTCTTTCTGCAATCGCATTGTCTCTAGGATCACTATCTTCAGTCATACTAATTAAAATATTATTATCCTGTAATAGCTTTACATATTGACTAGAACAATACTGTATTCCTCTGTCTGAGTGATGAATGAGCTGGCTTGCCTGACCTCTCAAAAGGTCAGGCAAAGCTAGCTCAAGGGCTTTAATACTTTCAGACGTTTCTAGGGTGTCTGATACATTGTATCCGACAATTTTATGCGAATAGGCATCCGTTATAAGACTAATGTATAAATGTTTAGATTGTACTTTCCAGTATGTTATATCACTCACTACGATATGTTGAGGTTTCTCTGGTATGATATCCTTAACCAAGTTTGACCATTTATAAAACTTATGGTAACTCATGGTGGTTTGTATTCCTCTGCGTCTTCTCTTGATAAGTAAATCCTCTCTTCTTAATAAATCAAAGAAAGAATCTCTACCTATTTTTAGATGATTATTTACAAAGAACGGTTGTAGCATATGGTACAGCTTTCTAGTGCCTATTCTTTTATGAGCCAGACGAACTTCTTTCACAGCATCAACTATCAGTTTAGACTGTAATTGGTGTTCTTCATATAACTTGCAATATTGATAATATGCCTGTCTACTGATACCAAATAATCTGCAAATACTCGACAGACTTTTCTCAGGGTACTTGCTTCGTAGTTCTTCTATTATTTGGTATTGGACTTTTTTCGGATAGGAAGTTTTAACTCTTGTTCGGCTATTTCTATTACTCTTAAATAGGCTTCTGCTTTAAGCTTAGCTTCTTCAAGTTCTTTTTTAAGTCGCTTTACTTCTTCAGATGAGTTATCTTCGATATTATCCGCTAGTTGATTCATTGGTAAGGGTGGACTTTTAGCGATCCCAAAATTTTCTAATCCAATTTCGATGGTATCGTATTGAACTCTAATATCGCTTTTATTTTCCCTATATCCATACCTCTCTAGCCAATGAAATAGACTTGAATGACTAGGAATACCGTATTTTATACATAATTCTTTCATCCCTCCTTTACCGGCCATAAATTCCCTACATACATGATGCTTGAACTCAGTGCTGTAATTGTACTTTTGTACGACTACTACTTGCTTGTCTTTCTTTTCTCTTTGTCCCATTTTGTTTACTTTTAGTGTAAACCTATTTCAGGACGAGACACACCGCAGCTTCCGCTGTTCGGTCATCGACCAACAGCCCACTGCTCCTATTGATAACAATGTGTTAAAATACCAAACTTATCTATATTCAACAAATAAAAATAGCCGAGGAATAATGGTACGTACATGTTGGTGACGCCGCAATTATTACCGTCACTTTTATTATACTCATGTGAGCGGCTAAACACTCAACACGGGCGAGAGAGAATTCTTAAACCTTTGAGAAAACAACATCTGCCCCCTCCTTCATAATTCATAACTCATAATTCATCGTGTCATTGCCAGCACCGCCAAACTTACCTTCTTCGCCCCGGCCTCTAGTAACAAGGCTCCACAGCGTTCCATGGTGGCACCTGTAGTAAAAATATCATCTACTAACAACACATGTTTCCCCTTACAATTTTCTATTCCTTCCTTCGTAATTGAAAACACTTCCAATACATTTTTTCTACGGGTATGTTTATCACTTTTTGCCTGAACAAAGTTTGCCCAACCCTTTTTCAAACATGGTTGTAGAATGGGAATTTGTAACGCTTTACTAATTCCTTCCGCCATCACTGCCGCTTGATTATATCCCCTGCGTTTATATTTCCAATACGACATAGGTACATACACCAACACATCCGGTTTTTCAGACAACTGAGTTTTTAATAATCGATGTCCCATCCACAATCCCAAACGAAATCCAAGTGATGGAAAATCATCATACTTAATAGCATGTACTACTTTTCTAGTAGAATTAAACTTATCAAACTGATAAAATGCAAAACCCTGATGAATGGGTAAAGTAGCTGAAACTCGTTGACCCATAATTTCTTGGGCCAAATCTACATCAAATAAGGGGAGCTGATTTAAGCAATAAGTACAACAGGCTTCTTCTTTTCGGACCAACGGCGTACCGCATAACAAACAGTGCGGAGGAAAGAATAAATCCGCACAAAGCTCCCATCCCTGACGGAGCGTAGATAAAATAGCTGACATAAAAAGTACATAGGCTGATTGAGTTTGTTAAATTAGCATATAATTTCCATAACACCACGGATGTTCTTAGAAGAGCCTACATATAAAAATCGCTGGGACAGATTGATGTATTATTTTATTCGGACCACCGGTAAAAAACCGAATATGAATACGCTGTTGTTTTTAATCGGCGTGAATGAAGTAGGAAAAGGTAAACAACATTATTCCAAAGAAGAGAAACAAGATTTGATGCATGTTGCTACATGTACACTTCTTGCTATGTCCGGCCATTACCAACTGGATGGCCAGGATGCTGATGGATGGCCGCATTACACGCTGATTCGCGAAGTGCCTAAGTTGAGTTTAGAAGAGCAAGAAGATTTATTGCAATATCACATGTTGGAATATTTTCAAGACATCATTGATGATGAAATCAAAAGGGAAGAAGGATTAAAGAAAAATAGTCCGCCGTCTCACTTAAAAAAATTATAAATGAAAATCATTACCTATAACATCAACGGTATTCGCGCCGGTATCACCAAAGGATTATTGGATTGGATGAAAGCCTGCAATGCTGATGTGTATTGTTTTCAAGAAGTGAAATCCACACCTGAACAGGTGGATTTATCTTTATTTACCGATTTAGGTTATGAATCTTGGTGGCAACCTGCAGAGAAAAAAGGATACAGCGGAGTAGCCGTTTTCAGTCGAATTAAGCCCAAACATATTGAATATGGTTGTGGCATAGAAGCATACGATCGGGAAGGTCGTGTGATCCGAGTTGACTTTGAAACTTTCTCTGTTTTAAATGTTTACATGCCATCCGGATCGAGTGGGGAAGAACGACAAGCCTTTAAATATCAATGGCTGGACGACTTTCAGATTTACATTAACGAGTTGCGTAAATCCGTTCCGAACTTAGTTATATGCGGAGACTATAATATATGTCACCAAGCGATTGACATCCATAATCCAAAATCAAATGCCAATACCTCCGGATTTTTGCCGGAAGAAAGAGCTTGGATGAGTACCTTTTTTGAGAGTGGATTTGTGGATGCCTTTAGGCATTTTAACAAAGAACCTCATCATTATACCTGGTGGAGTTATAGAGCCGGGGCAAGGGGTAAAAATTTGGGTTGGCGTATTGATTACCATGCTGTTACTCCTGAATTAGTTCCCGATTTAACTCGTGCCGTGATATTACCCGATGCTAAACATTCGGATCATTGTCCCGTGTTATTGGAAATTAATAGAAGATAACCTTGTATTTGTACAAAATTTGGTATATTAGAGTCCTATTGTGTATAACCTTTTATATCGAAATTTCGTACACAAGGGAACGACGAACTATTTGAACTTTATTAAACTTAAACTTTTTCATACAAAATGAAGAAAAGTATATTACCACTTTTGCTGGCAGGCGTATTATTGGGGTCCTGTAAGAAAGGTTCTGAAGACTCCCAAAACCCGGAAGAGATTGTTGAAATTAATGGTGGTAAATTCTCCGGAGGTATTTTCAAATACAATGAAGCGGAGTTTCTTAAAAACTTATTCCCTCATAACATTACGGATGCTACATCTTACCGCATCGCATGTCAGGTGTATGAAGGTTTAATGAAATTTACTCAAGATTCATTACACTTAACTCCAGGTTTAGCTGAATCCTATTCAGTAGACGAATCAGGAACTGTATATACATTCAAACTTCGCAAGGGAGTAATGTTCCACGATAACGCTTGTTTCCCTGACGGAAAAGGTCGTGAGTTCAAAGCTTCTGACGTGAACTTTGCTTTCACTTTGTTGTGTACACACAATCCACAGCAAAACCAAGGTTTCAGTATGTTCCAAGACATCTTAAAAGGTGCCAACGAATATTACGAAGCTAGTAAATCAGGTAAAGTTTCCGGAACAGTAGAAGGTATCAAAGTAGTAGATGATTATACTATCTCCTTCACATTAACAGAACCAAATTCTATTTTCTTATACAACTTAGCTCGTCCGTTTACTTTTATCTTCCCTAAAGAAGCTTACGATAAGTATGGTGTAGATATGCGTATCGAACCGGTTGGTACAGGTCCTTTCATGAAGGCTTCTGTTGACGAAGGTTCATCTGTTATCTTAAAGAAAAACCCGAACTATTATTTAGTAGACGAAGATGGCAACAAACTTCCTTACCTAAGCGGTATCAAAGTTCGTTTCTTATCTGATCGTAAAACTGAATTGTTAGAGTTCAAACGTGGTGAGTTCCACATGATGTACCGTCTTCCTACAGATTACATCATTCAAATTGAAGAAGAATCAGTAAAACAAACGGGTGAATACGGAATGTATGTGTTACAGAAAAATCCTGAGATGGCTGTACACTTCCTTTCTTTCAACAACAAAAATGAAGTATTCCAAAACGTAAATCTTCGTAAAGCTATTTCATTTGCCGTTGATCGTAAAAAAGTATTAGAATTTGTATTAGATGGTGAAGGCGACGCTCCTGGTTTCTGGGGTATCACACCGGTGAACGTTTTCCCTGAGTACAAAGGAAAAGATATCAAGGGTTATGACCTTAACTTAGATTCTGCTAAATATTACTTGAAGAAAGCCGGCTATGCTTCTGCTAAAGATGTTCCGAAAATCGTTCTTGATTTGAACTCTGATGGAGAGCGTAACGTGAACGTAGCTCAAGAAGTAGTAAAACAATTATATGATAACTTAGGTATCAAAGTTGAATTAAACATTGTATCCACTACTCAATTAATTGAAAACATGATGAGCGGTAAAGCACAATTCTTCCGTGTAGGATGGATTGCTGATTATCCTTCTCCTGAAAACTTCTTATGGTACTTATATGGTAAGAACATTCCTACGGATGAAGCTTCTCCATCTTATCCTAACTTCTCTCGTTACTTAAATACAAAATTTGATGATTTATACGAGAAAGGTTTGAAAGCAAAAACTACTGCTGAAGCATACGATTACTTCTTACAAGCTGAGAAAGTAGCGATGGCTGATGCACCTATCATTGTTCTTTGGTATGATGAAGCTTACCGCTTAATCCAACCTACTGTAAAGAACTTCCCTAATAACCCAATGCAGTACCGTGACTTCACTAAGGTTTATTTAACTAAACCTGCAGCAGCAGCTCCGGCACAGAAATAATTATAGTTACTTAATGTTGCCCTTGCAGCATTTAAGTTAACGAACGTTCTAAAACCCGTATGTGTTCTTAATAAAACATATACGGGTTTTTCTCCATTTAGCGTTTTTGTATTCATAGCTTACTAACCCTATGAAGGAAGATAATTTATATGATTCATTGCTAAGCAATCTTAAGCAGTACAAACGAAAGTACTACTTGAATCGCCTATTAAAAGGATTGCTCATTACTGCAGGTCTCGTATCTTCCGTTTATCTAAGCCTTACTTTACTGGAATACTATGGACGCTTTAACAGCGGTATCCGATTATTCTTCTTTATCGCATTAAGCGGCACTCTACTCTATACTCTTATCAGCTGGGTAGCTGTTCCTTTATTTCATTTAAAGAACAATCACAAACAACTGAGCGACGAAGAAGCTTCGCTTCAAATCGGGAAGTTCTTCCCGGAGATCAAAGACAAGCTCCTAAATACACTTCAACTTTCTGAGCAAAGTAAAAGTACCAATGCCTTAGTCATTGCCTCCATTCAGCAACGTGCACAAGAGCTGAATAAGTATGATTTTCCATCAGCGATACAACTATCAGAAAATCGTAAATATTTTAGATTCGTTCTTCCACCATTATTGTTGATAATAAGTGGATTACTCTTCTTCCCAAGCTTATTTTCTGAGTCCACAGACCGTATAATTAGATTTAATACGCAGTTTTCCACACCGGCGCCGTTTTTATTCAAATGGAGCGCCGAAAATGAAATTGCTTACCGAAATCAAAACCTGGATATCCACCTCGAATTGGTGGGCGACGAACTCCCGCAGGAAGCATATATCTGGTACAACGGCCAACGTCATAAACTTCGCACCGAAACTAACGGAACGTATAGTTTCACGTTTCACAATATCCAGCGAGATTTAACTTTCGAATTCGAGGCCGCCGGCTTCCGCTCCGGAGATCAGCACATTGCCTTAAGAAGCAAACCTGATATTCGCAGTTTTGACATCACACTTCAATTCCCAGCTTATCTTAACCGTTCAACAGAAGTCCTTAGAAATATCGGAAATCTAACCGTGCCGGAAGGAACCGTAGCCACGTGGAACTTCCAGGCCGTAGAAGCCGAACAGCTAAGTCTTCGCTTTTCTGATACCGATAAATCCTTCTTCGAAGCCAAAAAATCAGGCTCTGATTTCGAATTCAAACGAACACTTAAGCAAAATGAACCCTATCACATTCAAATGATTAGCGCCGATAAAGGTCAATCCGACCCGATTCGGTACAACATCACCATCCAAAAAGACCAATTCCCGGGCATAGGAGTGGAAGAGGTTCGCGACACCGTTTTACAACAAAATATTCAGTTTGGAGGCTCTATTTCAGATGATTATGGATTAACCAAACTCCAATTTGTCTACGAAATTCAAAACACCAACCGCCAAACCGTCACCAAACAAGTACGTCGTGTGCCGGTTCAAATCAACTCTAAATCGCAGTCGTTCTACTACAAATGGAACCTGGATAGTATTGAATTAAAAGAAGGCTACAGCCTCCGTTATTTCTTTGAAGTATTTGATAACGACGGTGTTAATGGACCAAAGAAATCTACTTCCGAAGTCTTCACGTGGAACCTTCCAACCAAAGCCAACCAACAAGATGCGCTGCAAGCTCAGAGTATGGCGGCTATGGAATCCTACCAACAATTAGCTAAGCAAGCGGCTCAGGTTCAGAAGGAAATGAATCAACTAGAGGAGAAAATCCGCACCAAAAAGACCCTGAACTGGCAAGATAAAAAGGCTTTAGAAGATATGGTGCAGAAGCACCAACAGCTGCAACAAAACATGGAGCAGTTGAACAAGGAGATGGAACAGCTGAATAAGCAGCAACAGAAGTTTGATCCGGTGAGTGAGGAGTTGGCTAAGCAGATGGAGCAAATCCAAAAGATGCTGGATAAAATGATGGATGAAGACATGAAAAAGAAGCTGGAAGAATTAGAAAAGCTTCTTCAACAGAATGTTAACAAAGATCAGCTGGAAGAATTATTAAAGAAAATCAACAAAGACGATCAATATCTAAAGCAGGAACTAGACCGTACATTGGAAATGTACAAGCAAATGGAGTTCAACAAAGAGTTGGAGCAGGCCACCAAACAGCTGGAAGAACTACAGAAGAAACAGGAAGAATTATCCCAAAAGTCATTAGACAACAAACAGGATCCTAGTCAATTACAAAAAGAACAGGACCAATTAAATAAGGAGTTTGAAGAGTTTGGTGACCAAATGAAACAGTTGGAAGACCTGAATCAAGACATGCAAGATCCTCAAGATATGGATGGCTTGAAGGACCAACAGCAGAGTATCCAACAAGATATGAAGCAGGGGTCTCAACAATTACAAGAACAACAAAAGAAGAAAGCCTCTGATGCTCAGAAAAATGCTGCCAAGAAAATGCAAGAAATGAAGGAGCAGATGCAGCAAATGCAACAGCAATCCATGATGGCACAGGCAGAAGAAAATTACGATGATTTACGTCAAATTCTTGATAACCTGTTACATCTATCTTTCGCCGAAGAAGAATTAATGCGTCAATTCAAGACTATGAGCCAGTCGGATCCTCGTTATGTAGCCTTATCTCAGCAGCAGTTAAAACTACAGGAAGACAGCAAAATCATCAAAGATTCCTTGATGGCTTTGGCGGCACGTGTTCCACAGATTGAAAGTTATGTGACCAAAGAACTGTTTGCCATGAACAATTACATGGAAGAGTCAATGGTGAAACTGAAGGTAAGACGTCCGGAGTTGGCCGTTTCCGATATGCAATATGCGATGACTTCCATGAACAACTTAGCCTTGATGTTAAGTGAGGTATTGAAGCAAATGCAGCAAGACATGCAAAACATGCAGATGATGATGAGCAGCGGTAAGCAGTGCAACAAACCTAAACCGGGCGGACAAGGTCAACCGAAACCTAAGCCGGGGGATATGGGCAAGATGCAGCAGCAGTTAAATCAGAAGATCGAGCAATTAAAAAACAGTGGTGCCAGCGGACAACAACTCTCTGAAGAGCTTGCCAAGCTTGCCGCACAGCAAGAAGCCTTACGCAAAGCGGTACAGGAATTAGAGAAGATGATGCAGGATCAAGGGCAGGGGAATAGTGAGCAATTGAAGAAATTAAAAGATTTAATGGAACAAACCGAGCGCGATCTCGTTAATAAAAATATAAGTAACGAAACCATAAACAGACAACGCGAAATTTTAACGCGACTTTTAGAAGCGGAAAAATCAGTGCGAGAACGTGATTGGGATGATAGTCGAGAAGCACAGCACGCCAAACCGCAGAATGTAGTGTATCCGCCGTCGCTAGAGAAATATCTAAAGGCGAAAGAAAGACAATTAGAATTACTTAAAACAGTACCCCCTTCCTATACTCCTTATTACAAACAGGAGGTAGAGGAATACTTTAAGACATTAGAGTAGGTTTCACGTAGTACTTTTTAGATACTTAGTTGAACTTATTTTGTATTTATACCACATTACCATAACTTGCAGAAGTTTTGCTTCATATGGAATCGTTACGCATACAAATCCCGTCAATGACGGAGAACATCCGCATCGTGGAAAGTTTTATAGACAATGTTAAAGATAAGTTTAACATCGACGATGATATTTATGGAAACATCATGGTGGCGATTACCGAATCGGTAAACAACGCTATCCGTCATGGCAACAAAGAAGACAAAAGTAAGAACGTAACGTTAACTGCTGTTAGCAATGACAACGCATTAATCTTTACGGTACAGGATGAAGGTCCTGGATTTGATCCTAATTCTTTGCCTGATCCTACAGCCCCTGAAAACATTGATAAAGTAGGCGGAAGAGGAATCTTCTTAATGAAACATCTTTGTGATGAGGTGAAGTTTTCAGACAACGGCCGCATTGTAGAATTAACCTTCTACTTCCAATAATCCTTGGCCAAGGATAGCTCCATATTATTCTTTCACGAGGATACTACCTTTCAATTAAAAGATAGAACGATTGTTCGTACTTGGTTAAAGAAGGTAGCTAAAAAGGAAGGCTTCTCTATCGTAGGATTGAATTACATTTTTTGCTCCGATGAGTATTTACTTCAAATCAATAAAGACTTCTTAGATCACGACTATTATACCGACATCATCACGTTTGACCAAAGCGAGGTGAAAGGAAAGATAGAAGGTGATATTTTTATCAGCATAGACCGCGTAAAGGATAATGCCAAAACGGAAGGTTCCACGTTTAAGCAGGAACTACACCGCGTATTAGCCCATGGCGTCCTACACCTGACTGGTTACAAAGACAAGACTCCTAAAGACGCTAAGAAGATGCGTGTGAAGGAAGAGGAAGCGTTGAAGCTGTTGAAGCCGAAGGCTTAGGGCTCAAAGCTGGGCAGAGATAAATAAAAGGCCTCGGAGATGATTCGGGGCTTTTTTAGTTTATAGTTAGTTTAAAGAGGGGAGCAGGTGTGTTCCTTTTGTTGTTTTATACCCTAGCTTAATACCGAAGGCTGAAAGCAGGGGGGAGCCAGGGGATACAATTGAGCTCATTGCCATTCACCATTCATTTAGTCCCATAAAGGTGTTGCATTTTCCAATCGCGTTCATATTCCCCCAATTCATCTTAAATCTCTAATTAAACCCACAAGGTATTTTAAAACCTTGCGGGTTAATGATGACCGCAAACTATCCCCTTAAATAATACCCTGAAGGGAATAGAGAAAAGAGTAGGGTCAAAAGGAACCCTGAAGGGGTTCAATATTGGAGTGTAAGGTTTCCCAATGATATTATTATGGTAAGTATTCAGCCCCGTAGGGGCGATACATTTTCCAATCGCTTTCATATTCCTCTAATTCATCTTAAATCTCTAATTAAACCCACAAGGTGTTTTAAAACCTTGCGGGTTAATGATGACCGCAAACTATCTTCTTAAATAATACCCTGAAGGGAATAGAGAAAAGAGTAGGGTCAAAAGGAACCCTGAAGGGGTTCAATATTGGAGTGTAAGGTTTCCCAATGATATTATTATGGTAAGTATTCAGCCCCGTAGGGGCGATACATTTTCCATTCGCTTTCATATTCCTCTAATTCATCTTAAATCTCTAATTAAACCCACAAGGTGTTTTAAAACCTTGCGGGTTAATGATGACCGCAAACTACCCCCTTAAATAATACCCCGAAGGGGTAGAATATGAATAGTGAAAAGGGTAGGGTCAAAAGGAACCCTGAAGGGGTTCAATATTGGAGGGTAGGGTTTACCCAATGATATATTCTGGTAAGCGTTCAGCCCCGTAGGGGGCGACACATTTTCTTTATAGTTGGAAGTTAATATATAGCACCAAAGATCAATCTTCCCTTTTTCCCTTAAAGATCTTTTAATAGGAATACCCTGCTTTGAGCCCTGGGCAAATAGCTAATACACCCCGAAGGGGTAAATTATTAAAACAATTGATTGGTTAGAAAAAGAACCCGAATAGAGTTCCCTTGGAGTAAAGGGAGGTGCTGGTTGAACGATTTCCCTCCTGAGATGAATATCTCCCCCTATCTATATAACAAAATTTGGGGCATAAGGGTTCCCCCGTTGAAGAATGGTGAATTACCCCAATGGAAAGACTATGGTTAATTCCGAAAGGCTTAAAAGATTAAACCCTCCGTAAAGAGTTTAATCCCTTCTATCCTGATCTTATCTATTAGACTAATCCTCTACGTTCCACGTGAAACATCGTAATAGAATGGTGAATGGTAAATGGTGAATTCACCCCAAAGACTGGATTATGGTCTATTCAAAATAGCTTGAAAGGGAAAACCCTTTACGGAAGGCTTTATTCCCTTCTAACCTAACTAAAAGATTAAACCTTTAGGTTCCACGTGAAACATCTGACCAAATCAAAACCTTCTAGCAGACCATTCCACCCATTCTCCATTCAAATACTTGTTCCACGTGAAACTCCTACCCATACTAAAGCCCTTTCATTTAAACACTCCAATTTCACCCCTTCCCAGTTTGCCTTTCCTTCCATGTTCCACGTGGAACGTCCTTTTCTCCCATTTAACCCAAAGCCTAACGCTATTCCGCCTTCATAATTCATAACTCATAACTCATAATTCCCCATTAAGTTCCTATCTTTGTTTCGATATATTATTAAGACGTTCCACGTGGAACAATCAACCTATGTTTCCAGAATATGATGTTATCGTAGTAGGTGCCGGTCATGCCGGATGTGAAGCAGCCGCTGCAGCAGCCAATATGGGCTCGCGTGTACTGCTTTGTACTATGAACATGCAAACCATAGCTCAAATGAGCTGTAACCCTGCTATGGGGGGTGTAGCTAAAGGACAAATAGTACGTGAAGTAGATGCCCTAGGGGGTATGTCAGGTATTATTACCGATAAAAGTATGGTTCAGTTTAGAATGCTTAACCGTTCTAAAGGTCCTGCTATGTGGAGCCCTCGTGCGCAGTCTGACCGTATGTTATTCGCTTGGGAATGGCGCTTATCCCTAGAACGTATCCCTAATCTGGATATGTGGCAGGAAATGGTCAGCGGACTACTAGTTAAAGATGGTAGAATAGCCGGCGTTCGTACCGGATTAGGATTAGAGATTAAAGCTAAGGCAGTAGTACTTACTAATGGTACTTTCCTAAATGGTATCATTCATATAGGTCAAAAGCAATTCGGTGGAGGTAGAACAGGGGAGAAAGCAGCTACAGGGATAACCGAACAGCTCATCGAATTAGGTTTTGAAGCAGGTAGAATGAAAACAGGTACTCCTCCTAGAGTGGATGGCCGTTCTTTAGATTACTCCAAAATGGAAGAACAATCAGGGGATGAAAACCCGGAGAAGTTCTCATATTCCTCCGAAACTAAACCGCTGACTAAACAACGTTCTTGTTTCATTACTTATACCAACCAGGCAGTACATGAAACCCTGAAAGAAGGGTTTGACCGTTCACCTATGTTTACGGGTAGAATCAAAGGTCTTGGACCTAGATATTGCCCTTCAGTTGAAGATAAGATCAATCGATTTGCCGATAAGGAACGTCACCAGATATTCGTAGAACCGGAAGGATGGGATACAGTAGAAATTTATGTCAACGGATTCAGTACTTCCTTACCGGAGGATATTCAATATAAAGCTATCAGTAAAATACCAGGGTTTGAAAACGTACGCATGTACCGTCCGGGTTATGCCATTGAATACGATTTCTTCCCACCTACACAGTTAGATTTAACTCTAGAAACGAAGTTGGTAAAGAATCTATTCTTTGCCGGACAGATTAACGGTACTACAGGGTATGAAGAGGCCGCTTGCCAAGGTCTAATGGCAGGTATCAATGCCCATAGAAATGCCCATGAACTAGAACCGGTAGTTCTGAAAAGATCCGAAGCTTATATCGGAGTATTGATAGATGATTTAGTTAATAAAGGTACCGAAGAACCTTATCGTATGTTTACCTCCAGAGCGGAGTATCGCATCTTATTACGACAAGATAATGCTGATATACGCTTAACCGGTTTAGGACACAAAATAGGATTAGCATCTCAAGATAGATTAGATGCTATGCAGAAGAAGGTAAAAGGTGCACAAGAGTTACTAGAGAAAATAAAAGAGATTCGAATCAATCCGGATGTAGTTAATCCGGTATTAGAAGCAAACGACTCAGCACCTATTCGTGAAAGAAATGGTTTATATAATTTACTAAAAAGACCTACTGTAACTCTACATCATTTCATGGAAGCAATTCCTGAAATCAAACAAACGGTAGATGCCTTTGAACCGGAAATGATAGAGCAAGCTTTGATCGAAGTAAAGTATAGAGACTATATTGATAAGGAAGAACAGATGGCTAAAAAGATGTTAGCCTTAGAGAATCTAAACTTGAATCCGAACTTCAATTACGATTCGATTCCAACTTTATCCATTGAAGCTCGAGAGAAATTAAAACGCATCAAACCTCAAACATTAGGTCAAGCCTCTCGCATCAGTGGAGTGAATCCATCTGATATTTCTATTTTAATGATTTACCTGGGAAGATAATAAATGAATGCAGTGACAGTATGCCGTGTATGCGGTTGTGATGATATTAAGGAAGTAATCAAACTAAAAGATCATAGCATCACTAAAGAAGATTTTAGTTTAGTGGAATGTGGTTGCTGTGGTTTGATTCATACCAACCCAATGCCGGAAGGTGAAGAGTTAGGTAAGTATTATCAATCGGAAGATTATATTTCCCATAGTGATACAAAGAAAGGTTTTATCTCTACACTTTACCATTGGGCAAGAGCATATACTTTAACAAAGAAGTATAACTGGATGATCAAATATGGTAGAGGTAAAAATCTATTAGATGTAGGATGTGGTACCGGATACTTCCCGGCATATATGCAAAAGACAGGATTCAAAGTAGAAGCTATGGAACCGGATTCCGGTGCTAGAACTTTAGCTGAAAAACAATTGAATCAAAAAGTATATGCTTCGTTAGAAGAAGTGCAAGGAAAGTTTTCACATATCACCATGTGGCATGTGTTAGAACATGTACCTGATTTGAATGCAACCTTTCAGCAATTGAATACATTGTTAGATAAGGAAGGTAGATTGTTTATTGCGATTCCTAATCCTGCTTCTTACGATGCACAAAAGTATAAAGCGTATTGGGCAGCTTATGATGTTCCACGTCACTTATATCACATGACACCAAAAGTGTTAAGTTATATTGCTCGCAGAAATGGATTTGAACTAGTACATAGTATCAACCAACCCATGGATAGTTACTATATTAGTTTGTTAAGTGAGAAGTACAAAAAAGGAAATATGATCTCCGCTTTTTGGAATGGATTTGTATCCAACATCAAAGGCAATAATCAGAATACTTCAAGTATGTTGTATATATTGAAAAAGAAAAATGACTAAATATTTAGGGTTCCTATTTTTATTCTTTGTTTACTCCTGTGCTAATATAGTTCCACCAACAGGCGGACCTAAAGATACAGAAGGTCCTAAAGTTTTAAGATCAAGTCCGTTTAACGGAACATTACAATATAGTGGAAATAGTATCTGGTTAGAGTTTGATGAATACATAGCCGACAATCAACTTAGCAGTAAAATTCTAGTAAGTCCTTCTTTAAAAAATCCGGTAGCTACTAAGTTTTCAGCCAAAGGAGTGAAGATAAGTTGGAAGGATACTTTGTTACCCAACACTACTTATATTTTTAATTTGAACGAAGGAGTGAAAGATATGCATGAAGGTGTTTCATGTGGAGCATATCAAATCGTATTTAGTACAGGAGAAAAAATAGATAGCACTCAAATTTTTGTACAAAGTTTAAAAGACAAATTCCCTAGTCAGACTAAACTATTATTATATCCATTTCAAGATACTTTAAATCATTTACTCCAGTTTAAAGATTTACGTCCTCAATATGTAGGAATGGCAGATAGTAGCGGAATTCAATTAGAGCATATTCGTCCGGGCAAATATTCCGGAATCGTTTGTAACGATATCAATAAAAATAGTCAGTGGGATTATAATGAAGAAGTATCCTTCATCAAACAATTTGATTTAGACAGTATTCAATCCTTATCAGCTCTCATACAAAAGACTCGATATGATAGTACAAAAATTGTGAGTTATAAACAGAATAAACTCACATGGGAAGTAGAATTTAGTAAAGGAATTCAAAATGTAAGTGCATATATCAACAATCAAAATGTTGATATACAGAAAAATACCGAAAAAAAATACATTTTATATCCTTCTTCTATACAATATAAAGATAGTGTGCATATCACTGTGAATTATACTGATTCATTAGGCATTTTATACACAAAAAATTATATAAAAATATATCAAGAAGTTAAAAATCAATCTACTAAAGATACTTTATCCACTATAAATATCAACAAACGATATTTAAAACCAGGCAAAGATTCGTTAGAACTTAATTGGAATGGATATTTAGATACGGCATCTTATACCGGAAATGAATTAGTATTGAATTCCTCTTTTTATAATATAGTAAAACATAATTATGGATGTGTTCTCTATTTTAATACAAAAGAAAAAGATACTATCTACTTTAATAAAGAAACCGGACTTACTACGTTAGATAATAAAAAGGTATATATCAATTCAAAAAGTATAGCTGTAAAACCAAATAAAGAATTTGGATCGATATCCGCTCAAGTAAAAACCAAAGAATTGAATTATACCATATTATTAAAAACAGATCGAAACATACTTATTGCTTCTTTCAGAAATATTCAAAATCTAGAAATAGCAGCACTAGATCCAGGTTCTTATAAAATAGAAGTACTGATTGATAAAAATGGTAATGGAGTTTTAGATGCTCCGGAATTAGATCAAGTTAATAATATAGAAGAGATAAAACTGTTAGTAAAGGAAATAGTAATTAGAGCCAATTGGGAACAAAACGATATACAATTGATATTTTAAACATAATATATCAACATTTTGTATATAAGTACCTTAACAAACTTTTATCTAAAAATTAACTAACATTTATCCTGTTAATAAGCCTGTTTTTAATCACAACTAGGCCTAAAAACTAAGTAGTAAACTAATTTTATAGTGCACATCTGAACACCTTAAACAGGTAATGTGGAAATAGGTGGATGACGTGGTGAATTGTAAACCAATTATTCTATGTTAAAATCAATGTGTAAAATAAAAGAATTAATAAAAAATGGTGTTAATTAAATTAATAAAATAATAAAAATGAACAATTTAGATATGTGGATGAACATGGTACTACCTAAGAATATCCAATTCCTAATTGTGTACAGCAAATAATCAATTGTGAATTCCATAAGTTACTCACGAATCCACAGTACTATTATGAATATTATATATAATTTAAATTTCTTTTTTAATAAATATAATAAACAGAACCTCTTAACTCTGTGCATTGTATTTTTATTTTCTCCTTTATTTTTGAAAGCTCAAACAGATTACTTTCAGCTCGCAAAAGAATATTATAACAACCACGAATATGAAAAGGCTTTCGAAACTTATTCCGCAATTTTAAAAAAAGAGGAAAACCTGTTTAAAATCTACCCGGATTACCTGGAGACTTTATACGAACTTAAAAAATACGACGAAGCTGAAAAAACGATTAAAAAGTGCATTAAACTCAAAGCTCCGGACAATGAATATTACCGTGTGGATTTAGCCTTACATTATAAACGATTACAACTTCCGGATAAAGCCAATAAAGAAATTCAAAACCTTTCTTCCGACATAGGTAAATATGAACTGAAAGTAATTAGCGTAGGCAATTATTTACTTCAAAAAAACGAGTACGATTGGGCAGAGCAAATCTACCTCACTTCCAGAAAAAATTTCGACCGCTACGCGTACAGTTTTGAACTGGCTTCGATTTACAAAAAGAAGGGCGACACCGATAAGTGTTTTAACGAACTGATCAATTATGCTATAGCCAATCCGGCTTTAGTTGAAACCGTTCAAAATGAATTACAAAATCTGCTTGCCACGGAGGAGGATTTTAACAAATTGGAATCCGTTCTTTATGATCGTATCAACAAAGAACCCAACGAACTGCTGTACAATGAACTGTTACTTTGGTTAAGCCTGCAGCAGAAAAATTTTTCGAAGGCGCTGACGCAAGCCAAGGCTATTGATAGACGTACCAAAGGTGCCGGCGCCAAGGTGATGGACGTGGCCGACATAGCCCGCGAAAATAAAGATTACGAACATGCGCTGGAAGCCTACCAGTACATCATCACTACTTACAAAGACGGATACTACTACAACGCTGCTCGCAAACAAAGTATCCAAGTGCGCGAAGAACAAGTGCGCAACACCTACCCGGTGGATAAGGTAGAACTGAAACAGCTGATAGTAGATTATAAAAAATTACTGAGTGAGCGTGGTGTGAATCAAATCACCGTAGAGGCGCTGCGTAACTTGGCGTTACTTTATGCTTTTTATGAAAACAGAACGGATACGGCCAAGATAATTTTAAAATCGGCGACTACGTCGCCCTATGCCGACAAGCGACTGGTCAATCGATGCAAACTAGACTTGGGCGATATTTATCTGCTCGACGGAGAGCCGTGGGAATCCACACTATTGTACTCGCAGGTGGAAAAGGATTACAAAGAAGACCCCATGGGTCACGAGGCGAAGTTGCGCAATGCCAAGTTGTTTTATTACAAAGGAGAATTTGAACTGGCGCAAGAGCAGTTGGATGTATTGAAGTTGGCTACCACGCGCGAGATTTCGAACGATGCTATTCAGATGTCGATCTTTATTCAGGAGAACATTGGGATGGACAGCACAGAAGAAGCCATGAAACGCTACGCGGCCATTGAGTTGATGCTGTTTCGTCAGCAGTTGGATCAGGCGCTGACGGCTACCGAACAATTATTGAAAGAATTTCCGCGTCACACCCTTACGGATGATATCTACTGGTTGCGCGCTAACATTCTGCGTCGCATGAGTAAGACGGAAGCGGCCATTAGCGACTTAGAAAAAATAAAAACGGGCTACGCCCGAGATATCTACGGCGATGATGCGGCCATGCTACTGGCGGAAATTTATGATTACGATCTGAAGAATAAAGAAAAGGCCATGGCCTGCTACCAACAATTTTTAATCGACTATCCCGGCAGCATCTACACCGCCGCTGCCCGCAAACGCTTCAGAGTGTTGAGGGGCGATAAGGTGAATTAGGTTCCTACTGGACATTGATTCTCATTAGACAAATCATGCGCCGGCACGAGTTTTCGTGTAAGGGAAAAATGGATGCGTGAGGATAGGTGTTAATGCATCCATTTTGTACATTTATATAGGAAAGTTGGGCTTTTGAGCCAAGTAAAAATCATTTAACAAAAGTAAAATGTTCGAACAAACATTTAAAAACATTGATGATATCCTTCACAAAGATGCAGGTTGTGGAAGTGAGTTGGATTATGTAGAGCAAACCTCCTGGATTTTGTTCTTAAAATATTTAGATGATTTAGAAAACGATCGTGCTACTTCTGCGGAGTTAACCGGTAAAACCTATACACCCATTTTAGATGCCAAGTATCGCTGGTCCAAATGGGCGGCGCCTAAATTGAAAAATGGAAACTTGGATCACAACGCCATGTCAGGCGATGACCTGACCGATTTTGTGAACAATAAACTATTCCCGTATTTAAAGAAATTTAAAAACAATGCCGAGTCTCCGGATACGATCGAATATAAAATAGGTGAAATTTTTAGTGAGTTAAAAAATAGAATTCAAAGCGGATATAATTTACGCGAAGTTATAAACCTAATAGATAGCTTACGTTTCCGTACTCATGCAGAGAAACATGAGATGAGTCACTTGTATGAGGACAAAATCAAAAATATGGGAAATGCTGGGCGTAACGGTGGGGAGTACTATACACCACGTCCGTTAATTACTACGGTGATTAAAGTAGTGAATCCTAAAATAGGCGAAAAGATTTACGATGGTGCCTGTGGTTCTGCCGGGTTCCTATGCGAAGCCTTTAATTATTTGAATACCGGAAAATCGTTGTCTACTAAAGATGCTCAGACATTACAGAAGAAAACATTTTACGGAAAAGAGAAAAAATCACTTGCCTACATCATAGGCATTATGAATATGATTTTCCATGGAGTGGAAGCGCCCAATATTATTCATACCAATACACTAGCAGAAAACATTGCCGACATACAAGCCAAAGACCAGTACGATGTGATTTTGGCGAACCCTCCATTTGGAGGAAAAGAACGGGCAGAAGTACAACAAAACTTTCCAATACGAACAGGTGAAACGGCCTCACTCTTCATGCAGCATTTTATTAAAAGTTTGAAAGCAGGTGGCCGTGCTGGAGTGGTTATTAAAAATACGTTTTTGAGCAATACGGATAATGCCTCCATTAACCTTCGCAAGAAACTATTAGAAGATTGCAACTTACATACGGTATTGGATTTGCCGGGAGGTACCTTTACGGGTGCGGGAGTAAAAACAGTGGTCTTATTTTTTGAAAAAGGAAAAGCGACTCAGAAGATATGGTATTACCAGTTGAACTTAGATAGAAATTTAGGTAAGACCAATCCACTAAATGAAAATGATTTGGCAGATTTTGTGAAACTGCAAAAGACCTTTGCCGAAAGTGAAAACTCGTGGACATTAAATCTAAAAGATATGGATGTAGGTACGTTTGACTTAAGTGCTAAAAATCCGAATAAAAAAGAAGAATCTAGTTTACGCAGCCCGAAGGAAATTTTGAAAGAAATGCGTGCCTTGGATAAAGAGAGCGAAGAGATTTTAAAGAATATTGCTCATTTACTTGTCTGAATCAGGATGAACAGGATGTAAAGATGAAAAAGATGTCGCTAGACGAAATAACATATAAGATAAATGGTTGTGCCATGAAAGTACACAATTTCTTGGGAAACGGTTTCCAGGAAGTCATTTATCAAAGATGTCTTTCCATAGAAATGGAAAAAGCGGGATTGAAATTTAGTAGAGAAATAGAACAAACTATTTTCTATGAGGGAATAGAAGTTGGAACTAGGAGAGCAGATTTTGTAGTAGAAAATCAAGTAGTGGTAGAGTTAAAAGCGTTGATTCATTTGGAAGACGTGCATTTAGCGCAAGCAAAAAATTATGTGGTAGCATATAATCTACCGGTTGGTTTGCTTATCAATTTTGGATCTACCAGTCTACAATTTAAAAAAGTCTATAATTCCAAATTCTCAACGCCTAATGAAGTGCTTCCAAAGCCTACAAAGCCTACGGGTTCAAATCCTGTAAATCCAAGAATCAATTAAATCCTGATTCAGACAAAAAGTATAAATCAATTTAATCACAGTTCAGACGAATGAAGCAAGGTTGGGAAATAAAGAAATTGGGAGAGGTTTGTGAGTTTTACAGAGGTTTAACTTATTCTAAAAATGATGAAGTTGACTTTTCTGATAATATTGTTTTACGCTCAAACAATATTGACTTATATAAAAATGAACTTGATTTAACGGAACTAAAATATATTAATTCTTCATTATTAGTTCCGGAGAATAAAAAAGTTAAAAAAGGGGCGTTGATAATTTGTACCGCAAATGGAAGTAAAAGTCATCTTGGTAAAGTTGCTCTTATTGATAGGGATTACAATTATGCATTTGGTGGGTTTATGGGACTTGTAATTCCCAAACAAACGTTAGAATCAAAGTTTATTTTTTATTTGATGACTTCTGATAATTATAAAAACTTTATTAATGAACTCTCAGATGGTGCAAATATAAACAACTTAAAATTTACTGATTTAGGCAATTATGAAATCCCCCTTCCCCCCCTCTCTGAACAAAAACGAATCGTTGCTATTTTAGATGAGTCTTTTGCAGCCATAGATAAGGCCAAAGCCAATGCGGAACAAAATCTCAAAAATGCTAAAGAGCTTTTTGAAAGTTATTTGCAGAGAGTGTTTGAGAATAAAGGGGAGGATTGGGAAGAGAAGAGGTTGGGGGAAGTTTGTTCATTAATAACAGACGGAAAGCATGGAGATTGTGAAAATCAAGAAAATTCAGGATATTATTTTTTAAGTGCAAAGGATGTTAGAAACGGAACACTTCTTTTCGAAGGAGCAAGGCAAATAACAAAAAGTGGATTTGAAGAAACACATAAAAGAACAAATTTAAAACCTGGTGATATCTGTATGGTTAATACAGGGGCAACAATTGGTCGTATATCATTTGCACCAGATGATCCAAGGACATATAAAACAACGTTTCAGAAAAGTGTAGCTATAATAAAAACTATATCAACTTTAATAGACAATAATTTTTGTTGTTACATTTTACAATCAGATTTAAAAAAATTGGTAAAAATATCTTCAGGAACAGCAGTGCCCAATTTACTATTAGGAGATTTAAAAAGACTTAAAATTAATTTGCCAAAATCAATAACAGAACAACAAACCATCGTTCGTCAATTGGATGCTCTTCGAGCAGAAACTCAAAAACTCGAAGCCATCTATGAAAAGAAACTGGAGGATTTGGAAGAGTTAAAAAAGAGTATTTTGCAAAAGGCGTTTAAAGGGGAGTTGGTGTCTGAACCGCTGATTGAAGTTGATTAAAATGATTTAATGATTACTAATATTTTCTAATTACTATTTAGCTTAATAATAATCATAACCTTCATACAAATCAGATTCAATCAGTGGTTCAGACAAAAGAAATGTTCAAATGCGATAATTTATAAAAAAGAATAAAAACTAGTATGAAGTTAAGACATACAGATATTTCAATCGATGAGGCAAATCCTTTTTTACACTGTAAATTAAACAGAGGGAAGTACGCTGAGGTATTAACCAATATTGTGGAGACTTATGCTGATGGTTTTGTCTTAGCTATCAATAATGAATGGGGAACCGGTAAAACTACATTTGTTAAAATGTGGCAGCAGTATCTAATCAATCAAGATTTTCAAACGATTTATTTTAATGCATGGGAAAATGATTTTGACAAAAATCCATTAGTAGCATTAATGTCTGAATTGAAAGAAATAACAAAGGTTGAGAATCAAAATAACTTTCAATCAGTTTTAGAAAAGGGGTCCATCTTACTAAAGAATGTTGCTCCTGCCTTAGTGAAAGCAGTGGTGAAAAAATATGTAGATACAGAAGAAATATCAGATGCTATAGAAAACACAGCTAAAGGAGTAACAGAAATTTTTGAAGAGGAAATAAAAGAATATAAAGAGAAGAAAAAAACGATTATTGAATTCAGAGAAGCACTTAAAGAGTATGTTAAAACTACTAATGACAAACCAGTAGTTTTTATCATTGATGAATTAGATAGATGTCGACCTTCCTATGCAGTAGAGTTGTTAGAAGAGATTAAACATTTTTGTACGGTAGAAGGAATTGTGTTTGTCCTATCTATAGATAAAAATCATTTAGCTAGTTCAGTAAAAGGATTTTATGGAAGTGAACATATTAATACGGATGAATATCTTCGACGATTTATAGACTTAGAATTCACTTTACCTAAACCTTCGATAAAAGATTTTTCGGAATATTTATATGAGTATTATTCGTTTGATGACTTCTTTAGATCCGAACAAAGAATAAAAAAAGATCCAAATTCGACGGAAAAGCTAATTTTTATAAAAACAGTAGAGTTATTATTTGATAGTACAGATACTACTTTGCGTCAATTAGAAAAGGTTTTTGGATTAACTAGAATTACATTGAATACATTTCATCAAAGTCAAAATGTGTTTACGCCCATATTATTCTTTTTAGTGTATTTAAAAACGATAAAAAATACAGATTATAAAAATATTGAAGAGGGAGATTTAAATGCTCAACAATTATGTGATTTGTTTTCAAGCAATTTGAATGGAGCTTTTCAAAGCAGAACAAATGGATTAAATCTAATATACCTGCAAGCGATGTTATTACATTTTAATAACAATGATAAAAAAGAACATGCCAGAGAAATATTGATTATGGAAAACGATGGAAATCGTTTTACTACTATTAATTCAAGTTTAGAAAAATTCGAAACAAAAAAGACGCTTGTTGATTCTTTACAGCATGTAAAGAATAATCCTGAACTATCGGATATTAAACTTAAATATTTATTAGATAAAATTAATTTAACAGAGGGTTTTAAAAGCGAAAATTAGGGTAAAGTCTAGAACTTATAAATACCAAGTTAAAAGTGAAATGTTTGATTAAATGGGCTAAACAATAATAAATGTATGAGCAATTGGGATTTAAGTTTAATGGTAAGTATCACTTTACGCGTCAGCAGTTAGCTCAGCATCTTAATAATATAAAAACAGCTCGGGATGTCTCCGACATGAATGTCGGAGACATCATTCAATTATATGAAAATGAGATAGATAACTGGTCAAAAGTGCCACAATTATTGGTATTTACCTATAAAGCATTTTTGAATGTTGGGATGTTACTTACGGAGTCTGAAAAAGCTTAAAAATTAAGATAAGCGAGGTTTTTTAAGGCTTAAGCAAGGTTATCCACAATTGTCAAAATGTTGAAAATTAGGGGTTTTTAGTGTTTAAGCAAGGTTTAAGTAACAATAAGCAAGGTTAAAAGATGGAATCAGTATCAAAAATTAATTCAATGATTACGAAGGAATATCTTCAATTCCAGGTCGAAAATCAGTATTTTGAACGTAAAGGCATTGGAGAGGGAGATATCAAACCGACCAAAATAGCAGAAGAATTAATTGGTATGTTAAATGCCGACGGTGGAGTATTGGCGTTAGGTGTTTCGGATAAAGGGGAGATTGAAGATCTTCAAACATTAGGAGAAAACTTAACTAAGTATAGAACATTGGTTTTTGATTTTATACATCCTGCTTGTAACATTGAATTAGAAGAAATTCAAATAGATGGAAAGTTAGTTTTTTTGTTTCATGTAGATCAGGAGTTAGAACGTATTTTTTGTCGTAAGGACAATCAAAATGTTTATTTGAGAGTACAAGATTCCAATCGGCTATTAGATAGAGATCAAATAACTAAACTTGAATATGATAAATCTATCAGACGATTTGAAGAAGAAACGGTAAGGGAGTTTGATTTGAGAGACTTAGATGAAGAATTGTTACAAGAATATAAGACAAAGTTAAATTATCAAAACTCTATACACGAGCTATTAGTAAAAAGACATCTTGCAACAAATATTGGAGCGGAATATAAACTTAAAAATGCATCGGTTTTATTATTTGCTAAAGATCCTGAAAAATATATCACTTCTGCATCGGTAAGATATATTCGTTATGAAGGTACAGAAGCGTTAACAGGAGCTAGTCATAATGTGGTAAAAGACGAACGTTTTGAAAATAATATACCTAGACTAATTGATGAAATTAAAAAGTTTCTTAAAGCGTCGTTTAAAGATTATTATTTTTTAGATATGAATTCGGGTAAATTTAAAAAGGTTCCCGAATATCCAGAAGAAGCATGGTTAGAAGGTATAGTTAATGCGCTCTGTCATCGTTCTTATAATGTTCAGGGTAACGCAATTTATATCAAACATTTTGATGATCGTCTTGAAATAAGTAATAGCGGACCCTTACCTGCTCAAGTCACAATTGAAAATATTAAAACAGAAAGATACGCAAGAAATCCAAGAGTAGCGAGAGTATTAGAAGATTTAGGATATGTAAGACAATTGAATGAAGGAGTTTCAAGGATTTATGAATCCATGGAAAAATCGATGCTTTCTGTTCCGGAGTATTACCAAAAAAATGGTAATGTATTATTGATATTAAGAAATAAAATAAGTGGGCATTCCAAAACGATTAATGACTCTGTAATGGAATCGATTGAAAAGAATTGGAACGTATATAATGATACCCAAAAAAATATATTCTTTTATCTATTTAATTTTCACAGTGCAACCTTAAGCGAGATCACTGATTTTGTTGGAATAAACGAAAACACAGTTCGTATTTATTTAAACAAGTTTATAGAAGAGGATTTATTAGTAAAACAAAGTAATAAGCAAAGAGATGCAAATGCACTTTATATGTTTAAAAAATAGAATTCACAAAATCAAATGATTAAGCAAGGAGAAATCCTCATGATTAAATGGTTAGCTATTAAGGCTTTTACAAAAATAAGGTAGTTTTAGAATAAATTAAGCAAGGTTTTTTATTTGACGGTTATTTGATAGAAATTTCAACTTTGAATATAACATGTTGATTTTCAATAGGGGCTTATTTGATGGTTATTTGATGATATTTTATAAATAAAGGTTTAAAATGAATGAAGCAGAAACACGAGCGGAACTGATAGACCCTAAGCTAAAAGCGTGTGGATGGGGAGTGGTGGAAGGCTCTAAAGTACTTCGCGAATATTCTATTACGGATGGTAAAATCCATGTTGGTGGTAGAGGTAAACGTGAGATTGCGGATTATGTGCTTGTGTACAAAGGAATCAAGTTGGCGGTAATCGAAGCAAAAAGTGCGGATTTAGAAGTAGGAGAAGGAGTGATGCAGGCCAAAAAATATGCGCATAAACTTCAATTAGAAACTACCTACAGTACCAACGGTAAATCCATTTACCAAATTTGTATGAAGTCGGGAGAAGAAGGAATGGTTTCTTCTTTTTTATCGCCGGAACAATTATGGAACAAAGCTTTTGCTATTCAAAATAACTGGAGGGACAAATTTGCCAATGTTCCCTTTGAAGATAAAAGTGGAAGTTGGCAATTACGATATTATCAAGAGCTAGCGGTACGAAGAGTAGTTGAAGCTATTGCGGATAACAAACAACGTATACTTTTAACCCTAGCCACAGGTACCGGTAAAACAGCTATTGCTTTTCAAATAGCTTGGAAATTATTTCAAACGCGTTGGAACATTAATAAAGATGGAGGCAGAAGACCACGCATTTTATTTTTAGCCGATAGAAATATTTTAGCCAACCAAGCCTATAACGCATTCTCTGCTTTTCCGGAAGATGCTTTGGTTCGTATCAAACCAAACGAAGTAAAAAAGAATGGTCGAGTTCCTACTAATGGCGGTATCTTCTTTACCATATTTCAATCGTTTATGTCGGGCGTGGATGCAGAGGGGAATCCCAAACCCAACTTTGGTCAATATCCCCCGGACTATTTTGATTTTATAATCATAGATGAGTGTCATAGAGGAGGTGCCAATGACGAAGGAAATTGGCGAGGAATATTAGAATATTTTAGTCCGGCCGTTCAGTTAGGTCTAACGGCTACGCCCAAGCGTAAGGACAACGTAGACACCTACAAATATTTTGGAGAACCGGTTTATGTGTATTCTCTAAAGGAAGGTATCAATGATGGTTTCTTGACACCGTTTAAAGTGAAGCGTATTCAGACGACCATGGACGATTATCGATACACATCGGATGATACCATTGTGGAAGGAGAAATTGAAGAAGGAAAATTATACGAAGAGAAAGATTTCAATCGTACGATAGAAATTGTAGAGCGTGAAAAGAAACGCGTAAAAATATTTTTAGAAGATTCCAATCCGAATGAAAAAGGAATAGTCTTTTGTGCTAATCAAAGCCATGCTGCTTTGGTAAGAGATTTAATTAATCAGTTAACCCCTAATAAACATCCTTTCTATTGTGTTCGTGTCACTGCAAATGATGGGGAAGAAGGAGAATATCAATTAAGAGAATTTCAGGATAATGAAAAAATTATCCCAACCATCTTAACCACTTCTCAGAAATTATCAACCGGAGTGGATGCTCGCAATGTTCGTAACATTGTGTTGTTGCGTCCGGTAAACTCCATGATTGAGTTCAAACAAATTGTGGGAAGAGGAACACGTATGTTTGAAGGCAAGGAGTTTTTTACCATTTATGATTTTGTAGATGCCTATCGATTGTTTTCGGATACAGAGTGGGATGGAGAACCAATGGAACCCGAACCCGTGCGTCCTCCCAAAGAATATGATGACCAAGATAAACCGGGAGGCGGTCCTCAAGAAGATACGATTCCATTTGAACGTAAGAAAAAAATCAAGATAAAGCTTCGAAACGGGAAAGAACGAGAGATTCAACACATGATGTCTACTTCGTTTTGGAGTGCGGAAGGTAAACCAATTTCTGCCGAAGAGTTTTTACATAATTTATTCGGAGAGTTACCGAAGTTATTTATAAATGAGCAAGAGTTAAGAACCATTTGGAGTAGCCCAATTACACGAAAAGCATTTTTAGAAAAATTAGAAACAGCCGGTTTTCCTAAAGCAGATTTAATCACCTTGCAAAAATTAGTGGATATGGAGCAAAGTGATTTGTTTGATGTTTTGGAATATGTTAGTAATGGCGATTATATAGCCGTTACTAGAGAGAGGAGATCTAAAGAAGCTGAACAAAATCTATTTTCACAACTGAACCAAAACCAAAAGGACTTTATCTCATTTGTATTGAGCAAATATGTTACCGATGGAGTAGATGAGTTAGACCAAGAAAAACTTCCGGTACTTTTAGTAAACAAATACCAATCATTGGAAGATGCCAAATCCATCTTAGGTGATGTATCAAGTATTAGTAGATTATTTATCGATTTTCAAGCGTATTTGTATAGGTAGGCAACGTTATGTTTCAGCAAAAAAGATA
Source organism: Cytophagaceae bacterium (assembly GCA_046329235.1). Taxonomy (GTDB): domain Bacteria; phylum Bacteroidota; class Bacteroidia; order Cytophagales; family Cytophagaceae; genus JALONH01. The sequence goes on along the minus strand of JAXLVA010000001.1, from coordinate 2,900,004 downwards.
TTTATATAATCCAGTAACTCCTATGTCAGAGAAAGAACAAGACAGCCAAAGTTTACTAGAACTTTTTAAAACCAGAATTTTTTCACCCATCATGTCTGGCTTTATTATTTCATGGTTAGTGATTAACTGGGAAATTCCTTATGCGACATTATTTTTAAGTGCCGAAGATATCGAACCGATAAACAAGGTTGGTTATATAAAATTTATAATTAAGACATATGACCACCCACAATGTAATTTGTTTTGGTTTCCTTTACTATTTTCAATTGGTTTTACTTTAATTTCACCTATTATAAAGTATGGTACTGATTATTATATAGAATGGATTAAGAAAAAATATATTCTATATACGGAAAGGCTTGAAAATAATTATTTCAGGCTAAAAGATAGAAATGAAAGACTAGAAGAGTCTTCAAAAAGAATTAAACAAGAGTTTATTTCACTTTTGCTATTGAGTAAAAAAATTTCATTCGAAGAATTTATGGAAGGAGATTGGAGGATTTTTTTTAATATGAACAATGATTATAAAGAATACTATTCAGTTTTTTACAGGGATAATAAATTCTATGCCAGAGAAGGCTCAAAGTTTTTATTTGAGTGTGTTTATGTAGGTTATGATGATCCTCAAAAGGCAGTTTTATTAGAGGTTAAAGGAAGATTTGACAAAGGTTATGAAGGAAGATATATTTTAAGGCTAATTGATAGAGAAAATCTTCAGTTTAATTCATTCACTCAAGGTGGTCATGACATTATTTTACAAAGAATGAGTTATCCTAATAATCAATATTCAGGAATAAACATATAGTGGTTTACTAATAAAAACTTAAAAACACTTTCACCTAACCCGAAGCTCTATTTTCTTTAGACTTCGGTTTTTTTTATGTCTACAAAATAGTTCATTTTGTTAGAATATATAGTTCAAAATTAAGCAAAACCTTCCCAATTTGGCAATTTTATTACACGAAAAATTGAGAATTGTTATTTTTTGTTCATATTTGTGACACTTTTCAACAGTTTTTTACGTTGATATTATATAAACACTACTGAAAAAGTAATGGAGATGATTGGTAGAACCATCGGTAAAAACATTAAAGCCTTTAGAGAACAATTTGGCTATACACAAGAACATGTGGCTGGTTTTCTGGAAATAAAGGATCGTAGTTTGTTGAGTCATTTTGAAAACGGAGACAGAGAAATCTCTCTAGTTTATCTTTCCAAATTAGCCGATCTATATGGGGTAGAAGTGGAAGATTTTATGGAGACTAATCCGGTACAAAAAACTACTATGGCAGTCGCTTTTAGAAAAGAAGGATTAGAAGAAAAAGATTTGAAAGCCATCGCCGAGTTTCAAAAAGTGGTGAGAAATTATGTAACCATGAAGAAGTTAGAGAATGAACAAAAATAAACGACTTCAAATTGAGATGGAAAAGAAAACAAACGCTTTCCGTCAACAATTTGGCTTTAGTCCAACTGAGCCTATTCCTTTACATAATTTTTTGTTGAAACAGAATGTCTTGTGTTTGTTTAGAGAAATGTCGGAGGGCTTATCAGGTATGGCCATCAAAATGGACGACATGCGTTTCATGATGATTAATCGAACTCATTTTTTAGGTCGTCAGCATTTTACAATTGGTCATGAATTATATCATTTATTTGTTCAAGAAAACTTTTCTTCACAACGTTGTGTAACGGGTCTATACGATAAGCAAAAAGATGATGAAGAAAAAAAAGCAGATCTTTTTTCAGCGTTACTATTATTGCCTGAAGCAGGTATTGTAGAATTCATACCTCTAGAAGAGATATCGAAAGGAAATGAAATTTCATTAGAAACACTTTTGAAAATCCAACATTATTATCAAGTGTCCTTCAAAGCTGTAGTTTATCGATTAGTTGAATTAGAATTCATTGACAAAGACTATTTTGATAAGTACATGCATATTAAATCGAAGGCTCGCGCCTTGGGTTATTCAACGGATATTTATGAGCCAACGGATAAAGATGTGATGATAGGTGATTATGGCATAATTGCCAATAAACTTTATAACGAAGAAAAAATTTCGGAGTCTTATTTTTTAGAATTAATGAATGCTATTCAGGTGGATCCTTTGGCATTGGAAGATAGCCATGACGAAGAATAATGAAGTTTTAATTCTGTTAGATGCAGATGTAGTGATTCATTTTTTCAAAGCGGAGCGCTTATCGTTACTTTTTGAACTTTATCCCCAAAGACTTTGCATGTTGGATGTAGTATTGAAAGAGTTACAGAAAAATCCAACGATAAAAGCGAATGTAGAAAATCTATTTACATTTAAACATGTCAAAGAAATTGAGTTTACTACAGGTTCATCCAAAGAAATATTTTTAGAATACAATCAATTAAAAAAATCAGGTAAAGGGGATGGCGAAAGTGCCACCATGATTTATTGTAAACACCATGCTCATATCATTGCCAGTAGTAACACTAGAGATATAAAAGCATTTTGTGAAACTTACTCCGTAGCCTATCTAACAACGCTGGACATTTTATGTGTAGCTGTTCATAAAGGAAAAATATCGGAAAAAGAGGCGGATGCCATAATCCAACAAATACTTCACAAAGGAAGTAAGTTGTCGGATAATAATCTTTTAGTTTATCGAAATAATAAATTTAATCAAGAGAAGTTGATGTATTAAAAGGCGAATTTGAAATTCAGTCTAATCCCCCATGAAAAAAACCTGCCCTAACGGTCACACATTTTATAAGACATCGGAATGTCCTACATGTCCGGTTTGTGAGAAGGAGCGTAAACCTACCAATTCATTTTTAGCGGTATTGGCAGCACCGGCTAGAAGAGCATTGGAGAATGCCGGTATTTTAACTTTAGAAAAATTGGCCACCTATTCGGAGAAAGAGATTTTATCGTTGCACGGTATGGGCAAAAGTTCAATTCCTGAATTACAAAAGGTTTTGGCAGAGAAGGATTTGGGGTTTAGGGGGAGAGACTAGAACTCCTTGTAATGAGCTAAAAATAAAGGAGACAGATAAAAACAAACCCTTTATGGTTCTTAGATGGCTTATATTTAGCCGGTTATATAAATTTACTCTATAGTTGAGATTGATAAACCCGCAAACCTCGCGGGTTTAAAGGTAAAACAGTTAAACACTAGAATATAGCCAATATTTTTTTTTGTAAAAATCGGTAACGAAAAGCTATTTCACACGTCTTATACACATGGTTTAAATCCTAATTCAGTAACTTGTGAATCAGTTAACTAAGTTGAATTTCAATCTAGTCTTTTACCATAACTAGAAAAACCATATCGTTTAACATTTTAAAAAACGCAGTTTTAACGTTTAATAATAATTTTTATTCAAAAGAGTCATATGAATGCATGTAAACCATTAAAAGTAGTAGGTATACTTTTTTTCTATGTGTTGTTTTTTCAAGTAAAAGCTCAAAATGTAACTGTTCAAAGTGGTCCTAATTTATTAGTACCACGAGAATATCATCAAGCCATGACGCTTCCTAATGGGAATGCTATTTTTATTGGGGGGGATGACGGTAATGCTCTCAATCCTACGATTTATACTTCTACAGAAATTTATAATGTATCTGCTAATACTATTGCGGCAGGCCCGAGCATGAATAAAAAGCGTAGACAGTTTTGTAGTGAGATGTTACCTAATGGAGACATACTTGTTGTCTCCGGTAAATCAGCATCAGGTTTTTATACACTCTCCGCTGAAATATTAAATACGACTACCATGACGTGGTCTTTTACAGATAGTATAAAACTACTTCACTCTATAGCTCCGGCAACGACTCGAATGAAGGATGGAAGAATAATGATTGCGGGGGGAACTACTAAAACGGTAGAAATTTTTGATCCGGAAACGAATACCTGGTCCAATGGACCTGACATGCAATATGCACATGGGGAGGGGATGACACTTACTCTTGGCGCTGATGGTAATATTTATGCGATAGGAGGTACGGGAGCACTGACCAACGGGGAAGTTTATAATGCAGCAACCAACAAGTGGGATAAAACTTTTAGTACCTACTATAGTAGAGCTTATCACAAAACGACAATGGTAGATGGCTATAACGTCATCATTTCCGGATGTGATCCAACTGTGACAACTAATAATGGTAGGAATTATATAGAAACATTGAGCTTAACTAACTTTTATAAGAGCTATGTCTATAGTTCTAATCAAATTATAGCACATGATGCGGTGATGATGGACAACGGTAACATATTAATATATCAGCTAGGAGGTTTGCTATCACCCACCAATACCAATTTTGTTATAGAATTTAATCCATCAACAGTACAGTTGGTCAAGACTCAAAATTTTAGTGTGTACGGAGGTTTTCATTCTACTATTATGAAACTTTCGAATGGTAAATTATTAGCTGCAGGCGGAGATGCTTCCGCAGGATTAAGTGCACTTAGCACTACGCAACTTTTTACGCAATCGGCCTATTCTTCTTGTGTGGTACCGAGCACAAATATTAATATTACAGTGAATGATCCCACATCTTGTTTAGGTAAGTCAGCATCTGTAACAGTAAATAATTTACAAACAGGAATACAATATAATTATTATGTAGGAGGAAAGTACGTAGGATATTTTTCTGAATCCGTTAACATCTCTTCCACCATAACAGTCGATGCAGATAAATTAGCCGGAGGAGATAATTTGTTTTATGTTGAAATTGCAAAGTGGGGTTGTCCTGTAGTAAGAGCTTCCACAAGTGCATTAATAAAAAGACAAATTCAAAACACTAATTCCGTAGTAATAGCTACGGCAAATAATACCACACAGTTTTGTCAAGGAACAAATGTTCCCATCTCTGTACAATCACCACTTTCAACTGGTACTTACAATTGGTCTAATAGTCAACAAGGAAATCAGATAAGTGTTAATAATTCAGCATCTGTAACCGCTCGTCATGTAGATAATAATGGATGTTACAGTAGAAAATCAAACGTAATATCTCTAGAGTCGGTCACACAAAAATATTTAGTTTATTACTCCATGAATATATGTAAAACGGCAGATCCAATTACATTACCTCTGGAGCACAGTATTGGATATTGGACAGGAGCAGGAATTTCGAACGGAAACATTTTTACTCCGAGTGTAGCTGGTCCTGGATCACACATATTAACTTATAACTATTGTAATTACACTGTAACCCAAACGATACATGTTGGCGATTTTATTAAACCAACATTTAGCGCATCTAATATTAATTTACCAGTTGGAGATACACTTTGCTCCGGTTCTTATATTAATATGACTGCTAGTGGTTTGTATGGAACAAATTATACTATGAAGTTTTATTACGACAATATCTATAAAGCACAAAATTCAACAGGTTATGATTTCCAATATTATTTTTATGCACCATCCGTAGAGGGATATCATACATATACTTTTAAAATCTACACAAATAATTGGTCTGTATGTGGACAAGATACGGTAATCATAAATAAAACTTATTATTATGAAACAAGTAAACCTGTTGGTACCACCACAGCAATCATTCAAGACACCGCTTGTGTTGGTTCTGGATTTAAAATAGCTGTTGTTAATCCGGTAGTTGGGGAATATTATAGTGCATTATATTCCTATAATAATTTAGAAGGCAAAAGAGTTACAACTACCATCCCTAAAGATACTATTTATATTTATGCCCCTAATACGCCACATGACCCTACTACTAGGAGAACTATTAATGTAGTAGTTTCTGCCAATCGTACTTGTTCCAATTATTCTACAGTTACATCAAGGAGTATTTATTCAGTCGACACGATAAATAAAATTATTGTAGGCGAGTATTATCAACAAGATGAACTAATTAAACCAACATTAACTTCAAATTTTCACTCTTTCCAGTGGGATGTAAAAGGAAATAAAACAACCGGAAAAACAATAACACCATTCTCTTACAGTCAAGTAGGAGATCAAACGATACAAGTTATTTCAACTTCTAGATATGGTTGTGTAGATACTGCTACTAATATATTACACATTACCAATAAAATTCAAGAACCTACACAAGCACAGTGCACCTTTAAAGAAGACACTGAATTAGGAATGTATAACAGCCCGGCTCTTTCAACGGTGGATAACGAAGGAAATAGTATAAGAGTAGCCATGAAGTATTTGTCATCCACTCCTAAAGAAGACAACATTATGATTTATAAAGTTGATAAAAACGGAAATAAATTATGGTCGATTGTTTCTTCACAGCCTCAATATTCTTTTAAAGATAGAGCGATGGTCGCAAATGCGATTGTCTGTGATGAGAACAATAATATATATATAGCAGGTAATTATGCCGCCAAAAATATAACGCTACAAAACATTTCTTTTTCTCATACAGAATATAGTGAAAACTACTATCATGCTTATATCGCAAAAATTACACCAGCCGGAGTAGTGGAGTGGATGTATGTATCTGAAAGTACGTCAGCATCGATTAACGTCAATAATGTTCAAACAGTAAAACATATGACCTATAATTCCGGAATACTCTACATGATAGTAGCTAAGGGCAACTATACCAATTTAAGATGGAGAGATAATCTAGGAAATACGATACCATTGAGTAATTCATACAACAATTACCATAGTGTAGTTGCCCTTGATTTAACACAAAAGACTTTAAGAGAAATATCTTATATAGGCAATGATGCAATGAGTGGTTATCCGGCAAATAATGCTGTATCTTCAGATATTATATCACATGTATATCAGTCATTTTCTTATCCTAATCAAGGAAGTGCATATTATGCAATTGATATACAGAATAAAATAACGCAAATAAACTTTTCAAATAATAAGCTGATGATAGAAGGGTATATGTTTGGTGCCATTGATTTTGGAACCAATCGATATACAACGAATACTGCGACACCTAAGGAGTTAGTAGAATTTAAAATCAAATTGGATGTGTCTACCGGTGTTTGGTCCGACTATCAAACGTTTGCTAGTATGAAAGTTGAAAATTTTGACAACCTCTATTATCAAAATAAATGGTTGACTTATGACAATCAGAATAACAGATATTCAAATACCTTATTTAAACCAATTATATATAATGCAGGATATGTTTCTTCGTCTGATGTCTATTATTATCAATATGGAATTAAAAATAGCAATGATTATACTATTGACAAAGAAGCTTCTATTGTGAAGATGCATGATGCCAATGGCAATTTAAAGTGGGCTGAAATTATTAAAGGATTTAATATTACAGACATTTCACTATCCGAAGATCAGACACAATTAATTTGTGTAGGTAAGAAGAGCAAAGGTGGCGAGTTCATATTAATTAACAGTGCTTATTCAATCAGCGGTGGTAACAATGATGATATTGCTATCATAGGATTATCTGCTACAAATGGACAATTACAATGGGAAATGACTTTGGGTGCGGATATCAAGAATGATTGTCCGGTATTTGTAGAGTTTGCGGATTGTAACGAGTTACGATTAGTAAATAAACTCTTCATGAATTCAGACTATCAAAATTTAGCATCAGATAATATATACTATAATAATGATGCCATCACAGCTAATTATTACTATGATGTTACTATTCCATTATCCGGACTGTGTAATGCAACGAATTGTGCGTTGGTTACTACAACGCCGATTAGTACAGCAACCCTGTCGTCATCTCAAAATAGTAAGTTGAGCACGGTTTATCCTAACCCAACGGCCGGAGAGATTCAGATTAAAACATTAGGTCAGTACAATATCTCTAATGTTCGAATTTTAAATTTAAGTGGCGTTCCGGTTAAAACGCTTACTTCGATAGAAAAAGAAGAATACCGTTTAGATATGCAGGGTTTACCAAGCGGAGTGTATTTAATAGAAGTTGGATTAGATAACCAAAGTAGGTCTATACATAAAGTAGTTTTAGTAGAGTAAAAAAGTTGTTGTTAAACGAAACACATAATGGAGATGGATAATTAAACTTATTAATCTCCATTATGTGTTTGATAGTATTCTAAAATACTAAACTCATGTAGTTGCATGGTTCGGCCAAGTGGGATGCGGCGGTCTTGTAAAATTTTTCCTTTACATTCTTCTTTAATGTATTTATAATCCACTGTTGTATATTCATTAATGGTTGGGTCAAATTTAAAATCAATGTATCATTTACGAATAATGCATTTATGATTCTAATACGTACTTTTATTAAAAGCACCTCTTTTGTAAAAACACTTTTGGCTACGGCCGTTTCTTTTTGTTCAGTTCTTTGAGTTCATGGGCAACCGATAATTTCCATGCAGCCAACGGGTTTATAGTTTTTTATTATCCGGAGACTACCATGCAAGTGAACCCAACGATAGGTATGACACCGAGATATAAACAACAAACCACAATAGCACCCATCCAACAAAAGATTTCACTTTTTAATGAAAACACTTGGGACTGTAATTAGTTAAAAGTGATTTGATTATTTTTGCAGTAGTATCCTAACTAAACTATTTTACTATCTTTTTTTAAAATGAAAACTTTTACAACTGTTGCCTTGATAACATTGGTATTGTTATTCAGCAATCATTCTTTTGCACAGAACTTTAATAAAATTTATGGTGGAAGCGGTAATGAAAGTTTCAACCGTACGGTAGTAACATCGGATGGTGGTTATCTTTCAGTAGGTACGATCTCTACAGGTCCGCATGGCTTAATAGATATACTACTCGTGAAAACGAGCAGTGCCGGTGTACTAGAGTGGAGTAGAGCGTATGGCACTACCGGTAATGATTATGGAATCGCACTAGATATAGCTTCTACAGGTGAAATTATTGTAGGCGGGTATTTACATGGTACCGGTGGTGTTTCTGATAACAGAGATGTGGTGGTTTATAATATCTCCGCCGACGGACAAACCGTTAACTGGTCCAGACGTTACAACTTAACAATTCCGGCAGATGCTGTAGTGAATAGAGCTGAAACATTGTTAGATTTAAAAGTGAGTGGTAATACTATTTATTTCACCGGCCTCACATCTTCCAACTTGTCTACTACTACGAATGATGTGTTTTGTGTTTCAACCAGTTTGAATGGTCAAACCATTAATTGGGCAACAAGAATCAATGGTGATCAAGATAATGGTAACGGGACTTTTGGTAATGATGATTTAGTTTATAGTATGCGAATTGTTGGCACGGAAGTATTGTTAGCTACGGCATTAAAGCTGGAGTCAACACCTACTAGTCAATTTGATTGTTCTTACATTTCATTAAATAGCACTAATGGTCAAGTAAATCGAGTTATTTCCTATAGAGAAGCAAGTGCTTCGGGTGATGAAGGTGTGATGACCATCACAAAACTTTCAGGTGGGGATTACGTGTTGGCAGGATTTACCCGATTGGTTGCAGGATCTGATATAGATATTGATTTAACTCGAATCACGGCGGCAGGGGTTTTGGTTTGGTCCAAACAGTTTGGTAATACTTCTTCCGATAGACCGTACGCGATTGAAGAAGTGAGTGACGGATTACTTATCACTGGTTTTAGTACTTACGGACCGTTTAATCAAAATGATATTTTTGTCATGAAAACAGATTTTAATGGTGTTCAACAATCGGTATCATATATAGCAGGCGATCAACAAGACAATGGAAACGGACTTACCCGTGTGAGCGCTACCCAATTTTTAGTTAGTGGAAATACGACATCTTCTTTTGGTGCCGGACAAATGGATGGTGTTTTAACCTTGGTAGATCAAAATGGTTTAGTGAATAGTAATTGTGCCTCTTTATTATTTCCGGTGGCGGACAATACTCCCGTGGTTCGTACACATTCATTAACGGCTATTGCTTCTATTTGGCAAAACACAGCCATGACTTTAGGTAACTCACCGGTAACGTTGACCACTACTACGTTTCCGTCTTGTACGCTTCCTGTTACGTTTTTGAATATTTCTAAAGGAGAACAAAATTCCATTCGTTTTACTACTACAGATGAGAAAGACTTGTTGTATTATCAAATACAGATATCTAATGATGGGGTAAATTTTATAGACCTTCAAAAAATTCAACCTAAGAACACGAACGGCATTCATGATTATGTTGTGAATTTGGAAGAAGCTCCCTATGTACGCGTGTTAGGAGTTGATAATACCGGTAACATTGATTACAGTAAAGTGATAGCGTTACAGCAAAAATCGTCCGGATATGTGGTAAAAGGTAAAGAGATTTATTTTAATCAGCCGGTAGATGTAAAAGTATATGCTAGCAATGCTACGGAGATAGTAAGAACACCAAGTGTTACAAAATTAAACTTAGAAAACTACGAAGCAGGAATCTATATGGTATATTTTTCGGATGGCGAAGATATACAAAGCATAAAAATTCCAATTCAGTAAAATAAAAAAAGGCGGGTGATTAACCGCCTTTTTTAATAACATATTAAATATTAAGAGGAGGATAATTTAATATAAACTGTCTCCTGCCAAACATAAATCTTTTAAAAGTATAACGGGCTTTTGAATTGTTTTAATAATGGTTGTGTCACCATTTTCAATTTCTTCTTCGCCGTGATATACTCGTTCTTCTGTCAGTTTTTTGGTAGAGTAGTTATATGTTGTTCTGGAAAAAGAATCGTATGAATTTCCGGAATACGAATATTCATTTAATACCCAGGTATTGTTTTTATATATACATAGATAATCGGTGGAGCCCCGCATATATTCATAGAGAATATAGATGGTATTTTCTCTTATCTCTACCGAAATGTTGGTCTCATCATATCGGTCAAATAATAAATCATTATCCTGATCTGTGAAAGCACCTAAAGCATCCATATACTGGTCGATTAAGGTAAACTCACCATCAACATATTGGTAAATGGCCAAACATCTTTTATAATCGTATTCATCTTTAGGTACAGGAGTGTTATATGCTACAATAACACATTGAGATTTGTAACAATCTAAATAACCAGTATCAGAAGTTATTTGATACCATAAGGCGGGTGTAAAGGCTTTTAAATCTTTTGCAGAAGTAAGTGTAATACTATCCCCATATAGGTGTTGTTCAACAGAATCTCTTTTATTATGAAAAGAAGCTGTTGCGTTATTTTGTCTACCCCATGATTTTTCTAAAAAGGTTTGCATTAAGGTGGTTAATGAATCAATCAAATTACGATTTGGGTTCCATTGGGTAACTAATTCATTCTCTTCTCTTTCATAATAAACTATAGTGCTAGTTTTCTGAATGCTAGGCGTGGAGTATGAAGGCTCTGATAGTATAATGTTATTATTTTTGATTTTATATTGATGGTCAATAGGATTGTTACACGTAGTGTCGTGTATAACGGTTCGTTTTCCTATTACTTGTAGAGTAGAATCGGATGTTAAAATCAGGTTGCCATCATGCACATATGTCGGAAGGATTTCTTTTAACGAGATAGATTCTTCGCATCTCGTGTATTTAAAATGAATAGAGCTATCGCCTATGATAGTATATTGATAATCATTAAACACATCAATTTCTTTTCTAGTTTGGTTATATTTCATAGAGCGACGTACTTGATGATTGGATTCGTATTGAATAACGGTTATGAACGTGTCATAATGTTGTGCTTCTACATATAATCCTGTTGATTGGTCTCCATAAAAATCTTGAAAATAATAGTAAGTACGTTTTCCATATTCAGGATTATTATTTTTCCATTTAATAGGATAACCGGATTTATTATAAAAGATAGTGTCGTTTAATAATAAAGAATCTTTTTCCGGATAAAGCGTGGTTACGACTAAGTATTTTATATTGTTTTCTCTTTTTCCCCACTTATATAAATCAGACTGACCACTACTATTCCAATAAATGTCGCAGAGGTTATTTATTTTAAATAAAGGGTTTATGGAAAGGGTGCTAGATTTTATATTTGAGAAGCAGCTAGAGAATAAGAGGGAGAAAAGTAGAAGTACTTTCCATTTTTTTAGAAAACTAGGACTATATAGTAAATGCATTTATGAAATATAATGTGTTGTAAAGAAAATAGTTATTACAACGGTTCTGGAAACTCAAAATCTTGTAAATAAATACCGTCTTCTGTTTTTATTGTTATTTCGTAATCAAGCGTAATATCCTTTGTAACGGGATTATCCAAGTATTGTCTTTGGCGAGTAGAGAAGTAACCATTATGAGTGTAAGTGAAGTCGACTTCGATGAAAATGGAAGCTTCAATATAAAACATCATGGTTATTTTATTGTTGAAAAACTTGGCTCTACAGTAGTCTGGATAAACAAATAATCTATTTATACTATCGCAAAGCTTTTGATTGTTTCGGTCGGCACATGTAATAGAAAATAAATTGTCATACTTATAAAGAAGCTTTAATGTGGAATCATTTACAATTGAATAAATTTCTGTGATGTAGTAGTTAATGGTTTTTTCTTTAACAGTATATGCATATACAATATCAGATATTGAGTCATTATTAAAATCACAATTATCTGTGATACCAAATTGAGAATCTATCCCTCTATATAGTCCGCTTTTTTGAAGTAACCTTAATGCATTTTCTTGCGCATAAATTAATTGAAAAGAGGAAATAATAATTATTACTAAAACATATTTACATGCAACCATAATAAAAATCTTTTATGTATTTATTGAATAATGATTCTCTTTGATCAGATTCTTTTCCTCCTGCATTAATTAGTAAAGTAACTGCAGGTGAATTGTATCCATCAATTAAATTAATTTTTCTATTAAATCTCATTTTTATATAGGCAAAGGCGCTTAAAATACCTATTCTTAAATCTTTTACTAATGTATCGGGTTTTTCTACTATACTAAAATCTTTAATTTGAGCAGACACTAGTATCTTTTCAACTTTTGAATAGTTTTCTTTTCCCGTCAATTGTATCAAACCTTTACCTCTATACAAATATCCGTCATTATCATCAGTATTTCCATTAACATTTTTATAAACTAAATTCATTAGATTTTGACCTAATGAATCTTTCGTTTTAATATTATAGTTTGTAATTTTTACGTAATTCCCCTTTTTAGAAAGAGTAGTAACATTTTTTGCAAATACAACAGACCCATACCCATTATTAAATTTTGCAGTATCTCCATGAATATAGTTAGTTTTATTAGATTTTGTAGTATCTATTTTATAGTACGGAGCGATTGCCACGTATTTTAGGTATTCTTTATTGTCTATGAAACTTTGTTGCATCAAAATTACGCCAGAACCGTTGGATTGATTTCTAAAAGAGTTATAAATGCCATAAAGTGAATAATGCATATCTTCTATTTTTGCACTAAATCCTGCTGATTCTACATACGATTGAGATAATAGATGAGCCAATCTAGTACAAGAGTTTAATTCAAACTTTACAACACCTTCATTAAAATACGAAACAACCTTTTCATCAATTTCAATTTTTGCATAAGGAAAGATACCTCGCAAAATACTTTTACTAAACTCCAACTCCCTTCCGCAATACCTACAAGGAATTTTTGCTTTCTTCTTTCTCACATAAAAGTAATTCACTAAACAGGAATTAGTGCCTTCGCATTGGATTTGGTATTTACCTTCTTCCAAGCTATCGAGGTCAAGGGTGACGGATTGATTTTTATCTAGTTTTAAATAACCGTTACTTGGATAAAAGACTCCGGTTTTATGTTCAGCGCTAACTACTTTCAATTTGATATTCACAAAAGCGGTAGTACTATCCGAGGGAATAAACTTAAATATAGGATCATGACGCATATGAGTAGGAATATAGATTTTATTCAAGGTCATGAGTGTATCACCAATCGTAGTTTTGATGTTATACTTACTCTGACTTGCCCCTTCATTATCAATAGCTAGTCCTACCAGGCGGATGTTGTCGTAAATATTAGAACTGGGGTTAAGCGCTACGTTGGAATTGTTGACTAACAGACGAAGGTTGTTGCGCAGTTGCGTGGTAAAATCTTCGGTGAAGGAATTTTCTAATCCGTAGCGAACGTCCCAGTAAGCGAGCGCACCGTTGATGATTTGCTGAAAGTGTAGTAAAATAATTTTGTACGACTCGCTTCGCTCGTCACCTTCTGTCCAGTGGTCTACTATCTCGGTAGCGTAGTGCTCGGGATCATCGACCCGTGGTCCTTCATCCAATGATTGTTGGTGCGAAGTAAACCATTCTTGTAATCGCGCATCCTTCGGGTCAAACTTCAACACGGAACTCACCAACACATACACCCGTACCATAGGATGCTGTTTGTGAACGGTGTTGACTTTTTGACGGACTTGATGTTGTACATTTTGATCCAGAGGAAAAGCTGTTTGTACGGTAGCTTCGCGTACGTCGAGTAACCACTCATCGGAATTACTTCCGGGCGACTGCTGATTGCTGAATTCCAACTGACGTAAACGATGGGCATATTCCTGCACGTGAGCTTCCTCATGAGCGTACACTCGGAGGAAACCCAACAGGGAGCAAAAAAGAAGGAAAATTTTCATAGCAAGCTTCAAACAAGCAATATTAACACAGAAGAATACTACCGGAAAATAAAGACCTGTTTTGAGGTGAGATTTTCCCATTTTGGGAAAAAATGAATTATGAGTGATGAGTTATGAATTATGAATGGGCGGGGAGAGTGGTGTCTTAAACTAGATAACTGCGCCCAAAATGAGAAAGAGAAACAGGAAGAGAAAGAGGAAGAGGAACAGAAACAGGGTGGGAATATTTACTCATTCATAAAAGATTAATCGGAGGGAATAGGCAGCCCACGGTTTTAACCGTGGGGGTTAAATTAAATAAATATCACTTCTTCGGAGTTGAGAAAAAATCACTATACTGCATTTTATTTTATACTGTATCTATTATGACTTTTACCACTGCCATTTCAGAAACTAGAACTCCACTGAGTAAAAATTATTTCCTGTTAACCTGCATCGTTGTATTCTTATCGGTTTGGATAAGTACACTGCTAGGAACATCGGACATCAACAACTGGATTTTGGAAAATACCTTGACGGTCTTATTCCTTTTGTTTTTAATTTTTACCTACAAAAAATACACCTTTAGTGATGTGACTTATCTGTTAATCACCATCTATTTGTGTTTGCATGTGTATGGTTCTAAATATACCTACGCAGAAAATCCTTTTGGATATTGGTTGCAGGATGTATTACATACGTCACGTAATCATTATGATCGTATTGTCCATTTTAGCTTTGGATTTTTGTTGGCTTACCCGATGCGCGAAATGTTTTTGCGTTGGTTGAAATATCCGGCCATCGTAGCGTGGATATTACCTATTGAAATCACTCTTTCGGTAAGCGGATTCTATGAATTAATCGAGTGGTCCGTGGCGGATGTGTTCTTCCCATCACAAGGGGATGCGTACTTAGGAACACAAGGTGATATCTGGGATGCCCAAAAAGATATGTTCTTAGCTTTCTCCGGAGCGATACTTTCTACGACGATTGTTTCTATCACTAAAAAAGTTTTCAAAATATAATTATGAATTATGAATTATGAATTATGAATTATGAATTATGAATTATGAATTATGAATTATGAATTATGAATTATGAATTATGAATTATGAATTATGAATTATGAATTATGAATTATGAATTATGAATTATGAATTATGAATTATGAATTATGAATTATGAATTATGAATTATGAATTATGAATTATGAATTTAGTTTTGTTGAAGATTTGAACAACGTAGTCAAAGACTACTAATCTCACACCGGTCACCGCTGCGCTCAAGACCGGCGCGAGGCTAAATTCACCATTCACCATTTACAATTCACCATTCCCCTAAATCATTTTCTTTGGATCTACCCACGCATCAAACTGCTCATTGGTCACATAACCTAATTCAATCGCCGCTTCGCGGAGTGTTTTGTTTTCTTTGTGTGCCTTCTTGGCTATCTGTGCTGCCTTATCATAACCAATGTGTGTATTCAACGCAGTAACTAACATGAGCGACTGTTCCAAATTTCGTTCAATGGTAGATAAGTTAGGTTCAATACCTCGAGCACATTTTTCATCAAAAGAAACACAAGCATCTCCTAAGAGCTGTGCCGATTGTAAAAAATTATAAATGATCACAGGTTTATAAACGTTCAGTTCAAGTTGTCCGCTGGCACCGGCCATGGATATGGTCACATCGTTTCCTAACACTTGTGTGCACACCATAGTGAGCGCTTCTACTTGTGTAGGGTTTACTTTGCCCGGCATGATGGATGAGCCCGGCTCGTTATCCGGAATTAAAATTTCACCGATGCCGCTACGCGGCCCGGAAGCTAAAAGGCGGATGTCGTTCGCGATTTTAAATAAACTTACCGCAACTGATTTCAAACAAGCATGCGCATGTATTAAAGCATCGTGCGTAGCTAAAGCTTCAAATTTATTAGGAGCAGTAACAAACGGATGTCCGCTGAGTTGTGCTATGTGCTTGGCAACGTTATTAGCAAAGTTAGGCGGAGTGTTAATTCCTGTTCCAACCGCAGTGCCCCCCAATGCCAGTTCTGCCACGCGCGACAAACTGCCCTCCACCAGATCGATTCCATTTTTAATTTGAGCGGCATACGCCGAAAATTCATGGCCGAGGGTTAAAGGCGTTGCGTCCATCAAATGGGTGCGACCTATTTTAACGATGTCTTTGAAGGCAATGGATTTTTGTTCAAGCGTTTGTTGTAATTGTTTCAATCCCGGAAGTGTGACACACACCAGCATATCATACGCCGCTATGTGCATAGTGGTGGGGAAGGAATCGTTCGACGATTGTGATTTATTGACATCATCATTCGGATGAAGGACTTTAATAACATCCGTTAAATTCCCTCCGGTTAGAACATGAGCGCGATTGGCAATCACTTCGTTCACGTTCATGTTGGTTTGAGTTCCGGAACCGGTTTGCCATACAACGAGTGGAAACTCCTCATTTAATTTTCCGGATAATATTTCATCACAGACCTGAGCAATCAGCTCCATTTTTTCCTTGGACAAAACACCCGCTTCGAAATTAGTGACAGCCGTGGCTTTTTTCACGATAGCATAAGCATAAATAATTTCAATAGGCATGCGAGTAGACGCATTTCCAATTTTGAAATTATCCATGGAACGTTGCGTTTGCGCACCCCAATAACGATGTTCGGGAACTTGCACCTCACCCATAGTATCTTTTTCTATTCGAAAGGACATAAGCAAAAAAGTTTGTTAAGGATTAAGATAGGTAAAAAAGTTATGAATTATGAATTATGAGTTATGAATTATGTGGCGGGACGCCAAGGTTCGTTGAAATTAGGTAGTGCGCCAAATTAGAAACAGAAACAGAAAGAGGAACAGAAACAGGAACAAAAAAAAGAGCGAAGGTTATCCGCCGCTCTTTTTCTGTTTCTTCACTCTATATTATTAATAAACTGCAATTACATCATTCAGTGCGCGTCTAGATTTTGGTTTTACTTCTAAACGATTAAAATCATCCGGTGCGGCATAGCCCACAGCCATGGCAAGGATAGGTTGATAATCGGTAGAATTCAATATTTCTGCATATTGTCCTTTATTAATACCTTCCATAGGGGTGGCATCTAGTCCAAGAGCAGCACTGCCTGCGAGCCCTATTCCTAATGCGATGTATACTTGTTTGGCAAACCATGTTTTAAGATCAGCTTCCGGGGTATTGGCTTTTATTTGGTTGTACCAATTACGTAAAGCTTCCGGTTGTTCTCTGTCTACTACTTCCTGAAATTTTCCTAAATTTTCAGCTACGCTGAACACTACTAGTAAATCGGCTTGATTTACTTTTTCTAGATTATGTAAAGAAGCTTCCGCTAATTTTGATTTCAAGGCTTCATCTTGTATAAAGAAAAACTTCCAGGGTTGAATGTTAATAGAAGAGGGAGACAAACGCAAGATTTCCTTTAAAGCATCTATTTTGTCTTGAGGAATTTTTTTGTTGCTGTATTTCTTTGCAGAATAACGTTGTTGAGCAATTTGTAAGGCGTTCATATAAATTAAATCGTTGAGTTAATATTTGATATTACACAACAGAGGGCTTTTGTTATTAGTTCAATAGGAAGTAGAAAGCACGATGTAAGTTTGGGTTTTAAAAAACTAGAAAAAGTTAGTTGGGAAGAGAAAACGACCTTAACAGAAGAATTTAACCCATTCCACTAAATGAATAAAATTCACATTATTTTTTTCACTTATGGCTATATTTCATACCTGCTTTATTTTTAGTTAAAAAACACAATAAACTGATTTATTAATAGTTCTATATATAGAACTAATGAAATAGTTAACAATTCCTTATAAACCTTACATGTAGTAAAACGTATATATCCTTAATCCTTTTACAATATTATTCTTTTACATAATAGTTGTTTCACGTTAAACCATTAATGTTATGAGCACTATATTTATGAAAGTAATATTAACGGGTGCCACCGGAACGGTTGGGGAAGGCGTACTTTTAGAATGTTTACAAAACCCCTTAGTAACGGAAGTTTTAGTTATTGGTCGCAAGGATTGTGGCTATATGCACCCAAAGATGAAACAGATATTAATATCTGATTTCACTCAGATTGAAAACATGGCAGAGCACATCAAAGGTTACGATGCGTGTTTTTTCTGCGCAGGTGTAAAATCAAGTGGAGTGAAAGAAGATAAGTATCATCAAATAACGTATGATCTTACAGTAGCTTTCGCCAAAGTATTACACAAGCTGAATCCGAATATGGTGTTCAACTATGTAACCGAAAGAGCGAGTGATAGTTCCGAATGTGGCAAAGTATTCTGGGCCAAAATCAATGGCAAAACGGAAAATGAATTAATGCGCATGGGCTTTAAAGCACAACATAACTTTAGGCCGGCATTAGTGGTTCCTACCAAAGGTCAAGTATGTACCAATCCCATCTTTCGATTAATTGCTAAAATTTGGAAGTTCTTTTGGCCGGAAAAAACGGTATCATTAAAACAAGTAGGCCAAGCTATGATACATACCGTTTCCAAAGGATTCCATAAATCAGTTTTGGAAGTGGAGGATATAGTTGCGTTGAGCATGTAACAGCTATTGTTTGGGTTACTTTTAAAGAAAAAGCCTCATTTATAGATATAAATGAGGCTTTTTTATTTTTGAAACGAAATGAAAAACGGGAGTCTTATAAGTATAAACCGTTAACGTTTTAGTGTATGACTAAATTTTTACAAACTGTTTTAGCGATAGTATTTTTATCCATGGCAATGAATTCAGCTGCTGAGGTAAAAGTATTTGCTCCTAACAAGGACTTGCAGGGACCGAACTTTTTTAACTACTACCAAAGCATCGCAGACAACCCCTCTTATCCTACCGGTGAATATCACTACATTAATTATAGTAGTCCATTGGTTATTAATGGTGTCACTTTTTATAATCGAAAAGCTTTCACAAAATTAAGTTTTGTTACAAGTGGGATTACAAGTCCTAATTGCCCTAGTACAAAGTTTGTCCCGGGCATGTACACTGAGGTGATTACTAGTGATGTAAATAACTACCCTCTCCTTTTTACAAATACGGCTCTTTCCATAGGAAGCTTTTTTGGCAAAGAAAACGTATCTCTTTCAAAAAATGTAGGCAAGATATTTTTCAATTTTCATGATGACGTATGTAACGGCTCAAGGTTTATGTACAGCACCCAGCAATACTTGGATTATTATATAGGATTTGTGGTAACTATTGAGGGCAATGACTACTATGGTTGGATGAAATTTAATTCTTCCTCAGGAAGTGAAATACTAAAAGAATGGGCTTATGAAAGCATGCCCAATTTACCTATTGCTGTTGGTATGGGTTCATCCTTATTAGGTCTGCAAACGAAGTCGATTATAGTAGGTAAAGCATTTTTAGATCTTAACAATAACTGCAAATATGATAATTATACAGACAAAATATTATCTAATATAAAAGTTAGATTGAATGACTCCCTTATAGTCACAACAGATAATAATGGAGACTATAATATGATTGTTTCAGGAACACCACAGACCTACTCTTTAAGAGTGGAAGATCCTCAAGGACAATTTAACCCGTCGTCATCTTGCACAGTAAGTACAGTTCATATTTTAAATTCAGGACAAACTTCTATTGTGAACCTACCAATGATACAAAGTTCCTGCGGCAGTGTTGAAGTCTCCATTAATCCTATTCAATTGCGACGATGTTTTGTCAATGATATTACTGTCAATGTCTTTAATAGGGATCCTAATGCAGGAGCAAGTACTCAAGTAAGAGTTATCATTCCTCCATTAACTACAGCCATTTCATCAGTTCCCTCGTGGAATTCTAAAAATGGCGACACATTACTTTTTACCATAGCAACTCCGGCATTTTTATCAAACACACGAATTACAATTCTAGACAGTGTTCATTGTTATAATGAAAACTACCTAGGTGTGGGACAATGTATCAAAGCCGAAATAATTAAAACATCCACCTGTATGAACGGAATTAATTATACAGGATCAGACATTATCTCTTATGGTACATGTTATAATGATTATTACGAATTATATATAAAAGAGCGAGGGCAGTCGTCGGCTTCTGATTCAACGTATTATGAAATTTTCCTAGATGACACTTTAGTAAAACAACAAAAAATATTATTAGCTCCAAATGATTCCATGAAAGTGATAGTCCCTACTAAAGGGAAATCTATGTATGTGAAAATACAACAAGACCATTTACACCCTTTATGGCATGAAAGAACATGGGTAGGAGAAGGGTGTGGTGATTGGTCCTCTCAAACGATAAGCAAAGGTTATGTAGACCAATATTTCTATACTCAAAAAGATGTGCTAACGGCAACACAATGTGTAACCATAAGAGGGTCGTATGATCCAAATGATAAACAAGCCTTCCCATCTAGAACGGATCATTTAATTCGACCAAATCAAGATATCACTTACAAAATAAGATTCCAGAATACAGGTACAGATAAAGCCATTCATGTTTGTGTGGTAGATACAATAGCTCCATACCTAGATATTAATAGTATCAAGAATATTACAGTATCTCATCCATTGGTTTTCAAGAATATAGTAAATATTCAAAACCGAATCGTCTACTTTCAATTTACGGATATTAATCTGCCATATAAATCCGCAGACAGTGCAGGATCAAATGGATATATCCAGTTTACTATTTCACAGTTACCGGATGTAACCCTAGGAACAGAAATTAATAACACGGCGGCCATCTATTTTGATTATAACTCCCCTGTGATTACCAACACAACGAGTCAAATTTTGGGAGTCCCTGTGATAGCAGATCAACAACTAAAATGGTTGAACTGGAATGGGAACACAACGGTTTGTGAAAATGACAAACTTGTATTGAAGACAATCACTAATGGTGTAGTGTCCTCTACTTGGTATGACCCGCAAGGAAATATTGTTTCCCAAACGGATAGTTTAGTGATACCAACCATGTCAACCACTCAAGCAGGTTTATATAAACTAAAACTTAAAGGTATAATGGATTCGTTGGAAGTAAACTCTGCGATGATTCAAGTGAATAGCACACCGGATTTAGTACCAACAAATTTACAAAGTTGTTTAGGAGCAACTATTGATTTAGCAGATCAAGTGGAAGACACTAAAAATCTAAGTGGTGATTATGCTTTTTATTTATCGTCAGTTTCTGGTACGCCATTAACAAGTTCTACCACGAATGAACCAGGAACGTATTTTGTTATTAAAAATTCGAATGGTTGTAAGGACACCACTTCTATTCAATTTGTAACACAAATGTGTACGAATACCAATGGTGCTAAGAATGCCGTGAATCTTAAAATATATCCGAATCCAACGCAAGATTATTTAGCTATAGAAACAGAACAAAACTTTTTTTATGTGATCTTAAAAAGTGATGGTAGCATAATGGAGAGAGGCACATTAATGACAGGAAAGCAAGAAATCAACGTGAAGAATTGGGTTAAAGGATTTTATGTGTTTCAAGTTATAGATAAAGGAACAACGGTATATCAAGAATCAATAGTTGTTCAATAAAAAACAAAAGCCTTACCAACAACGTTGGTAAGGCCACTTAACACTTCCTATTCAGAACAAGAAAAAGGCAAGTATCAAATCTTTCATTTCTTTACTTCTTCCCAATCTACAGCTTTAGTTTCGGATTCTACTTTTATGGAAGAACTATTATTCATACAATAACCACCGGCGCAACCAAAAGCGAATAAACCCATAGACGCAAAGTACATGCCAATAGACACGCTTATCCAATCTTTAGCAGAAACGGAAGAAATAATGATGGTTAATCCTATCAGTAGATAGAAGCCACGAGTGAAAGTCCATCCGTATAACAATCTATTTTTCATTTTTGTTTTCAGTAAAAGAATTAAACAACAATATTCCCATCATACTACCATACAAAGTGCTAATGATAGGTGAAGAACTAATCATACAACTGCCGTTAGTACAACTATAATGCAGGTAATACAGATAACCACCAATAGCGCCTAGGACACCCCCTAATAAACTAAACGTGTATTTTAATAAGATGAATTTCATTTCTACATCGATGATTTGAATTGAATATAAATTTAACAAAGAATAAAATGTATGTCTGTGATAAATGTTACAAAAGCGAGAAAATGAATATATTTGTACTTGTATTCATTTTCTAAAACAGCTTTTTTATGAGATCAAAAGTTTTTACTCTAGCACTATTATTATTTGTGTGCCAATCGTTCGTTACTAATGCACAAGTAACATTTACTACATTACCGGACACGCCGTTGGATTATTTCGTCTTCGAATTAACACAACCTCCCTTAAAAGCCGGTTACAATAAACGTTCTCAATATTTTGGAACCTCCGTGGCGAACCTATTGATGGGTGAAATAAAAGCTGTTAAATACAGTGACTTGCCATTGTACTCGTATTATTCAGAATACTTGAATTTCTTTGACGAATTGGAAAGCAGAACTACCATTTCCAGAACAACCAATTATGTTGCGTATGTTTTAGAAGCGAGAAACTCCAGCTCAGACCCTTTTGTGACATATAGCAAAGACACTTTCTTTTTAAATAGTACTACCATTACCCGCATCTCACAAACCATCTATGATACGGAAGATAATACCGAAGATTCTTATGCTACCTATGATGTAGTTTATCATACAAATGGGAAAATAGAAAAAATAGAATTAACCTCAATGACTCCGCAGACAGCGACTTATGTTTTTGGTGGTGTTACTTGTGTCTATAATGCTAACAACACATTAAATAGAGACACAATCTATGACTATGGCTATAACTTCGATCTAGCTGATTACGGTATTCGTGTGTATGAATACCAAGACTTCTTATATAAAGCGGCGAATGCTAATCAAATTGATTCCATTCATTATTATAATGTAGATTATACGCATGATTTAAACACCAAATATACATTTGCATTAGATGCCAATAATCGAGTGTTAACTCAAAATGGATTTACCTATGATGATGATAACGATGATTATGAACAAACTTATTTTTTCACCTATGGCATTGATGCAACTTTATCTGTCATTAGTAAAGACAATGTAAAAACGTTTCAACCTTATCCTAATCCTACCTCTGATAGAATTCAGTTACCGGATCATGTAAAAGGTAAAGAATGGTCCATCTATTCTGCTACCGGAGTGTTAATGAATAAAGGTGTAGATGAGGTTCATGAATGGAATGTTTCCAGCTACGAAAAAGGTTTATATATACTTCACCTGACCGATGGTGAAACGTCTTGGCAAGGAAAGTTTATTGTAAAATAATAGTTAAACCCCGTTTATACGGGGTTTTTTGTTGATTTAAAAGGGATGAAAACCATAGCTAAATCTTTGATAATTAGCATAATTGTTGCAAATTTAGCTACCACCTAAATAGCGTTTTTTATGAAAAAGACCCTTTTACAAATCGCTTATTTATTCTCTATCGTATTCATTCTTTCTTGTAGAAAGGGGGATGATGGCGCACCGGGCCCGGCAGGGCTGAATGGCATGTCTCAACAGGGTTCTATCAGTGGTACCATAACCACATTGGACGCTTCCAACAATGTGACTACGATTCCATTTAATTTTTCCTATTACGAAACCATTACAAATAATACATACCAAGATTATAAACCGGGTACCGGTTATATCTATGCATTCAAACGTAGAGATTTACAAGAATCGTCAAGTTATATGGCTATGAGTTATAATGGTAACATCCCTTATGCTTCTACCAATCCTCAAAATATGACGTTTGATTTTAGCATCGTAGTGAAAAAAGCGGATGGAAGTTATGCTGTATTGCAAGATAATTATTGTCCGTCGGCTTGTAATGAAAGTGTAAATTTAGCTCCACAAAATCCTTCCAACAACTTACCACAAGCTACGGTAGTTTATTCCAATTATACTTTTAACTATGACACCGGAGCTATGAAATTTGATTTCACGATTAATTTACCTTCCGGGTATACTAACTTTGGTGGTACGGTATCAATTTCGGGTACGGCTGATGTGGTCTTAAATAAAAAGACGTCTTTGTAAAAAATAATTCTAATAAGAAACAAAACCCGCAAGATCTTTAAGAACGTGCGGGTTTAACTTTTCAACGGTTATAGCGTGATTTTTAGAAATTACTTTTTCAATGCTTCTCTCACCTTTGGTGCAATATTGGTTCCGAAGATTTCAATGGACTTCATCAAAGAAGCGTGTGATGGTCCGCCTACATCCATATGAGCTGAGAAACGAGTAAGACCAAAGATTTCCTGCATCTCTAAAATTTTATCTACTGCTTCGTTCGCATCTCCAATGATGAGATGGCCGTTTTGACCACGACCATAATCATACTGCGAACGGGTATATTTTTGCCAACCTCGTGTGCGACCTATACGATTCATTTGATCGGAATACACAGGATAATATTCGTTGGCAGTTGCAGCACTCTCTTCGCCGAAGAAGCAGTGCATATGCACACCCACCTCCAACTTCGTTATGTCATGACCGAAGTGTTCGTATACTTCTTGATAGTAATTAAATAAAGGTTGAAACTGCATAGGGTTGCCACCAATGATAGCAAAGATGACAGGCAAGCCCAACTTCGCTGCACGCACTACGGATTCAGGTGTGCCACCTACGGCCACCCAAATTTTTAAATGGTCATTTACCGCACGCGGATATACTTCTTGACTTTTTAACGCTGGTCTAAACTTACCTTTCCAGGTAATTGGATTTTGCTGATTTAACTTCACTAACAAGTCCAGCTTTTCTTCAAACAATTCGTGATAGTTGTTTAAGTCGTAGCCATAAATAGGAAATGATTCGATAAAACTTCCACGACCCGCAGTTATCTCGGCACGACCATTACTTATTTGATCAATGGTAGCAAAGCTTTGATAGATGCGCACAGGGTCGGAAGAGCTTAATACTGTAACGGCACTTCCTAACTTAATTCGTTTAGTAACAGATGCAGCGGCAGCTAATACTATTTCCGGTACAGAGACCGCATAGTCCGGACGGTGATGCTCACCGATTCCAAAAAAGTCGAGACCTACATCATCCATCAATTTTATTTCGTCGATCAGTTCGCGCAAGCGCTCACCGGAGGAAAGCGGCTGACCATTGGCATCATAATGGTTATCGCCAAACATACCTACACCAAGTTCCAACATAGTCGTTTTATTTTTGGTAAATATAAGAATTGAAAGAGGAGTTATGAATTATGAGTTATGAATTATGTGGCGGTACGCCATGGTTCGCTTAAATTATGTAGTGCGCCAAATTAGAAAGAGGAACAGAAACAGGAAAAGGGCGGAGAGTAAGACCTGCACGCGCGACCAGCTACTATTTACATTATACTTTCGACGCGCCAATTCATAACTCATAACTCTTTTCTTAATCTAGTTCAATTTATTTCCCAAAGCACTGTGCTATCTTTGTATCAACAAAGGAGAAAAAGTTATGAAAACGCGTGCTATTGAAAGAATAATTAGCCCTTACAACAGACATTTTGTAGGCGATGGATTCCTTGTATATAATATCATTCCCGGTAGTGAGGGATTGACCATGCAACGTATGAGTCCGTTTATCATGATGGACTATAACGCGCCGCACTATTTCTCTCCGGTGGATGTTCCACGTGGCGTTGATGTACACCCACACCGTGGATTTGAAACCGTGACCATTGCCTATAAGGGCAAAGTAGAACATCATGATAGTAGTGGTGGCGGTGGTGTCATTGGTCAAGGTGATGTACAATGGATGACGGCTGCTTCCGGTGTGTTGCATAAAGAATTCCATGAAAAAGAATGGGCAAAACAAGGTGGCGAATTCCAAATGGTGCAGTTATGGGTGAACTTACCTGCAAAGGATAAAATGAGCACTCCTAAATACCAAGCGATCTTAGGTCAAGAAATGGAAGAAGTAGTGTTGGATGAAGCGGGTAGTAAAGTCAAGGTTATTGCCGGTGCATATGAAAGTGCTAAAGGTAAAGCATCTACCTTCACACCAATTAACTTAATGAATGCTTATTTGAAGAAAGATAAAGAAGCAACCTTTACCTTTCCTAATAATTACAATACAGCCTTGTTGGTTTTAGAAGGAGAAGTCATAGTGAATGGAGAAGAGGATGTGCCGACCAATAACTTTGTGTTATTTGAAAACAATAAAGATGAAACTTTCACCGTAAAAGCAGTAACAGATGATGCATTAGTGTTAATCTTAAGTGGCGAACCCATCTTAGAACCAATTGCGGCCCATGGTCCGTTTGTGATGAACACAAAAGCCGAATTAATGCAAGCTTTTGAGGATTTCAATAATGGCAAATTTGGCGAATTAGACTAATACTTCTAAAACGTCGACCGAATAAATAAGTCGACGTTTTATTTTTTCATTATTTTTTAGTTAATTCAATGGAACATAAAGGAATGTGTGCTTTTTAGGACCCCCTTACATTCTAATTTTGTTTCTAATTAACCTTGAATTTTAGTTTGACCATTTACTTTTTATTCAGATGATTGTTTTTGGAACGAAGGCAAAACATGTAGCTACATTTAAGATTGATACTAAATGTAGAAAGTGTGAGAGCAAAGACTCTATTTACATGGATATTTCTCAGAAGTATGCACATCTATTTTGGATACCTATGTTTCCTACTTCTAAACAACCTGTTACAGAATGTACACATTGTAAAAATGTGACGGAAAAAGAAAAATTCTCCAATAACATGTATCATGTGTTTTTGAAATTGAAGAAAAAAACAAAAACGCCGGTGTGGATGTACTCAGGACTTACTATGATCATAATACTAATGAGTGTTGGTTTAGTTAATATGGTACTAGATGCTAGAAAATCTGCGCAGTTCATATTATCTCCACAGGCGGGTGATGTATATCAAATGAAAATGAATGAAAAGGCTTATTCCTTAGCTATAGTACATCATGTAAAAGGTGATACTACCTACTTACAATTTCATCAATACTCAACGAATGATGTTTCAGAAATAAATAACTTAAAAGCAAAAGGAACAAATGCTTTTGAAAGTAAAATGTTATCTGTAGTAACCCGTCAGTTAAAGGTCATGCTGGATGAAGGAACGATTATGGCGGTGGAGAGGTAGTTAAAAAGATAATGGAAAGTTTAAAATTTGTAGAATCGATTATTATCTATCAACCGGCAGAGGTGATATTTGATTATACACAGGATTATAAAAATAGATTGCTTTGGGATACTTTTTTAAAGAAAGCAGAACTAATAGAAGGTGCTCTTACAGCGGATAAAGGAGTTAAAGCATATTGTGTTTCTAAAAATGGCTTAGGTATGGAAACAGAGTATGTCACTTTTCATCGACCGAAAGTAACGGCTATCAAAATGACCAAAGGGCCATACTTGTTCAAAACGTTTTTAGGTTCATGGAATTTTAAAGTATTAGAACAGAATAAAACAGAAGTTCAATTTTTATATTCCTTCACACTTCGTTTTCCATTCAACCTTTTTTCTACATTTATACTTAATAATTTACAGAAAAATGTTCAACAACGTTTACTGGATTTAAAAAGTAACCTAGGGTAATATGATCAAACATAAATTGACTCATCAGGATAAAAAATCTTACGTGGGCGATTAGTAAAAGTAGTAACATCTAGCGGACTACTATATATTGGGGCCGTGGTCGTTGGTGTGACGGGTTACATGTTTTTGGATCAATGGAAATTGATTGAAGAATATAAAATCATAGCGTTCATCCTATTTTTCACAACGCTATTTGATATTTTATGTATTCTACTTTGGAAAAATGGAGGGTATATTTTGAAGGATTTATTTTCAGGAGAAAAAATTATTTATTCAGGAATAGTAGAAAATAAATACGAGAAGGAAAACTTTGGTTGGTCCGGCAATGTAGCGGTGGATTTGGTACAACAACCTGTTTTAATAGAATATGTAATAACAGTAGAGCAAAAACATTTTCGTGTAGAGAAAGACACTTATGATTTATGTAAAATTGGCCATTACGTCCAATTACATTTTACCTCGATGTCTAAAGAATTAATCCATTTGGAATCATAGCAACTTTCGGATTGTTTATCTTCTAAGGATTAATCAACTTTAGCAGATAATTTAAATACATGTCTACTACTACCGACATAAACTTTCAACGAGTTGCCGAGGCAATTGAATATCTAATTCAACAGGCAAAAGCGCAGCCTACTTTAGATGAGGTAGCAGAAACAGCAAATCTTAGTCCGGCGCACTTCCAACGTATTTTTACTGAATGGGCAGGCACCAGCCCCAAACAATTTTTAAAGTACATCAGCATAGAACATGCTAAAAAAATATTGAGAGAGAACAAAGGCTCTTTGTCGGATGCCGCTTTTGAAACAGGTCTTTCCGGCACTAGCCGCTTACATGATTTATTTGTAACCATCGAAGGGATGACTCCTGCAGAATATAAAAATGGTGGTGCAGATTTAGAGATAGCCTATCACTTTTATGAAACACCTTTTGGGAAAGTGATCGTCGCCTCTACCGCTAAAGGTGTTTGTCACATGATGTTTGAAGAGGAAGAAACTTCGGCTATAAACACTCTAATTGAAAAATTTCCGAAAGCTACGCTTATTCAAAACACAGAGGCCTTGCACCGGAGCGCATTAGCTATTTTTCAAAACGATTGGTCCAACATGAAACAAGTAAAGCTACACTTAAAAGGAACTGAGTTTCAATTGAAAGTGTGGGAGAGCTTGCTGAAGATTCCGATGGGGCAGTTAGCTACTTACGGAGAAATAGCAGAACACATTGGAAATCCCAACGCATCACGCGCTGTGGGTACAGCCATAGGTAGCAATCCCATTGCCTTTTTAATCCCATGCCATCGGGTGATTCAGTCCTCAGGTGTGTTTGGCGGATATATGTGGGGTCCAACGCGCAAAACGGCTATTATTGGTTGGGAGGGAGTGCAAAGTAATAATCTAACACACTAGCAAAGAGTATCTTTTATATAAAAAGGATTGTTGGCATATCTTTTGTTTATATTGAAACTTCCTTTTCATCTTTTATCACTTTTAACAAATGATTGTATACGGTTGGAACACTTTTAAGCTAGACAGCAAAAAACCTTCGGAGTTAGGCTTGCCTGCAGAAATGGACGGACAATTTACTTTAGTAAGACGTCAAAAATATTTTCATCTTTTTTGGATACCTTTTTTTGGTATTGGCAAGCAATGGGTGATTAAAAAACCAAATGACAAAAACTTCTATGAACCTACTATAGAGCTGAATACTTATTTGTATAAGCTGGATTTAAAACATAAAACACCTTGGTATACCTATTCTCTTCCACTACTACTCCTTGCAGGAGGATTGTTGTATGTCATTGGTGATACCATTTCGAGCTATCAAAGTAAACAGAGATATAAAAAACAAATGGCTCAGGAGCTTAAGGAGTTTACACAATTGGTCAATGAAGGCACCCCTTATACTTATTATAGAGGGTATGATAATAACTATAAATATATAACCTTAAAAACAATTGCCTCGGACCCTCAACATATCACCGTGTTAGTTTCTGATGCACAAGAAAGCTCGGATGATTACGAAGCTCGTTACCCGCAACAATTTAGAACACATGCTTCGGAGGTGGACACCTTAACCATATCAAAAGAAAAATTTTTGAAAGCCTTTAATCCAAATGATGGTTCTGAATATCATGGCATAAAGCTTAACAGCAAGTATGATAATTTCAGGTTAAGTGAGTTTATGATAGATACAAAACCTTATTTTAAAAAAACAGCTGCTACTTATAGAAACGGAACCTATGCCGCTACTTTGCACAATGTAGGTGAAGAAGTAGAAATTATAAAATTAGTCACAAATACATCCGAAGAAAACAATTTGCAATTAGACACTACTGCGATCGATAAAATTTCGATGGTAGGTGTTCCTTTGAATTTACAAGGGAGCTTTACAGGAGCGGATCCTGTTTATACCGGATTTTTAATTTATAAATCGAAGTTGAATAAAATAGATACGGTTGATATTAGTATCAGAGGATTGAGTACATACATTAGCAATAGAAAAAAGTAACATGAATAATCGTCAAAAATTTTGGTTAGCATTTAGTGCTGTAGTATTAATTGTTTTTTTAAAACTTATACCCATAGGTGTATTTGATTTGTCTCCTATCTTCTGGAGTTTCGTGGGAGGCATTTTACTTTTTATAGGCTTGTTTATGGCCATGGGTGATTATACATCTATTGATGAACTTACGGATAAGTCTGAAAAAGCTAAAAAGAATTTGACACCCGGCAGAAAATGGGCACCGGTGATGGTAGCTCCTGCGCTGATTATGGTGTTTGTGTTTTTATTAGTTAACTCCTACAGAAAATCCAATGTATTAGAAACCGAAGGGGTATTTGTGAAAGGATACATTTTAGACGGAGATGCCACTACTACAACCCGCAGAATGAGAACTTCCACTTCTTTTACCTTATACTATAAATTTATAGATAGCACAGGTATCACCCGTTATGGAGAAGCAACTGTATCTTCTTCTGATTTTAATTCAACGTATCAAGGTGATGAAGTGGATATTGTGTATTGGAGAGAAGACCCTTCCGTTTCTAGAGTGGTCATGTCGCAAGAGGATTTGGTGAAGTTTAAAGATATCCCAACGGGTACAATTAAATTAGATGATTTGATAAAAGTTTATTCCATGAGTTCCCAAGACTCTATTGTCAACTATCTGAATTCGATTAACTATGAATGGAAATATGAAAATGGACTTTATATAAATGAAGGATTACAACTAGCCATTAAAATTGAAGGAGAAGACATAAAAGCCTTAACCTATATTTCACAAAGTCATTCACAAGAATCTATTGAAAAGGAATTAGTAACAAAAGGTTTTGAAAAAGAAGCTACTACAGAGAATGAGAGAGCCATATATACTTATAGCAAAGATGGGGTGGTAATAAGAAAAACCAATGATATGCAAAAAGATAACTCGAGTAGTTACGGAGCATTTAAAATTTATGATATCTACCAATTAGTTATTCTTAAGTAAAAGGCATTACAATAAAAAGAAACAACCTTCCGTTATCCACAAAATTGAACCACATGAAAAAAATAGTATTCACTCTTATCGCATCGGCCATTAGTTTAATGTCCTTTGCTCAAGCCATTCCGTCCAATCCGTATCCAAAAACGATTACCGTATCCGGTACCGCTGAAATGGAAATTGTTCCGGATGAAATTTATTTTCGTGTGGTGTTAAAAGAATATCAAAAAGATAAGAATAAAGTTGAGTTAGAAAAACTGGAAAAAGAATTAGCTCAAGCCGTTAGTGCTGCCGGAATTGCTAAAGAAGACTTCATGGTAGAAACTGTGTATGGAGATCGCTGGAGAAAAAACAAATACAAAACAGCTGAGTTGTATAATTCTAAATCCTACATCATTAAAGTAAGTACGCCGGGTAAAATTGATGAAGTGTTAGATAAAGTAAATGCCGAATCGATTTACTCCGTAAGTATTCGTAATTACACCCATTCTAAAATGGAAGAGTATAAAAAGCAGTTAAAAATCCAAGCAATGAAAGCCGCTAAAGAGAAAGCAATGTACATGTTAGTTGCTGTGGATGAGAAATTAGGAGCATTATTAGAGGTATATGAAAATGATTACCAACCCATTATACATACTCCCCGTTATCGTATGGAAGCTAATGTTCAGCATGATGGTTATGATGAATACAGCGATGGCAGTTCCGATATTGGTTTTCAAAAAATAAAAATTCAGTTTCAGGTCACGGCCAAGTTTGCGATTCAGTAAAAAGCTCAAAGCCGAAGGCTCAAAGCAAAGTAGCTCGTTGATTATAAAAAGAAGAAAACGGTCATCTCAACCCGCAAGGTATTTTTAAACCTTGCGGGTTTTATTTTTGAAATCCATTCACTCCAACAGCTCTTTTTTACCATAACATATTTTTTATTTTTATATACATCCATGAGTTTGTTTTAAATATCAAATAATCAGACAGATACAACATGTGTGATGACAAGAATCATATTTGATTATTTGAAAAATCATTTTACCTAATAGGGGACGAAGATATATTTGTTCAAAAGTTAAACACAACGAAACCAATTTATGAAGACAAGAAAATTTTTAAAAAAATACCAATCAACAATGTTGTTGACATTGTTTTTGGGTGTATTCGCAAGTTGTTCAAGTAACCAGCCTGAGCAAACACAAACTCAACAAGAGCCGGCACAGAGCATGGTTGAACAACCAAAAGAAGTTGATCCAATGCAGGATAAGGGCGTGGGTCCTATCACAAGCGTGGAGATTGGTCCAATCGATCAAGAGTTGGTTCAAAAAGGTAAAGCCGTGTTTGAGAGTAAATGTGCTGCGTGTCATAAACTAGACAGTAAATATGTGGGGCCTGCGTTAGGCGGAGTTACTACACGTAGAACACCGGAATGGATTATGAATATGATTTTAAATCCGGAAGAAATGACACAGAAAGACCCATTAGCTAAGCAGTTATTAGAAGAGCATTTAACTCAAATGACATTCCAAGACATTTCTCAAGAAGATGCTAGAGCTATTTTAGAATACTTTAGATCTATAGATGAGCCTTCTAAATAACCAATGTTTTTTTAATAAAAGGACATAGCCTTTAATACGAACATGAAAACTTTTAAAAACAAAATCATTACCAAATCAATGTATGCTATTGCAGCACTTGGTTTATTGGCCTCTTGTGAGGATAAAATGAAAGACAAAACAGCCTCTATAGTGGATGAGGATGTAGCTTCTAAGGTTTATGTAGCTCCAGGTAAACATGATGAACTATATGGATTCATGTCAGGAGGATTCAGTGGACAAGTAGGCGTATATGGAATTCCATCCGGAAGATTGTTAAAAGTAATTCCGGTTTTTTCTCAAAATGCTGAAAATGGTTGGGGCTATTCTGAAGAAACAAAACCAATGCTTCAAACTTCTTTTGGATTTATTCCTTGGGATGATGCCCATCACCCTAAGTTGTCACAAACGAATGGTGAACAAGATGGTCGTTGGTTATTTATTAATGGAAACAACACTCCACGTATTGCCAGAATCAATTTAAAAACTTTTAAAACAGAAGATATCATTGAAATTCCTAATACAGGAGGAAACCACTCGTCGCCGTATTTAACTGAAAATACAGAGTACGTAGTGGCAGGAACACGTTTCAGTATTCCAGTGAAGGATAAAGATGTTTCAATTTCTACTTATAAAGAGAACTTCAAAGGAATGATGTCATTCATCAAAGTTTCTGAAGAAGGAAAAATGAATGTGGCTTTTCAAGTTCTTGTTCCTGGTTTTGATTATGACTTAGCTCATTCAGGAAAAGGGCCTTCCCATGGATGGACGTTCTTCACTACCTATAATACAGAACAGGCTAAGACGTTGAAAGAAGTTAATGCTAGCCAAAAAGACAAAGACTTTATTATGGCGATTAACTGGAAAAAAGCTGAAGAGTATGTGAAAGCAGGTAAAGCCAAAGTAACAGATGGTCTTCACTATCATAATTACTGGGATGAAAAAACACACTCTACTGTTTCTGAAAAAATCAATACGGTATTGGTTTTGGATTCCAAAGAGTGTCAGGATATGATTTATTATATCCCATGTCCTAAATCTCCTCATGGTGTAGATGTGGATCCATCTGGAGAATATATAGTAGGTGCAGGTAAATTAGCAACGGTAATACCGGTATTCTCTTTCTCGAAAATGATTAAAGCAATTGAGAACAAAGAATTTGATGGCAGTGTAGATAATATACCGGTGATAAAATATGAAGCTGCACTGGCAGGTGAAGTACAGAAACCGGGCCTTGGTCCTTTACATACAGAGTTTGATGGTCAAGGATACGCATATACTTCAATGTTTGTTTCTTCTGAAATTGTAAAATGGAAATTAGGTACTTGGGAAGTAGTAGATAGAACTCCTGCTTATTATTCTATTGGACACTTAATGATTCCTGGTGGAGATACTAGAAAGCCATATGGTAAATATGTTATTGCTTTAAATAAAATTACAAAAGATCGCTATTTACCTACAGGTCCGGAGTTAACACAATCCGCACAATTGATTGATATCTCAGGAAACAAAATGAAGTTGTTGTTAGACTTCCCTACGATTGGAGAGCCTCACTATGCACAAGCTATTCCTGCAGCACTCGTAGAGAAAGATCAACTTAGAATTTACAAATTGGCCGACAATCATCATCCGTATGCTATTAAAAAAGAAACAGATGCTCGAATTGAAAGAAAAGGAAACGAAGTACATATATATGCTTCCACTATTCGATCTCACTTCTCACCGGATAATATTGAAGGCATTCAACTAGGAGATGTGGTTTACTGGCACATCACTAACTTAGAACAAGATTGGGATGTACCGCATGGATTTGCAGTAAAAGGAGCAGAAAATGCAGAATTGTTAATCATGCCTGGTGAAACAGCTACCTTAAAATGGATTCCTAAGACAGTGGGTGTATATCCATTCTACTGTTCTGATTTTTGCTCTGCATTGCACCAAGAAATGCAAGGTTACATAAGAGTTTCTCCGAAAGGGTCTAACGTTCCCTTGTCTCATAGTTTAGGGGAAAACTAGTGTTGGTTTAAGTGAAAACAAGAGGAACCTTCGGGTTTCTTTTGTTTTATTAGCAAAGGATGTTATGAATAAAGTATCTAAAGTTTCGATTTTAATTCTGTCCCTCTCTCTATTGATCGTGTACTTTGTACCGATATGGAGAATTAACCTAGAAGCACCACAATATCCGGAAGGACTTGGGATGCAAATATGGGTAAATAGACTGGAAGGAGACATTAGTACTATTAATGGCCTAAACCATTATATAGGTATGAAGTTTATAGAGGAAACGTCCATACCAGAATTAAAATATATGCCTTTCATATTAGCCGCCATTATTGGTTTTGGAATAATAGTATCCATTAGTAAAAGCAAAAAATTACTTTATACATGGGCTTTTCTATTATTAGCTATGTGTGTAATTGGTGGCGTAGATTTTTATTTATGGGAATACGATTATGGCCATAATTTAGATCCACATGCACCCATTAAAATTCCGGGCATGTCCTATCAACCACCGTTATTTGGCAGCAAAGAATTGCTAAACTTTAATGCACATTCTTATCCTCATATCGGAGGCTGGATCATTATTTCAGTGTCCATCATTGTGGTTGTGCTTTGTTTATTAAATTTAAAAACATTAAAATATGATACCAAGAAGTATAATTAGCAACATAACGCTACTAGTATTAATAGTAGCCCTTTTTTCATGTTCTAAAGAGCCAATTCCTATTGACTATGGAAAAGATTTTTGTGATCACTGCAGAATGAAAATAGTGGACGAACGCTTTGGCGCAGAGATAGTCACAAAGCAGGGTAAAGTATTCAAATTTGATGCTCTAGAGTGTATGGTTAACTATCATCAAGAATTGGATCAGGAAAAACAACAAAATGTATTGCACCTGTTAGTAGCCAATGCGGCAGCCAAAGGGTCATTATTAGAGGTGACGAAGGCTGTTTATTTACGTAGCGAAAACTTTCCTAGCCCTATGGGATCTAACATTTCAGCCTATGGAGATGCAACTCAAAGGGAACCTTTTATTAAAGAATATGATGGAGCCTTGTTAACTTGGGAGGAAGCGCAAGTTTTTATTATTGCTAAAAAACATAAACATCACTAAGATGAGATTCTTATGGATGATAATGTTTTTTGGCTATGGCTTTACTCTAATTGGAAAAGATATTAGAGTGTCTAATCATGGCACATATAGAAAAATAGCGGAAGCCATAGCAGTCGCTAATCCTTCCGATCAAATTATTGTAGAAAAAGGAATATACAAAGAAAACAATATTATCATTGACAAACCTATCCAACTGATAGGAGAAGGAAGCCCTGTTGTTGATGGAAATGATGAAGGAGACATTTTCATCATTAAATCAAATCATGTTACTATAACCGGGTTCGTCATACAAAAATCCGGCTACAGTAGTATTAAAGATTATGCAGGAATAAAAATAGAAAACGTATCCGATTGCTCTATTCTAAACAACCATTTACTTCAATGTTATTTTGCTGTTTATGTTTCAAATAGTTCCAAATGCAAGGTGTGGAATAATTTTATAAAAGGAAATGCTATTCAAGAAACGAAATCAGGTAATGGGATTCATCTTTGGAAAAGTAATAACATCAGCATAGAGTACAATACTATTTATACTCAAAGAGATGGTATTTATCTTGAGTTTTCTACCAACTGTAGCGTGACAAATAATTGTAGCGAACAAAACATACGCTATGGTCTTCATTTTATGTTCTCACATGGCAATCAATATATTTGCAACGTTTTTAGAAATAATGGTGCTGGAGTTGCTGTGATGTACACGGAAAAAATTGAAATGACAGACAACATTTTCGAAGAGAACTGGGGACCTACATCTTATGGTTTGTTATTAAAAGATATTAGATATAGTAATATTACTCGAAATAAATTCATCAACAACACCACAGGAATTTTGATGGAGGCCGTCAGCAGTGTTGAGTTAACTGAAAACGAATTTATCACTAACGGATGGGGAATAAAACTAATGGGGAACTCTGTTCACAATACCATTACAAAAAACAATTTTTTAGATAACACTTTTGATGTAACTACCAATTCTTTTGAATTAGGAAA
Organism: Cytophagaceae bacterium; assembly: GCA_046329235.1. Classification (GTDB taxonomy): domain Bacteria; phylum Bacteroidota; class Bacteroidia; order Cytophagales; family Cytophagaceae; genus JALONH01. Next base: position 2,862,763 of record JAXLVA010000001.1, on the reverse strand, counting down.
ACAAAATAGCATATCCGGTAATTACTGGGATAAATATAGAGGATATGACTTAGATCATAATGGAATAGGAGATGTGCCGTATAGACCGGTCAAACTATTTTCAGTTTATGTAGAAAGAATACCGTCGGCCATAGTATTACTACAAAGTTTTACGGTAGAATTGTTGGATACGGTAGAACAAGCAATGCCGGCGATTATTCCGGAAACACTTAGCGATGTTCATCCATTAATGAAAAAAGTGTCCTTATGAGCGGTATTGAAATTGTAAATCTTAGTAAATATTTTGGCAAAAAGGAAGTGCTAAAAAATATAAGCCTTACGCTTAACAAAGGTGAAGTAACTGCCATACTAGGACCTAACGGATCTGGTAAGTCCACCTTGATGAAATCGATATTAGGACTTGTAAATCCTGATCAAGGACAAATTATAATAAACAATCAAAGCATTATTCGACAATGGGATTATCGTAAAGAGATAGGATACATGCCCCAAATAGCTAATTATCCGGATAATATTTCAGTAAAAGAAATAATCAGTATGATTCGTAATATTAGACAAATGGATGATAATGCGATGAGTTTAGTTTCTTTGTTTAAACTGGACAATGATTTAGATAAAAAAATAAAACAACTGTCTGGAGGCATGAGACAAAAGGTGAATGCTATCATAGCGCTCATGTTTGATTCTCCTATTTTGATTTTGGATGAATCTACCGTAGGCCTGGATCCCGTATCGAGATTACTTTTCAAAGAGTTAATTTTGAAAGAAAAAATGAAAGGCAAAACGATCTTGCTTATTACCCACCACATGAATGAAATAGAAGAATTGGCAGACAAGATTGTTTTTATATTAGAAGGCAGAATCTTTTTTCATGGATCACTGGATGAAGTGAAGTCTGAACAAAACGAAAATGATTTTGAAAAAGCGGTTGCAAAAATATTAGAATCGAAACAAGTTTTTAGTAGCCATGTATAAGGTTTTCAAATTTAGCTTCTATAGTCTATTAAGAAGTTTTTGGCTGATAGCTTATCTGTTGTTTTTTATAGCAGTTAGTTTTGCATTGTTAGCATTTGCACAAACATTTGAGAAAGCTATTGTAAGTATGATGAGCATTTCATTAGCTATTATACCATTGATTAGTTTACTTTTTGGAATCATGTACTATTACAGTTCACGAGAGTTTGTGGAGTTCTTGTTATCACAACCACTTAAGCGATCGCATGTTTTTATGGCATTACTTGCATCACTTTCGGTTTCATTATCAATGTGCTTTGTGTTGGGTTTGATTATTCCTTTTGGATTTTTTGGAATCATAGTTAGTCCTGCATTTTCTAGTTTTCTTTTGTTATTAATTACGGGAGTATTTCTTACAATTATATTTGTGATTATAGCTTTCTACATTTCATTAATGAATGAAAATAGAATAAAAGGATTTGGTTTAGGAATCTTAATATGGTTGTACTTTGCTGTTTTGTATGACGCACTCTTTCTAGGATTAATAATAGCTTTTCAAGATTATCCAATAGAAGGCATGACCATACTTCTTACACTTTTAAATCCGATTGATATGGCTAGGGTGCTTGTATTATTAAAACTTGAAATATCTTCTTTGATGGGATATACCGGAGCTGTGTTTAATGACTATTTTGGAACAACTAAAGGAATGATAATAGCTGTTGCTAGTTTTGTAGTGTGGATGGGAATTCCTTTTTGGGGATTTATTCAAAAAGTAAAAAACAAAGATTTTTGATTATATCTGAGTGTTTTTGTTTTCTAACTCAGTAATCATTTGAGCGAGTGTTTTGTCATGAAGAATTTTTTTAAAATTGTTTCTATAATCTTTTACTAAATGATGAATTGGACAAGGCTTTACATCAGAGCAACGTTTTAATCCAATGGTACATTTATCAAAAACATCCGTCCCATCAATGGCTTCAACAATATCAACAAGAGAAATTTTCTTCAAACTCTTAATGTAAAACCCTCCATTAGGACCTTTCATGGAGGAGAGCACATTCTGCTTTACTAATAGTTGTAATATTTTCGCTAAGAAAGGAGCAGGCAAGTCTAACGAGTCTGAAATCTCTTTAATACCTATTTTTTTGTCATTTTTTCCATGTAGAGAAATATAGAAAATAGCTCGGAATGCGTACTCACAACTTTTTGAAAACATATATTTGATACATCTGTACGTGTAAATTTATTTTATTTCATCCCCAAAAGTTTTCGACCATTTTCTGAAATATATTTAGGCGTCCATTCAGGTGTCCATACGATTTCCACTTCTACTAAGTATGTGGGATAATCAGCACCTAGTTTTTTTTGAACGGCATCCGGAAAGTATTCTGATAAAGGACAATTGGGTGTAGTTAAAGTCATGGAAATCTTTATTTTAGAAGGATTATTTAGAATTAGCACTTCATAAATTAAACCAAGATCAACAACCCCAATGCCTAATTCCGGATCCAAGACCTCATTTAGTAACTGGTTAATACGTTCTAAATCATTCATGTTTGATAGGGGATAATGGGTACATTAAAGCCTTTATAATATTGATGTTAAATAAAATAGCTGAAACAACTAAGATGCAGGATGACAATAGAATACCAATGGGAAAGCTTCCCATAATGAACACAATTAATCCTGTCAGCCCAATCCAAAATAGATACTGAATGTATGTAGAAATTTTTTCAGAGACTAAGTCTTTGGGCATAGGAGTTGGTTGATGCCCTGAGATCTTTTGAAATCGATACATCCAAACAATGAAGGGTACCAGTTTTAAAGCTTGACCTAATATTAACGACCCTGAAAACCCTAATAAAATTAATACCCCATATACTATTCGGAGGGACATCAAAGTGGATTCTTGAAGGATGGAAGAAGGTACTAAAACAGCGATGGGAAGTAACAGCAATAAAATCACAAAGGACCCAAATGACATCCATAAGCTAGTATCCATTGTGCGACGTAATCTTTTTGAAAAAATAGTATACATAAAATACAAGAAAAGACATACCCCTACTTCAATTATACCTATCGCCAAGTAAATCCATTGAATATCTTGAGATAAGTATATGCTTGCACCAAACAACACAAGCCCTATATTGATGAGATAAAAAGAATATTTTAAGTTTTTTGTATTAATGTTTTTGCTAATTACAAACATGGGTATAAGTTTAGATGAAATACCAATGATCAGCTCTAGTACCCAACCTATGATTCCCATGTGAGAGTGTATTTTTAAAATTTCTATATGGGATATAGGTATAAATAAATGAGAGAAGTTAAATATCAATAGCACTCCTATTAGTCCTGTCAATAATAGCCACATGACGGAACAAAAAATAAAATCGTACTCAACAGACCAGCGAGGACTTTTCAAGAAGGGATTCAAAAAAACAAAGGAGAAGAAAACGAAAGCGAGTAAAGTGATACATGCACCTGCATGAAACCAGAGCCCTATCTTGAAAGTCCAAAAATTTGGAATTAATAGTATAAGACCTAGTAGTAAGCTATAGAAGGAGAGCATCCCTAGTTTAATATGTTTAAGCTCTACCTCAAATAAGATAGGCAACATTTGATATAAAGAGCCAAAAATAATAGGAGTAATAAATCCTAAAATTAATACATGAGTAATAGCAATTAATTTGGGATGAGCATAATGCAATCCAAAATGATCATATGAAATACATAACATTATGGCTGCTATGAAAAAAGAAATCCCGGATAGGAGAAAGAATGGGAAAACCAAACTTGGTGGCGACAGTCTTAAGGATGTGGAGCCTATAAGCATACTTATTTATTTACTATGAGTATCCATACATCACCATCTTGAACTTGCTTGAAGGCATAAAGAAGCTGGAGTTCATCTAATTTGGGAAAAAGATGAATAGGAATTTTATGATGGTGTACTAGTAGACTATGGCCTTTTTGTAACTCAGTTATTTTATTAAGAGTAAGTACCATAGGGGTGGGCATTTCTAGTCCTCTAACATCTAACTCTGTTACATTAGAATTAAATTGTTGAAGGAGTTCATCAAAGGAGAAATCTTTTTTAATCATAGGTGTTATATGACTGCTGGCTTGGCGGTAAAAATAAGTTTCATATAATTCTTTGTCTATTTTTTTCACGTAAGCGGCATAACCCTGTTTTTTTAGAATAGCAATCAGTGGAACAGGTTCAAAAGAATTTATTAATAATAAAGTATAATCACTGGGGATTTTTTTAATACTTTTCATGATAATGGCAAAAGGATCTTCTCCTTCTTGCAGGTAGGGCCTAACATCTAAAGTGAACAACTTCTTTTGGTCCACATAAAAAGGCGCTTGATTCTCTTCAATGAGTTCTTCTTCCACGGTGTTGTTGATTATTTTAAATCCAATATCTTTTAAACTATTTAAAATAGTACTGCTATGTACACCCCCAATTTTAGCTGCTTGCTCCACTGTAACCATGGATGCAAGCAGCTTGCGGAAAATTGGGTTTTTTAGCTTTTTAAAATGAGGATTAATGGAAGAAATAACATCAATAGCTTGTTTGTTTTCTTCTATAATCTTAGAAATAGTAGTTTGAGCACTTATTTCCATTTTATTTTTTTAAATACTGAGATTCTAACTTGATTGCTTTGGGGAATAAAATGTTATTTTCTAAATGAATGTGTAGTTGTAAGTCATCGTCATATTCATTTAACAAACCATAAAGCATTCGATAGCTACCACAGGCATCTTCCGGTACGGTATAGCCATTAGTGAGCATTTGAATATCTGCTAAATATTCGCCGGCTATATCATGTTCTTCTTCCATTGCTCTAATGGCAGAATGAACCACCGGATTTTCTATGCCGTCGATATTTGCTGGCTGGGCAAGAGCTTTAATATATGGAAACAGAACATTTTCTTCCTTATACATGTGATTAGTTAGATCTTGGTCCAGCAGCAAAAATTTTTCAAGTAATTCTTTAAGTTCCGGATGAGTATCCGAATGGACCTTCACTACTTTGTTTAATATGGCTTTGATATCGGGAGTTATTTCTCTTATATATCCATGATGACGATGAACAATGTGATCCACAAGTTCTGATATATCCCATTTGGCATAATCCTGAAATGAATCAGATACCTTATTGTCGATTTGATTTAGTTCTTTTAATATTAACTCTTTGTCAAGACCTTTTGCCTTTGCCGCTACTTCGAGTGTTTGTTTTCCTCCGCAACAAAAATCCAAACCAAATCTTTTAAATACTAAAGCCTTGCGATAATCGCCAGCAGCTATAGATCCTATGGAAGGTTCGTTATTATCAGGATTAAGTTTATGGATTTTTACCACCCATTCTTGAGGTCCATTTTTGATATATTCCCAAAAGAAGGTATTGGGTCTTTCTGCCATTAGTTGATAATACAGAGGCTTGGGATCATGATCATTAATGATGGAAAATGCTTTACCTTGAGGGGTGGCATCAAAGGTTTCGAAAATAGTAGGATGTTTAAGTCTTGGTTCAATGATTCGAACGTCTAATGTTGTTTCCATGTGATTTTAATTTTAGATGTAGATAACGGTTATATCAAAGTGATATAACCGTAAGGAGTATGAACTTATTTGGAAAGGAAGAAACGATAATGGCTGTTACTTGCCTTGTAACATTTGTTGTATGAGTTCTTTTATACTTGGTACGTATCCGTTGGAGTACATTGGATCTAATGCGAATTTATAGCTGTTATGACCAGAGAAGGCTAGCTCTTTTTCCATGTCGCTACCGCAAACAATATTTTGAAGTGTTTTGAAAATGCAGAAGCTTCTTGGGTCGGCAGGAATGCCAGTAGTGTAGTTTCTGGTTGGATCAATAGACCAACTACTGAACTTGCAGGCTACTAAACAGCCCTTACAGTCTCGTTGATCTTTTTTGATCTCCGAAGCTTTTTCTTTTGTTACAAAAACAGCTGTAGACTCGGGAGTGATTAATGGTTTGGTATAACCTTCCATAATCCATTGTTGTGCTTTCCCTTTGCTTTCTTCGGAGATATATAATTGTTCCGTTCCTTTCTTTTCAAAAGGAACGGAGAAGGCCTCTGTTTCTTCTGTTGAGAAAGGGATTTGTCTGCCGGATCTCTCTTCTAATTCTGTTAAGAATTCATTTTTAATAGCAGAAGAGTAAAATCCTGTAGAGCTGTAATTGTTTAGAATAATATCTCCTTTTTTTAAGGAGGCTAACTTTTGTTTCCATTGTTCGGAGATGGGACTCTCTTTAGTAAGCAAACTTCTTGTTCCTATTTGAAAAGCGACAGGGCCAATCTCAGCGTTATCCAACCAATCTTCATATTGTTGCAAATTCCATACACCACCGGCCATTATGATAGGTGTATCAACCAGCCCTTGTTTTTTAATGGTTTCTCTGATTAATGAAACTCTTTCGTAAGCAGATTCTGGGACTAATGGATTTTCTTTGTTGCTGAGTCCGTTGTGACCACCGGCCTTCCATGGATCTTCATAGACTATGCCACCTAAGTAGTCGGCTACCTCTTTGTATGCTCTAGACCATAAGGCTGAAAAGGCTCTGGCTGAAGAGACGATAGGGTAATAGTAAACATTAAATTTTTTGGCCACAGCACCTAAACGGTAAGGCATACCGGCTCCACAGGTAATACCGTGTAACATCCCTTTCGTTTCAGACAAAACGGACTCGATGATTTCTTCTGCTCCAGCTACACCCCAAAGCACGTTTAAGTGCAATCGCCCTTTTCCTTCTGAAATTTTATATGCTTTTTTAATTTCGCGAATACTTCCTTCAATGGAGTGAAGTATAGTTTCTTTATGTCGTTCAAATCTTGTTTGTCCACTAAATATAGTTGGAATCATTTTTCCACTGACATCAAACATGGGTGGGCATACTCCTGAAATAGTTCCCACGGCTCCGGCGGCAGCAAATGCTCCGGCGGTATCTCCGTTGCTTACGCCAATACCTTTTCCGCCTTCAATGATAGGCCATACAGGCATTCCTGATAGTATTATTTTTTTAATTTCTTTCATGTAATGTATTATTCTTTGATAGTAGTCGAAATCTTTTGTGATACAAATGATACTCTTGCAAGATAATAATAAAGGATAAAAACATCCTTTATTATAACAAATTATTTCTGTATTAGATAGTGAAAAGTGACAAGAATCATTGTGATGCGGTATTTTGAAACCTAGTTTTGACTATTATGAATAAAATTAGAATCGTTAAGCTATTTACAATTGAGATGGCTCACCAACTGTTTAATCATGACGGATTATGTAAAAATATTCATGGACACTCTTATTATTTAGAAGTTACGATACTAGGCTCTCCCAAAGAAGAAGCCTATCACCCCAAAGATGGTATGGTCATGGATTTTTCTGAATTAAAAAATATCATTCATAAAAACATTATAGAACCATTTGATCATGCGTTGGTCCTAAATCAGTTAGTTCTAGATGAGAATATAGAAAAGTTGAGATTATTTACTGAAAAAATATGTATAGTTCCCTTTCAGCCAACGTGTGAAAATTTAACCCTTCTTTTTGCGAAACGAATATCTAAAGAGTTACCGGCAACGCTTACATTAGCTAAACTAAAATTAGGGGAAACAGCAACTTCGTTTTGTGAATGGTGTATAGAAGACAATAATTGAGTGAATGTAATAGTCCTTAAACTAAATCAGTATTATAGTATAGTCCTTTGTTTTGTGTTCTGTTTTGAGAAAATTCTAATATTAATTTAGAAACGGTTAATAAGTTGAACAATTCAATTTTATAAAAGGAAGGTTTTAATACAGTAATCAAAATCTCTAGCGCCTCCAATTTTTTAAGTCCTATACATATGGAGTGATGACTTCTAATAATTCCTGCATGCTCTTTCATGATTTGATTAATTAACTTTTTTAACTTTTTGTATTGAGGATCACGAGTCGGCAATGTTTTTTTTGATGTAGAAAAGATCTTTATTTCTTGCAGAGAAGATTTTTTGTTGGTGGTAGAAACTGTATGAATATAGGCTTGATGTGCAAAAACAAGAGCTTCCAAAAGCGAATTGGAAGCTAGTCTATTAGCTCCATGTAATCCGGTGGAGGCACATTCACCAAGAGCATACAGATGGCTAATAGAAGTTTGTCCCCATTTGTTTGTTTTAATACCCCCGCATAAATAATGCGCAGCAGGAGATACCGGTATTAAATCTTTGATTGGGTGAATGCCTATTTCGATACACTTATGATAAATAGTAGGGAAGTGGCATTTGAAATTGTTTTCTGAAATGGTCGAACAATCGAGATAAACACAGTCCGTATTTTCTCGTTTCATTTCCAATTCGATAGCTCTTGCTACCACATCACGTGGAGCTAGGGAATTTAGCGCCGAATATTTTTGCATAAACGGCACACGATTTTTGTTTACTAAAACAGCACCGGCACCTCTTACCGCTTCTGAAATTAAGAAAGATGGATTTTCGTTGGTATCAAAAAGTGCTGTAGGATGAAATTGAACAAATTCCATATTTTCGATAGTAGCCCCTGCTCGTTTAGCCATAGCTATGCCGTCACCGGTAGCTACGACTGAATTGGTTGTACTTTGATATACCTGACCTATCCCTCCGGTCGAGAGAATAATTTTGTTTGACATGATATCAAAAGCTTCTTCTGTTCGCATATCTATACACTCTACACCACTACATACTTGATTGTTTTTTAAGATGAGGTCTTTGGCAAAACAGTGAGTATAGACACTTATGTTAGGAAGTTTGTGAATGAGTTTTAACAACACGGATTGAATTTCTAATCCTGTTAAGTCTTTGTGGTGTAAGATTCGTTTATAGGAATGCCCTCCCTCTAAACATAATTCAAATTCATTATGTTTATTTTTGTCAAAAGAAACTCCCCAGGAAATAATTTCTTGGATACGCTCTGCTGCTGATTCCACTGTTAATTCAACGATAGATAAATCGTTTAAATAATCTCCGGCTACAATGGTATCTAGGTAATGAAAAAACAAATCTTCTTTTATGTTAGATAAAACCGCAGCAATACCTCCTTGGGCATAACGTGTATTGCTCTCTAATGTATCGTTTTTAGTTAAGATACAGATTTTTTTGTGAGGCAAAGCTTGGCCGATTTTTATTGCGTATGTCAAACCAGCAATACCTGATCCTACAACGGTATAATCATAGTGTACGGTCATGGTGCTAGTGTAAGTTCAAACATTTTATCTATAGCTTTCAATGCCTTTTGAGCTATTTGACTATCCACGGTGATTTCATTTTTTTCATGGCGTAGACATTCTAATATCTTTTCCAGGGAATTCATTTTCATATAGGGACATTCGCCGCAATTGCAAGAGGTATAAAAGGAAGGTGGAGCCGGAATAAGTTTTTTATTCGGCACCGCTTTTGACATTTCGTGTAATATTCCCACTTCTGTTACTACGACGAACGTTTCACAACTGTCCGTCGTAGCATATTTTATCAATTCACTGGTAGATCCGATAAAGTCAGCAATCATAATCACTACTTCTGCACATTCCGGATGGGCTATGATTTTAGAGCCCGGATGTTCCTTTTTTAAGGATAGAATTTTCTCTTCCGAAAACGTTTCGTGAACAATGCAGCTTCCATTCCATAGGACTAAATCGCGCCCGGATTTTTCTATTAAATATTTCCCCAAGTGTTTGTCTGGAGCAAATACGATAGGTTGTGATTTGGGTATAGAGTTAATTATTTTTAATGCATTGGCAGAAGTACATACAATATCGCTCATAGCCTTAATTTCAGCTTGACAATTTACATATGTAACAACTAAGTGATTAGGATATTGGGATATGAACTTTTCAAACAATTCCGGCGGACAATAATCGGCCAATGAGCATCCCGCTTCTAAGTCGGGTAATAATACTTTTTTGTTGGGAGAAATAATTTTGGCGGTTTCTGCCATGAAAGTTACTCCCGCAAATACAATGATATCGGCATCTGTTTTGGCTGCTTGATAAGCTAGCCCTAAACTATCACCCACGTAATCGGCTATTACTTGAATTTCTGGTCGTTGATAATAGTGGGCTAGAATAACAGCATTCTTCTTCTTTTTAAGAGATGCTATTTGGCTGACAAGACTCATTTGGATCTAATTTTTTAATCATGATTTTTTTAATTTAAAAATTAGATAGATTAGCATGGATACTAGTGTTAGACATCCACCCAACAATACAAAAATGATTACTGTCAATACACTATCCACTTTAGAAGTAGAGCCACTACCATTACTATCCTCTGAAGAACTGGTAGCCTGACTTGTTGTTGGTACTTTTGCCTCCACTACAGGAGCCTCCCCGGCTGTTTTTATAAAAGTTAATATGGAGCCTATTTCTTGATCTGTTAAGGCAGAGTGATTAGGCATAATCACTGGATCATACTCTTCAAATAGCTTTTTGGCATCGGCATCGGAAGCAATCATGTCGCCTGGATTTTTTATGAATTTGATAAGCCATTCTTCCGATCTTCTATTGGCAACATCTTTTAAATCAGGACCTACAACTTTGCCCTTGCCTATGCTATGACATGATTTGCAATTGGTTTTAAATAACTTTTCACCCTCATTTACCTCCTGTCCAAAGGAAGTAAAAAAGCCTGAAAATAAAGCTAATAGTAATAATAACTTGTAATAAGAATGTTGTGTGTTCATGATGGATTCTTTACTAAATTAGACCATGCTACAAAAGAACCAATTAATATTTTTTTATAAAATGACAATCATCATAAAAAAGGATAAAAAGGTCTTAAAATATTCTATAAAAAGACTAATGGGCTGTCACGGCTAGGTTTGCGATTCAGCTCAAAGCCGAAAGCTTAATGCAAAGGAGAGTAAAACGAAATGCTTGCGCTCATCATTTCCCCCTTTGGAGGGGGATTAAGGGGGAGGCTATTTTGAAAAATTAAAGCAGAATAGTTTGTTGACTATATACAAAGGAGAATCTTCTCAACCCGCAAGGTTTAAAACACCTTGCGGGTTTTTTGTTTTAAATGAAATATTAAAATTGGAAGAGAATATCAACTATATTTATTGATATGTACACAGCAAGTTTAGCCCAAATCAAGAAAGATTTAAAGGACGTAGATTATGATACGTTAATGGATTTTTGTCTGAAACTGGCAAAATATAAAGTAGAGACGAAAGAATATTTATCCTTTTTACTCTACGATGCAGAAGCTCCTCAACCGTATATAGAAAGCATAAAAGAATGGATAACACTGGAGATTCAAGAAATCAATCGTTCCAATACGTACTACATTAAAAAGGGCTTACGCAAAATACAACGGAAGATTACTAAATGGGCAAAGTTTCTTAACAACAAAGAACTGGAGCTTCAGCTTTGGATTTATTTTTGTCAACAGATTCAAAAAGCAGGTATACCTTATTTTAGTCAACCGATGTTGGGCACGATTATGAATCAGCTGCTGAAAAAAATAGATACGCTTATAGCTACCCTACATGAAGATCTTCAATATGATTATACACAAGAACGCAACGAGCTGGTTTGACGAATGACTAATTTATTGAGAATGTATTTATTTCTCATATCATTAAAGTTAACAGCACCCTTTTGATAAAAGAAATCTATAGTCAAAGAAATAACCTGCTTTTAGCTTTAAGCTTCATAAATAAAAAACCCGCAAGGTGTTTTAAAACCTTGCGGGTTGATAGGAGCGATAGAATATCGCTTAACTATTACTGTTTCACCACTTTGGTTTGGTATATCACCGCACCATTGCTGCACTGAATTAAGTAAAGACCTTTGCTTAATCCGTTTAACGAAATTTCGTGTGTAGTACCTTGAGATAAGTACACTTGTTCTACTCGCATTTCCATGCCCATTTCATTTAAGATGGTGATTTGAGTAGTACCATTCCATACACTTACAAACTGTACTTGTTCTTGTGTAGGGTTTGGATAAACTTGGAAGGCTTTCGTAGTTGTTGAACTTAACACACCCGTAGTTAAAGAAGGGAAGCTCACTACTAAACTGCTTCCTTCAATCGTTGCCGGATTGCCATCTACAGAAATAGAAGGATTTTCATTTAATAATTCAGCACCCGCCACTTCCGGAAGAACGATATAATTTCCACTAATCAAATTAGGGAACATAAAGCGACCATTTTTATCTGTAGATGTATAAGTAATCACATCTCCATCAGCAGTAGTTAAATAAACCACAGTATTAGATAATGGTAAATCATTGGCACCAATTAAACGCGCACCACTTGTATTAGTAGTACTAACGAGCACACCGCTTAAGGTATCTGTTCCTGTATTCCAGTTAGGCAGAGCGCTTGCTAAAGGTAGTAAGCTAATATTTACGTTTGACAAAGCGCTGTTACTTATTACTAATGCAGAAGATTCTGACCATGAAGCTACATTTCCATTGTAAGTTGGAAAATAGTTGCCAAAGGACGTTGGAACCGCTAACACATAGTAAGAACCTGCCGGTAACATACCAAACATATAGTTGCCATTTTCATTTGTTAATAGTGAATCATAACGTTCTACTTCTACCACTTGAGTAGTTGGGTTTATGCGGAATAAAGCCACAAATCCATTTAATAAAGCAGAGCCGTTAGCGGTTACTTTACCGCTGATAGAATAGGTGTTGTTAAATAAAATGCGCACCACATCTGACTTCTCTCCACATACACCGGAGCTGGCAGTGATATATAAATCTACACTACCGGATGCTACATCATTTAAAGAGGGAGTGTAAACAGTAGTTAAAGCAGAAGTAGTTGAGAAAGTACCGGTACCGAAAGTAGACCAACTATAAGTTGTAGCACCGGTCGAAGTAGCAATGATGTTCACCGCATTTCCGGCACTTAACTTATCCGGACCTGCATTCACAGCAACAGTAGATCCACCACCAATAGTTACTGTTTTTGTATCCGATGCGGAAGTACAACCACTTTGGGAAGCAGAAGTTAATGTGAAGGTAACACTACCAGCTGTTTTATCAGCAACAGAGAAACGATACGAAGAAACTAAATGTCCGTTGCTAGGATAGAATGAACCTGTACCGCTGGTAGACCAAGAAGCACCACTTCCATATTCAACAGAACCAATTAATAAAACCGAATCACCACAAACGGAAACATCCGCACCGGCATTCACTAAAGGATTGGTTCCGAAATAAACCATTAAGCTGTCATAGCTAGCACCACAAGAAGTAGAAGTTGCACTTAAGCCTAAGACTACAAAACCATTGTCGACATCTGCAGCAGAAGGAGTATAACGAGCAGCTAGCGTATTTCCATTGTTAAAGAAACCTGTCCCGGTAGTACCCCAGTTAACACCGGTTGTATTGCTTGCTTGACCGTTTAATAAAATGGGTGTGATTCCACATACAGTTTGGTTGATACCTGCTACAACAGTAGCAGCGGATAGAACTTGAATTTTTACTGTGTCTGTTCGGTTACATCCGTTTTCGGATGCAAGGAATGTAATGCGTACATATGGCAAAGACACATCGGATGCTGACGGATAATAAATAGGGAAGTTGCCGGTGGTATCTAAAGTTCCATTACCTACATGTTTAATCCATGTTATTTTACTAGCACCTATTACAGAAAAGGATTTAATAGTTAATACAGAATTTGTACAGGTAGTAGTATCTCGTCGGCTAGTTATCGGTTGTTGAGAAAAGTTAATCACGATCGTATCGGTTGCGTTTCCACATGAAGTAGTAGAGATAGTACCGCTAATTTTAACAAAACCGGTAGCGCGATCGGCTGCGGTGAATTGATAGATAGGAGCAGCGGAACTTGGATTTAAAAAAGTACCGGTACCGTTGGATGCCCAATTAAATATTGGATTATCCCCTGCTACACTACCATTAACAAATATTTGTTGGTTAGGTAAGTTACAAGGAACACCGTTACTCATTGGAGAAGTAACATCGATACTCGCTTGATTAGCAAATTTGATAAAGGTAGAATCGTAAGCAGTACAGCCATTAGAGCTGGTTACTAACAAACCAAAATATACGGTTTGTTTATTGGTAAGTTCATTGGCCGTAGGAGTATAAGAAGGAGTTAGTCCACCGGTGTTACTAAAGTTACCTAAACCGGAAGTGTTCCATAGGTAAGTAGGAGTAGTAGCTCCGTTTACAGTGGAGGATAAAGTTTTGCTACCTGTACAAACCGTAATTCCCTTATCGGCTACGTTGACGGTAGGCTTTACATTAAAAGTAACCGTTAATTGGTCTGTTATACTCGTACAACTTCCACCGGAGGCAGTAAGAGTAAGAGTTACACTACCGGCTGTTGCATCCGCCATGGTAGGAAGATAGGTAACAGAAGTCGTATCCGTGCGAGAGAAAGTACCTGTACCGCTACTGGTCCACTGAAAAGTGGTGAAACCTGTAGATTGTGCATGTAATGCTTGAGGAGAAGGTAATCCGCCGGGATAACATTCATTTAAATCCGCTCCGGCATTAAGTGTACATTGTGCACTTACGCCGAGGTGAAAAGATAAGAATACAATAAGTACCCCTACCGTTCGGTAAAAGTTTGAAAACATAGAATGTAATTTTAGTTAGTTATAAAAAAGCTTTAATCGAAAAGTTAAAACATTGCAAGGTAAGGAATATTAGGCTGAAAATGCAATAAACGGGTCTAATCCTGAAGTAGTTGAAAATAATCATCAAATAAAGTACCTTCGTAGCGTATTTTAAGTTTTTACTTTTTTAAGAACTACTACTAAAACTAAACTAATTATGAAAATGAGAATGCACTTTTCAGTAAAGGCATTAGTATGTCTTTTGCTGTTTATAATGTTTCAGCCGGCAAAGGCTGCCTTAGTAACGATTCCCGACGCTAATTTTAGAGCCTTCTTAAAACAACAATACCCGGGCTGCTTCTCTGGGGATTTAATGGAGACTACTTGTAGTGGTGTGGTGAATGCGACAACAATAAATTGCTCTGGCCTGGGAATTAGTAATTTGACAGGTATTAGCTATTTTACAAATCTAAAAGAATTGACGTGCGCTGGAAATGCATTACCAAATTTACCAAATTTACCATTGTTTTTGACTGATTTACATTGTTCTCAAAATCTAATAACAAGCTTACCTTCATTACCAGCATCGCTAATATTTTTAGATTGTGAAAATAACAAAATAACAAGTTTGCCTGTGTTACCCTCATCATTGGAGACATTAGCTTGTAGATATAATCAATTAACAAGTTTGCCGTCATTACCAACCGCAATTAAAGGGATTTCTTGTGAAAATAATCAATTAACAAACTTACCTACAATACCTCTATCATTGGAGGTGTTAAATTGTAGCTATAATCTATTAACAAGTTTACCCACTTTACCATCAACTTTGAAAATATTAATTTGTGATGGTATTCGTTTCACAGTACTACCGTCATTGCCTTCATCATTAGAGAGATTTTATTGTAATAAATCTCAACTAACAAGTTTACCAGTATTACCCACATCATTGGAGGACTTATCTTGCAGGGATAATGCATTAACAAGTCTGCCTACATTGCCTCCAAATTTACGTAGTTTGACTTGTAATAATAATGCATTAACAACTTTGCCTACATTGCCAGAAAGTTTATCTTATTTAATATGTTACAACAATCCAATAAGTTATCTTTCTAACATTCCTTCTGGTTTAAGATACTTAGATGTAGGACCAAACCAAATAAAATGTATTCAACAGAATAGACCTGGGAATTTAATCATAAATTCAACTATCGATGGCATAAATTATACACCGATAACAATCCCAGACTGCCCACCTATAACTATTACAAATTCTCCGGCACCAACTTATTGTATAGGATCAGTACAATCAGTTACGTTTACTGCTCCAAACATCTTCCAAGTGAATAATATTTTTACAGCATACCTAACACAACCGTCCAATCCTAACTTTACTCCAATAAATGTTGGGTCTTTAGCGTCTACCTCATCCGGTACCATTTCAATTACAATACCCCCTACTATTCAAACATCCAGTGATTATTCATTTGTAGTTAGAGCTACGAATGGCAGTGAATCTATCCCTACATCAACTTTTGCAATAATAAACCCGTCAACTCCTTTAACTATTACAGGCTCTTCAACAGCATGCCCCCAACAAACCAATATTTCTTATAGCTTACCTACAATACCAGCAGCAACGTATGTTTGGAATGTTCCTACAGGAGCTTCATTAGTAAGTGGCCAAGGTACATCATCAATAAAAGTTAATTGGGGAGTCAGCTCCGGTGATGTTTCTGTTCGTATGAATTCTTCTTGTGGTACGGGTATAAATAATATTCGGAGTGTTTCTGTATTACCTGCTCCTAGAAATGTATTATCGTTGACAACTCCAAATAAAGTGTATGCAGGTTCTATAAATAATGTATTCAGTGTAAGCAACTCGTTTGCTGGCACTACTTACAATTGGATGGTTCCATCAGGATGTGTTATAAATTCCGGACAAGGAACGTCTTCTATAGTAG
Source organism: Cytophagaceae bacterium (assembly GCA_046329235.1). Lineage (GTDB taxonomy): Bacteria > Bacteroidota > Bacteroidia > Cytophagales > Cytophagaceae > JALONH01. The sequence goes on along the minus strand of JAXLVA010000001.1, from coordinate 2,846,255 downwards.
TAACTTGGGGAAATGTTCCCGGAAATATTCAAGTAAGAGAACAAACAACTTGTGGAACGGGAACATACAATTCTATTGCAGTGAACTTATCAGATGACTATGCTTTTGCTTCTGTGGAACCAGTTTGTGGTAATCTTTTCGCATTACCATTAATTGCTAAAACGACACTTTCAAATAAAGGAGTTATTGGAATTGATTATACAGTGAATTACAATCCGGCACTCTTTACGCCTTCTACTTCAGGTCGTGCTGGTCAAGTTGTTACACCGTATGGTTCAGTATCTGTAAATACTGCTATATCAGGGAAAGTCATTGTAAGTGTTTATTTATCCAACGCTCCTGTTGACACCTATTTTAGTGGAACCGGTGAAGTAGCTCGTATATGGTTTACACCTGTCTCAACTGTCACCGCCGGTACGGCGTATACTTTTAGTATGAGCTCGATTGAGGAAAGCACTGCTATTAATACGTTTAGTGTGGGTAAAGGAGCCGATTTGATTGGTACAGTGAAAGCAGGTGTTCCTGCCAGAATTACTTATCGATCAACTACTCTCAATCTATCTTCTGTTTCTAATCAATTACCCGTACAAGTAAAATCTTTGACATCTACATGTGTGATCACTAATGATTTTGAAGTATCACCAGATGGGAATGGTGTTTTTTCATATATTGGAAGCTATGGCCCCAACATTAAAATAGCACGTGATATTAAAGGGGGTTTTACTACGCCTGCTAGCTCATGTACTAGTGTTCAAAACGTCATCAATAGCGCAGATATAGTGATGGCGGTGGATATAAGTACTCAAAAAATTACAGCGCCAACCATTTATCAATTATTATCAGCAGATGTGAATCAAGATGGCAAAGTAACGGCCGGCGATGTTTCACTTATTTCTTCGCGTTCTGTAAACAACTATTGTGAGTTTCCTCAGAGTAACTATACATGGAATGGCACGGCTTTAGTTCCTAGTTCTACCTATCAACCTTCTAAAGACTGGGTTTTTGTAACAGATGCTTTGTTAGCAAGTTCTGCTTATACAACCAACATTAGTAGAAATAATGTGCCTCTCGTTCCAGAGTGTTTACCGGCACCTACAGGTACAGCTTCGTGTTCTACTGCCGCAGTTACAACATATCGTGCTATATTATTAGGAGATGTGAATGGAAGTTGGAATCCTGCATCCATTAACACCATGCGTCAAATCAACACTCAAAGTTTGTTAATCGATTTGTCTGCAGCTACCAAACTTAACAATGGCAATTGGATGTTACCTGTGAAACCAGCTGAAGAGCAGGAAGTGCAAGGAGTAGATATGACTTTAGAAGAAGTTCCGGGTACTGACATTATTGCCATTCATAAAAATCCTTCTCAAATAAATTATCAACTGGAGTATAATTTGATAGAGCAAAAAAAATTAATGTTGACCGCCTATTCAGAAAACTATTTTGAAAAAAATGTTCCGGTTTTTTATTTAGAAGTTGGAGGAAATGTAACTCCTACTATGTTCCACAATACCGCAGCTTATGTGCAAGGGGAAGAAGTCGAAATAAGCTACCAAGCAACTTCATTAAGCAGTTCCAATAATGTTGTTGTAGATGTTTATCCTAACCCTACAGATTCCAAGGACATTAATATTTATGTAGAGGATAATAAGGAAATCGTTTTAATCAATGTGATTCATGCCAACGGTTCAGTCATCAAACAAATGAATGTGCCTACCTTCCAAAACAATAAACTATCAATGGACATTTCTCCAGGAATTTATTTCTTATCGGTAGAAAGTTCTAAAGGAGTACAAATGAAGAAATTGGTTATTTATTAATTCCAATTTTTAGATAGACAAGTGAGCCGATAACGAAAGTTGTCGGCTTTCTTGTTTCATACTTAACAGTGGTCGAATATTCAATATAAACTTCTGTATAAACACCGTATTCCATTGAATTCCATTTTAAAAATCATTAATATTGAGTACTTTATACTTTTAAATAATAGCTTTTTAATAAATATATAATCGAATGAGGATACTTTCTACCTTATTATTGGCATTGTCCTTATGCCTTTCCACCAAATTAGTTCAAGCGCAATATGTCAGCTTATATGATGGAGGTGCCACTCCAATCAGTACTCATAATTCAATAGTAGAGGCCTATGGTAATTGTAGCCTATCGACGAAGCATTATACGATTGCCATCAACTCCTCCTATCCCGAGTCTGGTATTGGTTGTGAATTTAATAATCCGGGGCTTACTCTAGGTAATAATAATGCAGCATCTGTAACCATTAAGTTGAATACAGGTGTAGCGCCCAAAACTTTTTTAAAATCATCTGCATCTAATCGAGCAATTACTCTTAATGGAGCTAAAAATCTAACTATAGATGGAAGTCTTAGTACAGGAAATGCAGTAGGGGGAATAAATTTTGACAATGGGGGAAGTACCGGCGAGGTTTTTATTGAAATCAAAGGGGCTTCTAATAATATTACAATAAAGTACTGTACAATTAAACCGAACCTTTCGGGACCTATCACACCGGGAGTCATATTAATGAGTGATGGCGGGAATAACAATATCAACATATTAAATAATATCATTGACTCAAAAACGACATCTAATTTTTATAGAGCAGCCATACATAGTACTTCTGGCGCTACTGAAAATTATAATATAAACATTCAAGGCAATACGTTTTCAAATTATTCGGAGAGTGCTATTAAAGCTATTAGTAATAATAATGCCATGACGAATTGGACTGTTCAAAATAACACCTTCAATATGAAGAGTAGCTTAACCATCTCTTCTGCCACCTATCATGATGTGGTATTTATAGGTGGGGGATCCGGGCATCAAGTATTAGGCAATAGTTTTGGAGGTAATGGCGCTACCGGAAATTACACGGTTACTTTAAGCAACACTTCTACAGGTTTTAATTATATCAATTTTGGGAGTAATACTAGTGGCACTATTACTCTTACGGGTAATGTGTTTTACAGAACTTCCCTAACCGGTAATGCCACCTATAATCTTAATGTGAATATGATGTTTCTAAACGGTAATGCTGAGTATGTGGTGGGGGGTACAGGACTGTTAAGAAACTATTTTGGGTCCTCGTCAGCTACAGTCACGGATGGACTAATTTTTAATTTTGCGAGTAATTCGAATGTGTGTATGATTAAAAATCTGTCGAAGGGAAAAGTTACGATAGAAAACAACATGTTCAACAATATCAATTGTTCGAATAGTTTTATCACAACCATGATTGATAATTTTAATACAGGAACTGCCGCTGAGATTACCATTACCGACAACAAGTTTGGAACAGATAACAATGGAACTAGTGTTGGAATAAAACCGTATTCCTCAGCTTCCATGAAAACCCTATATCTAGTTCATGCAAATACCAGTTCGGTGATTACAATTCACAAAAACAGCGTAACTAATATTGGAGCTATTAACGAGGAAGGAAAATGCTTTTATGTAGAAGCGGCCCCATCAACATCGATTACAGATAATGTAGTTTACAACATAACTATCCCTGCTACAGGTACCTCTCCTAGTATTAAAATGCTACATGTATCCGTTACGGGACAAGCTACCATCAATAGTAATAATTTTTTTAATATCATGGTACCTCACGAGCTTACCGGAATTGAAGTTTCGGCGTCTGCCAGTACAGAATGTAAGGACAATATTTTTGGAATGAATGGTCAAACAGGTGCCCCCATACAAGGTGGTTATTTTCAAGGTATCAATATTAATGCGGCAGAATCGACTACTCCTAGAATAACAATTCAAACCAATACAATTAAAAATGTAACATCTACTGGTACAACTGGTAGTATAGCTATATTGGCAAATAAATCGGCTAATATAACTTCCAATGTGATTGACAATCTTACTACTAATGTGTGGTGTTCCGGAATATTCATGTATGGTGGAGGTAATTGTAGTTTAAATCAGATGTCAAATATTACCACTAGCGATAATGCTAGTAATGATATTAGAGGAATTTCGATAAATTACTATGTTACCAGTGGAGCATCATTACTAGTTAGTCAAAACATTGTCCAAAACTTAAAAATATCGAACAATATAAATACAAACTCTAAAGTTCTTGGTATAGAATTAAGCATTTCTCAGCCATGTCCTTCTGTTTCGATTATCAATAATTTTATAGATTTAAAACAGGTTGTCAATTATGGTCTATTAGGTTTTTCTTGTTACGCGAATTCTATTTCTGTATTAAATGTATATCATAATACTATTTTGTTAAGAGCTTCGGGTTATGCGGCTTCAAGCGACGCTACTTGTTTGAAGGTAAGTGGAACCATTAGTAGTGCGAATGTTAAAAACAATATCTTTTATAATGATTCAGATAATACAGGGTCTCCAGGAACGGCAAAAAGCAGCACAGAAGATTACTCAAATTTAACAATCACTCCTTCTACAAATAACAACTACCTTTTTTCAAAACGTACCGTTGGTTTTGGTATTTGGACAGATGGAACGGCAGTGGGAACACTTGCAGCATGGAAAACAACAGCATCATGTTCAAATAGCTTAGGCGGTTCGGGAGGTACAGGTGCTGTTACATTCTCTTCAACCGATGAAAAACCAACGGGCTATTTTCCCGGTGCCGGAAAGGGCGCCAATGAGAGCGTTTCTATCGATCGCTTTAATAGTCCGCGAAGTTCCACTTTTCCTTGGATAGGATCCTATGAAGGATTCCAAATTGAAACAAAAGATATTACACCTACCAGTTTATGTTCAGGGCAACAATTAACATTAGAGGTGATTAAAACAGGTAACTATCCAGCTTCCAGTACATATCAAGTCTTAATGTCAGCATCAAATGGTGTGTTCCCTGCCACACCCAACGTAATAGTTACTGGTAGTCCTACAACAGGAAACACCATAACGTTCACTGTTCCTAACGTTTCAGGTACAGGCTATAAATTTAAAGTAAAGACTACCATAACGGCTATGGCTAATGAGGTCTCAGCTTATAATGGTCCGGCGGTTACGATTTCAACTGCTCCCATCGCCAATCCGGTAACAACCACCGCAAGTTGTTCTAATAATGCCTTTACAATAAATCTCACTTCGTCCACCACAGGTACTGTATATAGTTGGACAAGAGATGCTGTATCAGGCATTACACCTGCTACTAGTTCGAGTACTGCACCATTGGGAACTTCTATTAAAGACACACTCGCAAGCGCCAACACTGCTAACACTATCGTTACGTATGTGGTTACCCCGATTTATAATGGTTGCTCGGGTACACCAATTAACATCACCAAAACAATCATAAAAACAGCTATTACTCCTTCTCAAAATGATTTGCCTCAAGCCATTCTTGATGAGAGTTATTCGTCTGGAAGTGCGTTCACTGTTAGTCCAAGTAATAGTAATCCTCCACAGGCTACTTATACTCTTGTCACAGGATCCTTCTTGCCTGACGGTTTGAATTATTATGCAGCTACTAAAACAATAACAGGCAAACCTACCCAAACAGGAACATTTTCATTCACTATTGAAGCAAATGATAACGGATGTATTACCTCGCAAACCTATGGATTAACTGTACGCAACTTATTCAACCCCAACTTAAAATTTACTCCGGCTGCAGTGGACAAAACCTATGGCGATGATCCTTTTATCATTCCTGTTACTTCTCGTAGCGATGGAAATATCACTTATAGTTTGTCCACTACTACTGCCGCCACTATTAATCCTAACACAGGAAAAATAACGATTCAAAATGCTACCCCAAATTCATTTATTTGGGTATATGCATCGCAAGATCGAACAGTTTTATATAGAGCATCTAAAGATTCAGTTCGTTTATTTATTCGAAAGGCTACGCCTAAAATTATTTTAACGTCATCTACTGCTTATGCTTTAGCTCAGCCTAGACCTCTTACCTATTTCTTAACCAAAGGGTATCCTCAAAATGCTCCACCGACGGATCCAATCTTTTCTCAACAACCTGCCATTGCAGTAGTAAGTGCCGATGCGGATTCTATTTACCCATTAAGTGAAGGGGTGTTTAATATTCTCTTCTCTTTTCCAGAATTGTCTAATTACAATGCATTTGATTCGGTGTTAACCTTTACCGTGTACGAAGAAGGTGTTCCACCTGTAGCCGTTACGGATACACTATACGTGATTCGCAATACGGATGGAACATTTACGGTGGATACCATCAACATTATAACCAATGACACTTCCAAAACAGGCTTGATCAAATATTCGCTCACGGATATAGATGAAGATAACGTAGGCTCGCAATATTTATACTTCAAACCTTCTATTGGAACATTTGTGTTTGATACGCTTACTGGAAAGCTATCGATGAATCCATATGTAGGGCTTAAAGGAAGTAATTTTATTTATTACTCTGTTACAGATGAAGATGGGCTCTTTTCCACCTCCGCCAAAATTGTCATTATAGTCACCGATCAGGCCGAAACACCACCCCTCAAAGGGAATGAAATTATGACTCCTAACGGAGACGGCACCAATGACGCTCTCGTCATTGGGTACACGGATGTTTCACAACCTAACAACATCATGATATTTGATGTTGCCGGAAACACACTCTACCAAAGTGATAATTATCAAAACGACTGGACCGGTAAAGACAAAAATGGCAAAGACCTTGAATCAGGAATTTATTTCTATGTCTTTAAAGAGAAGACCGGTTCACAAAGAGAATTGACAGGTTATGTTAAAATTACAAGATAAGGAGAAGGGCACGATGAGAAAGTTAATCTTAATTTGTTTTAGCAGTATCTGTTTGTTTTCCTTAACAACCTCTGCTCAAATTTATCCGAACATAGGCCAGTTTCATTTGGCTCAACTCTATTACAATCCAGCCTATGCGGGAAGCTCTACGCAGCTACGTGCAGTAGGTATTCACCGATCGCAATGGGCTAAACTGCCGGGTGCTCCTAACACACAGTTAATAGCGGTAGACAAACCTTTAGGTAAAAAAGTAGGTGGTGGTTTATTAATTCATCGTCACCAAATTGGAGACACTTGGCAAGTAGGTTTATCGGCTAATGCATCTTACAGAGTAAACTTAGGAAGAGAAACCTATCTGCAATTCGGTTTGAAAGCAGGAGCTTACCAAGTGGATTTTGCTTTTAACAACGCATTCCGTTGGGATGAAAATGATCCCTATTTAATTTCAAACTCCGGACGTGGTATCATTGGAACGGTTGGTACCGGTGCTTACTTCAAAAAGAAAAGTTTTTATGTAGGCCTAGGTGTACCGGATTTAGTGGTGATGGATCCAAATAAATTATACTATGATCAATCGTCCGGTAAATCATTATTAAAACGCAACTTCTTCTTTAACTCCGGTATTAAAATCAACATCTCTGAATTCATTGCTTTAGAACCACATATATTAGTGCGTTACTATCCAAGTAGACCATTAAACTACTACGCTAACTTAAGTGTGATTTTCAATCAAACATTTACTGCCGGTGCCGGATTTGTGTATCCCAAAGGTTTAGCTCTTTACACGCATGTCAACGTAAGCCCTAAGTTTATTCTGGGTTATCGATATGAGTTAAATGCCAATACCTTCGGTAATCAAAGCTATGGTTCCAATGAAATTTTAATTCGTTACGGGTTTAATTAAGCAATCATGTTATATCGTTTTTTTATATTAAACCTAGTTTTCTTTGCGGGGCTATTATCGCAGGCTCAAACGCTTTCTTCCAATCAAAAGCTTTTGGCGGAAGTAAGCATCTTAGAAGCTAAAGGAGATTATCGAGGGGCCTTGTTCTACATCAAAAAATTAGAACAGAACACAACCCTTACTACCGGAGAAGAAATCGCCGTATTATATCATGCGGCTTTTAATGCGGAGCAATTAGATCAATTTGAACAAGCAACTACTTATGCTCAACAAGCAGATAAGTTATTAGCAGCTTCAACCTTAACGCCGCAAGAGCTCTCCATTATTTACCTCCCCTATATTCAATGGAAAGAAACACGTGGACTACTTAAACAAGCACTAAGCCAAATTACTAAATGGGAAGCAGATAAAGACAAACTATCTCCCTTCGATTGGTTTCAAGTTCAATGGTGTAAGAGTAGCGTTCAAAGAAACTTAGCTTACTATAAAGATTTAGTTCCGTCGATAGACAAAAACATTCAGAGCTTGTCAGCCTCTTTTGTTAATGATACACACTATCAATCCGATGGCACATTAAATACTGTTTCACTTTCTGCCTTTCATCAAGTATCCCGTCAATTACTTTGGGGAGAATACATTTTACTGAAAGCAGATTTGTTAATTGAAAATGGCGAGTATGAACAAGCCTTGTCATGGATAGATGCCAATGCTAAACAAGCAACAGCTATTTTAGGAAATAGAGAAGGGTTTAAAGCCAAACTTTTATATAGAAAAGCATCTGCTAACTTCCATATAAAAGAATATGTCGTTTCAGAAAACATTTCAAAGCAAGCGTTAGCCCTGGCTCAACAATTCTTCATGATTCATGCACCGGAGTTAATAGCTATTGAAAAAACAGTGGTACACTCCCTTGTTATGCAAGGAAAAGTAGAAGAAGCCAACTATTATCAAAATGATTTGGACGTAAAGCTTTATAGTAACTACTCTAAAAAAGAAGCAGGTTACTTACCGGTATATTATCGCAAAATTCAACAAGCACTTCAAGTCTATGATATTCCCACAGCAGATAAATGGTGGAAAGAAGTACAGTTGTCCGATAAAATTCCTGCTTATCATCCTATTCGAATTCAATGGCTGCAAATGGCTTATCAAATGGATTTGAAAAAATACAAATGGAAAGAAGCAGAACAAAAGTTACAATTACTAACGCAGCAATACGACTCGCTTTATTCTAAAGAACATCCTAACTATACTTTACTGGAATTACAAAAAGCAAACTTTTATCAATATTACAATACCGTCAATAATACTGTTGAGAAAAGTTATACCGACATTTTTAAATCCAACCAATTTCTACAATGGGGAATCGCTAGACCGGAAGTAATAGAAGCTATCACGCATGCTACTCAAGGTTTAGCTACATTAAACAAAACGGATAAAGCATTAGCGGTAGTTCAATTAGAAAAAGAAAGAGTAAGCGCTAGTCCCTTATTACAATCTTATTATGCATGTTTAGCCATTACAGTAAATGCACAAATAGGTGAATTTATAGTGGCTGAAAAAGAAATGGACAAGTTGAATAACTTATGGTCCTCCTGGAATACGGCTCATTACCCTTTATTATATAAAGAAATGACACACTCGATTGTGTATTATTATACGCAAAAGGGTGACTATGCTAAAGCAAACATCTATGTAGAAAAATGGAACGCCTTCAAAAAAGAATTTGAATCCAAACATAAAGACACCTTAAATACAGATGAGCGTATTGCGTACTTATATATAAAAGAAAGCAAGTTTGCCTTATCCGATAAAATTTTACAATCGGAATTAAAACAAATCACTAAAGAGTATGGAGCCACTTCTATACTTCGAGTTTCAATTTTAAATAAATTAGCCGAACAGTCTATCTATTTGGGGAATTATTCCAATGCAGACACCTATTTAAATGAGGCCGCAAATTTATTAAAGGAAAACAATGCGCTTGAAACACAAGAGTACGCTATCAATCAGTTGGTGTATGCTAAGCTTTATCAAGAGATTGGCGATTATGAAAAAGCAGAACAGTGTATAGAACGCGCCTATGAATATTATAAGCAGAAGTATCAAGGTTCTAAATCGGGTGTGTTATTAAATCAATACGCTTTGTTGGCTTACGAAGCCGATTATTTTTCTAGAAAAAACGATTTGCATTCTACTACTAAACTCGATAAGTGGTTTGTGCAGTCATTTGATATCATTCAGCAGAAAGCTACCGCCGAGTCGGGTATTTATGCTGAAGGATTAGAGAATCAAATTGTATATCTGATTTTATCTAAGCGTTACAAGGAAGCTATAGAGAAGATTAATAAGGCGAAAGAAATTTGGGACGCCGTAGCGGGAACTAATTCACTTCATCATGCTCAGTTGGATTATTTACAAGGTAAAGTATTAGAGTTAACCGGAAAATATAAGGAAGCACTTACCTACTACGAATCTTCACGTCAATTATATAAATCTATATTTGATGAAAACCATCCGGGATATACTCGTGCATTAGGATCAGTAGCACAGATGCATTATGTTTTAGGTGATATAGGCAAAACGGTAGAAGAAATCACCTTGTGTACTAATAAGTCGTTAGTCTATATTCAAAAAGTGTTCCCATATTTAAGTGAAAGAGAAAAGAATTCCTATTGGAACAAAACAAAACCATTCATAGAATTTTTAAATACCGTAGCGTTCACGAATGCAGACAAATATCCGCAGTTAGTTGAACAAGCAGTGAATATTCAACTTCAAACGAAAGCTATTTTATTAAACTCTTTAATTAAAATTAAAAACAAGATTCTTTCCACGGGAGACTCTACCGCTATTCAATTATATCAACAGTGGCAGGATACAAGAGATGATTTAACACTGGCATATTCACTTCCGGTAACGGAAAGAAAAACCAACAACTTAGACATTGCTGCGCTAGAAGAAAATCTGGAGAAGCTGGAAAAGTCATTGAGTACATACTCTGATGAATTTTCTAAAAACAAATCCAAGCATGCTTTATATCAATATCAGTGGAAAGAGATTAAAAAAATTCTAAAAGAAAACGAAATTGCACTGGAAGTCATTCCATTCCGATTTTATTCTAAAGGGTTTACCGATTCTATCTATTACGTAGTAGTGAGCATTCATCAACATTCATCCAAGCCCGAATTTGTGGTGATGAAGAAAGGCTTAGAGATGCAAACTAAATACATCAAATACTATCGTAACGTAATCAAGTTTGATGTGGATGACAAGCACCTAAATGAATTCTTCTGGAAGGATATTGAAACATTAATTAAACCACAGCACAATACCATTTATTTTGCCGGTGATGGTGTGTACACACAATTAAATTTAGAAACACTAAAAGACAAAGACGGCAAATTATTATTGTTGTCTAAAAACATTGTTAACATAGGGTCTTGTCGAGATTTATTGACCAATACCACTCGCTCTTCAAGTTCAGGTAAAAACATGGTATTAGTGGGCAATCCTACTTATTATACACATGCCCCGGAAGAAAGCCGAACGATTCCGGCATTAGTAGGTACAGAAATGGAAGTGAAATCCATTGACAAATACATGGTTTCACAGAAGTGGAAAACACAAGTGTTCTTAAATAGCTCAGCTACGGAAGATACTGTTAAAAAAGTATCGAATCCTACGGTATTACATATTTCTACACATGGATTCTTTTGGAATCAAAGCGATTATTCTAATTCAGACTTAGTGGAGTCCGGTTCAGTCAATCCTCTATTAACTTCAGGTTTGATATTGTATAATGGTGGTGAATTAATGAATATGAATAATATTTATACCATTAACAGTGAAGAAGGAGTATTAACAGCTTATGAGGCCATGAACTTATCTTTAGATAAAACGGAAATCGTTATTTTAAGTGCATGTGAAACCGGATTAGGAGAAGTACAAATAGGTGAGGGGGTATTTGGTTTGCAAAGAGCATTTACTGTAGCCGGTTCCAGATGTATAGTAATGAGTTTGTTTAAAGTTTCCGATGAAGTGACTACCATACTAATGGAACGCTTTTATGAGAACTGGATTAAAACAGGGGATAAACATCAAGCTTTTTTACAAGCGAAATTAGACATCATGAAAACATATCCGTCGGCAAAGTATTGGGGTGCTTTTGTCATGACAGGATTAGAGTAACACTAATATTAAGAATACACATTTTTAAACAGAAACCATTATGCGTATTATTTTTAGTCTAATAGGTATTTGTATAACATGTTCGACGTGGGCACAAATTCGAGTAAGTGACTATTTGACTATGTCTTCGTATGAACGTCTGGGAATAAGCTCATCTCTACGCAAAGAACAAATAGGATCACGCTTAAACCTGTTGAATCAAGGTAGTATTGGTGGTTGCCACGAAGAAACGGATTATATTGATATTGCACCTACGGCACACATCAGCCGATTAATGCGATTAGATTCTACAGCTCCGCACATCGCCTTAGTGATGCGTTGGCAATTTTTCTCCGGCGCTAGCGGTGGTTTGATTTTTGATAATACACAAGCGGTAATTGCAGAAGCATATATCTTAGTAGACAGTATGTATACTAAAAAAGGCAAACACATCTCCGTATGGATGGGACAGCGATACTATCGTCAGTATTACTCACGCATTACCGATTACTTTTTCTATAACAACTTAACGGCCCAAGGGATAGGGATCACCATTGCTAAGTGTAGTTTAGCATTAATGACTACGGTGCCTCAAACAACGGCAGGAAGTCCCTATGGTGATGTTCTTACTCCTGATTTTCAACGTCTATTATTAAACTTCCAATACAAGCAACAGCTGAACGATAAGAATTACATAAAATATTTGGGTGAAGTACATTCACAAGTGATAGAGCGCATTGATACGGCTGCTAATAATAATGCTAATCCGGATGTAGGCTTAGTAGCAGGAGCTCTATGGGGAAAAGAATGGAATAATAAAAATTCAAATGAATTGGCCATACGGTATGGATACGGATTAGCTAATGGTCCGGGTGATGATAACTGGTCTTCCAGAACCTATGTTTCATATGGAAATCCAAACAAAGACAACGTATATAAAGGAGCATTTGCTATTAATGTAGTAGAACAATTTAAAATTGAAACGAATCCACATTGGGATTTAGAACTGTATGGTATCTACCGTTATAGTGAAGGAGCTAAAAATGCAGTTTACATGAATGGCTTTACACGTGAGAATAAAAAACAAGACATCTCTATAGGGGCCAGACATACTTGGTTTTTAAAAGATTGATTTCATTTATTAACGGAAGCACACTTCCAAACCAGGTAATATTTTACAGCGATTGATTCTACCAATAACTATTCGGAATTAGGATGGGGGCAAATGATGAAGTTTTCATTAATCCCTACGTTTGTTCCAACCGGAATTAGAGATCAAAATACACGCCCGCATATTCGATTTGTCTATAGTATAGCATGGTACAATGAGACAGCGCGCCAATACAACCTTTCAGATTATTTAAGAAATAATCCCGGAAGTCAATTTGGTATGTATGCCGGCATTAAAACCGAATGGGATTTTTAAAACCATTATTTATACAAATAGTTTTGTAACTTTATATTTGAAAAAATTTAATAATGAAATATAGACGTTTTGGTAGAACCAATTGGCAAGTAAGCGATATTGGTTATGGAATGTGGGGGGCTAGTGGTTGGAAAGGTTCAGAAGATGTTCAATCGGAGAAATCTTTAGATGTTGCAGTAGAAAGAGGCGTTAACTTTTTTGATACTGCTTGGGGTTATGGCGCAGGACATAGTGAACAATTATTAGGAAAATTATTAAAGCGACATCCATCTCTTAAATTATATGCCGCTTCTAAAATTCCGCCAATGAATTTTAAATGGCCATCTAAGCCGCAATATAAACTAGAGGAGTGTTTCCCTGCGAGTCATATTAAAGAATATACAGAGAAGACACTTATTAACTTAGGTGTAGAGTGTATTGATCTAATGCAGTTTCACGTATGGGAAGATGCTTGGGCTTCTAACCAAGAGTGGCAACGTGCAGTAGAAGATTTGAAAAAAGATGGCAAGGTAGACCACTTTGGTATCAGTGTAAATCGTTGGGAACCGGAAAACTGTTTGAACACTTTGAAAACCGGTTTGATAGATAGCATTCAAGTAATTTATAACATCTTTGACCAAGCACCGGAAGACAAGTTGTTTCCGGTTTGCAAGGAGTTAGACATTGCCATTATTGCTCGAGTACCTTTTGATGAAGGTACTTTAACAGGAACCTTAACTTTAGATACTACTTTTGAACCAGGTGATTGGAGAGGAACCTATTTTGTTCCGGAAAATCTTAAATCATCTGTAGAACATGCCGAGTTACTTCGTAAAGATGTTCCGGAAGGAATGACCATGGCGGAATTAGCTCTACGATTTATCATACAGAATGACATTGTTTCTACTACCATTCCGGGAATGAGGAAAGAAAGAAACGTGTTAGCGAATACATCAGTAAGTGATAAAGAAAAATTATCACAAGATCTTATGAATAAACTACGAAAGCACCGTTGGGATCGTAAACCTACAGAATGGTCTCAATAGTTTAATATCTTAGCATACATTCACAATCTTTATTATTTGAAAAATACGACCATGAAAAAAACTTCTTTGATAGCGTTGTTACTCTTATTTGTATCGGCAGTACAAGCAAGTGATTTGCTGGAACTCAGAGCCGGTTTAGGTTTTAATACTTCTAAACTAAGTCCTAATCCCAACGGTGTAAAATCAAATTATGCCGGAGGTTTTTTAATAGGTGCAGATATCATGTATGGAAAACGCCTGTACTTAAACACAGGGATTTACTATTTCGGCATGTCATCCAAATTGTCAACCGGAACCTCAGATGATAAAATACAATTTACTAAAATCAAAGTACCGCTACTGATTGGTTATAAGTTAATCCCTTTAGAAAGCATGGTAAATGTGCGCCTCTTTGCCGGCCCTTCCGTTTCTTATGTTGCGGATATTAAAAGTAAAGATTTCAATAATATAGATAAAGAAGACTTTAACAGAGGTGTATGGAGTGCCAATGCAGGTATAGGTTTCGATTTGTTATTCTTATTTGTGGATGCAGGTTATGAAGTGGGAATGTCTAACGTATTTAAAAATCCCGATACATTCGGAACTTCTAAAAACAATGCGTTTTATGTCACCGGAGGTGTTCGATTAAAATTATAAAAAAGGGCGACTATTCAGTCGCCCTTTTTTATGTGGTAGTGAATCTTATTTAATATTAAATCAAAACAGAGTAAGTTAATTTTTATAACAACCAACATCTTTAAATATCGCCACCCTTATTTTTTTGGATAAATCCCATATTTATATCCTTCAACAACTGAATTACAGGTTTATGCAGAAGACGGTTTTTCTTCCGGTTAAAATGATTATTTTGCGAGACTAACTAAACTCTGTTTTTTATGCTATTGAAATGGTTATCTCTTTTTATTTGCTTTGGCAGCGTTATACATTTTGCTCAAGCAGATATTATCATTGATGATTTTAATGATAATGTTAAAACAAACTGGTCGGGTTCTTCTACCTATCAAATGACGGAAGCAAACGGCGAACTACAAATTGTATCAACGAAAACCGTTTGGAGAGTATTCCAAAAAAACATCTCCGTAACCGACATGAGTGCTCACAAAGTGATTACTCTAAAAGTGAAAATTGCGAATGGAAGTACGGCTCCAATTATTCGTTTGGATTTAGAAGATGTTAATGGTTTTATCACTAATAGATTCAACAATGTTTTTACACCTACTGCGGACGGAAACTATGCTACGTATTCCTTCGACTTTAACAATAAATTTCATCAGCTATATAGTGGCGCAGGTACTATTGTCCCTAAGATTGTTGATTCTTCTAAAATTATAAAACTGACTTTTCACTTTAATCCGGGTGTAAGTTATAACGGCACCGTATTTTTTGATGACATTATAATTCCTGGCGCTCAAGATATGAAGCTAGTTACACTAGGAAGCCAATGGAGTTATGCTAAAGCAGATACCGTTTCAGGAAATTGGACATCATCCAGCTATGCTATCGACACATGGCCTCTTGATACGGCTTTGTTTGGATATGGTACCGGTAGTGAAAAGACAGTGATAGATTTTGGTAATGACCCAAATAACAAACCACTTGTTTGGTACTTCAGACAAACGGTGAACATCACCGATTTGGCTAAAATGAATAATTTAATTTTGGAAGGAAAAGTTGATGATGGGGCAGTAGTTTATGTAAATGGTGCAGAAGTCTTTCGCTATAATCTACCGGCAGGCTCGATTAGCAATACAACGGCTGCAACAAATGTAATCTCCGGAAGTGATGAAAACATCTACTCAGTAATCCCGGCTTCGGTTTTACAATTAGGGGACAATGTTATTTCAGTAAGCATACATCAAGCAACGGCGGATGATGTTGACATGAAGATGGATATTAAAATTACCGCTACATATTATACTGACGGCATTATACGTGGTCCTTATTTACAATCGGCTACTACTACTTCTATGATTGTAAGATGGAGAACGTTGCAAGCAACCACTTCCAGGGTGAAATATGGAAACATTTCCGGTAGTTTAACATCGCAAGTAGATTCTACTACTTTGACTCGCGAACATGAAGTTAAAATCACAGGATTAACAGCTAACTCAACCTATTATTATCAAATAGAAAACACAACCGGGGACGTGTTGAAGGCGGAAGATCCGAAATTGTATTTCCAAACGTTAACTACCGATGTAGAACAACCGCTACAAATCTGGGTGACAGGGGATGCAGGTAGAATTACGGAATATCAAAGAAACATGCGTGATGCTTACTATCAATATACAGGCACAAATCATACAGATGCATGGCTATTGTTAGGTGATAACGCTTATAATGATGGTACTGACGAAGAGTATCAATACTCTATGTTTGAAAACATGTTTGAAGAGATCATGACACATACTGTTATATGGCCTGCGCCCGGTAATCATGATTTAGACAAATATGATCCGGCAATGAAAGATGCTCCGTACTTTGATATTTTTAGTGTTCCTACACAAGGAGAAGCAGGTGGTGTTGCCTCTGGTACAGAATCCTATTATTCTTTTAACATTGGGAATGTTCACTTTATCTCTTTAGACTCTTACGATACACCTAGAGATTCCTTACAAGCCATGGGTGTTTGGTTGAAACAAGATTTGGAAGCCAACACACTTCCATGGATTGTAGCTTATTGGCATCACCCTCCTTATTCAAAAGGAAGTCATGATAGTGATGACATTAATGATAGTAAAGAAAGAAATCCATCCGGAAGAAGTAGATTATTTGAAATGAGAGAACAAATTGTTCCGTTGTTAGAAAAATATGGTGTGGATTTAGTATTAACAGGTCACAGCCATTGTTATGAAAGATCCTATTTAATCAATGGACACTATAGCACATCCGATGAGTTTTATTCGCATGCATGTATTATGAATGGAAAAAAATCCGGAAAGAAAAATGATAATCAAGCATACGTTAAAAATCCTACAGATGCTAGCTATCCAAATATAGGGACAGTATACGCTGTAGTAGGAGCGAGTGGAGAAACCTCCGCTACGACAACAGCCTTCAATACATATGAAGTGTTTTATTTTTCAACGATTGCTCAAACAGGATCTATGGTGTTGTTAGTAGAGAAAGATACTTTAACAGCAAAATATATTTACGCAGACGGTACCATTGCAGATGAGTTTAGCATAGTAAAAGATCCAAATCAAATCATGAACAAGGTATTGTCTGTAACAAACAAACCGATTGTGGATACACATGTGTTAAAAGTAATGCCTAATCCGGTGGCGAAAGAAATGACTGCACAAGTACATTTAAAAAATACACAATCAGTTACCATGCGAATTATAAATATGCAAGGACATGAAGTATTAAGAGTATGTACGGACAAATCATTACCAGCGGGAGAGAGTCAACTAACAGCTAATTTAGATACACTACCTGTTGGCACTTATGTAGTGACGATGGAAATGAATGGAAAAATATATTCTACTAAATTAATTAAACAATGAGAATAGGATTACTGGCTTTCATACTGCTATTATTAATTAGTGCAGAAACAAAGCCTAAGTGTTTTGTAAAAAAAGAATAAAACAGCTGTTTTTACCAATTATAAAACGTTTGCTTGGATTGCTCCTTTTGATACAGTGAGAGGTAAACACGACAAACAAAGACCTTATGAACATTTCATTGTGGAGCAAGTGGATAAGCAAATGTTAGCTAAAGGATATACATTAGACTCTATCCATCCGGATATCGTATTGATGTATGATGCACACATTAATCATGAAGAAAAACAAAGACAAACACCTACCACTACAGTGAGTGTAGGTGTTTATATGCCATACTATTATGCCAATAATTATTATGGTGGTTATTACTTTAATCCGGAAGGTTACCATAACAGAACATATTATCCTATAGATGCAACAGGCTATTATGGTGGTTGCTACATTCAATCAACTCAACCGGTGAATTCAAATAAGGAACCCACTAAGTATATAGTGGAAGAAGGCAATATCGTTTTTAATGCCTTTGATGCTAAAACGAAACAAGTGGTTTGGAGCGCAGGTGCGAAAGAAAAAATAGATATTCAAACAGATTTAGGAAGTGATATTAAATCAGTGATTGAAACGGTGTGGGCGAAATTCCCAACGGTTCCCAATCGATCTAATGTGTCGGAATAAATTCTTACTATATTAAACGCAACTCTTCTTTTAGCATTAAACAAAAAAACCCTTCCGAAGTGGAAGGGTTTTTTGTTATCGTGTTGCACCGTGAAATTAGAACTGGTGTTTGTAGTTCTTCTTAACCGGATTGATTTTAATAGTATTTAATGAAGTAGCCGGAACCATTTCATAAGAGTAGTCATACTTTTTGAAGTTGTTCTTGTAAGAACCACCGTTAGTAGAAGTACGATTTACCGCATTTACTTTTTGAGTACCAGCTAAACGCATTTCTTGTTTTGCTCTGTTAGAAGCACCCATTTGTTTGTAGTTGTGCACGCTTTGTTGTGGGTCAGTTGCGTTAGATGCAAATATGAATCCTAAGATAAATGCTACGGAAGTGATGATTGCTTTCATAATTATATATCGTTTTATGAGTATTAAAGTTTTGGTTAATTCCTTTATACAAATAAACGAGGAAATTGAAAGCCCACCTCTCCGATTAATTCGCCATTTTTATATCCGTGTTAATACGGATACGTCCAATAGGCATTAGCTAAGTTGCTCTTCTACAGTTGCATCGGCACAGTTTTTCATCACGGACTCTATTCCGTTATCACGTGCAGCCTCCGATTCATAAAGTTCACTGGTACCGATTACTTGGCCATTTCCGGCTTTTAGGTTAAACATAAATTTCCCGTTGACGGATGTTTTCTTATCATATTTAGCCGCATTGACACCATTTTTCTTTACGGATTCAATGCCATTGTCACAAGCTCCTTTGGTAGTATACCCTTCACTGGCTAGAATGGTTTGACCGTTAGAAGCCTTTAATACAAATTGAAATTCACCATTCTTTCTAGGTGTGATGACAAATTTTCCCATAGTAATAAATATAGATTTAGAGTTCGAATCCAATTTAATTAAAGCGTTATATACTCTTCCACTATTCGGATTAAGATTCGGTTAAATGGAATTGCACACCCATAAAGCTAACTTTTTCTTAGATAATAAAATATTTTTCTTGGAATAGTATAACTATTAAGGTGCTATTTCGTACATTGCTGTATATAATTAGTTGGTTATCAGGATAGGGAGTATTTTAGAGTATTTAACCTGAATTTTATTATGAAACCTTTAGCATCAAACGATTTAAAGACATTAGTTCAACAAGGTTTAACCAAAGACGAATTAAAACAATTTGCACTTTCTCAAAAGTGGGCGGAACAGTCACAAGAATATCGTGACTTACTCTCTCTTTATTATGAAAGAGAAAGAAAAGCCGGATTTAAATTGATCATGATAGGTGCCGGTATTTTAATAATCAGCTGTTTAGCTACAGTGGTCATGTATCATCATCATTTAAATATTGACTATATGATGTATACTAGTTCAGTAATTGGGTTAGGTATTTCCTTTTGGGGATGCACAAGAATTTTATAGAGTTCCATTGATTGCATTTTTTTTACTTAAAACTCCTGTAGCGTTGTATTTTTTTATGAAAACGCTTTAAAATGATAAAAATCACATGATTAAGTGTGGATAAGACATAATAAGATGGTAATATTGTAGTTACTTTTCAAGAAATAATTGAATATACCCAAGAAAAGCGATGGGTTAATTCAATTATTTCAATCAGGCTTTTAACAATAAAACATAAACAGAATAGATCATGTGGAATAAAATTCGAAAGAGTTTAGGTATTCTTCTAGTTAGTGCAATTGCTATCGGACAATCTTCTGCGCAAGATTTACTCATTTCAGGGGGATATCAATATTCAGCGGCGATTTGTGCTAACGGACAAGTATATGCTTGGGGAAACAATCAGCAAGGAACACCTGCCATTACAGGTACTTTAGGTACCGGTAGTGCTGCAGCCAATGTGACTTCTCCTCAGCGAGTTTTATATCCGACCAATGATCCTTATTTCTTTGGTGTATTAGGTTTAACAAACGTAACCATCAGACAAGTAGATGCCGGATCAACAGGGACATTGATGTCTTTAGATTGTCATACAGGTGTTTGGACAGTAGGGATGAACAATGATGCCAATGGTGTTTTAGGACAAGGGCTTGGAAAAGGTGCAGCAAGTACGGCGCCCGCTCGTGTGTTAAAAGGGGAATATACAGGACCTTCTTATCACCCAAGCTTAGCGTCATATTTGACAAACGTAAAATATATTACCGGAGGTGATAACATGAATTATGTTATTATTAATGGTACAGGTGAAGTAATGTCTTGGGGTTTAAACTCTAGTGGTCAGTTAGGAAATGGTACAACTACAACAAGCCCAACACCGGTTTATGTTAGAACAAATGCAGCTACTAGATTAACCAATGCGATACAAATTGAAGGTGGAGATAAGACGGGTTATGCATTAGTTGATCCGGATGGCGATGGTATTGGTACGGTTTATTCATGGGGAGATGGTACAGGCGGTGCCTTAGGTCGTTCACCAGCAGGTGGAACTAATAACACCAACGAATCTGGTTCAGATTCTTATGCTCGTCCGGTTGTATTTCCAACTGGAGCACCTTTAGATAATATTGTTTCAATTTCTGCAGGTGACGTTATGTGTTTTGCTATTGACGTAGACGGATATGTTTGGGCATGGGGTAACCATGGTTGGAATGGCTTATGCGGAACTGGTCCCGGTGGTGTACACTCAGATCCGAAAAGAGTATTAGCAGGCGAGTGGGCAACCACACCCGGAAATGCAGGAGCAACGTATTTAAGAGCACGCTCTATTGCCGGTGGACAAGGTTTTGGTATGGCGGTATCGATAGATGGAATACCTTTAGCGTGGGGAGGTAACGGCGGTAACAATGGTTATCTTGGAAATGGAAATACTACAAGTTCAAACGTACCGGTAATCATTCGTACTTCTGCAGCTGCTTATGATGCGGATGCTATTTCTATTTCAGATGGTGATGGTTGGGGATTCTATACCAGAAGAGATGGTACTATGAGAACTTGGGGTTTTAACAACCAAGGTCAGTTAGGTATTGGTAATACAACAAGTCAAGTTTATGCAGTTCCATTTACTCTTCCCGGAGGGTGTGCTATTCCGGATCCAAAACCATTTGCAAAAATTTCACCACGTGATCAGGTAGTATGTTTAAATGGTTGGACAGGAACTTTATTAAATTCTCAATTTGCTGTTTCCGGTGCATTGGCTCCTAACTATACCATTAAATGGGAAAAAGATAACGTCGTTATTCCCGGAGCAACTACTTCTACTTATAATGCAACACAATTAGGTACATATAAGGTAACAGTAAAATACATAGGTTCTTCTGTACCGTGTGCTACTTATAATGATGCAGTAGATGAAATTACAATCATAGAAGCTACCGCTCCTTATACTCCTAATGTAGGTACTTATTGTGGGGCTAATGGAACCTTCTCTGTAACCGGTTATGCCGGTAATACGAATCGTTTTCAGTGGTACACCAACGCAACCGGTGGTACAGCATTAACCATCACTCCGGCAACTACTCCTCCAAATACTAGTAACACCATCACTACCGCATTAACCAATGCCACAATGGTGAATGCAACTACTTATCGTTTATGGGCAGAGGACACGTGGGCTTTAGATAATTATGCAGCACCAACACCTCCTTGTACTCCTACAAACAGAATTGAACCAGGAACAAATGGAAATAACTTTTTAGTTGGCTTTACCATGACAGAAACTTCCGGTATTACGCTAAAATCAATGGATGTAACCATTTGGGGTTATGGTAATGGTACAGCAACTTATCGTGTAGAAATCATACCTGATAATGCGGGGTCTCCTAATACCGGAGCAGCAGCCATCGTACAGACCGGCACTCAATCGGTGGATGTTACCGGTTCACCTGTTCGCACTACTTTACCTCTTAACCTAAACTTAACTCCTCTAACCATCGGTACTAAATATTGGATTCGTATTGTTCAAATTTCTGGACAAATGCCAATGGCCGATTATATTGGAGATTGTTCAACAGGTGGGTTACCATTAGTTGACAATAGTGGCAAAAACATTTTAACTCTAACAAACTCTTTCAAATATGGAGCAGTTGGAACAAAATTCCCTAACACATTTAATTTAAATATTGTAAGAGGCACTTATTATCCTTGTCGTAGAATTCCGGTTGATATTACTCAGGATTGTCCCCCATGTTCAAAGCCAACGGCGGTGAGTATAACTACGCCGGCGAGTACACCGGTGACGATCTGTCAAGGTACGGCACAGAATTTAATTGGGAGCGTAACAGTAGGAGCAGCAGCACAGAACACGAACTTTACATATAGCTGGAGAAAAGTATTACCAACACCAGTAACAGTACCTGTAGCACCAACGGTTATAGCGATTCCGGTAGGTACACCAACAGCGACACCGGCGTTTGCCTTAACGGGTGCGTTGGCGGATGCGGGAACGTATACGTTACGAGTAGAAGATGGTAGTGCAGGTAGCGCAACCTGTTATACGGAAGCAAGTGTAGTAGTAGTAGTAAATCCTACGACGACTCCGGGTGTAGTAGCGGCAGATCAAACGATATGTACGGGAGGCGATCCGGCAGCATTTACGGTAACTACGCCAGCAGCAGGAGGTAACGGAACTACGTATGCATATCAGTGGGAACAATCCATCAATGGCGGAACCACATGGACGGATATAGCAACAGCAGGAACAAGTGCTACTTATGATCCTGGGGTATTAACCAATGCGACAACAGCTAATACGACAGTACAATATAGAAGAAAAGTAACCTCTGGGGTATGTCCACAAGTGACCTCGAATGCGATTACGGTGACTATAAATCCTGCGTTAGTAGCGGGAGTAGTAGCAGCGGATCAAACGATATGTTCAGGTGGGGATCCGGCAGCGTTTACAGTAACAACAGCACCAACGGGAGGTACAGGAACATATACTTACCAGTGGCAATCAGCAACAGCGTTAGCAGGTCCGTACTCTGATATAGCATCAGCAACGAATGCTACGTATGATGCACCTACAGGCTTAACAACAACGACTTATTATAGAAGAGTAGATAAATCAGGCACTTGTGCCAATCAAAATACAAACGTCATAACAGTAACCGTACCATCAGCATTAGTAGCAGGAACGGTAGGTACAGCACAGACGATCTGTTATAACACCATACCTGCAGCCTTTACAAGTACAGCAGCAGCGAGTGGCGGAGTAGGTCCATATAACTACCAATGGCAATCATCTGCGGACAACATTACCTTTGTAGATATAGCAGGAGCAACGACAGCAACCTATACTCCTTCTGCGGCAATAACGGCTAATACATATTACAGAAGAAGAGTAACCTCAGGCAACCCAACGGGATGTAATACAGGTCAAACGGCATCGGTATTAGTAACGGTATCGGCGGACTTAACATCAGGCGCGATAGGCAGTGACCAGACGATTTGTTCAGGAGCAACGCCTGCATTATTTACCAATACGACAACACCAACAGGAGGCCAGACACCATTCACGTATGTGTGGCAAGTGTCGAATGATGGAGGTGCTACGTATGCGAATCTACCAAGTTCGAACAGTGCGACCTATTCAAGTCCGGCATTGACCAACCCAACCGCGAGTCCGATTACCGTCTTATTAAGAAGAGAAGTAACGTCCTCTGGCGGATGTGGTAGTAAACAAACCTTACCGGTAACGGTAACAGTAAACCCAACACTAGTACCTGCGATTACCATTGCGGCGAACAATACTACGATATGTGCAGGAACGCAGATAGACTTTACCTCAACACCAACTAATCCGGGGGCAGGTCCAACGTATCAGTGGAAGAAGAACGGCTCGAACATAGCTGGAGCGACGAATGCAACGTATTCAACGACAACAGCAGCGAACAATGATAGCTATACTTTGACGATGACAAGTAATGCGACATGTGCAAGTCCAACGAGTGTGACCAGCGCGGCGATCGTGATTACAGTAACAACAGTAGTAACACCAACAGTAACGTTAGCAGCAGACAAGACAACGATTTGTCCTGGAGAGACGGTTAACTTTACAGCTACAGGCGGTAATGGAGGAACTTCTCCAACGTATGAATTCTTTGTAGGAGCAACCTCCCAAGGGGCAGCCTCAACGGTGAACACGTTTGCGAGTTCGTCTTTAGCTAACGGCGCATCGGTAACAGTAAGAATGGTAAGTAACTCGGGTTGTGCGAGCACACCGAATGCTACATCTAACGCAGTAGTTATCACAGTAACACCAACAGTAACCCCAACGGTAAGTGTAACAGCTAACCCTGGCACAAGTATCTGTTCAGGTCAAGCGGTAAGCTTTAGTTTAACTTCTACCAATACAGGCACAAACCCTGCATATCAGTGGAAAGTAGACGGAACAAACGTAGTTGGTCAAACTAATACAACGTTTAGCCCGGCAACAGTAGGAAACAATAGTGTTATCTCTGTAGAGATGACCGTTACTCAAGTATCGGGTACATATTGTCCAAGTGCAAGTCCAGTAAGTGGACAAGTAACGATGAGCGTAAGTCCTCCGGTGACAGCGGGTACGATAGGTGGAGCAACGTCTATCTGTAGCGGTACAAGCCCTGGAGTATTAAATGAGACAGCACCAACAACAGGTGGTAGCGGAACCTATACATATAAGTGGCAATCAAGTCCAGACAATAGTGCTTGGACAGATATTACACCTGCAGCAACCAATGCAACCTATACACCACCTTCTTTAACAGCGACTACGTACTTTAGAAGAGTAGATGGATCAGGTTCATGTGCTACAGCCAATACAAACTCAGTAACTATTATAGTGTTACCTGGTATGACACCGGGAGCAATCAGTATAGCTACATCGAGTATCTGTTACAACACAATACCTGGAGTAATCAGTACGACAACCGCACCAACAGGAGGCACAGGTACCTATAGCTTCACATGGGAAGTATCCCCGGATAATGGAACAACATGGACAGTAATCCCTGGAGAGACAGGTTCAACATTAACCTCAACAGTTCCGTTAACAAGTGGAGTACAAGTAAGAAAAGTAATCAATGACGGATCAACAGGAGGTTGTAATATCTCTTATACGACACCGGTAACGATTACGGTAGCTGCACAGTTTACGCCAGGTTCTATAGGTAGCGATCAAACAGTATGTGCAAGTGCTACTATCTCTCCACTGACAGAAACAACAGCAGCAGCAGGCGGATTAGGAACGAACACATATAAGTGGGAACAATCCATCGATGGAGGAACTACCTGGTCAGTAGTTTTAGGTGCAACAGGAACAGGCTATAACCCTGGATCATTGACAGCGACTACTACCTATAGAAGATTAGTATCTAACACATGTGGTACGGATTTACAATCGAACGTAGTAACGATAACAGTAACACCAAATGTACCTGTAAGTATTGTGTTGAACGATCCGGGTGCAGCATGTGCGGCATCGCCAATCACGTTTAACAGTTCACCGGTGAATGAAGGTACTACGCCAACATATACTTGGACAGTTAACGGTGCCAACCAAGGAGTAAACGCACCAACATTTACTAGCTCAAGCTTAAACAACGGAGATGTAGTTCAAGTGAGTGTAGTATCTTCGTTAACTTGTAAGACAGGTAGCCCAGCTACCTCCAATACAGTAACGGTTCAAGTAACAGGTAATGTAACACCATCGGTAACGATAAGTGATCCGGGCCCAATTTGTGTAGGCGGAGCAGCGTTCTTCCAAGCGACTCCAACAAGTGGTGGAGCAACCCCATCGTATGCATGGTTTGTGAATGGAGTACCTGTAGGTAGCAACCAAGACAGTTACTTAGATGCGAACTTTAACAATGGCGATCAAGTGTATGTGGTGATGACATCTTCGTTTGCATGTGCGGTACCGGCATCAGCGACCTCTAATACAAGAACGATGGATGTACGTCCGATTCCAACACCAAGCATCAACGAATTAGATGCGACGATTTGTAGCGGACAAAGTGTAGTGTATACAGCGAACTTTACAGCAGGTAATACATTAAGATGGAATAAGAACGGAGGCCCAATAAATGGTCAAACGGGCAGCAGCTTAACAGTGACCCAATCGGGGACATATAGTATAACAGAAAGTAACGGAGCGTGTGCAACAACATCGGCAGTGGTTATTGTGAATGTGATACCAACACCGATAGCGAACGCAGGTCCGGATATGGTAGTGTTAGAGAATGATGTAGTAAGCTTGAACGGTTCAGGAGGAGCAGTGTACAGCTGGTCACCGGCAACAGGCTTAAGCAGCACAACGATAGCGAACCCTACGTTTACGGCATCACAAACAGTTACCTATACATTAACAGTATCAGACCCTACATTACAGTGTAGCACAACGGATGACGTAACGATTATAGTAGAACGTCCAATTAGAATACCGAATGCAATTACAGTGAACCATGATGGCCAAAACGACGTGTGGGATATTGAGAACATGAGTTCATTCCCGAACGCAATCGTAGAGGTTTACAACAGATGGGGAACCTTGGTATGGAAGTCGGTAGGTTATGACAAGATGTGGGATGGTACCAACTACAGAAATGGGGAGGTGTTACCGGATGGTACGTACTTCTACATCATCATCTTGAACAGTACTAAATTCCCTGATCCATACAAAGGATATATCCAGGTGATTAAGTAATAGAGAATAACAAGCGAGAAAAAAGAAACAATAAAACCAATAGCTAACAGTAGCGAAACGCGATGAAAAAGATTTTGTTAGTAGTAAGTGCAGCGATGATGTGGATGGGGGCAGCCAATGCTCAGCAGAATCCACAGTATTCTATGTACATGATTAACCCTATCATGGTTAACCCGGCGGTATCGGGAACGGAAGACTATATCGACTTACGAGCAGGTTACCGTAACCAGTGGACAGGTTTTGATGGCGCACCCAAAACGTTTTATGTGAGTGGTCACATGAACTTAGGAAAAGCGGCAGTAACCAATAACCGTAGCCGTTACAAAAAGAATGGCTTCCATGGGATAGGGACTACGATACAGAATGATGTGATCGGACCGACTTCCTCGTTGAAATTTAATGGGGTGTATTCGTATCACTTAAAGTTGGGCAAAGAGTTGTTTGCTTCAGCGGGTGTGAGTGCGGGTATCCACCAGTTCAGCATGGATGGGGGCAAGTTGATTACAGGAACCCCGGGAGATCCGTTAGTGAGTTCATATACAAATTTAGGCTTCAATGATGTCAACATGGGAGCATGGGTTTATAATCAACATTTCTATGCGGGTTTATCGGTAGTACAAGTGTTACCACAGAAAATTTATGATCAGAACAACAGTTCAATCTCTGATGCGACGTTAACACAACATATGTTTTTAATGGCAGGGTATAGAATCCCGATGGGTTATGACTTTACGTTGATACCATCGTTTGCGATAAAGGCGGTGTCACCGGCACCGGTATCATTTGATTTAAACTGTAAAGTTAGATACCAAGACAAAGCATGGGCGGGTGTGTCGTATAGAAATAAAGACGCGATAGCAGTGATGGTAGGTGTGATAGTAAACAATACGTTTGATATAGCGTATGCGTATGACTACACTACATCCAATATTAGAAAGTATAGTGGCGGATCCCACGAGATTGTGGTAGGATACCGCTTACGTTTGAAAGGTCAGATTATCTGTCCTAACAAGTACTGGTAATCCAACCCAAAACACTTTAACAAAAAACCCGAAAGGATTATTCCTCTCGGGTTTTTTGTTTGATTATGAAGTTATTAAGACATATGTGTGGATATCGAGTAAACAAAAAATGAAATATAATGTGGATAAAATACATTTTAGACGTATTTTTGTAGTTACTTTCTTAGAAAAAGTAGTATAAAGTGAAGATTTGAACACTATTTCAGGGGTTATTCGATTCTTCGAAATTAGTGTTTATTTAATATAAAAATCTATTACTCAAACAATTAAATATGCTAAAACGCGTACTAAAGTTCGTTAGTGTTTTGTTGGTAGGATCGGTGGGGGTCTTTACTTCGCAAGCTCAAAACTTACAAATTTCCGGTGGTAATGCCCATACTGTCGCTATTTGTGAAAACGGAGATATCTTCGCTTGGGGTATAAACAATCGTGGCCAACTAGGTCCTGGTGCTGGGGGTGGATTTTCAAATACACCGGTACTAGTTACTGGTTTCCCTCTTGGATTAGATATACGACAAACAGATGCTGGTTCAGGATCACATACATTGGCATTAGGCTGTGATGGTTCAGTTTATGCTTGGGGTGAAAATACTTATGGACAATTAGGAAATGGAACATCTGGCAGTTTCTCTGCTACTCCGGTTCGAGTTGTAGGTATTGGGGGAGCTGGATTTTTAACAGGTGTTAAGTATGTATCCGGTGGTAACGACGAGTCTTTTGCCATTATGAATGACGGCCGCGTTGTTTCATGGGGTCAAAATGACAAAGGTCAATTAGGTAATAATACAACTACAGATAGAAGTTTCCCTAACTACGTATTAAAATGTGATGGAACACCATTAACCAACGTTATTCAGGTAGAAGCAGGTGATGAAAATGGATATGCCTTATTAGCAGATGGTACGGTTTGGTCTTGGGGTGATAATGCAGATAACTCGGGTGCTGCCTTAGGTAGACCAACTACAAACAACCGTTGCGCTCAACAAGTAGTTTATGGTAATACTACTGATAATGGATTTACAACGACGCCAGTTACAAATATCAAGTCGATTTCAGCGGGTGATAGACATATATTATTACTAGATAACACTGGTAATGTATGGTCTGCCGGTGGTGACTGGGGTAATGGTCAGTTAGGTCAAGGTCAAGGTTATCAATTATCATTACACAGAGTTTTAGCACCTGGTGGTACTTGTAATACAAGTAACGAATATAATACAGGGCCATACTTATCAAACGTTGTATCTATCTCCGCAGGTCAAGCGCATTCTATGGCGGTTTTAGCGGATGGTAGAGTGGTAACTTGGGGTGCCAATGGTTTCTACGATTGTGGTACCGGTTGTACTACTGCTGGGGGGCAATTGGGAATAGGTTCAACTACATTTACAGCAGCAGGTGGGGTAGAATGTCCTGTATATGGTATGACAAGTGCCGGTGTTCAAGTAACGAATGCCGTTTCTGTGTCAGATGGTGATGCGGTTTCAATTGTAGTTTTAGCTAACGGTCAAATATTAATGGCCGGAAGTAATAAATATGGTCAATTAGGTATAGGTACTGGTGGTGGAGCTTCAGGTGCTGGAGATGTTTCAGCAACTGGATATAGATCGTACTTTACCGCTGTAACAATTCCAACTTGTACTTTTGCAGTAGAATGTCCTCCAAAACCTAATATGGGAGCAGATGTGGAAATATGTGAAGGTACATCATTGACATTATATGCCAACGTTCCTCCAAGAACTCCTTATAACTATTCTTGGGAATACTCTGCAACGGGTACTGCACCATGGACAGTTCTTAAAAATGTGACTACTATTCCAACTGCCAATGCAGACAATTTGGTTACTACTGCGAATGGTTATTATAGAATAATTATTTCAGATGATAGAGCATCATTACCTGCGAACTGTGCTCCATGTTCCGCGGTAGGTGACACTTTAAGACGTTTCCCTCCTACAGCTAATTTCGGTGATCCTGGAAATTTAACTTTCTGTGGAACTACTGCTACAGTTAGAGTAACGGAAACAGGTGCATCAGCAACTTCAACGGGAAGTACTTATGAATGGTATGCAACTCAAACG
Organism: Cytophagaceae bacterium; assembly: GCA_046329235.1. Lineage (GTDB taxonomy): Bacteria > Bacteroidota > Bacteroidia > Cytophagales > Cytophagaceae > JALONH01. Next base: position 2,816,058 of record JAXLVA010000001.1, on the reverse strand, counting down.
GGAGGAACGGCACTTGCTACTTCAACAGATATTGCTACAACTACATTAAACGTAACAACTCTTGCTAAAACAGGTACAGCACCTACTAGAGTGGCAACTGCTTGGGTAGAAGATAAAAGCACATTTAATACTGTATTAGCGCCGAAAGCTCCAATGGGGCTTGGTAATCAACAAACTTACGGGCCTAGAAGGATTAATTTCTCAACTCTTAAATCAATGTCCATCAACTCTGTTACTGTTGAGTGGATATCATATTCAACATCACCATTAACATTAACATTAAGAGATGCTGGTGGTACGGCCCTAGCAACTGGTTCCTTTACACCTCCGGGCAGTGGGAATTTTACCACTACTATAACATTTACCACTACTCCTCAATTAGCAGCTGGTTCATATTATATTGAATCTAACCAAGATACTAGACAATACAATACCCCGGGAAATGCTTATACTACTGTATATGCTTACTCTGGTGTGAATTTGTTAGACTTCATTTCTTATGGTACTGGAACTGCAACGGATATATTCCCTCCATTCTATGATTGGAATGTAACAGTTGGTTCACCTTATCCATGTGGTAGAATACCTGTTTTAATTCAAGAAGATTGTCCCCCATGTTCAAAGCCAACGGCGGTGAGTATAACTACGCCGGCGAGTACACCGGTGACGATCTGTCAAGGTACGGCACAGAATTTAATTGGGAGCGTAACAGTAGGAGCAGCAGCACAGAACACGAACTTTACATATAGCTGGAGAAAAGTATTACCAACACCAGTAACAGTACCTGTAGCACCAACGGTTATAGCGATTCCGGTAGGTACACCAACAGCGACACCGGCGTTTGCCTTAACGGGTGCGTTGGCGGATGCGGGAACGTATACGTTACGAGTAGAAGATGGTAGTGCAGGTAGCGCAACCTGTTATACGGAAGCAAGTGTAGTAGTAGTAGTAAATCCTACGACGACTCCGGGTGTAGTAGCGGCAGATCAAACGATATGTACGGGAGGCGATCCGGCAGCATTTACGGTAACTACGCCAGCAGCAGGAGGTAACGGAACTACGTATGCATATCAGTGGGAACAATCCATCAATGGCGGAACCACATGGACGGATATAGCAACAGCAGGAACAAGTGCTACTTATGATCCTGGGGTATTAACCAATGCGACAACAGCTAATACGACAGTACAATATAGAAGAAAAGTAACCTCTGGGGTATGTCCACAAGTGACCTCGAATGCGATTACGGTGACTATAAATCCTGCGTTAGTAGCGGGAGTAGTAGCAGCGGATCAAACGATATGTTCAGGTGGGGATCCGGCAGCGTTTACAGTAACAACAGCACCAACGGGAGGTACAGGAACATATACTTACCAGTGGCAATCAGCAACAGCGTTAGCAGGTCCGTACTCTGATATAGCATCAGCAACGAATGCTACGTATGATGCACCTACAGGCTTAACAACAACGACTTATTATAGAAGAGTAGATAAATCAGGCACTTGTGCCAATCAAAATACAAACGTCATAACAGTAACCGTACCATCAGCATTAGTAGCAGGAACGGTAGGTACAGCACAGACGATCTGTTATAACACCATACCTGCAGCCTTTACAAGTACAGCAGCAGCGAGTGGCGGAGTAGGTCCATATAACTACCAATGGCAATCATCTGCGGACAACATTACCTTTGTAGATATAGCAGGAGCAACGACAGCAACCTATACTCCTTCTGCGGCAATAACGGCTAATACATATTACAGAAGAAGAGTAACCTCAGGCAACCCAACGGGATGTAATACAGGTCAAACGGCATCGGTATTAGTAACGGTATCGGCGGACTTAACATCAGGCGCGATAGGCAGTGACCAGACGATTTGTTCAGGAGCAACGCCTGCATTATTTACCAATACGACAACACCAACAGGAGGCCAGACACCATTCACGTATGTGTGGCAAGTGTCGAATGATGGAGGTGCTACGTATGCGAATCTACCAAGTTCGAACAGTGCGACCTATTCAAGTCCGGCATTGACCAACCCAACCGCGAGTCCGATTACCGTCTTATTAAGAAGAGAAGTAACGTCCTCTGGCGGATGTGGTAGTAAACAAACCTTACCGGTAACGGTAACAGTAAACCCAACACTAGTACCTGCGATTACCATTGCGGCGAACAATACTACGATATGTGCAGGAACGCAGATAGACTTTACCTCAACACCAACTAATCCGGGGGCAGGTCCAACGTATCAGTGGAAGAAGAACGGCTCGAACATAGCTGGAGCGACGAATGCAACGTATTCAACGACAACAGCAGCGAACAATGATAGCTATACTTTGACGATGACAAGTAATGCGACATGTGCAAGTCCAACGAGTGTGACCAGCGCGGCGATCGTGATTACAGTAACAACAGTAGTAACACCAACAGTAACGTTAGCAGCAGACAAGACAACGATTTGTCCTGGAGAGACGGTTAACTTTACAGCTACAGGCGGTAATGGAGGAACTTCTCCAACGTATGAATTCTTTGTAGGAGCAACCTCCCAAGGGGCAGCCTCAACGGTGAACACGTTTGCGAGTTCGTCTTTAGCTAACGGCGCATCGGTAACAGTAAGAATGGTAAGTAACTCGGGTTGTGCGAGCACACCGAATGCTACATCTAACGCAGTAGTTATCACAGTAACACCAACAGTAACCCCAACGGTAAGTGTAACAGCTAACCCTGGCACAAGTATCTGTTCAGGTCAAGCGGTAAGCTTTAGTTTAACTTCTACCAATACAGGCACAAACCCTGCATATCAGTGGAAAGTAGACGGAACAAACGTAGTTGGTCAAACTAATACAACGTTTAGCCCGGCAACAGTAGGAAACAATAGTGTTATCTCTGTAGAGATGACCGTTACTCAAGTATCGGGTACATATTGTCCAAGTGCAAGTCCAGTAAGTGGACAAGTAACGATGAGCGTAAGTCCTCCGGTGACAGCGGGTACGATAGGTGGAGCAACGTCTATCTGTAGCGGTACAAGCCCTGGAGTATTAAATGAGACAGCACCAACAACAGGTGGTAGCGGAACCTATACATATAAGTGGCAATCAAGTCCAGACAATAGTGCTTGGACAGATATTACACCTGCAGCAACCAATGCAACCTATACACCACCTTCTTTAACAGCGACTACGTACTTTAGAAGAGTAGATGGATCAGGTTCATGTGCTACAGCCAATACAAACTCAGTAACTATTATAGTGTTACCTGGTATGACACCGGGAGCAATCAGTATAGCTACATCGAGTATCTGTTACAACACAATACCTGGAGTAATCAGTACGACAACCGCACCAACAGGAGGCACAGGTACCTATAGCTTCACATGGGAAGTATCCCCGGATAATGGAACAACATGGACAGTAATCCCTGGAGAGACAGGTTCAACATTAACCTCAACAGTTCCGTTAACAAGTGGAGTACAAGTAAGAAAAGTAATCAATGACGGATCAACAGGAGGTTGTAATATCTCTTATACGACACCGGTAACGATTACGGTAGCTGCACAGTTTACGCCAGGTTCTATAGGTAGCGATCAAACAGTATGTGCAAGTGCTACTATCTCTCCACTGACAGAAACAACAGCAGCAGCAGGCGGATTAGGAACGAACACATATAAGTGGGAACAATCCATCGATGGAGGAACTACCTGGTCAGTAGTTTTAGGTGCAACAGGAACAGGCTATAACCCTGGATCATTGACAGCGACTACTACCTATAGAAGATTAGTATCTAACACATGTGGTACGGATTTACAATCGAACGTAGTAACGATAACAGTAACACCAAATGTACCTGTAAGTATTGTGTTGAACGATCCGGGTGCAGCATGTGCGGCATCGCCAATCACGTTTAACAGTTCACCGGTGAATGAAGGTACTACGCCAACATATACTTGGACAGTTAACGGTGCCAACCAAGGAGTAAACGCACCAACATTTACTAGCTCAAGCTTAAACAACGGAGATGTAGTTCAAGTGAGTGTAGTATCTTCGTTAACTTGTAAGACAGGTAGCCCAGCTACCTCCAATACAGTAACGGTTCAAGTAACAGGTAATGTAACACCATCGGTAACGATAAGTGATCCGGGCCCAATTTGTGTAGGCGGAGCAGCGTTCTTCCAAGCGACTCCAACAAGTGGTGGAGCAACCCCATCGTATGCATGGTTTGTGAATGGAGTACCTGTAGGTAGCAACCAAGACAGTTACTTAGATGCGAACTTTAACAATGGCGATCAAGTGTATGTGGTGATGACATCTTCGTTTGCATGTGCGGTACCGGCATCAGCGACCTCTAATACAAGAACGATGGATGTACGTCCGATTCCAACACCAAGCATCAACGAATTAGATGCGACGATTTGTAGCGGACAAAGTGTAGTGTATACAGCGAACTTTACAGCAGGTAATACATTAAGATGGAATAAGAACGGAGGCCCAATAAATGGTCAAACGGGCAGCAGCTTAACAGTGACCCAATCGGGGACATATAGTATAACAGAAAGTAACGGAGCGTGTGCAACAACATCGGCAGTGGTTATTGTGAATGTGATACCAACACCGATAGCGAACGCAGGTCCGGATATGGTAGTGTTAGAGAATGATGTAGTAAGCTTGAACGGTTCAGGAGGAGCAGTGTACAGCTGGTCACCGGCAACAGGCTTAAGCAGCACAACGATAGCGAACCCTACGTTTACGGCATCACAAACAGTTACCTATACATTAACAGTATCAGACCCTACATTACAGTGTAGCACAACGGATGACGTAACGATTATAGTAGAACGTCCAATTAGAATACCGAATGCAATTACAGTGAACCATGATGGCCAAAACGACGTGTGGGATATTGAGAACATGAGTTCATTCCCGAACGCAATCGTAGAGGTTTACAACAGATGGGGAACCTTGGTATGGAAGTCGGTAGGTTATGACAAGATGTGGGATGGTACCAACTACAGAAATGGGGAGGTGTTACCGGATGGTACGTACTTCTACATCATCATCTTGAACAGTACTAAATTCCCTGATCCATACAAAGGATATATCCAGGTGATTAAGTAATAGAGAATAACAAGCGAGAAAAAAGAAACAATAAAACCAATAGCTAACAGTAGCGAAACGCGATGAAAAAGATTTTGTTAGTAGTAAGTGCAGCGATGATGTGGATGGGGGCAGCCAATGCTCAGCAGAATCCACAGTATTCTATGTACATGATTAACCCTATCATGGTTAACCCGGCGGTATCGGGAACGGAAGACTATATCGACTTACGAGCAGGTTACCGTAACCAGTGGACAGGTTTTGATGGCGCACCCAAAACGTTTTATGTGAGTGGTCACATGAACTTAGGAAAAGCGGCAGTAACCAATAACCGTAGCCGTTACAAAAAGAATGGCTTCCATGGGATAGGGACTACGATACAGAATGATGTGATCGGACCGACTTCCTCGTTGAAATTTAATGGGGTGTATTCGTATCACTTAAAGTTGGGCAAAGAGTTGTTTGCTTCAGCGGGTGTGAGTGCGGGTATCCACCAGTTCAGCATGGATGGGGGCAAGTTGATTACAGGAACCCCGGGAGATCCGTTAGTGAGTTCATATACAAATTTAGGCTTCAATGATGTCAACATGGGAGCATGGGTTTATAATCAACATTTCTATGCGGGTTTATCGGTAGTACAAGTGTTACCACAGAAAATTTATGATCAGAACAACAGTTCAATCTCTGATGCGACGTTAACACAACATATGTTTTTAATGGCAGGGTATAGAATCCCGATGGGTTATGACTTTACGTTGATACCATCGTTTGCGATAAAGGCGGTGTCACCGGCACCGGTATCATTTGATTTAAACTGTAAAGTTAGATACCAAGACAAAGCATGGGCGGGTGTGTCGTATAGAAATAAAGACGCGATAGCAGTGATGGTAGGTGTGATAGTAAACAATACGTTTGATATAGCGTATGCGTATGACTACACTACATCCAATATTAGAAAGTATAGTGGCGGATCCCACGAGATTGTGGTAGGATACCGCTTACGTTTGAAAGGTCAGATTATCTGTCCTAACAAGTACTGGTAATCCAACCCAAAACACTTTAACAAAAAACCCGAAAGGATTATTCCTCTCGGGTTTTTTATTCTTATTCGAATTTCAAAATCATGTTGCACACACATCTTAAAGGCACAGGCCATTACGTTCCGGAACAAATCGTAACCAATCAAGACTTAACACAATACATGGAAACTTCTGATGAATGGATTCAGGAGCGAACAGGTATTAAAGAGCGTCGATTTTTTAAGGAAGGTGTAGACACCGTTTCAAATATGGCAGCAAAAGCAGCTCGTATGGCATTAGAAAAAGCGAAGCTGCAAGCAACAGATGTCGATGTTATCATCTTTGCTACCTTGAGCCCTGATTATGCATTTCCGGGTGCAGGAGTTTTGCTTCAACGTGAATTAGGCATAAAGAATATTCCGGCAATTGATATTCGCCAACAATGTGCGGGTTTTATCTACGCATTATCCATCGCAGATCAATTTTTGAAAACAGGGATGTATAAAACGGCCTTGGTCGTAGGTAGTGAAATACAAAGTAACATCATGGAGCTATCAAACAGAGGCAGAAATATGGCTGTTTTATTTGGCGATGGTGCTGGAGCAGTGGTGTTACAAGCCTCTGAAAAAGAGGGTGGCATTTTATCAACGCACCTACATGCTGACGGCTCACAAGCGGAAGAGTTGATGCTGGAACATCCGGGAAGTAAACGAAAAGAAAGAATAAACGCAGATATGTTAACGGATGGCAGCATGTTGCCTGTCATGAATGGACAAGCCGTATTCAAACAAGCTGTTCAGAAGTTTCCGGAAGTTATCAAAGAAGCTTTAGATAAAAACAATCTGACAACAGAAGATATAACCTTATTAATTCCACATCAAGCAAATTTGCGTATAGCAGAGATGGTGCAGAAGCTATTAAAGTTAAGAGATGAACAAGTGTTTAATAACATTCAAAAATACGGTAACACTACAGCCGCCTCTATACCTATTGCTTTAAGCGAAGCAATGCAAGAAAACAAACTGAAGAAGGGAGACTTGTTATGCCTAGCTGCTTTTGGTAGTGGATTTGTGTGGGCTTCTGCTTTAATCAGAATCAGTTAAACTATTTAAGAAAGATAATATCTTTTCAGAATACACCTCTTCTATTTCTAATGTTTTGAAAGAAGAGGTGTTTCCTTTTATTAACTCAATAGAGCTTTTGGGAATTTGAAATTGTTTCGCCAAAAAGGTTACTAGATAGACATTGGCTTTACCATCTACCGGAGGGGCCTGTATCCTCACTTTTAAACTACCATCCGTTTCCTTTTCAATGGCATCTTTAGAGGAACCGGGCTTCACTTTAATATGAATTTTCATGCCTTACTTCTGTTGAATACTTACTACCTTACCTCCTGATTTGGCTAAAGGTATTTCTTCCGGTAAATTCGAGACTATTGCTTGTGATAACTTATGTAGAATGTTTTTCTTGAAGTGATCCATGTGGTAAACCAGACTTACTTCTCTGAAAAAACTAGACTTCTTACCTATTCGTTTAGTCAACTTCTGCTGCTTAGCTGAAAAGTGTAAAGAGCTTAACTGTGGAATCAAGGTAATGCCGCCTTCCTTCTCTACCATACGTAGTAAAGTTTCGATGTTTCCGCTTTCATATTCAAAGCGACCTTCTCTGTAATTGGTTTGAGCCATTCCACACAAGTTCATAGTTTGTGTACGAAAGCAATTCCCTTCTTCCAACATCCACAATTTATAGTCTAATATTTGGTCGGCTTCTATAAAGTCTTGTTGCATCAGCTTTTTGTCAGGAATATTCATGTAGGACAAGAAGCTTTCATAAAACAACGGCTGCTCTTTAATGTAGGGTTCTTTAAGAGGGGTTACGAGTATTCCCACATCTAAATCATTTTTATGTAAAGACTGAATGATGTCTTGTGTTTTCATTTCGATCACACTTACTTCTAGTTTCGGATAGGAGCGTGTAAAGTCGCCAATAAAGTATGGCAACAAGTAAGGTGCTAGGGTAGGAATAATGCCTAAACGAAGTGTGCCTTCCATGGTGTCACGAAATGGCAGTAGGGCATCTTCTAGCTGCGTAAGCGAGCCGAAGATTTGTCGAGCATGCGTTAACAACACCTGTCCGGCTGCGGTAGGCTGAACCGGCTGCTTACTTCTGTCAAAGAGAATCATTCCAATTTCATCTTCCAATTTTTTCAATTGCATGCTGATAGCTGGCTGAGTAATATGACATTTTTCTGCAGCCATAGTTAAGCTACCGGTTTTTTCTAATGCCAAAGCATATTCTAATTGTGCAAGGGTGATATTCATAACATAACTATTACTTATTCAAATATAATAATTATTGATTTTACTTATACTATCCGGATGACTAATTTTGATTCATCAATTAAAAACAAATAAACAAAAAGAGATATGAGCAACAGAGTTATTAACGTAGGAGAAGCTTTTCCGGCATTTGAAAAAACAGCAGTAGTGTCCCTAGAAAAAGGTAAAGAGTTTCAAACCCTTACTTCTGATTACATTAAGAATGAAGATAACGTATGGACCGTAATGTTTTGGTGGCCTAAAGACTTTACGTTTGTATGTCCTACGGAAATTGCAGAATTCAACAAACACATGGACGACTTTAACGCTCGTGAAACTCGTTTGATAGGTGCTTCTACCGATTCTGAATTTGTTCACTTAGCTTGGAGAAACAACCATGATGACTTAAGAGGTTTGAAATTCCCGATGTTGGCAGACACTTCTAAAAGCTTAGCGGAAGAATTAGGCATTCTTGAGCCAAAAGAAAAAGTCGCTTACAGAGCTACTTTCATTATTGACCCTCAAGGTGTCATTCGTTGGGTTTCTGTATACGACTTAAACGTAGGTAGAAATGTGAAAGAAGTAATTCGTGTGTTAGATGCTTTACAAACAGATGAGTTATGTCCATGTAACTGGGAAAAAGGCCAAGCCACCTTATAATTTAAAGTATAAAATCATCCGTGGTTGTGTCATCGACCAACCACTTTTGACCTCTTAATCAAATATCATGGAAACAACCACCCATCCTATAGCAGCGTTCGCCAACATCGAAGGTGAGTTGCCAAGAAATTTACAATTATTAGAAGCAGCCAATGCTCGTCAAGCAAAGGATGTATTATTAAATCTTCAAAGCATGTTTCAATCCGAACATGTGTCGAAGAAAGAAGCAGCCCTGTTAGCAATATCAATTGCGGCTAATAATCATAGTGTAGCTCTTCAAAAAGGATTTGAAAAAATCGCTTCTGAAGAAAGTGCTACAGCAGAAGAGATTGCTGAAGCAGTAGCAGCAGCCAGTATGTTAGCTGCCAACAACGTGCTTTACCGTTTCAGACATTTTACACACAAAGAAAAATATCAGCAGTTACAAGCTCGTATTCGAATGAACACGATGATGAAACCTGTGTTAGGCAAAGAGTTCTTTGAACTGGTAAGCTTAGCGGTGTCAGCAGTTAATGGCTGTGAACTTTGTGTGAATGCACATGAACATTCGTTAATTGAACTAGGTTCCTCGGAAGAAAGAATATGGGAATCCATCCGTATCGCTTCTATCGTTACCAGCGCAGGCAAACTACTTGCATAGTATTGACACATCATTGCAGCAGCAAACACCTCATGGTCTCTACTATGAGGTGTTTTTGTTTTATCTCTATTTAACTACAGACCAGCTACAGAATCTCTTTGTACTTTTACATCAACAACCCAATCGAAGTACTACTATGAAAAAGTTAATCGTATTTATCTTAACCTTGGCCACAGCACAAGCGTATGCTGTGCAACACCCGGAGACAGCGGATGTGGAATTAAAAAAACACTTCCCTCAAGCAAGCGATATTCAATGGAAAAAAGCAGACGATAGTTTAATTGAAGCACGCTTTATTTCCAATGATCAAGAAATGTCAGCATTCTTCACTTCTACAGGATCTTTTGTAGAGGCAGATACAGAAGTTTCGTTTGAAGAACTACCTACTATCATCAAAGCGTTATCCGCTTACTATGTAGAAAAAAGCCATTGTTATTATGTAAAATCAATCGATTCAAATAATCATGTGGTATATTCTATGTACTTCCAAAATAACAACCATCAATATCAAGTACTGATGGAAGAAGGAAAAACTACTTCTGTACTTAAAGAATTAAAATAACTTCAAGTTGCCTTCAGAATTGGGCCATAGATTTGTATAAAATTTATAAACTATGGAAGAGGATATTGTAAAAGCGCTAGTCGTGCTCTCTATACTGGGGATGATTTTAGCCACAACTTTAAATACTATGTAAAATATGAAGGGGGGTCACAAGCCCCCTTTTCCCATTTTGGGAAAATTTTTAGTTATAGCACCCGCTTTTTTTCTTTCGAGTGTTTTAGAGAATATTTTTGAATTTAAAACACAAATCAACCACATGAAAAAAATTGTCTTTTTACTTCCAGTACTCTTATGTTCAATTACCTTTGATTCATTTGCACAGCTAGGCATTCAAGCAGGATTGAATTTTTCAAAGCTAAGCTTTATTTCGGATGAAGATTTAGATGCAATGAAATCCAAGTTTGCACCGGGAGGGCTTTTAGGGTTACACTACAATATCAATTTTGGAGACAAACTTTATTTGGAACCGGCATTTCAATTCAATGTCTATCGATATGAAGTAAACGTTTCTCATCCGGATTACTCTCAGGACTCAAAAGTATTCGCTTTACATACTCAAATTCCTATTCATTTGGGATACAAGATTAACTTCACAGACAACAAAGCATTTAAAATATTTGCTGGCCCCTATTTTTCCTATGGGTTAACCGGCAAAGTTACCATGGACATTAATGACGCTGGTAACAAATACTCGCGCGATGAGACTATTTATTTTAGTAAAGAAAAAGAAGATGCTAATGTTGCGCCAAAATCATATCAAAACCCATTGGATATTGGAGCCCAGCTAGGAGTAGGAATTGATTTGGGTGGAATTGCTGTTTGCGCAATTTATTCTCATGGGTTAAGTAACATTATTGCCCATACAGACGAACCATTCTCAAAGGAATTTAGAGATAACTTTGCCATGAAATACCGCCAACTACAGGCCGTTGTTTATTTCTCATTTGGTAAATAAATAATTATTAGCAGTAGCATCTATTGGCGCTACTGCTTTTCTATTTAATTTTTATTGTATATTCACTCATACAAACGAGTGAATACATGAGACCTGCCCTTTTATTTAGTCTGTTCATCTTTTTTATCACAGCCTGTTCATCCCCCTCTCCGGATTTAAACAAGGAATATGAATTCAAAGATATTCCCAACCCGACCAAAGTGGACGGCTCCTTTTTAATTGATGTAGGGGATTATATTTCTGAGGGTGAGGAACAGCAATTAAAAGCCCATCTTCGAAAAATCGAGAAAGATTTAAGCGTACAAGTTGCCGTAGTTCTTTTCCCAAAGATGAAGTATGACAACATTGACAACTTTGCCTTTGATTTATTTAACTATTGGGGCATAGGTCAAGCGGATAAAGATAATGGATTGTTAATCATAGCAAGTGTCGAAGATCGTAGATGGAGAATAGAAACCGGTAGTGGAACCGAAGCAGTATTAACAGATGCTCGCTGTGCCAATATTGGTGAAAACGCTTTAGTTCCTAATTTCAGAAACTTACAATACGGAAAAGGGATTGAAGAAGCGTTGATGATGGTGGAAACCTATATCTATGACCCTAAATATGCCGATGACTTAATAAGCCAACATCTGAAAGCAAAAGAGGAAGCAGAAGGGCTTAGTGTGTTTTGGTACATTTTGTTTTTTACTTGGTTAGCTGTTGCTGCAATAACTATCATCATTTATTTTGTAAAGAAAAAGAAGAAAACACTTTTTGTACCACAACCATTTCAATATTCTTCAGATACACTCGAAAGCGATATTAAAACCCATGCCACTATTTCAAAAGTATGGTGGGTGTTAATTTACATTCTTTTACCTCTATTGGTTTTTATTCCCTTATTTGATGACACCTCTGACTACAAGGCTAAATCAGATGGACTGGCCGGTGCTTTGGTGTTTGGGTATTTATTAGTCATATTCTGGTTTTTAGATAGAAAACTTAGAATTAGAAAATACGCTAACAAATATGCAGAAGATCAATACTCAAAAGTTCGAACACTGAGAAAATCAGATCGTCACTTGTGGGTATTAGCTTTACTTTTCCCATTCGTATTTATTTTATATCTCATTTGGGCAAAAATTCAACTGGGCCGAATGAGAAGAAAATCCATGCCTTGCCCTAAGTGCTCTACCACCATGAAATTGTTAAGTGAAAGTGCAGATGATGAGAAATTATTGAAAGGGCAACTGACAGAAGAAAAAATTGGTTCCGTAGATTATGATGTACGTGTGTGTCCTGGATGTAATCACAATGAAATATTAGCCTATCCTAAGGCTTGGTCAAAATACTCCAAGTGCCCTTCTTGTAAATACAAAACATTTTATGTGGAAAGCACTGAAACAGTAGTATCTGCTACAACAGTGTCAGAAGGGAGAGGTATACGACATTATCAATGCAAAAATTGTGCTCACAAGAAAGACGAAAGTTACACCATACCTCGTGTTGAAACCAGTTCCGGTGGAAGTGGCGGCAGTGGTGGCGGCAGCAGTTTCGGTGGCGGTAGCAGTAGTGGAGGTGGCGCTAGCGGATCTTGGTAAGCTTAGGCTTCTTTCACCCAATTCATGAACAATTTGTACATGATAGAGAAGATAACAGCACCTACAAACATACCGGCAAACCCAAAAGCAATAAACCCTCCCATAACACCTATGAACACGATGGGCATAGGAATATCTGTTTCTTTGCCACCAAGTAATAAAGGTTTTACGATGTTTTCTAGGATAGCTACGGCTACAGCCCAAATTCCAATAAAGGTGGCAGTATAGATATCATCCATAATTACAAGATATAATATCAACGGAATGGTAATAGGTATGACACCAATTTGCAAAACAGTTGAGATAAGATATAACATAGTCCATAGTCCGGCACCTTTTATCCCGAACAAAAACAAAACAATACTCATTAAGATAGTTTGAAATAGTGCTACACCAATTACACCTTTCACTACTTTTAAGATGGTCATACGAGTAGTAGACATCATTTTATCGGCTTCATCTCCGGCAATTTTATTTAAAAAAGCTTTTGTCACTTTTAATAAATCTTTGTTATAGGCTAGAAATATTCCACTTAGAATAATAGACAAGAGTAGGAATACAATACTCACTCCTAATTCAAGAATAAACTGTACTATATTACCAATAAGACCTTCAATTTGGTGTTCGTATCTATGCGCATACTTGCTGGCATCGTGCGATAAATCATTCCAGTATTCATAAATTTTGTTTCCTACCACCGGCCAACTTTTTACATCTTCGCCCGGGTGTGGTAAATGAATAGTGCTCATCTTCATTAAATCAGTAAGGGAATGCAATTCATAGATAACTGCATAAATGAACAAGTAACACGGAATAAAAAACAGGATGAATAAACCAATAGTGATTAATAGGGCATTCCACTTATCTTTCCAATGCAAACGGTGTTGTATAGTTGAATATACAGGGTACATGGATGTAGCGAAGATGATGGCCCAAAAAATAACTATCAAAAAAGGTTCTAATATATAGTAACAGATAAAACCCATGAAAATAAATAAAGAAATGCGTAATAACATTTCTATAATATGTTGAGTCTTAGGTAAAGGATTTGGCGTATTCATACATACTGTGCTTTGCGTAAATATAATCTTTTGTGAACAATCAAAAAATAGACTTACTTTTGTCGGATGTCTTTTTCGATACATATTCCCGATCATATTCTATTTGAAGATGAGTATATGGTGGCTATCCATAAACCTGCAGGGTTAATGGTAGAGCCGGATAGAAATGGACATAAAAACTTGTTACAACAAGTTCAACAATTTTATAGAAAGAAAGTAGGTAAAGGCAAGGAGTTATATGTTCAGCATGTGCATCGCTTAGACAGACCTACCAGCGGTATTGTACTTTTTGCAAAAAAGAAATCGATATTAAAGTTGTTAAGCGAACAATTTGCTCAGCGAGTTGTTACTAAAAAATATCAGGCGTTAACAGAAAAAAAGGAATTGATAACATCCGCAACGCTGAATCAATTTTTGTTCAAAGACAAAAAAAACATGAAAGCGGTAATCACGGCAGCTGATTTTCCTGAAACAGAAGCAGTATCTTTAACTTATCAATTGTCCGAATATAAAAATGATTTTTGGTTGTGGGACATCCACTTACACACGGGCAAATACCACCAAATACGGGCTCAGTTATCCTCTCAAGACGCTCCCATTATTGGAGATCATTATTATGGATCTACTATCGAGTATGGCGAAAGTAAAATCGCACTACATGCTTATCAATTAACCATTGTCCATCCAATACAAGAGAAAGAAATAACCTTTCAAGCAGAAGCCACTTGGTTAATATAAATTTTATTAAAAGGAGAAATTAAACGCATTACTTAATTTTTAAGTGACATCTCTTTAACCTTTAGTTAATACCTCTCAACTAAATTTGCATACACTCTAAACGTAAACAGCGATGAGATTGCAAATTCCTCCTATCTTCCCGGACGGCAAATGGTTGTTGATTTTAGCGTCTATGATATTATTTAATATCATGACCTGGAATTTACTATTTGGTATGTAAAAACGATAGGTTAAAAAATCGTTACTAAAAAAAGTGTTTAGAAGCACATTCTTAACACTTTCTTGAATCAACAGTTAATTACTAGTTATACAGATTGTCTACTTTTGTTACGGTTAATTACCTGGTTAATATTTTCCTATTTTTTTATGAAAGGCAAAAGGCCTTTAAAATTATTTAAAGGCCTTTTATTTTTTTACTCAAATAACACATCCATTAATTCTAACACAGCTTTTGACATACTATTGTTGTTGTCAAGCAATGGATTAATTTCTGTGAATTCCCACAAGCATATATTAGGTAATGACGACAATGTTTTTACTACTTCTTTAGCCTCATCCATTTTCAGTCCATTATATACAGGTGTGCCAGTACCTGTAGATATGCTAGTGTCTAACACATCCACATCAAAAGAAACATACACCGCATCGTAATTAGCATAGTATGTTTGTATTTGTTGAAGTATGGCGGTTAACCCTTTAGCTTTAATATCATAAGGACTATAATGTTTCAATTGATGGTCTCGAATTAAATGGTATTCTTGAATCTCAAAATCACGCAGACCAAGGAAAGTAATGTCTTCCGGTTTGATTTTAGGGAATGATTGATCCGAACCACAACGTTTTAGTTTGTCCCAGTGAGGAACTAACCCTGCATCCACATCATTTCTGGACAACTCTTTATTATCATAACCCATAAGAGCGGATAGAGTCATACCATGAATATTGCCGGAGGGAGTAGTGTAAGGAGTATGTAAATCGGCATGCGCATCTACCCATATCACACCCACTTTTTTATTTGATCCGAAATAATCTTTTACGCCGGACATAATACCTATTGCATTACTATGATCACCACTAAATACAAGAGGATAATGTTGCGACAGTGTTTGCTTTACCAACTGAGCTGTCTCTTGATTTATTTGAGTTAACGTTTCAATATATTTCCCGTGAACAAAAGGCCCAGTGAAGCCTCTCTTTTCAGGATAAACAGTATGGTTTTTATAAATGGGAAGTTGAGTTAAATAACTTGACTGTCCTCGTTCTGCTTCGGCAACTTGAATAGCATCAATGGATAATGACGTTCCAAAACGTTGTGCCCCCAAGTCTGATGGAACGGAAAGAATTACATCCGGTTTTTTCTTCATGTATAGAAAATAAAAGTTTTTTAATGAAATATATGATTTAAGAGTGCTTATATCCTATATTTAACAAAAATACGAATTAAAGAGTTGTATCGTTATCTCTTTAATCGAGAATTACAGCAGAAAGTAATATGTTAATCACACTTAGACAAATGCAATATGTCATTGCGGTAGCGGAAACGGGAAGTTTCTCTAAAGCGGCAGAAGCATGCGCAGCAGACCAAAGTACGGTAAGTCAACAAGTAAAATTAATGGAAGACCGCTTAGGTATTCAAATTTTTGACAGAAATACTTTGCCTGTTAAAATTACAGCCGAAGGTCAAACGGTAATCAATAAGGCGAAAGACATTATAGAGCGAGTTGATGATTTAATAGCTCCTTTTAAGACGAAGAAATAAAACACTTAGTTATATCAAAACAAAAAAGCTTCTCGGTTAGGAGAAGCTTTTTTGTTTTGATACCTATGGTTGAAATTAATAAGGCAAGAAGGCGGATCCAATAGTGGTAGGGCTACCTGAAACACCATTGCGAATAGTCCAAGAAATATTGTAGCCATTGGAAGTACAGTTGTTAACAATGACACCTGAAGGTGTACCTGCTGTACCTAATGCTCCCGCTTTTGCTGTAAAGGTTGCATAAGCATCTGGATATAATACCGGAATAAAGTTACCTAAATAGGCTGTATGCGTAACCTCGCCGGTTTTTAAGATATATGGGCCACTCACAGTAGTTCCACAATTTTCCCAAACAAAGGCCTGAGTTACATTATTAATGAATTTTTTACCCTCTCTGTTTAAACCATATTCAGATATGTTGTTGTAAGTACCGTTGATATAGGAATTATCCGTACTAGAAGTGTCACCATTAAGTGTTAATGAAATTCCTGTACCTGCGCCAGTAGATTCAAACACTTTGTTGCGGAATACATGCCACACTCTAGTCACATTCGCAGATCCGCTACCTGTTGAATCAAATAATACATCTAAATCCGCACGTACTTTGTGTTCAATAGTAGTAGCGCCGGTAAACAAGTCTAACAGTTTACCACCACTAGTATTAGTTACATAGGCAGTACCATTATATACTAAAGATTGGTTGGAATTGGTATATAATACTTTATAGTCAGTAAACGTGAATTTCAACACTGCACCTTGCTCGCTAAATTTAGTATGTCCTGCTTGCAATTCTACAGCTACTGTTCCACTTAATACTCGGCTTCCACATGTAGTACTGTTACTGTAATCGATGGTGAAGTTTTGAGCATTCAGAGTTACATTTCCGCAAGGAAGTACATAGGCTACACGGTTAGTGGTAGAGTTATCATATTCGCTGGAGTTAAATACATCTTCTGCGATATCATAGATACGGTTGAATTCGTTACGAGCGGCTGCATCATCTGCTTTGCTACGATCGCTGGCCGTTGGGGTAGTCTCATCTTTGTCTTTTTTACAAGAGCTAAAAAACAGGATAGAAATACCTGCTAAAGCAAAAACGATTTTTCTCATGGTTATTTCGGTGGTTAATTTCCTTTAAGTTAACTCAATTCTTATGCCAAAACATAATTCAGAATCTGGAATAAGTAATTGTCTGTCACTTATATACGGTGAAACTGTAAAAAAGTAAATAAAAAATGGTGACCGGAGTCACCTTTGTATGTAAGAAATTTGAAGGGGAGGTTATCTTTTTAAATCGATAATATTCTGCCTTTCACCGCTATAAGACAGTTGTTTAACGCCATCTTGTAGTAAAAAGTCATGTGGGAAGCCAAGCTCTATTTTACTAACCTCGTTCAACTTTTTAAGCTGTTCAGGGCTTAAAATCACTTTGGAAGCCTCAATACTATCAATAATTTGTTCCGGTTTTTTAGCCCCAATAATAGGAACAACCGTCTCTTCTCTTTGTCGAGTCCATTGAATGGCTACATGCGAAGGTGATACTCCAATTTCATTGGCAACATCTACTACTACTTGAGTCACTGATTTTGAGTAGTCGTTTAGTCGGGCACTACCCTCTTTTAATCTTCCCGGTGCTGTCTCCCCCGCATTCAAATATTTACCGGTTAAGGCACCGCCTGCCAAAGGAGCCCATGGTGTGATAGCCATATCAAAGGCTTTGGCCATAGGTATTAAATCCCTCTCCGGAGTTCGTTGTAATAAACTATACTCTACTTGTAAAGCCGTAAATGCTGACCATCCGCGAAGTTCTGCTATGGTGTTACATTGTGCTACAATCCATGCCGGTGTATCTGAAATACCTATATGTGTTACTTGTCCGGATTTAATCATATCCTCTAAAGCGCGCATTAACTCATCCGGACGTACAGTAAAATCCCATGCATGCACCCAAAGTAAATCGATGAAGTCCGTTTGTAATCGTTTCAAACTTTCACGTACGGAACGTTGTAAATTCTTTTTGTGATTACCGCTGAAATTAGGATCGCCCATGCGATCGTGTAACGTATATTTAGTAGCGACAACAAAGTGGTCACGATCTTGTTTGGTGAAATCACCTACATACCACTCACTAGACCCTTCTGTATAACGATTAGCTGTATCAATAAAATTTCCTCCGGCATTGGCATACGCATCAAAAACTTGTTTGCTCGTTTCATAATCTGCCCCCCAGCCCCATTCAGGTCCGAAGCCCATGGTACCTAAGCAAAATTCAGACACTCTAAGTGCGCTTTTGCCTAATAATCTGTATTTCATAGAAAAAGAGTTAGTTTAATTAAGTTTATGTATGACAAGGGAATTTTGGAAAAGGTTCACCTTATTTATTGAACTAATTTAATGTTTTTAACTGTTCCTATATTTAAACTTGTAGTATGAAAAAGATAAAAATCCTAGGGGCCTTAATGACACTACTATGGAGTAGTAGTTCTTTTCATATCAATGTAAAAAATAAAGAACAAACAATAAATGCCAATATGAAATTAGTTTATGTATATGATGCCTTGTGTGGATGGTGTTACGGGTTTGGTGGCGTAATGGAAAAAGTAGATGCGAATTATAAAGAGGTACTACCTCTTCAAGTGATGAGTGGCGGAATGATTCCAAAAGCTTATGCACGACCTATAGGTCACATGTCCAATTATATATTACAAACGCTTCCTCGTTTAGAGCGAATGACGGGGGCTACCGTAGGAGAGCCCTACAAAAAGATGTTGCGCGAAGGTACATATGTTATGTCTTCTGAACCGCCGGCTATTGCTTTATCCATTGTTAAATCGATGGATTCAACAAAAGCATTTTCTTTTGCTCACACCGTGCAAAAGAATTTGTTTATTGATATGATGGACATTAATACAGAGCCTATCTATTTAGATGCAGTGAAGAAACTAGGAATGGACACAACAGAGTTTAATCAAAAATGGACGGATTCAACCTATTACAAAGCTGCACAAGATGAATTCAGACAAGTGCAACAACTACATGTCTCCGGATTTCCTGCGTTGTTTCTAGTAAAGGATAATCAGTGGATCAAACTTTCAGAAGGATACGCTTCTTATGAAAGTATTGAAAAGCAATTAAGTCAACATGGCATTTCACCTAAAAAATAAATCGGTTGATATATTAAATCGTGGTAGGTATCAAAACCTCCAAGGTTTGAGTCTATATTAAAAAATTATCAATTGGTTTTATAAAAAACCTTGGAGGTTTAGTCCCCAACGGATTAGATATAAATCATGGACCGAAGAAAATTTGTAAAACATTCAATTATTGGAGCCTCCGGTATGGTAGCATTATCCTCATTTACTAAATGGTGGGACAAAGAAGATTCCGCTGATACATTCATGCCTATTTTATTTGTAGGACACGGAAGTCCTATGAATGCCATTGAAGACAATGAATTTTCTCAAACATGGAAAAAGTTAGGCATTGAACTACCTAAGCCTAAAGCTATATTATGTATTTCGGCTCATTGGGAAACACATGGAACTAAAATAACCGCCATGGCTCAACCCAAAACCATCCACGATTTTGGTGGATTCCCTAAGGCATTACACGATGCTCAATATCCGGCACCGGGTGCGCCTGAATTAGCATTGGAAACCAAGAAGTTATTGGAAAAATGGCAAGCACATGAAGATCATAGTTGGGGACTAGATCATGGGACTTGGTCCGTATTGATGCCTATGTACCCGCAAGCGACTATTCCGGTGTATCAATTAAGCCTTGATGTGAGAAAAACACCTCAACAACATCTGGACTTAGCTAAAGATTTAATGGAATTAAGAAAGAAGGGGGTAATGATTATCGGTTCCGGTAACATAGTTCATAATTTGGGATTGGTAAAGTGGCAAGAATCCGGCTTTGATTGGGCGGTGGAATTTAATGAATTGGTTAAATCCAAGATTTCTTCCAACCAAACTGCCGATTTAGTTGCATATAGAAATTTGAAAAACAGTAGTTTGACTATTCCAACACCTGAACATTTCTTGCCATTGTTATATATTTTGGGCTTAAAACAAGAAGTCGAAAAAGTGCATTTTTTTAATGATAAAGCCACTTTGGGTTCCATTACTATGACCGGAGTTTTAATAAGATAAGACCTAAAAATTCAAAATTCGGGACCTCTACGGGTATTTATTCCATTTGTTGTAAGATTGTTTAAAAATTTAACAATTACTTAATCTTTTTCTTAGATTTGTATAAAAATATCTTAGAATAAGTAACAAAGGGGTTCTGCAAGTGATTGTTCAAAAGTTCTATTCTCTACTGAGTATCATCAGTATTACATTCATTCTATTTTCTTCATGTAAGAAAGAAGAAGGTGAAGGTGGAAAATATTCCATCAAAGGTAAAATTGTTGCTAAGTATTATGCTGAATGGAATAAAGTACCATTAGCAAAGTACACAGGTACATCACCAGCTTCTGATCAAAATGTTTTTATCGTATATGGTGATAACGTAGGTTATGGCGATAGAACATTTAGTTCATATGATGGCGCTTTCGAATTTAAATATTTACAAAAGGGTAAATACAAAATATATCTTTTTTCAAAAGACACTACTCTACAATCTCCAAATTATGAATATCCTGTAGTCATTGATGTTGACCTTAGCGGTAACAAAGATTTGGGTGAAATTTTTATTGCAAGAGAAGACAAAACAGACTTGGAAATTGGTCCATACAAAATCACAGGTAGTGTAAGTGCATTAGATTGCGACGCCACATTTAGCGTGTGTAATGGCCCGTATGCAGGTATTGATATTGATGTGTACATCACTAGAAGCTTGAACGAACCATACTTTGATCGCACTACCACCTACAGCGGAGGACAATTCCAATTCCCTAACCTACCGGAAGGAACATATTATGTTTACGCTATCTCAAATAATCAACTACACATATTTGATCCAAGTTTACCAAAAGAAACAATTGTTTCTACTCAAGTAGATGTTGTTGATATGGATGAAGATGCTGGTGTATTAAATATTATTGAATAATGAAGTATTGTATAAGTTTAATATTGTCGATTGTATTCTTGTCAACTTTTGCCCAAGATGATAAGGATGTTAAGAAGTTTAGAATTAAAACCAGAACAGTGGTATCTACAGAGTTAGATGAGGATGGAAATTCTAAAGAGAAAAAGAAAGTAAACATATTTGATTCTCAAGGGAATTTAATAGAAGAGCAATCTTATAAATCGGGATCATTAGACAAGAAAGAAACATATAAATATGTTTCAGGCAATTGTGTAGAGCATTGTATTTACAGTAGTGACGGTAGTTTAAAAAAGAAAGAAACGTACAAGTACGATTCTTTCGGGAAAAAAATTGAAGAAGCTACTTATAACGGAAGCGGGACCTTAACCTCTAAAACGGAGATTGTTTATAATGCTTTTGGCGAAAAGCAGTCTATTACAAAGTATGATGGCAAAGGAACGGTAGTTGAAAAAACCGTTTTTACATATGATGCAAAAGGTTTAATCAAGGAAAAAGTAGTAACGGATAGCAAAGGCAAAGTGATTGAAAAAAAAGTATACACTTATACATTTTAACAATTGAGTAAAGTAGCTGACATATTACAAACGTTTACGCCTATTTCATTAGCAGAAATGGATGCGGTAAAGTTGATGGATAGAACAGACACCAAGTTTGTTTTCTCAGCTCAACTATTGCCGTCTATTCTGGAAGAATTAAAAGGTGATTTTAGAGTACTGGAAGTGGAAGGTGTTCGTCAGAGTAGATATGAAACTTTATATTTTGACACACCTGATTTTCAATTTTACCATCGTCATCAAACCAAAAAATTAAATCGATATAAAGTTAGAGCAAGAAAGTATGTGGAATCAGACATTAACTTTCTTGAAATAAAATTTAAAAATATCAAAGGTAGAACGGTTAAGGAGCGTATCAAAACGTCGGAGATTAACCAGTTTTTTGAAGCTCACCAAGAAGAAGCAAAGTTTATTGAAAGAAAAACAGGCGTAGCTTGCGAGCGTATTCAACCTGCGTTATGGGTAAACTATAATCGTATTACACTAGTAAACAATAATCACAGCGAACGACTTACCATTGATATTGGATTAAATTTTGAATGGGAAGGTCAAATCGCCGATTACGATTTCTTAGTGATAGCTGAATTAAAACAAGGGAAGGCAGAACGATCTGTATTTTCAGGTGTTGCTAAAGCACATTCCATTAGAGAAGGGGGCTTTAGCAAATATTGTATTGGTATTGCATCTCTACATCCCGAAATCAAACAAAACAACTTTAAACCAAAATTTCATTATATCAATAAATTGAAGGGAAACGTGTATGTCTAGAATAATTGCAATTTTTACATTTATCATTTGTGTGGCTTGGGTTGCGCCAACAGCTGTAATTTCTACAGTTCAAGCGCAAGATTCTTTTGCATCTGTTATGGATGACGAAGATGATTCGGATAAAAAGAAGAAGAAAAAGGATAAAGATAAAAAAGAAGACATAGCCGAATTAAACACCCAATTTGCTATTGGATTAGGTGCAAGTATTCTTACTACATTAATAATTATCGGATTAATTTATTATCCTAATTACCACAAGAGAGAAATCCTCTTCACTTTTTTCATCTTTAACATTATCATTTTCTTATTGACCTATGTCATGAACCAAGTGAAGCTTTCGATGGGAGCAGCCTTTGGTTTGTTTGCGGTGTTCTCCATGCTGCGCTATCGCACAGAAGGGATTTCTACAAAAGATATGACGTATATCTTTATCGTGATCGCAGTAGGATTAATAAGCGCCATAAATTTGGAGCCGGAAATGTTAGGCGTAATTTGTTTGTTGATTATTGCCATTACGTATCTGCTAGATGGTAATATTATTTTCAAACGCCAATTTTCAAAAGTGGTTTTATACGAAAACATTCAGTTGATCAAGCCGGAATTTGAAACACAATTAATAGAAGATTTAAAAAATAGAACAGGTTTAAATATTTACAAGGTTACAATTAATAAGATTGACTTTTTACGTGATGTGGCTCAAGTAGAAATATTCTATTACGCATAAGTGTTACGTAATAAGTTCTATATCGTTCTTTGGAGTATCATGATGATTACTCAAGCGCAGGGTCAAGTAAATGATATGCGTTTGTGGAATCGTATTACGGTAGAAAAGCACCTGTCCAAACATTGGTCCCTAGAGGGTCTAGTTGGTTCTCGATTAGGACAAAATATATCCGCTTTAGAAATATTCTATTTGGAAGGTGGAGTCAATTATAAGTACAACAAACATTGGAGTGCTGAGTTTCACTACCGTTATTCCAGTAAAACTGATTTTACTGACCGATATGAAGTAAGGCATCGTGCGCAAATAAAATTGTCTTATGATACTAAATGGAGAAAAATTATCACCAAGTATTATCTGCAATTTCAAAAGCAATTCACAGATGTTGATCGCTCAGAAGACTGGATGAATCCGGGCAATTATATTCGTGGGCAGTTTACTTTAAGTTATGATACAGATAGAAAATGGAGACCATATGCAGCGGTTGAACTTTTCCATCAAATAAAATACGATAGACAAGAATTTAATAGAGTGAGGTATGAAATGGGGGTTAAGTATAAACTTGACAAACATAGTACCATACAGCCATTCTATATGATACAAAGAGAATTTAATGAGTCCAATCCTATGCATTCTTATATCATAGGCTTAAACTATAAACTAGAAATTTAACCTAACCGTGTATGATGAAAAAGTGGTTTGCCCTCTACTTTTTGTTACTAATTGTATCCATTTCGAATGGACAAATAGTTATTAATGAAGTAAGCACAAACAATTATAATACCTATCCGGATAATGATGGAGATTATGAAGATTGGATTGAGCTATACAATTCAGGCGCTTCAGCGGTTAATCTGAATGGATATAGAATCACGGACAATCCTCTAGTACCTGCTAAGTGGATACTACCTTCGGTTACGGTTCCTGCTAATGGTTATTTAACACTTTTTGCATCGGGCAAAGATCGCGTTGATTTTGTAGATCATTATGAAAGTCTTGTATTAGAAACGAACTCATGGAAGTATAATCTTCCGGCAGCTAACATTACCGGTTGGAAAGATCTTAGTTTCAATGATGCAGCGTGGACTTCCGCTAATGGTGGATTAGGTTATGCTGATGGTGATGATGGAACTGTGATTGCAGGGCCATATTTGACCTTATATGCGCGAAGAACATTTAACGTAGTAAATCCTGCGGAAATCAAATCCTTAATGTTATACATGGATTATGATGATGGTTTTGTGGCATATCTAAACGGTCAAGAAATTGCTAGATCAAATATGAGCGTTACAGTTCCATCCTTTGATACTCCCGCAGACATTGATCGTGAAGCAGCAATGTATGGTGGAGGCAATCCGGAATTATTCACGATCTCTACAGATGTTTTTTCATCTTTATTAGTTACAGGTAATAATGTGTTGTCAATTGAAGTTCACAATAAATCTGCTACATCCTCCGATTTATCTATGCGTCCGTTCTTAATAGCCGGCGTATCAACTTCTACTATTAATTATCAAACATTACCTACTTGGTTTTCGGCTCCAGCAACAACCAGTAGTTTCCATACTAATTTTAAATTAAAAGCGGGTGGACAAGCAGTACAGCTATTTGATGCTGCGGGTACACTTATCAATTCTGTAAGTGTTCCCTCATTACAAACAGACAATACCTATGGACGATTCCCCAATGGTAGCGCTACTTTTAGAATCCTTAGTCCGGCCACTCCCAATGCAACTAACGGCACTTCAACTTCCTACACCGGTTATTGGGTAGACCCCGTAACATTTTCAATACCTGCAGGGTTTTATACAGGAACACAATCATTAACACTTACTAAAACGAATGCAGCATCAACCATACGATATACAACGGATGGAACAAAACCTACAGCATCGTCTACAGTATATTCTACACCTATTAGTATAACAGCTAACATGGTTGTTAGAGCAGCTACTTTCAATACAGGTTACTTGCCTTCCAGTTATGAAACTAACTCTTACTTTATTAATCAAAGTGTAACACTTCCGGTATTCTCGATTAGTACTGCTCCGGGTAACTTCTTTGATACTAACATTGGTATTTATGTGAATGGTCCTACCGCTATTACTTCTACTTGTCCGGATGACCCTCATTACTGTTACAACTACTGGCAAGATTGGACTAGAGAAATTCACGTTGAATATTTTGACAAAGGAAAAGTATTCCAAATAGAGCAGGATGCCGGAGTGAAAATTTTAGGTGGATGGTCTAGAACTATGCCAATGAAAAGTATGCAACTAAGAGCCGGTGAAGAATATGGTAAGAAAACATTTGATTATCCATTCTTTAATGAGCCTAAGAAAGCAGGGATCTCTTCGTTTGAGACTATTACTTTAAGAAATGGCGGTAATGATTTTGAAGGAACATTGTTACGAGATGCCGTTAATCATCGATTACTAAACAGTATGTCGTGTATTGAATCTAATGTTGATTTTGAAGGATATACTCCGGTTGTTTTATTTATTAATGGTCAATATTATGGTATTCACACTCTAAGAGAGAGAATTGACGATAGCTATTTCGAAAACAACTTCGGATATAATGATGACCAAATTGATTATTGTGAATTTAACGGTGACCCTAAAGAAGGGTCAAATGCAGAATTCCTTTCTATGTTATCCTATATTCAAAACAATGACATGACAGTTACGGCCAATTATACAGCTGTAAAAGACATGTTAGATGTAAACAATTACATTGATTACATGATTGCTGAATTAACTCACACTAACTGGGATTGGCCGCATAACAACATTAAGTTTTGGCAACCAAGAAAAGTAGGAGGTAAGTGGAGATATATCTATCATGATACCGATTTTGCTTGGGGAATGTTTGGTTTCTACGGCACTTCACATAATGAAATTACTAGAGTACTTACAGATAATAGAAGTGTTCACTCACCTATGTTGTTAAAACTATTATCGAACACTGAATTTAAAAATCAATTCATCAATCGCTATGCAGATTTATTAAATACAATATATACTGCAACGAATGTTAAAGCTAAGATTGATGAGTTGAAACTTGAAATTGATGCGGAGATAACTCGTCATACGGCAAAATGGGGAAGTTCTGTTGGCGGTTCTTATACTGCTTGGAATAACA
Organism: Cytophagaceae bacterium; assembly: GCA_046329235.1. Taxonomy (GTDB): domain Bacteria; phylum Bacteroidota; class Bacteroidia; order Cytophagales; family Cytophagaceae; genus JALONH01. The sequence continues at coordinate 2,789,433 of JAXLVA010000001.1, read as the reverse complement.
ATGTATCCGGATTAAAAACCTTTGTGGATGGTCGTTTGCCAAATGTTAGAACTCAAGTACAAAGTTATTTTGGATTATCCGGTCAAACTACTGTTACATTAAATGTATCGCCTGCAGGAGCAGGTCGTGTTGTCATAAGCACTGTAGCACCATGCGATTTACCTTGGACTGGGTCTTACTATAGAGGAGTACCGGTAACTGTTACCGCATACGCTAATCCGGGTTATACATTTAACAACTGGACAGCAAGTGGTGTTACGTTGACTTCAACAACATCATCTTCCAACACCGTTACTTTTTCTGGAAGCACAACTAGCTTAACCGCAAACTTCTCAACTACTACCAATGTTCCTAAGTTAATTATTACTGAAATCAATTATCAATCGGATACGGTTGCTGCTAATAACAGTAATAGTGGTGATTGGTTTGAATTATATAACGCAGGAACGGCAAGTATTAACTTGTCGGGTTGGGTAATCAAAGATTCAAGAGAATATAATCGTTATGTAATACCTACCGGGACTACATTGGCTGTTGGTCAATATTTAGTTTTTGCTTCGGACTTAGTTAAGTTTCAATCAGTAAATCCAACGGTGACGAATGTAAAAGGTGATTTAGGATTTAGTCTAAGTAATGATGGAGAAACAATTTCTATTTACGATCCGATAGGGAATTTACGTTTACAAATGACTTATAATGATGCTGCTCCATGGCCTTTCTTGGCTAATGGGAAAGGATCTACATTGGAATTGATTAATACAAGTTTGAATATGAACTTGGCTTCCAGCTGGATGGATGGATGTAGAAAAGGTTCACCGGGTATAGCTTACTCGCCATGTCCTTGTACAAAGCCTGCTTTAGGGCAGGATGATATACTTTGTTTGAATGGAACTTCTAAAACATTATACTCAGGATTGTCAGCTCATCCTAATCGTCAATTCTCATGGTATGTGAATAATATAAAGGTGGTAGGTGCTACGTCTCCTAATTATACAGCGATGGTTGCTGGGTCTATTACCGTGGTGGTTGACTCATTAGGTTGTATCCAGAGTGATCAAGTATTATTGAATTCGGATTTAACGTTTGATTTAGGACCGGACAAACAACTTTGTTCTCCTGCCCAAGATACGGTACGTTCTTATTTGCCTAACACAGTAACATTTGCATGGTACAAAAATAGCACTTTGCTAACGGATGAAACAAAATCATACATGCGCGTTTCATCACCGGGAACTTATGAATTAAGAGCCAATGGAGGATCTTGTTCTCAGAAAACAGATCAAATTGTAGTTACATCAACTGCGGCAGGTACTCCTGTAGATGGCTCCAGATGTGGTGCAGGTACGGTTGCTTTAAGTATTACTAATACTATTGCAGGCAAAACCTATCAATGGTATGATGTGCCAACAGGTGGCTCGTCACTAGCTACAGGCACTTCTTATACTACACCATCTTTATCACAGTCAAAAACCTATTATGTCGCTGACGCCTCCTTCTATGGAGGATCTGTAGGTGCTGCGGATACTACGTTCGGTAACCTATCCCAATGGGTAGATGATAAACACACGAATAATGGAGCGGACAACTATCGATTTAGATTTAATGTATTAAAAGTATGTACATTAAGATATGTGACTGTTTATACTAATGGTCCACAAAACGTTAAAATTAATATAGCGAACAGTAGCGGTACTCAAATTAATACACGTACGGTACCGGTTACTTCTGCAGGTGTTCAACGCATTCCATTAGATTTTCCATTGACTGTAGGAACAGGTTATTATTTAGATGCGGTTGGTACAACGGGCTATCTATATTATAATCATGATAATGCTGTTTATCCATATACAGAATCCGGGGGGTATATTACCATTACCGGTACAGCTCCTACATGGGCAGGTGGAACGAATGGTTGGTATCCATATATTTATAAGTGGGAATTCACTAATGGTCCTGGACCTTGTGATCGTATACCTGTTAGAGCGAACATCCTTTGTATTTTACCGGTTGATTTAGTTGGTCTACGTGTACAAAAAGTAGGCACACACGCTAAGGTGAGTTGGGAATCAGCTAACGAAATTGGTTTCTCACATTATTTAGTTCAACGCTCAGATGATGGTTTAAATTTTGAAACTATTGGCAGTGTAAATGCTAGTGGTACTAACGGAGCGGTTAAAGCATATCAATTCACGGATCCAAAAATCCATACAGGAACAGTGTATTATCGACTAATAATGGTGGATAAAGATGGTACCACAAAAGATAGTGAAGTGCTGGTGCTTTCAGATAATACTTGGCAGGTTCTATCATACCCTAATCCATTTAGTGAAAACTTAACGTTATCGATTTCCGGTACATCGGAAGAAGTGAATGTTGAAGTGACAGATATGAGTGGTCAACGAGTGGAATACATTCAACACCATGATCCATCAACAAATGTGATTTTAGGGGCAAATTTATCTAGAGGAGTTTACCTAGTTAAAGTGGGCAACGCTTCTTATCAGGAAGTCATCAAGGTTCAGAAACAATAACTCATCAAATCATAGAATTGATAACGCCGATGTTGACTTACTCAACATCGGCGTTTTTTATTGTTTGTATACACTTCATATTCAACTTAAAAAGGGGTTGAATTAAATTTCAATGGGCTGATTTTAGATTAAGAAAACATTCTACAGTCCAATTCGTAAAAATTTCTATATTGGGGCTAGAAATTTCTTTTTATGCGTAAAATATTAATCACCGGAGGAGCCGGCTTTATCCCGAGTAGCTTAGCAGATGAATTATGCAAAGACTCCTCTAATGAAATTGTGTTGGTTGATAATTTTGAAACAGGTTTTAAATACAATTTGACTTGTTTAGACAAACCTAATTGTAAGTTTATCAAAGCGGATGTCAACAATTATAATGATATTTCAGCGGTAATCTTTTCAAATAACTTTGATTACATTTTTCATTATGCAGCGTATGTAGGTGTCAAAAAAACTTTAGAAAATCCGGTCAAAGTTTTAGATGATATTAAAGGATTAGAAACGATTGTACAATTAGCAAAGAATACCAATGTGAAAAGAGTATTTTATTCTTCTTCATCAGAGGTATATGGCGAACCGGTAGAGTTTCCACAAAATGAAAATACTACTCCTTTGAATTCCAAACTTCCTTATGCGGTAGTTAAAAATTTAGGGGAGGTTTACCTGAAGGCATACCATCAGGAGTATGGGCTTAACTATACTATCTTTAGATTCTTTAATACGTATGGACCTAAACAAAGTGAGGATTTTGTTATCTCTAAATTCTTAAATGCGGCCCTTAAAAATGAACCTATTACTATCTATGGAGATGGCTCTCAAACAAGAACATTTTGTTTTATAGAAGACAATCTGAAAGCTACACTTGCGTGTCTGAATCAAGAGCTACATATGAATGACATAGTTAATATTGGATCTGATATCGAAATACCAATTAAAAAACTAGCAGAAATTGTAATTAAACAAACCAATTCAAAATCAGAAATTGTACATCTACCACCATTGAAAGAAGGGGATATGACAAGACGATATCCGGATGTTTCTAAAATGAAAGATCTTATCAAAAAGGATTTCACCCCCATCGAACAAGGCATTCAAAAAGTAATAGAATATAAAAAGAAATTTTATGGCAACGCTTAGTATTGTTATACCAACATATAATAGAGCAGATTTTTTACCTATTACTTTAAAAAGTATTTTGTCTCAAACAAACCCTGATTTTGAAGTATTAATAATTGATGATGGAAGTAAGGACAATACGCAAGAGGTTGTCCAGCCTTTTTTAAAAGATGAAAGAATAAAGTATTTCATAAAAGAAAATAATGAGAGAGGTGCAGCTAGAAATTATGGCGCGAAACTAGCAACCGGCAAATACGTTAACTTTTTTGATTCGGATGATGTAATGTATCCTAATCATGTAGAGGAAGCTATTAAAATTATTTCAAAAGAAACTTACCAAGCGTTTCATTTAGCTTATGACTCCAAAGAGGTAGATGGAACATTATTATATGTAAGGCCACATTTAGCTCACAACATTCTGGTAGGTAACCCATACAGCTGTAATGGTATTGTTTTAAAACGAGACTTTTTTCTTCAACATTTGTTTGTAGAAGATCGAAAACTAGCGGCTTCTGAAGACTATGAGTTATGGTTTAGACTATCCGCTTATACTACTATTCATTACATTCCGGTGATAACATCTACTATTATTCAGCATGAAAACAGAAGTATGATGGTTGTTAACCTAGAAAAAATCATTGCTCGCAGAGATTGTTTTTTCAAACACGCTTATTCAGACTCCAATGTAAAGGAAAAATTTCAAGATAAATACAATGTAATCTATTCCAATTGGCAGAGCTTTGTGGCGCTACAACTAATGCTTGACAATAGAAAAAAAGAAGCATTTGATTTTTATAAGAGCAGTTTAAAATATTATTGGCCATCATTGTTCACTAAACGCTCTTTGGCATTAATCAAAAATCTGCTTATAAAATAAAATCACATGATGGATACCATACTTCAATTACACTCCATAACACGTTGGTTAATTTTAATATCATTGGTTGCGGCGTTATATGTTGCGTATTCAGGCTGGTTGTTTAACAAAAAGAATGAACCATGGTTTAATAGACTTCGAATAATTACTCAAACCATTGCACATATTCAACTAGTCGTTGGGCTTTATTTATACTTCACTAGCCCTATCGTTTCTTTTTTCTGGCGAAACCCAAGCATTGCTATAAAAATGAGAGAAATTCGCTTCTTCTCAATGGAGCACAGTTTAGTCATGTTAGTAGCTATTGTACTTTGGACTATTGTATCTATGAGAGTTAAAAGAATCAAGGATGATAGTAAGTATAAGAAAATGGCTATTGGATATACGATAGTGTTAATTTTAATTCTTTCTTCTATTCCGTGGTCATTCAGTCCGTTAGTTAGCAGACCACTGTGGAGATAGAAGTTGATTTGTTACCAACAGGTTCTTAGATACAAATAAATTGTTCCTGATATCAAAGTCCCAATGGTTAAAAAATGGAAATTGATTTTGTCTAACTTTGCATAGGAATACAAAACTAGGATAAGTATTACGAATAGATAAGCAAAAGTGATTTCAAAAATTGTAATATCGAAATATAGAGCTCGCAGAAAGGTAAAAAAGACGATTGGAATAGATAAATAATAAATCCATCGAACATCTTTATATCTTTCTAAGCACACATTAAATTCTTGTTTGCTGAATTTACTTATTGGACCTATTACGGGTAACCATTTAGGCAATAGTATTACATTAATTAACGTAAACACTCCAACTAGAGTCAATAAGCCTCCAAATACACCAGCTAAAACAGAAACAAAGCCAGATACTATAAGATTAGTTGCCACCTCATCAAATATTTCTTGTTTGTAATTTTTTCTATCCTTCTTGTATTGTTTCGATTTTCTATACTCTTCACGACCCATACCGGTCGTATGAGCTTTCCCAGTGGAGTTCTGATAAGTAGTTTGTGTTCTTGTTGGAGAAGGTTGTGATGTTGGATATGATATGGTTCTTGGAAGAGGTTTTCCATTTAAAAGAATATCATAGGCATCCTGAATCTTAATAAACATTTCTTTCGCTTGCGGCGATGGATTAATATCCGGATGATACAATTTCGCTTTTTTACGATAAGCTTGTTTTATCTCATCGCTGGTAGCATTGTTTCGTACACCTAATAGTTGATAATAGTATTCCATGAAAAAATGAATTACAATAACATCGATAATGATTTAAAAATTTTTCCGTCCGATATTAAACATCCCATTTCGGTTAAATTAAACAAATCAATTTCTCGTGAAGTGTTATAGGCCCTTGAATTGGTATATACTCTTAAGCTTTCCGGATGTACTGTCATATAAGACAAAACTTTAACTGTATCTGTAAAATCAACAGCACTATTTTCGTCTGCTTCCATTGCTACTAATACAAGTTTGTCACTTAAACATTGGTAAGCATGAATTTTTTTGGCGGTTCTAAGTTCTAGAAAGGAGATTTTCTTCAGACTAGTTTCCAATACCATATCACTAAAATTATCGATTAGCTGATTAGCTTCGGAAAGTCTTTCTTCTTTCAGTTTAACCCATTGATCAGCTTCAATGCCTTGAACTACTAAGAATTGGACAAATTCTTTTTCCAACAACTGTAATTCCTCTAAAGTTAATCGGCGGTAAATAGTCATTTTTTAAGAAATAGGATACTCAACGAAATTAATGAAAACTTCATTAATCCGTCCATTAAATTCCTGTGGTATAAATTCATCTTCAGGTTTACTCTCATTAATCGGCTTAAAAATCAATTTTGTCGGAATAGTTATGTATGCATAACATTTTATTGAATTTGTACGTAAACAAGAGAAAAAAGTACTATTTTGGTATGAAACAGCAAGAAACCGTATGTTATAATATAAAGTCAGCTTGGCATGCCATTTCTAGATTATATAATGAGCAAGCATCCAAGCACGGTTCGTCCGCATCCGTTGGATTTATACTATTAAATATAGATAAACATGAAGGGACACCGTCTACTCATATTGGTCCATCCTTAGGTTTGGAACCAACTTCTCTTTCCAGAATACTTAAGTCAATGGAAGAGAATGGATTAATTGAAAAAAGACCGGACGAAAACGATAAACGTATCTCCCGAATTTTCTTAACGGACAAGGGAAAAGTTCTGAGAAAACAGGCTAAGGAAGTGGTTTTAGAGTTCAATAATGCCATCCGAGCTCAAATTCCAGATTCAAAATTGATACAGTTTTTTGAAGTAATTAGTGAAATAAAGGGAATTTTAGAACAGAAAAATAACAGTCTTACTATATAACCGACATACGATCATATGAGTCATCGCACGATTAAAAAAGTTGCCATCTTAGGATCCGGAGTAATGGGCTCCCGTATCGCTTGTCACTTTGCCAATGTTGGAATGCAAGTGTTACTACTTGATATTGTTCCAAAAGAATTAAATGATGCTGAAAAAGCAAAAGGGTTAACGATGGAGCATCCTGCTGTTCGAAACCGAATAGTAAATGATGCTTTAACTAATACGTTGAAAGCTAACCCGGCTCCGTTATATGACACTGCATCTGTATCCAAAATTACTACAGGTAATTTTGATGATAACATGAAGGACATAGCGTCGTGTGATTGGGTATTAGAAGCAGTTGTAGAAAATTTAGCCATTAAGAAAATTGTCTATGAAAAAGTAGAACAATATAGAAAACCGGGAACATTGATTACTTCCAATACTTCCGGTATCCCAATGGCATTAATGTCGGAAGGTAGAAGTGAAGACTTCCAACAACATTTTTGTGGCGTACACTTCTTTAATCCTCCTAGATATTTACGTTTACTAGAAGTTATTCCGGGCCCAAAAACAAAACCGGAAGTGATAGACTTCTTAATGCATTACGGTGATTTGTTCTTAGGAAAAACTACCGTATTGTGTAAAGATACTCCTGCTTTCATCGCTAACCGAATTGGTATCTACTCGATGATGGAAGCCTTACACGTTATTCTAGAATTAGGTTTAACGGTAGAAGAGGTAGACAAACTTACAGGTCCAGTGATAGGTCACCCTAAATCTGCTACCTTCCGTACCATGGACGTTGTAGGACTTGATACCTTAATCAACGTATCCAATAACTTATTTGCCGGATTAGCTAATGACGAATCAAAAGCTTTATTCGCTTTACCGGAACTCTTGAAAAAAATGCAAGAGAACAAATGGTTAGGTGACAAAACCGGACAAGGTTTCTACAAGAAAACGAAAAACGAAAAAGGCGCAACGGAAATTCTTTCCTTGAACCTAAACACAATGGAATATGGTCCGCAGCAGAAAGTAAAATTCGCTGCTTTAGAAATGACTAAAACCATCGATGATTTAAAACCAAGATTTAAAGTATTGATGAGTGCTCCGGATAAAGCCGGACAATTCTACAAACGCACTTTCCTTGGTTTATTTAAATATGTTTCCAATCGTATTCCTGAAATTTCCGATGAGTTATATAGAATAGATGACGCGATGCGTACCGGTTTTGGATGGGAGTTAGGTCCGTTTGAAATTTGGGATGCTGTAGGTGTTGAGAAAGCAATTCATTGGATGCAAGAATCCGGTGCAGCTCCAGCTGCATGGGTAACAGAAATGTTAGCTGCCGGAAACAAAACATTCTACAAAACAGAAAATGGAAAACGTTTGTACTATGACATTCCTACGAAGTCGTACAAAGTAATTCCGGGTACAGAATCGTTCATCATACTAGATGCGTTACGTTCAAACAAACCAGTTTGGAAAAATGCAGGGGCAACCCTTCACGATATAGGTGATGGCATTGTAAACTTAGAATTCCATACCAAGATGAATACCCTTGGTGGTGAAGTAGTAGATGCTATTAATAAATCTATTGGTTTAGCAGAAAAAGATTTCCGCGGATTAGTGATTGGTAACGATGGTGCAAACTTCTCTGCCGGTGCTAACTTAGCATTAGTACTGATGTATGCGGTAGAACAAGAGTACGATGAAATCGATTTCATGATTCGTGCCTTCCAATCGACCATGATGCGTGCACGTTACTCTTCTATACCTGTAGTAGTAGCTCCGCATAACTTAACCTTAGGTGGTGGTTGCGAATTAACTTTACACGCCGATCATGTACAAGCATTTGCTGAAACCTATATTGGTTTAGTTGAGTTCGGTGTAGGATTAATTCCTGCCGGTGGTGGTACTAAAGAATTGACACTTCGTGTAAGTGATTCTTTTGAAGATGGAGATATTCAATTAAACAGTTTGAAGAATGCTTATATGAATATTGCTACTGCTAAAGTAGCCACCTCTGCACAAGAAGCGAAAGCAATGAACATCTTAAGAAGAGGAGATGGTATTTCTTTAAACAGAGACAGATTGATAGCGGATGCTAAGTTAGCAGCAATCAGTTTAGCAGAAGCAGGATACACTCAACCAACTCCAAGAAGAGATATCAAAGTATTAGGCAAGCAAGCATTAGGTATGTTTGTAGCCGGTGCTAACAGTATGGTTGCCGGAAGATACATTTCAGAACATGATCGTAAAATTTCCGAGAAACTTGCATACATCATGTGTGGGGGTGATTTATCAGCACCTACATTAGTATCAGAGCAATACTTATTAGACTTAGAACGCGAAGCCTTCTTATCCTTAACAGGTGAGAAGAAAACGTTAGAGCGTATTCAAAGTATTTTGACTTCAGGTAAACCACTAAGAAATTAGTCGTTAGCTGCTAGTATTTAGTAATTAGACATCAACCAGCTATTATGAATAATTACAAAGAATTAAAAGTTTGGAAAAAAAGTATGGAGTTAGTCAAACAGATTTATATGCAAACTAAATCCTTTCCCATTGAGGAGAGATATGGATTGACGGCTCAAATTCAAAGGTCTGCCGTTTCAATACCTTCCAATATTGCAGAAGGTTGTGGTCGTAATTTAGAAAAAGAATTAATACAGTTTATTTCAATAGCTCATGCATCCAGCTATGAGTTAGAGACACAAATCATTATTGCTAGGGAACTAAATTTGCTTTCCAGTGAGATATTTGAAACGATTAATTCTATAATACAAGAAGTTCAAAAAATGCTTTATGCATTTAAAAAAACAATAATCTCTAAACAAACTGTGTAAAGTTGAATTGTCTAAATACTAATGACTAAAAACTAAATACTAAAATTATGAAATCACAAGAAGTATATATAGTAGCCGGATTTAGAAGTGCAGTTGGGAAAGCTCCTAGAGGAGTGTTTCGTTTCATGAGACCGGATGATTTAGGTGCAGCCGTTATTCAACATTTAATGGCATCTGTTCCTGCATTAGATAAAAATAGAGTAGATGATGTAATTGTAGGTAATGCTACTCCGGAAGCGGAGCAAGGATTAAACATAGGTCGTATGGTTTCTTTAATGGGATTAGATACTATTAAAGTTCCTGGGATGACCGTGAACCGTTATTGTTCATCCGGTATAGAGACCATTGCCATTGCAGATGCTAAAATTAGAGCAGGATATGCCGATTGTATTATTGCCGGTGGAGTAGAAACCATGAGTCCGATTCCTTTTGGTGGGTGGAAAATATCCCCTAATTATGAGTTAGCAAAATCACATGGCGATTACTACTGGGGCATGGGTTTAACAGCAGAAGCTGTAGCGGAACAATTTAAAGTATCCAGAGAAGACCAAGATATTTTCTCCTTGAACTCACATAAAAAAGCAGTAGCGGCGTTACAGTCGGGTGCACTTTTAGATGGTGTTGCTCCTATCACAGTAAAAGAAACCTATCTTGACAATAAAGAGAAAAAGAAAACAAGAGAGTATATCGTTGATAAGGATGAAGGACCTCGCGGAGATTCTACCATTGAAGCATTGGCAAAATTAAAGCCGGTGTTTGCTAATGGTGGGTCTGTTACAGCAGGGAATTCTTCTCAAACATCAGACGGCGCAGCTTTTGTTTTATTGATGTCGGAGAAAATGGTGAAGGAGTTAAATCTAAAACCTATTGCTCGAATGGTGTCGTATGCGGTTGCCGGTGTTGAGCCTAGAATCATGGGTATTGGTCCGGTAGATGCAATTCCAAAGGCATTGAAATTAGCCAATTTAAAACAAGATGATATTGATCTAATTGAATTGAATGAGGCGTTTGCAGCACAGTCATTAGCGGTCATCAGAGAATTAGGTTTGAATCAAGATAAGGTAAACGTGAATGGTGGAGCTATTGCCTTAGGTCACCCATTAGGTTGTACAGGAGCTAAGCTTTCCGTTCAAATCTTTAACGAGTTAAAGAGACGAAATCAAAAATATGGTATGGTCACCATGTGTGTTGGTACAGGCCAAGGCGCAGCCGGAATCTTTGAAATGTTATAATTTCATTAATTTAACATTCGTTCAAATGAACTTAAAAACCATTTCATTAAAAAAGCGTTACAATATTTATAATACTATTAACAACTAAAGCATATGTCCACTTCCACTTCTACCCAAAAACGCTTCAAAGGAGGCGAATACCTAATCAAGGATCAAGATGCGAATGAAATTTTTATCCCTGAACAATTTGATGAAGAACAAAAGATGATTGCCGATATGGCAAGAGACTTTTTGGCTACGGAGGTTATACCTCACTTAGATCGAATTGACCACCAGGAAGAAGGGTTGATGGAAAAATTAATAGAGAAAGCCGGCGAACTTGGTTTGTTAGCTACTTCTATTCCGGAACAATATGAAGGATTTGGTAAAGACTTTAATACGTCTTTATTGATGACAGAAATAGTAGGCGCAGGACACTCCTTTGCAGTGGCGCTTGCAGCACATACAGGTATTGGTACATTACCAATTTTATATTTCGGTAATGAAGAACAAAAGAAAAAATATTTACCAAAACTAGCTTCCGGTCAATGGAAAGCAAGTTACTGTTTAACGGAACCGGGTTCCGGGTCTGATGCCTTAGCTGCTAAAACAAAAGCGGTGTTAAGTGCAGATGGTAAACATTATATCCTGAACGGACAGAAGATGTGGATCACCAACGCAGGCTTTGCCGATGTGTTTGTGGTTTTCGCTCAAATTGATGGAGATAAGTTCACAGGATTTATCGTTGAAAAAGGAGAAGGAGTAAGCTTAGGAAATGAAGAGCACAAAATGGGTATCAAAGGTTCTTCTACCCGCCAAGTATTCTTAAACGATTGCAAAGTTCCAGTTGAAAATGTACTAGGAGAAATTGGCAAAGGGCACTTAATTGCCTTTAACATCTTAAATATTGGTCGTATTAAATTAGCGGCAGCGGCTTTAGGCGCGGCAAAAAGAACAAGTACGTTAGCCATTCAATATGCTAAAGAGCGTATTCAGTTTAAACAACCAATTGCCAACTTCGGCGCTATTCAATATAAAATCGCAGAACAGGCAATTCGTATTTATTCAGTAGAGTCTGCAATGTATAGAGCAGGTCAAGGAATTCACGAAGCAGAACAAGAGTTTATTGCTCAAGGTAAACCAATGGAACAAGCACTATTAGCTGCCGCACAAGAATTTGCTATTGAATGTGCGATGTTAAAAGTAGCAGGTTCTGAAACATTAGACTATGTAGTAGATGAAGGTGTTCAAATTCTAGGTGGTTATGGCTTCTCCGCTGATTATCCAATGGATAGAGCTTACAGAGATTCACGTATCAACAGAATCTTTGAGGGAACTAATGAAATTAATCGTATGCTTACGATGGATATGTTCTTGAAAAAAGCGATGAAAGGCGAGTTAGATTTAATGGGTCCTGCCATGGCTGTTCAAAAAGAATTAATGGCGATTCCTGAATTTGGAGACGAACCGGAAGGTTTATTTGCTCAAGAGAAGAAAGCGATTGCTAATATGAAAAAAGCAGCGCTTATGTTATCCGGAGCAGCAGCGCAAAAGTACATGGATAAATTAGCGTTCGAACAAGAGATATTGATGAACTTGGCGGATATCGCTATCGATATTTATGTAGCAGAATCCATGTTGAAAAGAACAGAAAAATTAGTAAGTTTAAAAGGTGAATCGGCTGTTGCCGCTCAAATTGAGATGACTAAAGTTTACGTGTATGATGTAGCTGATAAAGTAAACGTCGCAGGTAAAAACGCTATTAACAGTATGTCAGATGGAGATATGCAACGTATGTTGTTGATGGGATTGAAACGATTTACTAAAGTGGCTCCTATTAACACTAGAGATGCTCGACGTAAAGTAGCAGCGATATTGATTGAATCAGGTCAATATTGTTTCTAAAAATATATTCATCTCTAACCGGATGAAAATCGCAGGGGTTCTTGTAGCAATACGGAGCCCTTGCATTATTTTATAGCAACATGTATAGATTAATCAAAAGCAATTTTTTAGATAAAAGAGCCCATGCAACGCTCATGTATATTATTGCTGCTATTTATCCATTTGTTGTTAATATATTTTTGATACCTATTTATTTTGCATTATTTGATAATCCCGAAAAGGAATATGCCATTATATCCATTGTAACGATTACTCAAAGTTACCTTATCATCTCCATCATGATGGGATTGGATATGTCATTTGTTAAACACTTTTTGGATGCTCATAAAAGTGAAACAGAATCAAATCAAATCAAACAATCATTTTTGAGTATTCTAATATTGAGCATGGCAATAAATTATATTTTATATCATCTATTGTCAAAGTGGTTTTTTGAATTTTTCTGGGGTAATGTAATTGACTTTGCTCAATATCAATGGTTAATTTTTTTCTCCGCATTGTTCATTGTTGTGAATCAATCAGCATTTCAATATTTCAGAGTTCAGGAACAACCCTTTAAAGCTTTACTAGCTGTTATTATACCTTTTACTCTTTTTGGTCTGGGAGGGGTGTTGTTTATGACAATATTTAATGCATCAGCATATTATTGCATTATGGGCAGAACAATATTACTTGGAGCCTCAAGCATACCTTTGTTATTTATATTATTATCAAAAACCGGGATCACGTTTCGTTTTAACAAAAAATTATTTGTTTACGCGCTCATTACGTTTTTAGGAGTCTTTATCGAATTGGTTTCGTCTTCTATTGATAAAATTACGGTTACAAAAACCTTTCAGCTGGAGTTGGAGACTTTTGGTGTATATAGTTTAGCATTTGTATACGTAACGTCGGTAGGATTTTTGATAACAGGATTCATTAATGCTCAAACCCCATCTTTATACAAAGCTTTTTCAACTCCCGAAAGTGAAACAACTAAAGAAATGGCTTTAAAATTTACGAATCGATTAATAGTACTTTCATTTGGTATTAACGCTTTGATTTTTCTTTTTGCAGATGTCATTTCGTTAATATTAGATCCATTGAACAGATTAGTCTTTATAAAATTTGTAATACTATTAATTCCAATAAATCTTATTAGACTGTTGACTTCACAGTATAATATCTCTATTTATTATTATAGTAAAACAATTTGGTTTTCCATTAGTACAGTTGCCTATATTGGGACATTCTTGTTACTCAATTATTTGTTGTCCAATATCATCTCTATTATCTACTTGCCGGGAATTATCATTCTTTCAACAATTCCAATGGCTCTTATTATGAGATTTATTTACTTCAAATATGCTTCATACTATATTGAAGAAAGAAAAGCATTAAGCATGGCTGTAGCATTCATAATTATTTTGCTAATAAAATTTCAGTTTGGAATTATTATCGACAATGTTCTTTTAAGTGTTTTTATTAATGCATTGTTAATACTTGCCTTATCTACTTATGTATATCTTTTGCTTAAAAACAATAGACATTTAATATTTCAAAATTTAAAAAATGTCCAATAATATAATGCACAAGAAAGTCTTATTGTTCTTCCCCGCCAATAAAACAACTATTGCAATGATTTCTTTGTTCAAAGCACTTAGAGCAGAAGGTGTGGAGATGGAGTTATTGACTATATTACCAAAAGATGTATTACACCACCAGCTAGAAGAATTGGGCTTTAAAACGCATTCTCTTGAGTTAGATACAAATCCTATTAGTTGGTATAAATTAATATCAAAGTCCTATAGATTTTTCAAAGCATCTTCGGCTACGGTTATCTTTTCTCATTTGAAACCTTGTACTTTAGTAACCTTAGTATTAGAAAAATTCATTTCTCAAAAAGTGTTTTCATTTAGACATCACATAGATCATCCGGACGCAATTAAACAATTTCCGGAATTGATTAACAAAAATCAATTACGAGGTGATGCTCTTTTAAACAAATTTGCACCTAATCAAATTGTTCCATGTAAAACGGTAATGGATGGTATGATCAAGGAGGAGAAAGCAAATCCAAACCGCTTGTCAATCATTCCTTACATGTATGATTTTGACATGTATCCTAAAGCAGATACCAACTGGATTAATAACGAAAGACTAAATAAGAAAGCACAACTTCGCATTTTGCTTTGCTCTAGGCTGGTTCCGGTTAAAAGACATATGCTGGCACTCCAAGTGTTAAAGAAACTCATCATTGACAAGCAACTCGATATACAAGTCTATATTTTGGATAAAGGACCGGAGGAGGAGAAAATCCAAAAATACATTAACGAAAACCAATTGAATAACAATGTAACAATGGTTGGTTTTACACAAAGATATATTGATTATATGGCATTGTGTGACGTGTTGCTTCATCCTTCGGTGTCAGAAGCAAGCAATAGTGTAGTAAAAGAAATGGCTTTGCAGGGTACCCCCTCCATTGTTTGTGCAGGCGTGGGTGACTTTTCAGATTACATAGTACACGGTGAAAATGGTTTTTTAATCAAAGTATTAAACCCTCAAGAAGAGATTGAGTCAATTGTTATGAAAATATATCATGACAAATCTGCTTTATCTAAAATAGGAGAGGAAGCGAAAAAATCAGTATTAAATCTTTTTAGTATTAATCGTGAGACTACGTTTAAGTATATTACGTTATTAGAAAGTGTTCGTTAGTGAAAAAAATCAAGAACAGTACTCTATAAAGCCTTTAATCATCTTGATAGTCTCTTCTTCTTTTTCAATCATACCCATATGTCCTGTTTCATCCAGAACCTGAAGTAGCGCTTTTTGAGGTAGTACTATTTGTTCTAACACTTTGTCAACAGGCACTGTTTGATCGTTTTTACCGGCAATAAATAAAATTGGATTACTGAACTCTTTTAAAACATGTGTGCTATCTTTTCGATCACGCATGGCTTTGGTGGTTTCAATAACTCCATCATAGCTACTAGAACCGGCTATACTAATTACATCCGATATTTCGTGAGCAAGCGCCGCTCTATTTTTTGGATAAAAAAGTTGTTGTACAAAGCTGTCGGCAAAAACTTGAACACCATATTTTTCTATGAAAGCAATGGTTTTATCTCTTCCTGCTTTTCTGTCATCAGAATCAGCATAAGCTGTAGAGTGAAATAGACATAGACCTTTAATAAGCTCCGGATGTTTTTCTGTTAACGCCAAACCTACATATCCGCCAAGGGAGTGACCAACATAGATAACGGATTCCAACTTTAACAAACGAATAAATTGATAAACCTCTTCAGCAAACCATTCCATACTTATGTTAGAACGGGTTAAAGGTGTTTCGCCAAAACCGGGCAAGTCAATTGCTATGACTCTGCAATGCTCGGAAAGTAAATGCTGATAATGTTTCCATATACGTTTGCTTTCGCAAAAGCCATGCACCAAAAGTACTACAGGCCCCTTCCCCTTATCCGTATAAGCAATCGCCATTATTCTCCAGTCAAATCGTAAATCTCTTTGATATCATTTAAGATTTTTACGAAGTCAATTTCTAAATCTTTTATCAATCCTGTTTCTAAATCAAACACCCAACCATGAACAACAGGAAAGCCATTTTTATAATAATTGGTTTGAACAGCAGCCGTTTTGATAACATTAACACATTGTTCAAAAACGTTTAATTCGATTAATCTTTTATAGCGAGCTTCTTCGTTTTGTATTTTTAAAAGCTCGTCTTTATGCAGACGATATACATCACGGATGTTTCTTAACCATGGATTAAGAATACCTAAATCTTTTGGTTGCATTGCAGCTTTCACTCCACCGCAATTATAATGTCCGCATACGACTATGTGTTTAACCCCTAAGTATTGAACAGCGTAATTGATGACACTCATGACATTTAAATCGGTGTTACAAACTAGGTTGGCAATGTTTCTATGAACAAAAACATCTCCCGGTTTTAATCCTGTAATTTGGTTGGCCGGAACTCTACTATCGGAACAACCGATGTATAAATAATCCGGATTTTGATCGGCTGCTAATTCAATAAAATAATTTGAATCTTCTTCTACTTGTTTCTTCGCCCACTCTTTATTGTGTTCAAATATTTCTTTATATGTCAATCCCATGCTTCAAAACTAATCAAAACAAAGTATAAATTAAAACTTGATAAAAATCCGGAGTGATTAAAATTTTAACACCTTGAATTCTACACGTCTATTGAGCCTGCGTGTAGCTTCACTATAGTTACTTGCTATAGGGTACTTAGGGCCATAACCAATACCTACGATTCTCTCCGGTGAAATTCCTTTACTTGTTAAATATTCTTTAACGGCTGCTACACGTTCCTCTGAGAGTTTCATGTTTTGTTTATAGTCACCTTGATTGTCTGTATGGCCGGATAATTCAATCACCATATTAGGATATTGATGCATCAGTTTAACTAGTTGATCAAGTTCATCATATGATTCAGGTATCACGGTTGATTTACCCTGATAGAATAGAACATTTTGCATCACTATACTTTTACCCGCCTCCAATTTTTGCAATTCAATACGGCGATAAGCATAATTCTTTTCAATTTCATCGGAAGTCAATTCCAGAGAGTCTATTCTAGGGAAATAATTGGGAAGAGCGCTTTTCACAGCCAGCTTAGTATTAGATTCTATGTTGGCAGAGTAAACGCCATCTCCCGAAGGTACTTGATAGTATTTTGTGGGCAAGAATAATTCAATATTTCCCGGAACACCTTTTCCTGTTGTTTTATCTACGACTTCAATTACTAAATTCAATTTTGACGTAGTAACCACTTCCACTTTTTTTGAAGGAGTAATAGTTGTCTTATTCTGCACGGAAGCGTCATTGCTACAAGGGTAGGGGGTAGATTGTTTTTTGGTGAATTCCCAAAATCCAAATACGTTTTGATTATTGCCGTAGCCCCATATTCCATTCATTTGAGTACCGTCCTCATTCAATACTAATACACACCATCCTTTTTGACCATTAGCAATTTGATACCATTCGAAAGTGAAGACATTACGATCAACTTTTCCTGAAAACATTTCACCTTGAGCCCATTTATAGCAACCGTATATATATCCGGATGAGTTTGATTTAATAGATACCCAATCAAAATTAGTATTCCAAACTCCCACTGCAGAATTAGTAGCTGAGAAGACTGGATTGCTATAGACACCTATAGCCTTCATTTCCATTAGCTCTGTCCATTGTGGGTGGCCGTAATTATCTTTAATGATTAGTTTAATCCATCGAACATTTTTTATTTGAGTTTTAAAAGATAGGTTGGATTGATATTCGGCTAGTGTAATCGCTTGTTCATTTTTATAACCGCCGGTAGCGGATTCAGAAGAAAAACTTACTAGGATGTTTTTAGCGCAGATGCCTTTGTATTCAATTTGACATGTGTTGTCAAAAATGAGTTCTGTTAGATTATAATGTTCAGACAGTTCAAATACGAATTCATTCCCATTAGTTTTATATTGAGCTGAACACCATCCACGGTCGGCGTTTTCATCTAATAATGCGTGAACTGTCCAATTGTCAATCTTAGCGGTGGTTGGATTGGAAGTATAATAGCTGGAAGTACTAGAGGCGATTCTAGCGCCATTTCGAAGCGCCATTACATTAATCGATTGACCGAAGGATATTACAACGTTTATAAATAAACAGACCGATAAGAACAAATAACGCATAGATATTCTTGTTATAAAAAACAAAAGCAACGTAGTTCTACGTTGCTTTTTAAAATCATTTTATGAATTACAATAAGCTGTCTAATGCTTTCAACACTTTGTCATAATCAGGTTCTTGTGCAATTTCAGGAACAAGTTCAGTGTAGCGCACAATATTATTTTGATCAATGACCACTACTGCTCTTGCTGATAAGCCTTTCATCCCACCTTCCATTATTTCAGTATTATATTTTTGAGAAAATTCATTGTATCTAAAGTCAGATCCACTCGCAACATTCTCTATACCTTCTGTTTCGCAGAATCGTCTCATTGCAAAAGGTAAATCTTTAGAGACTACAATTCCTTGTACACCGGTTTTGTTGGCCAGTTTTTGATTGAATTGTCTGGTCTCTAATGCACAAACACTTGTATCCAAACTTGGAACAGCAATCACTACTTTAATTTTATTCCCTGCGTTATATAAACTGTCTTCACTTAAATCAGTTTTAACATATTTAAAATCCGGAGCCGGCTGCCCTACTCCAGGTAAACTCCCTTTTAATGAAATAGGATTCCCTTTAAGTGTTACTTTGGTCATAAAAGTTGATTGTTTTATACTTCATTAAAGATAATACATTCTTTCTTCAATTGACAATTTATTATAGGTCGAATAGCGATAAAATACTAAATTTGAATTCGTCTTTTTATTATTTCATTATGATTAGGATTATTGTTTTGTTGGGCACAGTTATAACAGCCCTATCGTTTACATCATGTAAAGATGTTAGAGTTAAACAAAAAGAGTCATTTGACTCCACTCAAGCCGTAGTAAGTGAATCTGGAAAAACCTTTACACTGTCGTTTGGGCCATTAAAAGCAGTAATAGATGCAAATAATGGAGGAAAACTAAGTGGCTTATTTTGGATGGGCGAAAATTTTATTTCTGATTCAACAGCCAATGCAGACAATTGGGGGAATTCATTATGGCCTTCACCTCAAAGTGCTTGGGGTTGGCCACCTTCTAAGCAACTAGACAAATTACCCTATATGGTTTTGACAGATACGGGTTATGTGTATTTAAAAAGTCAAAAGGATTCTTTATTAGGATTGGTCTTCTTTAAGAAGTATTTGATCAACACGAAAGACACCTCGTTAGTAATCACTTATACCATCTTAAATGCATCAGATGTTGAGAGAAAAGTGGCTCCATGGGAAATCACGCGTGTAGCACCGGGAGGCTTAACTTTTTTCCCTGCAGGTGAAAACAAATGGAAGGGAGAATTATCGGAACACATCTTCAATATAGACAACATCACTTGGTTTGATTATAATTCAAAACCAATACCAACTGGTATTCCTAAATTATTTGCCTCCGGTAAAGAAGGGTGGATGGCACAGGTGAAAAATGATAAAATATTAGTAAAAAAATTCCCCGATGTATTAGTAGAACAATATGCACCGGGAGAAGCAGAGATTGAATTTTATGCTAATCCTGATGGCTCTTACATTGAGATAGAGCAACAAGGCGCATATACTTCGATTGCCCCGGGTGCTTCCATTACATATGAGGTGGTTTTTTATACCAGAAATATTCCTGCCTCATTAGTGTCTAATGAAAGAGGCAACGTAGGTTTAGTAAAAATCGCAAAAGGCATATTAAAATAGTCTAAGGGAATTCATCTCCCTTAGACTTCGAATTTTGTAGGATAAAAAGCATACTAATGGGCTATTTTGTTTAATTTTGAGTTATGAAAAAATCACTTTTATATCTTTTTGTTTTTTTCGGGGTATTTTCAGCTTGTAAATCTACCGGAATTGATAATGTAGAAGATGCTTCTACAGCGGCTTCTATCGAATGGTTAACGGTAGACAAATCCGATTTAATTGATACGGATGCTAAAATAGAAATATTGGCTTCCGGCTTCACTTGGTCCGAAGGCCCGGTATGGATTAAAGAAGAAAGCAGATTGCTTTTTTCGGATGTACCCAATAATGTTGTTTATTCTTGGTCTGAAAAAGATAGCATCACTATTTTCATGAAACCGTCCGGATATTTTGATACAGTGCCTACGAAGAGAGAAATGGGGGCTAATGGACTTATCAGAGACAAAGAGGGGAATTTAATCATGTGTCAACATGGGGAAAGATGTGTAGCTAAACTTATGTACCCATTTGCTGACAAGAAAGTGACAACGCCTATCGTATCTAAATTCCAGAACAAACGATTTAACAGTCCAAATGATGTATGCCTAGATGAGTACAATAACATGTACTTCACTGACCCACCGTATGGTTTAGAAAAACTAGAGGATGACAGCACTAAAGAAATTCCATTTCAAGGTGTCTATAGAGTAAAAGATGACATCGCTTATTTACTGATTGATAGCTTAACTCGACCAAATGGTATTGCCTATATTCCTAAAGCGAAAGAAGTGTGGGTTGCCAATTCTGATCCTCACAAAGCATACATAACCAGTTATAAAGTAGATTCTCTTGGCAATATTTTATCCGGTAAACTTATGTATGATGCTACGTCTTTAGTAGGTTCAAAAAAAGGATTACCGGATGGTATGGTATATCACAGTGCCGGCTGGGTTTTTTGTACAGGTCCGGGTGGTGTATTAATATTTGACACAAACGGAGTATTAGTGGGAAGAATTAACCTTCCGGTAGCTGCTGCCAATGTGACCTTAGACGACAAAGAAGAATATTTATATATCACTGCGCATATGCACTTGATGCGTGTAAAGCTGATAAAATAATATAGTTGGAATGATTAAAATTCCTGACATAGGAAACACTACCACTTGGCCCGAGTCGAATGAAAAAGGTTTTTATGAAACGTTATTTCATTCGTACTATGCTGATTTGTGCAAACTGTCTTTTAATATTATTAAAGACAAAGACAAAGCAGAAGATGTAGTGCAGGAAGTTTATGTTCAACTTTGGCAACGTAGAAATTCAATCGAGTTTACGTTTTCTATTAAGTCTTATCTGTTCAAATCCGTTTACAATAAAAGTATAACGGAATATCATAAAATCATAAAACGACCTACCATAGATGTACATGAACATACGGAGGTTTTGTTTGCGGCATCGAATGGAGAGCAACAAGCTCAATTGAATGATGTAACCAATGCGTTGCATAAAGCAATAGGGTCTATGACGGATGGGTGTAGAACTGTATTTTTAATGAGTAGAGAAGAATCTTTGACGTATAAAGAAATTGCGGAAGTATTAGGTATCTCCATTAAAACGGTTGAAAATCAAATGGGGAAAGCGCTCAAGCATTTAAGAGAGCACCTGAAAGAATTCATTCTTTTGTATTTATTTTTTATAAACTTATAGGGGTAAAAACGAAATCGAAAGTCTTAAGATTAGAATGGCGCATTCCAAACATATTTCTGACAATTACTCCACTCCGGAAGAGTGGTTGGCTGCGTATTGGCATGGAGAATTAACTGCTGAGCAAAAGACACAAGTTGTTCAGTGGTCCAAAGAAGATCCAAGTCATGCAGCTTTGTTCAAGGAATATGAGCAGGTGTGGCATCAAAGTAGACATCAGGCGCAGGAAGTCTCCTTTGATGTAAGCACGGCATGGTCAAAAGTGCAAGCGCACACTTTTGACAAAGAAACGCACATTCATCGTTCTTTAGCTTGGTGGCAACAACCGTTTATAAGAGCTGCTGCAGCTGTAGTAGCTGTTATGACCTTCACTTGGTTATTTAGTTTATTCTTGTTTAAACGTCCGGAATACATTGATGTGGTTGCCGGATTAGATAGTATTAAGGTGTATGAATTGCCGGATCACTCTTTGGTGACTCTCCGAGACGGAGCTCGTATTCGTTATTCGGGAGAATACAACGAAGAGAAAAGAGAAATTTGGTTAGATGGTGAGGCCTTCTTTGAAGTGACCAAAAATCCGGAGAAACCATTTTCCGTAATGGCGCATAGATCTAGAACTGTTGTTAAAGGAACTTCATTTGCCGTTAAGTCAATCAAAACGGATAGCGTTGATTTTGTCACTGTTGAAGAAGGCAAAGTAGCTGTGATGGAAAAATATGCTCAAACAGTAAAAGAGCAACATTTGACAGCAGGTATGTCAGCAATCATCAATACCGGAGGCAATGTATATATTGTATCCAATACAGAGAAGTCAGTCTATCAGCCTGCTTGGAAAACGTTACATATTGGGTTTCATAATCAACCTTTATCTAGTGTTATAGAAGATATTAATACTATGTATGGTGTGAATATTACACTTGCAAATCCTGCATTAGGAAAATGTAGATTTACAGGTGAGTTTAAACAGAATTCTTTAGAGCAAGTGATTGAAGTCTTAACCGCCTCCATGTCTTTAGAAGCGAAAAAACAATCGCCTAAAAATATTGTACTATCCGGCAGTCCTTGCCATTAATCCCCTTAAAAAGATGAAACTATTAGTATGGAAGCAAATTATACTTCCTGTGATGCTATTGTCATTCTTCTTCCAAAATATTAGTGTTGCTCAAGTAAACACTCAGTCAATAAGTTTACGTTGCATCAACTGTACCGTAGAAGAAGCTGTACAAGAATTAAAAACAAAATACGGATTTAGATTCTCTTACTCATCAGACGTAATAGATGTAGAGCAAACTGTATCTGTCAATGTATACCAGCAATCATTAACCTACACATTAGATCAGTTATTTAAAAATACAGGTATTGCATACAAAATAATAGGAGATCAGATTGTATTGAAAAAAGCTCCAATACCGACACCTCCTGTCAAGCCTGCTCCTAATAGTGGCAGTGTTCCCAATGTTCAAAAAGATACCTTGACCAAAATTAAAGATACGGTAGTGGTGGCAAAAGAACAGCCACTGATTTCACCACCGGTATTATACGTGGAACCCAGAGAAGACACGGCTGCAGCAATCCGAGAATTAGAGAAAGATTATGTAGTAGATCAGGAGTTGTTAAAACAACAATACAAGCATAAAAAAGATAGCATTAACCGAAGAAATTCAATGGACAAATTGAATCTTCGTGAGAGCTGGAGAGATGCTAAAATCGCTTTATCAAAATCATTCAAGGAATTAAAAGACAGTATTCTTTTTAGTAAAAAAGACACATTAACTCCGATTGATTCACTAAAAATTAGTGATGAATTAGCATATGATAAATTTCAAATTACAGGCGCTTATCCCGGATGGTCCACACATGGTAAAGCTTCACCCTATTA
The DNA here is from genome assembly GCA_046329235.1 of Cytophagaceae bacterium. Lineage (GTDB taxonomy): Bacteria > Bacteroidota > Bacteroidia > Cytophagales > Cytophagaceae > JALONH01. The sequence goes on along the minus strand of JAXLVA010000001.1, from coordinate 2,765,696 downwards.
TTTGAATGCTTTTTCTGTTAATGTATTACCCGGTTATAACGGTGCAGTTAACGTATTGGAAGTGGGGCTTACAGGAAATATTCTGAGAAAATATTCCGAAGGCGCACAACTAGCGACTATTTTCAATATAGTACAAAGACAGGTGTTTGGTGTTCAAATGGCAGGAGCGTTTAATTTAGCATCTATGGATGTATTAGGAGCTCAGTTTGCCGGAGCCATGAATTACAGTGGCGGAGTTGTGAGTGGCGCACAAGTAGCAGGTGCTATAAACTTAGCTATGGAGTCTATGCAAGGATTTCAGCTTTCCGGCGGCGTGAACTACAATCGGCGGTTTTTGAAAGGTGCGCAACTTGGCCTCATTAACATTGCACGTAGAATAGAGGGATTTCAGTTAGGTTTAATTAATATTTCCGACTCTATCAAAGGAGTTCCTGTTGGTTTAATTTCTATAACAAAGAATGGGTATAGTCGATTTGAATTCTTCGCATCCGAAACCATGTGGGGGAACTTTAATTACAAAACAGGTGTGAAAGCATTTTATAACATATTTCACTTAGGCTATGATTATGTTACTTCAGATTATCAGCGATGGACATTTGGTTATGGTATAGGCTCATGTGTTCAAGTAGCCAAAAGAATCCAGTTGAACTTTGACTTAATAGGTCTTCACGTGAATGAAAACGAAGCGTTTACAGCAGTAGTAAACGAACAGTTTAAGTTAAATGTGTTATTAGGAGTAGGGTTAACAGAGCGAATTTATTTGTATGGAGGTCCTTCCTTCAATACGATGTTCTCAGAATATAAAAATGCAGAAGGTACAATTGGTTCTACTATGGTGCCGGATAAAGTTGCCCATACTGAATGGATTCATACCGACGATAAAACGGTGAAAAACACCTACTGGGTTGGATGGCAGTTTGGGGTTCGTTTTTAAAAATTATAATCAGAAAAGAAAAGGACCGATAAATCGGCCCTTTTTGTTTTATTCAATGACTATCTTTGTAGAATAAGGATTGTTTTTATACAGGTAGCTTACTAGATAAACACCTGTTTTGTAACCTTGAGTAGATACACTTAGTGTAGTGGTGTTGACTTGAGATTGAACGGCACCAACAATATTGTTTACCATTACTTGTTCTACTTCTTCTGAAAACACAATCTTGTTGTCAGCCGCATAAACTTGAATAGGGCTTACGGATTTGTATTTTGTTGTAGAAGTTGTAGTGCCATATTCCAACGTGATGTTATCAATATAGGCAATAGAATTTGGACTAGCACCCGAGAAGCCATCTTTGTTAATAATTCCTACATAGAACATTAATGAGTCAGGAGCATTTGTTTTAGTAGGATCGTAGATAAAATCTGCTTCAAATGCTACATAATCACTTCCCGAAGTACTAGTAACGGTATGAAATTCAAGATAAGCCGTAGCTTCAAAGTCATTCGAGTTGAATGTAAGGCTGTTGAAGTATAAAGAATCTCCACCACCATTAATGAATTTATAATAACCTTTCATTTTAGTAGGTCTTCCAATAAAGGCGATGCCTTCAGATTGATTGTACGTTGTTCCTACAGCTAGATAAGGATTAACAGTGTATGAAAACCCTGGAGCCGGTGTAAATACTACGGCTTGTAGTTTTACTGCATAGCTACCACTTTGAGCATCTGTTGATTTTTGAATGGTCGTTTCTGCGTTGGATGACGGACAAATATCTACATCATTGTACATGTCGACATCTACGGAAGTATAGCCGTGAACAGAGTCGATGGTAGAGCAGTCGGTAACCGCAGACCAGTCTTCGAAGTTGTTGTTAGGTAATTGTTGTGCTTTAGCACTTAGCAATAACAAAAGGGAAACAGTAGATAGTAAAATCTTTTTCATAATAATCGTTTGGATTAAAAATTAAAAACTTTGATAAAACAGAGCCCCAATATCATAATTTTTATTTTAAAACTCAAGTAAAAATTGATTAACGGGTCCTTTGATAAAACATCCTTTTTATCAAAGGACCCGTTAATCAAGTAGTAATACCTTTCTTTCTTTTGTATCTTTGTACCATGAATAAATCTTGGAGTATATTATTGGGCGGAGCAATGACAATCATCATTACTTCTTTATTTTTTTCTTGTGATCATTGTGTGAAAGCTTCTGGGAACATAATCACAGAAGAACGCCAATTACCTGCAGCTACGGGAATTATTGTTGAAGGAACTATGAATGTAGTTTTAACACAAGGTCCAACCCAGTTGATTCAAGTAAAGGGAGATGATAATGTGCTGAAATATGTTCAAACATATATGTCAGGGAGCAATATTGTTTTTTCTATTGATGGTAATAAATGTTTCAAAAAAGAATCTACGATTGAAGTTTATGTGACACTACCTTCGATTCAACATGTTCAATTAGACTCAGACGGAAGAATTAATGGATCCAATTCTTTCAAAACCGACTCTTTAAGTATCCTTCTTAGAGGATTTGGAAATATAGATTTACAAGACACCTCCCGTGCAGTTTATGTACAATCCACAGGCAATGGAAGAGTAAGTATGACGGGAGAAAGCACTAAATTGAAAATTGAAAATAGAGGTCAGGGTGTAATTCAATTTCAAAATTTTACCACCGAAAACGCGCAGGTGATAGTTACTAATATAGGTGGTGTGGTTGTAAAAGTCACACAACATTTAACAGGAGAAATCAGCAGTGCCGGGAATATTTTATACTATGGGAATCCTACTACAGTTGATGTATTAGATAACGGTTCAGGCGACGCTATTGCACAGTAAATTAATGGAAGAACAAAGTTTATATGATCGTTTAGGAAAAGAGAATCTAGACTTATTAGTAGATAAGTTTTATGATTTAGTCTTTACTAATGACCAAATAAAACATTTGTTTAAAAACGACAAAGAAGACATTAAGCATAAACAGCGTTTATTTTTAACACAATTTTTAGGAGGACCCACACTGTATAGTAACGAATTTGGTCATCCTCGAATGAGGGCTAGACACATGCCCCATACCATCCGAAAGGAAGATGCCATAGCATGGCTACATTGTATGTCGCAAGCCATAGGACAATTATCGATAAGTGAGGAATTAAAAGACGAACTTTTTAGCCGATTTCCCCAAACGGCGGCCTTTATGGTGAACACCCCTTCAGAAGATTGAAGATTAATTTTCGATAAATAAAATGTCAAATCCGGACTTTTTTGTAAATATGTAGTATCTTTAATTTACCCCGAAACAGGGTTTCGTTATCTTTTTATTTCAAATTGACTGTATTTTATGAAGAAAATTTTACTTGCCATTTGCACACTTGGTGCACTTTATGGTGCTAATGCCCAACGTTTAACTGAGAACTTAGGCAGCAACGTTAACACCGAATATTCTGAGCTAAATCCGGTAATTACTCCGGACGGACGTAGATTATACTACGTAATTGAAGGACATCCTCAAAACAACAAGATTGGAAGTTACAATGATGCGCAGGATATCTGGTATTCTGAAATGGATTCTAGTGGGAAATTCTCTCCAAAAGTCCATGAAAAATATCCATTGAACCAACGCCGCTATAACGGCATTCAATGTACTAACCCGGATGGAACGATTATCTACATTCGTGGTGCTTATGAAAAAGGTGTGTATGTAGGGATTGGGTTCTCTTATATTCGTAAGACTGCAAATGGCTATACTGAACCTGAAAAATTATTAATCACTGATTTCGACAAAATGGCTAAAGGTATTTATACCAACTTAACCATGTCAAACGATGGGCAAACAGCCATCATTGCGTTCTCTACTAAAGAGGATAGCGGTATCAATGATTTCTTTGTAACATTTAAACAATCGAATGGTACTTGGTCTAAACCAAAATATATTAAAGGTCTAAATACTAAATACAAAGAAAGTACACCTTTCATCGCATCGGATGGGAAAACACTATATTTCTCAAGTAACAGACCTGGTGGTTTTGGTAGCAATGATGTTTATGTTGCTAAAAGATTAGATGACACTTGGATGAAGTGGACAGCACCTAAAAACTTAGGCGCAGATTACAATACCAATGACTGGGATGCATATTACATGGTAGACTGGAAAGCAGATTATGCTTATATGGTTTCTGCTTATGATGGTTTGGGTAAAGAAGATATCGTTCGTATTAAAATGAAACAAGATATTCGCCCTGATCCGGTAGTAATGATTAAAGGTAGAGTGTTAGATTCTAAAACTAAAAAGCCGGTATCTGCAGACATTCTTTATAACGTATTAAGCTCTTCCAAATTAGTAGGTGAAGTAATCTCTGACCCTACAACGGGTGCATACACAATTATCTTGCCTTATGGTACTTCCTATGCGTATCACGCGGAAGCAAACAAATACTTTGCTATTACCAACACCATTGACTTAACTCAAGTGTCAAACTACCAAGAAATCAATCAAGATATCTTGATGGTGCCAATTGAAGCTGGTCAAACGATTCAATTGAACTCTGTATTATTTGTCCAGTCTAAGCCTGAGATGTTGCCTTCTTCGTACCCTGAATTAGATCGTGTTGTGGCTATGATGAAAGAAAATCCAAACATTGAAATTCGTTTAGAAGGCCATACTGACAACCAAGGTAGCGCAGATGGTAACCAAACACTTTCTGAACAACGTGTAGAAGCGGTGAAAGCATATTTAGTAAGCAAAGGTGTAGATGAAAAAAGAATTTCCACAAAAGGTTATGGTGGAACAAAACCTATTGCAAGTAACTACAGCGAAGAAACACGTAAATTAAACAGACGTGTAGAATTCGTGATTACTAAATTCTAATTTAATTCACTTTATAAAAAGCACCTTCCTATAAAGAAGGTGCTTTTTTATTGTTATGATCCGTAGAAACACTCCATCTAAAGAAGCTGTATTACAAGTCTTGCAGAAGAGTATTGGTGCTTTAAGTCAAGACATGATAGAAGACCAGCTAAAAGGTAAGATTGATAGAGCTACGATTTATAGAATTTTAAATCGATTTTGTGAGGATGGCATAACGCATAAGATTGTAGGGGATGACGGCAAAAAGTATTTCGCTTTGTGTCACGAATGTGATCATACTACTGAACACGCTCATCATGATCACATACATTTTAAATGTATACAATGTGGTCAGCTAGAATGTTTGAAGGAGCATATTCATGTAAAACTACCGTCGGGCTATCAACTTCGAGAAACCCAATTTTTGATTACCGGACTTTGTAAAAAATGTAATAATTAGTATTGATTTAGATATTTTGAATTTTTCCGCCTTAATTATTTTACAAGTATCTATTTTACAGGGTTATATCATATTTAAATTTATTTAAATAATTCAGAACTTTAGATGATTTTCTGCCGTAAAAGACGATAAGGAAGCTTATTGTTTTAACTAACATACAGATTATGAAAATTATTTACGGTTGGTTTATCTGGGGAGTACTAACCCTCATCTTGATTTCAACTGAGCTTGAAATTATTCCGGATTTATTGTCGGAAACTCAAGTTTTAGCATTGGTCATGATGTTAATAGGTATGTTTCTCTTATTATTATCATTTAGTGCCGGCGAAATCAGACATTTGATTCAACCCTTCAGAAAAGTGAGAAGGTTACACTACAAAAAAAGAAATTACTACAGCAAATGGGCATAAAAAAACCTCGGGACATCCCGAGGTTTTTTTATATAAGAATGAAATTCTCAGTATTAGTTAATACTTAATAATTCTACTTCAAATACTAAAGTAGTATTTGGTCCTATAGAATCTCCGGCGCCACGAGCACCGTAAGCAAGATTACTAGGAATGAACAATTTCCATTTAGAACCTACCGGCATTAATTGCAATGCTTCTACCCATCCGGCGATTACTCCGTTAACAGGGAATGTAGCAGGTTGACCGCGTTCTACAGAACTGTCAAACACAGTACCGTCGATAAGAGTACCGTGATAGTGAGTAGTCACTTGATCTGTAGCTTTTGGTTTTGCACCTGTGCCCGGTTTCATTACTTGATATTGTAAGCCACTAGGTAATGTAGTTACACCTTCGTTTAGTTTATTCTTAGCTAAGAAAGCAATTCCGTCTTGTGCATTTTTCTCCGCTTTGCGTTGAGCTGCTTGTTGGAAGTAGTTGTTCAATGCTTGGTGTGCTTCTTCTAATTCTACTTTTAATGCTTTCTTTTCAAAAACGTCTTGCATTGCTTCTACAAATTTTGACAAATCGATATCGTCAAAACCTTGTTGCTTAAAACTCCCTGCTACGTTGATGCCTAAACTATAGCTTATTAATTCTTTTTCGTTCGTAAAGGACATGGTTAGTTATATTGAATATGAGGTACAAAGATAATCAAAATAGAAACAATAGACAGACTATTGTTTTTGGTACAATAAGTCGATTTTGCGATAATACGCATCAATCTTCTTTTGTATTTTTTGTTGTTTTTTAGTAGGAATGGTATCTACCGCCGTATCTACATAATCGTAATCATACGTAGCAACTGCTGCTGTATCAAAAGCTACATATTCATCACCATAGATTCCATCATAATATATTTCTCTATAGTTTGAATCCGTTTTTACAATTTTTCTAAATTCTCCTCCAACCCAGTGATTATTCACGAAAACCAAGTCGTCTATATGCATAGCATAATAATTGGTGTCAGATTTAAAATGTATAGCTAGTTCATCAAACATCAATAATCTGAAATCTTTGTTTTCATATTCTAATTCATAAAAGCATGTGAGATATTCATAAGTATTTATCGGAACAGAACTTGCTTCAATTACGCTTTTAAAATCTCGATAAGATTGTAATACATCTTTATAGACAGAACTACGAATGCTTAATGAGTCAGACATATCCAATTCTAAATCATTATTTTTGACATGCTGATTCATTAAGTAAATAAAGTCAGCTTGTGACAACATATACTTAGACACAAAAGTATTCTCGTCTTTCGAAATAATATCGTTAAAATATTCTTTTGCAATTTTGTTTGGATCGAGAACTTGACAGTAAGTAGTGGTTACTGAAATAGATAAGAATAAATAGATGAGTATATTTTTCATAAAAGTGATTGGTATAGTTGCAAGATAATTAATTAGATTGTTGTATTTAAATTATCATTTAATGTAATTTCAGGCAATTAAAAAGCTTATATGCCTTTAGCACTATCTAGTTTACGCGTTGGAAAAAAATATTATTTGAAAAATGATGGCGAATTGCATCGTTTTCAAGTGATGCGCTATTTAGGCGGAGACAATTTTTTGATAAAAGATATTTTAACACTCGAGCAATATGAACTGCAAGAGTTGATTAAATACGGCAAACAAAAGGATTATGATCTAAGAGAGTTGGTTTGACTAAAAATTAGTGTTTAACCACTACGCCACTCAATTGACGCACTCTTTGAGCAATACTCTCTGCATCCATACCACATTCTTTATATAATTGATGCGGTTCACCGTGCTCTACAATCACATCCGGAATACCGATACGTGATACTTGAACTTGGTAATTATTTTCAGAGATAAATTCTAATACTGCAGATCCAAAACCACCTTGTAAACAGCCATCTTCTACCGTGATGATTTTTTTGAATCGTTTACAAACTTGATGTAACAATTCTTCATCGAGAGGTTTTACAAAACGAATATCATAATGTGCCGGATGCAAATCATCGGCTTTTAGAAGTTGCTTAGCTTCTACTACATGATTTCCAATAGGGCCAAAACTTAGTATCGCTACTTCTTCGCCATCACTCACCATACGTCCTTTTCCTATCTCAAGAGCTTCCATAGGTTTTTCCCAATCAGGCATTACACCTTGACCTCTAGGGTATCGAATAGTAAATGGTAAAGTTGTAGAATCTAACTGTGCAGTGTACATCATATTGCGCAATTCCTGCTCATTCATAGGAGATGCTACAATCATGTTAGGTACACAACGCATATAGGCAATATCGTACACCCCGTGGTGTGTAGGTCCGTCAGCACCGACTAAACCGGCTCTGTCCAGACAGAAAATCACAGGTAGTTTTTGTAGACACACATCATGCACTACTTGATCATAGGCACGTTGCATGAAAGTAGAATAGATATTACAGAAAGGTCGTAAGCCTTGAGTAGCTAAACCAGCAGAGAAAGTTACCGCATGTTGTTCTGCAATACCCACATCAAATGCTCTTTCCGGCATTTGCTGCATCATCAAGTTTAAAGAAGAACCGGAAGGCATGGCCGGAGTAACGCCCATGATTTTAGAGTTCTTTTCTGCTAACTCCACGATGGTATGCCCAAATACATCTTGGTATTTAGGAGCCTGCGGAGAGTCGTAATGCTTTTTGTGGATTTGTCCGGTTACTTTATCAAAAGTACCGGGAGCATGCCAAGTAAGTTGATCCTTTTCTGCAAAGGAATAACCTTTTCCTTTCACTGTTAATACATGGAGTATCTTTGGTCCCGGAATATTTTTTAAATCTTTTAAAACTTGAGTTAAGTGATTGACATCATGCCCATCCACAGGCCCGAAGTAGCGTAAGTGTAAAGACTCAAACAAATTACTTTGTTTCAACACACTTGCTTTGATACCACTTTCAATCTTGGATGCGATGGCTTGTGCATTAGGCCCAAACTTGCTGATTTTGCCCAGCATGTTCCACACATCATCACGAAACTTGTTATATGTTTTAGAAGTAGTAATATCTACCAAATAATCTTTCATGGCACCTACGTTGGGGTCAATGGCCATGCAGTTGTCGTTCAATACAATCAACAAGTTAGTATTGGTTACACCTGCGTGGTTCATCGCTTCAAAAGCCATACCGCCGGTAAGGGCACCATCACCGATAACAGCGATGTGATGACGATCATCATTTTGATATTGGTTGGCTACTGCCATACCTAAAGCAGCAGAAATAGAAGTAGAAGAGTGGCCTACTCCAAATGTGTCAAAAGGGCTTTCGCTTCTTTTAGGGAAACCGGATAAACCTTTGTATAATCTGTTGGTATGAAATTGATCTCTACGACCGGTAAGAATTTTATGACCGTAAGCCTGGTGACCTACATCCCAAACGAGTTGATCCGTAGGAGTATTAAAAGCGTAATGTAAGGCTACTGTAAGTTCTACTACACCCAGTGATGCCGCAAAGTGACCACCATACACAGAGACTTGGTCAATAATGAATTGACGCAACTCATCTGCAACTTGAATGAGTTGAATATCATTCAGTTGACGTAAATCCTCCGGGGAATTAATTTTTTGTAGTAGGGGTCCGGCCTTAATCACAAGGAAACTGTTGTTTCTTAAGTAACAAATATACGATTATTTTGTTTAACGATGAGGTATTTGAAAGCTATATACATGCTCTGAATAATAGTTTTTGAGGGTCTGTAGGCTATATAACCCACAGGTTTTCCACCTTAATCCACCTTTTGTCCACGTAGGTTAGTGGAGACAAACCATCATAAACAGACCGTTTTGGCGCCTCTTTTTTGTATTTTTGATATAGAACTAGTAGTTGACTTATGCAGGGAAAAGAATCCTTCGAAATACATTTACCATTGTTTGATGGTCCATTTGACCTTCTTTTATTCTTCATTGAGCGAGATGAGTTGGATATCTATGATATTCCGATTTCAAAAATCACCAATGACTTCTTAGAGTATATTCATAAACTAGAGAAGATGAATATAGAAATTGCTTCGGAGTTTATTTTGGTAGCAGCTACGTTAATGCGTATTAAAGCAAAGACGTTATTACCAAGACCGGAGATTGATGAGCAAGGTAATGAAGTCGATCCACGTGAAGAGTTAGTAGCGCACTTATTAGAATACAAAAAATACAAATCGGTTATCGCTGATTTTGCTAAACTGGAAGAAGATTCTTTACAACGCGAAAAGCGTGGAAGCATCATGCGTGAGTTGAAGCAATTATCCGAAGTGAACAATGTGGAAGCAGAGCTGCAGGATATTGACTTGTATAAATTATTAAAAGTGTTTGAAAGAGTGATGGATCGCTGGAAAGAAGAGGCCAACAAGCCTATTCACAAAGTAGAGCAATATCCTTACACGATTGAAAAACAGAAGGAATATATTTTAGATAAAGTAAGCAGAGGACAACGCGTTTCTTTTTGGGATGTGGTAAAAGACGACCCAACCAAGTTGGCATTGATCTATAACTTTTTATCTATTCTTGAATTATTAGCATTGCAGAAATTATTAATTTATGTTGGAGAAGGATTTAATAACTTCTGGATAGAACAACATGATGGCAGAGAAGTTTCTGTGAATGAATATGCAGAGTAAATAAAAAAGGCACAGTACAATAAGTTGAATGTAGTTGCGTTTTCATGGTTGTAAATTTTTATAATCATGCGAAACTATTTTATTCTATTATTCAACTTTTCATTTTTAGTTTATTGTCAAGGACAAACAAATTATTTCCCTCAAACAGACCAAGTGGGTATTATGTTGAACCCTGCGGTGTCGGGCCTAGATAGGCGATTGAAGATTGGTGCTGCAACTGGTTGGGGACAAGAAACAGATAATGACAGATCTAGTAGGGATGATTTTTCTATTAGAATTAATCAATTGACATTTTCGTCTCCTCTAAATTCTAAATATTACATTGGAGGGTATTTATTAAATCGCAACTTTGTTAGTGATCTTTATTTGGACGGATATGACCCCAGCTACACTACATTTACCTATAATTCAACTTATAAAAAATATTCTACTGTGGATGGAGGGTTGGCTTTATCTAGACCTTTTTATTTAGACAAAAAATCTCAAGAGGAATCTAATCATGTATTGATTCCTGCACTAGGGATTGGAATAGGTTATCAAAATTATTTTTTAGAAACGTATTCTAACGTTTCTCCAATACCTTCGTCTAAAACTGAAAAGATGGTAAATCTTAATCAAGCTACACTAGGTTTTCTTTATCAATATAGAAAAAAGTTAATTATTGGATCAAAACTAGTTAGTTATTTGAATTTGTATGACGGCTATACTTCAAAAGTATTTTTACATGCGTCTTATACGATAACGTCTAAGAATGGCAAAGGAAAGTTTATGTTTAAACCCTCCGTATATGCAGGTATTTATAGCTTTTTACTTATACCTTCGTCTGGCGAAAGAATTACCAACGCCAATGGCGTTATCCATTATTATAATAGAGGATTAGGAGCGATACTTCAATTAGACTTCAGGTGGTATGGCGTGCTATGGGGCGTGGGTATGCAGTCATTTCCAAGCAACAGATTCAATTATTACGCAATGATAGGATACGAAGCCAAATCCTTTAGAACGACACTTAATATTTCAGGCATTGGAGAATACTATAATTCAGGCTCCTTTACTTTTGTAAAGTACTTTAATAAGAATTGAGGTTTATTTAAGATCCCTTTACTTTTTTAATAAGTTATATTTAAAACTAAGAGAAGCGCATAAGTATTCGTCGCTATAGAGATTAGTGTTTAAAACAATCTTAGAGTTCTTATTTTGATATCCAAACATGAATCCCATGTATTGAGTTATACTTTCAAAGTAATTAATCCCCCATAAAAACTTCTTAAATCGAAAATCAGCATTAACAGTAATCAACACATTCCCATTATAGTAATAATCGACTTCACGAAAGCCATATTTTTTGTCAGGAGCGCCGTTAGGGTATAATTTCAATATGTTTACTAAAAGTGAAGGTGTAAAACTAAAATTTCCTTTTCCCTCTTTTTTACTAAAAGTATGAGACATATGTGCATAGAAGTATAAAACAAATTCCCCATACTGACTATAGTGGTAAGTTCCTTTTAATCCTACGAAAGATATTTCATCTTTCACATACATTATACTAAAAGCGTATTGATTCATTCTTTGTGCAAAGTGACTCAGGTAGACAGTGCTATCTTTATATTGATAACTATACTTATCACTTCCATTCGTAAATCCTAAACTAAGAGAGGTGACTAGTTTTCTATTAGTATCTTGTTGTATATAAAAAGGATAAGCAAAGGCAGCCCCAATGTCTAAATTATTCAACAACACATTGCTATCATAAAAGTACTTATAGTAAGGGGTTTGGGGGTGGTAATAAGCATATTGGTTACGTTTAAAATTCCGATTGATAAAATACATGCCCCACGATAAACGTTTGTTCCCGGGGTTGCTGAAATAAAAATGATTTACATTATTGTAAATTCTGTTTTTATCAAAAGGAGTCGTTAGGCTAGGAGGATCATATTCATTATTAGTGTATTGATCATAGCTCACTCCGCCCCCAATGGCGCTTTTATAGGCATAGGCCGGGTTTACCATCAGTCCTCCGGTACTTAGGGTTGACGTATATAAATTTTGTCCAATTGAGATATTTGGGTAGATAATGCCAACCCAAAAAGTTAAAATAAAAAGTCGCATATGCTATTAAGTAAAGAGGGATAGCCAATAATTATATGGACTATCCCTTAAAGAATATTATAATCACTAAAACATTTCCATCTGACTAAAGAAGAAAGCAGACTCAATAGCTGCATTTTCATCCGAGTCAGAGCCGTGTACAGCGTTGCGCTCTAATGATTTGGCATATATTTTACGGATGGTACCTTCAGCAGCATTAGCCGGGTTAGTAGATCCAATATACTTGCGATAATCTTCCACCGCATTTTCTTTTTCAAGAATTAATGCCATGATAGGACTTTCCGACATTTTGGATTTCAAATCATCATAAAAGGGTTTTTCCTTATGTACGGCATAAAATTCTCCGGCACGCTCCGCTGAAAGATAGGTCAACTTCAACGCTACAATTCTAAATCCGCCGGCTTCAATCATTTTTAAAATACTTCCGGAATGTCCATCTCTTACGGCATCCGGCTTGATCATCGAAAAGGTTCTATTCCCTGCCATACTTCCCTAATTTTAAGTTTCTTAACCAAATATAATTAAAAGCATCAGATTCCCTAATTCCAACTTTGTTTTTTCTCTAATTCTTAGCACTTTTGCCTCGCCTACTGTTTGGGAAAGAATCTCATTTTCAAGGGCAAAATTATTATCATAAGAAGTACCTAATGCAGCAACAGCTGGATCAACTTAAAGCGTTACTAGCCACTCCTAAAAAGATTGTCATTACCACGCACCATAAACCGGACGCAGACGCCCTTGGCTCTTCGTTGGCTATGTACCGTTATTTGACAAAAAAAGGTCATCAGGCTATTGTGATTTCTCCGTCCGACTATCCATCTTTTTTAGATTGGATGGAAGGAAATGATTCAGTAGTTATTTACAACGAATCTACCAAAGCCGTGATTGAAAAAACGGTCGCGGATGCAGAAGTTGTTTTTTGCTTAGACTTCAACGCACTTTCCAGAATCAATGAATTAGGTGAATTAATAAGAGTGTCTTCTGCCAAGAAGGTGTTAATTGATCATCACTTGTTGCCGGAAGATTTTGCCGATATCTCTTTTTCAGATACTTCCTCTGCTGCTACGTGTTCACTTATTTACGAAGTGATTCTTGGCATGGGAGACCGCTCCTACATGGATTCATACATCGGTGAATGTATCTATGCAGGTATCATGACGGACACGGGATCATTCCGCCATCCTAGTACCAACCGTAAGGTTCATGAAATTGTGGCGGATTTGTATTCGTGGAATGTGAACGCATCACGTGTACATCGATTGATTTACGATACGAATACGGAAGAGCGTTTACGTCTATTAGGATACGCTATATCTGAAAAACTGACAGTACTAGACGATTATTATACAGCATATATATTTTTAACTAAAGAAGATCTATCTAAGTTTGATTCTAAAACCGGTGATACGGAAGGTTTAGTTAATTATGCATTAAGCTTGGAAAAGGTGGTGTTTGCTGCGATGATAGTGGAGAGAGAAGATGGCGTTAAAATTTCTTTCCGATCAAAGGCAGAATTTTCAGTGAACGAATTTGCTCGTAAACATTTCCAAGGCGGTGGCCACAAAAATGCAGCCGGAGGCAAGTCAAATGTTTCGATTGAAGAAACTGTAAAACATTTTAGAGAATTATTACCGGAATATAAAGAAGAACTACTAACCAATTTACGAAAAGAAAAATTTCTATGTTAACATCAACCTTGAACAAAGCTATTCTAGCTTTGGGTGTAATGGCGGTATCTTTTACCTCATGTAACTATAAAAAAACAGAAAGCGGATTAGAATATAAATTTCACAAAGACTCCACAGGTGAAGATTATCCGGAGTTAGGCGGCGCAATTGAATTCTTAATGCAAATTCGTACGAACGATGATCGTGACTCTGTATTATTTGATCAAACAAACCCTCAACGTCCGTTACAATACTTAATCAGTGAGCCTCCATATGTTCCTAGTGTGGAAGAAGGGTTACAGTTATTAACTGTAGGCGATAGCGCTGAATTTGTTATCAGTGCAGATTCATTGTTTGCTAAAAGTTTTGAAGCACCTTTACCTGCCGGTGTAGCTCCTGGTTCTACTGTAAAGATTTTAGTTAAGTTGGTAAAGGTGTTTGATAAATCTTATGTCGATTCTATCATGGCTATTCAACGTCAACGTTATGAAGAATATCAAGCGCAACAAGAAGTGCTTGAAAAAGCATCTCGTAGCAAAGACAGCGTGTTGATTCAACAATACATGAAGTCAAACAAATTAAAAGGTACTGCAACTCCAAGCGGTGCTTATGTATGTATTACAAAAGCAAATCCTAGTGGTAAGGCTTATGCAAGTGGAGACACGGTAAAAGCTACTTACATAGGAACTATGTTGGAAACAGGCAAAGAGTTTGATCGTAATTTAAATACTGAACAACCTTTTCAATTCTTATTAGATGCCGGTCAAGTTATCAGAGGCTGGGATGAGTGTTTTGCTAAATTAAAAAGAGGGGAGAAAGCTATCTTCTTAATTCCTTCAAGCATTGCTTACGGACAACGTGGAGCTAACGGTATACCTCCGGGATCAACACTGAAGTTTGAAGTGGAAGCACTAAAATAATAGAACTTACGTTTTAACATTATATACACGACAGCACCTAAAAGCTGTCGTGTTTTATTTAATACTACTATGAACCAACGACTAATAATTGTTTTTGTCATGATGCTCATCTTTGGAGCCCAAGCACAGACTCCTAAAGAAATGAAAGCATACGCTAAGCGTGCTAAGGCACTTGGCTTCACTGAAAAAGACATCATGTTTACCAAACGTGGGTTGATGTATAAATACCATCTGAATGCACCGGGTAGAGAAGCTACATTAAATGATGTAGTAGAGTTACAGTTTGTTTTGAAAAATAGTAAAGATTCGGTGTTACGTAACACGTTTGAGGAAGGGCATGCTATTGTAAGTACCTTACAGAAGCCACGTTTTATGGGCTCTTTCGAAGAGGGCTTAGCGTTAATGTCAGCCGGTGATAGTTGTACATTTTGGATTAATGCAGACTCCATGTTTGCTAAGGGAATAGGAGCTGCTATGCCTACTTTCATCGAGAAAGGTAGTTTCTTACGATTTGACGTAAAGATGATTAACGTTTGGTCTATGGAAGATTACTTACAGGCTCGCGAATTACGCAAGATTGAAGCGCAGCAAAAAGAAGATCGTTTTATACTAGAGTTCTTAAGTAAAAATGACATTCAAGTAACTCAAATTGGCGAAACAGGAATTTATTATCAGCAATTAACTCCCGGTAACGGAACTCATCCACAAAAAGGACAACAAGTAAAGGTTCACTATACCGGTAAACTAATCAACGGAAAAGTGTTTGATAGTTCTGTAAGCAGAGGCGAGCCTTTTGTTTTTACTGTGGGCGTGGGACAAGTAATAGAAGGATGGGATTACGGTATTCCTAATATGACCGTTGGAGAGAAGGGTGTTTTATATATTCCTTCGTACCGTGGCTACGGAGAGAGGGGAGCCGGTTCCTCTATTCCGCCGGATGCTATTTTGATATTTGAAGTTGAACTCATTGAGGTTCTATAATTTAGTCTACTAATTATATTTTGAAAAAGGTCCCGATAGCTATCGGGACCTTTTTTGTTACCCATTTTATTTTTTAATCTCACAGTTAAAACCGTGGGCTGCCAATCGCAAGGAGTTGACTCTGGGGATTACGGTAAGCGATAGATAGCCCACCATTTTAATGGTGGGAATTATACACCAATATCAAATCTCTTAACTAACCGACATTGTTCCATAGAGAATATATTGAGCTTCTACCAAAAATTTGGTATTTATCGCATTTTTCAAGGCCAGAACTTCCATAGTTCAGAATAACTCCTACCTTTGCAGTTTAGAATAAGTCTAAATAAAAATGAATTCCTTAAGAATCTTAGTAGCAGACAATTACTTCCTTATCAGAGAAGGGCTCAAACAAGCCATTCATCTGTTAGAGGATACAGAAGTAGTTGGTGAAAGCGTTGATTATAATGGACTTATATTAGAATTAGGACAAAAAAAGCCGGATATTGTGTTGTTGGAAATCAACTTGTGTGATAAACCCATCAAACTATTGATGTCGGAAATTAAAGATTGTTCGCCCTCTACCAAGGTTTTAGTAATGTCGGATTGTGTGTGTGAGCTGCCTGTGATTACAGCGGTGAAGTCAGGCATTTCCGGATACATTAAGAAGGATGTAGATAGAGAAGAATTACATCAAGCGCTGAAAATCATAGCAGCGGGTAAAGAATACTTTTCTCCTGAAATCAGTAAGATATTGATGGATGGGCTTTTGAATAAAAACAAAACAGAAAGCACACTTACCGAACGTGAAGTAGAAATTCTACGCTACATATGTAAGGGACGTTCGAATGAACAAATTGGGGATCTACTTTTTGTAAGTGATAAAACCATAGCTACTCACAAGCGGAACATCATGAAAAAAGTGGGAGTAAAAAGAACAAGTGATTTAATTTTGTGGGCACTAGATAATAGAGTGGTTGAAAGGAATTAGTACCTTCATACAAACCTTACTCTAATGACACTTAAGAAACTTCAACTATTTTACTTCTTCTATCTATTTTTTATACTAGCCACTGCAACTGTCTTTTTTTTGGCATTTAGTGAAAGCACCACAGTTCAAGAAGACCCAAATCAAAATTTATATTATGGTGTTTCAATAATATTTTCTTTATCTATTTTATTCATTAGCAATATGCTGTTCAATAAATCTAGAAATGAAGCTTTAACCCAATTGGATTCTACTCAGCAAGAGCAAATTTATGCTAAGGGTTGTTTGATTAGATTAGCCATGATTGAAGGAGCCTTGATTTATAATTTGATATTTGCTTTCGTAATACATCTAACCCCATTAGTATATTTAGTAGCGGCTCTCTTTTTATATATCATCTATCTTTATCCTTCACAAGACAGGTTCAAGAAAGACTTGAATAAGTATAACTAAGTTCCGCAATACGTCTTATAGGAATCATCAGTGGATGATTGTTTGTAATATTCTAAACCGGCTACATCTTCATAAGGATTTTTTAATACTTGTAACAAGTTGTTCAACGGAGTAAGATCATTTTCAAACGCAGCTTTTTGTAAAGCCTCTTCTACCAAATGATTTCTGGGAATAACCACCGGATTGTTTTCTTGCATCAGCGTTTCAACTACGATGGGAGAGTATTCGGAGATACGTTGACTTCTTTTTTGTAACCAATTCTGAAATACAGGAGAAAGTTTTTCAGGATGATAGGTTAACAGGTAAAACGTTTCTGTATAATCAGCTTGTGACTGTTCCATGATAGTTAGCAATTCTTGAATCAAGGAAATGTCATCATCAGTAGTTTGTAAGAGTCCTATCTTACTACCCATCATGTGCAGCCAACGTTGTTGATACAAGGAAGGGAATTGATTTAAGACTTCTTTCGCTAAAGCAATAGCTGTGGTTTCTTCTTCATGAATTAGTGGCAACAATGCACCTGCAAGAGCTCCTAAATTCCAATGTGCAATGCCCGGTTGATTTTGATAAGCATATCTTCCATGTTGATCAATGGAGCTAAATACGGTAGCAGGATGATACGAGTTCATAAAAGCACATGGTCCGTAATCTATCGTTTCACTCGGAATACTCATATTATCTGTATTCATCACGCCATGAATAAAACCAACCCGCATCCAATGAACAATTAAATCTATTTGTCGGTGCATTACCGATGTTAAAAAATCGATGGCTTTGTTGTTCGAAAAAGTTAATTCAGGATAATGACGTTGAATTACGTAATCAAGAAATTGAGATAGTTCTTCATTAGATAAAAATTGTCGGACGTACTGAAACGTACCTACACGTATGTGACTTTGTGCAACACGTGTTAACACCGCACCTTCGTGTTCCACTTCTCTATACACGGTATCACCGGTTTTCACTACGGCCAGACTACGTGTGGTAGGAATGCCTAAATGATACATTGCTTCACTGATGAGGTACTCTCTTAACATAGAGTAGAGAGTGGCCATCCCATCTCCTCTTCGAGAGTAGGGAGTAGGTCCGGAACCTTTTAATTGTATATCGAAGCGTTGTTGATTTGGAGTAAGGTGCTCACCTAACATGAGTGTTCTTCCGTCACCTAATATATTGAAGTGCCCAAACTGATGTCCGGCGTAAGCTTGTGCAAAGGGTTGTGTTCCTTCCGGTATAATTTGACCGCTGAATAGTTGAGCAAAGTAATCTTTGTTGTCATCCTTTGGAGATTCCAATCCTAATTCTTTTGCTAAACTAGAATTGTATAAAACCAATTCGGGTTTAGTAAAAGATGCGGCTAATTGTTTGGTAAAAAGGCGCTCCGGTAATTCTTTAGTATAGGTATTGTCGAACTGAAAAGATAACATCATAGCACAAAGGTACACAACTTAATCGTTCAATCCTTTACCTGCCAGTATATCCGGTGTACACTTTTCAATGCGTGCTACACGCGTGGTCGATTGTTTAGCAGAAGAAAAGAATAATAGATAAGCTCGTTGACGACCCGGGGTTAGACTTTCGAAGGCTTTCTTTAATTTGGCATTCTTCTTTAATACTTGCTCAAACTCTTCGACCATTTTGAATTCGGATGTTTTTTTGAATTCAACTTTTACACCCGACTTTTCTAATTCAATGGCTTCTTTGATGTAGCTCTTAATAGTCGATTTTAGCTTTTCAATTTCTTTCAAATTGGTAAATCGAATTTGACGAGTAGCTTGTGTGTTTTCCGATTGAACAATTAAAACCTTTTTCGAATCTTTCATCACGGCTCCTTTAAAAAACAACAAAGCACAATATTCTTTAAAGCCATGAATAAGTACTACGTTTTTCCCATCACTTGTATAACAGGGACAACCCCATTTCAACTCTTCTGTTAAAGCACACTCAAGTGCGATGGAGCGCAGAAGTAGGTATTCTTCTTGCCACTTACTTTCATTCGTAAAAAAATTCACTTTAGGATTGGGAGTACTCATAGACTATTTAATTGAATCCATTACAATTTAATTAATCTTTGAGTTTTGTAATAAAAGAAGGCATCTAATTTAGATGCCTTCTTTTTATTTGATGGTATAACCTAAGTGTACAGTAGCAAACATAGTGATGGGAGCGATGTCGTAAGTTTTGCCGTTTAACTCATTGCTTCCGGATACTTTATTCGTGTATCCTACCCCTCCCCAAAATTTAGCATACAATGGAAAGTTAAAGGGTTGAATAGTATATCCTGCATAGGGCATGAATAGAATATTGGTGAATTCGGATTTGTTAGGTTCGTTTTCTTTTTCAATTTGATAGGTTTGAAAACTTAACTGCGAACCAACAAAAAATCGTTTGTTGACTTCTCTAAAATGATATTCTCCAAATACACCATAGCCTAATTTCAATCGTACGTTCCAGTCTTTGGCTTTGTTTTCTGGATTTAAATCGACCAACATGGAAGGCATATCTAATGCGTACACTCCGGCACCAATTAATACATGTTTGGATTTAGGAGGTTTGATACGTATGTGAGCCGAATAACCTTTGAACACAAAGGTGGCAGGGTCTATTTCTAACGAAATACCCAGTTTAGAAGAAGATGGATTCTCTTGTGCATGAGCTACAGTACCTACCCATGCTTGGAATAGTAATACAAATACAACGGTTAATTTTTTCATAGGGTTTGATTTTAAATGAATAAACATGATAAATAGAATAGTTAGATATAAAACAGTTAAACAATTACGAGTTTTAAATATTTAAACTAGATATAAAGAATATATAGAAAAGGGCAAAATTTTTTACTTACCCATTTCTTCCAATAAATCTTCGATGGATTTTTGAGACAAGGTGTTTTTCATAGCGGTTTCCGATTCTTTAAACATTTTCTGTAATAAGTTCTGAGCTTTGTCCGGACGCTTCCCTTTGGCATTGATATCAAAGGAAGTTTGGAATAAAGGTTTACCTGCTTCTAAGGCGTTGAATACATCGAGTACGGTTACTTGAGATGGCTTTTTGATCAGTCGTACACCACCGGATTTGCCTTCTTTGGTTTCTAATATGCCGGCACTACTTAGAGATTGTAGTATTTTAACTAACGTAGGTTTAGGGATATTCAAAATCTCTGAAATTGATGCGGTAGATAAGTAATCATACTGACCTTGTCTTATTTTGTCCGAAACAAAAATGACCACTAGTATTCCTTTTGAAAAAGATAATGAATATGACATACTATATATTTGATATATATAGTTACAAACATAGAGTTCCGTCTATGTTTTTCCAAATTTTTTGAGTGGAATTTTTTAGAAAGGATGAAAATGAGTGAATTAACCTAAAAGTACATGCTGATGTTGAAGCATATAATCATCAATTTTTTCAATACAGGACTTAAAACGTTCGTTCCAATCGCCGTTGATTTCAATATAGGGGATATTATGTTTTTTTAATGTTTTGCGATGCGATTCATCGAGTAAATTTCTTTTAGATTCTTCTAATCTGGTACCGTCTTGAGAAAAGGGAAAATCTTTGGAAAGATAAAGATAGAGGTGAGCCTTGTTGGAATCATAGATAAAAGAATCCACTTCTAGTGATTCGTTTAAACTAAAATGAGCGTAGGAGAGCGTAATATGAATATCAGTATCAATGATAATAAGAGGCCGCCCTTTAGAGACGCTTTCATTAATATTTTTTGCGTGATCAATGGCTACTTGTTGGAGCTCTGTCATTTCAAAAGAATTCGAGTTGGATATGATTTCTCTAGCTGCTTCAGTTACGGGAGTTCCATTATAATATTTGGCCAAAGCTTGAGTTAAAGTTGTTTTACCGGTACTTTCTGTTCCTAATAAAACAACTTTAATAGTAAAGTAATTTTTAACACTACCGGGAAGGTAATCCCAGTAGTCAAAGATGTTTTGTCGTAGTAATGTAGCAGATATAGGGTATAAGATACGTGCGATATCAAAATCTATCGATTGTATCTTCATAAAATTAGCCACGTACTTTCCATAGGCTTCGGAAGTGAAAATGCGTTCACAATCCGGCAACAGTTCCTTAAAAACAGCCGACCATTTCTCAGAGACATATAGGGAACTTTCGGAAGTGTTGGGTAAATCTTGTTCGGAGTAGTTGTAAACTAGAATTGAAATATTGGGATGATTTAAGAATGTATTTTCAATCCATTCTTTTCTAGTTTTGCCGTCTATTTTCTCCTGATCACTGCAACAAATGAGAATGGCTAGATGGTCACATTTTCCCAATGCGAAATGAATAAGCCCTTCATGACCTTTATGGAATGGATAGAATTTTCCGAATACAAAACCTTTTGTCATTAGTAAAAGAGTAAATAAAAAGTAGCTGTAGTTAAAGAAATATAAAAACGAGTATTACTAATATAATCAATAATTTAGCTAATACCAATATATTGGATACAAAATAAAAAGGCTCTAATCAATAGAGCCTTTAATAATGAATAATAGTAAAGTTATTCGATAATTAATTTTTTAGTTGACAACGTATCTTCATTTTCAATGGTAACGAAGTAGATTCCCTTAATAAAATTAGATGTGATAATTTTGTCATCAATAGAAGTGTATTTTTTCGTGAATACTATTTTGCCATTTATATCAGTAATTCGAACATCAGATCCTAATGGCACATTAGTAAATTGGAAATAGTCATTTGTTGGATTTGGGTAAAGGTTGAAATCTATAGATTTTTTAGAAAGTGTATTAGTAGTAACTCCTAATCTCAACTTCCATAATTTAGCAACAGAACTTCCAGCGTTATAGAAACAACCATACATGTATACATCTCCGTTAAAATTTTTCATCGAATAAAAAGCATAGTCTTGGTAGTTTGTTAAAACTAATTTAGAAAGAGCTTTGCCAGTTCCTGAGCTAGTACCATCTGTTACCCAAACCTCTTCTTGATGAGATCCATTACCACTAGAAACACCATTTTCTTGTGATTGTGCTATGAAGACTAATTTGTTTCCAATGCTTGATATTTTATTTGAAAAAAATGTTTCGTAAGAAAAGTTATCTATTACTAATCCATTTGCACTACCTGTTCTAATATCTGTAAGTAAGTTAGCAGTCGAAGTTAAAGTATTGTAAGACCAAGGTTCAATTCCGGATAATTGAGCAGAAACGGATAAGATAATGTGATCGCCGGCAGAGCCAAGTATGTAATTCATACCATTAACTACTTCCGGTGACGTTTGTGTCAAATCGGATTCTAGTGTTATCGTAGAATTAGTTGAGATGGAATATAAATCTCCATATAATGCTGCTGTTGTGGGAATATAAACGGTAGCACCAAAATATATTTTATTGTTAAAAACAAAAGTATTACTTGTCAAAGTTAAGTTATCAGATACTAATGTTGGAGAGGTTCCTACAATTCCATCTGACTTATATAAGCCATACTGATACCCACTAACAGTTGATGTAAAATATATGTTATTATTAAACACAAACATTTTATTCATAAACGCAGTGGAGGTACTCCCCGAATGTAAGTCATAAACCATTTCAGTGTTGGCGGCAGTACCATCGCTTACCCATAGTTCTCCTCCATTAGTAATATTGTTAGCAGTAAAATAAAATTTGTCATTTAGAACGGTACTTCTTGGATTTGAGATACTCGAAGAAGAACCCGAAATAATATCTTTAATCATGGAAGTGCCATTAAATGTTCCATCGGTAGACCACAATTCGATTCCTGTGGCACTACTATCTGCAAAAAAGAACAATCTGTTATTGGCTACTTTGGGCTCATTTATCATGCCTTCATATAAATTAGTGTTCGAGCTTGATCCCAATTTACATAATCTAATGGTTCCAGCAGAAGTCCCATCACTTACATATAAGTATTTGGTAGAATTTATTTGATGAATAAAAAATATTTTTCCAAGAGCTGTAGTAATGGCGGTAGGGCTGTAGCCGGAAATTGGGTTGCTAGTACTTAAAAACACAGAAGTGTTTGGTGTTGTGCCATCTGTTTGCCAAATATTGTTTCCGAACATAGCTGTCTGTCCCGCATGGAGTAGTTGTGTTGAAGAGAGAACAACCATGGAGCGATCCTGCGTTGGGAAAAAGAAATCGTTGTAATCTTTAACTATTACTAATGAATCTTGTCCATTTGTATTGAACGAAAGGGAAACAACTGTAAAAAGGAATAAGAAAATCTGTTTCATACTTTTGAATTTTGATAAAAGTTAGACCTAAACGATAAAATTTGCCCTCTTCCCAATGAGCTTAAACCATAGAATGTGCTTTTAGGAGAAGGTTGTGCAATTTAGGTCTTGTATGAACTGAGTTTGGTCCTAATTTATAAGTTCGAACTTATAAAAGAGCAGATTTTCGATAAGAAAGAGGAGATTGCCCCGTATGTTTTTTGAATGTGGTAAAAAAAGTTGACCTTGAATTGAATCCGGATTCTTCTCCAATAACCTCTATTTTGTAATTTTCATATTGGGAATTGGTAAGTCGTTGTTTAGCTTCTTCAACTCTATAAATACTCACAAACTCATAAAAATTTTTTTGGTACTTGAAATTAATAAAATAAGACAACTGGTGGGAGGTTATTCCAACAAGTGTTGCTAGTTTGCTTATGTTGAGACTATTGTCTAAGTAAACTTTGTCGATGGTCATTAACTGAATTAAAGTATTTTCAATATCATCACAAAATTCGTCCTTTAATGGTTGCGTAGGTTTTTTATTTTTTCCACTATTGAAATTTTCTTGGATGAAGCTATTGAATGGCTCAAGTTGTACAGAGTGTGAAGTATAACTTTCTTTTGAAAAGAGCACATTATTATGTTGGGCTGAAATAAGTATAAATAGATAAACAAAGAAAGTGAAGAAAGGTGTAGCTATTAAATCCGAAAGGATCGCATACTCAGGATTTATGCTGTATGCTCCAATATAAGATAGTAAAATAAGAATGACTAAAACAGAAACGAGGTAAATGAATTGTTTCAGCCAGTCTAATTTTGTCGTTTGAATATTGGAGAAAAAAGAGGCAGCCTCACGGATATATTTTGTTCTTAGTTGATTAGCCCAGATTAAATAAGTTAATAAATGTATTAGACCTAAAACATTAAAAAGGCCGAAGTATAACTCTTCACCTAAATTGATTTTTTCAATAATAATAGTTTTTTCAATTTCAGTAGTGAAAAATGAATAACTGATAAATACATAAGTAGCAAATATTGCTGGCAAAAAATGAATGACATAAATGGGCCTAAAGGTTAATGGCCTACCAAAGATTAAATTGAAATAATAGAGTACTAAAGGCCCAAATAATAAATTGACAATAAAATAAAAATAAATTAAGGGGAAAAAGTCCAAACCATGTTTAGTATACAATAATACATTAGCCAATTGTGAAAAGATAGGTATGAGGACGATAAAGCCTAATAAAAAATTTACTTGTGTATTATTTCTTCTAATCCACAAGATTAGAGTCATGATGATGAAATTAAAAATGGTTATGGAGTTTAAAATTATTATGAAATGATACATGATACTCTAAAATTATAGGTCTAAATATAGACAATTGTAATTATTAGTTCAGATGGTATTCGATTAATAACCACCTATAAAAAAAGCCCCTTGATATTCATCAAGGGGCTTTTCTAATTACTAAAGACTAGTAACTAAATACTATTCATATTATCCATTCATGGAGATTAAGAACTCATCATTATTCTTTGTCTTCGCCATTTTGTCGATTAAGAATTCCATAGCTTCTACAGAAGTCATATCTGACATAAACTTACGAAGAATCCATACTCTGGATAATTCATCTTTATCCATTAACAAGTCTTCACGACGTGTACCGGAAGAAGGAACATCAATAGCAGGGTACACACGTTTGTTAGCCAATTTACGATCTAACTGTAATTCCATGTTACCTGTACCTTTGAATTCTTCAAAGATAACTTCATCCATTTTAGAACCTGTTTCAATTAACGCAGTAGCGATGATAGTTAAAGAACCACCATTCTCTACGTTACGAGCAGCACCGAAGAATTTCTTTGGTTTGTGTAAGGCATTAGCATCCACACCACCGGAAAGAATCTTACCGGAGGAAGGAACTACGGTGTTATATGCTCTAGCTAAACGAGTGATAGAATCTAATAAGATAACCACATCATGACCTGATTCAACTAAACGTTTTGCTTTTTCTAATACCATAGAAGAAACTTTCACGTGACGATCTGCTTGCTCATCAAAGGTAGATGCAATTACTTCTGCATTTACGCTACGAGCAATATCAGTCACCTCTTCCGGACGTTCATCAATCAATAAGATTAATAAATATACTTCCGGGTGGTTAGCAGAAATAGCGTTCGCGATTTGTTTCAACAATACTGTTTTACCTGTCTTAGGTTGTGCTACAATCATACCACGTTGTCCTTTACCAATAGGTGCGAACAAGTCTAAGATACGTGTAGACAATTCATCATGACGAGTAGAAAGGTTTAATCTTTCTTGAGGGAAAATAGGAGTTAAAAACTCAAATGGAATACGATCACGAATTTCATCCGTCGTTTTTCCGTTTACCGTATCTACTTTTAATAAAGCGAAATACTTTTCACCTTCTTTAGGAGGACGAATTTGTCCAACTACCGTATCACCTGTTTTTAAAGCGAATAATTTTATTTGAGACGGAGATACATAAATATCATCCGGACTTGCCATATAGTTATAATCCGGTGAACGAAGGAAGCCATATCCTTCCGGAATAATCTCTAAAACACCAGAGTTGACAATAACACCATCAAATTCTTTCACACTGTATTTAGGAGCAGTGTGCATGATAGGGCGCTCAACTCTTTCCGTTCTTTCTACCGGAGGCTCTTCCGAATAGGAAGAAGTACGTGAAGTATAGTTGGAGGAAGAAGAAGGTTGACTAAAAGTAGGTTCAACGTCTTCCACTTGTACAATTGATTGACGTTTTCTTGGTCCTGTAGAAGATCCACTGCTGATAGGAGCACTTTCAGATGGTTTTTCTGTTTCAGGCGCAGACTCATTTGAATCCGCTACATTCATGCGACGGCGTACCGGACGCTTGCTGTCATTTTCGTTGTTTTCTTCCATAGTTTGGCTGGTTGTGGCAGGAGCAGGTGTGCTAACTTCTACCGTTGTTTTTACTGATTTTGCAAGATCTGGTTGTAATGCTTGCTGGTCTAAAATTTTATAAATTAACTCTCTCTTCTGAAGCTTCTTGTAGTTGGCTACATTCATTTGCTCCGCAATCAATCTCAACTCCGATAAGAGCTTAAGATCCAACTCTTCAATGTTATACATAATTGAATGTAATGGGAAATACTAATAGATTTGTTTGGTTCTTTAAATCGACAAAATAAAAGGTTACTATTTAAAGTCGACTGAAGGAATGCAGTAAAAATGGATTAATACTGCTGATTTGATATGCAAGTATACTCCAATGCTTACGGTTTGTCAAGTCATTTTTAAGTATAACAGCTAAAATGTAATTTTTTTTAACAAAACGCTGGAAATTAAATAACTTGCAGACCCTAATATAGAATAACAGAAAAACGGGGTGATTTATGTTGACTTTAAGCTTATTAAAAGAAAATAAAGACTTAGTAATCAGTGGTTTAAAAAAGAAATATGTAGCTGACCCGGAAGGGCAAGTAGACCATATTTTAGCAGTTGACGGTCAACGTCGTTCGGTTCAGTTTGAATTAGATGGGATTTTAGCGGACTCTAATCAAAAGGCAAAATTGATTGGGGAATTAATGAAGACCGGCAAGAAAGAGGAAGCTGAAAAATTAAAAGCGGAAGCTGCAGCTGCAAGAGATACATCTAAGACTTTACAAGATAAATTAAACGAGTTAGAGAAAGAAGTTCAAGCGTTATTAGTGAAGCTTCCGAACTTACCTCACCACTCCGTACCGGAAGGTCGCACCCCGGAAGAAAACATAGTGGTATTAGAGAAAGGCGATAAACCTTCTCTAACCGACAAAGCTCTTCCACACTGGGATTTGATTAAGAAGTTAGACATCATCGATTTTGAACTTGGTAATAAAATCACCGGTGCCGGTTTCCCGGTATATAAAAACAAAGGAGCAAGACTTCAACGTGCTATGATTAACTTCTTCTTAGATGAAGCAGTGAAAGCAGGTTATACCGAAGTGCAAGTTCCCATTTTCGTGAATGAAGACTCTGCTTATGGTACAGGACAGTTGCCGGACAAAGACGGACAAATGTACCATGCTACTGCAGATAATTTATATGTGATTCCTACCGCTGAAGTTCCTATTACGAACATCTATAGAGATGTGATTTTGAAAGCGGAAGAATTACCGGTGAAGAACGTAGGTTATACTCCATGTTTTAGAAGAGAAGCAGGTAGCTGGGGTGCGGATGTACGTGGCTTGAATCGTTTACACCAATTTGATAAAGTAGAAATTGTACAAGTAGCAGCTCCGGAACATTCTTACAATGTGTTAGTAGAAATGCGTAATCACATTCAAGGTTTATTAGAGAAATTAGAATTACCGTTCCGTATTTTACATTTATGTGGTGGTGATATGAGTTTTACTTCAGCCTTGACGTATGACTTTGAAGTGTACTCTGCTGCGCAAAAGAAATGGTTAGAAGTTTCTTCTGTAAGTAACTTTGAATCGTATCAAGCCAATCGTTTGAAACTACGTTTCAAAGTTGACGGTAAAACACAATTGTTACATACATTAAATGGAAGCGCACTAGCATTACCTAGAGTATTAGCAGCTATCATTGAAAATAATCAAACGGAAAACGGAATCAATATTCCTAAGGCATTGCAAGCGTATACCGGCTTTGCTACGATTGAAGCTTAAGGGAAGTAAAGATATAATGATACTCATTCGCTCATCTCATTTCCCCCTTTGGAGGGGGATTAAGGGGGAGGTAAGTAAAAATTAAATAAAAAAGTGTAGGGATAAACTCTACACTTTTTTTATATTCGATAGTATAGAATATAAAAATGAAAACAGGTTTAAAGTATAGTTTTGTAGTATTTACTGTTTTATATTTTGTTGGTTTACCATTTATACTTGATACATCGGTCTTAAACTATTATATCTATATTCCTGTATCACTTTTTTTCATTTATTTATCTATACATTACTTCTGTTATTACTGTGTTCTTGAAAATGATAAAATAGTTAAAAAATATCCAGGTAGACTTTTTTCATCAACAATCGAGATCAATCTAAGGGATATTAATTATGTAGAAATAAAGCATTTATCGCGTCGATCAATAAATATTATTTTCTATAGCCACGATAAAAAATTAATTTCTAAACTGGAAAGCGTTTCCAATGAGGATTTATTGATGTTGATTCCTTATTTAGTTGAAAAGAATATTCTCATCGACATTAATGTATTAAAGGATGCTATCGAATTAAGAAAACTTATCAGAAAGCTCACTAAAAATTATAATAATATTAAGTGGTAACTACAATTGTGCCTCGTAATTCAACTAGACTTATTTGTTACATAGATGCGTTTGTTTAATTATATAAAAGGATATACATTTTTTTTATGTATAGGTTTCATAATACCGTTAGTGTATTATTGGAGTAGTCCTGACGAGTATGTAAAAGATGTTGAAACTTTATCTCATAAGTCTAATAACAACAAGGCAAAATTGATTTTTTTCTTTTTGCATTATATAGATAGTAATATTGGTAAGACAGGCTTTTTTTTAGTGATTAGTGTAATAGTAATTTTATTATTCCTGTTTTCAATCAAGTGGAGCAAGGTGTTTTCGAATAAAACAGAAAAAGAAACAATCGTTCGCTCAAAACTTGATTCTCAATCAGCTTTAGAGAAAACAATCGATGATTATAACAAGGAATTAGATGAGGAGAAAAAGAAGGAACTTTATATGTTGTGTGCAGAAGAGTTGCTTGCTGGAACCTCAGATGTATATTTGAATCATAAGGATCCGACGTTAGAGATGACATTTGCGCATAACTTTCGACCTTTGGATACAGGGATGGTTGCTTTGGTATTTACAAATAAAGAGGAACTTCTTAGGTATACTAAAAAAGAGAATCCATATACGGTCATCCCATCATACAAGATATTTGATTTATGTTTACATTTTAGATTGGAGAATATTTTTATCAATTATAAATCTTCTAATTCCATCCTCATCGCATTAGACATCCCCAAAAAGGAGGAGTCGGAGGCTCAAGATTTGTATTATGACCTTGTTTCAAAAGGTCCGGATGCTTATATAGAAGCATTAGAAGCAATTGGGTGGTTTGATCTTGAGCAAAAAAACAAAAATGCAATACGACAAAAATTACATCGATATACAAATCCAGACGATTATGTACTTGCGCTTGCAGATATTGAAATAGATGGAGAAGGGTTTGAAGATATAGAAGCCTATAAAACTTTTTTCAATCGAATTAAAGCCATTGTCCCCAATTCAAAATTCTCTGTCATGAAGGATAGAGGTGCGTTCTTACTTACATTTACCGTAGGGAATCAAAGATACGAGCATACACTTACCATTGATGGTGATTGGTTTCAAGAAGAAATTTTAATCGAATGGATTAACCCTGCCTTAACCAATTCAAACATCCATGAAAATTTCTATGTTTTACCATCGGAGGATCAGTGTTTGTACATTGTATACGCATCTAACGAAGTATATTTAAAAGCATTAGAAAATAGTGTAGTTCTACCTAGTAGATAAACTCACTCAATCCCTGTCATCAATATTTATATAATCACATCCAATTGTGATTGAAAAAACAGCGCTTTTTCGCCAAACGATTGTTGAAGGTGATTTAATAGGGAAGGTTCCATTTCATCCAAGAATAAATTCCAATGATCTTCATTCATGAAGAATAGTTGTACGCTGTAAGTCGTCCCGCTATCGTCAGGTACATTACGCATGCGCATCAAACGAAATTGATTCACCCACCCACTTTCCTTAGCGGCTTCAAAATAGATTTCCTTTATCCAATCCAGCCAAGCTTCGTTTACCGTTTGGTCGACACTAAAGGTAGTATTATGTAATATCATATAAATTTATCGGAATCTTAATATAAAAGGGCCTTCCAAAGTAACCCTCAAGTTCTAAATTTCGTATTTTTTTACTAGATTAAAGGAATCGTACATTAATTACTTTTAATATGTTTACTAAGAATCAGGAAATCAACTATCCACGGGTCTTTTTGATATTGGCCACTTTGTTTTTTATGTGGGGTTTGATTACCGTTCTGAATATTTCTCTGATGAAAGAGATCATTTCGGTCTTTCATTTAAGCTTTGCTGAATATTCTGTTTTAAACGTATCGTTATACGCGTCTTATTTCATTGCATCATACCCTGTTGGGGTGATTGTCAATGCTATTGGTTTTAGAAAATCAATGATGGCAGGCTCCGTTATTGCAGCGATTGGTTGTTTTATGTTTTACCCTGCTACGGAACAGTATAGTTATAAATTGTTATTGATTGCCTTATTTGTGATGGGTGTTGGATTTACTTTTTTACAAGTAGCGGCTAATCCATATATCGCGTTGTTAGGTATTCGTGGTAAGGGAGCTTCCAAATTAACTTTTATCCAGGCATTCAACTCTATAGGAACCTTCATAGCTCCGTTATTAGCATTCGGCTTAATTCACCAATTAGCCGATGTGGATCCGCAAATGATGGAAACCTTAACGGCTCAACAAATCATTGAAAGCAAACAACTAGTCATTCAAATACCTTATATGTTCTTTGGAACCTTATGGTTATTGTTAGCATTGTTATTATCTACTTCTGCGCTACCTAAAATTTCTGTCATAGAACAAGAACCGTTAATCAAAAAGAATCCCAACAGAAGACAATTCATTTGGCAATACCCACAAGTGTTTAATGCCTTTGTAGCCTTGTTTTTATATGTAGGAGCGGAAGTGTATATAGCTAATATCATTGAGCTAAAGGCTCCTGAATTAATGACCTATTATTGGGGATTAGCCATGTTAGGTAGATTCATGGGGGCAGGCTTATTATATGTTAGTACTTCTCCTAGAAAATTAATGCAGTACTGCGGTTATGGAGCGTTAATTTTATTACTGGCTTATTTATTTACCAATAAAGCGAATGTATACGTAGGGCCTGATGCAGGCGTAGATCCGGCACTTTATCTATTAGTGATGGTTGGATTATGTAATTCTATTATGTGGCCGGCTGTGTTTACTATGGGCATTGATGGTATGGGTAAATTCACTATTACGGCTGCATCATTTATAGTAGCATCTATTGTAGGTGGGGCGGTAATCCCATATGTGTTATTTTATTTCGAATTCTCCATATGGTCATCTATACTATTCATGTTGGTTGCTTATAGCTTTGTTATCTGGTTTGGTCTAAAAGGCTCCAGATATGAGAAAGAAACGAATTTTTATTAATCCATAGAATTCATTGTGGTTTAGTTAAAGAATTTGTTATTGTTCCCACCATTAAATTGGTGGGCTATCTATCTCATAACTCCATCTGTAGTGTCAACTCCTTGCGGTTAGGCAGCCCACGGTTTTAACCGTGGGATTTAAAATAGTCTTAACTAAACCACATTGATTAATTATTTTTTTGGTATCATTGTTGTGATACTAAACGGTATATATTTTAATTTAACTATGAAACTTAAAACACTTTTCTTATCCGGGTGTTTAATGCTGATTTTTGGAATTGGCATGGCCCAAGCACAAGAGAAATTCACTCTTACCATTCAAGACATTGAGATTATTGATAATGGGAAGACGATAAAAATCGACTCCAGTATTACTCAAGAAATCTATTTAGATAAAGACAATAAAATCTTAATCTATCAAAACGATAAATATAAATACTACACTACTATCACGATGGCACGTTCCGGCAATCGTATAAAAGTGGTGGAACAAAATGTTATTACGGATATCAATAATCAGTTTGTAACTTTTGGCACACAACGTAAGCAGGTACAATTTATCAATATAGGGATGCCCGGCAAATTCCAAAATACTTCCGGAGAGTATTTATTGATTGACAAAAAAACTTACGCTAGTATCAAAGCTTCCTTTACAAGAATCGTAAGCTACGGGCCTAATCAACAATAATTTTAATACACTATTTATCATGAAAAAAGTAATCGTAATTTTAAGTTTAGCTACGGCAGTACTTGCCGGGATGGTATTGTCTTCTTTTACAAACAAGGCACAAGTTGGTTATCAATACATGCAAATCACTACGGTAGAATCAGTAATTCCAATGGGATTAGGTAGATCAAGAATGATTGCCTCTAACTCTGCCGGGGCTTTAGAAGAAGTAAAAATGGAAAACTTTTTCTCCGCTGCCGGAATTAACTTTGGTAACATTCGTTTCAACGACAAAACGGTAACGGATAAAATTGAACAATTAGCCAACGATGGTTGGGAATTAGAACATGTAAACTCCGGTGTTTACTCAGGTAATGATAACAATAGCACCGGGATTTTTGTTACTCGTTATATTCTGCGTAGAGCGAAGTAATAAAACTTACCTTTAATAAAATTTCTTAACTAAAGTCCTGATAAATCAGGACTTTAGTGCTTTTATAGCTACACACTTTTTTGTATATTTGAATTCTGAATCAGTTCGAATTTATTATATATGGGACGCGTATTTGAAAAACGTAAGCATAAGATTTTTGCACGTAATGCAAAACTAGCTAAGATCTTCACCAAGTTATCTAAAGAGATTGTAATGGCAGCTAAGTTAGGTCCGGATCCGGAAACTAACCCAAAGCTACGTATGTGCATTAAAAACGCACGTGCAGCTCAAATGCCTATGGCGAACGTAGATGCAGCTATAGCTCGTGCCAACAACAAAGACCAAAAAGCATTAGAAGAAGTAGTGTATGAAGGATATGGTCCCGGTGGTGTGGCTATCTTAGTGGAAACGGCTACGGATAACACTACACGTACGGTAGCAAATATTCGTATGTACTTAAGTAGAGGTAATGGTACCTTAGGTAAATCAGGTTCATTAGACTTTGTATTTACTAGAAAAGGAGTGTTTGAAATCAACCCGAATGGTAAAGATTTAGAAGAACTAGAATTAGAACTAATCGATTTTGGTCTGGAAGAAATTGAACAAGCGGATGACAAGACGTTTATCTATGTGCCTTTTACTGAATTTGGCACTATGAACAAAGCGCTGGAAGACTTAAAGATTGAAGTGATATCAGCAGAATTGATACGTATTGCCAACTCCTATGCAGAAGGTATTACACCGGAGCAAAAAGAAGAGATTTATAAAATGATAGATAAAATCGAGGACGATGAAGATGTTCAAGAAGTTTATCACAACATGAAAGAAGACGAAGAGTAATACTTCGGATGAGCAATAATAAAAAAGAGCGGCACATTAGTGCCGCTCTTTTTTTATGTCTAACCGTCTCAATAAACGTATATATACGTTTATAACCGTTTATTATACGGATATATCCGGTTATAACCGGATATGGACACGGTTATGTTTCTTTAAATGCGCTATTTTGATTAAATTGAAGTAAGAAGAAAACTCAAATTCTATTTTAATGCTCATTATATTTAAGTAGTTGATTTAGTAAATGAGTCAACTGATGGGTTCACAGATGACCTTTCTCGTATGTTATTGGAATGGATTGAGAAACTCTTTGAAGGACAACAAATTTTATGAATATTCTTATGCAGCATAACAGAACAAAACTTTTTGAAACCATTGAAAATCAATATAAATTAGGTTCGACAAATGAAATATACATGCACCCGGGTGTATGTATTGACATGTTGGCAGTAATGTTAAAAGAGAAAAACTACATATAAAGTAACTTAATGGAATTATGAAGACTATATCATTTATTAACATGAAAGGAGGAGTTGGAAAAACGACTTCTGTTGTTGAGATTTCTACGCTTCTGGCAAAAGAACATAATAAAAAAGTTTTGGTTATTGATTTAGACCCGCAAACAAATTCAACTTTATCATTTATTACTCTTGACCAATGGGAACAGATAAAGGATAATGCGACAATTGCAGATGTATTAGGGATGAATAGAGGCGCATCTTCAAGAGATGATGATTATGATATTAATAATGCAATAATTAAGAATGTTGGCGGAATTCAAAACTTAGATTTAATTCCGTCACATTTAGAATTAACTTTTCTTGACCTTGATTTAGTTTCAGTTCCTGCAAGAGAAAGTGTATTAAAAAATCAAATTGAAAATGCTAATCTAGACTATGATTTTATATTAATTGATTGTCCTCCAAATCTAACACTTGCCCCACAGAATGCATTGATTATTAGTGACTATATTATTGTGCCGGTTACTCCTGAAATTTTTCCGGCCATTGGTTTACCTCTGTTAGTAAACCGAGTTAATAAATGGAAACGAAGTTTTAGAGATTGCAGAGTTGAATTCTTAGGTGTCCTATTTACAAAAGTAGACGGACGTTATTCGACTCATGCACAACAAATGGATGCATTGCGTAGACAAAATATCATACATTGCTTCTCTACTATAGTGAAACAAAATGCCGATATTGGAAAAGCTGTTGCTGATAGTAAGCCTGCAACAATAGTATACCCTAATTGTATAGGTGTTGAAGCTTATCGTAATTTTGTAAGAGAAATGATTAATAAAATTGAAGAATAATGGAAAACAATATAATTGATAAGCTAGAGGAAATACTAAAGGAATTAAAACCTTTAGAAAAAAAAGGGCTTGACTCATCTTCCCTGAAAATCTTTATAAAGAATTTAAAAGAATTCTTGAAAATAAATAATCAAACTTTTATTCCTTTAAAGGAATTATCATTTGATGAAAAACTGACTATTATTCAAACATTTCTTGAAGATAAAAAGGCTTTTCCGACGATAAAGTATGTTATTGATTTTGCAAATCAAAGATTGGATTTAGGATTTAAAGACCAAAAAGAATCTAGGGAAATAACCATTTCAAGAATAATAGGTCGGATAAAATCAAGACCAGAGCTTAAAGAAATATTAAAAGAAGCAGTATTATCGATTAGAAATGAAATGGTACATATTCCACCATCAAAAAAAACTAAAAAACAAATAATTACTGCTGATACTTTTAGTAAATGGGCTGATATTATTAAAAACATATAAGATATGGATTCTCAATTATTAGCAAATGCAAAAAGAGATATACCCCTATATTTCAACGATTTTAAATCTTTTTGGGATGCTACTACAAACCATTTTCAAGATGCTGATTTAATAGATTGCTACACAAATACTTTAATTTTTAAAAATTGGTTGATAGCACTTAATCATATTAATATTAGAAACCTCGATTCTATTTTAATTGAGACTCATGAAGATATTAATTCGTCCTTTTTTCTAGCTTATTT
This sequence comes from Cytophagaceae bacterium, assembly GCA_046329235.1. Taxonomy (GTDB): domain Bacteria; phylum Bacteroidota; class Bacteroidia; order Cytophagales; family Cytophagaceae; genus JALONH01. Next base: position 2,729,849 of record JAXLVA010000001.1, on the reverse strand, counting down.
TGGACAGTATAGGTCTGCAAATATGCATCTTAGAAGTGTAATCGAATTAGCTTTACAACTTGTATACTTTTATCAGCATGAAGTAGAATTTAGTCAATGGAAAAATGCAGAGTATAGAATAAAACATGAAGAATTAACAAATTATTTAAAAAAACACCCAACATTACATAATACAACTGCAATAAATTTAATAGATGATATTACGAAAAGTTGGAAAACATTTTCTAAATATATTCATGCTGAAGCACCTTCATATTTTCAAACTAGTTTACAATCTTCCGCTACTAAGCAAATTTCTTCAGCGGATTTTGGTATTTGGAAATCTCACTTCTTAAAAACAGGTTATAGAATTAATAAGTTGCTTCTACTTTTCTTTCGTGACAAAATAAATCTTTTTCCTACCCAAAGTAAAGAGATTTTATTAAAGAACATGAAGCCAAATGATTTAATAGAACTTGGTTTTTCATAATGATAAAAACACTACTGCCAACATCGTATATAGCCAATGGCGGGGCTTGTAGCATGTTTGAGAGTTCTGCCTCGCATCAAGTTTAGTGCAACTTGATAGGAAAGTGCTCCGTAATCCGCCACTGGCCATATACGTAACCGTTATAGGGCATAGTATGACGACACAGACGACTGACATAAAACGAGAATTTAAGACACCTTTGGGAGTTGTTCGTTGCGGACTTATCTGTAACCGACAAGACAATGTTATTGAGACAAAGAAATACGAAAACGGCAGTTCGGAAATTTTTAAAACGGACGCACACAACATTGAAATCGTTTCATTTAAAATAAGAGTTCCACTTTATAATGGGGAGACCTTGACTGACAGTTTCGGCTGGATTTTTAGGATTGAAAAAACGGCTGACATTGACGAGAAACTAGAAACCTATTGCTTGCTTGACAAAATCAATGGCGAAATAACTTTTGACACAGCGACAGGAGAGCACTTGGACGCAATACAAGCCGACAGTAACGAGTGGACATTGCACATTGGGACAGAAGACGGAGAAATTTTAAATTCAAGAGCAGAAAATGACGACTGGTTTCCGCCAAGACTTAAAAACAAAGTGGATTTCTATCAGTCAATAACAGAAATGAAACAGAACGGATTTGTGACAAAAATTCCCGAACTAAAACAGGGAGAAAAAATTCACATTCAGTATTTGACAGCATACGACAAGAGAGATGAACAAAAAGTAAACACTTGGCTTGCAGTTGACGAGTTTAAAAGAAAATTAGAAAACTGGATTGGTATATGGTGACAAGAACTACGCCCTATAACAGGCGTTTGGCGCAATGGCGGGTGAAGTGGTTAATTGAACATTCTACCTCGCATCCACTTTTGTGGTGTATTGACAGTTTTGTGCTCCGAAATCCGCCACTGCGCCAAGCGCCAAACCGTTAGCAGTAATGGTAGGACGACCCAACCGACAACGATAGACAATGCAGAAAACGACATTTAAAATATCAAAAATGGACTGCCCATCCGAAGAACAAATGATACGGATGAAGCTTGCTGACTTGACAAACATCAATTCGTTGGACTTTGATATTGCAAACAGACAACTGACCGTTTATCACACCGACAGCCACGACCAAATTTTTCAGCGACTTGACAACTTAAAGTTTGATACTTGTACTAACCCCTTAAAAGACTGGACAAGAATCTGAAAATAGATTAGTAACAGTTAAATTAGGGAAATATGACAAGAGTAAAAAGAAGTTTTAGTCCGGAAGACCGATTAAGCATTTTAAAAGAGGCGGAACGAGAAGGTTATATGGAGACTTGCCGTAAGTATAATCTATCGGCCTCGTTGTTATCCAAGTGGAAACAGCGCTATTTAAATAAAGGCGTAGAAGGTCTAAAATCATCCTATAAAAAGGTAGACCCTGAAATCAGAGCCCTTCAAGAGGAAAATGAAAGGTTGAAGCGAGTAATTGCAAGGCAAGCTTTGGAAATAGAGGTTAAATCAGAGCTTTTAAAAAAAACACCTATTCAACCCAAGAAAAAGTAGAGCTTACTCAACGATATAAGGGTCAGATTGCGGCAGGTACCATAATGCATTGGTTACTATTATCGAAGAGTACTTATTACTATAAACCAAGTAATGGACAAAGAGGTAGGAAACCTAGTACGCATACTTCATTCAAAGGGGACTTAGTGAGTAATGATGTGGTAGTAGACAGTATACGAAGTATTATAAGTACGCCTTACAACACCTATGGGTATCAAATGGTGAGTTGTGAATTACGAGATGAAGGCTATTATATTAATCCTAAAAAGGTCTATCGGTTAATGGATGAACATAAGTTGTTATTAGGTAAAGTAATACGTAGTAAAGGAAAACGCAGTTGGGTACAGTATAGAAAAATTGAAGCCCAACAACCTATGGAATACTTATGCTTAGATATCAAGTACGTATGGGTGCAAGGTGAAGGAAGATGGTATTACTTGCTATCGATTATGGATGTATATAGTCGTAAAATCATTCATTGGATCTTTCAAAAGAGTGTTAAACAACTGGACGTGATCAGCATGTTTCAATGGATTCATACGGTATACGATTTAAAAGGAGTTATTATTCGAAACGATAATGGTTCTCAATTCTTAGCCAACCAGGTACGCAATTACTTACAACACCTAGAAGCTAAGCAAGAGTTTACACATGTAGCTACACCGGAAGAAAACGCCTATATAGAAGCCTTTCATAGTATTTTACAAAGGGAATTAATAGATAAATACGAATTTAGCAGTTATTATGAAGCCAAAGAACATATGATAAAATATATGCAATGGTATAATTATGAACGTAAACATAAAAAATTAGGAAGAATAACTCCACATCAAAAATGGCAAACAAGTTTTTCCATTCTAACTGATAAGCAGCGCGAAAAGGTAGATGAATTAGGTATGTCAAGGCCGAATGATACCATTAAAAATCAAAACAATAATCATTCGCTTGTTACTAGCCTTGACTTAGCTGATTCATCTACCTACTTTTGCTTAGAAGTGGGACTGGAAAAACACCCCTCACTACAAAACCATTTAAACAATACTGTCCAAGTTTTAGGGGGTTAGTACATACTTCACTCATAGACAGCGTTTCGGTAGAAAATTACTCAGTAGCGACCGACAACACCGACCAAGAGAGAAAATTGCTTTGGCAAGTTTTAGCCATTAACTTTTTCTTTTTTGCACTTGAGCTTATGACAGGTTTTATTTCAAACTCAATGGGACTTGTTGCCGACAGTTTGGATATGCTTGCCGACAGCATTGTTTACGGACTTGCACTATTTGCAGTCGGTGGAACAATGACACGAAAGAAGAACATTGCAAAATCAGCAGGCTACTTTCAATTGACACTTGCGGTTTTTGGTTTCATTGAAGTTATCAGACGATTTATTGGAACGGAAACAATTCCAGCATTTCAGACAATGATAATTATTTCAATTCTTGCACTAATTGGCAACGGACTTTGTTTGTATTTACTGCAAAAAAGTAAAAGCAAAGAAGCACATATGCAAGCCAGTATGATTTTTACATCAAATGACGTTATTGTAAACCTTGGAGTTATTGTAGCGGGCGGACTTGTTTACTTGACAAACTCAAAATATCCTGACCTTATCGTTGGGACAATTGTATTTTTCATCGTTGGACAAGGAGCATTTAAAATCCTAAAACTATCAAAATGACGACCGAGAAAAGAACCACTACTGCTAACAGCGGTTTGGCAAAAGGCGGGGTTTCGTGCTTCGTAGAAACATTTGTGGTTTATCAAACATTTTTGCTTCGTATGAACATTTGTGGTAAAAATCCCGCCCTTCGCCAAGCCGCAAACCGTTACCAGCAAGCGTATAGGACGACACAACAACCATAAGCGACTGACTTAAACGAGAAAAAGAAAACCATTTTGACAGGTGAACACAGACATAGAAACGATATAACAAACGGACAACGAGTATGCCGACACTCATTGCCGACCCTACTGTGTTTTAATTTTTTCCCCACCGCACAAAAAAAAATGAATTTCTATTGCCATCACACAAATGGCACATTTGCTTTTGCCCCAACAGCACAAGCCGACCCTTCGGCAAAAACAAAAGAGCCATTTTTTTTCAACGCTACATTAAACTATAAGGTCAAATTCATAAGTTCGTATAAATTCAAATGAATACATTTTCTAACATAAAAGAATTATTACGTGCCCTCAATGACGGACGCGACCTTCTTACAGAAATGTTTAAGAAGCGGAAATCTGCGGACTATAAATACGAATACGCACTTGACTTAATTGAACACAACGAAAATAGAATTCAATATTTAATTGACCGTTCTGTTATACGACAAAACGGAAACAACCTTGAAATAGACGACTTGTACTTACAATTCTTTGAACAAGTTTTGGAGGCAAACGAAGAAATAAATACCTCGTACATCAATGAAAATCTTGAAAAAGTAAAACAAAACATTGACTACTATTTCAACGAACATAACGAGCAAAGAAAATATGAGTATTTAAGAGTAATCAAAAACACACTTCGAAAAATTGGAGTTATTACATTAAGGAATGTTGTTGATTTAAAACGCAACATTGACAATACTTTCAAAAGCGAGCCAACATTTAAAAACAAAAAAGCCAAACTCATAAATCTAGACAATAAACGTAAAGACATTACTAAACTAATTGAACAAACTGAATCTTTAATTTCAGAAGACGACATTACATTTTTTAAAACAGCAACAGACGAAGAATTGAATAGAATAATTGTTCAATTAAAATTGCAATTACAAAAATGTACACACAACTTAATTGAAATAGAAAGACAAGTAATTGACTTCTTAAATCAAATTCAACAACAGAGCGGTGTAGTTGAAAAGTTGCGACAAATCAAATATCTAAAAGACCAATTTAGACTTGAAGCAGAAACAGACATCAAACAAGTTATATCAATAAACAATTCGGTAATTTTTGAACCTAACCCAAGCTATCCGCTAAAACTTTCTCTTGAATACTTACAAACTAGCGAAGAAGCATTTGCGAGTATTAAGAAAATTGCACAACGACAAAAATCAGGTATCAAGTTAAGCCAACCTGTTGCAGACAAAATTTCTGACGAATATTTAGAAACCCAAATAGAAGAAGAAATTCAAATCAATTTGGAAGAAGTGAAAAACGGATTTGTTGCCGGAAGCTATAATCTTTTTGACTTTGTAATGAATTATAAATTTGGGAAAAAGGTCACATTTGACGAACGAGTTACAATTTATTGTCAAATGGTTTCTCAATATGAAACTGTTTTTGAAATAACCGAACAGTATTCAGAAAAGGAAGAAATTGAATTTGCAATGATTTATCCAAAATAAAGCAATGGAAGTACCAGCACAGACATCAGAAATATTCAAAATTCTAAGCAAAGGGCAATTTATCAGTTCTAATAGCTATGATAAAACAATAAGCACTTTGTATAACGTACTTGATGATGAACAAAATTTTGAAAATCTGTACGAATACTTTTTGAACATCAATTTCATTTTAGAAAAAGGAGATGGGTATTTTTATTTCAGCAGACCTGAAAATAAAATCGACCTTGAAAATAAAATTGACACCGCTTTTCGTTGGATTGATTATGTTGATTTTTTCAAAACCTTTGACAACTCGTTTGGGGCGGGCTACCGATTTACGCCTTCCGAAATTTTAGTAAGAATAAAAACTGATGCGGAATTAGAAGCAAAACTTGAAAGTTTGAAAAAGCATACAGGCAAAGACAATCATAAAGATATTTTGGATAAGGCTTTAGATAAATTGATTTCAGATTCATTTGTGGAATTAGAAAATCCAATTACACACCAATACAAAGTTTTAACTTCATTCAAATATCTTGAACAACTTATTTTAACCATAAATATCCCTGATGACGTAAGAAATGAAATTCCTGAGTAAAATAATATTCATCAATAGTGCAGACAAATCACTAAAGTATGCCGAAGTAGATTTGGACGGAAACGTGCATTTTATAGGTACGCAAGGCGTTGGTAAAAGTACATTGCTAAGAGCAATTCTTTTCTTTTACAATGCCGACACTCAAAAATTAGGCATTCCCAGAGAAAAGAAAAACTACAATGAATATTACTTTCCATATCTAAATTCTTACATCATTTACGAAGTTCAAACTGAAACTGGAAAATTTTGTGTTTTATCTTTTAAGTCGCAAGGAAGAGCAGCCTTTCGTTTTATAGATTCGGAATACGATAAAAGGTTTTTCATTGACAAAGACGGTAAAGCGTTTGAAACTTGGGATAAAACAAGAGAAGCATTAGGGAAAACCGATTTCACAAGAATTATTAGCAATTACGAAGAATACAGAAACATTTTGTACGGAAACAATAAGGGGCTACAAAACGAATTTAGAAAATATGCCCTAATTGAAAGCAAGCAATATCAAAATATTCCGAGAACAATTGCCAATGTGTTTTTAAATGCAAAGTTGGATGCAGAATTTGTAAAGGAAACAATTATAAAATCCTTAAATGAAGAAGAAGTTAAAATTGACTTAACTACGTATTCGCAGACACACCTCAAAGATTTTGAAACAAATCTGAACGACATTAAGAAATGGACAGAAGAAAATATAGGTAATCAAGCAGAAAAAGTAACAACAACTTATTCCGCTTTGCGATACTTAGAGCAAAAGAAAAAAGATTTGGCTTTTCAATTAGGCTATTCATTGAACAACGTTAAAGAGAAACATCCAAAGGTTCAAGAACAGCTAAATACAGAAGAGTTAAAGCGTGAAAGAGTTTCAGAGAAACTCAAAGAACTTGACAACGTTTTTGACAAAAAGAAAGGCGAAATACAAAGACAGATTGGAGTTGTTTCAGAAAAATTAAAAGAAATTTCAGCTAAGAAAAAGGAATATGAGGCCTTGAGAATTGAAACAATTCTTAAACGAGTTGCTAACAAACCGACATTGGATTTGGAAAAGAAAAACTTGTCGGAAGAAAGAGAAATTCTGACATCAAAATTTCTTGAAATACAAAAACGCTTCGAAGCACAATTAAATCAGTTAGAAAACCAACTCAAAGAATTTGAAAATAACATACAATCAGAAAAGAATTCAATAGACCGAAATTTTACTCATTTCAAGGAAGAGTTAAATAAACAATACGAACTGATAAATGATGAAATACGCAAACAACACGAAGAAGAATTAAAAACCGCGAATGCTAAAGTAAAAGAAAAATCAAATGCAATTACTGACAACAAAATAAAATTATCTGAAGTAAAGCATAAACGTTTTTATGAAACTGAAATTGCAAATTGTAAAACAGATTTATCCAAAATGAATTCTGCAATCACAAAAGCAGAAAACGAAAAAGAGCAGGCAGACAACAAGATCAAGTCTATACAGAAAGAGTGGGAATTTGAAGAAAAAAATATAAAGGCTGACACAAATAGAAAAATTGAACGCAAAACAGAAGAGCAAGTAACGTTCAATAAACGTATCGTTGCCATTGATGCCAAAATTGAAAATAGCAAAAATTCACTTTATGGCTGGCTAAATGAAAACATTCCTAATTGGGATAAAACCATTGGAAAAATAATTGACGAAGAAAATGTATTGTTTCAACAAGGATTAAATCCCAAAATAGTTTCCGATTCAAATTTGAATTTGTACGGAATTAGTATCGACACAAGCGAAATCAATAAAAGTGTAAAAACGGTTTCCGACTTACAAAATGAGCAAGAAGACTTTAAATTCAAGATTGAAGAAATAAAACAATCTATTGCAAATCTTACCGCTCAATCTAATGACGAATTAGAAAAATTGAAACGCAAATTTCAGCCAAAAATTAAAGAGCAAAAGGAAATTATTCAGAATTGCGAGTACACTAAAGAAAACAGCAAAACTAAATTTGACGAACTTACAATTCGTCAAACTGAATTTGAAAAGAAGGCTAAAGCAGAACAAAAAGCAGAAATAGATAAAATTGATGCAATCATTTCGAAACTAAGTGAAGAAAAAACAAAGGCAGAAGAAGAAGTTCAGAAAATAGAAATCAGTATCACAAAAATTATTGAAGCAAAAAAGAAAGAGAAAGAAACCAAAATAAAATCAGAGCAAGAAAGGGTATCTATTGTTCTTAAACAACTTGATGAACAAATTCAAGTAGAAAAGAATAATGTAAACAAGAAAGTAGAAGCAATTAAGACGAATCGAAAGAAAGAACTTGATACAAAAGGTGCGGACACAAAAAGAATTGACGAAATTGATTTAAGACTTAATGCAATTAATTCTGAATTGTCCTTTATAGAATCTAACCGAGATAAAGTTGCTGAATACAATAAAGACAAAAGAGAATTGTTTGATAAAGAAGATGAATTTAAGAATAAAGAAACATTGCTTAAAAAGCAATTAGACACAGAAGCAGATAAGCACAACCAACAAAAGGAAAAACACATTCAAGAACTTGGTAAACATAAAGCTGAAATTGAAAAATTAAATCAGATTCTTTCAGCATATCAAAACGATTTGACCACTTTTGAAAACTTCACTAAAACTGAGATTTATCAATCTGTTGAACAGTTTATTTATTCATTTAATGAAGTACACAGCACGGAACAAAATTGCAATCAGTTAATAGGCGAATTAAATACAACTGACAATACAATTATAAAACGCTATGTAGAATTGCAGGAAGCTATAAATAAGTTTACAGGCAATTTCCAAGAAAATAATTTATTCAGTTTTAAAGTGAAATTTGCTGAAAGAACAGAGTATTTTGATTTTGCCGAAATGCTGAAAGAGTTTGTTGATGAAAACAAAATTTTAGAATACAAAAAAAGAGTTGAAGAGCGTTTTGCTCATATCATTCGTCAAATCGGAAAAGAAACTCAATCTTTGATAGAGAAAGAGGGCGAAATAAGCAAAATAATTACCGAAATAAATAAAGATTTTGTTGCCAGAAATTTTGTAGGTGCAATTAAAAGTATGGAATTGAAAACTGACAAAAGTGCAAATAGCATTTATCAATTGTTAGTTGAAATTAAAATGTTTAATGACGAAAACACGTTTGACATAGGAACACCTGATTTATTTTCATCAAACGGACAAGCTAACAAAAATGAAAGAGCAATTTCATTATTGAAGCAACTGATTAAAGAAATGAACACTTCAAAGGAAAAAGAAATTACGCTTTCAGATTCATTTGAATTACTATTTAAAATTGTAGAAAATAACAATGATACAGGTTGGGTTGAAAAGCTTACCAATGTTGGTTCAGAGGGAACAGATATTTTGGTAAAAGCTATGATAAATATTATGCTTTTAAATGTGTTTAAAGAAAGGGCATCTAAAAAGCAAAAAGACGATTTCCGTTTACATTGTATGCTTGACGAAATTGGAAAACTTCACGCAACAAATGAAAAAGGAATTTTGAAGTTTGCTAATGATAGAAATATTCTACTTATCAATGCTTCACCGAATACATATAACGCAACAGATTATCGCCACACTTATATTTTAAGAAAAGATGATAAAAATGTTACAATGGTTAATCGACTCACATCGGTAAAGGGAAATGCAAAAATTGAAAATCAAGCGAAAGTTTAATGAAGATTCCCGTCCACATAGCAGAAAAATTATTACAGCTTACACAAGGCGAAAAAATTCCATTAAGTAGTGCAAAACACACTTTGATTGACGAGTTAGTTAATGAAGGAATAATTGAAAGAAACGGAAGAATACAGAAGACGATACATATCACAAACATCAATTCACTATTTCAATACTTACAGAACAAACACGGAATTAACGACTTAAAAAAATACATTGAAGTAATTCATAAAGAAAATGTACAACGAAGTGAATTAGTAGAGGTTTCTTCTGATTCAAAAATGAAAAAAGTTAGAACATTCAAAGGTTTTTTAATCAACAGTTACATTCCCATTCAATCAACTTTTAACACCAAACCGACAACGCTTAATTTTACAGACGGAATTTTTAAATTCATTTATGACTTTGAAAACTTCATTCCCGAACAAAGCGTAACGATTGTTGGAATTGAAAACGCTGAAAACTTCCGTTTCATAGACAAACAAAAACACTATTTCAAAGACATTAAACCGCTTTTTGTAAGTCGTTATCCTCAGAATCAAAGCAAAGACTTAATAAAATGGCTTCAATCAATTCCCAATAAATACATTCACTTTGGCGACTTTGATTTTGCAGGAATTGGAATTTATTTAAACGAGTATAAAAAACATCTTTTCGACAAGGCGACATTCTTTGTTCCTGAAAACATCGACTTCTTAATATCAGAAAACGGAAGTAAAGAACGATACAACAAACAGAAAGTAAACTTTGACGAAAAAACAATACAAGAAGAAAAATTAACTGAACTAATAAAATTAATCCATAAAAATAAAAAGGGCTTAGACCAAGAGAGATTAATAAATGAATAACCAACCCTCAAAAGCACACACATTGCCAAGTCACACATCCCGACACACAAGCCAAAACTTGGCAAAGAGTGTGCTTTTCCCGGCCAAAGAAGAAATTCAATTTTTTTTCTCCCTCCCTTCTGAAAAAATTAAAACACCCGACACACAAACCAACCCGACAAAGACAGTGAAACTCAACAACGACAATGGTTTACAGACACGGAGGACAAGAACGCCAGCTGGTAACAGCGTGTTGCCTCAATTGGCGGTGACGTGCAAAATTGAAGCTGAGTGCTCCTATCAAACTTTTGTGCAGGTTGACAGGGAAGTGCTCCGAAATCGCCAACTGCGGCAACACGCAAACCGTTATAGCCAATGCTGAAAAATAATTACCATATGAAATATATCATAACTCTATTACTGACTACTTTGTTTATCTCCAATGGTAACGCTCAACCAGCAACTTTCGCTGGGACTTTTCTTTTTAACCTGACAGAAAAAGGGAATTTTGGAGAATTTTTGACAGTAGAAGCCTTTAAAAGTGGAAAAGTACAAATATTATCCAACGACAAAGAAAGTGAATTAACGTATGACACCCTCCACAAAGCATTCTCATATACGACATATGGTTTTGAAAATAAACAATTGGCAATTATTTACAATAACGACACCATTTTTATTAATTACCCATCATTGCCTTTTGTCGGAGCAGTCTTTGTTAAAGCACCTATTCCTCTGAATGGAATGAGTTATTCGTTCAGTAACGAATTCACCTACGATGCAATGCATAGCAATCATTATTTTAATGATTTCAGAATTTTTTATTTGTGTCAGGGATGTAATATTTCAGACACATACACAATGACGGAGAAAACCAAAAAGTATATCAGAAAAGATTTATTTACTAATCCAGTAGAATTTAAAGAATGAAAAGCACTGGCTATAACAGCACCTACAAGAAATTGGCGGTTCAGTGGTTAATTGAAGCATTGTACTTCGTATCAAGTTCGGTGGTGGCAGACAGTTTAGTGCTTCAAAAACGCCAACTTCTTGTAGCTGCAAAACGTTGTGTACAATTTAAAAATAATGAAACTATATTTATCAAAAACTCATAGTGATGAAGACGGACCGTATGCAGATGACGGTAAGTTGGGAATAATATATTCATCCAAAGAAGACTTAATAAAACTTTGTGATTTTTTTGACGAAGTGAGAAATGAATTGTCCAAACGTGAAAATGTGCATATGCACTTTCGGGACTCGTTTAACGATTGGAATAGTGAAAAACATATAGATATAGAGGTAAACCTTGAAAACTAAAATGCTCGAAAAGTTGACATATAGAGGAACAGAATGCAACAACTATCTTTATTTCTCATTTTATTCTGATTATTTCGATACTGCTAAGATTACGGCCGAATTGGGAATTGAACCGACTTCGATCATGATCAAAAAGGACCCTGTTCCAAAGTCGACTTCTTGGTGTTATCGAATTGATGTTGGACAAGAAATTGATTTGGAAACTCCACTTGAAAAACTCGTGACACTTTTTGAGGATAAAACTGAAGAAATAAACAGATTAAAAAAAGAACTTGGGTTGACGACTAGACTACAATTTGTAATTGATATAGATATCAATCCAGAGGCTTCTACCCCATATTTTGGACTGAATACAAGGGTTATAAACTTCTTGAGTAAAACTGAGACTGAAGTAGACTTTGACGTTTATAAAGCAGACACAATTGGGCTGTTTAATGATGAATGAAAAATAAAAAACTTTACACAACATCGTATATAGCAAATAGGGTTCTTCAGTTGTTTAAGAAAATGAGCGCTCCTCACAATTCCCGCCAAATCCTTGTATTTGGTTTTTTTCTCCCATGTTGGTACTTTCTCCTCTGTTGGTGCCCATCTTCTCTAACCTAAGCACTGTCTCGTCCTGAAATAGGTTTACACTAAAAGTAAACAAAATGGGACAAAGAGAAAAGAAAGACAAGCAAGTAGTAGTCGTACAAAAGTACAATTACAGCACTGAGTTCAAGCATCATGTATGTAGGGAATTTATGGCCGGTAAAGGAGGGATGAAAGAATTATGTATAAAATACGGTATTCCTAGTCATTCAAGTCTATTTCATTGGCTAGAGAGGTATGGATATAGGGAAAATAAAAGCGATATTAGAGTTCAATACGATACCATCGAAATTGGATTAGAAAATTTTGGGATCGCTAAAAGTCCACCCTTACCAATGAATCAACTAGCGGATAATATCGAAGATAACTCATCTGAAGAAGTAAAGCGACTTAAAAAAGAACTTGAAGAAGCTAAGCTTAAAGCAGAAGCCTATTTAAGAGTAATAGAAATAGCCGAACAAGAGTTAAAACTTCCTATCCGAAAAAAGTCCAATACCAAATAATAGAAGAACTACGAAGCAAGTACCCTGAGAAAAGTCTGTCGAGTATTTGCAGATTATTTGGTATCAGTAGACAGGCATATTATCAATATTGCAAGTTATATGAAGAACACCAATTACAGTCTAAACTGATAGTTGATGCTGTGAAAGAAGTTCGTCTGGCTCATAAAAGAATAGGCACTAGAAAGCTGTACCATATGCTACAACCGTTCTTTGTAAATAATCATCTAAAAATAGGTAGAGATTCTTTCTTTGATTTATTAAGAAGAGAGGATTTACTTATCAAGAGAAGACGCAGAGGAATACAAACCACCATGAGTTACCATAAGTTTTATAAATGGTCAAACTTGGTTAAGGATATCATACCAGAGAAACCTCAACATATCGTAGTGAGTGATATAACATACTGGAAAGTACAATCTAAACATTTATACATTAGTCTTATAACGGATGCCTATTCGCATAAAATTGTCGGATACAATGTATCAGACACCCTAGAAACGTCTGAAAGTATTAAAGCCCTTGAGCTAGCTTTGCCTGACCTTTTGAGAGGTCAGGCAAGCCAGCTCATTCATCACTCAGACAGAGGAATACAGTATTGTTCTAGTCAATATGTAAAGCTATTACAGGATAATAATATTTTAATTAGTATGACTGAAGATAGTGATCCTAGAGACAATGCGATTGCAGAAAGAGTAAATGGAATACTAAAAAATGAATACCTAGCAGACTATAAGGTAAATACTTTAGAAGAAGCCAAAGATGCTTTGGAGCAATCTGTAAATAAATATAATAACGAAAGACCACATTTGAGTATAGAATACTTAACACCCTCCATTGTTCATTCAACTAGTATTAAGGCTAAAAGAAAGTGGAAAAGTTATTATAAGAAAAATACAAATGACAAGCTATTTCAGGATAATTGATAACACTGTAAAGCTATTCTAGTATATTTGATAAATATGTAAACTTTTTTCAGGACGTGACACACCTATGTCTCCGCTGTTGTGTCATCGACCAACAGCTCACTACTTTAGTGATAACAATGAGTTAAGATATCAAACTTATCTATATTCAACAAATAAAAAGCCGCGGAAGAATAAATGTATTCTTCCGGATAAGTACATAAACCTGCATTTACCGGATTGTTATGTATGTAGTCCATTTTCTGTTGAAATATCTTATCATTATAAAGCTCAATCGATAAGGGATTGCGTTTCCAAAAATGATACCGTCTATCTTTCTGTGTGGATTTAAACATTTCCAAAACCTGTGGATGGAAAAGCTCCAAGTCTGACTTTATAAGTTTTAAGCACCCTTCCAGAAATTGTCTTTGAACCTCACTTGGAGGTATATCACCCTTCACTTGCCAAATCAGATGAATATGATTATCCATGATACAATAAGCATATAGAATGATCTGATTCTTCTTTATTTGATTTCTTAATTCTTCAATGATGATGTTCTTATACTTCTCCGGTTGTAATAAGCGCTTCCAATTTTTAATAGTAGCAGTAAAAAACACCGGATGATGTTTTATTATTTCCATAGCTAAGTAATAATAAACAATTTATTAAACTTTAACTACAGTGAGCTGTTGGTCGATGACGCAACAGCGGAAGCGTTAGAGATAAGGAATCAGTAGAAAATACTAATGATGGCGGGCCAATAGCATAAAAAAAGGAGTCCCGATAACTATCAGGACTCCTTTTTTACCTCCCATAAAATCGCTCATGCCAAAACTGAAATATCAGTAAGTTCCAAATACGTAAGTAGTGGTAATTTTTACCGGATTTGAATTCATTCACCAACTTCGACACTTCTTTGTCATTAAAGATTCCTTGTTGTTGGATACGTTTTGAGTTTAAATAGGTGTCTATCAAATGACGCTGACTGCCTTCCAACCACTGTCCTACCGGCGCAGGGAAGCCCCATTTTTTTCTATAGACCATTTCCTTCGGAAGATATTTCTCCATTGATTTTTTTAGAATATACTTTTGTTCTTTCCCTTTCATCTTAAAATCCAAAGGCAAACTTAAAGCAAACTCTGCTACACGATAATCTAAAAATGGATTGCGTACTTCCAGTGCATGTTGCATAGAAGCTTGATCCACTTTGTATAATAAGTTGTCCGACAGATAATATTCAATATCCATCAAAGAGGCTATCTGTGTAGGGGCTTTAATGGTTTTCGAAATCCGGGAAAAGTAATCATAAGTTGTTTCATGTCGATAGTTGTTTGTTAACAACCTAGACACTTCATTTTCTTGAAAATTGTATTGGTCCTGGCTCCACAACGAAATATAACTTGGATTGGAACTGTATGATTGAAATAGTCTGCCAAAACGTTGCCAACGGTTATTCCCTGCTTGCATTATATTCCCTGCTCTACTTAAGTTGTTTTGCCCCATCCATTTTCTCCAGCGCTGCATTTTGGGATATAAAGAATAGATGCCGTATCCCAAGAAGAACTCATCACCACCGTCACCTGAAAGTGCTACCGTGGCTTGTTCGCGTGTAGTCTTACTCACTAATGAAGTAGGCAATGCAGATGACCCACCAAAAGGTTCATCATAAAACTGAATAAATTCTTCGGAAGCTTTTAATAAATCTTGCTCTGACATTCTACTTTCATGATGACGTGTGTGTAGGTGTTCGGCTACCGCACGAGCATATTTTGTTTCATCAAAAGAGTCGATATCAAAACCAATCGTAAAAGTATCTGCCGGTTGCGCAGCTCGTAATTGTTGGAAGTGACTTACCACTAACGAAGAATCCGTACCACCGCTTAAGAAAGCACCTACGGGCACATCACTAATCAAACGATACTGTACAGATGAGCGTAGCAGTTCGTCTAACTCTTCTGTAGCTGTTTCAAATGAAGAAGAATAAGTAGTAATTTTTTCTGCTATATCATACCATCGTTGAATTTTCAATCCACCCGTTACCGTATAACTGGCAAAGTGACCACTCGGAAGCTTATGTATATTTTTGAAAATCGTATTAGGCTTTGGAATATATTCTAGGTGTAAAAAATCGCCCAGAGCAGTCATATTTATTTCCCTATCGATAGGGAGTTGTAACAAAGACTTCAATTCAGAAGCAAAAGCAATTCCTTTGGAATGTATATGATATACCAAAGGTTTTACTCCAAATCGATCTCGGAACATCCAAAGCTTTTTTTCAGCCTTATCCCAAATCACCGCAGCGAACATGCCGTTTAATTCGGACAACATATCGATGCCTTTTTGTTTAAAAAGCTCTACTAATACTTCCGTATCACTATGGGTACGAGTAGCAAGTTGAAATTTCTTTTTAAGCTCTAAGTAATTATATATTTCTCCATTAAACACAATCACATACCTACCACAAGAAGAAAGGAAAGGCTGATTGGATTCGGGGTTTAAATCAATGATGCTTAGTCGGCGATGTGCCAAAAATAAAGGGAAGGAATCTTCATGATAAAAACCTTCAGCATCCGGACCTCGATGCTGAATAGCATCGGCCATGGCTTTAAGTTCAGTTCTTCCCCAAGATGGATGTATAAATCCGGCTATGCCGCACATAGTAAAAGTTTTATGGAAGATACATTAATATAAACGATCTTCCAATTCAAAAGGTAGTACATAGTTGCTGCGTTCCAAACCTATCACATAAGGAATGCTTTGAAACGAACCTTCATAGTACCAATATATTAATTTAGATAAAGGATATTCAGTGGTATGAAATGTCTTGTCAACAAAAGGAATCAGAAGTTTCATGCCTATCTCTAAGGAGATATCATTAGTGATGGGCATAGATAACAAATGGTCTTTGTCCGGAAATGCAATTAAAGCACCGTGTTTGGCAGTAATAGCAGGATACTCTTCCAGGTATAGTAGCGCAGAGGTTTTAAAAGCATCACTACCGGATAAGGTTAACATGCCTTGAGATTTAAATTCCGAAAAAGGTTTTACTACTCGATGGTAACTTTCTTGAACATTTTTGATGGCTCTTTCAAAAAGTACAGTTTCTTCCCAAGCCCACTTGGCTGCGTTACTTCGCAATACATGTTCAATAGAAGAAGGATAATCAAGCACTAATACTGTGATGGTGTCTTCTATAGTTTCTTGAACATAGAATTCTTCAATCGGGAATTTGTCAGAATGCGATTTTGGGTAAAGTCGCAAAGAAAGATAGCGAGCAAAACTTTCCGGACCCTCTTCTTCGGCAACGGCTGAACTTAGAGTTGGAGAGATTACTTTTTCTTCCTTCTCTTCTTTCACTACGGAGAGTAATTCTTCCACAGAGATTTCTTCGGAAGAAACACCTTCTTCTTTGTTCTTAAACAGAAACCCTAAATATTTGGATAGAAACCCTTTCATAGATTTGACACGCAATTTACAATGCTTCTAAAAAAATCCCTTAGGATGTTAAGAAAATGTGTACTTTTGACTTACAACTAAACAGATTATGACTTCATTAGCAGCACATTGGGATGCAAAATACCTAATTTCTTTTTTATACTATTTTTTATCGGAATCGGATTTTGTGATTAATCAGGAGGAGGAAGCCGTAGTAAAACGTAATATTCACGAATTATTAATCAATTTGTTTTTCTTATCACCGGAGGAAAAGGATGTTGTTATTAGCGAAGTACAGGCAGTCTCTAAACAATTAACCGAAGCTCAAAAAATGGAGGTGATTGAAGACTTGAGCAAAAAAGTAGATATTCCTTGGAATATCTACGAATATATGGTGAAGGAATTAAATGAAATAGCTCAAGCCGATCATCGCATCTCGGTAGAGGAGCATTCATTACTTTTTTATATTCGATTAAAATTCAGAAGAGATTACCCTCAAAAGAATTAATAGTTTACTTTGTTATTATTATACTGGTTTAGCTTTGCCGGGTTTTGGTTATACATTTGGCATAGCGCTTTGTATAACATAGGCAATTCTCTTTCAAAATCTTCCGAACGTTCAAAGAAATATTCCGTGCTTACCGCAAGAAACTCATGTCGGTTGGTATACGCATAATCACGGAAGAACGTCGTTGGTTTTCGTTTGTTGAAATAAGGCTCGGACATTTCCATAAACAAATCCAATCCGTCTGTATAACAGCCATCCATGTCTTCGTTGATAATGTCCATATACTCTAAGGCATGACAAAATTCATGTAAGCCTACATTGTAGCTATCATCATCGATATTTATTCCGCGTAAAAAATCTTCCCAAGAAAACACGATTAATCCGGAAGTATTCATTTCACCCACGTGTTCACGCCCGGTCATGGGAGAAGTGTATTTTGTCGGGTAAATTAATATATCATCAAAATAATTGTAATTATAACCGGTGCGTAATCCAAACGTCAACTGTTGAGCACAAGCACTTGTAAGGATGATTTGCTCATCGGAGATTAATGATTGCTTGCCACCTTTAAAGTTGGTCAATTCAATAAATTCTTTTACCCTGAATAAAAATTGCTCTTTATTTAAGGAGCTAAGTTTATTGTAATAGGAGAATTTGGTTTCTAATACTTTTTTGATCTCTAACAAAGTATAATTTTTGTAGACTTTTGGCTGGTAGTGTTGTATGGATCTAAAGGAAGTATAAAGTCTATTTTTAAATTGTTTAGGGAAGTAGTAAACCATTCTTCCTTTTTCAACATCACTAAAATCGGCTCTCAAATATTGATATTTTATGTTACTGTCGTCTACTTTATAAACAATAATATCTAAATACGGCCTTTCATTATGTGAAATGTCTTTCATACAAATGAACTGAAAGTCTTGAAATGAAAAATTCACTTTCACAAATAAAAACGTAGTCCAAGAAATACCGGTAGAGTAAAATCGTATACTATAGTAATGCTGAATACTGGTAATGGTATAATAAACTGCATAAGCAAAAAAGGTAAATGAGAATAGCAGTCCACCTAATAATAAAGTGGAAGCATTTGAATTGAAAAAAGCTAATCCAACATGGGAATACAATAGTACACCTATAAACGCGAAAACACCGAGTATGCCGGGTGGCTTTGTTTTGTATTTATACAAAGGCTCTTCCGTAGGATGAAATAGAGAGGGTACTGTAGTATTGGATACTTTATTTTCAATTAACATCAAAAAGGCTTTGACATATTTGCTATGGCTACTTGCCTTTTGATCTTGATTAAAATAGTCTTTGAATAACGAAGACCATACTTGTCGTTGTTCAAACTTACTGAATTCGTTATTCGGATTGATTAAGTGATTGATATAATTAACGATACCAAAAGGAACGCTTTCGTCTTTAGTAATGGTTAATTGTAAGTCATAATGAGTTAATAAATTCAACAATATTAAAATAGAGGCATCATGGTCCGGCAAGAATCGCATGAATTCATTGTCTAAAATGATATTCGACGACTTAGTACTATCTATGATAAATAAATCTCTATTCGGATAAATGATTACTGTTTTAGTCTTACTGAAAAAAATAGGTCGTTCAAAATTTACATTCATTAATGCTAAAGCAAGAGCAATTTGAACCTGCATTTTTTCAGAGATGTCATATTGCTCATCTCTACTCTTGAAACTCAGCTTATAAAAAAAATGATAGGCGTGCTCCAACACACTGTTACGTTGGGTATTATTTAATTTTTGAAAAATAGACTGTTGTTCAAAAATTACTTTGGCTACCTCTACGAATATGGAGGGATACGACATAATTAAATACTTTGAATACTATCAATAACTTCATCCAGTTTGGCTGCCGAATGAATGCGAATCGAAAACTTTTTAGGGTCGATACCCTTAGCGTTATATTTTGAGATGAAAATATGTTGGAAGCCCAACTTCTCTGCCTCCGATATACGTTGTTCAATTCTATTCACCGCACGAATCTCGCCACCTAATCCTACTTCACCACTAAAACAGCAGTTCTCCGGTATGATATGTTCTTCAAAGGAAGAAACTAAACTCATACATACGGCTAAATCCAATGCAGGATCTTCCACTTTGATA
The DNA here is from genome assembly GCA_046329235.1 of Cytophagaceae bacterium. Lineage (GTDB taxonomy): Bacteria > Bacteroidota > Bacteroidia > Cytophagales > Cytophagaceae > JALONH01. The sequence goes on along the minus strand of JAXLVA010000001.1, from coordinate 2,710,001 downwards.
CCGCCTGCAATGTTCAAGAATACATCTTGAGCACCGAAACGTAAACCGCCTCTTTTTTCTAATACCGCCAGTAGCATACTCATACGCTTAGCATCAAAACCGGTAGCGGTGCGCTGTGGAGTACCGTATGTAGCAGGCGAAACGAGCGATTGAATTTCAATTAACAACGGACGATTACCTTCCATCGTAGCACCGATGGCTACACCACTTAGTTTCTCATCTCGTTGAGATAATAGTATTTCAGAAGGGTTGCTTACTTCACGTAATCCATTTCCGGACATTTCATAAATGCCTAATTCGGAAGTAGAACCAAAACGGTTTTTAGTGGTTCGTAATATGCGATAAGTGAGATGACGGTCGCCTTCAAATTGTAACACCGTATCTACCATGTGTTCCAATACTTTTGGTCCGGCAATCATACCTTCTTTGGTGATATGGCCGATTAAGAAAACAGGAGTACCGCTTTCTTTGGCGTATTTTAAAAGTTCAGCCGTACATTCGCGCACTTGTGAAATACTGCCTGCGGCTGATTCTATGAAAGAGGAATGTAAAGTTTGGATAGAGTCAATCACTAAGATGTTTGGCTCCAGTAGTTCTATTTGTTTGAATATATTTTGCGTTCCTGTTTCTGTTAGAATATAACATTGGTCCGACAAGTCCGGCATACGCTCTGCACGCATTCGAATTTGTTGTTCGCTCTCTTCGCCGGAAACATAAAGCACTTTTTGGTTTTTTAGTTGCAAAGCAATTTGCAACATCAAGGTAGATTTCCCAATGCCGGGTTCGCCTCCTATCAAAACTAAAGAACCGGGAACAATACCACCACCTAACACACGATTTAACTCTTGGTCTTTGGTAATGATTCTTTGTTCCTCTGAATATTGAATTTCCTTTAAACTCTTTGGTTTTGCTGAGATTTTAGTGGAAGAGCTTTTCCAAGAACCTTTCTCTTCTTTTTCAATGAGTTCTTCTACGAAAGTGTTCCATTCGCCGCAACTTGGACATCGTCCGAGCCACTTGGGTGATTGAAAACCACAACTCTGACAAAAATGGGATGATTTAACTTTAGCCATAACAATTGAGAAGACTAAAATACATGATTTATTTGGTTAAATTATATCCCTGAATATGGATTAGGGTACTTTTTTAAGTAATTTGTAATGATTTATGGCATCTGTAATTAAAAATAAAAGACAACGAAAGGCCGGCACTTCGCCCGGCACATTAGACGGATTTAGCCATACAGATGAAAGTCAAGAAGCTCCCGTGCAATTGATTAAATACTCCGTAACAGAGTATCAAGAAAAAGAGATTGCCGATGTAAGCCAAATGGAGTGTCCGGAAGGACCGCATGATGGCGTTTATTGGTATAATATTGATGGAGTAAGTCACCCTGATCAGTTAACGAAGATAGGCTCACTGTATGAATTACATCCTTTGTTGATGGAAGACATTGCCAGCGCTGATCAACGAGCTAAGCTGGATGATTATGACGATTATCTTTTCATCTCATTAAAGACGATAAGTTTAGATAACAAACGTCATTTACTGACTTCTGAACAAGTAAGTATAGTTGCCGGAAAAGGTTATGTCTTAACGTTTCAAGAGAAAGATAAATTAGGGGACGTTTTTGATCCTAATAGAGATCGATTAAAGCAGAACAAAGGACGTATGCGTCGTATGGGTTCTGATTATTTAGTTTATTCGTTGTTAGATACTATAGTTGACAATTACTTTTTAGTGATTGAAAAAATAGGGGAGCGTTTAGAGGTGATTGAACAAGAAATGTTGACGAACCCAACACCCAATAATCTAAAAGAATTATACCGAATTAGAAGAGAATTGATATTTATGCGCAAAGCCATCTGGCCTTTACGCGAAGTAATCTCTAAGCTGCAACGTGACGAGTGCCAATTGATTTCTGAAGAAGTGGCATTGTACTTAAGAGATGTATATGACCATACCATTCAAGTAATAGAAACTTTAGAATCCTATCGTGATATTTTATCCGGTATAGTAGATGTGTATTTGTCTTCCTTAAGTAATCGCATGAACAATGTGATGAAAGTACTAACAGTCATCTCTACGATATTCATGCCCCTGTCATTTATAGCAGGTATTTATGGAATGAATTTTAAATACATGCCCGAGTTAGAATACAGGAACGGATACTATATAGTGCTGTTGGTATGCTTTGCATTAGCCGGAGGCATGTTGTATTATTTTAAAAGAAAAAATTGGTTGTAATGCGATATAGTTTAGTTGTCATTTTTTCTTTAACAAACTTATTTGTTGCGTTCTCTCAGGATAGTTTGAAAGTAATAAAGTCAGACTCTGTACCACAAACAGATCTGCCGGAATTATTATTTAAAAAAAGAATTGAAAGAAAGGCTGCCGAAAAACCTGACACCACAGAAGACAAAGTGTACTGGTCTGTATTGCCTGCCATGGGCAGTACACCTGCTACAGGGTTTGCCGGAATAATTTTAGTGAATGCTGCTTTTTATACCGGTGACAAATCAACTACCTATATGTCGTCAGTCACCGCGAATCTTACACTCACAGCTAAGTCGCAAATCATCTTGCCTATCAGAACCAATATTTGGCTTAAAGATAACAAGTGGAATTTTGTGGGAGATTGGAGATTTATGAAATATCCTCAAGCAACGTATGGCATTGGAGGCAATACACCATGGGAACAAGAGGAGTTAATTAAGTATAGCTATTTTAAAATACAAGAGTATGGGTATCGCAATGTATATTCTAAATTTTTCTTGGGATTGGGAATTCATTACGACCAGTTTTTGAAAGTACGAACGAGTGATTATGAACAACCCGGTTTAGGTCCATTTGAATCGTATCCATATGGAACAGGTAACAGGTCTTCTGCATTTGGATATTCTTTTGCGGCTTTGTGGGACGACAGAAAAAACGTTATCAATCCACAACAGGGAGGATATGCACAAATTTCTTATCGCATGAATCCAAGTTATCTAGGTAATACCTATGAGTACAATATTTTATTGATTGATCTTCGAAAGTATTTTTATATACCTGCCAAAAAGCATAAAAATATTCTAGGTTTTTGGGCTTATTATTGGGGCGTTACTAATGGGGATACACCTTATTTGCTTTTGCCTAGTAATGGTTGGGATAGCTTTGCATCGAATGCCAGAGGGTTTACTCAGGGAAGATATAGATCTCGACAAATGTTTACGATGGAAGCTGAATATCGATTTAGAATTTCTAAAAATGGTTTGCTGGGAGGAGTGCTATTTACGAATGCATCTACTTTTGCAGAGCCCAATGGAGAGTTTAAATACGTCAATCCGGCCGTTGGGACCGGACTGCGTATTAAGTTAAACAAAAACTCACAAACTAATATTACTCTTGATTTCGCTATTGGTGTTAAGAACAACAGAGGGTTTTATGCCGACGTCGGAGAAATTTTTTAATTCTTCATGTACCCAACCGTCTTAGCTAAATATTTTTCTTCTAACACACGAAGGTGATGTTGTTGATGACCTACGATGACAAAGCCCAGTGCTAAAACAGAAATTTCTTTGTTAAAACAAATGCCTGTTCGTTGTAAAGTAGAAGGGTGAAAGCTTTTATATAATTGAATAGTAGATTCTCTTACTACAATTAATTCATCAATGATCGAATCAAAGGAGCGGTCATTGGCGTGGGAGGTACTAGCTAATCGCTGTTCATCATAGCCGGGTAATGGAGTATTATCCATGCGAGCAAATCGAAGGGCTCGATATGCTTGAATTCTTTCATTATCTACAATGTGTTGCCACACTTCGTTCACCGTCCATTTATTGATGGCGTAACTATGATTGGCCAATACTCGATATGGACTTCTATTTAAGCTTTGAAGACATTCTTTGGATTGTTCTAAAGCATCGATAATATCGATATCCTCCACTAGTTCTATATACCGATCAAAAAAAATCGGCATGTTCACTATATCTGATTTTCGCATAAAAACTGGTAATTAAAAATTAAAATTGAGCGTACAAATGTAACTAACAATTCGATTTATAAAAAGCAGATTTTAAGCAGTTTATATTCAAATTTTTGAAAAAAGGAGTACTTCGGGACACAGTTGTACTTAAGTTAGAAACTACGGTTTTTGTATAGATTCATCTAGAATAAATACAAGAGTTAATCATGTATTTGTTTACAACTATTTAGCTCCTACAATCTCGATCTCGAATTTCAAAGGTGTGTTCGGAGGGACTATGTAATGCCCTTCTTTGTTGGGATCTTCTACGCCTTTAGTGCCGTAGGCTAGTGCTGCAGGAATTAACAAAATTGCTTTTTCTCCCACCTTCATAAGTTGAACGGCTTCTTCCCAACCGGGAATAACAGTGTGGTCACCAACCGTGAACCGATAGGGAGCTTTGCCTTTATTTGTATCAAATATTCTTCCACTAGGTAAGCGAGCTGAATAAATGATTTTTACCTGTTGTCCGTTTTGAATCGTACTTCCTGCACCCTCTACCAGACGAATGTATTTCAAGCCGCTCGCAGTGGTGATGGTGTCTTGAGCTATAGAGTGACTTACTACGGAGAAGAGTAAAAGGAAAAGAAAAAACAAATGTTTCATACAGCAATAGTTTAATAGAATCTTACGGAATTTCTATCAAAAGGATGATAAGAGTTGTGGTTTTTTTGATTTCATTAAAAAAACGAGACCTATTTAGTATATTGAATTTAGATAGGTTAATAATATTAATTTACATCACATATAAATGGATAATCTAATTCAATTACTTGCTCTTATAAGTAGACTTGCATTTGTTATAACAATTTTGACATTAATTTTTAGCGGTTTTTCGGATAGGTATAATTTACTTGGATGGTTATTGTATATGAATGTTGGCTTTCTATTGATTACTTTTTTAGGTGTTTTTTTTGATATTAAAAAAACACTTTTTAGCTATACCTTATTTTGTCTTTTTTACATATTTGTTATTGCATTGATAGTTTTATATTATTTGATAACAGGGCTTGCACAAGCCAATTTTGGTTGATTCAAAGAGAGCAAAACGAGAGGTACATCCAAAAAATCACTTAATCTTTCTGGAAGAGTTATGAATTCTAAGTATAACAATATTATTCTTTCTTAGACGGTAAAAAATTCTAAAGTTGCCTTCGATTAATTCACGTATTTCGGGATTGTGTTTTTCCGGTACTATGCGACCTGATTCCGGAAATTCTGATAATTGATCAACGCGTTTGATTATTTTAAAAATAAAGCGGGAAGCGTAAAAAGGAGAATCGAGAGAAATATAATCGTTGATTGCCTTTAAGTCTTTTAACGATTTCTTTGTCCAGCTTATTTGCGCCATTTTGCGACCATCTTTTTCACTTTTTCATGACTTACCGTTTTGCCGGATTTTGCCTCCTCCATGCCTTCGTCAATTTTCTCAATAACAATTAGGCGCTCTAGAAATTCATCAAGATCGAATTTGTTCGGAAGCTCGTTTAGAGTATCTATGATTGTTGATTTCTGCATAATACTAAATTTAAGAAAAAAATAAACGGGACACAAGAGCCCTTTTTTTGATTTTATTAAAAAAGACGTATATTTCTTAATCAATAAATCATTTTAATATGAAGAAAATACTTTTTATCGTATTGGCACTTGTGGGAGCATACTCAGCTTCGGCTCAAATGACAAAAGAAGAGCAAAAGGAGTGGGCTAAAAGACTGAAAGCATTAACACCTGAACAATATAAAAAACTGGTTCAGGACAAGGAAGCTTTAAGTCAAGAGGTAGAGGCTTTGAAAAATGATAAAGTGAAGATGAACGCTGACTTGGTAGCGAAGCAACAAGAGATTGACAATTTGAAAAAACAAATGGAACAGCAAACACAACCTACAGCTGTTCAACCTGCAGGTGGTTCTGCTGCCGGGTCTACGGTAGCTTCAGCTAAAGGCATCGTTTATAAAGTTCAGATAGGCGCTTTCAAAAACAAAGACCTTTCAAAATACTTCAACAACAATAAAAACTTTAGTGGTGATGTAGAGCCGGATGGCACAAAGAAATACACCTTAGGTTCTTTTACAGATTATTGGGAAGCGGATAATTTCAAAAAATATTTGAGAGAAATGGGTGTGAAAGATGCGTGGGTTGTTGCCTATAAAGATGGCAAGCGTATCAATCTAAAAGATGCATTAGAAGGTGTAGTACCTAATTAATAGATTTAAAAATAATTCCAACAGAGGCCGGTTTACCGGCCTTTTTTGGCTTAAAAAAGTAATACCATGGCAGTCATAAACGAAATTACTTGTCCGAAGTGTGGTCACCACTTCAACGCAGAAACAGAATTGGCAAAAGAGATTGAGACGAAAGTGCGAGCTAATCTCAATTCCAAATTCGTGGAAGAGATAGGTAAAAAAACAAAAGAGCTAGAAGAGAAAGAAAGATTGCGTATTCAACAGTTTGAGAAAGACAGAAAGCAACTGGAGGAACAAGCAAAACTCAAAGCAAAAGAAGAGGCGGACGCCAACACCAAAAATCTTTTATTGGAGTTGGAGCAAAAAAACAAAGAGAACCTTTCATTAAAACAGAAAGAATTTGAATTGATAAAAGCGCAGCAGCAGCTTGCTTCTATTGAGCAGGAAATAACGTTGAAAAAAGAGAAAGAATTCATAGAGCGCCAAAAGCAACTGGAAGAGAATATTCGTTTGCAGAGTGAAGAACAATCTCAAATGAAATTGAAAGAGAAAGATACGCAGCTGGAGCAAATGAAGAAGCAAGTAGCTGAGATGACTCGTAAGTTAGAACAAGGCTCTATGCAACTTCAAGGAGAAGCTCAAGAATTAATCTTAGAAGAATTATTAAAAGATTCGTTCCCGTTTGATACCATTGAGGAAGTAGGCAAGGGTGTGAAAGGGGCGGATGTTGTCCAGACGGTTAAAAATAAGTGGGGTGTAGATTGTGGTACGATCATCTATGAAAGTAAGCGTACCAAAGCATTCAGCGATTCTTGGATTGACAAATTGAAATCTGATTTACGCGGACAAAAAGCAGACGTAGCTGTATTAGTTACTGAAGTGATGCCAAAAGAGATGACCGGCTTTGGATTAAAAGATGGCATTTGGGTGTGTACTTTCAAAGAGGTGAAAGGGCTAGCTACCGTATTACGTGAGGCATTACTACGCATCTCTGAAGCAAAAGAATCCGAAGAGAATAGAGGAGAGAAAATGCATATGCTATATTCTTATCTGACAAGTAACGAATTCAGACAACAAGTAGAAGCGATTGTCGAAGGATTTACTTCAATGAAAAGTGCTTTAGACAAAGAGAAAAAAGCTATGATGAAATTGTGGGCGGAGAGAGAAAAACAAATTGATAAAGTAGTGCAAAGTACTGTTTCTATGTATGGATCTATTCGAGGGATTGCAGGTTCCGCGGTAGGGGAAATTAAATCCCTCGAATTAGATACAGATGAGGATTTACTTTTAGAATAAATTAAAATTCGTAATCGTCGTAGTCGTTATAATAAGAATAGCGACTACGTGCACGATCACGTTTGTACATTTTAAACTCATTCATAGTTGTTTCAACTTTTTTGTTCACTTCTTTATCTGTGTTATTCTTTAATACAGTGTATTTAGAAGTAGACATTGGGAACATATCTATAGGCTGCCCGGCTTCCGGCATTAGTCCTATGTAATCCAAATACCATTTGCGATTATCTTTATTGTATCTCTTATAGAAATAAACATAACCTTTTTTACTTCCTCTCAATTCGGCATATTTCTTATCTAAAAAAACAATGGAGTCATTTTGTAAAGTTTTCACCAGCCCATTGTATAGCAATGCCTTTGCCATTGAATCAACTCGAAGGTAAGTGGTATCAAATTTATTAGCTTTCCCTACATAGGTCAATCCGCGATAAAATGAAGCCCTGTAGGCAGTTTGAGATGCATAGTAACGATAAATACTATCTTGAACCGGCATGTTTAATTTAATGCGCATAATATTATATCGCATTTGAGTCATAGGGTCTTTAATTCTACTGATGCGGTCATATACAGTTTTTACCTCAGCATCTTTTTGATAAGGGGATAATAAAATCATATAAACCTCTACATTGTCATATGTGCTAGTAGTGCTTTTGTAATTATAATCATAATAGGCAGTGCTAGAGCTATTATATCTATTGCTCGTTAATTTGCCTTTCACTTCTTCGTTAGCGTCGAGGATTAAAAATGATTTATGCTTGGCTAGTACAGATTTTTTAATCAATTGCTTTTCCCATAACACAGCCATCAATTTGTATATGTGAGTTCGATAGGAACTGTAACGAGTAAGATCTAATAACTCCGGAAACATCTGAGCGCTTAATTCTAGTGAATCGTAAAAATTTCGGAATATGCTACTGATATCATTATACTCTAAATAAGGTTGTTCTTGAAACAGTAGTTGTTTAAGAACTTTGTAAGAAGCCTGTGATTTGTTTCGCGCTAAGGTGCCAAGGATTTTAGATTGCATAATCATGGAATCACTATTCGTCAAGTATAATTCTTTTAGATAAGCAATACTTTCGTCTCCTTTGATAGTCCCAACAGCTTCTATTAATTCATATTTGACTTTGTATTTTTTTAAATAGGAAGGGTAGTTGGCCTCTTGACTTATTAAAAACTTCAAAGAATCTAAATCTTTCACTTTGAAAGATATCCCATCAATTGATTTGTAAGCACCTATAGCTTGTAAGCTATCTCCTTTCAACAAATCATGATAGAACTGACCTAGTTGAGGAGTAAATAAATTACGCGTACTTAATGATTTTGTAGGACTGAAGTTGTCAAAATAGGTTTTAGCGAAGGAGGTTAACCCCAATAATGTATCAGAAGAATAACTTAAACAATAAATCGAAGCATCTACCATAATGTATTTCCAATAGATATTTCGAATACTATTTGTATCTCTTATTTCCACCAACATAGTTGGGTATTTCACATCATTATTTATCTCTTTAGAATAAACAACTAATTGATTTTTTTCAATTCGCTTAACAGCATCTTCCCAGTATTTGTCAATGTCTTTGAATGACATGTAAGGATTGTATTGTTTGTAAAACACTTCTACTTTTTCTAAGCCATAAACATCTGAATGGTAAATGCTCTCCACTATATTCCCGGAGTATTCTTGTGTAGTGGACTTATTAATATCCGGCTCAATAGTAAACTTTTGCCCGTTGATTTTTGCTATTTCTTCTGTACTCTTGGTTGTAAAGAACATAGCTGTATCAGACAACACTACTGAATGCTCAATTTTAGGGTAGTTAATTTGCAACGTTTGCATTCGTCTATTGATCTCCTCTTTGGAAGCTTTAGTACTGCCAAGTAAATAATAACGTGGCCCTTCTATATATACTTGAATCGTCAAGGAAAGATCCTTTTTACCTTTTAATTGGGCAGACAAAGACGGACGCTGATGAACAGTATAGAATGTTTTAGACAACACTTCAGCTTCAATACTAGTGGCAAATCGACTAATGATATAATCTAATTCAAAAGTATCTTCTTCAATGTAGTTATAGTCAAAGTAGGTAGTTGATAATAAAAAATTATAAGTGTCATTTTGAATAACATCTAATTTGGAAGTTGATTGAAAAGTTAAGGGTGTTAAACTGAATGTTTCGGATACACGTCCACTACCCATGTCAATACTTAGTTGGGGTAATTTAACTGTGGTATTTGTCTGACGGTTTAATAATTGAAATTTTTGAACAAACAGTTCGCCATCTTTCCCTTTAGCAAACTCCCCGGTACCGGCCATTTTCCCAATAATTACTTCATTCGAAAGAATGAATATTTTATATCTCTGAATGTCACCTTTACGAGTTTCATTCATGATAGTGATGATTGTTTTATCTGATTGCTTATCGATTTGTTTTTTTAGTATTTTACCCGGGACATGCTCATATAATATGTCTTCAAAAATTTTAGTTTGTTCTTCAATAGTCTTACTGAACAAATTGGAATAAGTATTGATTTTTGTAATGGAATAATATGTTCCATTTTTCATTTCCGGATAAAAATATTCCGTCACATTACGTTTGTTACTAATGACATAAAGTTGTTTGGGCAACATTATTTCAAACAAAGAATCAGGGGACTGAACCGTTTGGTAGGGAATGGGAATAAATGTTTTTTCAAGTTGCTCTCTTTGTTGAGTGCTAAATTCTGTAGACTTAGAATTGATAGGGCGTACATTGTATCCTTGTTTCTTTAACAATTCAATTACTCCCATTTCACCGGGTAAATGTGCAGCACCTACCCCCGTAAACAATGAGTAACCGGATTTCATAATGGAGTCCATATGATTAGCCATAATTACATTTCTTTTGTCGAGCATGTATTCACGATAGTATGTCCCGTCAAATAAAAGTGTGTTAATCGAATCTAAGGCACTTAAATCTCCTTTGCGATATGCTTTTTCAATTTCTAAGCGAGTGTTATACATTCCACCACGCGATTTGCTACCGGGTTTACTTTGCTCTCCATAATATTGACAACTTTCAACAAATTGATAATCTTCTAATCCAACCAACCTTTTCCCCCATTTTTGAGCGGCTTGATAAATGAACATATCGAGATAGGTATTTTCTTCAAAATCACTTTCATCTGAATTTCTATAAAGCAAGGCATTAGCAAAGTTATGTCCTTTAGAAAGCACATACTCATATGCTTCCTGTTCAATTTCCATAAGTTCAAATGACGAATACACATTTTGTGTGTTGGATTTGTATCGAGGATCTTTATCTAAAAAATCACCGGCTTTACTCATCTCCTGCATCCATGTTTCCGGATCTAATTCCAGCGCTACTACATCTGTATTTTTTAAAGCTATGTAAAAAGTGTCGGATAAGTTAAAGGCTAATTTTCTACTCACATGCATGGTACCATACAGGTAAGAAGTTTTTTGACCGGGCTTGCTAATTTCCCATAATAGGGAGTTGTATTTTGAATTAACTGATTGTCCTTGAACACATAACAGAGGTAATAGAACAAAAACTAAACAATAAAATTTTTTAAGCATAAATAAAACTTTAGATAATAACGCTTGGTACTGTAAAAGGTACATAAGTTAAATAAAATTAATTGTTTTCCTCTTATAGTAGATTTTCTATTGAGAATTTTGGGTTAAAATATCGAAATTGTAGGTTCAATCAACTGCTATAGGATAAATTAATAATGAAACGTTGGTCACTGTTAAACTTGCCTGATAAACATTCTGTCCAAAGTCTGGCGGAGGCTATTCAGGTATCATTACCACTAGCCACACTTCTTGTTCAACGAGGGGTGACTACTTTTGAAGCTGCTAAGAATTTTTTTCGACCTACTTTAGACATGCTACACAATCCTTTCTTGATGAAGGATATGGATAAAGCTGTAGATAGAATAAAGAAGGCTATTCAACAGAAGGAGTCCATCATGATTTTTGGAGATTATGATGTAGATGGCACCACTTCAGTGGCGATGGTGTATGACTATCTTCGACAATATTATAACCATCTACACTTCTATGTTCCGGATCGTTATTCAGAAGGTTATGGTGTATCTAAAAAAGGTATTGATACAGCGAAAGAACTAGACGTAACCTTAATGATAAGTTTGGATTGCGGCATAAAGTCGGTGGATTTAGTGGCCTACGCTCAAACATTAAACATAGATTTTATTATTTGTGATCACCACTTACCGGACGAAATACTTCCACCGGCAGTAGCAATTCTAGACCCTAAGCGACCGGATTGCGAATATCCTTACAAAGAGCTAAGTGGTTGCGGGGTGGGCTTTAAATTGTTACAAGCACTCACTACTAGAATGGAATGGGAGGAGTCGCCATTGTTGCAACGATTAGATTTTGTGGCGATCAGTACCTGTGCGGATATTGTACCTATCACCGGTGAAAACAGAGTATTAACTTATTACGGTTTAAAAATAATTAATGATACACCTCGACCTGGTTTACAGGCTATGATTGACATCATAGGTTACAAACCACCTATCGATGTTCAAAAAGTAGTTTTTGGTTTTGCGCCACGCATCAATGCCGCCGGACGCATAGAACATGCGATGTATGCCGTACAACTATTATTAGCACAAACAAAGCGAGAAGCCGAAGAATTGGTTGAAGTAGTGAACCAATACAACATCGAACGCAAAGGTGCCGATGAGACTATTACCATTGAAGCGATAGATATGATTCAAGAAATGAATCAATCTAAAGAGTACGTTAGCACGGTGCTTTATAAGAAAGATTGGAACAAAGGTGTTATTGGCATTGTAGCATCTAGATGTATTGAACAATATCATAGACCTACGATTATCTTAACTCAATCCAATGGAAAGGTGGCGGGCTCTGCGCGCTCTGTACCGGGATTTGATTTGCATGAAGCGATTGGAAGATGTTCCGATTTGTTAATACAATATGGCGGACATAAATATGCTGCCGGATTAACCATGTATCCGGAACAAATTGATGCATTCAGAGAAAGGTTTGACGAAGTAGTAAAATCAAGCATTGAGCCTGAACTATTGATTCCATCGATTACGGTAGATATAGAGTTAGACTTGAACGAAATCAGTTTTAAGTTTTTTAATATCTTAAAACAAATGGCACCGTTTGGACCTTGTAACATGCAACCGGTATTTGTTTCAAGAAAAGTAATGCTGGCTAAGCCTCCGATGCTGATGAAAGACAAACATGTTAAACTGTTTGTACAGCACGAGGGAAGCGAAATATATGAAGCAGTTGGTTTTAACATGGGCGCACATTTTCCGGCATTAAAAGCCGGCTCCATCATAGATATATGCTATTCTATTGCAGAAAATGATTTTAACAGCAAAAAATCACTGCAATTAATGCTCAGGGATATTCAGATTCCAGACAAAGTTTCGTAATATGCAGTATGATTTTAGGTGCAAAAAATCTTGTTAAAAAATACAAAAACAGATACGTAGTAAATAATGTATCCGTTCATGTGGAGCAGGGAGAAATCGTTGGGCTTTTAGGGCCTAATGGTGCAGGGAAAACCACGACCTTTTATATGATTGTAGGGTTGGTAAAACCGAATGAAGGTATTGTTTATGCCGACGAAGAAAACATTACCGATCTACCCATGTATCAGCGTGCACGCAAAGGATTAGGATATTTGGCTCAAGAGGCTTCTGTTTTTCGAAACTTGAGTGTAGAAGATAATATCATGGCAGTATTAGAAATGACAAATCTTTCTAAGGCTGCACAAAAAGAAAAAATGGAATCCTTGTTGGAAGAATTCTCTTTAACACATGTTCGCAAAAATTTAGGTAAAGTTTTGTCCGGTGGAGAAAGACGTAGAACAGAGATTGCACGTGCACTTGCTGTAGACCCTAAATTCGTATTGCTGGATGAGCCTTTTGCGGGGGTGGATCCTATTGCGGTAGAAGAGATTCAAACCATAGTAGCAAAATTGAAAACAAAAAATATCGGAATATTAATCACTGATCATAATGTAAACGAAACACTTTCCATTACCGATAGAGCATACCTTTTATTTGAAGGAAAAATATTAAAATCAGGAACGGCAGAAGAGTTAGCTGCCGATGAAACTGTACGTAAAGTTTATTTAGGTAAACACTTCGAGTTCCGTAAGAAACAATTGTTGTAAGTTATGATGAAGTGGATTAATGCTTCGTTAAAGGCATACATGAATTCAAGGTTGCCTCACATTGAATTTTTCAGAAGCAACCCAATAGAAACACAACAAAGAGTTTTCAAACAACTGATTCACTCAGGGAAACACACTACGTGGGGCAAAAACTACAAATACGCCTCCATTTTAAATTATCAGCAATACGCTGAACAAGTACCATTACAAACCTACGAACAGTTATACCCGTTACTTGAACAAGTATTACGTGGCGAGAAAGATGTTTTGTGGCCGGGAAAAGTAAAATGGTTTTCCAAATCTTCAGGAACTACGAATGATAAGAGTAAATACATTCCGGTTACTAATCTATCCTTAGAAGAAACGCACTATCGAGGTGGCAAGGATTTAATCGCCTGCTATTTTCAAAATGTAGAAAACAGTCAGTTGTTTTCAGGTAAATCCTTAGCTATTGGAGGTAGTTATTCAACATCACTGTATCGAAATGATTCTTATATCGGTGATGTGTCGGCTGTGATAATGGCCAACTTGCCTTCGTGGGCACAATTTAGTAGGACACCTTCTATTCAAGATGCTACATTGGCCGATTGGGAAACCAAGTTGAACGTTTTTGCCGAGAAGACCAGAAAAGCGAACGTAACAAATCTCGCTGGTGTTCCAACATGGACAGTGTTATTGATGGAAAAAATGATGAGAGATAATCAAGCTAACCACATGTTAGAAATTTGGCCTTCGTTTGAAGCGTTCTTTCATGGAGGGGTTTCGTTTACTCCCTATCGCCCTTTGTTTCAAAAGTTTTTTCCAAGTAACAGCGTTCGCTATGTAGAAAGTTATAATGCATCGGAAGGATATTTTGGAATTCAAGATGATTTATCTAAAAGCGAATTTTTACTGTTGACAGATCATGGAATATTCTATGAATTCATTCCTATTGAAGAGGCCGAATACGAGCACCCCACAATACTTACTTTAGAGCAAGTACAAGTAGGGCAAGTATACAGTTTAGTTATTAGTTCTAATGCAGGTTTATGGAGATACAAAATTGGTGATACAATAGAATTCACCTCTATTTATCCATTCAAGTATAAAATCGCAGGACGAACAAAACATTTTATTAATGCCTTTGGCGAAGAGTTAATGGTAGAAAATGCCGACATTGCTGTAGCGGAAGCATGTTTAGCTACAGGTGCTGCAATAAAAGACTATACTGCGGCTCCTATTTATCTGTCACAAGAGGGCAAAGGTGGGCACGAGTGGCTCATGGAATTTGTACAATTGCCTAATGATATGGATGTTTTTATTCAAACGTTAGACACTACTTTACAACGCGTCAATTCGGATTATGAAGCAAAACGACAAAAAGGCTTAGCGCTTGTATTGCCTATTGTTCATGCCGTTCCTGCTAATACATTTTATTCTTGGCTTGCCTCCAAAGGTAAGCTGGGAGGGCAACACAAAGTGCCCAGACTCTCTAATGATCGAACGATCATGGAGGAAATAAAGAAACTAACACAATAAACTATATCATTGTTTTATTTAAACATCACAACTAAACAACTATGAAAAAAATCGTTTTTGGCTTGTCCATCTTGGCGGGATTAAGCGCATGTAGTTCTCAAGAAACTACGGAAGAAACTGCAAAGTCGTATGTATTAACTCCGGTATGGACTTCGGATACTACCCTGAAGGTTCCTGAATCGGTTATTTATAACCCGGCAGATGGTTATTTATATGTTTCCAATATTGATGGGAAACCGGACTCTATTGATGGGAAAGGCTTTATTAGTCAAATGACTTTAGACGGAAAGATCAGCAAACTAGTATGGTGCACCGGACTAGATGCTCCTAAAGGAATGGGAATCTATAATGGTAAACTATATGTTACAGATATCAACAAACTTGTCATAATTGACATTGCTACGGCAGCAATCGAAAAGAAAATCGAAGTTCCCGGAACGAAGTTTTTAAATGACATTACTATTGATGGGAAAGGCAATGTGTTTATTACAGATTCCTATAATCCGGATATGGCTATCTACGTTTATTCTGATGGTGTAGTAAATCCTTGGAAAGCTAAAGGTGCATTTGCACAACCTAATGGCGTATATTATGTTAATGGTGACTTGTATATGGCTGATATGGGCAACGGTAAATTTTATTTAACACATTTACCGGATACTAATTTTACTGAAGTAGCTAAGGATATTACTTTTGGCGATGGAGTGAATCAAGTTGATGACTCTACTTTCATTATCTCTTGTTGGCCGGGAGAGGTGTATATTGCACAAAATGGCGTTTCAACTAAAATATTAGATACCAAAGAAGTGAAACAGAATGCAGCGGATGCATGGTATATCAAAGAAAAGAATTTGTACTTAGTACCAACCTTTTTTGCCAATACTGTAATGGCGTACAAGATTGAACAGAAATAAATTGTACTTATTTTAGAATTGTAACCTGTTGTTAAATTCATCGTTTATTGCCTTAGGGGACACCATAAACCGATGAACAAATTAACCGTACTACGTTTATGCAAAAGGAGCCTGATATTTATCTCGCTCCTTTTGTTTTATCATTTAAATGCTCAAACATCTTTGAAATGGAAGATGTTATCGTCTGATGCCAATCCGGCTATAAAACACCCTTTACATCTTTTTTTATTAAATGATTCTACCTTATATCTAGGCACGCACCATTATTTGTGTAAAGTAGATTCAGTAGAATTAACAAAAGTATATTACAATGCGGATGAGAAATCAGTGATACGATCAGTGGTTCAACATAATGACACCATATTTTTCTCTGTCCAAAATCACGGTATTTATTATATAGGGAAAGACTACACAGACATTCATTCAACTCCGTTCAGTCGTAATGAATCGACCTATTGGTCTATGTGTACTTTTAATCATCAACTGGTAGTTTCAGGTCATCCAAGAAAAATTGCCTTCTATGATACTTTAGAATATGGCTGGAAATATTCATTTGATTTGATTCAAAATGCACAAGGAACCATATTTCAAATTGAGCAACATGGACATGAACTATTTGCTACTCTTTATGAAGGGGGAGTTTTCAAATGGGAACATGATAAATGGATTGCTATAAACAAAGGATTACCGGAAGACTTAACGGTACGTGGAATCATTATGTATCATGACAAGCAATTAGTTGCAAGCGATCATGGTATTTATTACAGAAAATCAAATTCGAGTGCTTGGAAACCTGCAAATGGTGATTTAAGCGATGTGAAAATATCAGAAATTATTAGTGATGAAAATATGTTGATAGCTACCGGTGTGAATGGGGAGCTATTCATTAGTAACGACGAAGGTGTTCATTGGAATAAAATCTTGATTGAAAATGCACAAGGCTATATCATCCATAGTGCCGCTATCATGAAAAACAAATTGTATTTAAGTGCAGAATCTACTAATACTAATCCTTCCGGAGTATTCACTATTCCATTAACAGATATAAGAAAACATACTATTGATTAGTATAAGGCTGCTCAATTATTGTTTCTTGTTGTTTCCATACCTTTTCTTTTTTGTCCCAGTACGAAGGAGGTTTCATGTGGTCTTCTAGTCGGCTAGGCCATTGACTGTCTGTTTTCCATAAAGGCGTATTGTCTTCATCAAAGGTTATATTACTTTGATACATGTATAAACTTGCTCCCGGGTTAAAATGCACTTCGATTCCTTTCACGGCTCCATTGGCATGAAAGCTTTTTACGCTTGTAGTGGTGCTATAACTCATATGCACATCATCTTGAGTGTAGGTCGTTTCACCATTGTGATTATAAAAGATAAGTTTTCGTCGACCATCTACCCAAGGCTCTATTAACAAGGAAATTTTCTTGGTGTTAGTATAATAAAAAATCTCTTTAGTAGATTTTGATGGAGACACAGTGATAACACTATCTTTCTTTTTAGTTCGAAGAGGATTTTTCTTTATCTCAGATGTACTATCTTTTGGATTTAACTTAACAGGTGTCTTTGTACTCGTGTCTTTGACAGGTTGAAGTTTCGCTTGTAAAGAATCGATTTTTTTATCCATGCTATCCAATTTTTGTAGCAACAACTCCGTTGTCTGGTTTTCCGGAGCTTGAGTACAACCGATGACCATTGTCATTAGTAGGACAAAACATATATACCTATATTGCATCATATACTTGTCTAAGATACAATCATCTTGCCAAATTTTAAATCATTTCTATGTCTGCAATATTACCTTTTCACCAAAAAGAATTTCAGGACGCCATAGCTGCGAATGCCATACAAAAGCAATTTAAAGCCGGAGAGGTAATTCTTAGGGAGCAGGTACATGTACAAATGATTCCATTAATTACGAAAGGGCTTTTGGGCGTCTATCGAACTGATGAAGCCGGTCGCGAGATGTTATTGTATTACATTAGACCGGGAGAAAGCTGCATTATGAGTTTTTTGGCAGGGATTCATCAAGACACATCTAAAATTAAAGCAGTTGCAGAAGAAGACACGGAGATGTTGATGGTTCCTATGAGTCAGGTGACGGAATGGATTAAGATTTACCCCGAATGGATCGACTATATTTTCAAGTTATATCATCAGCGATTTGAAGAATTATTAGAGGTCGTGAATGCTGTGGCTTTTCACAAAATGGATGATCGTTTATGGCATCATTTAACCAAAAAGGCTGAAATTACCGGCTCCAAAGAATTTTCTTTAACACATCAGCAATTGGCAGATGAAATGGGATCTACCCGCGAGGTAATCTCTCGAATCTTGAAACAGATGGAGAAAAATGGATTAGTACAACTTCACAGAAATAAAATTTTGCTTGTGTGACTTTAGTCACGAACTTTATTTTTTGACCTACCTAGTTTTGTATCATAATGATTCACCAAACACTTTACCATTATGATACAAAACATGGGCTCCCTAGATAGAATGATTCGATTGATGATTTCTATTCTATTATCATTACTTGTCATTACTGAAATCGCCACAGGAACATGGGCTATTATAGCTATTGTTGGTGCTTTGATCATGGCGGCAACTTCGTTTATGAAGTTTTGTCCTTTGTATGTGCCGTTTAAAATTAAAACTCTAAAAAATAATTAACGATGTCAATTGCAACATTAATTACTCAAGGAGCGGAAATCATAGATGTTCGCTCTCCTTTAGAATATGCAGGCGGTCATGTAGAAGGATCACTTAATATTCCATTACAAAATATTCCGGAGTATTTAGCAGATCGTACCGGTAAACATCCAATTGTATTCTGCTGTGCTAGCGGTGGTCGTAGTGGCCAAGCTACAGCCTATGCAAAGGAGCAAGGAGTCGATGCTCACAACGGTGGCGCATGGATAGATGTACATTATGAACTAAAAGAAGCCAATAAATAAGATGTTAGATTTTATCAAAAAAATATTCGGAGGAGGACCTTCCGTGAATTATAAAGAGTTAATAGAACAAGGTGCCGTGATTGTGGATGTTCGTTCACCGGGTGAATATGCAGGTGGTCATGTAAAAGGTTCCGTTAATATTCCATTGCCACAGTTAAGTGGTCAATTGCACAAGTTGAAAAATAAAAACCAAACGATTATTACTTGTTGTGCATCCGGTATGCGTAGTGCTTCTGCGAGAGGTATACTAATGCAAAACGGGTATCACCAAGTTTATAACGGCGGTGGTTGGTATTCGCTACAGTCAAAACTACAATAAGCATTAGTGCTTGATTTCTGTGGTAAAGTGATGCTTGCACGATGTCTGTGGTAGAAATATCACAGACATTTTTTATTTTAGAGTTATGAATCGAATAACTGAATTATTTTCTATTCGCTATCCCATCATTCAAGCAGGGATGGTTTGGTGTAGCGGCTGGAAATTAGCTACAGCAGTAAGCAATGCCGGCGGATTAGGTGTGTTAGGCGCGGGATCTATGTCTCCTGAAATTCTAGAAGAACATATTCAAAAGTGTTTAGCCAACACCAATCAACCATTCGCAGTCAACTTACCACTGTTATATTCAGGTGTGGAAGCTCAAATTGAAATCATAGAAAAGTATCCGGTGCCAATTGTGATTACTTCCGCCGGAAATCCTAAGACTTGGACGGCGCGATTAAAAGCCTCAGGAAAAACAGTAGTGCATGTAGTATCGAGCAGTATCTTTGCAAAGAAAGCAGAAGATGCCGGAGTAGATGCTATAGTCGCAGAAGGTTTTGAAGCCGGTGGCCATAATGGCAGAGAAGAAACAACTACTTTGTGTTTAATTCCTTTAGTAAAAAAAGCGGTTCAAGTTCCTGTAATTGCAGCAGGAGGAATTGCTACGGGAAAGTCTGTTGCTGCGGTGATGGCTTTAGGAGCAGATGGAGTACAGATAGGGTCTGCTTTTGCAGTTACGAGAGAATCTTCAGCCCATGAGCTTTTCAAACAGTATGTGTTGAATTCAAAAGAAGGAGATACGATTCTTACTTTAAAAGAGCTAGCACCTGTACGTTTGTTGAAAAATGAATTCTATCAACAAATTGCGGCAAGCTATACGCAATGCCCATCTATCGAGGACTTGAGAGCTTTATTAGGTAAAGGCAGATCAAAAAAAGGAATTTTTGAAGGGGACTTGCAAGAAGGCGAATTGGAAATAGGTCAAGTGAGCGCACAACTCCATACATTAAAAACTTCAGCTGAACTTATGAAAGAGTTAGTCGATGAGTATAATGCAGAGGTGTTAAAATTGGTAAGATGGTAAAATAAGAGGGGAAGAATCCCCTCTATTCTATTTTTTATAATTGATCAAATAAAAATCATTCGCAGCACCAGAGTCATCATTCACACTAACAATGGATATGGCGTAATAAGATTTCACACCTAATCTATTAATTTCAGCAATCAATATGGTGCCGGCATTTATGTTGTTTACTTGACTTAAAGAAACGCCATTAGTGAATGCATTCCTAATGCTTTGGGAGGTAGCATTCGCATAATTGAAACTATTAAACACTACAAACTTAACATTGTTTGATGAGGTGATGCTTCGAGAAAGCACATCCGTTAATGAAGTATTTACAACATCTCTGATATCAATAGAATCGGAAGGCGCTGAACTAGTTTGCAAATACACTCCACTATTTAAATTATATCCATCAGTGTTACCGGAAGATGCAGAATACAATTTTACTCCGGAAGTTTCTGTTGCTGGAGTATTGGATCCGGATACACGGAATGTACGAGATGTAGATGCCGTCCCGCCCTCATTATCATAACAATAGAAATATAATGTAGTTTCGTAAGAATTTGTAGCAACAGGGAGCGTATAGTTAAATGCGTAATACAAACTAGTAGAAGTATTCAAACTACTATCTTTAAGCGTTATGAGAGCTCCACCTGATTGTTGATATTGAATTATAAATCGAGTTAACTTCGAAGGGCCTTTGACAGAAACCGTAAATGGAATAACTTCTTCCATATCAGCATCCATATATAAATAATCAGGGCGGACAGATATAGAAATAGGATTGACATTATCTTTTTTACAAGACAATGTCACTGTCAAAAACAGTAGAAAGTAAATGATTTTGTATTTCATATAAGTAAAGGGAGCTTGCGCTCCTGAAATATTACTCTGTAATTACAGAAGAACTGTCAGTTGCCGGCTTAGAAAGACTATCTACCACCGCCGGTAGTTTGGTTTGAATACGGAATGCTTTCAAACGTACATTTAAGTATTCGCGCTTCCCTAAAAACATTCTTTCTATTTTTACAGTTTGTTGAACAGGTATTACGAAATCGGCATCCGGAGCTTGTTGCAACGCATCATATAATGCGCCACGCATACCTCTCTTGTTATTAAACTCAGTAAGATTAATAACGTTTGTGGCCGGATATCCTCTTTTATACCTTTTGCCTCCAATAGGGAATATTAGAAAATATGTTTGTACTGTTGAACCTTCAATATCTTTAACATATTCCATGTTGTTATATCTTAAATCAATGAAGGGCTTGTTTAAAGCTGTACCACTTTGATAAACGGTACAAGATTGAATGCTGATGACTATGCAGCAAATAGCAACTAGTAAACTTTTCATGCGTTTCATTTTATTTAAAATAGATATTAATGTTTACTCTGAAATTACTAGCAGTGTTGATGTAAGAAGAGGAAGCCTTTAAGTTGGAATAGCTGTTTGGATCCGCATTGCCAAATGGGTCTTTTTCTTGAACAAAATATGTTCCTGAAGACTGACCGGTAGCATCGTTTACATCGTAATCAACCTTTGTCTTGTCTCCAAAAGTATACATAGAATGAAGACCATACTCAATTCCAACAGAGATTGGAAGATCAAGAATGAAAACATTAACACCAGCAACGGCGCCTAAACCAAACATCTTTTTAGGGGATATTCTTGTTTCATAATCATGGAAACCATTGGTATAGTCAGTGTTTTCAACACGGATATTACGACCTAAGCCCATCATCATTTCACCGGCTACATACACATCAAAAATGTTACTATAGCCAAAGTGTCTTTCAATACCAGGTATTAATATAAATTCATTTTTAGCCTCTTTTAATTCACGAGCCGAAATGGTTCCTCCGGTAAGTGTTACATCCACATCACCTGTGCTTCTGCTCCCTTCTTTGTAAAGTCTGAATCCTCCACGAATGGCAACATTGTCTGAAATAAAATATTTGGCATTGAACAATGATCCATCTGTTAAACCAATTTTAGTGAAAAATGCATCATCACTTCCAATCACGTTCAGAGGATCAAAAGAAAATGTTAAAGCTTTGTACCCTTTTACCGGTCGTGCTCCAACATTATACTGGTATGTTTCATTCGTTCTCTCAGGAAATTGAGCCTGACAAAGAAAAGGCAACAAAGTTGCACAAAGTAAAAAGCGTAGTTTTCGCATAAAATTATTGAAATAGTTAATTGTGTGTTATAATGTATTACTTTACTAAATGTACCCAACCTTTAAAGACCTTTTGGTATTTCACGTCTTTGACCACATAATAATAAACGCCTTGTGGCAGATTGTTGCCTCTCCACTCATCTACATATCCATCTTTTTGGTAGACAATGTCACCCCAGATATTGACGATTTCTACATACAGATAAGGATTCAAGTCAGTCAAATCCCAACTGTCATTCATGCCATCACCGTTTGGTGTTAGTAGATTCGGTATGAATAAATCGAACGCTAAAATCTTAATGGAGTCTTTACCTGTACATCCAAGCCCATTGTCTGTGGTTACATATATTTGATAATATCGTTCTTCGCGGAATGTATGCGCGGGGTTTTGAACGAAAGCACTGCCACCGTCATCGAAGGTCCATTTATAGTTAATGCCACTTTTGTTCACGTCTGTAAATTGAACATCTAAGGGGATATATCCATCAATTGCACTAACGCCTATTTTAGGCCCTGGGAAGTTGTGCACGTTTACTCGTAAAGTATCGAAATTATAACATTGATTTTGGATACCTTTTACAATATAGTCAGTAAATGGATAAGTTGGATTCACCCATACAGAATCATTAGATGCTAATAATGTACTACCAGAAACATTATACCATTCATATAATGTAGCAGCTTGTTCCGCAGTATACAAAGCAACTTCTGTTCCTGGACACACAGTTGTATCAGGACGAGCATTAAGTGTAACAGGATTAGCATCAATTAAGACGGTATCTGAGTTTATACCACAATAATTTTCAACTTTTAAAATGTATTGCCCAGCTTGTTTTACAAGTATGGAATATTCTGTTGAATTATTTGGCAACCAGATAAAAGTTCCACCCTCATAATCAGGAGTCGTAAGCGTAAGACCTGCCGGAGTACATAAAAGAGTATCTTTGCCAAGTGAGACATTAGCTAAGCCTTTGTTAATAATAACTTTTGCGCTGTCCGAGAAAATACCGCATGGATGTGTCACTTCTACATAATAAGTTCCCGATTCAGTAACTGTGATACTTGAAGTGGCTTCATTAGTAGGTAACCAATTATAACCTAAAGCGCCACTGCTTGTTACATCGAAGGTTATAGGTGTGTTGCAGTTGGCGGAATCTTCAATAGACACTAGCGGGTGATTAAAACTTGCGATGGATATTTTATCGGTATTATTACCGCAGGCGTTTGTCACAAGTACTTCATACGTTCCTTCTTGGAAAATATTTAAGTAGCGGCTTTTTTGGTTTGAGCCAGTCCATGTATAGGTAGCACCTGTAGATCCTGCATCTAAACTTAATCCAAAAGGATTACAGAATGTACGGTCATTACCTAGTTCTACAACGGGAGCACCAAAATCAACGTAAAGTCGAATGCTGTCTTTACTTGTTCCACATCCATTAGTGATAGACAAAGTGTAGGTGCCTTCGTTTTGAATATCGATTTCAGGAGTAACAGCTCCATTATTCCATAGATAGGAGACACCCGGTAGTGTTTGCCCTATGGTACGTGTATCGGGAGCGCATATTCGTAAATTAGGACCTAAGTCAAATATAGGGCGTGTGGATTCTAATGAGATATCAAAAAGACCAGAAGCACTTCCACATGCGTTACTTATATCAACACTATATTGACCACTGGTAGAAACGATTATTTTTTGAGAAGTGCTTCCTGTTGGATTCCATAAATAAGTAGCTCCGGGATTCCCGGCATCAATTTCCTTAGCAGAAGTACTACAAAGTGAGATGGTGTTTATTGGAGCAATAACAGGATCGCTTATTATTAATATAGAGTCATACGCACTTCCACATCCGTTACTCACTAAAACAGAATAATATCCAGGTTGCTGAACAGTAATACTTGAAGTAGCAACACCTGTATTCCAATTGTAGCGGAACACATCCGTTACGGTAGGAGTCAGAGTTTCGCTTACACTTCCGCAACGAACTAAATCAGGACCTAAACTTACGGTAGGTGCTTCATTAGTGTATTGAACATTCACAGACGACTGAATAGTTTCACAATTATTACTTAGTCTTATGGAATAAGTACCACTTTGTGTTACTAAAATATTAGGTTGTGTACTTCCGGTGCTCCATAAATATTGTGCATTTTGAACCGGTACTTTTAAAAATAGTAGTGCAGGGAAACAGATGCTTGTATCTGCCGGAAGATTAGTATACAAAGCCGGCTGAGTAGTTAACACAATAGTATCTCTATATATACCGCAACTATTAGTCACCTGTAACCAATGAAGACCTGGTCCTGCGACTTCACTTGATAAAGTATTGCCACTGTTCCACAAATAAGAAATCAAACCGGAAGGCCCATTTAGGCTTTTTGTATTTCCTGGGCAAATGAATTCATCAGCACCTAAAGAAAAAATTGGAAGTCCATTATCAATTGTAATTTTTATTTGATCGGTAACAGATCCACATACATTTTGCACGGTTACATTATAAGTGCCGCTGCTATTAACTACAATATTTCGAGACGTACTTCCGTTGCTCCATTGATAGGTAGTGCCTTTACCAAAATCACCTGTATTTAGTGGAATGTTTGCAGGGCCACATACACGTATGTCTGGACCTAATTCTAAAGTAAGTGCAGGGTTCGAAATAATATTGATAGTGTCGCTGTTTTGACCACAACCATTGATAGCGGTTGCTATATAGGTCCCACCTTTTTGAATGGTGATGGAAGGAGTAGTTTCTCCAGTACTCCAATACACAGATGCGTTGTTGACATTAGAATTTAATACTTTAGGGAAATCGGAAGCACTACATAAGGTTATGTCAACACCTAAATTTACTATAGGGATATTCGGCGATTCCATTACAACGATTTCGTCTCTACCAACACCACATGAATTTCGTACTTCAACCCAATAGGTTCCAGGAGGCACAGTAATACTTCTATTCGTACTTCCGTTTGACCACAGAATTGACACCGGTGTAGGATAATTAGGGACGCTAAGTTGGATTGTTTGTCCTTGACATAACACCGTATCTTTTCCTAATGAGACTTCAGGCACTCGTATTTCATTGATAGTAATACAAGAACTGATTGTCCCACACGAATTAGTTTTTTGAACACAATAACTTCCGCCTTTAGTAACCTGGATAATACCGGCATTAGGCATCTGAGGAGACCACACATAATTTGTGTTTACCGTATCTCCGGGTGTTAGTACAGATATATCATAGGTGCCGGGAAAACAATAAGTATAAACTCCACTTCCAAAATTTGGAAGAGTAGGTGGTCCGGATAATTGTATGGTAACTTCTGCAGAATCAATCTCTCCACATGGCCCGTCGCTTACAATGACTTTATAGACGCCTGATTGAGATACAACAGCGGTGTCTTTGGTGGACCCATTACTCCATTTAAATGTTTTATAACCAACAACAGAGGCCCTTAGTACCATTTGATCAACGGGGCTACATAAGTAGGGTTGACTTTGGCTAATAGAGACAGAAACAGGCGGTTGGCTTAACTTGTATTTTTTATCTAAAGAATTACAACCGTCTGCAATGGTAATAGTATACTCTTCTTCTCCTCCTTTAAAATCAACAGTTAATATACTATCACTAAACTTTGTGCCTTTGTATTGATAAAACCATGGTTGAAAATAGGATGTATCATTTGGTCTATAAGGTAATTTTAAATCAAATGGACCCGGACACGCGGATTGAGGTATAGCATCCAAGCAATCATTTCTACATTCTTGGCATTTGTAATTTAAATAAGGTTTATATGTTGCCGGATCGGCAGGGTTAACTAAATCATTACAAAATGGCAGCGCAGGTCCGAAATAATATTTAAACAATGCTGGTTGATCGTTTTGATCACCACCATTTAATTTTGTTTTTTGAAATGCCCCGTCAGTTGTGTTTAAATCTGTAGAATGAGAAGTGAAACCAATTACAACTTCACATAATAATTTTTTGCTTGAGAATGCGATACGTGGGGTCTCATAATCATCTTTACTGCCTCCAAGAAAAAGAGAATAGTTTAGGAAATTCCCAGAGTAGTCAACGGATAATAAAAACACTTGTTGTTCTTTATCTGCCGTATTTGTTTTGTTTAAAGGGAAGTCTGCTGAATTTGAATTTCCTGCAACAAATGTTTGATCTAAATCATTTACTAAAATAGAAGTCCCTTCATCATTTTTAGCACCACCTACTAGACGAGAATAGATCAATGATTGACCATCATTACTAATGCTTGATACAATTACGTCACGTAAACCTTTTAATACAGTATTGGTTGTATTGGGATAGTCGTTAGACATTGTATAACCTGTAAAGAAAGCGTCTCCGGATAGATTACAATCTACATCTTGTCCGATCTCATCAAATCGACCTCCGATATAAGTTGAGTATTGAACAGAATAATTTACTGTTTCCAATCGAGTAAGAATAACATCTAATCCTCCTTTGTTGGAACTTTGATAAGCATTAAAAGTAGGATAGTTAATAGAAGAAGAATATCCGGTGAAAGTCATAGTCCCATTATAGGTGGCTATACCATAGATGCGATCATCATTGCTACCACCAAAAAAACCGGAATAATTTAAGACACTTAAGTTGGGGTCAAATACAGAAATAAATCCGTCGTATGGCCCACCTTGGTAAGTTGATTGTAAAGCATTAGACGTGGTAGGATAGTTTGTGGATTGAGTTTCACCACCTATCCATACGTTGTTACGATTGTCCACTTTTAAGTCATTGATCTGATCTTTGCCAACTCCTCCAATAAAGGTAGAGTAAATTAGATTCCCTTGCTCTAGATCAAGACATGATACAAAACCATCCACCGTACTTCCGGTTTTAAGTTTTTGAAAAGCATTGGAGGTGACCGGGAAATCGGCAGAGTTGGTGTGTCCGGCCACATAAACTCTGCCAGTTTGTGAAACTACATGTATGGCCTTACCTTCTTCATCTCTGCCACCACCTAAGTATGTCGCAAATTTGAGTTGAGTTCCGTCAGATGATAATTTAAAAACAAAAACATCTCCTCTGGAACCGTTGATATCCCCACCATTAAAGCTTGTGTCGAATGCTCCTGATGTAACAGGAAAACCTTCTTGATAATAACCGGTACCGTAGATATTCATATCACTGTCTGTGGCTATATCATACATGTATCCGCTTGACAGAGGATTACTAGAACCCACATATGTCCCCCATACTAACTGAACGGGATCTACAATAATATTTTTTGAAACATCATAGGGTCCTAAAATTTCAAAACCGTATGTGGTATTGTTGTATAATTTGTATTGGATATTTACTTCGACTTCTTTCCCATCAATTATTTGATAAGAGTAAGGTTTTAGTTCCTTTACTACACCCCATGCATGACTAATGTGAAGTTCGTCATCTTTAATTTCTATGGAGCTTGTGTTATGAAGTTTAAGTTGAATGTCATTGATATTCCCTCCCGGATGAATAATAAAATCATACTTTAATCTTTTGTCTGCACCGTAATATTGAAGATCAATATTTGAGTAAATTTGGGGATATAATATGACCCCATAATCTTGGGTCAAATGAAAATTTCTAGAGTTTTTTATATAGCGTATGTTGCAAGGCTTTGGATTAGAGGCTTGAGGTATCGTGGCTTGGCAATTTTTAAACTCAATTTTCCAGTTGAGTTGTTCATGATTACGGTTTTCACCTCTACGCCAGTGCATGATGTTTAGAGCATTGTCCATAAAATAGACATTGGAAGAACCTGACCAAGCATTATACCGTGTTGTGCTATCCCATTGCCCTTTGTTTTCTCTAAAACGAAAGGGGAGATCATCCGATGCCATGAGTGGGGTCCCATGAAAAGTCAGATAAAAACACAAGAAAACAGCAAAAACTAAAATTGTATCAAAAAGCGATACAGAATTTTGGATACGCATAAAAAGACTGTAAAGAGCTAAGCAAATCTATAAAAATACTTATTCACAAATATAATTTTCACAATATTTATTTTTGGGACTGGACATTGTTCAAAGATTACGATATATTGATGTATATTTTATAACGTTTAATTTTAGTCTCATGAAAAATGTCATTTTATCCTTTCTATTTGTCTTAGGCCTTGGCTTTTACGCTTCAGCCCAGAACTCAACATCCATTGAACCCATCATGAAAAAAGGCTTGGAGTTTGTTAAAGAAATTGAAAAAAAATACGGCGACAAAGCCATTGTAGTAAAGTCCGAGTTTGACTTTGCATTTGACGATAACTATACCATTTTGGATTTATCTAATACATTAACCTATGTATTTGGGGGGTTAGGCGATGACAATATTGCTGATATTACCATGATTATTTACAAAAAAGAAAATGGCCAATGGGTAAAAGTGGCTGAAGATGCTGAACTGAAAAATTCAGCCGTAATTTCTTACACTCCAACTTCTTCAGGTGAGTATGCTGTTGATCTACATGTAAATAAGTATGTGAATGAGGATACTAAAATAGGACATGTAGCTTTATTCGTAATTGCTACAAAATAACCTGTCCCGATAAAATACTATTAAGGCCTTTACAAATAAAGGCCTTTTTTTATGACTAATTTTATTAAATGTCAGATTAACAAAAGGTTATATATCAAGGCCCAAGAGTAAAACACTTAGGGATATCCACATTTTTGTGTAAATTTGCACCCTCTTATTAGAATTGATATGTGGGTTAAACTTGCCAGTTTTATTATTAAATTCCGATTAGCCTTATTAATCATTACCGGTGCAGTAACCGGGTATATGGCTTATAATGCTACTCGTATTGAAATTACGTACGATTTCACCAAGGTTGTTCCGGAAGATGATTCGGATATGGTATACTTCAAAGAATTCCATAAAATGTTCGGAGAAGATGGAAATATCATGGTCGTTGGTGTACAAGATAAAAGCATTTTTAAACTTGATCACTTCAATAAGTTTTATGATTTAGCTCAAAATATTCAATCGGTAGACGGCGTAAATGAAGCGATTGCATTGCCAACAATGAAGATGCTCGCTAAAGACACGATTGAGAATAGATTAGTAATTCAATCCGTGTTTAACAAGCGCCCAAGTACTCAAGCAGAATTGGATTCGATGTTGGCTATTGCGTTTGATCAAAAATTCTACGAAGGTCTATTAGTCAATCGTAACACCAATGCAGCGCTAATAGCGGTTTCTATTGAAGCCAAAAAATTGAACTCGAACAATCGCCAACAGGTAGTAAAAAATATAATAGATTATTGCAAAGGGTTTGAGTCGGCCACCAATGTTAAAATGCATTATGCCGGTCTTCCTTATGTTCGTTCCATCATGGTAAAAGAAGTGCAATCAGAATTTAAATTATTCTTGATTCTATCTTGTCTTATCACTGCCGTAATTATTTTCTTCTTCTTCCGTAGTTTCTTTGCGGTATTCTTCACCTTCTTGGTGATTATGGTTACTGTCATCTGGACCATGGGAACTGTAGTATTACTTGGTTACAAAATCACATTGTTAACAGGTATGCTTCCATCCCTGATTGTTGTTATTGGTATTCCGAACTGTATTTATATGTACAATAAATACCACCAGGAATTCAGAAGACATGGTAACAAAGTGAAAGCCATCAGCCGTATGGTGCAGAAGATAGGGTTCTTAACCTTCATGACCAATACGAATACTGCTGTAGGTTTTATCGTGTTGTACTTCACCAACATTATTATCATTAAAGAATTCGGGTTGGTAGCAGGTTTAATCTCCTTCGCAACATTTATCATTAGTATTATCGTAATTCCTACCATGTTGTGTTACTTGCCTGCACCAAGCGACAAGCAATTACGCCACTTGGATTTACGCTTCTTACGTCGTGTCAACAACATGATACAGTACATTGTACTTCGCTACCGTTCAGTAGTGTATGTTGTTACGGCAGTATTACTAGCAGTTTCTATCATAGGAATGACACAGATTCAAGTCTTGTCTTACATGGTGGATGACCTACCGAAGAGTTCTAACGTAAAAGAAGATTTAGCGTTTTTCGAACAACAGTTCAAAGGTGTTATGCCATTAGAGATTGTAGTTGACTTAGGTAAAAAACAAGGTATTCGCAGACCGGATTATCGTAAGAAGTTAAACGAGTTAGAAGAATATCTGACTTCATTGAATAACGTATCTCCTCCATTGTCGGTGATGAACATATTGAAAGGTGCTCGACAAGCTTATTATGGTGGACTTTCAGATTTCTATGATGTGCCTACACAAGACGACTTACGTCGAATGCAGGAATACATGAAAGGCGGCGAAAATTCTGAACAAAAACTATTACGCACGTTCATGGATTCTACCGGTCAAATTATTCGCTTCACTTGTAAAGTGGCGGATATAGGAACGGAAAAAATGGCGGTATTAGTTAACAATAATATCTATCCGCGTGCACAAGAAATATTTGAAGGAACAGATGTGAAAGTACACATCACCGGAACTACATTATTATTCTTAAAAGGAAATCAATACTTAATTGACGACTTGTCCGAATCATTGTTCTGGGCTTTAGTCTTAATCTCCTTGATGATGATGTTTGTGTTCTTTGATTTCAAAATGATCATCCTTTCTTTAATACCTAACGTGATTCCAATTTTGATGACCGCAGGTATTATGGGATTGTTTGACATTCCTTTGAAACCTAGTACAGCATTGATTTTCGGTATTGCTTTTGGTATTTCTATTGATAGCACGATCCACTATTTAAGTAAGTTCAAACAAGAACTTAAGTTGAATCACAATCAAGTATTAATTTCCGTGGTTCGTTCATTGGAAGAAGAAGGGGTAAGTATGATTTATACTTCCATCGTGTTGTTCTGTGGTTTTGTCATCTTTGCTTTCTCCGACTTTGGCGGTACCGTAGCATTAGGTGTGTTAACCTCCGTAACATTATTCTTCGCCATCTTTACCAACTTGGTATTACTGCCTTCGATGCTATTAACCTTTAGCAAAGGAGACAAATTGAATTTGTATCCTATCATAAAGGATAGACATGAGAAGTTCCACACAGAAGATGAAGATGTGGAAATCGACATACAAAAGTTAGAGATTAGAACTAGTTACTCAAAAGAGGACGACCGTGAAGTATAGTGAATACAAGAACCTGGATTTAGCACAGGTTGGGAAAGACGTATTAGAATTCTGGAAAAAGGAAAACGTATTTGAGAAATCGGTAAGCACACGCGATGGCCAACCGTCGTTTACTTTCTATGAAGGACCGCCTTCAGCGAATGGTACTCCCGGTATCCACCACGTAATGGCACGTACGGTGAAAGATATTTTCTGCCGTTACAAAACAATGCAAGGTTTCCAAGTAAAGCGTAAAGGTGGTTGGGATACACACGGATTACCTGTAGAGTTACAAGTAGAAAAAGAATTAGGTATTACCAAAGAAGATATTGGTAAGAAGATTACTGTGGAAGAATACAATCAAAAGTGTCGTGAAGCAGTAATGAAATACAAGTCTCAGTGGGACGATGTAACAGAGAAGATGGGTTACTGGGTAGATTTAAATAACCCATACATCACCTTTGATAACAACTACATCGAGTCTATTTGGTATTTGTTAAAAGAACTTTACAAAAAAGATTATTTATACAAAGGATACACCATCCAGCCTTACTCACCGGCTGCCGGTACAGGTCTTAGCTCGCACGAGTTAAACCAACCGGGTTGCTACAAAGATGTAAAAGATACATCCGCAGTAGCACAGTTTAAAGTAAGCAAAGAAGGTCAATCTAAAATCCAACAATTGTTTGGTGTGGATGCTGCCTTAGCAGATCAAACCTACTTCTTAGCTTGGACGACTACACCTTGGACACTTCCTTCTAACTCTGCTTTAGCGGTAGGTGAAAACATTACTTATGTATTAGTTCAAACGTACAATCCATATACGCACTTACCGGTAGCGGTTATTCTAGCAAAAGATTTATTAGATAAATACTTCTCCGATAAAGCGAAAGAGATTGCTTTAAGTGATTTCAAAGCTGGAGATAAATTAATCCCTTTCTCCATTATTAAAGAATGTAAAGGAAGAGAATTAACAGGTATCACCTACGAACAATTAATGCCTTACGTAACACCGGCAGCTCTGGCTTTCCGTGTAATACCGGGTGATTTTGTAAGTACAGAAGATGGTACAGGTATCGTTCACATTGCACCTACCTTTGGTGCGGACGATGCGCGCGTCGCTAAACAAGCAGGGATACCTGCTATAGTTATCACGGATGAAAGAGGGAACGAACTTCCTTTAGTAGATCGTCAAGGTAAATTTGTTGCAGAAGTAACTGACTTTGCTCGTGAGTATGTGAAAGAAGCCTACTTAACAGATGCGGAGAAAGAAGTAGAACGTGCTAAACAAGGTCGTGATAAATATCTAAGCGTGGATGAACGTATCGCGATTAAATTAAAAGAATCCAACAAAGCATTTAAGGTAGAGAAATACGAGCACAGTTATCCGCACTGCTGGAGAACTGATAAACCTGTATTGTACTATCCATTAGATTCTTGGTTTATCCGTACTACAGCTAAGAAAGAACGTTTAGTAGAATTAAATAAAACTATTAACTGGAAACCTGAATCTACAGGTACCGGTCGTTTTGGTAACTGGTTAGAAAACTTAGTTGATTGGAATCTTTCTCGTTCCCGTTATTGGGGAACTCCGCTTCCAATCTGGAGAACAGAAGACGGAACGGAAGAAAAATGTATTGGTTCTGTGGAAGAATTAAAAGAAGAAATTGAAAAAGCGAAAAAAGCAGGAATTGCTACATCGGATAATATTTCTGACTTACACCGCCCATATGTAGATAATATCCTATTAGTAAGCGACTCAGGCAAACCGATGAAACGTGAAATGGATTTGATTGACGTATGGTTTGATTCGGGCGCTATGCCTTACGCTCAATGGCACTGGCCGTTTGAAAACAAAGAGGTGTTCGATAATAACTATCCGGCAGATTTCATCGCAGAAGGAGTGGATCAAACGAGAGGTTGGTTCTTTACCCTGCATGCCATCTCTGTATTGTTATATGATAAAGTAGCTTTCAAAAACGTTATCGCTAACGGATTGGTACTAGATAAAAACGGTAACAAAATGTCTAAGCGTTTAGGCAATGTGATTAACCCGTTTGACGCTATTGACACTTATGGTCCCGATGCAAATCGTTGGTACATGATTGTAAATGCACCACCGTGGGATAACTTGAAATTTAACTTAGACGGTGTTACTGAAGTTCAACGCCGCTTTTTCGGTACATTACATAACACTTATAACTTCTTTGCATTATATGCTAACCTGGACAACTTCTCATTCAGTGAGCCCAGCGTTCCGCTAGCCCAGCGCACCGAAAGTGATCGCTGGATTTTATCTCGTTTACAATCCATCGTAAAAGAAGTTAGTGTAGCCTTCGATGAATACGAACCTACCAGAGCCGGCAGAGCGATTCAGGATTTTGTGGTAGACGATTTAAGTAACTGGTATGTTCGTCTAAATAGAAAACGCTTCTGGAAAGGCGAATACAACGAAGATAAAAAAGCTGCTTATCAAACTTTATACACTTGTTTGGAAACCATCGCACGTTTAGGTGCACCTATTGCGCCATTCTACATGGAGCGATTATTCCAAGATTTAAACAAGGTAAGTAAGAAGCATGATGAAATATCCATACACTTAACTACTTTCCCTCAAGTAGAAGAAAGTTTATGTGATACGGATTTAGAAGAACGTATGCATTTAGCACAATTGATTTCTTCTTTAGTTCACTCCATTAGAAAAGGACAAATGATTAAAGTACGTCAACCATTATCACGTATTTTAATTCCGATTCTTCAGGCAAAAACGAAAACACAGATACAAGCAGTAGAAGACTTAATCAAAACGGAAGTGAACGTTAAATCCATCGAATATATGGAAGACACGTCAGGTGTGGTGGTGAAAACTATCAAACCGAACTTCAAAAAATTAGGTAAAGAATATGGTGCTAAACTGAAAGATATTGGTAATGCGGTGACCATAATGTCCGCTGCTGATATTGCTCTTATTGAAAAGAATAATGCTTTCCCAATTACTTTAGCGGATGGCACATCTCTTACCTTGACTTTAGAAGATGTTGAAATTCGTTCACAAGACATACCGGGATGGGCAGTAGCTTCTGAGGGAGGAGTAACGGTAGCGCTAGATATTACCATCACAGATGAATTGAAGAAAGAAGGTATTGCACGTGATGTAGTCAATCGGGTTCAAAACCTTCGTAAAGACATGGGCTTAGAAGTGCAGGATAAAATTAAAATTACGATACAAAAGGTAGATGATTTGATTAATTCTGCTTTATCGGCCAATAAAGAGTACATCTGTACTGAAACACAAGCGTTAACGTTAGATTTAGTGGATACTTTAGTGGATGGTAAAGAAGTGGAGATGGATGAACAGGTAATCATAATGAAAATCGAAAAATAATCCATGGAGTTCAAAATGCAACATTATCGATTTTTTGTATTAACGGTATTAGTCGTATTGCTAGACCAGTTAATAAAGGTGTGGGTGTTTAACACATTCCCATCTGAGTATTATGATAACTCAATCCCTGTATTTGGTGATTGGTTTAAAATCCAATACGTAACAAACCCCGGAATGGCATTTGGGATAGAATTGTTTGGTGAGTATGGGAAATTGATGTTGACTTCTTTCCGTATCATCGCCTCACTTGCTATCGCCTACTATATTTATAACAGCTCTGTTAAAAATGCTCCGGCAGGTTTCTTATGGTGTGTGGCGATGATATTAGGTGGTGCCATTGGTAATTTAGTAGATAGTATCTTCTATGGAGTGTGGTTTGATTTGACTACAGTGGATGCAAGCACACCATGGTTTCATGGTCGTGTGATTGATATGTTTTATATTGATATCTGTTACTGTGAAATACCTGAATGGGTACCTCGTATTGGAGGGTCTATCTATCCATTGTGGCCCATCTTCAACTTTGCTGACGCCTCCATCTTTGTGGGCGTGGTATTGATATTGATTTTCCAAAAACGTTTTTTTCCGGAAGAGAAAAAAGAAGAGTTAGTAGTAACACCTACTCCAACAGCGGAAGAAACAACAACTGAAATAACAGAATAAAGTCATGCAACTAAGCGCAACATTAGTTCAAAAATTACCATTGCAATCCGGAGCGGGTAAAAATGGTACGTGGAAAAAACAAGAGATTATAGTAGAGACCGAAGGTCAATATCCTAAGAAAGTATGTATCTCTTTGTGGGGTGACAAAGCGGAGTTGCCTATTCAAATTGGTCAGAAATTAAAGATTGATTTTGATATAGAGAGTCGTGAGTACAACGGTCGTTGGTACACCGATGTGAAAGCATGGAAAGTAGAAGTAGCTGGAGGAACAGCTCCTAAGGGCGGTTCTGATATTCCTCCGCCGGATTATCCTGACTTTGGTGAAACTGCATTACCGGAAGGAACAGACGATTTGCCATTCTAAAAATTATAAAACCCTGACATAAGAGTGTCGGGGTTTTTTGTTAGATTCATTAAAATATTGAAGCTATATGATTTTACTAATTTTATTGACCATCATAATCATCGCTATTGTTTCCATTGTTCGTTCTATGCGTAAGAAGAAATCAGATTCAAGTTTGTTGGATGATATGAATGAAGATTAATTAGAGAAAAAAATTATATGAATAAAAACGAGTCTACATATGTAAGTATCAATGAGCGTATCAAAGATAGGGCGTTGGAAGAGGATTATATTGTGTTTTCTGAAGACGAAAATCTATTATTGAATACTCGTCCATTTTTAAAAGCACAAAGAGTTGTAGATTCATTAAGTATTTTTCCGGCTTCCTTATTTTTTCTAGGTTTAAGTTGCACCTTTTTTTACGGAGGATTTTATTCGGTTTTAGAATACAGAGCACATTTAGTTGTATTTAGTATATTCCTGTTTTTC
This sequence comes from Cytophagaceae bacterium, assembly GCA_046329235.1. Lineage (GTDB taxonomy): Bacteria > Bacteroidota > Bacteroidia > Cytophagales > Cytophagaceae > JALONH01. The sequence goes on along the minus strand of JAXLVA010000001.1, from coordinate 2,673,423 downwards.
GCATTCTCAATTTTATATTATATCTATCTAAGAGGCAAATCAAATTATTATTTAACTAATCAACGAATAATAATAGTTCAATATAGATTGTTAGGGAAAAGACAAACAAGCATCTATTATAATAAAATCGTAAAAATATATTTAAATAGAAATGAATTTCATCGACATTATGATACAGGACAAATCGCTGTTTATCTTGGAGAATACAAGATTGATTCAGAAGGCACATCATTTAAATATGACTATTTAGAGTATTTGAATGACTATAAAAAAGTAATGAAAATCATACAAGATGGTCTGAAATAATGCTTTCGATCTCTTCGCTCATCGACATTTGTAACGTCGATGCCAGATAAAGCGGATTTATAATCTGCAACATATACTTACTTGCCACTGCCCAACTCATGAAACCCCAATACCAAAGCATCCTATACATATTTATTCTAACGCTGATTTCAAACACAGCCTTTTCTCAGCATTTTAAATTGCCTCCCATTCCTAAATATGACAGTGTGTATGTAGATAAATTTGATGGGAAGATAAAAGAGAAAACATATTTCTTGAACGAAGAAAAAGTTTTTCAAATTGGATACAAAGTGGGCTCTATGTTTTACACTCCTTTCTTTCATATAGGCGGAGGTACGGAAGATTCGTGTTATGCCTACTTCAACGGGCCTAATCATGAGGATTACGATTTTTATTATATGGCTAAAACCTATATCATACAACAAAAGTATTCGGAAGCATCACTGTATTATAGTTATAAGAAATTTGATTGGAGCAATAAACCAATTGAATCCGGAACCTATTATTATATCAAGGAAATGGATCATTCCACTATTTCACATAGTCCTAAATACAAAATAGGCAAATGGGCCTTTTATGATAAAATGGGACAAGTCGTAGAACAGGTTGATTATGATAAATACACGCGCAATGGATCACCTATCAAGTTCGAAGGAAGTAAAAAAATAGTGGATTCGTTAAAAATGCTAGCGAATGATAAAATGGTGAAAGTATACGGACAAGATTTTGTGACCAAATACATTCGATTCAACCTAGACAGGTCAGGTTACTATCTTACTAAAAGCATGTATCCGGAGCAGCCTCGTGGATATTCACTATTGAATCACGCGAATGATATTGTTGAGTATGTAGATTTAAGTTATGACATAGTGATTGATAGCAATCGTTTTAACGTTATACAATTTAGAATATCTAAGACAGGCGAGTTTGTGGGGAAAGTGCAGTTGCCTAATTATGGTAATCGTGATTTTTATTTCACTAAAGGTTTAGATGTATCAAACAAAGGAGTGTTTCATAAAAACGTGTTGGAGTGGAAACGCGTAGCAAAAGAAAAAGGATTTGATATACATAGTAAGGAATTCAATGTTCGATTTGATTTCGTTCCGGATAACAATGGTTTTGGATCACTGAAATTAATACTAGAACAAATTACCGATACTGAAGTGACATAAGATTCCTATACCAATCACCTAAAGCAATATATAATCAATCCTTGGACAGGAGAGATAGAAGAGAAAGTAGATATGGCAGGGATGGAAAGCGTTGGAGGTAAATAAAAACAAACAAGTTAATATGAAATACATAGCAGGATTATTTATTGTAGTTGCATGTGCTTGTACGACGACTAAAGAAAATGCGGAATCAACATACGAATGTGTGTGTCAGTATCAGAATCTTGTTACGAAAACGACAACCACTACTACTTCAGGTACTATTAGTAATATGAGTAAAGAGGATGCTGAAATAGAGTGTTCAAATTACGGCACTTCTGATGATACTACAGAAATTATTAATTGTAGTTTAAAGTAAAAAATTTTAATGAAAAAGATAATTTACTTCGTCTTAATCTCGAGTGTTTTAGTTGGCGCTTATTTTGTCAATAAACATTTTAATACTCCTTCTGTAAAAGAAGAAGTGAAAGAATTGACTGAAGAAAATGAAATTCAAAATGGCGATATTATTTTTCAAACATCGCTTTCGGCTCAAAGTAAAGCGATTCAACTGGCGACCCATTCTACTTATTCTCATTGCGGTTTGATTTTTAAAGAAGGCGATAAGTATTTTGTATTTGAAGCTGTACAGCCTGTAAAGTCTACACCTTTGGAAAAGTGGATTGCAAGAGGAGAAAATCATCATTATGTCATTAAACGATTAAAAAATGCTGATGAAGTACTTACATCACAAGTCTTATTAAAAATGAAAAAAGAGGGAGAAAAGATGAATGGCAAAAACTATGATTTGACTTTTGAGTGGAGTGACGATAAAATTTATTGTTCCGAGTTAGTATGGAAACTCTATCAACGTGCCACCGGAGTAGAAGTAGGCAAATTAGAACACTTAAGAGATTTTGATTTATCCAATCCAGCTGTTAAAGCAAAATTAAAAGAACGTTATGGATCCAATATTCCGATGGATGAAACGGTAATTTCGCCAGCCTCTATTTTTAATAGTGATAAATTAAGGACAGTAAAGTCATATTAGAAAAAGCCTCATTTTTGCGTATAACTCGTATTTATATATTTTTTATTTGGTAAGCGGGGAACGAATTCCATCTTTATAAGTCTTATTAGTAGACCATTAAAATCAAAATAATGAATTAGTTCGGCTTATCATGGCGTTTACCTTTTTAAACCTACTTGTATAAAACCTGTATAACGAATTATTTTTATGAGATATTTTATACTTTTCTTATTTCTATTGGCTCATATATTTGTTTTTGGCCAAACAGGAGAAACATGTCAAGATCCTTATATTTATCAATGTGGTGCCGGTCTTACTAATATTGACATGAGTACAAAGGTCAATAATATAGATACATATGCATACTATAGTTTGAATTCAAATTATACTAAAAAAGATATTGTCATAGCATATGATTACCCTGCTAATACGAGCGAGATACAAGTTGATTTAAAAATGTATGCAGGATCAATGAGTCTATTTTCAATTTATGATTGTAGTTATAATATTGTGACTTATAATACTTACTATTATTATTCTTACTCCAATACATTTTATCTAAAAATCACCCCAAGGTCTACTAACACTAGGGTGTATTTTTTTGTTGAATCAGACAATGCAGTGTTTGATATAAAAATTGGACACATAGTGCCACCACCAGTTATTCCTATTCAAGGAAGTTTAAAATTTGATATTACTTGCCCTTCTCCACTTACTAAAAAGGCTCTAAATGTCACATGGAACAACAATCAAATGTATATACCTATGACATTCTCTCCACTGAATGCAGAAGGAGAGTTATGCATGACTTTTTATTTGGAAAATCGTACAGGAACAGAAGCGCCTAGACAATTTAAATTTGTTACCGGTTCTGATTTGTTAAATCCTCACCCATCAGAAACAACTATTAACGGATTCTATTCTCCCGGTCAGTGGACGGCATCGCAAGTGGCGAATACCATTACATATGATTTTCAGAATACCAACAGGCCTGGTAAGGGAGATTTGAACACTTCACAAACCTACTGTTGGGCATATACGTTCTGTATTAAATATACTCCACGATCAAACTATCCAACGAATACTTCGGTCTATGTATATATTTTGGGCGATTGGACACAGGTAGTACCTGATATGTCTAACTCTTGTTGTAATACTCCTAGTAGATGTTATTACGGTGGAGGTGTAGGTGGTGCTCCCGCTGGTCTAAATGGTATGATTAACGACCCTGCTACGTTGCCGCTTGAGTGGTTGAATGTACAGTTAATTCATCAAGAATTATCATGGTCGGTGAATCAAGATGGGGGCGAAGAATCTTATTTTATTGAAGGAAGTGATGATTTGAAAAAATTCTATGTAGTGGATAGTTTATCGGCTATCAAGACCAAAGGCATTCTTGACTATCAATTAACTGTGAATGAAAAATATCAATACTACAGAGTAGGGATGATAAATGCATCCGGTAATAAAGAATACTCAAAAACAGTTTCGTCACTTTCAACTTCTGATTTAATTACCGTTAGTCCTAATCCTACTATGGATGTAGTAAAAGTGTATTCTCCATCCGAAGAAATCAGTCAAGTGACGGTACATACTGCTACAGGGCAATTAGTAGTAACAAAAGAGGTGAATTCCAATTCTTGTGTACTTGATGTGAGTACTATGCTGAAAGGAGTATACTGGTTAAGAATTAAAACGATGAACAATGAAGTAATGAGAAAAATTATAGTTAATTAAATTTTAATACCTAGACTTCTCAATTAGTGCTTTCGTCGTAACATTTTGTTACTGTATTTTCTCTGCAACTAAGAGCATATTAGTTGGAGGTAATTCTACTTTTTTTGTACAGCTTAGATCTTCAAACAATTCCACTTTGCCAATCCATCTGTTTTCAAGAATCCAAGGATTTTGATAAACCTTCGATTCCATACGAACTCTAAAGCCGGAGTTTTCAAGAGTGTTCACCCAATCACTATAACTCCAAAAACAGAAGGTTTCATGCATTTCACTCTTCCAGTTATCTGTGTAATCTTTGGTTAAAATAAAATCAGCCGCATCTCTATATTTTAATTCAATAATATTCCCTGTTTGTTGGGAATGAATAATGTATTGAATTCGATATCCTTCTTCTTTGCGAAAATCATTAGCGAATCGAATAAATTTAGCGTAGGTAGATAAAGATTCCAGATATATTTTTAGCTCATGAACATTATCTATATTTCGATATTCAATATCATATAATCCATCATTTTCATTTAATTTCATAAATATAATGGTGTCGCCATTTTCCGGACCTATTACATCACGGTTAATCCATACGCCGCCAGGTTGAAGTTCTCGATGTCGATTATGAATGAATTCAAGCAAGTCTTCACGACTACCATAAGATTCGATTTCGTGGGTTAGTGATGAAGTATGAATAGTATTCATGCTACTTTCTGCAAATACTAAATTTGACACCGCGTTTTTCATAGCAAAAAATACAGATGGGTTTTTAAATTCCCCATTATGTTTACGTTGTAAACAAATATCAAATAATTGACGAGCCACTTCAATTCCGTAAAAATCAGATTCAATAAATCGTGGGTCATCACAAGCTAATTTAATCCATGAGCCTACTGCACAACCTATGTCGCCTATGTTTCCGGATTTAATAAAAGGTGCTGTTTCGGTATATTTTAATAGCGCAATATCATCCATCTGACGAACATAGGTATTGTAATTGCGTGTCTCTGTAATATCGCCATCATCTCCAATAATAGGGTCTGATAAAATCATTCGAACTTTACGCCCTAGTTGGTACGTTTGAAATATTTTAAAGGAAGAGCGGTGAATTTCTTCTATAATCAGTTCATTGGATGACCAATTTTCAGTGTTCGCTATCAATTCAATGTAATGCCAAGGTTGATGATGTGAATATGATTTAAATAAATCATCAATTAGTTCAGCGGGTAATATTCTAAATCCCTTTTTTCGATACATATCAAGTACGGGAGTAGAACAAATTACCCAAGTATTTTCCGGATTTAAATCCAATGTGTGGTCTGTTTGATGAGCTATGGTTTTGAGAGTATAACCAGCAAAGTCATCGAGATGACCTACATCATCAATTCCAAAAACATAGCTTGTTACACTCAGCTCAGATGCAAAATCTTGTATCATCATGGAGCGCAAATAAAAAGGAATGGGATTGCGCTTGGTGCCACTGTGATTGGAAGAAGTAACTGCAAAAATAACAGAATCAATAGTTGACTCTTTAGGTAAATTTTCCCCCTCAATATCTTTAATATCAGAGGTGGCATTTATTATTCTAAACAAGTACTTATACTGAAATTCTGTTAAGATGTGATGACGTCCCGGAAAAAGAAGATGCATGGTGATTTATTTATTCATCCAATTTACATATTCATTTTTATTTATGACGTGTTCTTCTAATGATTACTTGCTATTTTGTAATAAATAATGATATACTATTTCCCAATCTGTTTGTGGGTCAAATCCGGCTTTGTCTTCAAACAACACATTGAAGTATGGCTTTTTGTCGTAACAGCCATACTTAATATTGACTACTTCCGGATTCTCATTTACATAATTGAATTGAATGTTTTCTTTTATGAAAAACTCTAAATATTGATTTATTTCAATAGGATGAGAGCAAGTATACATGATTCTGACAATATCTTCCCTTTTACTGATTAATTGCATGGTCTCTTTTGCCATAGGATAGAATTCGGTAGGAATACTACCGGCTTTCCAATCGGGAAGTAGTATTGTTTCATGTAAATCAAATGCCCAATAGGTTCTCTCCCAATTTTTTGTTTGAGCATTGTGAAATGCTTTTTCAATAGCTTTAAGTATCATACTTGTTCTAAGTTATGTTGAACCTGAGCACGTTCTCTAATTTCTTCAAATTGCCAATCACGAACAAGTACTCCGTTTTCAAATACGGTGACTAAATGATTTTCTGCCGGATTGGGGTCATTTTCTTGGATAGTTTTTAATCCGCTTTCTGTTTGAATCAGTTTCAATCGTCCACTTTTACTCTTTTTGAAACTTTCGTGTAGTTGACCATTGCCATCCATTTCTACTGGACTTTTTTGAACATTTACTTCTTCCCCGTTAACTATTGCATGGCTACATTTTATGGCAAACTTTTGAGTGTCTCTGTCTACTTTTTGTAAAAGCGCACCACCCATTCCAAGTACTAAATTTTCGGCACTAATAGTATTAGCAGATAACTGTGCATATATATCACAGATGCTTTCATAATTTACTCCGTCTCCCTGAATAACTCTAATTTGAGGAGGAAGTACTTTATAACCTTTATTATTAATGGTATAGCCAAACTGCTGAAATAATATGTCAAATAAGGTTAGTAATGTTTTAGTCGGATCTCCACTATCCGGTCGAATAACAAGTACTCCATCTCGTTCCATGATTTGATCTTTGAATAAATCTCCCCAGTATTTTTCACATGCATGAAAGATATTATAGCTGTCACTCACACAGGCTATGATTCCATTTGGGAAAGTATTTAATAAATGTCGATAAATCTCACTTTCTCCTTTTGGACCTAAGAGTGTACAAATACTGTGTTCCGTAGCGGGTATACTTTTACTATACACGTCTTTGGTGTTATAATATTTTTGTATTAATTGGCTACCAACTAAATTATCACTACCTAAGAAATTTATAAGATGAGCACTGCCTCCTAAAGCGGCACTCTCTACGCTACTAACTCCTCGTAATCCAAAATCATTTAATATAAACTCTAATCCAGCATAAGCCTCTTCAGTAGCAGTTTGATCAAAGTAGTCACTTATCGTTTTTTTAATTTCTCTACTTAGTGTAGCAACCGTACATGGATACCAAACCTGCATGAGTAATGTTTCAAGAAAATTCGTAAGCCAAAAACATTTCGGATCTGTATTTTCAATCGTCATGAGCACATTGTTTACCGGAACTACTGTGCCTTCTGGAACAGCTTTTATTCGTACAGGTAGAAACCCATTATATCGATCAAGTATATATTGAAACTTTTCTTTATCAAACACATCGTTTCGGTTAAAAACTTTCGGTAAAAATTCAGCAGCTTCATCTAAATCTTTTTGTGTAAATGATTGACCACTTAAATATTCTTTTAAGAAATATTGTAAACCAAAGAAGACAGTGTTGTCAAATTTACCTCCTCGGCTTTCCAGATAACTGTATATATGAGTAGTTCCAGGGTAGTATAATTTGTGATGACTGTATTTATAAGCATCTGCTAGGAGTATAATATTTTTCATAGTAATAAATTAGTTTAGGGTGAAACTTACTTTATTGTGTATTTTTTTATTACGTGTTGGAATATTTTCTGATGTTCCGGACTTGTTTCATTTTGATTTAATAGAGACTCTAATTCTGAAACGTGAAACCATTTTACTTGCATAATATCATCTTGGCCTGATGGAGCACCAAATAGGAAATCACAACTATATACAGTAGAAATAATTTTGTCTGATTCATTACCATAGCGCCAGTCCTCAATTCTTAATGACATTTCATATTGCATAGGACCTACTTCAATATTGCCGGCTTCTTCCATTAATTCTCTTTTAGCGGCTTCTTCGTAGTTATTATCTTCTGGATCCACAAAACCTCCTATGAAGCGCCATTTTTTATTGATGGCCTTCATACCTAATAAAATTTCTGTACGATTGTTTCGAAATACAGCAACATCTACAGTTGGATATACTTTCTTGTACATACTATGTACGGCATATAATATCCCTGCTCTGAAATCTTCTGATTCTATTGCTCGTTCTGCGTATTGCTTTCGAATTTCAGTAGAGTTATAATCTCCATGTGCCGGTAGTTCTTTAGTAGTTAACTTCCCATTGTATAACTGAATGAAACTGTCACGACTTCCAAATAATGTAAATTGACTATTAGGGAAAGTTGATTTTAATAATTGATCTAAGTTAGCAGACCACTTGGTATCACTTGGATGATCGGATAGAGGTAATACGACCATGTCAGGATACATAGACTTTATCATCTTTTCTCGTGTCGTATAATCAAATGGATTTTTACGACTAATAGGTAGCGGAGATACGCCCAGTACGATTATCACCTTTGCGAATTCTTTTTTGATTTCTTCTATCAAATGTATGTGACCTTGATGTAGGTAGGGGCTTTGAAATCGAGCGATTATGACAGCGTAATTCATGATAATTGCGTTTTATATACGCAAATATAGAAACTGAATTTTAATTAGCAACTATATTTGCGTAAAAAATACATAAATTGTAAGGTATAAGTTATAATAAATTGATAATTAATGAATTAATTATATTTCAAAATGTATCCCTTCTGCTTTTGAGCGGAGATATTTTTCTGGTATAAACTGAAAAAGATTGCCGGGTCTACCTGCTCCGTCTAATTTTTGCTTTTCATTAGTTTCTTCTAAAAAGCCGAAATACATAATTTTCTTTTTAAAATTTCGTCGGTCGATTGGTCGATCTAACACCGTCATGTAAAGCTTTTCTAATTCAGAAAAAGGGAATTTCTTTTCCAACAATTCAAATCCTATTGGTTCGTATAAAATTTTTGATTGTAAACGTTCAATGGCTTTATGGATAATAATAGAATGGTCGAAGGCTACTTTGGGAAGTGTTTTAATATTAAACCAGCGCGCATCATTAGCATCCGTACTTGCTTTCAATCTAAAAACATCCGGTCTAACCAAGCCATAATAAGCAACAGAAATAACTCGATTCCTAGGATCTCTATTAGGATTCCCAAAAGTATATAATTGTTCGAGATAGTTGATATGAATTCCTGTTTCTTCTAATAACTCACGCTCTATTGCTTGCTCTAGAGATTCATCATCTTTAACTAATCCACCAGGTAATGCCCACGAGTTTTTGAAGGGTTCAATATTTCGTTTGATTAACAGTAATGATAATCCATCACTGGAACTGTATCCAAATACTACTGCATCTACTGAAATTTTAATATGTTGAATAGAGGACATTCAATCGTTTGATATAATAAAGGTTAAAAATACGCAAATAAACGAAACTGAAAAATAGTAGACTAGATCATATAGTATTAATACCCATACTTTTCAATCAACGCTTTTGTCTTACGAATTCCTTCGTCTTCCGAAACACTGCCACCTTCATATTCAACTCCTACATAGCCTTCAAATCCGGAGGCTTTCATGAGCGAAAACATTTTAGCAAAATCAATCGTGCTCTCGTTGCCTTCAGCATCAAAAGCAAAAGTTTTGGCACTAACGCCTTTAGCATAAGGCAACATTTCTTCTACACCTTTATACATATCATACGTTTCAATGCATGGACTAACCCATAAATCACCATCGCGGCGTTTAACACAGAAGTTCCCAAAATCGGGAAGTGTGCCGCAATAAGGACTGTTGATTTGTTTCATCACCTCTGCCACTAAGTATCCTTTACTCGACCACTGTCCGTGGTTTTCTACAATCACATTGATTTTATTTTTAGCTCCGTATTCTGCTAGTTTACCTAGCCCATCAATTGAATTCTTCAACCATTCCTCTTCAGTACACTCTCCATGCAGATTTACACGAATACTTTTACAATCTAACTCCTTCGCCGCATCCACCCATTTATAGTGATTCTCCACTGCCTCCGTTCTTTCCTTAGTATCACTGGAAGCCAGAGAGCCCTCCAAATCCACCATGATTAAATGATTGTATACCCCTTCGCTGTCGGCAATCTTTTTTAATTCTTTGAGATAGGCAATGTCTTTCGCTTTGTCTTGAAAAAATTGACTCACGTATTCTACGGCATGAATACCATATCCACTAGCTACTTTAGGAAAATCTAGATTAGATATTTTTTTATTGAATAATGATTCGTGTAACGACCATTCTGCCAGAGATAACTTTAACTTTTTGCTTTCAGACTCTGTGTGAAAACAAGATTGTAATAATCCGGGCGTTATAGCAAGTAAACTTGTTTTCCCAATGGCATTAATAAATTTCCTTCTGTTCATCGTTATTTAAAAAAAAGAATATCAATCTGATTTCCAATTTAATCAAACGAGTTGATTTCATAATCGAAAATAGTAGAATTATACACTTATGATTTCAAACACTACCTATGCCCAAGTCTTGGTTTTCATCATGACGATAGTTAAATTATATAAAACTTAATTAAAATGGACAAATCATCTCCTTCAAGAAAAAGCAGAGGAACTAATCCCAAAGTATCCGTTTTGGAAAACGGATTTGAATTTGCGCCCATTGAATTATTAAGAATTGAAAAAAAGTTTGTAGATGTAGTCACGAAGTTCATTCAAGGGGTGTTTAATTACGAAAACATCAAAGTGGAATTTCAAAAGAAAGATGCCCATAATGAAACCACTACAGAATACTTTTCCGGGTTATTAGAATCCGAAAATGAACACACTAAATTTTATTTTGCCAGAAAATTATTTCAAGATAAATTCTATGAATTCACGGTAAGCAATATTCCGGCTACTACAGACAGCAGGCACATCCAAATATTCTTTAAGGTATTGATGCAATACTTAAGTTATTTTTATGATAGTGTGCAAAACGATTTGTCGGGCACAAGCGAATCTGAAAACAATCCAAATTATATTTCTAAAGGAGATATATGGTTATATAATATCAGAAGAATCATTATTGTAGAATATATTTATCACCTATTTAATACACATGATGAAAATTATTCAGATGAGTTTACTTCATCACAAGACAATATTCGTTATGATTTAGATTTGGTTAATACCATATTTGATTTTGCACATGAATTGAGTACTAAAAAAGTAGAGAATAAAGAAATCTGTTGCGGTTTTATTTTTCATGATAATGTTGACGAAGTTAAACCCAATTCGGTTCGTTGTGTACGTTTCCATGAGCCATTTAACTTTGGCGATTTTGGGCAGTTGAAAAACTTTTTAGATTTAAGTAATGGACAAAATATATTTTTTAACGTAACCAACGATAAAGTGACTCATTTATTTGTTACACGTGATCGCATCAATAAAATATATTTCAACCCTATTGGGGATGAAAAGACATTCAAGAGTAGACCACTTATTCTATCGATTCAAGGTAATGGCAAAATTCATTTTCTAGAAGGGAGATCTGATCAAAACAGGATCATTTTGCAAATCATGAGCACCCAGCCTTTTATTAGGGACAATAATTTTTTTAAAAAATTTATCTATAAAACACTGCAAAGTTTCTCTGATGCAAATGACGAATAACTTCGAATTTTCTCTAAATGGATTATGAGTTTAAGTCAGAAGAAACATGGTACCAGTTTAATTTTTTACGATATAAACAAAAGGAACGAAAAGAAATTGGTTAAAGCGGTTAAAATTACGCTAGAAGAAGATGTGTTTTTGGATAAAAATAATTTATCGAATGATATTCCTCTCTTGGATAGCCTAGTATCACCGGATGGAGCTGTATTTTTTAATCAACAATTAATGCCTACACACATAAGCTCTATACTTCCTATTGGCCAAACTGCTATAGGAATAAGTGGAGGTGCAAGGCATAACTCAATTGCTAATTTTACCAAAGAGTTTAAATGTTTGGGTATAGTTGTTTCTGAAGATGGCCCCATTTCTATTTTTAAAAATGGAGAAAAGTTAATCAAGTTTTAATTAAATTTAGAGAATGACAAAATTGAACAGCATTGATTTTTTTAAAGGCGTACTAGTTCTGCTTGTAATCTTAGGGCATGTGTTACTTGGTCAAATGAATGAATCCTTAGGAAGAACAATTATCTATAGCTTTCACATGCCTTTATTTGTAGGGATTAGTGGATTTCTATTTAATATCGAATCCATTCAAAAACTTTCTATTATAGGTATTTTTCAAAAATATAAGTATAGGGTGATTATCCCTTGGTTCATTGCTGTGGCGACTTATTATTTTTTCAATACTCATTCTGTGGATAAATTATCCTTAACCGGATTCGTACAAACTATCATTTATCCATTTTTTCATCTGTGGTTTATTCCGGCTTATCTTGGATGGATAGTAATTACTTGGCTGTTGCATAAACTGCACATAAGCAATATGTTTATTTTGATAATTGCTTTATTATTTACGCTAATCACAAAAACAATATTACAATACCCAACTTTATATCAAGAGGCGTCATCTAGCAGCCTAATAATGAAAATACTAATCGATGTGTTTAGGCCTCAATTTTATTTCTTTTTTATATTAGGTAATATTTTTAGAGATAAACAATGGGATAGCCCCAATTGGAAAGATTATTTATTTCCTACACTGTTGTTCATATTCACAGTAGCATTGTTTTATTACCCTAACAACGCTCTTTCTGTTTTGGTTTTCATGGGATTTAATTCACTACTTCTTTTACTTGTAATTAAAATATGTACAAATAGTATCATGCCGGAAAGCAAAGGAATACAATGGGTAGGTTTAAATTCATTGGCTATATATTTATGGCATATGATTCCGATATTGATTGTCAAAAAAACAGTAGGTGTAGAATCAGAATGGTTTTATTATTCGTTAGCCCTTATCTCTGAACTAATCTTTTTTGTATTATATATTTATCTATCAAAAATAATTGTCTTAAGAAAGTTGGTATTTGGTATGTAAATAAAAAGAAACTTTTTGAGAATATATTTTGTCATGAATTCGCCGTTTAATTTTAACTTTTAATTCATGAAACAAGTAAAAGCTATTTCTGTATTTATCGGAGCGTCGATGTTCCTTTTTGGAATTTTAAAATTTATTGATCCTTTCAAGTCTTGGTATGCAGCACAAGTTATGTATAGTGGCTTGGGAAATTCTTCGTATTGGTTGGGAATTATTGGAGAGATAACCGTAGGTGCTATGATGATGTATGTAATACTCAATACAGCTTCCTTATCGACCACTGTTTGGAAAACGTTATTACAACTCACTTCGTTTAGTGTAATAGTCATGATGTCAACGGCTATTTATGTGCATCTCCATCCGGAGGTTCCGGCAAATGTATTACCTTTGAAAATAAAACCTCCGTTTATTCCGGGAATGTTTATGGTGTTGTGTATTTACAATCTTTATTCTGTGTTTAAAATGGACTAGATTTATATTATATTCATTGTATGAATCTTTTTAAACAACCGATTTTGTTTTTAGCGCTGTCTCTTTTGACAAATTCTTGTCAAGACCAAATAGACAAAGTGGAAACCATCAATGATACATTAACAACTTTTTCATTGAGTCAAATTGATTCTATTGATTCAGACAGCGTGGCTATTATAGAAGACATTGATTTATCAGATACGTTATTCATTGAGGTGGATGAATTTAATAATTTAAAAAACTCCATAAAAAAACATAAAAGTTTTCAGTTTCAAACAAGTGAACAATACTATATTTCAGATGGTTGTTTTTTTTCAAACCCAACTAACAATCATTATTTATATGTAGCCACATATACGGATGGGTATTTGCCTACTCAACTTCTTTACACCAAAGAAATTATTTCGGACTCAATATGGAAGTATATTGAGATGTTTTATAATCCAAGCCCCAATAATTCTTTTGATTTATTGACATACGATCAAAAGTTGAAAGCAAAAAGCAATCTTGTCTCAGATAAGTTTTTAAAAATAGAAAACGATTCTAATTTTACTTCTAAGTACGGGATTTTTTTGGGTATGCCCATTGAAGAGGCGTTAGATTTATACCCTATAATTGATGATAAAAAATCGGACAAGTTATTTGATTATTACTATTGGCATTTTCCGGTTGATTTGTTGATGATTGAAGGATATTTGGACGACTCTTATTTTAGCCCTGATAGACTTCCGATGGCAAAAAACTCTTTTGGGTCGAAAGTAATAATGATATCTCATAACAATAAATTGTGTGCGTATATCATATTAAATGAAATACCATAATTTATCTAAGTGACCAATATCATTTATTTTTTAATCAATTGTCATCATAAAAACTATTCAATCAGTTTATATTTATGTGTCCATAAGAGGGAAGACTTATGAAATTGATCGTTTATTTATTCGCATTTTTAACAATAACAGCTTGTTCAACAAACACTACGTTGACACAAGCGCAAGAATGGAGTTCACCACAGCCGCAAGATAAATTAAACCTAACGGGCGATTATCATTGGGATTTTAATCTTATGGGTGGAAAGCAAAATTCTACACATACTTTTTACGAGGATAGTATCCGCTATTCAATGGAGGGGAATGTGTATGAAACGGATTATACTATGCGTAAGCTATCCTATGAAAGCGCTACCGGTAAATGGGTTGGAATAGATGAAAAAGGTGTAGTGTATGTGTTGTTTATTAAAAATCAAGCCGACACAGCCGTGCTTTTATATAAACACAAATGTGCTGATCAAGGATTAGAGGAAGCGGAACATTTTGCGTTGCCGGAATTAAACACCACCAAAGATCATGGTTGGAATGTTTATAGTCGTAATCAAAATGACAAGGAAGATGTACTTGAAATAAGTGGAACGTTTGTGAATCAATCAAACGTGATTCAGCTTTCCGATAGCAGTATTATTGTTAATGACACTGTATTCAACAAAAAAAGCTATCACACCGGCGAACGTAGATGGGTGGGAGAGTCTACTAATGAATATCTTTTACTATTTTGGGATAACAATAATCCGGAATCGGTAGAGTTATACATTGAGCGAGGTCATGATTTAGAAAAACTTTATAAGACAAAACATCATCAAATTAAAACATTGAGATATGAGCACAGATAAACACGATATACAATCCGAAGCAGATATTGTTTTGATGGTGGACACCTTTTACGACCGTGTCAATAAGGATGATTTATTATCTAATATCTTTAACAATGTAGCTCAAGTAGATTGGCAAGCGCACTTGCCTAAAATGTATCGTTTTTGGAATACATTAATCTTTGGTGCGCAATCTTACAAAGGCGCACCTTTTGACGCACACGTAGGATTGCCTGTTGATGCTACTCATTTTGACCGTTGGGTACTGTTGTTTGAAGCTACACTAGACGATTTGTTTCAAGGAGAAGTAACCGAGCAGACCAAACTACGTGCGCGTTCTATTGCTCATGTATTTCAAAGTAAATTAGCCTTCTTAAACCAACAACAATAGTATGCTGAAAAATTCAATACTTGCTAACTGTGAATTTAATGAAGCAAAACCTGCCATTACTTTATTAATGGAAACTTCTTTCTCCAAAGAAATTCGAATTGCTTTTTTAGAAGGACAAGTGATGAAAGAGCATCAAACTCCTTTTCCTATTACAGTTGAAATAGTGGAAGGCTCTATTCATTTTGGTGTAGCGGGAACTGTTCACGAATTGGTAAAAGGAGATATTATTAGTCTAGACGGGGGAGTGCCACATGATTTAAAGGCAATAGGAAAAAGTATTGTTCGATTGACTTTATCTAAATTGGATTCGGTTAAAAGAGTAGAGTCAATATAAGTTATTGACCAAATACCGCTTTCAAAAAATAGGCAATGCAACAACAGTAGAGTTTTAGACTATTTTATTTTTTCAACACTGCTTTCACTAGCTATTGACTGGTTTAAGTTTATTTTTATATTTTTAGGATATTAAATGTGTTTAATAACAAATGAAAGCACTCACATCTTTAGCTCATAAATTCACTTTATTTTTCAAAGCGGAGGAAATTATTGTAAAGGCACAAAAGTACATTCCGGTTTTGTATAAACTTATGCCTTTGCCTTCAGAATATAAGCCGAATCAGGAAATGACTGTAAAAAGAAATGGAGTGAACTTCACTTTACAATTAACAGATTATATGCAGTGGCATGTGTTTGCTGATAAACCTGACATCTCTTGGCAAAAAGCAACAGAATTTATTACCGAAGGAAGTTCTGTTATGGATGTAGGGGCAAACATTGGTGCCTTTTCGTTGCAATTGGCAAAGAAACTAAGTGACAAAAAAATCAATACCACCATTCATGCATTTGAACCCAATCCTTACATATATAAAAGGTTTCAAAACAACTTACAATTAAACCCGCCATTACAATCGTTTGTTTCCATTCATCCGTTGGCGTTAGGAAGTGAAAATGGTGAAGCATCAATTGTGTTTACTGATAATAATTCCGGCGGCGGACAAATTCATGCGAAGGCAGAAAATAATTCTGTTCCTGTACAGATTAAAACGTTAGATAGTTTTGTTGAAGAAAATAAAATAGAAAACATAAGCTTTATAAAAATTGATGTGGAAGGATTTGAACCTTTTGTATTAAAAGGAGCTCAAGCCACTATATTGAGAGAAAAGCCAAAACTTTATATTGAAATAACGGATGAATGGTTTAGAAAACATGGTTCCTCGGCCGAAGAAGTAATTCAATTATTAAAAAGTTGGGGTTATCAAATATATGTAGAGATTAAATCCGGGCTTGTTCCTTTAGAAAAAGTCACTGATATACATACTTTATATCAGTATAATATTTTATGTGTATAAATTAAGAGCTTAACTAATCCTTCCCCAATCCATATTCGTTTTTCTTTTTTGAATAATGTATTGGCGAATTCCTGCATGTGCGGGTAATTGTAATTCCGGGTCTTCTTTTAATATTTCAATGGCTGCTTGTCGGCTTAGTTGAACTGTGGTACTATCTTGAGCTAAATCGGCTAGCTTTAAATCTAATACACCACTTTGTTGTGTGCCGGCTAAGTCACCGGGTCCTCTCAATCTTAAATCTACATCCGCAATTTCAAAACCATTATTTGTGCGCACCATAGTTTCGATACGTGTTTTACTATCCTTCGAGATTTTATAATCGGTCATTAATACGCAGTACGACTGTTCTGCACCACGACCTACACGACCACGCAACTGATGTAATTGAGACAAACCAAAACGTTCTGCATTTTCAATGACCATGACGGATGCATTAGGTACGTTTACACCTACCTCAATCACAGTAGTAGCTACCATGATTTTAGTTTCGGCTTTGACAAAGCGTTGCATCTCGTAATCTTTATCCTCCGGCTTCATACGCCCATGCACCATACTTACAGGTACATCCGGAAAAGCGCGTACAATACTTTCATAACCATCCATCAAATCTTTTAGATCCAACTTTTCACTTTCTTCTATGAGCGGATAGACGATGTAGATTTGACGACCGGCATCAATTTGTTTTTTGATAAAACCAAATACTTCCAATCGGTGCGAATCGTATTTGTGAATGGTAGAAATAGGTTTTCTTCCGGCCGGCAATTCATCAATGACGGATACATCTAAGTCGCCATAAAGCGTCATGGCTAACGTTCGTGGAATTGGTGTAGCTGTCATCACTAATACATGAGGAGGAATATCTTTATTCTTCTTCCATAAGCGTGCACGCTGTGCCACACCAAAACGGTGCTGCTCATCAATAATACAAATACCTAAATGGTTGAATTGCACTTCATCTTCTAGCAAAGCATGTGTGCCTATTAATATTTTAAGTGAACCGTCTCGTAAGCGTTCATGTATTTCGGTACGTTCTTTTTTCTTGGTAGAGCCGGTAAGCTTGGCAATGGGTAAATTGATTTTTTCTGCAAACTCTTTAAGTCCTTGATAATGCTGATCGGCAAGGATTTCAGTGGGTGCCATTAAACAAGCTTGTAGTCCGTTGTCAATTGCCATCAACATCGTTAGAAAACCTACAATGGTTTTGCCTGAACCTACATCACCTTGTAGTAAGCGATTCATCTGCTTGCCCGTACTTACGTCTTTTCGTATTTCACGTAGTACACGTTTCTGTGCTTCGGTTAAAGGGAATGGCAAATGGTTGTTATAAAAGTCAACGAAGCTTGGAATCTCTTTGAAAATAAAACCTTGAAACTGACTTTTCCTTAATCCCTTCTGACGAAGCATTTTTAACTGAAGGTAAAACAACTCTTCAAATTTGAGTCGTGCTTTGGCTTTTTCTAATTCTTGAACAGAGGAAGGGTAATGAATATTTTTAATCGCTTCTGCGCGAGAAACGAGTTTATAATCTTCTAATAAATTTTTAGGTAAGTTCTCCGGAATGTGCTCGTAACATTGTGCTACCAGCTTTTCCGTTAAGCGTGCGATGGCACGCGAATCCATTTGTTTATTCTTTAACTTCTCCGTGATGGAATAAACGGGGTGTAAACCTTTATTCTCTGCCGACTCAGTATAGACTTCTATCTCCGGATGTGCTATGTTAAGTTTTCTACCAAACACATTCGGCTTGCCAAACACCACATACGTAACACCTGACTTTACAGACTCCGTCACCCATTTGATTCCTTGAAACCAAACAAGCTCTACAACACCTGTGTCGTCCTGAAGTGTAGCGGTTAATCGTTTTTTTCCACCCACACCTATCACTTGAAGATTTTTTATGACACCTTTTACTTGTATGTAAGGAAGTTCTTCGTGGATTTCGGAGATGTTATAAAACTTACTGCGGTCTTCGTGACGGAAAGGATAATACTGGAGTAAATCGTCAAAAGTGAAAATCTGCAATTCCTTTTGGAGTAACTCTGCACGCGCAGGCCCTATGCCTTTTAAAAATTCTATTTTGGTTTGCAGGTACTCCGTAGTAGTCATGCAGTCAGTTTACTTTAATCAAAGGATAGTGTTTCAATGATATGTAACACATCTTCTTTCATGTAATTAATAACCGGTGCTAAAGAATCATTTTTGGTAGCTGTTTTAAAGTAAACAGCACCGCGAAGAAAATGTTTAGAAGAATCCGTCACGTAAAACTGTAACTGACTTGGGACTTCTCCTTCTAATTCGAAAATCGTTACAGCATAACCATTTTTAGAGCGGTAGAAGGCTTCGTCAATAGCGTGTGCTTTCACATCGTGTTTGTAGGTAAGCTTGTGCGCATCTACCACGTGCTCGTCAAACAAATTTTTCTTTTGTTCTAAAGCCTTATAAGTAATTTGAATATTGGAATTGAAACTTGGGTAATACAAATCAATCCAGTGTGCTTCGGCTAAGTAAGAAGTGTCCGGCAATTCTTTAGCTAAAGTAGAGCGTTCAAAACGATAAGGATGTTTCCCTTCTAATGCTGTGTAGGAGTGCTCCGGTAAATCAATTCGGTTGTAGCCTTTGGGTTTAGGAGTAAACTCAGTAGTTGTAGTACAACTACCGATTAACAATAGATTCAGAAGGATGATTAAATATTTATTCTTCAACAGCTTCATTTTCCAACAAGTCAACTTTAACGGTTCGTATTCTTTTTACATCGGCGGTTTCAATCGTGAACAGGAAGTTCTTGTAACGTATAACGTCGCCGGCCTTTGGCATATTGGAATTGATTTCTAAAATCAATCCGCCTAAGGATTCACTTTCACCTTTGATTTCTTCAAGTTCAGTCTCTTCGATATCTAGTACTTTACAAAAATCTTTTAACGCTGTCTTAGCTTCAAACAAGAAACTGTTGTCGCCAATGCGTGTATATTGTTTGGTTTCTTCGTCGTGTTCATCTTGAATCTCCCCAACGATTTCTTCCAAAATATCTTCTAGGGTAATAAGTCCGGATGTTCCTCCGTACTCATCTACCACAATCGCAATATGAAAATGTTTTAATTGAAATTCGCGCAGTAAATCTTCTACCGGTTTGTTTTCCGGAATAAATTCTACCGGGCGAATTAAGGTTTGCCAACGGAAATCAGCCTCTTTGCTATAGAAGGGGAATAAGTCTTTAATGTTTAGTACACCTTCGATTTTATCAATCGTTTCACGATAAATTGGGTAACGTGAAAATCCTGACTTAGCAATAACGTCTTGTACTTCCTCGTAGCTCAACTCTACGGAAATGGCCGACATATCCATGCGGGAGCGCATGATTTGTTTGGTAGTAGTGTTACCCAGTTTAATCAGTCCGCGAAGAATTTGTTTTTCTTCGTAGGTGCTAAGTTTCCCGGTCGAGTGTTCGAGTTCTCTTTCCAGCATCTCAATGTATTCACGTTGAGTTTCGGGAGAATCTTTACTACCTAAGAGCTTTTTTAGGAATGAGGAAAAAGAGTTGCGTTTACTACCTTCCGGCATGAACGTAGGGGATTAGTGAACAATAAAGTAAAATGCCTGAAGTGTAGCATACACATCAGGCATTAATGTATTAAGAGGACCTACTTTTATAGCACCCGAAACTAATTTCCTAGGGGAAGGTTCGTCAAGTGGTGATATGCCGGTAGTCGTCAACATTTAATTTAGATTAAAACGGTAAATCATCCGCTGCATCAGAAGCAGCCGAGAAAGAACCGGATTCAGATACGGCAGCAACAGCAGGTTCCGCTGAAGAAGCACCGCTACGATTAGCGCTACCTAACATCGTCATTTGATCGCCCATAATTTCGGTGATGTAACGTTTGTTACCGTCTTTGTCATCATAAGAACGGGTTCTGATTTTCCCTTCCACATAGATTTGACTTCCTTTGCGAAGATATTTTTCAATAACCTCTGCAATCGGACCCCAATACACAACATTGTGCCACTCGGTTTGATCTACACGTTCGCCGTTTTTGTTTTTGTACGACTCCGTTGTTGCTAATGGAAACGATGCAACTTTACGTCCTCCTTCAAAGGACTTTACTTCGGGGTCTTTCCCTAGATTTCCTACTAGGATTACTTTGTTAATTCCAGCCATAATTGTAATAGTTTAGCGTGATTGAAAGATATTACTCTTAGTATAAAATTACTTAAATTTTGGCATCTTTCAAAAAGCGGTTGATTATTACGGGCTTGGGAAGTTCAGAAAGTGCCAATTTGGGAAGCCACTCTCCGGAGAACTCTTTTTGGATCTTTACCATATCTGTTTTTTTGACCGGAATCAGGGCAAATTGACCATAAACTTGTCGGTGACTTAAGGTTTGTTTAAAATCGGTTTGATACGATTGTATACCTTTTTGAAGTGGGTGTTTCCATTTTTTAAGAAACTGTTTTTCATTTAACACCGAAGTGTGTTCGATGACCGGAAAATCCCATAAGCCTTTCCATATATCTTTCTCCGTACGCTCTTTTAATAAGACATGGTCTTTGGTATAGAAAACCAGGTAATGAAGAAAGAGATCTTTCTTCGCCGTCTTCTTTGATTTGTATGGCAAGTCCGTCACTACTTCTTGATGGTAGCCTTGACAAGTGGATTTGAAAATACAGGATTCGCAATTCGGCTGTACGGGCACACATTGAAGGGAGCCAAATTCCATAATAGCCTGATTAAAAAGATCCGGTTGTTCGGTAGAAATCAGACTAGCAGCTATTTGCTCAAAATGTTTTCGGGCAGAAGAGGAGGAGATGTCGGTACTGTCGGCAAAGTAGCGAGCCAATACTCGAAACACATTTCCGTCTACCACCGGAACAGCTTCTTTATAGGCAAAAGAGGCGATGGCGGCAGCGGTGTATGGTCCAATTCCCTTTAATTTTAACAAATTCGCATAGGAATCGGGGAATTTTCCGCCTAGTTCCTCCACGATATATTTGGCGGTAGCATGTAAGTTTCGGGCGCGAGAGTAATATCCCAGACCCTGCCAAAGGGATAAAACGTGCTGTTCCGGGGCTTTTGCCAGGTCAAAAATGGTAGGAAAAGCCTGAATAAACTTATTATAATAAGGTAATCCTTGCTGAACTCGGGTTTGTTGTAAGATGATTTCCGACATCCAAATGGGATATGGGTCCGTTTTTTCCCTCCAAGGAAGGGAGCGCTGGTGTTCCAGATACCAATTAATCAGTTTTTTAGCGAAAATTTTGCTCGACATTATACGGAGTATTGAATTTTTGGGGATAATTGCTTATCAGACACAAAATTATGTAGTATTTTATGTGCTTATTTATTTTTTATTAACAAATACTACACTAAATTTGCAGTCCGATTTAATTTCAGGCTAATAATTATTAATTAATATAACAATAGATCATGACTAAGGCAGACGTAATTAACGAAATCGCTGAAAAAACAGGAATCGACAAAGCAGATGTGACTACAACTGTAGAAGCGTTCTTCAAAGTGGTAAAAGATTCAATGTCAGAAGGCCATAACATTTATGTAAGAGGTTTCGGAAGCTTTGTAAATAAAAAACGCGCTCGTAAAGTAGCTCGTAACATTTCCAAGAATACTGCTATCATCATTGACGAACACTACATCCCAAGCTTTAAGCCGGCTAAAGTATTCGTAGAGAAAATTAAAGTGTCTCCGAAAGTAAAATTGATGGCTGACAAGTACAGCAACATCGAAGAAGACGTAGACTAATCAAAAAAGGCAAAATACTTAGAGAGCCTGTTCACGACAGGCTCTTTCTTTTTCTCCACTTATGTATAAGAAGATAGTATTAGTTGTAGGGGCGGCAGTAGGCATCGGAATTTTCTTCATGCTACCTAAGTCCTTGGTAAACACTAAGAATCGAGAAGTTTCTGTAAATAACCAGCCCGCTTCCACGAAGCAGGATGAGGAATTACAGCACTTAATGGAATCCTCCCACACGGCTAAACCTACCGAATCTGACACAAAGAAACTTTCTGATTGGACAAATCAGTTAGGGCAGGTTGTGGATAAAGAAAAAAAGCGTATTTTTGCAGACTCAATTGCGGCGTACTATCAACGATTTCATCAATTGGACTCCGTTGCTAAGTACCGAGAACTTGCCGCACGCTTGGCTCCTACAGGTACTAGATACGTTCAGGCAGCAGACGCTTATATGCAAGCAGCTGACTTTGCTGATGACCAAAAACGTGCAAAGTACCAAGATCAGTCGAGAGTGTTATACAACAAGGCACTGGAAGGAAATCCGAACGATCCGGATATCCGATCTAAATTAGCTCTGACGTATGTTGCAAGTGACGCTCCGATGAAGGGTATTAAGATACTACAAGACGTAGTAAAAGAATATCCGGAAAACGAAACTGCGTTGTACAACCTAGGATACTTGTCTATCCAATCCGGTCAATACCAAAAAGCATTAGACCGTTTTGAAAAGTTAACACAAGTAAATCCGAAGCATGCCGCAGGCACCTTTTACATGGGCTTCTGTTACTCTCAAGTAGGTAACAAAGACAAAGCAAAAGAATGTTACGAGCGTGCAAAATCATTAGATCTTGACCCTGAATTTCAGGAAATCATAGATAGCTATATCAAAGAAATTAACTAATTGTTAAACCATTAAACATTTACCATTATGCCTTGCGGTAAGAAAAGAAAAAGACACAAGATGGCTACTCACAAGAGAAAGAAACGCCTAAGAAAAAACAGACACAAAAAGAAATAATCTAATTTCTTCCTGTAAAAGGTTTTAGAAAAGCCGGTGCTATTGTAGTTACCGGCATTTCTTGTTTGTTCAGGATTTCACTCTTAGCCATTGACACGTGAGTAACGAATTATTCATTAGTTCCGGTCAAGATGGTGAGCGCATAGCTCTAATAAACGACAAACGTTTAGTAGAATACCATTTTGAAGATCAGGCCAGAAAGTTCAATGTAGGAGATATTTATTTAGGGGTGGTACGTAAAGTAGTACCCGGACTAAATGCTGCATTCATTGACGTTGGCTATGAAAAAGATGCCTTTTTGCACTACTTTGACTTAGGACCTAAGGTTAAATCCTTAACCAAGTTTACTAAAAACGTCCTAAACAACGCCCAAGCACCTGCTTTATTGAAAAAATTTGAGCTGGAGCCTGAAATTAAAAAAGACGGCAAAATGCCGCAGGTCGTTGAAAAAGGTCAGCAAATTTTAGTTCAAGTAGTTAAAGAACCTATATCCAGTAAAGGTCCTCGTTTGTCCTGCGAACTTTCTTTAGCAGGCCGTTACCTTGTATTGGTTCCTTTCTCCAACGTAGTTTCCGTTTCTAAAAAGATTGCCGACAAAGAAGAACGTCAACGTTTAGTGCGTTTGATTTCCTCTATTCGTCCGGAAAACTTTGGCGTTATTATTCGTACTGTAGCTTCCGGTAAAGAGGTAGCTGAATTAGATAAAGATCTTCGCGGTTTAGTAAAAACTTGGGAAGACGGTATCGCGGTATTGAAGAAAGCTCGTCCAAAGGATTTAGTAATTGGTGAATTAGATCGTACGTCTTCTATTCTTCGTGATATGTTAAACGAAAGTTTTGACAGTATTCACGTAGACTCTAAAGAAGTGTATGAAGAGATTCGCAATTACATCAAGAACATTGCTCCGGATAAAGAAAAAATCTTGAAGCTTTATCAGGGTAAAACCAAAATGTTCGAACAAACCGGTGTAGAAAAACAATTGAAAACATTGTTTGGCAAATCGGTGAGTTTACCCGGCGGCGGTTACTTGATTATTGAACACACGGAAGCACTTCACGTTATCGACGTTAACTCCGGTAATAAATCTAACAACGAAGGTAGTCAAGAAGAGACTGCTCTTTATACCAACATTGAAGCTTGTAGAGAAGTTGCTCGTCAACTACGTCTACGCGATATGGGTGGTATCATCGTTGTCGATTTTATTGACATGAAAAATCCGGATAACCGTAGAGTGATTTACGAGCGAATGAAATTAGAAATGAAAGATGATCGTTCGAAGAACGTAATCCTTCCTCTTTCTAAGTTCGGATTAATGCAGATTACGCGTGAACGTGTACGTCCTCAAACTAATTTAATCACTGCAGAAGTTTGTCCTACTTGTAACGGTACCGGTAAAATTAGCGCCAGCCTTGCAGTAGCTGATCAAATTGAACACAAATTAGATTATATCATCACGAAGCAAAATGAGAAAAACATTAAGCTGATGGTTCATCCTTATTTGTATTCCTACTTCACAGCAGGCTTATTCTCTAGAAGATTTAAGTGGTTTTTACGCTACTATCGTTGGGTGAAAATTCAACAAGATTCTTCTTTCGGATTAACGGAATTTAAATTCATGAACGACTTGTCTCAGAACATAGACATGGAAAGCGAAATGGAACAAATTGATATCCATTCCGAAGAGTTCGTGAATGAGAAAGAGTAATCTAGTTACTAGGTGCTAGTCATTAGTATTTAGTATAACGCATAAAAAAGCGACTCTGATAAGGAGTCGCTTTTTATTTTTAATAGTAATAAGATGCAAGTCTAAATACTAATGACTAGCACCTAAATACTATTTATATTTTATTCGCTTTTACACGCGCTTCGTATTCTTCTTTGAAGTCTTCTACTTCTTCTAATTTTTTACGAACGCTACCTGATTTATCCGCTGCTTTCAAACGTACGATGTACTCGTTTGTTTTATCCCAATCTTCTAAGAAGAAATAGGCTTTTGCAATATTAATCCATAAAGCTTGTTGGATGTTTTCGTTGATACGAGCTTTTTTGTCATCCGGGTTAGCTGTAGCTACTTCTTTTTCCCATACAGCGATAGCTTTTTTCAAATATTCAAAAGCTTTGTTTTTGTCTTTTGACATGTAGTTAAAGCCCATAGATGCATCTGCAAAAGCTTGGCGTAGTTCAGGGTAAGTAAACTCTTTTGTATCATCAAAAGTAGCTAAGTCGATTTTCATTTCTTTCACAGGGAAACCTAGCTCAGAATCTAATTGTCTGTTGGTTGCAGCTACAGCTCTGTTGTGTAACTCATCATCCATTTGAACTAGAAATGCATTTTTATTCGTTTGTGTATTCCAATATGCATCTAATTCATATTGAGATAAGAATGTTTTCGTTGTTTTGGCAGACGGTGAATTTGTAGCTGAAACTGTTTCTTGACGTACCATGGAGTTAGCAGCATCGTAAACTTCATATTTTACGATATAAGAAGCAGTGACATTGTAGCAATAGTTGGGAGTAGTTACACCGTTAACAGTAGCATTACCTTGTTTTAAAGCAACACTTGTAAGGTTAAATCCAACTACTTTTACTACTACTGAAAATTCGTTACCGGAAGTCACTTCAGTACAGTTGTCTAATTTAATAGCAGTTTTAAAAGCATTCCCGTCACGAGTAACTGCATAATAGTTATCATCCGTAGGAATGATTTGTTGCGGCTTTCCTTGTTTCGCTAAAATTTGGTTTGTTTGAGTAACCGAGTTGATTAATTCTTGGCGAGAATTACGTACCCCTTGTTGAACGCCTTCAGCATCCATGATTACTTCCATCGTGTATTTTTTTGCCATAGGAGCTACCGGTTTAAGCGGTAATTGCACATAAGACATCGTTACTTTCTCCCAGTTAGCTTTTTGAGCGAAGCAGGTAATGGAACTAATAAATAAACCTATCCCGATAAGTAGAATTTTTTTCATCATAGAAATTCAATTAAGTGAAAACGTATGTGTTTATAATAAAAAAGGCATAGTGTGAAGTTCAAACACTATGCCATGAATGATTCTGTTCGTAGAAATTAAAAGCGTACCCCTACTTCTAATCCAATTAAGTCGGTATTATACTTTATGCCATCTTTATACTTAAACGCATCATTGTTTTGAATTAGATTAACTAAACCTCTATTGTAATATAGCCCACCATAAATTTCATTGGTTTCACCAATCAAATAATTTACACCGGCACCTGCGTAGATAGCAGCATCCATAAAAGTATATTTATTTTCATAGTCCGGATTGTTAGGTGTGCTTTCTCTATATTTCTCATAAAAGAAAAAGTTTGCTTGGCCTCCGAATTGAACATAAATCTTCAAGTTGGTCATGATTTCATTCGTAGTGACTTTAAAGGTAACAGGAACTTGAACAGACTGTAAACTTACAGATTCTTTGTAGTCAACAAGTACATTAGTAGCCTTTAAGCCATTTCGATAACTCATGTACCAAAGACCTGTAGAGAAGTCTATATTGTCGCTAAGTTTAAAATCAAAGCTTGGGCCAATAGAAAATCGCATTTTAGATCCGTTGGCTTTAAAATTGTAAGCATCGGTGTCGTCTTTATCGTCAATACGGTTAATACAAAAAGCCGGACTTACACGAATCCCGATTTTCACCTGCGCATTTGCATTCCAACAAAGTAGCGCCATCATAAAAGTAATGTATAATTTTTTCATAGTTTTACGTTAAAATACTATCTCCTAAAACTACAAAAAAATATGAAATATACTGCCATTGGCATATTAAGTGTCTTAACACTAAGTAGTTTAATTTCTTGTACAGAATCCACTGAAAAAAGCAATATCATCCAAAAGGAGGTCATTAAAATTGATGAAGTGGAAGAAGCTTCCACAGGCGCTCATATAGTAAGATTAGATAAAGAACTGGCTGCCATGAAATCCCCCCAAGATTTAGCCGTGATTTATCAAAAGTACCCTTCGTTTTTTGCTCAATATTTGGGAGCAGGTAAAAGAAAACCTACACAGGAAGATTTTGATCGTTTGTATCAATTATTTTCTAATCCGGAGTTGTTAATGTTTTATCAAGACATAGATAAATACTTTGGGAAGTTTGAAACAGAAGAAAAAGAATTAAACGAATTAGTTAAGTATACTAAACACTATTTCCCTAATTATAATCCTCCAACGTTCTATACCATTTATGCCGGATTAATGGAGCCGGATATCTCTGTGTCGGATTCATCTGTCTTTATTTGTTTGGATTGGTTCATGGGAAGCAAAGGCAAATATCGTCCCAATATCTACGAATATATGTTGAGTAGATATGACAAACCCTTTATGGTTCCCATGTTAGCTACAGCTACTTCCACTCAATTCATTGAACAAAACAAAGCAGACCAAACCTTGATCGCGGATATGATTTATTTTGGGAAAGCACATTATTTCACGGAGCGTGTGATTCCTGAACTTCCGGATTCTATTAACATTGGCTATACTTCACAAGATATACAAGGAATTGATGAAAACATGTCGGTTATCTGGAGCCACTTCATTGATCACAAATTGTTTTATGAAACATCGCATCGTATCAAAGAGCAATATATAGGAGAAGCACCTTTTGTCAATGAAATTAGCAATAAATGTCCGGGACGCATTGGTCGTTGGTTAGGATGGCAGATTGTTCGTAAGTACATGCAAACACATCCTGATGTTACACTGGAACAATTGATGAAAGATACGGACGCTGCAAAAATATTTAAGGAGTCGGGTTATAAGCCGGCCTTAGCAACAACCAAGAAATAAAGAATCTAAAGCGCTCGCTAAGTGGTGACGGTCAAAATGATCAACAGCCATTTGGCGAGCGTTTTTTGATTGCTGTTGATGTTCATCTATTGAATTTTTTAACTTATACACATAGTTTTTTTGTTCTCTCAAATCGGAGGAGCCCAGTCCACAATGATATTTTTTCATCCATTCGCCTTGCCACCCGCTGTGATTAACAATCACGGGTAATCCGCAAGCTAAGTAATCATACCACTTATTAGCACTATTTGTACTTAATAATGAATAGGGTGCATAGGAAACAAATCCCAAATCTGCAGCCTGCAACCAAGGAATTATTTCAGACTTCGATACTCCTGCTAGGCGATGAACATTGGACAAGGTGTATTTCTTAATATATGCTTCAATATGCGCAACATCGTTTCCTTCACCTATGATGTAGAATTGGATTCTTTCATCCTCTTTACAATCTAAAGCTAATCGCAACATAGCTTCTAATCCATTTGCTTTGCCAATGGTACCTGCATAGATAATAACAAAGGCATCTTCCTGGATATTTAAATTTGTTCGAATGTTTTTTTTGTTTTCTATTGGAACAAATAGTTCAGTATTGGTCCCATTAAATGAAACGACTACTTTTTCAGCAGGCAATCCTTTGTAATGAAGTAAGTGTTCTTGTATTCCGGGCGACAAACAAACAATATGATCTGCGGAGTCGTATATTTTTTTCTCTAATTGTAAGGCTAAAAATTTCAAAACCGGATTAGATAGAACACCCATCTGTATAGGCACATCCGGCCACAAGTCACCTATTTCAAAGTAAAACCTTTTTTGATATACCGATTTAAATCGAAGCCCAATCCAACCAATGGTAAGCGGAGTGCTTACAGTATAAATTAAGTCTGCGTCTTTGTATCTGGAGAGTCGAATAATCACTTTAAAAGCAAAAGCTATAAAAGCATACATTCTTTTTACAAAACCCATGTAATGGTTGTAATCGACACCTATCACTTCTACATCAATACCTTCCAATTGAATCGAGTGATCTTTCTTCTTTTGAAAATTGCCTGCACCGCTTATAACTTTTACTTGGTACCCTAAGGATTGCCAATACTGTGCGAGCTCCAACGAGCGATTATTACCAAATCCATTCGGAGGAGAAAAATGTTGATGTACTAATAATATGTAAGGCTTGTTGATCAAGCTAAAAGTGATTTTTTCATTTCACAACGTTCGATAGCATCTTTAGCTCTTTCAATAAAGTCTTTAGTAATACTAGAGCGTATACCTTCTTTGTAATAATGAACAGCATTGTCATATTCTTCCAGTTGTTCAAACATGATTCCGTATTCGTTATTAATCGTAGCACGATCTATACCGGGCTGCTTCAATGCTTTCTGAAGTAACTCATGCAACGTATCATATTTGCGTAATGTAGAAAGTAGTATGGCGAAGTTATAATAGGTTGCTAAATATGCCGGGCTGGTTTCTATTGCTTTGGTATAAAATTCTTCTGCTTTAGTTAAGTCCTTGAATTTGGTTTCATACATCCAGCCTATGTGGTTATATGTTTTTCCAAAAGTAGGATGTAACAATGCCATTTCTTCTAGTAAGTCCATAGCTTCGCTGTATTTGCCTTCTTTGATAAGCAAATCAACTTCGTTCAGTTGTTCTTCTAATTTAACTTCAATGGATGCCATTACTTTTTACGTTTTAATTCTTTCTGAAAATACGAACAAATTTCGGTTATCGGGCATATATCTGTTTCTGGTGCAAGTTTGCAATTTGTGTCCCGCGAAAAACCGACGGCAAAGAGACTAATGTACAAGGTATTCAGTATTTTATATATTAATTATCTGTTTTATGTGAACTATTTAAATAAAATTACCAATTTTATGATACTATCATTTGATACTATTATAAAGGATGAAACCGCCCTACGAAATAACTTCAGAAATATTAAAATACGTCGCTTCCATTTCAGAGAAAATAGGCGAGGTGAATTCTAAATATCTGATTAAATCAAATCCGACTTTAAGGAAGCAAAATCAAATCAAAACGATTCATTCCTCTTTAAGTATTGAAGGGAATACTTTAACCGAAGAACAGATAACAGCGATTATCGAAAATAAAAGAGTAGTAGGACCGGAAAAAGATATTGTTGAAGTACTTAATGCCTTAGCTGTATATAAAAACATAAGTAGTTTAAAGCCTTACAAAGAAAAAGATTTTTTAAATGCTCATAAGATGTTATTGCAAAAACTGATTCAAGAGCCTGGTAAATATAGACGTCAAAGTGTGGGAATTGTAAAAGGATCTAAAGTAGAACATGTGGCACCACCTTTTGAAAATGTTCCATCTTTGATGGGAGAGTTGTTTCAATATGTAAAAGATAAAACAGAATTATCACTTATTAAAAGTTGTGTTTTTCATTATGAAATGGAATTTATTCATCCCTTTGTTGATGGAAATGGAAGAATGGGAAGATTGTGGCAGACGTTGATTTTGATGGAGGATTATCCTGTGTTTGAGTTTCTACCTTTTGAAACACTTATTTCTAAAAACCAAGAAGACTATTATAAAGCATTGTCCTTTTCTGATAAAGAAGGAAAGTCGACAAAGTTCATTGAATATATGTTACGAATGATCGATGCTTCTTTGGATGAGTTACTACAACATTCACCTAAAAAACTTTCAGAGGACGACCGAATGAGTTTCTTTTTGGAGCACAACGAGAATCTATTCACTCGAAAAGATTACATAACATATTTTAAAGATATTTCTTCTGCAACAGCAAGCCGTGATTTAAAAAATGGAGTAGAGAAAAGACTAATTGAAAAACAAGGGGATAAAAAAACTTCTATTTACAGAAAGAGGTAAGTCTCTGTGTTTAGCTGTGTACTACTCTTGTATTTATCTCCATTGATTTTTCTCCCATGTTAGAGCTTATCTCTTGTTTCCTAAGCACCGCCATTTCCGCTGTTGCGTCAATCGACCAACAGCCTACTTATAAGTCCATAACCGTATTTCAATATACTAAATTATCCTTGTTCAATAAATTAAAGAGGCATATGCCATCTCAATAAGAGTCACAGACCAATGGATTTGATCCGCATTCTGATATTTATCGGAGTGTCGGAGTTATTTATTTTATGCCGCTAAACTCCGAAAATGGCGAGGGTTATGAGGGAATTATTCTTATTTTAAAGAAAAATATTTAGCATAAGAACGACTGTTAAAATAAAGATTTTATCTACTTTTACAAAATGCGAAGTTTGTTACTTGTTCTAATTACTATTATCCTAGTTAGCATACCGATGCTTACCAAACTTGATTCAAATCCAGTAAGAGTATGGGATGAATCAAGACTTGCAGTAAACACCTACGAGATGATACAATCAGGCAACTATATCGTTCCTACTTTCGAACATCAACCCGATATGTGGAATCTTAAACCTCCTTTCATGTTATGGATGCAAATCATTTGTATCAAAGCTGTCGGAATTGGAGAATTAGCTTTCCGATTACCTTCTGCTATAGCAGGTATTCTTTGTTGTCTACTTGTATTTGGAATGGTAAAAAAGGTCACCCGAACTGCTGAGATAGGATTCATGGCTGCCATTGTACTGGCTTCTACACCTGGCTACGTTGATTATCACTTAACTCGTTCAGGCGATTACGATTCTCTTCTTATTTTTCTTAATTTCCTAGGGTTATATTTCTTTTATATTTATACAGAAAACCAAAAAAACATATTCTATTACCTATTCTTTCTAATTCTAGGTGTCGCTGTTTTAACTAAGAGTATTGTAGGTCTAATGTTTTTGCCTGGAATATTACTTTATTCCATATATTCCAATATGTTTATAGTCTTAGCAAAAAACAAACATACCTATATAGGGCTTGGATTATTCTTCTTAATAGCGGGTAGCTACTACATTACTAGAGAGCATCTCAATCCGGGCTATTTAGCTGCAGTACAAGAGAACGAAGTTGGGGGTAGATTTAACAACACTATTGAGTCTCACAGTGGTTCTTTTCTATTTTATATCAAGCTATTACTACAAGAACAGATTACACCTTGGTATCTGATGGCACTAGCAGGATTGGTTTTAGGTATATTTTCACCTGAAAAAACTATACAAAAATCCACCATGTTTATATCTCTCGTTTTTGTGACCTTTTTATTGACTATCTCATTAGCTCAAACAAAACTTACGTGGTATTCAGGCCCACTATACCCACTTGTCGCATTTCTCACAGGAATATTCCTTTATCACCTTCTTCAGTTTTTTAAAAGTAACACATTTATAGGTTCTTATATAAAAGAACCTATACTATACTGTACTGTATTTATTATACTTTTACTCACTCCTTATAAGGATATAACTATTAAATCATTTAATCACGAAGAACACCCATGGGGAAAAGATGATTATCATACCTCTTTTGTTTTACAACAAGCCCTAAAGAACAAAATTGATATAAGCAACACTAAAATAGTTTATGATAATTACAAGGCCCACCTATTAATCTATGTTGATATCCTAAATGATCGAAATCAAAATATTTCCTTTGCTAACATCAACGATTTAAAAAGTGGCGATAAGGTATTAATAGAAGAAGGAGACCCTTACGAAAAACTAAAAAAAGCGTATTCCTTCCAATATCTCTATCAATGGAATAAAACGATATTATTAGAAATACTCTAATCCATTCGATAATTAATAAAAAAACTATAGTATAGGAAATAAAACTGTTATAATTGGGAATTTAGAAGAATAAATAACGTCATTATATATATGTCTTTCTAAACTTAAACATTACCATTTACTTTCAATATTATTTTCGATTCACATTTCATTACTTATTCTTTTATAATTTTAAAATTATAGCACTTATTGTTGCAATCTATATTTACAAAATAGATCCCTGTCGGCAATGCTTCAATATTAACATATGCGATTTCTTCAGCTGTGTTCTTTTCTATTAAAATTCTCCCTGTAATATCCAACAATCTAATTAACTTATTGCTCGGAATACTTAATTGATTTATTCTGATAAAATCAGAGCATGGATTTGGAGATATCAAGAAATTATCACGTTCTACTATCTGCGGTACAGGATCAATATTGACTAATTTTAAAATACTTTTATCTATAGAATTACTACAAGATTTTAAAGCATTTTCACAAGTTTCGTATTTAAAATAACGCAAATGTCCATCCTTCCCTGTGTAAAAAATACCTTTATCTGGTACTTCATAACCTGTTGTAAGTGAGCTGGCATTTGTAGAAGAGCTGTTAAAACTAGTAAAGTCTGCTGTATTCCAATTGTCATCTATCCAATCATGAATCCAATTACCATTGTATTTATAAAAAGTTTGAATTCTACCATCAAACCCTGTGTAGAGCAATCTGTTGTTAACATCATCCCATGTTATGCCACTTTTCGCATAATCACCATTTTTATAACCTAAACTTGGGCTTCCGTAAGAATAAGGAATAAGAAGATGATGCCATCCATTATCCCAATAAAAGGAATGTATTTTATTATCTGTTCCAATATACAAAATGCCATTAAGAGATGGGGAATAAGCCATTGATCCTGAATTAGAGTTAATCAAATATGCAGAAGAACGCCAATTTTCATCTATCCAAGCATGGCTATATGTACTTGGCGATGCCTGATAAAATGATTGTAATCTCCCATCTGAACCTCTATAAAAAATCTGATAATTTGATGGGTTAAATACTATATTCCCTGTTACAAGTGTAGTATTATTATTGGGGTGCGGAAGTATTTTGTGAGTCCAAATATTATTATTTGGATAATACCAATGCATTTTATTATCTAAACCGCGATAAAAAACATGCGCATTTGGAGTGACTTGCAAGCTGCCTTTTCCAGGATATATATTATCGTCAGTTACACACCAATAACAATTCCAGTTAGAAGTTAAAACCCAATGATAAAACCCACAAGGTTCAATCGTAGATCTTCCAAATAAATTAATTTTATTATTTTGACCTACGTATAAAACTGCACCAGTTCCAGGTAGGTATTTCAAATCACCTACTGCTAGAGTAGGTGCTCCATCATTAAATTCTAGTCTTTTTATTTTCCAAATTCCATTTGTTTGATATGCAGAGTATATATAATTATCATTTCCTCTATAAAATACTTCATTTGGATCATCTATATTGGTTGCGATAGAATTGGCTTCTTTTGAAACATTTGTAGGAACAGGGGTTGTATTTTCAAACAAATCATGATTCACAAAAGCGGAATTTGTTTTGTAAGGAAGAGAATAATCATTCCCGATGGGTTTGTAAATTTTTATATAATCTATATCCATAGAATACTGTTGTGGATATGGCAATGAATTTGCCGATAAAAAAATTGCCAGATTAACAATAAGATTTGCGGGACAATCATTTACTAATTTCCCAAGAGGAGAATTTATTGTATAAAGTTCTCGATCTTCAACAAAAAAAGTTATTTTAGTTGGCGTCCATACAGCTGTAAATGTTATAAAATCATTGTTAAAATCTCTAAGGCCAGACGTATAAGGTTTGCCGCAAGAGATATTTGTAACATTTTTATTAGCCTGATATGTTACTCCCCATGATGTTGTAATTTTATCCCCTGCAATATAACTGTTAGTTATATTAAATTCTGGACAAGAAGAGCAATATGAAACTTGATTCCAGTCAAGATTTTTTGTGTACCAAGGTAGTTTAGACCAATCATTTATACCAGAATTATACTCTTTTCCAGGGTTAGGCGAAATATCATCTATTATATCTAATTCAGCAATAGTTGATATTATCCAAAACGCAGGCCAGGTATCCCAAAAATTGGGATCTCCAGATGGAGTTTTACATCTTATCTCAAACATTCCATTTGCAAACCCACGAGTATTTGAGGGATAATCACATACTGACGTAACTGGGTCAAATGGAATTGAAGTAGTCGGTAAGTCCCACTGATTTTTCAATGTAAGCATACCTGATTTATAACCTATTTGTTGAGACCTTCCTGGTAATGATATTGTGTTTTGTAATTTTGTTGCTAAAAGTCTTAGTCTATGACCTCCAGTACCGTCAGGTATCAACATAACCTGACTGGGATCATAATATTCAACCCCCCAACCTGAATTAGGATTATCTGGAACAGCCTTCCAAATACTTGTTGGACCCAATAAATTACTTGTGGAACCCCCATATGTGTCGAATTGTTCATTTAATACAATTTGGTAATTAGATCTATCAAGTCTACATTGTGCACTTGCACTATTGTAACCAATTGATAATAAAATTAAAAGTAGTACTAATTGTATGAGCCTTAACCTTTCCCATTTCATATATTTAGACTTTTTTTAAAAAAGATATTGATTAGTTTGTTTCTATTATTCTCAAAGTTAAGTATTTGAAATATAAATGCAATAATAAAAAATCTCGCCGTTGTCGTGTATTTTTCCTCCTCAGTAGGCATCCCACGCTTGTTGCCTCATCACTCACTCCCCAGCCGTTGTTGCTGTTTAGCGGCGTACTGCATTATCTTTATCAAGCATAATCAAATACCGCGTCACCAACAACTATTCAAAAACTGTTGTTGGTGACGCCGCAATCGTCTCCATTTCTTTTATTATACACTACTGAGCGGCTTAACGCGCAACGGCGTAATCTTACTTTTTACGTTTTAATTCTTTCTGAAAATACGAACAAATTTCTGTAATCGGACATATATCACATTTAGGTTGGCGAGCCAAACAAATATATCTGCCGTGTAAAATCAACCAGTGATGACTGATATGTACTAACTCTTCGGGAATGTATTTGATTAATTGTTTTTCTACCGCTAAGGGAGTAGTGGCGGTTTGTGTTACTAAGCCCAATCGATGAGACACTCTGAATACATGGGTATCTACTGCCATGGTAGGTTGTTCCCAAATGACAGAAGCAATCACATTGGCTGTTTTTCTGCCTACTCCCGGAAGTTCTTGAAGTTCATCCACTGTAGAAGGTACTTCCCCATGGAATTTTTCAACCAACAATTTCCCTAAACCGGAAAGGTGTTTGGCTTTGTTGTTCGGGTAAGAAATACTTCGAATGTAAGGGAAGATGGTGTCGCTGTCGGCTTTGGCTAACGCATAAGCATCAGGGAAAGCTTCAAAAAGTGCGGGAGTGACCATGTTGACTCTTTTGTCGGTACACTGAGCACTAAGAACCACCGCCAGCAAGAGCTCGTAGGCATTGCTGTATACGAGCTCCGTTTCTGCTTGCGGCGCGTGTTCTTGAAAATAGGATAGAAATCGTTCGTATTTTTCTTTGCGTGTCATCCAGTTTTGGATTAGTTACGCAAAGAAAACGATTTTGAGTAATTTAAGATAGTTTCGATGGACCTATCAGAGGGTTCCATCGTAACTTTTTTGATGTTCAATTTTGCTGAAGCGAAATAGCGGTACCAACTATAGAACTTTTTGTTACTGATTAACAGTTGTTGCATTTCATCTGCTTCTTCGGGAGTTACTTCTCCGTAAACATAACGTAAGACATCATTTTTGGTAAAAGTTTTTATCATGCGCAACAGGTTTGGTTGACTTATCCAGCTCCTTGCGGAGGTTGATAAGCGCATATCGCATACGGCCTAAAGCTGTATTGATACTTACCCCGGTAGCGTCGGCAATCTCTTGGAAGCTCATATCAGCGTAGTGACGCATCATGACTACTTCACGTTGGTTTTCCGGCAGCTTCTGAATGATTTCGCGAATCATTGACTCAGTTTCCCCTTTAATTTTTAGAGATTCTACTGAATCTTCTGAAAAGGCTAACGAATCAAATACATTCATCCCTTCATCCATGATGACCGTAGGGTAGCGCTTATGTTTTCTAAACGTATCAATCGCTAAATTATGCGCA
This sequence comes from Cytophagaceae bacterium, assembly GCA_046329235.1. GTDB lineage: Bacteria > Bacteroidota > Bacteroidia > Cytophagales > Cytophagaceae > JALONH01. Next base: position 2,635,961 of record JAXLVA010000001.1, on the reverse strand, counting down.
ATGCGCACAACCCATGGAAGGAATTTTCCTTCTTCGTTGTACTGGCCGCCTTTCATTTTATGCACCGCTTTAATAAAAACGTCTTGCATAAGATCCTCAGCCAAGTAGCGATCTTTAACTATAAGATAGATGGTAGTGAATACTTTGGACTTGTGTCGTCTTACTAACTCCGCAAATGCCCCTTCGTTACCGTGGATATATACTGAAACTAATTCAGTATCATTCATTTTTCTGATGTTCATATCCTATGTCAATTTGGTTAACGTAGAGGTTTATTGCATATTGTATGGGTTAGAGTTGAATAATAGTTTAAGACGATAATTTGAATCGATTCTAAGTAAATTTATCCTTTTTAGGAAAAGAATACAAGAATCTTACCATTTTTTACGCTGGGAAATGTTGCCAGGTTGCCTTTTTAGGTAAAATATTACGTCGATTAAGTGAAAACTTGCCATTTTTCTAAAATTTCACTATTTTTAATTAATCTAAATAACAAGAACAAGGATGAACAATTCAATCTTCTATGATGACAACAAAAGAGTTTATGTACTCCTTTTTGAAGGTAATCAAATAGAGATGCGTCTTTGTGAATTTTTAGCTTTGTCTAATCGCTTGAAACAATTTTCATTTGATGCTTTATTGAATGACTTATCAGACGATGTAGATCAAAATCGTTTCTTCTTTCATAAAAATAAAATTGAACTGAACTTAAACTTAGTTCAGTTGATACGTCTTCACGCCATCATCTCTTCAAGTGTTTTTGAAATGAAGTTGAAAGACATGCTCTATGCTTGCAATGTAGAGCTGGCTTGCGAAGAAGAGGTATACGCCTAAAATTTAGATACATTCCAAATTACACGTGATAGAAACTATTACGTATTTTTCTTTGTAATTTTAGTATAACAACTTTTAGCTGACATCTCTATGAAAATTTCAGAACTAAGAAAAAAGACAAGCTTGACCGATGAAATGGTCACTTCATTAAATAAACAAGTGGCGAACGAAGCTCATTCAGCTGCGGTTTACCAAGCAATGTCCTCCTGGTTACACTATCAAGGTTTAATTGAAAGTGGTAAATATTTCAGAAAACAATCCGAAGAAGAGCGTGGTCATATGTATAAGATTCACGATTATCTTTTAGATATGGGAGCCCAAGCTATTTCTCCTGAAATCACGGACATCCCTAACAATTTCTCTGACTTAAGAGAAATCTTAGATATGTACCTGGGAATGGAAATAGGTATCACGAAGAACTTTAATGACCTTTCTGAGAAAGCTTTAAAACTAAAAGATTTCCAAACTTTGCAGTTTTTAGCATGGTTCCTAGAGGAGCAAAAAGAGGAAGAAGATAACGCCAGACGTACGATTGAAATTTATGAACTTATTGGTACAGAGTTAGATGGATTGTTCAAAATAGACAAATACATAGGTAAATTAGCTGAAGAAGCATAATAATCATACATCAACCCTGGCCTTTAAGTCAGGGTTTTTTTACACCCAATTTTGCTATTTAGAATGATTATAAATAAATTTGTATCGTTCCATTTAGAAAGTACTTTATGAATCCATTTAGTAAGGATTTTTCAGAGATCAATAGTGCATGCGATATATGTCGAATATTGACAGAGAGAAAATCAGATGAAGGTGTAGAGCAAAAGAAGTGTTGTAAAAAATTTAAGAAGGGTAAGCGTTGTAAGAAATGCCCGAATAGATAATCCGCCTTTAGGACAAGATTATTTTTTTATATGGTTTTATACCCAATACTACTTTTTGATTTTAGAGCTAAATGTTGCAAATTGATAGATTAATTCACGCCTTGGCATGAAAGCAGCTGCAGCAGAGAAACAGACTTATTCCTTAGACATCGACTCCCTAGATCCTAAAAAAAATATTTTAATTAAAGGAGCGCGTGTACACAATCTTAAAAATTTAAGTGTAGCCATACCACGAAATAAACTAGTGGTAGTGACAGGCTTGTCCGGTTCCGGAAAATCTTCGCTGGCTTTTGACACGTTGTTTGCCGAAGGGCAACGTATGTACGTGGAAAGTCTTAGCTCCTACGCTCGTCAGTTTTTAGGTCGTATGGAGAAACCGGAAGTAGATTATATCAAAGGGGTATCTCCGGCGATTGCCATCGAACAAAAGGTTAACTCTCGTAATCCGCGTTCTACCGTAGGAACTACTACTGAAATTTATGATTATCTAAAGCTATTGTTTGCCCGCATAGGTAAAACCTATTCTCCTGTAAGCGGACAAGTAGTTCAAAAAAATACAGTGACGGATGTAGTAGATTATATTCTACAACAACCCCCCGGCAGTCGATTCATGGTGCTGGCTCCTTTCAAACCGAAAGAAGGTCGTCCGTTAACCGAAGAGTGGTCATTACTACTTCAAAAAGGATTTACGCGTTTGTATCAAAACGGAAGCGTAGTCAACATTGAAGATTTATTAGAAGATAAAAAAGCAAAAGCTACCGGTGATACTTGGATTCTGATTGACCGTAACAGCGTCAACAAAGAAGAGGATGCGGTTTACCGTATTTCAGATTCGGTACAAACAGCATTCCAAGAAGGCGAAGGTGATATACGTATCGTTTTCCCTGAGGCAGAAACGAAAGACTTCTGCGATCGCTTTGAAGCGGATGGTATTTTGTTTGAAGAACCTACCGCTAACTTTTTCAGCTTTAATAATCCGTATGGTGCTTGTCGCCATTGCGAAGGCTTTGGTCATGTGTTAGGCATTGACGAAGATTTAGTTATTCCGGATAAATCACTCTCTATCTACGAAGGTGCCGTGGCGCCGTGGAAAGGGGAGAAGATGAAGGAATGGCAAGTGCCACTTGTTAAAAACGGAATCAAGTTTGATTTTCCTATTCACCGACCGTATCAAGACTTAACCGCTGAAGAAAAGCAGTTACTATGGGATGGTAATAAATACTTTGAAGGTATTCATGCCTTCTTCCGCTATTTAGAATCGCAAACGCATAAGATTCAATACAGGGTAATGCTGAGTCGCTACCGTGGCAGAACGGTGTGTCCGGAGTGTAGAGGCTCACGTTTGCGTAAGGATGCGGCGTATGTAAAAATTCAAAACAAGTCCATCACAGATGTAGTATTACAACCAATTGATGAAGCGTTTGAGTTCTTTAATCAAATTCAATTAAATGAGTTTGATCGCAAAGTAGCTGAACGATTGTTGCTTGAAATTAAAAACCGATTATCCTATTTATGCCAAGTAGGTTTAGGTTATCTAACACTTAACCGATTAACCTCTACTTTATCCGGCGGAGAGTTTCAACGCATCAAATTAGCCACTTCACTTGGTAGTGCTTTAGTTGGTTCTATGTACATCTTAGATGAACCAAGTATAGGCTTACATCCAAGAGACACGCACCGATTAATAGGTGTGCTGAAACAACTGCGTGACATTGGTAACACCGTTATTGTAGTAGAGCACGAAGAGGAAGTGATGCGTGCGGCAGATCAAATCATTGACATTGGCCCTAAAGCCGGCGCTCATGGAGGAACGTTAGTCTTCCAAGGAACGATAGATCAAATGCAGGATGTAAAAGAGTCGTACACTTCTGATTACTTAACAGGAAGATTATCGATTCCGATTCCAAAATATAGAAGACCGTGGTCGGCTTTCATTGAAGTGAAAGGGGCTCGTGAAAATAATTTACAGAACGTAAGTGTGAAGTTTCCACTGCACACATTCACAGTGGTTACCGGTGTGAGTGGTTCAGGGAAATCTACTTTAATAAAGAAAATACTTTTCCCAACCTTACAAAAGATATTAGGATTTGGCGGAGAGTTTTCGGGCAAGTATGATAAGATAGATGGTGATTTACATCAGATTTCTCAAATCGAATTTGTAGATCAAAATCCAATTGGTAAATCATCGCGCTCTAATCCGGTGACGTATGTGAAAGCGTATGACGCCATACGTAATTTATATTCTGAATTGCCTTTATCGAAAACGCGCGGTTACAAACCGGGGCATTTCTCATTTAACATTGACGGAGGTCGCTGTGAAATTTGTCAAGGTGAAGGGGAGATTACGGTAGAGATGCAGTTCATGGCGGACGTGCACTTGACTTGCGAAGGCTGTAAAGGAAAACGTTTCAAACAAGAAATTTTAGAAGTAGTATATAAAGATAAAACCATCACCGATGTGTTAGACATGACCATTGATGAGAGTTTATTATTCTTTGCAGATAAACCTAAAATAGCAGAGAAGCTAAAGCCGCTGCAAGACGTAGGTTTGGGTTATGTGAAATTAGGACAATCCTCCAGTTCTTTATCCGGCGGTGAAGCGCAACGTGTTAAGTTAGCTTCGTTTTTAGGAAAGACTCCTGATAATAATGAAGAACATATTTTATTCTTATTTGATGAGCCTACTACCGGATTACATTTTCATGATATAAACCGATTACTAGAATCTATTCAAGCCTTAGTGAACAATGGTCACTCGGTGATTGTGATTGAACATAACATGGATATGATTAAATGCGCCGATTGGATAATTGATTTAGGTCCGGAAGGTGGTAAAAACGGTGGACAGATTATGTTTGAAGGTACGCCGGAAGAGATGGTAAAATCCGGCAAAGGCTATACAGCAGAATTTTTAAAACAACACACACAATAATAAATTTTAGATTATGGAATTTTCAGAAATTGAACGACTGATTCAGAAGTACTACCCGGGAGCTTTACCCGGTGACGAAGCCGTTGACAAGTACTTAAACATTTTGAAGAAAGACCACAAAGTAGATTTAGACAAAACTTTGTTTGCTACGTCTATCTGTAGTGATGATGCTAACTTCTCTGCTGATTTTAGTAAAGTGTTAAGTCGTCCCTTTGTAATGGGTGGTCTTGGCGGTTTGCCATACACAGGTTTTACAGGGATGGTAGCTTATGCACACCACATTCCGGATGGTGGTGATTCATTTATTTTCTATGGTCCACACATTGGTATTAACGATGATGGAGAATTAGGAAGAATGCGTCGCATTGGACAAGCGCAAGATTCCAACTCTTGTGGGGCGTTAATGTTAGCATTAGATAGATTAATCACTGAAGAAGATGAAGAGGTGTATGTGCCTATGGCTTCGGAAGTAGATTACCAGCAAATTTTATTAGAAAGAAGTTTGATGCCTTTCAAACATGAGATTGTGAATGATCCACATCCGAAGAAAGCAATCACAGATAAAACGTATGATATCATCCATAAGCTATTGCATAAATATGTAGCCATGGCTAAAGATGAGTTTCATTGCAACAGAATTATCTTTTTAGGTGGTGTGATTATCAATACAGATCCTCATCACCAAGATTACATTGATATACGTAATTTTGAAATTCTGAATGTGAATGATATCAAAGCGGTGAAGTCCGTGGATATGACCCACATGAAGGCTTTCAAAGAATTATAGTCGATATTCTTATTTAAGAAAAAGCACCACGATAACAATTGTGGTGCTTTTTTTATCGTTTATTTTTTATAACTTAATTCTATCTAACCAATACCGTTATGAGAAAGATCTTATCAGCTTCCGTCTTCGCTACGATTTTACTTACTTCATTCACGTTGCAACTAATTACGACCAGTTTGAAGATTACGATCAGAAATGGATTAGGAAATATTGAGCCAGGAGTAAAAGTGACATTGTACGCCACACTGGAAGATTATAATAAAAGTGTAAATCCGGTAGAAACCCAAGTAACGGATGAAAAAGGAAATGTTTGGTTTAAAAACTTAAAACAACTGGAATATTGGGTAAGTGCTGAAAAAGGTAGCATGAATAATTTTGATGCCGGTGAAAAAATTGAAAATTTAGCTGTAGAGCGAATTAATAAGGCTACGATTGTTATTACTGAATAGGTGTTATAAACTAAAATTTTAAAATATACCAATGGCTAATTTTTCCGGAGAGTTTCTATTTGACAATCAATTAATATCAGAAATAGAGCTTTTAATAAAAAACTCAAAAAATCATTTGTTATTAGTTTCACCTTTTATCGATTTGGATAAAAGAATTGAAGATGCCTTACGACAGAAAAAGGATCAACATGATTTTGAATTACTAATATTGTTTGGGAAAAATGAAGATAATTACTACAAGAGTATAAAGAGAAATAGTTTAGACTTTTTGAAAGATTTTCCTAACGTCGAAATCAGATATAATGAAAGACTTCATGCAAAATTCTATCAAAACGATTTTGATTTTATTATGACTAGTATGAATTTATATGATTATTCATTAGCGAATAATATTGAAGTAGGTTTTAAATGTAATTATGCATCGAAAGGATTAATTGGCAAAGCCCTTAACACTGCGGATAATTTATTGGATAAAGGCTTTCAAACGGTCAAGGAAGAGGTATTGGGTCATGATTGCGATGAAGTTGACCCTATTGAGAAGTTTCGTCAGATATTTGACGATGCTGTCATTAAGTATAAAACTAAACCGAAAGTTAAAAATAAAGAGGGGATTGCTGGTATATTTGGAGCTAAAGAATTGGAGTCCTATGAAGTGAAAGTCAATAATTTTACGAATGATTTAGATGACAATGTTAGTAAAGAAGAAGCAATAAAAATCAAATTAGAAATTACTTCTCAAAAAGAGGTAAAAGTTGTTTCAGCTTCACAATTAAGCAAAACGTTGGGTATCCCCCAGTCTGAAGTGGTAAGCCTAATGACGAAATATGGATTGATAAATGGTGATAAAATAACGGATAAGGGTCAATTGAAAGGATTGATGATTAAAACGTATATGGGAAGAGAATATATAGCCTACCCTGACAACCTACTGGAGCTAGTAGAATTAAAAAAATAATAAAAACATTGACATTCATCATGAAATAATGCTCCTTTGTGTCATATCAAAATAGAAATGTATAATTACTCTCTACATAAAGCCTCTTGGAAAGCTGTCGCAGTCTGCGGTAAGCCGGGTGGTTCTTTGTGTAAAAAGTAAGTTATAATATATAAGCTTATTATCATCAAAAGCCTCCCGGACAACTTCGGGAGGCTTTTTTATTTTCCATCGTTTAAAACAAAAAACAAATACAACTATGAAACAAGTATCATCTGTTCTGCACTCCGTGTGCGTCGCATGGGCCAAGGCCGTCAACCAATCTATTACTAATTACTTCTGGGATCGCAGTTTCTATATTAGAAATGAAAGAGGCCCGGAAATTTCTGGGCTTCTTTATTTCCGACAGATATGAGAACGAATAAAAACTTAATCCTACTTAACTTTGCTTGCATATACTTTATATGGGGCGCTAATTATTTAATCGTAAAAAACACTTTACAGTGGTTTCCTCCTTATACCTTAGTCTTTTTGAGATTATCTACGGCATCTTTGATTGCCTTTACGATAGCTCGAATCCGACGAGATATTTTTCCTAGCAGGAAACAAATTAAGAATGCCTTACTGGTAGGCGTTTTCTTTTTCATTCTTTGTAATTCCATTATTGTTTGGTCACAACAATACCTAGATTCTGGATTGGTAGCGGTACTACTATGTAGTCAACCTTTATTCATCGCCATCATACACCATTTGATTCAGCGTAAGAGCATTCCTCTGCTGTTGCTTATCGGTATTATGTGTGGTGCTGCAGGAGTCTATCTTCTGCAAGGCACTTCCGGCGACAAAGAAAAAGTATCCGCTCTATTTGTTCTGATGGTGATTATGGCATCTATGTTTGGAGCCACCGGCGCGGTTTTATCTAGAAGATTAGAATTGCCTGCTTCTCCGTGGATGAATACCGGAATTCAAATGAGCTTTGCTTCGTTGATTGGCGGCTCTATCGCCGCCTGGAATGGCGATTTATGGAAATTTGCTCCGTCGGATATACCTATGAATAGTTGGTATAGCTTCTTCTACTTGGTATTGTTTGGGTCCATCGCATCCTATTCAGCTTACAATTATCTGCTTGTTCGAGTCACTCCGAATGCAGTGGCCACTCACTCGTTTGTGAATCCACTGGTCGCCTTACTACTAGGCGCACTTATCAGTGGAGAGTTCTACGGCATGGAGATGTTGCTTCCTGCTTCCTTACTACTCAGTGCTGTGATACTGATGTTGTGGAGTGAACGAAAGGCAACCCGCGACCTAGAGAAGCGAACCTTTTAACTTGAGATAGAAATGGCATTCCCACCATTAAAATGGTGGGCTACCTTTCGAAAACTCCATCTGTGCTGCCAACTCCTTGCGGTTAGGCAACCGTGGGAATCAGATGGCCCAACTTAGAGAAGATTATATAATTAACAACTACAAAGACATACAACTATGACCAATATATTTGCTAACCGAATTCAACAGATACCTACCTCTTTTATTCGAGAGATACTACAATATGCTAATCAACCCGGAGTAATCTCTTTTGCAGGAGGCATTCCGGAAGAAAATTTATTCCCTGTTAAAGAAATTCAAGAAAGCACGCAGCGTGTATTAATGAACCAATCGACTAATGCCTTACAGTATGGCCCTACGGAAGGGAGTTTGGCATTACGCGAACAAATTGTTCAACGATATAAAACTAAAGGTGTACAACTAACAGCGGATAATATTTTAATCACCAGTGGGTCACAACAAGGACTGGACTTAATCGCTAAGTTATTCTTAGAAAAAGACAGACACGTTATTGTAGAAGCCCCAACGTACTTAGGTGCTTTGCAATGCTTCAGTCAATATGAGTGTAAGTTTGATGAAGTGCCACTATTGCCGGATGGCCCGGATACTGATGAGTTGAAATATTTACTATGGGCTTCCCACAAACAAGTAGCCTTTATGTATATGATACCTGATTTTCAAAATCCAACCGGAGTTCAATACTCTTTGGAAAGAAGAAAAGCATTAGGCAACATCATGCAGTATTATGCTAAATGGATGATTGAAGATGCTCCTTATGTAGAATTGAATTATGGTGATGAACAGTTGCCATCCATGTTAGAGTTGTTTCCTGAAAACACTATTCAATTAGGTTCCTTCTCTAAAGTTTGGGCTCCCGGTATGCGATTAGGATGGATTGCGGCACCTACGATCATCATACAACAATTAAAACTATTGAAACAAGCGTCTGACTTGCACAGTAGTTCCTTTGTACAAGAAATCATGTTGGATGTATTGCAAAATGGAGGCATAGATGATCATATCAATAAAATTCGAGAAGTATACGGAGAGCGCCGAAATGCCATGGTAGAAGCATTGCAGGAGTGCAGTGATTTTCTGGACTTTGAAAGTCCTAATGGAGGCATGTTTTGCTGGGCAGAGATGAAAGAAGGGAATGCAGAAGCTTTCAACCGTATGTGTATTGAAAAGAAAGTAGTATTTGTTCCCGGAGCACATTTCTATGCTAAAGAGAAGAATCCGAGAACGCTTCGATTAAACTTTTCTAAGAACAATCCGGACATGATTTGGAAGGGGGTAGAGGGGCTACGCTCCGTTTGGGAAAGCAAGTATGCGCAGCGAACTCCCGAGATGATGGGACGATGGTTTCTATGATAGCTAGTGATAAAGTTCAGATGTCTGTAAATCAGAGGTTAAGGAAATCAAAAAAAGCTTTAAAAGCTCCTTTAAAAGCCTTAATTTTACGGTCTGAATTTTAATCACATCCTATCAACATGATAACTGCTTCATTTAAAACGATTGCACGTGATGCTAAAATCTTTGATTTAATTTCAAACGAGTGGCATCGCCAGGAAGAAGGCATAGAACTTATTGCTTCTGAAAACTTTACTTCAAAACAAGTAATGGAAGCTATGGGTAGCGTATTAACGAATAAATATGCCGAAGGACTTCCGGGCAAACGTTATTATGGTGGTTGCCAAGTGGTAGATCAGGTAGAGCAAATTGCTATCGACCGTTTAAAACAATTATTCGGTGCTGAATGGGCAAACGTTCAACCTCACTCCGGTGCGCAAGCGAATGCGGCTATCATGTTAGCATTATTAAACCCTGGAGATGTGATTTTAGGTTTTGACTTATCTCATGGTGGTCACTTATCTCACGGTTCTCCGGTGAACATCTCCGGTAAATATTATCAAGCTAATTTCTACGGTGTAGAAAAAGAAACCGGTTTGATTGATATGAATAAGGTGGAAGAAACTGCTCTCCGTGTAAAACCAAAATTAATCATCTGTGGTGCTTCTGCATACTCTAGAGATTGGGATTACGCACGTTTCCGTAAAATCGCGGATCAAGTAGGTGCTTTATTATTGGCAGATATTTCTCACCCGGCAGGTTTAATTGCTAAGAAATTGTTAAACGACCCAATGCAATATTGCCACATCGTTTCTACTACTACTCACAAGACTCTACGTGGTCCTCGTGGTGGTGTGATTATGATGGGTAAAGATTTCGAAAACCCTTACGGATTAAAAACTCCTAAAGGTGAAATCCGCATGATGTCTAACTTATTAGACATGGGTGTTTTCCCAGGTACACAAGGTGGTCCGTTAGAGCACGTGATTGCAGCGAAAGCAGTAGCATTCCACGAAGCTTTATCTGACAACTATTTGCAGTATGCTAAACAAGTGCAGAAAAATGCTAAAGTTATGGCAGATGCATTTGTGAAAAAAGGATATGATATTATCTCCGGTGGTACAGATAACCACTTAATGTTAATTGATCTTCGTGGTAAAGGTTTAACAGGTAAAGATGCTGAGAACTCACTTATCCGTGCAGATATCACGATTAACAAAAACATGGTTCCATTTGATGACAAATCTCCATTCGTAACTTCAGGTATGCGCGTAGGTACTGCGGCTATTACTACTAGAGGTTTAATGGAAAGTGATATGGAACGTATCGTTGAGTGTATTGACACCGTGTTGATGAACCACACGAACGAATCTAAAATTGAAGCTGTTCGCAAAGATATCAATCAATGGATGGCAGAATATCCATTATACAAATAATTAAGACTCAATAGTGGCGAATTCGGAAAAGAAAGAGATGACCTTCCTAGATCATCTTGACGACTTACGCAAACACATCATTAAATCAGTCTTGGCGGTATTGGTAACAACCATTATCGCCTTTTCTTATATGGATGTGATTTACAATCAAATCTTATTAGGTCCAACCAAGCAAGACTTCCCAACCTTTGTGGTGTTGTGTGAGTACTTCTCTTACTGTGTTCCTCCAATGGATTTTACGCTTATCAATCGTACCATGACAGGGCAGTTTACTATGCACTTGTTGGCTGCGTTTGTAGTAGGGTTGGTATTTGCTTTCCCATACATTGTGTATGAATTATGGAAGTTTGTATCTCCTGCGTTACATAGTAATGAAAAGAAAAGCATCAAGGGAATTGTATTCTTTATCTCTATACTATTCTTCATAGGGATACTATTTGGGTACTATGTCATGTCTCCATTGGCGATTAATTTCTTATTGAGTTATCAAATAGACCCATCAATCAAAAACTTTATAGACATATCATCCTATATCTCTATGTTATGTATGATGGTCTTAGGTGGCGGATTGATGTTTCAATTACCGGTAGTGATTTATGCATTGTCCAGCATGGGCATGATGACACCGCAGTTTATGCGTAGTTACAGACGACATGCTATTGTGGTCATCTTTATCATCGCTGCAATTTTGACACCATCTCCGGATATTTTAAGTCAGTTGTTAATGGGCTTACCTATGATATTCCTTTATGAGTTAAGTATTTTTGTGAGTGCTTATATTCAAAGAAAGAAACAAAAAGAATCAGAAAACTATAATTACTAATACCATGGCTTCAACGATCGTATTTGGTGGTGACCACGCAGGTTTCCTTTATAAAAAAGAATTGATGGAATATGTTGCCTCTAAAGGATATGCAACATTGGACGTGGGACCTTTCTCCGAACAATCAGTAGATTATCCGGATTTCACACATCCATTAGCAGAAGCGGTTACTTCAGGTAAAGCGTTGTTTGGTGTGTTGATTTGTGGAAGTGGAAACGGTGTTGCTATGACAGCAAACAAGCATAAAGACATTCGTGCCGGATTGTGCTGGGCACCAGAGTTAGCAGTATTAACGCGTTCTCATAACAATGCAAACGTATTAGCACTTCCTGCTAGATTTATATCATTAGATGTAGCAAAGGCTTGTGTAGATGCTTTCTTAGACACTCAATTCGAAGGTGGACGTCACCAAGGAAGAGTAGATAAAATTAATTGCGATTGCTAAAAAATAAAGGGGTGGCATCACCCCTTTATTTTTTTATATACTTTTTGATTGTAATCCGGTTCATAATACTGTTTCAGTTCCGGAATTTTTATGAATAACAATGGCATTAACTGCACTTCGTCCAAAATGTAATCCGGTTTATTAGAAAGTAGTTTGGAATACACATTCGATACACGCGCATAATTGTTAAGATGTAAAAAGTCACGCTTAGCTAAGTTCCAATCGGCATAGACCGTGTGAATTTTATTATGAATCATAGCAGTGTGATTCACGCCAAGGATCAATATTTGTTGATTTTCAATAGGTGTTCCATCGTAGCGAACATTTTGATCTAAGCGGGTTAATATTGAAGAGGTGAAATTTTCAGCACGTCTATAATCAATACTAAAACTGTTGTAGTGAATAAAGGCGAACAATAATACCATGCCTACAAAAGCTACTTCACGTAACCATGCACGCTCTACATATAAGAAAAAATGTGTTGCCAAAAAGGCAAAACAAGGAATTAAAGGAATAGTAGAATAATAGCTCCACTCATTCATGAAATAAACGGAAATGATGCAAAATACAAACCACAATAACATCATTTTAATACTACTGTATTGATAGTTTAAAAGGTTGGAAACCGTAGCTGTATAGAAAAATGAAAGCGCACCTAAGATTAGTAAAGGAGCTGCGTTTTGTAGAATGACAATGTAGTCTACGTAGACAATTCTTTCTGAGCGAATATAGCCAAGTAATAATTGTTGTATCATTTCAAATAAACCTCCCTGGAAGTAATAATAAGTAGCAACTACTGCCCAAGGAAAGGCAAACGCGAAGATTAACTGAAACACACGTTTGATATCAAATGTGCTGAATGCGATAAAGCAAAGCAATGTCAATATCAAGAACAAGGCGTAGGGTAAATAAAATAAAGAAGCAACACCTACGAACAAACCGGCAATAAAGTGGTTGTTGGGTTTATCTCCAATGCGCGCATCAATGAAAAGAATATTAAGAACGGGCAATAAGAAAGTTAGGCCCATTAGAATAGGGCTTAAAGTATAGAAATCGTAGTTGGTAGAAGCAAATAAGATATAAAATAAACCCGGTAAAGATGTTCGTTCGGTAAACACCATCGATTTATTCGTGTAAAAATTAAATAAAACGGCCTGAATGAAAACCAGTAACATGGCTATAATGCGAAGTGCCAAAAAGGATTTTCCAAACAAAGCTGTTATTATCATGTAAGTGCCGGCACTGAATGGCTCCAAAGTGGTCCAAATATCTCGGTAGAGGCTGGAATTAGACAATAAGGCTTCCCCTATAGCGAGCCAACGAGCACTTGGAATTAGGGCAACATCAACGGTTAAAAAGAAAAATCGAATGCCTAAACATATAAGAAACAGAAATATAAATCGGAATATGTCGGAGTCTTTGAAATAAGATATCATAGTAACAAATACCTGTGAAACGTATAAAAATACACCTATTCTCTCATAGATAGCACACTTAGGCTATCTTTTTTGTATTTTTGTAAGACATCGATTCCACAATTGGTATGGAAAGTATTAGACAACAGAAAGTAGGCAGAACAATTCAAAAGGAATTGGCAGATATATTTATTAAAGAAGGACGTAATTGGTTTGGTAATCAAATGATTTCGGTTACAGTAGTGCGTATGAGTCCGGATTTAAGTGTAGCCAAAATATATTTAAGTATGTTAATGGTTCAGGATAAAAATGAAACACTGAAAACCATTAAAATACACACTAAAAGTATTCGTAAGTCCTTAGGTGATAAAGTGAAAAAACAATTGCGCATAGTGCCGGAGATTGTTTTTTATTTAGATGACAATGTGGATTATGCCAATCACATTGACGAGATTATGTCTAAAATCGACATTCCTAAAAAGGATGAGGATTCATTAGATTCAGACATGTACCCGGGACTTAAAACTGACGAATGATTCGAACGCTCTTTTTTGTCGCGAGAAAATATTTTTTTTCAGGTAAGCAATTAATGCTTATCAATGTTGTCTCCTTTTTATCTATTCTAGTAATCGCAGGTGTGACTATGTCACTTGTGATTATCATGTCCGTTTTTAACGGCATGGAAAATCTAATTCGTTCCCTTTACAATTCGTTTGACCCACAGTTAAAAGTGGTTCCATACACCGGAAAAACGTTTCAAGATTCTGATTCATTAAAAAAATATATACTCGAAACTCCCGGCGTAGCTTTACTTTCAGAAGTAATAGAGGACAATGCCGTGTTGAGTTATAAAAACGAAAGTGATGTAGTGAAAATTAAAGGCGTTAGTAAAAACTTTTTCAATCATCATCGTTTGGATTCCTTTTTAGTAGATGGCGAATTGAAATTATTTCAAAACGATTCTACTCCTCAGGCTATCATAGGTCGTGGGGTTCAGTATAAATTAATGATTGGATTGAACAGCCCTCATCATTTAGTGTTTTATTATCCGGATAGAAAAAAATTAAGTAGCCTTACCTCATTAGAAACGTTCAATAGCGGAGTTATTAAACCGGCCGGGGTATTTGCTATTGAAAAACAATACGATGATAATTATGTTTTTGTGCCTATAGAGTTTGCGCGTCAACTGGTGCAATATGACCATGAATTGACCTCTTACGAAATTAAATTAACAGCTGATGCTAATTTGAAAAAAGTACAGAAGGAACTTAAAGATAAATTAGGGCAAGGGTTTAAAGTACTTAACAGCGATGAACAACATGCGTCACTGTTGAAAGCCATACAAACTGAAAAAGTAGTAGTCAACTTCATGTTAGGCTTTATATTGCTCCTGTCTTCCGTAGGTATATTTTTCTGTTTGACTATGCTTACGCTAACCAAGCGTAAAGACATAGCCATTTTGAAAACATTAGGTTTGTCTGAAAAAAGTATACGTTGGTTATTTATTATTGAGGGGACGTTTATTGCAGTCACGGGTTCCATTATTGGAACTTCATTAGGCGTGTTAATTTGTAAAATACAGGAATGGTATGGTATTATCCCTATTGGGATGTCTTCTTCCGTAGTTGAAAATTATCCGGTAGAAGTACGTAGTATGGATATACTTAGTATTGTAGTATGGATTATGCTAATTTCCTTGATTTCATCCATTAGACCAGCCTTTTTAGCTGCAAAATTAGATATCAAAAAACACCTGTAATTTTTGTTGATAATTTTAAATTAATCGCTGCCCATTAATATATGTTTTTTGTATATTGAATATTCCAAAAAAGTGAATATTCAATAAATAAGCTTTTTTGGATTGATTTAACTCTAGTTTGTTTTGAAAGTATCAACCTCGGCACCGTTTCAAATTATCTATTCGCTGTTTGAGCACGAATACCTCGGCTATCTGTTTGAGTCTTTCGTGATTCAACTGGATCAGCATGGGAAATTGACTTTTAAGCATCAGAACATTTCTTATAAAAATGCGGAAGAGTTTGCCTCCGGCTTGGATGAGATTGATTTCAAACTCATCAAACTTTGTGATGCGATTCAGCAAGACGCTATCGTTAAGAAGTTTTGTAGTAACAAAAAAATAACACCTGCCGATTTTCTCCTTAAAACATTTCATAAAGAAAAAGGGGATGAGCTCCTTCAAGAAACCATTCGCACTTATGTCGAAATTCAAAAGAATGAGATTTTAAGTTTATTGAAAGATAAAATGGTTTTCGAAATGGGTCATGACGGCGAACCCACTTGGAAACAATTACATATTGCAGATGAAAAAGCTACTATACTTTTTCACTTCATGCGTAATGAAGATAACACCCATTACTTCCCTACGATTAAATACAAGGGAGAGAGAGTTGATTTTCAATACAAAAATGCCATCATCGTTTGTTCTCAACCGGCGTGGCTTTTGGTAGAAAACATCATCTATCATTTCAAAAAAGATGTGGACGGGAATAAGTTGAAACCGTTCTTAAGTAAGAAGTTTATTCTTATTCCGAAGAAGATGGAGCATACGTATTATGAAAAATTCGTAACTCCGCTGATTGCTTCTTTTGATGTGTATGCTAAAGGTTTTGAAATTCGTTCGGAAAGTTATGAACCGGTTCCCGTTTTGTCTATTACTGAGTTAGCGGAGGCACGTGCTAGCCTAAGCTTATTCGGTGGCGACGAAGAGGAAGTAGCGGAACAAGGCGATATCAAAGTATTGGTGAAATTGGAATTCCAATATGGCTCTTTTACATTTCCTTCTGATACATTAGCACCATCTTATGTAAAGATGGAAGCGCAGAATGATTCATTTTTGTTTCACAAAGTAAAACGAGATACTTCCAAAGAAAAGGGATACCTACAATTCCTTCGAGATAATAATTTAGAATTTAAAAACGGGCGACTGACGCTAGATAAACCATTTATATTTTATTGGTTGTCACAACACCGTTCCGAGTTAGAAGCGCAAGGTTACATCATTAAGCAGCAGCTTAAAGATGGTAAGAAATACTTTGTTGGAGAATCCACTATTAGTTTAGAAGTTAAAGAATCCAACGACTGGTTTGATGTGCACGCCATTGTACGTTTTGGTTCTTATGAAATTCCGTTTATAAGATTACGAGCACATATCCTTAAGGGGAAAAGAGAGTTTGAATTGCCTAATGGTGAAATAGCCATCATCCCTGAAGAGTGGTTTGCACAATATTCTGATTTGTTTGCTTTCATGGAGGAGCAACAAGATGAATTAAAATTGCATAAGCACCACGTTTCTTTAGTTAACGAATTACATCAAAATAATTTAGCGAAGGTTACCATTACTCAGAAGTTGGAGAAACTTCGTACGTTTGAGGAGATGGAAGAATATCCGTTGCCGGTAGGTTTGAAAGGGTCCTTACGCCCTTACCAATTGGCCGGGTATAACTGGATGCGTTTTTTGAATAGTTATAATTTTGGAGGATGTTTAGCCGATGACATGGGTCTTGGTAAAACTGTTCAGACGCTAACACTTTTGTTGTCAGAAAAAGAAAGAGGCGCTACGCAAGCCTCCTTACTTATTATGCCAACATCACTAGTATATAACTGGAAAGTAGAGGCAGAAAAATTCACTCCTCAATTAAAAATATTAATTTATACCGGTATTAATCGAGAAAAAGATGTTAGTCTGTTTCAAAATTATGACATCGTCATTACATCCTACGGAACAGTTCGTGTAGATATTGATATCTTAAAACAATATCAATTCAACTATGTCATCTTAGATGAATCTCAGGTAATCAAAAATCCGGAATCAATTATCGCTAAGGCAGTGAAACAACTGCACAGCAAATTCAAATTGATACTTACCGGTACGCCTATTGAAAACAGCACTTTGGATTTATGGTCTCAGATGAATTTTGTTAATCCGGGCTTGCTCGGCGGACAAACATTTTTCCGTAATGAGTTCTTGAATCCGATTGAGAAGAAACACGATGAGTTCAAAATAAAAAGACTCTACAGCATCATTAAACCTTTCATTCTTCGAAGAGAGAAATCGCAGGTAGTGAAAGAGCTTCCGGAAAAGATTGAAAACGTTAAGTACTGTATCATGACTCCGGAGCAGGAAAGTGAATATGAAAAGGTGAAATCCAACTATCGTAATTTGATTTTAGAATCAATAGACGAGAAAGGGCTTTCCGGTTCGCAGATGATCTTATTACAAGGTTTAACTAAACTTCGTCAAATAGCGAATCATCCAGTATTGACGGAAGAAGATTATCAAGGTGATTCCGGTAAGATGGAAGATGTCACTTACATGATAGAAAATGCTTTGACAAAAGATCATAAGATTTTAGTGTTTAGCCAATTTGTTAAACATCTTCAATTATACGCTGATTATTTAAAGTCTAAAGGAATTAAGTTTACTTATTTAGATGGATCTACAAAAGACCGTCAATCAGAAGTAGAGAAATTCCAACAAGACGAAAATATACGAGTGTTCTTGATTTCGTTACGCGCTGGTGGTTTAGGCTTGAATTTAACAGCGGCGGATTATGTATTCTTGCTAGATCCGTGGTGGAATCCGGCTATTGAGGCACAGGCAGTAGATAGAGCGTATCGTATAGGTCAAAAGAACACCGTGTTCACGTATAAATTTATTACTCAAAACACTGTAGAGGAAAAAATCTTAAATCTTCAGAAGTCGAAATTGAAACTGGCGAATGATTTAATCAACTCGGAAGAAAGTTTTGTGAAGAGTTTAAGTAAAGAAGATATTCAAAGTATATTTGAATAGAATAAACAGTATTATTTTTTTAAACACTTCATTCTACGGGGTGTTTTTTTATTATTCCACTTGTGATTATTGCTAATATTCCTACTGCCATTGCTCCGCTACCCAAAATTAAAAGAGCTTGAGAATAAAATATCCCCACACCACCCATTATCAATATGATTTCGGTGGAAGCAAATCCTAGAAACAAAAGAGTATTGCCAACATTTGAGAATACATTATTTACGATCCATTTTTTGTTTATCATCAGCGCAAAAAACAAAAATGATATAGAGCCAATGAGGCTTAAATGTAAATAAGCTATGATGATTAGTTTGTTTTGGAAGGCGTAGGATTCAAATAAGGAGAGTATAGAAAAACATTGTAGCATTATTTTTAATGAAAACGACAGTATAAAACCAGCTAAATACAGATTATACCAAAAACTTTTAGTATGAAATAAGATTAGAATCTTTTTGGGAAGTGTTAAAATGAAAACAATGAGTGCCAAACCAAGAATAAATGAAGATACATAAGCGATATTTTCAATCTTATAGGCGTATTCCATTCCTAGTAAAGACAAACTGATAGAAGGAATAATGGCAATAAATATGAGCCAATAAAAAAGTATACCTCTAGTTTTGTTGTAATAAATATTTTCGTAGTCAAGTAGATGAAAAAATAAACCTAAAGCTATAAATAAAAACCAACCGTTGTATTGAAGATGTAAAAACGCATAAATTAATGAGTTGTAAATATCCGTTCCGTTTAGACCTTTAGCAGAAGCAGCTCCAATTGCATATGGGAAAATGGATGATAACAATCCTAGGCACAATCCGGTTGTTATGAATTTTATAGAGATGGGGAAGGGCCTGTTGGCATATATCATTTTTATATCAATAATAAAGCAAAATATAAACCAGTAACTAAATAGTTGAAATAAAGTTGAGAATGTGATTGAAATAAGGCCATAACCCTGAATGGAAAATGATATCAAAATACCAACAATGACTAAAGCCGTAAGTTTAAATTGAATAGGATAATGTTTTTTTTCTAATTGAGTATTTGTTAAAAACGAGTTTGTTAATAATAGGAAGATTATTAAATAGATCCAGCCCTGAAAGGCAGTGTGAGAATGAGCATGTACAAGATGAGTATAGCTCCATGGGATTTTTACGAAAGTATTTGAACGTAGAAGTGTTCCCAAAAGAGCAACCAGAAATAAAAAAAACAAACTAATGTTACTCCATCTGGGATTCATAACTATTGAAAACGGGGTTTATAACAATATTATTTTCTACAATATAGGTCGAAAATTGATTTGTATCCATTGGCTATGTTAAAATATTATCAATCATTTTTAGTTTTATTGTTATCACAAATTGTTTCTTTCGAGTTCACTAGCATGCCTATTGGATACTCGTAATGATGAAAATTATTTACTTATAAATTCAAATTATTATACTTCAATCTTAATTTATTTTTAGAATAAAGCCCATAGACGGCCTTATGGAACAATTGTTGAAAAATGATAATCGTAAAATCTAAAAAAGTTGACTAGAATCATTTTTCTCCAAATGTTATCTCATTACATTTATAAATAAAGGATAACAATGTCCTTTATTATCAGGTTGCCAATATAATAATGTACGTTGAAAATCAATGAATTCTTTAGGGCGTCACGAATGGGTTGATTTTAAGTGGCATCATTAATAATACAAGAATATGTTTTTTGAATTAACACACAGATAAAATATGGAAAATTATGTAATCAAAAGAAATGGAGCATACGAACCTTTTAAGTCATTTAAAATTGAGGATGCAATCAAAAAAGGTTTTCAAAGTGTCCATGTGAATTATGACGAAAAGGTATTTTGGGAAGTATTACAAGTTCTAGAAGGCAAAACAATTTGGTCTGTAGAAGAGATACAAGATCTTATAGAAAGAACACTTAACAAAAGAGGGTATTTTGAGGTAATGCGATCATTTATGTTGTATAGGCATACACGTAAGTTACAACGTGAGCACATAGAAGGCCTCAATGATGATACAACATATGTGAACTCTACACAAACAATTGAGGAATATGTTGGGAAAACGGATTGGAGGATTAATGCCAATGCCAATACCTCTTACTCAAATGCGGGGTTAGTAAATAATGTCGCCGGGAAAATAATTGCCAACTATTGGTTAGATAAAGTTTATAGTAAAGAGGAGGGATATGCGCATCGCAACGCAGATATACATATACATGATTTAGACTGCCTAACCGGATACTGTGCTGGTTGGAGTTTAAGAGTGTTGTTAAATGAAGGGTTTAATGGTGTAAGAGGTAGAGTAGAGAGTAAGCCACCCTCCCATTTTAGAGAAGCATTAGGTCAAATGGCGAATTTTTTAGGAATACTTCAAAGTGAATGGGCCGGAGCTCAGGCATTCAGTTCTTTTGATACCTATCTAGCACCATATGTATTTAAAGACAACCTTTCATATAACGAGGTGTTGAAAGCTATTCGTAGTTTTGTTTATAACCTTAATGTGCCCGCTCGATGGGGACAATCTCCGTTTACCAATATTACTATTGATTGGGAGGTTCCTGAAGATTTAAAATTGCAAATTCCTACTAAGAACAATGAACACCTTTTCAAAAACTTGTCGGATGTGTTGCTTGAAGAAAAGGCGAAAGAAAGAGGCGTTTCGTCACTGCAAGAATTAACATATACTCATTTTCATGATGAAATGAAGCTTATTAATAAAGCATATTATACCGTCATGACCGAAGGAGATTCTAACGAACAACCTTTTACCTTTCCAATTCCTACTGTGAATATCACCGAGGATTTTGATTGGCATGGTGAAAATACAGATTTGCTTTTCGAAAACACTGCTAAAATTGGATCCTCCTATTTTCAAAATTTTATAGGCAGCCAATATATAATTGACGAAAATGGCGATCGTATAGATAATCCGAATGCGTATAAGCCTAATGCTGTGAGAAGTATGTGTTGTCGACTTCAATTAGATTTGCGTGAACTTTTAAAAAGAGGTAATGGCTTATTTGGCAGTGCTGAAATGACAGGAAGTATAGGCGTCGTAACTATAAACATGGCTCGTTTGGGCTATAGTTTTAAAAGGAATAAAGAAGGATTGTATCAACGCCTCAATGAATTATTAGATATTGCAAAATCTACATTAGAGAAAAAACGAATATTTATTCAGGAAATGTACGATAGGGGCTTATACCCTTATACCAAAAGATACTTGCCACATTTTAGAAATCATTTTTCCACTATTGGAGTGAATGGCATGAACGAAATGTTACTCAATTTTACTGACGGCAAAGAAAACATGACTACAGAAATGGGGGCTTCCATGACTGCAGAGATATTGCAACATATTCGAAATACCATGCGAGCATTCCAAGAAGAAACAGGGAATCTTTATAATCTGGAAGCAACTCCTGCGGAAGGGACTACTTATAGATTTGCCAAAGAAGACAAAAAACGTTTCCCGGATATTTGGCAGGCTGGACAAGGAGACAATATTTATTACACTAATAGTTCTCAAATCCCAGTAGATCACACAGAAGATCCTTTTGAAGCATTGTTATTACAAGATGAATTGCAATGTATGTATACTGGTGGTACTGTATTGCATCTTTATATGCGGGAGAAATTAACCTCTCCTCAAGCTTGTCGTAATCTAGTTAAAAAAGTTTTGACAAACTTTAAATTGCCATATATCACTGTTACACCTGTTTTTAGTGTATGCCCTAAGCATGGCTATATTTCAGGTGAACACGAATACTGCCCTAAGTGCGACGAAAATTTACTTGAAAAATTAACCAAACAAAAAAATGAATATGTTAACTAATCATGAAATCAAAAACATGCTGGAACAGAACAGTAATCAAAGAACAAAATGTCTTGTATATACTCGTGTAATGGGATATCACAGACCGGTAGAAAGTTTTAATATTGGTAAAAAAGGGGAACACAAACAAAGAACTCATTTTGAAGAATGTGGTCAGACAAACAAATAATCTATAACATAACCCCATTTTCTTTGATTGACTATCCGCATGTTACATCCTGTATTTTATGGTTTACTGGTTGTAACATGCGGTGTAGTTATTGTTATAACCCTGAAATTGTTTTTGGTAAAGGAAAGATTTCAATTAGCGAAGCTTTAACATTTATCAAATCAAGAAAAGGACTGTTAGATGGTGTAGTTTTGAGCGGAGGAGAATGCACACTACACAAAGAAATTATTCTTCTTGCAGAAGAGATAAAAAAAAATAATTTTCTACTTAAAATCGATACAAATGGATCACAACCTAGTCGTATTCAAGAGCTGTTGGATCGAAAACTTGTTGATTATGTTTCGCTAGATTATAAAGCTTTACCTCATAAATTCGAAGCCATCACCAAATCTCAATTTTATGACGAGTTTAATCAGTCGTTGAAATTACTTCAAAATTCAGATGTGGAATTTGAAGTAAGAACGACGGTTCATTCAGAATTGTTTTCTGAGTTTGAATTAATTGCGATGACTAAACATTTAGTGGCCCTTGGATATAAAGGGAAATACTATCTTCAAAATTTTGTTAATGATACACCCATCATAGGTAATATAGAAAAAAGGCATAGAGAACTAAGAGCATTCCCTTTTTCACAAAACAATCTCGACGTAATTATCCGAATCTAGTAATACAGAAGAAGATTGGTAAAATTGCCTTAATGGCAATTTTACCAATCTTCTTCTGTAGTCGGCACATCGCCCTTCAACATGAAATTTTTCAAATCTGCTATTACTGCGTTCATTTCTTTCAAAACTTGCGAAGTGGTTTCATTTTTATTTTGTGTAGTCATCTTCGCATATGCAGCTTCTAAAGGCAACTGCGTTTTTGGACCCGAGGCAACGTTATAGAACTTTACATCCGTTATCTTATATCGATACTTTCCATCTTTTTGATTGATAGTAATAGTATAGGATATATTGTTTTGAGATTTGTATTTGAAATCATATGTTAACGCGATGGTAAAATCTCCGGTTTTAGTAACCGTAAATGATTCTTTACTATCCGTGTCAAATGTTGTACTTTTATAATAGATAGTCATCCAACGTTTTGCTCTTTCATAGAGTTGCTGTTTGGTCAAGCTATCTATGGTGACAGTTTCAACCCAGGCAATCTTTTGTGTTTCGCTGTCGATGGGGAATGAAGATTGAGCTTGAATGGATATGCTGCCAATTAGCAGTAAACCTAAACTCACAACGTGTTTAAATAATCTCATATTTAATAAAACGGTTAATTCTGTAGCAAACTAATATAATTAAAAAAAATAATAATACATAAATACCATGGGTAGACACCTCTTACTTTTTATTTTCTGGTCGATTCATTTTATAATCCCACAATTTGTATCTGCGCAGTCGGTATTGCATACGGTCGTGCAACAAGGGCACAGTGCTGCGGTAAAAGCAGCAGTTACAAGCAATAGTAAAAAAATAATTGCTACGGCATCTAGAGATAAAAGCGTAAAAATATGGGATGCGGCTACCGGTATGGAAATTATAACATTGTTTGGACATACACATACAGTGAATGATGTTCAGTTTAGTCCGAACGATATGTTTTTGGCGACAAGTAGTGCAGATAATACAGTTGCATTATGGAATATTGCCGAAGGTAAAATGATATGGCATAGTCAGGATCATAATAAATATTCTACGGCTGTAACTTTTAGTCCGGATGGGAAGTGGATGGCATATGGCGGATATTATGATTCAGTGTATGTAGTAAGTGTGCCTACCGGAAAAGAAGTAACACGAGTTCAGGCTAATGCCGATCAAGGCTCCGGTTATGGAATTTCTCTATCGTTCAGTCCGGATAATAAATGGCTAGCGGTAGGGGAAGATAATAAAACGGTGAAAATTTATTCTACTGCAACATGGGAGGAAACAACTAAGCTAACTCCGGAGAAAGGCTGGTGTGGAGGTTGTGGAACTAAAGTTTCTTTTAGTGAGGACTCTAAGTTTCTGGCTAAAATGTCGCACAATGAGCCGACACAAGTGTATTTCATGGACACTAAAAAAACTATTCCATTGTACTCCACAGAAAGTGATAATTTGTACGGCATCTATATTGCCAATCAACAGGTGGTAGTAGCGTATGATTCTCTTTTGCAAGTATATTCTTTGTCGGATTTTAAATTAAGAAGTACAGTGTCGACGAAGAATTGGCAATTGCAATCCGTACATGAAGCAGAAGAGAACATGGCTTGGCTTGCCTTGAGCGATAACAAAGCAGTAAAGTTAAATATATTGACAGGTGAAGTAACTCAAACGTTAGAAGGTTTTGCTATGGTGAAAGATAACGGAGGATTGAATTATGATCCGGAAAGTTATTGGGAACGAAACATGGCGAACAACTTGCGATACAAAAACAAGATATGCTTAAGCCCTAATGAACAATATTTGTTTACAGGAAAAATAGGGAAACAAGTGATTGGTTGGAACACAACTACAGGAGCACCGGATGTGCAATGGTCCGACCATGAAAAAGCGGTCATTGCTATTCAAACTTCTAAAGATGGTAAATATATTATAGCTGGGGATGGGGCAGGTTATGTTTATGTTCGCGATGCTGCCACAGGGAAATTAGTTAAGTCTTTTAAAGCTCATCGAGAACCCATTTTCGATTTAACAATGCATCCAAATGGAACTCAGATTGCCACTGCATCGTGGGATGCTACGATTAAAATCTGGAACTGGGAAGAGGGAGTGATGGAAAGTTTAATAGATATGGATAATCAAAGTGCCTATACTGTTTCTTATACGCCCGATGGTTTGTATTTAGTAGTAGGACAATTAAACAATACACTTTCATTAATTGAGCCGGATTCTAAAAAGACAGTTCGCACATTTGTAGGTCATACAGGTGTGATCAGTAGTATTCGCTTTGGCAAAGATAGAAATCAATTAGTCACTTCTTCTTGGGATGGTACAACACGTAGCTGGGAGCTTTCTACCGGTATGATGTTGCAGAAATTCAAATCCACACAAGGAAAAGTGCATGCGGCTGTTTTCATGTCGAACAATACTAAAATTATCACAGCTGGTGAAGACAGAATAATTCGTATTTGGAATGTAGCCGATGGTAAACTGTTATTAAAACTTACTGGACATAATTCTGAAATTACAGATTTACAAATTAGTGCAGATAATAAATTATTGTATTCGTATAGTGTAGATGGAGTGATTAAGTGTTGGAACTTGGAAACAAACAAAGAGATTTTTGAACACATACACTTAAGTGCTAAGGAATGGATGGCTACTACGCCTGAAGGGTATTTTGTAGCTACTCAAGGAGCACGAAATAATATTCATTTTACAAAAGGCTTAGAAGTATATACCACCGATCAGTTTTTTGACAAATACTACAAACCTGATTTAATACAGCAATCGATTAAAAGTCGTGGTATGAGTCCGATGGGGAATTCGATTCAAGGTAGTATCGAAAAATTCCCACCGCCAACTGTTAAAGTAGGATCCATTTTGTCTACTGACGGTATGTATGCGGATGTGTCAATTAAAGTGATTAATACCGGAGGCGGAATACAAAAGGTTAAATTGTATCACAACGGTAAAGTTGTTACTACTAATTTTGATACAACTATTTTTAATGTAGAGAAAGATCAGTTTGTTACTTTAAAACATCGACTGCCATTAGTTAAAGGGCACAATCATTTTTCTGCAACAGCACAAAGTAAAGCTGGAATAGAATCTTTGCCAGGAGAGAATTTTGTGTTTACTGAAAAAGCTCCACATGCTGCTACCTGTCACGTGTTGGTGATAGGAGTGAATGATTATCAAAATCCGGTCTATCAATTAAATTATGCTCGACAAGATGCAGAAGCATTTGCTAACGAATTGCAAAAGGAAAGCAAGGATCTGTTTGAAAAAGTTTATATCCATATGTTGTATGACAAACAAGTGACCAAACAGCATATCATGGATACACTGAAAGCATTACAAAAGCAGGTTTCTTATAACGATGTATTCGTATTGTATTATGCAGGTCATGGTTCTATGGTGGATGGTATGTATTACTTCATCACAGCAGATTGTGCACGAATGTATGATGTGAGTGCCTTGCAACAACAAGCGGTAAGCGCTACGGAAATGCAACAACAACTAGCTATGATTAAGGCGTTAAAACAAATTATCATTATTGACGCCTGCCAATCGGGAGGTTCGGTAGAAGTCTTAGCCATGCGTGGTGTTACGGAAGAAAAAGCATTTGCACAATTATCTCGAAGCGTAGGAATACATGTGATGGCTGCTGCTGCCGGTGATCAAGCGGCTAAAGAAGTTGGTGATTTAAAACACGGGTTATTTACTTATGTTTTGTTAAAGGGTATGAGTGGCGATGCAGATGGTGCGCCACAAGATGGAAAAATTACGGTGTATGAATTAAAGTCGTACTTGGATGATCAAGTTCCGGAATGGAGTAGTAAATATGGAACTAAGAGTCAGTATCCATACACCTTCTCTAGGGGAGGGGACTTTCCTATTATATTAAAATAAAAAAAAGGCCTTACAGAAATGTAAGGCCTTTTTTTTAAATGTAGTATAATTAAATATTGCTATCTAAAGCTCCGGAAGCTGAACCACCTGCACCAACATATTTAGCATCACCAAATGCTAAAATTGCGATGAATACGTATGGTAAGAAGATTAAACCAATGGTAAACCCTACATCTTTGCCAAATGACTTAGACAAAGCATGTGTCATTTTTATAATGAAGAAAATGTTCACGAAAGGAATGATTAATAATATAATCCACCAAAGAGGTTTGTTGATTATTTTGAAATAAATGTAGATGTTATAAAGTGGAACTAATGAAGCCCAGCCCGGGTGTCCTGCCTTAACAAAGATTTTCCAGTAACAAATGTACATGAAAACCATTAAGGCAACTACGAATACAATTAATCCCATACCGATGTTAGCTAACAAGCCTAAGGATTCTTGCATTTGAGGATCATTAAAAGCATTTAAAGCAGCTTGTAATGAATCATTTGAATAAGACATTGAATCAGTTGCGTAAGTTGTAACTTCTTCGTAAACAATTTCTGTTGAATCTGACATGCGTGATAAAAGTTTAAGTGAAAATTTAAGTTTATTAAAATATTTGAATTAAAAACGTCCTTAAAAACATACCAGTTTACGCATTTTTTTTCAAATGGTTACTCTTCCTGGAACCAAGAAGCATATTTTACATAATTATTGGCTATTCGCATGTTAATTTGCTCAAAATGCTCAGGAGACATATCTTTTACTTTTTTAGCCGGCACCCCGGCATAAATACTCCCGGATTCCACTCTTGTTCCCTCTAAAACCACAGCCCCAGCTGCAATAAGGGCATTTTTCTCGATGACTACCGCATCCATAACTATGGCTCCCATGCCAATTAATACGTTATCTTCGATGGTACAACCATGTACAATGGCATGGTGCCCTATGGAAACATTATTACCGATAGTGGTGGGGTGTTTTTCATAAGTGCAGTGAATGCATGCACCATCTTGCACATTTACTTTATTCCCCATTTTAATATAGTGTACATCCCCGCGAATGACTGCATTGAACCAAACGGTGCAATCGTCCCCCATATTTACTTGCCCAACAACAGTAGCACTTTCTGCTAACCAACAGTTTTTACCCATTTCAGGAAAAAATCCTCTTACTTTTTTTATGATAGCCATATGAAAACTCTTTAGTTTAAAAATAATAAGAAATATCTCAACAAAGGGGTGTCTCTAGCTATTTATTTTAGTATTTTGTACATCCATTTCTTATTACATTATGTCGAATAAATTATTTCTACTTGATGCAATGGCTCTGATTTATAGAGCTCATTTTGCATTTAGTAAAAACCCTAGAATAACATCTACAGGACTTAATACAGGAGCCGTTTTTGGTTTTACTAATTCAGTGTTAGAAATAATTTCAAAAGAGAAGCCTACCCACTTAGCGGTAGCAATCGATACGGCAGCGCCTACTTTTCGACATGAAAACTTTACTGAGTATAAAGCCAACCGACAAGAACAGCCGGAAGATATTACTATTGCTATTCCTTACGTAGAAAAAATGTTAGCGGCCATGAATATTCCGCTACTAGGATTACCGGGCTACGAAGCCGATGATGTCATAGGAACCTTAGCGAAGAAAATAGGTGGTCCCGATACGCAAGTTTATATGATGACGATGGATAAAGATTACATGCAGCTGGTAGGCGAACATGTATTCTTGTATCGTCCTGCTTATATGGGTAATGATGCAGAAGTTTATGATGTACCCAAAGTATTACAGCGATTTGGAATTGAAAAAATAGATCAAGTAAGAGATATTTTAGGCTTACAAGGAGATGCCGTAGATAATATACCCGGCATACCCGGCATAGGAGAGAAGACAGCTCAAAAATTGATTGCTCAATATGGCAGCGTAGAAAACTTAATTAAGAACGCCGAAGAGTTAAAAGGTAAGATGAAAGAAAATGTCATCACCTATGCTGATCAAGGTATACTATCTAAAGAATTAGCTACCATTCATTGTGATGTTCCTATTGAGTGGACATTAGACTCCATGAAGCTGGATGGTTTTAATAAAGAAATGTTAGAACCACTGTTAGATGAACTTGAGTTTAGAACATTAAAAAAACGTTTATTAGGTTCGGATGCAACGTCGATAGAAGCTAACACTTCTGCACCGGCGGTGTCTACTCCTAAGAAAAAGAAAACAGAAGCGAGTGTACAAACGAGCCTCTTCTCCGTCGACACAGAATCGCAAGAGGATACAGACCACGTTTCAACCATCAAAGAAACAGCAGCTACCTTACCTCATCAATACTATTGCGTAGAAGATGAAAAAGAATTAGAGCGACTTTTAAAACTAATGATGGTTCAACCTGCTATTTGTTTTGATACAGAAACAACTTCGTTAACAGCGATAGAAGCTGAAGTCATTGGACTTGCTATCTCATGGAGAAAAGGAGAAGGTTATTACATTCCGTTTCCGGCAGATCAAGTGGAAACCAAAAAGAAACTGGAACGCTTCAAACCATTCTTTGAATCAGAAACCATTCTTAAAATTGGTCAAAATATCAAGTACGATTTATTAGTATTGGATAAATATGGCATTGAAGTCAAAGGGAAGATGTTTGACACCATGATTGCCCACTACTTGATTGATCCGGAGACACGACATAACATGGATGTATTGTCAGAGTTGTATTTAAATTATACACCTATCTCTATTGAAACCTTAATAGGTAAAAAAGGAGTGAAGCAAAAAAATATGCGACAAGTAGAAGTGGCAAGGGTAGCGGAATATGCAGCAGAAGATGCCGATGTTACTTTTCAGTTGTATGAAACATTTGCTCCAATACTTCAAGAAAAACAATTGACCAAGTTGTTTGAAGAAGTAGAAATGCCTTTGAGTGTGGTGTTGAAAGATATGGAAAATGCAGGTATTAAAATTGACACACAAGCATTGACTATATATTCTAAAGAGCTACAACAAGAAGTTCTTAAAGAAGAGAAATCAATTTATGAAATAGCAGGCGTAGAGTTTAATATTGCTTCCCCAAAACAGTTGGGAGATGTGTTGTTTGAAAAGTTAAAACTTGATCCAAATGCGAAGAAAACAAAAACCGGACAGTATGCTACCGGTGAAGAAGTCTTGGCAAAACTGGATAATCATCCTATCATCCAACATATTTTAAATTATAGAGAGTATCAAAAGTTAAAATCCACCTATGTGGATGCTTTGCCTGAATTACTTTTATCTGATGCTAGAGTCCATACTTCATTTAACCAAACAGTAGCAGCTACGGGTCGTTTGAGTTCAACTAATCCAAACTTGCAAAACATTCCTATTCGAACGGATAGAGGTAAAGAGATTAGAAGAGCGTTTGTTCCTCAAGATTCTAATCATGTTATATTGAGTGCCGATTATTCTCAAATTGAATTGAGAATTATGGCCTCTTTCAGTAAAGACCCCGGAATGTTACAAGCATTTCAAAATGGACAAGACATTCACACGGCAACTGCTTCTAAAGTATTTGGTGTTAGCTTAGAAGAAGTAAATTCCGATATGCGTAGAAAAGCAAAGATGGTTAACTTTGGTATCATCTATGGAATTAGTGCTTTTGGTTTAGCTCAGCGATTGGATATTCCTAGGAAAGAAGCAGCTGAAATTATCGAATCTTATTTTAAAGAATTTCCGGGAATTAAAACCTACATGGATGCATGCGTGAACGATGCCAGAGAGCAAGAATATGTAGAGACTATTTTAGGTCGACGTCGCTATTTAAGAGATATCAATTCCAGAAATATGACCTTGAGAGGATTTGCGGAGCGAAACGCCATCAATGCACCTATTCAGGGTAGTGCTGCTGATTTAATTAAAGTAGCTATGATAAAAATTCATGAATGGATGAAAGCAGAGAAGCTACAATCAAAAATGGTATTACAAGTGCATGATGAATTGGTTTTTGATGCAGTAAAAGAAGAGGTTGATATTCTTAAAGAAAAGGTAACTAAGTTTATGATTGAGGCTATTCCACTGGAAGTTCCTTTAGAAGTTGGAATAGGTGAAGGAGAGAATTGGTTAGTGGCACATTAAGGACTTAGTTTAAATCACAAAGCGAATCCCTAAAAACATTCTAATACCTTGATTAGGTGCAAACATGTAGGTAGTGTCAAATGTATATCCATTGGGATTAGACACAACGTCGCCAGCTTTTTTATCAAAGGGATCGAATGCTCGCATGATAGAGTTGGCAGGGGGGCGATAATTAAGCAAATTCTTTACACCAAAATATACCTCACTACGTGTTCCCCATTTTTTGGTCAATTGAATATTCTGGATGGACCACCAAGGTGAGAACTCTTTTCTGAAATCATTGGCCTGTAGTGGCAATTTCATAGGACCTGTTAAGTTACCTGTGTAATCGATAGTAACACCCCATTTAGAAATAGTATAACTTAATCCAAAACTACCATTCCAGTGTTCAGTTAATAACGGGCGAACATAATGGGATGTATTAACAGAGTCTTTTTGCATACTATATACATCCATGAAGGTAACACCACCTCTTGCTTTCAGAGGAAAGGCAAAATTGTATTCTAAATTCAATGTAACACCGGATGAAACGGCGTAGCCATTTAAATTAGAGTAAATAATTTTATTGGCGTCAGTATAATAATCAGGAATAATTTTATTGGTGAAATAGGAATAAAACAAAGTAACATCTGTTACGATGAAAGATTTTTTCAAATGAATATTTCGTAAATAATTCAAATTTGCATTCCATGAACGTTCCGGTTGTAAGTTACCATGAACTTCTACTTGTCTGGACCCTGTTAATGCCGCATGGTCTTCTGTGAAAACAGAAACTACACGAAATCCGGATCCAATGTTCAAACGTAAACTCTCCGAGTCTTTACGTTGATAGCGGATCCCTGCACGTGGTGTAGTAATCCAGCCGTGCACATTGTGATGATCTAATCGAATACCACCTAGGGCTGTCCACTTTTCATGGAACTTCCAACTGTCTTGTGTAAATATTCCGGGTAGTAAAACATTTCTTTTATAAATAGGATTATCCTCTTTGGTCGCTACCGTATTGTCATCATAGTTTGTCATGCGTATTGCAACACCGTTAAGCAGTTCATGTTTACCTATTTTTTTATTCCAAACTAATTGAGAAAACCCTATCCATTGATTTGCAATAAATGGTGTAATACCATACATGGAGTTTTGCTGGTGTTGATTCAGCGAATATTGAAGTAGTATGTTTTGTTTGGAGACAGGTAATTGATACGCACCTATAATTTCCCATCGGTGAGTATAGATGGATTCTCCATAGATACTATCACCCCCTCTAAAAGCAGGAGTATAATTCAATTGCCCACCCCAACGGTCTTCGTATACATAACGACCGGCAATAGTAGCCACTCGATTGTCTTTACGTTGAAAACTCCATTTTTGAAATAACGACAATCGATTCTGTTGGGTGACGTCTGTAAAACCATCTTTGTTTAAGTCTAGCTTGTTCCCAAAGTAAAAGTAGTTGAGCCCAAAGAGCGCACTTACTTTTTTATGTTGATACTTGTAGGCTAAATCAATGTTGTTTTCCCAATAAGTGGTTGTCATTATATCTGCGCTAAACTTAGCCGCTTTCTCCGGTTGTTTAGTAATAACATTAATCACACCTCCTATAGCTTCAGAACCGTAAAGAGCACCACCCGGACCTTTCATCACTTCTATCCGTTGAATCATGCTATTGGGAATACCCATTAAACCGTACACCGTTGACAAGCCACTCACAATAGGCATACCATCTAATAAAATCATGGTATAAGGCCCTTCTAATCCGTTGATATGGATGTCACCGGTATTACAAACAGAGCAGTTTAATTGTGGACGCACACCGTTGATGAGCTGAAGAGCGTCGAATAAGTTAGGCGTCGGATTTTTTTTAAAAAAAGTAGATTGATATACCTCTACTGCTTGTACCGATTCCATTCGGCTTACTTCTGAAAAACTACCGGTAATCACTACGTCCTGCGCTGCTTCATCTAAAGTTAAATGCAATTCTAGATTGGAACATTGAATTTGAGCTTTCACCACAGTGTCCAATGTTTTAAATCCGGCACCTTGAATACGTAAAGTATAGACCCCTTCTTTTTCGATAGAAAGATAAAACTTCCCATCTACATTCGATTGAGTGCCTTTGCCAAGAGTGGGAATAGAAACTACTGCCCCAATGACAGGGGTACTATCCGATAGGATGATACCTTTAATACATGCGGATTGTCCGAATGCAGATCCTGAAAGTAAAACACTTATGAATATGTATAAATAGTTTTTCAATGCCATTCATTTTAGTAGGCACAAATATATATTTTAGAAATATAAAATAAAAATTTTAGATTAGTCTAAAATAATCAATATAAACTACAGATATATAGGTGTTTATTTGTAATTGTTAAAATTTAAGTAAAGAGACACTACCAAATTATAGGTAGGGAACCCTAGAGAAATAGACACAATTTGAAGAATTACATATAATAATGTAGCTTTGCACACTTCTTTTTGCGAGGAAGTGTGCATACATGATCATACACTATTTACAACACGTTTCTTTTGAAGGTTTAGGCTGTATTGAGCACTGGGCAAAACGTCCGGGTAATCAGGTAACAGCTACGCGTTTTTATGAAGATGTAAAACTGCCCTTTGTGGATTGGTTTGACATGTTGATTGTAATGGGTGGACCAATGGGTGTGCATGATGATGCCAAATATCCTTGGTTGAAGGAAGAAAAGAAGTTAATAGAGAAAGCTTTACAAAAGGATAAAAAAGTAATAGGTATTTGTTTAGGTGCTCAGTTAATTGCTGATGTTTTGGGTGCCAAAGTATATCCAAATACTTTTCGTGAAATAGGATGGATGCCTATTCATAAAACAACCGAAGGAAAGCAACAGCGCATTATACAAGGTTTACCTGATACATTGGAAGTGTTCCATTGGCATGGCGATACGTTTGAGTTACCTAAAGGCGCGATTCCCTTGTTTAGTAGTGAAGCTTGTCCTCAGCAAGGATTTATATATAATGGTCAAGTGTTGGCATTTCAATTTCATTTGGAAATGACAGCGTCTTCTATTTTGCAAATTACAGAACACGGTAAAGCAGACTTAGTAGAAGGCCCCTATGTGAAGGATTCGGCTACTTTTTTATATGATGAAAAATTGGTTAGCAGTAACCAATACATGTATCATATCATGAATCAGCTATCTAAGCTGTAGTGAATAATTTTATCGAATAAGGAAAAAGGCTTCTAGTGAATTCACAATTAGAAGCCTTTTTTATGGTTACATAATACTTAGTATATTTTGTAAATTTTCAATTCATTACTATCCTTAGTAATGTATGCAAGGTATTTTCCATTAGCGGCTATTTGATATGACTCCATATTTTTTATTGGTCCTATTCCATTACATGGATTACCTACTAACATTCCTGTTTTATTATCACCACTGTACATAAAGTACGCATTTTTTAAACTTGGAATAGAGTATACTTTAATGCTTTCATCTGATAAATAGATAGATTTTTCTTTATAAAAATCTTTAACTGATGACATCACCTCACCTGAAGGTAGATTAACATATACACCATCATAACCTATTAAGTATCTATTATTACTTATGGGAGCTAACGAAGTATATAAACTGTATACTGTAAAACTGTGAATAATAGAATCTCTAATTATATGATGAACGTTAAATGTATTTAAGGCAGGACTACTTTTATCCTTTTTATCTTTTAACTTTTTAAGAACGATACAATCATCTTCGGAAATAAGGAGATCTTCATATTCTTTAGAGGAAAAAACCTTTTCACTAACTTTAGCACCTGTTGATTTATCAAAAATAACATAACCTGTTAGGCTTGATTTAATATAAATATTTGTTCCTTTACTAGAGTAATTCCACACCCAAATCGAGAATCCAGTTTTGATAATTTTTCTGTTGGAGCCAATAATGTTTGGACTTTTAGATAATGCATTGTCAGGTTCATTTATGAAATTATTGAGTATTATAATATCATTTGCACTGATTTGTATGGCAATTTCTTCTTCATCAACAGGATTTGGAGTAAAATAGGTGGAATAACCTCCGTTTTTATTAGCATCAATTTTAAAATTTTTGACTACTTTTTTAGTTTCGACATGATAAACCATTATGCCGCCTCCATAGAGTGTATTACCCCATGCAACGAAAAGATATTTACTATTAGCAGAAAATTTATAACTCCCGTTGTTTAAATATAGCGAACTGTTACTACCATCATTACAAATTTCTTGAAATGTAATTTTAGAATAAGGCAAGTTCAAACATTCATTTTGAGAATAAACGGTAATTCCAAAAAGGAATTGGAATAAAATAATGAAGATCTTTTTCATAGGGAATATAAGATTTTCTAACATTAATCAAGTGAAATACAAACGCCAAACTGCACTTCTTTAATTTTATATTTAAATTCAGTGTCTTGTTGTTTGCTATCCGAACTTTCAAAATAGTAATTATTGAAAGCTGGCTTAACAGATAATCCGAAACGATTACTTAACTTGTAACTTATTAACGACATAAAGCAAAGAGCAGATCCACTATATTGGTGAGTTCGCTTTTCTCCGCTGTAGTTTAATCGTAGTGTATTTTGAATATTTAATTTTTCACCAATCTGAATATTGGCACTAATGGTTGGTCCTATA
Organism: Cytophagaceae bacterium; assembly: GCA_046329235.1. Classification (GTDB taxonomy): domain Bacteria; phylum Bacteroidota; class Bacteroidia; order Cytophagales; family Cytophagaceae; genus JALONH01. The sequence continues at coordinate 2,600,221 of JAXLVA010000001.1, read as the reverse complement.
TAAAAAGGGGTAGCATCTATCTGATTCTGAGGCGGTCTTGTATACATTCCATAAAGACCAAAATTAAAACCTAGTCCAAAAGTTACAGCTGACTCTTTTTTTATGATATGCCACCCCCATCCAAAATCAAAAGCCGGAGAAGAATTACCTTTGCTGGAAGACAAATCAGAAAGAACACTGGTAAAAGCGGCAAAATCAATATACCATTTTGAGTCTGTAAAATGTAATTCAAGGGTAGGATGATGGATACCACCTTTAAATTTTTCGGGTGATGTTCCCCCCTCCTCCAAGTAAGTAAAATTACCTACTTTATATACCATTACATGTAATAACCAACTTCGATCTTGGGCAAAGGCTTGTTGTTGAACGATTCCTAGAATAAAAACAATCGTAATCTTGGTAATAGCTTGTCTCATAAAATGCAGTTTAAAATGTTGCTGCAAAATAGAGGAACGTATTTTATTAAAAGAGTTCTATAAGTCCAATAAGGGCATTTTAGGACTTCTTAAGGGAGAGTAGTAGGCTTATTTGTAGAGTTTTTAAACTCTGCCGGACTTAATCCGGTGTTTTTTTTGAAAGTGGCAAAAAATGTGGAGCGGGAGCTGAACCCTGCCTTTTCACCTATGGCTTCCAACTTTAAATGTTCAAAATCGGGCGATTGTAAAAGTTCTTTAGCGTAATTGGTTCGATAGTTATTAATAAAAGTGGAAAAATTAACTTCATATTGCTCGTTAATAGTTGATGAGAGAATATTTACACTGATGTCTAACTCTTCAGCCATTTTACGAATACTCAAATTAGGATCTGTAAAGGTCTTACTATCTGAAAAATAATTTTCAATTTCTTTAACAATGGAGGCATGTTGAGCAGTGTGGCCGGTATTTTTTTGTTTAGCTTTTGGTCTAAGTCCATGATCGCTTTCCACTTGATGAGTAATCTTGGCAAATTGAAAATTTTTGATGACAATAAAAGTATACAGGGCTAAAGTAATTCCCGGCAACATAATTAAATCACAAAGTGCAGATGATACATCAAAAAAAACGATAAGTATGGTATAGGTAATAATTAGAATGGCATCAAGTAAAATAATATAGTTAGTGAAAGAATTCGCCCATTTTTTCCTAAGCATTAAATAATAATTATTACCATCATTTTTTGGCTGATCTGTTTTGGCAATAGAAATTTTAACAATAATTACGTAAAATAAAACATGAAAAAAGCTTAGGATATTTAATATTATAAAAGGGATATAAGTACCATTTACAATGGCATGATAGATTATATTTTTTTCGTCATCATTTAGAAAAAGATATGTTGTACTATACAAAACAGCAACAGAAGAGACTATGAAATGCCACTTGTAATACGAAAGCGGTTTTTTCCATAATATTTCATTAACATAAAATAATATGGTAGGGCCAACCATGTAGTTGATGCTTGAGGTCAAAACCTGTGTATAGGCTAAATCAACATTATTTAGGCACAAAACAAATAAATTGGATAAGTTGGCTAGAAGAGGGAAGGAGATAAAAACTGATAAGATAAAGCCTGCCTTTAATCCTTCATTTTTATTCATTAGAACAATTCCAATGAGTAATAGCAGATTAAAAGAAACGAAAATATTAAATGCAATTATGAAAGAGCTCATCAGGGGTCTTGAATGGAGGATACTTTAAATGCAATATAATGATTCTAATATCCCCAAATTATTATCTTAAGTGTTTGTGCACAGGCTAAAACTAAAAATAGGCCTGCTAGTATTTTATTAAAAGTTCTAGGGTTGGCCCAACCTGCTTCGCTGAACCATTTTTTGCTGTAGTAAGCTGCCAATGTAAGTAAGGTAAAAGATCCACAACAAATACCAATAACAAAGACGAGTAGGTAAGGGGCATCTGTTTGTAGCCAATGGATACTGATGAAATACGTACCATAGGCCAGCCAAAATGGAATTTGAATAATATTCATCACACCAATAGCCAAGCCTTGAATAAAGGTATTTTTTTCTTTGACAGAGGATTCTTCCTCTGCATTCAAAGTGCTCTCATCAGAAGATTTTTGTCGGTAGTATAAAAAAGCCAAGAGCAAGAAGATTGGAATGGCTAACAACTGTATCAGTTGCGTGAGAGGCTTGTTGTAGGTTAAATAATTAGAGAATATAATAGCTATGTAACTATAGAAAAACTCAATAATAACAGCTCCAATAGCGAATTCAATAGCCTTGCGAACCCCTTTGGTAGCGGCAATTTTGATTGTAACTAAGTTGATTCCGGCAGGGGGAATGGTCCCAAGAAAACTAACTACAAAACCCAGAAAAAAATGAAAGGATAAAGGTATAATCATTTTTGTTTACCACTTGCCTACAACACCATTACCTCCATTTTGGAATGTAATATCTGTTTTAAATACTCCTACATTATGCACAAAATCGTCGTATGAACGATGTGCTATGAAAGATTGCCCATAAGAAATCATCATGCCTGTAACAAAATTAACAGGCTTTGATCCTAAGTTATTGTGTTTGAAAACTTGGTATTGGAACAAAGGAATCACAAACATGTAAAAGAAGAAGGTAATCCCAAGTAAAATCAAAACAATCCCATAAGGGCTTTTGTCTAAATCATCTGCAGTTTGTTTGCCTTCAACAATTCCTTCCATGGCTTTAATGGAAGTAACTAGGCCGGCTTCAAAATGCTCTTTTTCGAAATAGGGCTTTAAATAGGAAGCTTCAATGCGCGAAATGGCCAATTCATTTAATCGAGGTTGTAACTGAGAACCTACAGAGATGACATATTCTTTGGTGGATTTAGAAACAACTATTAAAACCCAATACCCATGAACATCTAATTGTTTAGTACTTTGTGTCCACTGATTCACTACTGAATCGGCATAGGATTGAATACTTTGACGACTGACACTTTGAACGGTAAGAATAACAAGTTCATTTCCTGTAGAATCCAAAAAGGCGCTACATACAGATTCCAAATGTTGATGTTCTTTTGGAGTAAACATGGCAGCGTAATCATTTACATGAGTAACCGTTGAGAATCTGTTTGGATAACTCGCAAGTGTAGTATGGAATTGAAAAATCATTCCAACTAAAATCCCCCAACAAAATATATGATTTAACTGTCTCATGTAAATTACCAATCTCCACCGGCGCCCCCGCCACCAAAACTGCCTCCGCCAAAGCCGCCGAATCCACCTCCGGAACCTCCGCTCCAATTGCCTCCACTGTTTCCTCCCCAATACCAGCCACCGCCTCTTGGGCCAAAAGTGTTCCCCCTGTATCCTCCTCCGCGGTTGTTTCCGCCATTTTGATTTTGACGGAACATGTTTATTCCAATGATAACGAAAATCAAGATAATAAACAAGTAAACGAGTGGGTAACTCTGTTCTTGTTTTTCATCCGCTTTATATTCTCCTTGGGTATATTTTATGATCTCATCTACACCGGAATTGATACCACCAAAATAATCTTGCCTTTGAAAATAGGGTTTGATTTTGTAGTCGATGATGCGTTTACAAATCATGTCCGGCAAAGCTCCTTCTAAACCTTGGCCGGTAGCAATGAACATTTTTCTATTTTCCAGTGCTACAAGTAAAAGAACACCATTGTCTTTTTTCTCTTTACCTATCCCCCATTTGTGACCTAGCTGTATGGTATAATCAGAAATTTCATAATCTCCAATATTGCTCATGATGACTACCGCAATTTCATTGGAGGTAGAATCATTGAATTGCCTTAATTTACCTTCTAATTGATTAATTTGATAAGCCTCGAGCGTGCCGGTGTAATCAACAATTAGGCGAGGAGGGCTGGGCTTTTCAGGAAAGTCTGAGGAGTTTTGAGCCCAACTAGTTTGTAAAATTAAAAATAGTAGGAGCCAAAGAATTCGAATGCGCATGCTTATTTTTTATTTGAGTGAAATGAAATAGTGTCAGCTAATTCATTTACATCATTCGAATGGTAAGGGAAATGTTCTTGTAATTTTTCACCGGCTAGTTCAATGCCTTTACATATACCCCCGGTAAAATCTTTTTGGATAAAATATTGACGCATGACTTCTTTAATTTGATTCCAATATCCGGAAGGTACTTTGGAATTGATTCCGGCGTCGCCTAGAATAGCAAATTTATGATCTTCCATAGCGATGTAAAATAACACACCGTTACGTAGCGCCGTCTTATGCATACCCAACAAAGCAAAAACATCGGCTGCCCGATCCAGTAAATCCACGTCACAATGATTTTCAATGTGCACGCGAATTTCACCGGAAGTCTTTTTCTCAGCTTCTTTAATGGATTGAACAATTAGCTGTTCTTGCTCTGTTGTGAAATGCGTTTGAGCCATATTAGAATTTTACTTTAGGCGCATTTTTAGCACCTTCATCTGCTTTGAAATATCCTTTAGTTTCGAAACCAAACATCCCTGCTGTCATATTGTTTGGAAAGCTACGAATGAAAGAGTTGTAATCAGCAACAGATTCATTGAATAAACGAGTAGCTTGTGCTACGCGGTTTTCAGTACCTGCCAGTTCAGCTCTCAAATCAACAAATGCTTGATTAGACTTTAAGTCTGGATAATTTTCTGTAATGGATAAGAAACGACCTAAGGCCGTAGAAAGTTGACCTTGCGCTTCTTGATATTTCTCTACGTTTTCAGGAGTTAACTGATCCGCTTTAACATTCAAGGAACTTGCTTTTGCTCTCGCCTCTACTATTTCAACTAATGTTTCTTTTTCAAATTGAGTATTAGCTTTTACTGTTTCTACTAAGTTGTCAATTAAGTTGGCGCGTCTTTGATATTGTACTTCTACATCACTCCAAGAACGCTCTACATTTTCTTGACGTTCTACCATGCCGTTATATCCACAAGAAGAAAAAAGTGTTAATAAGGATAAAGCTACTAGGTACTTTATAGATTTTATTTTTTTCATTTTTACGTTGTTAAAAGGTGTTGTTAAATACTGATTACCAATATAAAAAGAATTTACCATATATGCCTAAATCTACTCTTCAAAACATCCGATGTCCGGAGGATTATTTCGAGATTTGTAAATCAAATCGAAGCCCGGATTGTAAAGTGAACTTCCGGCATCGATTCCGGCTGAATTGGATTTTAATTGAAAATTCAATGCACTAATGGAAACAAAATTTGGATTTATATTTTGTGAATTGGTGTTATTATAAGACTGCCCGGTCCTAATGATGGAATTTATACCGTAAAGAGTTAACCCAACACCATATTCAAACTCTTCTGACATATCGCCGTAGACAATGGAATTAATAAAATAACATTTTGAATTACTTCCAAATACTAAATTTTCGGTACGGAAGAAATTGAGAGAAAAGTTTTCTATGGTGCAATGAATAAATACGGCATCTCCATTCTGTATAGATAAAACTGATTTAGGCGACTGACCTAACAAACAGTTTTCTGCATGTACATCGGCACCTGAGCTTTGAATAATATTTTGAGTACAGAACAGGATTCGACATTGATATAATTTAATATCTGCAATACTATCTGCATCAGAGTTGCCTTCTATAAGAATACCATTTTGAGTATGCAAAATAGAGGTTCGTTCTAGTTGATTGTTGGTAGAAGTAGAGGTAAAGTAAAGCCCTCCCCACAAACCTGCCGACTTATCAGGGTTAGGCTGGTCTGAGGTGAATACAACAGAGTCGGAGGTATTGCCCTCAACAATGAGAGTTCCGTTGATTTTTAAAAGTGATTGATAGTGGCCATAAATTTTTGCTCCGGCTTGAACGGTTAGTGTGCATCCGGCTTGAACCACAGATGTATCATACAATACATGGGGCTTATCTGCGGCCCACACATCCCCACAAGTAATAGTTTCTTTGGAATGGAAATAGGCATCTTGTCCATACGCAATCAAGGGAACGTTTTGTTGATTAGCATTGGTAAGGAAACGAATGGTATCACTTACTAAGAATGAATTGTTTTGATTGCCCGGGTCAATAGTAACTTTTACCAACACGTAAATACTATCTTTTCCTCGAATGGAAATGTTTTGAACGTTAGGTCCAGGTCTGCCGTTCACTATTATTTCATAAGGGGTAGGATTACCTACTAAAGAAATGCTACTGACTACGACTTGTTCTTTATTCGGGTTGTAAACTACTAATCGTTTGGTAACGCTTCCGAGCGTAGTAAATAAAGTGTCGAAGAATACAGAGTCTTCAGAGAAGGAAAGCTTAGCGGAAGGGTCATGCGTAACCGTTTCGTCCACTTTTTTACAAGAAGAAAAAAATAGTAATAGACATAAAAAAAACCATTGCCCGCAAAACAGGAGCAATGGTTGATATGTTGTTTTTTTTATTTTCATTAAGCCACAGAGCCTTCTTTCAATCGTTCGGCATTTTCAGCGATACGAAGTTGGTCGATGAATTCTAAAATATCGCCATCCATTACCGTAGGTAAATTGTAAACTGTTAAACCAATACGATGATCCGTTACACGGCTTTGAGGATAGTTATATGTACGAATCTTATCAGAACGGTCACCACTACCTACCATGGATTTACGTTGACTACTCAATTCGTCTTGTTGTTTCTTTAACTCTACTTCATATAAACGTGAACGAAGTACTTTTAATGCCTTCTCAAAGTTTTTAATTTGAGATTTTTCATCTTGACACTGTACTACCACACCTGTTGGGATGTGAGTTAAACGAATAGCCGAGTAAGTAGTGTTTACAGATTGCCCACCGGGACCTGAAGAACAGAAAGTATCTTTACGAACATCGTTCATGTTAATTTGAACGTCTACGTCTTCTACCTCAGGTAATACAGCTACGGATGCCGCAGAAGTATGAATACGCCCTTGTGTTTCTGTAGCAGGCACACGTTGTACACGGTGTACGCCGGACTCAAATTTCAATTTACCGTAAACGTCTTCACCGGTAATACCTACAATAATCTCTTTATAACCACCGGATGTACCTTCAGTGAAATCGATTAATTCCATTTTCCAACCCATACGGTCGCAAAAACGTTGATATAAACGATAAAGGTCACCGGCAAAAATCGCTGCTTCATCACCACCGGTTCCACCGCGAATTTCTAGAATGATATCTTTACTATCATTAGGATCTTTTGGAATTAACATCTCTTTGATGCGCTCTTCCATAGCATCTCTTTCCGGAAGTAAATTGTCCATTTCTTCCTTCGCCATTTCACGAAACTCAGGATCCTTTTCGGTTTCTAATACCTTTTTGGTGTTGTCAATATTGGCTAATAGTAGTTTATACTCTTTATATACTTCTACTATTTTATTTAATTCTTTGTATTCTTTATTCAATGAAGAATAACGTTTCATGTCAGAAATAACGTTGGGATCAACGATTAATTCGGACACTTCGTTAAAACGGTCATTGATTGCTTCTAATTTATCCAGCATAACATTTTAGTTGGAGGACAAAGGTACGAAAAAAATAACGGAATTGAGGAGGTTCGTCAACCTCTATTTCTTCTTTTCTGCTAGGGCTTTTAATCCTAACAAACTATCGTCAAATAAAGGTCCGGCTACATTATCCATGAATAGAATGATGTATCGATTTACGATGTGAAATTTTACATCGCCTTCTAAATTTATGACTACCAAAGTCTTATTTAATCCCTCCGGATCTAGTAATATTCTTCCGTTGGTCTCAATACGATTGTTAATCATCAATCTGAAATCAACGCGCTCATTTAATTCGTTGTCGGTAATTTCAATAGTTCCGGAACCTACTTTGTTTCCTTTATATCGAATACTGCTACCTACACCGTAGGGAGGGCCAAAGTAGTCTTCCTGCAACGACATGTCTTGCATTGGATTCAATGCTGTCCAATTACGCCATTTGGGAATACTATTGATATAAGGGAATATCTGTTGAGGATTATTTTCAATCAGGATAGTACGTTGAACTTGAAACTTTGAGGGTAACAAAAATCCTATTAAGGTTAAACCAAGCAGTATAACCACTAAAAACAAAATTCCTTTTCTGTACCTGTTACTCCCTCTTTTGCGCATACACTTTCACTCGTCTTGAATTAAGTACGACCAAATTCAAAAATAGTTATTTAATTTTTGATTGGCACGTCGAATAAATAGTACTTAACCAATATTCAATATTACGTTTTTTTTTATAACACTTAAAATGTTACACTAACCACTTGACTGAAGAAACAATAGCTAAGGGTATAAAAGTTCAAAAAACAGTATTTTAATGGATTGATTATTAGCTAAAAACGTCTTAATGCAGTAAAGTTGCAATAAGATTTTTGTTTTTGTACCTTTGTCGCATGTGGTCCATGTTAAGGAAATACAAGCACTGGGTATTGTTGCCATTGATACTTTTAGGAGTTCAATGGTCGGTATTGTATTGGCATCACCACGAAGAAACAATTATTGAAGAAACTCAATGGAGCGCGTCACATGCGGAGTGTTTTGTTTGTGATTGGTTAACATTGGTACCCTCACATGTTTTGGAAGTTCCTCTAATAAGCGCTGTTGTTGGGGTTCTTTTTTTGATTGGATTAATACTTGAATCTGTTTATACATTTCAACTTGAAATAAAGTCTTCCGCATTTTTCTTTGGAAGAGCACCGCCTGTAGAGATTAGATAATTTATTCGTTCTAATTCTCATTTCACGTTATTCATGCGTCTAACTTTATTAGTAGTACTCTTTGTACTCCTACGTCCATTATATTCTATTGCACAAACTTGTAATCATCAATTGGAAGGTGTCGTAACGGATACTTTGCAAGAGCCGATTCCGGGGGCGTTGTTACATCTTACTCATGATGGACATCATCTGCATGCAGTAACTGATTCGCTTGGCATATTTAGGTTTCAGGGTTTATGCTCCGGTACTTATAACGTACATATCGACTATGTTGGATTTATTCATAAAAATTTCTCCATTGTAGTTCCTTCATCAGAGCAAGTGCAATGTGTATTGGTACCTCAATCACAAACCGGCTCCGTAGTAGTAGAAGCATTCAAAGAAAAAGAAACGCTCTCAACTCTTCCCATAAACCAACTAGATGGAGAAGCATTGTTCCAACAAAATGGACAAACGTTGACAGAGAGCATACAACGTATTCCGGGAGTGTCTATGTTGTCAACCGGTGCTACCATTTCAAAGCCGGTGGTGCAAGGTATGTATGGCTCTAGAGTATTGTTGTTGTCTAATGGAGTACGACTGGAAGGACAGCAATGGGGCAATGAGCATGCACCGGAAATAGATCCTTTTTTAGCTTCTAACATTCAAGTGGTTCGCGGAGCGCAATCAATTAAATATGGTTCTGATGCTATCGGCGGAGTGATACTTACTAATCCGGAAAAATTGGGCTTACGCTCCGGTTGGCACGGAGCGACACATACCGGCTTCTTCTCTAATAATCGCTTAGGTTACTTGTCGGGGATTCTTAATTACTCTCCTGAAAAAATTCCGGCTCTATCGTTTAGAGTGCAAGGTACTTTCCGTAAGGCAGGAAATTCTAAAACTCCTAATTACTGGTTGGATAACACAGGTCTTCAAGAATTAAATTTTTCTTGGGCCGGGCAGTATCGCTGGAAGTCGGGCTCTGTGGAGTCTTTCTATAGTCAATTTAATACTACGCTTGGAATCTTTACCGGAGCACACATCAGTAACTTAACTGATTTGCAAAACGTGATTCAAACCGGTAACCCGTATGTGAAAGCTCCATTTAGTTATGATATCAATAACCCGAAACAAGATATTACCCATGAGTTATGGAGCGTAAAACTGAATCAACAAACAAGTATCGGGCGATGGACCTTACGTTATGCACGTCAATACAATCGTAGGGCAGAATATGACATCTCAACTTTGTTTAACAATGGAGGTAAAGATCCATCCTTACAATTTGAATTGACTACACATACCTTTCAAATCAATTTAGATCATAGAATAGGGAAGTGGTCATCTTCGCAAGGGCTGTGGGGGCAATTGCAAAGCAACACTTATGAAGGCAGATATTTCCTTCCCAACTTTAGAAGTCATGCAGCGGCTTACTATTGGTTGATAGAAAGAACCATAGGAAAACTGACTTGGGAATTGGGTACGCGACTTGAAGCTAAGAGACTCCAGTCCTATTATTATGAAAATAATGTCTTAGTAAATCCTGTTCGAGACTTTGTAAGTCCTGTGGCTACAGGTGGAGTGAATTACAAGTGGAATGCCACCCACGTATCTAAATTATGGTTAGGGTCTTCCTATCGTGCACCTAACGTGAGTGAATTATATTCTAACGGAGTACATCATGGTGTGGCTGCCTATGAAATTGGGAATAAAGCGTTGAATCCTGAACAGGCTATTAATTTATCCCTTCATCATTCCTATTCAAAAAAGAAAATGAACATCTATGCTCAGGCATATAGTTATTATTTCTTCAATTATATCTATCTGCAACCGGTACAACCGCCTACGTTAACGATTCGTGGAGCTTTTCCTACGTTTGAATACCGTCAATCATCCGCATGGTATTGGGGTGGTGATCTAGGGTGGAGTGATACGTTAGCTAAGAGACACTTTGTACAATCTACACTTTCCTTTGTTTCTGCAAAAAATGCTACCAACGGAGACTGGATTTGGTCTATTCCTTCTACTCGTTGGAATCAACGTTGGGTATATCACAAGCCCATTACTGAAAAAGTAAAAGCATATATAGGTGCAGAATTACAGTGGGTATTTCAAAAACAACAATATGAAGTAGAACAGGATTATTTGCCTCCACCGCCTACGTATTTATTAGGTAATGCAGAGTTAGGGGTGAATTGGAAGCAAGGTCATCAGCAATGGCGATTCCAATGTGTGGTGAAAAACATCTGGAATCAAGTTTACCGGGATTACTTGGATCGCTTCCGATATTATCAGGACGCGCCCGGCCGAAATATCCAAGTACGAGTACAATATGAATTTTAAATCATTAACAATATGAAAAAAATACAGTCAATCAAGTTGAGCGTTTACATACTTCTTCTAAGTGTATTGATCAGCTCTTGTAAAAAAGATAAAGATAATGTAGCAACACCTCCGGCACCGGAAGAGCAAGAGCTTATTACCACTATCATCGTAAGTTTTAAAAAAACTCCCACAGCAACCGATTCATTGACATTTGCTTGGAGAGATGCTGACGGAGAAGGAGGAGCTGCTCCGGTGATTGATCCCATTGCAATTACAACAGAGTACACCTATTTATCAGTTCATGTTTTAAATGAAAGCAATCCGAATGATGTGGAAGATATCTCTGAAGAAATTCAGGAGAAAGGAAACGAACACCAATTATTTTATACTACTGGAACGGATTATATGACGATGGCATATATAGACATGGATGATCATGGTGTGCCGATTGGTTTAAAAATGACCTTGAGTGATTTAACTACAGTGACGAATAGTACACTTCAAATAGTGTTAAAACATCAACCTGGTATTAAGCCTGTGTCAGGTCAAGGTAATGCATCCTTAGGAGCAAGCGATTTTGATGTGACATTCCCTTTAACCATTCAATAAAAAAAGGCTTCGAGTATTCGAAGCCTTTTTTTATTTTACTATAACAATATTTTAATAGACAGAAGCTCTTGCTTGTTGAACTTTAGTTGGAACGCTTTCTTCTTGTTTTACTAACTTGGTTCTAAAGCCAACGAAGAAAGAATAGATATTTGATTTGTCGACACTGTAAGAGTCTGAATCTATCGTTCTATTATAATCGAATTTGTAACTGTCTTTGAAGAAATCAGTAAAGATGTATTGGAATCCAATAGTAAATGATTTGATACAAAAGCCTGCTGTTGCACCATAGTTGATGGAGTTGATAGCATCTCCCGGTTTGCTTTTGCTTTTACTCTTGCCATTGAAATATTTTTCTTTGTAATCGAAATTCCAAAAGAAATCACCTTGACCAAAGAAGTAAATATCTTTCTTCATATTACCAATTTTGAATCCTAGCGGTACATTCACACCATAAGCACGTTGTTTGATGGTATTGTTCATACTGTCTTTAGTGATAAAACCACTGTTTTGTAATCCGGCGCCTAAAAACAAACCAAACTTATTTCCAAAATCATAGTTGTACTGTAAGTTAGCATTGAAATAAGGCGCAAAACGTACCACGTTATTAGGTGATATCATTTCATTAGTTGGATGATTGATATTACTCAATTCCAAATTGTGCATCGAAAAAAGTGTTTTAGATTCATAAACAAAATAGGACTTCTTTTGAGCGAATGCATTCATGTTTAAAAATCCAAGGATAAACAATGCTGTAGCAATGATATTTTTCATAGTTAGTAAAGGTTTATCCAAAAATAAAGGATAGACACTTATATCCCAATTTTTTAAACCATTTAGTTTAGTTATTTTTGGTTTACAATTAGATTAAAGTACGAATGGCATTAGCAAAACTGGTATTAAAGAAGGGTAAAGAAAAATCGATTATAAATCGTCACCCATGGATATTTTCCGGAGCGGTAGCACAACTGCCTAAAGTGGAAGAGGGAACGATAGTTGAAATCATGAGTGCAGACCAACAGTTTTTGGCTTACGGATTTTATTCTGCCAAGAGTCAGATTGTTGCAAGGTTATTCGAATGGGAAAAACAAATAGATGAAAGTGTATTTGACGGCGACTATTGGATAGGTAAAGTAAAACGAGCATTTGACTTAAGAAAAAGTCTTTTAGATTTCTCCATAACTAACACCTATCGTTTGATTCATGCAGAAGGTGATTTCTTTCCCGGAGTCATCGTTGATGTGTATGATAAAGTGGCCGTAGTACAATTATTGACTAGAGGAACAGAGCGTATTTCAAATGCCATTCAGAAAGCAATAGAAAATGTAGGGTTTCAACACATATACCTAAAGGCTAAAACATCTTCTATGGTTTTAGAAGACGTGAGAACCTCTTCCGGATGGTTGAAAGGGGAAGTTCAGGTGCCTGTTATTGTCAAAGAAAATAATGTTCAGTTTGAAGTAGATTTTATCGACGGACAAAAAACCGGATTTTTTATTGATCAGCGAGATAACAGACAATTGGTAGGTCATTACTCCAAAGGCAAAAGAGTATTAAATACTTTCTGCTACACCGGAGGCTTCTGTTCGTATGCTGCTGCGAATGATGCTTTGTCGATTGACTCCGTTGATATTTCAAAAGATGCCGTAGCCAAAGCAACTCAGAATGTACGTTTGAACAATGGTAAGGTAGAGCACCAAGCTATTGCCGCTGATTGTTTTGATTATCTGGGTGAGATACCTAAAGATCATTATGACATCATCATTCTTGACCCACCGGCATTTGCTAAGTCGGCTAAAGCAGTAGCTAATGCTACTCGAGGTTACAAACAAATTAATTTAAAAGCATTCAGGAAAATAAAAAGTGGTGGTTTACTGTTTACTTTTTCCTGTTCACAGAATATAGATAAAGTACTGTTTCAAAAAATCGTTTTTGGGGCAGCTGCTGATGCCGGAAGAAATGTGCGCATTATTCATCAGTTGCATCAACCTTTAGATCACCCAATTAATATTTATCACCCCGAAAGTGAATATTTAAAAGGACTTGTTTTATATGTGGAATAAAATCATTGTATGTATACTGTTTCTATGCTCTTTCATGAGCGTAGCCCAAAATGAAGCAGGTCGTTTTGAAATGGTAGTGCGTAAGCCTAGCGGCATTACCAGTGCGGTGGATGCTAATAACAATTTTGCATATTTCCTTTATTCGAATGCACAATATCACGCCGTGTTTTTTAATTCAGAGAAAAAGCAAACTGGATCTATTGTTTTCAATAAACCCAAAGAAGTGAGAGCGGCCAAACCAATGGCAATGACATTAATTGGAGATAATGCCTATGTGTATTTTTACGATGAAAAAAATGGGTATTTAGGGGAGTTGATGATACAAAGAGCTTCCGGTCAACATTTGTATAAAACATTAACACAACTCCCGTATCAGCAAAAGTTTTTAAAGGCCTTTTCTCAAGAGGAACATTTCTATTTACTGTCTGTTACTCATGGTCGTAATGAAGTAGTTATTTGGAAAGCTAAACAAGGCAAGGTAGTGCAGCAAGTTCATGCGGTGGATTTAGCGGATTTATACAAAAGACTATCTACGGGTAACTCCTATTTAAATGAAGAGCCTAACGGTATTTTAGGCATTGATCGAGTTAGAACGGATATTGAGAATAATGTAAAGTCTGCTCAAGCAGTAAAGAAGGTATATGTTCAAAATGAAATCATCTATTTAACTTTTGATGATCCGGACTATACTCATTTAATCATCATCAATACCATTGAAAACACGAACACTTACAAAAAATTAAAATTTACTTTACAGGACGAAGCTACCAACGATAAGAAACAAGGAAATTCTTTTCTGTGTGATAATTTATTATTCCGACTAACAATCAATACACATCAATTAAATATCTCTGTCATTAATATTGATTCCATGGTTCAGGTGACGAGTTTGAATGCGTATCCGAATACGGAGATCGATTTTAAAAACGGACCGATGGTACAGGAAGGTAGTAATGAGAAAGATAAAATTATCGCTACTACGGATCAGTTTATTAAAAAGGTGTTAAGCGCCTCCTCTGCTATTGCAGTAAATAAACGAGATAGTGTATGGATTATGGAAATAGGTGGTTTTGAGTCGTACCAAGTAAATAATGGTCCCGGAGGTATGGGCATGGGTGGTTCCGGCTTTTCTGTAGGCATGGGCATGGGTATGGGAATGGGCTACGGTGGTGGTTACTATGGAGGATACCCCGGTTATTATGGGGGCGGCTATCCCGGCTACTACGGTGGTTATCCCGGTTATTATAATAGCTATTCTACACAGGTGCGTAGCTACTACTTATATAGTATGTTAAACGAGGAAACACTACAACCTACACCGGGGATTGTCCCAATCTCATTGCGCGAGCGTATTAATAACTTTCAAGAGCTGATGTTTAAAGATAATATTCCCGAATTAGTGCGTATTGTGAACCTGCCGGACGATATCTTAGTTGGATATTACGTGGGGAAAACGGCTAATTTTAGAATTTATCAGTTTGTTAAGTAGCAGAAATACAGTTGTTTAAAAAATATTTACAAGTTTTTTATACTTTAAGGGTTACTTCAAGCTTACTTACCTGTATATAAGTATAGATAACACTTCCTATTCATAACCTGTTAAATACAATCAACGATGCTAAGACGTAGCATCGTTTTTTGCTTTATAGGGGTTTAGCATTTATTTTTAATCAAAATTTTTGGCAGAAGTGAGTTCCATCGATATCGAGTATTTATTACAAAAAGACTTTTCGTATTACCGAAAACTACCTCCTGAAAGTAGACCCTTGTTTAAACAAAGGATAAGTGAGTTTATAAAACACACAGAATTCCAAGGTCGACAAGGGTTGGAGGTGACGGATACAATGAAAATATTAGTTGCAGCTACCGCGGCTCAACTCACCTTTGGATTTAATTCTGATTACAACTATGACCACTTTAGTAAAATCATCTTATATCCGGATAGGTATGTTTCTAAGTATACGGGGCAGTTGCACGTAGGAGAAATGAATACAGGCGGAGTAATTGTTTTTTCATGGAAGGATTTTTATGAAGGTATCAAAACGGATAATGACAGTAGGAATGTAGGCCTACATGAATTCGCCCACGCACTGGATTTTATAGATAAAGCGGAGTTAGGCATCAATGATTACTTTGCTCATACCATAGATAAGATAAAAGTTTTTGGAAGACACTATATTCATAAGAAGCCTGAGAAGCCGTTTTTTAGATCCTATGCGGCTACGAATTCCACAGAGTTTTTTGCCGTAGGCACGGAATACTTCTTTGAAGCACCTATTGAGTTTAGAAAAGAGATGCCGGAGTTATATAACCTCTATTGTATCGCTTATCGTCAACAACCTCAACCAAAGGTAGTGTTGCCGGTGAAAACGCATTTAGTAGACAATCATTTAGGTGGGGATGAAGGAGTATATTCTTCTTCGCAATTATTAGGAAGTATAGGGTTGGTTTCTGTAATACTTATTCAATTATTATGGTGGGTGGTAGCGCCCTTTTTATGGCAAAAAGAAGTTGACTCTTATAACGCATACTTTGTAATAGGTACTTTGTTTAGCGGAGCCCTATGTATCAATTATGGATTTAGAGGAGGATTGGGTTTTTTTAGACATCACGTACGTATTTATTACCCTCTTTGGAAAGCTTTTTTCAGATGTCTGTTATTTCAAAAGCATATTTTCTATAGCTCCGTTCGATTGGAAGAGGTGTTACTCATTCATATTAAAGAAGTAGAAAATGAGAGCGTGACGTATGTGATTGACTGTACTTTTTTATATCAAAACAAGTTGAAGGAAGCTACATGGAGAACGGACTCGCTTATGTTTTTAGATAGTCAATTCAGCTATTATTACAACGAATATAAAATTGCTTTTAGAGAAGACGGGGCTGTTAAAAAATATGAAATCAAATAAAGCGATGGCTTTTGATAATATTCACCCACTCTGTTTCTACCTTAGTAAAATCTTCTTGAGCTATTTTCATTAATATAGAAGCCGCATTGTTTTGATGAATAGCATGCGCATAAAACACTTTTATTTTTTTACCACTAGCTTCCTCTGTATAAGTACACCAGTAGCCAATCCCATAATGAAAAGGTAACACCCCATCTGAATGGGTGATTACTTTTTCCATCACAAAATCTTTACGTTTCTTTTCCGGTTCTAATTGGCGGGTAGAAAAAGTTTTGATGTCTTGTCCGTTAGTAGGCTGAAGTTTTACGGAGTAAACTCCGGTTGAAGAAACACTATCGTTGGTAGTACGTAAGTACGTTGTTACAAAATAGCTTCCTTTTTTGGTGGTTTCTTTTTCCTTCCAGCCATCGGGAAGATTTACTTCCAACGTTTTATTGAACACTAAAACTTTATGATGATCACTTTGAAAAGACAGGAAGCTTATACAAAGTAGGATCCAAAATATCTTTAATAATTTCATTGCTGTTTATCTATGGTGTGCAACCAACCCTTACAGCAGTTCCCTTGTGGGGAACATACTAAATAATAGTATACCGACTCGGTTACATTTTCGCCGCAGAATTGCTGATTGTAATTTTCACTGAAGAAGATTCGTTTACTCCATGCATTGTAAATAGAAACTTCCCAACCCGGATAGATACCGGTAATTTCAAAACAATCATTTTTGCCATCATTATTAGGCGTAACTAGATTAGGAATTTTAATAGGTTGTACGCTTACACTAATGGTGTCTTTTTCATTACAATAGTCATTGTACATGTCTAATACGATGAAATAATGACCACCTTGTTGGTATTCATGTACAGGGTTTTTCACTGTTGAGCTACTGCCGTCGCCAAACGTCCATAGATAATTCAAAGGGCCTTTGCTAGGTGTGTTGAGCTGTACCTTAGGTAAGCCTTCGCATTCGGTTAGATTTCCCCAAGACAATCCTTTGTCTACATGAGCTACTTGTATGATAGCAGTATCCTTTCTTACACAATTATTCGTGTCAGTGATGGTAACATAGTATGCTCGCGTGTCGGATGGATAAAAACGAGCATCACATATTTGGGTGTTACTAATTTCTATGTTGGGCGACCATTCATACTGATGGTAGGGGTCGCATGATTGAATTAACTGTATGGTATCTTTGTAACAGATGATGGTGTCTTGTAATGACGAAGGTGTGGTAGGCAATGGATAAACATTAATCCATTTAAAAGAAGTGTCTTTGCCTATACAAGTGGTATTATCAGTTACGATTAAGGATATTTTGTAATCGCCGGGGGCAGCGTAACGATGATAAAAAGGCCCTGTGCCGGATAGTTTAGTGCCATCACCAAAATCCCACTCAAAGGTTCTTCCACCTACACTATTGTTTGTTACCTGAATAATTAAATTATCACATCCTTTGGTTTTGTCAACGGTGAATCCGGCTGCTAATTTTGTTAAATCGAATTTAAATAGTGCATTATTGCAGTTGTCGGCATTGTTGGTTCTTGATTGAACTCCCGGAGTAGTAGGGAATCCGTCGTAACTAAATCCACCACAACTGGCACAAACAGCTTGGTATACAATTCCTTTTTTATCAAACCTTGAGGTACCTCCATCTACGTGGTCTCCGGACTCATACGTTTGACTGTTGCTGCCAAAATAAGTGGCATAAAGAAGTCCAGCAAAGTATTCATCTATCACCATTAAATAGAAATCAGAACCATCGGTCGTGCTTTTGTATGCATCGGCCGTTATAGGCATGTTAAACGTATTGCCACCCACATAGCTACTGCTTATTTGATTTACGTTTCCACCCCAGCCACTAAGCAATATTTTATTACAAGTGGTTACGGTAAAGGCATTGATGGTAATATTGATACTACTATTGTTACTACCGAAGGTGGTAGATAATAAAAGTGTAGAAAGGGTAGGGTCTAACTTTTGAACGAACTGTCCGGCATCCGGTATTCCCCAAACCCCATTGCTCATAGGAATAGAACCACGAGTTTGACCTATGGTGTATACGATATCCGTTTTGTCTAATTGCACAAAGAATGTTTGGTCATAAGAAACACTTCCTATGTAGGTAGCGTGTAGCAAGGTTCCGGTAGGACTGTAGTGTGCTATAAATCCATCTACATCACCAAAGTTGATTCTAGATTTATGAGCGCCTACTGAAACCGGGAAGTTAGTACTATTCGTACCGCCGGCAACATAGACTTCTCCTTTGCTATTGAGTTGAATGCTGTATCCGGCATCCATACCCGAACCACCTAGATAGTTGTCCCATAATACGGATGAAACATCTGCCGATAATTTGGCTAGGTAAACATCCGACTTACCACCTCTGTAGGACGACCCGGAAGCCTTGGCAATATCATTGGAAAAAGTTTTGGTGGCTATATAAATTTGATCAATGGAGTCTACTACAACTTCAGCTCTAAAGGCATCACCATAGTTTTTACATATAGGGTCATATTCTTCATATATCCCATCATTAGATGTTCCTCCTAAATACGTTGACCCTATTAAAGTACTTCCGGTTGGGTCTAAGACGGTGACAAATAAATCACTCCCAATATCAAAAGCTACTGTTTCATAATACCCTAGCGGGAACGATCTACTTCCTCCGGAAAATGTAGTTTGCACGGCACCGGCAGTAGTTGGAAAAGGATATAACCCTCCATCAGAACTGGATCCGGTGACTCCTAGGATAACTAATTCGTTTTTGTGGTTAACGATGATAGAACTTGGAACTTCCGTATTAGAACCTCCCAATAAAGTAGCATAAATTAAACTACCTGTAGGAGAGAGTTTCATGATGGCGATGTCAGGGTCCATGGCAAAATATCCTGTACCTGAACCGGGATAGTCAGGATCTTCTTTAAAATCCCAATATCCTCGATAGACAATTTGGTAAGCTCCTAAAGTTACCGGATAACCCACTTCAAAAAGTGTCCCTGCGGCGTAGCCGTTTCCTGCATCATCATAGGTGGCAGTGTTTCCCCAGTTATCACCCGTAGAGCCTGAATAAGTGGAGAAGATTAATTCGGGATCTATAATTAATTCATAGGAATGGTTATAGCCTTTGGGAAAATCAAATTGAACTAAAGAATCTTTAATTAAATAGTTGCAATCAACGCGTTTTAATTCGCCATTGATAAGTTGATAAGCATAAGGAGCAGATTCTTGAATCTCTCCCAGTGTAGTCACAATAAAAAGATGCCCATTTTTTAAATATATACTATCTGCGCCTTCATATTGTAATGCAAGGTTTTTAATCGATGCATGTGGTTGAACTATAAAATCATATTTCAATTTGGTGTCCTGAGTGTAATATTTCACATCCACACCCGGGTACATATTGTTTAATGTCACAGCTTGAAAACTATAGACGTGGTTTGCCCATTGGCTTTTAGGGCCTTTTAAATAATTATGATAGTAGGAAGATGGGGCGGTAGTAGTTGATTGTTTGTTCCAAGAGCTTCCTTTGAAAGTAACTTGATATGCATGACCTTTACCTTTTGGAATTTCAGATTCGCCTTCTACATTTCCTTTTTTATGTGGGTGGCCATGTGCTTCCGGTTGGTATAGATTATAAAGGACGCCATTGTTTTGAATATAAATATCACCGTTAGTTATCTCTGCTTTGAATTTTACTTGACCGGGCCATTGCCCTTTATTCTCTTTGAATAAATAACTAGTGCTTACACGATAAAAAGCATTTAATCTTTGAGGCAAGATTAAAGAAATTAAAAAAACGAATAATAGAAGCGATTTCTTCATGTACTACTTAATAAAACTCTACATCTTCAATCACTTTATCCCCTACTTCTTTATTTAGTAACTCCACTACTTTTGTTTTGGACATATTCAATTCCTGTTTTAAAGGAGCTGAATTGAGATAAACATAAAGTTTCTTATTCTTAATGAACATCTTAGACGTTCTTTTGGCAATGGATGCCCCCATAATGTCTTCCCAATGTTGGAGCAAATAGGATTCATTGAAGGGTTGTTTAATCCTTAAAGCATTTACCCATTGCTGTAACGCCTCGCCCATGGAGAGCGCTTCATTTTTTCTAGGGAAATCTTTCTTCTTATCCGGATTATACATGGCGATTTTCAGTTACGGTGCTATTCGCTACATTAAATATACGAATATCTTTTGGTCCTGAAGCTAATAAACGACTACTTCGTTCGGGACGAGCATCAGAGATGAAAATTTGTCCGTCAAAATCTTCTTTTACCCAACGAATTAACTTTTCAATTCGTACATCATCTAATTTGTCGAATATATCATCCATTAAAAGAATGGGTTTTATCCCTAATATTTCTTTCAAAAAAGTATACTGAGCCAGTTTTAAGGCAATCATAAACGTTTTTTGTTGCCCTTGGGAACCATATTGTTTTACTAAATTTTGTTGTAGTAAAAAAGTGTAATCGTCCTTGTGGATTCCTTTGGTGGTGCGTTGTAGCGCCAAGTCTTTTGGTAATGATTTTTTGTATTGATCTGCAAAATCAGTTTCTATTACTTCGGAAGAATAAATCAACGAAGGGACTTCATGTTCCGGAGAAAGTAAGTCGTAATATTTTCTAAAAACAGGTTCTAGTTTATTAATTAACGATTGCCTTCTTTCCGCAATTTGTTTGTTGAGTTGTAATAGGTGCGAGTCATACATTTCCAGTAAAACATAGTCCATGCGTGCACCTTCGGCTACGTTTTTTAAAAGAGCATTACGTTGTTTAAGGAAATGCTGATATTGAATCAACTGCTGTAAATACTGTGCCTCCGCTTGGCTGAATAAGGAGTCAAAGAACTTGCGACGTTCCTCACTGCCTTCGCGAATCATATCCGTATCGTAAGGAGTTAAGACCACCGCCGGGAAACGCCCTATATGATCTGATAATCGAGTGTACGATTCCTGTTCTACCAAGAATGACTTCTTTTTTCCGTCAAAATTATACTGAACCAAGTGGTTTTTATGGTCGGTTTGGAAATACCCATGTACCGAAAAGTAAGGAGCCTGGTGAGTCACCAACTGACTTTCGGTAGCCCCCAGAAAACTTTTGGTCAGGCACAAACAGAAAATAGCATCCATTAAATTGGTCTTCCCACTGCCATTTAACCCCGTAAGTAGGTTAATATCAGTGGAAAAGCTAATTTCCAAGGAATTATAGTTTTTAAAATAAAGCAGGCTTAATTTTTCTATATACATGAAATTTACTTAATTTGCCCGTCTAAATTTCTGACTGTTAAACAGCTTTAAGTAAAGAATGGCTAGTGTAAAAGAAAAAGCTAAAGATAGCTCCGCTACAAAGGTAAATGGTAAACCAAGATTTAGCAAAGAGCAATACCTTTTCTGGTATGAGAACATGCAATTAATTCGCAAATTCGAAGAACGTTGTGGATTTTTGTATGGTCAGCAAAAAATCAAAGGATTTTGTCACTTGTATATAGGTCAGGAGGCTTGTGCTTCCGGAGCTGTATCCGCTTTAGGTAAAGGTGATCATTATGTAACAGCTTATCGTTGTCATGGTCAGCCATTAGCGCTAGGTACAGAACCTAAATTTATTTTGGCTGAAATGTACGGTAGAGCTACCGGTGTAGCTAAAGGTAAAGGTGGTTCTATGCACATCTTTGACAAATCAGTAAACTTTGCTGGTGGTCACGGTATTGTGGGTGGCCAAATTCCTCTAGGTGCCGGATTAGCGTTTGCTGAAAAATATAAAGGAACGGACCGTGTATCAATCACTTATATGGGTGATGGTGCTACACGTCAAGGTTCTCTTCACGAGACTTTTAACTTAGCTATGTTATGGAAAATCCCTGCTATTTTCGTAGTTGAAAATAACGGATATGCCATGGGTACTTCTGTTGAAAGAACCTCTAACGTTACTGAACTATACACGTTAGCTGAAGCATATGATATGCCTGCTGAACCGGTAGATGCGATGAACGTGGAAGAAGTTCACTTAGCAGTAGAAAGAGCAGCAAAAAGAGCTCGTAGCGGTGAAGGTCCTACTTTCTTAGAATTTAGAACCTATCGTTACAAAGGTCACTCTATGTCTGACCCTGCTAAATATAGAACGAAAGAAGAATTAGAGTCTAAAAAAGCAGAAGATCCAATCGAAAAAGTTAGACACACTATTCTAACAAACAAATTTGCTACAGAAGAGGATTTACAAAAAATTGATCAACGTATCATGGCGAAAGTCGTGGAAGCTGAAAAATTTGCTGAAGAATCTCCGTTCCCGGATCCATCTGAAGCATACAAAGATGTTTACGTTCAATCTGACTATCCATTCTTAGCAGAATAATTTTAAAATGGCGCAAGATATTAAAGATACAACCACTACTTCAGTGGTGAATGAGAATCCCGGTTTTGAAGGTTTTCTTCAAAAGAATTTCAAATTATTAGCAGGTGCAGTTGCCGCAGTAGTATTAGTAGTAGGAGCTTGGGTTGGATATAGTTTATATATCGACAATCTAGACAAAGAAGCTTCGGCTGCTATGTACAGAGCTCAAATGATGTTTGAACAAGACTCATTAGATTTAGCTCTAAAAGGTAGTTCTGACTTCCAAGGCTTCTTGGATATTGCAGACGCTTACGGTGCTACACAATCCGGTAAATTAGCTGCTTACTATGTAGGGGCAATTTATTTGAAAAAGAAAGACTTTGATCAAGCGATTGAATTCCTTGATAAGTATAGCTCTAACAACGGATTGATTCAAGCAAGAGCTTGGGCTTTGATGGGTGATGCGTATTCTGAGAAAAACGATTCTGAAAACGCTATCAAATATTATAAGAAAGCTTCCGGTTATTTACCAAATGATCAAGTGTCTACTATCTATATGATTAAGTTAGGTCTTGCTCAAGAATTAGCAGGTAAGTTCAACGATGCTATCGAAACTTACGATGTTATTATAAAGGAATACCCAAGATCTCAAGATGTAAGCAACGCCAAGAAGTTTAAGGCGAGAGCAACATCCCTTGCAGCATCGAATCAGTAATAAAATCTTCGAATGACAAAAAGGGATAGGACATCAAGTTTTATCCCTTTTTTAATGAAATAAAAGTAATGTCTAGTGCAGATAAAAATTTAAGCGTATTCGCTTCTACTCAACTTCCCGACCTATCGGCAAAGAAATTTGCGATCGTGGTATCTGAGTGGAATGATGATGTAACAGGTGCTTTATACCAAGGCGCCGTAGATACATTAAAGCAATACGGAATTCCTAAAGAGAATATCATCACACGTTATGTTCCGGGAAGTTATGAATTATCCTTAGGTGCACAGTGGATGGCAGAACAAGCGTCTATCGATGCGGTGATTTGTATCGGTTGTGTGATTCAAGGGGATACGAAACACTTTGATTTCATCTGTGATGCCGTAGCACACGGCATTACGAATGTTTCTTTAAAGTATAATAAACCGGTCATCTTTGGCGTGTTAACTCCGAATACCAAGCAACAAGCGTTGGATCGTGCGGGTGGAAAACATGGCAACAAAGGAGACGAAGCAGCTATGACTGCCTTAAAAATGTTAGCTTTTCAATTAAGTATATAACCAATTAAAATTTCTCAATCGAATACATATTATGAAAGTATTAAAGTTTGGCGGAACATCAGTAGGGAAACCGGAGCGTATGCACTCGGTAGCAAAGTTGATTTCGGATGCTGATTCTAAAATTGTAGTATTATCTGCCGTGTCAGGTACTACCAACGCCTTAGTAGATATTGCTGATAAATTAACTAAAGGGGATAAAGCAGCGGCGGAAGAAGCAATTAAAAAACTTTTCACTCCTTATACTGATTTCGTTGAACAATTAGTAGAGACTAAAGAAGCGAAAGCAAAAGGTCATGCGATTGTTAAAAAACACGAAGACTTAATTCGTAGCTATGTAGGCAGTACTTCTTTTGGCGATAAAGAAACTCGTTTGTTCTTAGCACAAGGTGAATTAATTTCTACTCAGTTATTCCAAACTTACTTAGAAGAAAAAGGATACAACTCTGTTCTTCTTCCTGCTTTGGAATTCATGAAGACGGATGCGGACAGCGAACCGATGTTGAATTACATCGAAGAGAAATTAAAAGAGCAGTTAGAAAAAAATCCAAACAAACATTTATACATCACTCAAGGGTATATCTGCTTAAACTCTGATGGAGAAGTAGACAACTTGAAACGTGGTGGTTCGGATTATACAGGTACTTTAATTGGTGCCGCTTTACGTTTGTCTGAAATTCAAATCTGGACAGATATCGATGGTATGCACAACAACGATCCACGTATCGTAAAACGTACCTATCCAATTCCAGAATTATCATTTGATGAAGCAGCCGAGTTAGCTTATTTCGGTGCTAAAATTCTTCACCCAACTTGTATTCGCCCGGCACACATCCGTAACGTTCCTGTTCGTTTGTTGAACACGATGCAGCCTGAGCAAAAAGGAACAGTAATTACAAGCAAACAATCTGAAAGAGATGTGACTGCGGTAGCAGCTAAAGATAGTATCACCGCTATCACAGTACGTTCTACTCGTATGTTAAATGCGTATGGTTTCTTAAGAAGAATATTTGAAGTATTTGAAAAATATAAAACATCGGTAGATATGATTACTACTTCTGAGGTAGCAGTATCATTAACTATTGATGACGATAAGAATTTAAGTAAAATCATTTCTGAATTGAACGACTTTGCGATTACTGAAGTAGACAAAGACCAAACGATTATCTGTATCGTAGGTAACTTCAGAAAAGATAAGGTAGGCGTTTCAAAACGTTTATTTGATGCGTTAGAAACAGTTCCGGTACGTATGATTTCTTATGGCGGTAGCCAAAACAATATTTCTGTATTGATCAATACGGAATTCAAGAATCAAGCATTGAATGAAATCAACGAGAAATTATTCTTTGCTGCAGTAGCGGTTTAATATAGTATTTAGCTACGAGTCGTTAGTATTTAGTAGAAGCATTAAGTAAGAGTATTAAGATTAAAAGCAGTGAAGAGTTAAAAGATACTCTGACGCTCATCTCAACCCTCAAGGTTTTAATAACCTTGAGGGTTTTGTTTTAAAGCAGTAGCTTCTATGATAAATCACTAGACTGATTTCAACGAGATCTCCTGCTTTTAGCCTTCGGCCCTAAGCTTTTTTACCTTCCAGCGTTTCCCACGCCTCTTTTATCAAATCATTTTCGAAGCCCCGGGATAGCATATATCGGATGGCTTTGATCTTTTTGAGGGGCATCGGGTCTTTAATGGAAGCTGTTTTTTTGCCCAATTCGGACAAAATTACCTCCCAATAAGCCTCTTCGGAAATCTCTTCCATGCCCTTGCGGATACAGTAAGCAGAAACTCCTTTTAGTTCTAACTCTCTTTTAATCTTTACTTTACCCCAACGTTTCATGCGAAATTTACCCCCCGCATAACTCTTTGCAAAGCGCTCTTCGTTCAAAAAGTTGTCCGTAATCAAGCGAGAGATTATCTCCTCCGCTTCCGACTTTTTCAAACCATACTCGTATAACTTCTGAAAGACTTCTTTATGAGCACGTTCTTGATAGGCACAAAAAGCAGAAATTTTTACGAAGGCTTGCCCCGGAGTCAAAACTTTATGTTTTTTTCTGCCGTCCATTTTCGTATTTTTAACCAATATTCATTACAAATTTGACTAATAAAAAATCATTAGCAATACTTTTTACCGCAAATGGTGTGGCGGGCTTTGCACAAGGCTTGACCATGTTGGCTATTCCTTGGTATTTTACTGTAAATAACCAAGCGAATATCTTCATTGCGTATTTTGCTGTAGTCACTTTGTTATCCTTGTTCTGGGGATTATATGCCGGAGCATTAATCGATGGTTTCAACCGTAAAGATGTGTTCTTAGGAACGAACGTCGTAGGAGGTTTAATTGTCTTCTCCGTATCGTCTTTAGGTTTTAAGGAAGGTGTATTACCTACCGAACTCATTGTCTTAGTATTTACCACTACGTTCTTAGGTTACGTAATTCACTATCCTAATCTCTACGCCTTTGCGCAAGAGTTATCCGACCCAAAAGATTATACCAAAATCACTTCCATCATCGAAATCGTAGGTCAGTCTACCGCGATTGGTGGTGCCGTTATGGGAACTATGTTTCTAGACGGATTGAATAAAGATATTTCATTCCTTTCCATAGGGCTTGACTGGAACATACATGTAACGATTCCTAAATTGGAAATCCATGAAATCTTCTTGTTTGATGCCGTTGCTTACTTCGTGTCTTTCATCATTATCCTGTTGATTGAATACAATACGGTGATGGGAGTTAGTCATAACGAAGAAGGAACTTTATATGAGCGTTTAAAATCCGGCTACGATTACTTGATGAAAAATCAGCTGGTTTTATTATTCGGTATTTGTTCCTACGCTATTTTCGTCGTCGTCCTCGTAGAGATTTTCTGTTTGATTCCGCTATATGTTAAAAACAACTTAGGAGAAGGAGCAGAGGTTATCGGTTTGGTAGAATTTATGTATGCCACCGGTTCCTTACTTTCCGGTATAGTCATTCAAACACTCTTTAGTAGAATGCCATTATTGAAAGCGATATTGATTATCACGTTCATGACCGCCGGCGTTTTCTTCTTAAGCTCGTTTACTTCCTCCGTTATGATTTACTTAGGAGTAGCCTTGATGAAAGGATTTGCCAATGCAGGTTCTCGTATCTTCCGCGTGTCTTATTTGTTTGCTTTAATCCCTAATGAATTAGCAGGTCGTGTGAACAGCTTCTTCAATGTGATTAATACCTTATTCCGATTATTCTTTATCGTGTTATTCGTGTTGCCGTTTTTTGAAGAAGGCAACAACATTATATATGCTTATTTTATCCTAGCCAGCTTCTGCGTGGCAGCAGGTTTAATTTTAGTAGGAAAGTATCACGACTTCGATTCGCTTACCGCAGCAGCTAAAAAGCCAAACAATCATTAATCCCTATGTTGTTCCGAAACATAGAAACACTATGCGAAGGTAAATTCCTTCAGTATGGGAAAGAAGATATAGTTCTTTCTCAACTGTTGCTAGATTCTCGCAAAGTAGTAGCTCCAGAAGGAACGGTGTTTTTTGCCATCGCTGGGACAAATCACGACGGACATCAATATCTTTCACAAGCGTATCAAAAAGGAGTAAGATGTTTTGTAGTAGAAAAAGAAATCAATACCTCGAACTATCCGAATGCTTTCTTCTTTCACACGGCATCTTCGGTGAAGGCCTTACAAAAATTAGTACAAGCACATAGAGAAAAGTATACACTGCCAGTGATTGGTATTACCGGTAGCAATGCCAAGACCATTGTCAAAGAATGGTTGTATCAAACGTTGCAAAGCGATTACACCATTCTTCGTAACCCTAAAAGTTACAACTCACAAATAGGCGTGCCTTTGTCGGTATGGCCATTAAACGATTTACATACACTAGGTATTTTTGAAGCCGGTATCTCACAACCCGGTGAGATGGCTCGATTAGAAAAAATTATTCAACCGAGTATTGGCATCTTCACGAATATAGGCTCCGCACATGACGAAGGTTTTTCTTCCATCGAAGAAAAGATACAAGAGAAAGCTCTTTTGTTTACAAAGGCAAAAGTAGTTATCCTTTGTGCGGATCATTTATCTATCATTCAGCATGCTGCTGTGAAATCACTTCCTTTGTTCACTTGGTCCTTAGAGAATCAATCGGCGAATGTACAAGGAGAAGTTGTTGAGCAAAAAGGTTTACAGACTACAGTCAACATCAAGACCCAACATTGGTCCGGTGTGTTGCACATTCCATTTATAGATAAAGCTTCGGTAGAGAATAGTATGCACGTAGTAACAGTGATGACGTATTTAGGTTATCCTTTACAAGACATACAAAAACGCATTCACCAATTGCATCCATTGCACATGCGCATGGAGGTGAAAGAAGCCAAAGGGGAGTCCTACGTTATTGATGATACCTACAACAATGATGTGGCAGGATTGCAAATGGCACTCGACTTTATGCAACATGTGCGCCAGCGTGCTAAAAGAACCATCATTCTTTCCGATGTATTGGAGAGTGGCGCTTCACAAGATGACTTGTACGCGCGCATCGCTACCATGCTGAAGGCAGCGGGTGTCACTAAAGTCATTACCGTAGGAAAAGACAGTCAGCGTTTAGCATCTTATACGTTTGAGAAGACACAACATTTTAATTCGGTAGATGAATTAATGGCAGACACTACTGCCATGACTTTCCATAAAGAAATTATATTGATTAAAGGTGCACGTAAATTTTCCTTTGAGAAAATTGTACATGCACTGGAATACAAACAACACGAGACGCGCTTAGAAGTTAACTTAAACTCTTTGTTGCACAACCTGAACGTATATCGTTCGCGCTTGCAACCGGGTGTAAAGGTGATGGCCATGGTGAAAGCATTAGCTTATGGCAGCGGCTCTTACGAAGTAGCGCAGTTGTTGCAACACCATGGTGTTCATTACTTAGCCGTAGCCTATGCCGACGAAGGTGTACGTTTACGTGAACAAGGCGTGACCATTCCCATCATGGTGATGAATGCGAAGGTGGAAGCGATTGATCGAATGATTACGCATCACTTAGAGCCGGAGATATACCGACTAGATGTGTTAGAGAAGTGGGCAGAAATTGCAGGCTGGTCTACACAACCCATGAGTATCCATTTAAAATGGGATACCGGTATGCGCCGTTTAGGTTTAGCACCGAGCGATGTGCCTGCGGTATTAAAAGTATTAGCAGAACATCCGCAGTTGAAAGTAGCGAGTTGCTTTACACACCTTGCGGGTTCGGATGAAGCTTTACATGATACATTTACTAGAGATCAATTAAAATCTTTCCAAGAGATTACAGATACTATTGCAAAGCAATTAAACTATACCTTCCTAAGACATGCAGCCAACTCGGCAGCTATATTACGTTTGCCGGAGGCACATTTAGACATGGTGCGATTAGGAATAGGTTTATACGGAGTGGAAAGCTCCGGATTGTTTCAAAATGAATTGCGTGCGGTGAGCACCTTGAAAACACACATCTCTCAAATACGAGAAGTAGAAAGCGGCACCTCGGTAGGATACAGCAGAAAGTGGACAGCACAGCGCACTACTAAGGTGGCTACTATTGAAGTGGGTTACGCGGATGGCTATGATCGTAGATTAAGCAACGGCGTAGGCGAAGTGTTAATTCATGGTAAGCGTTGTAAAATCATTGGCAACGTGTGTATGGATATGTCTATGGTGGACGTAACCGATATCACTTGCGAAGTAGGAGACGAAGTGATACTTTTTGGTGAGAATCCACCCATTCAAGAACTCGCCGATAAAATTGGCACAATTGGCTACGAAGTGCTGACGGGAATAGGTGATAGAGTGAAGAGAGTTTATTATTCGGAAGAAGACTGATAAGAATGGTGAATTGTAAATGGTGAATGTTCGCATCATCATGCAGGAGGTCAGAAACAGAAACAGAAACAGAAAGAGGGTGGTGCCCGCACTCCTGGTGTGTTTTTAAATGACTAATCATGATATTTTGCCAACCCTGAAGGGGTTGAATAACGCCTGCCTAGCAGAGTGTTTGCCTCGTCACTAATCATTTTTAAAAACTGTATCCAATTTGAAATGCAGGAACAAAATTCCACTTAGGAGTTGTAAACGTTTCTCCATCTATTTCATTATTCCCTGAAATTTTTTGACCGGTTGAAAGTCCAACCCATGGAAACACGTATACTGAATCAAACTTTTTGATTGGTCTCCAAAGATAACCTATGCGTAAGGTCTCAATGAATGAATGGTAGCTAGTTTGCTGGTTGTTCCTTTCAATCGAAAATTTATATAATGATAAAGTTAGACCCACGCTTAGTCCCTTGTTTGGATTGAAAATATAGTAATCTATGAAACCATCAATTCCCATATTTCGACCTTCCCATCCCTTTCCTTTATTCGTTTCTTCAGCTTCTATGTAAAAGTCTGGCAGTTTGGTTGTATAAATACCTAAGCCTAGATTTAAAATTTTTGCTAGTGTTGAACTTCTCCTTACTGCTAAAGAGAAACCGTTAAAAAATAGAGCGGTTGGATCCGTTTCTATATAAATCTGACTTGATTTATTTGACGCTGATTTACTGATGGAATCTTGTGAGTAGGCATTGAATGAGCCCAGAGTGAAAAACAAGGCGAAGACAATGTAGGTTCGTAGTTTCATTTTTTATTTTCTTTTTATGGTTAACATTTCATTTCCATTCTTTTGAAATTCATAATCAACCTTTTCAATTTTTACTATATAGTCTGTTTGAAAATAAGCTATCAAAGCGTCTACTAATTCTGATTTTTTAGCATCCAGATTCAAGAGTGGGAATATTCTAATTTCCTTCGCAATCCTAAGCATTTCATTGATGGATGGAATGTGAAATTCCAGTCCAAGTTGAGAATAGAGAACTAAGAAATGTGAACTTAACCCTAACTCAAATGTTAAGTCGGGAAAGGAAGTCTTCTCCGGCATCGAGTGAGTTACATATCGTTTTTCTTTTTTACCTATTTCAAAATCTTTCAAAAAGTCATTCATCGCTGATAATCGAACACTTTCTAATTCTTCAATATCCTTATAATTTGTCCAGATGAAATTATCCTTATTCTTGCTCATCTGTTCTATAACTATGTCTTTGGTTTCTTCTATTCTCTGAGTTAATTCACTTTCAGTAAACTGATATATAGGGTCAAGTGATACCACACTTTTGGACAAACGAGTCATTTCGTAATTAAAACTTGCCGGACCGTCACCTATGCTTATTATTTGTTTGTTCAAGTCAGCGTCTGTTAACTTAAACATGCTTTTATATTCTTTTAAATTTCGTCCCCAAGGAACAACGTTTTTCAATTCAAATGCCATATTGTAAAAGCTGTTAGTGCTGTTTTTTTAGTTAGTTTAAAAATTTGTCTCTATAATTTATTAAAGACTTTCTTGAAACCGGATTTCCGTGTCCAAGATAAAATGTTTCCGTATTCAATGAAAGAAGATGATTGATACTGCTTTTTACTTGTTCTAAATTGTCGTGAAAAGGAGGATGCTTCATTCTTGTATTAAATGCAATTCCGCCAAGTAATATTCCTGACGAAGCCAAATCCATAATGATGGCACTTCTGTTGTCAAGAATAACAGATAAAGAACCCGGTGTGTGTCCCGGTGTATGAATTACTTTTCCATGGATCCCATAAGGTGCTAAATCAAATTCTTCGTTTTTGTTTAGTACAATGTCCGGTAAACAAGGTAAAGCCACATCTTTTGTTAAGACAGGTTTAAGTACTATATCCCAAAATTTATGGTTAGGGTTTAATGTCTCTAACATACTTTTCCCTGTTTGTAAAGCTATTTTATCAAGCTCGTGTATGAGAATAGGGACTTGTAAAATATCCTTCAATGCTTTGGCACTTCCAAAGTGGTCAATATGTCCGTGTGTTATAATGATTAAACCAATATCTTCTAATGGGATGTTGTGTTGGAGTAGTTGTTTGATAATTTTCGTTTCACTGTTGGGCACGCCGGTATCTACCAAAACATGTTTTCTTTCACCTTTTATGAGGAAACAATTAATCATACCCAATGGAAAAATGGACAACTGAATTATACTTTGCATCTTTTTAGAAAATAAAAGTTGGATACAAAGTACACTTCTTAAAAACAGATACTACTTGATAAATGTTAGGAAATTATTTTTTTTCTAATTCTGCTCAAAGATTCGGGCTTAATCCCAATGTAAGAAGCAATTATTTGGATGGGTACCTGTTGAATTAATTCCGGTCGCTCTGTAAGCAATTTTAAATATCTCTTTTCTGCCGATAGCGTTAGCAAGTCTGTTGTTCGTTGTTGGTGAAATGTAATTGTTTTTTCATAAACCCGTTTACATACAGCACTCCAAATGTCACATTCCTTGGTTAGAATTTCATATTCTGATTTAGTGATATAAAGTACTTCACAATCGGAAATACATTGAATGGTTTCAGTGGATTTAATTTCAGAAACAAAACTATTGAAACCGGTGATGAAATTATTTTTACCTACAATTTGGGCGGTAACTTCGGTACCCTCTTCCATAGAAAATGTTCTTATCAAACCATTGGTAACAAAATATAGGTTTTGAGCAATGGCACCTTCTTTTTCAAGAATGGATGCTTTGGAGAAATGGGCAACTTTAAAATAACGGGTCAATAAACTGGTATCGTTATCAGAAATTTCAAAAAGGTTTGAAACGTAATTAATCAATGGTTCAATGGTCATCTTATTAGTTGTCTGAATGATTGCCGACGTGGCGAAATTTAATTCGCACTTATTATTCTTTGTGATACCACTTCCGCTGTTGATTCAACGACCAACAGCCCATTGTATAGTTTGTTAATTTTTCGAAAGCGAGTCAGCAAGGTAAATGGTTTGCTTTTGTTTTTCGATGTATTTTTCCAATGGCTTTTTGGAAGGTAAGCTGTTGGTTTGGTATTTGTCTATCATCGGCAGGGTTTTGACAATTTTTAACACCTGATGAAGATCATCCATAGATAGCTCTTTGGAGGTGATGAGGCTTAATAGCTCCTCATGATCTTTAATGCTTGCATTGTATTTTGCTGCTTGATCTTCTACCAACTTTTTCATCTTCATTCTTAGCAGACTGTCTTTGATGGCAGAAACATGAATGTCGACGGAGTTAAAGTAGGATAGATTTTTTCTATTGAAATTATCAAACGGCTCTATGGTATCTCCTTTTGATTTTTTAAGTTCATCAATTGTAGTCTCCAGTTCTTTTAACTTGATGTCTTTGCTCACCAGTTCATTATAAAGACTTTCTACCATATCTTCATAAGCTCTTTTGGATATAATCTCATAGGAAGATTTATTATCAGCTAGAGCAGTTGGAATGGTATCGTTTGGACGCGAGGATTTTTGCTGATCGTTATTGCAGGAGAAAAGTGTTAAAACTATGAGGGTAGGAATAAATATTTTGTGAATCATAGGATAAGTTATAATTATTAAATAAGTGGGCGAATTACAAATCCGCTTTATCTGGCTTCGACATTGCATTGCAAATGTCGAAGAGCAGGTTGTCGAAGAGGGTGCTTCTTCAATTATTTATAATACAGAGGGAAAATACCAACAACTGCGAAGAATATTATGCTATAATAATGTGATTTGTAAATAATGTATGAGGCGCACTTACAAGATTAATATCGAATTTCAATGAAGATTCTACTCTTGAACTAGCGTTGTGAATTCTAAATGATATTTGCCACCCTTCATTTAATGAAACCAATAATGTCGTTGTTGAATTGTCTTGATAAACAATTTCAATTAACCGAGAGGGTAACTTTAATTTAGGAATTTTTGCTTTAGGCTTTTTGCTTTCAAACGGTAAATTCAAAGTTCCATTAAGATTATAGGCTTGAATTTCTACTTTCTTATTGCCTTTTATAACTTTATAAAAATCTTCATTACCTATCAAATATTGGACAAGATTCTCAGCGACAATATTGGGGTTTTCGTTGTCGAGACGTAAGAGTTCTTTCCTAAAAGCATTTAAAATAGGAATGTAAACAACTTGGTGCATATTGTCGATAGAAGTCCATTTAGCAGATTTATTTTTTGTTTTTAAATCTGTCAACATATCAAAGACAGGCTTGATTTCGTCAAAGTAATTTTTTGAACATGGAACACTCAACCATTTTTCTCCAAAGTCAATATTTAACGATAATCTGGAGTGCTTTACAGCCCTATGATTGTTTTTTGCAGAGACCCCTATTTCCCATTTTTGTAAAGAACGTATAATTAGAACATCGCGAACATCACCTGATTGTCCTGCTTGGTCACTCACAATTTCAAGAATCAAAGTATCTTCTTTGCTGATGCCATTTGAAAGTCTGGGCTCAATATCAATTAAGAAATTTATAGCAGCACTTGCAGTAATTCTAAACGTATCTTGTTCTTGTTCAACAAAACTATCAAAACATCCTTTAGCATTTTGAAATGGTTCGTTCTCAGTAATTGAAACACTCGTTATGGTTTTTAAACGTTCATAAAATTCAAAAAGTAAAGCATATTCAAACGCTTTTCCATTAACTGTTTGACTTGCCATAATCTACGATAATACAGTTTCTAATTTTAAATTTGTTTTATTCATTGCTTTGAATTTGGTTTCTGCATCTTCAATTTGTGCTTTAATACTTAAAGCCAAATATTTTGCTAAATTAACAGGAACTGCATTTCCTATCATTTTATACCCTGCTGGAACGCTAGTATAATAGAAAATAAAATCATCAGGAAAAGTTTGTATTCTTGCACATTCTCTAACACTCAATCGTCTGTACAAATGCTCTTGACCTGGTACAAAAATTCTTACATTTTCTTCTATGAATTCCATTTTGGGTGCCTGTGGATGAATAGGAGCATGTCTACCTCCTGCTTGAATTGTAAATGATTGTTCGTCCCAGCTTCTAACTCTATTTCTTGACATAAAAATTGTTGAGAAATCACCAATCATATATTCATGATTTGGTAAAACACATTTATCCCCGTTGGTTTTGTTGTAAGCTAATGCAGGTAATACACTGTCCTTTAAATCGAAAATAGTTTCCTGGAGCGTTAACTTCGGAAAGTTTGGTTTTTCAAATTGATATTTAAACCCCAAATCTTTTCGAATACCTACAAAGATTACACGTTTTCTATCTTGTGGAACATTATAATCGCAAGCATTAACCATTTCAAATGAAAGTTCATAACCAACACCTGCGTTTCTGAACATTGTTTTTATGTTTTCTAATGCTTCAGAATGCCTACCTAAGAGCATTCCGCTTACATTTTCAGCAAGAAAAAACTTTGGCTGTTTCGCTTCTAAAATTCTAATGAAGTCATAAAAAAGTTGACCTCTTTTGTCTTCAATACCTTTCATTGCACCAGCTTCACTCCAGCTTTGACAAGGTGGTCCCCCAATTATTCCATCACATTCTGGAACATCTTCAGCAGGAATATTTACTAAACTTCGTCTGTCTAAAATTGTGTGTGGGTGGTTTTTCTCGTACGTTTCCCAAATATCTTTGTCGTATTCATTTGCCCAAATCACTTTGAAACCTGCTTTTTGAAAGCCTAGGTCTAAGCCTCCTGCACCTGCGAAAAAAGATACTATGTTCATATAGCTGTAAGATTTTTTGATTTTAAATATTCAACTTTTTGTTCTGCTAAAATCAGCGTTTCACTGTCGCAATTGTTTTCATAAATTTTCTTTGCGATCATATCACTGAAGTATTCTGTTCTTAATTTATTAATATCAAGATTAAAAACATTAGCTAAAAGTTCGAGTCGTTTTTCATCAAACTCTCTTTTGTTATTTTCAATTTTACTAAGATTTGCTGAGTCCAAGTCAAGTTTAGCAGCGAGTTGAGTGAGAGTTAATTCATTTTCTGTACGAAGCCGTTTTATATATTCTCCAAATGTTTCCTTCATTTGACTTGTCATTTTGTGACAACAATATAATTGTTTTTTTACATGTATGCTATGTTTTTAAGAGATTTAATAAGTGTTAGAAAAGATGATACTTTTCTTTGGGAGGGTCGTTTTTGCACTTTAAAAAAATCTGAACAACCACGCTAATGAATGTTTATTTTTTTAGTACTTAATAAAATATGATTTTTTGGGATTTTAAGTTTTATATGACTTCCCCCGCGTGAGGGATAGAAGCGGAAATCCCGCCGCGGCAACATTATCTCTTTGTATATAAAGTCCTACGCGGCGGATTGCAGCGGATAGCCCGACCCCGAGCGCAGTAAGGGTGATAAATGGGATGAGGAGTGGGCGAGGGGGCACGCCCAATAAATAGAATGAGTGAGGAGAAACAGAAAGAGGGTGAGGAAGCAACCGCTCTCTTTCTGTTTCTCTTTCTTTACTCCCATACCGCAAGAGTTTGAGCAAGAGCAAGGTAAAGAACAGTGATTCCCCCTACATTAACTACTTCCCCCTTCCGCCACCCTCTTTCTTCCTTCTGTTTTCAAAAAGTGACTTTTCTCTTTTGTTCCTAGCCGCATTAAGCGTATTTTTGTTTAAAATAAGTCTAAATAAGCATTGGAAAAGCCTGTATTTGATAAAACCGTATCGGATTTGAACATTGGGGAAAGAGGGGTTATTGTAGGCTTTTCGGAAGAAGAGTTGTCTTTAAAACTGTTGGAAATGGGCTGTCTGCCGGGATGTGAAGTAGAGCTGGATAGCAAGGCCCCACTAGGTGATCCTATCTGTATCAAAGTATGCGGGTACCACCTGACCATGCGCAAAGAAGAGGCTTCCACCATTTTATTAAGCGAGCCTAAAGCATGAAAAAAAGACTTAAAGTAGCCTTAATCGGTAACCCCAACGCCGGAAAATCTTCTCTATTCAATCACCTTACAGGTTTGAATCAAAAGGTAGGGAACTTCCCGGGTGTGACGGTCGACAAAAAGATTGGTTACTGTAAGTTAAGTGATGCTTTAGAAGCTGAAATTATAGATTTGCCGGGTACCTACAGTATCTATCCTAGAAGCTTGGATGAACAAGTAGTGTTTGACTACTTAACCGACACGCTTCGACATGATAAACCGGATTTTTTAGTAGTCATCATTGATGCCTCCAACTTCAAACGTAATCTTTTACTATTCACGCAGATTAAAGATCTAGGCTTCCCTGTGATCATGGCATTGAACATGGTGGACTTAGCCTTAAAGAATGGTATTCAGATTGACATTAACGTAGCTCAAAAAGAATTAAACGTTCCCATAGTAGAAATCAACGCGCGTAATGGTAAAGGGGTAGACGAGTTGAAAGCGGCGATGATGTGTCCGGTGCAAGTAGTTCCGGATAGTTTCTACAAGTCGTCACAAGTGGCGCCGGAATTAGTAAAACGTATTCGTCAGACTTTCCAGATTGAAAGTGATTACATGGCGCTGTTGTTAGCGCACATGCATGAGAAAACCACGGTGTTAAGTCCGTCGGAAAAACAACGTATAGAACAGTGGGAAAAAGAGATTACCTGGAACAGTAAGAAATTACAATATCAAGAAACGCTGGCTCGCTACGAAGCCATTCATACCATCATTCACAAAGTGATGAAAGAGGATGCGCGCTTAGCCAAGATTCGTTGGAGTAAACGAGTAGATAGAGTTGTCACGCACAAAGTGTGGGGTTACTTCATCTTCTTAGCCATTCTGTTTTTATTATTCCAATCCATCTTTGCTTGGTCGGAGTTACCTATGAGTTGGATTGAATCCTTCTTTGCAGGTGTGAAAGATTCGGTGTCGGCTTATCTGCCGGATGGAGTATTGAAAGACTTCATCGTGGAAGGGGTATTGTCCGGTTTAGAAGGCGTGCTGATTTTCATTCCTCAGATATCGATATTATTTGCTTGCATTGCCATCTTAGAAGAGAGTGGTTACATGACACGTGTGATGTACATCATGGATAAGCTGATGCGTCCGTTTGGATTGAATGGTCGTAGTGTGGTTCCGTTGATATCGGGCGTGGCTTGTGCGGTTCCGGCGATTATGTCTACCCGAAGTATTGAGTCGTGGAAGGAGCGTATGATTACGATTTTTGTAACTCCGCTGATGAGTTGTTCGGCACGTATTCCGGTGTTTATCGTTTTAATTGGTTTGATGATTCCTGCTCAATCGATGTTGTCGGTTGGGGGAGTGTCTCTATTCAATATGCAAGGTGTGGTGATGATGGGTTTATATTTATTAGGTTTTATCAGCGCTATATTGAGTGCCGCTTTATTAAATAAGTGGTTAGGGAAAAAGGAGAGAAGTACCTTCATCATGGAATTTCCTGCGTACCAATTCCCGCGTTTGAAAAACGTAGGCTTGACTATTTTAGAAAAAGTAAAAACGTTTACGTTTGAAGCGGGTAAAGTTATATTAGCTATTTCTATTATTCTTTGGTTCTTGGCATCGTATGGTCCGTCGGATTCAATGGAACGGGCGGAAAAGAGGGTGAACGAAATGGCATTGGCTGAAAACTGGGATGCGGATCAAACGGAGGCAGAGTTAAGTTCTGCTAAGTTAAAAGCTTCCTATGCCGGTCAGTTCGGGAATTTTATAGAACCGGTGATTCGTCCGCTGGGTTACGACTGGAAAATCGGGATTGCCATCATCACATCGTTTGCAGCCAGAGAAGTTTTTATAGGAACGATGGCTACTATATATAGTGTAGGAGATTCTGAAGAGGAGGATACCATCCGTGAAAAGTTAGCGCAAGTAAAAGACGAACAAGGGCAGCCATTTTACACTTTTGCAAGAACCGGATCCTTACTTCTATTTTACCTGTTTGCCCTCCAATGCATGAGTACTTTGGCCATTGTTTACAGGGAAACTAAGTCTTGGAAGTGGCCAATTTTACAGTTTACTTACATGACAGGCTTGGCCTATCTGGTTAGTTTTGCCTTTTTTCAATTATTTAAATAATATACTATAGTCTTAATATCAGTAGTTTATAATAAAATCCTATTTTTTTTATTTGTTTAAATAGGGTCTTTTTAGGCTGAATATTACCCCTATTTTTATAGGATAAAAACCATAATAACTTAAACATAACTTACATCTACCTATAAAAAGGTATAAAATGTATTAGTTTAGTACTATTAAAGTATGATTTAATGCTCATGAAAAGATTTCTATTCTTCGTTGTAATTGCATTGGTAGTGTGGACGGCACTAACAGCAAAAGCTCAAATTAACACTCCATCGACGGCGGCGGTTCCTTTTGGATCAAATTCGTCGTATGCTTACGGTATTATGCCTACCAATTTACCTGCCAGTGGAACATATGGTAAAGGGACGGAGGTTGCTGCCAAATACAACGCTTGGAAATCAGCCTATGTAGAAAATTGCGGATCTAATATGGCCCGTGTGAAGTTTGATGATCAATCACAGACGGTGTCAGAGGGTATTGGGTATGGTATGCTATTAGCTGCCTATGCAGCTGATCAAGATTTATTTAACAGACTTTGGGCTTATTATAAAAACTTTAGAAATGGTAACGGTGTCATGCACTGGAAAATAAGTGGATGTAATTCCGTTGTTGGCCAAAATGGTGCTACCGATGCTGAATTAGATGCGGCGATGGCTTTAGTAGTTGCTAGTAAACAATGGCCAAATACTACTTCTCCTCATAACTATAAAACAGATGCCGTTGCTTTAATCAACGCTATCAAAAATTTTGAAACCAACGCTTCTGATTACACTTTCGAAAACGGAGATGCTTGGAAGCCTTCATGTAGAAATCCTTCTTACCAAGCTCCGGGTTACGCTCGTGTTTTTAAACTTTTCATGGCAGAAAATGGTCAAGCGAACAATGCTTTCTGGGATAATGTAATTACTAAAACAGAAGCCTTATTCACGAACAACGCACACTCTTCTTCGGGATTAGCTACTAACTGGTGTTTACCTACCGGTGTTCCTAATTCTTCTTGTAGTGGTTCGGGTACCGCTCCGGATAAATTTGGTTATGATGCATGTAGAGCTCCTTGGAGACAATCCGTAGATTATATTTGGTTTGGTCCTTCGGCTATGCAAACCATCACAAACAGACAAGCTGCATACTGGATTAACAGAGGTGGTGCAGGTTCTGTACAAGGTGGAGATGGTATCAACTGGGATGGCTCCGGTAACGGAGATCATAATGCTGCATTCGTAGGTCCAATTGGTGCTCTTTCTCTTTCAACATCTAGTACAACAGCCAATCAAAACTTCTGTAACGCTCTTTATACAGAAAATAAAAATGACGCTTTAGCAACAGGTTACTTCACTAAGATTTTACAAATGATTGGTTTGTTTGTTCAGTCAGGTAACTTCTGGAATCCTTATGGTACTTCTGTAACTCCTGCTTCTACTTCTATAACACTTACAGCACCAACAACTCTAACAGCTACGGAAGGTGATGTGATTACTATTAGCGCTAATGCAACAGCAACTACCGGTTCTATCTCTAAAGTAGATTTCTATGTGAATGGAACTTTAGTAGGAACAGATAACTCTTCTCCTTACTCCATTTCTTGGACAGCTAACACTACTGGTAGTGTTAGTGTTACAGCAACAGCAACTAATTCAAATAGCGATGTTGCTACTACAGCTGCTACGGTAATGACTATTTATAAAGCCATTAACCAAACAGGAACAGCACCAACCATTGACGGTACTATTGACGCCCTTTGGTCTCAGAACAATTCAGCTTCCATCACTAAATTGATTAATGGAACAGCACCGTCTTCTTCTTCGGATTTATCAGCTAGCTATAAAGCATTATGGGATAACACCTATGTGTACGTGTTAGTAGATGTGAATGATAATACATTGGTTAACAACAGTGGTACTGATGTTTATAATGATGATGCCGTAGAAGTATTCTTTGATATCGGAAACAGTAAAGGAACTACGTATGGTACTAATGATGTTCAATATACTTTCCGTTGGAATGATGCAACGGTAACAGCGAACAATAGTCGCCCAACTACAGGAATAACATTTTCCATGGTAGCAAAAACAGGTGGATATGTGTTAGAAGCTAGAATTCCATGGTCAACATTATCCGGTACTCCTGCGGTGAACCAATTAGTTGGTTTTGAAGTGGAAGTAAATGACGATGATGACGGAGGAAATAGAGATCATAAACTAGCATGGAATGCTACCGTAGATGATACTTGGCAAAATCCATCTTATATGGGTACTGCTAAATTAGTTGGGTTGTCATGTACAACTCCGGGTGCGGCAGGAACTATTACTGGAAGCGCAAGTGTGTGTCGTAGTGCTACAGGTATTACCTACTCTATCTCTTCGGTGAGTGGAGCAACAGGATATAACTGGACATTACCTTCCGGATTTACTATCACAGCAGGTTCTAATACGAATGCTATTACAGTTAGTACTAACAGTACGGCTGCTTCAGGAACAATCTCGGTTACTCCTACGAATACTTGCGGTAATGGTACTGCTGCTAACTTTACAGTTACGGCAAATGCAACGGTAACGCCAAGCGTGGCAATCGCTGCTTCTGCTACTACGATTTGTGCTGGAGCGTCCGTGACTTTCACAGCGACTCCAACCAATGGTGGAACGCCAACTTATCAATGGTACAATGGAACAACAGCAATTACGAATGCTACTTCCTCTACTTACACTACTACAGGTCTAGCGAACGGAAACCAGATTTCTGTGAGAATGGTATCGAATGCCGCTTGTGCATCTACTACTTCAGCGGTTACTTCTAATACAGTGACCATGACTGTAAATGCAACGGTAACACCAAGTGTGGCTATCGCAGCTTCTGCTACTACCATCTGTACTGGTTCATCGGTCACGTTTACAGCGACACCAACAAATGGGGGAACAGCGCCAACGTATCAATGGTACAATGGGGCAAATGCGGTTTCAGGAGCTACATCCTCTACTTATACTACAACAGGTTTGACAAACGGAAATCAGATTTCCGTGAGAATGGTATCGAATGCAGCTTGTGCATCGACTACTTCAGCAGTTACTTCTAATACAGTGACGATGACAGTAACAAGTTCCGTTACACCGAGTGTAGCTATTGCAGCTTCATCAACTACAATTTGTACAGGTACATCTGTAACGTTTACAGCAACACCAACAAATGGCGGAGCAGCGCCAACGTATCAATGGTACAATGGGGCAAATGCGGTTTCAGGAGCTACGTCCTCTACTTATACTACAACAGGTTTGACAAACGGAAATCAGATTTCCGTGAGAATGGTATCGAATGCAGCTTGTGCATCGACTACTTCAGCAGTTACTTCTAATACAGTGACGATGACAGTAACAAGTTCCGTTACACCGAGTGTAGCTATTGCAGCTTCATCAACTACAATTTGTACAGGTACATCTGTAACGTTTACAGCAACACCAACAAATGGCGGAGCACCAACCTATCAATGGTACAATGGAACAACAGCAATTACGAATGCTACTTCCTCTACTTACACTACTACAGGTCTAGCGAACGGAAACCAGATTTCTGTGAGAATGGTATCGAATGCCGCTTGTGCATCTACTACTTCAGCGGTTACTTCTAATACAGTGACGATGACAGTGACCGCAACGGTAACACCAAGTGTGGCTATCGCAGCTTCTGCTACTACCATCTGTACTGGTTCATCGGTAACGTTCACTGCAACTCCAACCAATGGTGGAGCTGCACCAACCTACCAATGGTACAATGGAACAACGGCAATTACGAGTGCTACTTCCTCTACTTACACTACTACAGGTCTAGCGAACGGAAACCAGATTTCCGTAAGAATGGTATCGAATGCAAGTTGTGCATCTACTACCTCAGCGGTATCCTCTAATACAGTAACCATGACTGTAAATGCAACGGTAACACCAAGTGTGGCTATCGCAGCTTCTGCTACTACCATCTGTACTGGTTCATCGGTAACGTTCACTGCAACTCCAACCAATGGTGGAGCTGCACCAACCTACCAATGGTACAATGGAACAACGGCAATTACGAGTGCTACTTCCTCTACTTACACTACTACAGGTCTAGCGAACGGAAACCAGATTTCCGTAAGAATGGTATCGAATGCAAGTTGTGCATCTACTACCTCAGCGGTATCCTCTAATACAGTAACCATGACTGTAAATGCAACGGTAACACCAAGTGTGGCTATCGCAGCTTCTGCTACTACCATCTGTACTGGTTCATCGGTAACGTTCACAGCCACTCCAACCAATGGGGGAGCTGCGCCAACCTACCAATGGTACAATGGAACGACAGCAATTACAAATGCTACTTCCTCTACTTACACTACTACTGGTTTAGCGAATGGAAACCAGATTTCCGTAAGAATGGTATCCAATGCTACGTGTAGATCTACTTCTTCTGCCGTATCATCCAATACAGTAACAATGACGGTGACAAGTTCGGTGACTCCAAGTGTGTCGATTGCGACCTCTTCTTCTACTATTTGTTCCGGTTCATCGGTAACATTTACAGCAACTCCAACGAATGGTGGAGCTGCACCAACGTACCAATGGTACAATGGAACGACAGCAATTACAAATGCTACTTCCTCTACTTACACTACTACAGGTCTAGCAAACGGAAACCAGATTTCCGTAAGAATGGTATCCAATGCTTCTTGTAGATCTACCTCGTCAGCAGTTACCTCTAACACAGTAACGATGACAGTGAATGCCTCTACCG
This sequence comes from Cytophagaceae bacterium, assembly GCA_046329235.1. Classification (GTDB taxonomy): domain Bacteria; phylum Bacteroidota; class Bacteroidia; order Cytophagales; family Cytophagaceae; genus JALONH01. The sequence goes on along the minus strand of JAXLVA010000001.1, from coordinate 2,556,427 downwards.
GAGCAGCCGGATCTATCACCGGTTCTTCCAATATTTATAAAACCTCAACTGGAATTCAGTTTAGCATTGCCGCAGTAAGTGGTGCTACTAGTTATAACTGGACACTACCAACCGGATTTACTATTACTTCCGGAGCAGGAACTAGAACCATCACGGTATCGGTAAGCTCTACTGCTACAAATGGTACGGTATCCGTTACACCGGTAGGAAACTGTGGAAACGGAGCAGCTTCTTCTTTAACGGTGACAGTTTCAACACCGGCAGGATTTAGTACTTCTATGACAGGACCGGCTACAGTTACATCGGGTCAAAATAGTGTTACCTACAGTGTTCCTGACCAAAGTGGAATGACGTATACTTGGACAGTACCTCCGGGAGCTACTATCGTGAGTGGTCAAGGAACTTCATCCATCGTAGTTGATTTCGGCTCTAGTACAAGTGGTAGTGTGACTGTAACAGAAACCAATCAGGCCAATCAGTCCAATTCTATTTCTAAAACCATCACGGTAAGTACGGCTACATCTGTGCGTCCGGAATCGGAGAATGGTTTAGTGTCTCTTTATCCAAATCCTACAGAAGGAGTAGTAACCTTGAAAAACAAAGGTGCCGGTTCTATCGAATCAATTCAATATGTATTGATTGATGCCAAAGGAGTTAAGGTAGCAGAAGGTCAAGTGGATTACCTAGATAACGGTGTAGAAATCCATTTACCGGTAGCATCCGGAGTATACCTAATGATGATAACTATTGCCGATAAACATCAGGTAATTACCGTAGTTAAACAATAACAAACATACTTCCCTAAATGCAAAAAGAGTGACTAAAATCGCTCTTTTTGCATTTAAAGGTTACTTTTTACTTCACAAATGGTTTTAAGGATATAGCTAAACCTTAGGAATGAATTCGATAGATTCAAAAATTTGAAAAAATGACAATTAAATCTCTTCTTTAAACAATTTAAAGAAAAAATAATATTAAATTTATAATCCCGTAGTACACATTTCTGAAAAAATATGAGAGTAGCTCTGCTTTCCTTAATTAAAAGTGCAAATGTTTGGTTCGTAATGTTAGTAATGTCCACGTTGGTGGCTGTTGCTAATCCCGCGTCCATCGATCATTTAAATGGTATTAATAATCCGCCGGTATGGAATACCTTGCCAGCAAACAGAACCACTTGTTTGGGAGAAGCGGTAACACCTATAACCTTCAATGTGTCCGATCCGGAGAATGATAACATTGCATTTACAGTTACCTCTTCTAATACTACTTTATTACCGAATGCTAATCTTTCTGTAACGAATGTAAGTGGAAATAACTGGAGACTAAATTATACACCGGCAGCAGGCCAAACAGGAACAGCTAACGTAACGATTCAAGTTACAGATATTGCAGGGAATCAAATTTCTACGATTGTAATCATTAAAGTGAATCCATTGCCTACGGTAACAGCTTTTACTTCTACTACTACCGTTTGTGCAGGAGCTAGTGTGACATTTACTGCAGCAGCAACCAATGCAGGTACTTCACCTACTTATCAGTGGTACAATGGTGCTACAGCTATTTCAGGAGCTACCTCCACAACTTATGCAACTACTGGCTTGGCTAATGGAGATGTGATTAGTGTGAAAGTAACTGCAACAGGAGTTTGTACGTCTACTTATACGGCTTCTTCCAATAACTTAACGATGACCGTTAATCCTGTAGTCACACCAAGTGTAACCATTGCAGCATCACCAAGTGGAACAATTTGTGCAGGAACAAGTGTAACCTTCACTGCCACTCCAACGAATGGCGGAGCAACACCTGCTTATCAGTGGTATAATGGAGCAACGGCCATTACATCTGCCACAAACGCTACATATACATCAACAGGATTAGCAAATGGGAATCAGATATCTGTAAGAATGGTATCGAATGCTTCATGTGCGTCTACAACACCCGTAACTTCTAACACGGTTACGATGTCGGTAACAACATCAGTAACGCCAAGTGTAACCATCGCAGCCTCTGCAACAACTATTTGTGCAGGCACCTCCGTAACCTTCACAGCCACTCCAACGAGCGGAGGAACGGCGCCAACGTATCAATGGTATAATGGAACAACGGCCATTACATCGGCAACAAATGCTACCTATACATCTACCGGATTAGCAAATGGGAATCAGATATCTGTAAGAATGGTATCGAATGCCTCATGCGCGTCTACAACACCCGTAACTTCAAACACAGTTACGATGACGGTAACAACATCAGTAACGCCAAGTGTAGTGATTGCAGCCTCTGCAACAACTATTTGTGCAGGTGCATCCGTAACATTCACAGCAACACCAACCAACGGAGGTGCTGCACCAACGTATCAATGGTACAATGGAGCTACAGCCATTGCATCCGCAACAAACGCGACATATACATCAACAGGATTAGCCAACGGAAATCAGATATCAGTTAACATGGTATCCAATGCTACTTGTGCTTCTACTACTTCTGCGGTATCCTCTAATACGGTGACCATGACGGTAAATGCAACCGTTACCCCAAGTGTAGTGATTGCAGCCTCTGCAACAACTATCTGTGCGGGTGCCTCGGTAACCTTCACCGCAACACCAACCAATGGAGGAACGACTCCTGCTTATCAATGGTACACAGGAGCAACAACTATAACAGGAGCCACTTTAGCTACTTATACTTCCAGTGCATTAACTAATGGAACACAAATTAGTGTACGTTTAACATCGAATGCTTCTTGTGCATCTACCACACCTGTATCATCCAATACAATTACGATGACGGTGAATGCTTCAGTTACACCAAGTGTAACGATCGCAGCCGTACCTAATGGAGCGATTTGTGCAGGCACTAGTGTTACCTTCACTGCAACTCCAACAAACGGTGGTACAGCACCTACCTATCAGTGGTACAATGGAACTACTGCCATCACATCCGCAACCAATGCTACTTATACATCTACAGCATTAACCAATGGTGCTCAAATTAGTGTGAAGTTAACTTCTAATGCTTCTTGTGCATCCACTACACCTGTATCTTCGAATACAATAACGATGACGGTAAATGCTACCGTTACTCCAAGTGTTACTATATCTACTCCAACAACTACAGTATGTGCTTCTTCAACGGTAACCTTTACAGCTACCCCAACTAACGGAGGAACTGCACCAACGTATGCATGGTATAAAAATTCAAACCCGATAACAGGGGCTACGAATGCAAGTTATTCTGCAACCGGATTAGTTAACGGAGATGCTATTACAGTACGTATGGTTTCAAATGCTAACTGTGCTTCTACTACTCCTGTTACTTCCAATGCTATTACGATGACAGTAACTACTTCAGTTACTCCTGCAGTTACAGTGAATCCGGGTACCATAAGCATATGCGCAGGTCAAACGGCTAATTTCACTGCTGTCCCTGGAAATGGTGGGACGGCTCCTACTTATCAATGGAGAATAAATAATATTAATGTGAGTGCAGCTACTAATAGCACATTTAGCTCTTCTGGCTTAAGCAATGGTGACAAAGTAAGTGTTGTGATGGTGTCCAACTCTGCTTGTGCATCTACTACCAATGCTACTTCTCCAGATGTGAATGTAACGGTAACAGCTAACCCAACAGCTTCTGTAAGTATTACGGTTAATCCGGCAGGAACAATTTACGAGGGTCAATATGTGACTTTTACTGCTAACCCAACCAACGGAGGTACAACTCCTGCTTATCAATGGTTAAAGGGTGGGTCACCTATTTCAGGTGCTACAAATAATACATATACAAGTAATACTTTAGCTAATGGTGATCAAATAAGTGTGCGTATGAATTCGAGTATGTCATGTGCAGCTCCTAATCCTGCTACCTCTGCAGTATTAACAATGAGCATACAGCCGAATCCATCTTTTGCTACTTCTATTTCAGGTCCTACGAATGTTACTTCCAACCAATCGAATGTAACATATACAGTACCTGCAGGATCTGGCATGCAGTATACTTGGTCAGTACCTCCGGGAGCTACCATCGTAAGCGGTCAAGGTACTAATTCAATTACAGTGAATTTTGGTACAGCCTCCGGTAATGTGACCTTAGTTCAAACAAACCCACTTGGACAGTCAACAACCATTGACTTACCAATTAACGTAGGTGCTACTACTGCATCTAAAGCAGCCATCGAAGCTAGTTTATGGACCATTTATCCAAACCCATCTAAAGGTGATTTGTATATTGAAAATAACAATGCTTCCGGAGAAATCATCTCAGTTGAAATTTTAGATGTAGCCGGTCAAGTAATCCAAAGAGAAGAACCACAAGTAATGTCTTCCCAAGCACTTAAACTGAATGCTCAAGTGACTAAAGCGGGTATTTACTTTGTGAAAATACAATTAGAAGAGGTTCAGTTCTTGAAGAAGATTATCATCGAATAACTTCAAAAAATGGAGAAATCATTAAATACCTGTATGAAATTCATACAGGTATTTTTTTTGAGTGATATTTATAACATGCCATTTCATGCCACCAAATAGTACATTAGTCTAATTTTTGTAAGTAGCTAATTGTCTGATAAATAGTATTTTTTGAATAATTGCCTAAAAACTTAATCAGTATAATTAAAAGACAATCAATTAGATGTAGTAATAGAGCGCTTTTTTAAAGGTTACATAATCTATTATTATTGTATTAAACCTATAAATACCATACAAATTCAAATAGTTTATTTAAATAGTATAATCTTACATTGGATAAAGTCTATTTGTAAATATTTGTAACTTTATAGGCATTTTAAAGCTCAACCTTACTGATTACTGCTCCAATATGTTAGTTAGAAAGAACATTAAAAACATTTCAATCCTATTCACAATAGTATTCTTGTGTGCTTATTCATCTGTAGCTCAGAACTGGACAAATACAGATTACAAAAAGGCGCTATGGATGACAACACGTTTCTATGGGGGGCAACGTTCAGGTGAGAACAACTGGTTAATTTATAATCACCTTCCTTCCGGAGTATCAGCAACTCTTACCGGAAAATCATTTATAGCCGATGCTGCCGGAGGAAATGACCTATCCGGTGGTTGGCATGACTGTGGTGACCACGTGAAATTCGGACAAACACAGTTTTACTCGGCTTATATGCTCTTAAAGGGTTATGCTGAGTTTCCTACCGGCTACGACGATAAATACACGTATGATTATGCAGGATATAAAGCAGCAGGTAACTGGACTTGGGAAGGTGCAGGACACGATCCGAACTGTATACCGGATATCCTAGAGGAAGTAAAACATGCTACTGATTTCTTTATTAAAGTAACACCCAATGCTTCTACTTTTTATTATGAAGTAGGAGATGGTAATGCGGATCACCAGCAGTGGGTTACTTCCGTAAAAATGCAGACACTTGCAGTGGGACAGGGCGGAAATCCAAGACCATCTTGTAGCAATCCTAACGATGCTGCGATGGCTTCTTTCTGCGGCGCTACATTAGCGCTTATGTCAAGAATGTATGCTCCTTACGATGCTGCTTACGCAGCCACTTGTCTTACACACGCACAATACGCATACAGCTATGCAAGCACACACCCTGGAGCAGTAGGTGCCTGTACAGGTTCTTTTTATGGGGGGAATAACAACTGGAAAAATGCTTGGGCTATTCTTCTTTCAGAAATGTATTGGGCTACTTCGAACACAAGCTACAGAACTACAGCCTTTGCCCTTACAACAAGTGGTACAGGTACTGCTGATGTACAGCCGAATATGGGTTGGACGTATGACTATATCAATAATGGAGAACTTGCTCTTTATGTACTATCTCAGCTTGGCCACCCAACGGCTACCGCATCCTTCAACACCCGTATGACCAACCACTGGTTGGCTGCAGGAAGTAGAAATGCTGCCGGTGTATATACCGCTGCAGGTACATGGGGAAGACTTCGCTACAATGGGAATGCAGCATTCTTGGTGGCATTGTACTGCAAACTGAATAATATTTCATCTGGTGCTAATTATAATCTTGTCTTTAAAGACGTGGATTATATAATGGGTAGCAACAGTAGCAAACGATCCTACATCGTCGGTTTTACTCCTGCCGCAGGCGGACCTTTCTTGTCGCCGCAATATCCACACCATCGTAACGTGTACTTACGCGACGATAACCCGGGGAATGCCGTAGTACTTACCATCCCAACCAAGAACCAGCAATTCGGTGCACTTGTAGGAGGTCAGCGCGATGGTACATATAGCGACGATAGAAGTAACTATGAAAACACGGAAGTTTGTATCGATTATAACGCCGGTTTAGTAGGGGCCTTAGGATTTATTAACTCAAAACTTGCTCCTGTAACTATTACTTGTGGTGGTCAAGCATGTAAACAACCAAACTTAGGACCTAATCTAAGCACTTGTTCCGCTAGCTTGCCTATGACATTAAATGCTAATGCGGGTGCTCCGGGTGGTTCTATCTCTTACAGATGGTATACTTGGAATGGCTCTACAAAAACATTGATTTCAGGTGCAACTGGACAAACCTATAGTGCTACAGCTGTCGGTTCTTATATCGTTGAAAGAGATTCTGCCTTCACAGGTGGTCCTTGTACAAAGAGAGACACCATCACCATTTCAAATACCATCGCTACTCCTAATTTAGGTTCGGATGTTAACTTATGTAGTCCTGCTTCAGTTAACTTAACTCTTTCAAATGCTTCTGCGATGCCTTCCGGTACTACTTACCAATGGAAGAGTTCCTCTACACTAGCTGGAACTTATACTAACATTTCCGGCGCAACAACAGTTACTCTAGCGAATGTTCGTACAGCAGCTTACTACAAACTAGTTGCTACCTCAGGTTCTTGTACTTCGGAAGATATAGTTCAAGTTACGTCTTCATTACCTACACCAGTGGATGGATGTGCTGCATCCGGATCTATTGCTTTAGCCATTACTAATGCGGGTACAGGTCCTTACCAATGGTATAACGTACCTACGGGTGGAACATCATTAGCTACCGGTACTACTTACAATGCTCCTGCTGCAGGCACCTATTATGTTCAAGATATGAGTGCTGCCGCAGGTACAACTGGTAAAACAACATCACCATTGACTGATGCTCAACAATGGGGTTGGAGTAGTACAAACCATATGAATTTCACTTTGTCATCTAATGTAACTATTACATCAGTACAAGTTCCCTTCTTGGTTTATGCGAATGCCGCAGGAACGATTCAAATCGAAGTTTTAAATTCTTCAGGCGCTTCATTAAGTCCTGCTCAAATCTTTACTTCTAATCCAACAACACCTACGTGTGGCAGTAATTGTAATGAATTATTGACGTTCACCTTTACCGGATTCACCATGAGTACAACTTGGGGAACAAGTTTACGTTGGCGCATTGTTCAGCCTTCTTCAGGGGCTATCAATGGCAATCCATTATGGAATCAATCGGGAGCTTCTTATCCATACAATTCTACTCCTTCCGGAGTAATGAATGTAACAGGTGCTTCTGGTGGTAATAATGATGGAAATGATTACATGTACTTCTACAATATTCAATTCCAAACAGGAACTCCTTGTGACCGCTTACCTGTAGTTGCTGCGAATTCAGGTTGTACTTTACCTGTAGATTGGTTGTCCATCTCTGCTAGAAGAATAGACAACATCGTTCGTTTAGAATGGTTAACAGCTACTGAAACTAATAATGATTATTTTATCGTTCAACGTTCAACTAATGGGGTAGATTTTGAAAATGTGTCGGTAGTGGATGGGAATGGAAACTCTTCCGGTATTCAACGTTACACGACAACGGATAATGCTCCATACGTTACCACAACATACTATAGAATAGTACAAGTAGATTATGACGGAACCTCTGATTATAGTTCTATTATGTCAGTAGACGCTGTTGCTTCTGTTCAAATAGTAGTAAAACCAAATCCATTTAACAACTCTACTTCGGCTATCTTTGTTTCTCAAAATGAACAACCGGTAGACTTAACTTTAACCGCAGTAAACGGAGAGTTAGTAGGTAAGTGGATGGATGTTACTCCTAATATGGAAGTACAACTTGGTGAAAATCTAGCAGTAGGAGTTTACTTCTTAACTTCTTGGGATGGCACTAACTACAAAACAGTAAAAATTATTAAGCAGTAATAAAATTGCTTGCCTATAAAACAAGAGAGCCTCATCATTGATGAGGCTCTCTTGTTTTATAGCTTTATGAACTTAGTTCGATATACTTTTTCATGATCTTGTATTTCAAACAAGAAACAGCCTGCAGGTAAGTGTTCTATAGATATGTTGTCGGGGTTAAGTGTTGACTCTAATATAATTTCACCTTTATCGTTACGATTGCACCACTTTAGAATATATAGTTGACTTGGAACGCTACAAGATATAATAGTGCTAGAAGGATTAGGGTACACTAAAATGTTTTTTGAAACATTAGTAGCGGTGTGCAGACTAATTTGTTGTGATTGGATTGTACTGCCGGGAGCTTTATAATCGTTGGCAATTATAGAATCTTCCAATACAAGCACTTGTCCACTAGGATTATGAATGACATATTGAATGTATAATACCCCATCTACAAGTAAACTATCTTTCAACGTGAATAGAGTAGGTTGCCCCAAAGGAACACTTTGAATAAAGGTATGCGCATCTCCATATAAAGTACAGCTTTGAACTTGTATAGGTGAAAGGGGATTGATGGATAAGGTAAGATTTCCTCCCCGCTCAAACGTTTTGGGAAGATTGGGTTGTAGGATGCGATTAGGTTGAATATAGATCCTAAAGGAGTCTTTCATAGTAGCATCACAAAATTGTGTACTAAGTGTCACTACAATAAATTCTCGTGTGTAATCCTCTTTAGATGCTTTATATGTAAAACCGCTTCTGTTAGACTGTAGCATTTGTCCGGATCCATTATGACTCCATCTGTACAATGTGCTTAACAGACTTCCTTGGTAACCGGCAGGGAATTGAATGGAGGTGCTGGTGTTTCTTGCCAATGAATCTTTTAACCAAACATCATCTCCGGCAGATATGATAGGCTTAACCGAATGTTGTAGATATAAATATTCGTAAGCATAACAATAGTTACTACTAATGGTTTTTTGAAGAATGATTAAGTTAGCCTCAACTCCATTGTTGAATACATAGGTAGAGTTTTCTGAGGAATGTAATAGTAAACCTTTGCCATTTAGATTAGACCAATTAATTTGAATGGACTCATCTTCACCCATCCCGTAATTAATATTACTATAGCTCCACTGGTTTAGTAGTACGGAATCAGAACAGGAAAATACATATTTGTATCCGGGGTCACTTATGATAGGCTGAGAATGGATGATATAGTTTAAGGTGTCAATCAACGTTTGATTACAATTGTTTAAAAAGATCTCTGCCAAGAGAGTAATTCTTTTTTCTTGAATATCGGAAGGTGAAACGGCATAAAGGAGTTGCTTGTTTTTAATACCTACAATTTTCCCTGAACTTAAACTCTTCCATTGAATCTCAATCACATTCGCATCTTCAGGAATGTAAACCATCAATGTGTCTAATAAGCTTCCCTGGTTTGTTCTGATATTATTGCCATCCCAATTGGCGCATAGATATCTATCATTACCAAGGGTGTAGTTACAATTGCTCATCATCCGGTTTGTTTGAGCGGTAACACTTAGTATTGTTAAAAGTAAAAATTGAAAAATAAGATAAAAACGCATATATCAATTATGTACAGTGTAAATGTATGTAATTGATATGTAAAATGCTGATAATAAGTTAATAATACTAAATACGTATAAAAGTATCTTTATATAGTACAAAAATAAACCCCGATTACTCGGGGTTCAAATTATTTTATTAAGCCTTTACGCTCTAGGATGCTATCCAAAAATCGAAGGTCATTATCAGAGTTAAATATTTTATAAGGGAATAAAAAGAATTGCCCTCTACCCATTACAAACAAATAATCTTCTTTTCTCTTTACTACACTTTTAATCATTTCCCACTTTAACGGACTTCCTTGTTTTTCATTCAACTTGATTAAGATTTGACGACTGTCAAATTCGTAACTCAATTTTTGAAACAATACTTTACCTTGTTCCATTTGAGTAGCAGAGTAGAACTGAATGTACCAAAACAATACATATAAGCTGGCACCTACTAATGCAGGTATAATAAACCACCATCTGCCTTCTGGCCACACTGCTCCAACAATAATCATTGCCAAAGGAATACCTGCATACATCCATTGTTCCTTAAAAATCGTCCACATTCCGGCTTTAATAAACTCCTTAGGAGTCATTTGATACTTTTTGGTTTTAACAATCATTGCTTTATTTATAGTATTTAGTATTTAGTATTTAGTATTTAGTATTTAGTATTTAGTATTTAGTATTTAGTATTTAGTATTTAGTATTTAGTATTTAGTATTTAGTATTTATCAAATTTTGGTGAAGTGTTTCCTTGTCTAACGACTAAATACTAGCAGCTAAATACTATTTTTTAGCTTTCAAACTAATATCCTTGCTCTTATAACTATGCGTTATTCCGCCCATAGAAATATAATCTACGCCCGTTTCAGCAATAGCTACGATCGTATCTTTGGTAATTCCTCCGGAGGCTTCTATCTCGGCTCTACCGTTAATCAACTGCACTGCTTCTTTCATCAAAGGGACAGGCATATTGTCTAGCATGATTCGAAATGCTCCACCTTCCTCCAACGCTTCTTCTACTTCAGCTAGTGTACGCGTTTCAATTTCTATCTTTAGAGACAAGTTCGTTTCTTTAACATAAGCTTTGCTGTTTTGCAAGGCTTGTTTTACACCTCCTGCATAATCGATATGATTGTCTTTTAATAAAATCATATCAAATAATCCATAACGGTGATTAACTCCTCCACCTATCATAACGGCCCACTTTTCCATGATACGGAAATTGGGTGTAGTCTTTCTTGAATCTAATAGTCGGGCTTTAGTATGCGCTATACTTTGTTGTATAGATTGAACCCCACTAGCAATACCACTCATACGCTGCATGGTATTTAATACAATTCGCTCCGACATAAGTATCGAATGAACAGAGCCACTCACTTCCATAGCAATTTCATCTTTAGTGAAAGAGTCGCCATCCTGTTTGAACCAAGAAGTTTGTAAAGAAGTGTCCACTGTTTTGAAAATCATTTCAGCGGCTTCTACACCGGCTAGAACCCCTTCATCTTTTAAGTACATGATTGCAGTACCTTTCGTTCCTTGAGGGATAGAAGCAATTGAAGTATGATCTCCACTACCTATATCTTCTTTTAAGGAAGATTGAATGAATTGGTATAAAGCTTCGGGCTGTAAATAATCGTACATGACGCGCCAAAAATAATGATTTTTTGAACAAAAGGGGAGAAAATAAAAACCCCGGATCACGTCCGGGGTTCGCTTGAGAATTTGCGTTAAACTATGGTATTCTATTTATTTTCTTTCAATTACTATGGAATCAATGAAGTAGGAACCCTTGGCCGGTTTTATGACCATGGTTACCCGCATCGTGCCGGTTCCATATAGGTAGTCGCCTATGGCTAACTTAAACTCTTCCTTTTCAAGGTTTTTATAAGAGTATTTAAAATCACTTGGAGGATATTTAGTAAAGAAATCCTTTACAATAAATTCCGCCTGCGTTTTATTATAAGCTTTACGATCTTGGTCTAAAAGCTGCAATTCAACAGTTTCATTGAAATACTTAGATAACTCTTTCGCATTTCCAGATTTGTATTGTAGTCGAATTCCTTCTAATAACTCAGGAACGGTTTGGAAAACAGCAGCAGTTAGCATAAGGCTTGATAACCAAGTGCTTATTATTAATAAGGTGCTTCCTACAGATGTCTTTCTCATTCTTAGATTATTACAGCGAAAATAATGCCATGAATATCATTGAGATAGATATATTTTACAAGAGGCTTTGAATCAGCTAGATTATTTTTTTTAGGTCTTTTATAAAAAATGATATCTCTCCTATATATAATAAGGTATTGCATTTTCAATACCGGAATTCTTCTTGTATTTTTAGCGTTCCATTTTAAACGGACAAACCTAACAGATATGAATAAGAAAGTAGTTTTAATGATTTTAGACGGATGGGGCTTAGGTACAAATCCGAAAGTTTCTGCTATTGCAGCAGCCAAAACTCCATTTATTGATGGGTTATATACTAAGTATCAGCATTCTAAATTAGAAGCCTCCGGACTGGCAGTAGGTTTACCTGCCGGACAAATGGGTAACTCTGAAGTGGGGCACATGAATATTGGTGCCGGTAGAGTGGTTTATCAAGATTTAGTTAAAATTAATAAAGCGGTAGAAGAAGGAACGTTGGCAAGCGAGCCAGCTGTACAAGATTTTATTTCTTATGCTAAAAACAACAATAAAAAAGTACACTTTATAGGTCTGGTATCAGATGGGGGAGTTCACTCTCATATTAACCACTTGAAAGGTTTATGTACCATTGCTAAAGAAGCAGGCTTGAAAGATGTTTTTGTTCATGCATTTACAGATGGTCGTGACTGTGATCCTAAAAGTGGTTTAGGTTTTATTCAAGAGCTAGATGCTCACATGCAAAAAACAACAGGTAAAATCGCGACTATCGTAGGGCGTTATTACTCTATGGATCGCGATAACCGTTGGGAACGTGTGAAGTTGGCTTATGATGTTATGATCAATGCAGAAGGAATTAAGTTCACTTCCCCTGAAGCAGCAATTAAAGCGTCTTATGAAGCAGGTGTTACAGATGAGTTTATCAAACCTGTAGTTATTACAGATAACGCAGGGGCTCCACTTGCTAAAATTGAAACAGGTGATGTAGTCGTTTGTTTCAACTATCGTACAGACAGAGGTAGAGAAATTACTATTGCTTTAACTCAGAAAGATTTCCATGAGCATAATATGTTCAAGCATGACTTATATTATGTAACCATGACGAACTATGATGATACCTTCCAAAATGTAAAAGTCATCTTTGATAAGGATAATCTTAAAATGACTTTAGGTGAAGTGTTAGAGAAAGCAGGTAAAAAGCAAATTCGTATTGCTGAAACTGAAAAGTATCCGCATGTTACGTTCTTCTTCTCCGGCGGTAGAGAAAAACCGTTTGATGGAGAGAAAAGATTGTTATGCCCATCTCCTAAGGTGGCAACATACGATTTAGCTCCGGAAATGAGTGCCAATGAAATTAAGGACAAGATTAACGTAGAGTTAAAAGCAAAAGAAGTAGACTTCGTTTGTTTAAACTTTGCTAATCCGGACATGGTGGGTCACACCGGGGTATTTGCAGCAGCGGTGAAAGCTTGTGAAGTGGTAAATGATTGTGCTGAATCAGTAATTACTACTGCATTGGATAATGGCTACAGCGTGATTGTCATTGCTGACCACGGTAATGCAGACGTTATGATTAATGAAGATGGTTCTCCAAACACGGCACATACAACGAACTTGGTACCATGTATATTAGTAGATAAAGAATACAACAAAGCGCTTAAGAATGGTAAATTGGGAGATTTAGCACCGACTATCCTAGAGTTAATGGGTGTGGCTCAACCAAAAGAGATGACAGGTGTGTCATTGTTGTAATTCCATCATTACCTTAATGAATAAAGAAAAGGGACGAGCAATCGTCCTTTTTTTGTTGCGTTAACTTTTTCCTCCCCCTTAGTCTCCCTCCTAAGGGGGAATCCGTGCCATACATTTACTTCCGTGCTAAACGTGAAATAATCCACTACAACTCTTAATAATTAACAATCCATGCCGGCGTTGAGCTTTTCCCCCTTTGGAGGGAGACTAAGGGGGAGGAGAGAATGAAACATAGTTGTTAATAGTGTTTCAACGCCTCCTTCTTTCAATTTCTATACTTAATAGACTCAAAATCCATATAAAAATCAGAAAGACTACTCAATTTTGTCAAAAAATGAATCTTATAGGTTAAAAAATACACCACTTTTTATAAAAAACTATCAATTTTAAGCCAAGTAGGATTAAATTTTATATGTTTTTATGAAAAAAATATAAAATTGTATGTAAGTGAGGTGGATTTTGAACTATATTTTTTGAAAAAAGGCTATTTTTTGACTAAAACCCTTGATTTCTAGATATATTGCAATTATTTGTATGTGTATATAAATTGTACTATTTTAATATAAAAGACTTTTATGGCTGAAGTTGTTAAAAATATAATTTTGTATTTATTTTATATTTTATAGTCGTATTTCATAAAATATGCCATTTTATTTGCTTTTTTTGTGGATAGGGGTTGCGTGGTAGTTTTTTTTCTTATATGTTTACAATGTAATCGATTTGGAATATTTCTATATCGAACACAAATTAAGTAAAACCCTTAACTGACCCTTTTATCAATTTATTACCAACAAAAAACGCACAACGTATGAAAAAATTAGCACTCTTTACGCTGGCAGCTTCCATGTTCTCAGCGTTCACATTGAAAGCTCAAGATGAAGAACCAAAAGGAAAACTAACAGTTTCCGGTTATGTTGATATGTATTATCAGTATAACATGAATAATCCTGCTTTTGCCGAAAATCTTTCTGTAGTACCTGGAGGTTTACCATCCGGTCAAAATCCTGGGCGTATATTTGATATTAAACACAACCAATTTTCTTTAGGTTTAGTACAAACTAAATTTGCTTATGCAACCGATAGATCGGAAGTAGTAATTGACTTAACATATGGCCCTAATGCAGCATTGGGTAACTTTGGTAACTTGTTTGGAACAGATATTAACATCAAGCAAGCATACATGGCCTATAATGCTACCGATAAATTAACGTTTACTGTAGGTCAATTTGGTACGCACATAGGTTATGAGCTAATTGATGCTCCTTTAAACTATAACTATTCTCTTTCTTACCTATTTGGTAACGGTCCTTTCTACCACACGGGTGCTAAAGCCGCTTACATGTTCTCTGACAAAGTAGGTTTAATGGCAGGTATTGTGAATGGTTGGGATGGGATGTATGATTTTAACAAAAAGAAATCAGCAATCGCCCAATTGTATTTAGCTCCTAAAGATGGTTGGGATGTATATATTAACTACGTAGGTGGTGACGAAAGAAATGGTTTGTCATTCCCAACAATAGGTGGACCTACAGCTCTTGGCTATACTCCAATTGGTACAGGAGATTCTATCAAAACTCCATCTCATTTATTCGATTTAACAACTACCTATCAGGTGAATGACGCCTTCAAAATCGGTTTAAATGCTGCATATGGCTCTGGTAAATTATTACAAGATGCAACTGATCCTAATAAGTATAACTCTGCTACTTGGTATGGTGCTGCTTTATACCTGAACTACGCCTTCTCTGATGTGTTTGGTTTAGGTTTAAGAGCGGAACATTTCAATGATGCTGATGGTGTTAGATATGTGACTGGTGCTATCGCAGCTGGTTCTATGGGTGGTGTTAAAGGTGTTGTTGTAAATGAATTTACATTAACAGGTGACATCAAATTGAAAGATGGTCACTTCAATCTAAAGCCTGAATTTAGAATAGATTTAGCAACTCCACAATTTGTGGATGGAGCGACTGACGCTCAAAAAGAATTCAAAGGATACAACAAATTCAAAGGTGATGGCACTTTTGACAAAACTGTGGGTGCACAAGCAACTATCGGTATGGCAGCTATCTACTCCTTCTAATACGAAGTTGAGTCAAAAATACAACGGTTAATTTTTTCATCTGGTTAGTTAAAGAACCCGGACGCCAGTCTTCCCCCCTTGGCTCCGGGTTTTTTATTTTCTTTTTTTGAATTATATACTTTCCCCACCATTAAAATGGCAATGTCGAATCCTCCCCCTTAATCCCTCCCGATAAAAATCGGGACAAGCTCTCCAAAGGGGGAATCCGTGCCAGCGTTAGCTACGATGCTAAACGTTAATATTGGTGTATTCTTAATGCTCTTGATAATTAACAATCCATGTTAACGTATATCGTATTTCCCCCTTTGGAGGGGGATTAAGGGGGAGGTCGTTTTCGTACTTTTCTGTCTGCTTTTTTGTATCTTGCTCCTTATTATTACCATGGAACATTTCTTTGCAGATTATTCAATAGGTTTGTTGGGTGGCGGTCAGTTAGGTCGCATGCTTATTCAAGCCGCAGTAGATTATAATTTATCTATACATGTACTAGATCCGGATAAAGAAGCACCTTGTAAACACTGGGCATCTTCTTTTACCGTAGGGAATCTAAAAGACTTTGATACGGTGTATCAATTTGGGAAAGATAAAGATCTTCTTACCATCGAGATTGAGCATGTCAATGTTGAGGCATTGAAAAAATTAGTATCGGAAGGGGTAAAGGTTTATCCTCAACCTGAAATCATAGAACTGATTCAAGATAAAAGAACTCAAAAATCTTTTTACTCTGAACATCATATTCCAACAGCACCTTTTGTACTGATTGATTCTAAAGATCAAATAGCACAACATAAATCTATGTTGCCAGCTGTACATAAATTAGGCAAAGAAGGCTATGATGGTCGTGGTGTAAAAAAGATAGATACATTAGAAGATGCAGCAAATAGCTTCACACAACCGGGGCTCCTTGAAAAACGCATCGCTTTTTCAAAAGAGTTAAGCGTCATCGTGGCTCGTAATCCGAATGGAGAAGTAACTACTTTCCCAACAGTGGAAATGGTGTTTCATCCGGTATATAATTTAGTAGAATATTTATTCGCACCGGCTGAAATAACAGATGATCTACATAACAAAGCTGCGAAGATTGCGGTAGATGTTATCTCAAAATTAGGATTGGTAGGGGTATTAGCAGTTGAGATGTTTTTAACTCCTGAAGGAGAAATTTTAGTGAATGAAGTAGCTCCGCGTCCTCATAACAGTGGACATCAAACTATACGTGCCAACGCTACCTCGCAATACGAACAACATTGGCGTGCAATATTAAATATGCCTTTAGGTGATACAGAACAACTGTGTCCGGCAGCTATGCTCAACCTGTTAGGTGCGGAAGGCCATGAAGGTGTTGCTACTTACAATGGTTTAGAGGAAGCCATGAAAATTCCGGGTGTGTTCCCGCATTTATATGGAAAGAAAATGACTAAACCTTTCCGTAAGATGGGACATGTTACCGTGTTAGATTCAACGATTGAAGGTTTACAGAAAAAAGCAGATAAAATAAAAACAGCCATTCAAGTAGTGGCAGAATAATAGTATGGTAGGAATCATTATGGGCAGCCAGTCCGACTTAAAAGTAATGTCGGCGGCGGCAGAAATGTTAGAGAAATTTGGTATTCCATATGAGTTGACGATTGTGTCGGCACACCGCACTCCGTTGCGCATGGTGGATTATGCTATGAAAGCAGCAGACCGTGGGTTAAAAGTAATCATAGCAGGAGCGGGCGGTGCAGCACACTTGCCTGGGATGGTAGCTTCTTTAACTACGTTGCCCGTAATTGGTGTCCCGGTAAAATCTTCTAACTCGATTGATGGTTGGGATTCAGTGTTATCAATTTTACAAATGCCTTCTGGTGTTCCGGTAGCAACGGTGGCTTTAGACGGTGCTGCGAATGCCGGAATTATTGCCGCTCAAATAGTGGGCGCATTCCAACCGGAAGTGGCTCAAAAATTGCAAGCTTATAAGATGGAACTTCGTGAGAAGGTGGAAGAATCGGCTTCTACTGTTGAACAGAAGGGGTTTCGATCTGTATTGAATAAATAAACCATGAAAAAAACATTTTATTTTTTCTTCATCAGTCTATTCTATAGTGTTACTTCTCTGGCTCAAGAACAACAAGTTCGTTGGGCGCAGAAGGTAATTATGTCTACGGATACATACAATGGTGAGTACTGGAGTAAAAAACAAGCATTAGGGGTGCCGGATGTTTATCCCGGTTACACTACCAAAGAAAATGGACTGAGTTGGATACCCGGTTACAATTCATCTAGCTTGCCTGAAAAGATGGTAAGTCTTACCGTTGGGTTTTATAAACCTATAGTGGCTGAACAAATTGTAATAATAGAAGTAGCAAACCCGGGGTCGATAACGTCTATTATCATTCAAGAGCAGAATGGAAAGTCTTATTCGGTATATAAAGCGAATGCCGGTAATATAACAGAGAAATACAGAGTGCTTTCTATCCCATTTAAAAAGTCGGGATCACCTGTAATAGCAGCAACCATCGTATGTGATGCTGCAAAAGTAGACGGTTGGAACTATATTGACGCCATCGGGATCGCCTCCACTAAAGACCCTATTAACTTACAAATCAATCAAGCGAAAGATAATGATTTGATAGGGCCGGTTACTCCTCTAAGTAATGCAGTTAATTCGTATTACAAAGAAACATATCCTATTATTTCATCCGATGGGAAGACATTATACTTCGCCCGCTCCGGTCATCCATCTACTGTAGGGAATATCAACAATACAGACATTTGGTATTCAACTTTGGAACACGGTCATTGGACGGATGCGAAAGCAATGGGGCTGCCATTAAACAATTCGGGTAATAATTTTGTTACATCTATCATGCCTAACGTAAATACTTTGTTGGTTGCCAATGAGTACAATGCCGATGGCTCCAGTAAAGGCAATGGGGTGTCTATAACACATATACAGTCTAATCACAAATGGTCGTTGCCTGAAGCATTACAGTTTGAATCATTTGCTAATTTAAATCAATACGCTTCCTATTTTTTAGCTGCCGATGGCAAAACGCTATTAATGGGAATTCAGATGGACAACAGCATAGGAGATTTAGATATTTATGTTTCCTTTTTAAAGGATAATGGAATTTGGACGACGCCTAAAAATATAGGTGAAGATATTAATACCTTTCAATCCGACGCTACACCATTCCTTGCTGCAGATGGGAAGACCATGTATTTTGCTTCCAATGGTCATCTTGGTTATGGTGGTTATGATTTGTTTGTGACTAAACGTTTAGACGATTCTTGGACGCGTTGGTCTAAACCTGTCAACCTTGGCCCAACTATCAATAATGATGCAGGTCAATTAGGATTCTCTGTTCCGGCATCAGGAGACTTAGCATATATCTATGCTTGGAGAAATGATCAATATCAATCAGATGTTTTTACAGTTAAGCTTTCGCCAAATGTAAAACCTGATCCGGTAGTTATCGTATATGGTACTGTATTCAATGAAAAAACAGGAGATCCTGTTGGAGCTTCCATATCTTACGATAATCTAAGTTCAGGAAAAAATGTAGGCGTTGCATCTTCTAATCCAACTACCGGTAGTTACCGTATTGTACTGCCGCGTGGTTACACCTATGGCTATAGTGCCGAGGTGCCGGGTTACTTTGCTATACATGAACACATTGAAATTCCTTCCGATGCTGATTTTAAAGAGATTCAAGTGAATCTTAAATTAGTGCCTATTGAAAAAGGACAAAAAGTAGTAATGCAGAATGTCTTTTTCTATCAAAGTACTTCTAAATTAATTGAATCAAGCTATCCGGAATTAGATAACATTGTTGAGATATTAAAAGCAAATCCCAAACTAAAAATTGAATTGGCCGGTCACACAGATGGTGTTGGTGATCCGGATAAAAACTATCAACTTTCGTTAGATCGTGTAAACGTTGTAAAGGCGTATTTAATAAGCAAAGGTGTTTCACCTAGCCAACTAACAGTTGTGGCTTATGGTGGAACTAAACCAATAGCCAATAACAGCACCGAAGAAAATAGAAAGAAAAATAGAAGAGTAGAGTTTACCATACTAGACTATTAAAAAATAATAATTTAAACCAGATATGCATTTTGAAGTTTTCTTAACTGTAGGTGGATGGCTCAGTCTACTTACATTAACCTTAATGGAAATAATACTAGGGATTGATAATATTATTTTCATTTCCATTATCTCTGATCGTTTACCTAAAGACATGCAAAAACAAGCACGACTATTGGGTATTAGCGGCGCTTTAATTATTCGTGTCATTTTATTATCCTTCATCTTTGAGTTGGTTCACATGAGCAAACCTTTGTTTGAATTCATGGGAAATGATTTTAGTTGGAGAGATTTAATATTAATCGCAGGTGGTATTTTCTTAATGTATAAAAGTACATCTGAAATTTTCCATAACCTGGAAGGAGAAGAAGAGTTCGAGGATATAAAACCAATGAATAATTTGACCACTGCTATTACTCAAATTGTTTTGTTAGATATTGTATTCTCATTTGACTCCATTTTAACTGCCGTAGGTATGTCTAACTCGATCATCATTATGATTGTAGCAGTTATAATTTCTATGTTAGTGATGTTATTATTTGCTAAACCTATAAGTGATTTTATAAATAATCACCCATCGGTTAAAGTACTAGCATTATCATTCTTATTGACTATTGGGGTGCTATTAGTAGCAGAAGGATTTGACCAGCATGTTCCTAAAGGTTATATTTATTCTGCGATGTTCTTCTCACTTTTAGTGGAGTTATTGAATATGTATGCGCGTAAAAGAAGAGAAGCGGCTAGAGCATTGCAGAAAAAAGAGGAATTAGAAAAAGTAGATTAAAGAATGTTTGTTTTAGAAAATGATTTGTTAAAAGTAAGCGCTACTACATTAGGAGCTGAATTACTTGAAATTATATACAAACCAACAGGAGTAAATTATTTATGGTCGGGAGATCCGGCAATATGGGGGCGAAGAGCCCCCGTATTATTTCCTATTGTAGGTAAAGTAAAGGATAACAAATACACCTATAAAGGCAATCCTTATTCCTTGCCTCAACATGGTTTTGCTAGAGATAAAGAATTCATTGTTAAAGAGCAATCATTAGATTCTATTACTTTTTCGCTTACCTCAGATACAACTACGTTAACTATTTATCCATTTCAATTTGAATTACAGATTACGTATAAAATTGAAAAAGCTAAATTGAGTACTATCTATAAGGTAATCAATAAAGACTCAGGTGATATGTATTACTCCATAGGAGCACATCCAGGTTTTACATGCCCATTAGCTTTAGATGAATTGTATACAGACTATCAATTAGTATTTAATAAAAAAGAAAAGCTGTCTCGTATTCTATTACAAGGTGGGTTACGAAGTAAGGAGTCAGAATCTGTTACATTAGAAAATGATCAACAAACATTGCCACTCAACAAAGATTTGTTTGAAGTGAAAGATGCTATCGTTGTTCAACATTTAAATTCAGATGTCATTAGATTAGAATCTAAAAATCATTCACATGGACTGGAGTTTTCATTTAAAAATTATCCTTGGTTTGGTATTTGGTCTAAGCCGGGACCGTTTGTATGTTTAGAACCTTGGGTAGGAGTAGCTGATAGTGTAGATGCGTCAGGAGAGTTGACTCAAAAAGAAGCTATAGAAAAACTTGCTTCCGGCGCTGCAGCCACTTATCAATTTGATATTACTGTTTTTTAATCATCAGTCATTTAAGATTCTCTTTACGATATAAAAAAAACTGCAAGGCCGGAATTTCTCCGAACCTTGCAGTTCTATTTAGCATTACCTCTTATCCTATTAAGTCGGTTGTCATTGTTCCCACCATTTTAACCGTGGGGTTCTAAAAGGAAGACCTATTATTTCCAACCTCCGCCTAAGGCTTGATACATTTTTACGGAAGCATTTAATTGTTCTTTTTTAATATCAATCAATTCCATTTTAGAATCCAACATATCACGTTGAGTTAACAATACTTCAACATAATCAGCTCTAGCAGACTTGAACAAATTAACAGAAACGTTAACAGATCGGTTTAAAGCTTCTACTTGCAAATTCTTGTGATCATAACTTTTGCTTAAGTTAGAAATCAATGATAGTTGGTTGTATACTTCTGTATAAGCTCCTAATAATGTTTTTTCGTAACCATAAACAGCTTGTACTTGTTTTGCATTGGCTGTTAGATATTGCGCTTTGATAGCATTACGATTGATTAACGGAGCCATCAAACCACCGGCAACATTATACAAAACGGATTGTGGTGACGACACTAAGTAACGTGCATTAAAGGATTCATATCCAGCTCCGGCTGTAATGGTAAGAGCAGGATAGAAACTAGCTTTAGCTGCTTTTACATCTAACTTAGCTGCGTTGACAAGCTTCTCCGCTTGTTTAATGTCCGGACGATTATCTAACAACTGAGAGGGAATGCCACTTTGCACATTTTTGATTTCAATGTTAGTAAAGTGAGTAGCATCTCTTTTTATTTCTTGAGGATATCGACCTAGTAAGAAGTTGATATTGTTTTGAGTAACAATAATTCTTTGTTCTAATAAATATCGACGACTTAAGTTCTTGTTAACTTCCGCTTGAAAACGACTTACAGCTAACTCTGTTACTTGTCCGGCTGTTTTTTGTAGTGTTACGATTTTCAAAGCGTCTTCCTGAATATCGATAGTGTTTTTAAGAATTTCTAATTGATTATCTAATGCTAACAATTCATAATACTGAAAAGCAATCTCTGCAATCAAATTAGTAACCATGAAGTTTTTTCCGTCCATCGTAGCTAAGTAGCGTTCTACAGCGGCTTTCTTTCCATTGCGTAATTGTTTCCAGATATCGACTTGCCATGACATCATCGCACCAAAGGTCATATTGGTGATGTTGTCCGGGTTATTTTTACCGGGAATGATTTGCAAGTTTTCATCTACAGCCCCTGTGCGTGTATACTTACCTACTTTATCAACGCTTCCTCCGGCAAATAGACCTACGAATGGTAAGTATGCACCTTTACGAGCTTTTACTTCGTATTGAGCCATTCGAATTTCTTGTTGAATGATATTTAAATCCTGATTGTTTTTTAAAGCAGTATCAATCAGTGCAACTAAGTTGGGATCTGTGATAAACATCTTCCAATTAGAAGTAGCGGTATTCGTTGTATCCGTTGCGCTTGTAATGTAAGCCGACGGAATATTTTTTTTATCGATGGACTTCTGTGTGATAGAGGGTAGGCAGGCCGTAAATGCCAAACCTACCAAACTAACAACACAATAAGAGATATATCTACGTTGTAACATGATGATGAAAGAGTTAATCGTGATTTTCAGTTAACGGCATATTGTCTTCATTACGAATCAAATCTTTACCGTCGCTGATAGATGCAAAGATGTAATATAAGCCCGGAACTACAATTACTCCGAAGACTGTACCGAAGAGCATTCCTCCCAGTGCACAACCACCAATAGTCTTGTTGGCAATAGCACCCGGTCCGTGAGCCAATACTAACGGAATCAATCCGGCGATGAAGGCAAATGATGTCATCAAGATAGGCCTGAATCGTGCTTTAGCTCCGCTAATGGCTGCTTCGAATATGGTTTTACCGGCAAGTCGTTCTTGTATGGCAAACTCCACAATCAACACAGCATTTTTACCTAATAGACCTACAAGCATAACTAGGGCGACTTGCGCGTAAATGTCATTAGCTAATCCCATAACCTTTACAAAGAACAGTGCTCCGAAGATACCTGCCGGTAAAGAAAGTATAACCGATAACGGTAAGATGAAACTTTCATATTGTGCAGATAATACTAAATACACGAAAGCAAGTACGATTAAGAAGATATAAATCGATTCATTACCACTGGAGCGAATTACTTCATCTTTTGTCAAAGCTGCCCAGTCGATATCATATCCTTGAGGCAATGTGGCTGCCGCTACTTCTTGAATAGCTTTAATGGCCTCACCACTACTATAACCTGCTGCCGGTGAACAACGAATGGACGCCGTAGTGTACATATTGAATCGGTTAATCTCATAGATGTCCTGCACTTTTTTCATTGTTAAGAAGGCAGAGTAAGGAACCATCTCTCCACTTTCGCTCTTAACATATAGATTTAAGATGTCTGTTGGTAATCTACGGTAGGCAGGATCTGCTTGTACAAACACCCAGAAGAAGCGACCAAATTTAACAAAGCCTTGATCAAATGAACTACCAATTAAGATACTCAAGTTGTTCATCGCTTTACTGATAGATACACCTTTCTGCATGGCTATCTTGTTGTCAATTTCCATGACATACTGAGGATAATCTGTACGGTAGAAGGTGAATAAAGCGGTAAGCTCTTTTCGCTCTTCCAATTTTTTCATGAACTCATCCGTTACTTTGCCTAAGCGTTCATAATCGATGTCCGTATTTTTATCTAATAACTGTAGTGTGATACCACCGGCAGCACCATAACCTGGTACAGATGGCGGATCAAAGAACTCTATTTTAGCACCCGGTATCTCTTTTACTTTTTCTTCTAATTCATAGATAATTTCCGTTGCCGTGTGATGTCTGTCATTCCATGGTTTTAAGTTAATCATACATGTACCGGAGTTAGAACCGCGGCCTTGAGTTAACACTTCATAACCTGCTAAGGAAGAAACGGATTTTACACCTTCAACTTCCATTGCTATTTTTTGTAATTGATTACTTACATCAAATGTTCTTTCTAAGGTAGAACCCGGAGGTGTTTGTAATACGGCATAAAGCATCCCTTGGTCTTCACCCGGAACAAAGCCGGATGGCAAATTGGATGATACTCCAACGGTACCAAGCGCAAAGGCAAGTAGAATACCCCAAGTCACCATTTTGCGATTGACAATCTTACGAAGTAAAGAAGCATATTTACCTGTTAACTTATCAAACATGCGGTTGAAGCCGTCGAAGAATTTAGTTAACAAGTTTGCTTTCTTCGGATGTGAGTGATCATGTTTCTTTAAAATCATGGCACATAACACCGGTGTTAAGGTTAAGGCTACGATACCGGAGATGATAATAGAAGAAGCCATGGTGATAGAGAATTGGCGATAGAAGATACCTACCGGCCCACTCATGAAGGCAACCGGAATAAATACAGATGCCATTAACAAGGTGATGGCGATAATAGCTCCACTAATTTCACCTAATACTTCTACTACCGCTTGGTACATAGACAAGTGAGGCTTCTCTTCCAGTTTGGCGTGCACAGCTTCAACTACTACAATCGCATCATCCACCACAACCCCAATAGCAAGTACTAAAGCGAATAAGGTGATTAAGTTAATCGTTAAGCCAAATGCTTGCATCACGAAGAAGGCACCAATCAAAGATACCGGTACCGCAAGGGTTGGTATTAATGTAGATCTCCAGTCGCCCAAGAATATAAATACTACTAAGGCTACTAATATAAAGGCATCACGTAGAGTATGAATTACTTCTTCAATCGAAGCATCTAAGAAAGTAGATACGTCATAATCGATATCGTATTCCATTCCCGGAGGAAAATCCTTTTTCATTTCCTCTAACTTTGCTTTTACATTTGTGATAACTTCATCTGCATTACTACCATAAGTTTGGTTAAGTAAGATAGCAGCAGAAGGATAATCGTCTTTTTTGGAATAGATATCATAACTCGTGCTTCCTAGTTCAACAGTAGCTACATCTTTTAATCGTACTACTTCCCCTTTAGAATTAGCTTTAATGATTACGTCTTCATACTGAGAAGGCTCATCATAACGATCGGTGTAGGTAACTACATACTCAATCGATTCAGAACGTTTACCATCAGCGCGACCAATACGACCGGGAGTGGCAATGATACTTTGTTCGTATAATGCTTTAGTCACTTCATCCGCACCTATGTTATATGCGCGCATTCTGTCCGGATTTAACCAAACGCGCATCGCATACTGGCGGCTTCCTAAGATCTGTGCTAATGCCACCCCGTTAATACGTTGTATCTCAGGTAGCATTTTGATGTAAGCGTAGTTAAATATGAATTTCATATCCGCGTTAGCCGTATCCTTACTATATAAATTGACATACATCAACATACTTGGCTGAACGGGCTGTACTACAACACCGGCAAGCTGAACTTGTTCCGGTAACATACTCTTAACAGAAAGTACGCGGTTCGTTACGTTCACTAAAGCGGCATTGGCGTCGGTGCCTAATTCAAAAACAATTTGAATGTTGGCATCCCCGGAGCTGGCAGCAGTAGAGAACATATATTTCATTCCGGGAACACCATTGATAGCTTGTTCTAATGCTATCAAGGAGGAATTCACAAGTACTTTACCACTGGCTCCGGGATAGGATAAACGCACTACCACCATTGGAGGGGCGATGGAAGGGAATTGAGATTTAGGTAATGTAAGTATCGACAAGAGACCTACAAACACAATCACCAAGGAAATTACAATGGCAAGTGCAGGTCTTCGTATGAAGGTTTGAAACATGGCTGTAATAATTTAGAAGGGTGAAAGATTTTATTTACTCTGCGTGTAATTTTAAACCGGCAATTACTTCGTCCGGTTTCTGATACGCGAATTCAATCACATCATTTTCATGCACCTTCCTCAGACCTTCCAATAAGATTTTGTCATTAGGATGTAAACCTTCTGATATGACGTACAGGTCAGGCAACTCAGCAAGTACATTTACACGTCTTGACTTTACTACATTGTTGTGATCAATCACATAAACATATTTTTGATCTAACACTTCAAACGTTGCTTTTTGAGGAATAATCATTGCTTTCTTTAATGGAAGAGTAACAATGATATTACCTGTTTCGCCGTGGCGTAATAGGCCTTCCGGATTTGGGAATGTAGCACGGAAGGCGATATTACCGGTCTGGTTATTAAAGTCTGCTTCAATCGTTTTTACTTCTCCTACTTGATCATATATCTCATGGTTAGCCATTCTCAATTGCACTTTCATAGGAGTATTATCGCGATGGTCTTTTTTGTATTCGATGTATTCTGCTTCAGGTACATTGAAGTAAATCCATAATTGGCTAATGTCCGACATGGTAGTTAATAAATCACCTTCATCTAATAAACTACCTTGACGTACTATGAAATGATCCATCAAGCCACTAAAAGGAGCTCTGATTTCTGTAAAGCCCATGCGTACTTGTGCATAGGACAACTCTGCATTCGCTTTTTCAAATTTAGCTTTCACTAATGCTAATTGAATAGGTGAGATAACGTTACTATCAGCTAATATTTTGGCATTTTGATATTCTATTTGAGCGTAATCAGCCTCTGCTTGTGCTTTTCTAAGTTCAGCTTGATATTGAATTGGGAGCAGGCGAAACATTAAGGTGCCTTTGGGAACAAACTTTCCTTCATCTACATAAATCTCTTGTAAATATCCTCTATCTAGTGCTCGCAACTCAATGTGTTGAATAGCCTTGATTTGACATACATATTCGCGTGTTGAGAAGGTGTCTTTGATAATTGGACTTGTAACAAAATACTTGTCATGTTTTTCTTCATGTTCTTTGTGGGCTTGGCAACCTTGTAAAAAAAACAAAGAGCCAATTCCTGCCAACAGAAATAAGTATTTAACTTTCAATATTGCTTTAGGGACTTGTGTTGTAGTTATCATGGTGTGTTCGTTTTAAATATCAAAGGTACTCTTACAGACTTATCTTATGGAAGATTCCCATAAGCCTTTTCTTTATTGGCTTTGAAGAGAATCAATAATTTAAAACTACTACTGGAATGTGAAGTAAATTTGAAGAGAATCTGAATGAATTCTGAAGAGACATAGATAGTGTTTTTTTCAATAGGATGAACACCTTCCGTATTTATTATATAAGCAGAAGCCTTATTATTAAAAACAATAAGGCTTCTTGAAAAGGGGGGATTCAAATGAGCAACGTTGTTTTTGTTCGAACAAGTCGCATGCTTGAATACATGTTAAAAAGTTTATTTGTAATAAGTTATTTTAAAACTATTTAGTTTTCTAAATGATCTTCATCATCTCCCATCGTGAACATGGAGCCAAGAAGATCTTTGAATTTTATTTGTCTGTCTAGTGATTGTTTGGATAATTGCGAGTGTTCACTTAGTCCGTACAATATAAATTCCATCATTAATAACATTTGTTCGTTGGAATGAGTGGGAACATATTGTTGTACCAAATCAGCTAATCCGGGAATGCTATGTAACGTTTGCTGGTAAGTATTTTGTGACATGTCTTGCAATAAATCAATGCTATTACCTTCATTGAACCATTGAATGATTCCTTCATACACATTTTTTTTCTTTCCCTTTTTTAATTTTTCAGGGCTTGGAAATAGCTGGTCAAATTCAGAACGAATAGCTTTACCGACAAGATATTGAGCTACGTTAGCAATACCCTCTACCTCTCCTTCATAAACTAATTCTACCTTACCGGTAATGGCAGGGATTACGGCATATAAATCAGAAACTCGGGCGAAAGTCGTTTTCTCATGATTCATTAAAAGTCGACGTTCGCAATGACTGATTAAATTTTCCATAGCAGAAATAGTCATACGTGCTGACACTCCGCTTTTTTGATCGATGTATTCACTCTCTCTTGCTTGAAATGCAATTTCTTCAATCAATACTTTAATTAAATCGTCTACATGGATTTTTTCTTGTTGATCTTTTGACCAACGAGTTTCCTGTTCCGTAATCGTTTTAGACAACTGAACATTTTTAGGATAGTGAGTAAGAATTTGTGATTCGATACGGTCTTTTAAAGGAGTAATAATAGAACCACGATTCGTATAATCTTCCGGATTAGCAGTAAATACAAATTTTACATCCAAAGGAAGACGAACTTTGAAACCTCGGATTTGGATATCACCTTCTTGTAACATATTAAAAAGAGATACTTGAATACGGGCTTGTAGGTCGGGTAATTCATTAATAACAAAAATACCGCGATGAGCTCGTGGTATCAATCCATAGTGGATTACTCGCTCATCGGCATAACTTAATTTTAAAGTTGCCGCTTTGATGGGGTCAATATCACCAATCAAATCGGAAACGGAAACATCAGGTGTTGCTAGTTTTTCGGTATAGCGATCCTTGCGGTGTAACCATGAGATGGGAGTTTTATCACCAAATTCATCAATTAAATCGAATCCTTGTTTACTGATCGGTTTTAGAGGATCATCATTTAATTCCGTTCCTGTTATATAAGGTATGTATTCATCCAGCAAATTTACCATCAAGCGAGCCATACGTGTTTTAGCTTGACCACGTAAACCTAAAAAAAGTATATTGTGTTTAGCTAATATGGCTGTTTGTAGTTGTGGTATGACTGTATCTTCATAACCCTGTATTCCCGGGAATGGATTCGTACCGGTTTGTAATGCATGAATTAGGTTCGCGCGCATTTCTTCTTTTACGGTTTTGGAAGTATATCCGGAAGCTTTTAAGGCCCCTAATGTTTTGGGTAATGTTTTCATATGGTAAGAAAAAGAAGAAAGAGTTTAAATTGTTTTTTTTCGATTGCGTTCAAAATCTTCAAACACAAAATTTCCTAAGCCATTTAATGAACTGTAAAAAGCTTTCCCTTGGTTAGCTTCCGTAAAATCACGAACGAATTGTTGTAGATAAGGATCTTCGGCAATCATGAAGGTGGTAATCGGAATTTTTAATCGACGGCACTGATGAGCCATGTTCATTGTTTTGGAAATCACCTTGCGATCCAGTCCGAAACTATTTTTGTAATAGCGTCCGTTTTCTTTGATGCAAGTTGGTTTACCATCGGTAATCATAAAGATTTGTTTGTTTCTTGTTTTCCGTCGGCGAAGTAAATCCATCGCCAATTCTAGACCTGCTAGTGTATTCGTATGATAAGGACCTACTTGAAGAAAAGGTAAATCTTTTAATTGTACCGGCCAGGCATCATCACCAAAAACAATGATATCCAAAGAGTCTTTAGGGTATTTGATACGAATCAATTCAGCTAATGCCATGGCTACTTTTTTAGCCGGAGTGATACGATCTTCCCCATAAAGTATCATGGAATGGGATATATCAATCATCAAAACGGTTGCCGTCTGTGATTGATGATCTTTTTCTTTTACAGATAGATCATCGTCTGTTAGAGTGAATTGATCAATTCCATGATTAATTTGAGCATTATGAATGGATGCGGTAATATCAATAGCATCAAGGTTGTCGCCAAATTGGAATGCTCGAATATCGGCATTGAAGTCGTCGCCTTGTCCTGATTTATTGTTTCGATGATTACCCGGAGATGATTTTTTTAGTTTACCAAAGATTTCCTCTAATGCAGAGGTGCGAATGGCTTGTTCTGTTTTGGAGGTGACCTGAAATGAACCTTCAGCAGGATTGTCTGAAATATAACCTTCACGTTTAAGGTCATCAATAAAGTCACCTATACCATAGTTATCGGAGGTAAGTTGATACTGTTTATCCAACTCATTGAGCCATTGAATAGCTTCTGCAACATCTCCATTAGTATATTGTAATAATTGAAGAAAGATTTTCCTTAAAGAAGGAAAATCTTTTTCTTCATTACTATTTGGTATGTATTTGGAGAATCTGTAGCCGAGCATAGTAACTAATAAACAAAAATAATGAAGTTTAGTTTTATTTGCTTATTCAATATTTTGATTTAATTTTACAAAAAACTATTATTTCAATTCTTTTCAATTCTTTTCAATTCTTTTCAATTCTTTTCAATTCTTTTCAATTCTTTTCAATTCTTTTCAATTCTTTTCAATTCTTTTCAATTCTTTTCAATTCTTTTCAATTCTTTTCAATTCTTATGAAAAAAATAATTATTAATGTAATCATGTTGTTACTGTGTTATAATGCAATAGCACAATGTAGAACATTTAGGGTTGAAGGACCAAACATATCATGTTCCGGGAGGTCAGCAAATTATACTATCAATTATGATAGGTATCAAAATATCTCATGGGCGGTATCCGGGTCTTCTGATCCAGATATAACAAGTGCAGCTGGAATCAATATTCAACAATTGAGAGCTACCTTAGGTATTCCAGCAAGCGCTAGCCTTACGTATTTATTTTATGATAGGGGTAATGCCATTGAGTTAAGATTTAATACGACTACCACTATTAATGGGGTCTTGGTTGGCGCCAATCGAAGTATAAATGTGAGAACGAACGGGCAAGTAGTATTTAATGCGAATGTTATTCAATTAATTAATTTCATTTTTACTGGCGGGGATGGAGCCGAAAATATTTCGGTAAATTTCAAAAGAGCCGGTACCTCAAGTATTAGTTCAAATGCTACTTCACTTGGTTTTTTAGGTGTTTGCGGCAGTAGAGGGGGTAATTTGAATGTTAATGTTTCAGAATCATTAGTAGGAACTCCTGTAATTCAAGCAAACTTTCAAACTCCTGTAAATGGATGTAATAACAATACTTTACAATTTCAGACGGTATCCATACCTGGAGCATTTTATTCTTGGACAGTGCAAGACGGTAATATTGATCCAAGAACTTTGTCAGCTGTAAATAGAAATTTCATCTTAGTGAATGGATTTAGATCACCAGGAAGTAAACTAGTAACTCTTAGAATAGTAGATCCTTGTGGAACAGCGGTTACGTCAACTATTACTATTGATGTTACAGAACCAACTACTGAATTAAGAGTAAATCAACTAAAAATGGCTGATATTAATAATTCCGGAACCTATATTGTGCGTTGTAACGAGGCGCAATACGGTTTTAATTTGAGTTTTGAGCCTTATATTTCCTCTACTACTTCTTATGAAGTCATTCTCCCCCCGGGATGGATAGACCAAGGTAAATCTGCCATATCAACTAGTACGGTGCAAGGGCGCTTTCAAAGAACATATAGAGGAAACGACCAAAGATATTTCTATATTAAATCGGATAACTTATATGATTTTGGACCGGGTGGGGATATTTTGGTAAATTTTACAACGCCTTGTGGAAGCGTCCAAACCATCCGATTAGGATTACAAACAGGTTCTGCTCTTAATGTAAGTTTAACGGATCAAAGTTCTTGCTCTGCTAATGTGACCCTAATCCCTACTATAACAGGAGGGTTAGCCCCTTATCAGTTAAATTGGTGGACCAGCAGTGACGGAGTGTTGGCTACTAGTCAAACTTCGTCTCCTAATATAAATAATAGTTTAGACGGAAGAACGTTTGGTACTAAATCTGTTACCGTTCAAGTGAGGGATGCCAGTGGTTGTTTAAGTACGGATAATGCTTTAATTAATATTACAGGAGGAGTTACCTCCGGAGACCCTACCGTAAGTGGTTGGTTAAGCGGACATATTAACCCGCAGCAGGATGCACAGGTTTACAGTAACTTAGCAAAAGCCTCTAATGCGAACAGAATTTATTATGTACAAACTGTAAATGCTATTGATAAGCGAGTTTACTTTTATGAATTTGATAATACTATAGGAAAGTGGGTTAGTAAACCTTCAGGTGTAGATAATGTTATTCAACAATCATTAGATAATACCCTACAATACATTCGAATAGGATCAAATGATTTATTGTTTTATGTAAATCGATTAGGCAATTTGGAATGTGCAATGATAGATTTGGTCTCAGGGCGAGTTAACGCAAACTTGTTAAACCCACTATTCACATTTAATACAATTTCTCCGGTAGAATATGAATATGGATACCAAATAAGAGCTATAGGTGGTTCCTTGTTCCAGATAGTATGGAGAGATTTATTTTCCCGTAATATTCAAAGTATAGAAGCCGGCATCGACAATTTGGGTAATTTACAGATAGATGCAGGTTCATTAAAAGTACTCGTAGACGCCACTCCGGGTAGAATTAGATACGACATGGATTTTAAAAATAATCGGATCATTTATTTTAAAGATGATGGAGGATTATACTACAAGGAAATGCAAACCGGTTCTCCTGAAATAAAGTTAAATGGATTCTCTTTCAATGATTACGTAAGCACCGTAACGGACATGCGTATTGATTCGGATGGTAACCTGTATTATGTGGCTAGTGGTGATTTATATACCGCTAAGTTTGATAATCAAGGTAATTTTACAGGCTTATTCCAAATTGAAACTACGGATAACGTGTTGTCAAGTGGTATAGCATCTGGTGCTAAGGGGGCATTAGAGATAAATAGAAGCACAAATACCATCTACTATGCAGGTTATAATGGTAATATGTATCAGATTTACAGAAAGCCGGATTATACTGCTACAGGTAATTTTGGTGTAATAAGAGCTACACCTCTTTCGTTTTATGATCAAGTACAAGGTTCCATTATATATTCACAGCCAAATGTGTTTTATCGTTCCTTAAATAATCGAGTATATAATTTATTTTACATCACTAATGATCCTGCTTGTATGCCTCAATATCAAAGAACGGCTAGTACGGGATTAGAAGAGGATCGGGTAAATCCGTATGATGAGAGTACTGTATATATGAAGCCAATCCCTACTACTTACGAAGCTAGTTTGAAAAATAAAGCGATGGCATACCCGGTCCCTGTTCAAGGGGAAGTAAACATAGTAGGTAATGGACAAACCATTGAAACCATTAAAATTACTAGCATAGACGGTAGTGAAATCTACAATGAAGCTGTTGGCCTTGCAAGTGCTGTGGTGTCTACTGCTTCTTGGTCGTCCGGTGTATATTTGGTTACTCTTCAATACACCTCCGGTAAAATGGAAACATTAAAAATAATTAAGTAAGACTCATTCGAAATTGTCAAATAATACAACAGCAAGGTTTATACCTTGCTGTTGATTTGTTTCATGCGTAATTATTTATTTCTCATACTACTTTTTTGGATTCATCCTTGGGATGTAAAAGCCCAAAAGGAAGCCACTTGGATTGGTGAATTAACATATTTTGGGATAACCAGATATGATGAATTGGGAAAAAGCACGACCTTACTTCAAAGTGTAGAAACTAATACAACAGATGCACTTACACATCCAAGAACTTTTGTTGCTATTTCGGATAAAAATACCGGCGCTTTACGATTTATGACCAATGGGTTAAAGGTGTGGGATGCTGATGGTAATTTTGTTGAAAATGGCGATATACATCCTTTTTCTACTGATCCGGGATTTGATTGTCAGCAAGCGTTTATAATACCCTTAGAAGAGTATAATCAAGATAGATATATAGTGGTAACTTGTTTAATTAAACTAAAAAACTATCCCTCCTTTGATTATATCCACACGTATGAATTAAGTTATAGTATATTGGATGCCAAAGCGAATAACGGGAAGGGAAAAATAATTCAGAGTAAAATCCCTATTCATTCCGGTGATGAAATCTATTATTTTTTATTACGAAACTGTGGTATATTAATAAAACACACTGATGGGATTAGTAGTTGGATGATAATGAAATCACTACTGCATGAACGCTACCGAGTGTATAAAGTAAATGCTTGCGGTGTTATTTGGTCACATGATGTTTTATTTCAGGATTTAATTCCCAATTATGATGAAATTAATTTGCCCGGATCTAGAATGACCTTGGAAATCTATGATAATGGAATCATCAGAGATGTTTTTGCAGGAAATTCTACAGTGTGGAGGGATTATTTTTTCCGTTTAGATAGGTCTACGGGCGCCATTACGTATGAAAAAAGAATAGATGGTAGGATATCAACTAACGATAAAGTTGCAGGGGTATATGATTTGTATATTAATTCCGAATACCAACTTTATTCTACGTATCTAAGTACGCTAACTTTAGGAGACACTATTTTTTATCAAACTGATTATGCGAGCATACAGGACGAAAGTACCTTTAAGCCGGATTGGGGTTTGAAAGTGAGCGAGGTAGATCATCCTTTAGCTCCTTTAAGACCTGTAGGCTATCCCTACACGAATGCTCAAGTAATGCCGTACATCAATGGTCGTATTTTTATACAGCACCAGACGAGCATGGATGTCTTGTCCTTAGAAGTTAATTCGCCTAACAATTCTTGTCCGAATTGTGATATAGGGAATTGGGATAAAATAGAGTGGATCAATGCTTCCACCGGATTGAGTAATCTGCCAACACCTTATTGGTATCAATGGTACTTACAAAATGCGACCTATTTTGGTAAGGGTTGGAAAGCACCGGAGATGGGTACTCCGGAGTATACTTCATCCCCCGCTTGCCCCTCAACACCCTTGTCTTTGTTCTTAAAAGATACCATCCGGGCGGACTCTATTGTTTTTCGTACCGATGAAGGCACTTCATTTACATGGAAAGAAGATTCATTACGTTTTATGTGGGGTATGTTTCCTGTTACTTTTCAAACTTCGGGTTATCACGAAATAGAAGCTATTCGTTACATCAACTGCGTTTCGGATACTGTACACATCGATTCTGTTGAGGTAAAAGAACGGGCTTCAAAACCGGTTTTGAGTGTAACCGATACGCTGTATGGTTGCGGTAAAGGTAAAGTTCAATTAAAGTGGTCTGAACAAAATCAGGCTACCTATTTTTATAATAATATGGTGATACGAAGTGGGGACTATGTCTCGGATGCCGGTAAGCATATTATTGAAGCTAGAACTTCTTGTAGTATTGAAAAAGATAGTATTGAGATGAGTTATCCGGATTTTTTATTTCCTAATCTTATCACCCCTAACGGTGATGGGAAGAATGATGTTTTACAGATTAAACCCATTGATCTGGAGTCAGGACATTTACAGGTATATTCTTCTTGGGGAGATTTGGTATACGAATCAAGAAATTATAAACACAATTGGAATGCTGATTCCATCTCGGAGGGGATTTATTATTATCGATATGGTTCTGAAAACGATTGCGATTTAAAAGGTTGGATACAAATTATTAAATAAAGCTATATGAAAAATTTAAAATACATCTTACTGATTACTTGTTTAGCGTTTAATGCTTTAGCTCAAGATACTATTAAGAATTCTACATCTTCATTTAAATCGAAAGGGTATGTTTTGGGTATCGATTTTCAAGCTGGGGTGGGGAATGCTGAAGTTGAATATAAGGGAACCGGTCAAGTTGTCCCGGGACCAACAGAAAATCTATTCGCACTAAATATACAGAACGCGTTTAAATTTAACTCTATGTTTCAAGCTGGAATTGGGACAGGCTTAAAGGTGTATGCTTCCAATAATCAGTTAACAGCCCCTTTTACGATAGATGCCTTATTCACACCCTTACAAGGTAGAGTTTCTCCCTTACTTGCCTTTTCGGCGGGTAAAACTGTAGGCTTGTACGATAGGTCCACTAAAATGGGAACAGTGGTCAGTCCTCAAGTTGGTGTACGCGCATTTGTAAGCCCTACTACGGCTTTATATTTTACCTTAAACTATGAGTGGTATCGATATTTTGAAACTAACCTTACCAATACTTCTAATCTAATTACCTTTCGGGTAGGAGCTCAGTTTTAAAAAAAATTAACTTTTAAAATAATACCAGTCGATTGTTGATATAAGAATAATCTAATGTCTATTTTTCCATTGGAAATGGTGTAAACTGTAGTATCAATAATTATTTAAATAACTGTAAATCATTATAATAATACAGTTTAATTTGACCATATTAGATTTTATTTTTCCTCTGAAACCGTAATAATATTTTAAATTTACACGGTATCATCTAACTAAAAGTGTATTTTTGTTTACTATAATTTAACCTAAGGTATCCCCTGAGTTCGAAATCGGTCGGATTATATCCCCTAACCGGATGAAAACCATAAAGTTAAATTATACCAACACAACTAATTAGTTTATTTCATTTACAAATTATGGCAAAAAGAATTTACGTGTTCGATACCACGTTGCGCGATGGAGAGCAAGTGCCGGGCTGCCAATTAAACACCGAAGAGAAAATCACGGTGGCTAAGGCCTTGGACGAGATGGGTGTCGATGTAATTGAGGCGGGCTTCCCCGTCTCCAGTCCAGGAGACTTTAATTCCGTAGTAGAAATCACTAAAGCGGTTACACGCCCTACGATTTGTGCACTTACTCGTGCCAAGGAAGTAGATATTAACGTAGCCGGTGAAGCACTACGATTTGCCAAGCGTAGTCGTATTCACACGGGTATTGGGTCCTCCGATATTCATATTCAACACAAATTAAGAACTACTCGCGAAAATATTTTGGAAATGGCTGCTGCAGCTGTACGTCAAGCGAAGAAAGTAGTTCATGAGGTAGAGTTCTTCTGTGAGGATGCAGGTCGTGCAGATCAAGAATTCTTAGCTCGAATGGTAGAAACTGTTATCGCAGCTGGCGCTGACGTGGTGAACATTCCGGATACTACCGGTTATATGTTGCCGTGGCAATACGGTGAGCGTATTAAATATTTAATGAACAATGTGCCTAATATTGATAAGGCTATTTTATCTGCACATTGTCACAACGACTTAGGTCTAGCTACCGCTAATTCTATCGCTGCATTAACCAATGGTGCCATGCAAGTAGAGTGTACCATCAACGGAATCGGTGAGCGTGCAGGTAACACTGCGTTAGAAGAAGTGGCTATGATTTTAAAATGTCACCCTTACTTAGGCTTAGAAACAGGTTTAGATACGAAGAAAATTGTACCTCTTAGTCATATGGTTTCTACTATGATGCGTATGCCGGTACAATCGAATAAAGCTATTGTAGGTCGTAATGCTTTCGCACACTCTTCCGGTATTCACCAAGATGGTTTCTTGAAACATCGTGAAACTTATGAAATCATGGATCCCGCTGATGTAGGAGCAGATGCATCCTCCATCTTACTTACTGCTCGTAGTGGTCGTGCAGCATTAAACCACCGTTTAGCCAACATCGGTTACATGTTATCAAAAGATCAGTTAGACGAAGCATATAGACGCTTCTTGGATATGGCAGATCGTTTGAAACAAGTAGACGATGAACATTTGCATGAATTAATGCGCGAAACAGAAATAGTTAAATAATCTAATTAGTTACTCATCATCATGGGAAAAACATTATTCGAAAAAGTTTGGGACGCACACGTAGTTACTGAGGTGAAAGATGGTCCTAGCATTTTATATATCGACAAACAATTAATTCACGAGGTAACAAGCCCTCAAGCTTTTGCCGGTCTTGGCAAACGTGGTATTGGCGTGTTCCGTCCGGAGCGTACTCTTGCTACACCGGATCACAACGTTCCTACTAAAGGTCAAGCATTACCTATTAAAGAAGAATTATCTCGTAAGCAAGTTGATACTCTTACGGATAACTGTAATAAATACGGAGTTACTCTATTTGGTTTAGGTCACCCATCTCAAGGTGTAGTACACGTAGTAGGTCCTGAAACAGGTACTACGCTACCGGGTATGACAATCGTATGTGGTGATTCTCACACTTCAACTCACGGTGCTTTCGGTTCTATCGCTTTTGGTATCGGTACTTCTGAAGTGGAACAAGTATTAGCAACTCAGTGTTTGATGCAATCCAAACCTAAAACCATGAAGATTGAAATCAATGGTACTTTAGGTAAAGGTGTTACATCTAAAGACATTGTATTATATGTAATTTCTAAAATCTCTGCTGCCGGTGGTACAGGGTATTTCTTAGAATTCTGTGGTTCTGCGATTACTTCTTTAACAATGGAAGCTCGTATGACCATCTGTAACATGAGTATCGAAATGGGTGCTCGTGGTGGTATGATCGCTCCGGATGAAACTACTTTCAACTACATCAAAGGACGTGAGTTCGCTCCTAAAGGTGATAAGTGGGAAGCAGCAGTAGCTTACTGGAAAACTTTATTTTCAGATGCTGATGCTAAATTCGACAGAGTATTGTCTTACGAAGCAGCTGACATCGAACCGATGATTACTTACGGAACAAACCCTGGTATGGGTATCAAAGTTTCCGGTAGCATCCCATCTATTGATCAAGTAGAAGAAAGCAATAAATTAACTTTCAATAAAGCTTTAGATTATATGGGCTTTAAAGAAGGGGAGAAGATCGCAGGTAAACAAGTGAACTGGGTATTCCTAGGTTCTTGTACCAACGGTCGTATCGAAGATTTAAGAACGTTTGCCAACTTCGTTAAAGGCAAGAAAAAAGCAGATAACATCAATGCTTTAATCGTTCCTGGTTCTAAGCAAGTAGAACGTCAAGCCATTGCTGAAGGTATTGATAAAGTATTAGCAGAAGCTGGTTTCGAATTACGCGAGCCTGGTTGTTCTGCATGTTTAGCAATGAACGAAGACAAAGTTCCTAAAGGAGAATATTGTGTGTCTACTTCTAACCGTAACTTCGAAGGTCGTCAAGGTCCTGGAGCACGCACGCTTTTAGTGAGCCCGTTAACTGCTGCTGCTATTGCAGTATCCGGTAAAATCGTCGATGTACGTGAATTAATGAACTAATCTAAAAACATTCAATACTTCCTAACCATGGAAAAATTTACAACAATACAATCTACCATCGTGCCTCTTCCTATTGAAGATGTAGATACGGATCAAATCATCCCAGCACGTTTCTTAAAAGCAACGACTAAAGAAGGTTTCGGACAAAACTTATTCCGTGACTGGAGATACAATGACGACAATACTCCTAAAGCGGATTTCGTGATGAACGATGCTCGTTATAGCGGTAAAGTATTAGTAGCAGGTAAAAACTTCGGTTGTGGTTCTTCTCGTGAGCACGCTGCTTGGGCTATCGGTGACGCTGGTTTCCGCGTAGTAGTTTCTTCTTTCTTCGCTGATATCTTCCGTGGTAACGCGTTGAACAACGGTATCCTTCCGGTTCAAGTATCAGATGCTTTCTTAGCTGAAATTTTCGCAGCAGTTAAAGCGAATAACAAAATGGAATTGATCGTAGACTTACAAAATCAATTCATCCAAATCGCTGGTACGGATAAGAAAGAATCTTTCACTATCAACGATTACAAAAAGACTTGTTTGATTAACGGTTACGATGATATCGATTATGTGTTATCACAAAAAGATAAAATCGAATCTTATGAGAAGACATCCAAATATTTAAGCTTCGTAAGCTAATTATCAAAGAAAAGATTTATAAAAGAACTAGCCTTAAGCCTTAAGCTTAAAGCTCAAAGCTAAAACAATGGAAAAGAAAATTGCAGTATTAAAAGGTGATGGTATCGGTCCGGAAGTGACTGATCAGGCTTTATTAGTCCTTAACGCTATCGAAAAATCTTTTGGTCATAAATTCCACTATACAGAAGCACTAGTTGGTGCAGTAGCTATAGACGCTACAGGTAACCCTTTCCCTGATGAGACATTAAAAGTATGTCAAGCAGCAGACGCTATCTTATTCGGTGCTATTGGTCACCCGAAATATGATAACGATCCTAAAGCGAAAGTACGTCCGGAACAAGGTTTATTAGCGATGCGTAAAGCATTAGGTTTATTCGCTAATATTCGTCCGGTAAACACTTATAAAATTTTAGAAAACGCTTCTCCACTTCGTGCAGACTTAGTGAGCGGTGTTGACTTCGTAGTATTCCGTGAGTTAACCGGTGGTATTTACTTCGGTACTCGTGGTCGTAGCGAAGATGGTAACATGGCATTTGATACATGTACTTACACTCGCGCTGAAATCGAACGTATTAGCAAATTAGCATTTGAATCTGCTCGTATCCGTCGTAACCGCGTGACTTTAGTAGATAAAGCAAACGTATTAGCTTCTTCTCGTTTATGGAGAGAAGTAGTAAAAGAATTCCACGCTGCTAACTATTCAGACGTTGAATTAGATTTCATGTTCGTAGATAACGCTGCTATGAAAATCATTACTCAACCTGCTTACTTTGACGTGGTATTAACAGAAAACATGTTCGGTGATATCATCACAGACGAAGCATCTGTTATCACAGGTTCAATGGGTATGTTACCTTCTGCATCGGTTGGTAGCGCAGTAGCATTATATGAGCCAATCCACGGATCTTATCCGGAAGGAGCTGGTAAAAACATTGCTAACCCATGTGCAGCTATCTTGTCTGCAGCTATGTTATTAGAAACATCTTTTGGTTTATTGGAAGAAGCGAAAGCTATTCGTAATGCTGTAGTAAAATCACTGGAAGACGGTGTAGTTACAGTAGATATCCGTCGTGAGAATCCAAGTTCTACTACTCAAGTGGGTGCTTACATTGCACAGTTAGTAGAGAAAAATGCAAAAGTAACAGCATAACATTTTAGCTTAACACAACGTGGCAAACGAATTAAATAAAATCAGTAAACGTCTGACGCAAGATCCGTCACAACCTGCATCTCAAGCGATGATGTACGGTGCCGGATTCACAGATGAAGATTTCAAAAAACCAGTCGTAGGGATTGGTAGTACAGGTTTTGATGGTAATACTTGTAACATGCACTTGAATATCCTTGCAGGACAAGTGAAAGGTAGTATTACTCGTGGCGGTATGGTTGGACTTGGGTTCAACACCATCGGCGTGAGTGATGGTATCTCCATGGGTACAGAAGGTATGCGTTATTCATTAGTCTCTCGTGATGTAATCGCAGATTCTATTGAAACCATTGCCGGAGCTCACTACTATGACGGTTTAGTTACTGTAGTAGGTTGTGATAAAAACATGCCGGGTGCAGTGATTGCAATGGCTCGTTTGAATCGCCCATCTTTAATGGTGTACGGTGGTACTATTCGTTCAGGGAATTGGAAAGGTGAAAAACTTAATATCGTTTCTGCATTTGAAGCATTAGGTAAAAAAATCGCCGGTACCATCTCCGAAGAAGATTACCAAGGTGTGATTAAAAATGCTTGTCCGGGTGCAGGTGCTTGTGGTGGTATGTACACGGCAAACACAATGGCATCAGCGATTGAAGCTATGGGATTAACACTTCCATATTCTTCTACCGCTCCTGCAACAAGCGATAAGAAAAAAGAAGAAACACTAGCGATTGGTAAAACCATGATGATGCTTCTGGAAAGAGACATCAAACCACGTGATATCATGACATTCAAAGCATTTGAAAATGCGATTCGTGTGATCATGGTATTAGGAGGTTCTACGAACGCTGTAATGCACTTAATCGCTATGGCGAGAGCTGCAGGTGTTACTTTAACAATTGATGATTTCCAACGCATCGGCAATACAACTCCGTTATTGGCTGACTTAAAACCAAGCGGTAAGTATATGATGGAAGATATGGACGCTATTGGCGGTGTGCCTTCTGTCATGCGTTTGTTAGCAAAACATAATTTACTTCATTTAGATTGTATGACTGTAACAGGTAAAACTGTTGGTGAGAATCTAAAAGAAGCTCAAGATTTACCTGCGAATCAAGACTTAATGTATGCTTGGGATAAGCCAATCAAACAAACAGGTCACTTACAAATCCTTTATGGAAACATAGCTCCACAAGGATCTGTGGCGAAGATTACCGGTAAAGAAGGTTTATTCTTTGAAGGTCCGGCTCGTGTATACGAATCAGAAGAAGCATTGAATGCAGGTTTAGAGGCGAAAGAAGCACAAGCAGGTGAAGTAATTGTAATCCGTTACGTGGGCCCTAAAGGTGGTCCTGGTATGCCTGAAATGTTAAAGCCAACAGCTCTGTTGATGGGCTTAGGTTTAGGTGATAAATGTGCTCTAATTACTGACGGACGTTTCTCCGGTGGTACTCACGGTTTCGTGGTAGGACACATTACTCCGGAAGCATTTGACGGTGGACCTATTGGGTTAATTCAAAACGGAGACATCATTCGTATCGACGTTGAAAACAACGTGATGGATGTGAAAGTTTCTGATGCAGAATTAGCACAACGTAAAGCAGCTTGGAAACAACCTGCACCACGCGCTACTTCCGGCGTACTTTACAAATACATGAAAACGGTAGCCACAGCCTCTGAAGGTTGTGTAACTGACAAATAAAAAATACAAAGCAACAATACCTCGAGCAATATCTTATGAAGCCAAAAATTAAATTAAGAGGAGCAGAGTACATCGTTCGTATCATCGAATTGTTAGATGCGCGCGATCTTTTTGCCTATCCGGGTGGAGCCATTTTACCTATTTATGATGCGCTAGCATATAGCAGTCTGAATAGCGTCCTGGTCCGTCATGAGCAAGGCGCAGCTTTTATGGCCAATGGGTATGCCCGCGTGAGCGGCAGACCGGGGTTTTGTTTGGCAACTTCCGGACCGGGAGCTACTAACTTAGTTACAGGTATCGCTGATGCATATGCAGATAGCGTTCCTATGGTAGCCATCACTGGTCAGGTAGCTTACCACTTAATTGGTTCTGATGCGTTCCAAGAAACAGATATCACTGGTATCTGTATTCCGATCACGAAGAAAACATATTTGATTACAGACTTAGCGAACGCTGCTAAAATATTTACAGATGCTTATCGCGTAGCTATTAGCGGTCGTCCGGGTCCTGTATTAGTGGACGTTCCTAGAAGTATTCAAGGAGAATACGTGGAACTAGACGAAGACTGGGAAGCACAATTTGTAAAACCGGAAAGAGAAGTAGTTAACAATTTCACTGATGCAGATATCGCTGCAGCGGTTGAATTGTTTAAGAATGCAGAGAAGCCTTTAATCTTAGCAGGTCACGGGGTATTATTATCTAAGGCTTGGGAAGAATTAAGAACATTTGTTCACCGTGAAAACATTCCGGTTATCTCTACCATCTTAGGTATTGGTGCTATGGAGTATGATGATCCATTGTACTTCCAGTGGTTAGGTATGCACGGTATGAAATACTGTAACGAAGCGGTACAAAATGCTGACTTAATCGTAGCATGGGGTATTCGTTTTGATGACCGTATCACAGGTAAACTTGCCGACTTCGCGCCTAAAGCAAAAGTATTACACGTAGATATCGATAAGAGTGAGTCTTCTAAAAACGTTAAAACAAACGTATTTATCAATGGAGATTTAAAAACGGTAATCAATTTGATTCCGGATACTCGTACGGAGAAAAATATGCGTGACCGCGCTACATGGTTATCTCACATGAATGAACAACGTGAAGAGTATCCATTAGCACCGGCAGATTTAAGTCGCTTCACTCAAATTGCAGCCTTGCAAATGTTGAATGATACGATGGATCGCAATGCTATCATCTCTACCGATGTGGGACAACACCAAATGTGGGCAGCTCAATACTGCCAACGTTTGAAGCCAAATCACTTCTTAACTTCCGGCGGTCTAGGTTCTATGGGCTTTGGCTTACCGGCAGCGATGGGTGCTCAGGCAGCGTTCCCTTTCAACGATGTATGGTGTATCTCCGGTGACGGTTCTTTCCAAATGAACATGCAAGAAATGATTACTTGCGTTCAAGAGAAATGGCCGGTGAAAATAGTCGTTTTAGATAACAACTATTTAGGAATGGTACGTCAGTGGCAAGAGCAATTCTACGCGAAGAACTATAGCGGTGTGAATTTGTTAAACCCTAACTTCGTTGCTTTAGCAGAAGCATGTGGTGTAAAAGCAGTATACTGCGAAACTTCTGAAGACTTCAAGAAAGCAATGGAACAAGCAACAGCGCACGAAGGTCCGTTCTTAATCCACGCACACGTAATGAAAGAAGAAAACGTGTTACCGATGGTAGCTCCGGGAACTTCTTTATCCGATACGATTTACTATCCTGCAAAGCCTGTTAAGGTAAATGCAGTAAAATAAGTTTATTCAAGTTTTAGAATATTAAAAAAGCAGCTCAATTGGGCTGCTTTTTTGTTTTTGGCTGGAATAGTATTTTTTGATTAACTTGATAAAAAAGAGTACCCCCTATCCCATGAACGAAATCTTTAATACCGAAATTGATTATTCCATTGTAATGCATATTCTAGCATCTATGCTTGTTGGTTTTTTGATAGGTATAGAAAGAGAGTGGCAGCATAAACCTACAGGCTTGCGTACGCTCATGTTAGTGACGATGGGGTCCTGTTTGTTTACCATTATTTCACTGAGCATAGGCTCTCAAGATCGAATTGCAGCTAATATTATTACCGGTATTGGTTTCATAGGTGCGGGTGCTATGTACCGTGATGAGAGTAAAGTTACCGGACTTACTTCTGCAGCGACTATTTGGATATGTGCGGCATTGGGTATGGCTATTGGGTCAGGTAGAGTATTGCTAGCCGTGTTTGGTACGGTTATCACAATTATAGTTCTACACTCACTTAAGGTGTTGGAAAACTATTTAGAAAATAAAAGAAAAACCAAGGACCTAATGATTACTTTTCACACAGCAGATGAAGCTTGTTTTGCTTTGGAGAAAAAAAT
Source organism: Cytophagaceae bacterium (assembly GCA_046329235.1). GTDB lineage: Bacteria > Bacteroidota > Bacteroidia > Cytophagales > Cytophagaceae > JALONH01. The sequence goes on along the minus strand of JAXLVA010000001.1, from coordinate 2,511,526 downwards.
GAAAGAGTTTCAATTAAGCTATAGCCGTATTTCTAGAAACATGTCAAACGACTGTTATACCATCCGATGGAAATTGCAGGGAGCTAAAACCAATTTGGAAAAATTTAGTGCCACTCTTATCAAAGAAGAAAATATCAAAAGCTTTACCATTTAAATATCAAGCATTCACTTTTAACATAACTTTATAATATCATGAAAATCGTCAAAATTTTAGCTGTCGCAATCGCTGTCATTATCGCAATTCCGCTTATTGTTGCTTTGTTTTTGCCTAAACAGTATACTATTTCTGTTTCCACTGTTATAGATAAACCTAAAAGCGAAGTCTTTGATTTTGTTAAAACAATCAAACGTCAACAAGAATATAGTGTTTGGATGAAAGCAGACACTACTGCTAAAGTAGAATACAAAGGTACAGATGGTACGGTTGGTTTTATTCAGTCTTGGAACTCTACTAGTGATGAAGTAGGAGAGGGCGAACAAGAAATCATTCGTTTAACAGAGGATAGTATGGTGGTAGAATTAAGATTCAAACGTCCGTTTGAAAGTACTGCTAGTGCGGCTACTATTTGTACGATGATCGACTCTACACATACCCAAGTAACCGCCGATTTTTACGCCAATGATAAATACCCTTTCAATATCTTTCAACTAGTAGGAAAAGGAATGATAACAGAAGCGCAAAATCAGAATTTGAAAAACATGAAAGCCATTCTTGAAAAATAGTAGTTAGCTGCTAGTATTTAGTTATTAGATAAAAAGAAAGAGCCTATAATTTTGTAGGCTCTTTCTTTTTCTAGTCTAAATACTAATGACTAACTACTATAAGCTATTATTCAAAAACAGCTTCTACTCTTCGATTGAGCGCTCTACCTGCTTCAGTATCGTTCCCTGCCACCGGCTCTCCGCTACCATAACCTTCATAGCGAATGCGATCAGCAGCAATTCCTTTTTGTTGGATATAATCAGCAACAGCTTTCGCTCTATTCGTCGATAGTTGAATATTGTACGATTTGTTACCAATATTGTCTGTATGTCCTTTTAAGACCACTTTCAATGACGGATTAGCCTTTAATGCTGCTACTATTTTATCCACTTCCACATACGAAGTGGTTTTTAAAGTAGAGGAGTTAAAGTCAAACAAGATGTTTTTTAATACATAGGCTTTCCCTTTTTCTATTTTAGTAGGATCAAAATAAGTAATATTCTTTTGTACACTTTTGTAGAAATAATTCTGACTAAAAGTAGGTAAACCTAAACTGGAATTTTTCCCCTGAAGGTCGATGGCTTTCTCTTCAAATCCACAACCTGTACCTAATGTATTTGGAGAAGGGATACAACCTAAATAAGGCGTTTCATATTGAGTGAAATAGATTTTCCCATCAATTGAAATTTGTAATGCACCAATCCATTTAGCTACTGTTCCTCTACCTACTACAACTCTACTTTCTTTTATAGCCTCTTCAGAGCCAGCTTGTAAATTATATTGATAGATTTGAGCTAAGCCTGCGGCAGACACATATAACAAAGAACCACTAGGAGAAAATTCAATTCCATAGGTATAAGAGTTACTAGGTAGTTGAATATAGATAGGATGTGTGATAGAACCAGTTTTATTATCAAAATCTAAAATTTCAATCGCATGTTTATCTTCTAAAGCTACAGCTAGATTACTGCCATCCGGATTGGATTTCATATAACCTTGAGTATATAAATTGCCTACGCCTTCATGTACAGTGCCAATAGATGACACTACGGGTGTCGTACTAACTCCTGTAGCGGTTAATAAATAGGCTATGAAATTATTATTCTTGTCACCATGAGCAATAATCCAATAATCAACACCATTGCGATGGGATACCGCTGTTAATTTTTCGGTTACAGGTGTTTGTAACATGATGTTTTTTTTGTCAGGCAATACATCGCCCAAACCGTTTTGCAGATTCATATCAATCACAGAATATTCTAATCCATTTGGACCTGCAGTAGCATCTACGGTAAATAAGAAATAGATATTTGTGTTTCCGGGTTGCTTGATTACTACACCGGAGGAAGTAGAAGAGGGGTGACCTTTTAATCCGGTACCATTCGGCATGGTTTGATGTTGACTATTCCATACGTTCACTCCATCAGAATAAAACAAGAGTTTTCCTTGTGCATCAGCGATAGTAATACAACCTTCTTCGGTATTGAGGACTCCATCTGTTTTTACAGTAGGAGGTTGAGTGTTAAAATTAACTCCGGCGTTACGCCCAAAATACCATTGAGACGCTTGTTGCTGTGCTTGAACAATACCTGATAAAGCAATAGCAATTAGAGTAATAAGTAATCTAATCATGATCGAGTATAAAAGTACGAATGGGGAAGTTCAAAAATCTTACCAAAAAAAGCAAGATGGATTATTTGTGCTTACGTTTAAAGACTTTCTTCTTTTTAATTTCCGGATTGTAGCTAGGGCTATCTCCTATTTCTATAGGGGTGGCAAGTTTTTCGATTTCTCTACCGATGAGGGATTCTATCTTAAAGAATTTATATTGATCATCATCACTGATGAAGGTAATAGCCGTGCCTTCGGTAGAAGCTCTAGCGGTTCGACCTATACGATGGATGTAGTTTTCCGGATCTCCCGGCACTTCCATATTGATGACCAGATCAATGCCTTCGATATCAATACCCCGCGATAAAATATCTGTACCAATTAATAGTTGCAATTGTTTGTTTCTAAAATTGCGCATGATTTCTTCGCGCTCTTCTTGATCTAAATCAGAATGAAATCCTTTTAAATTGAGTCCTAATTTAGATAGGTCACGTTCCAGTTTTTTTACTTCCTCTTTGGTAGAGGTAAAAATGATGATGCTATTGTAAGCATCTTTGGATAGAAGATGTTGAACTAGTACATTCTTATTAGCTTTCCAAACCATATAAGCTAACTGCTTAATACCACTAGCCGGTTTAGAGATGGCAATATTCACTTCTACCGGATTTAACATTAATTGTTTTGCTAGATTTCTCATTTTAGGAGGCATCGTAGCAGAGAACATGATGGTTTGTCGTACCGTTGGCAAATATTTTAGAATTCTTACAATATCATCGTAGAATCCCATGTCTAACATACGATCTGCTTCATCTAATACCACATGTTTGACAGTTTTCAACGAAACAACACCTGACTGTAACTGTGCCATAAGTCTACCCGGAGTTGCAATAATGATGTTGACACCTTCTACTAAAGAGCGTCTTTGTTGATCCCAAGTGGCACCATCTCCTCCTCCATAAATGGCAGTAGAACTCACAGAAATGTGATAGGAGAAGCCTTGGATTTGCTGGTCTATTTGTATGGCTAATTCTCGGGTAGGTACAATTACTAAAACTTCTAAACCGTCCGTTTCACTCACTGCAATGTTATCCAATAAAGGAAGCATGAATGCGGCTGTTTTTCCTGTGCCGGTTTGGGCACAGGCAACTAAATCTTTACCGGATTGTATGATAGGGATAGCTTGTTCTTGTATTGGAGAAGGTTTTTGGAAGCCCATGTCGACAAGGCTATTGAGTAAACCCTCTTGAAAATTAAAATCAGCAAATGTCAAAGAAATATATAGGTTGAAGTGTGAACGTAATAAATAGTTGTATGATGAGAACAGATACCATACTTACCAAAAATCGCAAGCTGTACGGGCTACTGCCGAGCTCACCCACATTTATAGTTGAGAAAAATGTTGTGTGCGCGAAGGCAGACATACGATTTTTCGAAGATCCATGGGCATATAACGGTCGGTCCAGCGCCCAGCTTGCATTACAAAGATACAGAATTTATTGGAAAGAGTACACAAGATTTAACTCATTATTGTTAGATCTCATCCATCCCCACGGTTGAAACTGAGGGCAGCTAATCACAAGAAATAGGCACTGGAGACGGAGTTAGGCATAGATAGCCCACCATTTTAATGGTGGGAATAAATACATTAAATCTTAGGCTTAGTGACTATACATTTAACCTCCTTAAAATCGGTTATTTTCTTATCTTTACTGTTCAACCGCTATGAAAATGACCTCTAATGTTTTGACTATGCAAGAGGAGAATATTCCTTTTGACCTTGCCTATCACTTTGTCCTTCATACCCATCAGTCGGTTTTTATCACCGGAAAGGCGGGTACAGGAAAAACTACGTTTCTTAAAAAAGTAGTTTCAGATACCACTAAAAAAACAGCTATTGCTGCACCTACCGGTGTAGCGGCCATCAATGCCGGAGGGGTAACTTTACACTCCTTATTTCAATTACCTTTTCAACCTTTTCTGCCGGTATCTAAAGCAGAAGCATGGCACCGCAGTTTAGGTTATTCAGATCAAAAAAGTTTATTCGCTACGGTTCATCTGAACCAAAACAAAATTGATGTTTTAAAACAATTGGACACACTCATCATAGATGAAGTTTCTATGGTGCGTGCCGATATGTTGGATGCTATCGATACATTATTAAAACATCATCGAAATAGTTCCCTACCATTTGGCGGGCTCCAAATGGTGTTCATCGGCGACTTGTTTCAATTGCCGCCGGTGTGTAAACAAGAAGAGTGGTCGGTATTACAACTCTATTATCATTCTCCTTTTTTCTTTGACGCACAGGTATTGCAAGACAATCCACCGGTATTGATTGAGTTGAATAAAGTATATCGTCAAAAAGCTTCTCAATTTTTAGATGTACTAAATCGTATTCGTGGGAATCAATCGTTGACAGAAGATTTAGCTTATTTAAATGAGTTTTATCAGCCTGCTTTTCGTCCGGAGGCAGATGACCCCTATATCACGCTAACTACGCATAATGAGAAGGCAGATACGACTAATAAGTTTCGTTTAAAGAAAATTACTTCTAAGGAATATATTTATCAAGCCATAGTAAAAGGTGAATTCTCCGAACGTATGTTTCCGGTAGAACCTAGTTTGACCTTGAAAGTAGGTGCGCAAATTATGTTTACCAAAAATGATAAAGGAGAGCAGCGTAGATATTATAATGGCTTGTTGGCTACGGTTACTAAGTTGGAAGAGGAATCGATTGAAGTAACCACGTTAGATGGAGGAGATGTCATCAAAGTTGAAAGGGAAGTATGGCGTAATATTCGTTATCTGCACGATAAAGAAACCGATAAACTGGATGAGGATGAGTTAGGTTCGTTTGCTCAATACCCAATTCGCTTGGCTTGGGCTATTACCATTCATAAAAGTCAAGGGTTAACTTTTGATAGAGCCATCATTGATGCAGGCGAGTCCTTTGCTTCCGGGCAAGTTTATGTGGCACTAAGTCGCTTAACATCGATTGATAAAATGGTATTGCTTTCTAAAATCACCCCTACGAGCATTCGTGTGGATGATCGAGTTTGTCGATACATGGAAACGATGGAGTCCATGGAAGCCTTGCAAATAGTTCTAAAGGAGCAGCAAAAAGCTTTTTTAGCGCACACCCTATCCCGCTCGTTTGATTGGGAAGATTGGTTGCACGAGACTGAAGAGATACGGGCTTATGCATTTGAACGAGATTTGCCGGAGAAACAAAAGGTAGAGCAACTTTGGAATGATTTGGTGCAACACCTTCAAGAGACCTCTAAAATCGCTCTTCGATTCATGCACGAAGAGCTACACAAAAAACTAATACCGCAAGCGCCTATAGTAGGCTATCATCCATTGCAAGAACGGGTGGAGAAAGCAGTAGCTTACTTGGAGAAAGAAATAGATGCCAAGATAGCCGGCCCTTTGGATGAGCATATTCAAACATTTTCCATTAAGAAAAAAGTAAAACATTATATCCAACATGTACGCTTGTATAAGAAGTATGTGATGCGACATAAAGAAAAATTAGCTACGGCAAAGGCATACGCAGATGCTTTGGTAAGTGGCAAATCACCCAAGATTTCTAAGGTTGAGCCGGAAGTGGAGGAGAAAAAACAAGCCCTAGCCAAAGGCGAAACTCATAGAATTACTCTAGAGTTATATAAAGGAGGCAAAACCATAGCCGAAATAGCGGAGGCTCGAGGTTTACAGTCGTCTACCATTGAAGGACACCTAATTGGTTTTCTAGATTCGGGAGAAGTAGATATTGAGGACTTAGTACCAAAGGAAATTCGGCAAAAGATAGAAAAAGCCATAGACTCAATTGGCAGATTGAGTTCCTCAGCTATAAGGGATTACATGAAACAGGAGGCTACTTATGGACAAATTCGTGCGGTTTTAGCATTTTATAAACCTTCTATCACTTAATCTAAAAGTTTTCCACCAATTTTTTAGGTAAGTATTTATTGAAATTATATATTGCATTGATTTAAATGCAAGAATGTAACAATGCTTTTGTTGTTTTCGTGTTCCAATTAAATTCCTCGAGTCAGATAAGGTTAGTTCTGACATAGTTTAAACAATACAATTAATACCCTCATGAAAACAGGAAAAGTTAAATTTTTTAACACTGAAAAAGGTTACGGCTTTATTAAATCTGACGAAACTGGTGAAGACATCTTCGTACACGTTTCTGGCTTAGTTGACAAAGTTCGTGAAAATGACTCTGTTCAGTTCGAAGTTGAAAAAGGTAAAAAAGGTGCTAACGCTGTTCAAGTAACACTTATAAAATAATTATAATTACCTGAATGCCACTTTAAGTCCTGCTTCAACAGGACTTTTTTATTTTATATCCGGTTGTTTTTTTGTAAAATGTATCTTTAAAATTTTAACAACATGAAATCGATCTATTTTTATCTGGTGATTATAGCTAGTACTATAGCTTGTACCGGTCAAAAACAGGAAGGCAATATCGAAGATGTTGGTTCAGGTATTGTACTACATGGCGTATATCAAACCATATTACCTTGTGCTGATTGTAAAGGAATCGATTTTCACGTTCAAATTGACTCAGATTATACCTACCATACCTTCTCTCGCTACATAGGTCAAAAGGGGCATGTGTTTTCTGATAGTGGTAATTGGGAGTGGTTAGAAGATACGATTATCCAACTTCACTCTTCTATGAATGATCACAAATGTTTCAGTGTGCACGGAAATACGTTGCACTTATTAGATAGAGAATGCAAATGGTTTAAATCTGATTTTGAAAAACAATATACTTTAACACTTATGGAAGGTGTAACGGATGTGCATACTTTGCCATCCGGCGAGCGCTTATCTGTTTATTATCATAATTTATTTAATAAAGGAATGGCTTTTGTCGCAAAGGGAGACTCAGATGCGTGGACTATATTGGTAGGGATTGATAAATCCATCATTTGGAAGATGGATAAGGATTCAATTGTATATCCTTATGGCTCGTTTACCTTTACAAAAGAAGGGAAAAGGATATCTTCGGCAGCAGGCAAATGCATCATTGATATTAGGGATGAACGTTATGTGCATCCTAAAACCGGCGAAACATTTTTTGCAACTGTTTCAGTAAATTTACAAGGGAAAATCTATAAAGGTGGAGCCAACTATTTGTTTGATGACCCTATTGAGAACAACTGGTCTTTAGTTAAAATTGAAGATAATGTGATTGATGTAACAGAATTTCCTAAACCTCCTACTTTGTTAATTAAGGATCAAAAAGTGAGTGGGTTTTCAGGCTGTAACAGATATGGCGGTTCAGCCATTATAGCTGGTAATGTATTGCTTACGGATAAGATGTTTAGCACTCGCATGGCTTGTACTAATATGACTTCTGAAGAGCGATTTATGAAGCTGATGGAAAGAGTGAAAAGCTATGAAGTGGTTAAGAATCGATTGGTTTTAAAAGACGAAAACAAAGTAAATATCTTAGAGTTTCAAGCACAAAAATAATGTCCGAAGGATAACCAACGGACATTGTATATAATTACAACTCGTACAAAACTAGTAGGACTATCTGCAAAACAGGAAGTGGACTATAGCCGACAAGTTGGAAAGAATTTAAACGTAGTAAGAATTGCCAAAAAAATCAATGAATACTTTTAAGTACAATTTTATAGATATCATTTGGCATACTTTTTACTTCTTATATGGGACAAACAAATTAAACCTATGGAGTTCTTATCAGAAGCAGATGTTTTATTAAAAACATTTTGGTACATCGCACTGGGTGTGAGTATCGTCTTTTTAATTCAAACCGTCATGACCTTTGCAGGCATGGATGGCGCCGATGGAGTTGATGCGGATTTTGATGGAGACATGGATACGGATGCGGATGGCCCGTTTCAATTGTTTTCCTTCCGAAATCTTATCAATTTCTTATTAGGCTTTGGTTGGACGGGTGTTGCCTTCTATCATACTTGGGAAAACAAGTTCTTAGTAGTCACCGTTGCGTTGATGGTGGGGATAGCATTTGTAGCCTTTTTCTTTTGGCTGTTAGAACAAGCAAAAAAATTGGCACAAGACAACACTATGAAAATAACCGAAGCAATTGGTAAAACTGCTTCAGTGTACTTAACTATTCCTTTAGGTGGAAAAGGTAAAGTGCATGTGGTGATTGCCGGTGCTACAAGAGAGTTGGAAGCAGTCTCCAAAGAAAGTATCCCTACGGGTGCTTCGGTAGTAATTAAAGAAGTGGTAGATGGCCACACTCTATTCGTAGAAAAAATTGTATCATAAAGTTTTATATTAATCTAGTTTTAATTTATGGAAATGTTAATTGTAATTGTTGTAGCAGCGATTGTTACGTTTGTTCTGATTTCCGCATTGGTGTCACGTTATAAGCGTTGTCCGTCGGATAAGATTTTGGTTATCTATGGTAGAACCGGAGGGAATTCCTCTAAGTGTATCCATGGTGGTGGTGCGTTTATTTGGCCGGTGATTCAGGATTATGCTTTTCTAGATTTAAAACCTATTTCTATTGAAGCTAATTTGACGAATGCATTAAGCCGTCAGAATATTCGTGTGGATGTACCTTGTAGATTTACTGTAGCAATCTCTACGGATCCGGATAGTATGCACAATGCTGCTGAGCGTTTGTTAGGATTGAACTTTGATCAAATTCAAGAATTATCTAAAGATATTTTATTTGGTCAGTTACGTTTGGTTATCGCAACCATGACAATTGAAGAGATCAACTCTGACCGTGATAAGTTTTTAGATAACATCTCTAAAAACGTAGAGGCAGAACTTCGTAAAATTGGTTTGAAGTTAATCAACGTAAACGTTACTGATATTCGTGATGAATCCGGATATATCGAAGCATTAGGTAAAGAAGCGGCGGCGAAAGCAATCAACGAAGCGAAAGTAAGTGTGGCAGAACAAGAGAAGCTTGGGGAAATTGGTAAAGCAATTGCCGATAGAGATAAAGATATCAATATTGCCGAAACTACTCGTGAGCGTGATATTAAAGTAGCGAACACGCAAAAAGATAGAGAAGTATCGATTGCAGCAGCTAAAAGAGATGAGGCAATTGGTAAAGCGGAAGCCGACAGAGAAACTCGTATTAAATTATCGGAAGCGAATGCGACTGCCGTAGCCGGGGAAAACGAAGCAAGAATTACCATCGCTAACTCGGAAGCTTCTCGTAGAGAGAAAGAAGCAGAAGCGACTAAGAAAGCAGTTGCCGCTGAGAAAATTCAAAATGCAAAGGCATTAGAAGAGTCCTACTTAGCAGAACAAAAAGCCGAGGTTGCTCGTGCGGAAAGAGAAAGAGCATCGCAATTGGCTAACATCGTTATCCCTGCGGAGATTCAAAAGCAAAAATTAATCATCGAAGCGCAAGCGGATGCGGAAAGACAAAGAGAGGCTGCAAAAGGGGAGGCAGATGCTATTTATGCTAAGATGGAAGCCGAAGCGAAAGGTTTGTATGAAATCTTAACTAAACAGGCAGAAGGTTACAAAGAAGTGGTAGCAGCTGCCGGTGGAGATCCTTCAAAAGCATTCCAATTATTGTTAATTGAGAAATTACCTGAGTTAGTAAAAACTCAAGTAGAAGCGGTGAAGAATATCAAGATTGACAAAGTTACTGTTTGGGATGGTGCCGGTAACGGACAAGGAAATACTTCTACAGCCAACTTTATCTCCGGTATGATGAAATCAGTGCCTCCGTTGAACGATTTATTCAATATGGCAGGATTGCAATTGCCGGCGTATTTAGGAGAACAGAAAGCGATAGAAGATTCTTCGGAAGAAAAGTCGAAGGAAGATGACAAAGACAAAAAAGACAAAAAATAATTTTATCAAAGTTAAAACAAAAAAGCCTCTCAAAATTCGAGAGGCTTTTTTGTTGTCTTAATGATGAACTTTAGAATGCTTGTTAATATGCGAAGGTGTGTAATGAAATATTTTTTTAAATCGGGATGAAAACTTACTAGGATTTTCATACCCTAACATTTCTGCGACATCTTTGATACTGATGTTTTTTTCTTTAATTACTTTATATGCAAACTGCATTTGTAGGTGACTATAATACTGATACAAACTTTTATTGTGAACGGTTTTAAAATCAGTTTTTAATTTTGTTGGAGAAATACCAATTTGAGAAGCCATTACATCAATGCCGGGGAATCCCTTTAATAAATGACCAAGCATGATATTTTCAGCATCTAGTACGTTCTTTTGGTCGCTGTTGGACAGTTTAAAATGCCTTTCAGAAATACTTTCATTGTTAAGTTTTTCAATGAAGTAGAGAAAGAACTTTTCAATGAATTGCTTTACCTCTTCATCGCTTTTTCCCTCACTTAACAAATCAAAGGCATCGTCATAAAAATGCTCGTTGTTAGAGTCTAAATCAGACAGTAATATATTTTTATTTTCGGATTTGAAGAATTGTAAAATTTTAATAGAATTTCCTTCCAATTGTTTTCCGAACTTCTCAAGTAACCATTCGTCCGTAAAGTAGATGGTGATATTTTTTTCAACGGAATCTTTAAAATGGTAGATGGAGCTAGCGTGTCCTGCTTTAAATAAAATCCATTCAGCAGCTGTTACTGAAATGCCATTAACAAGCATGGATTTACTTTTAACAGGTCGTTTATTAAGATGTAAATTTAGGAAGTGGTGTCTAGATGGAATGGATTGGTCAAAGATATTAGTAAACAACATGTTTTTTTTATAATACATATCGGAGACATAAACCCATAAATCTTTTTCAGGTTGTCGGTAATACAAGAGCGCCTTCAGAAAAAAAGTATTGACACTAATCAGTTGGGTATTTTGGTCGTGTTTACAAAATGGATACCTATCAAAACCCTCAATCATAACATCCGGACTATTGGCAATGCTATTTATATGAAAGAATCCTTTTTTATATGAAAACTTATAATTTTTGAACTTTTGAAACCATTTAAAAATACTTTCCAGAGGATTTTGACTCATTACTTCTTCATTCAATTACCAAAACAAATGACAAAGTTAGAGTAATGGCAATTACCCATAGTGCTCCAAAAAGACATTTTTGATGAAGATACTATTTCATTCGATTGAATGATTTGGGAATAAAAAATGTCCTTTTGGATTGGTATGGGCATTGACCATTCTTGTACTTTTATGAATCTTATAAATGAAGAATTAAGTATAAAAATGCTTGTTCTCGCTCATTACATAAGGTAGAGTTCGTTCGTCTTTCTATAAATGTAACATAAGGGTCAAATATGTAAATGTTAGAAAGAAATTAAACTTCCCTATTTTTAGATTTGTTTTTTCATCCATGCAAATGGTATTCATAAAAAAAGCCCCGATTTACTCGGGGCTTTTTTTATGCTGCTTCTAAGCTGAATTTCTTTAAGACTTTGTAATGCGAGTGAAGGGCACCAACGAAAGTTTCACTCTCTATATATGGAACGCCATATTGTTCTGCTGTAGCTTTCACTATGTGTGAAATAGCTGGGTAATGTATATGACACACCTTAGGGAATAAGTGATGCTCTACTTGGTAGTTCAATCCACCACAGATAAAAGTAGCTAAGAATGAATTACGAGCAAAATTAGCCGTAGTCTTCATTTGGTGAACAGCCCATGCATCGTCTATATTTCCTTGGTCATTTGGTTCCGGGAAATGCGTTTCCTCAATTACGTGTGCCAATTGGAATACTAGGCCAAGTGTTAAGCCCATAGTAAAGTGTAAAGCTAAGAAGCCTAATAGGAATTGCCACCAAGTAATATCTAAAACGATGAATGGAATGATAATGAAAATAGCATAGTGCAATGCTTTAAATGCAAATAATTCTACATAATCGCGAGTAGTATAATGCTTAGTTTCATGTTGACCAATTTTGTCTTGGAATATCTTAACATAGTCCTTTCTGAAAACCCAAGATAAACTTGCAAATCCATACAATAAGAACGCATAGTAGTGTTGGTATTTTTGGATGGAGCTAACTTTGTCGCCTTGAGTCAATCGTACTAGTCCTGGAGCCACTTCTAAATCTTCGTCATGATCTTCTATGTTCGTATAGGTATGATGTACAATATTGTGACTGATAAGCCATACAGACTTATTAGCACCCAAAATATTAAAACTGTAGCTTAATAAATTGTTGACCCAATCTTTGGAGGAGTAAGCTCCGTGCATGGAGTCGTGAGAGATATTGAACGCGGATCCGGCCATGAAAAAACCGAGAGCCATTGCCATTAACAACATGGCTGTTAAGGAAAAAGCTTGCGATAATATTAATCCATAGAGTACCCAAACTCCTCCAAAGAAGAAAATGGTTTTAAATATCATAGCAGCATTAGCCTTTTTAGAGATATTACGCTCCTGAAAGTACTGATCTACATTTTTCTTAAGTGCGGTGAAAAATCCCGTAGAGTCAACGGGAGCAAACTTTAATCGTGTGTTGTTAGACATTCAATTTTTGGTATCTTGATTCTTCAAAATTACGATAAAGAGTTTACATTGTTTCTGATATTTGTCATACTTTTGGTTTTATTAACACTATAATATAATAGTTTTTTACAAGTAATTAATATTCAGATAGATGAGTAAAAATATTTTAATGGTTTTGGCCTCAGAAAAGTTTCGAGATATCGAATATATCGTTCCAAGGGCCTTTTTTGAATCCAAAGGGTATAGAGTAGTTTCTACTTCTCCTAAAATTAAATCGGTAGGTCGTTTTGGATTTGAAGTGACACATTTGACCACGGCGGATAAAATTGTGGCGGATGAGTACTTGGGAATTTATTTAGTGGGAGGAGCAGGCTCTTTGGAATTTAAAGATAATGAAGCAATTAAAAAGTTGGTTCAGGCCTTTTTGGAACAAAATAAACCAGTAGGGGCTATTTGTGCAGCACCAAGAAACCTATTGGCTTGGGGGATATTGAAAAACAGAAGAATGACCGGACATAATGGAGATGGCCAATTACCCGCTTTAGCACTGGAAGGTGAAGCTGAATTTTTGCTAGATCGTGAAGTGGTAATCGACGGTTTAATTCTTACTGCTAATGGTCCGGAGGCATCAGAGTTAAGCGCACTTGAATTTATGAAGATGTTACACTAAGTGTTCAAGCGTTCCATTTTGTATTTAACAAACAATTCATTCCAAGGGGTGTTTAGCAACAGATTTAAATCGTTGGTTCTATTCATGAATGAATCAGTTCGGTTTTGAGTAGCAGGATGCCACATAAATTCAATAGACTTATAACTTCTACGACTCAAGTTAAGTAATAACGGCTCTATGTTTTCTACTTTAAATTGTTTAGAAAGTGTTTCAGTAATGAGTACTTCACTTCCTAATTCAGAATTATCATATAGATGATTTTTTAGGTACATAGATTTTAAAATAACTCTTCTAAAATCATGTAATGAAAAAGGATTTACTTGTCTTACGTATTTTATACTTGTACCTTTAATTAACTCAGGTAGTAGTTGATGAATAAAGGGGAATGCATGTATATGTTGATGACTATCTAAATAAGCTGGTTGAATTCCTACATCATATAATCGGTGTAATTGAAATAAAAATTCAGTTTTGATTTCCTCTTTTTTTACTTTTCCATTTAAAACTAAATAACACAAATGATAACTACTATGTAGTTGCCCACGTTGATTTAAGAATTTGGGATTTGAAATTTCTATAGGGGATCCTTTTGATAATGTAAAATGCAAACCTAGTGAAATGCCTGAAGCTGCTTTTTTAATTTTGATTAAATCATCCTCATCTGAATGGGTAGACATAATGGAAACTCCATCTAGCAAGCCTTTTTCAACGCATTCTAAAATACCTTCATTTGCAAAAGTATCCCAACCGTAATCATCAGCATGAAATCGTATTGTTTTTTTCATGTGAAGGTTGTTGAAGTATATGTCGAATAATATAAGGGGAGGTGTGTTTTCTTTGAAAATATTGCATCACACTTAGCTGGGTGATGATTCCTAAACTTAAGAATAACAAACCTGAGATAACCAAGGATATGCTAAATAAGAATTCCATAAAGTAATCCTCTTTAATATTAAATTCTAAAAATAGATTTCCAAATAGATACCAAAGAGTGCCAAGAGAGCCTAACAGGAATAAGCTTACACCTATTGTTCCTAATAAACGAAACGGTTTAGTAATAAATGATACAAAGAATTTCAAGTAGATGATATCTAAAAATACCTTACCTACTTTATTCATGGAGTAATTACTAGTCCCGTAGATACGTGGATAAATCGTAATTGGAATTTCTTTGTACTTAATTCCTTTTCGCACAACTAATGCCCCCAAGAAGCGATGATTGTCAGTTAATAAATTGGAGTTGTGTAAAAGATAAGAACGGTAAGCTTTAAAAGTCCCACCAAAGTACGACATTTTTACTCCAACTAAATTACTGATCCATAGATGAGCTTTTTCGGAAATCCATTTTTTAAATCCTTTTTCCGGTCTGGAAGCTTTAGCTCCACCTACCACTTCGTGTCCATTTTTTATTTCATCTATAAACAATGGAATGTCTTGTGGGTCATGTTGAAGGTCGCTGTCCATTAAAACAATGATATCTCCATCGGCATTTTCGATACCTGCTCTTATGGCTATCGTTTGACCATAGTTTCCTGCTAAATCAATCCCTTTCACTTCGCTATATGCTTGTGCTAAAGTGCCTATGATTTCACTAGACTTATCACTACTTCCATCATTAACAAAAATTATTTCAAATGGATATTTTAATTCGGATAAAGTTATATGTAAACGTACACACAACTCCGGTAAATTTTTTTCTTCATTATATACCGGAGTTACTACTGAAATTTTATTAATAGTTCCCTGCATAGTTTTTGATTTTTAGAAATGGACTTAATAGATGAATGATGAATCCGGGTAAGGAAGATATTAATGTGATGAGGTAAAATAGAAATCCTATTAATATAGCAAGTTCGCTGTTTAAACCTAAATGTGGCGCACCTGCTAACATAATAGCTTCACGTACACCTATACCCCCGATTGAAATAGGCAGCATCCCTGTTATAGAAGAAAATAAAAACAATAATATATACCCTTCTTCATTCAATTTGACACTTAGTGAATGCATTAAGATATAAACTATCAAGATTTGAAATCCTTGTGAAAGGATTGAATATATTTCTATTAATGGGCTAGTAAAAGAAATTTTCTGAAGAAGTAAATAGTATATTATGTATACTATACTTGCAGTAATAAGAATGAAATAGGATAAATCGAAAGAGATTAAATATATAGCAATGATGAATAGTAAAATGCTTATAAGACCTATAATCCTATCCATAAATAAAACAATCCCGGTTAATTGTAGAGAAGTGTTGAAGTCTTTATTCATTCGATAGGCTTTATAAACATCGCCTCCTAGGCCACCGGGCAAAAAAATGTTATAGAACATTCCTAGTAAATATAATTGTGTATGATAGTTGAATGTAGTTGATAGATTATTCTTCTGTTGCAGAAGAAAAAGTCTATTCATGGAAAAAAATTTTGAAATAAAATACATAACCATACATGGCAACAACCATAGAGATAGACTGGCAAAAGATAGAATTGAAAAATCTATATCTTTTAGTTTAGAATAAACAAAGTAGACCAATACTATCGTAAAAAATAACTTAATTGCTTTATATAATATAGGCCTTATCATTTTTGAATTTTTATTAAATACATTTTATAGTTTTCAAATGGTAATGGGTAGGTTCTCAGTATTTCGAATGGCTGATTCAGGTCTTTTACATTACTTGTTAATACATATTCAGTGGATAATGTTTTGATAGGCACAACTTGTAACGGAATGTTAGTTTTTTGAATGATATAAAAAGATATGTCTTGATTGATAGGGGTGTATTGAGTTATCTGGACATGGTTATCTTGTACAATGGAGGCTATTTCATAGCCCCACTTTTTATATTGAGATTCAGGACTTTCATAGACTCGTAATGGAAGGAACATACCTTGTAGTATGATTTTTAAATAAATTAAGAGTGTGAATGTAATTGTCCATACACTCCATTTTTTATGATGTAGGTATAAAATGGTGGCAGCGATCATTACTGATACGCTAATAATAATACCGTTTAAGAGGTAGTTGTCCACGTTGTCAAATCGATTGCCAAACCAATAGAAAAGTGGAATGGTAAATAATACAGGTGCAATAAACAATAAGCTTTTATGCAGAAGAGAATTTAGTATGCCGGAATAAAAGTGTTTTAAATAAATTGAATAGCCAACCAAAAAAAATATTGCTACAAACATGAATAAATAACGTGGTCGTGTTTCTGTTGACATCCAATAGAGAATTAGGTTAGAAAAACTAACAACCATTAAAGTCATTTGATGACGGGAGAGCTTAGTAATTACGTATTTGTATTGAATTAATAAATACAGCCATAGTAGTGCCCATGGAGAAAAGTTGAAAACTAATTGAAAAGGGAAAGTGATAAGATGAGTTAAACTTTTTAGGATAGATTCGTTTTCATATCGTTGTAGTGATTGATTGATAATTTGAGAGGAGCTATCGCTAATGCTAAGTGTATTTATTTTGAAATAGTATAGGTATATAACACCTGTTCCAAAAATAATAGAGATAAGTATATAAGGAGTCCATAAAAGCTTCCATTGACGTTCCCATAAGTATAGAGACAGTATGGTGATTACGCCAAAAGCAATTCCTGGAAGACCTTTCAGGAAATATCCAATAAGAGACGTGAGGGTTATAGTTAAATAAAACATTAGCCAGTTTTCTATTAGATAGTATCGAGTACTACCTAATAGTTGTAATAGAATTATAAAAGTGAAAAATGGATCTATGTAACCTAATGTGGAATCGTAAAATAAAATTCTGGAACAAGTTAAAAACCCTATAGCACTGAGTAGTGCTACTTTCCAACGGAAAAAGTGATAACCATATATATAAACAATAATACTTGAAAGGAACAAAAAAAATATTGCCTGTAGGCGTAGCATGAATTCATTTAGTCCTCCGAATAAATGTATCCATGTTCCAATCCAATGATTAAAAAGTGGAGGTTTATTTAAATAGGGTTCTCCATTAATAGTAGGAGCAAACCACGAGTTATTTAAATACATTTCGTAGGAAACTATAGCTCGCGTGGGTTCGTCTGCTATTAATGGCATTATATGTAGGTTGTAAACATAGGCGATGAATACAATCAATAATGCAAATAAGAAAACAATATGATGTTTTAGAGAAAGGCGCATGTCTTCATGCAAATGTCTCAAAACAATATTAAGGAGGTGTTACTCCTGTATTATCTTAAAAAGTTCAACTGTTAAATTTTGGTTAACAAGCACAAAAATTCAATATTCTTGGTTTTACCATCCGCTTCTGTGGTAGTCTCATTTAAGAACTGGAAACCGCCTTTTAAGAATTCGGCTTTTACTCCATCTAAAAGTTTTAATCGAGTTTTAGCATCTTTAATAATTCCTTTTTTGAAACGCAGATGTGTCGTGTTTTCAAATTGAGGCTTAACCAAAACCACAATTTTAGTATTGGGATTAGAAAAGCGTTGAAGAGAAGGGATGATGTGTTCTAGTTTTATAAAGGACACATCTACTACTATGTAATCAAAAGAATAAGGAAGTGTCTCTACGTCTCTTATATCTGTTTGCTCCATCGATAGAACTTTAGGATGGTTTTGTAAAGAAGGATGAAGCTGATTAGAACCTACGTCAATAGCTACTACTTTTTCTGCACCATGTTGTATGGCACAATCGGTAAACCCTCCGGTAGAAGCACCAATATCTAAAACTATAACATCCTTAAAATCGAGTTGAAAATCTTGAATAGCTTTTTCTAATTTCAATCCACCGATACTTACGTATCTTAATTCTTTGGATGGTAAAATCTCAATAGATACTTCTTCCGTTATTTCAAAAGAAGATTTATTAACCAACTTTTGATTAACCATCACACAACCTTCTGCTATTAACTTCTGGGCTTTTGAGCGTGATTCAATTTGTATAACTTCTACTAAATACTGGTCCAGTCGCATGAGCTTATTCTACTAAAACAAAGGCTGCCCAGTAATAAGGATCCTTGTAAACTTTTTTAATTTCTAACATGGCTAGTTTAAAAGCCTTTTGTTTGTCTTTATATAAAATATAGTTTTTTAGAAACGTACTAATTAACTTTTGAGTTACTTCGTCATTTACTTTCCATAAACTCATAATCAACGATTGGCTTCCTGCTACTTGGAATGCACGTTGTAAGCCGTATACACCTTCTCCATTTTTTACATCACCTAAACCGGTTTCACAAGCACTTAATATAGTAATCTCAGTTTTGCTTAAATCCATATTCATTACTTCATAAGCATTTAGAATACCATACTCGCTTGTGCCATCGATAGCGGCTTCTGCATTAGTAAGTAATAGTCCGCTACGTAACATTGGATTTTGTGCTGATCGTGAGCTCTCAATTCCCATGGATAAATCTACACTAGTGTCTTCCGGAACAAAAAAGCCGTGAGTGGCAAAATGAACAATAGTAGCGTTAGATATTTTTCGAGCATTCATTTCAGTAGCTTCGTTTTGAAGTTGGAGGGTTACTTTGTATCCACCGCCAACTAAAATAGCTTTACAAGATTCTAGTTCCACTTTAGTTCCGGGAAGTGGAGTGACGCTACCTGAACTTCCGTAATTCGGATAGCCAATAAGTGTAGCAGTTTTAAGTGTTGACGCTGTCTTTGGAGTTTTTAGATCAATCACATCTTTGGTGTTGGTTACTAAGATGATATTTTTCTTGTCTACCACATACATTCCATCATCATACTTTAAGGAGTGAAGATTAATTTGATTGTAAACGCCATCCAGCGAGACATACCAGTTGGAAGCCGTAGAGCTGGTTTCAATATTCTTCCAATACTGTTGGTAGGAGTTGACATCATTTAGCTTCCCTTTAATACAGTTGCGGTAATAGGCAAAATATTTCCGTTCTAGTTGATTCCCGTTTTGCAGAACTACTACTTTAGGCTGAGTAACGGTTTTGTCTAATATTAATGCCACATAATAAACGGTATCGGTAGAGATTTTATTTACATGTCGAACATGAAGTATTTCTACAGCAGCATCTGTTGTTGCTAATTTGGCTTGGATGTTTTTCCAATTGATAGTAGAGACTCCATAACCTTCTTTAAATACGTTGGAGCGAGCCGATAAATTCTTTTCTAAATTATTAGCTACTTGTTCTATCGAATCAACATTGATTTTTTGTTCCGTAATTTCTGTTTTTGTTAGAGTATATATTCGAGATAAGTTCTCTTTAGTGTCTAACCATTTTTTATAATCACCAATTAATGCAGCATCCTTACTTTGTAAAATTTGATTTTTGATACGTGTACCTGCATTTAGTAATAATGCTTTGGTAGCAAGTGTATAGTTGTATAAGTTTCCGGCAGCTTCCGGAACTTGTTGATAGTATTGGGATACAAAGGATGCGTAGTGATTGAATTGTGGTGCCATCTTGTCCCAGAAACGTGCTTTTTCAGCTTCGCTTAAGGGTGCGAAATATTCATTGATAAGTTCGATGTTGGTGTTTAATACAGCAACATATTCTTTGTTTGCTTCAACGGCTGCACCTTGCTGCCACATTAAAAAGGCTATACTCTCTTTACTTTGAAGGTAGTCCGGATGTTTTTCAGATAACGTTTTTTTGCGTATAGCCAATGCTTTGTTTAAGGCGGTGGCTGCTTCATTTATTTTTCCTTGAATACGATAAAGTGTTCCTAAATTGTATTGAACGGATGCGTAGGATGGATGCTCAGAACCAAACTTTTTGGTATAGATGTCAGAAGATTTCTTGAATAATGTTTCAGCCTCTGTGTAGCGTTTCATTTGTACATAAAGCTCTCCTTGAAGATTCAAGATGTGAGCATAGTCGGGGTGAGAAGTTCCTAATCTACTTTCCTTAATCTTTGCTGCTCTTTTGTATATTTCTTCTGCTTTGTCAAACTGTTTTAATTCTTGGTAGACTAAAGCAAGGTTGATAAGCATACGTTGATAGGTAGTCGATTTTTCAGACATTTTAGCCAGTGCTATTCGCTGGCTTTCTAGTAAGGTTTTAGCGGCAGCGTCATATCGCCCCATTTCTTCCTCCAGCATACCCATGTTGTTTAATACGATAGCGTAGGTTTCGTGCTCTTTGCCTACACGTGCTATGTGTAATTCTAATGCTTTCTTCAATAGCACTTCTGAATCTGAGTATTTTCCCATGTCTTTGTATAATACTCCTAAATTATTGGTCAAAATAGCATAGCCAATACTTCCGGTTTTACCATGTTCTTCTCTCCACTCAAGCGCTTTCTTAGTATATTCTTCCGATTGGCTGTAGCGGCCCATGGTGTGACAAAGCAAGCCAATATTGGCTAGTACCTTGGCGTAATTTTCATTGTCGGTGCCGTAGTTGATTTCATACAAGCGTTTGCTTTTTTGGAAAGACGAGTCTGCAGATTTGAATTTATTAGAGGCGTACATCATTTCGCCTACTTCATTTAAACTGCGGGCATTTTCTTCCCATCCGTCAGATTGATTGTCGGTACGGTTGAATACTTCCAAAAGCATCTTTTGATTTTTTTGCCACTTTTCTTCATTTTCAAAAAGTCCAGCATTGTCGCTTAAAGAGATGGCATAGTTAAGAGCTGTTGTGTCGTACTCGGAACGACTTTTTTCTAATTGACCTACCACAACATTGCGAGCAGCTTGCTTGATAACAGGGTTGTTGATAGTCGGTTTAGGAATCCCCATGTTAGGTAGTTGACCCATGGAAAGTGATACACCAAAAACAAAAAGAAGAATAAAAAGACCAAAACGCATGGTAGTAAGAATTTAGTACGAGTTAGGGATAGTTTGTTCAAAGTACGGAAAACCATTTGGAAACCCCAAAAGCTAAATTCCCCCGTAGAGTACAATTTTTGAAATATGATTTTTTATATGTATATTTAAAGTTCCCACTTGGTAAAATTGGGTTAAAACATATACTTATTGGATTATTTAAAGAATTAATAGGCTTATGTAATAAATGTGGGATTCCTCAATTCCTTAAATACCTATTTTAAGGTACATTTGGCGGAACGACCTTCTACCCAAAACCAGGAGAGAAAGTGAGAGGTGTCCAACAGCAGAAAGTGGGCATATCGGAAAAGTCCTTTATAATTAATCAGATAGAGAGTAAGAGAATGAGCGCGAACAATCAGACCGGTCTTTATGATCCAAGTTTTGAGCATGATTCCTGTGGTATTGGCTTTGTTGCCAATTTGAAAGGAAGAAAGTCTCATGAGATCGTGGCCAATGCTTTGCACATGCTAGAGCGCATGGAACACCGTGGTGCATGTGGTTGTGAAACTAACACAGGTGATGGTGCCGGAATTTTAATTCAGCTTCCACACGAGTTCTTCGTGGATGAGTGTGTGAAGATTGGTATTAAATTACCTGCCTTCGGTGAATATGGTGTGGGGATGATGTTTTTCCCTAAAGACCAAAAGTTAAAAGAAGAGTGTCGAAAGATATTTAACCGTCAAGCAGAAAAGCTTGGACTTACTGTATTGGGTTACCGTCCGGTTCCTGTAGAAGATTACATGATTGGACAAAGTGCTCAAGCTGTTGAGCCGGACGTAGAACAAGTGTTCATCAAACGTCCTGATTCTGTGAAGGACGTTGAAACGTTTGAGCGTAAATTGTATGTGTTGCGTAACTACTCTACACGTATCGTTAGAGAAACGTTAAACGATCCTATCGTTACACAACGTTTCTACTTTACCTCTTTATCTACCAAGACCATTATTTATAAAGGTCAGCTGACTACCGCACAGGTAAAAGCTTTCTACCCTGATTTACGTAAGAAAGAAGTGGTATCTGCTTTAGCAGTAGTTCACTCTCGTTTCTCAACTAATACATTTCCTTCTTTCAAGTTGGCACAACCTTTCCGTTACATTGCTCACAATGGTGAGATCAACACGGTAAAAGGAAACGTAAACTGGATGCGCGCTCAAGAAGCATTATTGACTTCTACTTTATTCACTAAAGAAGAAATCGAAATGTTATTGCCTATCTGTGATCCGGGCAACTCTGACTCTGCGAACTTAGATAACGTTATCGAATTACTTGTATTGAGCGGTCGCTCTCTACCACATGTAATGATGATGTTAGTTCCTGAAGCATGGGACGGTAACGAATCTATGTCGGAAGTGAAGAAAGCATTCTATGAGTACCATGCTACATTGATGGAACCATGGGATGGTCCTGCTTCTATCTCTTTCACAGATGGTAAAATTGTAGGTGCTACATTAGATAGAAATGGTCTTCGTCCGTCTCGTTACTGTGTAACAGATGATGACATGGTGATCATGGCATCTGAAGCAGGTGTACTAGAAGTAGATCCTGCTAAAATTGTTTCTAAAGGTCGTTTACAACCAGGTAAAATGTTTGTGGCTGACTTAGAACAAGGTCGTATCATTTCGGATGAAGAATTGAAAAACGATATCTGTTCTCGTCAACCTTACAAAGAATGGTTAAAAAATAAAATTCGTTTAGCTGAACAACCGGAACCGCAGATGTCTTATCAGCAACCGGATGAATCAGCTTTATTGAAAAAACAACAAGTGTTCGGTTATACATCGGAAGATTTACGCATGATCATTTCTGACATGGTAACTACCGGTTATGAGCCGATTGGTTCTATGGGTAACGATACGCCTTTAGCTATCTTATCCGAACAAGCATTACACTTGTCTAACTACTTTAAGCAATTATTTGCTCAGGTGACTAACCCTCCGATTGATCCAATCCGTGAGCGTATGGTTATGTCCCTAGTATCTTACGTAGGTGGTTCATTAAACTTATTGGAAGAGTCTCCAGCGCATTGCCGCATGGTTGAATTACACCAACCGGTGTTAACCAATAAAGAATTAGAAAAACTACGTCAGTTAGACGACAAGAATTTTCAATCTAAAACCATCGACCTTTGCTTCAAAGCAGACGGTAAAGAAGGTTCTTTAGAGAAAGCTTTAGAAAGAGTTTGTAAGTATGCTACCGATGCGGTAACAGATGGTTATTCTATCATCTTATTATCCGATCGCAAAGTTGATACAGACCACGCACCTATCCCATCTTTATTAGCTACTGCAGCGGTACATCACCATTTGATCCGTGAAGGTTTACGTGGTAAAGTAGGTATCGTAGTAGAATGTGGGGATGCTTGGGAAGTACATCACTTTGCAACTTTAATCGGTTACGGTGCATCCGCAGTGAATCCTTACTTAGCGTTTGAAACCATTTTAGGTATGAAGCGCAGCGGTGAGTTACAAACTGAATTATCAGAAGAGAAATTATCATACAACTTCATTAAAGCCGTGAATGGCGGGTTATTGAAAGTGTTCTCTAAAATGGGTATTTCTACTTTACAGTCGTACCAAGGTGCTCAAATCTTTGAAGCATTAGGTATCAGTAAAGAAGTAACAGATAAATATTTTGCAGGTACTGTTTCTCGTATCGGTGGTCTATCTTTAGATGGTATCGCTAGAGAAGCGGTTACTAAATTACGTCAAGCGTATCCTCCGGTACCAGTGCCACGTCCGAAATTGGAAGTGGGTGGTATCTACCAATGGAAACGTCGTGGGGAACATCACATGTTCAATCCGCAGACGATCCATTTGTTACAACAGTCTTGTCGTACCGGTGATTATAGCGTTTATAAAAAATATGCCGCTTTAATTAACGATCAAACGCAAAAAGCACTAACACTTCGTGGTTTATTAGATTTCAAAAAGACACGTCCGGCTATATCGATTGATGAAGTAGAATCAGTAGAGTCTATTTTCACTCGTTTTGCTACCGGTGCCATGTCTTTTGGTTCTATTTCGCATGAAGCACACTCCACTCTAGCGATTGCGATGAATCGCATTGGCGGTAAATCCAACTCAGGTGAAGGTGGAGAAGATGAAATTCGTTTTGAGAAAAAGCCGAATGGTGATTGGGAACGTTCCGCTATTAAACAGATTGCTTCCGGTCGTTTCGGGGTAACAAGTTACTACTTGGCTAACGCGGATGAGTTACAAATTAAAATGGCTCAAGGTGCTAAGCCGGGTGAAGGTGGTCAGTTACCTGGTCACAAAGTGGATGACTGGATAGGTCGTGTACGTCACTCTACACCTGGTGTAGGTTTGATTTCTCCTCCTCCGCACCACGATATTTACTCTATTGAAGATTTAGCTCAATTAATATTTGACCTTAAAAATTCTAACCCTAAGTCACGCGTGAGTGTGAAGTTAGTGTCAGAAGCTGGGGTTGGTACTATTGCAGCCGGTGTAAGTAAAGCACATGCTGACTTAGTGTTAATCGCAGGTCATGACGGTGGAACAGGAGCTTCTCCAATCAGTTCTGTACGTCATGCAGGTTTACCTTGGGAATTAGGTTTAGCAGAAGCACATCAAACATTAGTTCGTAACAAATTAAGAAGTCGTATCACGGTTCAAGCCGACGGACAAATCCGTACCGGTAAAGATATCGCGGTAGCTATCTTATTAGGTGCGGAAGAATTTGGTGTAGCAACAGCAGCTTTAGTTTCTGTAGGTTGTATCATGATGCGTAAGTGTCACTTGAATACATGTCCTGTAGGTGTAGCTACTCAGAATAAAGAATTAAGAGCTTTATTCAGTGGTAAACCGGAACACGTAGTGAACATGTTTACATTCATGGCACAAGATTTACGTGAAATCATGGCTGAGCTAGGCTTCCGTACCGTTAATGAAATGGTAGGTCAAGCACACTTATTAGAAAAACAATCAGGTATCACTAATTGGAAATACAAAGACTTAGACTTAAGTGCTGTATTATACCAAGAGCAAGCTGGTCCTGAAGTTGGATTGTTCAAGAGCGAAGCTCAAGATCATGGTATCGATACCGTATTGGATCGTAAGATGATTAAAGATGCAGCTCCTGCTTTAACTAAAGGTGAAAAAGTTTACAAAGAGTATAACATCGAAAACATAGACCGTTCAGCGGGTACTATGACTTCGTATGAGATTTCTACAAAATACAAAGGTGAAGGATTACCATCTGAAACTGTTCATTTCAAATTCTTCGGTTCAGCTGGACAAAGTTTTGGAGCATTCGGTGCACCGGGCTTGTTCATGGAAGTAGAAGGGGAATCAAATGACTACTTCGGTAAAGGTTTATCCGGCGCTAGATTAGCATTATATCCTCCTGCATCTTCTACGTTTGCACCAAGTGAAAACATCATCGTAGGTAACGTAGCATTCTACGGAGCAACTGCAGGTGATGCGTACATTCGTGGGGTAGCAGGTGAACGTTTCTGCGTTCGTAACTCTGGTGCTAAGGCAGTGGTTGAAGGTGTGGGTGATCACGGTTGTGAATACATGACAGGAGGTATCGCTGTTATCTTAGGTGAAACAGGTAGAAACTTTGCTGCAGGTATGAGTGGTGGGGTTGCTTATGTGTATGATAAGACGAAGAAATTCCCTGCCCGTTGCAACATGGAAATGATTGAATTTGATACAATCGATGCGGAAGATGTACAAACATTAAAAGGATTGATTGAAAATCATTTCAAATACACAAAGAGTGATGTAGCTGAAGATATCTTAAAGAATTGGGATAAAGCAGTGAAAGACTTTGTGAAGGTAATGCCAACCGATTATAAGGCAGTGTTATTAAAAAGAAAACAAAATCAAGGAAATAAGGAGGTTGTAGTCAATGGGTAAGCCTACAGGTTTCATGGAATTCGGCAGAGAGATGCCGTCTAAAAGAGATCCTAAAGAACGTCTTCGTGATTATAAAGAATTGTATTTAGACTTTTCTGATTCACAGATTAAAAATCAAGCGGCTCGTTGTATGAACTGCGGTGTTCCGTTTTGTCATAGTGGATGTCCGCTTGGTAATATCATACCTGAGTTCAATGATGCAGTATATCGTCAAGATTGGGAAGAAGCAGCAGAGATTCTTTTCTCTACTAATAACTTCCCTGAATTTACAGGTCGTATCTGTCCTGCACCTTGCGAAGCATCTTGTGTATTAGGTATCAATAAGCCTCCGGTAACGATTGAAAACATTGAAAAATCAATTGCGGAAACAGCATTTGCAAAAGGTATTATCAAGCCTAAGCAACCTAAACAACGTACAGGTAAGAAAGTAGCTGTAGTTGGTTCGGGTCCTGCAGGTATGGCCGCTGCTGCACAGTTAAACAGTGCAGGTCACACTGTAACATTGTTTGAACGTGCGGATCAAATTGGTGGATTATTACGTTATGGTATTCCTGATTTCAAATTAGAGAAAACAGTCGTAGATCGTCGCGTGAAGTTTATGGAAGAAGAAGGAGTTATCTTCAAAACGAACGTAAACGTAGGGGTAGATATTAAATCAAAAGAATTACTAGCTAATTTCGATGCCGTAGTATTAACCGGAGGTTCTACTGTGCCTAGAGATTTGAATATTCCGGGTAGAGAATTAAAAGGAGTTTACCCTGCAATGGAATTTTTAAGTCAACAAAATAAGCGCGTAGCTAATATTGACTTAAAAGTGGATCATACAGGTTCAGAATATAAAAATGGTTCGTTAACTGCGAAAGATAAAAACGTAGTAGTCATCGGTGGTGGTGATACAGGTTCTGACTGTGTGGGTACTTCTAATCGTCATGGTGCGAAGAGTGTACTACAATTTGAATTAATGCCTAAGCCTCCTGAAAACAAAAACGAACAAACGCCTTGGCCTAACTGGCCTATGATTCTTCGTACTTCTACTTCACACGAAGAAGGATGCGAACGTCAGTGGTCTATCACAACAAAAGAATTTGTAGGTGATGCTAACGGTAATTTGAAAGCTTTGAAAATTGCAGAGATGGGCTGGGTAACAGCACCGGATTCTAAATTACCAAAGTATCAAGAGTTGCCTGGTACTGAAAAAGAAATTCCTTGTGAGTTAGTTTTATTAGCGATGGGCTTTTTACATCCACAACGTACCGGCTTAGTATCTGACTTAGGTTTAGAGTTAGATGAAAGAGGTAATGTAAAGGCTAATGCTCAATATAAAACTAACGTAGACAAAGTATTTGTTGCGGGGGATATGAGAAGAGGTCAGTCCTTAGTAGTATGGGCTATTTCTGAAGGTAGAGAAGCAGCACGCAATGTAGACTTGTACTTAATGGGTACTACTAAATTAGAAGCGAAAGACGCTGGAACATTATCTACTGTTTTAGTATAAGTCTTAAGTAACAATAAATTATTAAAGCCTCAGAAGTAAATTACTCCTGAGGCTTTTTTGTTTATCGAAAACAAACTATGTGTGCATAATATTTATTTGTATTAAGCCTACATCATTTAGATATACAACAGGTGTTAAATATTTGATGGAGAGCAGTCTGCCTTTTATTGTATTAAAAAATTCTTTTTTGAATTAATACACTTATCTGTTTTGTGATTGTTTTGTCTTATTGGAGTGTTAGGTTTTTTATTTATTTGTTATTTTAGGAGAATAAACAAACCAATTTTATACATCATGAAAAAACATTTACTAGTAGTAGCAGTCGCTATTTTGTCAGCGAGCTTTTTGACTTCTTGTAACAAAGGTCTGAAAGACG
The DNA here is from genome assembly GCA_046329235.1 of Cytophagaceae bacterium. GTDB lineage: Bacteria > Bacteroidota > Bacteroidia > Cytophagales > Cytophagaceae > JALONH01. The sequence goes on along the minus strand of JAXLVA010000001.1, from coordinate 2,483,568 downwards.
ACATGAAAGAATTAGAACAAAAATTAGCTGATGAACAAGCGAAGAATCAAAAACTACAAGAAGCGTTAGGTACATCTTCTTGTGCTTCTATTTCATTAAAAACTAAAGATTATGATGATGTGGAAGTAGTAGCCTCTGGTGATTATTGTTTAAATGAGGAGTCTTTTGCAGGTGTTATCGCTCATCGTGGAGATAGTATATATGCAATTACAATTGAAAAGAGTGGTGATTTAAGTGGTGATAAATATCTGTATTTTGATTTCTATTATGATGCTAAAAACAAAGTGTCAGAGATGGATTATTTAGAACTTGAAGGGTATTTCAATGATTTAAGTGATTACTTTGACGTTGAATTAGAAGATGACGAAGAGTTAACAAGCACCATTACAGTTACTAGTTTCAATCCTACAACAGGCCAAATTTCATTCACATATTCTGGAGTTTCAACTGAAAACTTTAATTACAACCATTATGAAGGGCAACCGATGACGATAGGAGTGTCGTTCTCTGCAACATTGCCGGTAATTCAAGAAATCTACTATTAATAGGTATAGGTTAGTAATATCTAATTTGTTTATTAGAGATTAAAATAAAAAGCCCAAGTAAAAACTTGGGCTTTTTATTTTAATCTCTGTTTTTAGAGTCTTTTTTAGCTTTCTTCTCAGCTCTTTTTTCTTTTAGAGACTTGGTTGATTCCTTTTTAGTCTCTTTTTTCATGTTAGTGCCTTTGCTCATAAAAATTCAATTTATGTTACAGATGCTTAAATTTAATAAATTTTAGGTGGTCTCAAAAAATAAAAAAAGGAACTTATTTAAATGCTTAATTCAATAATATATTTTCTTCCCCTTGTATAAACTCTCCATACCATTTACCGGACTGCTTAATAATCCTTTTTTGAGTGTGAAAATCCGTTTTGACCAAACCGAATTTTGGAAAAAAGCCTTCCGCCCATTCAAAATTATCCGTCCAAGTCCATACAAAATACCCTTTTACCGGAAGCCCGTCTTGGATAGCGCGTTGTACTTGTTGAATATGGTTTTGAAGATATTCTAATCGATGTTTATCTTCAATTAATTCCGGATGATCCATGTCATGAAAAGCAGCACCATTTTCGGTAATCATCAGTTCAGGCATATTTTCATAACTACTGAATTGACGTATCATTTCATATAAGGCATCCGGATAAACTTCCCAATTCATTTGAGTATAGGGAACTTGACGATCCTTAGCGCTTACTAATTTGGCTTTTAAATAAGGCGTCCACCAAGAGTGCCGAACAATTTCTCTGGTATAATTTTGAATGCCTATAAAATCAAAGTCAAATTTCATTTTAGCAGCATCCCCCGGCTGTATTAATTCCGATATATCACGTAACGGTTTTAAATCTTCTACCGGATAACCTAACCCTAAAATCGGTTCAATGAAAATTCTATTCAATAATGTGTCGACTTTGCGTGCAGCTATAATATCTTTTTCAGTATTTCGGTAGGGCTCAATATAAGAACAAGAGAAAGTAGTCCCAATTTTAGCGGTAGGCTGTAAAGAGCGTATGATACGACCGCCTTCAGCCATGCATAATACTGCGTGATGAATGGCCGGTAAAAAGTTTTTCATGCCCATGCGTCCGGGAGCATGTACTCCTAAAAAATATCCTGCCCCTACAAACACCATTGGTTCGTTTAATACCATCCAGTGTTTTACTTTATCACCATAGTGGTGTAAGCAGGTGTGTACATATTCCGAAAACCATGACACTACGTCTCTGTTGGTCCATCCACCTTTTTTTTCCAATGCATAGGGTAAATCCCAATGGTACAATGTAACCCATGGTGTAATTCCTTGTTCTAAACATTGATCTAATACTCGATGGTAATAATCGATTCCTTTAGTATTGGCAATGCCTATTCCATTAGGGAGTATTCTAGACCAGGCCAATGAGAATCTAAAATGGGGTATGCCTACATGGCGGATTAATTCAATGTCTTCTCTGTAACGGTTGTAAAAATCACAAGCTATATTACCATTAGATCGGTCTTTAATTTTTCGTTTGTATTCATGAGTGAATACATCCCATATAGATAATCCCTTACCATCTGCTATGTGCGCACCTTCCGTTTGATAAGCTGAAGAAGAAACACCCCAGATAAAATCATCGCCAAAAGAACTTTTATCTAAAAACATAATACTAGAACATTATGTTGAGTTCTTCGTCCCACTGTTTGGCGAGTTCTGTCGATTTTAATCCAGCATGCTTGTGGAGTACTTGATCAATGATTTTTTCGGTGATATCCGGATAGTCTACGTCAATAGCTTTTCCGTATGTCAACCAATCATCGATAATATCTAATTTGTTTTTCTTTAAATTTTTAATGACGGTCACCCCCAGTTCACTTAATGCAGTAGCATTGCATTGTTGCTCATATTGCCCTTTCATGGGAATAGCAAGCAGTTTTTTCCCTAGATACAACGCTTCTGCCGGTGTTTCAAAACCTGCTCCGCAGATAACTCCGGCAGAGGTTGCCATACTTTGTACAAACGCTTCATTGCGTATAGGGAAAACAGACACATTTTTAAACTGATAAGACTTTTTGCTGTGTTTAGAAAAGACGTGCCATTGTACTTTGTCAAACAGTTGAAAACGTTTGATTAATTTTTCTTCTTCAAAAGCAGGGAGATAAACGGATATATGACCTTTGTTTGAAACCATTGCTTTTCGAACATCTTGACGAATAACCGGTGTGTAGGTGTGCTTATCATAACGTTCAAAGTGAAACCCGTATTTGTTTGTAGATGGAGCATACCATCTTAAGATACTTTGTCCTACCAAATCCATACTTGTAGGTTTGGGTGCGTAGGGAGATACTACAGCAGCTTGGTGACTAAGTGAGATACAAGGCTTGTTGGCGCCGTAAGCAGCCCAAGCAGAAATGGGTTCAAAGTCATTGATGATTAAATCGTATTTCTCAATGGGTAATACTTTTATTTCATCGTAAAGTCTTTTGGATTTAAGCTTTAGAAATGTTTGATACATATCTACACCACCATTTTTTCCAAAAATGAAACTCAAACCTTTATAACGATATTGAACAGGAAATGGTAGAGGAATATCAGATTGTATTCCACTGATTAAAACATCAGTATCTACTTTCTTTTTTAATAACGGGACGATATCCATGGCACGACTCACGTGACCATTCCCGGTGCCCTGTATGGCATATAATATTTTCATAACTCTAATTAAAACGCACGTGCCGGAAAGTAAAACTGTGTCCAACGAGCAATAAGGTAGCGCTCCAGCTTACTTATTACCCAACGAATTAGTTTCTTTTTCATATTGACATATGTTTGTTTATGAGTATAAATTTCCGCTTTTATTTTTCCGTTAGCGCAAAGGCTTTGTTAACGAATTGTCAAGTTTTAAGGGTTTTGAGATGTGGGTGAATAGATTAGTTAACCTTATCGTAACATAGTATTGACACTTAGGCTACGTTAGAATATGAACTTTGTAAAAACGCGTTATGAAAACACATTACCGCACTATTGTCTTATCTGATATACACTTAGGAACCTCCGGGTCAAAAGCGAAAGAAGTAACTAATTTTTTAAAACAACATACTTGTGATACGCTGATTCTAAACGGGGATATCATTGATGGTTGGCAGTTGCAAAAGTATGGGAAATGGAAAAAAGCACATACGAAGTTTTTCAAGAAGGTCATTAGGATGGCAGAGCATAATAAAACGCAAGTCATCTATCTGCGAGGTAATCACGACGATTTTTTAGATCAGTTAATCCCAATGAATTTCGGGAATATATCAGTTATTCGTGATTTTATTTACGAAGATGCTAAAGGTAGAAGGATGTATGTATTGCACGGAGATATCTTTGATACGATTACAACCAATTTAAAATGGATAGCTAAACTTGGCGATATTGGTTATACCTTTTTGTTGTGGTTGAATAAATATTATAACCTATATAGATCCAAAAGAGGTTTGCCTTACTATTCCTTATCTCAAGCGATTAAACATAAAGTAAAAGGAGCGGTTTCCTATATTTCAAAATACGAGGACCAATTAGCTGATTTAGCAAAAGCTAAAAAATGTGAAGGGGTTGTTTGCGGTCATATTCACCAACCTGCTATCAAGACTATTGATAATGTTTTGTATTTAAACAGTGGAGACTGGGTTGAATCACTAACAGCACTGATAGAAACTATACATGGTGAGTGGAAACTAGTTTATTATAATGAACAGTTTGCTGAACCTGAAATAGAGGCGGATGACGAAGAGGAAGTAGTAATACCGGCACCTTGGAAACATAAGGATGTAACAATCATTCAGCCTCGTTTTGTTGCTATGAATGGATTAATAAACCCAAATTTGGAGTAGAAATTATGGAGCAGGATACTAAAGAATTCTTAAAAGAATTAATTGAAAAACAATCCATCAAACATTTACCTATTGCTGTAGATATTATTTTAGCAAATGGTAATATCGAATTGAAAGCATTTCGTATTTATGAGTATGACGATAAGAGAAATATTGTCAAAGGAATGACTTTACAAGAAGAGTACGCTTTTATGAAAGAGCATAGAAAGCCTGTTTGTGCGATCTTTAAAATAGTTGAAATAAAAAGTATACAAAATTCTACTGCCGGATATTCTTACTTGAATGAACTAGATCAAGTAGAACAACTCAAATCAATATAATGTAAAACGTTCTTCTCTTAATTGCTCATTAAGATAAGAAACTGTTACACGATAATTCCCTTTGCCAAGAGTGCTAACATTGATGGGAATGATATTACAGCCTTGATCTAAGGTTTTCCAAACGCTCATCTTCACTTCCCCGATGATATTAAAAATTTTGATGTGGACCATTTGAGTTTCGTTTGCCTCAAGTTTTAATTGGATCCAATGTCCTACTGTATTCATACGGAACAAAGATATAGCCCTGATTTTAAGCTATAATTGCTGAATTGTTAAACTCTTATTACCATTTGCCAGCTTCAATGTTAAGGAATTGTTAAGAGGTTTTTACAGTCGAATTTTAACTAATTATCTGTTATTCAGTTTGATAGTTGGTTTTGATGGATTTTCAATGTAAACATAATGTTAAGCACTAATTAACACTCTGTTAAACCTTTTTTTGGTGTATAAACCAATCATTAAATTTTTCACTTTTGCATCGCTTTGTTTTCAAGAATATGTTAAAAACCCTTTCAAAGGGCCTAATTCTAGGCCTATGCATTGCTTCTATCGGGAGAGTAGAAGCTCAAACGGATAGTGCTAAAGTAGCAGCACCAACGACGACTGTAACAACACAGCCAACAACATCAACATCTAGTCCAGCACCAACTACTGAGAAGAAAAAGGCTTGGTATGATAAAATCGAATTTGGAGGATATGTCCATATGAGATATAATCGTTTTTTAGAAACGAACGGACAATTAAAGTGTGAACAATGTGACAGAAGCATTGGTGATGGCGGTGGAGTTTTCTTCCGTAGAGCACGTTTAAAATTCAGTGGTTACATTCACGATCGAGTATATATTTATATTCAAGGGGATGTAGCTCAAAATGCATCAACCGGTGCAGTTGTTCAACAAAACTTTTATCAGTTACGAGATTTTTATACTGATTTGTATCTTAATAAATCTAAAACGTTAAGAACTAGAATTGGATTAAGTAAAGTTCCGTTTGGTTTTGAAAATATGCAATCATCTCAAAAGCGTATTGCTTTTGACCGAGGAGACGCATTGAATAGCTCGATTTATAATGAGCGTGATATGGGGATTTTCTTATATTATACTCCTACAAAAGTAAAAGAGCGTTTTAAATATATTGATGATAATAATTTAAGACATAGTGGAGATTATGGGATGATTGGTTTTGGTTTTTATAATGGCCAAACAATGAATCGTCAAGAATTGAATAATAACCCTCATACGGTAGGTCGTATTACCTATCCATTTGCATTGGGTGATAAACAAATATTAGAATTAGGTGTACAAGGATATTTTGGTTGGTTTAATGTGGGTGAAGCTATGACGCCGGTTACAGTAACTACAACAGGAAATAAACATGGAAAAGATTTCTGGGATCAACGTGTAGCGGCTTCTATGATCTTATATCCACAACCTTTTGGTATCCAAGCAGAATATATGTACGGTTATGGTCCAGTGTTTAAATATGATGGGGGTACTTCTTACAGAATTATCGAAGGTGTGAACGAAGGGGGATACGTACAATTAACTTATCTGAAAAAAGTAAAATCCATGACCTTTATTCCTTATGTTAAAGGACAATATTTCTACGGTGGGAAGAAAGTGGAAAGAGATGCACGTAGAACGATTGTGAAAGAAGTTGAATTTGGTGTTGAATGGCAGGTAGTTAAAGCATTAGAATTGACATTTGCTTATACTATGTCGGACAGAACATTTGAAGATTCAGGTAAACCGGTAAATCATCAAGTAGGAAATTTTGCTAGAATTCAAGTTCAGATTAACTATTAATACACTTAACAATTAATTTATATTAAAAATCACAATATCTACTTAACTTCGCACCAACAATTCATTATGAAAAAACTGATCGTTTTTCTTTGTGCTGCAGCAACTATGATTGCTTGTGGTCCTAAAAAAGATGGGAGCAATACTTCCTCTTTAACTGGAGATATCAAAATTGATGGTTCCAGTACTGTTTATCCAATTTCAGAAGCATTTGCTGAAGAATTTCAAATGGATAACAAAGGTGTAAAAGTTACAGTAGCTGTTTCCGGTACCGGTGGTGGATTCAAGAAATTCATCCGTAAAGAAATCGACGTTACGGGCGCTTCTCGTCCGATTAAAAAATCAGAAAACGAAGATGCGACAAAAGCAGGAATCGAATATTATGAAATCCCGGTAGCATATGATGGTTTAGCAATTGTTGTAAACCCTCAAAATACTTGGGTAGACTACCTTACTGTAGAAGAGTTAAAGAAAATTTGGGAGCCGGCTGCTCAAGGTAAAATTGTAAAATGGAACCAAATTCGTCCGGAATGGCCAAATGAAGAAATTCACTTGTTTGGTGCCGGTACTGAATCTGGTACATTTGATTATTTCACTGAAGCAATTGTAGGTGAAGCAAAATCTTGTCGCGGTGACTATACGGCTTCTGAAGATGATAACGTATTAGTTCAAGGTGTAGCCGGTGATAAATTAGCATTAGCTTTCTTCGGGTTCTCTTACTACAAAGAAAATGCGGCTAAATTGAAAATCGTTCCTATTGACGATCAGGATGATGCCAACGGAAAAGGGGCTATAACTCCTAACGAAACAACTATTTTGGACGGTACTTACCAGCCGTTATCCAGACCTTTATTTATTTATTTAAACAAAGCGTCTGCGGATCGCCCGGAAGTGACTTCTTTTGTTAACTTTGCATTGCAAAATGCTGCTACTTTAGTTCCTGAAACTGGATACGTTCCTTTGACAGCTGCTACTTATGAATTAGCGAAAAAGCGTTTTGAAGCTAAAAAGACAGGATCTGTATTCCTTCAATTAGAATCTACCGTAGGTGTAAAACTGGAAGATGTATTGAAGGTCGAATAATGACCACATGAAATTAAAAGAGAAACTTATTGAAGGCTTCCTTCTCTCGTGTAGTTTACTTACTATTCTAACTACCGTAGGTATCATAGGAGTCTTAATAGTAGAAACCTTCGGGTTTTTTCAAGAAGTATCATTTTGGGAGTTCATCACCGATAAGGAATGGACTCCCTTATTTGCTGATAAGCACTTCGGTATATTGCCGCTTTTAACAGGCACCTTCCTTACCACTATTATTGCTTTAGTGGTTGCTGTTCCTCTTGGACTTACTATCGCTATTTATTTGAGCGAATATGCTCATCCTGGTGTTCGTACTTTTGTAAAACCTTCCCTTGAAGTATTAGCAGCTATCCCTACCGTTGTGTATGGTTATTTTGCTTTGGTATATGTAACACCTATGTTACAAACTATCTTCCCGAATCTAGCAGGATTTAACGCTTTGTCTCCCGGAATTGTGATGGGAGTTATGATTTTACCTTTGGTATCTTCCTTAAGTGAAGATGCTTTGTACTCGGTTCCGAAAATATTACGTGAAGGTTCTGTGGCTATGGGAGCAACGAAGTTTCAAACCGCTTTCAGAGTAGTAGTTCCTGCAGCGTTCTCCGGTATTGCCGTTTCCATTATCTTATCCATTTCTAGAGCAGTAGGCGAAACTATGATTGTAGCCATTGCTGCTGGTCAACAACCGCGATTAACCATGAATCCAATGGTGCCGATTGAAACAGCCACCACCTATATCGTTCAAGTGTCACAAGGAGATTTACCTCAAGATTCATTAGAATATAAAACCATCTATGCTGTTGGGATGAGTTTATTTGTGATTACACTTTTACTAAATAATATTAGTTTCTGGTTAAAGAAAAAGTATCATCAAGCTTATAAATAATTATGGCGAAGAAGTTAAGAAAACGAATGAGCCATAAGCATACCAAAAGGCTCAAGTATTACGAAACTCAAGATAGTATTTTTAAATACACGGCTATGGCCTTTACAGGTATAGGCGTCTTAGTGCTTTCTATGTTATTATATAATGTATTTAGTAACGGTTTAAGCAGAATCGATTGGGACTTCCTTACTTCATTTCCTTCCAGAAGAGCTGCCAACGCAGGTATATTTGCTGCATGGACCGGAACTCTTTGGATTATGGTGCTAACAACCATTATCGCTTTCCCTATAGGTGTAGGCGCGGGAATTTATATGGAAGAGTATAACAACAAGAGTCGCCTTTCTAACATCATTGAAATCAATATTTCTAACCTAGCTGGGGTGCCTTCTATTATCTATGGTTTATTAGGTTTAGAAGTATTTGCTCGTACGTTGGGTTTAGGTGGGTCGGTGTTAACCGGAGCATTGACTTTGTCCTTATTAATTCTACCTATCATTATCGTTTCTACTCGTGAAGCTTTAAAAACAGTTCCTTACTCTATTCGTGAAGCATCCTATGCTTTAGGAGCATCTAAGTGGCAAACCATTTGGGAGCAGGTGCTACCAGCTTCGTTGCCGGGTATTGTAACAGGTTCTATCTTGGCTATCTCTAGAGCGATTGGCGAAACAGCTCCGCTTGTAGTAATTGGTGCATTGACATTCGTATCCTTTATTCCTACCGGATTGACAGACGAATTTACCGTGTTACCTATTCAAATCTTTAACTGGGTATCACGTCCACAGGTAGAATTTACTCAAAATGCTGCCGCTGCCATTATTGTGTTATTATCTATTACCTTTATGATGAATGGAATTGCTGTTTACTTACGCTATCGTTGGCAGAAAAAAGTAAAATGGTAATCCGGAATCTTCCTAAGTGACTTATCTTAAGATATGAAAATAGAAGCTAAAGACGTACACGTGTATTATGGCATGGATCACACTTTGAAAGGTGTGTCAATGTCTATAAAGAAAAATACCGTGACAGCATTAATTGGTCCATCCGGTTGCGGGAAGTCAACTTTCTTGCGCTGCATGAACCGTATGAATGACTTAATAGACCACTGTAAAGTACAAGGCTCTATTCAAGTAGACGGTGTAGATATTTACGGTGATGGAGTAAATGTGAATGAATTGCGTAAAGCAGTAGGTATGGTATTCCAAAAGCCAAACCCATTCCCTAAGTCCATCTTTGAAAACGTAGCGTATGGTTTACGTGTAAACGGAGAAACCAACAAAGAATATATCAACGATAAAGTAGAGTGGGCTTTAAAACAAGCAGCACTTTGGGATGAAGTTCGTGATAAGACTAAAAAGTCAGCTTTAGCTTTATCCGGCGGTCAGCAACAACGTTTATGTATTGCTCGTGCTTTAGCCGTGGAGCCATCTATCTTATTAATGGATGAACCGGCTTCTGCCTTAGATCCAATTTCTACTGCCAAAATCGAAGAGTTGATTTATAACTTAAAAGCAGAGTACACGATCTTGATTGTAACACACAATATGCAACAAGCAACGCGTACCAGCGATAAAACAGCATTCTTCTACATGGGTGAATTAGTGGAGTTTGATGATACTCGTACTTTGTTCACGAACCCTAAGAAAGAACGTACTCAAAATTACATCACCGGTCGTTTCGGTTGATGGAAACTATCTAGACTCAATTTCGTATACAAAATACTATACTAACTTTTATCTGTTATGAACCTTCTGGAGACCGAATTAGGCGAATTAAAGAGTGAGCTTGTGGACATGACGCTGATGGCGAAAAGTCAAATGGAGCGTGCTATTACGGCATTCTATACCCATGATCATGACTTGGCGAAGGAAGTTATTTTGAATGAAAAACGTGTTAACGGTAGCGAATTAAAAATCGATAGCCGTTGCGAACATATTCTAGCATTATTTAATCCGGTAGCAATTGACCTACGTTTCGTAGTCGCATCCTTGAAAATGGTGTCCGACTTAGAACGTATTGGAGATAATGCTGAAGGGATTTCTAATTACTTAATTCGTTCTGAAAAACCATTCGATCCTGAGTTGATTGAAATCTTACGTTTCAAAGAAATGACCAACGTAGCTCTGGAAATGTTAACCATCCTTTGCGAATCCTTTGAAACAGACAATACGAAGTTAGCTCGTACCGTTTTCTCTAAAGATGATATGTTAGATGAAATTAACGTAGCTTCTAACGAGATTGTAGCGGAGTACATTCGTAAGAATGTAAATGATAAAGAAAAAGTAGAACAAGCAATCTATTTGTTATCTATCATTCGTAAAGTAGAGCGCGTAGGTGATTACGTAACTAATATTGCCGAAGAAATTATATTCTATGTAAAAGCAAAAGTGCTTAAGCATAAAAAGAATAAAGAATAACAAAGAGGAAACTCTGCTAAAGCCTCCAAGTGTTAAAGTCATCTGGAGGCTTTTTTATGCATTCAATTTTGTATATTACTATATGATTAGAAGTCTTTACATTTTATTTTTCATACTACTAACTCACTTTTCGTGGGCTCAGAATACTGCCGATGAAAATGCTTACAAAATAGAGAGAGACATGTTGTTTCAAACCAATGCAAAAGTTTGGTTTGGTTTAAAAGACAATCAAAATAGCTTTGAATTTGGTTGGAATCAGAATTGGAATGATACCTATTATGGATTAATCTCAACGGACACTTATCGGGCACGATTTACCATAGGCTTTCACCGACAAATATCAGATCATTGGATGTTTGGATTTCAATCGTACACACACTTCCTTGATCAGTCTACTTTTAATATGATGCAAACACAGGGTTATCTTTTGCATCTTGGTAAAATAGGGAAGGCTTACTTTGGACAACAGTTGATAGTGGCGCATCAGTTTTTTGGAAAAAATACGTTTGGTACTTCTAGAAGGCCTGCGGAAGGTAAAACCTACTTAAAGGCATTTCTTGCTCTACCTTTTCAGTTGTCTGAAACAAACACCTTATGGGTACAGACATCAGGATACATGGCTTGGCAAATAAATTGGAGCGCTGAAAACCCTATTTACAAATACAATCAACGTTTCATAGATCAAACGCAGTGGATGTTGCAAGCCGGGGTGTATTTCAATCAAAGATTCTATGCCGGAGCGTTCATACAATACACTACTAATTATTATCAAACAGCAGCGGCAGTGCATCCTAAATTAAATGTTAGGACACCTATGGCTGGAATTCAATGTATATTACCCATTGGGATATTTGATTCGGGAGCTGTAATCCCGCTTTTTCATCCCTAATGATAAAAATTGTAACAAGTCTGCTTAGAATAAAGTATATTAGTATATGCTAAAATTGTTATTTCAACTTTGGAAAGCCGGAGCACTTTCAGATGCTATGCAACTGATGTTTCAGAGTAAAATGGACGAATGGAAAATTCGTTTCTTTAAAAAACTTGCTCATGTGTTAGCGAGTGTGATCATGATTATCATCGTGTCATTTATATTCTTAATCATGTTTTTGTTTTTAGGATTAGGAGTAGCTCTATTATTGAATGGTGTATTAGATAGCTATTATTTAGGATTCTTAATTGTAGGTGGGGTGTTCTTCTTAATTGGATTCTTGCTTTCCATGTCCATACGTTCCGGTAGTTTACAAAAGAAACTATTTGAAACAATGATGAACGTGTTAGAAAAAGATACCTCTTCCGACAACTAGACTTTTAGGCATGAATAAGCAAGTATTACAACGTTTAGAAAAGAAACGACAAGAAGGAATTAAATCCTTTGGCGTACTTCTAGATCCGGACAAACTAGATCAGCAGAGTTTGGTTCGTACCGTGAAGTTAGCGGTAGAGTGCAACGTTGATTTTTTCTTTTTAGGTGGGAGTCTGCTTACGCGTTATCATTTACCAACGATTGTAAGAACGATAAAAGACCATTGTAGTATTCCGGTGATTTTATTCCCGGGTAGTAATTTGCAAGTAGAGCCTACGGCTGATGCTATATTATTTATGTCACTTATCTCAGGCCGAAATCCGGACTTCTTGATAGGTCAGCATGTGATTTCTGCGCCTATTATCAAGAAAAGTAATTTAGAAATTTTACCTACCGGATATATTTTAGTGGATTGTGGTAAACCTACCACAGTTTCTTATGTATCTAATACAACTCCCATCCCTTACGACAAACCGGCTATAGCGGCATGTACGGCTATGGCAGGGGAGATGCTTGGCCTTAAACTGATGTACTTAGACGGAGGCAGTGGAGCAGAACAACCGATCAGTCGTAAAATGATTGCGACCGTACGTAAATCTGTCAATACTCCTATTATTGTAGGTGGCGGATTAAACACACCGGATAAGATGATAGAAGCATTACAAGCAGGGGCCGATGTGGTAGTGGTAGGAAATAGTATTGAAGAAGATCCTAACTTAATTATTGAGATGACGGATAGGATTCGAGAGTATAATTTGGAAGTGAAAAAATAAGTCCTGTAAAAACAGGACTTATTTTTTATATATTCATTAAGGACTCTCTTCGTCGCATCTTCCCTGCCGGAATTCCGAACATCATCTTGAATCGGCGACAGAAGTAAGCGGTATCTTTATAACCCACTTCCGCTCCAATCTCACGAATGCTTTTCTTAGAAGTTCTCAATAAGTCAACAGCTTTTTCCATACGTTGATACTCGATATAATCTTGAGGATTGATACCGGTTAACATTTTGAAATATTGACCTACATAGTCTTCGGATACGTTTGCTACACCTGCTAACACTTTGTTGGATAAATCTCCGCCAATGTGTTGTTTGATATAAGCGAAAATATCTAACAAACGAGGATCTTTGAAATACGTACTATTGGTAGCTAATTTCTCTACGAATAAGTTTTGCTCTAAGATGTAACGGATGATTTCTACTACAATACGATCTGTATTCAAGTTAATCACGCGATCACGACCCGGTTCTGCTTTTAAATCTTCCGCAACTGTATCTAAGATATAGGAAGTAATGATCGGATTACTTTGGATTACAAAAGGTGCGATATCTAAAGAAGCAAAGAAGTTAACTGAGTCAAATACTTTAGCTTCAAATGAAACGTAACTGAAGGAGTTAGGGTCAGTGCCAATAAGCGCCGGATCCACGATAGAACTCAAAAATTTCTCACGATTGGTCAATAACTCTTCGTTGGACAGTTTTACCGTATTTCCACCGCCATATGTAATGCTGGCAGATTTACCACCCGGGATAAATAACAAATCACCTTCTTTTACTTTGGATCTTTCTTCACCATAAGTGATTTCACCTTTATGTAATAATAAGATGGTATTACTTACATCGTAATAGTTATCTACTGTTAACGAATGTATAATCTTTATTGATTTTGATTTAATAAAGCGTACGCCGAGCGACTCAATGATTTTATTATAATCTTCCATGCCTAACCGGTATTTGTAATTTTACAAGAAAAAGATACTAACTGTACCTAAAGTGATTTGTACAAATCTAATGTTATAGACCCTTAAAGTCAAACAAAATTAGGAATTAATGCACCAATAATTAAACAAATTTAAGTTTTTGGACTTTTTTTACAAGGCTATTGAATGTTGTTTTTTCTATTTTAAACGACAAAAAAAAAGCCGATTGATTCATCGGCTCTCTGAATTTTATATAAAAAATTGTGCTATTTCGTAAGTTCTCTGCCAATTACCATTTTTTGAATTTCAGAGGTTCCCTCGTAAATCTGAGTGATTTTAGCATCTCGCATCAGGCGTTCTACATGGAATTCCTTCACAAAACCGTAACCCCCATGAACCTGAACGGCTTCGGTAGTAACTTCCATAGCCACGGTAGAGGCATATAATTTAGCCATCGCTGCTGCCATAGTATAGTCCTGATGCTGATCTTTTAGGAAAGCAGCCTTATAAACTAATAGGCGAGCCGCTTCAATTTTAGTAGCCATATCCGCTAATTTGAACTGAATGGCCTGATGTTCGATAATGGGAACCCCAAAGGATTTACGCTCTTTAGCATATTGATGTGCTAATTCATACGCCCCGGCAGCAATACCTAATGCTTGGGCCGCTATACCTATTCGTCCTCCATTTAAGGTTTGCATGGCAAACTTAAACCCAAATCCATCTTCGCCGATACGGTTTTCCTTTGGCACTTTAACATCTTGGAACATTAAGGCATGAGTATCAGAAGAGCGAATTCCCATTTTATTCTCCTTTTTACCCACTGTAAAGCCGGGCATATCCTTTTCTACAATCAGTACATTAATTCCTTTATGACCTTTTTCACGGTGTGTTTGAGCTATCACTAAATAAATGGAAGCAGAATTGCCATTCGTAATCCAGTTTTTAGTCCCATTTAAAAGATAATAATCACCTTTATCTTCTGCCGTGGTGTGTTGGGAAGTCGCATCAGATCCTGCTTCCGGTTCGGAAAGGCAAAAGGCTCCTATTTTTTCTCCGCTGGCTAGAGGGGCTAAATATTTTTGTTTTTGAGCTTCTGTACCATAAGCTTCCAATCCCCAACAAACGAGAGAATTGTTTACCGACATACATACGGAAACGGAGGCATCTATTTTAGAAATTTCTTCAATGGCAAGTACGTATGAAATGGTATCCATGCCGGCACCGCCATATTGAGTAGCCGTCATAATGCCCATAAAGCCAAGTTCGCCAAGTTTTTTTATTTCATCTTTAGCAAACTGCTGGTGTTCGTCACGTTCTATGACTCCGGGTAATAACTCCTCTCTAGCGAAATCTCGAGCCGCCATGCGTACCGCTTCTTGCTCTTCAGATAACATCATTTCCATAGTTCAAAAACTTTAATTTCAATATAAAAGATTGTACGATGTTATGAACGCATAGGTTGGATAAAAATTACGGATTGATCTAAAATCGATGTAGGGAAAAGGGCATAAAAAAAGGAGGACAAATTGCCCTCCTTTTAAATATTGCTTTTGAACGGATTAGTCGTCGCTTCTTCCTAAGAATAAGGATACATAGTAAAGTAATTGAGCTAAGGCACCAATAGCTGCTACTACGTAAGTCATAGCCGCCCATTTTAAGGCATCTTTAGCCATGGCATGTTCTTGGGCGTTGGTTACACCACGAGATTCAATCCAAGCTAATGCTCTGTTACTAGCGTCAAACTCTACAGGAAGTGTGATGGCTGCAAATAGAGTGAAGATTAAGTTACAGACAATAATGATTAACAAGAATTGATTAATCATACCTGCACCACCTAGGAATAAACCACCAAAGATTAATCCCATCATTACAAAGTTCATTACAGTAGCACTTACGTTTTGAATAGGTACCAAGGTAGAACGTAAAGTTAACATAGAGTATTGAGTAGCATGTTGAACCGCATGACCACACTCATGGGCTGCAACGGCAGCAGAGGCTGCGCTACGACCATGATACACATCTTGGCTTAGGTTAACTGTTTTATCGGATGGGTTATAATGGTCCGTTAATTTCCCGTCAACGCAAATAACACGTACATCAAAGATGCCGTTGTCCTTTAACATTTTCTCCGCCACTTCTTTCCCGCTCATTCCGGATAATAAGGTGTAGTGAGAATACTCTTCAAATTTCGACTTTAGTTTGTGGCTAACATACCAGCTAACCAACATCGTCACAATAGAAATAATAATAATCATACTACGCTTCGTTTTTCTTTATTTTATTAATCAGGCCGGTGGTTGAATATCCATCTACTAAGTTAATGGTTTTTACCGTCCCTCCATTGTTCATCACAACATCTGCGCCAACTATATTTTCTACTGTATAGTCGCTTCCTTTGACCAAGACATCAGGCAAAATGGCAGAAATAAGTTCAAAAGGGGTGTCTTCTCCAAACAAAATGACAGCATCTACAAACGATAAAGCTGCTAAAATGCGTGTACGAGCTTGCTCATTGTTCATAGGGCGTTCCGGACCTTTCAACTTTCGTACGCTAGCGTCCGTGTTTACTCCGACAACCAATTTGGTCCCTAGTTCCCTTGATTTTTCTAGATAGTCAACGTGGCCTAAATGTAAGATGTCAAAACATCCATTCGTAAACACGACCTCTTCGCCGTTATCTTTCCAGTCTTGGACAGCTTTCCTGCCTTCGTTCCAACTAAGAATTTTGTGTTTAGTTCCCATCTTCGACAGTTACTTTAGGTTTCAAAGAAAATGAAAGTAAGGCACAAATACCACCAAATATGATTAAAGAAATTGTTTGGGAGGAGTGGCTGATAATAGCAAAGACTTTTCCTTGTTCTAGCGTTACTCCATAAAGTTGTAATGCAGCAGCTACCATAAAATGATAGGCACCCATTCCGGCAGTAACCGGCGCCGACATCCCAAATCCTCCTACAACCATTACTACAAGTGCTGCTCCTAAACTCAATCCTGCCGTGGAAGGCAAGGAGAAGAAGATTACATACATCATAAAATAGTAGCAGAACCAGATCAAGATGGTATGAAAGATGAATTCCCACTTGCGTTTCAATTTCCAAACGCTGGTCATACCGTCTATTAGTCCTATAATAAAGTGATATATCTTAGCTACTATTTCAATAGATAAAAGTGTATCTCTGAATTTGTACAATAGATAAACAATCAACGCCCCTACTGCAGTAGCAATTCCTAATACCACATAAAGTTTTTGCATGGATGCTTCTGTACCGGATACTTTGTCCATTACTAATTGATAGAAGAAATCCTTGATGTGATCAAACTCAATGAAGAAAGCTAACGCTGTCATGATTAATAAACAAATAACATCTATGACACGTTCAGCTACTACTGATCCAAAAGCAATGTTAAAAGGAATATTGTCTGTGCGTTTCAACACATAACAACGACTTACTTCTCCTGCTCTTGGTAGTAATGAGTTAGCAAAGTAGCCAGTCATCACAGCTAAGAAAGTTCTGAAGTTGCTAGGAGAGTAGCCGAGTGGATCCATTAATAATTTCCAGCGCACAGCGCGTGAGTAATGAGCTACTAAGGACACAACTAGAGCAGCGGATATCCACCAATAGTTCGCCTCTTGGAATCCGGTAACTATTAAATCAAAATTTAAGTCGCGGAATACTAGCCACATTAAAAAAATACCTAATCCAAGCATGATTAGGTATTGAAGAATTTGTTTAACCAATGGGTTCATTATAGTTTGTTATCTACTCCGGGGAATATTAACGTAGGTTTATGTTTTTTAGCTTCTTCAAATTCCATAGAGCAATAAGAGATAATTATTACTACATCGCCTACTTGTACTTTACGAGCGGCAGGACCGTTCATACAGATAACGCCGGAATTTCTTTCACCTTTGATAACGTAAGTTTCTAAGCGTTCACCATTGTTTAGGTTTACTACTTGTACCTTTTCGTTTTCAATAATATTAGCTGCGTCCATCAAAGCTTCATCAATCGTGATGCTGCCTACATAATGCAATTCAGCTTGGGTAACTTTTACTCGGTGAATTTTAGACTTTAATAATTGAATTTGCATGATACAAATTAAACGGTTACTACAATGTTATCAATCAAACGAACTCCTTCCACATAAGCAGCTATACATATGGCGTAAGAAGTCGTAACGGGATGCGAAGTTAAGGATTTTAATTGGATGGTATCTACCACTTCCAAATACTCCGGTTGAATTTCAGGAAATTCCGATAAATAGGATAATCCGGCTTGAACAGCTTCAGTTGGAGTCCCATTTGCTAATTTTCCCTTAGCTATATTTAAGCTACGGAATAAATGAGCAGAAATCTCCCTTCCCCTAGGGCTTAAACGCTGATTTCTAGAAGAAAGTGCCAATCCGTTCAAATCGCGAGCTATAGGACAGCTTATTATATCAATAGGAAAGTTCAAATCTGCCACCATTTGGCGAATTACTGCCAATTGCTGTAAATCTTTTTGTCCAAAAAATGCAAAATGAGGCTGTACTATATTAAATAACTTGCTGACTACCACGCATACACCGGAAAAGTGTCCCGGGCGTTGAGCACCTTCCATTACTGTATTTAATGCTCCTATATCCATTGTCAAATCTACCGGCCTTGGGTACATTTCGGATACATTAGGGGCAAATACAACTTGACAGCCAGTTGATTCTAATAATTTCAGGTCATTTTCCAGGGTTAGTGGATATTTTTCGAAATCCTCTTTATTATTAAATTGAAGGGGATTTACGAAAATACTAACTACCGTAATACTGCATTTTTGAGCCGATTGAGTTACTAAACTCAGGTGCCCTTCATGTAATGCACCCATGGTTGGAACGAATCCAATCGTTTGATTGTCAGATTTATATCTGTTTATTAGCGCTCTTAATTCAGCTATTTTATGAATTACCTGCATGGGGATGCAAAACTGCGCAAAATACCTGAATATGCAAGCGTTATCAGGGACAACATTGAATTTGAAACATTTTTTTTGTACTTTTGTAGCGTTTTAGTTTTAAAAACTGTAAACTCCAAACCCAAGGCAGTATGTCTAAATTACGCATCCTTTACGTAGCCAGCGAAATCAATCCTTTTTTACAATACTCAGAAGTCGGACAGATGTTAAGAAAATTACCCCAAGCAATGCAAGAGCGTGGCTTTGAGGTACGTATTCTTATTCCTCGTTTCGGTTTGATCAATGAGCGTAAAAACAGATTGCATGAAGTTGTGCGCTTATCCGGTATTAATATTTCCGTAGGGGATGAAGAAAAGCCATTAATTATTAAGGTGGCTTCTATCCCAAATGCTAAATTGCAAGTATACTTTATCGACAATGAAGACTACTTTCAAAGAAAGTACGTTTTTCATGACAAGGCGAATAAGTTTTACGATGACAATGACGAACGTACAATCTTCTTCTGTAAAGGAGTGATGGAAACGGTGAAAAAACTAGGTTGGTCTCCCGATATCATTCACTGTAATGACTGGATGACAAGTTTAATTCCATTGTATTTAAAAACTCGTTATAAATTAGATCCGGTATTCAAGGGGGCTAAGTCGGTTTATACCGTTCATAACAATCCTTTGAAATTCAAATTTGGTAAAGATTTACTTCATAAAGTAAAAATGTTGGATATTGAAGACAATATGTTATCTCATTTGAAAAATGCCGATTATGAAGGTTTCGTAAAGATAGGTATGGAATATTCAGATGCTGTCATTCGTACAGAATCTGATTACACGGATAGCGTTAGCAAACTTTTTGCTGACATGGAGAAACTTAAGAAGCTGGAACATATTCCGGCTCAATCTGAAAACTTAGATGAAGAGAAATACTATAACTTCTATAATCAATTGGTGGGCTAATAGCCTGCCAATTTATTTTTTTATACTACTACTGTCGACAACCGCTTGTAAGAAAAAATCAGATGAATTCACCGTTAAGCAATTAGCTACCGACGGGGATATTAGTACTTTCTTTACAGATACATTAACTGTTCAGGCGTCCACAGTATTTATCAATGATTCATTGGTGACAAATAAGCCTTCTTATTTGATGTTTGGCAATGTACAACATCCGGATGCAGGGGTAACACAATCCGAAGCGTATTTTCGTTTAACTCCCTATGGATTATCATCTACTAGGGTAGATTTTACAGGTGCTGTAGTAGATTCGGCTACATTGTATTTTGATTATAGTTACACCGTTGGAGATACCACACTGTCTAACACCTTGTCGGTACATGAGTTGACTACCGCTTTAGATCCTAATTTTGCGTATCGTGCCAATACTTCTTTTGTTACTTATAATAGTAGTGCATTAGGGACAACTACCTTTACGCCTAAACCTAACAGTAAAGACAGTATTCGAATTGCGCTTCCGGTTTCCTTCGGACAATCTTTATTGAATACATTGGATGATGCAACATCAGATGAGTTTGTGGAGTCATTCAATGGATTAATGATTAAAGGGAATACGAATGCGAGTGTGATTACGGCGAACCGCTCCATTATACAACGTAATGATTCGGTGTTTTACAATTCTTCTTTACTGATTGTATATTACAAAATGGCCGGGGTGAGAAAACGTCAAGTATTCTATTTCCCGTCTTCTTCTGCATCGTTTAATAAAATTAGTTCAGATAAGTCAGGTACTTTATTTGCCGGTTTACAAAACTCCGGAGACGAGCTTGCTTCAGTAAGTACAGGTAATATGGTATTATCTCAAGCAGGTACAGGAACGTTTATAAAATTAAAGTTTCCAACATTGCCTAGCTTGGCTCCCCGTTCGGATTCAGTAATTGTAATTAATAAAGCTTATTTGAGAATGGATGCGGATACCACATCTATGCCTAATAATCCGCCGGTTATTAGTTTTGTTTTAGCTGAATTGTCTGCAACAAACGAGTTAACTTTTAGAGGGACTCTTCCTGCTGTAGTACAAATAAACAACTATTCTCAAACAGGAACCGGGTACGCGGCTTACATGAACTACGACAAAACAACAGGGATGTATACCGGAGATATTACTGATTATATCCAAAAGTTAATTTTCGGGGATATAACTTCAAATGGTATTGCACTCGTGCCTAATGTCAATAGTTATTTTGTAAATTACACCTATGCTTCCACATTAACACCTAAACCGGTGCGACTGGAACTTTATTACACGATTATAAAACAATAAATATTATGTGTGGAATTGTTGCCTATGTAGGTCATCGAGATGCTTGCCCAATCATCATAAAGGGGTTAAAGCGTTTGGAATATCGTGGGTATGATAGTGCCGGTATCGCACTTCTGAATGGGGATTTAAATGTTTATAAGAAAAAAGGTAAGGTAACAGAGCTTGAAAAAGTTTTAGAAAAACTACAAGTAAGTAGTACTATAGGAATAGGGCATACACGTTGGGCTACTCATGGGGAGCCTAATGACGTAAACGCTCATCCGCATTATAGTTCGAATAAAGAGTTAGCTATCATTCATAATGGTATCATAGAAAATTATGCTTCACTTAAAAAAGAGCTACAGGCCAGAGGTCATGAATTCTTAAGTGAAACAGATTCGGAAGTGTTTATTCATTTGATTGAAGATGTAAAAGAAAACAACGATTGTTCTTTAGATGAAGCGGTGCGTATTGCATTATCCATGGTGGTAGGTGCTTATGCTATTGTTATCATAAGCAAGCACGATCCGGATATGTTAATCGCTGCTCGCAAGGGAAGTCCTTTAGTTATAGGGATTGGGAAAGAGGAGTTCTTTTTAGCTTCTGATGCAACTCCTATCATTGAATATACTAGTGAAGTGGTGTATTTGAATGATCATGAAATTGCGACGATTAAAAAAGGTGAATTGTCCATTACTAATATTCACGCTGCGAAGCAGACTCCATATATTCAAAAATTAGATTTAGAGTTAGACCAAATTGAAAAAGGTGGTTTCTCTCATTTCATGTTGAAAGAAATCTTTGAACAACCTAAATCAATTACAGATTGTTTGAGAGGTAGAGTGATTGCTGCGAATGGACATTTACAATTAGGTGGGATACGACAGTATGCGAATAAATTAGTGAATGCTCAACGTATCATCATAGTTGCTTGTGGTACTTCTTGGCATGCAGGATTAGTAGCAGAATATTTATTTGAGGACTTAGCACGTATTCCTGTTGAAGTGGAATATGCGTCAGAGTTTAGATATAGAAATCCAATCATACGTGAAGGAGATGTAGTGATAGCTATTTCTCAGTCCGGCGAAACAGCAGATACATTAGCGGCTATTGAATTAGCAAAATCTAAAGGCGCTATTATATTCGGTGTATGTAATGTGGTAGGTTCATCTATTGCCCGTGCTTCTCATGAAGGGGCGTATTTGCATGCTGGTCCTGAGATTGGTGTGGCAAGTACCAAAGCATTTACAGCACAAGTAACAGTGTTAGCTATGATGGCTATACTAGTAGGGAATAAAAAAGGTACGATTACAGATAGTACTTACCATAGTTTACTGGTTGAATTAGAAAATATCCCTGCTAAAGTTGAAAAAGCGTTAAAGAGTAATGACTTGGTAATGCAAATTGCGGATCAATTTAAGGATGCTAAAAACTTCTTATATCTTGGTAGAGGTTACAACTTCCCTGTGGCATTAGAAGGTGCTTTAAAGTTGAAAGAGATTTCCTATATCCATGCAGAGGGGTATCCTGCTGCTGAGATGAAGCATGGTCCTATCGCATTGATTGATGATGAAATGCCGGTATGTGTGATTGCTACACAAGATAATACCTACGAAAAAATCGTTTCTAATATACAAGAAGTAAGAGCGCGTAAAGGTAGAGTAATTGCTGTAGTAACCGAAGGTGATGATCATATCAAGAAAATGGCGGAGTATGTCATTGAAGTTCCTCCTACGCATGAGTCGTTGATTCCTTTGGTGTCTGTGATTCCTTTGCAATTGCTATCTTATCATATTGCAGTGTTACGTGGATGTAATGTGGATCAGCCTAGAAACTTAGCAAAGAGCGTTACGGTAGAATAGGTAAGTTGTTATAGTAAATTATTCGAAACCTTTATTCATTAATCCGATGATAGCCATTCAAAAAGAAGGCGTTGTTATAGTAAATTATTCGAAACCTTTATTCATTAGGACAGATGAATAAAGGTTTTTTTATTTCATATAATATTTTTTGCGATGAATTAGCATCTTCGTTCGATGAGAGGTATGGAAAAGACTAATATTATGCGTTATATTTCAGTATTCAATTTTGTTCTATCTTTAACTTAAAACCGAAAATTACATGAGTCGATTTTTACTATTATTTTCAATTGGTGTTTCAATTGTTTTTAACACGAATGCTTATTCAGGAGGAAACGGTACAACAAATACTCCTTATTTAATAGCTTCAGCAGCAGATTTATTGCAATTGAGCTCTACCTCTTCTGATTGGGGTTTAGTGTTTAAGCAAACCGCCGATATTGACATGGCGAGTGCTACTGTTTTTGAGCCTATTGGTGATAATTCTCCTACAAAGTTCTCTGGTGTGTATGATGGAGATGGTTATATTATTACTGGTTTAACATTAACCAATAATTCAGCCTCTACCTATTTTGGGCTTTTTGGATATGTAAGTGCTACTTCTGAATTGAAAAATATACTGTTGGATAATGTTTCAATTTTATCTACGGATATGTATAAACAAGTAGGAGGTTTAGTTGGGTTTCTAGAAGGTGGACGAATTCAAAAGTGCTTCATGAAAGGTAATATTTCTTGTGGCGAATCTTCTGCTGTTGGAGGTATAGTAGGTTCTAATTCAGGAGGAATAGTCGAAGAGTGTTATACCGCAGGAATAGTAACTGGAGGAGCAAATTCTTCTATCGGGGGCATTGCAGGTAGTTTGACGCAATCGGGTGTTGTTAGAAAATGTTATTCAATAAGTAATATAATTGGGGGGGACGGTTCATATGCTGGAGGGGTTGTTGGTGTTAATAGTGGTGCCGTCGAAAATTGTTATTTTACAGGAGCTATTGAGCCTGGAAGTGGATCTTTATTCGGAGTAGTTGCATATAATTTCAGCGGAACTACATCGTCGAATTATTATAATAGTGATTCTACAAGTTCTAATAGTGGGGTTGGAGGTGCTCTAGATTCAGACGAGATGAGCAATCAAAGCTCATTCACAGGGTGGGACTTTACCAATGTTTGGAAGATGAGCGTTTGTAATAATTATGTTTTTCCAGTGTTGAAATGGGAAAATCCAATTCGCGCTCAATTGAGTTTGTCTGGGAATACTTTAACAGCAAGCGGAATAGGAAGTGGATTGGCATATGAATGGAGAGATTGTAATAATTCAAATTCTGTTATCGCAGGGGCTACTAATAGCACTTATGTAGCGTCAGTTACAGGATCCTATTCGGTTACAATAAGCAAAAGTGCTTGTGTGAGTTCATCTATTTGTAAAGAAGTGACTATCGCAAGTACAGGGATTCATAAAGAGGTAGAAGCTAATTTGTTAGTATATCCTAATCCAACAAGTGGATCTATTATAGTATCACTTATTGATGATAATGAAGGATTGGTAGAAATATATGATGTTCAAGGTCGATATCTTTCTAAAAAGGAATATAAAGGAGGCGTAATGAATATCGATATTGAGGGGCCTGCTGGGGTATATTATGTTCAACTAAAAACTAATGGGGGAATCCAGACAGTACGAGTTGTTAAACAGTAATAACTGTTAATTCAGGGATTCTAAATAAAAAAGCGAAGATTTAATAATCTTCGCTTTTTTTGTACAGGAGTATGTCTCGTCCTGAAATAAGTTGACACAAACAAGTCAAACTTATGGAAAACAAAGGAAGAAGAGTTTATGTAAAGCGGACTCAAAAAGATTACAGTTTAGTCTTCAAGCTACAAATAGTAGACGAAGTAGAAAAAGGGCTTTTAACCTATAAAGAAGCACAGTTTAAGTATGGTATCCAGGGCAGAAGTACGGTTTTGGTTTGGTTACGAAAACATGGTAGATTAGATTGGTCAGAATCTACTGAAATGAAAAAGAAACCTACCCCCGATAAAAAGATAAAAGATCTGGAACGCAAGCTCAAGCGTCTGGAGCAGGAGAAAGAGATTCTCAATCGAGCGATTGATATAGCCGATCAACAGTTTGGCACAGAGATCCGAAAAAAGTATTTGCCCCTCTCACAAGAAGCTTCCAAAGAGCAGGAGCGAAAAAAAGACTCTTCACAGTAAAACAGATTGCTTCTACTTTAGGCTACAGCCGTCAGTATCTTTATAAAAAGAGAAAACAAGAACAATTAATAGCCGAACAGAGCAAGAAAATAAAAGTGATATCAGAAGAGCAAAGGAAGCTATTACCTAGACTTGGCGGTAAAAAGCTGTATCATCAGATAAAACCAATACTACTAAGAGACGGTGTAAAACTCGGACGAGACAAGTTTTTTGCTGTGCTTAGAGAACATGATATGTTAATCAAACCACAGCGCAGATATATTCAAACTACTATCTCGAGGCATTGGATGAGAAAATACCCAAATATTGTAAAGGGATTAAAAATAGAAAGACCGGAACAGGTTTGGGTAAGTGATATAACTTATATAAAAACAGATGAAGGTAATTGTTATTTAAATTTAGTAACAGATGCTTTTAGCCGAAAGATAATGGGCTATTCCTTAGCTAATTCAATGGATACAGATGCAATGATAAAAGCGTATGAGATGGGATTAAAAAAGCGAAAGTATCCTCAACTCCAACTTATTCATCACTCTGATCGAGGTCTACAATATTGCAGTAAAGAGTACGTAGCATTATCTAGCAAAAACAATATTAGAATTAGTATGACCGAAGATTCAGACCCTTATGAAAACGCCTTAGCAGAGAGAATGAATAGGACTTTAAAAGAAGAATTTGGGTTAGGTCAGAAATTAAAATCAATGCTACAAGCTGAAATATTAGTCTATGAAGCTGTTAAATTATACAATACCATAAGACCTCATCTTTCATTAAAAATGAAAACACCTGAAATGGTTCATTAATGAAAAATCCCAGCTACTTTTGTAACTGGGATCTATTTTAAAATCTGTCAACCTATTTCAGGACGATTCAGTACTATTAAAGTTTTTATCTACCCCCACCGGAGCTTCCGAAATTATATCGCTTGCCGCGAGTTTTTCTGTTAATGGCATAACCTATAAAGGCATGCATCGTAAGTTGTTTGCCACCATAGGTGGATATATTAAATGTTTGTGATATAGACTGGTTTAATCGAACTCCAAATAACAGGTTGTTTTTTAATATTATGGAAGCTCCTACAAATCCGCTAAAATCAAAGGCATTTGCATTGTACTTAGTATATGGTATGGTGTCGTATTGAGCGGGTTTAAAGAATGCATACACAGAAGGTTGTACGCCTGCTTGGACATAAACAGCTTGGTTGATATGAAAGTTTAACATCCAAGGGATGTCTATGTATTTTAAATTGAAATCGTAGTTGTGCCCATCTGATAGTGCTCCGTTGAATCCACGTACAGCATAGGATAGTTCATGCGTAAAGGAGAATCGGTCATTAATCATAAACGTCCCGAACAGGCCTGCATTAAAACCGGTGTACATAGAATTATCTAATTCAATACCACCAACTTTATTAAAGCTCATTCCGGCTCTAACGCCCCAATAGGCATTCTGAGCAAAGCAGCCAAGACTTGTAAACAAGAATAAGAAACAGAAGAATATATTCTTTACGGTCATATATAACACTAAAAGCAAAAGCTAAATTTACGAATATCCCTCTTTAATACAAATAGGTTTAAATTTGTAACTGCTAATAAATCAGCGAGATATTACACGCGCCTAAAGTCTATTGAATTTCAGGCAAGGTGCGAAGAGTCACTTTTTAGGACTTTGGTATATAATTAGGGTATATTCTGTAATGTACTTTAGCTACTTCTTTAGCGATTACATTACGTAGATTTTCAACGTTTTCTTTTTCCGTGGCAGAAATAAATAACGCAGGTTTAGAGTCTTTTCCTAAATACATTTGTTCGATTTCTTCCAAAGAAGGGCGCTCTGATTCTTCGTAATTATTGCGATAAGCATCAATCTTATTAAAAATTAAAATCGTATGCTTGTCGGCACATTTTAATTCTCCTAAGGTTTCTTCCACTACACGCATGTGATCTTCGTAAGATTCATGAGCAATATCTACTACATGTAGTAATACATCCGCTTCACGTACTTCATCTAGCGTAGATTTAAAACTCTCGATAAGAGAGTGAGGTAACTTGCGTATAAACCCTACGGTATCTGTTAACAGAAAAGGAATTTCATCCAATACTACTTTTCGTACGGTAGAATCAACGGTAGCAAATAATTTATTTTCTGCGAACACATCGGACTTGGATAGTAATCGCATGATAGTAGATTTTCCTACGTTTGTATATCCAACTAAAGCTACACGCACAATTCCTTCTCGAGATTTACGTTGCGTTTCACTTTGTTTGTCGATCTTCTTTAGCTTCTCTTTTAGGAAACTGATTTGATCACGAATAATACGTCTATCTGTTTCAATCTCTTTCTCTCCGGCACCACCACGAGTTCCTGTCCCCCCACGTTGGCGCTCTAAGTGAGTCCACATACGTGTAAGTCGAGGCAATAAGTATTGTAATCGAGCGAGCTCCACTTGCGTGCGCGACTGTACTGTCTTTGCTCGTAGGGAGAAAATATCTAAGATTAATAAACTGCGATCGTAAATTTTAATTTGAAGTTCCTTCTCTAGGTTTTTTAACTGGGAAGGAGATAGGTCATCGTCAAAGATCGCTACTTTAATACCGGAATCAGTCAAGTAGTTTTTAATCTCTTCTAACTTGCCTTTTCCTATAAAAGTCTTAGGGTCCGGCCTGTCCAATTTCTGAGTAAACGAACGAATAACTTCTATGCCTGCCGTACGGGCTAAGAAATCTAATTCTTCTAAATACTCCTGCGTTTTGGCAACAGTTTGTTTAAAATGAGAAAGGCCAATTAATATGGCCTTTTCAATTACAATATCGGTACTGTGAGTTGCTGTCATTAATTTTTCAATGTGGCTACGTAGGTAATGATAGCCTTGATTTGCGCGTCATTTAATTGACCTCCAAATCCTGTCATGCCATTTTTACCTTTCTTGATTATTTGAGTCATTTCTTCCTCGGTCATGCTAGTAGTGCTTAAATCTTTAGCACCATTTAATCCTAATTTTCCATCTGTGCCATGACAAGCCACACAAAGGGTTTGATATAA
Organism: Cytophagaceae bacterium; assembly: GCA_046329235.1. GTDB lineage: Bacteria > Bacteroidota > Bacteroidia > Cytophagales > Cytophagaceae > JALONH01. The sequence continues at coordinate 2,455,356 of JAXLVA010000001.1, read as the reverse complement.
AGTTTTACCTTTTTCGACTTCATCGGTAATCCCGGCATCAACCGTTATTTTTTCTTGTGTAAAAGTTAAACTTTTTGTTTCTGCTACTCCATAAACATAGATAAACATAACAAAGACTAATATAGCCAATGGTTTATTGGATTTCTTAAGTGCAACGATGCCCATAGGAATAGATAATAATACTAATACAAATTTTACGATATAAGCAGTGGAGATAGAAGGAGATTTTACTGCTAAGAAAATTCCTGTAGCTAAAATTAGCGTACCCAAAATCATATCAGCTACTTTGGTTTTAGCTCTTAATGAATCTAAAGCTGCCGTTTTATTAGTAACTAATAAGAAAAGTTTTACTGTATACAACAGTAAAAACAATAGTATCACCGTAGTGTGTGTGTGAAGGATTCCAGTATACATTTATTTTTCAGTAGTTTGTACAAAGCTACATCTTATTTGAAGAATTTTCAATTCCACCGTAATAAACTTATATTTAAAGGATATAATCGGAAAAAGTGAACATAGCACTTGTCTCAAATACTTCTTGGAACTTGTTCAATTTTAGATCGAATTTAGTTTTCGCATTAATTGAAAAAGGATATCAAGTTTTTTTAATAGCACCGGAAGATGATTACACTCCTAAAATCAAAGAGTGGAATGTGACTTTTTTGCCTCTATCCATGGAGTCAAAAGGAAGTAATCCTTGGACAGATTGGAAAACGATGAGGCAATTAAAAGCTTATTATCAAAATCATTCCATCGATTTGGTGTTACATTATACTATCAAACCCAATATTTATGGAGCCATTGCTGCGCACAAAGCAAAGGTGAAATCTATTAATAATGTCACTGGACTAGGGACTGTTTTCTTACAAGATAATTGGGTAGGAAAGGTAGGTAAAGTACTTTATCGATATGCTTTTCAATTCCCATATTATGTAGTATTTCAAAATGAAAGTGATAAAAAGGAGTTTGTAATAAACGGATTAGTTTCAGCGGAGAAATGTGTGATTATTCCGGGCTCCGGGGTGAATACCACAAAATACTATGTTATAGACAAAGTCAAAGAAAACGAAACATTCACCTTCCTAATGCCGGCACGTTTGTTATGGGAGAAAGGCATTAATGAATACAAAGAAGCAGCAAAACTGTTAAGTACAGAATTTAAAAACAAAGTAAGATTTGTACTTATAGGTGCCACAGAGGAACAGGAAAAGTTTGGTGTTACGAATAAGACGATAGCGGAGTGGCTGAAGGGAAGTCCTATCGAATATGTAGCCCACACAAATGATATGTTAAACTGGTACCATCAAGCGGACGTTGTCGTGTTGCCCTCCTATAGAGAAGGCACTTCAAAAGTCCTACTTGAAGCCGCATCGGCAGGCAAACCTATCATTACCACCAATGTGCCGGGTTGTAAAGAAGTGGTAATAGATGGCGAGAATGGGCTATTAGTGGAGGTTAAAAATGCGAATGATCTTTATGTAGCGATGCGTAAAATGTTGGATTATTCGTCAGAAGAATTAGTTAACATGGGGAAGCAAGGTAGAAGGCTAATTGAGACTACTTTTGCAGATAATATCATCATCAATCACTATTTTTGTTTAATTGATAACATCAGAAATAATAGATAATGGACTTTAAAGAGCTGAAATTAAAAGATTTAATATTGATTACACCTCAAGTTTTTGGGGATGAAAGAGGGTTCTTTTTAGAGTCTTACAACAAAGAAAAGTACCATAAGGCGGGTCTAACTATGGAATTTGTTCAAGATAATCATTCAAAATCAGCCGCTAACGTTCTTCGAGGATTACATTTCCAAAAGCCTCCTTTTGCACAAGGGAAATTAGTAAGATGTATCAAAGGTAGTATTTTAGATGTCATTGTCGACTTACGAAAATCGTCCCCAACGTATTTACAGTCGGAGGCCGTTAAATTAGATGCGATTTCAATGCAATCATTGTACGTTCCGGAGGGGTTTGCCCATGGATTTATTACCCTTGAAGAAGCGGAAGTTCAGTATAAATGTACTAACTTATACCATAAAGAGTCTGAAGGTGGAATCCTATGGTCAGACCCTACATTGAATTTACCATGGGGGTCATCCAATCCAATGGTCTCTGATAAAGATAAGATACTACCTGTTTTAAGCGATATTATTCATGAATTACCTTTTTAAGAAAAGAAATCTCCTATTTTTATTTAGTTCCGTTATTGCTTTGGTAATGACTTCTTGTGGAGGTTTTTATCGATATAAATTGTTCCAAACAGATTCCTCAGTAGTTGTTGATTCGATAAAAAATCAAAGAGGCGTAACGGATCGTAATTACGTGTTAGAACCTTTCGATAAATTTACTTTCAAAGTTTATACGAATAATGGGGAGCAACTCATAGATCCTAATTATGAAGTTTCGTCTGTAAATAGTATGCCTAATTCGAATGCAACAATGCACAAAGATGAGGTTGTATATACTATTCAGAGCGATAGTCTAGTATACTTACCCATGATTGGCATGGTAAACTTAGTAGGGAAAACGGCATATCAAGCAGATAGTATCTTAGCTTCTAAATATGAGCAATTCTATAAAGGAGCTTTTGTACGAATCAAAATCATCAGCAAAAGGGTGGTTGTTTATGGTCCAAGTGGAGGTAAAATCATTCCATTGGAATACGAAAACATGAACTTGATAGAAGTCCTGGCTTTGTATGGCGATGTCAAATTGGATGCTAATACGACGAACATAAAAGTAATCCGTGGCGATTTAAATAATCCGGATGTTCAAGTAATTAATTTGAATACAATTGAAGGTATGAGAAAAGCTCAACTCGACGTAGTGCCGGGAGATATTATATACGTAGAGCCTACTCGAAAAGTGTTTAGGGAAACATTAATGGATGTGATGCCATTGATTACCGCAACAACCAGTATATTAACTTTATTAGTTATTGTTTATTCATATAATAAGTAGATAAGTTATGACAAACAGTCCTCAAAAGGATTTTGATTTATATAAGTTTTTAAAAATTCTTAAACTTAGTTGGCCGTATTTTTTCATCATAACGGCGGCTAGTTTTTTTGTTGCATTTATTATTATCAGGTATACCAAGCCGGTTTACCAATCCTCCATGGTGATAAAAGTCCAAGAGGAAAACAAAACTAAGAGATTAGGTATTGAAAGCGCAGGAAACTTTGATGACTATAATCCTTCAGGATATTTAATGGGAGAAGTTGAAATAATCAAATCAACCGCCATAATTTCTAAGCTTGCATCTGTATTGCCATTGAAAATATCCTATCATGCATATGGTAAAATAATGGACTCTGAGTTGTATCGGAAATCCCCACTTCGAGTAGATTCACTGATTATACATTCCCCATCCATTTATAAGAAAAAAATAAATGTAACATGGTTAGGCGGCGAGGATTGTTTGGTGGAAGAAATCGGGGATTCAATCATATCTCACAAAGTAAAATTTGGTGAGTATGTAAAATTTTCGGATGGTTCATTTAAGTTGAACGCCACCCCTTTAATAGATTTGTATTCTACAGGCTCCAAATTTTACATATTGTTGCATTCTGACAAGACCATTGAAAAATATATTTTAACCAATCTATTAGTAGATATTTTAAATATCACATCCAATACTATATCCATCTCATTCAAAGATAACTCTCCTGAAAAAGCATTTGATATTGTAAAGGCTGTAGATTCTTTATACCAAGTAGAGTCGGTGCAGTATAAGATTCGTTCTTATAATCAGGCATTAGATTTTTTAAATGAGAGTATAGATAAGACGGAAGATGATTTAATACAGGCGGAGAACGACTTTGAAACATTCATGAAACGTTCTAAGACGATGGATGTAAAGACGGATTATAGTAGATATAACAAACAATTAGAAGATATTGAAAAGTCAAAACTAGAAGTTAAAAGAAGAATTGACTTGATTAATGAATTGGAGGCTTCCATCGTATCAAATGTTGATATGAAAGATTTGATAGCTTCAATGCCGGCCCTGAAAAATGAGCAACTAAATCAAGCCATTCTAAATTTAAACAAACTCAACAATGAATATGAGCGTTTGATAATGTCTCAAAGTGAAAATACGTATGCTGTTAAAAGCAAAGAAATCGCACTTAACAAAGCCAAGCAAGAAGTAATAGAATTGACTAGCCAAGAAAAGAAAGTTGCATACAATGAACTACATGATTTAAATACGAAGACGTATTCTCTAGAAAGTGATCTGCTTTCTTTGCCTTCCAAAGAAACGGAAATGACAAGATTGAAGAGACATTATAATCTTTACGATAAGTTTTACATTTTATTAATGGAGAGGTTTGTTGAGCAAAGTATCATCAAAGCAGGGGTTACTTCCAGTAATGTCATTATACAAGAAGCCGCATTTGACGAAATTCCTATCTATCCTAAAAAAGGAATTTTTTATGCAGCCGCATTTGGTGTAGGTATTTTAATGTGTATGTGCTTAGTTGTGGCCCGTTATATTTTTATGGATACCATTACTTCAATTAAAGAATTGGAAAGAATCTCGCCGGTTTCCATCATTGGAGGTGTGCCGGTTTATATTAAAGAACAAATGTTGTTTTCTCAATTGTTAGTCGATAAAGCTCCAAAGTCAGTGATTAGTGAGTCCTTGCGTTCTATTAGAACTAACATTGAGTTTTTAACTCCGGGTAAGGATAAAAAGATTATATCTGTTACATCTACTGTAAGTGGTGAAGGAAAAACATTCATCGCAGTAAACTTAGCAGGTGTCTTAGCACTATCTAATAAAAAAGTGGTGGTCATTGATATGGATATGCGCAAACCGAAGGTTCATTTAGCTTTCAACGCTAACAATGACTACGGGATGAGTACATTGCTAATCAAGAAACACACATTGAATGAATGTATACAGAAAACATCCATTTCTAATTTAGATTTCATTAGTGCAGGTACAATCCCGCCTAATCCTTCAGAGTTAGTGCTTTTGCCGGCAATGGACGAAGTGTTAGAAAAGTTAAAATCGATGTATGATGTTATCTTTATTGACACTCCTCCGGTAGGATTAGTTACGGATGGTATTTTAATCATGCGCAAAACAGATATCCCATTATATGTTGTTCGTGTTAACTATTCTTCTTATAGTGCAGGAGTGGAAATTCAAAGAACAATTGATCGTGGAGATTTTAAAAATCTTTCAGTTATAGCCAACGCCGTTCCTTTATCTAAGGGCTATGGCTACGGTTATGGTTATGGCTATGGCTACGGTTACGGTTACTACGAAGGTGAGTCTGAAAAAGTAGAAAGAAAGTGGTGGAATAAGTGGAAGAAGGCATGAGTTGGTTCAGTTCTATATTTAATAAAGAAAAACCTTTAGAAGGGCCTATAGTTACCTGCGACATGCATAGTCATTTGCTTCCGGGTATTGATGATGGTTCCGATTCAATAGAAACTTCAATTAGCTTAATTGAAAGTTTTATTTCATTGGGTTATAAAAAGGCGATTACGACTCCGCATATCATGGGAGATTTTTTTAAAAACACACCGGAAACCATTCAGAATGCATTAGATCTCGTTCAGGGTGAATTAAAGAATCGCCACATTACATTTGAAATATCAGCAGCAGCCGAATATTATTTAGATGAGTGGTTTATTCAAAAACTAGAGAACGACGAACCTTTGTTGACCTTAGGAGCATCTAACTATGTTTTATTTGAAACTTCTTATATTAATAGACCTAGTCAATTACACCAAGCGATTTTTCTGATGAAGTCCAAAGGATATCAGCCTGTATTAGCGCATCCGGAAAGGTATACGTATATGTATGATAATTTTGCCGGCTATGAAAATATTTTACAAATGGGCACCTTGTTTCAACTTAATTTAAATTCTTTAAGTGGGTATTATTCAAAAGGTGCAAAAGCAATAGCCGAGAAGCTGATTGACAACTCATGGATTCATTTTGTTGGAACTGATTGCCATGGTGCCAAACACATCAATGCATTACAACGCACTATGGATACTAAGTATTACAAAAAACTTCAAACAATAAATTTATTGAACAATACCTTATGAGAGTTTTAGTAACCGGTGCAAATGGTTTAGTGGGCGGGTATGTGGTGACTAAACTATTAGAAATTGGATTTCAAGTAAGAGTTTTAGTAAGAAGAAAGACAGATAAGTTTCCAAGTCAAGTAGAAGTTTTCGAAGGTGATATTACAGATAGTATTACGATTTCTGATGCGGTTTCAAATTGTGATGCCGTAGTACATTGTGCAGCTATTATTTCTTTTTGGCCATCTATGAGAGATGTTCAATGGAAAACAAATGTTGACGGGACTAGACATCTTATAGATGCGATGTTGTATCATCAGATACCTGTGTTAGTACACATAAGCTCTATCGCTGCCATAGGGAGAAATAAACAAATCCAGATTATCAAAGAGTCCCAGCTTTGGGAAGAATCATCGGATAACTCTTTTTATGCCAAAACCAAATATGAAGCAGAATTGGAAGTGTTTAGAGGTTTTGAAGAGGGGATACAAGGAATTATTTTAAACCCATCCATCATACTAGGCCCGGGCAAGAAGGATTCAGGAAGCACTCGACTTTTTGATTATGTGTTAAAAGGTTCTACTTTTTACACCAAAGGCAATTTGCATTATGTTGATGTGCGTGACGTAGCAGATGCAGTGGCAGAAGTTTTAGTTAAAAAACTTTTCACCCAAGAACGCTATATTTTAAATGCAGGAACGATAAGTTATCAGTCTTTTTTTAATCAAATAGCAGTTAAAGCAGGAGTTAAAGCACCGAGCGTGGAGGCTTCTAATTGGATGAAAGCATTGGCTTGGAGAGTGGAAGCGGTGAAAAGTTGGTTTACGCAAAAAGAACCCACCATTACTAAGGAAACAGCTAAAACAGCTTCCGGTAATTATATATACAACTCGGATAAAATAAAGCAATTACTTACATTTCCTAAATACCGTTTAGAAGACTCAATCTCCTACACATTAGACATATTAAAGGCTCGACAGGATTTTAGATAGATTCCGTCCATTTTTTTATACATGTTTATAAAAAAAACGTGCATCCCGGATATTTTTTTCGGGTTTTTTATAGCTTTAATATAAGTACCTTCGTATCATATAAAAAGAACGATTATGGCCAGAAAAAATAAGCGTCAAAATGAAGATCGTGATTTGGCCCGAAGATTTGAAGAAGGCATAAAAGCGGGAGCCCCTGCTTTTTTCGATGTACACGTTTACGAATCCATTATACATTTCTATCTGGATCTGTCTAAGTTACGCAAAGCTCACAAGGCATGCGAGGTGGCTATGGAACAGCATCCCTTCTCTACTGAAATCATGCTGCTTAAAGTGCAAGTGCTGTCTCAAATGGGACAGTATGATGAAGCATTGGAGTGGCTAGAGAAAGCTCAATTATACCAACCCAACGATATTGATGCGAAATTGCTTCGAGCAAATATCATGGCACAACAAGACGATTTTGAAGGTGCTATTCAGCATTTGGAAGAAATCTTGCCTATTTCAGAAGAGCCGGATGAAGTACACTTTCACATGGGTATAGTTTATCAGGATTGGGGCAAATTTGATCAGTCGATTGAGCATTTTAAAGAAGCAATAAAACTTAATCCCAATCACGAGGAAGCTGTATTTGAATTATCATACAGCTTGGAAGCTACGGGTAGAATGGAAGAGAGCATCGTGTTCTATCAGCAATTGATAGATCATGAGCCGTATTCTCATTTAGCTTGGTTTTGTTTAGGTATTGCTTATTTTAAAATAGGACAACTTGATGAAGCTATTAATGCTTATGAATATGTAATTGCGATTAAGGAAAACTATTCTTCAGCATATTACAATATTGGCGAATGTTACATTTACCAGGATCAATACGAAAAAGCATTAACTTACTTTGAACAAACAGTAGCGTTAGATGATAAAGGAGCAGATGTGTGCTATAACATCGCTTTTTGTCATGAGCGTTTGGGCAATTTTACCAAGGCAATTGAATATTATAAAAAAGCGACCAAACAGGATACCTTTTTTCATGAAGCTTATTTTGGGATAGGAAAATGTTTGGAAGCTCAAGATAAATCTTACGAATCCATTCATTTCTACAAAAGAGCCTTGAAATTGGATAATACCAATTCTGATTATTGGTTTGCTATTGCTAATGCCGAATACAAAATAGGGAATGTAATATCCTGCCTAGAAGCTTATGAAGAAGCATGTATTTTAGAACCAAATAACGTAGATATTTGGAAAAATTGGTCATTTGTTCACTATGAAATGGGCGACACGGAGAAAGCTATCAACCTGGTAATGACCGGAATCGAAGAGATGCCATCCAATGCAGACTTGTATTACAGAGCAGTAGCCTACTTAATTACTGCCGGACAATACAAAGAAGCCTTTATTTATTTAGAAAATGCATTAACTTTGGACTTCGATAAGCACACCGTTCTTTTTGAATTTTTTCCAAGATTGGAAACTCAGAAAGCGCTTTATCAGATAATCGATAAGTACAGAAATAAAGAATAATGTATCAGAATTTTACGCTTACAAAGGTTCCTGAAAGAACCCAAAAACCACGTGAGTCCGGATTCACTATGGTGATGGACAAAGGATTAAGTTGCAGAGAAGTAGAAGATTTAATCGAACGCGGGGGAGATTTTATTGATATTGTAAAATTAGGTTGGGCTACTTCCTACGTTACATCCAAGCTAAAAGAAAAAATCGAGATATATCGTTCAGCAGGTATTCCTTGTTATTTGGGAGGCACTCTATTTGAGGCGTTTATCATTCGTAATCAATTTGATGATTACAGAAGATTATTAGACAAATACAACTTGCAACATGCGGAAGTTTCTGACGGTTCTATTGAATTAGACCATGATGAAAAATGCCGTTATATTTCTGCATTAGCAGAGCAAGTAACTGTATTGTCAGAAGTAGGTTCTAAAGACGCAGAAAAAATCATTCCTCCATCCAAGTGGGTGAAATTAATGCAAGCGGAACTTCAAGCAGGTTCTTGGAAAGTAATTGGTGAAGCACGTGAATCAGGTAACGTAGGTCTTTTCCGTTCAACGGGTGAAGTTCGTTCCGGTTTAGTAGAAGATATTATTAGTTCAGTTCCGGTAGAAAAAATCATCTGGGAAGCTCCACAGAAAGAACAACAAGTATTCTTTGTGAAGTTGTGCGGAGCTAATGTGAACTTAGGAAACATTGCACCTCATGAAATTATTCCTTTGGAAACAGTTCGTTTAGGGCTTAGAAGTGATACGTTTCACCATTTTTTGAATAAGCTATAATGGCCGAATACATTCAACTGTTTATAGGTCTATTTACAGACTTACAAGCAACTCTACAGACCTTTATTACCATGTTAGGTCCGTGGGTGTATGTGTTGCTATTTGCGATCATATTTGCTGAAACAGGTTTGGTAGTAACACCATTCTTACCCGGGGATTCTTTAATCTTCGTTATTGGAATGTTAGTAGCACTGGGCTTGTTAAGTTTCCCTATAACACTAACTGTTCTATTGTCAGCAGCCATATTAGGAGATACGGTAAACTATCATATTGGGAAATTTATTGGTCCCAAAGCTTTCTCTATGAATAGCAGATTCTTGAAGCAAGAACATTTGACAAAGGCTCAAGAGTTTTATGAAAAGCATGGCCCACAAACCATTATCATGGCTCGATTTGTCCCTATTGTGAGAACGTTCGCACCGTTTGTAGCAGGTATAAGCACTATGAACTATCGCAAGTTTATCGTGTATAACATTGTAGGCGCTGTGCTATGGGTGGTAGGTTTGTTAATTGCCGGTTACTTCTTAGGCGGAATTGAAATCATTAAAAAGAATTTAGAGAAAGTTCTAATTCTAATTGTATTCATCTCTGTATTGCCAATAATTATTGAGTATTGGAAGAATAGAAAGAAATAACAATTCCTTTTGATAACATTCGATAAAGCCCTTTCATATTCGGAAGGGCTTTTGTATTTTCAAGTATACATAATACCCTTATGCGATTATTTGGTTTAATTGGATTTCCCCTGTCTCACTCTTTCTCTCAAAAGTATTTCTCAGAAAAGTTTTTGAAGGAAGGAATTGTAGATGCTCAATATAATAATTACCCTATCGAGTCTATTGATATGTTCCCTAAACTATGGGAAGACAATCCGGAGTTAGTAGGATTGAATGTCACTATCCCATACAAAGAAAAAGTAATACCTTTTCTGCATAGTTTAGATGAAAGTGCTAAACGTATAGGCGCTGTTAATGTCATTAAGAAAATGCCGGACGGAACTTTGAAGGGATACAATTCGGATTACTCCGGGTTTAAAAATAGTTTGCTGAAATTTTTAGATAATCATCAAGTTGCTAAAGCTTACATATTAGGTACAGGCGGTGCGGCTAAGGCTGTTCAGTGCGCTTTAGAAGATATTGGAGTAAAATATACTTATGTGTCTAGAACGGCAGGCAATGGAAAAATTGCCTATGAAGACATCACTAAAACTTCCTTGTTAGATCATAAACTAATAATACATTCTTCTCCATTAGGTATGTATCCAAATGTGGATGCTTGTCCTAATATACCTTATGAATACATGGATGGTAGTTTCTATCTGTATGATTTAATCTATAATCCGGAAGTCACGCTCTTTATGAAAAATGGGATGGATAAAGGTGCCAAAGCAATGAATGGTTTGCCTATGCTGATTGGACAAGCAGAAAAGGCATGGGAGATTTGGAATGCAAAGTAATTGAAGAATATTCATGGACTTTCAAATTAATTCGCAATACCGACCAACGGGTGACCAACCGCAAGCTATTAAAAAGCTTGTAAAGGGACTTGAAGCGGGTGAACCGAGTCAAATTCTTTTAGGTGTTACCGGTTCGGGTAAAACTTTTACGGTGGCGAATGTAATTCAGGAAGTAAATAAACCAACTTTAATTTTAAGTCATAATAAAACACTAGCCGCTCAACTTTACGGAGAGTTTAAACATTTTTTTCCAAATAACTTAGTTGAGTATTTTATTTCTTATTACGATTATTATCAACCTGAAGCTTTTCTTCCAACTACTGGATTGTATATAGAAAAGGATTTATCTATTAACGCAGAGATAGAAAAACTTCGTTTGTCCGCTACGTCATCTTTGATGTCGGGCAGGAGAGACGTTATAGTAGTAGCATCCGTTTCGTGTATCTATGGTATTGGAAATCCGGAGGAGTTTCAGAAAAGCATCGTCATTGTCAAGAAAGGACAAACCATAAGTAGAAACCAACTACTGTATTCTTTTGTTGAGATTCTTTATAATCGAACTACTGGAGAATTTAAGCGTGGTACTTTCCGAGTTAATGGAGATACGATTGAAGTTTTTCCTGCGTATGCTGATCATGCGTTTCGAATCATCATGTGGGGAGACGAGGTAGAAGAGATTTTTATCATCGACCCTACAAATGGTAAACGTATTAGTGAACAGTCGGCCTTTACATTGTTTCCTGCAAACTTATTTGTTACCGGTAAGGATACCTTAAATCAATCGATTAGGGAAATTCAAGATGATATGATGAAGCAAGTCCAATACTTCGAAATGGAAAAAAGAAGATTGGAAGCGAAGCGTATTCAAGAGCGAACAGAATTTGATATTGAAATGATGCGAGAGTTGGGATACTGTTCAGGGATTGAAAATTACTCACGTTATTTTGATAAAAGACAACCTGGTCAACGACCATTCTGTTTGATTGATTATTTCCCGGATGATTTTTTAATAGTGATAGATGAGAGTCACGTAACGTTACCGCAAATTAGAGCCATGTGGGGAGGTGATAGATCCAGAAAAGAGAATTTAGTAGACTTTGGATTTAGATTGCCATCTGCATTAGATAATCGTCCGTTGACGTTTAATGAATTTGAATCATTAATTAATCAAATTATCTATGTGAGCGCTACTCCCGGTGATTATGAATTGAATCAAACGGAAGGTAGTGTAGTGGAGCAAATTATTCGTCCGACAGGTTTGTTGGATCCTGAAATAGAAGTGCGACCAACTGCCAATCAGATTGATGATTTGTTGGATGAAATTCAAGATCGAATAGCACAAGGGGATAGAGTATTGATTACTACGTTGACGAAACGTATGGCGGAAGAATTAACGCATTATTTAGATCGAATAGGAGTAAAAACACGCTATATACATTCGGAAGTAAAAACACTTGACCGAGTGGAGATTTTGCGTGAGTTGCGATTAGGAATTTTTGATGTCTTAGTTGGGGTGAATTTATTAAGAGAAGGTTTAGACTTGCCTGAAGTTTCTTTAGTAGCCATTATGGATGCTGATAAAGAAGGCTTTTTAAGAAATGTGCGTTCCTTAGTTCAAACGATTGGTAGAGCAGCTAGAAATAGTAATGGTAAAGTGTTAATGTATGCAGATAAAATAACGCCATCCATGCGTGAAGCTATTGACGAAACCAATAGAAGAAGAAGTATACAGCAAGAGTATAATACGAAACATGGAATTACTCCTACCACAGTTCGTAAATCGAAAGAAGAAATATTAGGTCAAACTAAAGTAGCTGACGCATCACGCACAGCAAAACAATATGCAGAGCCCGAATTAGAGCATTTACAAGTAGCAGATCCGGTGTTTAAAATGTTGTCACAAGATGAACTGAAAAAACAGTTGGATAAAGTGAAGCGACAAATGGAAAAAGCAGCTAAGGATTTAGATTTTGTGGAGGCTGCAAAGTATCGAGATGAAATGATAGAGATTCAAAAATTAATAGAGGTAAAGAGCTAATACGGTTATTTTTTTATAAGGTTTCACATTTTTAACTTTAGGTAAATTTTGTATTAAAAGTTTTGAAATATTAATTCGATTAGCAAAATTAGCATATTGTTTAACCGTTATTTTTAACAAAACTTTAAAAAACATGAAAAAATTAGTACTAGCAGCATCTATGCTGGCAGCATCATTTGGCGTGTTCGCACAAGATTACAAGCCGGTAGCAGGTAACGTAACGACAGAGTTAGGATTGTCATTATTTGGAACAGGTTTTCAAGACGCACCATTTGGTGGTTTCCAAAATAATTTCGGGAATAATGGTTTAATGCGTTTTCGTTATTTCTTACAAGACCAAATGGCTGTAAGAGTTGGTTTCAACTACTCTATGTTTAGTGAGACAAACAAACAAACATCTACAGCTTCTGGAGCGATTGATTTTAAAGAAACATTTAAGTCTTCATTGTTTGCACTAAATCTAGGTATTGAGAAACACTTAACAGGAACAGACAGATTATCTACTTATGTGGGTGGTGATATCTTATTAAACTTTTTAGGTGCTTCTGCTAAAGGTGAAAAAATCAACTTAGCAGGCGCCCAAGCTGATGACAATAGCTATGAAATCAAAGGATGGAACAACGGTGGTCGTAACGGTGGTAACGATATCAACGCTGGTTTCGGTCTAGGTTTAAGAGCTGTAGTTGGTGCTGACTATTATTTCGCTGAGAAAGCTTATGTGGGTATGGAATTAGGTTACGGCTTTGTTTCTTACTCTTACAAAGGGTATACTCAAAACTCTACAACAGGGGGGACTTCTGCTCCTGAAGTTAAAGTTGGCAAAAACGGTGGTGAGTTCCAATTAACTCCTGCTGCTCAAGCTTCTTTACGTATCGGTTTCCGTTTCTAAGAATTAAATATTAATTCGATAATATAAAGTTCCATCATAGCAATGTGGTGGAACTTTATTATTTTTAATCTATATGAATCAATATTGGAACATATTTTTAGTGTTGTTTTTTATCGGTTGTCAATCTACATCTATTGAGAAACCTGAAAAAGATATAGACTCGACAACTGCTATTGTGGATACAATGAAAGTAGATTCCCTTTCCTTTTTTAAGGACTCACTAGGACATTTAACAGAAGAAGGGGTAAGGTTTAAAGTAAATCATGTTTTAACCAATTCAACTCCTGTATTCGGTTATCGTTTTGTGATCTATGGGGATTTTAATGGAGACCACGTTCAAGATACTTTGGTAGAGCATTACATGGATTCTTTATATCAAAAAGAAGAACCTAAGTTTTATCAAAATCCGAATTCTGATAATGAGTATGGCAATAGTATTTTCATTAATAGCTATTTCAACAGAAAATCGTATTTAGGAGTAACATTTACTCAAGCTAAATTAAATGGTAGCGATTTTGGATTTCATTACGTCGAAAATTGTGGTGATTTAAATTGTGATGGGAAAGATGAAATCTTGGTTGTAAAACAACACGCTGATTACTCTAATTTGAATCATGCTTATATATATACTTTTAAAAAAGGTGCGTGGCAGTTATTATGGGCTATTCCAGTACGAGAGTGGCAGTTCCCGCCAACTCCTGGAGCTACAATGACGCCGGGTATGTTTGGTAATTATTCTTATGAGTCCGGCTTTTCTGATTCGCTTAATTTGAAATTAGAGCAACAGCTAAAAACATTTAGATTTATACAATGGAAAACTTCTACATTAGTTGAGTTAGAAGCAATGGCGCCTTTGTATGAAACCTACTATGAGAAGCATGAAAAAGAGTTTGAGTTATTGGGGGAAGAAGGATTTATAAAGAAATATTTTACAGAAAAATACTTTAATGATACACTGTATTTAAAGGATAAGCAACATCCTTACTTTTATTATCAAGCGGCGAGAATAGAATGGGAAAATAGAGAGGTGGTTTGTATTCCTTTTGACCCTGCATCATCTATTGTTATGAGAATAGAAATTAATAAAAACACCTTCAAATAAAAAGCCTTCGAGAAATCTCGAAGGCTTTTTTTATTATATCTAAATACTAAATACTAAATACTAAATACTAAATACTAAATACTTAATACTTAATACTTAATACTTAATACTTAATACTAATTACTTCTTCATTGTACCAAACACATAATCCCAAAGTGGAGAAGAAACACCAAATACATTTGTAGTGTCTTTATAGTGATGTACCGCATGGTTTAACCATAAGTGTTTAAATAAGTTTTTAGGAGGCTGATAAGCGTGAATAATGAAGTGTACAAAGATGTACGCACAATATCCCATGATAAAGCCCGGTAAGAAACCGAATACTTGAGTCCCCATTAATGCTCTAAATACGAAGAACAATGTGATTGCTAAAGCCATACTCATTAACGGAGGCATAGCTAAACGATCTTTGTCTTTCGGGAATTCATGGTGAACACCATGTAATGCATATTGAATCTTCTTTTTGAAGTCATTCGTAGGTTTCATATGAAACACATAACGGTGAACGATGTATTCAACTAAGGTGAAAAGGATAAAGCCAGAAAAGAATAAAGCTACAACGTACATAGGACTTAATTGAACATAGTCAGTGTAAACAAAAGCTACATATAAAAGACCTGCTGCAATTAATGTTAAAATTGTAATAGGTACAGAGATATGCGTTCTGGATAGCTTCTCTAAAATTGGGTTGTCAAAAAGTTGTTTGGTACCTTGGTGTTTAGGTTTAATTTGGTTCTCTTTCAGTTCCATTTTATTAAATTTTATGCAAAATTAAAGCAGTACGCCTTAGAAGACAAGTATACTACCTTTTATTTAACAAAAGAATGACATTTATCCAGAATTTGTCGATAAAATCCCTCATATTCAGGTGTAATAACTTTCGCATCAAAATTTTTAGCTTGATCTAAAGCGTTTTTTCTAAATATAGGCAATTGATCCTTTTGCAATAAGAATAGGGTGTTTTTAGCCATTTCTTCCACATCTCCTACAGCACTCAAAAAGCCTGTTTTTCCATGAATATTAACTTCCGGAAGTCCGCCTACATTGGTGGAAATAACAGGAACTTCACAGGCCATAGCTTCTAACGCTGCCAACCCAAAACTTTCCTTTTCAGAAGGCATAATGAATACATCAGCTACTGATAATACTTCTTCTACGGCGTCTAATTTCCCTAAAAAGCGTACATCATCACAAGCATTTATTTCTCTACAAATTGTTTCTAATTTTTGTCTCTCAGGTCCATCTCCTACTAATAATAATTTAGCAGGAATTTTTCTGCGTACTATATCAAAGATGGCTAAGACATCTTCCACACGCTTTACCTTACGGAAGTTAGATGTGTGCACTAAGAGTACTTCGTTATGCGGACAAATAGCTCTACGGAAGTGATCTTTTTTATGCTTTTTAAAGCGACTTAAATCTATAAAGTTGGGAATTACTTCAATTTGATTCGAAATATCGAATGTAGAAAGTGTCTCATTTTTTAAATCTTCCGAAACGGCTGTTACTCCATCTGATTGATTGATGCAAAAGGTAACTACCGGTGCAAAGGAAGGATCTTTACCGACCAGAGTAATATCTGTACCATGTAATGTAGTAACGATTGGTATATAGATTCCTTGGCTTTTTAATATTTCTCTAGCCATAAACGCAGCAGAAGCATGCGGGATAGCGTAGTGTACGTGTAATAAATCGAGCTTTTCATGGCGAACTACATCCACCATTTTGCTGGCAAGTAAGATCTCGTAAGGAGAGGATTCAAACAAAGGATAACTCTTCATAGTTACCTCATGATAGAATATGTTTTCACTGAAAAAATCCAAACGATGTGGTTGTGAATAGGTTATAAAGTGAATTTGGTGCCCTTTCGCTGCTAAAGCCTTTCCCAATTCTGTGGCTACCACTCCACTACCCCCAAATGTAGGGTAACATACGATTCCGATACGCATCTTTTTATTTGATTTCTTCTCCATAACAAGGTTTCCTCGAAAATAGTTTGCTTGGCTATAAAGGTTTATTGTTCTCTATAATTCAGTATGGATCGATAAATTGTCGTTTGTATTTGAGTACGTATTCCATCACGAATTAATCGGTTGTTGGACGCGTCAGGATTAACACGGTTAGAGAGGAAGACATAAACTAATTGTAAATCCGGATCTACCCACGCACAAGTGCCGGTGAATCCTGTATGGCCAAAGGTATTATCTGAAGCTAAATAGGAGCAAGGACCTCCACTTTTAGGTTCCGGTTTATCCCAGCCTAAGCCTCTTCTGTTAGTTGTAAAAGGAGGGGTAATGAATTTTTTTAATGTTGGAGGAGTAAGGAATCGATAATCGCCATAATATCCCTGTTGTAAGTTCATATACATCAATAAGGATAAATCATGTGCATTGGCAAAAAGGCCTGCGTGTCCACCTACACCGCCAATCATTGCCGCTCCGGGATCGTGCACTGTACCTTGTACCAAACACTTTCTAAAATATTTATCTAATTCAGTAGGTGTAATGCGTTGCGTGTCGATTCCTTGGTCTAGTGGAGTGTACATCAAATCATCTAAACATAAAGGATCATAGATATTATCCTTTAAGAAATCTTCCATAGGCATATCCAGTTGTCTTTCAACGATACGTTTTAATATATAAAATGCTAAATCACTATACACATAGTGGTAGGGTAAAATTTTTCTTCCTTTCTTCGGACGAGCAAGTAAAGATGATTCTACCGTCCATTTCCATAGTGAATCTTCCATGCCCACACAACTGAATAGGTTGGGTGCAACCATATTGGGGAAACTGTCGCTACGAACAGTTCTATAATAACTTGGCATGAACGAAGTGTCAACCGTACGCTTCCAATGCGGTAAAAAGGCTTGAAGGCCGGCTTGATGGGTTAAAATGTCATCGAGATATAAATCTTCTTTATTAGTACCAATCAATTCAGGAAGATAAAAGGAAGCTTTTTTGCTTACATCTAATAATCCTCGGTCATACAAAAACATCGCTGCTTGTAACGTTCCTGCTACTTTAGAAATAGAAGCGATGTCGTATAAAGACTCATCGGTCACGGGGAATTTTTTGTCGTAGGAATGATAACCAAAATTCTTTTGATAAATCATCATACCGTCTTTAATAACCACTACTTGACATCCGGGCATCGTACCTTCTTTGATGGCTCTTAATGCAATGGTATCTATCTTTTGCAGGGTTTTACTGTCCATACGAACCTGCTCCGGGAATCCATATTGCATCTTCTGAGCAAGGGTAGATTCTAGTCCTGTTTTGTTTTTGATAGTAGATACACTTACCGGCAATTTACCATTGTAAGGTAAACCGCCAAATAGGATTTGTCCGGCTGTGCGCCCGGTGAATGCATTGTCTTCATACAAACAAAGAATAGCATCGGCACCCGGAAAATATTTGATAGCATAAGGAGTTCCGAATAAACAAACTATCACTTTTTTATTAGCTGTTTTTAAAGCAGCAATAAGTTTTTTACTGCTCTCACTTATTCCAAAAGTTTTAATAGCATAAGAGTTTACTTGGTGTATGCCTACAACTACAACATCGGAGTTGACACATTGTTTGACTACCTGTGTGATAACGGAGTCGCTAATCGTCTTGGACAGGGCTGTGTATTCAATGTTTTTATATTTCTCTAATTGTTTATACCATTCCGCACTACCTTCACTTGACCCAACACTAATAGCTGTTATTTTTTTAAAGTCTATAAATTCAAAAGGAAATAAATTGCCGTCATTTTTTACAACGGTAGCAGACTTATTGTATAAGTTTTGAATGAATGCTTTCTGGTAGGAGTTATTTAAGTCTTGGTGTAGGTTTTCTAATGATATTTCTTGGGGCTTATTAAGCCCGCACCAGTATTTAGCCATTAAAATTTTCTTGGCACGTGCTACTATTTCATCACGACTAATATCTTTATCATTAATAGCTTTTTGTATTTTCTTAATTGCTAAAGGAACGTTTTCAGCAAATAATAACACATCATTACCGGCTAGTAAGGCTTTCACATCTACTTCTCCTGGTTTGTAATAACTACTCACGCCTTTCATGTTTAGGGCGTCTGTAAATATTAGTCCGTTAAAGCCTAAGTCTTTTTTCAATACATCAGTTACAATAGTCTTAGATAATGAAGCTGCTTTGTTAGGAGTGTTGTCATATGCGGGTATGTGAAGGTGAGCTACCATCATACCGGTTAATCCTTGATTGATTAATTCTTTGAACGGATACATCTCCGTTGTTTCAATACTGGACTTGGTTTGATTAACTACCGGTAAAGTAATGTGAGAATCTGATTCAGTATTTCCATGACCCGGAAAGTGCTTGCCTGTAGTTAAGATATTTAAATCCTGCATGCCTTTCATGTAAGCTACGCCTTTTCGGGCTACTAACTCCTTGTCTTCTCCAAAAGAACGAATTCCAATAACAGGGTTTGCCGGATTGCTATTGATGTCTACCACCGGTGCAAAGTTGATATGCACGCCCATGCGTTTACATTGCAGCGCTACCATTCTTCCCATTTGATAAACAAGTGTATCATTTTGAATAGCCCCTAGTGTCATTTGTTTTGGGAATGACTCTACGCTATCTAATCTCATAGCTAAACCCCACTCTGCGTCCATCGCAATAAAGAGAGGTGTCTTACTTAACTTTTGATATTTGTTGGTTAGCGTTGCTTGACGCACCGGACCGCCTTGAAAAAATATTAAGCCTCCAATTTTTTGATCACGGACTAATCTGTTGATTTCTTCTTCATGAACCGCACCTTTGCCTGAATAAGCCGCCACCATAAATAATTGACCTATGATTTCGTCATCCGACATTTGAGCCAAGATACTATCGGCCCATTTTTCACTTTCTTTATTGGCAAAAGGGACTATATGTTCTCCTATTCCGGAAATTAAGATGATACTGAGTGGAATAAGAATATATAAGAATTTTTTCATTCGGTAATTTTCTAATACTTTGTTCGTCAACGTGTCGTATTCGAATTCAGTATGAATTTTTTGATATTATAACGTAAGAACGAAGTTAACACGAAAAAATGTTATTCACATATAAAAAATACAATAGTGGATAACCTGTGCGCAGGATTAGACGATTCAAAGGTAACTTTAAATTCAATTCAGATAAATAACAAACAGTATACGTTAAACAGGAACGTTTAAGAGGGGAAACATGTCGGATATCATACGTTTATTGCCGGATAATATTGCTAATCAAATAGCTGCAGGAGAAGTAGTACAAAGACCTGCTTCTGTAGTGAAAGAACTAATGGAGAATTCTGTAGATGCAGGTGCTACGGAAGTGAAGTTGATTGTCAAAGATGCTGGCAAGCAGTTGATACAGGTAATCGACAACGGTAAAGGCATGAGTGAAACGGATGCGCGTGTTTGTTTTGAGAGACATGCTACATCTAAAATTGCTAAAGCAGATGATTTGTTCGCCTTGGCTACGTTTGGTTTTAGAGGAGAAGCCATGGCTTCCATCGCTTCGGTAGCACAAGTGGAATTGAAAACAAGAACAAAAGACAATGAGATTGGCACTTATGTTCGTATTGAAGGTTCCTCTGTTCTAGAGCATACTACTGTAGCCACTTCAGTAGGTACTAGCATTAGTGTTAAAAATCTATTTTATAATATCCCTGCTCGACGAAATTTCTTAAAGTCCAATCCCGTGGAAATGCGCCACATTATGGATGAGTTTATTCGAGTGGCTTTAGCCTATCCTTCGATCGCATTTTCATTATATCATAACGATTTGGAATTATTCCAACTTCCGGAAGAATCGATTAGCAAACGTGTGGTGAGTTTATTGGGGACTAGCTACAGGGAACAACAAATTCCTTGTAGAGAAGAAACAGATGTAGTGAATATTCACGGATATATTGGAAAGCCTGAAAGTGCTAAAAAATCTAAGGGGGATCAGTTTTTCTTTGTTAATAATCGATTTATAAAAAGCGGGTACTTACATCATGCCATTCAGCATGCATACGATGAATTAGTACCATCGGATAGTTTTCCTTTTTATGTTTTGTATTTGGAAATAGATCCATCTAAGATAGATGTGAACGTGCATCCAACGAAAACCGAAATTAAATTCGAAGATGAAAAAACGATTTATGCTATCATCAAAGCATGTGTCAAAAAGTCTTTAGGTACTCATAACATTGTCCCGTCATTGGATTTTGATTTTGATGTGAATGTGTCCGCATTTACACAAATGTATGGGTCAAATAAACCTACTCCAACAGCCTCTTCAGGAAGTTCATCTTGGTCCAATACGTTCTCTAAATCTGAGGGTGGTGCTAATTGGGCTGAATTAATGAAGCAATTGGATGAGCCTAACAATGACCAATCTTCAATTTCTCAAGGGGAAGTATTCCCGGAAGGTATTCGTTTGTCCAGTAAGATTAACACTCCGGCAGCATTATCAAAGGATGATTTGTTTCAAGAAAACCAATCTACGTTCCAACTTCATCAACGATATATTATTACTCATGTAAAGTCAGGCGTATTATTGGTTGATCAACAAGCCGCTCATGAGCGTATTTTATTCGAAAAATATGAAGCTCAATTAACCAATAAATTAGGCATATCACAGCAGTTTTTATTCCCTCAAACCATTCAAATGAGCCCGGTCGATTTTCAATTGGTTAAAGAAATGGAAGAGGACTTAAAGAAGTTAGGGTTCGTTTTGAATACTTTCAGCAATGATACGTTGGTGATTAATGGGGTGCCGGCGGATAGTACATCCGGTAAAGAGAAAGATTTATTTGAAGGACTTATAACTCAGTTTAAGGAAAACAGAGATCAATTAAAATTAACTCAAAAAGAAAACTTAGCTCGTTCATTAGCCAAACGTTCTGCCATAAAATCAGGAGCAAAATTGACTGTCATAGAAATGAATTCTCTAATTGATCAATTATTTGCGTGTAAAACTCCTAACTTTGCCCCGGACGGAAATCAAACAGTTATTTTGCTGGATATGCAGCGTATAGCTCAAATGTTTCAATAATTAATTACTATGAATCAACTTACCCCGGTAGTTCAAAAACTACTATTAGTGAATATAGCTTTATTCTTAGTTACTCTATTATTTCACGCCATACCTACTGATTTTTTAGTACTTCATAGCTACTATTCAGGAGAGTTTTTCCCTACACAGTTTGTGACTTATATGTTCATGCACGGTAGTTTCATGCACATATTGGGGAACATGTTCGGGGTAGTGGTATTTGGGCCTTTATTAGAAAGATTTTTAGGTACAAAGAAATTCTTAATCATGTACTTTGTGTCCGGTATTGGTGCAGGTATTTTATACTGGTTAGTTGGAGCGTGGGAACTTCATAATATGTATAATGAAATGGTGGCATACATTAATCATCCTACCCCGGATGCATTGGCCGATTATTTTGAAAAACACGACAAATACACCTATCAAAATAACTTAATGTTCTTTGAACGATTTGCTCATCAGCCTAATAATACGGCTATGATATCAGAATCTATTCGTTCTATCAAAGAATCATTTACTACCTCTGCCGGAATTGGAATGGTAGGCGCATCGGGAGCGTTATTTGGTTTATTAACCACTTTTGCCTTGTTATTCCCTAATACCGAATTATATATGATGTTTATTCCGGTGCCTATCAAGGCAAAATATTTAGTGACCGGATATGGTTTATATGAGCTTTATAGACTCATTCAAGATCGTCCGGATGATAATGTGGCACATTTTGCACATCTTTCCGGTATGTTATTCGCCATAATTTTAGTAACTTATTGGAAAAGACAACGTAACTCTTTTTATTAAAGGTTATTAAGTTAAGGTATGAGTATACGTCAAGACATAACCGAACAATTTCAAAAACAGGATAATGCCTTGGTTAAAATCATTTTAATCAATGTATGTATCTACCTAGTGGATTGTATTTTGTGGTTAGTGTCTAAATTTACTTCCAGTACGGTTTTTGACTGGATTTATCTGAGACAAGCTTTACCCGGTAATTTTCAAGATTTGCTATATCAGCCTTGGTCCATTATAACTTATGCCTTCTCTCATCAAATACCTACACCTCTTCATATCTTATTCAACATGCTTGGGATGTATTGGTTTGGAGGATTGATTCAAGAATATATTAATAGTCGCCGACTTACATCCATATTTATGTATGGGTCCATTTTTGGAGGTTTGACCTTTTTAGTGTTTTATACTTTCGTACCTCCATTCAATAATACTCAACATGCTATTTTAGTAGGATCTAGCGGAGGATTATTTGCCGTAATTGCTGCTGCAGCTACTTTGATTCCTGAATATCGATTCCACCTACTTTTCTTAGGCCCGGTGAAGATTATTTATATAGCCATCTTTTATATTTTCATTTCGCTTTTAGGTACAGCGCAAGAAAATCCTGGAGGGAATTTAGCTCACTTAGGCGGAGCTTTGATGGGATTCATTTACATTAAATCCTTGCGAAGTGGTACTGACTTGGGTCGACCTTTAATCTCTATACTTGATTTCTTTGATCGTTTGTTTTCCAAAAAGAAAATTAAAATGTCCTATAGAAGTACCAATAATATTGAATTAGATGGATTCCCTAATCAGGATGAAATAGATAAAATTTTAGATAAAATCTCCCGCTCCGGTTACGAAAGTTTGAGTAGAGAGGAGAAACAAAAATTATTTAAAGCAAGTCAAAAACAATGACGCTACCTAACTATTCCTTTTTACTCACTCAGCTTCAAGAGGGTGTTCTAATTATTACATTAAATCGTCCGGATAAATTAAATGCATTGAATCAAACTTTACTTACAGAGTTGGATGATGTGTTTGAGTTTATAGTTCCATCGAAAGAAGTGACTTCTGTAATTATTACAGGAAGCGGTGATAAAGCATTCGCAGCCGGGGCTGATATTGCAGAGTTTAAAGATTTAAGTTCGGAACAGGCTCAGCAATTGTCTCAAAAAGGTCAATTGACTATGCTAAAAATAGCACAGTGTGAAAAGCCGGTCATTGCTGCTGTTATTGGATATGCCCTAGGTGGTGGATTTGAATTAGCGTTAGCTGCACATTTGAGAATAGCAGGTGATAATGCTCAAGTAGGATTGCCTGAATCAACACTTGGTTTGCTACCGGGTTATGGAGGTACTCAACGATTAACTGCATTAGTGGGTAAAGGTAGAGCACTTCAATTAATGTTGACCGCTCAACGTATTACGGCAGATGTAGCATTGCAATGGGGCGTGTTTAATGTAGTAGTTAGTCCTGATAAAGTGTTAGAAACAGCCATTCAATGGTGTCAACAAATAACACGTCAAGCACCCATTTCCATAAGAGAATGTATACGTACTGTTATGCACGCTGAACTTAGCGGAGGCAATGCCTACTTGGAAGAAGCAAAAAGTTTCGGGTTGTGTGCCGGTACAAAAGATTTCAAAGAGGGCACGGCGGCATTCATGGAAAAGAGAAAGCCTTCTTTCAAAGGAGAATAAAATGTCAGTAATCAAGCAATTACTTGGGCAAACTGCCATGTATGGCATTAGTAGTATGTTGGGAAGGGCTATTAACTTTTTGTTAGTACCTTTTTATACTGCATTATTATTGCCGGATGCTTATGGTGTAGTAACAGATTTGTACGCTTACGCAGCCTTTTTTAATATTCTGTTTTTATATGGGATGGAAACAACCTATTTCCGCTATTCTTCAAAGCCTGAACACACCGAAGAATATATCTTCAATCATATCTTTACTCAAATTATTATAAGTACTGTATTCTTAGTCGCAGTGCTGGTCGTATTTATCAACCCAATCGCCCATTTCACGGAATACACTTCAAGCAAAGATTATTTATATCTGTTCATAGTTATTCTTGCTACGGATGCGTTATTAGCAATTCCTTTTGCTCGATGGAGAAAAGAAAATAAAGCAGGCTGGTTTGCCGGCGTAAAATTAGGTGCAATTCTATTTAACGTTTTCTTAAATATTCTATTAGTAGCCTATATTCCTGAATGGCTGGAAGGCGCTGAAGCTTCCACATTGAAAGAATGGGTTCTGTCCTGGTATCGAAAAGAAGATCAAGTGTATTATATCTTCTTATCTAATTTAATTTCGAATGCTTTGCAAGCACCGTTTTTAATTTCCGCATTACATCATTATCGTTGGACATTAGACCGATTACTGATTCCTACATTATGGAAGTACGCTTGGCCTCTAATGATTATGGGATTTGCAGGTATGGTAAATGAAATGTTAGATAGGCTATTGTTAAAGAAATTGCTTCCGGATAATTTTTATTTTGGACAAACATCTATATATGCTTTAGGAGTGTATGGAGCATGTTATAAATTATCTATGTTTATGACATTGACAGTACAGTCGTTTAGATTTGCCGCTGAGCCTTTCTTTTTTAATCGAGCAGCAGAAAAGGATTCACCTGAGTTGTTTGCTAAAGTATTAAGTGTATTTACGATTATCTGTTTAGCCATTTTTTTAGGTGTTAGTATCAATATCGATTTGTTTAAAGAGTTTTTAAGAAACGAGGCCTATTGGTCAGGTTTGTCGGTTGTTCCTATTTTACTGATGGCTAATTTATTATTAGGTATTTACTATCAACAATCCATTTGGTACAAACTAACGGATAAAACGATTTGGGGATCACGTATAAGTATTATTGGGGCGGTTATTACGATTGTTGGGAATTTACTTTGCATTCCGTTCTTTGGTTACATAGGGGCTGCTTGGGTGACCTTTGCATGTTATGCTAGTATGGTCATCATAAGTTATTATTTGGGGCAAAAATATTTTCCGGTACCTTATCGAGTGGTACAACTCTGTTTTTGGATTTTCGTATCAGGAGTTATAGTGGCTGTGTATTGGTGGATGAGACAAAATGAAATCCCCGGAGCCGTCTATTACGCTAATCTTATAGCCTTTTTATGGTTGACCTTCATGTATTTACAGGAAAGGAAAAGTAATTCGGCAAAAGCAAAATAATTTTGTACATTTGGATAGGAGGGCATTCTGTCCTAATTGTATTGATTCATAAGTAGTTTGATATTAAATAAACATGAGTGTAGTAAATATTAAGATTGTCAATAAATCGAATAATCCATTACCACAATATCAATCTGTTGCAGCAGCCGGTTTAGATTTAGCCGCATTTGTAGAATCACCTGTCGTTTTGCAGCCGGGACAGCGACAACTAATCACTACAGGTTTGTATTTAGAGTTGCCTATTGGTTTTGAAGCTCAAATAAGACCTAGAAGTGGTTTGGCTATGAAAAGTGGTGTTACTGTTTTAAATAGTCCGGGGACTATCGACCCTGATTACAGGGGGGAAATAAAAGTTTTACTAATCAATTTATCCGATCATCCATTTACCATTGAATCTGGAGACCGAATTGCTCAAATGATTATTGCAAAATATGAGCAAGTAGAATTCATGGAAGTGGAAGAGCTTAGTCGCACAGAAAGAGCTACTGCAGGCTTTGGCAGTACCGGAGTATAAATACCGTTTTAATAAACAATCAACGATAAAAATCGAAATTTCTTCATTATGAAAATTATTATCCCTATGGCCGGTATGGGTAAGCGTATGCGCCCGCACACGTTAACAGTTCCAAAACCTTTAGTACCTATCGCCGGAAAACCTATTGTACATCGCTTGGTGGAAGATATCGTTAAAGTTTGCGGTGAGAAAGTAGAAGAAGTAGCCTTTATCATTGGTGATTTTGGAAAAGAAGTTGAACAAAAATTAATTAAAGTTGCTGAGTCTGTAGGAGCTAAAGGTTCTATCTATTATCAAACAGAAGCATTAGGTACAGCTCACGCTATCTTATGTGCTAAAGAATCATTAAGCGGAAATGTAGTGGTTGCATTTGCTGACACACTATTCAAAGCAGACTTTACGTTAGATACATCTAAAGAAGGAATTATCTGGGTGCAAAAAGTAGAAGACCCTCGTCCGTTTGGTGTAGTAAAATTAGATGCTAAAAACGAAATCACTGATTTTGTTGAAAAGCCGGAACACTTCGTTTCTGATTTAGCTATCATCGGTATCTACTACTTTAAAGATGGTGCCAACCTTCGCAAAGAATTACAATACATTTTAGATAATGATATTAAAGACAAAGGCGAATTCCAATTAACCTCTGCTTTAGAAAATATGAAAAACAAAGGAGTGAAGTTCATTCCCGGTAAAGTAACTGAATGGTTAGACTGTGGTAACAAAGATTCTACCGTTGACACTAACGCTCGTTACTTAGAGTATCTTAAAGGACAAAAATTAGTAGCAGTTTCAGCTAAGTTGACAAATGCTGTCATTATAGAACCGGTTTATATCGGTGAAAACGTTGAGATTACTAATGCAGTTATTGGTCCCCACGTTTCTATTGGCAATTCAACTAAAGTGACAGACTCAGTTATTAGTCGTTCCATTGTACAAGAAAGTGCAGTGATTAAAAATGCCAACATTACTAACTCTATGTTTGGTAATCATGCACAATACAAAGGTAAAGCTGCTGACTTAAGTGTTGGTGATTACAATGTTATCGCATAAAAAATGCAAAATATAAAACTACTCATTCTACTTATGTGTTGGATACCGGTTTCATTGATGCCGGTATCTGCACAGAAAGTAAAAAAGAAAAAAACGAAGTCAACAACTACAACGACTTCAGCTAACTCAGCCTCACTTTCAGATCAACAAAAAGCGATGGCTGAATTTTATTTTGTAGAGGGAATGAAATATATGTCTCTCAACAATGTTAAAAGTGCACAAGCCTATTTTGATAAAGCCTATACCATTAATCCTTCTTCGGATGGATTGAACTACATGTTGGCTAAAACAAATTTCTTTGGAGGGAATTACTCCAAGGCATTAACTCATATTCAAAAAGCGCTAAAAGCAGATCCTAAAAACAGAGAATACTATTTGGTTCAGGCTAAAATATATGAAGCACAGAAAAATTATCCTGAAGCAATTAAAACATATAAAAAGTTAGTAACGGAAGTAAGAGGTGGAGAACGTTTTTACTTTGACTTAGCTCAAGTACAGCTAGACTCTAAAGATTACATGGGAGCTATCTCTACTTTTAATAAGATCGAAGAAATTTACGGAAAGTCGTTAGAATTAACTCGTCAGAAACAACAGATTTGGCAGGCGATGGGTAAGACAGACGAAGCCATTAAAGAAGGCAACGCTCTTATCAAAGCTTATCCAAATAATTTAGAGTACCAGGTAGCTCAAGCAGAACTCTTATATATATCGGATAAAAAACAAGAGGCTTTTGCAATACTTGAATCTGTTTTGAAGAAAGACCCTGAAAATGTGCAAGCACATGTGACGCGTTATAATTTTTATAGCTATCAAAATGACAAGCCTAATGCTACCAAGGAACTTGAATGGATATTGAATTCTTCTGCTGATCCTGAAATAAAACAAGAAGCGATGAAGAATGTTTTAGTGAATGCTAAAACGGAAGAGGAAAAATCGCAAGCCTTAAAACTGTCTGAAACATATTATAAAAATAATCCGTCGGACGGAACAGCAACGCTCATTTACGGCGATGCATTGTTTATTAATGGTAAGAAAGAAGAGGCTTGGAAACAATATATTAAAGCAACTAATTATTTCCCTGAAAATTTCAATGTATGGATTCAAGTGATGTCTTTGGATTACGAATTTCAGAAATATGACAGTTTAACAAATCATGGGGATAAAGCAGTAGAAATATTTCCTAATCAAGCGAGTATTTGGTATTTCAGAGGAGTGGGTTATTATTTTCAAAAGAATTATGCTAAAGCAGTAGAATCCTTAAAGGAGACTAAAAACTTAGCAGGCTCTAATACCGAAGTGAAAATAAATGCTTTGTTGTTAATGGGAGATGGTTACAACGAACTGAAACAATATCAGAATTCAGATGCGGCATTTGAAGAAGTGTTAAAGATGGATCGCTATAATGTTCAAGCATTAAATAACTATAGTTACTATTTATCACTTCGCAAAGAAAAATTAGATGTAGCTAAAGAAATGTCACAACGAGTGGTGGATAGAAACCCGGGCGAGCTAACCTACATTGATACTTATGCTTGGGTGTTATATCAATTGAAAGATTACAAAGGTGCTAAAGCTCAGCTAGAGAAATTTATGGCAACCGCTGATAACGGTACCATACTAGAACATTACGGAGATATATTATTCCAATTGGGGGATAAAGAGGGAGCTCTAGATTACTGGAAAAAAGCTCAAAAGGCAGGTGATGCCTCTGAATTTATAGAGAAGAAAATAGCGGATAAGAAGTTGTATGAATAAGTTTCTTTGGATAGGCTTCGCGATCATCTTGTTTTTCGGAAATACCGGATGTAAGAAGAAGGAAGCGGCCTCCAAACCGGTTGTAGCAAGACCAAAAGTTAAATTAGATCCATTTGTTCACCAAATAGATTACGTCTATTTTAATTATAGAAGTAAAGTTGAATTCACGGATGAAAATGGTGCCCTTCAATTTAATTTAAATACCCGTTGTCGTAAGGATAGTGTGATGTGGGCATCTGTGAACAAGGCAGGTGTTGAAGGTGTTCGTGCGTTGATTCGACCTGATTCAGTATTTATTATCGATAAGTTGAAAGGTCAGTTGAGTGTATATGGCGTTAGTCATTTGCAGTCCATAGCCGGTACTCCTATGGGGTATGAGCAATTACAGCGTCTTTGGATTGGTAATCTGTTGTATGCTAAAGACTCACTTGATGAATGGGCAATTGATTTAGATAGCACACATTATGTGTTGCAGCAAACTCGAAATCAATTGAAAATTACTACCATGGTCCGAATGGATAATATGAAGATTGATCGAGTGGTGATGAACGATACAGTTACCCTTTCAAAATTAACTGCTCAATATAAAAATTTCCAATTGTCCGATTCTCTTTATGTAGCTCAAGAGATGTCTATGGAAATTATTCAAAATAACATGGAGAGCGCTAAAAAAACGATTGTTCTTCAACATCAAAAAATTGAGTTTCCTAAGAAAGATTTAAATTTCCCTTTCAATGTTCCTAAGAAATATGAAGAGAAATAATTGGTTGATTTTAATTACTAGTGCGTTGCTTACAACACTATTTCTGATGGCCGCACAGCCTTCTAAGAAGAAGAGAAGCGACTTAGAGAAAGAGCGTGCTCAGAAATTAAAGAAAATCAAAGAAACCAATAAAGTATTAGAAGATACCAAGCAAAAGAAGACCGCTACATTAAGTCAGTTGAATGTTTTGAATCAAACCATTCAGGAACAGGAAACGGTTATTAAAAGTATCTACACGGAAGTAGACATTCTTCAGCAAGAAATTAGTGAACAAACGATAATCATTCAAACGTTAGAGAATGATATCAAAGCTTTGAAAGAAGAATATGCCCGTTTGGTATATCAAGATTACAAATACAAAGACGGGTTTGACAAACTTTTATATTTATTATCCTCCGATAATTTTAGTCAGCTAGTTCGTCGACAAGCTTATTTCAAACACTACGAAGTGGCACGAGTACAGCAGATGAAAGAGATTGAAGATATTTCATGGGCTGCGCAAACTTACAAATCACAACTAGACGCAAATAAGTCGGACAAAGAGGTTTTAATCCAAGCAAAAACAATTGAGTCTCAAAACTTAGTTCAAGTAAAAGAACAACAACAAGTAGTTTTGAAAAAGTTGAATTCAAAAGAAAGTCAACTCGAAAAGGAATTAGAGTCCAATAAAAAAGCGGTAAAGGATTTAGAAAAAACCATTAAGGATTTAATTGCTTTAGAACGTAAAAAAGCGCTGGAAGAATCAAGAAAATCATCTCCTTCTAATAGTCCAAATTCTAATAATACCAACAAATCAGTCCCAACCTATTCGGAAGAAACCATCAAATTAAGTGGGTCTTTTGAAGCAAATATGGGGAAATTGCCATGGCCGGTACAGACCGGTAGGGTTTCACAACGTTTTGGACGTCAGCCTCATCCGGTGTTAAAAGGAGTTTTTGTCGATAATTTGGGCATTGACATCCTTACTACTCAAAACGAGACCGTTAAAGCCGTTTTTGGGGGTAAAGTGGTCACAGTAACAGAAGTGCCGGGGATGCACACTATTGTCATGATTCAACATGGGCAATATTTTACCGTCTATGCAAAGCTAAAATCGGCATCTGTTTCGCCTGGTCAACAAGTGCTTGCAAAACAGGTGATTGGGACTGTTTATACAGATAAAGACGGGGATAGCGAATTGCAATTTCAAATATGGAATAACGAAACCAAGTTAAATCCTGAAACTTGGCTTAGAAATCGTTAATCAGGCACGGAAACGTATTTTTTTGATTCATCTTTCCCATTATTTGGCTATCTTTGCAGCATTAAATTCTTAACTGACAATCATTATGTTAACTATTGGCACCTTGTTGTTATTTCAGTCCCTTGGAGTACCTGAAATTGTATTAATCGTACTTTTAGTCGTATTCTTATTTGGAGGTAAAAAAATTCCTGAATTAGCACGTGGTTTAGGTCGTGGAATTCGCGAGTTCAAAGACGCTTCTAAAGAAGTGAAAAAAGAAATCAACGATAGTTTAGAAGAAGACAAAAAAGCGTAATACATTTTGAAACGTTACCAAACCTTAGGTGAAGTACGTGCAGATTTAGCTGCCGGCAAGATTACTTGTACTTCACTCACGCAATATTATTTACAAAACATTAAGTCAAAAGCACACCTGAACGCATACGTTGAAGTATACGAACAGGAAGCTTTGGCGCAAGCCGAAAAAGTAGATGCTAAAATGAAAGCCGGTAATGCCGGTAAGTTAGCAGGTATGGTGATTGGCTTGAAAGATGTATTGTGCCATAAGGACCACGGTGTTCAAGCATCCAGTAAAATATTAGATGGATTTATTTCTCAATTCAACGGTACAGCTGTACAACGTTTGATTGATGAAGATGCAATTATCATAGGTCGTCAGAACTGTGATGAATTTGCTATGGGATCTTCTAATGAAAATTCTGCCTTTGGTCCTGTATTGAATGAAGCAGACATTACTCGTGTTCCGGGAGGTTCATCCGGTGGAACAGCAGTTGCAGTACAAGCAGACACTTGTTTAGTTTCCTTAGGTTCTGATACCGGTGGGTCTGTTCGTCAGCCTGCAGCATTTTGTGGTATCATCGGACTAAAACCTACTTACTCTAGAATTTCCAGATATGGTTTGTTAGCTTATGCATCTTCTTTTGATAGCATAGGTATCATTGCACGTAGCATGGAAGATACAGCATTGGTTCTTGAAGTAATCTCAGGAGCTGATGATAATGATAGTACTGTTTCTCATAAACCGGTACCTTCATTTACTTCGTCATTAAATTATACAGGTAAAGCTAAGGTTTGCTATTTAAAAGAAGCTCTGGAATCAGATGGCGTAGCTCCGGAAATCAAATCGGTGCTAAAAAATCAAATCGAATCTTTACAAAAAGAAGGTCATACAGTAGAAGCAGTATCTTTCCCATTGTTAGATTATATCCTTCCTACTTATTACATTTTAACTACTGCTGAAGCAAGTTCTAACTTGTCTCGTTATGATGGTGTAAAATATGGTTACCGTAGTCCGGATGGGAAAGACTTATTAAGTCTTTATACAAAAACCCGTTCACAAGGATTTGGTAAAGAGGTGAAGAAACGTATCATGTTAGGAACCTTTGTACTTAGTGCAGGTTTTTATGATGCTTACTATACTAAAGCACAGAAGATACGTCGTTTAATAAAAGAAGAAACGGAGAAGTTATTTCAGAATTACGATTTCATGTTAACACCAACTACAACCACTACGGCGTTTAAGTTAGGTGATCACAGTGGAGATCCGATTTCAATGTATCTAGCCGATATTTTCACAGTTCAAGCTAATATTTGTGGTATACCTGCGATATCTATTCCTAAAGGAAATGATAGCCATGGTTTGCCTATTGGATTGCAGTTAATGACTCGTGAATTTGAAGAAGACAAGTTGATGGCTTTCTCTCAATATTTATTAGAATCGAATGCGTAAACTTGTGCATATAACTTTGAAAATTATTTTAACATACGCCATCTTCACAGGTGGCGTATTGTTTTCGTATGCACAAATTGATTCATCGTCAGTGCATGAATCTGCCGATAGTACGATTGTGGAAGCGGAGACTATCGACAGTAATGTTACGGCTATTGAATCCCCAAAAAACAGTCCTGCCATAGAGGATGATTTGACCGATCAAGAAAAGGTTATTGCAGCACGTTTAAAGGTGTTGCAAAATGAAGTGAAGTTGACGTACAATAAAAAGATTAAAAGTTTTATTGATTATTTTTTAGTTCGAAACCAACGTTACACTGTAATGGTGGAGCGAAGAAAGGGAGTGTACTTCCCTATGTTCGAAGAAATTTTGAAGCAACAAAAAATGCCGGATGAAATAAAATATCTGGCTATTGTTGAATCCGGTTTAAATCCACGCGCTATCTCTCCTGCAGGTGCTGCCGGACTTTGGCAGTTTATGACCTTCACTGGAAAGCAGTTTGGCCTGAAACAAGATGAATTTATTGATGAACGCTTAGACCCTGCTAAGTCAACCGTAGCAGCATGTAGATATTTACGTGAATTATATAATACTTTCCACGATTGGGAATTAGCACTAGCATCTTATAATTGTGGTCCCGGAAATGTACGAAGAGCTATTCGTCGCTCCGGATATAAAGATTCGTTTTGGGAAATATATAATTTCCTTCCACAAGAAACACGCAGTTACGTTCCCCAATTTGTAGCGTTAACCTACGTGATGAACCACATGAAGGATCACCAAATTGTTGCTGATTCATTAGAGTATGCGGTAGTAACAGATACAGTAACTGTACATCAATATATAGATTTAACTACTTTGGCAGAGTCTCTTAATTTATGTGGTGATGAATTAAGAAAATTAAATCCTGCATTAAGAAAAGGAGTATTATCTGGAGCATATCCTTATCAGATAAAAATTCCAATTCAAAAAATGGCAGATTTCTATCTGAACAAAACTTATATACTAGATGCTTGTGCGAAGCCTGTGGATCGAGTGGATGTCAAGCCGCCTTCTGTCGTCACAAGGACTACGACTAGCTCTACTACATCGAGTTCGGGCCAAGTGAAAACTTATTATACTGTAAAGAGCGGAGACGTATTGGGCTCTATTGCTACACGTAATGGAGTAACAGTAACAGATTTGAAAAGATGGAATGGATTAAGTTCAAATACCATTCGAGTGGGACAGCGATTGATTATATATAAAAAGGGAACCGGCACTTCAAGTACTACTACACATACTACAAGTACGGGGACTAGTTCTACAACAGCTACTTATTATACTGTTAAATCCGGAGATTCTTTATGGTCTATTAGTCAAAAGACCGGCGTTCCGGTAGATAAATTGAAAAAATTAAACGGCCTTACGAGCGGCAATATCAAGCCGGGACAAAAATTAAAGTTAAAATAATCAGTAGTACTATTTTCTATTGAATCTGTTTTTATGTCGTTACAAAGAGAAGATGCTTTAAATTACCACTCCTCAGGGAAGCCGGGTAAAATCGAAGTTGTTCCTACTAAAATGCTTTCCTCTCAATTAGATTTGGCGTTAGCCTATTCTCCGGGAGTAGCAGAACCTTGCAAAGAAATTCATGCTTCTAAGGAAGAAGTATATAAGTATACCGCTAAAGGGAACTTAGTTGCTGTTATTACCAATGGTACAGCCGTATTAGGTCTAGGTAATATAGGCCCTGAAGCTTCAAAGCCTGTAATGGAAGGTAAAGGAGTTCTTTTTAAAAAGTTTGCAGGTATCGATGTGTTTGATATCGAAATCGATTGCAACGAACCTGATAAATTAATTGATATTATCGCTTCTTTAGAGCCTACGTTTGGCGGGGTAAACTTGGAAGATATTAAAGCGCCCGAGTGTTTTAAAATTGAACAAGAGTTGCGTCAGCGAATGAATATTCCGGTGATGCATGATGACCAGCACGGAACAGCTATTATTTCAGGAGCCGCATTGCTGAATGCTTTAGAGATTGTAGGTAAGAGAATAGATGAAATAAAATTAGTAGTAAGTGGCGCAGGAGCCGCAGCTATTTCTTGCTTACGACTATATAAAGATTTAGGTGTTAAACTTGAGAATGTAGTTGTATTTGATGTTAAAGGTGTCATCAATCAGCATCGAACTGATTTGGCTCCAATTCAGATGGAGTTTGCAACACAACGTTCTGTTGAAACTTTAGGTGAAGCATTAGAAGGTGCAGATATGTTTTTAGGTCTTTCTGCAGGTAATGTGTTAAAGCCTGAATTGTTATTAAAGATGGCTGCTAATCCTATCGTGTTTGCATTAGCTAACCCGGTACCTGAAATCGATTATCATTTAGCAACAACTACCCGTGAAGATGTTATCATGGCAACAGGTAGGTCTGATTATCCTAATCAAGTGAATAACGTTTTAGGCTTTCCTTATATTTTTAGAGGAGCTATGGATGTGCGCGCTACGGAAATCAACGAAGCGATGAAGTTAGCTGCTGTATATGCAATTGCTAATCTTGCTAAGGAACCGGTTCCGGAAAGTGTCAACAAATCCTATGCGGATGACAAAATTACTTTCGGTAGAAAATACTTAATTCCAAAACCATTAGATCCACGTTTGATTACTACCATATCCCCGGCAGTTGCAAAGGCAGCTATGGAGAGTGGAGTAGCTAAAACTTCTATTGATAATTGGGAATTATATAAATCGCAATTATTACAAAGAATAGGTCAAGATGATCGATTGATGACCCGAATGATCAATCAGGCTAAACAATCACCTAAACGTGTAGTATTTGCTGAAGCAGATCATTTCAAAATATTAAAAGCGGCAGAAATTGTTTCTCGTGAAGGTATAGGTCATCCTATATTATTAGGGAATAAAGAAAAGATTCAACACATGATTGAAGAGCATAGTTTAGCTATTCAGTCTTGTACAATCATAGATCCTTTTGAAGAGAAAGCTAAACGTCAAGAATACGGAGCTCAATTATCTCAGAAGAGACAGCGTAAAGGTATTACATCCGAAAAAGGTCGTAAGCTGATGCGTGACAGAAATTATTTTGGTGCTATGATGGTGGAGAATGGAGAGGCTGATGCTTTTATTTCCGGTCTTACACAAGAGTATGCTGAAACTATTCGTCCGGCATTACAAGTGATTGGTGTTGAAAAAGGCACTAGTCGCGTTGCAGGGATGTATATTATCATGACTCCTAAAGGAGTTTATTTCTTTGCTGATGCAACGGTTAATTTAAATCCTACCGCAGATGAGTTAGTAGATATTGTAGGCTTAACAGCGCGTGCAGTTCGATTCTTTGACATGGAACCGCGTATAGCTATGTTGTCTTACTCTAACTTTAATTCGGCAGAAGGTGAAATACCCGCTAAGATGGCATTGGCAACAAAGTTGGCAAAAGAGAAGTATCCGGATGTGATTATTGAAGGTGATATTCAAGCGAACGTTGCGGTAGATACTCAACTTCAAAAAGAAATGTATCCTTTCTCCGCATTGTCTGAGACTGGAGCTAATACTTTTATATTCCCGGGATTAGCTTCAGGTAATATTACTTATAAAATGTTACAGGAAATTGGCGGAGCAGAAGCTATTGGACCTTTATTAATGGGCATGGCTAAGCCGGTTCATATTTTACAGTTGGGTTCATCTGTTCGTGAAATAGTTAATATGGTAGCGATAGCGGTAGTGGATGCTCAGGCTCAGAATGATAAAATAAATTTATGATTGCGTATTTAGATGGAGTGTTAACACATAAAGATCCTACTTATGTTATAGTAGATGTTCATGGTGTTGGCTATCAAGTAAAAATTTCATTAGCTACCTACTCGGTATTCAAAGAATTGGATAAAGCTAAAGTCCATACTTATTTCCATGTTAAAGAAGATGCTCATACTTTATTCGGATTTGCCGACACTGCCGAAAAGCAATTGTTCACTGATTTGATTTCGGTAAATGGGGTGGGTCCTAGTACGGCATTAGTCGTTTTATCTTCCCTCACTCCGGAAGAACTTAGAAACGCTATATTGAATGAAGATATACGTGTAATTCAAGGTGTTAAGGGGATTGGGGCAAAGACCGCTCAGCGACTTGTACTTGAATTAAAGGATAAAATGAAGAAAGAGTTATGGGTATCTGATTCAGATAAACAAATTTCCTTCAACAAGGGCAATAGTATTCGTCAAGAAGCGTTATCAGCACTGGTTACTTTAGGTTTTGCGCGTACGGCAGCAGAAAAAAACATCGACCTTATATTGAAGAAAAATCAACAAATATCTATTGAAGAACTCATAAAGCAGGCGTTGAAGATGGCATAATTTTTTACGTTGAAAGGATTGTTTAGAAATATCATTTTGTCCCTTTTGGGGGTTACAGCTACATTGGTCTTGATGGGATCAGTGGAAGAGAATTCTACATCCTTTTACAGATCATTTAAAGAATTTGTCACTCCTCCTGATACTACCAAACCTACACCACCAACTAATCCGCGAAGACCTAATTACATAGCACCGGATAGACAGGGTGATCCACTTAACAATCCTAATCGTTCCAACTTTGAATTAGAGGATCCTGAAAATGTAAAGCGTGATGTGGAGTTGGATACTGCTACCGGTAATTATGTTATCAAAGAGAAGATGGGTAATATGGACTATCGTCCGGAAACCTATATGACATTTGAAGAGTTTTATAGGTACAAAAATCAACAAATGTTACAAGAGTACTGGCGTCAGAAAAGCGGTACACAGACGAATAGTAAAGACAAAGCTAAACAAACAGGACCCACCTCTCTTAAGATTCATACTCCGGGCTTAGGTAATATTTTTGGTAGTGATTATGTAGACATCCGACCGAATGGTCTTGTTACTCTCGATTTCAAAGCAATATGGCAAAGGGTGAATAACCCTCAGTTACCTATACGTCAACAACGTGTTGGTAATTTTGATTTTGACCAACAAATATCCATGAACTTAGTGGGTAAGATTGGAGAGAAATTAAAGTTGACAGTCAATTGGGATACTAAAGCTGCATTTGAATTTCAAAACAACGTAAAGGTTCAGTACACAGCTTTTGAAGAAGATATTATTCAAGCTATAGAAGTAGGTAGAGTAAGTATGCCATTGAATAGCTCGTTAATG
The DNA here is from genome assembly GCA_046329235.1 of Cytophagaceae bacterium. Taxonomy (GTDB): domain Bacteria; phylum Bacteroidota; class Bacteroidia; order Cytophagales; family Cytophagaceae; genus JALONH01. The sequence goes on along the minus strand of JAXLVA010000001.1, from coordinate 2,417,306 downwards.
ACAGGGCCGCAAAACCTATTTGGTTTTAAAACCAAATTGCAGTTTGGTCGATTGTCGGTTACTTCTGTTATAGCTCGTCAAGATGGCAAGGTAGATGAGATAAAAATCTCCGGTGGTGGGCAAGGGCGTACTTTTGAAGTGAAAGGTGATATATACGAAGACTATAGACATTTTTTCTTGTCGCAATATTTTAGAGATAGATACGAGTCCAGTCTTTCTAACTTGCCTTATGTAAACTCACCTTATCGAATTACCCGTGTTGAAGTATATATCACCAATCGTAATAATACAACGGTGAATACAAGAAACGTAGTTGGGTATATGGATTTAGGAGAGAATTCAACCAACTTATATCGATCGCAATTTGCTAAAGCCGGTATGCCGGCAAATGAACCGGTAAACAACAATACAAATAGTTTATACAGTCAAGTAGAAACGTACCGAACGGAACAATCCATTAATTCAAACTTAATGGCAATGGGTTTAGAAAATGGAACAGATTATACTTATTTAAAAAGTGCTCGAAAATTAAATGATAACGAATTCACTTTTCACCCTCAATTAGGGTATATCACTCTTCAAACGAGACTAAGAAATGATGAAGCATTGTTCGTATCATATGAATACACATTGAATGGTGATGCAAGTCCTAAAAAAGTTGGAGAGACTACGGAAGATTATCAATACCAAGGTGCAGATAGTTTGATTGTACTGAAGATGATTAAGCCTCCTTCCGTAAAGACGAGACTCCCTACATGGGATTTGATGATGAAAAATATATATCAAATTGGAACTACCAATTTGATGCGTGATAATTTTCAGTTTAGAATTATATATAAGGATGATATTACAGGTGCCGATATCCCTAACTTACAAGAAGGTATTCGTACTAAAGATGTTCCCCTACTTCAGATTTGCGGTTTAGATTCTTTGAATCCTCAAAATGACCCCTCACCTGACGGTAACTTTGACTATATAGAAGGGGTAACCGTAGACTCTAAAAATGGGCGTATTATATTTCCTGTTCTCGAACCTTTTGGGTCAAACTTAAACCGAATGTTTGAAGCAAGTGAACAAGACTTGAAAAATAAATATGTATTTTTTGAATTGTATGATTCTACACAAAGTGATGCACAACAAATAGCCAGTAAGAATAAATACTTTTTTAAAGGTAGATACAATGCCGGGTTGGCCAACGAAATTATCCTTCCCGGAATTAACATTGCACAAAAATCGGTTACGGTAATTGCCGGAAGTGTAACCTTAGTTGAAGGTACTGATTACACTGTCGATTATAACTTAGGTAGAATTAAAATATTAAATGAAGCCATATTGAATTCCGGACAAGAAATCCGTATTCGTTATGAAAAGCAGGATCTGTTTAACTTCCGACGAAAATCATTCATGGGTACCAGGTTTGATTATAAGGTTAGTAAAGATATTTTGTTTGGTGCTACCATCTTGCACTCAAATGAAGCTCCTAATATTTCACGTGTTAACATAGGAGATGAACCGGCTGCCAATACCATTGTTGGAATGGATGCTAATATTCGTAAAGACTCAAGAGTGCTTACACGTATTGTAGATGCCTTACCTATTATTGCAACAAAGGCACCTTCGAATATTAATTTTCAAGGGGAAGGAGCCTATTTCATTCCGGGGTATAATAAAATTGTCGACAGGAATGGTGGTAGTAGTGGTACAGCATTTATTGATGATTTTGAAGGAGCTCGTACACCATATGATTTAACACGAACTCCTATTAAATGGAAAATCTCAGCAACTCCCAAACGGTTTGTAGAAAGTGCAAGTGATTCGCTTGACTTTGCGTTTCGTCGTGCGAAAATGGCTTGGTATAATATTGATAATATTTTTTACCGACCCAATAATGGATTGCCTTCTAATGTGAGTTTTGAAAATATTAACAATCACTTTGAACGTAATATTACTCAGTTCGAATTGTATCCGAATCAGGATCGAAATTTAGCTGTAACTAATATTGTTACTTTAGATTTAGCTTATTATCCCAAAGAAAGAGGTCCGTATAACTACAACCCTTCCATGACTGCCAATGGGGAGTTGAATACGCCTACTCAAAACTGGGCGGGTGTAACTAGGGATATTAGAAGTGATATTGATTTTGATAATGCCAATATACAATATGTCGAGTTTTGGTTATTAAGTCCTTTTATTAACTCGAATTCTTATGGACATACAAATATAGATGGCGCTCCATTTGACGTAACAAACGTCGGTAAAATGTATATCAACTTGGGAAGTATATCCGAAGATGTACTTAAAGATGGTAAACAAGCTTTTGAAAATGGCTTGCCTGTAAATCCGGCTCAGATTCCTACCAATACGGATGCTACTGCATGGGGGCGCGTAACGAATCAACAATATTTAACAGAAGCATTTGATAACACAGCCGGTGCTAGAGAATCGCAGGATATAGGATTGGATGGTTTAAATAATTTAGATGAATTAAATAAATTCACCACATATGTTACTGCTGTAAATTCTATTGTCACCAATGCTACTGCCAGAGATAGATTGTTAAGTGATATTTCTTCAGATAATTTTTCATTCTATCTAGGAGATCAACAAGATGCCGATAATCTAACCATACTTCAACGTTATAAAAACTATAACGGCATGGAAAATAACTCTCCGTTAAACAATGGTGCCAGCGTTACACCTGCCAATTCTAATTTGCCGGATAATGAAGATTTAAATGGTGATAAAGCACTGAATACAGTTGATGAATATTATGAATACGAAATTGATATAGACCCAACTCAATTTAGAGTAGGCGATAATTATATCGTTAGTGCTAGAACATATGATGTTGAGTTCCCTGACGGTTCTCCAAAGGAACAGGTGATGTGGTATCAATTTAGGGTTCCTATTCGTACACCGGATAATGTTGTAGGAAATATAAGTGGATTTAAATCAATCAAGTTTATACGTATTTATGTGACCGGCTTTAAAGAGCCTATCATCTTGCGTATGGCTCAATTACAGTTGGTAGCTAATCAATGGAGAGTTTATCAACCGGATGATATAAATGAACGAGGAGCCGGTGTTGCTTTAGAGCCGGACCCTTCTGTTATAGAAGTGTCTACTGTCAATATTGAAGAGAATAGTGAAACAGATGGGAATAGTACTCCTTATATTCTACCTCCGGATTTTAATAGAGATTATGATGCCACATCTGCAGTCAACAGACGTTTAAATGAGCAGTCTTTACGCTTGTGTATTCAGAATATTAAAGATGGACACGCAAGAGCAGTATATAAAAACACCAATTTGAATTTGATTAATTATGAAAACATTGAAATGTTTGTTCATGCTGAATCAACACAAAATATTGCAGATGGGAAAGCTATTGCATTTATTCGACTAGGTACAGATTTTAAGGATAATTATTACGAAATAGAAGTCCCTTTATATTTTACTAATCCAATTAATACTCGAGATGCTAATGCCGTCTGGCGATCGGAAAACAATATTAATATACCCATAGAAGAACTTATTAATGCGAAGCTAGAACGGAATGCTGCCGGAGGAGCCCTCACCTCGGTATATAGGAAAAGCTATAATGGGAAAAATATTGTAGTAGTAGGGAATCCGGATATGTCATCGGTGGTTACGGTAATGTTGGGTATCAAGAATCCAATTGATGATAACGTGCCGCTCACATTATGTATATGGACGAATGAATTACGAGCCACGGGCTATGTAACTAAATCTTCTTATGCCTATGCTGCCAAGTTGAATATAAAGCTTGCTGATTTTGCTAATGTTAACACCTCAATTAGGTATACCTCTGCAGGATTTGGGAATTTGGATCAGAAAACTTCACAACGAGAACGTAACAATACACTTGAGTACGGATTAAACACGACTATTAACTTAGATAAATTTATTCCGCCTAAAGTGGGATTAAAGTTGCCAATGTATGTTGGATATAATAAAAAAATAGTCTCTCCGGAATATGATCCACTCAATCCGGATGTGGCTATCAAGCAATCCATTAATGCCGCCAGTGACCCGGAGAAATACCGGGATTTAATACTTGACCAAACTACCACTAGGGCAATTAATTTTACTAATATTCAGAAAATTAAAACGAAGGCTGATGCTAAAAAGCATTTGTATGATGTTGAAAATTTAACCTTGTCGCTAGGTTATTCGGAAATCAAACGTACCAGTTATGATATTAAAGAGTATTACTTTAAAAATTATAAAGGATCGTTAGGTTACAACTTCTCCAAAACAGGGAAAAGTCATCAACCTTTTAAAAACTTGTCTGACAGTAAAAATCCTATTCAACAGTTAATCAAAGAAACTAATTTTACTTTGATGCCAAGCCAGTTGATATTCAAAGCGGATTTAGATAGACGATTAACTAAAACGCAGTATTATCAGTCTGGCCCACTTACGCCCGCTCAGGCAGCTTTGTATGAAAAATCATTTTTATTCAACAGAACATATGGTGCCTTATGGACACTTACTAAATCAGTCAATATAGATTATAAAGCGAATGCTTATGCAGTAGTGGATGAGCCGAACAGAGCGCCGGGAGACCAAGCATATAAAGATTCGTTAATGAACAATTTAATGCGCTTAGGTCGTTTGAAGAACTATGATCAAACTGCCGGAGTTACTTATAAGTTGCCTTTTGATAAAGTAAAATCGTTTAATTGGTTAAGTGCGGATTATAGATATACAGGAAGTATGATGTGGACTTCCGGTGCGTTACGTCAACGAGACACTTTAGGGAACTTGCTTACCAATAAGCGTGATAATACTTTAAATGGTAAAATTGATTTAGATAAGCTATATGCTAAATCTAAATATTTAAGTGAAATCAACAATCCTAAACCGATTACTCGTAACGGCCCTTCGACCAATGATATTGAAAAGAAAAAGAAAGAAGCTGAAGCGTTAAAACAGCAGGCCGATGATTTGCGCAAACAAGCGAAAAGCTTGGAAGATGAAGCGGGTAAGATGAAACAGCAGTCTGATAGTTTGAAAAAACAATCCGATGTGATTAAAAAAATGGCAGATGCTATTAAAGTTAAATCAGATAGCGCAAAACAAAAAACGGCGGATAGTTTAAAATCTCAAGCGCATAATTTGAAAAAGCAGTCGGAGGATAAAAAAAGGCATTCTGATAGTTTGAGTTTAGAGGTAGAGAAGAAAAACAACGAAGCTAATAAACTTCAGAAGCAAGCAGATGATGCGTCCTCCTTGTTGGATAACATGATATGGAAGTCTGCTTTACGCACCTTAATGATGGTGAAAAGTGTGAATGGATCCTACACACTTACAGAAGGTACGCAAGTTGGTGGGTTTACTCCAATACCTAAAGCATTTGGTATTCAAGATCCGGAAGCAATTAATACCATGCTGCCATTTGTTTTGGGCTCACAAGATCCAACTTTTAGACTACGTGCTGCTGATAATGGAATGATAGCAACAGCTAAAACAATGAATACTCCATATACGCAGGCGTATAGTCAAACGATAACATTAAGAGCTAACATAGAGCCTACTAAAGATTTGAAAATTCAGTTAGATGCTAAGCGTACCAACATTAGCAGTTATTCCGAATTATTCCGAATTGACACTACAGGTACGGAGTATATGTCTTCTAACCCTTTAAGAAACGGTAATTACAATGTGTCGTTTATTTCTGTTCTTTCGGCATTTGATAAGAAGGTAGACAACTCATTGGATCCTAATTCTTCAGCCAATTGGGAACGATTTAAATCGTATAGACAAGAAGTTTTAAATCGAATTGGGAATTCTAATTTAGATGTCAAATCACAAGATGTCATGATTCCGGCATTTGTGGCGGCCTATTCAGGAAAAGATCCGTCCAAGGTTGGATTAGGTTCTTTCCCTCAAATTCCTTTACCTAACTGGCGTGTTGATTACAATGGCTTGTCTAAAATTGGACCATTTAAGAAAAACTTTCAATCGGTTACTTTAACACACGCTTATACTTCTAATTATAGAGTAGGTAGTTATACTTCTTCCTTGAAATATGGACCGGAGTTAATTAGACCGGGAACAGGTTTCTTAGACCCGGGTATTGGAGATTCTTTGAATAATTTTGGTACCGTAGTGCCATTGTATGTAATTAATGAGGTGGCAATTCAAGAAGCATTTTCACCTTTAATTGGAGTTAACGCTCGTACTAAGAATAAAATATCGTACCGTTTTGAGTATAAGAGATTAAGAAATCTTTCTTTAGGCTTAAATAACGGGCAAATGAGAGAGGATATATCCAGAGAATATGTCATAGGTATAGGTATGGCAAGAAAGGATGTAGCCATTCCAAAGTTTCTTACCGGCGGACAAAAAGTATTATTGAAGAATGAATTGAATATAAGATTTGATTTAACAGTTAGGGATCAGGTAACTTACCAGCGAAAACTAGACGAAAACACTACTATTACAGCCGGAAATATCAATTTTCAGTTAAAACCTTCTATTACTTATAATATTACACAAAAAGTAATCATGCAGGTGTATTTTGAACGTACGTTCAATCAGCCTAGATTATCTTCTTCTTATCGTAGGTCTACAACCGCCTTTGGGGTGCAGATACGATTTACCTTGTCCTAAAAAGTTGTTTTTTAACTTTAAAAATAACTGTTAAATTTATATCCAAAATTGATATTAATATGAATTTCCCTGCTGAATTAAAGTATAGTAAAGATCACGAATGGATTCGTGTAGAAGGTAATTTCGGATTTGTAGGAATTACTGATTTCGCTCAAAAAGAATTAGGAGACATTGTATATCTTGATGTCGCTTCTGTTGGAAACACGTTGTCAAAAGAGGAAGTGTTTGGTACGATTGAGGCAGTAAAGACAGTCTCTGATTTGTTTATGCCTGTTTCCGGTAAAGTAGTTGAATTAAACGCAGCAATCGAAGCAAATCCTGAATTAGTAAACTCTGACCCTTACGGTGAAGGATGGATTGTTAAGATTGATTTAAGTAATACTTCTGAAGTAGATGCATTATTGTCAGCAGATGATTATAAAAAATTAATAGGCGCTTAATCGCTTATGAATACATCAAGATTCCTCAGAGCGTACTGGCCGGCAGTACTCTGGGGAATTTTCATTTTAATAGCTACGCTATTGCCCGGCAAGTCGATACCATCAGTATCTCTTTTTCGATTTGACAAACTGATTCACGCATTTATCTTTGGTGTTTTCGCTGCGCTTTGTTTATATGGATTGCATAAATATAAAGAGAGTGTAACATTTAAAGAGTGGTTGTTCATAGGCCTTTTTACAATCATTTGGAGTGTAAGTATAGAAGGGATGCAGTCGCTCATCCCGGACAGAAGCGCAGATTTATATGATGTGATAGCTAATACAGTTGGTGTATTAATAGCTCAAGTAGTTTCTTACTTTTACTTCTTTGTTCGAAAATGAAAAATGTAGTTTGCATTGTATTTATTCTTATTTGTCAAGTCGTATCTGCCCAAGATATGACTCGTGTAAAAAGAATAGTTGACACCCTCTGCAGTCCAACTTTTGCAGGAAGAGGTGCGTCCGGTAGTGGAGATGTAAAAGCGTCTGAATTTTTAGTGAATGAAATTAAATTTAGAGGAGGAGAACCTTTTCAAGATACTTCTTATCGATATCCATTTACTTATGTAATTAATACGTTTGAAGGGAAAGTGGAATTAAAGGTTCAAAATAGACTACTAGTTCCAGGAGTAGATTATATTGTTAACTCTAAAAGTGGGGGCGGTAGTGGCAAGGGTAAAATTGTGTATGCCGATAGTTTATGGTTTGTAGAAGGTAATTCGAGTTTAAAAATTGGTGATCTTAAAAAGAAAGTATTAGTCCTTAATGCAAAACAATTTAGAGCAATAAGAAAAGAGATTAGTGTTTTAAATCACTGTTTATCAGAAGCGTCTTGTTGGGTTGTTTTAACGAAAGGTAAATTAACCATGGGACTTGCATCGGAAGCGATGGATATTCCTGTATTTGAATTGCGAGAGGATGCCTGGGATTTTAAAACAAAAAAGATAGAGTGGACAGTTGAAAATAGTTTAAGAATACATAATGCCTATAATGTAGCCGCCAAAATTGAAGGCAGGAAAACTACAGATAGCTGTATTGTTTTTACTGCACACTATGATCACTTAGGCAAAATGGGTGACAAGGTTTATTTCCCCGGGGCCAATGATAATGCCAGTGGAGTAAGTATGTTGTTAGAGTTATTAAGTTATTTTAAAGAGCATCCTTTAGATATAGATGTAGTGTTTATATTCTTTGCCGGAGAAGAGGCAGGGCTAAAAGGTTCTATGGATTGGGTACAATCACAAAGTGCTACTTTAAGTAATATAAAGTGTTTAGTAAATCTAGATTTAGTAGGAACGGGAGATGATGGTATTATGGTGGTGAATGGTAAAGAATATCCCGCAATCGTCAAGTTGTTAGAAGAAATAAATAACCGAGAAGAATTATTGCCTGCTATAAAAACTCGAGGGTCTGCCGCTAATTCGGATCATTATTCTTTTTATATCAAAGGCGTTAAAAGTGTTTTTATTTATACCTTAGGAGGAGTAGCCGCTTATCATGATGTAGCAGATATTTCGTCTACCTTGCCTTATACTAAGTATAAAGAACTTTTTACTTTGCTACTAAAGTTTGCAGAGAAACAAACTACTGAATAATTAATCGGGTCGAATACCCGGAATCTAAAAACTTAATAATGTACACACCAGGGCTTAGAGCTGTAGTAGGGATTATTGATCCTTGATTCGCAAAAATTAATGCACCTGAGATGTTGTATACTTCGTATTTATCAGAGTTGTTGGATAATATTTTTACCGTTTCGCCTTGTAGGCAAGGATTGGGGAACAGTAGAGGTTTATTCAAATCTTCATTAGCAATTGTTTTTATTGCTAAGTTTTTAACCCCATCACTTGAGTTTATTTCTGAAAGTTGAATGTAGATAGTGTCTGTGCTGTTAATAATCAATGGCGCACTTTCGTAAACAGTAATGACACTATTGTTCTTAGCCTCTACTTGGTCTATGTGTTGCCAATTTATCAAATCGGTTGAAATAGAAATATTGTAAGCTGTAATATTGGTTTCATTTGTAACTAACCAGTTTGCTTGATAAGTATTTGCGTTTATTTTTTTGACGGAAAAATCTAATAAGTCTACGGGCATGGGTGCAGTAGTAGTCAGGCTCAAATCATCAAAATAACCATCAGTGTCAGAACCGCTCAAATAATAATTAATCAAACTAATTCTTATTTTTCTAGTATTAACAGGAGCTGTTCTGGTGTCGGAATATTGACTCCAAATTGGAAATGTTAATACACCACTGTTGTATGTAGAAAGTATGTTGTTGTTAACGTCGAGATAATTTAGTATTAAACGACCTTGATCATTATTGAACTGAAATGTTCTAAACCAATAAGAGAAAACAAAACTAGCAGTGTTGCCATCTATTGCTGTTGCATAAGCACTAACATCGATATCTTGATAGATATAATAATTTCCATTGGAATTGTCGCCGGCGTAAAAATGGTATGTTCCTCCATGTGGCGCAACTCCTCCAGATCCGCTGTTTGCTTGAGTCCAGTGGTAGGGTGTAACAGGGTTGGCTGCGTTTAAAATGGCTTCCGTCCAGCCGTTTCCGATAGGCGGGAGCTCAGCACCCGGATTAACAATTAGATTTTGCCCAAATGCAAAATGAATTTGATTTAGAAGTAAGAATAGGAAGATATGTGTAACCCTTGATTTCAAATAGCTGTGTTTCGTTTGTAATTTAATACAAGTCACAAATGGATTAGTAACTAGTGAGTTGGATGCTATTTTCGGTGGCTGTGGGGTTAGGTAGCCGTGAAAATAAAAAAGGTCTTAATTGAAATTAAGACCTTTTGAGCTCCCCCTCTTGGGCTCGAACCAAGGACCCCATGATTAACAGTCATGTGCTCTAACCAGCTGAGCTAAGGAGGATTTTGACGTTTCCCGTCAAATGGGATTGCAATATTAGTATATTATTGGGTTATGTCCAACATTTGAATAATCTTTTTTTTAATAAAAACACAAAGGTTTTTAAGTGTTCCAGTATCAATAAGATATAAAGACCATCTGCCCTAACGCTGTTTTTTAATAAGATTTATGTAATAATCCCCTCCGATTTTAGTCTGTAAAACCATTAGAATTTTGATAAAATAATAGACAATCGTAGACGTTAAATTTATTAAACAGGATTTTCCTGCTTTATTTCTTAAATTAAGCCTGTAATTTTATTAAAAGTGTATGAACAGTAACATGTTAAAAGTAGTACTAGCCTCTTTTCTGAGCGCAGTATTAGCGATTGTTGGGTATAAATGGGTGGAAAAAGAAACAGCTTTAGTTTCTGTAGAAGCGCAACAAAATGTTTCTTTAGCTAAGTATGATACCTCTAAAGTAGTAGTTCCGGAAGGCTTGAATTTTCTTTATGCCGCAGATGTAACTACACCGGCTGTGGTGCATATCAAGACTCAATACATACCGGAAACTACTCGCGAGCCTAAGAATCGCCAAGAGGAAATGTTCCGTTATTATTACGGTGATCCGTATGGTTATAGTGGTCCTAGAGAAGCAAGTGGTTCCGGAGTAATTATTACGGAAGAAGGTTATATCGTTACTAATAATCACGTAGTAGAGAAGGCGAGCAAAATACAAGTAATCTTAAATGATAAACGCACGTATGATGCTAAGTTAATAGGTACAGATCCTACAACAGATTTGGCTTTAATTAAAATCGAAGAAAAAAAACTGCCATTCGTAAAATATGGGAATTCAGATGTTGTTCGCGTAGGTGAGTGGGTACTGGCTGTGGGGAATCCATTTAACTTAACCTCTACTGTAACGGCAGGTATTATCAGTGCTAAAACTCGTAGTATTAATATTCTTCGTGACAAAGATAATTTAGCCATTGAGTCTTTCTTACAAACAGATGCGGTAGTAAACCCAGGTAACTCTGGTGGTGCATTGGTAAATTTAAAAGGAGAGTTAATAGGGATTAATACCGCCATTGCCAGTCCAACAGGAGCATACGCCGGCTATTCCTTTGCAGTGCCGGTTTCACTAGTAAAAAAAGTAATTGATGATTTAATCAACTATGGGCAAGTTCAACGTGGGTTATTGGGCGTGGTGATACAAGACATGACCACTGATTTAGCGAAAGAAAAAGCTATCGACTTTAAGCGTGGTGTGTATATCAATGGTGTTAATCAAGGAAGCGCTGCTGATTTAGCTGGAATAAAAATCGGAGATGTTATTACAGAAATCAACGGAATTGAAATTGCTTCTACAGCTCAATTGCAAGAGGTCGTAGCGCGTAATCGTCCGGGAGATAAAATTACCATTAAGTATTATCGAAAAGACAAAGAGTATACTACAACAGCGACACTTAAAAACAAATTAGGTGAAACCACATTGGTTCAAAAAGACGACTTCTCAGTCAAAGGTAAACTAGGCGCAGATTTACAGCCTGTGGTAAGTACCGAAATGAGTATACTTGAAATTTCTGGAGGGGCAAAAGTTGTAAGATTATATAATGGGAAATTAAAAGAAGCCGGAGTTAGAGAAGGTTTTATTATTACTTCCATCGATAAAAAACCGGTGAGGACTCCGGAGGATGTAGTTAAAATCTTAGAAGCAACCAATAGCGGAGGAATACTCATGGAAGGTATTTATCCGGATGGTAAGAAGGAGTATTATGGCATAGGTTGGTAATTATTTGTTAATCTAAAATTTGAAAGCGAGGTGATTCATTATAAATTGCCTCGCTTTTTTAATCTTTATCAGGCTAACTTTCGTATACCTAATTATGATTTCAGAATCTTTCGTACATGATGTCTTAAAATCTTTACACTTAGAAAAGATAAATAAAGCTGCTTATTTTTTAGGTGGCGCATATGGCGATTCCGGTCAGTTATGGGAGAAGCGAACTCCTATTGATAATTCAGTTCTAGCTTCATTTTATAGTGCTTCAAAAGAGGATTATGAAGTATTAATGAAAGAAACCACTCAAGCCTTCGTCAAATGGAGAGAAGTGCCTGCCCCCAAAAGAGGAGAGATGGTAAGAATGATTGGTAATGGTTTTAGAAAACATAAAGAATCATTAGGTGCTTTAATATCACTTGAAACAGGAAAGCTTTTGCAAGAAGGATTAGGTGAGGTTCAAGAAATAATTGATATCTGTGATTTTGCAGTCGGCTTATCTCGTCAGTTGTATGGGCTTACTATGCATTCTGAACGAAAACAACATCGAATGTATGAACAATATCACCCAATAGGTGTGGTGGGAATTATATCTGCATTTAACTTCCCTGCTGCAGTATGGTCATGGAATGCAATGCTTGCATTAGTCTGTGGTGATACGTGTATTTGGAAGCCTTCTGAAAAAGCTTCTTTAACAGCTGTTGCATGCATGCAAATTGTAAAAGAAGCATTAGCAGATGAAGATGTTCCGGCGGGTATATTGTCCTTGTATTTAGGCGGAAGCGAGCAAGGGGCTTGGATGTCATCGGATAAACGTATACCACTAGTGTCTGCTACAGGCTCGGTAGCAATGGGTAAAAAGGTGAATCAAGTAGTAGCAGAACGTTTCGGAAAAACATTATTAGAATTAGGTGGAAATAATGCTATTATAGTTACAGAGAATGCTAATCTAGATCTAGCTATTCGCGCCATCGTTTTTGGTGCTGTTGGTACTTGTGGTCAACGTTGTACTAGTACTAGAAGATTAATTGTTCATCCGGATGTTTATGATGAAGTAGTAACACGATTGAAAAATGCATACGCTAAACTGCCGATAGGCAGTCCTTTAGAAAAAGGAATATTGATAGGCCCACTCATCGATTCGATGGCGGTAAATGCTTATCAAAATGCAGTGAATACATCGTTGAAAGAAGGCGCCACATTAGTATATGGTGGCAAAGTAATGAACGATAATTTTGTTCAACCTACCATTCTTACTGTAAGCGGGAATACGGCAATGGTCAGACAAGAAACATTTGCACCCATATTATATGTAATGAAATATAATGGTCAGATAAATGATGCTATTCGTTTACAGAATGAAGTAGATCAAGGCTTGTCTTCTGCTATCTTTTGTAATCGTATTCAAGACATGGAATATTTCCTTTCATCGCAAGGTTCTGATTGTGGTATAGCTAATGTTAATATAGGAACCTCAGGGGCTGAAATAGGCGGCGCATTTGGTGGAGAAAAAGAAACAGGAGGAGGCCGAGAATCAGGATCCGATGCTTGGAAGGTGTATATGCGCAGACAAACGAATACAATAAATTATAGTTCCGACTTGCCTTTGGCTCAAGGAATTGAATTTGACTTTTAAATAAGTTTTATTAAATTAGATAACAATTACCATACATACGAAGAATTTTTTCTTATGAAATCAAAAGAATTGACCGAAACAAAATACCATGCAGTAATGTTGGTAGACGATAATGAGATTGATAATCTCATTAACCAAAAAATGATAGAGGCGTCAGGGATTTGTGAGCATATTTTTGTGCATTCCGGTGCTCGAAGCGCTATTGAATTTTTGAAAAATATTGAAAAACTAGCTAAGGCATCGATTGATCTATATTTGCCCGACGTGATTTTTTTGGATATTGATATGCCACTTATGGACGGCTTTCAGTTTTTAGAAGAGTTTGATAAACTTTCAGACATGATTAAAAATCATTGCAAAGTAGTTATGTTAACTTCTTCGTTGAATCCTATGGATTTACAAAAAGCTAAAAAGAATAAGTTTGTTGTTAAGTATATCAACAAACCCCTTACTCAAGACAATCTTAAAAAACTATAATCTTACTACCTTTCACATAGTACATCCACTAGCCTATCGTCTAGTTGGATGTATTTGAAAGGAGTGTAATAAGTTGGCAACAAAGGTTTGAGACGCTCAATTAGAGATTGTAGTTTAAGTTTTTTAGCCTTGTTATTATCTTGAAAGGCTGCCTTTAACAGTTTGGTAAGAACTACTGCATGTTCGCAATCGTCTTTTCCCATCATTCTTATTTGACGTTGGATGCTATTGATTAATTGATTAAACAAGTCTGCATCCTTAATAATAGCATATTGTAGGGCAAGGAATAATTTAATCTCAATTAACGTTTTAGGGAATCTCTTTAATGTCGTATCATTCAATAGTTGATTGATAAGTTTAGAGGCTTCCTCGTATTTTCCCATGTAATAACAAGCTGTAATACGATACATAGAGTAGATGACGTATTCAGGAATGTTATTTTTATTTACATCATAATCTTCAAAAAGAGTTTTGTTCTCTTCATACAAGAGTTTATCCGTATTGCTTTTCATAGCATACAACTGTTTTACTAGGAGTATGCGAGGTGAGAAAGTGAATAAATAATAGTTCGAAACTAATACAGGAACTGATTCATTAATATCTTCTAATGCTTTTTCAAGTTTAGGGATCTGATCGGTAGCAAGGTAGTACTCTATGCGTAAATACTCTAACACCAAAATTAAATGGTAATAATTAGCGTCTAAGTAATAAGAGTCAAAGATGGATTGTATTTTCTCAAAAGTGTTTTCAAACTCAGGATCCGGTTTTTTGTCAATGATTAGTGAATGAAAACAATTGACAAAAGATTGATACACATATAATCGGTGGGACTGATAAAGATTAGACACGTTGTTTAGCTCATCTCGTATCAGGTTTAACCCAATTAAGTCCGTCTCTTCGTTAGATAAATAATATTCACCGTATTTTTTGAAGTAGGAACCTAGTAAGTCTTCAGCCTTATCTAAGGCTAACATATAGGCAACGTGCTTATTGTATGCTTGAGAATAGGTGAAAAGGTCTTCCGGGGTATAAATTAAAAGCTTCTTAAGTGTTTTATAAACAATGGTAAGTTCATTAGATAAATCATAATCCAATAATTCCTTCTCCAGTTTTTTAAGAGTAGCGATAGCAATTGCTTTCTTCTTTGTAAAAATGATTTCGTGAATAGTTGCTACCTTCTTAATCAAAGAAGTACGCGGACTCTCCATCTGTTGAACCAGGTATTCTTCAATTTTTTGGTTCAGACGTGAGCGTAGTGTGTAATACGCATTGGTATTAACTTCTAATTCGTCCATGATTTTAGCATCCGATAAATGTTTCTCTCTCATGAACTTTAACAAATAAGCTGATTTTTCAGCATTACTGTTTATTAAGGATTCATATATAGCAGTATAATCTTTAGTAGTAAGCTGCTTTATGATGTTTTTTAATTTGGACATGTAGTAAAAAACTAATCAAAACTATTTCAATATAATCAAACTAAGTTATAATTGGTAAAAAAATAAGAAGAAAACATAGGGAGTGTGGAGAAGATGGGACTCGAACCCACGACCTTCTCGCTGCCAGCGAGACGCTCTAGCCAACTGAGCTACATCCCCAAAAGGTTTGCAAATATCTAGATTGACCTCAATTTTACAAAATTCGAGTACATTTTATAATGATTGACTCATAATAGGAGACCAATAAATCATTTTCTACTACTCCAAGTTTTGTGGAAGAATGGATAAACTTGATACTCTTGGAGTTTTCAACAACGGAAATTATACCTACGTGAGTGATTTTTTTGTGACCTTTTTTATCTGTAAAAAATACCAAATCACCAGGTTGGACATCTGATACCTTAACTTCTGTACCTAGTTTACTCTGCTCTTCAGATGTTCTGGGTAGAGTAACGTTAATAGATTTAAATGCTTGGATAACTAGACCGGAGCAATCAATCCCGGCTCTCGTAGTGCCTCCAAATTTATAAGGAGTTCCGATAAAACTCCGTGCGGTTGAAATTACTTTATCTACCTTAATGGCATGTTCATCAACGGTTTTGTGTACCTTAGCAGTTTTATCCTTCTTTGTTGTTTTGTCTTTTTTTGATTCACTTTTACATCCAAATAGTAATAATACAAGAGATATTAAGTAATATAGGAGTCTATTTTTCATAACTGCAAAAATATAAAAATATGTGTGGAATAACGGGTTTGTATGCTTTTAATCAAATAGGATCATTTTACATGATTAATTTGGCAAAGAGTATTGATTCCCTAACTCACCGTGGTCCGGATGGTAGGGGTACTTACATATCTGACTTCGCAGTATTAGGTCATAGACGATTGTCCATTATCGATACAGAGACGGGACTTCAGCCAATGCAAGATATCACTGGCAGATATCATATTGTATTTAATGGGGAAATTTTTAATTACAAAAAATTAAAAGAAGAATTAGTACAACAATATCAAGTGAGTTTTAGCACTCATTCGGATACGGAAGTATTGCTATATGCTTACATTTATTGGAAAGAAAATGCATTCAATAAACTAAGCGGTTTTTTTTCATTCGCCATTTATGATTCCGAATTACATGAATTGATTGTGGTTCGTGATCGAATGGGTGTGAAGCCGTTGTATTACTATCAAGATGAAGATAAGTTTGCATTTGGCTCTGAATTAAAAGCGATATTATCTTATAATATACCGAAAGAAATTGATCAGGCGTCTCTTATTACTTACCACACATTAGGGTATATACCTTCACCGGATACTATTTTTTCGACGGTGAAAAAACTGGAGCCTGGATCTTATATCAAATTATCAAAAGATAAAGTACATACAACAAAATATTACACCTTCCCAACTCAAGAATTTAAACAACAACCCAATTGGGATATAGCTAAAAGTGAAGTTGAAAAGCTCTTACATTTATCTATTCAGGATCGATTAATTTCAGATGTGCCGGTTGGAGCTTTTTTGAGTGGAGGTTTGGACTCGTCCGTCATTGTTTCTATAGCTAAAGAGTATGAAAACGATTTGCAGACGTTTACCATCGGATATGAAAACAACTCAATGTATGATGAGTCTTTGTTGGCGGAGAAAGTAGCTAAGCATTTTGGAACAAGACACACTACATTTCGATTGTCTTCAAGAGATATTGTAGATTCATTATTCTACGGATTAGACGCTCTTGATGAACCGTTTGCGGATTCTTCTTCGATGGCAATGTTTATTTTAACAAAGCAGGTTAAAAGCCACGTAAAGGTAGCATTGTCAGGAGATGGGGCAGATGAGCTATTCGGAGGGTATAATAAACACAGAGCAGAATATTGGGTAAATAACACCCCTCTTTGGATGAAAGGCGCAATGGCCATAGCACCTATTTTGCAAATGTTCGATATTCATAGAGGAAGTTATTGGGCTAATAAATTCCGACAAGTCCAACGTTTAAGAGAAGGCATGAAGCTTTCTCCCAAAGAAAGATATTATTACTGGTGTTCAATAAATCATGATTCTTCAAAATATCTAATTCAAACTGAAGATATTGCTAAACAAGAATACTTAACTAGAAAAGATAGGTTTAATAGTTACATTAATAATGGCAAGTATTTAAATCAAGTCTTATATTCGGATTTGAAAAATGTCTTAGAAGGAGACATGCTTGTTAAAGTGGATAGAATGTCCATGGCTAATTCGGTTGAGGTCAGAGAACCGATGTTGGACTATAGATTAATAGAATATGTCAATCAGCTGCCAAGTGAATTTAAAGTGACGGCTAAAGAAAATAAATCCATACTGAGAGCTGCGTTTAAAGATAAATTGCCTGAAGCAATTATGAATGCGCCAAAGCATGGATTTGAAATTCCTTTAATGCCTATTATTACTGGACAGATGAAAAAGTGGGTGATAGATGAATTGTTGTCAGACGAGTTAATTGTACAACAAGGAATTTATAATCCGGATTATATTAGAATGTTGAAACATCAATTAAAAGAAGGTAAACAATTAGATCAACCGCACATTTGGTCTATCATTGTGTTTCAATATTGGTGGAAAAAATGGATGAAATAAATTTATTATATTTAGGCAATAATTAAGGAATATGAAAAAAGCATTAATTACCGGTGTTACCGGACAAGACGGGGCGTACTTAAGTGAATTGTTGTTGGATAAAGGATATGAAGTACACGGGATTAAGAGACGTTCTTCGTTATTTAACACAGATAGAATTGACCATTTATATCAAGACCCACACGAAAAGCATATACGATTCAAACTTCACTATGGAGATTTAACAGACTCCACCAATTTGATTCGTATTATTCAAGAAGTTCAACCGGATGAGATTTATAACTTAGGTGCCATGTCGCACGTGAAGGTGAGTTTTGATACTCCGGAATATACCGCTAATGCAGATGGTATAGGAACGCTGAGAATATTAGAAGCTGTTAGATTACTAAACTTGACTAAGAAGGTTAAAATTTATCAAGCTTCCACTTCTGAGTTATATGGGTTGGTTCAGGAAGTGCCACAGAAAGAAACTACTCCGTTTTATCCTAGATCACCTTATGCAGTGGCTAAAATGTATGCGTATTGGATTACGGTGAACTATCGTGAAGCGTATGGCATGTTTGCATGTAATGGTATTTTGTTTAATCACGAATCTCCATTAAGAGGAGAAACATTTGTTACTCGTAAAATTACACGTGCTGTATCACGTATCGCATTAGGCTTACAAAAAGATTTATTCTTAGGTAACCTTGATGCTAAACGTGATTGGGGTCATGCGAAGGATTATGTAGAGGCAATGTGGTTGATCTTACAACAAAAAGCACCGGAAGATTATGTTATTGCTACAGGAGTTACCACTACGGTTAGAGACTTTGTTACAATGGCGTTTGCTGAAATAGGAGTTGAGCTTGAGTTTAAAGGTAAGGGTGTGAAAGAAGTAGGGGTTGTGAAGAAATGTAAGAATCCTGAATACAAATTAAAAATCGGTCAAAAAGTAGTAGCTGTTGACCCTAAATATTTCCGTCCAACAGAAGTGGAATTATTGATAGGTGATCCTACTAAAGCTAAAAAGAAATTAAAGTGGAAACCGAAGTACAATTTAAAATCTTTAGTTAAAGAAATGATGGCGGCTGATTTAGCGTTATTCAAACGTGATCAGTACTTAACTAAAGGTGGTCATAAAATCTTCAATTACTTCGAATAATATTAAAATGAATAAGTCGTCCAAAATTTTTGTTGCCGGTCACAGAGGGATGGTGGGGTCTGCTTTGGTAAGAAAATTACAAAAGGAAGGTTTTACTAATATCATTACAAAGACTTCAAAAGAACTCGATTTGAGAAATCAAGTAGCAGTAAAGGAGTTCTTTGAAACAGAAAAGCCTGAATATGTATTTTTAGCTGCGGCTAAAGTGGGCGGGATTCATGCGAATAACACCTATCGTGCAGAATTCTTGTACGATAATTTGATTATGGAAGCTAATGTGATTCATGAGGCTCATAAGAACAATGTAACTAAGTTGTTGTTTTTAGGCTCCTCATGTATCTATCCTAAGATGGCTCCTCAGCCGTTAAAAGAAAGCTACTTATTAACCGGCACTTTAGAGTACACAAATGAGCCCTATGCCATTGCAAAGATTGCAGGTATAAAACTTTGTGAATCCTATCGTGATCAGTATGGAGCTAATTTTATTTCGGCTATGCCTACTAATTTGTACGGTCCAAACGATAATTATGATTTAAACAACTCACACGTATTGCCTGCTTTGTTACGAAAGTTTCATGAAGCTAAAGTAAATAATGCTCCTACGGTAGTAGTGTGGGGAACAGGGTCTCCATTAAGAGAGTTTTTGCATGTAGATGATTTAGCAGATGCTTGTTTCTACTTAATGCAAAACTATAATGAAAAAGAACTAGTGAATGTAGGTTCCGGAACGGATGTTAGTATTAAAGATCTTGCATTGCTAGTTAAGAAAACTGTTGGCTATGAAGGAGAATTAGTTTTTGATACAAGTAAACCGGACGGAACGCCTAGAAAATTAATGGATGTTTCTAAGCTAGAAGGCTTAGGATGGAAGTATTCTATTAGTTTAGAGGATGGGGTTCGACAAGTTTATCAAGATGCCTTTTTGTCTTCGACTGAAGCTTTAGGGTAATAATAGAGCATTAATATTATCATAACAAAAAACACATACCCTTGTACTTTGTAGCGTATAAGGGATCCGAAGTTGTAAGTGCTGATGCCGGTAGCATATAAGTAAATCAGGCTAAAAACTATATAAAAGATTAGTTGATTGTCATTTTTGAAAAGCCCGGATATTTCTGAGAGTTTCCTTTTGTACAATACATAGATTGTAAGAAGTAATAATAAGGAAGCCTCCGCAGACGAGAATAAAGTAATGATATTGCGAGCCTCCCATAGGTAAGGCCTAAATAAAGACACGTTGATAGCCTCAGGAGTTTTTAATATTAAGTTTTCTATAGTTAAATCAAAATCACCTAAGTCATACTGAGATCCTTGTGATTGTTGTGAAATGTACAATAGATAGTCTCTTTGCGTTTTTGCAGTTTCAAGAAGTTGTCCTATGCTGTATTTGGACGAACTGGATGATACTTGGTCGTAAATAAACCATGCTCCTGTGAGACTAATCACTAGAATAAAGGGGGGGGCTACAATTTTCAATAGTTGATACTCTAAGCGCTTGCTGAATGCAATGGTCAGGTAGAAAAATAGGCAAGGCAAGTATATAGCTACAATAAACATTCGAATAGATGCTAAAAAATAAAAGCCAAACAAGGCTAGCAAAATCCAGTAATATTTGAATTCTCTTTGTATTAAAAGTTTAGATAAAGCTACATGGACTAGACAAAAACTAGCAAAACATATGGTGTCCTTTAATATGCCACTACTCCAAATGATATTATTAGGAATAAAGAAGAAGGCAATCATGACTGGTTTGGTGTAGTCTGTAGGGTTGGATTTTATAATTTCATTAGCGAGCAACATGGCGCACCAGAAAGAAATATATCCGTATAAAATAGCGCTAATTAGAAAAGAGTTGAAAGAGAAAATATTGACGATTGCAGTTAGCTTTAATATAATTAACGTTTCCGGATTATGTGCGTAGTTAAAGTATTTGAAAAAAAGAGTAGCCTCAGAAAAGCTAGAGGTGTTAGGTTGGTATAAAAGCAATTTTATCCCATCGATAGGGGAAAGTAGAAGTTGTTGAGCGATTAGTTTGGCTTCATTGTAATAAAGACATGTGTCACCCCCTTGATAGTAGTATATATATATTAAAGTGATGGTGATAGCCCCTATGATTTTAAAAGTCAAAGATGGTAGAATCCATGGTCGAATGGGGGAGTCTTTAAATATTCGTAAGGATATAAAATAGGTGAAAAAATAGATTAGCAATAAATAAAAGGGGAGCAATAGAAGTTCATATGCCTCAATAGGGTTGACAAAATTTTGTATTTCAATGAGGCTCGGACTTTGCATTCCACTTAATTTTTTGATAGTTTAGTAACCAACCCATATTTTAGGATGAAGTTATGTCGATAAAACTAGATCAAATTGACAAAAAGATTTTAGATATTTTACAATCTAATGCAAAAATTACGAATTCTCAACTAGCGCAGGAAATCGGATTGTCTCCGGCTCCAACTTTAGAGCGAGTTCGTAAATTAGAGCAAGCCGGCATAATTAAATCTTATCATGCGGAAGTAGACATAGATCAATTAGGTTTAGGAACAGCTGTATTTGTTTTAGTATCACTTTCAGGTCATAAGAAACATCAGATTATGTCTTTCGTGGACAAAATGAATGAAATTCCTGAAGTGGTAGAATGTTATCATATCACCGGCCAAGGTGATTTTTTATTAAAAATATTATCGAAAGATATCAGCTCTTATCAGCAGCTTATTTTAAATAAATTAGTAGATATTGAAGAGATTGGAAATATGCAATCAATGGTCATCTTATCTTCCTTCAAAGATTCCAAAGTAATGCCTATCGCGCCCGGTATTTAGTTCGTACTCGGGTGATGGAGGCTGTGCATTTTTTATTCATATCCTCTACAAAGTAGTAATAATCTCTTTTGTCTTTTTTAAGATCAATCTTATTGGCATGATGCATAGCAGAACGATAGTTGTTTTCTGCTTCTTTGTATTTCTTTTCTTCTTCTAAGATACTCGCTAGTTGGTAGTATGCATTAGAACAAAATTCAAAACTGTTATTATCTTTCTCGGTAGCATTGTCTATCACTTTCTGAAAATTCTTTTTAGCATCTTCTAACTGGCCGTTTTTCTTTTGAATCATTCCTAAATAGTAAGCAGAAGCAAGTGAGTATCCCATATTCATGTTCCCACTTTTCTCAGCGTAAAATACAGCCTTGTTTAAATAAAAAGCAGCCTTTTCATAGTCGCCTTTTTCATAAAGTATTCTTCCTAAAAAAGCAGAGGCATAACGTCCGGTATTAGCCTCATCATAGCCGGGCATGCCAATATTTACTTTGTAGTTTATATCGTAGGATACAGACTCGCAGATGTCCCATCGCCCTCTAGTGAATGCAAGTCGTGCATATACTCGTTGAAAGTAAGGATTGTCAGGAAAGTTTTTAGCAAGGTATTCAGCGTACGGATAAGCCGCTTCAGAATTACTTTCTTCGTTATAATAAATACGCATCAAATAACATTGAGCTTCCACTCGAGTGTAGAAGGAATTCCGTGCACATTCTTGAAGTTGACTTAACCCCAATTGTTTGTTGCCTTTGGGGAACATACCTAATATAGGCTTTAACAAAGGATACTCTTCCTTCAGCCATTCTGCATAATAGTTAAACAAGGATTCCCCAAATAAAAACTCAGGACTTAAGCTGCTTTTTCCTTTGAAATTGGATAGGTAATTCAAGGCACTTTTCCCTGCCCAAGCAGCTTTCATATAATTCTTGTTATCGGAATAGTAACGCCCTTTGAAACCATATGCAGCACACAAAAAGAAGGCAGCTTCTACATTGTCTTTGTCGTTATCAATAATATCTTCACCTCTACTGATGGCTTCTTCTATATAGCCTAGAAATTCTGATTCATATTCATTGGAGTAGTCTCCGTTATCTAACAACGGCACCATTTTCCACCAGTTGCTTAATGCCATTAAGAAATAAGGCATTGGGTGATCCGGATAACGTTTTTTAAGGCTTAAAAAGTAAGCTTCCGCTTCCGGAAACTTAAAATTATACATTTGATTGATCGCATTCGTCGCTTCGATTTGTATGCGCTTATCTTCCAGTAACATAGTGGTATCTACTTGGGCATGCGAACATATCCAAGAGGAAAGAAAACAGAAGAAAACAGCGAATATTTGGCGCATTACTTATTGAATATATAAAACGACGAGTAATTTTACGTAAAAAACGAATTAAAGGTATAAAAATGCATCTATTGGAACAACTTTGTGCTATTCACGCTCCTTCTGGTGATGAATCTGCCATGACTCAATTTATACTTCAATATATCGAAAGTCATCAATCTAGATGGAAAAAGCAACCTACAGTATATGCCGGGAAAGGCTTCCAAGATAATATTATCGTAGTGTTTGGTAAGCCTACGACATCTGTTTGGGCGCATATAGATAGCGTTGGCTATACTGTTGCTTATGACAATCACTTACATCCAATCGGTGCACCTTATGCCACGCACGGAACTCCTCTAGTTGGAAAAGATAATAAAGGAGAGATAGCAGCAGCGTTAGAGGTAGAGGAACCCGAAGATGGTAGAATACGAACCGTCCATTTCAACCGTACCATTGAAAGAGGAACAACCTTAACTTACGCTCCGAATTTTAATGGAGAGGGAAGTTACTTAACTTCTCCTTATTTAGACAATCGTTTAGGATGTTATGTCACTCTACGATTGATGGAAAAGGCAGAGAATGCTGTGTTCGTTTTCTCTACCTGGGAAGAACATGGAGGCGGTAGTGTGCCGTATTTGGCTAAATTTATATATGAAAAGTGGGAAGTAACCCAAGCATTGATTGCAGATATTACATGGGTAACGGAAGGGGTGGAAGCAGGTAAAGGAGTAGCTTTATCCTTACGTGACAAAATGGTGCCACGCAAAAGTTTTACAGATAAAATAGTATCATTGGCGAAGGCGTCTGGAATTCCTTTTCAATTGGAAGTGGAAGGAGCAGGAGCTAGCGATGGCAGAGAGCTACAATTAGGAGCTCAGCCGTGGGATTGGATGTTCATTGGGGCTCCGGAATCTAATGCTCATACACCACAAGAAAAGGTTCATAAAGAGGATATAAAGAGCATGTTAGCGATGTATGAATATCTGTTGAACCACTTATAATCCTACACGAATTTCATAAGGTCCTAAAAATAGTGTACTTTTGACACCTAAATTTGATTTGAAGATGTTAAATATCGTATTATTTGGCCCTCCGGGAGCCGGTAAAGGTACTCAAAGTGAAAAGTTAATTGCTACATATGAATTAGCTCATTTATCTACCGGTGATATTTTCCGTGAGCATATAAAAAATGAAACTCCACTTGGCAAGCAAGTGAAATCCTATATTGATAATGGTTTATTAGTACCGGATGAAGTAACTGTAGGTATCTTACAAGATGCTATGGAATCTAAAAAAGGGGCTAAAGGATTTATCTTCGACGGTTTCCCTAGAACAGTACATCAAGCAGAAGTGTTAGATAAAATGTTAGCCTCTATGGGCACATCAATCAGTACAGTAGTAGCTTTAGATGTAAATGAAACAGAGTTGAAGAAACGTATCGAAATTCGTCGTCAAACTTCAGGACGTGCGGATGACGATGCGGAGAAAGTGTTAAAAAGAGTAGACGAATATTTCCAAAAGACAGTACACGTATTGCCTTACTATGAAAAACAAGGTAAGTTAAACAGTGTTCAAGGTATTGGAGAGATTGAAGCTATTTTCCAAGGTATTTGTCAGGTCATAGATAAAGTAAAATAATTCCAGTGGCCGGTTCCAACTTTATAGATTATGTGAAAGTGTGTGGCCGCTCCGGTAAAGGAGGGGCAGGATCACGCCATTTCTTACGTGCCAAAGGATTGCCTAACGGCGGACCGGATGGTGGTGATGGTGGTAGAGGTGGACACATTATCTTAAGAGGAAATGCTCAGCTTTGGACATTACTCCATTTAAAATACACCAAACATATTATTGCTGAACCGGGTCAAATGGGTGGCGAAAGCCGCATGAAAGGCCGCGATGGTAAAGACGTAATCGTGGAAGTTCCGCTGGGTACCGTAGCGAAAGATGCGGAAACTGGGGAAGTGTTAATGGAGATTACCGAAGATGGACAACAAGCCATACTGGTTCCCGGAGGTAGAGGCGGTAAAGGAAATGATTTCTTTAAAACCAGTACAAATCAAGCTCCGGATTACGCTCAACCAGGCGAGCCTGGATTGGAACAATGGATTGTTATTGAATTAAAAGTATTAGCAGACGTAGGTTTAGTCGGTTTTCCTAATGCAGGTAAATCTACGTTGTTAAGTAAAATATCGGCCGCTAAGCCGGAAATTGGAGACTACCCATTCACTACTTTAGTGCCTAATTTAGGTGTGGTATCCTACTATGATCAAAAATCATTTATCGTAGCGGATATCCCCGGAATTATAGAAGGTGCATCAGAAGGGAAAGGTTTAGGATTACGCTTTTTACGTCATATAGAGCGAAACTCCGTGTTGTTATTTATGGTCCCTGCCGATGCGGATGATTTGAATCAACAATATGAGATTTTGTTAAATGAGTTAGAGTTGTTTAATCCTGATTTGTTGGGTAAACAAAGATTATTAGCCATCACCAAAAGTGATATGTTGGACGATGAGCTAATTGCAGAAATGACACCCTTATTGCCAAAAGGCATCCCACATATTTTTATATCGTCATTTAACGGAAAAGGTATTCAAGGCTTAAAAGACTTAATGTGGAAGGCTTTAACCCAGTCATTATAGTGACATATTGGCATAAAACGAGCCTTTGGCTTCATAATTGAGAAATCACCCGAGTAATAAATTCCTATTGATTTATGAATGAAGAAAAATTAAACGAGGAAGAAGTGGCTGCTAATTCTACAGAGCAGGCATCTGAAGAAACGGCTAAAGCAGACGGGAACGAAGGTTTTGACGATCTTACCCGCGCGAAAATGGAAGCCGCTGATTGGAAAGATAAATATGTGCGTTTATATGCTGAATTTGAAAATTTCAGAAAGCGTTCAATGAAAGAAAAGTCGGATTTAATTCTGACAGCCGGAGAAGATATTATTAAAAATTTACTTCCGGTAGTAGATGATTTCGAACGTGCATTGAATAACATACCGGTAACGGAAGAAAACAAAGCGTTGAGAGAAGGCGTGGATTTGATTTATCAAAAGTACCTTCGCACACTTCAACAAAAAGGCTTAAAAGAAATGCAAGCTCAAGGTGAGGTATTTAATCCGGATGTGCATGAAGCCATCACGCAAATTCCTGCACCATCAGAAGATTTAAAAGGTAAAGTGGTAGACGTAGTGGAGAAAGGGTATTACATGGGAGATAAAGTAGTACGTTACGCGAAAGTAGTTATAGGAGCATAGTGATATGTCAAAAAGAGATTATTACGAAATATTAGGTGTAACTAAATCTGCTGATGCAGATGAGATTAAAAAAGCCTATCGTAAACTAGCTATTCAGTTTCACCCGGATAAAAATCCGGATAATCCTGAAGCAGAAGAAAAGTTTAAAGAAGCGGCAGAAGCTTACGAAGTATTAAGCAATCCTGAAAAACGTCAACGTTATGATCAGTTTGGTCATGCGGGAATGGGTGGCAACGGCGGATACGGCGGTGGCATGAATATGGACGACATATTCTCCCAGTTCGGAGATATTTTCGGTGGAGGTTCACCATTTGAAAGTTTCTTCGGTGGTGGCGGTGGAAGAGGCGGTAGTCGAGTTCGTAAAGGAACCAATCTGCGCATTAAGTTGAAGTTGACTTTGGATGAAGTAGCTCACGGTTGCGAGAAAAAAATAAAAGTAAAACGTCAAGTGTCTTGTGATACTTGTGGTGGTAGTGGTGCTAAAGATAAGACATCGGTTAAGTCTTGTACTACATGTAATGGATCAGGTCAAGTAAGGAAAGTGGTCAATACGATGTTAGGCCAAATGGTCTCTGCATCCACCTGTCCTACTTGTCAAGGTGAAGGGACGATTATTACTGATAAGTGTGGTACTTGTAAAGGTTCAGGTACACAGGAAAAAGAAGAAACAATATCCATTAAAATACCTGCAGGTGTAGCGGAAGGAATGCAGCTGGCCATGAGTGGCAAAGGTAATATGCCACCTAGAGGCGGTGTAGCCGGAGATTTGTTAATCGTAATAGAGGAAATAGAACACGAAGAATTGAAAAGAGATGGACAAAACATCCTGTTCGATTTAAACATAAGTATCCTGGATGCCATCTTTGGAGCCAATCCTGAGATACCTACCATTGAAGGTAAAGTAAAAATTAAGATTGATCCGGGAACTCAAAGTGGTAAGATTTTACGCTTAAAAGGTAAAGGATTGAAAGATGTGAATGGATATGGTAAGGGGGATCAGTTGATTTATGTCAATGTTTGGACACCTCAAACCCTTTCGAAAGAAGAAAAAGAAGTTTTGTCGAAATTTAAGGATGCGGAGAATTTTAAGCCAAAACCCGATAAAAACACGAAATCCTTCTTCGAACGCATGAAAGAATACTTCGAATAAGCTACAGGCACCACTTTTAAAAATCCCTTTAATCTAAGATTGAAGGGATTTTTTTAATATGTAATAAAAACAACATTTTTTTGTGTATTTTTGCGAACCAATAGGGTTCAATTTTTCGTATATATCTATAAATTAATACTATTAGAGAATTATGAAAGCGTTAAAGTTACTTGTAACCATCCTTGTGATGAATCTTCTTGCCTTCGTCGTGAATGCAGGTAAAGGAGGACAGGTTCCTGAATCACTTCGTAAACAAATTTTGACTCAATATCCTGATGCACAGGATATCAATGGCAAATTGATTGAGGCAGACAAATACGAAGTTGACTTTGTATGGGGTGAGCATGAATATGTAGCATATTACCATAATGATGGTTCTTGGATAGGTACCACTCGTCACGTAGATGAAAAAGAGTTGCCGGAAATAGTTCAAGCTTTGGTACAAAAAGTCGCTCCCAATACTACCGAACACTTTTGCCTAGAATCAAATTCTAGTGATTTAGGCGAAGAGTATCTAGTATACTACAAACAAAATGGTAAAGATTATGAGCTTTTAGTAAACGCTAAGAAGTTTACCTACGAAGTGAAACAACTTTAAAAGTAAAAAGGAGCCCCAATATCAGGGCTCCTTTTTTATTACAAATCAAATTTTGTTTTTTCTGCGCTCAGCACATCACGTGTATTTTTCTGTACTGCAATAGCTGAAAACAAACTCAACAAGAAGGCTATCCCGTAAAACCCTTTTTCACTTAATAATAGATTGGCATGCCACAATCCTATAATTAAGATTAGGATGGATAAGAGTGTGCAAATCCAACTTACCCCCATATAAATTCCGGTAACAGGAACTCCTTCTAATTGATCACGCACACTTTTTTGTACAGAAATAGCACTGAATAAACCAAAGAGTAGAATGGTGAAATAATACCCCTTTTCATTTAAGGCCATAGTGGCATTCCATAACCCGATAATATAGGAAATCATTCCTATGATAAGTGCCGACCATGAAGCGGCGATAAAAGCATTAGATGGTTTTTGACTCATATAACATAAGTGTTTTGTTTAACATGAATCAAAGGTATTGAAGGGGAGCCCAAACTCTTTTGACATAAATCAAAATCGATTAATCTTTCTTTGAACGAATCCTACTCAGTGTTTCTTGACTGATTCCCAAGTAAGAAGCAATGGATCCAAGTGGTGCTCGTTGCAGTACTTCCGGTTTCTGCTGACAAAATAGTTGATATCGTTCCCCCGCTTCTTTAAAGTGTTGGTGATATAATCGTTCTTCCAGTTGAATATAGTACTGCTCCGTAATTTCTCTTCCTAAACGATTGAGTAAAGGAAATTGCTCATAGAGTTGATATAAGGTAGCGCGCTTGATTTTTTGAATTTTCAACGGCTCTATACTTTGTATGTATTCAAAAGAAGGTGTTTCAGAAATGAAGCTAAAATAGGAAGTACATAGATGTCCTTCGTAGCCAAACCAATGGGTGATTTCTTTACCATCCTTTTCATAGTAACCACGAATCATACCCTGTTCGATAAAGTATAATTCTTTTGCCGTCTTTCCCGGTTGTAATAAAAGGGCTCCTTTGTCGATGGATACGGGCTCGAACGATTGAACTAATGCTTCTTTAATATCAGAAGTCAAAAATGAAAACGATTGTAAATAGTCGTTTAATGAAATCATAATTGAATTTGAGGATAAGTAAAATAATGTTCTTCTAAAATTGGAACATGAAAGGATGAATGAATACGTGCGTTGAAAAACTGAATCGTTACATCGGATAGAGATTCTAATGAAAGAGAAGTGATTTCAGCCCAGGGAGTATCATTTAATTGTATAAGAGTGTCACCCTTTGTTACATAGGCTGCAGCCGGTGCATTAGGGTCACATTGAATCACTTTTCCTTGAGTATCGCATTGAATTCCTAAATGTTTCATCAAAGAATTTTCAGGCGAAACCTCTTTGATAGAATAACCCCAGAAAGAAAGAGCTTCTACGATTTCTTTTTTCAATGAACCCTTTGCTTCTAATAAGTTGTCAAACAATGCAGGATGAGCTTCGCTTAATTGCATGAATGCTTTTTCAATATATTCTTTAGAATAAGTGGCGTGACCATTTTTAGCATTCTTCCATAAGTCAATTAAAATAGTACGAATGGACGCAGATGGATTTTTTTTCTGAATCAAATAATCCATCAATAGAGCTACGATGGCTCCTTTAACATAGATGGAAACTTTTCTATGAGGAATGCCTGCATCATAACCATCTACCCATAAATCAATGGAACTGTCCCATAGACTTAAATGATCATAACCGAAGGAGCGGAAGTGACGAAGTAAAAGTGTGTTTAGTTCTTTGACATACGCTTCTTTGTTGAATACCTCGGATAAATATAAATAGTAATCACCTAGGTAAGTAGTAAAACCTTCTGTGACTAAACCCGTGCCGTAATACATCGGTTGAGTTAAATCATAAGGAGATAATTCCTTCGGACGTATGGAATACACATTCCATGCGTGAAGTAATTCGTGGCTACTTATACCTAGCAGCTCAGAATATAATTTATCTTTTACTTCTTGAGTTGGTCCTAGGCATATCACGGTAGAGTTTCTATGTTCTACCCCATGATAGTGGGGGTAGGAGAATAAAAGGAACAAGAAGTGAAACGAAGTAAATGGGAACGATTGAAAATCATTCCATTGAGCAAGTGTAAAGGCTTTAAAGTCTTTTGTAATGACAGACTCATCTATCTCCGGCGATTCATTGAAATGTAAATAGAAGGGAGTGCTGTTTACTTCATAGGTATAAGTGACTAATGTAGGACTAGCCAAGAAAGGAGTGTCACTTAAATGAAGATAGTTGTCAAAAGAATAAGCCTCATTGAATAAGTTAGCACCGGTGGCTACTTTAAAAGAAGCAGGTAAGTGAAGTTTTAGAGAACAAGACTCTTCCGTTCTACCTTTTACCATCATACAACAGGCTACTGGATTAATATAAAAGAGTGATTCGTCCCACCAGTTACCACCCGCGTCAGCTTGTTTGGAATAATAGTTATAGTGTAAAGTGACGGGAGTATGGGGTGTGGCATAGATTTGCCAGGTATTTCGATCGGTTTTCTGGATAGGCAATTCCGAGCCTTCGGGAGTCAGACAAGCCACATCACGGATGTTAGCCGAGTAATTTTGAGCGCTATAACGCCCGGGACGCCATTGGGGAATGCTAAATTCAGTGACTAAAGAGTTGGTTGTGAGGTGTATTTGTATAGTTAAAAACCCGGCTTCGGCAGGGTACGGAGCAATAGAATACTGAATCATAGGAGTAAATCTACGAAAAACCGCTGAAAATATAGGAAGAAGAATAAAAGTGTAATTTGCATATTTATAGGTAGTTAAGTATTTTTGTGGACCTGAATAAAAGAAACTTGAGGAAAAGAAAGTTAGAAGGTTTGAATTTACAAAGGGCTTTATTATCTTTGCAACCCTTATCCCTGATTAGGGAAAGAAATAAGAAGAATTGATTAATACTATATAGTTATGAAAAGAACGTATCAGCCATCCAACCGTAAGAGAAAAAACAAACACGGTTTCCGTGAGAGAATGGCATCTTCTAATGGTAGAAGAGTTTTAGCTGCAAGAAGAGCTAGAGGTCGTAAGAGATTGACCGTTTCTGACGTAAAAAATTATAAAGGATAATTAACTTTATCCCTGGCCTGTGATTGTTAGGGGTAGAGTATTAACTCATACTCATTACCTCCTTGTTTCCAAGATATAACAGTCATAGGCCTTTTTCTTTTTCCAAAGCGGAAAAACTCACCGGTAAAACCACTATTGACCTACTTTTTTCAAAAGGTCAGAGCATATTTAAATTCCCAGTAAAACTTTACTATTATCAGATTCCCGAGCAGAAACTTGAGGAAGATGAATTACCTATGTTGCTGATATCTGTTAGTAAACGATATTTTAAACATGCGGTAGATCGCAATTATATCAAAAGACAAATTCGCGAAGTTTACCGAATGAATAAGGTAGAGTGGTGGTCATTGTTTGAAAACAAACCGGCTTACGTGGGGATTTTGTATACCACGAATAAGAAATTAACGTTAGAGCAATTGAAAAAAAAGCTATATTTAGCTGTAGAAACTGCAGCAGCTAAATCCAATGGCTCGGCAGAATAATAATACTCTTTAACTCATGATGAAAAGAAGACTTTTACTTTGGTCCTTAGGACTAGTAACGTTGGTAGGTACTATCTCCGCAGTGAACGCGGATCGTTTTTTTGAAATTGCTAAAAACATAGAAATCTTCACTACAGTTTTTAAAGAAGTGAACTTGTTGTATGTGGATGAGGTAAATCCTGCAGAAACTATGCAAACAGGTATCGATGCTATGTTGGAATCACTTGATCCATATACGAATTACATTCCGGAAGATGATATTGAAGATTTTAGAACACAATTAACCGGACAGTACGGTGGTATTGGTGCGGTGATTGGTGAGCGTAACGGTAAGATTGTCATCATGATGCCTTATGAAAACTTCCCTGCGCACAAAGGAGGTTTAATTATTGGGGATGAAATATTATCAGTGGATGGCATTGATGCAAAAGGTAAAAACACTTCGGATATAAGCAAGCTATTACGTGGACAAGCAGACACTCCTGTAAAAGTGAAAGTGAAACGTTTCAATCAAAAAGATCCAATTGAAGTAACTTTAACTAGACAAAAAATTAAAATCAATAACGTTCCTTATTATGGAATGGTTGACAGTAAAACAGCTTACATAAAATTATCCGACTTTAGTTCAGACGCTTCAGGAGAAATCAGAAGAGCATTGATTGAATTAAAAGGTAAAGGCGCTACGCAATTGATTTTAGATTTACGCGGTAACCCGGGTGGATTATTAGATGAAGCGGTAAAAATATCTAACATCTTTATTGATAGAGGTAAATTAGTAGTATCAACCAAAGGCAAAGTAGCGGATTGGAACAAAGAATATAAGACAGCTGATATGCCGGATGATTTAACTATCCCGGTAGTGGTTTTAGTAAACGGTCGCAGTGCGTCTGCTTCTGAAATTGTTTCCGGCACATTACAAGATTATGACCGTGCGGTGGTGATTGGTCAACGTTCCTTCGGTAAAGGTTTAGTGCAGACTATTCGCGATATGCCGTATAACTCTCAGTTGAAAGTAACTACAGCGAAGTATTATACACCTAGTGGTCGTTGTATTCAAGCGATAGATTATTCTCATAAAAATAAAGATGGCTCTACTACTAAAATTGCCGATTCTTTATTCAAAGAATTTAAGACTATTAACAATAAACGCCCTGTATTTGATGGTGGTGGAGTTTTACCTGATATCGTAACAACTATTGACAGTATCGCTCCTATTACTATTTCATTGATATCGAAGAGCTTTATCTTCGATTACGCTACGGAATATTATTACGCTCACCCGAACGGAATAGGTGATGCTAAAACGTTTAAGTTAACCGATGCTGATTATGATCATTTTGTAAATTGGTTAAAAGGAAAAGATTATAACTACACTACCAAAGTAGACAAGGAGATTGAAGATATTATTAAGCAGGCGAAACAAGAGAAATACTATGACGCTATGAAAAATGATATTGAACATTTGAAATCAGTATTGGCAAAAGACAAGGAAAATGATTTAGTGAAATTCAAAGCTCAAATCATTGAGTATTTGGAAGAAGAAATTGCTTCACGTTATTATTTGCAAAAAGGAATTATCGAAAGTGGTTTTGATCACGATAAAGAAGTTCAAGAAGCGATAAAAGTATTAGGTGATACTAAAAAGTATACAGGAATTTTAAGCGGAAAATAAGATGCAGTGGTTAGACATAGTTGCGTTAATCGCCGCTGGTCTGACAGGTGGTTTCTTAGCCGGATTATTAGGAGTCGGAGGTGGTACCGTTTATATCGTGGTACTGCCTCCGATTTTGCGTTGGTGGGGAGTACAGTCGGAAGATATGCCCAGTTTCATTATTGCCAATTCGTTGTTTGCGATCATCATCGCATCGGTATCGGCAACGGTGACCAATATTAAAACCGGAAATTTCCCCTGGCAGCCGGTAGTAAAAATGATGTGGGCTTGCGGTTTAGCAGCTACTATTGTTTTGATTACGGTGGTGCATTCCGGAAAATTCTCTTTGTGGTGGTATGATTTTGTGACTTTAGTGATGTTTGCTTATATGTTATTCATCATGTGGAAGTCTAGAAAACAATCGTATGAAGGAGATATTCCGCAAGTGGCGTGGTGGAAGTGGGCATTGGCAGGAACGGTGAGCGGAGCGGTGTCGGCGTTATCCGGATTAGGCGGTGGAGTAGTGACGGTACCAATCGTGAATGGAATGTTTAAAGTGGATGTTAAAAAAGCGACAGCTATTTCATTAGGAGTAATTGTACCTACCTCTATTATATTAGGAATAAACAATGTGATGAGTACACCGGTGCATCCGGTTGCAGCATGGAGTAATGGCTTTATTATATGGCCGGTGGCTATAGCCTTAAGTGCAGGAGTGATAGTGGCTTCGCCTTTCGGGGTTTTGGCGGCTAAAAAAATGAAGTCACAAACCATTACTACTATATATGCTATCTTTATAGTATTGGTGATTTTGAATAAATGTGTAGATATACTTCAAGGATAATGAGTAAAGAAGTAATAGTTATAATAGATACCAGTACATCGGTAGGCAGTGTAGCGGTGGTAAGTAAAGAAAGCTTACTATGTTATATAGAAAGCCCGACGGAGAAATCGCATTCCAAGAATATTACCCATATGACAGAAGAAGCCATGCGATTAGCGCAAGTGGGTAAGGAAGATGTGCTAGCATTTGCGGTGGGAGCGGGTCCTGGGTCGTATACGGGCTTACGCATAGGCGTGACTACAGCGAAGGCTTGGTGTTATGCTTGGGAAAAACCATTAATAAGTGTTTCCGGATTGCGAGCTATGAAAGAAATGATGGCGCATTATTATCCGGGAAAGGTATATATGCCCATGTTGGACGCAAGAAGGATGGAAGTTTATGCTGCTTGTTGGGATTCGGAAGGTAAAATGATCGAAAAAGAACAGGCGCAAGTATTAGAAGCAGATACTTGGCAGGGAACAAGAGCGCAATATTCCTTGTTGTGTGGAGGAGATGGAGCTGAAAAATGGAAGAAAGTATTGGCGAGCGAGGATAAATTAGAGTGGATTCCGGGTATTTATCCGTCGACTAAGTTCATGATGATGGAAGTTTGGGAGAAATGGGAGGCACAAAAAGTAGAAGATGTAGCCTATTTTGAACCAAATTATATCAAAGAGTTCTATACGACGGCCAAAAAAATCGAAGAATAAGCGGTAGAAAAGAGAAAAGTTTAGAGTTAAAAGTATAAAAAGAGGCAGATGGAAGGCGAAATAATCAATAAAGTTGACCAAAGTGGACTAGTAAGTATCGACATGGAAGCATGGTATTCTGACTTTCCGTATGCTATTTATGATATAAAACAGAACTTGTTTCAAGAATTAATCCTCCGAGAAAAGGAGTTTAGGACCTTTTTAAAGGAAAAAGATTGGAGTGAAATGGAGGGGAAACATGTTTTTTTAGTGTGTTCTGCGGATGCTATAGTGCCAACTTGGGCTTATATGTTACTCGCCGGAAAGCTCCAAAACGTGGCAAAAAGTGTCGAATTTACTTCCGAGAGTAGTATTTTAGAAAAAATTTTCAAAAAAATTATCGAGGAAATTGAGGCTGAAAAGTACCGAAATTTGAAGGTAGTGGTGAAGGGTTGTTCGAAGGTGGATGTTCCTGTAAATGCGTATGTTGAGTTGACGAATAAACTGCAGCCGGTGGTGCAAAGTTTGATGTTTGGGGAGCCATGTAGTACGGTTCCGATTTATAAAAAGATGAAATAATTTTGAAATGGATTTGGTGGTTTAAAAGTAAACCCCTACTTTTGTCATCCCAATCGCGAAATAAGGAAACGAAAGGCGAAAGGGAACCGTTCTTTAAACCGTTGAAAAGTTGAAAATTTTAAAAATAAACAAGTTTTTTCTTGTTTGATAAAATTAAAAAGTTCACCTTTGCATCCCGATTCTGAGACAGAGAAAACGAATTCGAAATCGAAAATAAATCGAAAAAAAATTCGTTGCGAAATTTGGAAGTTAAAATAAAAAACTTCACCTTTGCATCCCCGTTCAGAAAGAAGAAACGGAAACGAAATAAGAAGTACAACAGATCAAGATGTGATCTCTATATCAGGAAACTGATAAACGTTCTTTGAGATAATGAGAGTAAGGTATAGCGGACCTAGTTCAATTCGAAAGAATTAAAATTAAGGAAAGACAATAGATTACAAAGGAGATAGGATCAGACAATTTATTTACAAACTTTACAATGAAGAGTTTGATCCTGGCTCAGGATGAACGCTAGCGGCAGGCCTAATACATGCAAGTCGAGGGGCAGCGGAGTAGCAATACTGCCGGCGACCGGCGCACGGGTGCGTAACACGTATGCAACATACCTACAACTGGGGGATAGCCCGGGGAAACTCGGATTAATACCCCATAAAACAGGGGACCCGCATGGGTATATTGTTAAAGATTTATCGGTTGTAGATTGGCATGCGTAAGATTAGCTAGTTGGTGAGGTAACGGCTCACCAAGGCTACGATCTTTAGGGGGTCTGAGAGGATGATCCCCCACACTGGTACTGAGATACGGACCAGACTCCTACGGGAGGCAGCAGTAGGGAATATTGGTCAATGGGGGCAACCCTGAACCAGCCATGCCGCGTGTAGGATGAAGGCGTTATGCGTTGTAAACTACTTTTGATTGGGAACAAATGACATCTGCGGATGTAGCTGAGTGTACCAATAGAATAAGCCACGGCTAACTACGTGCCAGCAGCCGCGGTAATACGTAGGTGGCAAGCGTTGTCCGGATTTATTGGGTTTAAAGGGTGCGTAGGCGGCTTAATAAGTCAGTGGTGAAAGCCGGTAGCTTAACTATCGAAATGCCATTGATACTGCTAAGCTTGAGTACAGTTGAGGTAGGCGGAATTGACAGTGTAGCGGTGAAATGCTTAGATATTGTCAAGAACACCAATTGCGAAGGCAGCTTACTAAAGTGTAACTGACGCTGAGGCACGAAAGTGCGGGGATCAAACAGGATTAGATACCCTGGTAGTCCGCACTGTAAACGATGATCACTCGCTGTGTGCGATAAACAGTACGCGGCTAAGCGAAAGCGATAAGTGATCCACCTGGGGAGTACGCCGGCAACGGTGAAACTCAAAGGAATTGACGGGGGTCCGCACAAGCGGAGGAGCATGTGGTTTAATTCGATGATACGCGAGGAACCTTACCTGGGCTAGAATGTGAAGGAATGTTTTAGAAATAGAACAGTCAGCAATGACCTGAAACAAGGTGCTGCATGGCTGTCGTCAGCTCGTGCCGTGAGGTGTTGGGTTAAGTCCCGCAACGAGCGCAACCCCTATCTTTAGTTGCCAACGGTTCGGCCGGGGACTCTAGAGAGACTGCCTGCGTAAGCAGAGAGGAAGGAGGGGATGACGTCAAGTCATCATGGCCCTTACGCCCAGGGCTACACACGTGCTACAATGGCGCATACAGAGTGTTGCAAGCTAGCGATAGCAAGCCAATCACAAAAAGTGCGTCTCAGTTCGGATTGGAGTCTGCAACTCGACTCCATGAAGCTGGATTCGCTAGTAATCGCATATCAGCAATGATGCGGTGAATACGTTCCCGGACCTTGTACACACCGCCCGTCAAGCCATGAAAGTCTGGTGGACCTGAAGATCGTAACCCACAAGGAGCGGTTTAGGGTAAAACGGGTAATTAGGGCTAAGTCGTAACAAGGTAGCCGTACCGGAAGGTGCGGCTGGAACACCTCCTTTCTGGAGACCGTTATTGACGGTCATGATATCCTATCTCCGATATCTATTATAGTCCATTCCGCTATATCTTACTCATTATCCAAAATTTAAAATTCTAAGAACAGAAAATGTCTGTTCTTGCTACTCTCAAACTTGTTTTGAGATAACGTTCTTTGACGTAATGATTAAGAGTAAGTATACCAAAGTTCAATGGTATTAAAAAGCATTGTAATATGTCGCAAAAGCATATTATAAGAAGACAGTAAAGAAAACAAATAAGAGCGTATGGGGGATGCCTAGGCTCTCAGAGGCGATGAAGGACGTGCCAAGCTGCGAAAAGTCACGGGGATCTGCTGAGAAGAATTGATCCGTGAATGTCCGAATGGGGCAACCCAGCATACTGAAGGTATGTTATCCGAAAGGAAGCAAACCCGGGGAACTGAAACATCTAAGTACCCGGAGGAGAAGAAAACAACATGTGATTCCGCAAGTAGTGGCGAGCGAACGCGGAAAAGCCCAAACCTAAACGGTTACGGCCGTTTAGGGGTAATAGGACTGCATTTAGTCGAAGTAATGAACGCGAATGGTCTGGGAAGGCCAACAATATAAGGTGAGAGTCCTGTAGCGGTAAAATTATAAGATGAGCAGTATCCTGAGTAGCGCGGGGTTGGAGACGCTCCGTGTGAATTTGCCGGCACCATCCGGTAAGGCTAAATACTCCTGAGAGACCGATAGTGAACCAGTACTGTGAAGGAAAGGTGAAAAGTACCCTGAATAAGGGGGTGAAATAGAACCTGAAACCGTACGCTTACAAGCGGTCGGAGCCCTTTAGTGGGGTGACGGCGTGCCTTTTGCATAATGAACCTACGAG
Source organism: Cytophagaceae bacterium (assembly GCA_046329235.1). Taxonomy (GTDB): domain Bacteria; phylum Bacteroidota; class Bacteroidia; order Cytophagales; family Cytophagaceae; genus JALONH01. Next base: position 2,378,899 of record JAXLVA010000001.1, on the reverse strand, counting down.
TTACTCTTCACTGGCAAGGTTAAGTGATAAGAATCACGCAGCCGGAGCGAAAGCGAGTCTGAATAGGGCGTATAGTCAGTGGAGGTAGACGCGAAACCTTGTGATCTACCCATGGCCAGGATGAAGTAGTGGTAACACACTATGGAGGTCCGAACTGGTAAGCGTTGAAAAGCTTTCGGATGAGCTGTGGGTAGGGGTGAAAGGCTAATCAAACTGGGAAATAGCTCGTACTCCCCGAAATGTATTTTGGTACAGCGTCGAGGTTAAGTTTAATGGAGGTAGAGCTACCAATAGGACTAGGGGGTGTCATAACCTACCAAATCCTGATGAACTCCGAATGCCATTAAATATACTCGGCAGTGAGGGTATGGGTGCTAAGGTCCGTATCCGAGAGGGAAAGAACCCAGACTAACAGCTAAGGTCCCTAAATTTATTCTAAGTTGAACAAAGGAGGTTCAGTTGCCTAGACAGCCAGGATGTTTGCTTGGAAGCAGCAATTCATTTAAAGAGTGCGTAACAGCTCACTGGTCGAGCGACAGAGCATCGATAATAAACGGGCATCAAGAATAATACCGAAGCTTTAGATTTGCAGCAATGCAACTGGTAGGGGAGCATTCTAACGGCGGAGAAGGCGTATTGCGAAGTATGCTGGAGCTTTTAGAAAAGCAAATGTAGGTATAAGTAACGATAAAGCAGGTGAGAATCCTGCTCACCGATAGACTAAGGTTTCCTGATCAACGTTCGTCGGATCAGGGTTAGTCAGGGCCTAAGGCGACTCGGTTGTAGTGACCGATTAGTCGATGGATAACTAGTTAATATTCTAGTACTTGTATACACTGCTATGGAGAGACGGAGTAGTGAAATGTTCGCGTAGTGACGGAATACTACGTTAAAGCCAGTAGATATATTCGGGATAGGCAAATCCGTTCTGAATGTCGAAGGTGATAGTACGACAAAGCTTCGGCTGCGTTGATAGTAACAGTAATCAGACTTCCAAGAAAAACCTCTAAGCTTCAGGTATAAGCAGCCCGTACCGTAAACCGACACAGGTAGACGAGGAGAGTATCCTCAGGCGCTCGAGTGAGTCACGGCTAAGGAACTCGGCAAAATGGACCCGTAACTTCGGGAGAAGGGTCGCCCCAGCAATGGGGCCGCAGTGAAAAGTATCAGGCGACTGTTTAACAAAAACACAGGGCTCTGCAAAATCGAAAGATGAAGTATAGGGCCTGACACCTGCCCGGTGCTGGAAGGTTAAGGAAGGTTGTTAGCCGCAAGGCAAAGCTTCCGACTGAAGCCCCAGTAAACGGCGGCCGTAACTATAACGGTCCTAAGGTAGCGAAATTCCTTGTCGGGTAAGTTCCGACCTGCACGAATGGTGTAACGATCTGATAACTGTCTCAGCCGTGAGCTCGGTGAAATTGTAGTCCCGGTGAAGATGCCGGGTACCCGTAACGGGACGGAAAGACCCCGTGAACCTTCACTACAACTTTGCATTGACTTTGAGTAAACGATGTGTAGGATAGGTGGGAGACTATGAAGCGGGCACGCTAGTGTTCGTGGAGTCAACGTTGAAATACCACCCTTTGTTTACTTGGAGCCTAACCTCTAAGAGAGACAGTGCATGGTGGGTAGTTTGACTGGGGTGGTCGCCTCCAAAAGAGTAACGGAGGCTTCCAAAGGTACCCTCAGTACGCTTGGTAACCGTACGCAGAGTGCAATAGCATAAGGGTGCTTGACTGTGAGACAAACAAGTCGATCAGGTACGAAAGTAGAGCATAGTGATCCGGTGGTTCCGCATGGAAGGGCCATCGCTCAAAGGATAAAAGGTACGCCGGGGATAACAGGCTGATCTCCCCCAAGAGCTCACATCGACGGGGAGGTTTGGCACCTCGATGTCGGCTCGTCACATCCTGGGGCTGGAGAAGGTCCCAAGGGTTCGGCTGTTCGCCGATTAAAGTGGCACGCGAGCTGGGTTCAGAACGTCGTGAGACAGTTCGGTCCCTATCTGTGATGGGCGTTGGAAATTTGAGAGGACCTGACCTTAGTACGAGAGGACCGGGTTGGACTAACCTCTGGTGTATCTGTTGTGCCGCCAGGTGCAGTGCAGAGTAGCTATGTTGGGACGAGATAAGCGCTGAAAGCATCTAAGTGCGAAACTCACCTCAAGATGAGATTTCCAAACAGGGACGTCAGAGACTATGACGTTGATAGGCTGCAGATGTAAAGTCAGAGATGGCAAAGTCGAGCAGTACTAATTACCCGAACGTTTTCAACAACTGAACTTTGGTATACTGAAATAATCATGAAGTCATAAATCATTAAACGCTGACTAGTCAGTAAAAGTCTAATGGTGGCTATAGCACAAGTGTTCACCTCTTCCCATTCCGAACAGAGAAGTTAAGCCTTGTCGCGCCGATGGTACTGCAGTCACATGTGGGAGAGTAGGTTGCTGCCAACTTATTATCAAAACCCCGTCTTTTTCTAAAGTCGGGGTTTTTTGTTTTTAGTCGGATTTAGTGTTGAGGTAACTTCAGCGCACGTATAGGCAAATTATGAGTTATGAGTTATGAATTATGATGGCGGTGGAGTTAAACGATTCTTCTGCGCTCATCACATTCCCCCTTTGGAGAGCTTGTTCCGATTTTTATCGGGAGGGATTAAGGGGGAGGTTTTTATACAACCTATTATTCTTAATCATTAACGACAAGCATTCTTTAAACTTTAAACTCTCCAACTCCGAAGGAGTGACATTCTAATAGCAACCATCACCCACCAATCACCCAACGAGCCACCTCGAAGAGGTGCACTCACTTCTTCCCATTCCCATATTTTGAATAGAGTAGGGTAATGTGTATTTTAGATAGAGTAAATCATATATACATGCACCAAAGGTGCTACTATATCTTCTCTAGATAGAAGGATATATGCACTCGGATGGATGTATCTAATAGTTGTGCGTCATTTTATAAATTTAAACAGTCTGGGAATTTTCAAATTCATAAAAAAAATTCATTCCATGTCTCGACACATTTTAACGACAATCCTTATTGTTTTTCTTTTTTCAAGTTGTAATCACAATAATTCTTCGGAAAATGTAAAAGAACACAAAGTAGACACAATTCTCCAAAACGAGACAATTAATGACGATAATTCAGAAAATGAATTTGATGAAAGTGATTACAGAGTGTGCTACAGCAACTTTCCAGAAGGATTAGAGGAAGAACTAGTTTCTGGGTCAAATAGAGAAAAAGGATTTGTTGGAATATTTAAAGGACAAAAAATATTTTATGAATTTTGGTCATTCCCTAATGGAAATTATTTAAATGTGAATTACCTTTTTTTAAGGACAGACACTAGCAAGATTGATAATTTCGATTTTTGTTTACCTGAAGAAGATCTTGACAATAGTAATATAGTTTGCAAAAGATTAGATAGCATTAACGAAGAATGGAAAATTGCCCCAACTCTAACAATTGATAAAATTCCAACATTTATTCAACCTCTAATTATTGCATTAAATGGTTGGCAAAAACTTTCAGGATTAAACGGGTCAGACAAAGACAGTCCTAAAATTTCTATTAATGACGATAAATTATTCTTACAATATTGGGATTTCGATCAAGAAAATGCATGGTTAATCAAACAAACTTATAACCATAACGGTCAAAAATTTACAATTTATAAAACAGACACCTTACAGTCTGAAAAAACAAAATAAAAACGAACGCACAACAATAGCTACACGCAAAGCCTGGTTCGTTGAATGGATAGTGTAGTGTAGTAAATTACCCCGCCAAAACTTTGTTTTGGCTCATCCGATAACTAATTTATGAGCCGAAACAAAGTTTCGGCTACTCTGTAAGGCCTGGGCGTCTCCTACCAACCCGGCTCAGCGTGTAGCAGGAACGTTACCAGCAACCTTAAAAACGACATCTCAACATGAATGAAATAGAATTACTAGAAAACCTCGTTGAGACAGCTTCAAAAATTTCCTATAACAATAAGGAAGAATTTGACGTCTTGGAAAAACGGACTGAAATGCTAATTAGAAAGCTATTTGGGGACGATAGTCATTACATAAGTGACTTGAAAAATATCAGATACTCTCCATCAATAATTGTAAGTGGAAGCAGTACTGATTGGAAAAGTCCTTTTGAAAGAGGTTTAAAACAGTTCCGGAACTTAATTCAAGTTATGCTTGAAGACAAAAAGTTAAGTTCGAACTATACTAATGAAAAGACAAATGAGTTTATTCAGGCTGAACACATTCCGGAACCTGACAAAAAAGAGCTAAAAGAAATAAAAGTGCTTATTGCTTCACCTGGAGACGTGACTAGGGAAAGAGAGTTACTTTTAGACAAACTTGAAACCAAGTTCCGTAGAGAACATTACGAAGAAAGATGTGGTGCAAGAATAATAGTTGAGGGTTGGGAAAGTGTTGCTTCGCAAACTGGATATGCACAGGACATAATCAATTCGGATTTAGTTTCAAAATCAAATATTATCCTCGCTGTTTTTAGACATAAACTTGGTAGTCCGACCATTGACATAAAAACAGGTAAAGACCGTTCTCCTTCAGGAACAGCTGAAGAATTACTATATGCTATAAGGAATAAACTTTTGACAAACCCTCCTTTGGGAATGGCCTACTTTTATGCAAACGCCCCTGTTTTATCATTGGACTCTGTAGATTTTGAAAACACAAAGACAAATTGGGAAAGGTTAAAAGAATTTCGTGAAGAAATAAAAAATGAAATACTGTACAAGACCTATAAGCATGAAGAAGAAATACTCGACATAACTTGTAAAGACCTTTGTGATAATATAATCAAATACTTTAAACGAGAAAGGCAGCTGGTAACAGCACATTTGCAATAGGCGGGATTTCGTGCTCTGCAGACAGTTTTGTGGTAGGTGAAAGTTTGGTTCTCCGCATCAATATTTGTGGTGAAAATCGCCACCTTCGCCAAGTCGCAAACCATAAACAAAACTATAAAATAACAAATATGAAAATTGGAATACTTTGGACTTGTATAATTATTTCATCTTGTTCTTTCGTTAAAGAAGAACAAGCCGATTATCAAATGGAAAAGATGGAAACAATGTACACTTATAGAGTTGAGGAACATGTTCAGCTTAATAAAAGAATATTCAATACCCTTGATAGTGTAATCCTGGACCCTTTGCGAATCCGACATGTACGTAACGTTAGAGTAAATTCAGAACAACTAATAAAAGAGTCTTTTCAATTGTATCAAGAACTTTATTTTATTAATGGTGGGCGTAATGAAGACGGCAGTTTTAAGCGCCCTAATCATACAGATAAGATTGAGTCTTATTTTATTAATCCGGAAAACAACGGCACTCGATTAGTGGAAGAAAAACTACCTAGATTCATTGAATTAATACGTATGAACGGAGGAAAGCCTGATATAAATACTATTGCCATTCTAAAAGCCAATGTGTTTCAATTTGACAAATTGATAAAAGATAAAACTGCTACAGGAATGTTGTATGATGGAACTACAACTTTGCAAGCTTTAATCATGACTAGTTATATCATGGAAGAGATATTAAGTTTGGAACAAGAATTCTATCATCAGCAACTACTTGAATATACAATTGAATTAAATAATTGTAAGTAAAAACCCCCACCCATGTCCACCCAAACCCTCTACCAACGTACCATCTTGTTTGCTACTGCCAAACACTTGGAAAAGAATCAAACCATTCCGGGTACAGAACTGCCGTATGTAGTGCATTTGAGTAACGTGGCCATGGAGATTCTATTAGCAGCTCCGCATAGCACAGATTTTAATATAGACTTAGCGGTTCAAGTTGCTTTACTGCATGATACTTTAGAAGATACTTCTACTACTTTTCATGAATTAGAAACCACGTTTGGAAAAGAGGTAGCCGATGGGGTAGCGGCATTAACTAAAGATGATTCCTTGGCAAAGGAACTGAAAATGCAGGATAGTTTGTCTAGAATTAAACAGCAGCCAAAAGAAATCCAAGTAGTTAAACTAGCGGATCGTATTACGAATTTACAGAAGCCACCAGCTCATTGGTCGCCAAGTAAAATCGCTGAATATAAAAAAGAAGCGGAAGTCATTGTAGAACAACTTAAAGGTTCTAATGCTTATTTAGAAAATAGACTTTGTGATAAAATAGAAGAGTATAGTCAGTATATAAAATGAAAACATTTCTTACAACTGTTATACAAGTTTCATGGACTACTTGTGTTCTGTTTTTTATATACATGTTATATGTAATAGAAGGCACAGTAGAATATGACCTGATTATTGGACTCGGTTTAATTACTATTGCTCCTCTCATAGGGTTAGTATTGATTGGTTTAACAGTTGGCTTTTGTCTGCTTGTTGGTTTACCTATTCGATTGAATAATAAAATAAACAACTTCTGGTTGGAGCATATCAAAATATCAATTGTAGGAATATTGATTGCCTTGATATTATTTATACTCTCATTCAATAGTTACTTCACTGAGTGGAGAGAAGTTCCGGTGGAATTTGGAACAGTAATGAAAGAAGAGCCAAATCTTGTATTAGCTCTTTCAGGTTGGTTTGTTATGGCTTTCTCATTACTTCACTTGTATCCTAAAGTGTTAAATAAGCTTTTAAATCGAATTTAGCGTATGAGTACTCACTATGTCATCATTCCGGGTTATGCAGGCTCCGGTGAAACTCATTGGCAATCGTATTTTGAACGTAACTTACCTAACAGCACTCGCATTCAACCCGAGAGTTGGGAGCAACCCACTTGTGATAATTGGGTGGAGGCTATTCAAAAAGAAGTAAGCAAATTTCCGGCGGAGACTGTCGTTTTAATTTCGCATAGTCTGGGTTGTATAGCTTTAAGTTTTTGGGCAAGAAAATATACCACGAAGATCAAAGGTGCGATGATAGTAGCTCCACCGGATATAGAAAACCCTTGGCAGGATTATGGCTTCGAAACATTTCTTCCGATACCTAAAGATAAATTACCTTTCCCATCTTTTATAATTGCCAGTACCAACGATCATTGGGCAACGGTAGAGCGAACTAAAGAGTTTGCCAATAATTGGGGATGCCCTTTAACTTTCATAGGTGACGCCGGTCACATCAGCGCGGGTTCCGGACACGGTGATTGGAAGGAAGGATTAGAGATGTTGCATCAGAATTTTAACTAATACAATGAACTCGTATAGTACAATCGACACAACTGCACTCCATCAACACTTACAATTCTTTCAAGTGTTAACAGAAGTGGATATTCAAAACTTTATTTCATTAGGTCGTCAACGCTCGTATAAAAAAGGCGAATGTTTTATTCAAGAAGGAGAAGTTTGCGAGGAGGTGACCTTTGTTTTAAACGGAATACTTCGTTCCTATTATTTAACTGACAAGGGCGAAGAGATTACGTATTGCATTACTTTTCCGAATAACTTCATGACAGCCTATTCTTCTTACATCACCGGAATGAAATCTCAAGAAAATATTCAGGCAATTACGAATGTGGAATTACTTTCATTTTCCAAACAGTCCTTGCAGAAATTGTTAGTAGGAAATATTCAATGGATGGAGTTTTCTAAAATGATTGCGGAGTACCAATATATGGAATTGGAAAAACGAATTTTTAATCTGCAAAGAACAAGTGCCGCTCAACGGTATGAAGAATTAATGCGGGATAAACCGGAATACATACAACATATCCCTTTGCAATATTTAGCCTCATATTTAGGAATCACTCAGCGTCATCTAAGTAGGATTAGAAAGGAGATTACTTTTTAGACATTTGTCCTGAAATTACTTTTTATCACTCAATACATTTGTTCTACACAATAACTGTAGTCAAATGGGAAAGAAAATACTAATCATCAATGGGCACCCTAATAAGGAATCCTTTAATTTTGGAATCTCAGCTGCTTATAAACAGGGCGCAGAATCTTCCGGTGCAGAGGTAAAAGAAATTATTATTGCGGATTTAGAGTTTAATCCAAGTCTAAGTTTTGGTTATCAAAAGCGCACGGAATTAGAATCGGATTTAGTAGAAGCGCAACAATTAATTTTATGGGCGGATCACTTGGTATGGATACATCCGGTATGGTGGGGAGGGATGCCTGCGATTATGAAGGGTTTTATTGATCGAGTTTTTTTGCCGGGTTTTGCATTCAAATACCGTGAGAATTCTATTTGGTGGGATAAGTTATTAAAAGATAAAACAGCTCATATCATTACTACTTTAGACCAGCCAAGTTGGTATTATTGGTTCGTTTATGGTAAGCCGAGCGTGAATCAATTAAAAAAAACAACTTTAGAATTTTGTGGGATTAAGCCGGTGAAGGTGACTTATTTGGGACCAATAAAGAATGTAACTAAAAAAACGTTAGATAAATGGTTAAGTAAAGTTCAAAAAATAGGTAAGGATGGTACTAATTGAAAAATAAGCAACAACTATTTTGTAAGATGGACTTGAAGTAGTATTTTTGGAGCTCAATTTTATAGTCTTTTTTGTATAACTACTATTTAACTACAAACAATTTTTGAAAATTAAACTTTTACTATCGACAGTTTTGTTGATTGTGTTTTCTCATTCCTATGCTCAAGTTTCCAATGATGTATGTGCCAATGCAATAACACTTTCCATGAACAGCTCATGTGTCACCACAAGCGGAACTTTGCAAGGTGCTACTACATCCAGTTTAAATATAGGATGTACTTATTATTATGATGTATTTTATAAGTTTGTCGCTACAAGTTCTTCCGGCGTCATTACTTTAACTTCCGGAAGTTTAGATGCAACGCTATCATTGTTTACAGGTTGTAGTGCTACATCTAATCTATACTGTGTAGATAATGGTGGATCAGGTGGGACAGAAGCAATTAGTTTTTCCGGACTGTCGGTCGGTACTACTTATTACATTAGCGTCCAAAACTATTATAGTACTTTGCCCTCTACTCCTACATTTAATATTTGTGTGAGTTATGTTGCCCCACCGTCCAATGATATGTGTGCCTCTGCCATTACCTTAATTCCGGGGGTAGAGTGTAATACTATTACTGGAACATTAAATGGAGCCAACACAAACACCTCTCCATCCGGTTGTTCTTCATCATATTCAGATGTGTTCTATAAATTTGTGGCTAATAGTACTACCGCTGATTTAACAGTTACTTCTTCTTCCTCAATAGATTTAAAAGTTTCAGTGTTTAATAGTTGTTCTGCAACTTCCTCTTTGTATTGTGTGGATTATACACTGTCGGGTCAAGCTGAATTAGTAAGTATGAGTAACTTGGTGGTTGGGAATACTTATTACATTAAAGTGGCAGATTATTATAATACAACTCCTTCGTCTGCTTCTACGTTTACCGTTTGTGTGAAAGCTACCAACGTAACGTCACCGGCTAATGATAATTGCGCCAATGCAATTAATCTAACCCCAACATCAACTTGTTCTCCTACTTCAGGCACAATACAATTCGCTTATACGTCTACTACTCCTACCGGTTGTAGTGGTAATAGCGATGTGTATTATAAGTTCACTGCAAATAGTAATGTTGCAACCATCACCGTTGCACCAAGTAGTTCTTTTGACCCAATGGTTTCAGTGTTTACTAGTTGTGCCGCTACTTCATCTTTAACATGTGTTGATAATGGCATAGATGGTGGAACAGAAACAGTTAATTTATCTAATTTATCGATTGGTACAGTTTATTATGTAAAAGTAGCTGATTATGGAACATCTCTTCCTAGTTCAACTAGTTTTACAATTTGTGCTGTTTCCGGAGCTAATAACGCACCATCAAATGATAATTGTGCCGGTGCTACATCGCTTACTCCTGCTACTACTTGTACTCCTACTTCGGGGACGGTTCAATTTGCCTCTACTGCTAGCACACCAAGTGATTGTTCCGGTAATAGTGATGTGTTTTATAAGTTTGTAGCTAATTCCAGTACAGCCGAAATTCGTGTAGTTCCAAGTAGTGGTTTAGATCCTGTAGTTGGTGTTTTTAGTTCCTGTACTGCTTTGTCTTCTATTGATTGCGTTGATAACGGAGGAAATGGTACTAGCGAAACTGTTAATTTAACTGGTCTAACAAACGGAAGTACTTATTATATCAAAGTGTCAGATTATTCAACATCATTGCCATCTACATTTGATTTTACCATTTGTGTAATTTCTACGCCTGTAAATACTACACCCCCTGCAAATGATAACTGTGCAAATGCTATTTTAATTACTCCCTCCTCATATTGTGTAAATACTGCTGGTACTTTATTGAATGCAACTACCAGCACATCCAATGCAAATGATGACTGTACAGGTAATAGTGATGTTTATTATAAATTTGTGGCGAATGCAACATCTGCAACTATTACAGTAGATGCATCGGATGGTATTGATGGAGTGATTGGTGTTTACTCTTCTTGTTCTACTGCATCATTAGAATGTATTGACAATGGTTTGACAAATGGTGTAGATGAATCAGGAGTTGTTTCCGGTTTAACCCCGGGGAACACTTATTATATCAAAGTGCAAGATTTTGCTTCAGCATTACCTTCTACATTTGATTTTAATGTTTGTGTAGTAAGTACAAGTAGTGGAACTACTCCAACTCAATCCGCTTCAGTTTTGAAATCGATTGCTCTTTATCCTAATCCGGCAGCCAATAGTCTGTCAATAAACAAAATTACAGAAACTACTAAAGTTGAAATCGTAGATGTTAGTGGTAATGTTGTTTGGACGGAAATGATTGATAGCGATACTACTATTGATATTACTGATTTAACTGCGGGTATGTATTTAGTAAAACTTATCCGTGATGACATTTCAGATACACGCAGAGTGGTGGTAGTGAAATAATTCAATATAATAGATACTTTATTCAAAGGGCTAATGGACTTCCATTAGCCCTTTGTTTTTATAATGGTCATTTTTATTAATGTTTGAAATTTAGTAGATTAGACTTGCATCTTTGTGATTAAAACAAGATTGCCACTGCCATTTAATCAGATGAAAGTTTCTTTTCTATACCCTTTTTTAAAATTAGTTATCCGTTTGTTTTTATTTTTTATAGGAACAACGACTTTGTTTGCCAATACCAAACAGTTTATTAATCTGTCTAAGAAAAATGGGTTGATGCAAGATCACGTACTCTGCGTAGCAGAAGATAGTAAAGGTTTTGTTTGGCTAGGTACCTACGGCGGTCTAGACCGCTTCGACGGGTATACTTTCCGTCATTTTATCTATATAGATGATGATTCAACCACTATCTCTCATTCTACTGTTTATACTGTCCTTGAAAGTTCTAATCGACAACAGTTGTATGTGGGTACAGAAAAAGGGATTAGTATTATTGATTTACAAACGTTAAAAGTACATCGTGTTGCTTCTGTGTTTTCTTCCTACGCTGTTCGTACTATAGTAGAATATAAGGATGTGTTATATATAGGAACTTATGGACATGGAATATTTACTTTGGACTTGAAGACCGGATTATCTAAACCATTCGAACGTCTTCCTAAAGAGTTTAATTATGTAAATACCATTTTTATAGAGTCCAATGGACAGCTATGGGTTGGATTGGAGTCGCATGGGATATACACTTTGTCATTAAACGATTTTACACATCAGCATTTATTGCCAACTGAAACAATTAATAAAATTATTCCTTCAGAAGATAAGATTATTGTAGGTACATGGAATACGGGTTTTTATTTGCTTGATAAAAAATCGGGGATAGTTTTACATCAATTAACAATCTTGAATGGTTTGCCGGATAATACGATAAGAGACATCTGTGATTACTCCAAAGATTACTGGGTGGCTGGAACTAAAAAAGGTTTAGTCTTTATTCAGAAGGATAAACTCTCCTGTGATGTTTTTGAACACAATGATTTAGATGCTCGTTCCTTGGCGGATAATTATATATGGTCCCTAAGTAAAGATCGAAATCAATCCTTGTTAGTTGGTACTTTTGGAAAAGGGTTAAGCATCTACAATCCTCAGATGAACAAGTTTGAAGTGATGACGCCAAGTAAAAAAGGCGGACCTAGTTCTCAGCAAAGTCGTTTACTTGGTAAAGATTCACAACAACGAGTTTGGGTGTCAACTGTAAAAGGTTCGATTGAGGTTTATCAATCATCCGCTTCTACTTTGTTTCATCTAAAAATCAAAGATGATTTTTCCGGGTATAATTTTAATACTTTTTATGAGGATAAAGACCATTATATCTGGTTAGCTTCTGATAAAGGATTATTTCGATTTACTCCATCACTAGACAAAAAAGTGTTTTTTCCTGACTCCTTGTTTGCCGTAGGAAATGGTTTTCAGGTATATGATATGGTACAAGACGGTGCCGGTAATTTATGGATTGGTGGTTGGCAAAGAGGATTAATTATGGTGCCGGAGGAAGTGTTTGATCATCCGGAGTTAGCAACAAAGAAAATTAAGATTGTTAAAAAAGAAGATAATAAAGTTTTACAATCCAATACTATTTGGTGTTTAAGTTATGACCCCATTTCCAAATCCATCTGGGTGGGTGGTGAAGATCGAATTTATCAAGCATATTCAACAGAGGATATTCGATTAGTATCCGAATTGCAATTAAAATGCATGGATATGATTGTTCGTCATGATACTTTGTTTTTAGCCATGGCAGAAGGTAATGTAATTCAATACCATTTTTCTACTAAAAAAATTATCGATGTTTCATTGCGAGAAAATAATCGTGCCTTTAGTGTATATGGTTTAGTAGACAATGGGAATTCTATTTTTGTAGGTTCAGAGCATGGCGTTTTTCAACTGTTTAAAAAAGATAACACCTATATTAAATATGACTACTATGATGGAATGCCGGATGAATCGGTAATTTCTCATACCGCTATGATTATTCATCATGGATACATATATGCTACTACAGCTGATTATATAGTTAGGCTTCCTATTAATACTACTCAATCTAAAAATGATTATAAGAGTAGTTTTTATATTACAGATATCGATTTGTTAGGGCAGCCAATACAAATTGATAAAGATGACATAGATCCTAATGGGGTTCATCATTTATCTTTGCATTATAATGAAAATGTTTTTTCATTTCGAGTATCACCGATCAACCCTCTAGTGCCGGATAAAGTTTTATATGAGGTCATGTTAGAAGGATTTGATACCAGATGGTATTTACATGGTGCGCGTAACCAAACGTTGTCTTATACTAACTTAAATCCAGGTAAGTATAGACTTTTAGTAAAGGCACATAATTCCTCCGATGAACCGGTAGTGTTAATGATGATTGTTGTTTCTCCACCATGGTGGAATACTTGGTGGTTTAAAGTTGGTGTCTTACTTTTTGCAGTGCTCATTGTTTATTTGATTATCTATTGGAGAACTCGTGCTATTCAAAAAAGAAACCAATTGTTGAAAGACCAAATCGAAGAACGTACTCGTGAATTGCAAGATAGTAATCATCAATTAGTAGAGCAGGTAGTAGAAATTAATGATAAGAATAAAACCATCATGCAACAACAAACGGAGTTGCTAGAGAATAAATATCATTTAGAAAAATATAATCAACAATTAGAAAACTGGAATTCATTCCAAACTAAATTGATTGGTGTGGTGAGTCACGATATTCGAGGTCCATTACAGCGCTTTGCTGCCCTATTGAAAGTAGTGGATGATAGTTCCGCAGCTTTCGTTGTAGAGAAGATGAAAGAGAGTGCCGAAGGATTGAATGTTTTAGCTACCGATTTGTTAACCTGGGTTTCCACCTTATCAAGTCAAGATGATAATGTGTATGAGTCCGTTTCATTTGAAACTAGTTGGAATAAAGTCTTGCAGGAGTGTAATGATTTAGTAAAAGAGAAACAAATCAAGTTTAATATTAAACGTCCGGATATTGAACCGTCTGTTCGATTTGTAATACCGTTGATACAAGCCTCATGGAGAAATATAGTGGCGAATGCTATTCGTTATTCAGAAGTAAATAGTGTGATTGAAATAGAGTGGGGTATATTAAAAGGAGAAAGCATAGGTATTCGTGTAACGGATTATGGGAAAGGTTTTGATGCAGATGAAGTGAACAGTGTGATTTCCGGTAGAGGTTTACAAGGAGCTAAGTCAGCATCATTAAAAGAAGGTGCAGGTTTAGGCTTGAGTATTTGTTATGATATGCTTTCGCGCTTAGGTGGAAAAATAGAAGCAGCAAGTCTGCCGGGCAGTGGTGCTACTTTCTTTATCTGGTTGCCATTAAATGCATCGGTAAATACTTCCGAGGAGGAGCAACAAATATCAGAGGTGAAAATAGTAGAAGCTGTCTCTACTTTTAATCAAGAGCTATTAAAAGATAAAACCATTTTATTGGTTGAAGATGATGATGCTGTACGCTGGGCATTAATTCAATATTTGACCGAATATGTGAATGTATATGAATTAAGAAGTGGTAAAGAAGCACTCGTTTGGTTGGAAACGAACGTTCCTGATATGGCAGTTCTAGATATTAATCTAGACGAAGTGTCCGGAATCGATTTGTGTAAAAAGATAAAATCTCATGCCAACACATCTCACATACCTTGTATGTTAGTGTCGGGAAATCCGTCTCCCGATATAAGAAAAGATGCAATCGCCTCAGGTGCCGATGTTTTTTTAGCTAAACCGGTGCTGGGGGAAGAAATCCTTTTACATTTATCTTCATATTTTGAAAATCAAGAGAAAAAGAGAAAGCACTTTTTCTTAGATCAACTACCGGTAGAATCTTTAACAGACAACCCTATTAATAAAGCATTTTTAGAAAAGGTAATTCAAGTAATTGAATCGAATTTAAGTTCAACGGAGCTCTCCGTTGATTTTATAGCTAAAAGTATAGGGTTGAGTAAATCTACCTTATATAGAACTCTCAAAAGTTTGACCGGTCTTTCGGCCAATAATTTTATTCGAAATATTCGCATGCGAAAAAGCCTAGCTTTATTAAAAGAGGGTAAAATGAATATTTCGGAAATTGCCACCGAAACCGGCTTTAATAGTCCTTCCTATTTTACCTCCTCCTTTAAGAAACATTTTGGATTTAATCCCACCGAACTTAAAAATAAATAACACATATTCAGTGTGTTATAATCATTGAATGATTTTTATATATGATTGAATGATTTTTGAAACGCCTTGAAATCATTCAAATATATCTTTGATTAATTAAAAAATCAGAGATATGTACGTTTATACTAAAGTCTTATTTAAGTGGATATTTTTATTTTGTTTACTGGTCCAGTTACTGGTTTTACCGGGGGTACTATGGGCACAATCTATAGTACCGCCAACCGGTAAAACGCTCTTTATAGTTGGCCAAGATTTACAATCCATTTCAGAATATACAGGTTCCGGGTATTTTCCAACTCCGGGGGGAGTCACTTCCTATTGTAATTTATATGATGTGAACCAGCCGGGAGCCTATTTCCCTTTTGGCGGTTTGGGAGAAACCTTAACTGGCACCGCTGCTCCGGATATTGATTGGGGTGCTGGTCCTTTAAATACCCATAATGCTGCTTATGGGTTTTCAACTTCCACACTTTCCATCGGTATTTATATGACTGAGGAATTTTATCCTAATGGTTTGTCCAAAATAGCCGCTGGTGATTATGATGCACAAATTAATCGTCTTGCCACTTTTTTAAAGACCATTAACAAGCCGGTTTTTTTACGCATAGGTTATGAGTTTGATGGCAAGTGGAATCTTGGATATGAGAACCGAACGAATTTTAAAAATGCTTATAAACGTATCGTAGATTTAATTCGTCCGCAAGCACCTAAAACTATGATGGTGTTACAAGCTTGTACTTCTCCCGTGGATGATATTCTAGAAGGTTATCACGAAGATATTTCGGAATGGTATCCGGGCGATAATTATGTAGACTACTTAGGGTATTCGTGGTTTTTAAATACACCGCAACAAGTAAGTTTAACTAATGAACTACTTGATTTAGCAAGAGCACATAATAAGCCAGTGATGGTGTGTGAAGCTGCTCCTCAAGGATATGATTTAAAAAACTTAAACTACCGTTACATCAATACAATGTTGGGTGGTGCACCGGGTACAAATCCTATTACTAAAACAGCAGATCAAATATGGAACGAATGGTTCCAACCATTTTTTAATTACATCCATCAAAACAGCGATGTAATTCGTGTTGTTTCTTATATCAATTGTAATTGGGATGCACAACCTAAATGGGGCCCTCCCTACAATGAAGGTTACTGGGGAGATAGTCGTGTACAAATGAATGCAGGTATTCGTCAGAAGTGGTTGACGGAATTAAACTCTTCATTTTGGATTCATGGTAGTGATCAACTATTTACTCAATTAGAAAACACTACAAGTGGTGGAGGCTCTACGGGTGGTGGTTCAACCGGAGGTGGAACTACAGGAGGAACAGGTAATACTTCAGCGCCTAACTATGCTCCTGTGGATGGAAAAACTTTAGTATTAATAGGACAAACGTATACACAGGAATATCAAAGTTATGTAACCAATACTCAGCGTCCACCGGCCGGTACATCACATTATGCAGAAATCTATACAGGTAAAATCAATCAAGGGGATGATGCCAACAATGAAGCATTTTTAAATTATATCAATACGAATTATCCTTTGTCCTATTGTCAGTTAGCTATAAGTATTAAAGACAATCCGGCTGCAGGTGGCTATACTGGTCCAAACGCGGTATGGAAAGCTTGTAAAGATATTACTGCCGGTGTGTGGGATGCTAAGATTGATATGATCGCTGCATCCATGAAAAATAAACCTGGCTTGAAATTTTTAGTTCGTATCGATTATGAAGTAAGCTTAAACATGTTTGCCAATAAAACTACTACTGAGTTTATTGACATTCTTAATAAATACACTTCACAAGGAATTAATCCATTAGAAAAAGCGGATCAGATTGTAGAGTTTGATTTGAATGCCTATAGAGATGCCTACAATTATATAGCACAGCGAATTCGAGTAACGAATCAAGTAAGTAATGCAGCATTTATTTTTCATCCGGTACGCGGATTCAATGATGCCAAGTGGTTATATCCCGGTAGCACCTATGTAGATTGGTTTGGTTTATCCATTTTTAATCATGATGTGTGTTGGCCTACTTGGGAAGGTCCTAATCCTCCTTTCAATAACTGCCCCACTACTCAAGCCATGGATGATAATGTTCGTCAGTGTTTGACTTGGGCAAAAAATACCATTCAAAAACCAATTATCATTTCAGAAGCTGCAGCGCAATCACACACAACACAGCAAAATACGGCTGCACATCAAAATGGTTATATGGCTAAAGTGTTAGCCTTGATAGAAGAGTTTAATGTGAAAGCATTCACCTATATCAATAGTAATTGGGTGGCACACGGATGGAGTGACCAATGGGGTGACTCGCGTGTAGAAAAATTAGCAACAACTTTAAGTTATTGGAAAAACAATTTATACACCTCTAGATATATCCATTATCCAACTACGACGGATTGCAATGGTGTAACCAACGGTACTGCTACGTTAGATGCCTGCGGCGTATGTGTAGGTGGTAATACAGGTAAAACTACATTAGATACAGATAACGATGGCATAGCCGATTGTGTAGACACGGATGACGATAACGATGGTGTAGCCGATGCAGATGATTGTAATCCAACCAATAATCAAATCAAAGGAAAAACAATCTGGTATGCTGATACGGATGGCGATGGTAAAGGCGATCCTGCAGTAACACAATTAGCATGTACGAAGCCTAATGGTTATGTAGCAGTAGCGGGTGATGCTTGTCCGAATAATGCGAATAAGATAGCACCGGGAGTTTGTGGCTGTAACGTAGCCGATGCAGACGCTGATGGAGATGGAGTAATGAATTGTAATGATATCTGTCCGAATGGAAATGATGCAATAGATTTTGATCAAGACGGTATTCCGGATGCATGCGATCCGGATGATGATAACGACGGTGTGGCCGATGCGGATGATTGTAATCCAACCAATAATCAAATCAAAGGAAAAACAATCTGGTATGCTGATACGGATGGTGATGGTAAAGGCGATCCTGCCGTCACGCAATTAGCATGTACGAAGCCTACTGGTTATGTAGCAGTAGCAGGCGATGCTTGTCCGAATAATGCAAATAAGATAGCACCTGGAGTTTGTGGCTGTGCCAACTTAGATATAGACTCAGATGGTGATGGAGTGATGAATTGTAATGACATATGCCCGAATGGAAATGATGCAAATGATTTTGATCAAGACGGTACACCGGATGCCTGTGATACGGATGATGATAATGATGGAGTATTGGATGGGGATGATTGTAATCCATTCAATGCAACTATTAAAGGTAAGCAGGTATGGTACGCGGATGCGGATGGAGATGGCAAGGGCAGTTCCTCTCCATCAATGCAATCGTGTACCCAACCTGTAGGTTATGTAGCAGTAGCAGGAGATGAATGTCCGAATGATGGGAATAAGTTATTACCGGGCAATTGTGGTTGTGGCGTAACGGAACAGTCATGTTTAGATTGTGCGGGAGTACCTCATGGTAATGCGGTGTTAGATAATTGTCAACGCTGTGTGGGAGGAACAACTGGCTTACAATCATGTGTTCAAGATTGTAACAATGAATGGGGTGGTACTGCCGCGATCGATGTATGTGGTAAATGTAGTGGAGGTACTACCGGAGTAGTACCGGCGGTATCAGTGGTAGATTGTGCTACTACGGCTGTGACGCCGGGGCTGACTAAAAAGATAGCCATCTATCCTAATCCTACAGAAGGTAGTTTTTATATAGACGTTGATCAAGAGTCAACCATCGAAGTATGGCAAGCTGATGGTAAGTTAGTTTGGAAAAGTAATCTAGGCGCAGCTAATTGGGTACATGTTGATTTATCCAGTGGTACATATGTGATTAAAATCATTCAACAAGAACAAGTGTTTGTAGAACGATTGACCAAGTTGTAAGATGCGAGCGTGTATAATCATCGTTTTTATATTTTGGTCGCTCTTATCAAAAGCACAAGTCGCGAACCCAAGAACACTCCCACAGGAATGGTCTAACTATGGTATAGGTGATCCATATATACTTAAGTATGCAGGTAAGTTTTACTTGTACTGCAGCACTAGAGATGATCAAATAGGTGTGAAGGTTTGGAGTACTTGGGATTATATCAATTGGACCTATGAAGGTTTATGTGCAACAGATCCAATTACCAAAGGAGCGTATGCTCCGGAAGTAATTTACTATAATGGAGTTTTTTATATGTATACATCTCCTGCGGGAAATGGACACTTTATCTTAACCAGCGATAGCCCTACCGGTCCGTTTGTGGTGCGGACCGGAAACTTAGGGCACTCGATTGATGGAAGTGTATTTGTTGATGATGATGCTCGTTGTTATTTTACTCATGCAGGGTTTCCTCAAATTTATGCCAATGCAATGAATTCTCCATTGTCCATTAATGGTCCGGATATAGCGGTAGGTGCTAGTTTAAATGAATGGACAGAAGGCTCTACAATATTCAAACGAAATGGTCTTTATTATATCACCTATACTGGTAACCATGTTTTTAGTCGTGGTTATCGTGTCGCATACGGTGTATCAACGAGTCCTACAGGGCCATATACTCCGGGAAAAAACAATCCGATTGTTTTAAATACGGAAGGCTCCTTTTATGGTTTAGGGCATAGCGGTTCTTGTATAGGGCCTGATTTAGATACTTGGTATATCGCTTATCACAATTTATTGGGAGATGGCGGACAAGGCCCACTTCGAAAATTGAATTTAGATCCGCATGGATTTAATGGTTCTAAAATGGTAGTGTATGGGCCTACTAACTGGGTTCAACCAAATCCAACACTCCCTGATTTTCATGATCGATTTCAACGTAATGATATTGGTACAACTTGGCGAAATATTGGCGGAGGTAATTGGGGGATTTTTAATCAACAGTTGATGTGGCAAGACTTGACAGGTACTTCACAATGGTATAGTCAGGTGAGTCAATCGGTGTCAAACGCAGACTTCACAGCAGAATTTAATTTAAAAGAATTTGGAAGAGGAGGGAATGATGCACGTATGGGTGTTCTTTTCTGCTATACAGATGAATCAAACTATGGCAAAGCTGTATTAAGTAGCTTTGATAATAAGTTGGAGATAGAATGGAAAACGAATGGAGTTCAACGTGAGTTTACAAGCATTAACATGCCAGGTGGTTGGAACTATCAGAAATGGCAATGCATTCGTATTGAAAAAAATGGTAATGAATGTAGAGTATATATAAATGGTATGTTAAAACATGCCGGCAGTGTGTATGGTTTGTTAGGTGGTAATGTTGGATACACATGTAAAAATGATCACGCTGATTTTGGATATATTGCTTTTAGTAATCAGGTAGATGGAAGTGGTATTTTTAATTTTTATAAACCAATACCGGGGACAATAGAAGCAGTTCATTTCAATAAAGGGGCAAATGGTGCTGCATACAATGATTTGTCTGCAGGGAATACAGGAGGCGCTTATAGAAATTCAGATGTAGATATTCGCGCTAATCCGGATGGTGGTTATAACATCGGATGGAACGCTACCGGTGAATGGTATAACTACAATGTGAATATTCGTAATGCCGGTTTGTATCACATTGGTTTGCGATATGCTACACCTACTCCAAATACTAAAGTAAGAATATGGTGTGATCAAACAGATATATCAGGCATTCAAACATTGCCTTTTACAGGTGGTTGGGATAATTGGAATACATTTATGATTCCTTTGAAAAGTTTACCGGCCGGTAATCATACCATTAAAATAGAAACGGTAGCCGGTGAATTTGATTTCTATACCATACGATTTAATGCTGCCGCTAACATTACTGAAATAAATGAAGCATTTAATAATTCGTTTAGCGGAGCTTGGAACTACAGCGATGGAAATTGGTCGGTACAAAATAATCAAGCAGTTTTGTCCGGTTGGGGTAAACGTGCTATCGGTAATGCGGGTTGGATGGATTACTGTGTTGAAACTTCTATACAATGTCCTTCTACTGGAAATGCAGGTCTTATATTTAGAGTACAAAATCCGGCGAATGGATTAGCTAATAATGATTCTCGATTAGGTACTGATTTTTATCAAGGTTATTATGTAGGTGTTCAACCCGGTGGTGTTCAATTAGGAAAACAAAATTACAATTGGTCAGAGTTGCATTTTCAAAATCAATCTCTTCAAGCAGGACGTTGGTATACGTTGAAAGTTGTAGCAAAGGGAAATTTAATTTCTGTTTATTTAGAAAATCTTATTATTCCACTTTTTCAATACACAGATGACAATCCGATTTTATCCGGTAAGGCAGGCTATAGAGGTTTTAATACTCAAGTAGCATTTGATAATTTTAAAATAACGGATTGCTCGGCTACCATGCCCGTTGATTGGATTTCGTTTGATGCGCATTTGTTAAAGCCTTCAACTGTTTTGTTGCAATGGCTAACCTCAAATGAATTCAATAATAAAGGGTTTGAAATCTATCGTTCAAGCGATGGAATTTCATATGATTCAGTTGGATTTGTTTCGGCAAATAATTCAACGAGTTCAATTCAATCGTATCAATGGAAGGATGTTGATCTGGAAATATCAAGTCATGTATATTATAAACTAAAACAAGTGGACAATGATGGTAAGTTCTCTTGGAGTGAAATCAAAGCAATTCAGTTGGCGGAACAAAAAGTGTTTGCTTATCCTAATCCATTTCAAAATAAAATTCAATTAACCTACGCTGCTGAATATATAAATATTGAATTGTATACGATAGATGGAATGTTATTGTATAAAGAAAATAATTTCACTGCTCATGAATTTTCTCCTGACATACCTTCCGGTATGTATTTGTTAAAACTGTTTAATGATACAGATTTTTTTGCCCAGCCTTTCATTAAACAATAATGCTAACCATTGTTGAACCTAAACTTTAACTCCGATGAAAACATGTTTACGAAACTTTTGGCTTCTACTATTTCTGGTATCAGGGTATAGTTATGCCTCTTATTACAAAGCACTACCTGTAACGATCACTCAGCCTGATGGAAAGGTATTAGCTGTATTTGTTACCGGAAATGAAATTCATAACTGGTATCATGATTCACTGAATTTTACCATTATCAAAAATGAAGCGACTGGTTACTTTGAGTATGCTAAATTAAACGCAACCCAAGAGGTGATTCCTTCCGGATATAAAGTTGGAGAAACGAATCCTTCTTTTGTAGGATTAATGCCGGGGATAAATATCTCAAGTGCGGCCTATGAAGCTAAAGTCAGAGAATATAAAGCTTCACATGAAGATGTGTTGACCGGAGGTTATCAATACGCAGGTGTGGAAGCGGCGCCTAACTTTGGTAGTCAAATGAATGAGTTGGTTATTTTTATTCGTTTAAGTAATCAACCTACCTTTACTCGACCTTTATCTTATTTTGAAAATAGTTTTAATTCGTTAACCCAAACTTCTGTTCGTGGTTTTTATAAAGAAGTCTCTCAAAACAAAATTGATATTAAAACTTATTTCTATCCGAATCAAACTTCATCCACAGTAGTAACTTATAACCACTATCGACCTAGAACATATTATCAAAAAAATACTCCTGATGGATATGGGGCAGGTGGTACAAGTTCTACCGATCGTGAACATTCTTTATTAGTGGATGCTGTTAATGCTGTGAAAAACCAAGTGCCGGCTTCTTTGTTAACGGATGCTAATAACGATGGGAATATCGACAATGTAGTATTTATTATTCAAGGAGATCCGGATGGTTGGGGTGAATTGTTGTGGCCTCACCGTTGGGTGTTGTATACTAAAAATGTTTCTATTCAAGGGAAACGTGTTTGGGATTATAACTTAACGTTTGAAAATGGTTCCGGCCCCGGTGTTTTATCGCATGAGCTGTTTCATACATTTGGCGCGCCTGATTTATATCGATACACAAATCCAGTAATTACTCCTACAGGCGGTTGGGATGTAATGTCCGGTGGAGATTGGGCTGTTCCTCAACACATGAATACATATCATAAGATGAAATTTGGTGGGTGGTTTGACAATATTCCTGTTATCAATTCTGCTGGTACATATACATTAGATCCTGTATCTAGAAATCCTTTTTCTTGTTATAAAATTATGATTCCAAATTCAACAGAAGGAGAGTTCTTGTTATTGGAGTATAGAAAGAAAGAAGGCTTGTATGAAAAAGCTTTACCGGGTGAAGGGTTAGTTGTTTATCGTGTCAATCCGGGTAGGTCAGGTAATCCCGGTGATGCACCGGATGAAATGTATGTCTATCGACCTGGAGGTTCATTAACTGTCGATGGTAATTTGTCGCAAGCAGGATTCTCGGCAACATATAATCGAACGCGATTAGATGATTATTCGAATCCTTCCACCTTTATGACCAATGGTCAGCGGGCAGGCTTTGAACCAGGTTTAGGGATTACGAATGTTTCAGTCATAGGTAACACGATCAGTTTTAGTTTTAAAGGGGGCTGTCAAATATCAGGAACCAAGTTAACAGGTACAGTGATAGGATCAAGTGGTTCATGGAGCAACTTAGGAGATACTAAAGAAAAAGCATTGGATGGAAATACGTCTACCTTCTTTGATGCGCCTGTAGGTGATAATCAGTGGGTAGGCTATGACTTAGGTAAACCTTGTCAAATAACATCTGTTAAGTATTTTCCAAGAACAGGTTTTGAAGCTCGAATGGTGCAAGGAAAGTTTCAAGCATCAAGTACGCCCGACTTTTCATCTAATGTGGTAGACCTTCATACGATTACTGCTACACCTGCTTCTCAAAATTGGGTATGTGTATCAAATGTTAATGTATCCGGTGTATATCAGTATGTTCGTTACATAGGTCCACCAATTAGCCATTGTAATGTAAATGAAATAGAATGGTATGGCACCTCAATCGCAGTTTCAGCTATCCCGGGCAAAATTGAAGCAGAATCATTTACTTCTCAGTTTGGAATTCAAACTCAAGCAACGACGGATGCCGGTGGTGGACAAAATGTAGGTTGGATTGAAAATGGAGACTGGGTAGATTTCTGGGTGAATGTTCAGCGTAATGCTACATACACCGCACAGTTCAGGGTTGCGAGTGCTACTTCCGGGGGTACTATTTTAGTTAAGAAAGGCTCAACTGTACTTGCTACAATTTCGGTAAGTGGAACAGGGGGTTGGCAAACCTGGACAACAGTGTCGAAAGATATCTCATTAACAAGTGGAGTGCAATTGTTGCGTTTGGAATTCCAAGGTCCGGCGGGCTCGCTGATGAATTTAAATTATTGGAGTGCACAGGAAAAAGTAATCGTAAATGATTGTAATGGCACCCCTAATGGAACAGCGTATGTAGACGCTTGTGGTATCTGCGTAGGAGGAACTACCGGTAAGGTCACAACAGATGCCAATAATAATGGTATTCCGGATTGTAAGGAAGTAATCAGTAGTTGTACTGCAATACAAGGCAGTGGAGTTACATGGGCGGTAAGGAATGATTGGTCGGATCAGAATAATGGATCACAAATCACATACAATGCGTCAGACGCAAGCTATCGTGTGCAGCATCGTCAGTGGGGTAGAACACACCTTTGGTTGGCAGCTACCAATCAACCGCTCGAGGTTCAAGCCGGTAAAACATATGAATTTGTTTTAGATGTCAAAGACGATGCAGCTTTTCGTTTAAGCAATATTGAAGTTGGGTTAGCTTCATCCTTATTAGGGATGCACCGGTATTGGTTCAGTCGCTTGTGAGTGGAGGTGGAAATATTTCTACTTCGAGTTTTACCAATAAAAGGATTCGTTTTACTGCAAGTGTTACCGGTCGATTTATGCCGGTGGTTAAATTAAACTGGAGTGCACAACCCCCAATTATGGTAGTGAGTTATATGAAAAATATATCTCTGTGTCCGGTCAGTATGAACGCTGCTCCTAATCCTATCCTAACACAAGAAGAAACTTCCATGGGACCTAATCCAACAATGGATAAAGTGATAATTACCTCTGCTAAAGATTTGATAAACACATCTGTTCGTGTATTATATATAGATGGTTCTGAAAAATACACACCTATGGATAAAAGCAATGGTCGGATTGATTTAGACTTTTCAGAGGCGCATCAAGGTTGGTATTTAATTATGCTCACACACAGTGATGGTACTGTAGAGATGAACAAAGTATTAGTAACTAAGTAGTTCAAATTTGAGTAGTAGCCGGTTAGTGTAATATTGATTTAAATATTACATATAACTGAAAGGTGTAGTGCCCTTAGTGGTACTATGCCTTTTTTTTTATAAATTCAATTATTGATATTCTATTTAGGGGTAGAAATCAATAGCTTTTAACAATAGGAATCAAGTATACCACTTGAACGAATCTATGACGGACAGAATCCAGACTCTAGCAGGAGAGTTTAGTAAGAGTAAATATTATAATATCATTATTGCAACCGCTTTTGGAATTTTAGCAGCGGTTTTCGGCCATATCTATTTTGCTGTTTTGGATTATGGTACTGCCTATACAGATTTACGAGAAATTCCTATCATCATTGGAGTGTTTTACCTGCGTAATCCATTATATTCTATCATTATTGTTTTATTATCAGCAGTACATTTAGTTAGTGATTTGCCCTATTGGCCTACGGTTGTGATGCATATTGCACCCGCTTTTTTTGCTTATTATGCATTTCATTGTGCGTTAGAAAAAATTCATACAAGTTGGGTGATGGCTGTCTTTTGGATAGCTGTAGTGCTAGTATATTATTATATCATAATCATTCCAATGTTTGTGTTAACGTATGAATGGTTTGGGTTAAATACGAATCCTAGTTTTTTGCTTAATTATAAAAATTTAGCTGTTGCAACTAAATATGAAGTCGCTACTACTTTATTGGTAACGGCACTTTATGCAGTACAGTTATTAATTAGCTATAGGTTAAAACACATCAACGATTTTTTGGAGAAATCAGTGAAGGATAGAACAACTGAACTGGATCGTGCCAATAATCAATTGAAACGTTTGAATAATAATTTGGAATTAATTGTAAAAGAAAGAACAGAACGAGTGAATGAACAATTACATAAATTTCAAAAGTATACTCACATGAATTCCCATGATTTAAGAGCTCCTTTAGCTCGCATTATGGGATTAACTTTGTTATTAAAAAAGAACATGATCCGACTGTTCAAATTGAAATAATGGACAAGCTTCTTGCTTCTTGTATTGAAATGGATGAAGTGATTCATCATATGAATAGAATACTAACAGAGGAGAAAAAATAGTAGTAGTGGTTTAAAAATTTAAACCTACAAGGTTTTTAAAACCTCGTAGGTTTATGTAAATTGTAGAGTAGTATTAACTTTTTTGTATCTCTTCTGTACCGTCCGCATGTTTGGCAAATCTAGGCAGCGTACGATCATGTACTTGATCATACTTAGGCCATGGCCAACCTCCGAATTGAGTTTTGTGATAATCATCAAATGCTTGATTGATCTCTTCTTTACTATTCATGACAAATGGTCCATATTGGATCACAGTTTCGCCAATAGGTCTGCCTTGTAATAATAAAATGCTGGTGTCTGTAGTTCCGGCAGTAATGGTAACGTCTACATCCGATTGTAATTCTACCGCATGGTAATTTTGAACTACTTTGTCGGCGATGGTAGCACTAGTGCCTTCGTAAACATATATCGTACGATTTATCCCTTTGGATGCTTTAGGCAATGTCCATATTGCGCCTGCTTCCATTTTAATATTCCAAACAGCTACCTCGTTATAAGGGTCTGCCGCCCAAGAATCGGGTGGAGGTGCCGGTGCTTTAAATGTGTCTATTTGTCCTGCAAAAATTTCTACATTCGTTTTCTTATTATTGACATCATTGTAAGAATAGTTAGGAATGGTTTCTCTCCAAAACATTTTGAAGTGAGGCTCCACCATTTTATTCTTCTTAGGTAAGTTTAACCATATCTGAAACAACTCCATCGGGTTGTCTTTGTCGGAATGAATCAATGGAAACATCTCTGCATGCTGTACACCTTTCCCAGCGGTCATCCATTGTAAATCACCGTCACCATATCGACCGGAAGCTCCCATAGAGTCCGAGTGATCTACGATTCCTTTTCTAACTACAGTCACTGTTTCAAATCCACGGTGAGGGTGACCCGGAAATCCCGGAACCGTTTTCCCATGATACATTCTAAATCCATCTTTGATGATAAAGTCGTCGCCCATGTGACGCCCTTTCATATAGGATACGTCCGGGCCCATTTGAGCATTCCCTTTAGGGAAGTAGTCTTCGTGGTGTACACAGAATAGAAATGGATCAGCGGTGTCCCACATAAAACCAAGAGGTTTCACGGATTTAACCGGACTTATTTCAGCTTCTTCGGAATCTTTCCCTTTTATACCTTGAGTAAAACTATGTAAAGGGATAGCGGCAACACTTGCCAGGCCTAAGCCCAATCGGGTTAAAAAACCACGTCTTTCCATCGGTTCTTTCATGGTTGTAGATTTAAATGAGTAACAATCAGCCCCTTGTTCAGGTTCATTTAGAGCAATATACATTATTTTTCAGTTTCAACTCTTGAACTAGTTCAAGAAGAATAAGGGGTATTATTTATTTAAAGGGATTTCGCATCTGACGCATAATTATTAACTTTATCCCCTCGGCTAACTGCCTAGATTCAAATAAAATAAACTTTAAGAGCATGCCAGAATTTGCATTTCAAAAACAATTTCCGTTGGGTAAAGATACGACTGCTTATAGGTTAGTATCGAAAGACTATGTATCCACCATAGAGGTAGAGGGGAGAAAAATATTAAAGGTAGATCCGAAAGGATTGGAATTGTTAGCAGAACAAGCAATGAATGATGTTTCGTTTTATTTACGTTCATCTCACTTAGCAAAACTTGCTCGTATATTAGATGATCCGGAAGCAACCGACAACGATCGTTTTGTGGCGCATACCTTATTGAAAAATGCGGTAGTTGCTAAAGATGGTCAGTTGCCTTCTTGTCAAGATACAGGTACTGCTATCATCATGGGTAAAAAAGGTGAAAGCGTGTGGACGGGTGTAGATGATGAAGAGTGGTTGTCTAAAGGAGTTTATAATTCTTATCAACGTAAGAACTTACGCTACTCTCAATTAGCGCCGTTAAACATGTTCGATGAGAAAAATACCGGTTCTAACTTACCTGCGCAAATTGATTTGTATGCCGAAAAAGGAAACGAATATAAATTCTTATTCTTAGCTAAAGGTGGAGGATCAGCAAACAAAACATATTTATACCAACAAACGAAAGCTTTGTTGAATGAAAAAAGTTTAGAAGAATTTATCCGTGTTAAGATTAAAGATTTAGGGACTTCTGCTTGTCCTCCTTATCACTTAGCATTTGTGATTGGTGGTACTTCGGCTGAAGCAAACTTAAAAGCGGTGAAGATGGCATCTGCCGGTTACTATGATGAATTGCCTACAACTGGTAATGAGCATGGTCAAGCATTCCGTGATAAAGCGTGGGAAGAAAAAGTGCAACGCATATGCGAAGAGAGTACGATTGGTGCTCAATTCGGTGGTAAATATTTAACACATGATGTACGTGTGATTCGTTTGCCTCGTCACGCTGCTTCTTGTCCCGTAGGTATGGGAGTTAGCTGCTCTGCGGATAGAAACATCAAAGCGAAAATTACAGAAGAAGGTTTGTTCTTAGAGCAACTGGAAACGAACCCTGAGAAATATTTACCTGCGGTTGAACCTCACTTAGAGAAGCCGGTGGAAGTTGATTTGAATCAACCAATGGCAGATGTATTGAAATTGCTTTCTCAATACCCAATCAAAACTCGTTTGATGTTGAAAGGAACATTAATCGTAGCGCGTGATGTGGCGCATGCTAAAATTAAAGAGTTGTTAGATGCAGGTAAACCTATGCCGGACTATTTTAAAAATCATCCGGTGTATTATGCAGGTCCTGCTAAAACTCCGGAAGGTATGCCATCCGGTAGCTTTGGTCCTACAACAGCTGGTCGTATGGATTCCTACGTTGACTTGTTCCAAGCAAATGGCGGATCTATGGTGATGTTAGCCAAAGGTAATCGTTCAGCGCAAGTACGTGAAGCTTGTAAAGCACATGGTGGATTCTACTTAGGTTCTATCGGTGGTCCGGCTGCTATTTTAGCAAAAGAAAACATCAAGTCGGTAGAAGTTGTTGATTTCCCTGAATTAGGAATGGAAGCGGTTCGCAAAATTGAAGTAGTAAACTTCCCGGCTTTCATTATTTGTGATGATAAAGGAAATGACTTCTTCGCGAATATTTAATTAGAAGAGTCTTAATATAGAAAAAGGGTCACGACGGAAGGTGTTTCTGTTGTGCCCCTTTTTTGTTTTTAATTATTTAGTAAGGATGTTTAAAAACTCCATCGAATAGCGTTGTAAGCTGAAGTTTTTTTGGATTTGTTCGAGCGCTGATTCACCTAGTTTTTTTCGTAAAGCAACATCTTGTAGGAGTTGAGCTAAATAGTTATTCCAGTCGCTTGTTTGACGACAAATAAAACCTGTTTGTTCATGTAGCACAATGGTAGCATTAGCTTCTGTATAGTCGGCAATAGAAGGAATGCCTAGTGCTCCGTATTGAATAAGCTTAAAGCCACATTTACCTTTAGCCCATTGATTATCTTTCATGGGCATAATGCCAATGTCTATTTGTCGTAAATCTTCAATTTCAGTAGTCGCATTCCATTTTACAAACAGATAATCAGGGAAGTCTATGTTAGGGTCTTTATCGGAGATAATGTATAGGCAAAAAGGATGCATCTTGTATATCTCACGCAGTGTTGGAATAAAGTCTTCAAGATAAGCGAAGGTGGAATGACTACCCGTCCAGCCAACAAAGATAGGATGATGATTGGGGTATGATGTTGGTTGGTTGTATTTTAAATGAGTGTCTACTATGGTCGGTAGAAAGATTACTTCACACGAAGTGAGGGACTCTGCGTGGTTTTTTAAGAAATGATTTCCCGCAAGAACTTTATGCGACCAAGAGAAAATGCGATTTGTCTTCTGAGGATTTCTTAATTTTTGGATAAAAGAACTTCCTTCTTGAGCAGGTAGCCAAATGGCATCATCAAAATCAAATATTATTTTCTTTCGAAATACTTTAGCTAAAGCCCATTCGAAAAAAGGAGGTCCAATAGGAGTAGCTTCTCTATGAATGAAAATGATATCATAGGAATAGCACTGAAAAAAAAGAAATACTAAACGTCGGATAAAACCTTGAATCACACCTGTGATTTTAGAGAAGCTGTGTCCGTTTTTGTATAAGATTTTATTCGTAGTCTCATCTAAAAATGGGAATACTTTATATGTTACCTTGTTCTTGTCTAAAAATGGAAAATACTGTTCAACACGGAATCGCTGAGAAGGAGCGATGCCGAGACTATAAGGAACTAGAAAAGCGATTTTGTTTTTCATTGCCCTAAGATTTTTTGATATACTTCCTTGTACTTCGCTACGCCCATGTCTAAAGCGAAATGAGTGTTTAAATATGCGTGCAGATGCTCATGATCAATGTTTTGACGAGATAACTTGTCTAATGCATCGTTGTAAGTAGAGTCGTTGAATGTTGAGATGATTAACCCTCCATTACACTCCTTTACTTGTTGTGTCATGTCACCGATGAGGTCATTACAAATTACAGGAACTTCCATGGCTAATATTTCCGGAAGTTTGGTAGGCGACGAAGCTTTTTTAGAGAAAGAAGGCTTGATAAATAATATAGATAAGTTCGCACAACTGATGTAATACGGCACTTCAGGTTTGCTAGCACTTACTATTCTTAATTTATCTCGATGAATATTTTTTTGTTCAGCTGCTGTATAGATAAATTCAGGATCATCTCCGGTGACGAAAAGAAAGAGAGCGTTTGGATTACGTTGGTCGTATGCTTTAAAGAAGTCGAGCATTTCATCTAACAAGTACCAAGTGCCTACCGAGCCTAGATATAAGACTACTTGTTGGTTGGAGTTAATATTGATTTTATTCTTCAAAGATTCCAGTGTAGCGGGTTGTAGAGTGTCTTTGTTGAATAAAGATAAATCTGCACAACAAGGAATAACTTGAAAGGACTCTTTGGAGCGGATTTTCCAACGTAACATTTCTTCTACACCATTATGTGTTAATGAAATGATAGCTGCAGCATCTCGAATATATTTAGCTTCTAATGATTTGAATAGTTTATAGGTGATGTTAAAAACCGGATTTTTCAGATTCCATATACCGCCCTCCACTCGCTCGTCAGCCCAGAATCCACGCATATCAAAGATGAAAGGTGTTTGGCTGGATTTGTAAAATAACCAAGCAATTAACGTAGCTATATAGCTTCTGGAATGAATTAGGTCGATAGGGTGTGTTTTGTGAATGGAATTTACTTTTGACAATCCACAAAACACATCATATAAAGTAGCAAGAATGGAGAATTTTTTATGATATGTCAATGGAATCCATTGAATGTTTTTCCCTTGAATCAAGGTACGAATACGAACTTCGTCTTTTTGGAATTTATCAGGTTTTTCAAAGCTGATAATCGTGTAGGTGTAGCCGCTTTTTTCTAAACCTAAGATGTATGGTAATACTTGTGACTGTCCTAAAAAATCTGTTAATCCATCGTAACTTAAATAGAGACAGTGTTTCATATGGGAGAGATTCCGATAGCTATTAGAGAAAAATAAAAAGCTCGTCCTAAACGAACGAGCTTTTAGAAATGAAATTATTTCGCTGCAGCGAAAAGTTTATTTACTTCAGTCCAGTTGATTACATTGTAGAAAGCTGCAATGTAGTCCGGACGTCTGTTTTGATACTTTAAGTAGTAAGCGTGTTCCCAAACGTCTAAGCCTAAGATAGGAGTTCCTTTTACGTCAGCAACATCCATTAAAGGGTTGTCTTGGTTGGGAGTAGAAGTGATTTTTAATTCACCGTTAACAACTACTAACCAAGCCCATCCTGAACCGAAACGTGTAGTAGCAGCAGCTGTGAATTGTTCTTTGAATGTATCATAAGAACCGAAAGCTTTTGTAATCGCATCCGCTACAGCACCTGTAGGAGCACCACCAGTATTAGGAGCTATAATGGTCCAGAATAAAGAGTGGTTGTAGTGACCTCCACCGTTGTTACGAACAGCAGGAGCGTATTTGCTAATGTTTTTACAAATATCTACAAGGCTCATAGATTCTAACTCAGTGCCTTTGATAGCATTGTTTAAGTTAGTTACATAAGCATTGTGGTGTTTGCCATGGTGGATTTCCATAGTCATTTGATCAAAATGTGGTTCCAAAGCATTGGAAGCATATGGAAGCGCAGGTAATTCAAAAGCCATATTTTGTTGTGTTTAGTGATAATACTGATTTATTCTACTTTAAAATTAGTTAATTTCTGAGTTTTTGAAAGAATTGTTTTAATAATGTCTCGCTATCCTCAGCTAAAACACCTCTTTGTATTTGTGTTTTGGGGTGTGTCTTGAAATCTTTTACCAATTCGAATCCTCGTTTAACATCGGATGCTCCAAAAACGATTTTCCCAATTTGAGCCCAGTATAAGGCTCCTGCACACATCATACATGGTTCTAATGTAACGTACAATGTGCAATCTGTAAGATATTTGCCTCCTAAGAAGTTAGCGGCAGCAGTGATGGCTATCATCTCAGCGTGAGCCGTTACATCCGTTAATTGCTCTGTTTGATTATGTGCTCGAGCAATGATTTTATTTTGACTTACTACTACGGCCCCCACCGGAATTTCTCCCGCATCGTAAGCCTTGCGTGCCTCTTTTAAAGCTTCGCGCATGTAGTGCTCGTCACTATGGATGCTCAGCGTCATTATTTCTTCGTCGCTTTGCGTTTGTTTTGTTCTTGTAAAAGTTGTTGAGAGTTCAATCCTTTTACTTGTGGTTGTGGAACCTCAGGAATAGCTTTGCTTGCTTGCTTAGTATTTACTTTTAAGCTCATCAACATCGTTTCAGCAATAGGTTGGTAGGTAGCTTTTAAATGTACCGGTGCATAGAAATTGAAAATCATAATATGCTTAGCATTTCCGGGTAATAAAGCATCTTTATCCTCTATGGCTTCCGCATTCGTTTTTACCAAAATAGAAATCATCATATAGTGATAGCCTATGTTACCATCGAATGTAGCATCGAACTCGTAGCGGATGTATGGGCGGCCGTTCACTTCTACAATGTCTTCTTTGATAAATGTAACGGTGTCGTAGGATTGTAAAATCGTAGATTTGTAAATGTCTTTTAAAAGCTTCAAATCTGCCCCACCCCACTTGGATTTACTGATGTTCAAACCGTAATCTACGGTGCGATCTAAGTTGGTGTACATCGCCACCGGTTTTTTGGTGGAAGGATATTTCTTTGCTACGTCATCGTCTGACATAACTACAAAATCTTTAGGCATGGAACTCCATACGCCATCTACCATTTTTACGGTAACATATTTTACTGGCGTAGTGGCAGAAAACAGTAAGGCACTGCAAAGGATTAAAAGATATTTTTTCATGAATCGCTGATAAACGGACTGTTCTACAAAAATACAATTTATTTGTTTTAAATGTTCCGTTCGGCTTATTTGGTATGGTTTTGTAAATCAGATTTTTATGATTTTTTAACAAAAACTTTTTCCACGGTTCAAAAGGGAGAAAAAGCGCTAGAAACCAAACAAAATACTATCTTTGTCCTCCTTAGAAAATATTAAAATAAAGATAATATGCTTCGTACACATACTTGTGGAGAGTTAAACATGGCTAACGTGGGACAAACCGTAACTTTAAGTGGTTGGGTAGCTCGCGTGCGTGACAAAGGTGGAATGATATGGATTGATTTGCGTGACCGTTATGGAATTACGCAATTGATGTTGGAAGAAGGGAAAGGAAATAAAGAAGCTTTAGAAGCAGCACGTCAATTAGGCCGTGAGTACGTAATCCAAGCTACAGGTGTCGTAATTGAAAGGGTTTCTAAAAATCCTAAAATGTCTACAGGTGACATCGAAATTAAAGTTTCTGCTATTAAACAATTCAACGCATCTAAAGTGCCTCCATTCTTAATTGAAGATGATACAGATGGTGGGGATGAGTTGCGAATGAAATACCGTTACTTGGATTTGCGTCGTGATGCGGTTCGTCAGAACTTAGTATTACGTCATCAAGTAGCTAAAGTAACACGTGCGTATTTAGATGGTAATAACTTCATTGAAGTAGAAACTCCGGTATTGATTAAATCTACTCCGGAAGGTGCGCGCGATTTCGTGGTTCCATCTCGTATGAATCCGGGTCAATTCTACGCTTTGCCTCAATCACCTCAAACGTTTAAGCAGTTGTTGATGGTTTCCGGTTTTGACCGTTACTATCAAATTGTAAAATGTTTCCGTGATGAAGATTTACGTGCGGATCGTCAGCCTGAATTTACTCAAATCGACTGTGAAATGTCGTTCGTAGAGCAGGAAGATGTATTAAACATGTTTGAAGGTTTAGTGCGTAAACTTTTCAAAGAAGTAAAAAACTTTGATTTACCTGAAGTGCCGCGTATGTTCTATGCAGATGCGATGAAGTATTACGGTTGTGATAAACCGGATACTCGTTTCGGGATGAAGTTTGTTGAAATTACAGATTTAGTTCAAGGTAAAAACTTCCAAGTATTCGATGCTGCGGAAATAGTAGTAGGTGTGAATGCTGAAGGTTGTGCCGGATATACTCGTAAAGAAATAGATGAATTAACAGACTTTGTAAAACGTCCACAAATTGGAGCGAAAGGTTTGGTTTGGGTTCGTTATAATACAGATGGCACATTAAAATCTTCTGTAGATAAATTCTATACAGAAGAAGATTTAAAAGCTATCGCAGCTCGCTTTGAAGCGAAGCCTGGTGACTTGATGCTAGTATTAGCCGGCGAAACAAAAGCTACTCGTCCGCAACTAAACGACTTGCGTTTAGAGTTAGGTTCTCGTTTAGGTTTACGTCCGAAGGATAAATTCTCAGCTCTATGGGTAATTGACTTCCCATTATTAGAGTGGGGTGAAGAAGAGAAACGTTGGTTTGCTATGCACCATCCGTTCACTTCTCCTAAAGATGTAGATGCCTTTATGAATTTACCATTCGAGCGTTTAGGTGAAATCAATGCCAACGCATATGATATGGTTATCAATGGTGTGGAAGTAGGTGGTGGTTCTGTTCGTATTTACGATAGAGAATTGCAAAATAAAATGTTTGAACTATTAGGCTTTACTCCGGAAGAAGCGAAAGCTCAGTTCGGATTCCTATTAGATGCTTTTGAATTTGGAGCACCTCCACATGCAGGATTGGCGTTTGGATTCGATAGATTGTGTTCTATCTTCGGTGGAGCTGATTCTATCAGAGATTTTATTGCTTTCCCTAAAAACAATTCAGGACGTGACGTGATGATTGACTCTCCAAGCGAAATCAATCCAAAGCAGATGGATGAATTATATATTGCTACAAAACCAATCCCGCAAAAAGCATAATTCAATCTTTTAGATATTTAATAAAAAAGTGAAGTCAAAAGCTTCACTTTTTTTATGGAACTAATTTGGGGCTAAATCTATATGAAAGTCAAACGCAATCTTGAATAACTTTAAATGGTTTTTACTAAATTAGATTAATCAATAGTCATTGTTGTAGTTTGCTAAAAGATAAGATAATTTATGTTAAAAATATTACCTCTTTAGTCAAAGATATAGAGGTAAGGAAAATGCTTTCAAAGTACATAGGAGGCTTTGAAAGCAAAAAACCAGAATTGATTATTCCTGTAAAAAAGAAAAAAATAAACTCGGCTGTTGTTGGGTATTCTTTTGAAGAATACGTGAGATTGTTTTTTCTCCGAGGTAATGATGCTGTCCGTAGATATAAATCAGAGATAGACTCTTATAGGGTGAGGGTAGAAGAATTGTTACTCAGGATAAGAGAGAAAAAAATAATGATAGCAGACAGAGCTAACTTTTCTAAAGGAGGGCTCGTGTATTTTTTAGACAGAGAAACTTATGAAGTCTATTTAAACGAGCTAAAGCGGGATAGCAAATATATATTACAAATTAGTAACAGCGAATTGTGGAGGATACGTATCCATGTTGGTTTTCATGCAACTCAAAATTCGGATTTCTTGATAAATGAGCTTGACGATAAATGTTTTCAAATGCTTATTATTGATAGGGCTTCTCAAAAAGAAGTTTTTAAGGCAGATTTTATTCAGGCGGAAATCTATTTTGAAAATTGTTTGGGTATAATACATAAATATAAAACACAAGTATTCCTTAATTTAAGAAGAAGAAAATATTCTTCGAATGACCTTCTTTTATTGATGCAGTATGTTCAATTGTACAGAACGTTAAGTTATGGATACTTTAAAAAAGAATACTTTTACTTTTCAGTCGAATCTCTTGATGCAATAAAATTGCTTATAGATAATTGCTATGAAGAATTAGCTTTGTTTTCAAATGCAAAAACAATTCTTCATAATCCTGTTTTACAACTTGATATCTTAAAAAAAAGAAAAAATGGGAAGAATAGGAGGATTAATGGCAGACCTGATTTTATTCTGGATATAGTAATTCTTGAAATTAAATCTACGCAAACATTTTTAAGAAAAGATGATTTATATCA
This sequence comes from Cytophagaceae bacterium, assembly GCA_046329235.1. Lineage (GTDB taxonomy): Bacteria > Bacteroidota > Bacteroidia > Cytophagales > Cytophagaceae > JALONH01. The sequence goes on along the minus strand of JAXLVA010000001.1, from coordinate 2,342,189 downwards.
AGCTGTTTTGTATCTCATATTAGCGGAATTGGTAGATGAAAAAACATCACTAAAAACTGCGTTCTTGTATTATCCTTATTATTCAAAAATGATTCCGGTAAATATGAGTGATATTTTAAATGACAAGCAGTTTGAATTGCTTAAAAGTGAGCTGAATCTGTATTTTTCTACGTTCAAGCCGTCGAAAGAAGGGGCTTCTGGATATTTTTCAATGTGACCAATCCCGCAAAAAGCGTAATTCAATCTTTTAGATATTTAATAAAAAAGTGAAGCCAAAAGCTTCGCTTTTTTTATGGAACTAAAAATAACGCGGTGTTGTCTGTATTCTGTAAAAACGTAAACTATATCTTATGAAAAACAAAATTTTACTAGTAGTGAGCATTTTAGCAGGTTTAATGCTATTGAATTCAGGTTTAAATAAATTGTTTCAATATATGCCGATGCCCGAATTGACTCCGGAGCAACTTAGATTGTTTGGTGCTATGGCAACGATTACTTGGTTAATGCCATTGGTAGGTATTGCTGAAGCTATCGGCGGTGCTTTAATGGTAATTCCTAAAACTCGTTTGATAGGCGCATTAATTAACTTCCCGGTAATGATAGGTGCAGTGATTCACCATTTAGTATTTGACCCATCTACTGTAGTAGCAGCGTTAATTTGTTTGCTAGTTATCGTTTGGATATTTGTTGAGAATAGAGCGAAGCTATTACAATTGTTGTAATCGTAATCTAGAATATTAATTTGTCGAAAGGTCTGCAATAGTTTTGCAGACCTTTCGTTTTTTAGCATAGTTTTCAAGAATATACTTATATTCAACTTTCGTCTATTTTGTCCCTTGAAATTTTATGATTGCACTCCAACAGGTTGATTTTAAATACAAGAAAAAACAGGTATTCAATCAACTCAATTTAACTTTCGAGACGGGTCATCTGTATGGCTTGTTAGGTAAAAACGGAACAGGTAAAAGCACCATGTTTCGTTTGCTATGTGGCTTGTTAAAGCCGGCTAGTGGGAAGGTGATTACTTTTGGTTTTGATTCTTATAAGCGAAATCCTGAAATGCTTAGCAAGATATTCCTCCTGCCGGAAGAATTTCACGTGCCTCCTGTATTGGTTTCTGAGTTTGCTAAAACCTTAAGCCCTTTTTATCCTAACTACAATAATGATTTGTTCTTACGATTGTTGGAAGATTTTCAAATACCTTCTAATAATCATTTAACTCAAATGAGTTTGGGGCAGAAGAAGAAAGCGCTTATTGCATTTAGTTTAGCTACTAATACCGAACTGCTTTTAATGGATGAACCAACTAATGGCCTGGATATATTAAGTAAGGTCCAGTTTAAAAAAGTAATACAGTCGATTTCAAGACCTGATAAATGTATTGTGATTAGTACCCATCAAGTGAAAGATATTGAAAATGTAGTGGATCGTATGGCGGTCATTGATGAGGGAGTGGTATTGTTTGATAAGTCGTTAGATACGATAGAACACAAATTGCAATTCTCTATTACCCATGAATCAATTCCGGATGCTATTTATCAAGATGAAACTATTAGAGGATATGAGACTATTCAAATAAATAATACATCGGAGCGAAGTAAAGTTGATTTAGAAGTGTTGTATAAAGCCATCATGACTAAGCCGGATGTTTTAAATAAATTATTCCATAGCTAATTATATGCAATCGTATTTTAAATTTTCACGATTTTTAAGTTTGCTTAAAAATCATTTGGTGGAGAATAAGAAAAAGTATTATCTCTTCACTATCAGTGTTGCGGCCATTGGAGTTTTAATGGTTATACTCTTTTTAATATTTGGCAGATTAGATGATTATAATTGTTATTGTGAATTGGGAGTAGGCAAGATTGTTTCCTATTACAGACAAAATGACGACTGGCAGATTTTCATGTTTATACTCTACTGGACCGGCTTGCTTGGTTTTGGTGGCATGTTTGCATTAAACTCCTTTATCAATTTTGGCAATTCCGGTGAAGCTGTGTTTTATATGAATAAGCCGGCTTCTATTTTCGAGAAGTGGTTGCTAGAAGTAGTAGTAAGAGTAGTGCTGTTTTATTTAGTTTACACCGCATTGTATTATGTGATTTTTGGTATAGGTAATATGGTAATTGGGACTTTTGAGTATAATTATTTTCATACCTTTTACATAAACCACCCATATACATTTGAAAATAGTTCTAATTATTGTCCGGATAAGTCGATTCCGATTTTTGAGAAGAGCTCATTATATATGCCTTGGAACGCGTTCACCATTGACGGTGATTATGAACCCAAGCTAGTTCAATTGTTACATGCAGTGTTGATCGCAGGGATTGGATTCTTTATGTATGGAGCCGTTCTGTTCAACAGGTTCTCTTTCTTTAAAACCTTTTTGTTTGGGTTTGGCATTTTTATTTTTTATCTGTTGTATGGTTTTGCTATTGGTATCGATCACAATGTATTTATTGATTCTCCATGGGTGGCGGATGTAGTGGACACCTATGCCTATAATAGTACCAATGACGATTTGTACATACGTCTGGAGGATGATGCCCTAATGCCTATTGCAGATTTCCTTTTATGGTTTCTGCCGGTGTCTATTTTGTCGCTAAGTTTTTTCGCTTTAAAAGAGAAGGAGGTCTAATATGCGTATCAGTATTATAGTATTTATAGTGATTAATTTAGTTGTGATGTCCATGCCATATTGGACAGCTAAGTTGTTTAATGACAAGATTAGATCGGGACAATTCGGAAATAGAAGGATTGAAGATAGTTTACGTACTTGGAAGTTAGAGGGTAAAGAGTTTAAGCATATTGTATGTGTGAAACAGAATGTTCGAATGGAAGTAAATGTTTTCATGTCGTCATCTAATTCTGTACAGATGGATACCACTGCTGCTAAGTTTATTTTAACTGAAGTACGTAACGATACCTTGTTTATTTCTTTTGATGAAAAGAAGTACGCAGAAATCAAAACAAAACTAAAAGGTGATCTTATAGAAGATGGAAGTGTAGTTCAAGTCGCAGAGGTTATGGCTAACACGAATGACGATTATGCACAACCTTACGATTCCTATGATATAGGTTATGAGATAAAAGTATATGCTAAAGAAATCCGTTCGTTAGATTTAAAAAATACAACCATGAGTTTGGCGATGGATGCTGAGCATAAAGTGGTGAATGACTGGTTTATCAAAACTGATTCTTCTGAATTAGAAATTAGCTATAATGAAGAGGTGATGGATTCTCTTGGAAATTATGTGACTCAAGAATATGGTTTTAATCATTTATTAGTGATCGAAAAAAACAACCATTCTTCCGTTACATGGAGGAATCTCTTGCCTAGAAATTTAACTATGATATTGAAAAATGATTATTTCAGTTTTGAAAACTATAATGCAGAGGTGGAATATCGACCAAGAGTAGTCATGGATAACAATTCCGATATAGGGGTTAATCTGTCTATGTTGGATAAGATAAAAATCACGAGGAAGTAAAGGATATGAAAATAAAAAAGCCCCGATAATTATCGGGGCTTTTTTATTTATAAGGATTTAAAGAGAATTAAACAGATGCTTTCTTCTCTACTAAACTATTTTTCATCGCTTTCTCTTCTTTACTGCGCAAATCCAATACCATTGGTATCGCAATGTATAGTGTAGAGTAAGAACCGAAGATAACCCCGATTAATAAAGCTACAGAGAAACCTCTCAATGCTTCACCACCGAAGATAGTTAAGATGATAATAGATACTAATACCGTTACTGTAGTCATGATAGTACGGCTTAATGTGCTGTTAATAGCGGTATTGATCATTTCTTCCGCTGTTAGTTTTGAACCACCTTCGTGAATTAATTCACGAACACGGTCAAATACAATTACCGTATCGTTGATAGAGAAACCTACGATAGTTAACAATGCCGCAATGATTACTTGGTCAATCTCAAAGTTGATTTCGAACCAACGTAAAATTCCGAAGATAGCCAATACCATCATAGTATCGTGGAATAAGGCAACTACACCACCTAAAGAGAATTGCCATTTTCTGAATCGGATTAAGATATAAACGAAGATACCGATAAGCGATGCTAAGATGGATTTCCATGAAGAGCTCTTGATGTCATCCGCTACAGTAGCACCTACTTTAGAAGTGCTTAAGATTTTATAAGAATTATCTTTAGAAATACTTGATAAAGATTGTACCAACATCGCTTGTACAGTGCTATCGCCTTCTGTTGATTCATCTTCTACCATGTGAACAGTTGTAGCTTTAATCTTAGTGTCAGATCCGTAAGTTTTCACTTCCGTAGCACCTGTGAATACTGTACCTAGAGCATCTTTCACTTCAGTAACAGAAACCGGATTTTGGAATTCTAAGATATAAGAACGACCACCTTTGAAATCTACACCTAAGTTTAATCCACCTTGCATATAGATACTTACAAAACCGGCTACTAAAATAACGCTAGAAAACACATAAGCGATTTTACGTTTGCCAATTACATCAAGGTTGATGTTGCGGAATAAGTTTTTAGATATTACTGTTGTGAAAGAAACGTTACCTTCTTCTTTGTTACCTACCATCCATAAGATGATTACTTTAGAAATGAATACCGCAGTAAAGAAGGAACATGCCACCCCGATGATAAGAGTTAAGGCGAAACCTTTAACCGGTCCTTCACCTAATAACAATAGAATTACCCCTGTTAATACCGTAGTAACGTTGGAGTCAAAGATGGAGCTGAATGCTTTGTCATAACCTGCGTTAATCGCTTGAATCATTGACTTGCCTGCAGCTAATTCTTCTTTGATACGTTCGAAAATCAATACGTTTGCATCGACCGACATACCAATGGTTAATACGATACCGGCAATACCCGGTAAAGTTAACACTGAGTTCATAGACGCTAAGAAACCTAACGTAAATACTACGTTGAATATTAGGGCAACGTCAGCGATGATACCACCTTTGTTGTAGTACATAATCATTAATAACACAACAACTCCAACACCGCATAATAAGGACATTAAACCGGATTGAATAGATTCCGCACCTAATGTTGGTCCTACGATTACTTCTTCAACTATACGAACAGGAGCCGGAAGTTTACCTGCTTTTAATACAGTATATAAGTCATTTGCTTCTTCCAGTGAGAAGTCGCCTGAAATGCTTGAGCTACCGTTAGGGATTTCTTCACGTACAGTTGGTGCAGAGAACACATAGCCATCTAAGGCAATAGCAATACGTTGTGGTTGCTGAGTAGTTTGGAAACGATTAGCCGCTTCTTTAGTGATTTTTCTCCACTCCGTAGCACCGGCAGTATTCATTGCCATGCTTACTTCATATCCTTTACCATTTTGAGCTAATCCATAACGTACGTCGGTAATTACATCCCCGCTTAATGCCGGTTCTCCATTACGTTTACGTTTAACCGGATATAATTCATAAATTTCTAATGTATCGCCACCTACTCCTGAGTAAGCTTTTTTAGCCCACATAAATTGGAAGTCTCTACCTAAAATTTCTTGAACTCTAGGGATAGCTAATAATTTATTGATAGTAGCAGTGTCTTTTTTGTCAAATGCAAAATAACCTTTTGCTAAACGGAAGAAAGTGGATGCTTGTTGAGTAGTGTCAGCTGCAGTAGAATCTTTAGCAACCGTTGTGCTGTCTTTTTTAGTGTTATCTACGAATAAGTCTTGAGAGGAAGTGTTGCTAGATTGAGCAGCTTTCACTGTATCTAAAATTTTGCTTGCATCTTGACGAGCGCGTTCTACCGACTGTAAATACGTTTCCATTTCTTGGATACGTTCACCTACTTCGTTTAAGTTGTATACTTCAAGGAATTCTAATTTCGCCATCCCTTGTAATAAGTTACGTACACGTTGAGGGTTTTCTACACCAGGTAATTCAACTAAGATTCTCCCTGTTCCACGGATACGTTGTAAGTTCGGTTGAATCGCGCCAAATTTATCGATACGATTACGTAAGATGCTTAATGAACGATCTACTGACTCGTCAATCTCTTTGTTGATGATTTCTTCGATTTCGTCATCTGTAGAACGAGCAGAGATAGTTCCCTTATTGATAGAGTTAGCGAAGATGCGGTTTAATTGATTATCTCCCGCTAAAGTGCGATACTCATTAAAGAATAATTCTTGGAAAGGAGCTTGGCTGCTTTTTTGTTTCTCTTGAGCATTTTTAATAGCAGTTTTGAACGTGCTGTTTTCAGCGTTAACACCTGCCATTACTTTTAAAATTTCAATTGGAGAAACTTCTAATACAACGTGCATACCACCTTGTAAATCCAAACCTAAAGAAAGTTCAAGTTCTTTTACTTCTTTGTAGGTCATTGGGATGAATCCGAACAAGTCCACTACAGGTTTGTCGTAAACAGAATCTAAGTATTGAGCTTTTTTAATAATGTTTACTGTGTTGTCTGCTTCTGTAGCATACTCAGCAGCATCACTCTCTACCGAACGGGCGATAAAGGTGAAAGAGATTAAGAATAAACACACGGCTGTCACAACGACAGTGAGTGCAATCACGAGATTTTTGTTACGCATGATAAATTGAAAATAGAAATTGAATTAAATTGTATTGTGTGATTTAGTTAAATAGTATTCCCGATAAATAATACAGGCGAATACCGACAACGGGCTACTTAGGGTGCTTGTGGCGAAATGATATCCGTAAGTAAAGTCTTTAAAAATATTTGGCGAGCTACAGCTGCCGTTTCATTCGTGTTTAATTTTTCTGCCAGAACCGCAAGTGGTGTGCTATAGGTCGCCGTTGGGATGTATAAAATATCTGCTTCCGGGGCTTGGCAAGTTACCGTTAGGGTAGCTGCCGAAGAGTAAATACTTTCTTTAGGAGTAGACTCTGTATCCTTTTGTTCTTTGGAAGGGGCCGTACGCACTTCCGCATGTCCCTGATAGGGCAATAAACTGCCGGTCAGCAATAAACTACTGAAGACAACACTTAACAGAAGACGGAACCAAACTTTCATTTTTACTCTAATTGCCTGATACAGGGATTGCAAAACTACTAAAAAAGGTGGGGTTGCCAAATATATTTCCAACCGGATTTATAGCTTCATTTTGTTGTTTAGCTGTTTTAACAAGAATTGGTATGTTTTTTCTATATCTCCTTCATTTTCAAAGGGGAAATCAGCGTACCCTTTAAACGGACATACATAAGTTAAATAGCTCTCCTCCGCATGAACGGAGAATCTATAATCTATTTGATGGACATCATAGCCTCGTTCCTTTACATCGCGCTCCATTCTTCGTTTCTTTTTAGTCTCAAAAGAAGAGTCAATGATGATGCGATAGTCCAATGCTTCATCCAGAAAGTCAAAGTAGAAGGTAAATATACCGTCCACTAAAATAATAGGTTGAGATTGGATTTGTTGCCAAACGGTTTCAGCCGTAGGGTTATTATAGTTGTAAATGGGCTGTTCAATAGCTTGTCCTTGAAGGAGTTTCTGCCAATCACTTTCCATTTTGGAAGTGTCTAATGCTTCCGGCAGGTCAAAATTTTCAAACCCTAATGCGTCTTTTTGTTGAGTGGCTCTAGGTTTGTAGTAAGCATCCAAAGCGAAAACAGCAGAGGGCAGTGGCAAGGATTCTCGCAGACGTTGTATTAAGTAGGATTTGCCGGAGGCACTGCCGCCACATACTCCTATTACAAATGGTTTACTCATAAAGAGCTAAGAAAGTCAATTAGTTGTTGAACAGCTTTGCCACGGTGTGAGATAGCATTTTTATCCTCCATGGTCATTTCTGCGAAAGTAATATTGTATCCTTCAGGTTCAAAGATAGGGTCATATCCAAATCCTTTGGCACCACTTTTCCCTTTTCTAATCGAACCGTTTACAATACCCGTAAAGTTTTTTTCTTGGTCCGGCATACAAAGGTGAATGACAGTTTTGAAAGAGGCTGATCGATTGTCGATGGACTTCATTTCGGTCAACACCTTTGTCATATTATCTTCGGGACTACAATCCGGTCCGGCATAACGGGCAGAATACACTCTCGGGCGACCATCTAAGGCATTTATTTCCAGTCCGGTATCGTCAGCGAAGCAGGGGGTTTGGTATTTTTGAAAGACATATTGTGCTTTTTGAGCGGCATTGCCTTCTATAGTGTCCTGTGTTTCAGGTAATTCTTCGTCACAACCTATGTCCTTTAGGCTTAAAATAATGAATCTTTCACCCACTTTGGAGCGTATTTCAGCCAGTTTATTAGCATTGTTGGTGGCAAAACATAGTCGAATCATGACCAAAACTACAATAAATTGGTCATTAAAAGACTTGTAAAGAGTTAAAAATGGACATAAAACATAATTATCCACGTAATTATATTGGAAATAGTAAAAATAAAGGGTAATTTTGCCACCCATAAAAAACCGATGAATGGACGGGTTCCATTTCTCTTAATTAATTTAACTAAATAAAAACATGGCAGTTAAAATTCGTTTGTCAAGAAGAGGTAGAAAGAAAATGGCGATGTATGATATCGTTGTATCTGATTCAAGAGCTCCTCGTGACGGTAAATTCATCGAAAAGTTGGGTACTTACAACCCTAATACCAACCCTGCCACTTTGGTATTAAACGATGAAAAAACATTCCAATGGGTAATGAAAGGGGCGCAGCCTACTGACACTACCAGAACTATCTTATCCGGTCGTGGTATCATGTTCAAAAAACACTTACAAATTGGTGTTTTGAAAGGTGCTATCACTCAAGAAGCGGCAGATCAAAAATTAGCTCAATGGTTGACTAGCAAAGCAGCTGAAGTAGCTAAAGAAAAAGAAGGTTTAGCAAATAAGAAAGCGTCTGATCAAAAAGCGCGTATCGCAGCTGAATCTAAAATTAAAGAAGCTATTGCTGAGAAAGTAAAGGCGAAGAAAATCGTAGCTGAAAACCCAGTTGCAGCAGCGGATGCAGAAGCTCCAGCGGCAGCAGAAGGTGAAGCAGCAGCAGAATAATTATGAAGGCGCCGTCGGAAACTATCCTTTGGGGTAAAATAGTTAAGACGCACGGTGTCAAAGGCGAGGTTCTAGCTGAAATTTACAGCGAAGATACCGCCGACTATGAAGATATGGAATCGGTTTTTGTTGTTATCAAACAAAAGCCGATTCCTTTTTTTATTACCTCCTATCAAGTAACTAATCAATCCAAAGTCATTCTGTCTTTCGAAGATGTTTCTACAATTAAAGAAGCAGAAGCGATTGTTGGATCGGAGTTGATTATCCCTATCGAACAATTAAGTGAAGCCGATGAAGGTCGTTTGTTTTTAAAACAAATAGAAGGTTATCGTATTGACGATGCTCAACTAGGTGAACTTGGGGTTGTAAGTGATTTTATTCAAAAGACCATTCAAGATATTTTAGTAATGGAATACCAAGGTAATTCCATTATGTTTCCTGCGGTAGAGCCTATTGTTACATCGATTGACCACCGTAAGAAAAAAGTATTCACGAATCTACCGGATGGCTTGTTAGATATCTACTTACAGCAAAACAGTCCGCAAGACGACGGCTTGGAGGAAAGCGAAGATGAGGATTGATATTATATCCGTAGTTCCTAAACTACTCGAAAGCTTTTTTCAGCATTCCATCTTAAAGCGTGCCCAAGAAAAAGGTTTAGCTGAAGTGGTGCTGCATGACTTACGGGATTACACTACCTATAATCATAAACAAGTAGATGATTATGTCTATGGTGGCGGTGCCGGCATGGTCATTATGATTGAACCACTTGATCGTTGCATTAGTCAGCTGAAAGAACAGCGTTCATATGACGAAGTAATTTACGTGACTCCTGATGGAGAAAACTTTACTCAGTCGACGGCTAATAAGTTATCTTTAGTGCAAAACATCATCATCATTTGTGGGCATTACAAAGGAATTGATGAACGCGCACGTCAGTTGTTGGTGACTAAAGAAATCAGCGTTGGTGATTTTGTGTTATCCGGTGGTGAATTACCGGCTGCGATTATCACAGATGCTATTTTAAGAATAGTGCCAGGCGTTATATCTGATGAAACCTCTGCATTGACAGATTCTCATCAAGATGGATTGTTAGCGCCGCCCGTTTACACTCGACCTGCTGAGTATAAAGGATTAACCGTTCCGGATATACTTTTGTCCGGTCATGAAGCTAAAATCGAAACTTGGCGCATGGATCAGGCGCTGGAAAGGACTAAAAATAGACGTCCGGATATGTATAAAAAATACACGGAAGGCGGTTTTGGAGAGTAAATAGCTGAATAATAGACTGCTATTACAGCGATTCCTTTGAAATATATTTGCCTTATTTTTAATTAATTCTTGGAAATCCACAGTCACTATACTATATTTGCAGTCCCTTATCGGGAACTGAATTAACAATATTCATTATCAATATGAGCAACTTAATTAGCATCGTTGAGCAGGAATACGCTGAAAGAAAAGCCTCTTTACCTGATTTCAAAGCGGGAGATACCGTAAACGTGCACGTAAAAATTAAAGAAGGTAACAAAGAACGCGTTCAGCAGTACCAAGGAGTTGTAATCCAAAGAAAAAACTCTGGTAATGGTGAAACTTTCACTGTACGTAAAATATCTAACGGTATTGGCGTAGAGAGAATTTTCCCTGCTGTATCACCTTTCATCGAGAAAGTAGAATTAATTCGTAAAGGTGCGGTTCGTCGCGCTCGTATTTTCTATCTACGCGATAAAAAAGGTAAGAGTGCAAGAATTAAAGAAAGCAAAAAAGTAGTTTCTTAATCAATAGAACTCTAGCTATAAAAAAAGCTCCGAAATTTTCGGAGCTTTTTTATTTTATATAATCTGTTATTTTTTTCGGAGTTTCCAGTTGATGAATTTCTCCCAATGGTGTGATGAATCGAATCAGATCTGCTTGCGTAGCACCGTGCCAAGTAATACAATCTGGTTTTGCTAAACGGTATAAAGATTGAATCATCCTTGTAACAGAACCTCCGTCTTTCCAATCGCAAACTTCTATATGTAAATGAAAGGACTGGGCGCTTTGTAGCAAGGTTGTATACTGTTGCACTAAAAACAAATCGCTATACGTATCCAGCTCTAATATGATAGCCTCCGGACAATCTGTTTTAAAAAGCGTCTGTGTTTCATATGAACAGCGATCTAAAGGGTGAGATACACTGCTCAATTGCAACCAATATTCCACGGGTTTATTTTATACCATCAAAAATTGAAAATTTAGCAAGCCCCCAACGTTGTAGTCGGTAACTTACTGATACGCGCAATACTCCCATTCCGTATTTAACACTACGTCTAAAGTTAATACTGCTGGCATCATCAAAATATTTAGTAGGACATGTTACTTCGCCCATTTCGTAACCGGCAAAAGCAATTTGTCCTAACATTTCATTATCAAACACAAAGTCGTCCGAGTTTTTTTCTAACGGAAGCTTTTCTAAAATTTCTTTACTGAATGCTCTATAACCGGTGTGGTATTCCGCCAGCTTTTGCCCCATCATCACATTTTGGAAGAAAGTCAAAAAGCGATTGGCAATGTATTTATACATTGGCATACCACCTCTTAATGCTCCTTTTCCTAAAATTCTAGAACCCAGCATTACAGGGAACAAACCGTGTGCAATAGGATAAACCATGGCTTCGAGTAATAGTGGTGTGTACTGATAGTCGGGATGTAACATAACTACCACATCAGCGCCACGATTCAATGCTGCGTTATAACATGTTTTCTGATTCCCGCCGTAGCCTTTATTCACATCATGACGGATTACTTCGTTTATTCCTAACTTTTTTGCAACTTCAAACGTTTTATCTTTTGAATGATCGTCTACTAGGATGACTTCATCAACGATATTAAAGGGGATTTCGCGAAAGGTCTGTTCTAATGTTTTCTCTGCATTATAAGCAGGCATCACAACGATAATCTTTTTGTTATTAATCATAGGGTTAAACGTATGAAAACGAAACGGTTTATGCAATAAAAAAGCCTCTGTTGTTCACAGAGGCGTTTTAGATGTGGTGATGAGTGGAATCGAACCACCGACACAAGGATTTTCAGTCCTTTGCTCTACCAACTGAGCTACATCACCTCCAATTGGGAGTGCAAATGTAATTAAAAAAAACTGTTTCAAGCAAGTTGTTCCGAAATATAAATTGAAAATATTCTATGCAGTGGTTATCAATTTCAGTGTTTAGTATCGCTCTTTCCATAGCCGGTTATGGCATTTATAAGAGTATCAGTAGAATACGAAAAAATATTTTACTCGGTAGAGAAGAGGATAGAAAAGACCAACCGGCACTTCGTTGGAAAAATATGTTGCTGTTGGCTTTAGGTCAGAAAAAAATGTTTAAAAAACCGGTCCCTGCACTTCTTCACTTATTTGTTTATGCCGGATTTTTAATCGTCAACATGGAAATGCTGGAAATTGTCATAGATGGCCTTACCGGTCATCATCGAATTTTCGCTCCGGTTCTTGGTGCATTTTATCCATTCATGATTAATGTATTCGAGTTCTTTGCTTTAGCTGTTATTATAGCTTGTTCTACTTTCTTGATTCGTCGCTATATCTTAAAAGTGAAACGATTCAATGGTGCAGAAATGACATCATGGCCTAAATTGGATGCTACTTATATCTTGTTGATTGAAATAGCTTTAATGTTTGCTTTCTTGAAAATGAATGCAGCCGATCAAGTATTACAATCTAGAGGTGTAGAACATTATATTCCTACAGGAACCTTCTATGTCAGTTCTTTATGGATGCCTATCTTTGATCAGTTCTCTACACCGTTCTTAATCATTTCCGAACGTGCCGCATGGTGGTTTCACATTTTAGGTGTGATGTTCTTTGCTAATTATGTGTTTTACAACTCTAAACACTTACACATATTCATGGCTTTTATCAACACTTACTTTGCTAAGTTAAAACCGGTAGGAGAATTATCCTCCATGCCTGAAGTGACTAAAGAAGTGAAGATTATGTTGAATTTGCCTGTAGAAGAAAGTTCAGAGGCGGCTCCTCCTGCACGTTTCGGTGCTAAGGATGTCACTGATTTGTCATGGGTAAATATTTTAAATGCATACAGCTGTACAGAGTGTGGTAGATGTACGCAACAATGTCCAGCGAATATTACCGGGAAGAAATTATCTCCTCGTAAAATTATGATGGATACACGTGATCGTGCTGAAGAGTTAGGTAAATTCATCGCTAAAGAAGGAGCAGGCAAAGAAGATGGCAAAGCATTAATTGGAGATTATATCTCTGATGAAGAATTATTAGCTTGCACTACTTGTAATGCATGTGTGGAAGCTTGTCCGGTAGGAATAGATCCGGTGGATATAATCATTAAACTTCGTCAATATAAATTGATGGAATTATCTCAAGCACCGGGTTCATGGAATAGTATGTTGTCCAACATTGAAAATAACTTTGCGCCTTGGAAATTCTCTCCGGCAGATCGTTTCAATTGGGCTGAAAAATTAAATAGTTAATTTACTTTAGAAAATATTATTATGGAGTTCAAAGCACCTACTGTAGCTGAATTAGCAGCGCAAGGTAAGACACCGGAAATGTTGTTTTGGGTGGGATGTGCCGGTTCATTTGATGATCGAGCTAAATCCATCACTTTAGCATTTGTTAAAATATTAAATTATTTATCCATTGATTTTGCTGTGCTTGGCCCTGAAGAGACATGCACAGGAGATCCCGCTAAGCGTGCAGGGAATGAATTCTTGTTCCAAATGCAAGCCTTAGCAAATATTCAAGTGTTGAATGGGTATGGTATAAAGAAAATCGTGACGGCTTGTCCGCATTGCTTTAATACCATTAAAAATGAATACCCGGCTTTAGGTGGTTCGTACGAAGTAATACATCACGCGCAGTTACTTCAGCAACTTATTAATGAGGGTAGAATCAAGTTGAAAGAAGGAGGCTCTTTCAAGGGGAAGAAAATCACTTATCATGATTCCTGTTATTTAGGTCGTGCCAATGGTGTATATGAAGCGCCTCGCCAAGTTTTAGAATTGTTGGATGCCGAATTAGTTGAAATGAAACGCTGCAAAACAACAGGTTTATGTTGTGGTGCCGGTGGTGCTCAGATGTTTAAAGAGCCTGAAAAAGGTAATAAAGATATCAATGTAGAGCGTACAGAAGAAGCACTAGAAACGGGTGCAGAAATCATTGCGTCAGCTTGCCCATTCTGCATGACCATGCTTTCAGATGGGGTAAAAAATAAGGAGAAAGAATCTTCTGTTAAAGTATACGATTTAGCTGAACTAATTGCCCGCAGTCAAGGTTTATCATAAATATGAAAGTTTCACTTACCACGCTTGCTCCTCACGACCGTATCTGGATTTACGCCAGTCCTAAACCATTTACGGCTGATCAAATACATATACTAGAAAACACCTTAGATCATTTTGTAAAAACATGGTCCAGTCATCAAATTGATTTGGAGGCGGGGTATGAAATTGTTCACCAACATTTTATTATTATTGGTGTAAAAGGCGAAAATAAAGAAGCAAGTGGCTGTTCTATTGACAAGAGTGTGCGAGTAATGCAAGATATTAGTGAACAATTAGGTGTGGATTTACTTTCTAGAGCCAACTTGTATTTTTGGATGAATGAAGAGGTGAAAGTTGTTCCCTTGGCATCCGTTAAAAACGAAATAGAGAATCATCGTGTGACCGAAGAAACCTTGTTCTTCGATACTACCCTGGTTCAAAAGGAAGATTTTGACAAGTTTTGGCCTGCCAAGTCAAAAGATCGATGGTTAAAACGTTATTTCTTCAAAGTTTTGAACTAAAATACGCCAAATAGTACCTTTTTTAGGTCGTTTAGGGATATTTTGAGTCGATTCCTTGGGTTTTGGTGCAGTTTTTTTTATAAATTGCATTGATTAATACTCTCTTAATTCATTTATTTCAAGCGAATAAGTTCCATGAAAAAACTTAGATTTCTACTTTTTGTATCGGCTTTAGCTGTTTTTGCCGCATGTATGCCTAAGGCACAAAAATATTTTGAAAAGGCTAAAGTTGACTTTAAAGAAAAAGAATACGAACACGCTATTCAAAATTACCAGCAAGCACTTTCTGAAGGATATGACGCAAAGCAATGTAATTACATGATCGCTGAATCGTATCGTCGTTCTAATCGTATTCAGGACGCAGAACCTTACTATAAAAAAGCTTTAGATGCTGGATTAGAAGTAGAAGAAGCTCACTTCTTTTATGGATATGCGTTAAAATCAACAGGTAATTACGAAGGGGCCATTGCTCAATTCAACGAGTATATTAAGAATGGTACTAACTTCGATTATATCAACCGTGCGAAACGTGAAGTTGAGAATTTGAAAAAATTAGAAGAAATCGCTACTCGTCCTAAAACTTTCGTAATTGACAATATTGAAGACTTAAACACTGAGTTTGCTGAATATGGTCCTGTGATGTATAAAGACAAATTGTATTTCACTTCTAACAGAGAAGCTAAAGAACTACACGCTGCAACAGGTACAGGTTTTACCGATATTTATGTATTCGCTTTTGATGGAGTGACTCAGTTCTCCGGGCAAGCTACGCACTTAGGTAACATCATCAATACAGATGATGCGCACGAAGCAAATGCTATTATTACTAAAGATGGTAAAACGATCATCTTTGCAAGAAGTAATGATGGTGCAAAAAAGAAAGCTCCGGATTGTGACATCTTTATCTCAACCATGAAATCGGATGGAACTTGGAATGAGCCGATAAAAATGCCTTTCAATGATTCATTAGCATGGGATGCTTGTCCATTCTTATCAGACGACGAGAAAACATTATACTTCGCGTCTAACCGTGAAGGTGGTCAAGGTAACATTGATATCTACAAAGTAACTAAAGACGATAAAGGTCAATGGACGGTAGTAGAAAATATTGGAGCTCCTATCAATACACATGGTAACGATATGTTCCCTTACGTTGATCCAATCACTAAGAAATTCTATTTCGCTTCAGATGGTCACCCATCTTTTGGTTCGTTAGATATTTTCTATGTAAAAACAGTAGATGGCAAATCAACCGTTGAGAATATGGGATTACCTATCAACTCTTCTTTTGATGATTTCAACTTAATCTGGGTAGATTCAATATCCGGTTATTTTGTATCTAACCGTAAAGGCGATGATGCAAAAGGTGATGATGATATTTACCATTTCAAAGACGACCGTACTGCTAAATACTGTATCGATGGTACTTCTTTCGGAGAGTCTCAAAAAGATCCTAAAAACATCAAAAAATATGTATTGCCTGGAGCGAAAGTATATTTGTTAGCTGAAAATGGTGATACGGTAGCTACTACGGTAGCGGATGCTAATGCCCATTTCGAATTCTGTGATATCAAACCTAAGACTAGCTACTTCTTAGCTGCTGAAAAAGAGAAATACTTTGAGCAAACGAAAGAAGATTGGGTTCCATTCTCTGTAGATGAGACTCCATTCAATCAGTTAAAACAAGGCGAAAATATTATCAAGAAGAAAGCTGAAGTTAAATTGGTTAAACTGGAAAACATCGTTATCGTGAAAAATATCCTTTATGATTACGATAAGTGGGATATTCGTCCGGATGCAGCCATCGAATTGGATAAAATCGTAGAATTAATGGCTAAAAACCCAATTTTACAAATTGAGTTAGGTTCACACACCGATGAGCGTGGTTCTGCACAATATAACCGCGTACTTGCTGATAAACGTGCGAAAGCAGCGGTAGATTACATTGTTTCTAAAGGAATTGACCGTTCTCGCTTGACAGCTAAAGGTTACGGTGAAGATTCTCCGGCTATTAAAAACGCTCAAACGGAAGAACAACACCAAATTAACCGTCGTACAACCTTTAAAGTGTTAAACCACTTTGACGATACGACTGAAATTAAAGTAGAAGAATAATATTTGTTCATACCTTAAGTAAAAAGTCTCCTGTTATTCAGGAGACTTTTTTATTTTTGTACTTTCCTAAAGTGACCATGAATAATCGATATATGCAGCGTGGCGTTTCCGCTCAAAAAGAAGACGTACACAATGCCATCAAATCCATTGACAAAGGAATTTTCCCTAAAGCGTTCTGTAAAATCATACCGGATATTTTAGGCGGAGATCCTGCTTTCTGCAACATTATGCATGCGGATGGGGCAGGAACCAAATCTTCCTTAGCTTACCTATACTGGAAAGAAACAGGTGACCTTTCTGTTTGGAAAGGTATTGCCCAAGATGCCGTCATCATGAATATTGATGATTTAATCTGTGTAGGTGCTACAGATAATATTTTACTTTCATCCACTATCGGTCGAAATAAAAATTTAATCCCGGGTGAGGTAATCGCTGCCATTATCAATGGTACGGAAGAAGTGTTAGAAATGCTTCGTCAAAATGGCATCTCTATTTACAGCACCGGCGGTGAAACGGCAGACGTGGGTGATTTAGTGCGAACCATTATCGTGGACAGCACTGTAACTTGTCGTATGCCACGTGCGAATGTTATTTCAAATGACAATATCCGCCCTGGCGATGTAGTTGTAGGTTTTGCATCCTACGGTCAAACTTCTTACGAAGATGCATATAACGGTGGTATGGGAAGTAATGGTCTTACTTCTGCTCGTCATGATGTGTTTGCACATTATTTGGCAGAGAAATATCCGGAAAGTTTTGATGCAGCTATTCCTAAAGAGTTAATCTATTCCGGTAAAGTAGGTTTGTTAGATAAAGTGGATGGAGCGCCTGTGAATGCGGGTCAATTAGTCCTGTCTCCAACGCGTACCTACGCTCCATTGATGAAATCTATTTTGAATAAATACAATGGGCAAATTCACGGAGCTGTACACTGCAGTGGTGGTGGTCAAACCAAAGTATTACACTTCACAGATGCTAACGTTCATATCATAAAAGACAACTTGTTCCCAATTCCTCCATTGTTCCGTTTGATACACGAACAGAGCGGTACGGATTGGTCAGAAATGTACCAAGTGTTCAATATGGGTCATCGTTTAGAGTTATATGTTGCCCCGGAATTAGCTGAAGATTTAATTAAAATCGCATCGCAATTCAACATCGATGCAAAAATTATTGGACGTGTGGAACCGGGAGTAGCCGGAAAACGTCTTACTATTACTGCGCCTCACGGCACTTATACTTACGCTTAATTCATGGAAATTCCATTCTATAAATACCAAGGGACCGGTAACGATTTTATCATGATCGATAACCGAAATCTCTTTTTTGATCAAAATCGTCACGATTTAGTAGCTGCTTTGTGCCATCGTCGTTTTGGTATTGGAGCAGATGGTTTAATATTATTACAAAATAAAGAAGGTTACGACTTTGAAATGGTATACTTCAATGCCGATGGTAGAGAAGGTTCCATGTGCGGTAACGGCGGTCGTTGTATTGTTAAATTTGCTTTTGACTTAGGTGTGATTGGCAGTACTACGCGATTCATTGCAGTAGATGGTCCACATGATGCTAAAGTAGAAAATGGTTTGGTGCATTTACACATGATTGATGTGCCTTCTGTACAACAAGAATCGAACTATTTCTTTATGAATACTGGTTCGCCGCACTATGTAGCTAAAGTCAATAATATAGACCAGTACGATGTGGTGCCGAATGGGAAAACGATTCGCTATAGTGAAGCATTCCAACCGGGAGGTACCAATGTGAATTTTATGGAGAAAAAAGGAGATCGTCTTTTTGTCCGTACGTACGAACGTGGAGTGGAAGACGAAACCTATTCTTGTGGAACCGGTGTTACTGCAGCTGCTATAGCAGCCTCGTATCAAGGAATTGATTCTCCGGTGGCTATCCAAACCTTAGGAGGTCCTTTGAGCGTTTCCTTTGATAAACAGGCAGATGGAGTATTTCAAAATATTTATTTAATTGGCCCTGCTAAGCAGGTTTTTCAAGGAGTATTAAACTTCTAATAACAGGTCATTTTAACCGTTTTTAAGCGGATATTACCCCCTAAATTGCTATCTTTAACATCCTGTATTCCCACAGAGTACAGGATGTTTTATTATTAAAATTAATCGTTGAAGGAATTATTATGTTTGGCTTACTAGCAAAAGTATTTGGTACCAAATCAGAGAGAGATGTGAAAATGATGCGTCCCATCGTGGCGCAAATAAATGAAGTTTACGCTCAGCTTACCTCTTTGTCGGATGATCAAATCCGTCAAAAAACTACCGAGATAAAATCTATTATCAATAAAGCATTAGCAGACATTGATTCAAAATTAGCAGAACGTCATGCATACGTGGCGGCAAATCCTCAATTATCTGCTATTGAAAAAGAACAAGTGTTTCAAACAATTGACCAATATGAGTTAGATCGTAACAAACAATTGGAAGTTGTTTTGAACGAAGTGTTACCTACTGCCTTCGCAGTGGTGAAAGAAACCGCACGTCGCTTAAAAGAAAACAAACAACTTCAAGTTACTGCTACCGATTGGGATCGTACTGTTGCAAATACAAAACAGAATGTAACTCTTCAAGGCGACAAAGCCGTGTGGTCCAATGTTTGGATGGCAGCCGGTAATGAGATGACTTGGGAAATGCTACACTTTGATGTACAGTTAATGGGTGGTATCTCCTTGCATCAAGGAAATATTTCTGAGATGGCAACCGGTGAAGGTAAAACATTAGTAGCTACTCTACCTGCTTATTTAAATGCACTTGCCGGAAGAGGTGTTCACATTGTAACCGTGAACGATTACTTAGCACGTCGTGATAGTGAGTGGATGGCTCCTTTATTCGAATTCCATGGTCTAAGTGTCGACTGTATCGACAAACATCAACCGCATTCGGATGCACGTAAGAAAGCATATCGCTCCGATATCACTTATGGTACCAATAACGAGTTTGGTTTTGATTACCTACGTGATAACATGGCCAACAACTTGGAAGATGTAGTACAACGTAAACATCACTACGCGATGGTCGATGAGGTCGATTCCGTATTGATTGATGATGCGCGTACCCCGTTGATTATTTCAGGACCGGTTCCTAAAGGTGATATTCATGAGTTTGATGTATTGAAGCCTCGTATTTTCCATGTGGTGGAAGAGCAAAAGAAAATAGCGTCTAACTTTTTACAGGATGCTAAAAAGAAAATATCTGAAAACAACGAGAAAGATGGTGGTTTAGCATTGTTACGTGCACATCGTGCATTACCTAACTACAAACCATTGGTTAAATACTTAAGTGAAACAGGTATTAAAGCTGTTTTACAAAAAACAGAAAACGAATATATGCAAGAAAATAACAAACGTATGCCGGAAGTGGATGCGGAGTTGTTATTTGTGATTGATGAGAAACACAACCATGTAGATTTTACTGATAAAGGTATTGAATTTATTACCGGTACTCAGGAAGATCCATTGTTATTCGTGTTACCCGATATTGGTGCAGAGATTGCCAAACTTGAAAAGGATAAATCATTAAGTGATCAAGAACGTATGGAACGTACGGAGAAAGCACTTAGTGAATACTCTATCAAACAAGAACGTATCCATACTTTACAACAGTTGCTTCGCGCTTACACATTATTCGAAAAGGATGTGGACTATGTAATTATGGACGGAAAGGTTAAGATCGTTGATGAACAAACTGGCCGTATTATGGAAGGTCGTCGTTATTCTGACGGCTTACACCAAGCATTGGAAGCAAAAGAAAGTGTACGAGTAGAAGAAGCTACTCAAACCTATGCTACAATTACCTTACAGAACTACTTCCGTATGTATCATAAGCTAGCCGGTATGACCGGTACAGCGGAAACTGAAGAAGCAGAATTCCACGAAATATATAAATTAGATGTTAAAGTGATTCCTACAAACAGAGATATCTCTCGTAAGGATGAACAAGATAAAGTCTATCGTACTATGCGTGAGAAATTCAACGCAGTGGCAGATGAGGTTGTAGATTTAACATCCAAAGGTAGACCAGTGTTAGTCGGTACTACATCGGTTGAGATTTCAGAATTATTAAGCCGTATGTTAAAAATGCGCAATATCAAACATCAGGTATTGAATGCTAAGTTGCATGCGAAAGAAGCCGACATCGTTGCGGAAGCAGGTAAGCCGGGTACGGTAACGATTGCCACTAACATGGCTGGTCGTGGTACAGATATTAAATTAACTGCAGAGTCAAAAGCAGCAGGCGGATTAGCCATCATTGGTACAGAACGTCACGAGTCTCGTCGAGTAGACCGTCAGTTAAGAGGTCGTGCCGGTCGTCAAGGTGATCCGGGTACATCTCAATTCTACGTTTCTCTTGAAGATAACTTGATGCGTTTATTTATGCCGGAGCGTGTAGTGCGTATCATGGACCGTTTAGGCTTACAAGAAGGTGAAGTAATTCAACATTCAATGATTACTTCTTCCATCGAACGTGCACAACGTAAAGTAGAAGAAAACAACTTCTCTATGCGTAAACGTTTGTTAGAGTATGATAACGTTATGAATTCTCAACGTGAAGTAATCTACAAACGTCGTAGAAATGCATTGTATGGTGAGCGTTTAAAACTGGATGTACTAAACATGATTTATGATTTAGTAGAAGATATCACTTTGAGTAATCATCCGGTGAAGGATTATGAAAACTTTAAATTGCGTGTAGTGAGTATTTTTGGAAATACTCCGGACATTACAGAAGAAGAATTTAATAGATTAATATCTTCGGAGGTGACAGACCGCACATATAAGGAAGTATTAGATCATTACAATCAAAAATTAAAATTCATACAAGAACGTACGGCGAATGTATTCCGCCAATTGTATCAAGATAAAGGAAATGAAATTGAAAATATTGTTATTCCATTTACTGATGGTAGAAGACAATTTAATATCGTTTCTCCATTAGAAAAGTTAGTACAAGAAAATTCTACAGAATTGTCAGCTGCTATTGAACGTAGTACAACATTGTCTGTTATTGACACTCATTGGAAAGAGCACTTACGTGAAATGGATGATTTGAAACAATCAGTTCAAAATGCCACGTATGAGCAAAAAGATCCGTTGATTGTATATAAATTTGAAGGTTTTGAATTATTCAAGAAGCTTATTTATAAAGTTAACGAAGATATAGTTTCGTTCTTATTTAAAGCAGACATTCCAAAGCAAGAAGCAAGCGAAGTGCGTGAAGCTAGAGTACAACAAGCACCGGCACCTCGTTTGAAAGAAAGTAAAGAAGAGTCTCGTTCCGTATTGAATCCGGGAGCGGCATCGAATCCACAGGAGTCTCCGCAAGAAAAGCCGAAACAAGAGCCAATGAAAGCTATTCGTTTACCTGGCAGAAATGATAAAGTTTCTGTTCGATATCCGGACGGCACAGTGAAGAAAGACGTTAAATTCAAAAGCGTAGAAGAAGACGTGTTGAGCAATCGTTGTATGTTAATCGAGGAATAAGCTTATGAATAGATATTCGTATTTTATTTATGGTGTCATGTTGGTATTGAGTTTTTCGTGTGCTGCACAGAAAAATAAAAATCACGCAACTCAGAATTATAAAGAAGACTTGTCGCAGGTTCGTCCTACTTGGGAAGAGAATGTAAACAACTCTAATTCCAATCAAAATACAAATACGAACGCATCTGCTAATTTCCCTGCGACTACAGAAGACGACGCAGTGGTGTTGAATAAAAAGTTGGATTCAATTGCTGCGAATAGAACATTGCAGGAGATATCAGGATATCGAATACTAGTTTACAGTGGAACCAGCAGTGATGAGTCCTCTAAGGTTCGTAAGCAAATTTATCAATACGATCCTAACTTAAGCGTATATACCGATTTTAAACAACCTACATTCCGAGTAAAGGTTGGAAACTTCACAGATAGAGTACAAGCAAATTACATATTGAATGATTTGCGAAAACAGTTTCCTAATGCAATGATAGTTCCGGATATGATAATGCCGGCAAAGTAATATGAGTGTTAAAGATAGTATTAAAGATTTAGCCAAGCAGTTTGCCGGGGATGTAGTAGCATACAGACGTCACATTCATGCTCATCCTGAATTATCATTTGAAGAGAACAATACCATGGCTTATGTGTCCGGATTATTAAAGTCATTCGGAATAGAACATGAGACAGGAGTAGCCGGAACAGGAATTGTTGCTTATGTAAAAGGAAAAAATCCTGAGAAAAAAGTATTAGCGCTTCGCGCTGATATGGATGCATTGCCTATTGAAGAGAAGAATGATGTTCCTTATAAGTCTAAGAATCCCGGAGTAATGCATGCTTGTGGGCATGATGTTCATACTTCTTCTATGTTGGGAACCGCTCGAATATTGAATCAATTGAAAGATTCATTCGAGGGTACCGTTAAGTTTATTTTTCAGCCCGGCGAAGAAAAATTCCCGGGAGGAGCTTCATTAATGATTAAAGAGGGGGTATTAGAAAACCCCAAACCTGATTATATTATTGGTCAACATGTAATGACTATGATACCGGTTGGTAAAGTAGGTTTCCGTGAGGGAATGTACATGGCGAGTGCAGATGAGATATACATTACTGTTAAAGGTAAAGGTGGGCATGCTGCTATGCCGGATAAAAACATTGATCCAATTTTAATCGCATCTCATATTATCGTAGCGTTGCAACAAGTGGTGAGCCGTGTGATTGATCCTAGAATTCCTGCTGTTTTATCTTTTGGTAAAATTGAAGGCTTGGGTGCTACGAATGTGATTCCGGAGGAAGTAAAAATCGAAGGCACTTTTCGTACGTTAAACGAAGCATGGCGAGCGGAAGCTAAAAAGAAAATCAAACAAATAGCAACAGCTTTAGCGGAAGGCATGGGTGGTTCTTGTGAGATAGATATTAAAGATGGTTATCCATTTTTAAAGAATGATCCAGAGTTGACTGCTCGATTGAAACAAGCTGCTATTGAATATGCAGGACAAGACAATGTGTTGGATATTGATTTGTGGATGGCGGCGGAAGACTTTGCTTATTATACTCAGGAAATTGATGCTTGTTTTTATCGATTAGGAGTTCGTAATGAAGCAAAGGGTATTATATCCGGTGTTCATACCTCTACATTTGATATAGATGAAAGTGCTTTGGAATTAGGCTCAGGTATGATGGCCTGGTTAACTGTTCAAGAATTAGCATTTACCAAATAAACATATGAAACGATTCTTATTTTTAATGATTTTGACCGTTCAAGTGTTTTGCTTGAATGCACAAGACGTGCCAATGACTTCTTATCGCCCAAAATTTGATGTAAGCGGAATGATTGGTTGGATGTTAGCAGGAAGAGAAATTGTAAATGCTCCGGTTTATTCCGGTGTGGTGAATTATATTATGGATGATACCAAACATCTAGAGTTAAGTTATAATTATCTTACTTCAACGCAGCAGATATACATATATGATAATAACGGGATAAGAGTATTGGCAGATGCACCATATACGCAAGGCTACCTAACAGGTGGTATGATGAAAATATTCCCTTTATCCAATCCGGATTTGATGCCCTTCTTAACAATAAGTATTGGAGCTATGCATCGAAACTTTTCTTATACAGGTTACCAGCAAGAATGGTCATTTGCTTCAGGTATAACAGCCGGTGTTAAATATCTATTAAATGAAAGAGTTGGAATTCGTGCACAAGCCCGAGTACAAGCTCCTATGAATGGAGTAGGATTAGGTGTTTCTGTCGGCAGTGGTGGTGTGAGGCCAAGTATTGGAACCTATTCTAATCAAATGCAACTTGATTTTTCGGGTGGTTTATTTATAAGATTATAATACGATGTCGTTACCTAATATTTTTTCAGAAGAAGTGTCTAATGGAGTAATTGATCGTATAGATCAATTAACAACTGATTCCAACGCCTTATGGGGTACTATGAATGTGAGTCAAATGTTGGCTCATTGTTGTGTTACTTATGAAATGGCATTTGACAATATTCACTCTAAACCCAATCCATTGATGCGTTTGGTTTTAAAATGGATTGTGAAAGATTATGTGGTGAGTGAAAAACAATACCAAAAAAGCAGCAAGACGGCTCCGGCTTTTATCATCAAGGAGGAAAAGAACTTTCAGGTAGAGAAGGAGCGTTTGAAAAAGTATTTACAAAAAACGGTAGAAGTAGGACCTTCATTTTTTGATGGGAAAGAGTCGCTCTCTTTCGGTAAACTTACTATTCAAGAGTGGAACAATATGTTCTATAAACATCTAGATCATCACTTGAAGCAGTTTGGGGTATAATTAACACTTTATTATTTATAAATGTCAAATAAATACATTTCAATTTTAGGTGTCTTGTCTTTTGTTTTATCGCTTGGTGCATCTGTTTATTTTTATCAAGAACGCACAGTGTTTTTAGATATATCTTTTCATTTGTTTTATATTCTAAAAGACCAAGCCTTCGCTATTCAAAACTATAGATTTGCAGCATTCTTTACACAAATGTTCCCAATGTTAGGTGATTTTCTTGGGCTTCCACTTTCATCTATAGCTATACTTTATTCTACAAGTTTTGTGATATTGCCAGCTATAGCATTTGGGGTGATAGTAGGGGTTTATAAAAATTATAAAATAGGTGCAGCCTATTTAATTTATTTGTTACTAATGGTGACGCATACGTTCTTTTGGATTCAATCGGAATTACCCCAAGGCATGGCTTTTGTATTTTTGTTCCTTGCAACACTTGAATATTGGTATGATGCAGTGAATAGTGCAAAAGTTGGTGTTGGTATTTTAATCTTATTATTGTTGGTAGTTATCGTGTTTTCGCACCCTTTAGTCATATTCCCAATGGGCTTTGCCGCTGGTTTTTATTGGTTAACATATAAGGATAAAAAATGGAAAACTGTAGTCATATTTAGTTTCTTCATTTTGATATATGGAGTGAAATCGATTTGGTTTAAGACAAGCTATGATAGCGGAGCCTTGGATACTATATCGAATTACTCCTTTTCCTGGAGCGAATTTGTACACCTTTACTCTTTTAAAAAATTTGCTCAATATGTAGTGAGTGATTATTACCTTTGGATTGCATCACTTTTGGGGCTGGTGTTATACTACACACTTCAAAATGACTTTTTGAAACTGTTGTTAGTATTATTGTTTAATGTGTTGTTAGTGTCTATTATAGGTATTACTTATCCGAATGGTGCAGAACAATTTTATTTAGAAAACCAGTATCAACTCCTTGCTTTTTTTGTGTCACTTCCCATCGTGAATGTTTTATTTGAGAAAAACTGTAAGCAATGGTTGTTTGTTTTTTTATTGGTAATTCAAGTGGCGTTTTTATTTCGAATGTGGATGGTTTCTACTGTTTATCAATCTAGGTTGAATATGTATAAAGATATTTTATCTACGACCGCTCATGATCAAAACAAGAAAATTATTTATTCTATTAACGACTTTCCCAAGGATACCTTGTTAATGGATTGGGCTAGTTCATATGAATTTTGGTTGTTGTCAACAATGGAAACGGGCCAGACTAGGTCGGTGATTATTGCTTATCAAGAAAATGAGTTTGATTATGCTTTGTCTAATAATCATTGCGTTATTACTAAATGGGGTGCCCATGATTATAGTGAATTTCATTCGCCATACTTTGTGTTTGCCGACACGTCAAAATATGTGAAAAAAAAGAATAGGATGTAATACCTATTCGAAGTCTTTTTCTGATAATTTAGTTTAAGGGTATATACATAAGTCATATTGTAAAAAAATGCATGACTTACTTTCTTAAAATTTTCTCCATTACCTTACCTTTCGCAAGCTCATCAATTAGTTTATCTAAGTAGCGAATCTTTTGCATTAACGGGTCTTCAATATCTTCAACTCGATAACCGCAAATAACGCCCGTGATTTTATCTACATTAGGATTTGGCTTGGGTGCTAGAGCAAAAAACGTTTCAAAATCCGTTTTGTCGGAAATGATTTTCTCCAGTTTAGCTTGAGTATATCCTGTTAACCATCGAATAATTTCGTCCACTTCATCCTTGGTACGGCCTTTCTTCTCTGCTTTTGCAACATAATGAGGATATACACTTCCAAATGCCATCTTGAATACTCGAGTGTTGTTCATTTAATTTAATTCTAAAATAAGTTGAATAAAATCTTTGATGTTTTCCGGTGCAGAAGAATTGTCAAGTCGAGCGATTAAGAATTGTCCGTTGGTTTCAATTTCCCAATCTTTTCTACGATTGACAGCTTCAGTAAAAGCAACGGAGATGTTTGATTTAAATACCTCTTTGTTTTTAGAAACAACAAAATAGTTGGCACTAAACTCTGGAGTTTCTTCAAAATCAATTTCCTTAGAATAGAAAAATTCAGAAACTTTATCGGAAATAGTTTCTGGTCGAATGAATGTGCGACCGTAGCTTTTGTCTAATTGAGTGTAGGCGATACATTCGATTTCGGTAATCGTTTCTGTGTTTTTGTAAAGTACACGATTGGTATGTCGACTTATTTTTTCTACTTCGTGTTGATAGATTAGAAATATTAAACCGGAGTTAGGTTTATCTTTTAATCGAATCGCTCTGTGTACATAGTATGTATAATTCTCTTCTTTGAAATCGTGAAAGTCTTCTAACTTGGAAACAAAGTCTTTAAGATTGGCCGCAGGGAATTCTGTATATGGATACGAAGAAGATATATCGGATAAAATAGTATCGATAGTATTGTTCAATAATTCAATCTCAGAGGAAATTGCTTGTATTTGGTTTTCGCTTAATAATATCATAAAGGCAATTAAATATTTTGATATAAATACTTTTTAGTTAAGGTTAAAGCACGGGCGCATTATACATTTTTTCATAATATTCATTTGCCATGCGATCTGAGTTAAAATCTTTCATAACGTCATGCATGCCTGCAAAAACCATTTCACCCCATTTTTGTTGGTTGTTGTAATACGTTGGAATTACTTCTTTTTCTAAAATTTCAAACAAATATTCTGCATCTAGGTCATCCATCTCATGTATAGGAGTCCCCGGTTCTGCATGTGGCATTAAAAACATGTTCTCACTCTTGCGCTCGAACTCGTTAATCCATCCATCACTGTTGGATAGGTTGATAGTTCCATTCATAGCCGCCGTCATTCCACTAGTGCCAGACGCTTCTCTAGAGAATCTAGGATTGTTTAACCATACATCCGATCCTTGCTTTAATAGTTTAGACAAGCTTAACTCATATCCAACTAAAATAGCTACTCTAGATAGTTCCTTGGTCATGCGTTTGATCTGATTGAACAAATCGATGGCAGGTTGGTCTTTAGGATAGGGTTTCCCGGCCCAGATAAATTGTATCGGCATTTCAATCCGATTGACCAGATGTATGAATCGTTCGTAATGTCGTAGTATTAAATCCGGACGCTTATATCCAGCAAATCTTCTAGCCCAAACAATGGTAAGAACGTTTGGAGATAACAAATCACCTTCTTGATCGGCAATTTCTTCAAATAGTTTTTCTTTTAATTCAAGTTTACGTTCGCGAAACTTATCCATGTTATTTTCATGATAAGCTTGTAATAATATTTTATCAGTCCAGAACCCTACATGTTGAGAGTTAGTGATGTGATCTATTGGGCAAATGCCTTCATATGAAGACCACATGGCACGACTTACATCTCCATGGATTTTGGATACAGCATTTGCTTTCTTCGCCATACGCAGTGCTGCCAATGTATAATCAAACATGCCTCCGTCAACCACTCCTTTTCCTATAGCTTCGTCCCAGTGTGCATGTTGAAAGAAGGATGCTTGTCTTAATAAATCGATAGAGTGAGATTCGTTACCTGCTTTCTCAGGCGTGTGTGTAGTAAATACTAATTGATTTTTTACTTGTTTCCAAGAATTTGATTTTTCATACAAATAATATGCAACGGGTAAGGCGTGTGCTTCATTGATATGATAGATATCCGTATGGTATTGCAGTGCTTCTAATACCTTTGCTCCTCCAACACCTAATACAATGCTCTGAGCAATGCGTGTATGTTCGTTAGGGTCGTATAAGTGATGGGTAATCGTTTGGGATAGATAATCGTTTTCATGCAAATCAGTTGAAAGCAATAGAATAGGAGCAGATTTAAATGTATCAGCTTCTAATAGGTATGCTTTTACCCAAACGTCTTTGCCAAAAACTTGCACACTTACTTTGATGCCCGTGTCTTTAAGAAAGGAATATTCTTTAATCGTATATTGAACCGCTAAGGTCTGATCTTCGTTTTTGGCTTGGTCATAATAACCATATTTCCATAACATTCCCACACCCACCAAGTGCTGACGCAAATCATACGCGCTATGCATGTGTGAGCCTGCTAAGAATCCTAAACCACCGGAATATATTTTTAACGATTGATGAATAGCAAACTCCATAGAGAAGTATGCCGTCTTGGTAGAATATTTCTCGTTAATTGGATAAGGGAAAAGTGTCATGTTAAAATTGGTTTAGAAGGAAACTTCATGTACATACTAGTTAATAATTTGATAGGGCAAAAACAAGTAGCAATGTTTGGTTTAACATAGAAGTAAAAATAAAAAGACATAAAAAAAGCCTCGAAAATTTTCGAGGCTTTTTTTATTATTCAGGCAATTCCTTTTTACTTTTTAAGAATTCGAGGTAAGCAGGATCTTCTTCGGCGAAAATCTCAACTCCTTCTATCAAATAAGCTTCGAACAAGCTTTCCGCAGCTTCGTCGTCGCGGTGCAGTTCATACAAACTTTGACCTATGCGTAAATGTAAGTAAGGATTATCTTCGCTATCGACACATTCCATCGCATGTTCATAATGGAATAATGCTTGTTCATATTTTTCCATGAACAAATACACATCACCCATAGAGGATAATAACCAAGCAGAAGGTTCGTAATCTTCTAATGGTTCAGGAAGTATAGATAAAGCTTCTTGGTATTTAGCTATAGCTTCTTCACATAATTCGTTATCAAACAAATCATCCGCCTCAGCACAAATGCTATCAATTCTTTTTTCTATCGCTGGAGATAAGTCTTTCATGGATTACATTAAATATTTTAATTGATTTACTTCTGAAGTAGTTAAGAATCTCCATTTACCTCTTTGTAAATTTTTCTTCGTTAACCCTGCATACATCACTCGGTCAAGTCGAACTACTTCTTTGCCCATTGATTCGAAAATACGACGAACGATACGGTTACGTCCTTCGTGAATTTCAATACCTAAGATTTTTCTATTAGGGGAGATAATAGCGATATCATCAATCTTTACAGGCCCGTCATACAAGGTGATATGACTTTTTTGTAAACGTTCAAATTCTTCCGGAGAAATAGGATCATTAAGTTCTACTTCGTAAATCTTTTTGATTTTAAAACTTGGGTGTGTTAATTTTTGAGTTAACTCACCATCATTTGTAAGTAATAACAATCCGGTTGTATTTCTATCTAAACGACCTACAGGGAAGATGCGTTCTTTGGTAGCACTAGCTACTAAGTCCATTACGGTTTTGCGTCCACCTTCATCATCCATCGTAGTGATGAAATCTTTTGGTTTGTTTAATAAAACATAAACTAAACTTTCCGGACGAATTATTTTGTTGTTGTATTTTACAACATCACCGGATTGAACTTTGTATCCAAGTTCAGTAATAGTTTCTCCGTTTACTTTTACTAGCCCTTCAATGATTAATTGATCCGCCTCACGACGGGAACAAATACCTGAATTGGAAATGTATTTATTTAAACGGGTTTCACTCTCACCTCTTTCCGGAGAAGGAGTAAATCTTTTGTTATTGCTAAAGCGATCTAATTTTTTACCGTAAGATTTACGTCCACGTTTTAAATCGTCACTATCAAATTTCTTAGCTGCGCTTCTTTTCTTTGGCTCATCGTTTTCCTCAGAATCATCAAAGGAACGGGAACGAGGTTTGCGATCTTCGAACGAGTCTGATTTTCTTCCTTTAGAAAAAGAAGGTTTTTCAGAACGTGATGAGGAACGACGTTCACTTTTTTCTTCACCATCAAAGGACGATGATTTTTTGAAGCCACCACGCTTTGGTTTGTCATCAAACGATCTGTCAGATGAAAATCCTTTGGAACGTTTAGGTCGATCAGAGAACGATTTCTCTGATTTGCCAAAGCCGCCACGTTTTGGTTTATCATCAAAGGACTTTGATCCGCTACGTTTTGGTTTGTCGTCGAATGATCTCTCAGAAGAGAATCCTTCGGAACGCTTAGGTCGGTCAGAAAACGATTTTTCTGATTTTCCGAATCCGCCACGTTTAGGCTTATCGTCAAATGATTTACTGCTGCTACGTCTTGGCTTATCATCAAAAGACTTCGATCCGCTACGTTTTGGTTTATCATCGAATGATTTGAATCCATCACGCTTTGGTTTGTCACCAAATGATTTAGACCCACCACGTTTGGGTTTATCGTCAAAACTTCTGTCGGATGAGAATCCTTCAGAACGTTTTGGTCTAGGAGAAAATGATTTTTCTGATTTGCCAAATCCGCCACGTTTCGGTTTATCACCGAATGATTTCTCTGAAGAGAAACCTTCTGAACGGCTGGAACGAGAAGAGAATGGTTTGTCGGATTTTTTGAAGCTACTCTTTTTGCCTCTTGAGTCAAAGCTTCTTTCTGAAGAGGATCCTTCAGAGCGTTTAGATTTTCCTGCGAAAGGTTTATCTGATTTTTTGAAGCCGC
Organism: Cytophagaceae bacterium; assembly: GCA_046329235.1. Taxonomy (GTDB): domain Bacteria; phylum Bacteroidota; class Bacteroidia; order Cytophagales; family Cytophagaceae; genus JALONH01. The sequence goes on along the minus strand of JAXLVA010000001.1, from coordinate 2,310,531 downwards.
CTGATTTTTTTGCAGCTGAACCAAACGGTTTGTCGGATGATTTTTTCTTGGGCTTATCCGACGAAAAAGGCCTGCTAGATGCGGGCCTTGATGATTTATTCGTTCTCTGTTTGCTCATGTGAACTTGTATCTGAAGGAGAATCTCCCGATTCGCCTGTTGGTGGTGTTTCTGCCGGAGGAAGAATCTCAGCTACGGCCTGTTCCGCCAGAGCATTATACTCCGGATCGTTGACCGCACCAATTTCGTTTACCTCGTGGGAGAAATCTTTAGGCGAAGGTAGGTCTTTTAAATCATTAATACCGAAATATTCCAAGAATTTTGAACTGGTACCGTATAAAATAGGTCTACCTACGCCATCTGACTTACCTTGAATTTCAACCAATTCCTTTTCTAATAGCTTTTGAATCGCATAATCGCAGTTTACCCCACGAATTTGCTCAATTTGAGCCTTTGTGATGGGTTGCTTGTAAGCGATGATAGCCATCGTCTCCAATGCAGAAGTCGACAATCTTTTCTTTGACTTTTGTTTTAAGAAAATACTCAAAGAGGATTGATAAGCGGGTTTGGTCATAAATTGATAACCACCACCGATTTGATAAATCTGGAATGGAGATGTTTCTTCTTCATATTTGGAAAGCAAGTTGTCCAAGGAAGTTAAGATGTCTTCCAAAGGAATTTCTGCTTCAAACATTTCAGACATACATTGGCGAATCTCTTCCGGCTTCACTGGATCGCTAGCGCAGAAGATAATGCTTTCAATGTGGTTTTGTAGGAAATTGATCGACATGGTAATTATAGTCGTTGATTTTTAGCTTCAATCGAGTGTTGTGTGTGTGGTACTAAGCGTAAACGCTCTTTAGGAATTAACTTCCCGGTTACGATGCATATTCCGTAAGTGCCGTTCTTGATACGTGCCATCGCATTCTCTAACTGAAGTATGAACTTCTGTAAACGAGCTGCCATCGCACTATTGCTTTCTTTTTCTAATACGTCTGCGCCATCTTCCAACATCTTTAAGTTTCCTGTAGTGTTGTCAGTGCCTTCGTCGTTTTTACGGCTAAGTAATTCTTTGATATACTGTAATTCTTTGCGTGCAGTATCCAACTTCTCACGGATAATCTCTTCAAATTCCTTCAGCTCTTCACTGCTGTAGCGAACTTTTTCTTGGTTACTCTCAATCATAGAAACTTCTGCTTTTTTATGTGTTGTTAAAAGGGGGACTTTTTTAGGAGTAGTAACAGGAGCCGCTTTGGGAGCAGGTGTCTTTGTTACTACAGTCTTTGCTGCTGGTTTAGCAGCTACCTTTTTAGCAGGAGTAGCTTTTTTTACTGCTGTTACTTTGGTCGCTTTGGTAGCCGTCGTTTTTTTCGCTGCCGGTTTTGCGGTAACCTTCTTTGCAGGGGCCGCTTTTTTAGTGACAGCCTTTTTAACGGCTGCTTTTTTCTTCGCTACAGGAGTAGCTTTCTTTTCACTCTTCTTTTTTACCACGCTTGCCTTTTTTGCAGCGGGACGCACAGCTTTCTTGGAACTCTTGCTCATAAGCGACTAAAAGTATAAAAGGTAGATAGGTGTTTATCTACCTATACAAATCTAACGATTAAAAGGTTACAATCCGTGCAAGGTTTTCCACAAGTTACTATTTGTAATTAGGTTGATAATCAGAAAGATGCTGTACTTATAAGCACTCTAAAAAGTTTTTTATCCCCATTGCCATCCCAAAGTTGTACTTGAGCTACATACCAAGCAGCTAGCGGGCTCCCCGATTCTAAACCTTCTCCTCTCCATAGAAAGTTTTGGCCGGAATACGCGGGCTCATTACTCACTAGATGGTGTACCGGTATTCCGGAAAGCGTGTTGATCGATATACTTATTCGACTACCGGCGGAGACCTTGGGAAGGTGAATAGTTGTGTGATTATCAGTGGGTTGATTAGTTTGTAAATGGCAGGGGGAACAATATACTTCCGGATTTTCATCTACCGTTGGGTGAAAATGATTGGCTAATCCCGGCGAGCCTTTATCCGGTGCAGTAATCCAATTAGAAGTACGGAAGACAGGTTGACCTGTATCGATTTTTTCTAATGACCATCCTTCCGTGTTGGTTTGGAATACAGAATGTAATTCTTGACGAACCACAATAGAGTCAAGGGTTGTAGAGTAGTGAAGAAGTTTTATAGTGCATTCTTTATCATCGATACTTTGCCAATTGTTCACTTCATTCAAATTGCCATGTTGAGCATGGGTACGCTGTAGCGCGAGACTGTCTGCACAAAAGGCTATGATTTCTCCCGGGGGAAGTACCAAAGAAGGTAAAATCATTTCTTTAATACTTGCGCCGGAAGTCAATAATACTCGAGTATATGCCAAGGTGACATAGTGCGAACTTACATTGGTGAGTTCGATAAATTCAGAGGCGTAAACTTCTGCATCAGGAAGGACTTCTGTGAAATACAAATCACCTTTAGATGGAGAACGTGGAAGTATAAAGGGGATGGAGTAGGAGTGAGTTATATTGGTCCGGCAACTCGTGACAAAACTGATAGGTAACAAAAGACATTCTCCAAATTTTATTTTTTCAGTTAATGGGAATGTGTAACTGTACTGATAGCCGGAGGCATTAAAAGGCGCATTTAATTGAACATAATAATTGAATTGTACTAATGAGGTGGAGTCATTCATTAATTGTGCAGATGAAATGTACTCAGGTTCAAAAGTGGAAGTCTCAACACTCCCGGGAGTAGTAATGGATAGGGTTTCCGGATATTCGAGTTTAGGTGATTGACTACACTCTATTGGGATATTTTTTCTAATCCACGGATAACCTCCACCACTTCGATAGTCGGAGTTGCTCGTTACGTAGTGAATGCTATCAATCAGTAATTGGGTTGCCGAATAGAGCGATAAAAAATCTTCATCATTATTGAGCGTCGGGAAGTTATTCCACTCAATGCAGCGAGTGGTAAAAAGTGAACATTTCCCTATTGGAGCTAGGATAATCACTTCTTGAGGAAGGATATTGAAGTCCGGTAAAGTATGCGAGCCTCCATTGTCAACTATATTCCAATTGTGAATCGAAATAGATTCAGTTCCGGTGTGATAAAGTTCAATATATTCCGTGTTAGGAAGACCTATACTTGGCTCCGGATCGCTCATCAATTCAGTGATTCGGAGGATGCCGGGATAAATAAACGGCTCGATGTTAATGTTGATTTGCGACTGATAAAGCGTGTCGTTTTGACTGTTGCGTAAAAAAGATAAATCAAACATGTAAGTATCACTACTTGGTTTTTGAGCAAAAGTCAACGTAAGTGTAGAGTCATGAATTTCATAAGAAGAAGGCTGAAGCGTGCTTTCCCAAGTAGGAGTAGAACTTAACATAATCGCTTGGCTAAAGCGAAAGTTAATTAAAAGAACATCCTCTGAAACAGTAGTACCAACGCAGGCAAAGAGCGGTGTAGTGCTCACTTGTTGTAGTCTGTATTTATTTGTTCTGGTAGAAGTATAATGCACATCCCAAGTAAGTGAGGATACTGACAATTTAGTAGGCAAAGAAAAATCACCTGTATCTATCAGCGTTCCATTAGCAAAGCTAATAGCAAGGTGAAAATGCTGATGATCATAAGTGCTGCAGGTGATACGGAGAGAGAGGGGAAGCGTGCTACCTATTCCTTGGGTACTTTTCCAAAGAGATTGCGTACCGCTAGGAGTGGTGTAACGCACTTCAACTTTGTCATTACTTCCACTTTCTCCGCCCAATCGGATTTCGATGAAAGTGTCCTGTGTGGAGTTGTTCAGTAAAACGCTCATCATATTGGTACTAGAAGGTTCTACATCATAAGTACAACTCATTTCATACGTAAGCGCTATGGCTGATTCCACAGGGAAATTCAAGTAGGCATGTGTGTTGGATGTGGGGGCATTAAGTTGTACTTCTCCGGTAGAGAGTTGAAAGTAATCTCTAGTTCCGGATATGTTATTCGGTAGGGTAGAGTCAAAAGTATACACTTGTGACCATAGCCTTCCTGAGCCTGTCAGGAGGCATAAAATCATTAAAATTCGCATAGCTGGTACAAAAAAGCTCTTTTTCAGGGTTGAAATCTGAAATAAAGCGGGTTGAGTGCGTAAAATAAGTCAAAAATTAAATAACTTGCGACCCGTTTTATAATAAAAATAAGATATAACTAAATTATAACATGAAAGTAGCTGTAGTTGGCGCGACTGGTCTGGTAGGTACACAAATGCTGAATGTATTGAGAGAGCGCAATTTCCCTGTTACCGAATTAATCCCGGTAGCTTCTGAAAAATCAGTAGGAAAAGAAGTGGAATTCAACGGTAAGAAATTTAAGGTTGTTGATGTAAATACAGCTATCGCTATGAAGCCGGCTATCGCTATCTTCTCTGCAGGTGGAAGCACTTCATTAGAATTAGCTCCTAAGTTTGCTGAAGTTGGGACAGTAGTTATTGATAACTCTTCTGCATGGAGAATGGATCCAACTAAAAAATTAGTTGTTCCTGAAGTAAACGCTAATGTATTAACTCCGGCTGACAAAATCATTGCTAACCCTAACTGTTCTACTATCCAGATGGTAGTAGTGTTACAGCCGTTACATGAAAAATACAAAATCAAACGTGTAGTTGTTTCTACTTACCAGTCTGTAACAGGTACAGGTAAAAAAGCGGTTGATCAATTATTTGACGAACGTAAAGGTAAAATGGATGGCGAAAAGGCTTATGCTTATACTATCGATCTTAACTTAATTCCTCAAATTGATGTGTTCCAAGATAACGGGTACACAAAAGAGGAAATGAAAATGATTAAGGAAACAAACAAAATCATGGGTGATGATACTATCAAAGTAACTGCTACTACGGTACGTGTACCGGTAATGGGTGGTCACTCTGAATCAGTAAACATCGAGTTTGAAAATGATTTTGATGTAGAAGAAGTAAAAGCATTATTGGCTAAAGCTCCTGGTATTATCGTGAAAGATAATCCTGCTAAACAAGAGTATCCAATGCCTTTAGATGCTCATAACAGAGATGAAGTTTTTGTAGGACGTATTCGTAGAGATGAGTCTCAACCAAAAACATTGAACTTATGGATTGTAGCAGACAACTTGAGAAAAGGTGCAGCTACCAATGCAGTTCAAATCGCTGAATACTTAGCAAGCAACAAATTGGTTTAATAAAACCGGTGAATGATACAAAGGGGACTTAGGTCCCCTTTTTTTATAAAGAATACTTATATTGCAAATAAATAAGAAACGCATATGATTAAATCAATGACAGGTTATGGAGCATCAAGCTCTGAAAACAACCTACTTTTTGTTCAAGTGGAAATCAAATCTCTTAATTCAAAATATTTGGATTTGAATATGCGTTTACCAAAGGATTTTTCCGACAAAGAAGTAGAAGTTCGCAACCTGTTGAATAATACGATAGAAAGAGGAAAGGTTTCTTTGACGATTGATGTTGCTCTTAAAACTCCCGCAAAACCTAAGGTTTCTGTAAATAAAGAATTAGTAAAACTTTACTACGAAGATTTAAAATCGGCTCATGCTTATGTAGGCGCAGAACCAACTGACTTGTTTAAGTTAGCGCTTCAAATGCCTAAGGCAGTAGAGAGTGATTTGGAAAATGAAGATCACGCGGAAGAGTGGAACTTTATCATTAAAACCATTCAAGAGGCTATTGCGAAATGTACTGACTTCCGTATCAACGAGGGGAAAGTATTAGCTGAGAAATTCAAAGAATACATAGCTTCGATTGAAGATAATTTGAAACAAGTGGAAACGTTTGATCCACTTCGTATCGATTCTATTCGTCAACGTATCAAACAACACTTCGAAGATTTTGGAAAGTCAGAACAAATGGATTCCGGTCGATTTGAACAAGAATTGATTTTCTATATCGAGAAATTAGATATTAATGAGGAGAAAGTACGTTTACGTTCTCACTTAAATTATTTTTTACAAACCATGACCGACAAAGAGGCTAGCGGTAAAAAGTTAGGATTCATTGCTCAGGAAATTGGTAGAGAAATTAACACGATTGGTTCTAAAGCGAACGATGCGAACATTCAGAAACGTGTGGTTCGTATGAAAGAAGAGTTGGAGAAAATTAAAGAGCAATCTTTAAATATCTTATAATAAATCTTCGTCAGAGTCGTCCTCTTCTTCAATAGTGGTATTTTTTTTTGCCTCTGAAAAAAATAAGGCAAAGAAAATAGAACTCAACCCTAAGTTGGTATGAAGTAAATTATCGGCAGCTGTTAACTTAAACATAGTAGCAGGTGGTAGTTGAAACCATGTACCTACCACAAGGTAGATCATAAACCATCCACTTAGTATACCATACATACGTACCCATTTTTCATTTGAGGAGGTAAGTATGATCCAAGTTAAAATCACATAGTTAATTCGGTATAACCAAACGTAGCGGTTGCCACTGGCAAAAGGGAATTCGATGTCTTTATAATACAATATCCCAACGATACCTACCCCTAACATAATTAGAGAGGCTCCTAAAAGAAACCAACGATTGGCATTGTGGAACATTTTTAAATCAGTTGCAAAATTAAATATACGAAAAACATGGGAAGTGCCCCCATTCTTATACAATGGTATGTCTAAAAAGGTTACAATACATAATTATTATTCAATAGCTTCATTATCCGAGTAGCGATTAATTAATCGAATGATAATGTAAATTGTTAAGGAAATTAAAAGTAACAGTATCATACTCTAGTTGTTTAAATGTTAATATCCGTTTGGGTATATATTGTAACCCAATTATGATGCCAAATGCCAAATAAATTTTTACTAATTTTTGTATTATGCCAATTAAAATTGGTATTTCATTCATTAGATAGTATATTTGAATCCTTAATCAATTACGGGAGTAATTGATTTATAAAGAAGAGGGGAGAGAACAGGCTCTGTGAACCTCTAGCAACCTATCTAACCATTTGGAATTTAAGGTGCTACTTCCTGCCCCGCCGTATGCGGGGGATATAAATTGATTACAGACTACGCTGCGTCGTTCCCGAAAATCATCGGTTTACATTCTGCACTCGTTTGTGGTCATGCTTGTCTCAAAAGTTTGAATTAGAGCTGCATGGAGCATCACATTTATCACCATACCGAAAAGGTAACACTAGAATCAGGAGCTGTTTTGCCTGAATTGCGAATCCAATATTCGACATATGGAACTCGTAATCAGGATGATTCTAATGTTATTTGGATTTGTCATGCCTTAACAGCCAACTCCGACGCCGAATCTTGGTGGCCGGGTGTAGTTGGTCCGGGATACATTTTTGATCCGGAAAAACATTTCATTATCTGTGCTAATATATTGTCATCGTGTTATGGAACTACAGGTCCTACAGAGACTAACCCCATCACGAATGAACCTTATTATTTATCTTTCCCTGTAGTTACCATACGTGATATGGTGTTGGCGCATGATTTATTACGTCAACATTTAGGAATACATAAAATACATACACTTATCGGTGGTTCTTTAGGTGGGCAACAGGCACTTGAATGGTCTATTTTACAACCTCAAGTGTTTCAACATCTAGTTTTATTGGCTACCAATGCTCAGCACTCTCCTTGGGGAATTGCATTTAATGAGTCTCAACGTATGGCTATTGATATGGACCCTACTTGGAAAAATAATTCTTTAGATGCCGGTCGTGAAGGGTTGAAAATCGCTCGCTCCATCGCTATGTTGTCTTATCGTAGTTATGAAACCTACGACTCTACCCAAAAAGATGAAGATGTAAACAAAGTGGATGATTTTAGAGTCGTTTCCTATCAGCATTACCAAGGTGATAAATTGGTCAAACGTTTTAACTGCCATTCATACTGGTATTTATCCAAAGCGATGGATAGTCATAACGTGGGACGAAATAGAGGAAGTGTACTAGCTGCTTTACAACAAATTAAAGCAAAGTGTTTAGTCGTTGCCATTTCTTCCGATTTACTATTCCCTCCATTGGAACAAAAATTCTTAGCGGATAACATTAATGGAGCATCCTATATTTATATAGACTCACTTTATGGGCATGATGGTTTTTTAGTTGAATCTGAGAAGATTACTGTTGTATTGAAGGAATTTTATAAAAAAGCGCAAGATTAGCGTCCATTTTACGTTATTATACATTATTACTAAATTTCTTTGTGTGGTCTAAAAAGGATTGTATTTTTAACTACACATAGACCGTTAAATTCTATTTCCCACATATGAAAAAGTTTTTAAAGATTTCCGGAATTTCTTTGGGAGTTCTTTTAGTTGCTATGATCGCAGCTCCTTTCTTGTTTAAAGACAAAATTAAAGCAGCAATTGATGAGCAAATCAAACAAAATGTAAATGCGAATGTTTGGTACAACGCAGAATCGTTCAGCTTGTCATTGTTCTCTCACTTTCCAAACCTTACGGTAGCCATCTCGGATATTGGTATGTCTTCTAATGCGGATGCATTTAAAGGGGACACGTTGTTCGCAGCTAAAGAGTTTTCTGTAGCAGTAGATATTAAGTCGGTATTATTTGGCGATGCTATTCAAGTGAATGGGGTGTATTTAAAGCAACCTAAAATTGTAACGATATACGACCGTGCAGGAAACTTTAGCTGGGATATTACTTTCCCTGATTCTACTGCAGCACCGGAGCCGGTAGATACTACTGCTTCTGCAATGAAAATCAATATCGAGAAATGGGAAATAGAAGATGGTATCATTGTATATGATGACCAAACGATGCCTATGTACATGGAGTTGAAAGGTATGAACCACAAAGGTAGCGGTTCTATCAACGGCGATGTGTATGATTTAAAAACTTGGACGGATATCGCTAATAGCTTAGTAACGTATGATGGTACTACGTATTTAAGTGGGCATAAATTATTTGCTGATGCAGCAATGAATATCGATTTAGCTAAGTCTATTTATACATTCAAAGAAAACGAGTTTGCTGTGAATGATTTCAAATTCGGAATGAACGGTAGTGTTGAAATGCCGGCGGATGATATTAAAATGGATATCACTTACGGAGCCAAAGAAACTAAATTCAAAAACTTAATCTCTCTTATCCCTGCGCTATACACTAAAGACTTTGATAAGTTAGAAACAGACGGTACGATCGCATTCGATGGTTGGGTGAAAGGTGTGTATAATGAAACTACCATGCCCGGTTTTGGTTTAACTACTTTAATCAATAATGGTTATTTCAAATACCCTGATCTTCCGGAAGCAGTGAAGAACGTAAACATGGATTTGAAAGTGGAGAATAAAGATGGCGTTATTGACCATACCTTAGTCAACTTAAAAACCTTCCATATGGAAATGGGTAAAAATCCGGTAGATGCTCGTTTCTTAATGACTCAAATGAATCCATACGACATTGATGCCAATGTATTAGCAAAACTAAACTTAGAAGACGTAGATAAATTCTACCCTATCGAAGGAACTACCTTGAAAGGGTTGTTTGCTATGGATGTAAAATGTAAAGGTAAATACAGCGATGAACAAAAGTTGATGCCAATGGTAACGGCTACTATGAATTTGGCTAACGGTTATGTAAAGTCGGCTGATTTCCCTAAGCCTTTAGAAAAAGTAGAATTCAACGCTACTGTGAAAAGTGACGGTAACATGCCTGCATCTACTTTTAATCTAGATTACTTCCGCTTATTGTTAGATGGAGAGCCATTTGAAGCAAAAGCGTTCGTGAAGAATTTTGATGACCCTAATTACGATGCTACTATCAAAGGTAAAATCGATTTAGATAAAATGACGAAAGTATATCCTATCGAAGGGACTACACTTACTGGTATCATCTTAGCAGATTTAACTACCAAAGGTGTCTTGTCTCAAGTACAGGCGGGTAATTATGGTTCTACTTCCTCTTCCGGTAGAATGGATATCGAAAATCTAGTGTATAAGAGCGCTGACTTACCTCAAGGATTTACTATGACTAAAGGTGCTTTATCATTAACCCCTGAGAAATTCAACATTGAAACCATGACAGGTATGTTAGGTAAGAGTGATTATGCTATCACCGGTTTTGTATCTAACTACATGGGCTACATGTTTGGTGGTAAAGACACTACACTTCATGGTGTCATGAATCTTAACTCCAATTCATTTGATGTAAATGAGTGGATGGCAGAAGAACCAACAACAACTACTCCAACTCCGGAGGAAGAAGTTCCAATGGAAGTAGTAGAAGTTCCTAGAAACATTGATTTTACTTTCAACTCTAGCATGACTAAAGTGTTGTATAGCAATTTAACTTTAGCAGATATGACAGGTGCTATCATTGTAAAAGATGCGATTGTTAAATTAAGCAACTTGAAGTTTAAAACGCTTGGTGGTGCATTCGCTATGAATGGTTCTTATAACGCACAAGATTTAGCTAAGCCTTCTTTTGATATGGATATGAGTATGGCGGATGTGGCATTCAAAGATGCTTACAATGCTTTCAATACCGTAAAGCAAATGGCCGGTATTTCTCAATACATGGATGGCAAAATGAATCTTACTTTAAGTGCTAAAGGTTTGTTAGGCCAAGATATGATGCCTAAATATGAAACATTAAATGGTTTTGGTACGCTGTTAACTAAATCAGCTACGATTACAGATAATCCTGCTTTAGCTACGATGGCAGGTTTAACTAAGATGAGCAACATGAACCCAATGTCTATTAGTGACATTAATACGAAGTTTAAAATTGTAGACGGTTCTTTATTGTTAGATCCATTTAAAGTGAACGCAGGTCAAACAAAGTTTGATATTAAGAAAGGGGTTAACAAATTGAATGGAGATATTGATTACGATGTTCAATTAACTACTCCATCCGGATCGTTAGGTACAGCAGCCTCTTCTGCTTTAACCGGATTGGTGGGGTCATCTGTTGCAATGCCTAAGGATATTATCATGGACTTAAACTTAAATGGTCCGGGTAAAAAGCCAAATGTAAAAATCTTAAAAACCAATTTTGGTGAAGTAGATCAAAATGCTGTAAAAAATCAGGTGGCAAATACACAACAAGTACAGGATGCGAAGCAACAAGTTGATCAGGCGAAGCAACAAGCACAACAACAAGTGCAGCAGCAAGTAGACCAAGCTCAGCAGCAGGTGCAACAACAAGTAGATCAAACGCAACAACAAGTACAGCATCAAGTAGATCAAGCCAAGCAGCAAACGCAGCAGCAGATTGATGAACAAAAGAAAAAGACCCAAGATTCTATTCAAAAGCAATTGGACGCAATGAAAAAAGGTCTTCCAAAATTCAAGTAATCAGATAGTTATAATAATAAAAAGGGCGGTTTATACTGCCCTTTTTGCATCTATACGTATTCGGCATTACTTTTGTAATACACCATAAATTAGGTTAAACTGAAATCATAGAATGAAACATTTGGGTTGGTTATTATTATTCTTAGGCATTACTACTCAAGTTTTGGCCGAAGCTAATAACGAGAAAAAAGGGTATCATATTCAAGCTCATTTCAAAGGCTTACAGACGAACGATACCGTTTATTTTTGCAGATACTATGGCGATAAACGTTTCTATCAAGATACTGCGATAGTGGATGCTAAAGGAGGTGTTGTTTTTCAAGATACAACAACCTTAAAAGAAGGAATGTATTTCTTCCTTTTTCCGAAACAACGCATTATGGATTTTATTTTAAAACCCACTGTGTTTTCCTTAACAGCAGATCCGGATAACACCGTAGGTACCGCACAGTTTAAAGGTTCTCAAGACAATACGGATTTCTATGCCTATCAAAAGTATTTTCAAGTACAGCGTAAAGTAGCTGATTCGTTAAGTAATTTATACAAAGCAGCATCTCCTGCTAATAAAGCAACCTATGAGAATCAATTGAAAAAATTAGATTCGAATATGGTGGTGTTTATCTCTACCTTTATTAAAGAACATCCGCAAAATTTATTTACGGCCATCTTAAATACTACTAAAGATGTAGATATGCCGGAGACTCCTACCTTGCCGAACGGCGCTAAGGATACATTGTTCCTCTATAAATATTACAAAGCTCACTATTGGGACAACGTGAACCTAAGTGATGATCGTTTGATACGCACTCCGGTATTAGCACCCAAAGTAGAAGATTACTTCAAGCGTCTAGTGGTGAACTCGGCTGATTCTATTAATAAAGAAATCGACTTTATTTTATCAAAATCCGGGAAAGATATTTTTGAATATTTTACTCGTGAGTTTACTTATAAATATGAAACTTCTACTCAAATGGGAATGGATGCGGTGTTTGTTCATATGGGCAAAGAATACTATATGAAAAATAAGTGTCCGTGGGCAAGTAAAGATGTAGTGAAGAAAATAGAAGATCGAGTAAAGATTTTAGAACCTCTGCTTATAGGTAAGGTGGCTCCGGAATTGTACATGGCTGATACTACCGGTAAATATGTTTACTTGTCTAAAATTCAGGCTAAATATACCATCATCTATTTCTGGGATTCAGGATGCGGTCACTGTCAAAAGGAAACTCCTAAATTATATGAGTGGTGGTTAGCTAATCGTGCTAAAGGAATTGCAGTATACGCTGCCAATATCGAGCGTAAAGATGAAGATTGGTTAGCTTATGTTCGTAGTAAAAATATTAAAGCATGGTACAACGTGCGTGATAAGTACAACCATACCGACTTTAAGATTACCTATGATATTTATTCAACACCGGTTCTATATGTGTTGAATGAGAAAAAAGAAATTATTGCTAAACGTATCGGGATAGAAGACTTAGACGGTTTTATAAAAGCCTACGAGGCGATTAAGAAAAAATAATCAGATGGCGGCATTAGCTTTTAAAGAATGGTCCTGTATCGTAGATGCACTAGGTAAAGGCAAGCAAAGCCTTATCCTACGCAAAGGTGGTATAAGTGAAGATGGAGTAGATTTTGAAATGAAAGGGAACGAGTTTGTCTTATTCCCTACATTATTTCATCAGGCGGAAGAGATGATTAAACCATCGTGGAGACCTTTTTTAAAACACGATTCTTTTTATCCGAAACCGGATAGAGTATTATTAAAATACTTTGTAAAAGTTGCCGACGTACAAGTCATCAATGATTGGGAAAAAGTAAAACGTTTACACCCATTCCATGCTTGGTCGGAAGCGGTAGTAGAAGAACGATTTAATCGATGGAACAAACAAATTCACTTGCTGGTAGTGCAAGTATTTGAGTTCGGAGCGGCTTTTGAAATCGATGTGTTGCCAGAATATGGCGGCTGTACTTCTTGGTTGAAATTAGAAAAGGATATTGAATTTATCGGCCGACCGGTAATCAATAAAAATATCATCTAAGGTCTTTAAAAATATAGTAAAGGTTTATTCTTTGCGATTAGTAGCCCACGGTTAAAACCGTGGGTTTTATTTTTCTATAGTAATCTACTTTCCGTATTTCATTTTCCTCACAAATTCCCACAATACAATTCCTGAAGTAACAGAAACATTGAAGGAGTGTTTGGTCCCAAACTGAGGAATTTCGATGGCGTTGTCGCTATGTTCTAAACTTTCTTGTTGCACACCGGAGATTTCATTCCCAAAAATCAGCGCATATTTTTTATCTGCCTGCACCGGGTAATCTTGAAGCATAATGCTGGCGCTGGTTTGCTCTATTCCTAAAATGGTGTAACCTTCCTTTTTCAGTTGTTGAATCAAATCCACAGTAGAGACATGATGGCTCCATGCTACCGATTCGGTAGCGCCTAGCGCAGTCTTGTGTATATCTTTGTGTGGAGGAGTGCCGGTAAATCCACATAAATACAAGTGGGTAATAGAGAACGCATCGCCTGTTCTGAAGAAGGTGCCCACGTTGTGCAAGCTGCGAATGTTATCTAAAATCACTACAATCGGCATTTTTTCAGCTGATTTGAATTCTTCTACCGATTGTCGTTGTAAGTCTGTGAGAGATAGTTTTTTCATGGCTTTGGGCTGTGAATAACTCTTTTGGCAATTCCGCCTAGGGTTGGTTAATTTTAATAACTCTAGATAGAGATAATTTCGGTATAAAGTTAATTCGGTTTTGAGCAAAACAAAAGAAACAGTTGAAACTCCTTTAATGAAACAATACTATGCCATCAAGGCAAAGTATCCGGGGGCATTATTGCTTTTCCGTGTGGGAGATTTCTATGAGACCTTTGGGGAAGACGCCGTTAAGGCAGCAAAGATATTAGATATTACGTTAACGAAGCGTGGAAACGGTACAGCATCTGAAATTGCCTTGGCCGGTTTTCCGCATCACTCGTTAGATAATTACTTACCTCGCTTAGTGAGAGCAGGGCAGCGTGTAGCCATCTGTGATCAGTTAGAAGATCCTAAGTCGGTAAAGGGAATTGTAAAACGCGGCGTGACGGAATTAGTCACTCCCGGTGTTTCCTTCAATGATCATGTCTTAGACGTTCGTAAAAATAATTACTTGGCTTCAGTGTATTTGAACAAAGACATACACGGAATCGCCTTCTTAGATATTTCTACCGGTGAGTTTTTAACAGCTCAAGGTCCGTTAACTTATATCGATAAATTACTGCAGAATTTTTCACCGTCGGAAGTGTTGTTTCCCAAACCTAGAAAAAAAGACTGGGAGCAAACCTTCTCCGATCAATACAATACCTACGCATTAGAAGATTGGATTTATCAGTACGACTTTGCACAAGAAGTATTACAACGCCATTTCAATACTTCCTCTCTAAAAGGATTTGGAGTAGATAATTTATCCGAAGGTGTAACCGCTGCCGGAGCCATCATCCATTACTTACATGAAACCGAACACAAAGAGGTTTCACATATTCTTCGCTTAAGTAGAATAGAAGAAGAGAAGTATGTGTGGCTGGATCGCTTTACCATTCGTAACTTGGAGTTAGTTTATTCTCAGCATCCGGAAGGTGTTCCTTTATTGGAAATATTAGATCATACCGCTACGCCTATGGGCGCGCGTATGTTGAAGAAGTGGTTGTTGTTGCCGCTGAAAGAAATCACACCGATTCAGGAGCGATTGAATGCAGTAGAAACATTTGTAAAAAATGATTCTGCATTACAATCCTTACAACAAGAACTAAAACCGATAGGTGATTTAGAGCGCTTGATGGCGAAAGTAGCTGCACGTAGAATTAATCCGCGTGAAATGGTGCAGTTGAAACGTTCCTTGGAAAAACTTCCGGCAATCAAACAATTGATTGGAACGATTGGCACTCCTACTATGAGCCGACTAGCTGATCAAATTCATAATTGCGATTACCTGTACAATAAAATTAACGACTCTCTGAAAGAAGATGCACCTATCGTTTCCAACTTAGGGCGCATGATGAAAGATGGTCTTCATCAGGAGTTGGATGAATTACGAGCGATTGCTTTTTCAGGGAAGGATTACTTATTGCAAATCCAACAACGAGAAGTAGATCGTACCGGAATCAGTTCACTAAAGATTTCTTACAACAAAGTATTTGGCTATTATTTAGAAGTAACCAATACACATAAAGATAAAGTGCCTAACGATTGGATTCGTAAACAAACCTTAGTGAATGCAGAACGCTACATCACCGAAGAGTTAAAAGTGTACGAAGAAAAGATTTTAGGTGCGGAAGATAAAATCAATGTCATTGAACAGAAAATGTTCCAAGACTTGATTGTAGAAGCAGAAGGTTATGTGAATCAAGTTTTACAAAATGCTTCCGTGTTAGCACAACTGGATTGTTTATCTTCTTTTGCACAAGCAGCCATTGCTAATAAATATTGCTTACCTACCGTAACTACGGATGCTACCATTGATATCAAAGATGGTCGTCACCCGGTGATTGAAAAACAACTACCGGTAGGAGAGGATTATGTACCAAATGATGTGTACTTGGATAACGAGCGTCAGCAGATTATGATTATCACCGGTCCTAACATGGCGGGTAAGTCGGCTTTGTTACGCCAAACAGCTTTGATTGTATTGTTAGCACAAGCAGGTTCTTATGTTCCGGCGAGTGCTGCAACCATAGGTTTGGTAGATAAAGTATTTACACGTGTAGGTGCATCGGATAACTTATCCAAAGGCGAATCTACCTTCATGGTGGAGATGAATGAAACGGCGAGTATCTTAAACAACTTAAGTGATCGTAGTTTGATTTTGATGGATGAGATTGGAAGAGGTACCAGTACTTATGATGGTATTTCCATTGCTTGGGCTATTGTAGAGTATTTACATAATCACACACAGTTTAGACCTAAGACCTTATTTGCTACGCACTATCATGAACTGAATCAGCTGGCGGAAGATTTACCTAGAGTAAAAAACTTTAATGTGTCAGTGAAGGAGTCGGGTAACAAAGTGATATTCCTTCGTAAGTTGAAGGAGGGAGGCAGTGAACATAGTTTTGGTATTCACGTGGCACAGATGGCAGGTATGCCCAATAGTTTGGTGATACGTGCGCATGAGATTATGATTCATTTGGAGCAAGATCATATTCGTGAAACCAATGAGCAACATTTGAGAGAAGTACCTAAGAGTACCTTGCAGATGAGCTTGTTTGAAGCGGCAGATCCTACTTTAGAAAAGATAAAACAGCAATTGGGCGATTTAGAAATCAATTCTATGTCGCCGGTGGAAGCACTATTGAAGATAAATGAGTGGAAACAGTTGCTTAAATGAGTTAGATTTATTTGATTTATAGTTAGTTAAAACTTTTATATGTTATGAAAAAACTTATACTAATCAGCTGCTTAGGATTTTTAATGCAGTTTACCGCGATGGCCGCAAAACCGGATATGAAAGCCATCAAAGCATTGACCGAAAAAACAGAATTATTGCTAGACAGTGCCACCAAACACATGTTGTATTTCATTGTGTCAAAAAACACGGCTGAGTATGACAAGGCAATGGATTTGGTATCCCAAGCTAAGATGCACAATGCAGAGTTAGCCAATCAGGTGAAAGGATTAAAAGGAGCTACGGCTACTTCCTATCAAGGGGATGTGAAAGAGAATGAAGATGAGATAGCAGCTTTTGAAGCACCAAACTTAAAAGAGACAGTTTTGAATGATAAAGATAAGCATGAACACGTCCATTTTAAGGGAGGACATTACGATTTAGGGAAGACGTCGAAGCATCTTTTTGATAAGTTTTCGATGTTTTTACCGGCGAATTAACAGAAAGAATTAACAAACTTGTTTAGGGTTTTGAGGTATTGGGAGAATAAAAGACCCAATACCTCTTTTTTTGTAAAATTTAAGCGATTGTGGCTCAATGGATTTAAAATAATAGCAAGAAAACTTACAGAAACAGTTTGGGAAATTGCAAAAGAGTTGTATTTTTGCAATCCCAATTCACGCGGGAATAGCTCAGTTGGTAGAGCACGACCTTGCCAAGGTCGGGGTCGCGAGTTCGAGTCTCGTTTCCCGCTCCAAATAGGAACCTCTTCAGAGGTTCTTTTTTTGAGAGTCCTTAATTGGAGGCCCGGGTGGTGGAATTGGTAGACACGCAGGACTTAAAATCCTGTAATCCGTCAACGATTGTGCGGGTTCAAGTCCCGCCCCGGGTACATTAAAAGCCTTAGAGAAATCTGAGGCTTTTTTGTTTTTAGAAGTTTAAAGTTTTTAGTTAAAAGTTTAAAAGACCGCCAGCATATAGTACGTAGTGGCGCAAGTTTGCAACTTGTGCCTATTTAAACATATCGGTCTGCGACCATAAGGTTGCGCGCTACAAGAAAAAAGTTTCCTAGGTTGTGCGGCCATCAGCCGCCGACCTGCCACAGATGATACATTCAATTTTAAACCTTCAAGGTGTTTGAAAACCTTGAAGGTTAGATGACCACCGGCATAGGTATGAAAACTATCTTTCCTGCCTTCGAATTTTTTCCTAACCACGAAGTGGTTAAATATGAATAGCCCCAAACAAAATAATGATGAGATGCGAGCCAACTCTCCACCCGAGTTGGTGTTTAGCCGCCCACTGAGGAATCCCATAAGGAGTATTATCTCGCGGCGTCACTAACACGTAATAATTGCTAGAAAGTTGTCAACTTGCGCCAAATATTGTTACCATCACGTAATTTTTAAAGTTAGCTAGGTAATAAAAAAGACTTGTTAAATAAAGCATTCGCTCTATCCAACAAGTCTCTTAGCAACGAACGAATGCTTAATTCAATAGAGCTTGCATTCCGAAAGCAGATAAGAAATTATCGTACTGCTCTTTCACTTGTTTGTTAGCTGTCTCGGTGAATGCTCCGGTAACAGGATCCACCACTGTTCTTAGCGGTCTTTTACCTTTAGGTGTTTCAATTAATTTAACCAATGCATCAGCAACTAATTGAGGATTGGGCTTTAAAGCTTCAAACATTTGTCCCATGCCGGCACCAACTTGTTGAGGAACATTGGCTAACTCTCCATATTCACTCACCATACTCAAATCAGATCCGGTAATCGTTTTCCCAAAGATGTCGGTAGGGAAAGCCCCGGCTGAATCATGACCACATCCACACCTAATGGTCGTACTTCATAGTGTAATCCTTCGGTAAGTCCTTCTACAGCAAACTTTGCTCCATTGTACACAGTCATGAATGGAGCTGAGAAACGACCCAAACCGCTGGAGATGTTAATGATTAATCCTTCTTGTTGTTTGCGCATTTGTGGTAAAGCCGCTCGAATGGTTCTCCATGGTCCTTTAACATGCACATTGAACATTTGTTCTAGATCCTCTTCCGTAAAACTTTCCGCTAAACCACCTGCATAGTATCCGGCATTGTTCACTACCACATCGATTCGGCCTTCTTTGGCAATGATATTAGAAATCGCCTCACTCACGGTCTTCCCATTGGTTAACTCTAAGTCGATGACTTCAATGTTTTCCACTTGCGACAATTGTTTTGCTTTTTCTGCATTTCTTCCTTTGGTATCGCGCATGGTAGCATATACTTTATATCCTAAAGCGGCACAGCTATTGGCTGTCAGCCAACCAAAACCACTATTGGTCCCGGTGATAAAAACGATTTTTTTGCTCATTTTTTTATTAAATTTTAAAATTAGTAACCCTAAGTTACTTTTAAATGTATACTTTTGTAACTATTACAATTTCTTAACATGAAAAAGTAGTTACCAAGTAGTAACAATTGACATGAGAACAGTTCGAAATCAAAAGAAATGTCCGCTGACCTTCGCTTTAGGAATCATAGGGGGCAAATGGAAACCCATCATTATTTACAACTTGAGCAAAACTCCCAAACGTTTTGGTCAGTTGGATGCATTGATTCCCGGTATTTCTAGAAAAGTATTAACTAAGCAGTTGGAAGAATTGGTAGAAGATGGTATTGTGATTAGAACGGCCTTTGCTGAAACTCCTCCAAGAGTAGAATATCAATTGACCAAGAGTGGAGTAGATTTGATTCCCTTATTAGATCAATTAGGTAAGTGGGGAAAGACAGAGATGAAAAAAAGCGCTTAAGATTTTTTAATAAAATATTAATGGTGTTTTCCTTTCAGCGCAAACAGCCAAATTGCACCAAATTCGGAAGCTACTTTAAACGTTAAACTTTCTACTTTACAACTTCTCATTTTTTAGTTCATAAATATCGTTTATGATTAACATATAGAATATAAATAAAAACTTATGAATTGAACTGCTTAGGTTTGCATATATAAATCATCATTTATGACCATGCAATACTTAACTTTCTTACCCCTTGTAGCGCCGCTACTTTTATTGTGCTGTTCTGTTCTATTACTTATGATGTCTAAGAATGCTCAAAAAAGCATCATAAGTGTACTTTCTTCTGTTGGGATATTGGGAATCATAGTAGGTGCGGTTAGCGCAGTTCATGTTTTTCGAAATGGCACCCTACATCAAGACCTACTGGTATGGAATAACTTGGGCTTGGCTTTCCGCCTAGATCCATTAAGTATATCCATGTTCATCATGATTACTTTATTAGGGTTTATTGTCCTGCGATTTAGTCAAAACTATCTGGATGGTGACGCTCGTAAAAATGTATTCTTAGCACGATTAGCTGCTACCATAGCTTCTGTAGAGTTACTGGTTTTATCCGGAAACCTAGTTCAACTGTTCTTATTCTGGATGGTTACCAGTTTTTGTTTACATTATCTACTTAATTTTTATTCAGATCGACCTCAAGCTTTTGTGGCTGCAAGAAAGAAATTCATTGTTGCTCGAGTGAGTGACATCAGTTTGTTCATAGCCTTTGCTTTAATTTATATCGAATTCGGTACTGCGCAATTGGAACAAATTATTCAACTGCAAAAAGCTTCCGGCAATTTAAGCCCGATGTTAATAGCAAGTACCATTTTATTAGCACTAGCTGCTTTTTTAAAGTCGGCACAATTCCCTACACAAGGGTGGTTACTGGAAGTAGTAGAAACACCTACACCTGTTTCAGCGCTCTTACACGCCGGTTTACTGAATGCAGGTCCGTTTATGATCGTACGTATGAGTTTCCTAATGCACGCTTCTACTTCAGCTAACTTATTACTCATCTTAGTGGGTGGATTTACGGCCTTATATGCATCCGTTGTATTCTTAACTCAACCTTCCATAAAAGTAGCTTTAGGTTACTCGAGTATTGCACACATGGGTTTCATGTTTTTGATTTGCGGATTTGGAGTATATGCTGCGGCTATGTTACACTTAATTGCTCACTCCTTCTATAAAGCGCATGCTTTCTTATCTTCCGGTAGTGCAGTTGATATGGTGCGCAGTCAATACATTGCACAGCCTAAACGTAAAGGGAATGTGATGCTGGTGTTTTCTAGTATAGCAGTAGCCACTTTGATTTACGCTTTGTTCTGTTATCTGTGGGGTGTGAATCCGCAAGAAGATTTTGCACTCATGGCAACCGGCGCCATCATTGTGATGGGCTTAAGCCAAATTATGGTACCTACCTTTGATTCAGAGGGAAGTGTCAAAGCAGTTTTGATTTCTTCTGCCATGGCGTTTGTGGTGGCGCTTTCTTTCTTCTCACTGGAGCACTTGGCACATCATATACTACACTCCCAAATTCCGGACTACGGAAATCCTAACTTCTTTATTAAGCTCGCAGTGGTGATGGTAGTACTCACGTTTGGTGCAGCCGTATTCATACAACTACTTGCTCCGAAGTGGACGTCTTCTCCGGAAGTATATTCATGGGGTGTGCATTTGAGAAATGGTTTTTATGCAAATGCATATTTTGACCAACTGATTGGAGCATTAAAAAATAAACAACTGGATCACTCTTCTCTTGAAAGTCCCAGGAAAGAAATGATGTCTTCTATAACAGTAATGAAACCTGTAGTAAGTAAATAAAACTTAAAAAAAGAAAATCATGGAATCAGTAAAAAATATATCAATAGATCAAATCAAAACTACATTAAAAAAAGGTACTTCTAAAATAGCTCCTTTGTGGTCATTGGAAAATTTTGTAGCGGTAAATCCCTACTTAGGAATGGCGGATCAGCCGTTTGAAAAAGCGATGAGTTTCCTTCACCAAAGTGGTGGAATCAAATCTACTTTACCTCTTTCTTTTTACATCCAAGCTTTGGAAAAAGGCTTGATCACGAAAGCAGATATTCAATCGGTCCTCAATACTACGTCCGTTCAAGTAACTAAAAATGCAGATACCTTTATCAACGACTTGTATCAGCCGAATGCGCTGCAACAAGATACGCACATAATGAAAACGTTCACGGAATTAGCCGGAGATATTCGTGATAAAGAGTGTATACGATTCATGGTAGATCGTATTTCCTTCTGGGCATCGGCGTACTTTGATCATAAACAAGCGATTTGGAATACCTCGGATGTCGATTCCGGATTGTTTTCATCATGGAAAAAAGAAGCAGCGATTGATCGTACTCCGGAAGTGATGGGAATAAAAGGTTTCCGAAAAGTTGTCGCGGAGTTCCCGGAGAATCATTGGGAGGCAGCTGCAATTGCCTTATCAAAGTTACAGGTTCCTGAATCCGTGATGGAGTTATATCTTACAACCTTACTCATGAAAATGAATGGGTGGGCAGGTATAGCAGCTCGTATCGATTGGGATGCACGATTAGCAGGCATGGAGAGTAATGCTACCGAAGAGTTCTTAGCAATCTTGTTAGTATGGGAAGCTACCATTCAAGAATTGATAGATCATCCCAACTTGGCAAATAGCTGGAAGGAAAATCTAGAAGCGGCGCAACATATGAAAGAGACTCCTCTCTATTTAGCGCAATTACTGGTTCTTCAAAAAAGTTTTGACATCGCTAACCAACGTCAGTTAATCAGCAGAATAAATACGCAAAAGACACAGCTGACAAAGTTAAAAACACCTAAAGTACAATCCATCTTCTGCATCGATGTACGCTCAGAGTTGTTTCGTAGAAATTTAGAAGCAGTAAGTGGTCATATTGAAACCATGGGATTTGCAGGTTTCTTTGCCTTCCCTGTGAAGTATGTTCCTTTAGGTTTTAACAAAGGGGCAGATCAGTGTCCGGTATTGTTAACTACATCGCACACGATTAAAGAAGCATTAAGTGATGAGGGTAGTACTACTAAAGCAATCAATCAACGTGTTCTCTTAAAGCATGCCGGCGAAGCATGGAAGTCCTTTAAGCTAGGTGCGGTAACTTGTTTCAGCTTTGTAGGGCCGGTAGGTTTAGCTTACTTACCTAAGTTGTTTACGGATATGTTTGGGTTGACACGTCCGGTAACACATCCGGATCAAGTGGGAATATCTAAAAAGGTTTTTGATAAAAGAACACTGCGTCTGGCGACAGATTATCATAACGGAGTTTCCGGTATACCTATCGAAGATCGAATCAAGATGGCGGCAACGGCTTTAAAGGCGATGTCTTTAACAGAAGGCTTTGCCCGCATCGTCATGATTACAGGGCACGGTTCTTCCACAGTGAACAATCCACACGCTACCGGATTAGATTGTGGGGCTTGCGGAGGTCATACCGGTGAGTCGAACGCTAAAGTAGCAGCAGCCGTGCTAAATGATAAAGAAGTGAGAAAAGCGCTGGTGACGCAAGGTATTGAAATACCGGAAACTACATTATTTGTCGCTGCGTTACATGATACCACTACGGATCAAGTAAAACTTTACCAGCCAGGAGAAGGGTGGCCTGTATCACACACGGAGGACATACAAGAGTTAGAGCACGCATTGAACTTAGCCGGCGAAGGGGCTCGTCAAGAGCGTGGCTTACGAATGGGTATCACCACAGAAGATTTTAACAAACAAGTGCTTGCTCGCAGTAAAGATTGGTCGCAAGTACGACCTGAATGGGGACTGGCTGGATGCTCTTCTTTTGTGGTAGCACCTCGCGAACGTACCCAGCAACTGAATTTGGGAGGAAAAAGTTTCTTGCACAGCTATGACTGGCAAAAAGATAAAGGCTTTGGTATTCTTGAATTAATCATGACAGCACCTATGGTGGTGACCAGTTGGATCAACTTACAATACTACGCCTCAACAGTAGATAATGAAAAATTTGGATCGGGAAATAAAGCCCTACACAATGTAGTAGGTGGTTTGGGAGTACAAGAAGGTTTTGGAGGGGACTTACGAACCGGCTTACCTTGGCAATCCGTTCATGATGGAGACAATTTCCAACACGAACCACAACGCTTGAATGTCTTTATTGAAGCACCGATAGACGAAATGAGTAAAATCCTGAATAAGCACGAAGGTGTTAAAAATCTTTGTGACCACGAATGGATTTATCTCTTCGCCATCAATGCGGAAGGTAAAGTAGCGTATCGTTATGTAGGGAATTTGGAATGGGAAATAGTTGGATATTAAAAAATATCTCATTCCATTTTCATAAAGAAGATTTTGTATAGTTAATTTGTTCAGCGAGAGTGGGCTTACTTGTTTCTTAACATAAAGTTAGGTTTAGGTATAGCCCACTTTTTTATTTTAAAGAACAAAGCATTCCTTAATCAAGCGAGCTTTGTTTTTTTGTAAATGCTCTAAATATTCTTGCGCTACCGGACTGAGCTTACTGTCTTTCAACCAAATCAAACGCCACTTCGTTTTGATAGGTAAGTTATCGGCAGGAATAATTTTGATTTTTTTGTTTTTGATTTCTTCTCGAATACCTATGATGGGCATTATTGACATTCCCAAACCTGCGAGTATAGCTTGTTTAACAGCTTCATTACTGGTCAATTCAATTTTCTTTCGAGCTTTTAAATTCGTTTTCTCAAAATAGTCTTCCATCACCTTTCTTGTTGCTGATCCTTCTTCTCGATATATAAGCGGATGTTTTTCTAAATCATCTTTTGTTAGTTTCTTTTTGGAAATAGAAAAATCTTTGTTAGCTACAAAATATAATTCATTATCCATCAAAATCTCTTCCTGCACATTCAATCGGTCAGGGAGAATGGATACAAGCGCAAAATCAATCTCGCTGTTTTTTAAACTTTCAATAACTTTTGATTTGTTGGTCACATCCATAATTAAATCAATACCCTCATGTTGTTGCATAAACTCAGATAAAAAGTAAGGCATTACATATTTACCTGTAGAAACTACTCCTATCGAAAGCTTCCCGCTTAACAATCCTTTATAGGCTTGCGTTTTATAGTTGATGGCATATACTTCACTCAAAATCCTTTCCGACATCTTATAAATCTCCATGCCAAAGTCGGTAATGTGTAAGCGTTTTCTAATCACTTCCGTCAGTGGAATATCAAACTGATCTTGAAACTTTTTTAACTGTATAGATACGGCGGGTTGCGTCATGAATAACTCTTCAGAGGCTTTGGTGATGCTTTTTGTCTGCACCACTTTGTTGAAAACCTGTAGTTGGTGTAAAGTATAATTCATAAATATGTTTTATGTTCAGTATTTCAAATATAAATAAAAATATATGAACATTCTTGTACAATTTGCTTAGAGAATTCTATAATCTTTTTCAATAAGACAAGAAAGGTGAAAGACAATAGAATGAAATGATTCCTCTAATATGATTTGGATAAGTCATTAAAAAATCAAAAAAATAAATATATAATAATATATGTCAATGAAACAAAAAGAAGAATGGCTTGTAAAAGGAGTGTTTACGCCCTCTCAAGCAAAAGAAGTGGTTACAGAGTTATTTACCGCTAAAATAAAGATGCATTCGAATGCCTCTTTTAAATTGTTAATTAAATCAGGGAAGGAGTCGGTAGAGGAAAGGTCTAGGGTAAAAGAGTTACAAGCCTCTTTAGTGAGATTATTACAACTTATTAATGAGCATCCTAATGAGTACATTAAATTAGATGGTGTTTTGAAAATGGAGTTCATCGATAAAGTTGACAAAGATTAACTTATGTTTCGGAATAGAGATTTGCTGATTGCAACTATGCATCAAAAAGAAACGGTTATAGCACCTATCTTAGAAAAAGAGATAGGTGTTATATGTAGTATAAGCAGTCAGTTGAATACTGATTTATTAGGTACCTTCTCAGGAGAAGTAGAAAGAGTAGATACCCCTACAGAAGCGGCAAAGAAGAAGTGTATGCTTGCGATGGAGTTATCAGGATGTGATTTGGCAATAGCAAGTGAAGGTTCTTTTGGTCCACATCCTTACATCCCATTTTTATCTTGTGATGAGGAAATATTATTTTTTTATGATAGAAAAAATAATCTTGAAATCGTAGCTCGAGAAATTAGTTTGGAAACCAATTTCGCTAAAGAAGAAATAAAAACTTTAGAGGATTTACAAGCATTTACGAAACGAGTGTTGTTCCCATCCCATGGACTTATAGTGAAAGATGTCCATCAAAATATCATTTGTAAAGGTGTTAAGGACGAGCAAAAGTTGAAAGCGCTATTCACAGAGGTTACTACTAGAGGTTCGTCCTTATGGCTTGAAACAGATATGAGAGCGTTATATAATCCAACAAGAATGACGGTGATTGAAAAGACAACTCATAAGTTGGTAGAGATGCTCAAGTCAACTTGTCCGAAGTGTTCTTATCCGGGTTTTACAGTGGATCAAGTTGTGTCGGGCTTGCCTTGTAAGTCTTGTCAAAGGCCTACTCGATCTGCATTGAAATATATTTATAGATGTAAAAAATGTTCTTATGACCAAGAAGAAATCTTCCCTAATCATAAGAGTGAAGAAGATCCCATGTATTGTGATTTTTGCAATCCTTGATGTTATATGAAATTACTTATTAAAAATGCCTTTGTTGTAAACGAGGGTGTCGTTTCGAAAAATGATGTATTAATAATCGATAAACGAATTGAAAAAATTCAAAAGTCTATAAAGTCAGAATCGGATTGGCAAATAATAGATGCTTCCGGAATGTATTTAATTCCGGGTTTAATAGATACGCATGTTCATTTTCGTGAACCTGGATTAACCTATAAAGGTACTATTGAGTCGGAATCAATGGCCGCCATTGCAGGTGGTGTTACGTCATTTATGGACATGCCCAATACAAGACCCAATACTACTACAATTGATTTGTTGGAAGAGAAATACGCCTTAGCATCAAAATCATCTTATGCTAATTACTCTTTTTATTTTGGTTTAAATTCTGAAAATTTTGAAACAGCTATATGTATTGATAATTCGAAAGTATGTGGATTAACAGATGATGGACTATATTTTGACAATAATGATTCTCTTATGTGTAATAATCTATCCTATATAGATAAATTGTTTTCAAGAAGTAAATCTCTGATAGCATTACATTGTGAAGACGAATCTATCATACAAAAGAATGAAAAGCTGTATTTCCAAAAGTATGGTTCTCTCATTCCTCCAGAGAAGCATGCATTGATTCGAAATGATGTGGCTTGTTTTGATTCTACCAAAAGAGTAGTTGATTTAGCAAAAAAATATAATTCAAGGTTACATATATTACATTTATCAACTGGTATTGAAGTTGATTTGTTTAGCCCTTTAATGGATGTTAGAAATAAGAGAATTACGGTTGAAGCATGTATGCATCATCTTTATTTTAATACTACATCTTATACATCTAAAGGGAATCAGATAAAATGGAATCCATCCATAAAATCAGAAAACGATAGGCAAGCATTGATAAATGGATTAAATAATGGATATATAGATAATATTGCTACAGATCATGCTCCTCATACTATAATGGAAAAGAGTGGGGATTATTTTTCTTGTATGTCCGGGGCTCCTTCCATACAACATTTATTACCAGTCTTGCTAACTCTACGTAAAAAAGGTGAACTTTCTATTGAATCAATAGTTCAAAAGACAAGTCATAATCCGGCGGAAATTTTCAGGATTAAACAAAGGGGATATATTAGAGAAGGTTATTATGCAGACTTAGTATTAATAGATTTAAATCATCACGTCAACATGGATACTAATAAGCTGTATTATAAGGTAGGATGGTCTCCGTTTGATAATGATAAATTACAAAATCCTATTCGTAAGGTGATTGTCAATGGTGCAATCGTACTGGATGAAGATGGATTTACCGGACAAAAAGATAGTATGCGTTTGCAGTTTGATTCTATAAGATGAGGTGGACTATTATATAATTCATCTTTTATTTCCCTTCATCACCATCCACGCAATCTCAAAAATTAATTTGAATAGCACAAAAAGTGTAATGATTAAAGTTTCGTTTTTATTTGTTTGGCCAATGGTGAAAATTCCGCAGATGATAATGAAAAACTGTTGTGTGAAAATGCGAGCGTAAGGCTCAAACATGATAGAGGATGCTTTGAGTTTTTTGTAACCATCGCCTTGTAATAAGTTTTTCAAAAAGTCGCTACCTATAAATAAAATAGAATAGACCGCGCCCGATAAAAAGGCTTTACCATCCCAGTTTTCTCCCGGCCAAAAGAAGACGGTCATCAAGATGCTTTGAACAAAAACAAAAATGCCGTAGTGTAATAAAAAGAAATATTGATCTCCATATTTTTCTCCACAGGCATTCATTTTAAAGAAGTGAAAAACGCCAATTACAAAAGTTTCCCAGCCAAATAGGAATATAACGGTGTAGACATTCCAGTGTAAAAACAAAACGCCAATGGCCGGCATCAAGCCCATACCTATATGGATGACGATATCTTGCCACTGAAGTGGCTTACGGTTTTGGGTGTCTAAAAATGTTCGTGGCATATCTATTTGTGCCTTAAAATGTTACTTTTGTTAAATTACGTTTTATCTAAAGATATAAAATATGTCAGGTTTTACTTCCATTATATTGTTAATCATATCGAATGCCTTCATGACCTACGCATGGTACGGGCATTTGCAGTTAGAAAAAGACAACTGGGTCATGCGCTGGGGAATCGTAGGGGTGATATTATTCAGTTGGGGTATCGCGTTGTTTGAATACATCTTCCAGGTACCGGCCAATCGTATCGGTTATCAAGAGCATGGCGGACCTTTTTCCTTGTTTCAATTGAAGTTGATTCAGGAAGTGGTTTCTTTGTCGGTCTTTACGCTGTTTGCCTTGTTTGTCTTTAAAACGGATAAGTTGCAGTGGAATCATATTGCCGCCATGGTGTGTATACTGTTGGCAGTTTTTTTTATATTTAAAAAATAATAATACTTCCACATGGAATTTAAAAGTGCTCAAGAACGAGTTGTATACTATAGATCAAAAGTAAAAGCTGTACAACAGGAGGTTGCCAAAGTGGTGGTAGGCCAAAAGTATATGGTTGATCGTCTGCTGATTGGTGTTTTCACCGGCGGACATATTCTATTGGAAGGGGTGCCCGGTTTGGCTAAAACCCTTACGGTGAATACGCTGGCTAAAACCTTAGATTTGAATTTTCAACGCATTCAGTTTACTCCGGATTTACTTCCTTCTGATTTAATCGGTACTATGATTTACAATCAGTTGAAAGGTGATTTTGAAGTGAAAAAAGGTCCGGTGTTTTCTAACTTAATCTTAGCGGATGAGGTAAACCGTAGTCCTGCTAAGGTGCAGTCGGCTTTGCTGGAGTGTATGCAGGAGAAACAAGTAACCATTGGCGATACTACCTATCAGCTAGATAAACCTTTCTTAGTGTTGGCTACTCAAAACCCGGTGGAGCAAGAGGGAACTTACCCACTGCCGGAAGCACAGGTAGACCGTTTTATGATGAAAGTGCATTTGGATTACTTGAATAAAGAAAACGAATTGGAAGTAATGCGTCGCGTAGCAAATACGAACTTCTCCACCGATGTAAATAAGATTATGAGCAAAGAAGATATCTTTGCTATTCAAGAAGAAATTAATAAGGTGACGATTTCCGAAGCCTTAGAAAAATATATTATTGAATTAGTTTTTGCTACTCGTAATCCAAAGGATTATCCTATTAAAGAAGTGGCGGATTATATATTGTACGGAGTTTCTACCCGTGCGGCGATTAACTTAAATAGAGCAGCGAAAGCTTTAGCGTTCTTGAACGATCGTGATTTTGTATTGCCGGAGGATATCAAAGAAATGGCAAAAGACGTGTTCAATCACCGTATTATTCTTACTTACGAAGCCGAAACAGAAGGAATTACTTCCAATCAAATCATTGATTCGCTATTAAGCAAGATTGATATTTCAGTGTAGTTAAGAAGGAGTTGTAATCAATCCTCGGCTTCGTGTCCTCACGAGCCGGAACAGTCATTTGGTTCGTGAGAACACAAACCAAGGCTCAGTGAATTAATCCTTATTTCTTTTCAATCCACGTTAACGCACCGCTCGGACAAGCTTCTACTTGTTGTTTGATGCGTTCGGTGGTGGCGCCATCCATATTGATCCATGGTCTGGACATAGGAGAGAAGACTTCCGGTAAATTGCGCCAGCATTTTTTAGCATGGGTGCAAGTGTTGGGCTTCCACACAATAGTAATTTCACCATTGGTGTAGTGCTTTGTTACGTTTTCTTTCTCTTCCATAAAAATAAAATTTAGTAGTTCTGTAATCTCTGCTTCACAATCTCCAGAGCTTTCTGCATTTTTTGTACTTCAGCATCGGAGTTTAACTTGTTTTGCTTATTCGATTCTAGATTTTTATTTAGCAATTCTTTGTTAGCGGCGTTTGCTTTAAGTTTATTTTCTAAATCAATGCGTTCTTGTTCGTTGTTACTGATTTGGTTTTTTAAAGACTCACCCTCTTTAACAATTTTCTCCTGGTTCTTAGTAGCAGCAGTCAATGCGTTCTCCGCAGCAATGATTTGAACATTGATGTCATCGATATAGGTTTGTTTAGCAAACTGAGTTAATATCTTTTTCATTTCTTCCCACTTATGACCGGTGGAAGGGATTACAGGTCCGCTTACATCTTCTACTGCCCAGAATACTTTAGTACCATTTAAGTGGCCGGCTACATTGGAGTAGGAGTTGCCACCGGTAGTTACATTAGGAACGGTAACGTTTTTCATGATGGAATACCCTTTGGTAATATCAATGCGACCAAATTCTTTTACCTTTTTCTCCCACGCATTTTTAACAAAACTAGCTTCTAGTTCAATGACTACATAAATGCCTTCACGTTGAATTCGGTCTATGGTTTCTTTGCCTTCATGAATAGTAATTTCACGAGCACCGGTTTGAGCAAACGTACTAACGGTGATGAATAACGAAGTGAATAGAACAATTAACGATTTCATTGGTTTTATAGGCAGTTTATGTGTTAACTTACAAGTACAATATATATCAATTCATTAAAATATGAAAGTATTAATAACCGGTGGAAGTGGACTAGTGGGAAGAAAGTTGACGGAGTTGCTGTTAGCAAATAACATTTCTGTAGTTTGGTTGAGCAGACACGAAAGCAAAAACGCTCCGGTACCAACTTTTGTATGGAACTATGATACTGGTGAATTGGATCCCAATGCTATGGTGGGTGTAACACACATCGTACATTTGGCAGGTGCAGGTGTCTTTGATAAAAAGTGGACAGAAGATTATAAAAAAGAAATCATGGACTCTCGTGTGAAGTCGGCTAAGCTACTTCATAATAAAGCTACGTCTGATTTAAAAGTTTATGTATCTGCATCAGCTATTGGTTGGTATGGTGCCGACCATGGCGATAGAATATTAACCGAAACGGATCCCAATGGAATTGATTTTTTAGCGGAAGTAACCAAGCACTGGGAAGCGCAAGCAGATCAGTTTTCAAAGTCTTGTAGGGTAGTGAAAATTCGAATAGGTATAGTGATGGCCAAAGAAGGCGGTGCTTTACCTATGATGGTGAAGCCGGTTAAATTTGGCGTGGGCACTCCGCTGGGCAAAGGAAATCAATATATGTCGTGGGTGCACATCGATGACTTAGCTCATATGTTTTATCAAGGATTAATTCAGGAGTCTTGGTCAGGTGTATATAATGCTTGTGCTCCTAATCCAGTGACCAATGCTTATTTAACCCAAACGATTGCTAAAAAACTACACAAAAAACTGTGGTTGCCGAACGTTCCGGAGTGGGTTCTTAAGATAATGTTTGGAAACGGCAGAACAGAATCGCTGTTAGGTTCACTAAAAGTGTCGAGTCAAAAAGTACTTAATCAAGGATTTGTGTTCAAATTCAATGCTATAGAGGAAGCTATTGAAAATTTGTCTTAAACCTAGCTGTTAATTGGCTATAGTTTTTTGTACCTTAAGGAGATTATAGCAATGGTATTGTATGATAAGAAAGAATTTGAGGGTCGTATTTTTTTCTATTGTTGCCTTCTTGATGGTCTTTGTGGTATTGTCCATTATCAATGAAGATCAATTCTATCTTCCGCAAACGGAACACCGACATCAGCATTATAACAGTAAAATTCCCAATGACCACGTCTTTGCAGGGGAGTTGGTGCATTTTAAAAACCCCAAAGCTTATTCTTATTACAATAACGAATTAAAACATAACGCTCAACGTAATTCTAGTTCTAGATTGTTGATGAAAAATGCTTCTATTTGGTTGCCTGTGTTTCATCAGATTCTAGATAAGCAGGGAATACCTACGGACTTTAAATATGTGGCAGTTGTAGAAAGTAATCTGCAAAACCTATACTCTCCTAAAGGAGCGGTAGGATTTTGGCAATTGAAAGCGGTTACTGCTCAAGAGATGGGTTTGGAAGTGAGTGATGATGTGGACGAACGTTTACATCCCATCAAATCAACGTATGCAGCATGTAAATTCTTTAAGATGGCATACAAGCAGTTTGGTTCTTGGACTGTAACTGCTGCTGCATACAATCGAGGTATGACCGGGATGCAACGTGCTATGACCAATCAGGGCGTAAGTGAGTTTTACGATTTAGATTTGAATAAAGAAACGGCTGCTTATATGTATCGTTTGTTAGCCATGAAAGATGTGATGGAGTATCCTAAAAAGTATGGGTTGAAAATGTATAACTGGGGGCGCCCCTCTGTGAAAACGATTACAGTCAATCAAAGTATTCAAGATTTAAAAGAATTCGCTACTAAACAAAACATCCCTTATGATGTTTTAAAAGGATTCAATCCTTGGTTGATAGCAGATAAGTTGTCGGTGGAAAAAGGGAAGTCGTATGTAATCGAATTGCCTTTGAATTATACGGCGGCTATTCAAGATTCCATTGAAGTAATAAACGAAGAAAATAATTTAGTGAACGAGTGAAAAATAAAGAGTCAATAACTCCTGCCGGTGTATCGGAAGCCTCTGATGGTAATGAAAACATTGAAGTGTTTGGTGCTCGCGAGCACAACCTGAAAAATGTAGATGTAATTATTCCCAGAAACAAACTGGTAGTGATTACAGGTATCAGTGGTAGTGGAAAATCTTCCTTAGCATTTGATACCATCTATGCAGAAGGTCAGCGTCGCTATATGGAGAGTTTTTCTGCCTATGCACGATCGTTCATAGGAGGTATGGAACGTCCCGATGTAGATAAGATTAATGGTTTGTCTCCGGTGATTTCTATAGAACAAAAAACGACTTCTAAAAACCCTCGTTCTACCGTAGGCACTACTACGGAAATATATGATTTTTTCCGTTTGTTATATGCCCGTGCCGGAGAAGCCTTCTCTTATGTAACGGGTAAAAAGATGATTCGTCAGTCGGAAGACCAAATCATCGATTATATTTTAAAACAATTTGAAAATCAAAAAGTAATTATCCTTGCTCCCATTGTAAAAGGAAGAAAAGGTCATTATAGAGAATTGTTTCAACAAGTAAGAAAACAAGGTTTTACCAAAGTTCGTGTAGATGGTGAAATCACGGAAATCACGGCGAAGCTTCAAGTAGATCGTTATAAAATACATGATATAGAAATTGTCATTGATAGAATTGCGGTAGAGGCAGAAGATCGTTTTCGTATTGCGCAGTCGGTGAAGACTGCCATGCAGCATGGTCGTGGTATTATACAGTTGATACCTATCAAGGCAACAGGTAAGGAGGGCGAAGCTCAATTCTTCTCTAAATATTTAATGGATCCGGAATCAGGTATATCATATGATGAGCCTGCTCCTAATATATTTTCTTTCAACTCTCCCTACGGAGCCTGCCCTACTTGTAATGGCTTAGGTGTGATTGAAGAAATTACCCGTGCTTCTATCATGCCGGATGAAAGTTTGAGTATTAGTAGAGGTGCTATATTACCTCTAGGTGAATACAGAGATATTTGGATTTTCAGAGAGATAGAAAGTATTCTAAAGAAATTTAAAGTAGGACTCACTACTCCGGTTCAAAATATTCCGGAAGAGGTGATGGTACTTTTATTATATGGTACTGAAGCCTATAATGAAATTGCAGATGATAAAGCGAAGGCAAAGTTTGCATTCGATGGTATTATACATTTTTTGAAATCACAACAAGAAGAAGGTACAGAGAAAACGCAACAATGGTTGACTGACTTTGTGACCACTACTACCTGTCCGGATTGCGGTGGCGCTCGATTAAAGAAAGAATCACTGCATTTTAAATTTGCAGGTAAAAACATATACGAGGTTTCTTCTCAAAGTATTCGTGAGTTAAATATTTGGTTGGAAGGAGTTGATGGTAAAATTGACAACTCACAAAAGATTATTGCTACTGAAATCTTAAAAGAAATCAGAAAGCGTGTAGGTTTCTTATTGGATGTAGGCTTAGATTATTTAACGTTAGACAGAGCCTTAAGAACTTTGTCGGGCGGTGAAGCGCAACGTATTCGATTAGCTACACAGATAGGTACTCAATTAGTGGGAGTCTTATATATTTTAGATGAGCCAAGTATTGGATTGCATCAACGTGATAATGTGAAGTTGATTCAAGCATTGAAAAACTTACGAGACATTGGGAATACCGTGTTGGTAGTAGAGCACGACAAAGACATGATGTTGGAGTCGGACTACTTAATCGATATTGGTCCAGGTGCCGGTCGTCATGGTGGAACAGTTGTAGGCCAAGGTAAGCCAAGTGAACTACTGAAGAAAAATACAAAGACCGCTCAATATCTGACCGGTGAAATGAAAATCCCTGCACCGGATAAACGAAGAGAAGGGAATGGCTTATGGTTGAAGATCAATGGAGCTTCGGGTCATAATCTGAAGAAGGTAGATTTTCAATTACCGCTTGGGAAGATGGTTTGTATTACCGGTGTGTCGGGTAGTGGTAAGTCATCATTGATTCATGAAACCTTATTCCCGATTTTAAATAAGCACTTCTTTGGTTCTAGAAGAGATCCTTTAGCCTATAAATCCATTGAAGGTTTAGAAAATATTGACAAGGTGATTGAGGTGGATCAGTCGCCTATAGGTCGTACGCCAAGGTCTAACCCGGCAACTTACACGGAAGTGTTTTCGGAGATTAGAAATCTCTATACTCAATTACCTGAAGCAAAAATCAGAGGTTATAAAGCAGGCCGTTTTTCATTTAACGTGAAAGGCGGTAGATGCGAAACATGTGAAGGTGCCGGAATGAAGTTGATTGAAATGGATTTTTTACCGGATGTGTATGTACCTTGCGAAACATGTAAAGGTCAACGATATAATCGCGAAACATTAGAAGTGCGATTCAAAGGAAAGTCCATTGCAGATGTATTAAACATGACTGTAGAGCAAGCAGTTGAGTTTTTTGAAAATCAGCCTAGGATAGTTAAAAAAATTGAAACACTAAAAGAGGTAGGGTTAGGGTATATAACCTTAGGTCAACATGCTCCTACCTTATCGGGAGGGGAAGCCCAACGAGTAAAATTGGCTACAGAGTTGTCTAAAAAGGATACAGGTAAGACTTTATATATTTTAGATGAGCCTACTACCGGATTGCACTTCCAAGATATTGTTCATTTGATGTTTGTATTGAATAAATTGGTAGACAAAGGGAACTCCGTGTTGATAATTGAACATAATTTAGATGTAATAAAAGCAAGTGATTATATCATAGATCTGGGTCCGGAAGGTGGAGAACGTGGCGGTATGATTATCGCCGAAGGAACTCCGGAAGAAATCATACATGTGAAAGGCAGTTACACAGCACAGTTTTTGAAACAGGAAATGGGTTTATAATCAAGAAATAAGGAATGTGAGGATGATTTCTTACATGATGCATGACAAAAGCGGGTTGGCTTACGTAAAGTCAACCCGCTTTTATTTTATAAGTATAATTGTATATAATAAACGCGCAAGCAAAATGAGTTATCCTATAATGTCATTTATAGAAGTAGATAAAATGGTGCTGTTGTTCAGCGCTACGCTCATTCTTGCAAATGATAAAAGTGTTTATTTACCAAATCAGTCATCTTCTTCGCAGAAAAATACACCGAAAGTAAATTGGATTCCTAAAGGGGTTAAAAAGTGACCAGCTCTGTCATCTTAAAGTAGTGAGACTTAGTATCCCAAAGACTGAGTCTCATTTTTTTTGTCTTGGGTAATACTATAGTTTGCGCTTCTCTAGTAGGAATTACTACACTACCATTGTCTAATAATTTTATAGGAAGTTTAAAATCCGAGTCTGTGTTCATCCATTTATAATGAATGAGGGTCTGGCCTTTTTTGTTTTCAATTTTATAACCAAGAATAGGTGGTTCTGCTTTGTATAAATAGTGATTAAAGAACCACGTGTAATCGGTTTTTGTATAATCATTAATAAACTGAATTAAATCTTTCGTATTCGTTGTGGTATAGCCATATTTAGTCAAGATAGCTTTTAGTAGACCGAACCATACGGCATCGTTTTTAATGGTGTTTCTTAATGAATGAAGCATCCATGCTCCTTTGTAATACATATCAGAACCTCTCCACGCTTCATAGTTAACATCAAGTGGTCCTACAATCGGATCTAGATTTTTGATACGCTGACGTTGGAACATCAGATATTGAACAGATGCATCATATCCATAGTAATACTCAATTAAAAGATTTTCTGTATACGTGGTGAAGGATTCATGTATCCATAACTCACCATGGTCTTGAGTACTTACTAAATTCCCCCACCACTCATGACCACTCTCATGAATAATGATGTAGTCGAAGTCTAATACAAAGTTAGTGTAGTTATTTCCGTAGGCAATACAGCTCTGATGTTCCATGCCCCAATAAGGAGTTTCCACCATGGCATAGCCATCTTTAGGGAAAGGGTAAGGAGAATAATAGAACTCATACGCATCAAGCATAGGTTTTACTTGCTTGAAATGTTTGAGTGCTTTGTTTTTGTTATAATCAAGAATATAGTAGTCTAAATCTAGAATACCGTTACCCTGCTGTATAGTGTCGTGAATGTGTGTGTAATGCGCAGCGTTGAAAGTAACATTGTAACTATTGATAGGGTAGGATACATACCATGTATAGGATGTAGTTTGGTCGGAATTTATTTTACTAGAGATTAAGTTCCCATTCCCAACTGCCATTAAATCGGAGGGTACGGTATAGGTCATACGCATGCTGTCCGGTTCATCACTTAAATGGTCTTTTAGAGGCCACCATAAACTAGCACCTATACCTTCACAAGCCACCCCAATCCAATCTCTTTTTAAACTATCTTTAGTGAAAACGAAACCGCCATCCCAAGGTGCTTTTTTAGCTATGATTGGAAGGCCGTGGTAGAAGACCGTTAATGAGTTTTTAGATTCACTTTCAATAGTGGAGGGGAACTGTACAAAAAAACTATTACTGTCTCGACGGAAAGAAAGCTTCTGTTGCTTCCATATGATAGAGTCAATCTTTAGGTTACTAAACAACTCTAGTTGTATAGTAGTATGATTGGCTTTACTTTGATAATAGATAGTGTTACTACCTTGGATTGTTTTGCTAGAAGGATTAACCGATAAGGATAAATCGTAAAAATAGACATCCATACAGGTACGCATAGGATTTAGTTTCCCGCGTAAGGTGTCGTATTTAGTAAATGTAGTTTGTCCTAAAACAACAATGGTGTTACTTAAGATAAGCAACACCATTGCAGTGAATAATTTATTCATATAATTATTTTCGAATGTATGACAACAATTCTTTTTGAACGTTCCAGCGTTTGGCAATTTTTAACATAGCGGTAGCTTCCATCTCACTTATAAATCCTTTATTGACGTTAGCGTCCCATACCATTTGTAAAAATCCTAATCTTTTTTCGGTAGACAAGCCTTCAATCACTTTATCAAACCAAGCATGAATGGTTTCATAAGATGTATAGTAATCGTCCCCAACGATTTCGTGCGCCCATTTTAACTCATCTTTGGCATCATGTTTTAAGGAAAGGTCGTTAAGGAACAATCGTTCCTTTTCATCCAAACCATGATAATTAAAGATGATAAGATGGAGCAGGAGTAAGACTTTTTTATCTTCTGATGACATCATAAAAAGTATATTAAATACAAAGTTATAAAAACTTCAATCTTTTCAAAGGTTATAAAATTAGTTTTAACGTTATCTCATCAGCTAATAATTTGCCTTTAGAAGATAAAATATAAGAATCATTTTTTTGAATCAGCCAGTCGTTATGAACAAAATCTTCGATTGTTTGTTTGAACTTGTCCATATCTTTTCTTGGCATAGAAAACAAAAAGTTACTGTCCACACCCTCAATGGTTCGTATAGAGGTAAGTAACCTTTCATTATAACGGTCGATGCTGTTATAAGGTTCTATAGTAAGAGGTAATTGATGTGAATTTAGACTACGTATATAGACAGGGTTGTTCTCAATATTGTATAAACGGTCAAGCCCGTTATAAGAATGAGCCCCGGGACCTATGCCCAAATAGGGGATATCTCTCCAGTAGGAAGAATTATGACGGGAGCGTTTGCCTTTTTTAGCATAATTGGAGATTTCATACTGTTCATATCCGTTTTGGGAAAGGGTAGTAGAAATGGTTTCAAAATGTTCTGCTACGATTTCTTCCGGAACTATTGTCAACCTGTTTTTTTGATGTAAATGCCCAAAATAGGTTTTTTCCTCTATGGTTAATGCGTACGCAGAAACGTGTGGTGCTTGTAGTTGAATAATATATTCCAGATCCCTTTGTAGTATATCCGCTGTTTGGTTGGGTATACCATAAATCAAATCGATTGAATAATTATCAAAGCCAAATTGAGATAATAATTGAAGACTTTGTATGGTCGTTTGTTTATCATGACAACGATTTAAATAAGTCAGTAAAGCGTCGTCAAATGTTTGAACACCAATACTAAAGCGGTTTACTCCTAAGGATTTCCAATGTTGTAATGAATCTTTAGTAATGTCTTCCGGATTGATTTCTATGGTAATTTCAGCCTGGTCTGAAATTTGGAAAGTGCTCCTAATTTTGTCAAACAAAAGAGTTAATTCTTTTGCTTGGAGTATGGAGGGCGTTCCTCCTCCAAAATAGATGGTTTGAATTTCCGTTGAAGGAGTAAAAAAGTCTTTTCTTAACTCTATTTCCTTCAACATGGCTTGGATCATTTCAGTCCGGTTTTGAAGAGAGGTGGAAAAGTGAAAATTACAATAATGACATGCTTGTCGGCAGTAAGGAATATGAAGGTAAATACCGCCGATGTTCATAGGTAAAATTCTGTTTTGTATATTTATAAGATTGAGAACGACAATTTACATATTTCTCCTGTTATTTTTTTGCTTTAACTCCTCTGGGCAGTCAAAAATATTGACTATTCGAGTGGTGAATGATTCTAATCAAGTACAATCTTCTAAACCAATAGTGACCACCGTTAAGGATAGTTTGGGCGCGTTGATTTACATTCAGAATTATATACTTTCCAAACACGAAGAAGCTTATCTGGAAGCGGAATTGAGAGCGATTAATTTTTCAAAAGATAGCGTTTGGGCTAGTATTTTTGTTGGTCCTACACATCGTTGGAGTCAATTAAAAAGTGGAAATGTTCCGGATGAGTTATTGTATAAGTCTGGTTTTAAACAAAAGTTTTATGCTCAAACAAGGTTTAGTTATAAAGAGCTAAATAGGTTAGAGCATAGGATTATTAAGTATTCAGAAAATGGGGGCTATCCATTTGCGAAGATTCAATTAGATTCCATTAAAACAGACTCTACTATTATAAGTGCTACACTTAAATATGAGCCGGGCCCACTGATACGATTTGATACATTAAATATCATTGGGAGTGCTAAGGTGAAGCGAGTTTATCTAGAAAGCTATTTGAATTTTAAGAAAGGTTCATTGTATAATCACAAGCAGGTATTAGGTTTAGATAAACAGCTAAAGCAAATACCATATTTAAAGTGGATGAAGCCTGCAGAAGTATATTTTACTAATGGTTTGGCTCAGCCTGTATTGTTTGTGAATTACCGTAAGTGTAATCAAATCGATGGTTTTGTAGGTTTCCAACCCAACACTACTAGTGGGGCTAATAGCACTACAAAATTAATTGTGACGGGTGAGTTTAATTTAAATTTAAAGAATGCTTTTAATTCCGGGAAGGAGATAAAGATTCAATGGCGAAGGTTTGATATTCAATCGCAGTTGTTGAATTTGTATTATGAACATCCTAGAATATTCAGATCTAATATAGACTTGATTTTAGGTTTGAATTTATTGAAACAAGACACTCTTTTTTTAAATCTGGATCGAAAAATAGGTTTGGGCTATTCGCTTTCTCCACTTACCAAAATTGGAGTTAGTACTACTGTTAAAAGTAGTCGTGCATTATCCAAAGAAGTCATATCAAACTCTACATTACAGTATGCAGATTTTAACTTTGTTCAATATGGGTGCTGGTTAAAGTGGTCTACGCTAGATGATATATTTTATCCATTAATGGGGTGGAACTTAAATCTACAATGGAGTGGGGGGGAGAAAAAATGGATCAATACTTCAGATTTGCCAACTAACACCTCATTGATACCTAGAAATGCATTGCAATGGTCCATAGAAGGAACATTAGAGAAATATACTCGTATAGGAAAGAAGTCTACATTACTGCAACGAATGAATAGTGGATATATTCAGAGCAGCAATATGGTGTTAGGCGATTTGTTCCGCGTAGGCGGATTGAAAACATTGAGAGGCTTTAATGAAAACAATTATTTCGTTTCGGAGTATGCTGTTTACACATTAGAATATCGATATTTTACAGAATCAACGTCCTATTTGCTGCTCTTTGTAGAGCAAGCATATATCCGTAATAGGTTGAATAACAATTATTCGGATTGGCCATTGGGCTTTGGTACAGGGTTGAGCTTTTCTACTAAGGCAGGTGTATTTCAGTTTATCTATGCTTTGGGATATGCTAAAGACCAAAAATTAAGTTTTAACTTGTCGAAAATTCATTTTGGGTTAACAACACGATTCTGATTAAATTGCAAAAAAAGACAAAAGAGTGATAGAGGTTTATTATTATATATTAACATTTTTCTGGGCGTTATTTATCGCCTTGTTTGCTATCCCCTCTATCATACAAGTAGCTCATAAAAAACAATTGCTGGATATGCCCAATCAAAGGAGGTTGCACACTTCTTTGACACCCAGACTGGGCGGGTTGGCTATATTCGCTGGCTTTTTTTCAGCGGTGTTAACATTTGGAGATATGGATGCATCTGTACAAAAATTGCTAGCAGGCTCTATTATTATTTTCTTTATCGGATTAAAAGATGATATGGTATCCATATCTGCATTTAAAAAATTCTTTGTTCAGTTTTTGGCAGCATCCATTGTATTGTTTATGGGAGATGTGCGGATAGTTGATTTCTATGGTATTTTAGGTATAGGAAGATTAGAGGATGGGGTTAGTTATTTCTTGACTTTTATCGTTATTCTTGGAATTACCAATGCTATTAATTTGATAGATGGGGTAGACGGTTTGGCTGGGTCATTAATATCATTAGCCTTGTTTGTTTATGCCATACTTGGAATAGTATTAGGTGGGGCAGATGCATATTCACTAATATATGTGAGTGTGGGACTTTTAGGCGCAATGATGGGTTTTTTAAAATATAACTTTAAAGATGCTATCATTTTTATGGGAGATACCGGCTCGTTGGTT
Source organism: Cytophagaceae bacterium (assembly GCA_046329235.1). Lineage (GTDB taxonomy): Bacteria > Bacteroidota > Bacteroidia > Cytophagales > Cytophagaceae > JALONH01. Next base: position 2,269,215 of record JAXLVA010000001.1, on the reverse strand, counting down.
TCCGGATTTATCGTTGCTTACATCGCTATTTCTGTTAGTAATATTCAGGTAGGATATAATTTAAATGGAGTACTCCCGGTACTTGCAGTAACAGCTATCATTATGCCTATAAGTGATACGATAAGAGTTTTTGTGATTAGATTATTGAAAGGAGATAGCCCTTTCACTGCAGATCGCAATCATTTTCATCATCGTTTGTTATCATTGGGCCTAAGTCCTATGAGTGTGGTGGTGGTTGAATTGATAATGACGATTGTTGCTATCTTGATTGTAACCATTGGTATGATATTTACTACTCCTACCATTAGTTTTATACTAATGATTATAGTGTTAATGATAGTGTATTATTTAGTTGAAAGAAGATATAATGTGAGTGTACATGCGAGCGTCAATTAATGTACTTATTTGGATATGTTTATGTTGTTTGAGTACCATCACTTGGGCTCAAGAGAGCGACTATATTCAAGTAAAAGATATGTCGGATGATTGGTATGTGTATGATAAATACTATCAAAAATTTGTTCCTCAAGTAGAAGACAACATTGTTGTAAATAAAGCTGGTGTTTTCATAGGAGAAGAATTTTTACAAGATGGCTATCTTTCCTTTTATGCGACCAATGGATTAACATGTTTTATAGATAATCAATTAATTTATAAGTACACAAGCCTAGGGAAAGGTGAAAGAGTGTATGTGCCTATAAAGCAGTTAGCAGAAGTTAGTTCCCAAAAGCCATTATTCGTATTGTTTTATCACCCTAGGTTTCAGTTGTTCCAAGATTCATTAGAGGTTAGTTTGCCTATTACCCCAGATCAACTTAATTCATTAAATCAAAAGAGTAGAGCAAATGTTATTTCAGCTCCCATTCAAATAAAAAATCAAGACTGGGATCAAGGAGTAATGATATTGCTAATAGTGATATTGGTTGGCTTGCTTATATTTTACAAACATGTTTTATTAAAAGGCGGACAATTGTTGCATGTGGGGATTGATCGTAGTACAGAGTTGATGTTATCTGATAAAAGCGGAAGTTTAACACTTTATCTGGTTGTATTGAATGCCTTTTTGTATACGTTGATCTTTTATGTAGCAGGATTTAATGGGCATTTGAGGTTTAATATTCCGTTCTGGGTATCACCTTTAAACATGAATGCTACCGATTTTGTAATCTATGTATTTTTGTTTTTGACCGGAGTTCAACTTTTGAAATTAGTATATGTAAAAATGCTCAATGAGTTCACTTTTGATTCAGGAGTATCCTCATTAGAAAATTATATCATTTTGAATTATTTGTACCAGTTAGGCTTGGTTTGGCTGATTATCATACTGTTAATTAAGGCACTTTGGCCGGGCGTTTTTGAAGGGGATGCCAAAATAATTGCTGTAATATTTTATTTAATACTCATTTTAGTTTCATTATTAGCTAGTTATATGATTTTTGTAAGGTCGGAACTTAAAAATGTCTATTTATTTTCGTACATTTGCACCGCAGAATTAGTGCCCATAAGCATCGCTTATCGAATATTATTGGGTTAACTAAGGATGTGGTTTAACAAAGTTCCGCGTATATAAAAATATCATGAGCGAGATTAAGGCGAAAGAAAAAGAGCCTGTAAAAGTAAAAAAAGTGGCTAGTGTTTTAGTTTCACAACCAAAACCTACGGATGACAAGTCCCCCTATTTTACTTTAGCAGAAAAGTATAAGTTAAAAGTAGATTTTATACCTTTTATCCAAATAGAGCCTGTAGACAGTAAAGAGTTTAAAAAACAAAAAATCGATATTTTAGCGCATACTGCAGTCATCTTTACGAGTCGAAATGCTATTGATAATTTTTTCAGAATTTGTTCTGAAAACAGAATTGAAGTTCCTGCCGAAATGAAATATTTCTGTATCACGGAACAGACAGCAAATTACCTTCAGAAGTATATCGTTATTAGAAAACGAAAAATATTTGCCGGGAAAAAGACGGCACAAGATTTAGAAGAAGTATTGAAAAAACACAAAACAGAGAAGTTTTTATATCCTTGCTCTAGTATCCGTAAGGATGATATTCCTTTGTTTTTGGCGAAGAACAATTTCACATTTAACGAAGCTGTTTTTTATAAGACAGTTGCAAGTGACTTATCGCATTTAGCAAGTGTTAATTATGATATTATAGCCTTCTTCAGCCCAAGTGGAGTAAGCTCTTTGTTTGCCAACTTCCCTGATTTTGAACAAAAAAATACTCGAATTGCGGCATTTGGCCCAACGACAGCAAAAGCAGTGAGAGATGCCGGCTTGGCACTTGATATAGAGGCGCCATTACCTAATGCTCCGTCTATGACAGGAGCGCTGGAATTGTACATTAAGAAAGCAAATAATATTAAATAAGTACAAAAAAATATAGGAATAAAAAAGGATGTTGCATTTTTAAATCCTATATTTTTTGTATATGTTTGTCAACGGTACCATAAAAATCACGTATACGCTCAGTAAGTTATTCATACTCATTATGAAAAGAAACTCCTTACTTATAGTTCTATTTTTAGTTCTAGGGGCATCTTTTGTAGCAAATGCACAACAAGACGCCCAGTTTAGTCATTACTCATTTAATTCAATGTATGTCAATCCTGGTTATGCCGGTATTGAAGGTAATACTAGATTCACCGGTATTTTCAGAAGGCAATGGTTAGGTTATCAATCCTCTTCTGATGTACAAGGCGGTAATTCTCCAACTAGTACAGTAATCACAGGTTCATCCTTACTTCCTTTCTTTGAAAGAAGAACAGGTGCAGGCTTTCATTTCTTATATGACACTAAAGGTCCTGTGAGAACTACAGAATTTCAACTTTCAGGAGCTTATCACTTCAAAATCGGAGAAGGTAAATTAGGTGTAGGTTTGAGAGGTGGGGTTTACAACCAGTCCATCGTAGGTGATTGGTACAAAGTAATTGATCAAAATGACCCGATTTATCAAGCATTAGTGAACGGTACTGCTAGTCAAATGAAATTAGACTTAGCAGCAGGTTTATATTATCACCATCCAAAATATTATATCGGTGTAAGTGCGGGCCACTTACCTAGATCTAAATTCTCTTATGGATTTGATAGTATCTCATCCAAATTAAGTAACCACATGTACATTACTGGGGGATATAACTTTAAGTTAGGTACATCTTTAGTAGTGACCCCTAATGCCTTTTTTCAAACGGATTTAAATCAATACACTTTCTTAATTGGAGGTTTAGCTACTTATAATGAAAAATATTGGGGTGGTTTAAGTTTACGTCAATCAATTGCTGCGAAAGATATTGACAAAGGTGGTCAAACGTATGCCAATGATGATATCATTATTTTATTAGGTGTTAGTTTATTGAAAAATAATGCATTGAGAATAGGCTATGCATTTGATTTCGTAACTAGTGGGGTAAAGGCAAAAACACGTACGTCGCATGAAATCATGCTTTCATACGTTATTCCAGTGCCTTGGGAGATACCAAAACCTCCGGTTCGTACCCCAAGATATCGTCACGAAGAATACGACGAAGAGTAGTTAATAAGCTTAAAATCAGGTTTTTGAAGATATTGCAATATATTTATTAATAATTGTATAAAAATAATATCTATCAAATTCTTGCGTTCTAAAAGAAAATTATGCTATTTTAACATTCCATTTTATGTAAAATGGGTGAAGAATAGTTAAAACAGGTTAGTAATAATTTAACAAGGATATGAGTAAATTCAGTGTTATTGGAAAACGCTTGGCATTATTGGGTGCTTTGGCAACTGCCCTAGTTATGCAGAGTTGTTCAAAAGGTCCATCCGATGGTGGTGGAGACCTTATTGGCGTACCAGGTAGAGAATCATGGATTCAAACTGTACCTTACGGTATGGTGGTTTGTCCGTCCGGAACGTTCCACATGGGGCAAGCGGATCAGGATGTACCTGCAACCCAAATCAACTTAAACAAACAAGTTACCATTGGTGGTTTCTATATGGATGAAACCGAAATTACCAATAACGAATATCGTCAATTCATTACTGTTATGTTAGCTGACTCTGTTTCTGTTTTAGGAGAAGAGTATATCATGACAGAACTTTACCCAGATACTACTGTATGGGTAAGAGATTTTTCACACCACATGGGTGACCCAATGATGGAATACTACTATGCACACCCTGCATTTGACGAGTATCCGGTAGTTGGTGTTGACTGGTGGGCTGCTCGTTACTTCTGCGAGTGGAGAACTCAACACATGAACAATTGGAGAGCACAAAACGGTATGTGGCAAATGCCTCGCTTCCGTTTACCTTCTGAAGCTGAATGGGAATATGCAGCAAGAGGTGGACGTGATATGGCGAAGTATCCTTGGGGTAACCCGTACATCCGTAACGCTAAAGGTTGTATGTTAGCTAACTTCAAACCAGGTCGTGGTAACTACTATGATGACGGTTTCATGTACACTTCACCAGTAGCTTCTTATTTCTCTAACGATTTTGGTCTATATGATATGGCTGGTAACGTTTCGGAATGGTGTGAAGATGCGTTCTATGACGCAGCTGTTCCTGTAGTTTGGGACTTAAACCCTACTTACTACAACGATGACGAACCTCGTAAAATCGTTCGTGGTGGTTCTTGGAAAGATATCGCGTACTATTTGGAAACAGGTACGAGAACTTATGAGTACCAAGATACTTCTAAATCATATATTGGATTCCGTTGTGTAATGACTTACTTAGGTCGTTCTTCCGGTTACGAATTCTAATCCAATATATCCTTGTTATAGTATATTAAAACAACCCAATAAATCTAAATTTTGTAAAACCACTTAAATTTTATTACGAAAATGAGCAAGAAAGGCACAAATTTACTTGAAGACGTGATCATGCCTAAAGTGTATGGACTTGGTGCGGCGGTCGTTATTATCGGTGCGTTATTTAAAATTATGCACTGGCCATTTGCAGGTCCTATGCTAGTTGTAGGTCTTGGTACAGAGGCGATCATCTTTGCTATTTCAGCATTCCAAAAACCTCACAAAGATCCAGCTTGGGAAAGAGTATACCCTCAATTAGCTGAAGATTTCGACGGTGATGATGATGAGCCTGCTACTTCATCTGGTGTAGTTGCAAAATTAGATGATATGTTAGCTTCTGCTAATATCAACCAATCTGTGGTTAGCCGTTTAGGTCAAGGTTTAAATTCATTAAGCGATAACGTATCTAAAATGTCTGATTTATCAGATGCTACGGTTGCTTCAGGTGAATATACTTCTGCTATTAAAAACGCAACTGGTTCATTACACAAAATGAACGATGCATATTCTAAAACTGCTGATGCAATGTCTGGTATGGCATCTGCTTCTGTAGAAGCTCAAGGTTACCACGAGCAAGTTCAAAAAATTACTAAAAACTTAGGTGCATTGAACGCAGTTTATGAAATGGAATTAAAAGATGCTGATAACCACTTAAGAGCTATGAACAAGTTCTATGCTAACTTATCTGCTGCTATGGAAAACATGGCTGATGCATCAAAAGATACACAACAATTCAAAGACGAATTAGGTAAACTTTCTAAGAACTTAATTTCCTTGAATAACGTGTATGGTAACATGTTAACTGCAATGAGAGGTTAATCTCATACAAGCGGACACATTAATAATTAATTGATCATTTGTTTAACAAGCTTATAAAATAATAAGATTATGGCTGGAGGTAAAGAAACCCCAAGGCAAAAAATGATCGGTATGATGTACCTTGTATTGACGGCTCTCTTGGCGTTACAGGTATCATCTGCGATCATGGAAAAGTTCATGTTCCTTGACGATAGCTTAATGTATGCTGTAGATGTGGCAGACAAAGCTAACGGTGATGTAGTTAAGAAAATTCAAAAAGCAGTTGACGACGGTGGCGGGAAAGACAAAGCCGTAGTTGATAAAGCAGCTCAAGTAAGAGCTAAAACTTCTGAATTAATATCATTAATGAATGGTCTTCGTGAAGAAATGATCACTGTAACTGGTGGTAAAGAAGAAGACGGATCATACAAAGGTGGTAAGGAAGAAGAAAAAGTAGCTAGCTTAATGGTAGGTCCAGAAGGTTCCAAAAATGGAAAAGCTTATGCCTTACAAACTAAATTAAATGAGTATAGCGAAAAAACGATTCCTACTATTGTTGGTAAAGATGAAAAAGGACAAGAATATGTCCCTGCTAGAAAAATTGCTTTAGATGGTAAAGATGATCCGAAAGTAAAAAGTAAAGATCAAAAATCTAAAGATTTCGGTAAACTAAACTTTGCTGAAACTCCTCTAGTAGCTGCTCTTGCAGTAATGGCTACATTTGAGTCTGAAGTGAAGAAAATCGAAACACAAGCTTTAGAAGCTTTAGCTTCTCAAGTAGGTGCTACAGATTTGAAATTTGACCAAGTATTTGCTGTTGCTACTGCTAAATCTGGTGTAGTTGCTGCGGGTACTGATTACGAAGCAGAATTATTCTTAGCTGCTTCTGCTTCAACTGTTACTCCTAAGATGACTTTCAACGGTAAAGAAATCGCTGTGAAAAACGGTCGTGGTCAAGTTAAATTCAAAGCTTCAGCTTCTAACTATGATAAAGATGGTAACTCTGACCAAAAATGGAAAGGTGCTATCACTATCAATAACAAAGGGAAAGATACTACATTTACATTAGATGTACCTTTCGTAGTTGCTAAACCGGTAATCCAAATCCAATCTGCAACAGTTAACTCTTTATACTTACGTTGTGGTAACGAATTGAATGTATTAGTTCCTGCTTTAGGATCTCAATACGCTCCTCAATTCTCAGCTAATGGCGCTGACTTAACTGGTCAAAATGGTAAAGGTTATGTATTGGTTGTACCAACTAGCCCTTCAGGTGTTAAATTAAACGTATCTTCTGGCGGATTTGCTATCGGATCTCAAGAATTCAAGGTTCGTGGTATTCCTAAGCCTGAAATCACAGTATTAAACGGTGGTAAAGAAGTTGATCAAAAGAATGGTGTTGCTGCTCCAGGACCTAGAGCTCTATCTGTTAAGGCAATTGCTGAAGAAAACTTCGGTAAAGCTTTACCAAAAGATGCTAAATACACAGTTACTAAGTACAACGTATTGTTAGCTCGTGGTAAGCGTCCGGTTACTCAACAAACATTTACTTCTGAAGTTGCTAACTTAGCTCAGTTTGCTGCATCTGCACAACCTGGCGATCGTTTAATCATCGAAATTCAAGAAGTATACAGAACTAACTTCCGTGGTGAAAAAGAAAAAGTAAACTTAGGTACTCCTATCATCACAGTTCCAATTCAATAATTAAATTAAAGCGTTATGAATAAATTAAGTGTTATCGTATCTCTATTTTGCGCTTTCATTGGTTTTACAGCAGTAGCTCAAGAAACTGCTACGAAACAATGGGAAGATCCATATGCGACAGGTTTCAATAAATATGCCGTTCGTCCGGTTCATTTGTCTGATATCATGTATATCAAAACCCTAGTAAGAGCTTTAGATTTAAGAGAGAAACAAAATCTCCCTATGTTCTCTAAGAACAGAGAGATTACTCGTCTTCTAATCGAAGCTGTAAAAAGTGGAACTGTCACTCCTTATGTAAATGACTCACTAGATAACGGAAACAAGTTAACTATTGACGAGTTTAACAAATTGATGGTAATCCCTAGTGATCAAGCTGAATTAACTCCAGAAGAAATTGAAATGATGCGTGCTAACGGCGAAGACGTTGATGCATTATTAGCAGCTACTTCCGGTAACAACTTCTTCCCTAGCGATATCTATCAGTTAGAGATTAAAGAAGAGTGGTTATTTGACAAACAACGTTCTCGCCAATACTTTGATATTATCGCGATTACAATGTATGTCCCTGCTGATCATCCTTCAAACATCAAAGGTATTCAGTACCCAATCGCTTCTTTCTCTTACAAAGAGTTATGCGAAAAATTATTCAAGGATAATCCTAAAGCAATTTGGTTTAACCCTGAAAACGATCGTGAGCACAAAAATTTAGCAGATGCTTTTGACTTAAGATTATTCAGTTCTTATATCATTAAAGTATCTAACCCTAAAGATGCTTACATCACTGACATCTACGGTGGTGATCAGAAAAAAGGTATCATGGCTTCTCAATGGGCTGCCTTTACCTTATTAGAATACGAACACAATCTTTGGGAATTCTAAGAGACCCCAAAAGGTTACTACGATAACACTTAATTCAAACACCTCTGATATTTCAGAGGTGTTTTTTTATTATATTGAATAATGACCAAACAAGAAGCATTAGTATATATTAACGATTTTTTCAATCGTAATTCAAAGCTATCTGAGAGTGATCGCTCTGCATTATTTGACAAAATGCAGCTGATACATTTCCCGGCTAAAACTTTACTATCCAAGCCTGGCGATATTTGCCCTTATGAGGCTTATGTCGTCAAAGGATTAGTTCGCACCTATTTTATTAATGATAAAGGGGATGAGGTTACTATACATTTTGCCAAAGAGGATTGGTGGGTAGGAGATATAGCTAGTTTTTCCCTGCAGCGCCCTTCTGTATTGTCTATAGAAACCCTTGAAGAAACGTATATTCTTGCAATCACTTATAGCGAGAAAGAGAAGTTATTTCAAGAAAAAACTTTGTTTGAACGCGTGTTCAGAATGATGATTCAACGTACACACGCATTCATGTTAAACAGATTGGTTTCAGTATTGTCATCATCCGCAGATGTCAGATATAGGGAGTTTATTGAACGATATCCTGACGTCCCACAACGTGTGCCCCAACATTACATAGCATCCTACTTAGGGATATCCCCTGAGTTTTTAAGTAAAATACGTTCTAAAATGGCCAAATTGAAAGAGTAGAACTTGAAGTAGTTCAATGTTTTTTTAAGTATAGAATTCTATTTTTACAATAGATAATTCGAGAATGAATTACCCAACAAACTCGATAGGAGGTTTTATGAAAAACTATACTTTAATTAAGTCGGAAGAAAGAGGGCACGCTGATCATGGTTGGTTAAAGTCATTTCATTCGTTCAGTTTTGCTAATTATTACAATCCCAATAAAATTCATTTTGGAGCATTGCGCGTACTCAATGATGATTATGTCGAAGGTGGTAAAGGTTTTGGTAAACACCCTCATGATAATATGGAAATCGTTTCTATTGCATTGGAAGGTGATTTAGAGCATGCAGATAGCATGGGTAATAAAACTGTCATTTCTCAAGGTGATATCCAAGTAATGAGCGCAGGAACGGGGGTATTCCATAGTGAATACAATAAAAACCCTGACAAGCCTGTGAAATTTTTACAAATATGGATATTCCCAAAAGTTAAAAATGTCACTCCTAGATATGATCAAATATCCTTGGTGAAGAAAGATAGACATAATCAACTTCAGCAAGTTTTATCACCATCTCCTAGTGACAACGGTGTTTGGATTCATCAGGACGTTTGGTTTCATATGGGCATATTTGACAAAGGTGCCTCTTCGAAATACCAATTAAAGATGAATAACAATGGAGTATACGCATTTGTATTAAAAGGAAATTGGGATATTGATGGGAATAAACTTGCACAAAGAGATGCGCTAGAAATAACAGGAGTAGAACAACTTCAACTGACAGCTGAAACTCAAGATGCAGAAATTTTGTTGATGGAAGTGCCAATGAAATTGTAATTGATATGATTAAAATACCTACAACTAAATATCCGGTTATCGACTTGATCAAAGACCGATGGAGTGCTCGCTCATTCTCTGAAAAAAGTATTAGTGAGAACGATTTAAAAACATTAGTAGAAGCAGCATCGTGGGCGTTTAGCGCTAATAATATACAACCTTGGAGGTATATTGTTATTAGAAAAGAAAATAACGAAGTATTTCAAGCGGTAGTTAATTCTTTAATGCCGGGAAATCAACCATGGGCTAAAAATGCAGCAGCATTTATTATATGTCTGTCAGTAAAAGAATCGGAGCCTGGTAAAACGAACGCTTATGCTGAACATGATTTAGGTGCAGCTAATGCCTTGTTGTTATTACAAGCCAGACATATGGATATTTATGGTCATATTATGGGCGGATTTGTAAGAGAAGCATTGGTTGATAGATTGAAAATTGACAGTAATTATCATCCAAGTACTGTTATGGCATTAGGATATCTAGGTGCTCCTGATAAATTAATTGAACCCTTTAAAACAAGAGAATTGACTCCACGTTCTAGAAAACCGATTGAAGAAATTAGTTCTTTCATGAATGAATTACCCTAATCCATATTCTATTTTAATCATAGGTAATAATGTTGAAATTGTAGAAGTACTTCTTCGATTAATAAATAAATCAAAGGAGTACTCTGCTTCAGCAGTAATATATCATCAGAAAGATTTTAATTTATCTGAGACTAATGTTGATTTGATATTACTAAGTTCCGGATTGTCATTGGAGGAGGAGCAGGAGATTAAAGAACAATTATTTATGAAAAATCCCAACATCAAAATTATTCAGCATTACGGAGGAGGTAGCGGTTTGCTTTATACAGAATTAAAACAAGCTCTTTCAGATTAAGTATTTGTATGGAAGAACTTAAAGATCAATTGTGCCTTAGCTAGACCAATACATTTAGTTAACGATTCCATATTTTGCTCCTTGATTTTTTTTACACTTTTAAAAGTTAGAATCAGTTTTCTGACAGTCTCCGGACCAACACCTTCTATAGATGATAATTCTGATTTCGTAAACGTATTTTTACTCCGTTGATTTCTATGGAATGTAATAGCAAATCTATGAGCTTCATCGCGCATGAATTGTATTAGTCGTAAAGATTCTGATTTTTTATCTATATACATTGGATCTGAATCTCCTGGGAAATAGATTTCTTCCAATCGTTTAGCAATACCTACAATAGGCACTTGGCCATAGATGCCTAAATCCATTAATGCGGAACATGCTGAAGATAATTGACCTTTACCACCGTCGATGATAATCAACTGTGGCAAAGGTTTTTCTTCTTCTAGTAATCTTTTGTATCTACGAGTAACTATTTCATACATGGAAGCAAAATCATTTGGCCCTTCCACTGTTTTAATATTAAAATGTCTATAATCTTTCTTTGATGGTTTTCCATTTTTAAAACACACCATGGATGAAACCGGCGAGGTTCCTTGAATGTTGGAGTTATCAAAACATTCCATGTGAACAGGAAGGTCTTTTAAATTGAAATCAGATTGTATTTTTTTCAAGACACGATCTTCTTTCTTTTCTTTGATTTGGGTCTCGTATCGTTGTAATGCGTAGATCGCATTTTTCATTCCTAAATCAATGAGCTTTTTCTTATCTCCAATCTTTGGTACAAGCACTTTAGAATATTTCTCAAGAGACTTTAGTTCTACATTTGAAATGATTTCAGGTGGAGCACTCCAGCGTTCTTCGTGAATTTGAAAGATAGCATGAATTAAAAGTTGTGCATCCGATTCTTCTAATTTACTTTTAATCTCAACAGTTTTAGTTTGAATAATAGACCCATTGTCAACTTTAAGATAACAAATCGCAGCACGCTTTTCTTTACGATATAAAACGTATACTTCTACATTTGAAATTTCAGGGTTAACAACTACGCTGTATTGTTCAAGTTGATTAATAGATACCAATCGTTCTTTAAATTGTTGAGCCACTTCAAATTTTAGGGAAGTAGCTGCTTCATTCATTTTTTGTTGGTAGTATTTTTTTACCGGTTGAAATCTTCCTTTAAGTATTTCTCTTATTTGTTCTACACCTTCTTCATATTCCGATTCAGCTTGCCTAGCCTCACATGGACCTTTACAATTGCCAATATGATACTCTAGGCAAATTTTATATTTACCGGAATAAATATTCTTTTCAGATAAATGGAATGTACATGTTCGGATGAAGAAAATCTTTCGTAATGTTTCAACCAATGAGTTCAACGTCCGAACACTAGTGTACGGCCCGTAATATTCTCCTTTCAAAACATCTTTTCTTCTAATTGGAATAAGTCTAGGGAAAGGCTCATGAGTCAAACATAAAAATGGATATGTTTTATCATCTTTAAGGTTAATATTATATCGGGGATGATTCTCCTTTATTAGATTATTTTCTAGTAAAAGAGCTTCGTATTCGGAATTCACGAGTGTATATTCTACCCTGTGAATTTTACGAACCATCGTACGTGTCTTAGCGTCTAATATTTTTTTCTGTACAAAGTAATTAGCGACGCGTTTACGCAAACTTTTAGCTTTGCCTACATAGATGAGTTCATTTTCGCTATTATAATAACGATATATACCCGGAGCACTAGGCAATTCGCGAAGAATGGACTTTATCTCTTCTGCGCTTAGCATAATTAAAAATCGTATATAACTTGTTTTTTGCTATGCTCAATAGAATCTTTTTGAGCGTCTTGATGAAACTTTTTACAGTTGATCTCCACACTTAAAGGTTTATCAGGCATAGGGAATCTTTCCTTTTTTATTCCTGTAGAAGGATCGCCGTAGAGTTTGTTCATGTAGATAGCCCAAATAGGCATAGCCATACGTGCGCCTTGTCCATCATCCATTAATCGAAAATGGATAGCTCTATCTTCTCCACCTACCCAAATACCTGTAGTGAGTTGTGTGGTGATACCTACAAACCAACCGTCGGAATAATTTTGAGTAGTACCTGTTTTACCACCTATGTCAGCACCATTCCATAATAAGCCCCATCGATTTAATCCTAAAGCAGTTCCACCTTTTTCTTCCGTTGCACCTTTTAACATATGCACCATTAAATAAGCAGTTTCTTCACTTAGAGCTTCTCTAGTTTTAGGAGCGAACTCCTGAATAATATTGCCATTTTTATCTTCAATCCTTGTGATGAAAATAGGCTCAGTCCAAATACCTTTATTCGAAAATGTACTATACGCTCCAACCAAATCATAAATGTTTACATCAAACACTCCTAAACAAAGAGCAGGTACGGGTTGTAGGGGACTGGTTATACCCATGCGTTGCGCATATTCCATGACAGTGTTGGGCCCTACACGTTTAATCATATTGGCAGTAACACTATTAATGGAGTTAGCCATAGCTTTTCGTAGAGTAAACATTTCACCTGTGTAGACACCATCACTATTTTGAGGTGTCCAGGTACCATCCACATCATCTGTTTTGAATGTTACAGGTAAATCTGCGACTTCGTAACAAGGACTATAACCTAAGTCTAATGCAGCAGTGTAAACAAAAGGTTTAAAGGTTGAACCCGGTTGGCGATAGCTTTGACGAACGTGATCAAATTTGAAATATTTATGATCAATACCGCCTACCCAAGCTTTAATGTATCCTGTTTGTGGATCCATGGATAACATACCGGTATGTAAAAATTGCTTACAGTAACGAATAGAATCCATTGGACTTATCACAGTATCAATCTCTCCATTCCATGAAAATAATCTCATAGGAATTTTAGTGTTCATATTCTTCCACATTAAAGTGGTGTCATTATCGTAAATGACTTTTAATGACTTCCAGCGCTCTGATTTTTTAGCTGCAGATTCAATGAAGCCGGGAATTTCTTTCATTTGTTCATCACGCCATGGTGTTCGGCCATTCCAGAACTTGAAAAATTTATTTTGCAAGAACTTCATATGCTCTTGCATGGCAGCTTCAGCATGTTTTTGAAGTTTAGAATCAATGGTGGTGTAAATTTTTATACCATCATTATATAAATCAATATCGTGATCTCTACACCACTTTATCAGATAGTCTGTGATATAACTTCTAAAGTAAGTAGCAGAACCCTTATTGTGATTTTCAACTTCGTATTTCAATCCAATGGGTTGTTTGGACAATAATTCTAAACTATCATCTGAGATGTAATTGTATTTATTCATTTGCTCTAAGACAGTGTTTCGTCTTAGTAAAGCATTGTCCGGATTTAAAATAGGAGAGTAGGCAGTAGGTGCCTTTAGCAACCCTACTAACATCGCAGACTGATTAATGGTTAGTGAATCTTGAGTAGTAGAAAAAAATGTTTGAGCTGCCGTTTTAATACCAAAGGCATTACTTCCAAAATCTACCGTATTTAGGTACATGGTCATGATTTCATCTTTGGTATAAGATTTTTCCAACTCAATGGCCATGATCCATTCTTTTGTTTTATTAATAGCTAAGCGTAGCTTACTATTTTTCTTTGACCATTCTCCATCGTATTTAGATGAACGTGTATTGAATAAGTTTTTTGCAAGCTGTTGAGTGATGGTACTTGACCCTCTTTTGTCTCCTTTTACCATATACCATAATATGGCTATAGAACCCATGAAATCGATACCGGCATGTTCGTAATATCGAACATCTTCGGTGGCTAATAAAGCATGTGTTAAATTGGGAGAAATATCCTTAAGTGCTACACGTGTTCTGTTTTCTCTAAAATACTTACCTAGAAGTACTCCATCAGCGGAGTATAATTCAGAGGCTAAAACATTTTTAGGGTTTTCCAAACGTTCAGTTTCAGGCATAGCTCCAAACCACCCATTGTGATTTTGAGAAACCATGTTAAACCAAAAGTAACAGAAGAGTGAACCTATAATAAACAGGATCCACATGGAATACACACAAATCGTATATAGTCTTTTCATTAGATTTATGGAGTGTCGGTATCGGAACTTTTATTGTTTGGGGGTTTCGGCAGGGACTTTTGAATCGAAGTTTTTAGTCCTTTAGCATTTGCAATTAAATCAGAGTCTTTATACTTATCCATAAAGTCGTCTATTTTTGCTATTAGAGCTTCGTTCGGTCCTTTAGATTTTAATTCACAAAGCAATTTTAAATACTCTAATTTATCTTCGATAGAACTTTCAGGATATTTAACCAATAGTATAGAGGCTAGAGAATCGGAGGTGGAATAGCTTCCTGATTTATATAAACCATATACTTGTTCATACTCTTTTTCTGCAGCAGCATTGGCAATTTTATTATCTCGAAAATAGTTAGGGTTTCTAATGAGTTTGGCATAAATAGAATTGGGATGTTCATTCAGAATCCTATTTTTATAAATTTCAATCTCCGGTTTGTTATTCTCTTTGCAGATTAAATACATGTTATAAAGCACTTCTGCTTCGTAGTCAGATTCAGGGAATCTCTTCAAGAAAATATCGTAGGTCTTCAATGCTCTTGTAGGTTCGTCTAGTTTGTGGTTGTATATAGAGCCTATATGATAGAGCGCAATTTCCATTCGCTTTAAAGAGCTGTCTTTTTGCGCGGGTAAAAAAGGAACATCTTTATCGTATTTACTTCTGTCCACAACAAGTGGGGGAATATCATCTTTGGAAGAGGTATTCACAATAGGTTTTCCGGTAGAGTCTTTTGTGTTATTATCAATTATGATTTCCTTTTTCGCTCTTCGCCAATGGTCTTCCAGTTTTCGTTTACCCCATCTACGTTCAAATTCAGATATACCATTTTTGATAGCTGTAGGATTACTGAAATACCAACTAGGGTTTGCGTTATTCGGGTCTAGATTTGCAAATTTATCAGGGTTGAATACTATTTCATCTTGTTTCTTAGCCAACTTACGAGCCTCGATTTGTTTGCGCATATATTCAGCTTGCTCGCGAGCTACTAAAGTGTCTATTAGTCGGCGATAGGAAGCAGAGTCCATTTCAGATACTCGTAACAAACTATCTTCTCTTTTGTAAACATTGTAATGCTTTACGAATTCATCTAATACTTTTGTACGTTTTTCAATAAGTGGGTATCGTTTATCTTTTTTGTTAAAAAGAGTGTTACATGAATCGTAATATGCTTGAGCATTTACATAATCTTCCAGTTCGTCGTAATGTATTTCTGCTAGTTTTAAAAAAGACAAACTTTTCTGAGCTCCACCTTTACTTACCTGCGTAGATTTTTTGTAATAGTTAATCGCTTCTTTTTGGTGACCTAGATTGTATTCAAACAATCCCATTTCATAATAGATTTTATCTTTATACTCTGTATTTTTTAAATCTGTTAAGAGTTTATTAAAGTATTTAATTTGTTTGTCGTAGTCCTTGGATGAGCTGGCATCACTACATTGCGCCATGTATAACTTAGAGTAAAAAAGTAATTCATAGGGAGGGAATAATTTTGTAGTTTTCTTATACGCTTTATAAGCTTCTTCCTTTTGATTTGATTGTTGATACAACTGTCCGGTGATAAAATAA
The DNA here is from genome assembly GCA_046329235.1 of Cytophagaceae bacterium. Classification (GTDB taxonomy): domain Bacteria; phylum Bacteroidota; class Bacteroidia; order Cytophagales; family Cytophagaceae; genus JALONH01. The sequence continues at coordinate 2,253,033 of JAXLVA010000001.1, read as the reverse complement.
ATCCTCGACTTTAAATCTCTTGGCTTTAAATGAGGAGCAGCCTCAACTAATAGTGGAAGCATTTCATCATAACGTTCATACTTCCATAAGTATTCCGCTTTAGTGATGTTATAAAAGGGAAGCGTTTTAGTCGGGTGTAATGTGTCTTTATCTAATTCTTTCATTACTACTTCTGCATTCTCCCATTGATCAGAAGCCATATAAGCACGCATTAAATGAATTAACGCTTCATGTCGAGTGTCATCTTCATCAGAAGTAGTATTTACAAATTTAAATGTTTCTAGCCCTAATTTGAATTCACCTCTATACATTCTGCATCTACCTACAAGCATATAGCTATCGTCAACATATTTACTGTTCTTATGTTTTCGAATGGGCATAGATGCTTTCTTAATAATATCGTCCGTATTACTATTTAATCCTTTCGTTTTAACGGTGTCATAGACTGCTAAAGGATGTAGTATAGAGTTGTAGTCATCCGAACGCTGTTCATAAACTTTAGCTTCCACTTCTTTCATACGTTCGCGAGCTAAAAAGAAGGCATTATCGCGAGCTGTTAAGTTATGGTATCCACGAGCAATAACAGAATTACTTTCTTGAGAACAACGAGCAAAAAGGAGCAAAGTGAGCCCACAGCAAAGTAAGGACAAAAAACGGTTGCGATATTTACTATGGAGGGTATAAAACATTCTTTCAAAGATAAAAAAAAGTCGCATATTCTAACTTTAGATTCTGGTGTATGGTGCATAATTAACGACTTGAAATATCAAAAAGTATCTTATTATTAAATTGGAAATATTAAGTACTTTTGAAACATGAAAAGTCCTACCTCCTCTTACCTGAAATACACATCTATGGGGTTTCAAATGATTGGAACCATATTAGCTTTTGGAGCCATCGGTTGGTGGGTTGATTCTAAAATCGGAAATGGCACCGGACACTTGTGGATGGCTATAGGCCTAGTGTTTGGGGTTGTAGGAAGTATGGTAAAATTAATAGCAGATGCTATAAGAGATCAAAAAATAGAAGAAGATGCAAAAAAATAGATTTTGGGTTGAATTTTTAGGGTTCACCTTGTTTGTCTTTGGGTTAATTCAGGTATTTTCTTACTATAAATCAGAATGGGTATCGGATATTTATTGGGTTATTCTAGGATTTTTTGTACTTATTTCATTGATAGCTCATTTTGTAGCCCAAATTGGGGTGAAAAATAGGGAAGATTTTCATATGTATTACTTCGTTTCCATGGGGATTAGATTTTTTATATCCTTGTTTTTCATTGTTTTAAGTGCTATCTTGTTACAAGATGGACGTGTAACTTACGTGTTGAATTTTTTTGTTATATACATACTGTATACTTCATTTGAAATTTATCACTTAATACGTAACTTGCGCCCCGATTCTGGAAAAGATGGGCTCAAAAATCAATAAAATAGTATTAGCAATCGTGTTCACCGCATTGTCATTTGCGGGGATAGCTTCTTCTGAAGAAGAAGTCGTACAGCACGCTGTAGAAGTAGAAGATACGTTAGAAGCATTCAATCCTGGCGAATTAATCATGCATCACATTCAAGATGCGCATGATTGGCATTTCTTCGATATTGGACATTTTCATGCAACGTTACCATTACCGGTAATTGTTTACTCTTCAGGAAAAGGTTTATCTGTTTTTTCATCCTCTAAATTTGAGCACGGTGAAGTAGCTTATAATGGTTACAAAAATATTCATGAGCATATTGTAGCAGTTGATGCTGCTGGAAATATAGATGAGTCAATTCATGTTTATGATTTCTCTATTACTAAAAACATCGCTTCATTAATTTTAAGTGTAGTTATATTGTTATTAGTGTTCTTTAAAGTAGCTAAAGGATACGAAACTAATAAAGGGAAAGCGCCAACTGGAATTCAATCTTTCTTTGAACCTATCATTGTTTTCATTCGTGATGATATAGGTAAAAACATGATTGGTGAGAAGTATGAAAAATACATGCCATACTTATTAACTGTGTTTTTCTTTATTTGGTTTAACAACTTATTAGGCTTAATGCCTGGTGGCGCTAACCTAACAGGTAACATTGCAGTTACTTTGTGTCTAGCATTGATTACTTTCCTTATTACATCCTTCTCCGCTAACAAATACTATTGGAAACACATCTTTGCTACTCCGGGTGTACCTCCAATTATGTTAATTATCATTGTGCCGATTGAACTTGTAGGTGTATTCACCAAGCCGTTCTCTTTGATGATTCGTTTATTTGCTAACATCACTGCAGGTCACATTATCATCTTAAGTTTCTTGAGTTTGATATTTATATTCCAAAGTATTTATGTCTCTCCTGTATCTGTGGCGTTCGGTATTTTCATGAGTTTCATGGAATTATTTGTGGCTATAGTACAAGCTTATATCTTTACCCTATTGTCTGCCATGTATTTTGGTTCTGCTATTGAAGATCACGGTCATCATGCAGATCACGATCACGGACATTAATTCAATTTGTATACTTTAATTTCTATATACTATGTTAAACATGTTAATTGCTGAAATGGGAACAGCTCTATTAGGTGCGAGCATCGGAGCAGGAATTGCTGCATTAGGCGCAGGTCTTGGTATTGGTCGTATCGGTGGTAGCGCGGTAGAATCTATCGCACGTCAACCTTCTGAAAGCGGTAAAATCCAAACAGCTATGCTTATCGCATCTGCCTTCATCGAAGGTGTTGCTTTATTCGGTGTAGTAGTTTGTCTTTTAGTAGCTTTAAAATAAGACTATCCCTCAAATGTATTCTTTCGCATTAGGTGAAAGAATACATTTACCTTTAACAAAGAAATTAATTAAGATAAAATATATATCATGGTTTTCTTAAGTCTAATCACCCCGGCATTTGGTTTGTTCTTTTGGCAAACAGTATTGTTCTTAATCGTATTGTTCTTGTTATCCAAGTTTGCTTGGGGACCTATCATGAGCGGTATCAAAGAAAGAGAACAGTCTATCACTGCTGCTTTGGAAGCTGCTGAGCAAGCAAAGAAAGAAATGGAAAGCTTAAAGTCTTCTAACGAAGCTTTATTACAAGAAGCAAAATTAGAACGCGATAAAGTTTTAAAAGATGCTCACCAACATGCTACAGCATTAATTGAAGAGGCAAAAACAAAAGCAACTTCAGAAGCTACTCGTATGATTGAAGATGCTAGAAAAGCAATTCAAACAGAGAAAAATGCAGCACTTGCTGAAATCAAAAATCAGTCGGCTTCATTAGCATTAGATATTGCTGAGAAAATATTAAAGAAAGAGTTAGCTAACCAAGACGCACAACGTCAGTTAGTGAATGAGTATATGAAAGAAGTAAACGTTAACTAATCTCGTTTACCTAATTTATGAAAGAGGAAAGAGTAGCGGCCCGATACGCCAAGTCATTAATAGACCTAGCATCTGATATGAATTTATTAGAGCAGGTTTATATTGATATGAAAGGTATCTATAAGGTATGTAAATCAGAACCGGTATTGGTTTCTGTGATGCATAATCCTATCGTTTCTGAAAAGAAAAAAGAGAATATACTAACTCAATTATTCAGCGGAAAAGTTCAAGATGTAACGCTGCGATTGTTGGTATTAGTAGCTCGTAAGAAAAGAGAAGCTATCATAAAAGATATTGCTGCAGAGTTTATTGCTCAATATCATGAGAAAGCTGGTATCGTTAAGGCTGAGGTAATCACCGTATCCCCTTTGACAGATGCTCAAAGAGACAACTTTATCGCTATCGTAGGTAAAGGTGGTAAGAAAGTAGAATTGACAGAAACAATCAATGAGTCTATCATTGGCGGATTTGTATTGAAGATTGGAGACAAACAAGTAGACCAATCAATCAAGTCAAAACTTTCGAAATTAAAACAGAATTTATTAGATCATTCATACATACCTAAGTATTAATATATGTTAGACGTTAGACCGGATGAGGTTTCTGCGATATTAAAGCAGCAGTTATCCAACACACTTACCGATGCTCAACTGGAAGAAGTTGGGACTGTACTACAAGTAGGGGACGGGGTTGCTCGTATCTTTGGCTTGACTAAAGCACAATCAGGTGAGTTATTAGAGTTTGAAGGTGGTTTAACCGGAATGGTTTTGAACCTAGAAGAAGATAACGTAGGTGCCGTATTATTAGGTGACTATAGCCAAATTAAAGAAGGTTCAACTGTAAAACGTACTGACCAAATTGCTTTCGTTAACGTAGGTGAAGCGATGGTAGGTCGTGTAGTTAATACATTAGGACACCCAATTGATGGTAAAGGTCCTATCGGTGGTGAATTATACCCTATGCCATTAGAGCGTAAAGCTCCTGGGGTTATTTTCCGTCAGCCGGTAAACGAGCCATTACAAACAGGTATTAAAGCGATTGACTCGATGATTCCAATCGGTCGTGGTCAACGTGAATTAATCATCGGTGACCGCCAAACTGGTAAGTCAACTGTTGCATTAGATACTATTATCAATCAAAAAGAATTCTTCGATAGAGGCGAGCCTGTATTCTGTATCTATGTAGCTTGTGGTCAAAAAGCATCTACGGTTGCTGCGACTGTAAATACATTAGAGAGATATGGTGCTATGCAATATACTGTAGTAGTTGCTGCTACTGCTGCTGATCCTGCTCCAATGCAGTTCTTCGCTCCATTTACAGGTGCTGCTATTGGTGAGTACTTCCGTGATACCGGTCGTCCTGCATTAGTAGTGTATGATGATTTGTCAAAACAAGCGGTTGCTTACCGTGAAGTGTCTTTATTATTAAGAAGACCTCCGGGACGTGAAGCTTACCCTGGTGACGTATTCTATTTACATAGCCGTTTATTAGAGCGTGCTGCAAAAATCAACAAATCTGATTCTATCGCAGCTAACATGAACGATTTACCTGAGTGTTTAAAAGGTAAAGTGAAAGGTGGCGGATCATTAACTGCTCTTCCAATCATTGAAACTCAAGCTGGTGACGTTTCTGCTTATATCCCAACTAACGTAATCTCTATTACGGATGGTCAGATTTTCTTAGAGTCTAACTTATTCAACTCCGGTGTACGTCCTGCGATTAACGTAGGTATCTCTGTATCTCGTGTTGGTGGTTCAGCTCAGATTAAATCAATGAAGAAAGTTGCTGGTACGTTGAAGTTAGATCAAGCTCAGTTCCGCGAATTAGAAGCATTTGCTAAATTCGGTTCTGACTTAGATGCTTCTACTAAATTGACTATCGAAAGAGGTCGTCGTAACTTAGAAATATTAAAACAAGCTCCATTCTCTCCGGTAACGGTAGAAGAGCAAGTAGCAACAATTTATGTTTCTACAATGGGTGCTATTGATAACGTAGCGGTAGGTAAAGTAAGAGAATTTGAAAAAGAATTCTTAACTACATTGAAAGCTTCTCACAAAGACACTTTGAAAGACATTAAATCTGGTAAGATTGATGATTCAGTAACTGAAGTGTTGAAGAAAGTTGCTAAAGAAATCGCTCCTAAATACAACTAATTATGCCGAGCTTAAAAGAGGTTCGAAATAGAATAACGTCCGTTAATTCAACACAGCAGATTACGAAAGCTATGAAAATGGTTTCGGCTGCAAAGTTGAGACGTGCACAGGATTTAGCTTTAAAGATTCGTCCTTATGCTGATAAATTGAATGGAATACTTCAAAATATTTCAGCATCATTAGATGAGAATAGCAATTCTGTGTATGCAGAAGAAAGAAACGTTAACAGAGTATTGTTAGTTGTTATTACTTCTGATAGAGGATTAGCAGGCGCATTCAATAATAATATTATCAAAGCGACAAATGCATTGTTGCAAGATAAATACGCATCTCAATTCGCAGCAGGTAACGTAGATTTTATCTGTATTGGGAAAAAAGGTGCAGAGTTCTTTGGCAAGCGTTACAAAGTAAATTCAGATTACATGTCATTATTCCATGAACTGAAATTTGATAACGTAAAACCATTGGCTGAATTGATTATGAATGGTTTTGTGGAAGGTAAATATGACCGTGTTGAAGTGTTGTTTAACGAATTCAAAAACGTTGTAACACAAATTACAAGAACGGTTCAGTTTTTACCAATACAAGCTTCTGAAACTTCTGAAGAACAAACAACATCTGTTGATTATATCTTCGAGCCTTCTAAAGCAGAAATCGTTCAGGAGTTAATACCAAAATCATTGAAGATTGCGTTCTATAAATACTTACTAGAATCAAATGCTTCTGAACATGCAGCACGTATGTCTGCTATGGACAAAGCAACTGATAATGCTAAGGAGTTGTTGAAAGAACTTAAATTGACATACAACAGATCACGTCAAGCTGCAATTACTAAGGAAATCTTAGAAATCGTGGGCGGTGCGGAAGCGTTGAACAACTAATTTGACTAAAGTATACTTTTTCAAAAGCGCTCCCTTAATAGGAGCGCTTTTTTTATTAGAACTATGATGCGTTGGTTAATATATTCTCATGTGTGGTTAGCGGCTGTTGCTTCGGTATTAACAGCGAGTGTGTTTTATGCCCTGCATTTAACAGTAGATTGGACATATGTAGGTATTGTTTTTTTAGGTGTTATAACTGTTTATAATATCCATTCGTTGGTGTCTTATTCTAAAGGAGTAGTGCATCCGCAATTGAAAATATTTATTAAGTATCGAAAGTATAATTTAATCTTCATTACTGCATTAGCAGCTATTTTAGGAAGTATGTTATTGTATCACTATATACATGTAAATGTGTTTTGGTATATAAGCATTCCGGCGCTAAGTATAATGATTTATGAAAGATATACTCTTCAAACAAATTATTCTAAAGTATGGCAGTGGACAAAGCCATTTTTATTGAGTGCGTCCTGGTTGTATTATACAGTTGGTATACCTCAGGTGATAACACAATCGTATCACATCGGGTTTACTATCATATCCTTTGTATTTATATTTTCTATAGTCATGTTATTTGAGTTAAGGGATAGTAATATTTTAGATAGTACAAGGGATAAAGGCTGGGCTGATTTCTTAGGTCGTAGGTTATGGGTTAATGTATATTATATAGTGATAGGTATCATGATTGTGTCTTCATTTTGGAATGCACAAAGTATTTATCAATATCTATGGATTGTAGTAGTTGGAATGTGTTTATTTTTGATTCTACGTACAAGACATGTATTTACTTATCTTCAATCTATGTTAAGTTGGGATGGTTGTTTATTGCTATTAGCCGCTTATTTTATTTTACATCATGCCTAAGGTTTCTCAAAATATGGCAGAAGCTGTACAGCGAAGCCTTGAATATATATTCCTCGATAATTACTATGCAGATGATGTTGTTAAAAAAACACTGCAAAGCAATCCTAAATGGGGAAGTAGAGACCGCAAGTTTATAGCCAAAAGTATTTATGATATTGTTCGATATAAAAGATATTATCAATATCTATCCGGTAAAGATATTTTCAATACAGAAACGATAAGATTATGTACAGAAATATACTGGAAGTTGAACGCGCCATTTTTAGAAATTGAATTACCAATTGAAGGAGAAGTAATCAATCAAAGAATAGAAGAGGCATCTCAGGTTCTTAAAATCAGAGAAAGTATACCTGATTGGTTGGATAGCAAAGGCGAGTCGTATTTTTCTGATGCATGGAGTAAAGAAATTCACTCAATGAATGAAGAAGCGAATGTCTATATACGTGTAAATACGTTAAAGTGTACATCTGAAAAGCTACAACAGCAGTTGTTGAAAGAAAATATAGAAACAGAATTTATATCCCCACTAACATTGCAGGTTAAGCAACGCTCAGTTTTAACAAATACAGTTGCATTTAAAGAGGGGTGGTTTGAAATTCAAGATATAGGTTCTCAAAAAATAGGCGAAGCACTTGGTGTGAGAAATAATAGTTTTATCATAGATGCATGTGCCGGTGCCGGTGGGAAAACATTACAATTAGCCGCGCTTACGAATAATAAAGCTGATATCCTTTCCATGGATGTAGAAAAGAAGAAGTTGGAAGAGTTAAATAAGCGAGCTATTCGTGCCGGTGCTCATCGTGTCAAAACATTATTAATAGATGCGAGTACTTTAATAAAATATAAAGAGAAGGCTGATTTTTTATTATTAGATGTACCGTGTAGTGGATTAGGTGTATTAAGAAGGAAACCGGATGATAAATGGAAGTTGTCTCCGGAGAAAATCGAATCGTTAAAATCAATCCAGCATAAAATTTTGCATGAATATACAGGTATGCTAAAAAAAGGAGGCACGGTAGTGTATGCTACTTGTAGTATTTTTGCAGATGAAAACTCTAATCAAGTTCAACTGTTTATACAAAACAATCCGAATTACACTTTAGAAAAAGAAGAGCTTATCTTACCTTCTCAAGGTGGCGATGGATTTTATTGGGCTCGTTTAAAAAAGAATTAATTACCACTTTTTAAAAGGATGGTTACCTAATTTACTGTTATAGTATTTTACCTCTCCGGTTACTTCCTTACTTGCCCATGATGGAATAGTGAACGTTTGTTCTTCACTTTTCAATTCAATTTCTGCTACAATAAGCCCTTCATTATCTCCTGAAAACACATCTACTTCCCAGATGTTTCCATCTATATTTATTTTATATCGATGTTTTTCTATTGTATCCCCTGATAGATGTTCTAACATATATTGAGCTTCATCTACAGGAATTAAATATTCAAATTCATGACGAGAGAAGCCATTAGGAGTACTTTTGCTTTTTATTGTGATGTAAGCTTTATCGTCAGCAATTCGAACTCGAACAGTTTTAACATCATCAGAAATTAAATAACCTTGTTTTAAATAGGAAGGTTTGGGTTTGTTTACAGCATCCCAAAGTTCTGTTTGAACTAAAAATTTTCTTTCGATTTCTAATGCCATGATAAATAAAAATGGTCTGTTTCCAGACCATTTGATTAAAGTAATTGTTTAATAATTTTATCGGTTGTCATTCCTTCAGCCTCTGCTTTAAAGTTTCGAACAATACGATGTCTTAAAACAGGTAAAGCGATAGCTTGCACATCTTCAATATCCGGTGAATACTTTCCTGCTAACAATGCATGACATTTAGCGGCCAGAATTAAATTTTGAGAAGCACGAGGGCCTGCACCCCAATCTATATATTTCTTTGTAATATCAGTGGCAAAACTACCATCCTTACGTGTTTTGTGAACTAACTTAACAGCATACTCCACTACATTATCTGTTACCGGTACTTTTCTAACTAGTTCCTGATATGCTTTTATTTTTTGGGCATCTAATACGGCCGACAATGTAGGTTTAATGTCAGAAGTTGTGTTTTTAACAATGCTTACTTCATCATTGTATGAAGGGTAATCTACAATTAGATTAAACATAAAACGATCTAACTGGGCTTCCGGAAGAGGATAAGTACCTTCTTGTTCTATTGGGTTTTGTGTAGCTAGTACAAAAAACGGTTTCTCTAGATTGAAGCGTTTCCCACCTACAGTTACTGAATACTCCTGCATTGCTTCTAATAAAGCAGATTGTGTTTTAGGAGGTGTTCTATTAATCTCATCCGCTAAAACGATATTAGCGAAGATAGGTCCCGGAATAAATTGAATCTTTCTGTTTTCATCTAAGCTATCAGAACCTAAAATATCTGAAGGCATTAAATCAGGAGTAAACTGAATTCGCTTGAAAGATAAATCTAATGTGGTAGCTATCGTGTTAATCAATAATGTTTTTGCTAACCCCGGCACACCTACTAGTAAACAATGCCCTTGGCAAAAAATAGCCATCAAAGTTTGACGAACAACTTCATCTTGCCCTACAATTACTTTTGAAATTTCCGCGTGTAAAGCTTTGTAGTCACTGTGTAACTGATTGGCAATGCTTACTTCATTTTGTCCTATAGTACTCATTGTGTGATTAAAATTTCGCAGTCTTTATACTCGTTATCAATATCAATATATACTAAACCTTTAGTTTTATCAAACCATTTATCTATAGCACCTTGTTTCTTTTGATCTAATGCGGCATTTTGAATACGTTGATAATCATCCTTCAAATTGGCTTGGTGCGCAGGGATTTTAGATTTAAGATAAACGATACGGACTGCATCTTGCCCGTCTTCTGTTTTGAAAGGAATAGGAGGGGATATGGTACCTACTTTCATTGTATCAATTATCATGAATACATCGGGGTCCATATCTTCCATTTGTAGTTGAGAGCTACCTGTTTCGCGATCGGTGAAAAAACCACCTGTATAGATGGTAGCTTTATCCGCACTATAGTTTTTAGCAGCTTTAGAAAAGGATATTGTATCAATTAAAATTAGGTTTCTAACTGAATCTAATATTTGAGTTGGGTAATTTAAATCCTTACCTGAAGTGGCTGGTCTTATTAAGATATGACGTGTGTTAAACTCATTTCCCCTTCTCTCTATTAATTGAAGAATATGGAAACCAAATTGACTTTCTATGACTTCGGATGTTTCACCCGGCTTCAAACGTAAAGCCACCGATTCGTATTCGGGTACTAATTCACCTTTTTTAAAGAAACCAATTTCACCACAGTTTTTTGCGGATACAGGGTCATCTGAATATGTTTTGGCTAAGCGACAAAAATCTTCACCTGCAATAATTTTTTGGCGTATCTCCTCTGCTTTTCTTTTATAAGCAAGTTTGTCGTTTCTATTGAGTTCTGCATAACGAACTATTTGTCCAACTTCAACGGTAGAAGAAAAATATGGTAGAGAGTCCTTAGGAATGCTTTTGTAGAATTTTTCAACCTCGCCCGGAGTAATCTTTATAGAGCTGGTAATTTGTTGTTGCATTTTTTGAACAATCAACTGGTCTCTAATTTGAGTATATAACTCTTGTTTTAACTGGTCAATCGATTTGTCGTAATAACGCTCCAGTTTTTCTACTGAACCGAATTGTGAAATGAAGTAACTCATACGACGGTCAAGTTCGTCATTCACTACTTCTCTATCGACATAAACAGAGTCCATAGATGCCTTTGCTAGCATCATTTTGTTGATTATTAAAGATTCCAATACGCGACATTTTAGTGCGGATTTATCCGGTAGCATTTGAGCTTCCGGGCTTCGTAGGAATTGTAGGTACGCAATTTCAAGCTCTGATTTTAATATAATATGATTATCTACCTTAGCAACAATCTTATCTACTACCTGAGCGGAAGTAGTAGATATATTACTAAAGAAAATAATATATAGTGCTAATGATATTAACTTAATCGTATGACGTCGTGTGGCAGACATTTAATTATTGTTTTATTAATTGATCAATTTCAGATTGATTAACTGTTGTTGGGTATTTGGCTTTTAACTCTTTTAACCATTCAGATTCTAGGTAATTCTGATAATCAGAAATCACTAAGCCTTTACACTCATCAAAATATTTACTTCTAGCAGGCTCGATTCTATCAATAACAACATAATAGAATCTTCCATTTTTTTCAAATTCATAATTACCCTTGGCGAAAGTCGCTTGGTTAAATATGTCATTGTCTTTTTGCTGATACAAACCTTCTTGAACTTGAAGTGTCAAGGAAGAGTTTTTGTTGTATTTTGTCTCTAAATATTTTTTAGAAGAAGTATATAACGTTACTTCAGCATAACGATCAGCTTGTTTCTGTGCCTCAACTTTGCGTTTAGGTTGTACACCTGCATCGACAATAGTGATGCGATTGTTTTTTAGTTTATTGGTGTTAATAAAGTGTTCAATAGAATCTTTACGCGCTTTGAATACACTTTCGGTTTCACCAAACTCTCTGCTGATTTTAATTTCTGCACTGTAAGCTGTATCTCTTGCCATTAATACAATTAACTTAGTTAATTGACTTTTTGAAGTAGTACTTAGGTTAGCTTTGTTTTTGTCGAATGCGATTTTTTCAAAAGAGTAATCTGTTACCGGATACTTTGAAAGAGCGAAATCTTTTTTAATGTTTTCAATCGTGGTTTTGTCGGCTGCATTAAATATATAGGTATGCGCTCTTTCATTCCATTGGTATTTAGAAGAAGTGCGCAGGTAATGTTGTCTTAACCCTGCCGTGTCAAGAATAGCTTTTTGCCATACATTATCTTCCATGATTTGGAATAGTAAAATCCCTTCGTAGTATTCACGATAAAGCATACGGTAGTCTAAATACTTGTCCGCTAAATGTGATTCTTCATAAGCGACTACTGATTCATCTACATATTGTTTGTACAAGTTAGAGAAGTAGGCGTTAGGAGAGATTGTGTTTTGTGGTTGTTGGCGTTCACGTACAAAGTCGAAGAAATTTTGTACAGAATACTTTTGATTTTGAATAGTGAATAAGTCTAAATTATTCTTCTCGTTAGGAGTATAAGTCCAATTAGCTAAAAGAATACTAGAGTCAACTTTACTTGAAGCATATTGATAAGCCTTAGTATTTTCATTAAAGTTGTTTTCTTTTTTCAATCGATCGATTAGCATTCTACGATTCATTTCTGAACGAGAATCCTTTGTTACTTTAGCACGTAGACTAGGTTCCAGTTCTTCAAAAGATCCTAGTGGTTTACGATCTAATAGTTTAATGATATGCCAACCATAGGCAGTTTGAACAGGTGCACTATAATCACCGTTGTTTTTTAATTTAAAAGCAGCCTCTTCGAAAGCAGGGCTATTTAATCTTCCTGTGGTGAACCAGTTTAACTCTCCACCTTTTAAACGGGTGTTAGGATCTTCAGAAAACTCCATACATAAGGTGTTCCAGTCTTCACCTGATTTTAAATTTTGATAGATCTCATCAATTTTATTCTTTGCTACAATAGAATCTTCCGGGTTCATTCCTTGGTTGTATCGAACCATGATATGTGCCGCATGTACTTGACCTTGTGATGGTCTACGATCTACTACTTTTAGAATATGATATCCAAACTTTGTTCTGAAGATACCGGAGGTTTGACCTACTGGCGTATTGTATGCTGCGTTTTCAAATTCATAAACCATACGTAGAGAAGTGAAATATCCTAAGTCTCCACGATTGGTTTTGGCGGATGGATCTTCGCTATTCTGAAATGCTAAAACACCAAAGTCATCACCTTTTACAGCTTTGTCACGTATAGATTTGATTTTGTTATACGCAATCAAAGTATCTTTAGGGTCTGCAGTAGGAGAGCACATGATTAGAATATGCGAAGCACGAATCTCTTCTTTCATACGATCGTATGCTTGTTGAATCATCATGTCGGTCACTTTCTTTTCTACTAGGTAAGGAGCAGCAAGTTGTTTTCTGAATCCTTCGAATTCTTGTTTGAATCCTGCAGAAGTATCCATCCCTAGTTCTTTAGCTGCATGTACTTTTAGTTTGAACTTTAGATATAAGTCCATGTAATCTTCTATGCTTTCTTTTGTATAGGCATCCGGATTTTTTCCGTTTGTTTTATCATATACATATTTAAATTCTTGAGTTGGAATTTTTTCATCACCAACAGTTGCTATGATAGGTTCAGTAGTTGTTTTTGAAGTAGATTTTTTCTCGGAAGCACAACCCAAAACTATGAACGTAGCCATAGTAAACGAAAGCATTCTTTTCGAACGAATGGAAAACATAAACGGTATTATTCTTTCTGAATTAAGTTAAATAAAATAGACCACAACCTAGAGAGAACGATAGGCTCTATGGGCTTGGTATAAACAGTACAAAATAATGATTTTTTTGCCGGTAAAAAAATTACTTAGGCTAGATTCAGCCTTTTGTGCATTAAAAGTACGGTGTAAGGCTCTGATCTGGAAATCTCAATGGTATCCATGATCTTTTTTACCAACATAAGCCCTATTCCCCCTTTTCTTTTTTCAGCAATAAGTTGTTTTAAATCAGGCTCTGCATGCGTGTTGATGTCATATAAGTCACCCGTATCACGAATGACAAAAGTGATATCTTCACGTTCTTTTTTAATTTCTAACTCAATAGCATTGGGCATTACTCGAGTAGGAGAGTGTAACATGCGATTTGCACATACCTCATCTACTGCAAGTACCATCATATTAATATCCTTATCCGGAACAGACATAGCAAGCAGACTCTGTGTGACAAAGTCGCGCACCGCCTTCAGATTTTGGGTATTACGTTCTATGGTAAATTTGTATGCCATTAAGCTAATAACGATTTCGCTTCTTCTTTAGTAGTTACGATTCTAATTAATTCGTCTAATCCCAAAATAGAAAAGACTTGTTTTACTTTTTCACTCATGTGACAGAGAACCATGTTGATTCCTTCTGCTTGAAAATCTTGGATGTAAGACATAAAAACTCCTAATCCTGCAGAAGAGATATATTGTAACTCTGTACAATCAACAATAATTTTCTTTTCACCTTTCTCTTTAGCCTCCGCAATGGCCGTGTCTAATTGAATACTAGAACTGGCATCTAAATCACCTTCGATGGCTAACACATAAAACTCCTGTTCTTGAGAGGTGGTTATTTGCATAAGTAAGTTGTTTTTACGATATAATGTAAATAAAGTTTGAAATATTTTATACAAAACGTAAGACTAATAATGTACAATCGTCTTCGAATTGTGTTGAGCCTATAAATATTTGGACATCTTCTATAATAGCCTCATTCATAGCCTTTGCGCTAGCCTCTTTGTGGTCTATGATGACTTGTTTTAAGCGATCATAGCCATATTCTAAGCGAGTAGGACTATGAGCTTCAATCAACCCATCAGTATATAACACTAACATGTCACCGGCTGCGTAGGTTGATTCATATTTTTGAATAAACTTAGCGTAGTTTATATTACGTGTTAAACCTAACCCCATCCCTTTACCATCAAGGGTTTCAATGGTAGTATCCTGATTTTTTAATAATAACGCAGGACAATGTCCGGCACGCGCATATTCAATTTTATGAATATCGGTATCAATGATAAAATAACTGAGGGTGATGAAAATTTTCTTGTCTAGGCATCTGGAAAGAGCGTCATTGGCATATTCCATGAATTTTTCAGCCGATAAATCCATTCCAACTAATGAATGGAATACACCTTTCATTTGTGCCATGTTAAATGCAGCACTCGTTCCATGGCCGGATACGTCACCTATAACCACTACAAATCGATGTTCGGAAAGAGCGAATACATCATAATAATCACCTCCTACATCATCCGCTCCTTTGGAAAAGGCGGTGATTTGAACGGTAGAATTTATTTGTAAATCAGAAGGTATTAAACTCTTTTGTACATCTTTCGCAATTTTAATTTCCTCTTTATAGCGTTCCGTTTGAATGGCTTCATCCATTAAGCGGAAGTTTTTAATAGCAATAGAAGCTTGACTTACAAAGGTGAAAATAATGTCCACCATTTCTTTATCAAACCCATCCTGAATGTTCTTAGCAAGAACAAGAGTCCCTAACGTTTGATTGTTAGAGGATAGAGGAATCATTAATAAAGATTTAAAGGAAAGGTGTTTTATTTTTTCAGTGTGAGGATAATCGTGAATATTTTTGATGTATTGAGGATCAGAAATAATATTTAATTGGTTTTTTCTTAAGGCTTTTTTGATTTCAAATACATCAAACTCATCAATACTTAAATTTGAAAAAGCTTTTAAAGCATTTTTTTCATCTCTAATTTCTAACCATGCGGCATCAGCCATTACCGTGATTTTACTGTTTTCAAGAAGGATGTCATACACATCTTCTTCTTTATCTCCTACTTGTAGCGATTGATGAAGCTTCTGGAATAACATTACTTCACCGAATTTCTGTTCAAATACAGATGAAGTAGGAAGGTTAAACAATAATACTAACGTCGCGACCATGCAGTTGGTAAGAATGAAGCCCATGACTGCCATGATAAATATATTGTCTGCTAAATCAATAATTAGACGTGCAACAAAATGTTGTTCATAGATTCGCTCCATGAACGTGAATATGATAATGATTAAAAGACCTAATAAAAGTATGCTACGCCACTTTTGTTTGTAATTCATAAAGGCTACCCACTTTAAATTAAAAGTGAGCATAATGCCTAAAACGGTAAGAGGAGAACTGATAAGTAAGAAATCAGTTTGGGTAAAATCAATAGAAAAGAAATTACTGATAATACTTCCCAATACTAAGTATTCGAAGATGTGCCATAATACATCGGTTCGGTTACTTTTTTGATATAGAATCATTTTCTTCCATACATAAAAACTGTTGGCCACGAAAATGGTGATAAGACCAATATTGATATGATTGAAGATATTAGAAAGTAGAGGATCGTGGGTAATCTCATTATCAAAAAACAAGTCACTTACCAGTTTGATAACAATGGTTATAGGTATAGTTACGGCGCCTAATAAAAACACTTGCCACAACATATCGGTCAATTGGCCGGTACGTTGCATACCTATTTCAATCTTAAACCCTAGGAATGTAAATAGGAAGAACGTGCTTATAAACACGTTCATAGCTATATCAGAGAATATAATAGGAAATGTACTACCGGAGTGGTGAATGATAAGTATGTCATTCACCAATAGTAATGCCCAGCTTACAAAAGCTAGTGAAAAATATATGCGCTTAAATCCTATGAGCGACATTCGATTGCTTATCTACTACTATAATTTGGAGCCTCACGCGTGATAGTTACATCATGTGGATGACTTTCTTTAACACCTGCTGCAGTTATTTTAACAAACTTAGCTTTTTTCATTGCTTCAATGTTTTTAGCACCGCAGTATCCCATACCGGCTTTTAAACCACCAATTAATTGATAGATGATTTCAAGTGTTTTGCCTTTGTAGGCAACGCGACCTACAATACCTTCCGGAACTAGTTTTTTGATATCGTCTTCGGCATCTTGGAAATAACGGTCTTTGGATCCATCTTCCATAGCTTCTAAAGAGCCCATACCTCGGTAGGTTTTGAATTTACGTCCTTCGTAAATAATTACTTCACCCGGAGCTTCTTCAGTACCTGCGATTAGAGAACCAATCATTACGGTGCTAGCACCTGCTGCAATGGCTTTACAAACGTCTCCGGAGAAACGGATACCACCGTCAGCTATAACTGGAACCTTTGTTTTCTGTAAAGCTTGAGCCGCTTGATATACGGCATATAATTGAGGAACACCTACACCTGCGATAATACGAGTAGTACAAATTGAACCCGGGCCAATTCCTACTTTTACCCCATCTGCACCGGCATCCGCTAAGGCTTTAGCACCATCTGCTGTTGCTACGTTACCAGCAATGATATCAATCGTTTTGAATTTCTTTTTCGCTTCTTTTAAAGCGGATATTACTCCTTTGGAATGACCATGAGCTGTATCAATACTCACTACATCTACACCTGCTTTTACTAAAGCTTCAATACGGTCTAACATATCAGGTGTTACCCCTACGGCAGCACCGGCACGTAAACGACCATATTCATCCTTACAAGCATAAGGTCTGTCTTTTTTCTTCAGGATATCACGGTAGGTGATAAGTCCTTTCAAGCGACCTTGTTTATCTGTGATTGGTAATTTTTCGATTTTGTATTTTTGAAGGATTTCTTCTGCTTTTAACAAATCAATTCCTTCAAGTGCGGTAATCAGGTTGTCTGTTGTCATTACCTTCGTTACCGGTTTGTTTAAGTTTTTTTGGAATCTTAAATCACGGTTAGTTAGGATACCAATCAGTTTACTGTTTTTATCTACCACCGGAATACCACCTACTTTGAATTCCTTCATAATTTGAAGCGCATCCTTCAAAAGAGCGGTTTCAGGAAGAGTAATAGGATCCATGATCATTCCGCTTTCCGAACGTTTTACTTTACGTACTTGGTCAGCTTGCTTCTCAATGGACATGTTTTTATGGATAAAACCTAAACCACCTTCGTGAGCCATAGCAATAGCCATCTCATATTCGGTCACGGTATCCATAGCAGCGGATACAAGCGGAATATTTAATTGGATGTTGCGGGTTAAAAAAGTTTTGGTTTCTGTATCTCTGGGTAGGATTTCAGAGTAAGCAGGGATCAACAGCACATCGTCGTATGTTAACGCTTCACCTGCGAATTTAGAGGCATCTTGTAGCATAGCAAATAAAGTGATTAAGGTTCCTTATTTGCCGGACAAAAGTACTCAAAATAAATGGATTTTTAAAATCGGATTTGTACTTATTTTATAATAGTTGTCTTAATTGTCATAAAACCGTAATATTGAATTGTAATCATTCTGTATAGACTATGTTATCAAAGAAAGCTAAATATGCATTAAAGGCACTTTTATATTTAGGTAAAAACGAAGATAAAGGGGTGGTATTAATATCAGAAATCTCCGCCGAAGAAGGGATTCCAAAGAAATTTTTAGAACAAATCCTTCTTGAACTCAAAAAACAAGGGATTTTGCAAAGTAAAAGAGGCAAAGACGGCGGCTATCTATTGGGTAAAACTCCGGAAGATATTAATATAGGTACAGTGCTAAGAATTATTGACGGTCCTTTGGCACCCATTCCTTGTGTCAGTAAATTGGCTTATCAGCGATGTGATGAGTGTATTGACGAAAATACATGTGAAATTAGAAGTCTTTTTTGGCAAGTACGTGAGGAAACGGTCAAAATTTTAGATGGCACCACTTTGCGTGAATTGATGCATAAAAGCATCCTATAATTAAATGTTCATCATCTATCATACTGGTTTCCAAGGAAGAAGTGTGATAGTAGGGTAGAGTATTCACCTCTTATTTTGTATTTTTTTGTTTTGGCCATTTTGGCTTTTGAAAAATAATCTTCTTTTTTTTTAAAAGAACCAATTCTACTGATTAGTTATAATCCAATATGGTGTAGTGATTAAATTCTGAAATTTTATTCTGTGTTTAATCTATAATATGAAATATTATGTTTTAATATTTTGATTGTTTCATTATAAACAGAAAAATATTTTGTAAAAACATTTTTTACTTTCGTTTTAATAACTACTTTTGTCTATCAAATTGGTAGAGATAGTAAGCTTAATCTCTACTCAACACAACGAAATAATACAAAAACAATCATTTCGCTTGTTTCAAAGTCTATTAATTAGATAGGGAATATGTAGAAATGATAAAACCACGAAAGAAGAGCGTATGAAAACAAGTTTTACACTTTGGATTGCACTAATTATTGGGCTACCTTTTGTTGCAACAGCTCAACAAACCATTTCAGGAAAGGTAGTTACAGATTCTCAGGAACCTGCCATAGGAGCTGTTGTGAATGTCAAAAATACTACCATAGGAACTACTACCAATGTCAATGGTGAGTTTAGTATATCATATCCAGGTAATTTTCCTGCGGTTTTACTTGTTCGGTCAACAGGTTTTAAATCGCAGGAGGTTACCGTCAATGCGGAGACTACTACCTTAGTAGTTACATTAATAACTGAAGTAGATGATCAAGCGGTTGTTGTAACTTCTCGTCGTAAAGAAGAAGATCCTCAAGATATACCTATTCCGGTTACGGTTATAGGTGGGGCACAGGTGGAAGAAACGGGAGCGTTTAACGTAAATCGTGTGAAGGAATTGGTTCCTAGCGTGCAATTGTATACCTCTAATCCACGTAACACAGGTATTAATATTCGTGGTTTAGGTTCAACGTTTGGTTTAACCAATGATGGTATTGATCCGGGGGTTGGTTTTTATGTAGATGGTGTATATTATGCTCGCCCGGCAGCTGCTACATTAGACTTTGTAGATATTGATCGAATAGAAGTTTTACGTGGTCCTCAAGGAACTTTGTTTGGTAAAAACACCACATCCGGTGCGTTCAATATTACCACTAAAGCTCCGTCCTTTAAGCCGGGGGCAACGTTTGAGTCTTCTTACGGTAATTATGGATACATTCAAGGTAAGTTATCTGTAACAGGTCCTTTAGTGAAAGATCGTTTAGCGGCTAGACTTTCCTTTTCAGGTACACAACGTGACGGTACTATCTACAATGTGTATTCAAGTAAATATATCAATGATTTAAATAACCTAGGTGGTAGACTTCAGTTCTTATATACACCTACCAATAAATTAAAGTTGACTTTATCGGGTGATTATAATCAACAGAATCCGGAAGGTTATGCTCAAGTAATTGCCGGGGTGGTGCAAACTCAACGTGCAGCATACAGACAGTTTAACTCTATTATTTCCGATTTAAATTATACCATAGTTTCAGACAATCCTTTTGATCGTAAAGTAGATCAAAATACAACATGGAGATCAGGGAATAAATTAGGAGGTTTATCTTTAAATGCAGAATGGATATTAGGTAAAGGTACCTTAACATCTACCACTGCTTGGAGATATTGGGATTGGGATCCATCTAATGATAGAGATTTTACAAGTTTATCTGCTTTGAAATTATCTCAAGCAACTTCGTTCCATAATCAGTATTCACAAGAATTTAGATACAACACTAAAATTTCTGAAAAGTTAAGTACTACAGCCGGTTTGTTTTTGATAGGCCAAGAAGTGAAATCAAATCCGGTACAAATTGAATTGTCGGGTCAAGATCAATGGAGATTCTCACAAAGCACAACAAACACGGCGGCATGGTCTACGCCTGGCTTATTAGACGGATACGGAATTAAAACTACTAATAGTTTAAAATCATTATCAGCGGCATTTTATGGTCAAGCGGATTGGGCTGTTACTAAAAAGTTAAACGTGATACCTGGTATTAGAGTAAACTATGATGAGAAGTCAGTGGAATATCAACGCGATACCTTCGGTGGTTTACAAACAAATGATCCTACATTAAAATCAATTAAGAATACAGTTTATTCAGCTCAAGCATATAGCACAAAGAAGAACAATACGAACGTTTCAGGTCAGTTAACATTGTCATATAAGTGGAGTGATAAAGTTAAAACATACGTCACTTATGCTAATGGATATAAACCAATAGGTGTGAACATTGCCGGATTACCAACTTCAGGTGGGCAACCAATGTTAGATTTAGCGGTAGTAAAACCGGAGTATACAGACCAATACGAATTTGGTATCAAAACAAATCCATTTAAGAATGCTACGTTCAACGTTGCCTTATTCGATACGGAGATTCGTAATTATCAAACCAACGTACAAAGCCCTGAGTTAGGCGTGAACAGAGGTTATTTAGCGAATGCTGAAAAAGTGAGAGTGTTTGGTGGGGAAGTAGATGCGTCTCTTCGTGTTAAAAAATGGTTATCTGTAAATGCAAGTCTTGCTTACTTAGATGGTAAGTATGTGAAATTCACTAATGCTCCTTTACCATTAGAAGAAACGGGTGCTTCTGTATCATTCAAAGATATCTCAGGTGGTAGATTACCTGGTGTTTCTAAATGGTCCGGTAATATAGGTTTTGAATTAAGTCGCGGTGGTAGATTCTTAGAAAATGATGGTCGTTTCTTCTTAGCATTTGACACGTACTTTAGAACAGGCTTCTCTTCTAGTCCTTCACCTTCTAAATACTTAAATGTGGATGGTTATTCATTAGTAAACGGTCGTTTAGGGTTCAGAGCAGCAGAAGGTTTATCTATCTATGTTTGGAGCAGAAACTTGTTTAACACAAACTACTTTGAACAATTACTACCTGCAGCCGGAAATAATGGTTTATATGCAGGGGTGTTAGGTGATCCTAGAACCTATGGTACTACTGTGAAATATACCTTCTAAAATAAAGTAGCTCGAATTGGAATTTCAATATATCTATATTTTACCTAGGATTGCTTTGGTTGGTTGTGAAGAATGTGAAATATAATATGGTGTAAAGTTGTTATTGACATATATGATTTTGAAATGAAAGTCTAAGTGTATGATTATCAAATAATAATTTTGTATTCCATCGAGGGAATATTCAAAAATACATCTACTTTTGTCTCTCAAATTATTGAGATAGAAAGTAGATGTATTTTGATTTGAAAAGATTTATCTGTTTATGTATTGGTTGTGTGTTGTGGATGAGCACTCATGCACAAAATAAAAATGTTAAATATGATGAGCAGTTATGGTCTCAACTGAATACTAGATTTCGATTGACCGAAAAATGGTACATACATTTTGATGCTGGATTTAGAATGCACAAGGGATATGTTCAAGATGTGTCACAATATTTTCTCCGACCGGGATTGATGTATCAACCGAGTAAGAAAGTTCAAGTGTTTGGTGGGTATGCTTATTTCTCAACGTCACAGTGGATAAATGGTTATGAGGATGTATTCAGACCGGAACATAGATATTGGAATTTTATTACGATAAGAGAAAACTTTAATCGATTTGAGATAAGACATCGCTATAGACTAGAGGCTAGATGGCAGCAAAAAATTAAGTCAGGAGAATTAATAGACGGGTATGATTTCTTTTGGCGTTTTGGATATCAATTACAATGCAATGTGGCATTGAATCACAAAAAGATAACGGATAATACGTTGTTTTTGATTGTATCTGATGAATTGATGATTAATGCAGGAAAAACGATTGAAAATTATTTTGATCAAAATCGTTTGGCAGGGGGATTAGGGTATCAGTTCAATGATACTTGGAGATTAACCGCTACTTATCAATATGTGTATGGTAAGCAGCCTAGAGGTACTCAAGCAACATCCGCCCAACTATTATGGTGGACATTGTTTGTGAATTTAGATTTAAGAAATAAAGATAAAGAATAGGTATATGTCAGAAGAAGAAAAGAAAAGACTAGAGGAACTAGAAAATGAAATTGCTGAGCAGAGTGCTCAAGAACAACTCATTGAAGAGGTAAATAAGGAGAACACTAAAAGTCCTGTATTAAAGTTATTGATTGCTTCATTGGCGGTTATCTTAATTATCTCTTTTGGAATTACTTGGTTGTTCACTTCTGCGACACCGGAAACATTGGAGTCTGTAGAATCTTTCTGGGTTTCTATCTTCAATAAAGATTTGATTCAATATTTAGTTGTTGGATTGATTGCTCAAATGGTGGATGGAGCTTTAGGGATGGCGTATGGTGCTACATCTACAGCTTTTCTTGTTAGTATTGGAGTAAGTACAGCAGGTGCCAGTGCTAGTATACACGTGGCTGAAGTTTTTACTACAGGAGCTTCCGGATTGTCTCATTTGAAATTTGGTAACGTAAACAAAAAGCTTTTTAGAAACTTATTAATACCGGGAATTATTGGAGCTATACTGGGTGCTGCTGTTCTAAGTTTACTTGAACAGGGAGCTTTGTTCTCTGAAGACGATGCGAAAAAATATATTCGTCCGGTAACGATGGTTTATACTATGATCCTTGGGATTATAGTCTTAAGTAAAGCACTTCGTAAAGCGGCGCCTAAAAATAAAATAACTAAAGTAGGTCCTTTAGCAGCCTTCGGTGGGTTTATGGATAGTATAGGTGGTGGTGGTTGGGGGCCAATTGTAACCTCCACTTTATTAAGTAGCGGTAGAGCTATTAATTATACCATTGGATCTGTAAACTTAGCTGAGTTCTTTATAGCACTGTCCAGTTCATTAACCTTCATCGTATTTGCAGGACTTGCCGGTGATGGATCCATGTTAGACTTGATTCAAGTAATCATCGGATTAATCATCGGTGGTGTGTTCGCGGCGCCATTTGCTGCCTTGCTAGTTCGTTATGTAAAACGCAAACCACTAATGGTTTTTGTTGGATGTTTTATCATCTTCTTAAGTATTAATACCCTCCTTAAAATATTTTATAAGATTGATTTGCTTGGCACTTTCGCTAAGTCTATCACCGGATTGTTTTAATTATTAAATGCAAAAGGAGACTTTGGTCTCCTTTTCTTGTGTTTTAAACTCTACTAATATTATATGGTAAATAGAGAATTGGCCAAGCCGTCTTTTAAAGAGGCGTTTAAGTTTTGGTTAAAATTAGGTTTTATAAGTTTTGGTGGGCCTGCCGGTCAAATTGCCATCATGCATACTTTTCTGGTAGAGCAGAAAAAATGGATCAGTGAGTCCAAATTTATGCATGCTTTGAATTATTGTATGTTACTACCTGGTCCGGAGGCACAACAGCTGGCAACTTATATCGGTTGGTTGTTCCATGGTATTCGAGGGGGAATTATTGCGGGCTTGCTTTTTATTTTACCATCAATAGTGTTGCTTTTAGGGTTGAGTATTCTTTATGTGGAATATGGAGACTTAGTTTGGGTATCTAATTTTTTAAACGGACTTAAACCTGCAGTCATAGCTATCATTATTGGTGCAATGATTAAGATAGGGAAGAAGTCATTATTAGGATTAGAATACTATCTCATTGCAATAATCTCATTTGTTTTAATATTCTTTTTTCATGTGCCGTTTCCATATATCGTTTTGGGGATTATATTACTTTCATTTTTGTGGTTAAAGTTTGTCCAGAAAAGTAATAGTAATTCACTGTCCAATTCGGTGAGTAAATCCAATAATAATGTTGATGAATCGGATTATTTAATAAATAAAAACTCCACCATAGAAAATTTAACTTATTCTAAAAAAACATGGGGGTTAATTATTTCTATTGCACCTATCTTATTCGTGTTGCCATTAATTGCTACAATTTACTTTACTGATAAACCTGTCTTTTGGACACAACTTATTAGTTTTTTTACACAAGCAGCCTTTGTAACATTTGGAGGAGCCTATGCCGTATTACCTTATGTGGCTCAAGTTAGTGTGATCAAGTATCAATGGTTAACTCAGTTTCAAATGATGGATGGATTAGCATTAGGTGAATCTACACCGGGACCATTGATTATCATACTGATTTTTGTTGGGTTTATGGCAGGGTATAATATCTATGATGGTTCTATCATCATGGGTGGTTTAGGACTTTTCTTAACAGCATTATATACGTTCCTTCCTTCGTTTGTTTTTATTTTAGTAGGAGCTCCGTTTGTTGAAAAATCGCAACAAAATATTTTATTCAAAAAGATTCTTGGGTATGTGACAGCGGCTGTAGTTGGAGTAATTCTAAATTTATCTTTCTATTTAACTAAAGCGTTATTAATTCCTGCACATGTTTCATGGTATGAAATTAATTGGTTAGGTCTTTTATGGATTGTGATATCTGTATTTGCACTCCAGGTCAAAAAATGGAACATGATTTTGTGGCTAGTTATTAGTGGAATAGTCGGAGTTTTCATAAGCTTTTTAAGTTTATAAAAATGATTTAGAATCCTGCTTTTGTGGTATGTTATCCTAATACTATATAAACTCTATTGGAATGGTATAGAATAATATTACCTTTATATCGTCATCTATAACAGATGCATTTATAAAGAATTAAGGGAGAGAATTTAGCTCGTAGATCTTAATAGCAACCGAATCTTAGAGATATAAGGTGCTTCATCCAACCTCAATAAATGTGGAACTATAAATGTGTAAAGTATGAAGTTTAGAGAAAGAACTTAACCCAAATCCAAGCAAGGCTTGGTGGTTGTGAAGTAAGTGAAACTATAAACAATTGAAGTTATGATGAACAAGAAAATAATATCTCAAATATATGACGGACAATTATACGATCGATATGATTTAGATGTCCGTCTGAAACAATATGATGTACATCAAGAGGTAAATAAAGCGGAAAAAATTATTGCTTACTTAGAATCCGGTAGTGACGCAATGATTACTAAATCATTTAAGCAGGCCCGTTTTTCACTTTTTAATTCATTGAGAAAAGAAGGGTTGAAAAATCTTTTAAGTTTTTCAAGTAAGAACCATTGGAAAGAAGATTCTAATGCTTTGCAAAAAATAGGTTATACATTCTTTTTTCCTGAACCTTCGGTTGATGAATATTTATCAGCATACATAGTTCAAAATAAAATTGATATCATCTATTTAGAATCCATTAATGAGTCAAATCTAAAAGTGTTAGATTTTAGATTCATTATTCACATTGCTAAGATTCATAATGTTCTTGTGGTTGTAAATAACACTCAAGGAGGATTTGGTAATTTATTTAATCCAATAAACAAGGGCGCCGATTTTGTTATCGCGGATCTTAAAGATGTTAAACCTTTATTTGATATTAATGTAGGCGGTTATGTAGTTGAGAATGTCATCACCCAAATCAAATCGAAGGTAGAGGATATTATTACAGGAAATACTTTATTGGGTTCAATTAAAAGTAAACGTGTGATAGAGCCGAGAAAAAGATTGGTGAGAGTGACCAGCGGAAGAGAATCACTAGATGAAATTATTCTAGATGTTTCCTCTAAATATATCAAGTATTCACACGTAGCAGATACTTTGACAGATTGGTTGAGTTGTCACGATTTAATAATGGATGTTACTTATCCGGGTAGGAAATCATCATTAGATTATGAGAACACAAGTAGTTGTTTTAAAAATAATTTTGGAGCCATTCTCAAATTTAAATTGTGGGATCAAGATTATGGTTATGCCATCTTAAATGGTTATATGGCTTCTCAAAAACCGAGTGGTATTATTATAAGATCTGATGTTTCCCAAAAAGAAATTACGGTTATTGTTCGAAGTGTTAATGTTACTGATGTATTAGCTTATTTCAAAAAATTAATAGATCTACTTCGTAAGGATTTAGAGTATCGACATCAATTATCATTGCAACAAAATGAAGTTAAAGTATGGGATAAACTAAGACAGTTGTCCTTAAGAGAACTTGTAGTTCCTCCTTATAAATACATTCATTAAATATTAAAGAATATGAAATTATTAATCAAATCTAATAAAGTAACTAATCTTAGTTATAAAGAGTCAGGTGAAGGGAACGCCTTGGTTTTCTTACATGGCCTATTCGGTGGTTTAAGTAATTGGGATAATACTATTAAGTACTTTAATAAGCAGTATAGAGTTATTATTCCGGAATTGCCTATCTACAATGGATATGCTAGTGGAGAAGGATTAGAAGGAATTGTTGAATATGTACACCAATTAGTGGAACATCTGAATTTGGATAAAGTAACATTGGTTGGAAATTCATTAGGTGGTCATGTGGCTATTCTATTTACTATTAAATATCCTCATTTAGTAGATCGCTTGGTTCTGGCAGGTAGCTCCGGTTTGTTTGAAAATACAATGGGTGAGAGTTATCCTAAAAGAAGTGACTATGTTTTTATTGAAGAAAAAGTTAGATATACGTTCTTTAATCCTAATACGGCATCCAAACATTTAGTCAACGAGGTTTATTCGACTGTTAATGATATTCGAAAGTCACTTCGAATTATTAAAATGGTTAGATCCGTTAATAGAAATAATGTTTCAGCTTTATTAAACAGTTTAAATCTGCCGGTTTTATTGATATGGGGTAAGCAAGATAAGATTACGCCATTAGAAGTGGCCTACGAATTTAAAAAGCGATTTGGGGACATAGCTCATCTGGAGTTAATCGATAATTGTGGTCACGCGCCCATGATGGAATGTCCTGATGTATTTAATCAACTTCTAGAGTCCTTTATCTCTAAAACAATTCTAGTAAATCAAGCGGTTTAATTTTTTTAATACCCCTACAGCCCAGTAGGGGTTTAAATTTCTATTATCCAAATGAATTATATCGCCTTCTTTATTCCGTTAACATTTCTCTTTATGTTAGGAGAACATTGGTTGTTACTCTTATTAAAGCGAAAGTCTAATTATCATTTTAATGATACGGTTAGCAATATTTCTATTGGTATTGTTGAGCGATTTTTAAATGTAAGCTTTAGTCTATTTTCCATTTTTTGGTTTGATTATCTATTTAATCATTTTGCTTTATTTCAATTTGAAACTAAATGGTATGCTTGGTTTTTACTTTTTTTGTTGATTGACTTTTTGTGGTATTGGTATCATCGGCTAGGACATGAAATAGCATTGTTTTGGGCATTTCATATTGTTCATCACCAGTCTTCTACTTTTAATTTAACTACAGCTACAAGAATTACGATATTACAGGCCTTTGTTAGAATTTTGTTTTGGTCGGTATTGCCGATCATTGGCTTTGATCCCAAGGTGATTTATTTGTTGTTGTTGGTTCATGGATTATATTCATTTTTTACTCACACAGAAGTGATAGGTAAGCTAGGCTTCTTGGAAAATATTTTCATCACCCCTTCCCATCATAGAGTACATCATGCATCTAACGAAAAATATTTAGATAAAAATTATGGTGATGTATTTGTCTTCTGGGATAAGTTGTTTCATACGTTTCAAGTAGAAGAAGAAGCACCTGTTTATGGATTGACTAAGCCATTAGGGAGTCATAGTTTTTTATGGCAGCATTTTCATTATTTAATTGAACTGTATTTAATCATGGGGTCGACTAAAGGAGTCGTCAATAAATTTAACGTTCTAATAGCAACACCGGATGTTGTTTCAGAAGAAATTCAAATAAAAGCAAAGGAGTTATTTCACATTGTCTCTAATAAACATAAGCAAATCTCCTATCGACTTAAATATTATATATTGATTCAGTTATTAGTCGCTTTAGGGATTCTTGAATGGTTTTTAATTTCTTCTTCCATAGACGTGTTTGGATATGTGTATGCATCTGTTCTTATTATCTTAACTATGATCAATTGCGGAGCATTATTAGAAAAGAAGAAATGGACCTTTTTTGTGGAATATCTTCGATTGGGCTTTTTGTTTATGGGGTTGTTGTTTTATTCTACCATTGAAGGGAATAGTGTTATATCCGTATTCTTAGTTTCAATCATTACTCTTTATTATCATTCATTTAAAAGGATATATGTACGATTGATACTTTGTTGAATAATTGCTAATAAATAAAAGGAGGTGCGGATGTATACTGATAATTCAAAAATTAAACTTTTTAAAGATGAAGCTTATGCTACCTTGGCGTTTAAGGAATTTCGATTGTTGGCTGGAATTAATTGTAAAAAATGCGGTGGAGGTAAACACTATTGGTTAGATGGAAAAAAACAGTTTCAATGTAGTACCTGTAGGTTTAGAACCACTTTAAAAAGTGGTAGCGTGCTAGAAGGATCTAAGTTGCCTATTCATTATATTATTTTGGCAGCTTATTTATTTAATGCAAGTGATGGGAAATTATCGGCCGAAGAATTTCAAAACATATCTCAACATAAATATTTTGAACCTATTTGGGATTTTACAAAAAGGTTGAAGGTATACTTTGACCAAGCTAAGACAGAGCAACTATTGAACCTCTATTATAAGACGGCTTTAATAGAGGTGGAGTAACTTTTAAAGGAGGTGTTTTATGGAAAATAAAAGTGATCAGGATAAAAACAAGAAGAAAATAATTCCTCCTACAATGGGAGCTTATGGTGTATATGATGAGTTGGATTCTATTCAACAGGATATAGAAAACCTCAATAGTGAAATTGCCGATAGGGATGTGAATGATCAATTGATTAATAAAGTTAATCAATACAACTCGAAGGCTTTAGTATTAAGATCGCTGTCAATATGGTGTTTGTTAGTAGTGGGGGCTTCTTTTTTTGGTATAAAGGTATTGCCTGATCAGGTAGGAGTGTGGCTTTCCGGTTACGAACATTTTCTGTCAAAGGAAGTGTTTTGTTTTATTTTGATAGGTGTATTTGCTCAGTTGGTAGATGGAGCTTTAGGCATGGGATATGGAGTTTTGTGTAATTCCTTTTTGTTGTTACTAGGTATATCTCCGGTGTATTCAAGTGCAGGAATCCACACGGCTGAAATATTTACTACAGGAGCTTCCGGATTATCTCATTTAAAATTTAAAAATGTTAATTTCAAATTGTTTAAAACACTTCTTTTGCCGGGAGTGTTAGGAGCCATTTGGGGAGCTTTTTTATTGACAGAATGGAAAGATGTTTTTTTTCTCAAGCCCATTATCGCTACTTATTTATTTGTGTTAGGAGTTCGAATAGTAGTGAAGTTTGTAAGAAAAGACAAGATGAACAAAACTAGTGTAAATGTTAGAATATTGGCATTGATAGGAGGATTCGCAGATGCTATTGGTGGAGGTGGTTGGGGTGCTATTGTGACTACTAAATTAATCAGTGCCGGTAGAACCGTGAATTATACAATTGGTTCTGTAAATCTTACTGAATTTTTTGTTGCGTTGGCAGGCTCCAGTATCTTTGTGATTTTTTTAAATCAGGATATATGGCCAATCATTATTGGATTGATAATAGGAGGGATCATCGCTGCTCCATTTGCAGCATTTTCTGTAAGATATATTAAAAAGGATAAATTACTTTTATCCGTAGGTGTACTTATTATTCTGGTGAGCTTGTTGAATCTGTATTATTCGGATTGGGTGTCTATTAATGGAGTGATTAGCTCATTTTTGAATAATTAAGGTTCTGTCTCTTCCAAATAAATCTTTCTCTATTCGCACACTTGAAAAACGATAAGTGTTAAAAAGTGATACTAATTCATCTCCTTTGTTATAGTGTATTTCAGCGTATAGATACCCATTAGGTGTTAGGTGATTTGTGGCAAATTCGGCTAGTTCTTTGTAAAAAACTAATGCGTTATCATTCGGCACAAATAGCGCTAGATGCGGTTCATATTGAGTAACGTTGGCATCCATTGCATTTAATTCTTCTTCAGGAATATAAGGTGGATTGCTCACAATTAAATCATAGATGTCATAATCACGAGATCTATCAAGAAAATCATCTTCCATCCATAAAACGGAGGCTCTATTTTCATTCGCATTACGTTTGGCTACTTCTAATGCTTTAGAACTTATTTCAATGGCTGTTACTTGAGCTTTGGTGAAATGTTTGGCTAATGATATAGCTATACAGCCACTACCACTACAAATGTCAATTATTTTTTTTGTTTCGTTAATGGGTAATTGTTGAATAATTCCATGAACGATTTCTTCAGTTTCCGGTCGGGGAATGAGTGTATTTGAATTGACATATATTTTATGATCTAAAAAATAAGTATAGCCTATGATGTGTTGGATAGGTTCGTGTGCGTTGATTCTTTGAATTACCTCTGCCCATTGATTGTTCCTATCTTCGTTCCAATGGATGTTGATGTTGGCAAGTCGTTGTGTGGGTGAAATATCTAATATTTCAGAAAAGTATCGATTTAAAATAGCTGCTTTTTCTTGAATATCATATGAGGTGATTATAGAAAGGCTTTTATCCCATAATTCCTTTGATGATATCGTGTTATTTGCTTCCAATGTGTATAACTTGCTTTAACTAATTAGTGTAAATTGCCGTAGATTATAAATAATTAACCATCAAAGATAACCTTTTATGAATGCAGATGAAAGGTACATGCGCAGAGCGCTTGAATTAGCCCAATTAGGTATCGGAAGTGTAAGTCCCAATCCGTTGGTAGGATGTGTCATTGTGAAAGATGATATCATTATCTCCGAAGGCTATCACAAGAAATTTGGACAACCTCATGCCGAAGTGGAGGCTATTAAAGCCGTTTCAGACCCTTCTTTATTGGAAGGCGCTACCTTATACGTGAATTTAGAACCTTGTTCCCATCATGGTAAAACCCCTCCATGTGCGGATTTAATAGTGCAATACCCCTTCAAACGAGTAGTATTTGCTAATATCGACCCTAATCCTTTAGTGGCCGGTGCCGGTTTTGAAAAACTGATGAGCCATGGTATTGAAGTGACTCAAGGGGTACTTGAACATGAAGGTAGAGTGTTGAATAAACGATTCTTTACTTTCATGGAAAAGAAACGTCCATATATTATTTTAAAATGGGCTGAAACAGCCGATGGATATATAGCTCGTGAAGATTATACTTCAAAATGGATTAGTAATGAAGTGTCTCGCCGATTGACACACAAATGGAGAAGCGAAGAAGATGTGGTGTTAGTGGGAACCAATACTGCTTTGTATGATAATCCTCAATTGAATGTAAGAGATTGGACAGGCAGGAATCCGATACGTGCTTTTATAGATAAAACATTACAAATTCCTCAAGCTTCAAATTTGTTAGACGGTAGCCAAACGACTATCTGTTACAATTACCAAGAACACGATGTTCGTAATCTTGTAGAGTATGTAAAATTGGATCCGGCTCTGAATTTACTTGATCAATTAATTGATGATTTATATCAACGTAAAGCAGGTTCTGTTTTAGTAGAAGGTGGAACGGCTTTACTAAAAAGTTTTATTGAAAAGGGACTTTGGGATGAAATGCGAGTTTTTAAAGCTCCGGTAACTTTTGGTAGTGGAATTGAATCTCCACACGTGCGAATGCAGCCTGCTCATCAAGAAAAGATTTTGAACGACGAATTGTTCATCTACATAAACGAATAAGCTTCTCCGGAAGCTTTTTTTATTTTATACAGAATAATCTTATACTTGTTATATACATTCAATATGTATCGTTATGAAAGAGGTATTTGATTTTCTGAAAAAGTTAAAGAAAAATAATTCAAAGGAATGGTTTGATGTGCATCGCTCCGAATATGAGAGTGCTAAGAAGCAAGTGATTGCTTTAGTAGAAACGATTATCCCTTTGGTAGAAAAAATAGATCCGGAAGTACAGAACTTGCAAGCCAAGGATTGCATGTTTCGTATCAATAGAGACGTTCGTTTTTCCAAAAATAAAGATCCATATAAAACGAATATGGGGATTGTGTTTGCACCCGGTGGTAAGAAATCGAATAAGGGGTGTTATTATCTACACATAGAGCCGGGGAATTGTTTTATAGCCGGTGGTATCTGGATGCCGATGCCGGACGATTTGAAAAAAATCAGACAAGAAATTGATTACAATGGAGATGATTTAGCGAAAGTGTTAAAAGCTAAATCATTTAAAAAGTATTTTACTGATTTTGATCAGGAGGCAGTGTTAACTAAAGTTCCTAAAGGATATGATGCCACAAATCCGCATGCAGATTTGTTGAAACTAAAAAGTTTTACATTGTCATTTCCAATTGAAGATTCAGTATTGTTAGAAAAGAAACCGGAAACAACAATTATAAAAGTGTTCACAGAAATAGTTCCGGTAAATCAGTTTTTAAATACAGCGATAGATTGATGAATAAAGCAGTTATTATTGGTGCAGGTTGGTTGGGAATTCCTTTGTCTACTATACTTCAAGCAAAGGGTTGGGACGTAACTGTTACTACTACAAAAGAAGAAAAGAAAAAAGTATTCGAGGCATCAGGTCTTCGTTGTTTTATCGTACAATTAAAGGAAGGTGTTTGGGATATTGAATCCGGATTTTGGAATCAGGTGGCAAATGCTGATGCTGTATTTTATTGTATTCCTCCCGGTACTAAAAAGAATCCGAATAGCACTCATGCCACAGATGTGGAGTCTTTATTAAACTTATGTCCGAAGGAGTCCCAAGCGACTTGGATTTATGCTGGCTCTACCGCCGTATATCCGGATGTGCCGGAAGTCATGGATGAAACATGGGATACGATATCCTTCCCCGGAAATCATGTGATAGCGCAGGCGGAAACGGTGATTCAACAATCGGGTTTACCATATCTTATCACCCGACTAGGTGGTTTATGTGGCCCTGGGCGAATGTTAGCCAAGTTTTTTTCAGGCAGACAAGACATTGCTCAAGGGATGTACCCTGTTAATCTGGTCCATCTGGATGATGTGATAGGAGCTTATTTGTTTTTACTGGAGAATAATGTGGTGAATATTGTGGTCAATATTGTTTCTCCGGATCATCCTACTAAAAAGGATTTTTACACGTATTTATGTGTAAATAATTTAATGCAGTTGCCTGAGTTTGCTGCGGATGATAGTGAAGGGAAATCTATCCAGTCTAGTAAATTAGAGGATATGGGCTATCAATTTAAATACTCAACACCTTACGAGTTTACCTATTAATTAATGGTGATGATCGTCCTTTGGCAAGAATGGGTTAATTAGATAAGCCACTACAAACACAATAATCCAAGTAGGGTACAGGTAGTAGTAGTTCTCGACCTTTTTATCTACTAGATATAGCCCTAGGTGTGCCAATGCACTAAAAACTAAGCCGGTAATGGCAATCACTTGGAATGTGTTCAGTTTCATAGTACTAATATACAGATAATAATTGGTTTTTTTGTTAAACCGGGCTTATACGTGTAATTTTAGGGGTTTAGTAAATACTTATGAAGGTTTCGGTTCAAGATATAGAAGCGGCAGCTCAAAGGCTGAAAGGTGTGGTTTTGCACACCCCATTACAATATAACGCACGTTTGTCGGAAGAATATGGTGCTCATATTTGGTTGAAAAGAGAGGACTTGCAAGTTGTTCGTTCTTACAAATTACGTGGAGCCTATAACTATATCAGCAGTTGTTCTTCGGAACAGTTAGCTAAAGGTGTGGTGTGTGCCAGTGCAGGAAACCATGCACAAGGTGTTGCATTCTCTTGTAAGCAGTTAAAAATTCAAGGTAAAATATTTATGCCGGCAACTACGCCTAAACAAAAGGTGGCGCAAGTAAAGTTGTTTGGAAGAGAGTATGTGGAAGTTATTTTGGTAGGCGATACATTTGATGATTCTTATGCAGAAGCCATGTCATATTGTACTACCAATGGTATGTTGTTTATTCACCCTTTTGATCACCCGATGGTCATTGCAGGACAAGGTACAGTAGCGTTAGAAATGATGGAAGATATTCCGGCTGCTATTGATTACTTGTTTGTACCTGTAGGTGGAGGCGGACTTTCAGCCGGCATGTGTGTGTACATGAAAGAGAAAAGCCCTAAAACTAAAATTGTAGGTGTAGAACCTTTAGGTGCTCCATCCATGAAACGTGCGTTAGAAGAAGGGAAAGTTGTCACTCTAGATTCGATTGATAAATTTATAGATGGCGCTGCGGTAAAACGTGTAGGTGAATTAAACTTCGAAATTTGTTCTCAATACTTAGATGATTTAGAGTTAATCCCTGAAGGGAAGGTTTGTAGTACCATTATTAAGTTATATAACGAGGAAGCGATTATCGCTGAACCTGCAGGTGCATTAAGTATTTCTTCTTTAGATTATTTCCGTGATCAAATCAAGGGGAAGAATGTGGTGTGTGTGGTAAGCGGAAGTAATAATGATATTGATCGTATGCAAGAAATAAAAGAACGTTCCTTGTTATACGAAGGTTTAAAGCATTATTTCATTATTCGATTCAAACAAAGAGCGGGTGCTTTGAGAGAATTCCTAGATGAAGTATTAGGTCCTAATGATGATATTACTTATTTCGAGTATACGAAGAAAACGAATAAAGAAGCCGGTCCGGCCTTAGTAGGAGTGGAAGTGAAGCATAGAGATGACTTCGCAGCACTTACAGAAAGAATGAAAGCTAAAGGAGTAGATTATACTTTAGTGAATAGTGATTCTAATTTATTCGGGTTTTTAATTATGTAACCTATGAAAAGTGTTTGGTTGGGATTTTTATGTTTTCTAGTAGTGGCATGTGCCACTAAAAAATCCCAATCGGTCACTGATTTTCATGTGGGTGTTTTTCAGGAGCCTGTTGATTCACTTAAAAAAACAGATGCTCATATTTTTCAAGATACCATACTTTGGATTGCTACCGCCAAAGATGGTAGTCAGTTTTCTATGAGTAAAAATAATTCCATTTATTATTCATTATACAATCATCAAAAGGGTAAGTATCAAAACGGTGTTTATGATAATGTACAATCTATTATTTATCCTGACTCATTGTGGTTGATTCAACCACCTGTAGATACTTCTAAAATAGAAATAAGCATTCGATGTGGGTCAAAGTCGTCTTGTGTGGTTTGGATAGATAATCGAGTGATGAGAGATTTAGAGTTGGATATATTAGTACCTAGTTATTACCATGATATTTTTGTCCTTCAAAAGTATAATCATATTTATATGAGAGATTGGAAGACTTTATCTCATCAGGTGATGCTAGAAGTAAACACGACCGAAGATTTTATGATGATACATGGCAAGTGCGGTAGTTATCAAGTGCCTTTTCAGTATAAAGGGTTAGGTAATTTTTGTATGGGTAAAAGTAATCCGGTAGTAACCCCTTGTAACTTGGTTTATTCGGAGGTCGAACTAGTGGCTTCTATTCAACAACGAGGAATTAAAGTAACGCGTGAATGCAATTTGTTAAAAATTATTGCAGAGAAAGATACCTTGACTTTTTTGAAGGTAGATTAGATGTTATAATCCTCCTAAGAGATAAAAACTTGATTGGTATAAAACAAAAAAACCTCACTTGTGATGAGGTTTTCTTTTAGTGTGGGAGCAATCCCGATAAGAATCGGGATGACCCTCTGCTTGTGTAGGGCAGAAGAGATAAATCTTGATTGTTGTAAAATAAAAAAGCCCTCAATTTTCGTTGAAGGCTTTTAGTGTGGGAGCAACAGGATTCGAACCTGTGACCCTCTGCTTGTAAGGCAGATGCTCTGAACCAGCTGAGCTATGCTCCCTTTTTCTCTTTTTGACAACCGGTTGTTGTCGTAAGGGAGTGCAAACATAGCAGGTTTTTTTTTAACTACAAAACGTTTTATGAAAAATTTATTAAAAATTTCATCGTTGTATAATTAATATAAATTTTCTTGTTTTACGCATTCAAAACATCATCTGAGAGTACTAAAAAAAATACTGATTTACAGCTTTTTAACAGTTACCCTACTGGCGGTAACCGCTACCTCTCTATTATATATCTTCCGTTCCGATATTATTTACCTTGCTACTAAGCAGGTAAACAAACGATTAAACACCAAAGTAGAAGTTGATAAAGACGTCCAACTAAGTCTCCTTTATTATTTTCCGGAACTATCTATCATTTTTAAAGAGGTTAGAATTTATGAGCCGGATAATAAACTGGAGCAGCCTTTTTCTACCGTAGGTAAAATTGCCATCTCTTTTAATCTCTGGGATTTGTGGAATGGAAATTATGTTATCAAACGACTGACTCTTGAAAATGGCAAAGTGCATCTTCGTACCAATGCGGATGGCACCCACAACTTTACCATTATTAAAGATGATACAACAGCGGAATCCAAGGATTTTGCCATAGAACAAATCAGTTTAAAAAACATTGATTTTAGTTATGATCTCTTAAATAGTCATCAACGGTATGCGTTCTATATCTATGATAATAGTGCTCAATTAAGCTATAACGGAGACCGTTATGATATTAAATCTCAAGGCAAGTGGTTGTCAAATGGAATTGAAATTAATGGAGCTGTATTTTTAAATCAAAAAAATATTAGTCCTCATGCCCACTTGTCTTATTTTACCGAAACTCAAGTACTACAAATTCTCCCATCTACACTCAAAATTGATAATGGGAAATATGACCTAAGTGGTATGTGGGATAATAAACAAAATAAAATCAACCTTGATTTTAAAGGGGATAAAAGTAATTTATCGACCATTACCGCTTTACTTCCTCCGTCCTATACTTCAAGTTTAAATACCTATAAACTTAATGGTAATCTGTATTTCGAAGGAAAAATAAACGGTGTTATAGATAGTTCAAATCAACCATTGGTAGATATTAATTTTGGAATGGATCAAGCAACAATTGAACATTCGGAATTAAAAAGTCAAATCAAAAACGCATCCTTCAAAGGTCATTACACTAATGGAGATCAACATTCTCTACAATCTTCTTCTCTTACTTTAAGTAATATTCAAGCTACTCTTAATAATGAAAATGTTAAGGGTGATTTCTATTATGAAAACTTTTCTGACCCTTATATAAAGTTTAATTTACAAGGTGCACTAGACCTTTCATGGATAGCTTTATTTATGCCCAAAGGTACTTTTGAATCCTGCATGGGAAGCCTTCAAGTAGATGTTAAAGGGAATGGTAGATTAAGTGCCTTAAATAAAAAATCCACGATTGACCAATTTAACTCCGAAGGTGATATTGATATTCAAATGTTAGATTTTAAACTTAAAAGCTACGACAATAGAATTGCTGTAAAAAGTGGCCATCTTACTTTTAATAAAAATGATGTTGCTGCTCAAGATATTGACTTGACCATAGGGAAAACCCAAATGTTCGTTCATGGTCTATTCAAAAACTTAATTGGAAAAATTATCCATCCGGAGCGCACTATGTATATTCAAGCTATAGTAGATGCTAATAAAATAGATGGAAATGAATTAATGCGTAGTGATGCACGTAAGCAAGCAAGTTCTAATGAAAGCTTTTTACTTCCTCAGTTTAAAGACTACATCATGGAGATAGAACTGAATGCTAATTCTGTCGATTATAATAAATTCCATGCAGGAAAAGTAAACTCTCGCATCTCTTGGTCATATCCTTATCTAGAGTTTAGAAACTCTTCTATGAAATTCTGTGGTGGTAACTATCAAGGTAATACTACGGTGAAAGTTTTAAATGAAAAATTGGTCGAGATTAAAAGCGATTCTAAAATTCAAAATATGCACATGGATAGTGTATTCTATGTGTTTGATGATTTTTCACAATCCTTTATCACTCAAAAACATTTGAAAGGTCAAATTACAAGTGATATTAGTTTTATCATGCAATTAGATAATAAACTAAATATCCCACAAGAGTCTTTGGTTTGTGATGCTGATATTACTATTACGAATGGAGAGTTAATTCAATTTGAACCGTTAAATAAAATATCCAAATTCGTCGATGGTAGTCATTTGAATCATGTAAAGTTCTCTGAATTAAAAAATCATATTTTGATTTATAATCAAACGATTCAAATTCCTGAGATGAAAATAAAATCCAATATAGGTGAATTAAGTATCTCCGGTACACATACATTTGATAATAAAATCAATTACTATATTGGTTATCCTTTAAAAAATATCAAAAAAGAGAAGTTGGATCCTGATGCTACGTTTGGAGCAATTCGTCCGTCTGATCGTGGTGAAATGACGTTGTTCCTAATCGTGAAAGGTACTACGGATAACTTCACTATAACTTATGATACTAAAAAAGTAAAGGAAAAAATTATCTCTGATATCAAAAAAGAGAAAGATGAATTAATTCAGTTGTTTAAGAAAAAAGATGACGACAAAATCAATACGCAGCAAACTCAACAGCAGTCCGATCCGGAATATTTTGATTTTGGCGATTAAAATAATTTTTATGAGATTGGTTTTAAATTGTCTTTTATTCTTTCTTCCACTATTTACTTTCGCGGACGCTACGCCTAAGTTTTATAATAAAATTCTGTTCGAGTTTTATACTGAAAATGGGATGCCAATAACACAATGGGATAGTGTTGTTGTTTTTACTAATCCTTGTGAAGATTCTGCTTTTGTCGATACAATCCATTTGAATAGAGAGGCTCGGGCGTATAGCGATTTAGATCTTAATTATTATAAAGAGGAATTATTTTTATTGGAAAAAAGAAAGATGGATTTTTTTAAACTATCTATATGGATAGAAGGTAAACTATACTCTTCTCCGTGGATAGTAAATTCAGGTCAAAGGAACTTTTATCAATTTATTGTTCGTAACGATGGTAAACTCTATGACGATTCGCCACCGTTTTATGCTAAGGTGTCAGAATATTGGATAGCATTTCTATTGACGCTATTATTGGAAGCATTGTACTGGATTTGGCTGAATAGAAAAATAAAACTTCCGTTGAGTAAGTTGTTAATGATGTTGTTAGTAGTAAACATTGTTTCTCACCCGCTCTTGTGGTGGATGCATTCACATACGGAGATCAATATCATTCTTCTAGAAATAGCGGTAATGTTGTTGGAGTCTGTGATATTCTTTATTGCTTTTGCTTCCAATTATCCATATACCAAATTCCTTAAATGGTCGTTTATAGCTAACTTGATTAGTTGGTGGATAGGTGGGATTTTGATTTTTATTCTGACAACTAACTTCTGATTAATCCTCCATCTTTAGTATATTGTAGTCCAAATAAAATACTCTAATGCGTTTATTATTCATTCTTCTTTCTATTGTCTTTGTAGGTAGCGTCTCGGCACAATCTACTGTCGTTGAAAAATATGGTCAGTTGACTGTAAAAGGTTCTGCCATGGTAAGTGCTACTACCGGTGATACAGTTCAGTTAGTAGGTATGTCTTTATTCTGGAGTCAGTGGATGGGGCAGTATTACAATTCAGGTGTGGTGAAATCATTACGTGATGATTGGAAAGCTACTGTAGTGCGTGCAGCCATGGGAGTTGAAATGGGCGGGTATTCTGAAAATCCTTCGGAAGAAGTGTTGAAAGTAAGAGAAGTGATTGATGCCTGTATTGCAAAAGGTATATATGTTATCATCGATTACCATTCCCACGAAGCACATAAAAATCCGGAAATGGCTAAAAAGTTCTTCGCAGAAATGGCAAAGAAATATGGTGCCTATCCAAACGTGTTATATGAAATATATAACGAGCCTTTACAATATACTTCTTGGAACAAAGATATTAAGCCTTACGCTGAACAAGTAATTTCTGCCATCCGTGAGTTTGATCCGGATAATATTGTCATTGTAGGTACTCGTCAGTGGTCACAAAAAGTATCAGAAGCTGCTATGAATCCAATTGAAGATAAAAATACAATGTATACTTTACACTTCTATGCAGGAACGCACAGACAGTGGTTGCGTGATGAGGCAGTAGCTGCCATGGAAAAAGGTATAGCATTGTTTGTTACAGAATATGGTACTTGTGATGCCAGTGGTAATAGCAATTTTGATCCGGTTGAAACACAACTTTGGTTTGAGTTTTTACAAAAGTATAAAATCAGTTATTGCAACTGGTCCATCGCTGATAAAGATGAAACTGCTTCTGCCATCAAACCAGGTAGTAATGCTTATGGTGGATGGGCTGATTCCGATTTGACAGAATCCGGACTGTTGGTTAAAGAAAATATGATTTTAATGAATAAGCCAATTTTTGACAGTTTAGTGAAATCTGAGAAGGTGAAAGTGAAAAAGAAAAAATAGAATTTTATAAGGAATAACTAAGCCATCGCACTATATATATAGTACGATGGCTTTTTTTATTTTGTATTTTTTGAGGGTATG
Source organism: Cytophagaceae bacterium (assembly GCA_046329235.1). Taxonomy (GTDB): domain Bacteria; phylum Bacteroidota; class Bacteroidia; order Cytophagales; family Cytophagaceae; genus JALONH01. The sequence continues at coordinate 2,212,226 of JAXLVA010000001.1, read as the reverse complement.
GATAAAAGTTGCGTCTAACGTATTGACATTGTGCTTTTAACCTTCCATATTTGTAACGTACACTTTAGGGGTGTTTCTATTTAGACTTTTGAATAGAGACTGAGACATACCCTCGGAACCTGATCAGGGTAATTCCTGCGTAAGGGAAAAGTGAAGGCAAACTTCCTTCTTCTTCTTAATCCTATAGGGATTACTCTACCCAAAGTGTATTGGTACAAATTAATCACCAATACAAATGATCATTTGGGTTAATCAACAAGAACAACAAATCGACAAGGCGGTAAGTCTTGAACAACTGTTAATCCTTTTTCAATACTCGTTAAACGGTATTGCGATTGCGGTGAACGGTGCGGTCGTTCCTAAATCTCAATGGAGTCAGGTATTGGTGAATGAAAATGACAAACTACTTATCATCAAAGCCACTCAGGGAGGTTAATTATGACAAACGACATGCAACCCCAAATTACTCGCGAACCACTAAGCGGGTCTAAGAAAATTTATGTGCCCGGCACTTTACACCCGATTAAAGTAGCCATGCGTGAAATTACGTTGCAAGACACCGTAATTAAAACAGGCAAGGAGGTACGTAAAACAGAAAACCCTCCGATTACGGTATATGATACGAGTGGTCCGTATACGGATCCTTCTGTTCAAATTGATATTCGTAAAGGTTTAGATCGTTTACGTGAGCCTTGGATATTAGAGCGCGGTGACGTAGAACAGTTAACTCAATTCTCTTCTGACTATACTCTGCAACGTAATGCAGATGATGCGCTAGCGTACATGCGCTTTGAGCATTTGAAGATGCCGTTAAAAGCAAAGGCAGGTTGTAATGTTTCTCAAATGCATTATGCTAAAAAAGGAATCATTACGCCGGAGATGGAATACATCGCGATTCGTGAGAATCAACGCATGGAACAAATGCGTTCGGAAAGCAATGCGATTAATTCGTTATGGAAGCAACACGGCGGACAATCCTTCGGTGCGTCTATTCCTACTTCCTACATTACTCCGGAATTTGTTCGTGATGAAGTAGCTCGCGGAAGAGCTATCATTCCTTCCAATATCAATCATCCGGAATCCGAACCGATGATTATTGGTAGAAACTTTTTAGTGAAAATAAATACCAACATAGGAAATTCAGCCGTAGGTTCTTCTATTGAAGAAGAAGTGGAGAAAGCGGTGTGGAGCTGTCGTTGGGGCGGAGATACGTTAATGGATTTATCTACCGGAAAAAACATTCATGAAACACGTGAGTGGATTATTAGAAACTGCCCGGTTCCGGTAGGTACCGTTCCAATTTACCAAGCACTGGAAAAAGTTGGAGGTAAAGCAGAAGAACTTACTTGGGACATCTTCCGTGATACGTTGATTGAACAAGCGGAACAAGGTGTTGATTATTTTACTATTCACGCCGGTGTATTGCTTCGTTACATTCCTTACACAGCTAAACGTGTGACCGGTATTGTTTCACGTGGAGGTTCTATTATGGCGAAGTGGTGTTTAGCGCATCATAAAGAAAATTTCTTGTACACACACTTCGAAGAGATTTGTGATATCATGAAATCGTACGATGTAGCATTTTCTCTTGGTGACGGTTTACGTCCGGGAAGTATTGCAGATGCGAACGATGCTGCTCAATTTGGTGAGTTAGAAACCTTAGGTGAATTAACGGAGATTGCTTGGAAGCACGATGTGCAAACTATGATTGAAGGTCCGGGTCACGTGCCTATGCACATGATAAAAGAAAATATGGACAAACAATTAGCGCATTGTAAAGAAGCTCCTTTTTATACGCTTGGTCCATTGACTACGGATATTGCTCCGGGTTACGATCACATCACATCGGCGATTGGTGCTGCCATGATTGGTTGGTTTGGTACTGCCATGTTATGTTACGTAACGCCTAAAGAACATTTAGGATTGCCGAATAAAAAAGATGTGAAGGATGGAGTAATGGCTTATAAGATTGCAGCACATGCTGCCGATTTAGCTAAAGGACATCCGGGCGCACAGTATAGAGATAATGTATTAAGTAAAGCGCGCTTTGAATTCCGTTGGGAAGATCAATTTAATTTGTCTTTAGATCCTGATACGGCACGTGAGTTTCACGATGAAACCTTACCGGCGGAAGGAGCTAAGATAGCGCACTTCTGTTCTATGTGTGGTCCTAACTTCTGTTCGATGAAAATCACTCAAGAGGTGAGAGACTTTGCAGAAGAAAATGGACTAGGTGGCGAAGAAGCTATTGAAGCAGGTTTAAAAGAACGTGCGGAAGCATTTAAAAACAACGGAGCTCAACTTTATGTCTAAAGCTACACATACGTATGTGTTAGCGATAGGCGGACTAGATCCTACGGGAGGTGCCGGCATCTTAGCAGATGTAAAAGCCATCGAGCATGCAGGTGCTTATGGGTTTGCAGTCGCTTCCGGATTAACGGCTCAGGATGAAAACCGCTGTTATGAAACTTGGTGGTATGATGCCAAAGATGTCATCAAGCAAATACAACCTTTGTTGATTACCTATGATATCAAAGTAGTGAAGATAGGAGCGGTAGGTTCTATGACTACTTTGAAGAACGTAATCAATTTTATTAAGGGCGCTTTACCTAATGTGATTCTGGTTTGGGATCCGGTATTGTCCAGTTCCTCCGGTAATAACTTTATATCGGATTGGAAAGACTGGTGGTCTTTGGCACCGTTTCTAAATCTTATCACTCCGAACATTCCGGAGTGCTTAACCTTAAGCGGTGAAGATACCATTGAGAAAGCCATTCAAAAAATAGCTCCTCATGTGCCAATGTACTTGAAGGCCGGACATCAAACAGGAACGGATGCTATAGAATACTTCGTAACTTCTGATCAAGTAGTGGAAGTGAAGAAGAAGCTAACCGTTGGGGCTTCCAAACACGGAAGTGGATGTGTGTTTGCGTCAACGGTAGCAGCAAAACTTGCATTAGGAAGAAGTTACTTGGAAGCTTGTACTGAAGCTTCCGAATATATGAGTCAGTTTATTAACTCACACCAAAGTAAACTTGGAGTACATGTACGCTAAAAGAATATCTAATTTACATTATATCACTTCGGATATACATTTGTTGGATTCATTGTTAACGAATGGATTAAACTGGGTGCAACTCCGAATAAAAGATGCTAATAAAAAAGTAATAGTTCAAGAAGCTGCTAAAGTAGTTGCCTTGTGCAAACAATATGGTGCTACTTGTATTATTAATGATCATCCGGAAATTGCATTGGAAGTAGGAGCTCATGGAGTTCACTTGGGATTGACAGATATGAGAGTGAGCGCTGCTCGAAAAATGTTAGGTGATCAAGCAATCATCGGTGGTACTTGTAATACGCCATTGGATATCTTGTATCAATATGAAGAGGGTGCCGATTATGTTGGCGTAGGCCCCTATCGATTTACGGAAACGAAAAAAAATCTAAGTCCGATACTTGGTTTGGATGGCTATCAACGTTGTGTTGATTTTTGTCAAAAGAATAATGTAGATATTCCGATGATTGCTATCGGTGGTATTGTGCCTACGGATGTGCCTGCTTTGATTACCATGGGAATTCATGGGGTGGCAGTATCATCGGTAATACAAAAGAATTACCAACCATTAGAAATACTCGAACAATTTCATTCAAGTTTAAATCCATTGAACGTAAGATGACACCAGATGTATTAACGATAGCCGATAAAACATTTCAGTCGAGATTGTTTACCGGAACCGGAAAGTTTTCTTCCGGAGAAGAAATGTATCATGCCTTGGTTGCAAGCGGTACAGAGTTAGTGACGGTGGCCTTGAAGCGAGTGAATCCGAATGAAAAAGAAGATATCATCTTTTGGTTACAAAAAGGAAATTTTCAATTACTACCCAATACTTCCGGTGCGCGTCATGCGAAAGAAGCAGTTTTAGCAGCACATTTAGCACGCGAAGCATTAGGAACTAACTGGTTGAAATTAGAAATACATCCGGATCCAAAATATTTATTACCTGATCCGATAGAGACCTTAGCTGCTGCCGAGCAATTGGTAAAAGACGGTTTTGTTGTTTTGCCGTATGTACATGCCGACCCGGTATTGTGTAAGCGATTAGAAGAAGTAGGTTGCGCAGCTGTGATGCCTTTAGGTGCTCCTATTGGAACAAACAAAGGATTAAAGACTAATGATTTTTTAGAAATCATCATTGAGCAGAGTAAAGTGCCTGTGGTGGTAGATGCCGGATTAGGTGCTCCATCGCACGCAGCGACAGCTTTAGAAATGGGTGCTTCGGCGGTGTTAGTGAATACGGCTATTGCTGTTGCCGGTGATCCTGTTGCTATGGGTGGTGCATTCAAGAAAGCGTGCGAAGCCGGAAGAGAAGCGTATCAAGCGAAGTTAGCTCCGATTCGCAAACAAGCGGAAGCGAGTAGTCCATTATTAAGTTTCTTAGATTCCTTATAAGATGTCTGAAATTTCTTCTGTGTTAGATAACTTAAACTGGGAAGCAGTAGAGCAAAGTATTCTGCGTAAAACAGAATCCGATGTGTTACATGCTTTGCAAACATCTAAGCCTACGCTAGAGGATTTTAAAGCGTTATTGTCACCTGCTGCTTTGCCTTATCTTTCTAAGATGGCGATGTTAAGTCAGCAGTTGACTTTACAACGTTTCGGAAGAGTGATGCAAATGTATGTGCCTTTGTACTTATCTAATGAGTGTCAAAATATTTGCACCTACTGCGGATTTAGTATGGATAACAAACTAAAACGTAAAACACTTACCGACGAAGAAATTCTACAAGAGGCGGAGATGATTAAAGCCATGGGTTATGAGCATGTGTTGCTGGTCACCGGTGAAGCGAATCATACCGTTGGTGTTCCTTATTTACTTCATGCGGTGGAGTTATTGAAACCTCACTTTAGTCAAATTTCTATTGAGGTGCAGCCGTTAGAGGAAGAAGAATATAAGTTGTTGGTGGATGCCGGAGTGCATGCAGTTTTAGTATATCAAGAAACGTATCATAGAGAAGTATATAAAACCTATCACCCGAAAGGGAAGAAGTCGAACTATGATTACCGACTAGCCACACCGGATAGAGCAGGTAAGGCCGGGGTAAATAAAATCGGTTTAGGGACTTTGATTGGTTTGGAAAACTGGAGAGTGGAGGCTTTTTGTACCGCTGTACATCTGAAATATCTTCAAAAGTCATATTGGAAGACTAAGTATTCTATTTCTTTTCCGCGGTGGAGACCTCATGCAGGTACTTATGCCGCAGAAAATTGTATTTCTGATAAAGAATTCGTGCAATTAATAAGCGCCTATCGTATCTTTGATCAAGAAGTAGAACTTTCTCTTTCTACCAGAGAAGCCCCTAACTTTAGAGATAATGTATTCGCTCTTGGATTTACCAGTATGAGTGCCGGTTCTAAAACGAATCCCGGTGGTTATACGAATAAAGAAGAATCTTTGGAGCAGTTTGAAATTTCCGATGAGCGTTCCGCTGCTGAAATTTCGGATATGTTAAAGTCAAAAGGTTACGAGCCTGTTTGGAAAGACTGGTCTACTTGTTATCATTAATAATGAATATTCGATACTCCCGACAAATCATTCTTCCTGAATTAGGAGAGCAAGGACAAGCCAAGTTGAATGCTGCTAAAGTTTTAGTAGTGGGTGCAGGTGGTTTAGGTTGTCCGGTGTTGCAGTACTTAACCGCAGCGGGTGTGGGGACTATTGGTATCATTGATGGAGATACGGTGAACGTGTCTAATTTGCAAAGACAAATTTTATACAGCACTTCGGATGAAGGGGAATTGAAAGTAGAAGCAGCCAAAGAAAAACTGCATGCTTTGAATCCGGATGTGATAATTCATACGTATCCTTATTTTTTATCGAAAGAAAATATTCTGGAGTTGATTCAATCCTACGATATTATTGTAGATGGTTCTGATAATTTTGCTACCCGTTATTTAATTAATGATGCTTGTGTGTTGACCAATAAAGTACACGTATATGGTGCTTTGTTTAAGTTCGACGGACAAGTAAGCGTGTTTAATTATCAAAATGGTCCTACCTATCGATGTTTGTTTTCGCAGTCACCGGCGAAAGGAGAAGTGCCTAATTGTGCGGAGATAGGCGTGATAGGAGTGTTGCCCGGAATAGTAGGTTGTTTTCAAGCGAATGAAGTAATAAAAATCATCACTGGAATGGGTGAGGTCTTATCCGGAAAGTTGTGGTTGTATAATGCTTTACAAAACTCTACGGATGTTATAACGTTTTTTAGAACGGAACAAGCCGATGCTATTATTTCTTTGGGTGATTATGAAGAAGTGTGTGTAACGGTTCCCGAAATTGATAAAGCTACTTTTTTGAATTGGAGAGAAAATTCACCCGATGTATTATTGGTAGATGTGCGAGAAAAGCATGAAGTAGAAGCTAAATCCATTGGTGGTGTCCATATTCCTTTATCTGCTTGGGAGAAAGAATGGACTTCGATTCCATTAGATAAAACGATTGTGATTCACTGTGCTTCCGGAATCAGAAGTAAAAAAGCAGCTACTTTGTTAATTGAAAAAGGATATCCGCGTGTATACAGTTTGTTAAACGGATTGATGGATTTTTAAAATACGCTCGAACTGAGCTATCGGATTATCACTATTCCAAATAGTTCCTAAGAGTCCTACACCTGCTAAATTCCAGTTTTTCCATTGCTCTATATTTTTTTCAGAAAAACCTCCCAAGCCCATTACCGCAATATTTTTATTCTTTGCTTTGATTAGCTGCATAATTAGCGCAAGTTTGTAACTTGTGCTTTTAGAATCTGACGGTCTCGGACCGTATGTGGTAATTAATTTCAAATTGGTGTTTCATCACGGTCGCAGACCTGTATATTTAATCGGCACAAGTTGAAAACTTGCGCCAGATATGCTCAAACTGAGCAATCGGATTTTCGCTATTCCAAATCGTTCCTAAAAGTCCTACTCCTGCTAAGTTCCATTTTTCCCATTGTTCGATATTGGTATCGGAAATTCCACCTAAACCTATCACGGAAATATTCTTGTTGCTAGCCTCTATCAATTTGATTTTTATTTCGTCTGACGTAAACGGAGAAGTATAGCCTTCCTTGCTAATAGAAGAAAACAGCGGACTGATAAAAACATAATGATGTCGATGACCTTCGTCTAGCAATGAATCAAAATCATGAAAACTTTTAGAACTTATTAGTTTACTAGCGATGGGATGAATCGCTTGGTGGGATTTATAATGAATTCCTTTTACATCAAAATCTAAAGCCAATTCATGATGTTCATGAAGCATTGTTTTAGAAATAGCCAGTGGAGACAATAGAGATAGTTCTTTAGAATACTCTTCTTTGGAATAAGAAGGTTTTCTGAAATGAATAGTTACTTCCGGAAAAGCAGCCAATGCGTTTAGAATTTCTTCATCGCCCGGCTGAGAAATTTCTCTCGTAAATATTTTCCACTGAAAGGGTTGGTTCATTCATGAAAAATACAAAAGAATTATGAATTATGAATTATGAATTATGAATTATGAATTATGAATTATGAATTATATTTCTTTAGTAGAAGATACAACTCATAATTCATAACTTATAACTCATAACTAAATTACGCTTGTTTCACTAATTGAACTTCAGCGATTAGTTTTACTTCTTCACTTACTAAAACACCACCTGTTTCTAGTGCTGCATTCCAAGTAAGACCAAAGTCGTTACGGTTAATTTTTCCATTGATGCTGAAACCAGCTTTGATATTCCCCCAAGGATCTTTACCAATACCGTTGAATTCTACTGCTAATTCTACCGGTTTCGTTACGTCTTTTATAGTAAGATTACCTTTTAAGATATAATCATCCCCTTTTTTAGCGAATGAAGTAGAGTTGAAGTTGATGGTTTCGAATTTTTCTGCATCAAAGAAATCGGCTGATTTCAAATGCCCATCTCTTTGTTCGTTTCCGGTAGAGATAGAAGCTATTTTAGCAGCAAAAGAAATACCTGCATTTTCGAAGGTGTCGTCATTAGATTCTGCGCTTGCAGAAAAATCACCGAAGCTTCCGGTAACGTTACTTACCATTAAGTGTTTTACTTTAAATTGAACCTCGCTATGCGTTGGGTCTAAAATCCATGTAGTTGCCATATTGTTAATCGTTTATTGATGATTGTTGACACAAAGGTATACTAACCATCAGTCTTGAACATTGAACTAGTTCAATTTCGATTCAAACTTGGCCAAAGTCGGAGTTTAGCGACGTATAATTATTTATTTATCAGCGAGGTTTATTGTCGCGTCTCCGACTTTTAGAGTTATGTTGTCGGTGACGCGGCAATTACTCTATTATGAATAAATGAGCTTTTGTGTGCCGCTTAACACACAACAACTGGGGGATGCCCACATTTCATAATTCATAACTCATAATTCATAATTATTTATATTATATTAGGAGTTTAATAACCCTTGCAAAAACATGCAATTAATTGAAGTAAAGGATAAAGCGACGGCTAAACGTTTTTTAGAATTTCCTGTACAATTATATAAAAATGACAAAAATTGGATTCGTCCATTAGATTCCGATATCGAAGATATATTTAATCCGGAGGTAAATAAGTTTTTCCGTCATGGAGAAGCTACTCGTTGGATTTTAGTAGATGATAAGAGTAATGTCATAGGTCGTGTGGCTGCCTTTATTGATCGCAAGACGGCAAAGAAAACGGAATATACTACCGGTGGTATGGGCTTCTTTGAAAGTATCGATAGTCAAGAAGTAGCGAACAAACTATTTGATACTTGTAAAAATTGGTTGGCAGAGCGTGGCATGGAAGCCATGGACGGCCCTATTAACTTTGGTGATCGTGATAAGTGGTGGGGATTATTGATTAAAGGTTTTTACGAACCTATTTACGGTATGCCATACCATCATGCGTATTACCAACCTTTGTTTGAAAATTACGGATTCAAAGAATATTTCCAGCAGTTTACTTATCACCGTCCGGTAGAAGGTGAGTTACCGGAGAAGTATAAAGAAAAATCCGATCGTGTAGCTCGCGATCCAAAATACAGTTTCCAACACATCGAAGCGAAGAAGCTAGAAAAGTATGCCGAAGATTTTAGAACGATATATAACAAAGCCTGGGCAAAGCATAGTGGAGTTTCTGAAATGCCAAAAGCACAAGCGATGAATATCATGAAACAGATGAAGCCGGTATTGGATGAAGATATTATTTGGTTTGCCTATTATGATAGTGAACCGATTGCCTTCTTTATTATGATTCCGGAATTGAATCAAATTTTCAAACACTTAAATGGAAAGCTAAAAGGTAAGTGGGATATAGTAGCGAAGCTGAAATTTTTATATCACAAGTACACCGGGTCTTGTAAGAAGATGTTTGGTGTAGCCTTTGGGGTTGTACCGGAGTTTCAGGGTAAAGGTTTAGAAGGAGCGATTGTAATGGCCGCTGCCCGACACATCCAACCGATGGGTCGTTACACCGAATTTGAAATGAACTGGATTGGAGATTTCAACCCTAAGATGATGCGTGTAGCAGAATCAGCCGGTGGTAACATCCGCAAAGTACATGCTACCTATCGATTCATCTTTGATCAGAGCAAGCCATTTTTTAGAATGAAAACGATAGAATAGTTATGAGTTGTGAATGATGAGTTATGAATTATTTCCGAGGTAGAGGTAGCGACCAACCTCCTGCAAATGTTGATTTGAATTGCTTTGATTGATAAATAATACCAACCATGAAGTGGTTGAATTTAAATAGCACAGATTTTATATGTTATTCGAGCGAGCCAACCCCGAAGGGGTTGAATGAAGTGAATCAGAAATATTTTATTATATAATATATGAAAATAAATAACTCTGTTGTTTGGATTGCTTTTTCGAGTGGATTTATATGCGCAAGTATATTATTGTTGTTATGGAATTATTTATCCGGAGGGCATCTTTTTACGATTGAAAAAGATAGTACTGGTAGCTTAGCTGAATGGTTGTTTGGTGTAATTAATGTTTTGGTATTAGGGTTTACATTGTATTCTTTAGTCCGACAAGTTGAAATACAAAATAATGATTCTAGGTATAAAAGAGTTTCAGATGATGCAGTGATTTATAGTAAAAGATTGGATGAGATAAAAAAGAGGATTGATGGCCAATTTGCAATATTAAATAGGTCTCCTCATGTGACATATTCATGGATTGACCAAAAAGATTTTGATTTGTTTTGCTCCATATTAAATAAGTATTATCGTGCAGCTGATTTAGGAAATGAACTTTATGTGTGCAATCATGTTTGTAGAGTCATGAATGATTTAATAAATATGGTTCGTTATTTCGAAAAAATAGATAATGCATTGTTGGTTAAAGATGACTTGTTTGTTGAGTATTATAGTTATTTTAATATCGTTAGGATATTAGAAGGAGAAAACTATTCGCAGTTGACAAATTCTTTTAATCCTCATAAGCAATTTTTAATTAGTAATGGTTTATTAAATTATAAAATGAAACTTAGTGAAGAATTTAATAAATCGTCAATTCATAGACGGTTGGAAGAAATATAAATCACCAGTCTTTGACCATTTCTAGCGCAAGTTTGCAACTTGTGCTGATTAATTCCATCGGTCTTTGACCGTTTATATTCAATCCCTTCGGGGTTGGCTCGTGCTGAGAAAATGAATCAGTATTACTATTTATATTCAACCACTTTGTGGTTGGGAAGAATTGCAATATCAGTACTTTTAGAATTATAATGTTTGTGGGAGGTTGGCCGCTGGCGCAACCTCGGAATCTATCTACCCAACTCATAACTCATAATTCATAACTCATAATTCAAATCACTCGCCAATCAACACAAACGGTGCCCAGTAATACGGAGCGCTGAATTTGCCTTCGGTGATGAGTTTCTTTTTAGCTGCTTGTAGGGCTTCATGAAACTCCATGTTATTTTGATGAATGTTTTGGTGTAAGTATAACATCAACTTAGCGGTAGCTTCATCGGATACTTTCCAGTAGGAAACAATGATTTGATCCGCACCAGCATAAAGTAGAGCTCTAGATAAACCTATCAATCCTTCGCCCTTGGTGATTTTACCTTGTCCGGTCTGACAAGCAGATAAGGTAATTAATCGTACATCTTCTAAATTGATGTTATACAAATCTCCGGTGTATAGAGTAGCGTCTTCTGCTGTATTTCCAAAAGTGTAAATACAAGATAGTTCCGGTTGGTCCGGATCTACTACACCGTGAGTGGCTAGTTGTATTAAGTTGAAGTTTTTGATACTGTCGCTAAAGAAGATGTTTTTAGTAGCGTAGTTGTTTTCTAATAAAGTAACATTCTTATCAGAGTAAACCGATTTTAATTCCATCGCTTCTTGATGACTTCCCGGTAAATCACTCATTTGAACACTTTCAAACGTGATAGGAGCAAAGATTAAAACATTGTCGCCTGAACCTTGGTAAGAATAGTTTTGATACAAACCTCCGGCAAAAGCATAACTAATGCTGTAATTTTTTACCAGATAGCCCAACGATTCAAAAGAGATAGTATCTGATTTAGGAGTAGATGCAAGTAATGCTTCAAAAGGTAACGTGCTTAAGAACCCATCGGCAACGATGATTAAGTGTTCGGTGCCTTTTGGTAGTTTAGGAATACAGTACTCGGAAAGTTCCGTAGCGGTAGGTATGAATAATTTATTCAACTTGAATTTGATCGAGTTATTAAATCCTGCTATCGTTTTGTTTATTCTCTCCGGAGTTTGTGCCGTGCTTAAAAAATAATCGGTAGGAGTGATGCAGAATCGATATAGTGTCTTTGATTCTTCTGTGATTAAATAATTTATCATCACATCGCCTTTTTTTAGTTTCGCTTGAATAGAAGTGATGGTGGCTGTTTGGGTGTTGTATTTTAAGTTGTAGTAATCCGGATATTGTTTTTCCAGTTGAGCAATGAAAGCATCGTATTTGTTTTTAAGTTCAAATAGACTTTTGGTTAATTCCTTTTTCTCCTCATCACTCGCATCGCCTTTAACTAACTTTTGTTCGAAGTAAGTGATTTGTAATTGATAGTTTTCTTCTTCTTGCAATAACTCATCGGGAATACCGCTAAAAGATTTGGCATTGGCATCCGCAATGGCTTCTGATAATACGGCACTTTTACTTTTTTCAATGAAGTAAAAACAGTCCATTAAATACTGTTTAGGCTTAGTAGAGTTTTGTGAAATCAAATAAGCTACATCGACCGCTCTTTCATTTAATACGGATGCTAATTTTGCTAAACTGATTTTATCCGACTTCCCGGTACGCGTACGACGAAGTGTACTTAAAATACTATCGGCTACGTAATACGTTTCTAATGATTGTTGAAGATCTTTCATGCGTAAGGTCTTCGATTGATGTAGTAAAGTTAAAGTGTGAGCTTTGTTTAAAAGTCCGGATAACATTAAAGATCCATCTTTGTAATCTCTAGAGGAAGGATTAGTGCTAATATTTGCATTGTTGAATTTCTCTGAATTAGAGATTAAGCTTTTTTGAAATTCGGATAAAGCTGCTGTGTAATTCATTTGAGCTTTATAGATTTCTCCTTTTAATATATGAGTGGCAGCGATGTTAACATTCTTTTCATCGAACAGCGACTGATACATTTGAAGTGCCTTGTTGGCATTCTCATGTGCTGCTTTAAAGTTTTTCTCCTCTAAATAAACTTGTGCTTTACTGCTTAGGATGAATGCTTTGTTAGTGTGGTTCCCCGGATACAAAACTTCCCAAATACTATATGCATTGTCATAATTGAGAATGGAAGTATTATACACTCCTTGAAGTCGATAAATAAGCGCGATGTTACTTAAAGCCACGGCTATCGACGGATGATTTTTAGGATATATTTTCACATACTCATCGTAAGACGATTGAAATGATTTTAATGCTAAATCATTATCGTCGCCGGTGTAAACGAGTCCTAAATTATTTTGTACTGCTGCTATCGCCGCCGGTTTTATAGGAGTGAGCGATTGTCTTAATTGTAATGCTTGGGTTAAGAAATCTTTAGCGTATTCTAAATTACCTTGAAGCCAGTAGATTAATCCTAGTGTGTTATATAATTCTGATTGTGTTAAGGTGTTAGAATTGTTCATACGACCACTTAATTCAAGTGTAGAGATTCCCATCTTCGCTTCCGTAATCGCCTGGTCTAATCGACCTTTGTACATGTAAATGGTCGCTTTGGAATTATAAAGCATCGCTCTGTACTGTGGTAGAGAACTGCCAATCTCATCTAATTCCAGATTAACGATTTGTTCTGCTTCATCTAACTTTCCTATGCGAATTAAACATTCGGCACTTTTATTTCTACAGTATAGATAATTCCCTTTATCGGCAGCTTTAAATTCAATGGATGCTCTGTCGTATTGGAGCATACTATTGGCGTAGGCTCCATATTCAAAAAGGGTGTCAGCTTCTTGAAGTAATTTGATGCCCGACTGTGCGGAAGAAGGAACAGCGGAAAAAAGAAAAAGAGATATAAGGATAATAAAATGCTTCATACTGGAAAATTAAAAACGCCATTCTAAACTTAAAGTAGTAACCCATTCGCGAGATAATCCATCCGGATTTTGTTCGCGGTTAATGATTTTATGTCCGCCCATCCATTTGATAGCGGTCTGAGTGGAAAATCGATAACCCACACCACCAAGCCCGGTAATGGCAGCTCCTGTCGTATTGGGAGCTTCGATACGCGTGCCGGTTTTATCCACTACTTGATCCGGCGTGATGCGGTAGATCGTAAGTATACCTACATAGCCATTCCATTTAGTGGAACGAAAATTACGCTCTACACGAAACATAAGATCAGTTCCTCTTTTCACTTTATTACCAAGAGGATATTCATTAGCAATATCTTTTTTATCGCTGGTTGCCCATTTGCCCCACAAGAAATCATTACCGTTGGCATTAAAAGCCATTTGATAACCGGTAGCGAATAACCATTTTTTAGTTAAGAAGGATGCTCCGAAAACCGCATCGTAGGTGCCTAAGGTAGTTTGATAGTACATGGGTAATGGGCGACCTTCATCATTACTTAAATCTGCTAAGCCAGTAGGTATCTTACCTCCACCGGTTAAATTAATGGAATAGGAATTCGTGCTTTTTAGTTGATAAGTCAAGGAATAAGAAATGTCAGAGAATCCATGAGTGTTTGCCAAAGGGCCGAAAATCGCATTGTAGGGAAGTTTAAGTTGGCCGGTCATTTTGTTCCCGATGGAGGCATTAAGGTCTATCACTTGTGAGGTAATCACATCTTTGAATTTGGTATATCCTACGTAGGATAAGAATTCTACACTATTTACTCGTAAAGCTTTACTTCCCGGAGCGGCTTGGTTTGGACGCATGGCACCCATGGTACAGAATCCCGCATCGGAGCAACCTTGTCCGTGAGTTAAAAAAGTAATGGTGAAAAGACTGAATAAAACTAGTAGTGACCTTATATACATAATATTGTTTAATATGGTTTTTATACCAAAATAAATTTGTCGGATTTGAATAATTCGTTTTCGTTATATTTTACATAACCAAGTTGATTGGTAATGAGTTTTGTTTTTCCAATATTGAAGTTAGGAATATTTCTATGGTGATGTCCATATCCCCAATATGAAATATTTGAATCTTTAATTAATTCTTTCAATTCAACAGCAAAAGCCTCATTTAGAATACTGCCTCTGTATTCTTCGGGATAATGTAAATAGGTTGGACAGTGATGTGTGAAAATCACCGTTTTCATGTTTGATATACTATTTAATTCTTTTTGAATAAAGTCTAAGCTTTCCTTGTGTAAATGGTTATATTTTTCTGATGAAAGTCGAAAGTTATTATATTTGATTACATAGAAATCATTCATACTTTTTTCTATTTGCCATGCATTTTCTGTGCTGATTTTACTCCATAGTGTAGTAAAGATAAGTTTGGTATTTTCATGAATCACTGAAGAGTTATTTACTAAAAATATATTATTTCGAATACGCTCGTTTAATAAATTGGGTTTTTGGGTTATATCAAAATGATAGTATTCATGATTACCAGGTATCCAATAGGTAGTTTTAAACTGGTCAGCTATGTAATTGAAAAAATCATTATGCTTATCCATTACATAAAATGGTACAATATCTCCAGCTAAGACTAATATATCTCCAATAGGTTGTAAAGGATTTTTCTTCAGAAAGAATCTGTTTTCTGGAAATTCTAAATGTAGGTCAGATGCATATTGGATTTTCATACTCCTACTAAAAGCGATTTTAAGATTTGTTCAACCCCTTCAGGGTTGGTTCGTACTAAATATATATTTATTGTATTACTATTCATATTCAACCACTTTGTGGTTGATGTTTAAGTTAAGAGCCGAATATATAATTACAACCACGAAGTGGTTGAATATGAATAGCTATTTTATTGTCATAGGCGGTAGTGTGCCAACCCTGAAAGGGTTGAATGTTTACAATAAGTATTTTTCTTCAAATTCAATATCGTGTTGTTTTAACAAGTTGATATATTCCTCTTTGAAGCTAACCGTTTTATGATGTTGTTCTTGATTTTTTATATATTCAACGACAGAGTCTTTATCTTTTATACTATAGGTAAAAGCTCCATATCCGTTTTGCCAACCATTAAAATGTTCAAACAACTTGTTAGATTTGATGTATTCTGTACTTGATAATTTTACGTCCTTGATTAAGGAGGCTAAAGAAATGGTAGGGTGTAGGTCTGTTAAAATATGGATGTGATCTTCTATACCATTGATTCGATAAAGGTGGCAGTTTTTGTTTTTAAATACACCCCATATATATTTAAATAATAAATCTCTGTTATTCTTGGATAAAGTTCTTTCTCTATTTTTTGTTGTGAAAATGATTTGATAAACTATTTGTGTAAAGGTGCTCATAATAAAAATAACTATTTACCCCCTTCAGGGTTGGTACTTGTGTAAAGTTAAATATACCAAAATTGCTATTCATATTCAACCACTTCGGGATGGTTAGTTTAGTTAATAAAGTGGTACAACAGAACTTTTATAGATAAATAAGCACTGTTACTCAGGTTGATAATTAAAGAATTTTAACAATTTAATAGTGGTATTTATGATTATATATGAAAATCTGCCTTCTTTTTCTCAAACCACCTCCATATGTGTATGGAAAATCGCTTGATTCCTTGGCTTTTTCGGCATTTGATTGAATATTTGTACTTCAAAATCTAATCTAAAAGAATGAGTTTATTAGTTGTCGGTTCGGTTGCTTTTGATGCGATCGAAACCCCTTTTGGGAAAACAGATAAAATTGTTGGTGGCGCTGCTACTTATATCGGTTTGTCCGCTTCTTATTTCAACCCTAAAGTAAATTTAGTAGCTGTTGTAGGAGGTGATTTCCCTTCTACGGCCATCAGTACGTTAAAAGAACACGGAATTGATACTACCGGTTTACAAATTAAAAAAGAGGAGAAAACATTTTTCTGGTCCGGTAAATATCACAACGATATGAATACGCGTGATACGTTAGTAACTGAACTTAACGTATTAGGTACATTTGATCCAATCATTCCGGAAGAATATCAAAACTGTGACTATTTAATGTTGGGTAACTTAGCTCCATCCGTACAAGCAACCGTTATTCAACGTTTGAAAAAACGTCCGAAGTTAATCGTAATGGATACGATGAATTTCTGGATGGAAATTGCGATGGATGATTTGAAAAAGACCTTATCTATGGTAGATGTACTTTCTATCAATGATGAAGAAGCTCGTCAGTTATCCGGTGAGTATGCTTTGATTAAAGCAGCTCGTAAGATTATGGAAATGGGACCTAAAGTAATCATCATTAAAAAAGGTGAACACGGTGCTTTGTTATTTAACCACGATCAAGTATTCTTTGCTCCGGCATTACCGTTAGAAGAAGTTTTTGACCCGACAGGTGCGGGAGATACGTTTGCAGGAGGATTCATCGGTTATTTAGCAAGTACGAATGACATCACGTTTGCGAATATGAAACGTGCGATTATTTATGGTTCTGCTATGGCTTCTTTCTGTGTGGAAAAATTTGGTACAGAGCGATTAGAAAACCTGACTGATCATGAAGTGGAATTGAGACTGAAAGACTTTGTTGATTTAGTACAATTTGAAATGAATATGCCTCGTTAATCAATAGAATGAATTTCTTACAGCCTTCGAAAGAAGGCTGTTTTATTTTATGAGATATACTATCCTTTTAGTCGCTACTACTTTTATATGGTTTACTGCTTGTAAAACAGTACAACCTGTTGCTCCGGCTGCTTCTTATAACTCTTATGTGACGTCACCACCTATTTCGGAATTATTTATTCCGGTTGAATTATCGGTGGTAGAGCTAGAGAATAGAATGAATCAGCAATTGAATGGAGTGATTTATGAAGACAACGATTTTTCGGATGATGTAGTGATGCGTATTGAAAAACTGAGTCCTATTAAAATTAAAATGAATGGTGAGTTAATAGAATATACCGTTCCTGTGAAGATATGGTCCAGAGCAGCTTGGGAGTTTAATCAGTTTGGGTTGAAATTAAAAGATATGTATGAGGGCGATTGTTCGCTTAGTATGACCTTTTCAACAAAATTGGAATTGAATCCTTTTTGGGAATTACGTCCTACCACTCAAATGAAAAGTTATGATTGGATTGTGAAGCCAACCATAACGAAAGGGCAAATCACCATTCCGGTTACTTTTGTAGCGGATAAGCTCATCAAAGCGCAAGAAAAAGTCATTACGCAGTCGATTGATGATCAAATTAAATCACAAGTCCCATTACGTAAATATGTGGAGGATGCCTGGCAATCGATGCATCAACCCATTCAAATGTATGACAATCCGATTACTTGGTTGAAAATTACTCCAAAGAATATTTTAATTACTCCTCTGAAAGGAGATGATAAAAGTTTAAAAGCATTTATCAAAGTAGAAGCGTACACGGAAACACAAGTAGGGAAGAAGCCCGTGGTTAAGTACGCCAACTTGCCTAATGTGTCTTACACGAATGATCATTCCGGTGCCTTCGTTATTACAGTTATTAATGGTATAGACTACGATGATGCCAGTAAGATGGCTACGCAACATTTGAAAGGAGAAACATTTTCTTCTTCTAATGGGAAAAAGAAAGTAACAGTAGATAGTATTCGTTTGTTTGGGAATGGTGATAAGTTAATAATTGAATCACATGTGTCCGGTTCATTGAAAGGGACTATTTATTTTTCAGGAGTGCCTACATATGATTCCACCCGACAAGTGATTTATATGAAAAACTTGGATTATGAATTGCAAACCAAAAATGCCTTAGCAAAGACTGCAGGCTGGTTGATGAAAAGTATTTTGTTGAAACGTGTGCGTGAATCCATGGTGTACGATTTAAAAGATGATATGAAATTACTTCGTCAGAGTATAGATCAGTCGATGAGTAATTATGCTTTATCCAAACAGGTAACGGTGAAAGCTGTTGTTAAGGAAATGTATCCTAAAACTATTTTTTTAACACCGGAGTCATTAAAGTTTGTGTTTTATGTATCCGGCGATATGCAACTATTGGTTCAAGGATTAGATCGTTAATATGAAGGAATTATTAGAAAGGTTGCGTAAGCGATTATATGATGTTACTTCCGGAAGTAAAACGGTGTATCATGCGCGACTTTCTAAAACGATGGATGTAGATGCCGCAGCTATCGATTCGCATCTTGGATTAAAAGAATCTTTATTTTATCAATATATACTTTCAGGATCATCTTCTTTAGACATCCTTCCGGTACATCAACCTCGAAGCGAAGAGGGGCAATTATTGTCGAATCGTTTTTTGTCTTTGGATAAAAAGTTACGACAAGTACTTGAAGAAAAAGGAGTGTATGAACTCTTCATTGGAGCATTATATGTTTGTGGTAAATGGAAGACAGGACAATCTGTTCGTGCTCCTTTATTATTACAACCTGTTAAATTGCTTCAAGAGCGTGGTAAGTGGGTGTTGGAGAAGTCGGGGCAGTTACAATGGAATGAATCCTTGTTGTATGCTGCTGAATATTTTCAAGGAATATCGATTGAATCTTTATTAGCCGATACTTGGTTAGAAGATGTATTGCCTGGTGAATCGATTTCGTTCTTGACAGACTTGTATAAAAAACTCGAGCAATTAGGATTAGAAGTTCGTTGTGAGGCTAATTATTTTTCCGATACTCTTTCTGAATTTAATTCTTATACCGCTGCGGAGTTTGAACAGAAATATAAAGTAGGAGAGTTGTGGTTAGAGAAACATGTGGTATTGGGGATCTATCCTCAATCGGGAAGTATTTTAAATAAAGATTATTTATCCTGGTTGGAGGAAGAAGTAGATGATAATACGGAGCATTTCTTTTTAGACAGACATGCCTCCGAAGATACATCTGTTAATAGCGAAAAATATTTATTCCCATTCCGAATCGATGTGCATCAAGAACTGATTTTAAATCGAATTAATAAGGGGGAATCTTTATTGGTGCAAGGTCCTCCGGGTTCCGGAAAATCAGAAACGATTGCGAACATGGTTGCGCACTATATGGCCAAAGGGAAAAAGGTAGTAGTTGTTTCTCAGAAACGCGCAGCTCTGGAAGTAGTGCATCAACGATTGTCGTCTATTGGTTTAGGTGAGCACTCTGCTTTGGTACAAGATTTTATTTTAGATCGAAAGAAAATATATGAGCGCATCGCTACACATATTGAGAAGTTAGATCAATATAAGTTGGACGACAGCACGATGGAGTCGATTGAAGATGAAAAGCGATTTAATCAACTAGCGCACCAACTTCATCAGTGGGATAAAGAAGTCAATTTATTCCATCATGCTTTACATGATACATCCTTAGCCGGATACTCGGCGCATGAATTGTATTTGATTGTAAATAAAGAAAAAGTTTCTCCGGCGTATAGTCGTATTTATATAGATTACCCAAAGCCAGTTTTAGAAAAGGCTTTAGCATTATACAAACAAATACAACCGTATCAAGCGATTGAGTTTAACTCTAAAGAGTTTTGGAAAGAGCGATTGACGGAAAGTAAGGCGTATAATGATATCGTGTCGCTGGGTGATTTTGTTGGAAAGTGGCAGGGTTGTTTACGACGGAGAGAGGAGATTGAAAGAATATTTTCGATTTCGTTTAAAAAGTCCTTGAACGAGTTGAATACAATAGATTCGTTTTCGTCGGAAGTTTTTAGACACTCCGATGTTACTTGGAAAGAGTGGTTGAAGGAAATAGAAGCGATAGACCAGTGGGAGTCGGATAGTGAATATTTCTTTGGAAAGATTTTATCTTTTTCGCTAGAAGAAGCAAAAGGCTTGTGGACATATACTCAAAAGTTAAACGAGGGTTCTTCTATATCTTTCTTTTTTCAATCTTTATTCAATAAGCAACACAAATCTTATAAACGATTTACTCAAGTGTTTGGGTTGAAATCCGGTTATTCCGGATTGAAGGGATTGAACGATACCTTAGCTCGATTCATTGCATTTGTTGAATTAAAGCTGAAGTGGGAGGGAATGTTGAAACATACAATTTCTCATCCCGCTGAATTCTATCAGCAGTGGATTGGAATCAACACGGCGTATGAGATTTTGACTGCCTTGATTGAAGAGCAGCAAAACTTGAGCTTAAAACGTTGGTTTACTTTTAGAGAAGAAGTGGCACAATTGATTAAGGATAGTCAATCGGTTTTATCGTTGAATACTTTTTTGTCTGTCGCTCAATTGAAATTGTCTGACAAAAACTCCGACCTACTTTCTTCTTGGTTAGATCATGTGAAGAAACATGCGGTAGATATTTTGAGCTTGCATCAAATCATTGCCGCTGCTGAAGTGAAATCCTTGTACTGGTGTCAATATGTGCAATCTAATGTATCTACGGAGAAGGATGTGGACTGGGCGGTGAATTCCATTCAGTATTACTGGTTGATGCACTTGGAACAAATTTATCCGATTCTTACAACGGTAGATTCTATTTCATGGAAAAGTAGAAATCAGCAGTGGCCGGAATTATATGAAGAGAAAAGACAGCTAATTAAGAAAGAAGTAAATCGCTCGGTTCGTTCGTTGAAGTATTTGGGCAATGAATATAATCGCCTGCAAAATAGAACTACCTATCGTGACTTGTATCATCAGGTGACGAAACGTCGAAGTGTTTGGTCGCTACGTAAATTGATGAATCAGTTTCAGGATGAATTGTTCAAGTTGTTACCTTGTTGGTTGATGACTCCTGAAATGGTATCTATAGTTTTCCCTTTTAAAAAAGATATTGATTTAATCATCTTCGATGAAGCTTCTCAGTGTTACACTGAAGTGGCTTTACCGGTTATGTATCGCGCTAATCAGATTGTGGTAACTGGAGATACGAAACAGATGCCGCCGTATGATTTGTATTCTGCTCGAATGGAAGAAGAGGAGGAAGAAGATAATTCGGAGGAGTCGGTGATGGAATTTGTGGCGAAGTATATTCCTTCTTCTATGTTAAAAGGACACTATAGAAGCAAGCATATATCTTTAATTGAATTCTCTAACCGTCATTTTTATAATCGTCAATTAGAGTATATTCCGGACAGAACATATGTAGATGTAAAAGCCCTAGAATATATCCATTTAGATAGAGGGGTATGGGAATCTCAAGTGAATAAAGTGGAAGCGGAGTGGATAGTAGAGAAAGTGGTTAGCTTAATTCAGGAAGGTAAAACGTCCATTGGAATCATTGCTTTTAATTATCCGCAGGCAATCTATATTCAAGATTTGCTAAATAAGAACTGCCTGGAACGCCAGGTGCTATTACCTGATTCTATCTTTGTAAAAAACTTAGAGAATGTTCAGGGGGATGAACGCGATGTGATTATCTTCTCTATTACTTATGCTCCTTCTCAGTCGGGTAGATTTGTGATGCAGTTTGGCTCATTGAGTAAACAAGGCGGAGAAAGAAGATTGAATGTGGCGGTGACACGTGCACGTGAAAAAATGTATGTAGTGTCAAGTATTCTTCCCAATCAATTACAAACCGAAGGATTGAAAAATGAAGGTGTACAATATTTGAAAGAATATTTATCCTATGCTTGGGAAGCGAATAAATTGTCTTCTGTACAGTTTACACACTTATTGAAAAAAGATATTCCGGTATTCTCTGTTGCTAATAAGTATGTATCAAAGTATACTCAAGCTCATGGAATAT
Organism: Cytophagaceae bacterium; assembly: GCA_046329235.1. Classification (GTDB taxonomy): domain Bacteria; phylum Bacteroidota; class Bacteroidia; order Cytophagales; family Cytophagaceae; genus JALONH01. The sequence continues at coordinate 2,189,996 of JAXLVA010000001.1, read as the reverse complement.
ATCCGTACATTGATTTGATAGAAAATAAAGAGGGTGAAGAAGTATGGATGGATACGGATGATGAGTCATTCCGAACTACTCCTCCTAAAAATAGATTTTTATACAAACCTATTCATCTAAGTCAAAAAGGATGGAAGTATCAAACCGTGTGGAGTAAAAGTTTATTCTAATGAAGTTTCTATTGCCGATAGCCTATTTTCTGAAAATTGTATTTACTCCAACCAATACGCATTGGGAAAATGATGTGCGTATTAAAAAAGTAAAATCTTCTATCAAGAAAACAGCCCAAATAGATGCTCGAATTAATGAATCGTCCGGATTAGTGTATGATAGCATAAGAAAAACTTTTTATACTATTAATGATAGTGGGGGTGATCCCGTGGTGTTTGAAATTGATACCAATGGAACTTATGTGAATGAATATAGAATTCCGGGTGCTACCAATAAAGATTGGGAAGAAATTCAGTGGGATGCTACTAGTACTACTTTTTGGATAGGGGATATTGGGAATAATAGAAATCAACGTAAGAACTTGCGCTTTTACTCTTACAATATGTCAGATAGTTTGGTGAATAAATACGCATATCGATATACCGATCAAACAGAGTTTCCTCCTGTTCGACTAAATTATGATGCTGAAGCTTTTGTGAAAATAGATTCAACTGTTTTAATGTTTAGTAAAAATAGAACTACTGATCCATCCAAAGTTTATCAGTATTCTATCGGAGATAGTGTAGCTAATGTAATAACCGAGTTTCCCATGCGTGGTATGGTAACCGGTGCTTCAATAGTGCAGGAAGATAGCACTTCCTACCGTTTGGCAGTATTAACTTATGGCTGGATATATTTTTATAGAATAACGATTGCTAATAATGCCTTTGTAACAAAACCTATTGGGTATCGAAAGTTTTTAAGAGGCGGACAAAATGAAGGAATCGCTTGGGTTAATTCTCAAACGATTTATATCTCTAATGAAAAAGGGAAACTGTTTCGACTAGCACTTAAAAGAAAATCACACTAGTATAATAGCGCATAGTAAAATATAAAGTACTCCAATGATGGTACTTATTTTTCTGATATCTATATTTTTCACTTTATCTATATCATAAATAGCATTCACTACAATCACAATCATAAAGTTGATCAAGACCACAATGAAGGTTAACCAGAAGAGGTAATCAGCTTTAGTCAGGTTTTGTGCAGAAGGTGTAGTTTCAGAGAAGGATATAGAGAAGGCCACAATCGACATGAATACCCCAATACTTACTTCCCCTAAGTTCTCAAAGGAAATATCTTTGATGAATAATAAACTGATAGATATAACCCCGATTAAGATTAACGGTAGTACTATCTCAAGTAAAGGAGTAGTAGGCTTTCTGCTGATATCTAATCGGAAATAGATGTTTTTGAATTCATATAATTTTTCTTCATCCATATCAGGGTCACCGTGCATGCCACGGCTCACTTCGTTGTCAACAGTAACGTAGAATTCCGTTTTCTCCCACTCGTTGATTTTAAATGCTTTTATTTTTTCAGAGTCGTAAGTAAAGCTCTTTTGGTCAAAGGATACTTTTAATTCCGTGGAAGGATTTAAAATTTCGGCTCGAATATAAATTTCTTGATTATCGAATGGATAAGACCCTAAATCATAATTCACATAAAACACTCCGGATACTTTGTAAAGTTTATAAATTTGATTTCCGTTTACTTTTTCAAAAATCAATTCCTTCGAACTTTCATTTTGTTTCATGTTTTGAAAAATGATATATTTCTCCGCATCGTAGTTAGAAGAGTCTAATTTAACCCAATAGTAAAAATCAGAGGTAAAGGAATTAGCATCTACATCAATGTTATAAATATCTACTATTTCCATGCCGAAGAATAAATTCGGAATTACTTCTCTTTTTTCATTTAACTGTAATGGGAAAGAGTGGAAGTGTCCACCTGAATATTCAGTGAAGATTAATTCAGGAATTACCGTATTGGTAGAATCAAAAATGTATATTTCATCTTCTTCTTTGACAGTAGTATTAGGAAGGGATGAAAAGTAGTTGACAAAATCTTTTTTACTAAGTTGAGCTGTGTCGCCATGAAACTCAAATTTATTCTTAATGATTTCTACCGCATCCCAGCTTCTCTCTACAAATAGTGGGTGGTTAGGATTGTCAAATAATTCCGGATGAGTTAATTTGATTTTTTTAATATCATGATACAATGGTTGAGATAAGGCATCTGTAGGGTAACTAACAATGATGAGTTGGTTGTTGTTTTTATTTCCAAAAGTCTTTATGACGGATGGGTTAACAACGTAGGCATGCCCTAGTCCTTTAAATTGTGTAAAGTTTTTATCTATGAATTTTATCAGGCTATTGCCTATGTCTACATGTACATTGAAAATTGTCCAAGTGTCTATTTCTTTAGGATTGTTTTGATAATAAGAAGTGAATTCTTGATAAAAAGCTGCGGAGTCTTCTTTATCAAATCCTTTTCCTTCGGCAAGAAACATTTTATTGACAACAATACCAGAGTTTTTAAAAGCTTCTAAATAAGAATGGTGAAGACTGTAATCTTTTTCACTTACAAAATTTACTTTTTTCACTTTTAATATCTTACTTAAGAAACTGGTGATGTCGTATGGTAAATTGTCTTGTGAACCAGTAAATACCGATGCAGGGCCGTAGTTTAAAAAGTTTCTGTCCGCATTAATGGCGATGACAGGGATATTGTTTTGTTGAATCGTTTTTTGAGCTACGCTAATATGTTGCCCCCATGTATTGTCTATAACTGCCACTATTGAACTGTCTTTAGCAATTATTTGATAAAGAGAATCGCTTATTTCGCCACTCTTTCTGCAATCGAATGGTTTTAATTCTAGTTCGGTATATGGAAGATTTAAACGAGATAGGTATTCTTTTAAAAAAGTTTCGTGGAGTAAATCAAATTTATTTTTCTCCTGCAGGGGTGCCGGTGTTGTATCGTTGATATTAGTATATCTACCTATGTAGGCAATGTATTTTTTGTTTTTAACAGGTTGGTCGTAGTAGGTAAAAAAATACCAAACTATAATACTCGTCAGTACTACAATAGGTACAATGAACAACAAGTATTTTTTTCTTTTTAACATATTAAATGTGTCGGGTTAAAAAATTAACATGCACTTTTTTAATCTGAGAATAAATTTTACAAAGTGGATATATTAAAAGTCCACATAAGATACTGACAATATACACTAAAGGTAAATCAAATAGAACTCTTCCCTCTTCCGCAATTCGTTCGGGATATGAGAATTCAATTAGTTGACCTACTATTAATGAAAACGAATGAACTAAATATAAATGTAATAGATAGAAAAAGAGCGGGACTCTACCGTAGGTACTTAATATGTTTTTAAACCTTTTGGGAAGATAATCCAATGCTCCCAATAACATAAAAACGATACCCATCGTGGCTAACAAGTAGCACAACGACATTGGATATTTGGTAATATTTAAAAAACTAAAGATTGTTTTTTCTATGGTTGGATAAGTTTTCCATGGATGCCAATCTCCCCAAGTATTAACATATCTTATAACGCCAAAAAAGGCCAACAGCACTAGTCCAAGAATGCCCCAGCACTGACATATTTTTTGATAAAACCATTGCACGGTAAGATCATACATACCATAACCCAACCATAGTAGACCTATCATTGGTAGTACGGGATATAGAATATTTAAAGTGAGATGATCATTTAAAATATATTTGCCCGGTGAAAATAATATATGCCAGAATAGATTATCGAAAGAGTTAGGTTGAAGGAATCCGGTGGAGATTAGTAATATAAATCCGAGTACAAATACTAATAATCGTGGTAGGAACAAAAGTGGAATCAAAGAAATCATAGATACCCCAAGTGCCCATATAACTAATAAGCCAAACTGGTTGTAATTGTATTCAAAGTGCCAAGCAAACTTAACAATGGTAAATTCTAAAAGTATTAAGAATAAGCCCCGAGTCAATAAGTATACAGCAAGGTCTGTAGGTGATTTTTTAGTGCTCTGAATTGCGATAGAGTAGCCTGCTAACCATACAAAAGCGGGGGCGCAAATATGAGTTATCCAGCGAGTGGTAAATAATCCTATTGTAGTATAGTCGGGGTCGGTAGGAGAAAAGGCAAATGCATCGCGATGAAAAAAGTCTCTTGTGTGATCCAAGAGCATGAGAAGCATTACTAAGCCTCTAAGTATATCTAATGTGTCAATTCGTTGTGATGAGGTCTGGGGCATATTTATTCGTCAATTGTATAGCCTGCAACCGGCATCTTAAAATAAACACTTTTAAGTTTGCGTTTATTTTTGACCAGTTTGAATTCAATCAACCCATCCCCCAGGGATTGATCTTCAAAGGCTCGTAAATTTAAATAAGAAAGAAATTCAATAGCATCATTTGCTGTATTAACTAAATAGGGGCGACTAGCACTCCCTTTGCCACTTAATGTAATGATTCGACAAAACAATTGATAACGACTAAAGTAATAGGCCGCTTCACTAGAACGCTGTAATGTGTTTAATGCATAAGCGTATTCGAAGTAGGCTGTGATACTAACCGGATCAATTTTTATAATAGAGTCAGCTAACGCGATTACTTCTTGTGGTTTGCCTGCAACAGAATACGGTTTTAATAAAGCTTCTTGAAAAGCTATTTCTTCCGGTTGATAAGCAGTTGTGGTTGGGAAGCCATAGTAAAGAAGATAAAAATCATCTTTCGAAAAAGTAGAGTCTGCATTTACAAAACGATTTACTAAAGTAGGATAGCCGCCTTTAGTTTGAATAACCGTTTTTATGGAATCGTAGTTTTGAGCATGCACACCAATGGAGATGACGATGAATGCAATTAAACTAACAATTCGTAGATGCATGCCTAGTTCTTTTTAAGTTTTATACCTACTGCAACAACACCTTTAAGAGTATCTTGTCGCATATACTGATCTAAAGCAATGGTGTACTTACCCGGTTGAGGAAAGTGTAACGCACTATCCGAAAGTATTTCGTAGTCAAATGTGTTTCCAAATCCACCACCATTAGGTTCGCCGGTTTTGCCATTGAATAAATCTGCCCCTTGTAGTTTTTTTGAAATCATTTGTTTTTTATCATTCGTAACCGATTTGTTTATCCAGATGTTATAAAATGGATAATCTTCGGTGTAGCGCATCAAATAATATAATGAGTAACTGGCAGCCGGATCGGCTATCTCAACTTCATATTTTTGAGGATTACCTTGTGTCCAATAGCTATTGTCCAAATTATTCATTGTCTGATAGACAATAGAACTATCTGAACATCCGATTAATGTTAGAATAGGTAGCAAGAATAAACAAAAGTTACGCATTCTCACCGCCTCCTTGTTTTGGATTGTTGTTATTGTTTGGACGAGGACCTTTTCTGTTCTTGAATCGGTGATTGCGATTTTGTCCACCCTGTCCACCTTGACCTTGTTGAGCACCTTGTCCACTCTGAGGAGCACCTTGGCGTGGTTTATGTTCGCCATGAGGACGTTCTTGTCCGGCAGGTTTATTTGGATTGTTTGGGTGTTGTTGTTTTTCTGAAGGCGGAGAAACGCGTTCCGGTTTTACGGATACTCTTTCTACCGGAGCTGATGAACCAGTGTTGGTTACAGGGCCATTGCCGGTTGGTTTCTTCTTTTTCTTCTTCTTTTTCTTTTTAAACTTATCATCAAAACGAGACAGTTCTTCTTTTTCTCTCAGGAGTGTAGCCACTTCTTCAGCGTTGTTAGATTCCATGTCGGTTTCTAACGTAGCCGGCACCTTACCATCCTTATTCATTTCAAGAATTTCAACTACACGTTTCACAGGAATGTGGTGCCATGTAGTTTCTTCCTTGTAGCCAAACCACATAATCTTTTTGAAGATATCCGTCTTTTGAAGGAAGGCATCACCTTTAGCCGTTTTTAATGGAACTTCTACTTCCGGGATGTCTTTTAATGCATCTAGGTAAGTGTCCAATTCATAATTTAAACAACACTTCAAGCGACCGCATTGGCCGGAAAGCTTGGAAGGGTTTAACGATAGATTTTGATAACGAGCAGCGGAAGTGTTAACGTTTTTGAAATCTGATAACCAAGTAGAGCAACATAATTCTCTACCGCAGGAACCGATTCCGCCTAATCGAGCAGCTTCATGACGTAGGGAGATTTGTTTCATCTCAATACGAATCTTGAATTCAGATGCTAGTAATTTGATTAACTCACGAAAATCAACACGGTCGTCAGCGGAGTAATAGAAAGTTGCTTTGGTATTATCTGCTTGATATTCGATGTCTGAAAGCTTCATGTCCAGTTTTAATTCCTGAACAATCTCACGTGTACGGTACAAAGTTCCGTGTTCGCGATTTCTTGCTTGATCAAACTTTTCAATGTCTTTAGGATTCGCTTTACGGTAAATAGCCTTGATTTCATCATTATTAGCAATTTCCTTTTTACGCATTTGAAGTTTTACGATTTCCCCTTGAAGAGAAACATATCCGATGTGATGACCGGAAGCAACTTCTACTACGACCGGATCTCCGGTGTATAGTTCAATGCTTTTTGAATTACGGAAAAATTCTTTGCGTCCGTTTTTAAAACGAACTTCAATAATATCATATTCAGGTAACACCTCTAAGGTCATGTTACCTAACCAATCATACGAATTTAGTTTATTACAACCTCCCGTACTGCAACCACCCGTACCACAGCCACTACCTACTGTGTTGCATCCGGAACTACATGAGGAACATCCCATATTTATATTTTAACTCAACGGTTCTACTTTATACATGGCAAGTGGGCTCTACCCACTTCCCCTAATCAGTAAATATAATAAAAAAATCCCGTTTCTTTTTCAGAAAACGGGATTTGGTAATTACTTGGTTAGCTTGTACTTAAAGCGCCATTAGGTCTAGACCTATGTCTTTACGGTAGTATTTCTCATTCCATTGAATGGTTTCAGCCGCTGCATTAGATTTCTTAAGAGCGTCCGGAATAGAGTTTCCATAGGCGGTTACCGCAATGACGCGCCCACCATTGGTCACTACTTTTCCGTCTTTTTCCTTTGTACCGGCATGGAATACGACTACATCGTTCACTTTTTCAATATCGGAAATAATATCTCCTTTGCCGTAATCTCCCGGATAACCTCCTGCCACTAACATTACTGTCGTTGCAGTGCGAGTATCGATATCTAATTTGATTTTATTCAAAGTTTTATTTCCGGCAGCTTGTAAAATCTCCACAAAATCATTTTTGATTCGAGGTATTACTACTTCTGTTTCCGGATCACCCATGCGAGCATTGTACTCTATCACATACGGCTCACCATCCATGTTCATTAAACCGATGAAGATAAACCCTCTGTAGTGGATACCTTCTTTTTTCAATCCTTCAATCGTAGGTATAATTACACGGTCTTCTACTTTTTTCATGAAAGCTGCATCGGCAAATGGAACCGGAGAAACAGCGCCCATACCGCCGGTATTAGGGCCGGTGTCTTTTTCACCTATACGTTTATAATCTTTTGCTTCCGGAAGTACGATGTAATTATCACCGTCTGAGAATACAAATACGGATAATTCGATTCCCGTTAAAAATTGTTCGATAACTACTTTAGCACTTGCATCACCAAACATTTTATTGGCCAACATGTCATGTAAAGTAGCTTTTGCTGTTGCGTGATCTTCGGCAATGATAACACCTTTACCTGCAGCTAATCCGTCTGCTTTTAGTACTACTGGAAGTGTATGATTGCCAACATAATTTAAACCTTCTTCTAACTCCGCATCCGTAAAAGTGCAGGAGGAAGCAGTAGGTACACCATACTTCACCATGAATTGTTTGGAAAAATCTTTACTACCTTCCAACTGAGCACCAATTTTATCCGGTCCTATAACCGGAATATGTTGAATAGCCGGAGTAGCTTGGAAATAATCTACAATACCTGCAACTAGTGGGGCTTCAGGTCCAACTAATACAATGTCTATTTTTTTATCAATACAACATTTTTCGATGGCTTTGAAATCAGTCACTTCAGCGGCAATGTTAGTTGCGATAGCTGCGGTACCTGCATTTCCGGGAAGTACATACAAATCTTTGCAAAGTGGAGATTGTTTTATTTTCCAAGTGAAAGTGTGTTCTCTACCTCCGGAACCGATAATTAATATATTCATTGTGTAATGGGATAATCAAAACGAGTTGCAAAGTACGAAGGATGGTACAGAATGGCAAATACTCAATTTTAGGGGACTAGGAGTCAGATGTTTGTGCAAATAAAAATCTCTGAAAACACAGGCAGAAATGGCAAATTCTAACCTCTATTTTCAGAGAATGTATTTATTTAATTCAAGTAATTAATTGGCTACTTCCGAAAGGAATTTAACACGCATCAAACGGATTTCTTCTTCGGAATAATCAGTGTCACCTAGAGATTTAAGCGCTTCTTTAATATGATCATTTTCAGCATGCATGAAGTAATCAAAGATTTCATCTTGCTTGTCTTCATCCATTACGGAATCAATATAATAATCCAAATTCAAGCGAGTGCCGGAATAACAGATGTGCTCTATCTCTTGTAAAATGTCGTTAAAAGTTAATTGCTTTGATTGAGCAATTTCTTCTAAGTCTATTTTACGATCGATTTGCTGAATTAAGAAAATTTTAATTTTCGATTTGTCTACTGAAGATTTTACAATCACATCTTTTGCAGTTGTGATATCATTCTCTTCTACGTAATTGGTGATAAGGTCTAGGAACGGTTTGCCAAACTTGTTTACTTTTCCCATACCCACACCTACAATTCTACTTAACTCTTCTTTGTTAGTAGGATAGGTGGAGGCCATTTCTTCTAAAGAAGGATCTTGGAAAACGGCGTATGGGGGAATGTTTTTCTCCTTCGCCACTTTTTTTCTAAGTCCTTTAAGCATGTCCATCAATTGATCGTCGCATTGTTGACGAACTTGAAGACTATCTTCTTCTTCCTTGGCAGCTTCAGCTTCTGCTTCAAAGTTGTGATCAGCATAGAATTCTACGCTGTGAGGTTTCTTTAAGTAGTTTTTACCTTTGAAACTTAACTTAACGTTACCGTATATCTCTTGATCTTTTTCAAGTAATCCAATAAGTAATAATTGGCGGTATATTGAATTCCAGAAACTGGTAGATTCATTTTTACCTTTGCCATACACTGGTAATTCAGTGTGTTTGTAGCTTAGTGCATATTCATTTTCAATACCGGCTACTACAGAGCATAGATGCGGGATTGAAAAACGTTCACCTGTTTGAGCTACAGCTTCCAGCGCAGTGACTACTTCATCTTGTATCGCAAATTTTTCACGTTTGTTTCTACAGTTGTCACAATTGCCGCAATCTTTTTCCATTACCTCTCCAAAGTAGAAAAGCAATTGTCGTCGCCGACAAACGGATGATTCAGCGTAGGAAGATATTTCTAATAATAAATGTTTGGCATTATCACGTTCAGTAACAGGTTTGTCTTTGTTGAATTTTTCCAACTTCAAGACATCGTTTGCACTGTAGAACATTAAACAATGTGCATCTAAGCCATCACGACCGGCACGACCAGTCTCTTGGTAGTAACCTTCCAAGGATTTAGGGGTGTCATAGTGAACTACGAAACGAACATCGGGTTTGTCTATACCCATACCAAAAGCGATGGTAGCTACAATCACATCTGCTTCTTCATTAAGAAAAGCATCTTGATTGTGCATACGTACGCTAGCGTCTAAACCTGCGTGGTAAGGCAGCGCACGAACATCATTCACTTTTAAAAGCTCAGCGATTTCTTCTACCTTCTTACGACTTAAGCAGTAGATAATACCGGAAGCGCCTTTTTGTGCTTTAACAAACTTGATTAATTTTTTCTTGGTCCCACCTTTAGGTTTTACTTCGTAAAATAAGTTGGTACGGTTGAAAGATGATTTATAAACTTTCGCGTCATCCATCTGAAGGTTTTTCTGGATATCCAATTGAACCTTTGGAGTAGCGGTAGCTGTCAGCGCAATGATAGGTATGTTTAATCCTAAAGAATCAATGATGGTGCGGATTTTACGGTATTCCGGACGGAAATCGTGTCCCCATTCAGAAATACAGTGTGCTTCATCAATCGCTACAAAAGATACTTTTGCTTTCTTTAGAAATAAGATATTTTCTTCTTTGGTAAGTGACTCGGGTGCCACATATAAAAGTTTTACTTCACCGGATAATGTCTCTTTTTTTACTTTGGTCATTTCCGCTTTGGTCAACGTAGAGTTAAGGAACTGAGCGTTAATACCAAAAGCATTTAGTTGATCCACCTGATTTTTCATCAAAGCAATCAGCGGAGAAATCACTACAGCCGTTCCTGGCATAGAAATAGCCGGTAGCTGGTAGCAAAGGGACTTACCTGCTCCTGTGGGCATTAACACAAAAGTGTTTTTGCCGAAGAGAACGTTGTTTATTATGGCTTCCTGGTTACCGCGGAATCTGTCATACCCGAAAACAGACTTAAGCTTATTGATAACCTCTATGTCATGATCAATTAATGCAGACATCGGATTAAAATCGTATTAATGGATGAACTTTTAGTATATTTGACCGCTGAAAGGCAATTCTATAACCGGTCTAAATCGTTAAGTAAATTGAAGTTAGCAAAAAATATCCAATCTATTGCCAAGGATGTAATATTATATGAATCCGATGCAATAAAAAATTTGATACATCATATTCAGGATGATTTTGAGCAAGTTGTGCATACCATCCTGGCATGTAAGGGACGTGTCGTTATTTCAGGAATTGGGAAAAGTGCCATAATTGCGCAGAAAATCGTGGCTACCATGAATTCTACGGGAACACCTGCTTTGTTCATGCATGCAGCCGATGCCATTCATGGTGATTTGGGTATGATTCAAAAAGAAGATGTAGTTATTTGTATTTCAAAAAGTGGTAACACGCCAGAAATTAAGGTGTTAGTTCCTTTGATTAAAAGAAGAGGAAGCGTCTTAATTGGTATGGTAGGGAACAAAGACTCTTATTTAGCTCAGTCGTCTGATTTTGTGTTAGATGTAACGGTAGAAAAAGAAGCTTGTCCTAATAATTTAGCTCCAACTACCAGTACTACAGCTACCTTAGTCATGGGTGATGCCTTAGCCGTTGCATTACTTGAGTGTAGAAATTTTACTAGTGAAGATTTTGCGCAGTTTCATCCCGGTGGTGCATTAGGTAAACAACTTTATTTAAAAGTAAAGGATGTTTATATTAATAATGAAAAGCCTGCAGTAGCTCCATCATCTTCTGCTAAAGAAGTGATTTTAGAGATTTCATCTAAGCGTTTAGGTATTACGGCAGTCATTGAAAATAATCAGTTGAAGGGAGTAGTTACCGATGGAGATATTCGTCGTATGATGAATAAGTACGATGAAATCAAAGGATTGACAGCGCAAGATATTATGACGGTGAATCCAAAGACCATTGAGGCAGATGAATATGCGGTGAATGCATTACGCATTATGCAAGAAAAAAATATTACACAATTGGTTGTTACAGATAACCAATCGTTTAAAGGTTTTATACATATACACGATTTACTGCGAGAAGGAATCGTATAAGAATATTTTGTAATTTACGTTTTTGTTAGAAATAGTTGAAGCATGAATAAGAATAATTACGCGGTCATCATGGCCGGGGGAATAGGAAGTAGATTTTGGCCATTTAGTAGAACCAAGTTCCCCAAACAATTTCATGATGTATTAGGAACAGGTACCACATTGATTCAACAAACAGTTGGGCGCTTTAAAAATATTTGTCCTAATGAAAATATTTTTATTGTTACGAATAAAAATTATGTTGACTTGGTAAAGCAACAACTCCCTTTTTTAAAGGATGAACAAATTCTTGCGGAGCCGGTAGCTAAAAACACTGCCCCCTGCATAGCTTATGCCTGTTATAAAATTGCACAGAAAAATAAAAATGCCAATATCGTTGTAGCTCCTTCTGATCATATTATTCTGAAAGAAAGAGAATTTGAAGAGGTCGTGAATCTGGCTTTAGAGAATACGGCTAACTCCGATATCTTAATTACTTTAGGTATTAAGCCTAGTAGACCTGATACAGGATATGGTTATATTCAGTATATCGAAGATTCTAAGAAACGAGTTAAAAAAGTAAAAACGTTTACGGAAAAACCGGCTTATGATTTAGCTGTGAAATTTCTTGAAAGCGGAGACTTTGTATGGAATGCAGGAATCTTTGTATGGAATGCACATTCTATAGTTGAATCTATTAAACAACACATGCCTGATTTGCATGAACTGTTTAAGGATGGAGCTGCTGATTTCTGGACTCCTAAAGAAGAAGCATTTATTAATAAAGTATTCTCTCAATGTAAAGCTGTGTCCGTTGATTACGGCATCATGGAAAATGCGGAGAATGTATATGTAGTATTGGCTGATTTCGGTTGGTCGGATCTTGGTACTTGGAAGTCTCTCTATGAGAACTCTGAAAAACAAGAGGCTAACAATGTGATAGACGGGAATGTGATGGTGTATGACAGTTCACACTGTATTATCAAAACGCCTAAAGATAAACTAGTAGTGGTTGAAGGACTTGATAATTATATTGTTGCAGAATTTGATGGCGTGTTAATGATTTGTCGCAAAGATAATGAACAACGTGTGAAAGACTTTGTAGCGGATATTAAAGCTAAGGATCCTAAATATGTTTAGTGTGTTTTAATTAAGAAATAATTGTGTTTTAATTATAAAAGTAAGTCCTCAAGGCTTACTTTTTTATTTTTTCTTACTTTTTAAAATAGTTAATAAAATTAACTATTAAGTTCGTGAACTATTTTAAACAAATAGTGTCGTTAGCCTATGGACTTACCTTTAGCCTATAAGTTGGGGGTGCTCTCGCGAGCTTATTATGGAATGGTCACTAAAAAATTAAGTGATCTTCCTGTGGATCGATATTATTATGCATTGATGTATATACATAAAACCAATGGTAAGGTATCACAGCAGGAGTTAGCTACCGAGTTGGGAATTGATAAAGTATATGTTGTCAAAGTAATTGATTACCTCGCTGAGTTGGGTTATGTAGAGCGTAAGCCTTGTGAAAAGGACAGAAGAAAACACCAATTAAAAACAACAACCAAGGCTGTTAAGGTAATAGAGCGTATTCAAAAAGCCTATGAAGAAGCCGAAAACGAATTTTATCAAGTATTATCTAAAAAAGAGAAAGCAGATTTTTATCAGATGATAGAAACTTTAACGGGTAATATTAAGAATTTAGACAGAGACACTATTAATGTTTTTTATAAAAAGAAGTAATACGATGCTACGTACTATGATTTGGCTACTGCTACCGTTAGCAGTTGCTTGTTCCTCCAAAAAAACGGAAACTGCCGGTACTCAACCTAATGCTTCCATGTCGATTCCTGTTCAATATGTAGTGGCAGGCAAGGATACTACAACGACAGAGTTGAAATTAACCGGTTCCGTATTGGCGAATGAATCCATTGAATTGCACACGGAGATTTCCGGACGAATTACTGCTATTTACTTTAAAGAGGGAGAAAGTGTTACCCAAGGAAAAGTTTTAGTGATGTTAAATAATGAAGATTTATTGGCACAAGCTAAAAAATTAGATTTGAATATTCAGTTGGCTAAAACCAATGAAGATCGTCAACTAAAAATGTTAAATATTAAAGCCATTAGTCAGGAAGAGTATGACGGGGTGGCTAATCAGTTGAATACGTTGTTGGCTGAAAAAGAAATATTACAAGCTCAAATTAATAAAACCTACATCAAGGCTCCTTTTAACGGAGTAGTTGGTTTGCGACAGGTGAGCGTAGGAAGTATTGTATCCCCTACCACTATTCTTGCCAATTTTACTCAATTGAATCCGGTGAAAATTGAATTTGCCGTTTCGGATAAATATGCCGGTAGATTGAAAAAGGGCGACAAGGTTTCCATTGCTTATGGAAATGATCCGACAACTTACACGGCAACTATTTATGCTTTGGATAACGAAGTAGATGTAGTAAGTCGTTCTTTGAAGATTCGCGCTTTGGCAGATAACCGTAGTGGTAAATGGGTACCGGGTAGTTTTGTTTTGGTCGAATTACCTTTGTCCATGAATACTAATTCTATTATGTTGCCTTCGGAAGTGATTATTCCGGAAATGAATCGTCAAAAAGTGTTAACGGTACAAGGTGGTAGAGTGGCGTCTAAAAGTATTCAAGTAGGACAAAGATATGCTTCCGGTGTTGAAATTCTAGGTGGGTTATCTGCCGGTGATACCATTATCGCTACAGGGCTTCTGCAATTAAAAGACAGTATGATGGTCGTACCTAAAGTTCCTTATCGTCCATGAATTTATCTTCCTTAAGTATCCATAGGCCTGTCATGGCCATGGTGCTTTCCATTATCATCGTCATATTTGGTGTGGTTGGATTTGTCTTCTTGGGAGTTCGTGACTTCCCAAGTGTGGATCCTCCAACGGTTACTGTAACTACAAACTATGCCGGTGCTAATGCAGACATCATTGAATCTCAAATTACCGAGCCGTTAGAAGAATCAATCAACGGTATCGCCGGTATTCGTTCATTAACATCCATTAGTAGTGATGGTAGAAGTACGATTACCGTAGAGTTTACCTTAGGTACATCTATGGAAGCGGCAGCGAATGATGTGCGTGACCGTGTTTCACGTGCTACTCGTAATTTGCCTGTGGATGCGGATCCTCCTATTGTGGCTAAAGCAGATGCAAACTCTGATCCAATCTTAGCGATTACTTTACAGAGTGATACTCGTAATCACATGGATTTATCTCGTGTTGCCAATGATTTATTCAAAGAACGTTTGCAAACGATTCCCGGTGTGAGTGAAGTGCGTATTTGGGGGGAGAAAAAATATGCCATGAAGTTATTATTGGATCCGTCCAAATTAGCTGCTTATGGTTTAACTCCTTTAGATGTACGCGATGCATTGAATAAGGAAAACGTAGAGCTTCCTTCCGGTCGTGTAGAAGGTACGAATACAGAATTAACACTTCGTACATTAGGTAATTTAACTACTACCGATGAATTTAATAATTTAATTATTAAAGAAACACCAACGGCAGTTATCCGATTGAAAGATGTAGGTCAAGCTAAGATGATGCCTGAGAACGAGCGTACCTTATTACGAGGTAATGGAGCAGTTCCTATGGTGGGTGTGGCTATTACTCCGCAACCAGGTGCGAACTACTTAGCAATTGCGGATGAGTTTTATAAACGTATTGAGATTATCAAAAAGACCATGCCGTCTGATTTAACCATCGGTTTGGCTATTGATACTACTAAAACTATCTCTAAATCTATTTTAGAAGTAGAAGAAACCATCTTGATTGCGTTTGGATTGGTTGTGTTTGTGATTTTCTTATTCTTAAGAAACTGGAGAACTACCTTGATTCCGGTAATCGCTATTCCGATTTCGTTGATTGGAACATTCTTCATCATGTACATGTTTGGTTTCTCCATTAACATCTTAACCTTGTTGGGTATTGTTTTGGCCACCGGACTTGTAGTGGATGATGCGATTGTAGTATTAGAAAATATATACAATAAGATTGAACAAGGGAAAGATAATGAAACTGCAGGACATGAAGGTTCGAGCGAGATTTACTTTGCTGTAATCTCTACTACTATCACTTTGATGGCGGTGTTCTTACCTATTATTTTCTTACAAGGTTTAACCGGTAGATTATTCCGAGAATTTGCGGTGGTGGTAGCAGGGTCGGTATTAATCTCTGCATTTGTGTCGCTAACGCTTACTCCAATGATGAGTACACGTTTGTTGAAACGTGAAGAAGAAAGTAAATTCTTCTTATTTCATTGGATAGAAAATGGTATAAATAAATTAACTCAAGCGTATGAAAGAAGTTTGCGTTGGTTTTTCCGTTTTCCAATTTCTGCCATTGTGGTTATGTTGACTTGTATGGTTGGTATTTATTTCCTAGCCAAAACGATTCCTTCTGAATTAGCTCCTATGGAAGATAAGTCGCGCTTTATGTTAACGGCTACTGCTCCGGAAGGTACTAGTTTTGAGAAGATGAATAATTATCTGACCAACTTAATTCAGATAACGGATACACTTCCTGAAAAATCAGCCATCATTGCTGTGACATCTCCGGGTTTTGGTGGTTCTATCACTACGAATAGCGGTTTTGTTCGTGTAGCCTTAGTGGACCCTGAAGATCGTAAACGTACACAAAGTGAGATTGCTGCCTTAGTTACACAAGCTGCTCGTAAATACAATTTTGCAAAAACGTATGTAATTGAAGAGCCAACTATTGGTGGTGGTCGTCAAAGTGGTTTGCCGGTTCAGTTCGTAATTCAAGCTCCTAACTTCGAACGATTGAAAGAAGTACTTCCTAAGTTTATGGAAAAAGCTCAAGCAAGTTCTCAGTTCATGGTGGTGGATGTGAACTTGAAATTTAATAAACCGGAATTGAAAGTAGAAATCAATCGGGATAAAGCTAAGAGTTTAGGTGTATCTGTAAAAGATGTAGCGGAAACATTACAGTTATTATTCTCTGGCCAACGATATGGATACTTTATCTTAGATGGTAAACAATATCAAGTAATTGGTCAAGCGGATATAGAAAATAGAAATGACCCATTGGATGTACAAAGTGTATATGTGCGTAGTAAAACCGGACAAATGGTTCAGTTAGACAACGTGATTACTTTGACAGAAGAAAGTAAACCACCACAATTGTATCGCTACAATCGTTATGTGTCGGCTACGGTCATGGCAAATCCGGCTCCGGGAGTTACTTTAGGACAAGGTATTGATGAGATGAATCGTATTGCTTCTGAAGTGTTGGATGAAGAATTTAGTACTTCACTTGCCGGTACTTCTAAAGAGTATGCAGAGAGTTCTTCTAGTTTGTATTATGCCTTTGCTTTTGCTTTAGTATTAATCTACTTAGTGTTGGCTATTCAGTTTGAAAGTTTCAGTGATCCATTAGTAATTATGTTAACGGTACCTTTAGCTTTGATTGGAGCCTATATCTCTTTATGGTGGATTGATGGAACTATGAACATCTTTAGTCAGATTGGTATCATCGTCTTGGTTGGTTTAGTAACTAAGAATGGTATCTTGATTGTGGAGTTTGCGAATCAAAAGAAAGAGCATGGTGAAGAAGTAATACCTGCAGTAATTGATGCAGCAGTACAGCGTCTGCGTCCTATTTTGATGACTTCCTTTGCTACTATATTAGGGGCTTTACCAATTGCTTTAGCATTAGGTGCTGCTGCCAAGAGCCGTGTGCCAATGGGAGCGGTGATTGTGGGAGGTTTGATTTTCTCCTTAATCCTTACTCTTTATATTATTCCGGTCTTATATTCATTAATAACTAAAAA
Organism: Cytophagaceae bacterium; assembly: GCA_046329235.1. GTDB lineage: Bacteria > Bacteroidota > Bacteroidia > Cytophagales > Cytophagaceae > JALONH01. Next base: position 2,172,574 of record JAXLVA010000001.1, on the reverse strand, counting down.
GAAAGTATGAGAGCCATCATAGTAGGTTTACTTTTACTATCTATGGGGATTAGTTCCCAAGCAGATACGCTAACGATTCGTCAAGCGGTAGCCATAGCATTAGAAAGAAATTTTTCTATTCTAATGGCTAAAAATGAACAAGAGATTGCAGCGGTACAAAATACCATTGGAAATGCAGGTATGCTTCCTCGAGTAGATGTAAATGGTAGTAGTACCAATAATATCAATAACACTCGATTAGAATTACTGACCGGTGATGTGCGTACTGCTAATAGTGCTAAGTCTTCTAACTTGTCAGGTAACGTGATGTTGAACTGGACCATCTTTGATGGTTTTAAAATGTTTGCTACCAAAGATTATTTAGAGTTGACAGAGTCTCTATCTACTTATGAAACAAGAAGCATGATAGAAAGCACTGTAGCTTCAGTAATAAATACGTATACTCTGTTATTGTTACGTCAGCAATATTATCAAACATTGCAGGAAGCGTATCAACTATCCAAACAACGTAAAGAGATTTATGACCAAAGGATAAAAATCGGTACGGCTTCTAGACTTCAATATTTACAAGCGGAGATTGATATGAATGAAGATAGTGTTCAAATGATTCTTCAGCAGAAATATATTCAGGAAGCAAAGATGATGTTGAATTATCTCTTAGCACGCTATCCGGAACAAGCTATTGATGTACAAGATAGTATTACGATTAATAATTCTATACAGTGGACCGGATTAGAAGATAAGATGAAGGAACAAAATACTTCGTTGTTAGTAGCTCGTGCCAATGCAGAAGCAGTAGATAAGAATTTTCAAATTATACGTTCGAAGAGATATCCAACATTGAATTTGTTTGGTGGATATAATTATTCTTTAAGTCAAACTCAGTTAGGTGTGGTTTCATTGAATCGTGCGTATGGTCCTACCTTCGGTGCTACGGTATCCATGAACTTATATAATGGATCCAAGACCAGTACCGAAATGCAGCAAGCTCGACTTCGACAAGATAATGCTACACTTCAGGTAGAAAGTAAAAACATCGAGGTGCAAAAACAATTGATGCAGGCTTATTTGAATTATGAGTATCAGTTGAAAATATTTAATGTGGAATCTTATAATATGAAGTTGGCAGAAGAAAACTTGTCTATAGCCTACGAACAATATAAGACCGGAGTATTGAATGATTTGTTGTTAAGAGATATTCAGTTTAAAACATTGAATGCACAATCAAAATATTATGAAGCGTATATGACCATCAAGCAATCAGAAACAGAACTGTTGCGCTTGACGGGAGAGTTATTCCAAGAGTACAATAAGTAATAAAAATAGAAGTCAATAAAAAAGCCCGCTGAAAATTCAGTGGGCTTTTTTATTATATATTATGTAATAAGAATTACAAGATAAAGTCGGTTGACATGAAGTTCGACTTACGTTCTTTAATGATGTCGGTTAACATCACTTTGTTTACGCCATTTTCTTTTGCTGCCACCATGGCACGAATACTGAATGTACGTAAGGCATCCGCTACAGATAAAGTACCTTCACCGGAATCTTTTCTACCATTGAAAGGGAATACATCCGGACTACGTTGACATTGAGAGTTGATGTTTACACGACATACTTGGTTAACTAATTTGTCAATTAGATTAGCCATATCTTCTTTGTCAGTTCCAAAGATACTTACTTGTTGACCATAGTTTGATTCTACCATGTAATCAATTACTTCTTTTGTTGTACTGAATGGTACAATTGGTACTACAGGTCCAAATTGTTCTTCATGGTACAATTTCATGTCTTTGTTTACCGGATAAACTACAGCAGGAGCGTAGAACGTATGGTGAATAGTTCCACCACCTTCGTTGATTACTTTCGCGCCTTTGCTTTCCGCATCTTCAATAAGGTCTTTCAAGAAGCCCGGTTTTTCAGGTTCCGGTAGAGGCGTTATTTGAACACCATCTTCCCAAGGCATACCCCATTTTAAATTTTGAAGAGCCTCTACATATTTCTTATTGAATGTATCCACTACATTTTTGTGGATGAACATGATCTTAAGTGCAGTACAACGTTGACCGTTGTATGACATCGTTCCTAAAATACATTCTTTTACTGCTAAGTCTAAGTCGGCATGATTTAATACAATTGCCGGGTTCTTTGCTTCAAGAGCTAAAACCGAACGTAGACGGTTAGGTTTAGGATGTTGTACTTTTAAGATGTTAGCGGATTTAGAAGTACCGATGAACGCAAGTACGTTGATTTTACCTGTGCTCATTAAAGGTCCTACTGTTTCGCGACCACGACCAAATACTATATTTACTACACCTTTAGGGAAAGCTTGTTGGAATGCTTTTAATAATGGACGGTGAAGTAATACTCCAATCTTAGCCGGTTTGAATACCACCGTGTTACCCATGATCAAAGCAGGGATAAGTGTAGTGAAGGTTTCGTTCAACGGATAGTTGAATGGTCCCATACATAATACTACACCTAAAGGACAACGACGAATCTTACCTATGATACCTTGTTCGAAATCATAGTGAGCAGAATCACGGTCAATTTTTTTATAAGCTTCAATCGTATCTACAATATATTCTACTGTACGATCAAATTCTTTTTCAGAATCTTTAATGTTTTTACCAATTTCCCACATTAATGTTTTTACAACGATGTCGCGTTGTTCTTTCATTAACGTAACAAATTTCTCCATTGCAAGAATACGACCTTCCGCGTTCATCATTGGCCATTCACCTGTACCGTTACCGTACGCAGTGTAAGCAGCATCTAGCGCTTCCATTGCTTCTTTTTGAGTTAGTAGAGGAGTTGTACCTAAGGATTTTTGAGCAATGCCGTCTTTCCCTTCGATACACACCGGAGATAAAATTTCCTGTACAGGACCGTTCCAGTGGCGGATTTCACCATTGATTAAATATTCTGTTTGATGTACCGGTGTACCGTATTGATAGTTTGCCGGAATTTTTTGTTCAGCAGGGAATAAGCCTTCTAAACGTTCTGTGATACTCATAACTCTTCGGTTAAATTTTCGGTAATGCGTTAAAATAATTTTTAAATAAGCGCTCCGCTTCTTGCCAGCGTTGAATGTCGATGCAGTAATAAGTTTTCTGTGCTGCTTCAGTGCCGTAAATTAATCCGGCATCTTTCAACTCTTTTAAATGTTGAGATATGGTTGATTGAGATAATCCCAATTCTTCGGTCAAGTCTCTACATATACAAGTATTGCGTTCGCGCATCATGTTAAGGATGGAAATTCGCGCCGGATGTCCTAAAGCTTTACTTAGGAGAATTAAATCCTGGTCTGAATTAGATAACGGTTGTTCCTTAACGAGTGGCATAATTACAATCGTAAAGTTACGATTAGCTTTTAAGAATGCAAATAATTAGGCTTTATATGCTGAAAAAGATTGGAAAAGTACAATTTGTAAAGTATATTAAATTTCTAAATGCTTAATTCCTAATAGGTAAGAGGTATTAATAATTTTCAAGTAAGGGTAGCAGTTAAACATTTTTCACACTTCATTGTTCTAATGTTATGGCAAAAATAGCAGTTATAGGCGCCGGGTTTTCCAGCATTTCATCCGCCAGTTTTTTAGCAAAAGCGGGTCACGAAGTACATGTATTTGAAAAACATGCTACTCCGGGTGGTAGAGCTAGAAAATTTGAACATCAAGGATATGTCTTTGATATGGGGCCCAGTTGGTATTGGATGCCAGATGTTTTTGATAATTACTTTTCTCAGTTTGGTAAGAATGTTAAAGATTACTATCAACTAGTAAGATTAGACCCTTCCTACCAAGTTTTTTTTAAAAATGAAGTAGTCAATATTCCTGCTTCCATGGAAAAATTAACCGACTTATTTGAATCTTGGACTCCTGGTAGTGCAGCAGCACTAAAAAAATTTTTAGAGGAAGCTGCATACAAATATGATTTAGGAATTAATAAGATAGTATATAAGCCGGGGAAAAGTATTACAGAATTTTTTGATTGGGAAGTAATTAGCGGAGCATTTAAACTTCATGTTTTTCAATCATTTGATGTGTACATAAAAAAATATTTTACAGACCCTCGCATTTTGCAATTGTTAGAGTTTCCTATTATATTCTTAGGAGCTACATCTCGCACTACTCCTGCCTTATATAGTTTAATGAATTATGCTGATATGAAATTAGGTACATGGTATCCTATGGGAGGTATGCATAAAATTATTGATGGCATGGTTCAATTAGCGGAGGAGTTAGGGGTTACGTTTCATTATCACTCTAATGTGGAAGCGATTGATGTGCTTGATGGCGAAGCCAAAGCCATAAAAGTCAATGGTGAGTTTTTGCCGTTTGATAGAATCATTGCCGGTGCGGATTATCATTTTGTAGAACAAAAGTTGTTACCTAAAGGTGGTAGACAATACAGCGATGATTATTGGCAAAAGCGTAAGATGGCTCCTTCTAGTTTGATATATTATATAGGAGTCAATAAGAGAGTGAAAAATCTATTGCACCATAATTTGTTTTTTGATGAAGATTTTGAACAGCATGCGTATGAGATATACACTCAACCATCGTGGCCTTCCCAACCGTTATTTTATGCTTGTTGTCCTTCTAAAACAGATGATACGGTAGCACCTGAAGGTTGTGAAAATTTATTTCTATTAATGCCGGTGGCACCTGGTATTGAAGATGACGAAAGCATTCGAGAAAAATATTTTTCTATCATGCTCGATCGATTAGAAAAAAGAACGGGCGAATCCATACGAGAACATGTAGTCTACAAGCGTAGTTATGCTCATACAGATTTTGTCAACGACTACAATGCCTTCAAAGGCAATGCATATGGACTTGCTAATACCTTAGATCAAACGGCGGTTTTTAAACCTTCAATTATTAATAAAAAAGTAAAAGGATTGTTTTATACCGGACAGTTAACAGTGCCAGGACCGGGTGTGCCGCCTTCTCTTATTTCAGGACAAATTGCTGCGAACGAATTAATGAAAACTTTATGAAAGAGTTATTTGATGTAGTCTCGTTACGTGCGAGTAAAATGGTGACCAATCGTTATAGTACCTCTTTTTCCTTAGGGATTAAATTGTTGAATCCTCAAATACGACCTGCTATCTACGCTGTATATGGTTTTGTTCGTATAGCGGATGAGATTGTAGATAGTTTTCATGAGTATAACAAGGAAGAATTATTAAAACGTTTCAGAGAAGACACCTATCGTGCTTTGGATGAGCGTATCAGTTTGAATCCAATTTTGAATGCTTTTCAATCTGCCGTACATCAGTATCAAATAAGTCGTCAGCATATAGATACATTTTTGGATAGTATGGAAATGGATTTAAAAAGAACATCCTATGACCAATCCGGCTATGAACAATATATAGTAGGTTCAGCAGAAGTAGTTGGGCTCATGTGCTTGAAAATATTTTGTAATGGTGATGAGGAAATGTATCAACGTTTGGAATATAGTGCCCAACGTCTAGGTGCGGCATTTCAAAAGATAAATTTCTTAAGGGATATCAAGGCCGATTACCAGGCTCTAGGCAGAACCTATTTTCCAAAAGTGGAAATGAAATCCTTTGACCAACAAACCAAATCAACTATTGAAGAGGATATTCAAAAAGATTTTAATGATGGATTGGAGGGTATCAAGAGACTTCCTAGAAGTGCCCGATTTGGAGTGTATGTGGCATTTATTTATTACTATTCCTTATTTAGAAAAATTAAGGAGGTGCCTTGTTCGCAAATATTGAATAAACGCATACGTATCTCTAATAAGAATAAAATAGGCCTATTGTGTTATTCTTTTATGAGATATAAGTTAAACCTATTATAAGAGATCCTATATCTGGATAAAAATGATTAAATTAATAGTGGAATAGTAAAACAACATTCGAATGCAAGAAGAAAACGTAGTACTTGTAAATGAGTTGGATCATGAAGTTGGTGTGATGGGTAAATTAGAGGCTCACCAAAAAGGCGTACTTCATAGAGCATTTTCTGTTTTTCTATTAAATGATGATGGGAAATTGTTAATGCAGAAAAGAGCATTGACCAAATATCATAGTCCCGGCTTATGGACAAATACTTGTTGTAGTCATCAGCGAGTTGGCGAAGAAAGTGACCAAGCCGTAAAACGCAGATTAATGGAAGAGATGGGAATTATAGCATCTTTTCGTAAAGTATATGATTTTATTTATAAGGCAGATGTTGGGGGCGGACTTACGGAACATGAGTTAGATTATGTTTATATAGGTCGTTATAATGATACTCCTGTATTTAATAAAGATGAAGTTGCAGAGGTCTCTTATATGGACTTATCTGAATTAGAAAAAGATATAAAACTTAATCCGTCTATGTATACGGAGTGGTTTAAAATTACATTTAATGATTTTAAAAAGTATGTCCATGCAAGTGTGGTTTAATATATTATTCGTTGTAGGTACATTCTTCTTCATGGAGTTTATGGCTTGGTTTACCCATAAATATGTGATGCATGGTTGGGGCTGGTTTTTACATCAAGATCATCATGTTCATGGTGAGGATAAAATATTCTTCGAAAAAAATGATAGCTTCTTTATCATTTTTGCAGTCCCGAGTTTTTTGTTATTCCTGATTGGATCTATGAATGAGTTTGATTATCGTTTTTGGATTGGATTAGGTATTGCTTTATATGGCTTGTGTTATTTTATCGTTCATGATTTATTCATACATCAAAGATTAAAAGTACTTACTAGGACTAAAAACCCCTATTTAATGGCTATTCGTAAAGCACATAAAGTACATCATAAATATTTAACTAAAGAAGATGGTGAGTGTTTTGGTATGTTGTTGGTCCCATTCAAATATTGGAAAGACGCCAAAAAGTCTGTGTCTAAATAATGTATACCTATCTATTAATTAATCTACTTTCGATCTCTGTTCCGCTTTGGAGAAGTTTTGATCCACGTATCTCCTTATATAAAGAATGGAAAATATTATTTCCGGCTATATTAATTCCTGCATTATTGTTTATTGGTTGGGATGTGTTATTTACTCACTGGGGAGTTTGGGGGTTTAATCCTAGATACATTTGTGGTTGGTATCTGTTAGGGCTGCCGATAGAAGAATGGTTGTTCTTTTTATGTATTCCTTATGCTAGTATATTTATTTATGTGGCATTAAATTATTTCATCAAAAAAGATTTATTCCAACAATCCAGTAAATACATTAGTATAGTTTTAATAATTGCACTGGGGGTGTTAGGTGTTTTATATTGGGGTAGACTTTATACAAGTACCACCTTTATATTACTTTCTGTATTTATATTTTTAATGCAGTTTGTTTGGAAGGTGAGCTATTTAGGCAGATTCTATTTATCGTATTTGGTTGTGCTCATTCCATTTTTCATAGTGAACGGTATACTTACCGGTACAGGAATAGAGGAAGAGGTAGTTTGGTATAACGATGCGGAGAACCTGCAGATTAGAATGGGGACTATTCCCGTGGAGGATACGTTTTATGGGATGTTATTAATTATGATGGGAGTAGCTTTGTTGGAATGGTTCCGAAAAAGAATGCATCTAAATAAGGGACATATGAGGTAGGTATTCGAAATTATATTATTTTTACTAGTGTTCAGTTTCTTTATCGTCTTAAATATACCTTATGAATTTATATCAATTCATTGCCACTAAAAATTTCAATCCGGACAAGCGAGCCGAAATCATGCGTGATTATCGTGTGATTGTTATTTTACAAGCTTTGATTATTTTTTCAGCCTTGATATTAAAAGAAGGGTTTGCCATTATTGGGTTTACTAATACAACGGCACAGATGGTGCGTGATACTATTTTCTTGTCCTTGGGAGGTTTGTATGTGTATTTCCTTTGGGATTTTTTACGCAATCTGATGCGTTTTCAAATTGTCATAACTTTTTTGTCTGTTTTGATTTTAGGGTCATACATTTTGGCATTATATGCTATCAATCCATTTTATGATTTCATAGACGGAGATATTGAAAAACGTCCTTATTTGTTATTTATACATTCGGTGTTGTTCTTGGTAGAAGCAACTGTAATTTATTTTACCATTTTGGATTTGTTTGAAGGTCGTAAAAAATTTGACGAGAAGCTTTGGGGTTCGGCTTGTGTTTTTTTTATGATAGGAATTTCATTTGGTAGTATGTATGATTTAATTTCTATTGCGAGTCCGGGAGCTATGGGTGTTCCGGTGACGTTGGGATTGGAGAGTTATACCTTATGCATTTATTTTAGCTTAACTACTATCGGCGGACGAGATGCCTTAGAGAATGCGATCCCCTTAGTTCAAAACATAGCAGTACTGGAAGCTGTCTGGGCTAATTTGTTTTCACTTCTTTTAGTAGGTAGGTTGTTGAGTACTACTGATTCAGAATAGTCATTAGTTTATGGGGCGTCCGGGCGGGCTTTCCGCTACAATCTTTTGCTCGTACCTCGCAAAAGGATTTACGCTTCAATCCCTGACGCAGGAAACTTACTTGCTTTTATACTCTTTAATGATGGTCATTAAGCCTTGAATTCGTTTAGCTCTTGTTTCAGGTCGCTTAGCCAATACTAAATATTGTAAGTGATATTTTTTGACCGATTTGCTCCAACCTAAAAATACATCTTTACTACCTTTCTTCTTTTGGAAAGCCTCTTCTAAATCCTTTGGGATAATCAGTTCTTCTGTTTCATCTAAAATTGTCCACGAACCATTTTGCTTGGCAATTTCAATGATGTCTACGCCCGCTTGGGTCATAAGACCTTCCTTGATTAGTTTGTCTACTTTGTTTTTATTGATTTTTGACCACGTACTTACCGCTTTTCGTTTGCTAAAAAATTGATGAGCTGTTTCATGGTCTATTTTCACTTTTTTACTGTCTATCCAACCGAAACATAATGCAACATCGACAGCTTCACTCCAAGTAATCGTTTTTTTCTTTGAAGCTTTATTATAAAAAACTACCCATACTGCTTTTTGAGATACATGATTCTTTTCTAACCATTTTCTCCAAGCGGCAACCGTAGGAGGATAAAATATGGAAATGTCAGTAGTAGGCATGAAGGATGAATTATTTAAGTAGAGTATCAACTAAAAACTTCAATAACTACTTTAGTTAGTTCGCAAAATTTTTGTACCTCTTCTAAAGAAATAGATTTTCTGGAACTGCGAAAATAAATCTCGTTATTGTATAACTCAATTTCCATATCAGGAAAGTCGGCTAGTAGGTCAAGGGATTTAGATTCCAACATAGACCTTAGTTTATCCTTATCGTTTGTTAATACCTTGAAAGTTTTTGAAAAGTTTTTGTATTGATCAAAGTTTAAATCTTGGTTAGTAAAAACATTAGCGATTTTATCGCTCAAAGACTCCTCTACAATATATGTTGTAGGATATGTTTTATTCACTTTTAAATGCCCTATGACATATCGGTCGATAAATGTTTTCCATGTTTTGCGTTGGAAAAAGGTAGTCTCGTAATCGATGAAGGATATATTTAAAGAATGAGTAGGGAATGATTTGGAATAATTCTCTTGAAATAAAGGAGTGATGTATTGGAAGGAATGGAAGGAATCAAAACTTTTTGGTGATGATTTTGAAACAAGTAATCTTTGGTTTAGGATGTTTACACATTGAGCATGAATTTTTACTTGTTCTTTTATGAAGTCTGTTATTGCCCGATTATTATAACTGTAGGGTAAGTCGTCCATATAATTATCATTAAGATTTATATCGTCCGTCATAATTATTTCTCCATATACCTAAACGTTTCCTCCATATTACTTCCATCGCAATAACATCTTACGTGGTGACATTTCCCAATATAACTCATATTGTATAAATGAATAGGAGATTGAGGGAAAGTTGTTTTGAAATACTTTTCAAGTTTGATTGTTGAGTTATGGTGGTTACACCCAAGTGTAGTGATTCCATATTTATATGGTCCCGGCCCCAATATACCTATCTTGTTGTCGCGCTTTTTTAATACAAAATCTTTTTCATTGTATATGATATGCAAAGAATAATTGTCGTTGTTTTTATAGTCCACCGTTGAGTTTCTTGACCAGTAGTTTTTACTAATCAGCTCAGGAGAAATAGCCGGAGCTATCAAACAAATATTTAATTTGTTTGCGGTAGGAGTAAGTGCGTTGTTGTCGCTGATATTTAAAATACTATACATGGCTACTTTAGCACCTAAACTATGGGTGATAATATTAATAGTATCTTTTTGAATTCCGCAGAGAATTCTTTTGAGTGAGCTCCCCACCAATTCCGCATTCTTTTGTGCTAACTCAAACAGATGAAATAAATATTCGTTTTGTTTTTTGTTGGCTGAAAAACAGCAGTCATAGTAAGCATCCCAGTACACTTCAATGTTTTTGGAATTGGAGTGATTGTAGCTTTTAAAGTTATTCGTCAATACACGAAAGTCAGCTTGGGAAGTCCAAGTATTATTTACATTGGTAAAAGGTTTTCTATATCCATGTATGAAAAAGGAAAGGGTAGTTTGATTTGAGTTGTTTAGTTTTTGAATTTGATTAGCAAAAATGGAATCATTTAATGTGATAAAATTGGCATCACTATACTGATGGAATGAGCAATGGTATAAACGGCCAATTTGTATGAAGGTGTTTTCATTTTGCTCATACCATTTCTTTATAGAGGCATTACTTTGTTCTAAGCTAGTATTGGAGATATTATAAGAAGGGTAAATGTAGCCATCCTTATCGAAGTAAATTCGATTGGAATCTTGGGCTAAATTACGTTCCCCATAGAGCACATGTTGCCCATAAAGGATCAAGTTGCTTAGAAGTAAAAATGCAAGAAAGATACAAAACCTCAACATAAGACTTTAAGTTACAAAAAAATGGCTCTTAAAAGTTTAAAAAGTTTGAGATAGTACTTATGGATTATATATTTAAAAATCACTATATTAGGTCATTGTTTGATTTGTGTAAGGGCTTTTTTATTGTACAAAAATAGGAGTACTTATTATTGTACAAAAGGTAATCGGATAAAAATCTGATTGGATTGTAATTGTTACTACTAATTTTATAAATCCTTCTTTGTCATGAATGCGCACCATTTATTGTTATCCTCCTATTTTTCCATAGGAATTTGTGTGTCTTCGTTTTCGCAGACGGTTACGTCTGATTCAACTCAATCTCATCCTAATAAATCAGTTAGCGTAGAAGAAACTGTTCCGCAGTTTTATCAAGGTGATACGGATAATGCTCATTTGAAAAAATATGTATTAAACCAAATTGTAGTTCCTTCGATAGAGGGAGATAGTGTAGTAAAGGGAGTGATGGAAGTTTGGTATGTAGTGAATATGAATGGATATGTAAAAGATGTAGTTATCCGCAAAGGTATATCGCCTACATTAAATGCGGAAGTGCTACGAGTGTTTAATACACTTCCTGTTTTTTATAAACCGGGCATGTATGACGGTAAGGCTGTATCCATGAAAAGTTTTATGGAAATTGAGTTTCCGCTGAGGTAACGTTTTGCCGCTTGGCGCAGTGGGTGATTTTGGAATACTTCATTGTCAGCCAAGCACAAATGTTGATAGAAGCACTGCACATGATTTAACCACGTCAGCCCCCATTGCGGCAAATGGCTGTTAGCGGTTCGGGCTTTTTATTCGTCATACTCAATTGCTTTGTTTATGTAGTCAATTAATGGTTTTGAAGTCTTGAAACTGTCCAAGATTGTTGCAATGCAGTCTTTACTTAATAGAGTTTTATCGCTTATGATTTCCTTAGTACAAAACCCTTTCATTTTTAAAAGTTCGCTTGCTGGATTTGTCTCGTCATAACCGTCTGGCATTTTTTTTAGTTTGCCCACACCTTGTATTCCATTTGGAAAGGTCTTTTGAAACTTTGGTGATGATATAATTTTATTAATGTCATTAAATGAATAGTCTATTTCTTGACGTATTTTTTTAAGAAGTTCAGGTGTTGTCTGCCAAATTCCACCACCTAAAAAGTTAGCACTTGGCTCAATTTGGATATAATATCCTGCCGTGTTGCCGTGAAAACCATTTTTGTTGAATACAATTAAAACATAGTTTTTGTATGGTGTCTTGTCTTTTGAAAATCGCAAATCTCTGTTTACTCTTGTCAAACACTTTTTTGGGTCTAAATTGGCTTGTGAAATGGCTTGTTCAAATTTTGATAATCCTGTCAAAAGGTTTTCTGTTAATTCTAAAATGTCAGTTTTGTAATGGTCATAAAAATATCGGTTTTGTTCAAACCAATCTTTTGAGTTATTCTTTTTAAGTTTTGAAAGGAAGTCGAGCGAAGTCTGTTTAATCATTGCTTTTGCTTAATTGGTCAATAAATTTCAAAATCATTTTAACTTGTTTGTCTTCCGATTTGGATGATGCAATTTTGCCAATAATTTCTTTTTGTTCTTCGTCTGCCAATTTTTCAAAGGCTTTAATAACTCCTGCTTCTTTGAATGTTTCTAAAATTTCCTTTTCGGTAATTTGTTTCTCTGAAGTCAGCAAGTAAAGTGTCACCCTAACTTTGTCGCCTCCGCTTTTATTAATTGCTTTACGGATTTTGTCATTAATGGAAATTAGTTTGTCTTGCCCTGTAATTGTAAATAGGTTGATACTATCAATTTTGTAATTGTCAATAGTGCCAGATACTTTTAATGAACCCCATTTTCCGACAATGTGTTTGGTGTTCGGGATTTGAATATGATAAGTCCAAGCACCTTTTCCGTGTTCATATTTTAATTCGAGTTGTTCGTCTTTTACCAAGTATTCCATTTTATTACGTGTTGTCATTTAGCCTGACCGCTAACATGTCGATACACGCACCCGGGTGCATGTATATTTCATTTGTTGAACCTAATTTACCCATTTCCGTCATATATTCAAATCATCTAATGGGCTCTTAATCTGAGAAATATGCTTGGAACTCACATAAGTATAAATCTCCGTAGTTTTGGAACTACTATGACCTAATAATTGCTGTATGTAACGTAAATCAGTACCTGCTTCTAGTAAATGGGTAGCAAAGGAATGGCGTAACCAATGTAACGTGGTTGATGTTCTTATACCTGCTTTAATAGAATTAATATCACCCACCTTTTTTCGTATCTTTGTTGTTCAAATTTATCTTGATAAGTGGAGCAGTACTCCTTCATAACTTACTTTCCTGATTCCATCCTTCAAGCACACCCCGTGCCGGAGCGGTTTACTTTTCCTTTTTATTATGAGCCACATCCGCTTACACAATACGCTGCCTCCGATCTACAAAACTACCTAACCCATCACCTTCCTGTACACCATAATTTTGGTTTAGAAGAAAACCAAGAAGGGATGGTCATTGGTAAAATGTTTGGTGTGCTTGTAGTGCGTGACCCGGACGGTCGTATTGGATATTTGTCCGCCTTCTCCGGCAAGCTTGCTAACTCCAATCAGCACGAACGATTCGTGCCTCCGGTATTTGACATGCTCACGGAGGATAGTTTTTTCCTAAAAGGAATTGTAGAATTAAATCAAATCAATGCTGAGGTAGAAAAGTTAGAACAAGAAGAAAATTATACTTCGCTCTTTGATCAATTAGAAGAAATCAAAAGTCAGTCGGAATCTGAGATTAGACAGGCTAAATTTTTGATAAAAGAGAATAAAGATAAGCGTAAGGCAAAGCGTGTTGAGCTAAGAAAGATTTTATCCGATATTGATTTTGAAATAGCCGAATATGAACTTATACAACAAAGTTTATATGATAAACGTGTATTACGTGATTTAACACTATTCTACGAAAATGAAGTCAAACGTATCGAGTTGGAAATAGAGCCACTTCAAAATAGGATTGATGAATTAAAACAATCTCGAAAAGAAAAATCAAATGCGCTACAACAACAGCTGTTCGATGAATATTATTTTTTGAATGTCCATCAAGAGAAGAAGAGTGTAGGGGAGATATTTAAATCTACCGTATTGGGTAAACCTCCCGCTGGTGCCGGAGAATGTGCTACGCCTAAACTATTGCAATTTGCTTTTCTTCATGGTTACTATCCATTAGCCATGGCAGAATTTTGGTGGGGCGCTTCACCTAAGTCGGAGGTGCGTCAACATCAACAATATTATCCGGCATGTTCGGGCAAGTGTGAGCCTATCTTAAGGCACATGTTGCAAGATATTCCGGTGGAAGAAAATCCCCTCTTGCATAATCCGGGAGCCGATAAAAAATATACCGTTGTTTATGAAGACGATGAAATGATTGTAGTGAATAAACCATCAGGTTTGTTATCGGTACCGGGTATTAATATTCACGATTCCGTTTACTCTCGATTAAAACAATTGTGGTATCCTACAGAACCATTAATAGTACATCGATTGGATATGCTTACTTCCGGATTGTTAGTAGTTGCTAAAACGAAAGAGTCGCATAAACATTTACAGCGGCAGTTTATTAAACGTACTACTGTGAAACGATATTCAGCAGTACTCACCAAAGTGTTGGATAAAGATAGCGGAGAAATCGATTTGCCTTTGTGTTTGAATATAGAGGATCGTCCGCGACACATGGTATCTTTTGAACATGGGAAAAAAGCCGTAACGCGTTGGGAAGTATTGAAAAGAAGTAAGGATGAAACCTTAGTGCATTTTTGGCCGCTGACCGGTCGTACACATCAATTACGTGTGCATGCCGCACATACTTTAGGATTGAATGCTCCCATCAAAGGTGATTCACTCTACGGTACTACAGCCGACCGCCTATATCTTCACGCAGGTCTTTTAATATTACAACACCCTGTAACGAAGGAACGATTGGAGTTTGTAGCGGAAGAACCTTTTTAGAATGGTGAATGGTAAATGGTGAATTATGGGGCGGAATGCCATTGTTTTTTGAACTTGGGTAGTGCGCCAATATTAAAAACTGGGATATCCTCGCTATCTTTCTGTTTTTTTTACATTTTTTTAAAAGTGATTTGTCAAAAGTAGATATTTAAAATTAAATGAACTAGAGATACAAAATGACAATGCAAATATTATCAATATCGTTTTATCATTACTTTATTATCTATTGAAATAATTTCAACTTCTATATTGTAGTTCCAAAAATAATCATCTGGTAAACCATCTATTGTTATATCCCTATCAAATAAACATACTTTTTTCAACTTGTAAGTTGAAGTTTTCCATGCTCTTTGTTCAACAATATAGTATAAGTTATAGTTTATTATTTTTCTATCTATTAATGAGGAATGATAAATCATATAAAAGGGTATAGATAAAAACAAGTTGAATCCAAGGAAAAATAATAAAAGTATTTTGTATTGTCTCTTCGTCCACTTTATATTAAAAATCAGGTACACTAAATAAATTATCAAGATTAGTAAAAAAAATAGTTTTTCGTATGGGAATATCCAGTCAATAGATATTAAATAATAATCCAAAAATATAATGCTAATATAAAATAAGCCGAAAGTTAAAGGATTCTTGGAGATGATTTTTTTTATGCAAGGCATATTTTAACTATTTTCAAAGGTTTAAATAGGTTTAATCTACTACCCTAACGATTTCTTTCTAAACAAAATCATTTCTTCAATCAATCCAAGAGGTAGCTCTTCATCCAAAGGAAATTGTACCGATCCTTTGCCTTGTTTATAACCTTTTAGTTTAGCAGCAAAAGCTTCGTGTGTGTTGGGAGTGGCATACACACCTATGTGATGTTCGTAGGCAGCAAAATAGAATAAGGGTTTTTTATTGAATTTGTATGCCGGCATCTGATAGGAAAATGATTCTTCTGCTTCCGGCACCAGTTGTTTTACTAGTTTACGTAGCGCTTTTAAACGTAGCTGAACGTTCTTAGGGAATTGTGGGATATATTCGTCTACTGTCATAAAAAATAAATTAGCGTTACTGGTTTTTAATAAACCTCCAAGGTTTTTAAAACCTTGGAGGTTTTGAGATGAGCGAAAGATTTTAGCTTCGCTGACGGACCGCTTCACTCAAAATAATACCGGCAGCCACCGATACATTGAGCGATTGTACTTCACCCACCATTGGGATTAATACAAATTCATCAGCAATTTTTATAAGGTCGGTTGAGATACCATCTTCCTCGCTACCCAAGATGATAGCTGTAGGGATAGTATAATCAGCCTGATAAATATTTTTAGCTGCTTTCTCCGAACAAGCTACTACTTGTATTCCGGATTCTTTTAAATAACGAACTGTATGTACTAAGTGGTCTACTCTACACACCGGTAAATGGTAAAGAGCACCGGCAGAAGTTTTCACTGCATCTGCATTGATTTGTGCACTTCCTTTAGCAGGAACTACAATCGCTTGAGCACCCATACACTCCGCCGTACGTGCTATAGCACCGATGTTACGAACGTCGGTGATGCGATCTAATATTAATAATAAAGGTGTCTTTCCTTTTTCAAAGGTAGAACTTACAATGTTATCTAACGATGCATATTGAATCGGAGAGATAAAGGCTACTACACCTTGGTGGTTTTTACGTGTGAAACGATTTAGTTTTTCTATCGGAACTTTAATCACAGGTAAATTGTGCGCAGCCGTTAATTGCATTAACTGTTGCACCGTCGTGTGATCTACATCTCTCTGAATATAGATACGTTCAATTTCATGACCCGCCTCAATGGATTCTATCACCGGACGGATACCAAAAATCATTTCTTTGCTTTTGTCTCCACCGAAATCATCATCCTTTTTAGGAAATGGACGTCTGTCTTTATTATAATTCATAGTATGTTAAATGAAGAAGGGAATCTTTCGATTCCCTTCCGTTGAATTTTATTATCGGATGTTACGACTTAAATATTCTTCTAAATCGCCTGCTTCAGTAGTATAACCGTTGTCACGTAAGGCATCTTTTACAATGTTTAACGTGTAACCTGCCGTTTGTCTACGTGAAGATTGTTTGATTTTATCTGCTTTTAAATAGCCAATCACACCTTTGTTGTATTCGATGATTTCATTAGCACGTTTCAACGCTTTTTCTTTTTCTCCTAATTGGAATAAGATAGCTACCATATATCCGTCGAAGTAATCGTAAGGAATAGCCGGTGCTTGAATTTTTTCCATCCAGAAGTAAAGTACTTTCTTTGCTTCGTCTTTTTTACCTTCACGAATCAATTGATTTGCTAAAGTGATAAACTGACTCTTCACGTTAATGGTAAAACGTTGATAGTTTTCATCGTAGAAAATTTTGTCGCCACTTAAATTGGTGAATCGGAAGCTTAACATATTTTTCTCCATGATCGTAGAATTAACCCAACCGTCATCTACACCGGGAACACGTGCCGGTATGAATCGGTATGCTAAACCTTCTAATTGCATATAAGGCTTTAATCCTAAGAAATCACTAGGAGATAAAGTAGTAGAGAAATAGATAGGGCGTTCCCAGTTGTTATTTACAATCATATCTAAGATAGCATAAGTACGTTTGTCCATACCGCCACCTTGTAATTGGAAGATGATGTTAGAAGTAACAAATGGAGCAATCAATGTATCAATGATTCCTTTTTGCATTATTGCAGCAGAGTCTACCGGTAATGAGAATTTTTGTGAAGGATAAACTACATAAGAAGAACCATTGCTGATACGGTATAGTCTTGGATCTTTTTTCTTAATCAAATCTAAAAACACCGGTAAATTGATTACGTTGTTTTGATTTGCTTGAGCCGCTTCATCATCTAAGTATAGATAGTCATTCGTGCCTTGTTGGTATAAAGAACGATCTAACGAAATGGGTAGAGGTTGAGATTCGTATGCTTTACGTTTCATTTGATCAATGTACCAGTCGGTGTTCATTAAGCTTAAGTTACATACACGTACATCGGTACGGAAGCCTTCTACTTCCTGAGCATACCAAAGTGGGTAGGTGTCATTATCACCACCGGTGAATAAGATAGCATTAGGAGCACAACTGCTCAGTAAGTTTTTAGCGGACTCTACTTGGTAGAAACGTTGACTTCTATCATGGTCATCCCATCCTTGTTGACCCATAATAGCAGGAACAGAAGAAGATAACGCCACACTTAAACCTACAGCAATCATACTTTCTTTTTTGAAAATATATTTTTCAAAAGCTTCTTTTAACACGATTACACCTAAACCTATCCAAATGGCAAAGGCATAGAATGAAGCTGCAAATGTGTAATCACGCTCACGTGGTTCTACCGGAGGTTGGTTCAAGTAAATAATGATAGCTAAACCGGTAAAGAAGAATAATGCTAAAATAACAGTACCGTCTAAAGTTTTACGAGTAATGTGGTAACTGAAACCAAGCATACCAAGAATCAATGGTAGGAAGAAGAAGTTGTTACGAGCTTTACTAGCAAAAGGAGCGTAGTCTACTACTTCTTTTTTGCCGTCGCCGGTTTTTACTTCTTGCTTTAAATCACCCCAGCTACCTAAAGCTAAGGTATTAGCATCTTGTTCATCACTCATGCGGCCTACAAAGTTCCACATGAAGTATCGCCAATACATGTGACCCATTTGATACTTAAACATGAACTTCATGTTATCAAAGAAGCCCGGTGTTTTACCTGCCGGTAAGTTGATGCGTTCACGATAGTATTGTGCATGTCCCGGTTGTGTACTGTACATACGTGGGAACAATTGTAAGTCACTACTGCGATATACAGGTTCTACTTTATGGTCAATCACTGCATAGAAATCTTTCCCTGTAGCTGTTTTAGTAGGAGAGTATACCGGAGATGTTCTGTCATAACGGATAGGACGAGCCATGAAGTGTGGTCCTTTTAATAATGGACGATCACCATATTGTTCACGTTTCAAGTAAGAAACAAATGTCATGATGTTTTCCGGATCATTCATGTCAATTGGTGTATTGTAATGTGAACGAATCACGATAACACCGTAAGAGAAATAACCGATTAAGATGAATGCAAAAGAGATGAACGATGTGTTGACTACACGATTACCACTCATATGTGATTTGTAAATTCCGAATGCTACACCACCAACTACGATTAAAGAGAAGAAGATAATGCCGGAACCGAAACTCATACCGAAGGAGTTGACAAACAATACATCAAACGCTGCTGCAATAGAAGGTAAGCCGGGGATAACGCCCACCATAACAACTCCTAGCGCCACCATACTGATAGTTAATGCTAATAAACCACCTTTCCATGATGGTTGTTGGTAACGTTTAAAATAGAATACTAAAGCTAAAGCCGGTATTGCTGTTAAGTTCAATAAGTGGACGCCAATAGATAAACCTACTAAGTAAGCGATTAAGATTAACCAACGATCAGAACCTTCTTCGTCTGCATGAGATTCCCATTTCAAGATAGCCCAGAAAACTACCGCTGTAAAGAATGAGGACATCGCATATACTTCAGCTTCTACAGCTGAGAACCAGAAGGAGTCACTGAAAGTGTAAGCGGTAGCACCGATGATACCGCAAGCCATGATGGTAGCGGTTTGTATGGAAGTATAAGCGTTGTTAACCGCAGGGATTAATTTTTTAGCTAATAAGGTAATCGACCAGAATAAGAATAATACTGTTAATGCCGATGATACTGCTGATACTAAATTGACCATGTAAGCCACTTGAGATGTATCAGAAGCAAATAAAGAGAAGAAACGACCAACTAATAAAAATAAAGGAGCTCCCGGAGGGTGTGGGGCCATTAATTTATAAGAACAGGAAATAAATTCACCACAATCCCAGAAACTAGCTGTGGGTTCCATAGTAGATACAAAAACCCAAAGGGCAAATAAGAAAACGGACCAACCGGTTAAGTTGTTGATTTTGTTATAGTTCATCGTAATTCGGAAAAACGTTAAGGGACGAAATTAATAAAAAACTAAGATTCAGTCTAAGGAATTAGGCTGAACCTTTGATGAAATTTCAGAAAAACCGAATTGAATTAGTAAGATGTTGACTATGAAAGGTATACTACTTGGCTTGCGCAAATTGCATTTGTTGCAATTGGAAGTATAAACCCTCTTGACGCATCAATTCATCATGGGAACCTTGTTCGGCAATTTGACCTTGTTCCAAAACCATGATGGTGTTCGCATGTTGAATGGTAGAAAGTCGGTGAGCGATAACAATACTTGTTCTGCCGTCCATCATTTT
The DNA here is from genome assembly GCA_046329235.1 of Cytophagaceae bacterium. Taxonomy (GTDB): domain Bacteria; phylum Bacteroidota; class Bacteroidia; order Cytophagales; family Cytophagaceae; genus JALONH01. The sequence continues at coordinate 2,152,458 of JAXLVA010000001.1, read as the reverse complement.
TGAAATGGCTTGCTGAATTAATAATTCCGTTTCTGAATCGATAGAGGAAGTAGCTTCGTCCAGAATCAATATTTTGGGATTGAAAACTAATACGCGTAAGAAAGAAATAATTTGTCGCTGACCTGCTGATAGCGTAGCCCCACGTTCCATTACTTGATAATCTAATCCGCCCGGTAATTTTTCAATGAATCTTTCAGCACCAACCAATCGAATAGCATTGTTAATCTTTTCATCTGTAATGCTCGGATGATACATCCTAATATTGTTTCGAATGCTATCAGAGAATAAGAATACATCTTGTAATACCAATCCGATATTTTCTCTTAAGGTATCTAATGGATAGTCTTTTATGTCCACACCATCTACACGAATAACACCTTTTTGTATTTCGTAAAAACGATTCAACAAATTAATGATAGAGGATTTCCCTGCACCTGTAGCACCTACAATGGCTAGGGTTTTGCCTGCTTCAACTTGGAAGGAAATGTTACGAAGTACTTGTTTGTCTTCGTTGTATTGAAAGTCTACGTGCTCAAACTCAATCGAACCTTTATCAATTTTGTTTTTGTTTACACCACCTTGTTGAATAGGTTCCTCATCTTCTAATAAGGTGAAGATACGATCCGAACTCACCACCGACATTTGTAATGTATTGAAACGATCAGCTATCATTCGTATCGGACGGAAGAACATAGAAATGTACATCATGAAGGAAATTAACACTCCCGGCGATGCTTGGTGGTCTAATACTAAATAAGATCCCCACCAGATTAGTAATATAAGTCCTAACGATCCGATGAATTCTGCTACAGGGAAATAGATAGAATAATACTTTACCGATAATAAGTTAGCATCACGATGTTGTGCATTGATCTCCTTGAATTTTTTCAACTCTCTATCTTCGGAGTTAAACAATTGTACAATACTCATACCACTGATATGTTCTTGTACAAAGGTGTTTAAGTTAGAAACGGCTACACGTACTTTGTTAAACGAATCTTTGATACGCTCTTTGAAAGTATAGGTACTAACTAATAACAAAGGTAATGGTCCAAGGGAAATAAGTGTCAGTCTCCAGTCGATGTAGAACATGAAACCTAGGATGAAAATTAGCTGTAAGAAATCACCGAAGATACCTGCCAGACCTTCCGATGCAAAGCTGGATAGAGTTTCAATGTCAGAGATGTTACGAGTAACTAATCGACCTATTGGTGTTTTGTCAAAAAAAGCTAAACGGAATTTTAAGATGTGCTGGAATAGTTTTTTACGAATATCACGGATAATATTTTGTCCTAGGACTCCGGCGATAAACGTATCATAATATTGTAGAATAGCATGACAAACTAATAGAACAACTAAGATGGAAATCATGGTATAAAGACCATTTAAATCTCCACCGGCAATGTATTTATCTAAAGTTTGTTGGATTAAATAAGGTTTAACAGAAGCTAATATAGCACCTACAATGGTTAGGGTAAGTTGTAAATAAAATAATCCGCTGTAAGGTTTTACATACTGAAATAGTTTACGCAAAACGCGTAAATCAAATAAATTCCCGGATACGTTGCCGCTAGTCTCTTTTTGCACAATGGTAATTTTGATGATAACACCGCTTTAGGCAGTTTGGTTTCCTTCTTCGGGTTTTCTTTTATTATCTAATTTATAGCGGAATAGGTGGTAAATTAAGCCTAAAAACATTCCTATTACTCCGCCCATATAGGCAAAGTTATTCATGTTCATTACTTTATATAATCCTAGTTGGTCCTCAATACCTTCCAGTGGTGTCCAAATAGAAGGTAGCGATTCACTCGTGAATAAACCAAATATAACACTGATAAAAGTGATGATGATGATAATGCCATAAGTGGTTAGTGTATATGAAAGAATACGATCCAGTTTTTTATGTATGGTAGATACCGCAGTTAGAATTACTCCTAAGGGAATACCTACTTTCCATGAATTTAATACGCCTATCATTCCCGCTTTGGTTCTATCATGCCACATTTCCGGTAATCCGGGATAGTCTTCAAAACGTATTTTTTGAAAAAACTCCGGACAAATCGAATATGTGATTTGATCATGTATAAAACCATACAGCGCTGCTAAGAGCGGAGCTATAAGGGCTAATGACAGGTATATAAAAATGCGCATGTTGTTAATGATTTAAGTTCAATAGTTGAACTATAACGTTTTTGATTTTTATTCCCACCATTAAAATGGTGGGCTATCTATCGCTTAACTTTAGCAGTAGTGCCAATTCCTTGCGGTTAGGTAGCCCACGGTTTAAACCGTGGGATTTATGATAACCTCAAACTGTTGTCTTATTTAATATAACGGAAATCGTGACCGGCTTCCAATTGAATTAAGAATTCATACATTAATTGAATCACTTGCTCTACGTCGGAAATCGCTGCGGTTTCTACCGTAGTGTGCATGTATTTTAATGGTAAAGAAATTAATGCAGAACATACTCCTGAACTAGAGTAAGCAAAAGCATCTGTATCTGTACCGGTTGCACGGGAAGCTGAAGCACGTTGGAATGGAATATTGTTTTTGCTTGCAACGTCTATCACCATGCGTAATAAGTTATTTTGTACCGCAGGACCGTAAGTTAATACCGGACCTTTGCCACAACTTAAATCACCGCTGGTAATTTTATCATACATAGGAGAGTTGGTATCATGACACACATCCGTGATGATAGCTACATCCGGCTTTAAGCGGTGTGCAATCATTTCAGCGCCACGTAATCCAATTTCTTCTTGTACCGCATTCACGATGTATAAACAGAAAGGAAGTTGTTTGTTGTTTTCTTTTAACAAACGTGCAACTTCCGCAATCATGAATCCGCCGATACGGTTATCCAAAGCTCTACCGCAGTAGTATTTTTGATTTAACGTAGTTAATTCATCTTCGAATGTTATCACGCAACCTACGTGAATACCTAAGGCTTCTACTTCGTCTTTAGAAGAGCATCCTACATCAATAAAGATGTTTTTTAACGAAGGTGCTTTATCATTTTCTTCATTACGAACGTGGATGGCAGGCCAGCCAAATACACCTTTTACAATTCCTTTATCAGTATGAATATTTACTCTTTTAGAAGGAGCAATCATGTGGTCCGAACCACCGTTGCGACGTACATAGATATAGCCTTCTTTAGTGATGTAATTAACAAACCACGCAATCTCATCGGCGTGTGCTTCAATCACCACTTTGTAAGGAGCATCCGGATTGATAACACCTACGGTAGTTCCGTAAGTATCTGTAATGTATGTATCTATATACGGTTTAATGTACTCTAACCAAATTTCCTGTCCGGAAGATTCAAATCCGGTAGGAGAAGCATTGTTCAAATATTTTGTTAAAAAAGCAGAGCTTTGTTCGTTGATAATCGCCATAATTTTTGCATTAGTCTATCAATATTACACAAACTATCTCTAATTTGCTATACAGATATAGAAGGGATAGTATGAGCATTAAATCGCGCGCAGTCATTGATATGGGAACCAATACGTTTCACTTGCTGATAGGGAAGGCGTACCCCAATAAAATAGAGGTGGAATTTAACGAGAAAGTGGCGGTAGGACTGGGTAAAGGCGGTATTAACGACCGTAGAATTACTCCGGAAGCGATGGAAAGAGCCCTAAAGGCAATTCGATTTTTTAAAGAAAAAACACAGGAATTTAACATCCCGGACGAAGATGTGTTAATCACCGGAACTAGTGCCGTACGTAATGCAAAAAATAATTGGGAGTTAATCACTAAAATTCAAGTAGAAACAGGTTGGAAAGTGCGTGTTCTCGACGGAGATACCGAAGCAGCTTACATTTATCGAGGTGTGTTGAAAGCAATAGATTTGCCCATGCAAAAAGTATTGGTAATGGATATTGGCGGTGGAAGTGTAGAGTTTATCATCGGAGAAGGGGAAAAGATTGTTTGGAAACAAAGTTTTGAAATCGGCGGACAACGATTAGTCGAGTTGTTTCATAAAAGTGATCCAATACAGTCGACCGAAATAGAAGCGTTACAATTTTATTTAGAAGAAAAATTATCGCCTTTGGCACATGCAATCTTCCAGCATAACCCACAAGTGTTTATTGGTTCCTCCGGTTCCTTTGATACACTCGCGGAAATGAATATGGAATATCATCAACAGCATATGCATTTGGAAGATATCACTTCGTATCGTTTGTCGATGGTAGATTATGAACGCATCAGTTCCGATTTAATTCATGCTACCAGAGCAGAGCGTATGTCTATGCCGGGCATGATTCCTTTAAGAGTAGATATGATTGTAGTGGCAATGGTGTTGTTGAACTATATCTTAGCACTGATGAATCCTAATGAGATTGTAGTTTCCACTTATGCCTTGAAAGAAGGTTTGATGTATTTGGATGAGTAGGGAAGGTGATAAAAAATAAAGGCACCAGCCAAAGACCGGTGCCGGATATAACTTAATACGCTGCGGTAAATCGCATTTGGTGATGTTTGGGAGTTTCTACTTCATCCGCAATGGCAACGGCTAAATCTTCTACAGATAATACACTACGACTGTTTTCATCAAACACCGGATTTTCTGTACCTAATCGATACTTACCTGTTCTTCCTGTTGTAATTCCAGGGTGCATTTCAAAGGCAGGACTAAAAAATGCCCAGTCTAAAACTGTTTCATTTCTTAAATAAGTAAGGTAATCTCTCGCTGCCGTAGCTGCTACATAATATTCTTTTGGGAAGCTAGGAGTATCTACTGCTTGTACCCCTTCTGCTACATATAAGCTCCCTGCTCCGCCAATGACGATGTAGCGTTTTACTCCTGAAAGTTTCACTGCTTCTTGAATGGCTTTAGAGCCTGCAAGGAAATCTGCGTAGATGTTTGGGTTTTCCCAACCGGCGTTATAGGAACTCACAACTACATCATGTCCTTTAAGGATGTCAGCTAATTTTTGAATGTCCATCACATCAGCAGCTACATTAGTTAAGTTAGCTTGATCTTCTTTTTTAATACTTCTAGAAATTCCGGTAACACTATGGTTACGGTTGATTAATTCATCGGTGATGCTTTTGCCGACAAATCCTGTGGATCCAATGACTGCTATTTTCATATACTTGATTTTTAAATTTGATATTCAAAGATACGGATTGTAGTTACATGAATTACACCTGTTACCTATTGGTAACCAGTTACCATTTAGTAAGTGGGAACTTTTGTAAACGTATTTTTGTAATTTTAACATGATGAAAAAGCAAAAATCAGAACTTACTACCGGATGCAGAATGCAAGTCCAAGGAGTAAAAGATACTCAAGATTTGTTAAGTGGTAAATGGAAGATGGTTATCATTGCTGCTTTACATAATAATGGTACATTTCGGTTTATGGATTTAAGCCGACATATCGAAGGTATTTCTCCTAAAGTGTTATCGAAAGAATTAAAAGATTTAGAAATGAATCAACTGGTTCAACGTACTGTTTTAGATACCATGCCTATTACGGTGGAGTATGAATTAACCTCACTTGGTCATAGCTTAAGTAAAATAGTAGACTCTATGTCGGAGTGGGGAATTAAGTACAGAAAATCTATTTTGAAAAAGTAATTATGTTTAACATAGCTCACCGAAATTCCAAATTTCGGTGGCAGATGAAGCAGATTTGCCATCCGCATTTTTAATGATGCATCGTTCGCCCTGGTTCGTGTCTTCACGAACCAGAAAAAGATTATTTTATTTGGCCAGCCCTTCACGAACCAGAAAAAGACATTTTCCCATATTGAGAAAATCTTAATTCTGTAAATTCATATTTTTTATAATCCAAATTACCTTTCTCATATTTATGTGAAGGAGATAATTGAATCCTGTGCCCAGGTTCGTGTCTTTACGAACCATTCACAAGAAATTTGTTATATAATGGAACAAACAGAAATCAAATATCAGCGTAAGTCATATATTTCAATTGGTGAGATATATTTTTGGACAGCAACGATTAATGAGTGGAAGCCTTTACTTCAAAATGAAAAGTTTAAAAATATAATTATTAATTCGCTTCAGTATTTAAGCGATAAAGGAATGATAGATGTTTTTGCATTTGTTATTATGCCAAATCATATCCATTTGATTTGGAGAATTAATGAAATGAATGGGAAAGAAACAGTTCAGGGGGCTTTTTTGAAATATACTGCTCATGAATTCAAGAAAGAACTAAGAAGACAGTCTTTGGCGCATTTGCAAGAGTTTAAGGTATTGGTCTGCAACAAACAATTTGAGTTTTGGCAAAGAGATCCATTTGTAACCCTCCCGAAATTAGGACAAGGTAATAATAGACTACTTCTAGTTTAAATACAATTATTCATTTCAATATATTTTTTAGGAGTAAGTCCATTTAGAGATTCATGAGGTCTATTGTTGTTATAATCTTCCATCCACTGTTGAGATAAAGATTGTACTTGTCTTATATCTTCAAACAAATAAGCATCTAGTACTTCTTCTCTAAAGCTTCTATTAAAACGTTCGATAAAGCCATTTTGCATAGGTCTGCCCGGTTGGATATACTTCACGTTAATACCTTTATTAAAACACCAGTCTTTAAATGTACCAGAGATAAACTCAGGGCCATTGTCTACTCTTATCTGAGTTGGTGTTCCTTTCCAATCAACTAACTCATCTAGTATTCTTGTGACTCTTTGCGAAGGCATAGAGCTTGCTGCTTCTATACAAATAGCTTCTCTATTATAATCATCTATAACATTTAACACTCTTACTTTTCGACCTGTTACCAAGGAGTCACTCATAAAATCCATTGACCAACTCTTGTTGTAAGTCATAGGTACTGTTAATGGTTCTTTTACTCTTTTAGGTATTCTTCTTTTTGATTTTCTTCTAATATTTAGTTTCATCAAGCAGTAAACTCTTCGAACACGCTTGTAGTTCCATCTAAGACCTTCAAGTCTAATCATGTCATAATACTTATCGCAACCACGTGTTGGATACTTTGAAGATAGCTCTGAAAGCTTATCTATGACGTCTCTATTGTCTTTTACTGAACGATAATAATAAACAGACCTTGGAAGAGATAGGATATTACAGGCCTTCTTCAAGCTTATTTGATGGGAGGAAACGACATAATCCACTCTTTCCTTAAGCTGATTGGGCCTTAGAACTTTTTTGAGAGTACATCTTTTAAAATCTTGTGATCTAAGGCTAAATCTGCATACATGGCTTTTAGCTTACGATTTTCTTCTTCTAGCTCTTTTAATCGCTTGAGTTCGTTGCTTTCCATTCCGCCATACTTCTTTCGCCAGTTATACAAGGTAGCCTTGTTAATGCCTAATTCACGGCATAGATCCTCCGTGCTTTTGCCAGATTCATGCTCCTTTAGAGCCTTTATAATCTGTGTTTCACTGTATCTGCTCTTTCTCATAGTCAGTTTAATTTACAAAATTTGTCTAATTTTAAACTGTCCTAGTTTCGGGGAGGGTTACACATTAGCTATTCATTTGTATACTAAAAAAGTAGCCTGCCAAAAATTAGATTATATACATAATAATCCACTTGCGGAGCATTGGCAACTTGTGAAAGATCCGAGTGATTATGTTTACTCAAGTTGTAGTTATTACGAAAAACATGAAATTAAATATTCCTTTATTAAAGATTTAAGAGATGAGTTTTAAAAAGCTGATTCGTGAGAAACTTGGGATAGTTTAGAGTATAGATATAAGTCAAGCTGGTTCGTGAAGACACGAACCAGGGCGGAATGATTTGTATTCTATTACAATTTCACTCCTTCGGAGTTTAGCGACCCTCTGTTTTTTGGTTTTTATACAAACTTTCTGTCGCGTCTCCGACAACTATTATTTTTTTAATTATTTATATCTCATTACGAGTTGGTGACGCCGTAATACTTTGTCTCCTATTTTACACTTTTGTGAGCGGCTAAACACCAACTCGGGCGGGGAGTAATAGTGTTTAATTAGTGTAGTCAAAGGCCACGAAAAATAAAGGCGCCAGTTTTTGGCTGGCGCCTGTGAGATAATCGTATTAAAATTATTTTCCAGCCTTCCTCGGGTCAAAATCGACCATCCATTCAATGCCGTATTTATCTCGGAACATACCAAAGTAAGTTCCCCAAGGACTTTCATCCATAGGCATTTCTACTTGACCATCTACGGAGAGGCCGTTGAATAATCTGGAAGCTTCTTCTTTGCTATCAGCGGTGATGACTATTTTACTTCTGTTTTCATTTTCATTAGTCTTACCTAAAATTTCAGGAACATCATTTGCCATTAAGATACTGGAACCGATGGGTAAGGCAATGTGCATGATTTTGTTCGCCTCTTTTTCCGGAATCTCAAAACCCGGCATGGGCATATCTTTAAAACGAACTACTTGAGCGAACTCTCCGCCAAATACAGATTTGTAAAAAGTAAATGCTTCTTCCGCATTTCCATTAAAGTTGATGTGTGGGTTGATGGTGGGCATGGGGTTAGTTGTGTGTTTAATCTAGTTTCTAAGGATGTTAATTATGTTGAATTTTTGCTACTTTATAAAAAAAGGAAGGTTCTAATCTTGTCGTTTTTAATTTAGTTTGTATATGAATTTAAACTCGGATTTATTTTGAATAATTAATGTTCTGATTAGCGAAAGTAAAATACTAGTAGCAAAATTTAGATACTCATAGTATTCACTTTCGAAATTTTCGTAATCAGAACTAAACTTAGCTGGGAAATCTATATCACCGTGAACAAATCTTGATCTGTAATTGTATAACTTGTCTAATCGTTTTTTGAATTCTTCAGGTTCTCCTAATATGAGAGCAGTTTTAGCTTTTATTTGGTTAATGATATTTACGTTTCCTTCTGCTAATAGAGCTTCTATCCCAAGCATAGTCCAGAATAAAATGGAAGTATCATGTTCAATGATATTTGAAAATTGATAAGAGAATGAGTTGATAGCTCTATGTAATTTATTTCTACTGTTAAAATCGATATGTAGACCGTTTGAAGAATACCATTCTAAAGTCTGGGTTAATTTCAATTTGTATATTTTCGGCCATTTAGTTTTTAATTGGATTTCATATGCAAAATCTAGGTTGCTTAAAATTATTTCTGTCTCTGATAAAAATCTTCCGTCATTAGAGTATATTACACCTGGTAGAAAATCTATTTTAGTTGCATATGTTAAATTTAACAATAGAATTAATCTTTGTAGAATTTGATTTATGATAATGCTTGAATATTCTTCATTATCACTATTTTTATTTTTGAAAATAATATAAATAACTAAAAAGTCTTCAATGTAATCAACTTTAAATGATTCGTGTATGTTTGATATTTTTTGAATCTGTTTGTTTTGTTTTTTTGCAAACTTAGAACTGTATATTACATTAAATTTTAGTTCTTCAATTCTTTGATATTTTGTTTCATAATTATCAATTTGTTTTTTAAGAAGATAAGTGTCTTTTAATTTTCTAAAGTCACCTAAAAATCTTTCATATTCTGCGTGAATATCATTTATTTCAGGACCCCTTAATGGAATAAATACTTTCATAAGTTAAAATATGTGCTACTATTGCAGATTTTTAGTGATACATTATATTGTTATTAGTATAGGATATTGACTGTTTACATTCAAACAAGTGGATTAATAAGAGTATTATTTGATTATTACTCTTTAATTAATAAACTGAAATAGTCTACTAGGGATTTTTCTTTGATGTCGTTAAGAAAAGGAGATAAAGAATTTGCTTGTTTCCATTTTAATAATTTAGGTGTGACGCTTATTTGAAAATTATAAAAGTATGGCCCAATAAAATCTTCGCCAGCATTAGTTATCAAAACTTGCCAGTCAATAAGATTGGCTTGTTTTAATTGGTGTAATTTTTCTGTAAATTTTGAATTTATGTAATGTAAAATCCTTTCCTCTCTAGTGTCTAAGTATCCTAATCCTCCTTTGTTGTCTTTTTTGATATATCCTTGTTCTTTATCATTGGGTTCAAAAATCGGATTGGATGGTATTGGTATGTCTCTCTCAGTTATACATAATGATAATTTAATGTTAAAAGGGGTTTCATTTATTATCAGAGCTATAATTTCTTTTCCTGCTTCATCAATTAAATAATAATCGAATGAAATATCTTCTATTAAATTTATCTTTTTTGATAGGTCTTTAAATGAATTAACCTGTATACATAGATTTAGAATCATTTCAATTCTATCTTTATCAAAATCATTGTATTTGCTGCAAAGTTTTTGAGTGATTTTAATAAAGCTTGAGATGTCATTATATAATTTTGTTTTAATATCTTGTTTAGTATCCCAAAAGGCAAAATCAATTATTTTTATAAAGCCAAATTCGTCCAAAAGTATATTTCCTTCATGTAAATCTCCGTGAGTGATTTCGTAATGATGTGCTTTTTCTAGTCCTGAAGCGATCTGTTTTATTATTCCTGTTATTATGTCAAATGATAACTTTTCATACTTATTTAATAATTCATCAATAGTTTCTCCATTAATGTAAGTCATTACATAGCAATTTCTTTCTTCTCCATTTAGGTCTGTTGAGGCTAAATAATAGACAGTTCCAATTTCAGGTTCTGCGGAAAGCAAAAACATTTTTTTAAACTCACTTATTAGATGAGTGTCGTCAGAGTCTTCGTAATAAGCAATTAATTTAACAATAAGATTTTTTCCCGTAATATCATCCTTAATCAAGTAAGCAGCATTTTCTTTTAGACAGGTACTTGTACTTAAAGGTATTTTTTTATGCTTTCTTAAATCTATCATTGTGTTAAAAATTCAGTAATAGGTAAAATTGTTTGGGGTTGTAATATATCAATTACTTTTATCTAAGATACTTAATTACGCTCTCAACAACAACTCTCTAATTTAGTACTACACCATCCGGCCTTTGAAGGATGCGCCGTTAAGAAACGATGTAATGTAGGCGGTTAAAACTCCCCGCTGTTTGAGCATAGGGAGTGCTTCGTGCGCGGGTGCGAGTTACGGGGAGTTCAGCCGGAATGAAATCGTTTTAGGCAGCAGACTTCACCAGCCTTGATTTTTTGTTTCTTTTGTATCAAGACAAAAGAAAGGAGAAAAGAAGTATCAGGTAGTAGTTAAGTAGGATGAATGAACGGAGTTTGTTCTTTTCGTGGCAGGTCGGCGACTTATGGTCGCGCAACCTGGGGTAGATTAGAGTTTAGGTTTAAAAAAGTAAAACTGGTTCGTGTCCTCACGAACCAGTGCACAAAAAAGCCCCCAATCTCTTGGAGGCTTCTCGTTGTTATCTTACTTGTTTATCCTTCGGATATTTGATGCTGTATTTTAAGCGGAGGGTTTTAGTATCGCCCGGGTTAATGGTTAACTTCCAGGTGAGCTTACCGGTGGTAGCATTCACTGTTGCTCCGGTGCTTTCTAATAACTCTACTTCAATTTGATTTTGTTGTGAGATTGGATATTGATCTTCTACGATGATGGTGATTGCTTCTTTCTTTGTATTACGAATCACAATGTCATAAGCATACTCATCTTTTTTGTTTGTGCCTATGGTACGCTTGGTAGTAAAATCTTTTACCACATTACGCTCTACTACAATACGACTATCTTTTCCTAAAGAAATAGCTAAGGTGTCATTCGTGTTATTAGGGTCGATATAAGAAGTTCCTACAAAAGTACCTTCGAAATAAATATTCGCTGTACCGTTTAGTAAGTTATACTTTTCCCATTCTACAATGCGCGCCATTAAGAAAGCGGTTGTTTCTAACTTAGGTACCGTAGAGTAATCATAACTAGCAGGTAGGTCTATGTTTTTGATATCTACTAATTGTCCTTTGCCGCCGTTCGGTACATTGTAGGGTAAAGCAATGTCAAATTCAATCGCTAGGGTGGTTTCTACTTCGGTAGTGAAATCTGCTGTCGTAAGAGAATAGTTCGCTTGTACTTCATCTGCGTATACTCCGGATGCGGCATCCATAGAACGTGTAACCGGTGCGGCTACTTTAGCATTCTCTTTGGATTTGTATAATACTACCGGTTGGTAGAAGTTCACAAACCATGGAGATAACTCCGGCTTCACTCCATTGGCAGATGGGTTCGAAGTGGATAAAGTTAATCGTACATTATTCCAATCCATTCCGGTTTGTTGTACTACCATAGCTTTGTAAGCTAATGTAACAGGAGACTTGGTGTCTTTGGCTCTGATGTCATACTGTGGAGTCCAGCCTGCATTGCTTGTAATGTAACTGATTTCAAACTGCGCAGAGGTAGCAGCCTTGGCACTTACCGTTACTAAAATATTAGTATGAGGTTTGTTTAATGTTTGGTTATACTCATTCAATTGAAGCATGAACTCCGATTGACGTTTTTTCAACTTCGCTGTTTTTTTGTGGTAGCCCGCTCTTTCTAAAATAATATCTTCCATACGATCGCGGAAGAAGTCGGCCATATCTTCTAAATCGGAAGCGGTCAAATTACTGTTTTGCCCTTTCATCTGTTGATTAGCCATTAACAGTTGTTCTTCTTTATTCAATACTTCCACCATTCGATTATTGAAGTCGATTTTTTCTTGAATCGCCTCTAGGGAGTCTTTCACCGCTTTGATGCGTGCCGGTGGTTCGGCTTGATTAGTATATATTTTTTCGTGACTTACGGATATAATAGTAAAATTACCTTGTCCGCTTACCTGCAAACTTTGTGGATCTAAGTAAGCTGTGTGTCCGCCAAATTCAAGAATGGTAGTACCTACAGGTACATTGGCTGTGGCGGTATGCGTTAGTTGTGCTTTGCTTAAAAAAACAGTAGCAGTTTTTAACGTGGATTTAACGGCGGTTCTTTCTAGTTCTTCGGCAAAAGAAAGAAAACTCAAGCAAAGTAATACAACGGATAAAGTATGCTTTTTCATAGAAATATGATTTCAGAATCAACGAATTTAGAGGAATTTTATTGAGGTTCTGCGTTGAAAAATAAAAAATCGATAAAATGCAGAAATTAGGTATTTTTGAAGATAATCTAATAGATATGTTTACCTACGAAAGTTTATATCAGTTCACATTCAACATATTTTTAGCCATGGGGTGTCCGGAAAAGGATGCTCAAATTGCCACCGATGTGTTATTGTCTGCCGATTTAAGAGGGGTTGATTCTCATGGTGTTGCGCGTTTATCCGGCTATGTACGTTTATGGGAAGCAGGTAGAATCAATGCTAAACCGAATGTGCGCATCGTACATGAGTCGCCAAGTACGGCCGTGGTAGACGGTGACGGTGGATTAGGTCTTGTGGTGGCTCCTTTTGCCATGCAAGTGGCAATTGAGAAGGCTAAAGTAGCGGGTACCGGTTGGGTAAGTGTGAAGCATTCGAATCATTATGGGATCGCCGGTTATCATGCCATGAAAGCCTTGGAACATGATATGATAGGTATGTCCATGACCAATGCGAGTCCATTGGTGGCACCTACCTTTTCATTAAAAAGATTATTAGGTACCAATCCTATAGCCGTCGCTATTCCGGCTAAAACGGAACCAGCTTTTGTAGCAGATTTTGCTACCACTACCGCTGCGAATGGTAAATTAGAAATTCTTCAACGCAAAGGAAAAGACGCTCCCGATGGTTGGATTCAAGATAAAGAAGGTAATAATACTAATAACGCTCACGAACTAAGTAAAGGTGGTGCATTAGTGCCACTAGGTAGTGATCGTGAACATGGTAGTCATAAAGGATATTGTTTAGGTTCTATCGTAGATATTTTCTCCGCCGTTCTCTCCGGTGCTAACTATGGTCCGTGGGTGCCTCCGTTTGTAAGTTTCTTGCAACCGCCGGCTGATCCCGTAGGACAAGGCATAGGGCACTTCTTCGGTGCTATGCGCGTAGATGCGTTTCGTCCGGCCGATGAATTTAAAGAACACATGGATAACTGGATTCAAACCTTCCGCAATGCACCTGCGGTGAGTGGCGAGAAAGTTTTAATCCCGGGTGATCCGGAAAGAGAAATGGAAGCAGAGCGCAGAACGCAAGGTATTCCATTGTTAGAGCCTGTCATTAAAGACTTAGAAGCAATCGGTCAAAAACTGGGCGTTTCCTTTCAACTAGCGACCATCTAATTTAGTCACTTGGCCAAACGACGCAGCACCGGCAAAGCTCCCGCTAAACGTAGAAGCGCTTCTTCTAAGAGTAAATCATTTCTTAAACTTTCTACTTCTACGAAAGTTTATATAGGTATCGGAGCCTTGCTGTTGCTGATTTGGTATGTAGTGCTTTCATCTAACACAGCATTTAAGTCGCCTCATTTTTATGTTTACATTCCGCGTGGAATGAACCCCGAAGAGCTTGCTGAAAAATTAAAAGACGAACGTGTGATTCATAATGCCATGACCTTCCGCTGGATGGCATCGTGGTATGGTGTAGAAAAAATACGTCCCGGTATGTATACCATCCGACAAGGCTGGGGTAACATGCGCTGGTGGTATCATATCCAAAACGATGATTTAAGAAAAACACAGCTCATCGACTTGCCTGCCTATCGTAGTCGCAAGCGCACTGTAGAGAAGCTTGCATCCTTGGCGAATGTGGATGAGAAAGCGCTTTGGGATTTATTAAAAGATGAAGATTATGTAGATGATTTAGGTGGTTTTACTACAGAGTCGGTATATGTGTTGTTGCGTCCGGGAAGATATCGCATTTACCAACAAGTAACCGCAGAAGAGTTGATGGAATATATGTATACCCACTACAGTGCCATCTGGACGGATGAGCGCAGAGCGGCGTGCAAGCGTTTAGATATCACGGAAGACGAAGCAGTGATCTTAGCATCCATCGTTTATTCAGAAACGAAAGTAGAAGCGGAGATGGCTAACATCGCCGGAGTCTATCTGAATCGATTGCACAAAGGAATGAAGTTAGAGAGTGACCCTACGGCATTGTTTGCGGCGAATAAAATGGATGCCGGTCGAGTGCGCGAAGGACATATTAATATTGATTCAGATTATAATACCTATAAGCGAAAAGGGTTACCTCCGGGACCTATCACCATTACTCCGGTGTTTGTGATAGATCAAGTGTTGGCATATCAAAAACACGAGTATATTTTCTTCTGTGCGAAAGATGATTTTTCAGGAACGCATGTTTTTTCCAAAGACTTTGCCGACCACAAAAAGAACGCAGAGAAATACCATCGAGCGTTAGATAAAAGGAAAAAATAAATATGAATTATGAGTTGTGAATTATGAATGGGGCACGATGTGAGGAGCGTTGAAATTGGCTTGTGCGCCTAAAATAGAAATAGAAAGAGTGTGAAGTGTATCTTTCTTTACTCAATATAAAATACAATCTCCATCATTTTTAAATAAGGACTAAAATTTTATTTATTGTCTTAGCCTGAAATACGTTGACCATTTTAAACCTAGAAAGGAGTTAAAAATGGCAACAAAAGAACAGTTCGAAAAACTTAGTAGACGAGAGAGACAAAACCGGTATTTTAGTGAATCATTTAAAAGAAAGAAAGTGGATGAAATAGACCGTAATATTAGTACGGTTAGTGAAATCAGTAAGGAATACCAAGTATCACAAACAGCGATTTATAAGTGGATATATAAGTATTCGTCTTATCGACAAAGAGAGGTGAAGCAAGTCATAGAAATGGAAAGCGATACACGAAAAATAGAAGCATTAAAAGAACAGATAAAGCAATTAGAGCAACTCTTAGGTCAAAAACAAGTTCTTATAGAGTTTCAAGATAAAGTGCTTGAAATTGCCTCACAGGAGACGGGTATAGATTTAAAAAAAAGACTCAAGACACTGCAATCCGCTGGTTCCTGTTCCATCCTAAAGAACACAAAATCAAGATGAATCATCTCTATTTTGCTCTAGGTACTAGTAAGCAAAGTGTTCATCAGAAACTTGATCGCTATTTAAAAAGGTTAGAGGGTTTAAATCAGCTTTACCCCTTAATAGTTGAAATACGAGAAGAGCATCCGGAAATGTCACTAAGACATATTTATCGATTGATAAATCCAGCGTTCATTGGTAGAGATGCCTTCGAAGAATATTTCAAAGAAGAAGGGTTTAGTATCAAAAAGGTAAGGAATTATCGACGGACTACTAACTCATTAGGTGTTACCCGGTTTCCTAATCTGTTGATAGAAGTGGAGTTGAATGATATCAACCAATGTTGGGTCAGTGATATAACCTATTATCAAATAAAGGATGAGTTCTTTTATTTAACCTTTATAATGGATTTGTATTCAAGAAAAGTGATTGGTTATAGTTGTAGTAGTACTCTTTACACAGAACAAACAACAATACCTGCGCTTAAGATGGCGTTGAAAATAAGAGATATGACAATTACGCCAAATACCATCATCCATTCTGATGGAGGTGGTCAGTATTACAGTAAACAGTTCTTACAATTAACCAAAAAGTCTCATATGCAAAATAGTATGGGTAAAGTCGTCTATGACAACCCTCATGCCGAGAGAGTCAATGGTATTATAAAAAATAGTTACTTAAGATATTATAATCCCAACAATCATCAAGAATTAAAACAAATGCTTAAAAGAGCTGTGAATAATTACAATAGTATTAAACCTCACAGCTCTTTAAATAGATTAAGCCCTGATAATTTTGAATTAAGTATTCAAAAAAAAGTATGTCCAAATCAAGAAAATAAAACTAATAATTTTACCTTTAAAACGGTCAACGTTATTTAGGCATGGACATATAAATAACTCATAACTCATAACTCATAACTCATAACTCATAACTCATAACTCATAATGTACATCTCCTGGCATCCTTGTTATAATCATCCGGTACCGGAAGGCCATCGCTTTCCGATGCTGAAGTATGATTTGTTGCCGGAGCAATTACTCTATGAAGGAACGATTAATGAATCCATGTTGCATCGTCCGCAGGCGATGGCAACAGAGGTATTACAACTTGCACATGATATAGACTATATTCAACGCTTGAACGAAGGGACGTTAACACCGCAGGAGATACGGAGAACGGGGTTTGCTTGGTCGGAGGAGTTGATACGGAGAGAGGAAGTCATCATGCAAGGTACGCTGGATGCGGCATTGTATGCGCTGTCGAACGGTGTAGGGTTTAATATTGCCGGTGGCACACATCATGCCTATCGAAATAGGGGCGAAGGATTTTGTTTGTATAATGATCAAGCCATTGCGGCATTGTACTTATTATATACTGGAAAAGCGAAGCGTATTTTTATCGTTGACTTAGATGTGCATCAAGGAAATGGCACAGCATCTATTCTTCAAAACGAACCTAATATTTTCACCTTCAGCATGCATGGCGGGAATAATTACCCGATGTTAAAGGAGCAGTCAGATTTAGATATTCCTTTGCCGGATAAGTGTAGTGATACGTTGTATCATCAGTTGTTAGATGAATATTTTTACGCCGCTATCGAAAAGTTTGAACCGGACTTCCTATTCTTTCAGTCAGGAGTTGATGTTTTAGCTTCAGATAAATTGGGTAAGTTAGGGC
This sequence comes from Cytophagaceae bacterium, assembly GCA_046329235.1. Taxonomy (GTDB): domain Bacteria; phylum Bacteroidota; class Bacteroidia; order Cytophagales; family Cytophagaceae; genus JALONH01. The sequence continues at coordinate 2,134,968 of JAXLVA010000001.1, read as the reverse complement.
TCAGTCACTCAGGCTGTAAAGCTCGTGACGAGAAAATAATTCAGTGGGCACACCGGAATAAAGTACCTCTTTGTGTATCCATGGGCGGAGGTTATTCGGTTAGAATTCAGGATATTGTTAACGCGCATGCGGAAGTTTTTCGCCTTGCCATGCACTATTATTTTTAAACAAATAATTATTTTAAAAAAAGATAAAGAATAGAACCAACTGTAATACCAAAAATAACATTTAATGATTTCCAAAATATATGAGCTTTTTTTAAATCCATAAACTGAAATGATACTAGCCAGAATTTAAGAAGAGAAATGGAAACAATGATAAGTGTTGTTTGAGAAGGGGATAGAATAGTTGAAAGTATTGCTGCTAATAAGGTTAGAAATAATAATCCAGTAAAATAATAATTTATAGATTTTGACATAATTAAAAGAGTAAATAAAGAATTGGAAGAAGTAATAGCCAAATCAAATCACACATGTGCCAAAATGTGGCACCGGCTTCAATATCTTCAAATGACGATTTTTCTTTTTGTTGGATGATTGAATTTCTCAAGAAAATCAAGATGATAACACCTATAAATACATGAATCCAATGGAATCCTGTTAATAACCAATAGAACATAAAAAAATCATTTTCACCCATACTGTGGCCGGTTTCTAATTTTTCATAATATTCAATCAGTTTAAGTATTAGAAAAGCGATTCCGGTAAGGATGGCGAAATTAAAATATCTGGAAGCTTTAATTGTGAGGTTGGATTTATAATAACTTACCCCTTTTGCTACACCAAAGCCACTACTCAAAAGTAATACGGTGTTTATTGTGGCTATGGTTTTGTTTAATAATTCGCTACTTTGATGAAACTCTACTCTGTTGAACATTCCTTGATAAGCCATTGCGATAATTGCAATGCCAAAAGTTAATAGTTCCAAATAAATTACAATCCAAATAAGAATACCTCCAGGAGGGTAGTAAATCGATTGGTGGTCTACTTTCATATTTGTTAATGGTATTTTATTTTGGTGAAAAGCTTGGCAAGAGAGTGAATAAGATTCTGAGGTGAGGTTAATATTTGATAATGATTTTGCCCGAACATTTGTGGTAAATAGTATTTTGCTTGTGATTCAATGGCAAGTGCATAGGTATTTATTTTACTTTTATTCAGTTCACTCAAAGCCATTTTAGTATCTCGTATTCCGTATTGACCTTCATATTTGTCATAATCATTAGGCTTGCCATCTGAAAGAAGAATGACCCATTTGTTTCTAGCATCAATATTACTGATTCTAGCACCTGCATGTCTAAGAGCTGGTCCTATACGAGTATATCCACCTGGTTCAGTAGGGCCAATTTTATTTCGAGCAGTATTCCATTTTTCATGAAAATCTTTTAGGGTAAGATAGGTAGTGTGATTTCTAGTTTTGGAAAAAAAACCATCGATCGCAAATTCTATGTTAAATTCATTTAGTATTTCACCAAATAATATTGATGCTTCTTTTTCAATATCAATAACCCGATTTCCAGAAGCATAACCATCACTTGAAAGACTAATGTCTAGTAATATTAGTATTGCAAGATCTTTGCTTCTTTTTCTTTTTGACAAATATATGTTTTCATCAGGTGATACCCCTGTAAATAAATCTGCATATCGATCAGTGATTGCATCCAGATCAAAAGATTCTCCCTGTAGTTGTTTTCTTTCTTGTAACATTTTGTTATTAATGTTACAAAGTGTTTTTCTTAATCCATGGAGTGTTGTTTTGTGTTTATCAATAGTATTGTGGTAATAGGTGCTGTTTGTTAGATTTTGAGTTTTAGGATATACTTTGCAAAAATCGATCAAGTATGAACGATTTTTATAATTCCACTCGTTGTACTTTAAGAAGTATCCTTTACTGTCAAATTCATGGCTTTCGGCTACTGATGTATTTTCTATAAAATCAGCTTGGTAAATAGAGTGAACCATATCATCTACTCTCACAGTAAAGTTCATTTTCATTTCTTCTAATGCTTCCTGATGATTTTCTAGTTCGTCTTCTCCATCAAAGTCTCTCCAGTTGCCGTTAAATGCTTCGGCAGTTTCTATTTTTTCAAAACTATGCATTAGTACATAGTCTTCCTGTTGTTTTTTATCAATTGTTAGAGACGTGATTTCTTCTACTGCATGCGCTTGTACTATTTTTTGCGCTTCAATTGAATTTTGTATTTGTTGTACTTTATCACTAATATTTTTTAATGGTTTATTGAAATTATTATCAGAATTTTTCATCCATTTACCAAAGAGCCAAGTATCGTCTATGGTATTGTTCTTTTTGTTTCGAATAGGCAATTGTAGTATGGTTCTTTCATACCATTGCTGTAGATTAGGGTACTCGCTGAATAGTCTTTCAAGTACAATTGGAGCTGTTTCTTTAGCTTTTTGTTGTGATTGTTCTTCGGTATTTTCTGTTTCTGTCCAATTTAAATTGAGTTGTCTTTGAATTGAAAGATATGCAATTCTGAAAATGTAGAAAGTTAGATTGTCTTCTTTAGAATGGAATATTGAAAATTGAGAAGGGAGGAAAAAATTATTGTCCTTATAACCTCCTTCTCTTTCAGCAGGGAAAATTTCTATTGCTACTTCACTTAGTGCTCTTGATAAAATGATGAGTCTAGAATGGATTTCAGATAAAAGAACTTGTCGTTTTAATAGTTCTGTATTGTTAAGTTTTCTTTTTTTGAAATACCTTAAAACTGTTGTATATAACAATTCATCTAGTTCTATACCCATTGTTTTTTTATTATATCATTAGATCACAAAGGTCTTTTAAGGCTTGTGTTGTATCCAGTTCATCTGACAACGGTTCTACTACAGCTACATGTACTGATAGCCGTTTAGGTAGGCCTTCTTTTATTAGTTTTGCTGCATTAATCAGTAATCGGGTTGAAACAGTTTCTGTTAACCCCATTTCTGTTAGAGACCTGATTTTATTTCCTATTGATACTAGTTTTTTTGCAATTTCTTTCTCAATACCCGCTTCTTCTATGATAATCTCCGTTTCGATGTCAGGCTTGGGGTAGTTTAAAGATAAAGCTACAAATCGTTGTCTAGTAGAAGGTTTTAGTTCTTTGTATCCTTTTTGGTAGCCAGGGTTGAAGGACGCTACTAACAAGAAATTGGGATGTGCTTTAATTGTCTCACCAAGTTTGTCAATAAACAGCGTACGACGATGATCAGTTAGAGAGTGAATTGCCACAATAACATCGGGACGAGCTTCTGCTACCTCATCCAGGTATAGTATGTATCCATTTTTTACTGCTATAGAAAGTGGTCCATCGATCCAAATAGTTTCGGCTCCCTTAATAATAAATCGACCAATTAAATCTGTTGCTGAAGTTTCCTCATGGCAACTAACGGTGATTAGTTGTCTTTCTAGTCTTTCAGAAATAAATTCTACTAATCGCGATTTTCCACAACCGGTGGGGCCTTTAAGCAATACTGGGAGTTGTAGTTGACAAGCTTGATGAAATACATCCGTTTCTGGCCCTACTACCTTATAGAATACACCTTGATTGTTACTGATAGTATTCATATCATGACTTTAAAGCCACGAGTCTTGCTGATTGAAAAATGTATTTGCGTAAGGGACTCGTGGCGTATTTATATATTTTTATTTATTAAACTTCTTTAGAGGAATCAGATATTAGAGCCTCATTGGTAGGTCTTCCATAACTAATAAATTCTAGAATGTACATGATAATGCCGATTGTAAATAATGTTGCACATAATAACAAAACGATAAAGTGAATACTTATTTCATTTTGAACAACCATAAAATCCATTTTCATCTTACGTTCAAGATATACTTGGGCTACACCTGCTACTCCGAATGCTACTGTCATACCAAGCATGCCAATATTAGATATCCAGAAGGCCATATGTCCACGAGTATTATCATAACGTTTTCTTCCTGTTAAATTAGGTAATGCATAACTGATGATAGCTAATACAATCATAGCGTATGCTCCCCAGAAAGCATAATGTCCATGCATAGCAGTAACTAGAGTTCCATGTGTATATATGTTTGTTTGTGGTAGAGTATGAGCAAATCCGAGTAGTCCGGCACCAATAAACGAAACAATAGAAGCTCCTATGGTCCAAAACAACGCTAATTTATTTGGATGTGACTTTTCACCTTTACGATACATGTTTACAGCAAATAATGCCATGGCGAGAAACGCAAGTGGTTCAAGAGCGGAGAATATACCGCCAACAACTAACCAGATTTTATTCACACCTATGTAATAGTAATGATGCCCTGTTCCTAAAAGACCAGAAAGAAATGTAAGTCCTACAATTACGTATAACCATTTTTCAATTACTTCTCGATCTACTCCTGTTAGCTTAATTAATAGGTAGGAAAGTATACCTCCCATAATTAATTCCCATACCCCTTCTACCCATAGATGCACTACCCACCAACGGAAAAAGGAATCTGTAACTTGACTATCAAACCAAATCATTCCGGGAAGATATAATAGCGCCGCAAATACAAGTCCCATAGTAAGGATTAGGGCAGTAGTAGTTCTTCTTTTTCCTGTATAGAGCGTGGCTAATATGATACCCAGAAACAGTAACACATTGATAACAACGAGATAGTCTAATTCACGTGGAATTTCTAAAAACTTTCTACCTTCCCAATAATTAAAGTGATAGCCTGCAATAGCAATAACTCCTACTACTGCCAATGAAATGAGTTGAACAAAGGCTAATTTTACACTTACTAATTCACGTTGTGCTTCTTCAGGTATAATATAGTAGGCTGCTCCCATAAATCCGGTAAGTAACCACACTACAAGTAGATTGGTGTGTACGGCTCTTGCTGTATTAAATGGTATAATATCGTGCAGTCCATCCATGCCTATTCGTGCAAAGCCCATAATAAATCCATACACTATTTGTAGGGAAAATAATAGCATACATAATCCAAAAAACCAGTAGGCTACTTTTTGAGATTGATATTTCATCGTTCTTTTATTTGAGATGTTATGGAGATTTATTTATTTTCTTTTGAAAGGGGAGATACCACTCGGTCAAAACCATTAAGATTGATTTCTCCTATCCATTTTAGATAGGCAATCATGGCTTTAGTGTCTTCATCATTCATGGCATACTTGACCATTTTGCGACCGTTAGGTCCCCAAGGAACGGGGGATTGTAAAACGGCTTTTACATATCCGGCACCTCGTCTTTCTATAACTTTGGTTAATTCAGGAGCGTAGTAGCCTCCTTCTCCCAAAATGGTATGACACCCCATACAATTATTGGACTCCCATAATTCTTTTCCGCGAATAACATCTTTATCAATTAATTGACTATTGCTTTGGTCATTCTGTGGATTGAATGAATAGACGGTAAGTCCTATGAAAACTAAAAAGGTCACCACCGTACCACCTAAGAAAAATGTTCTTGCTTGTGATTTTGATAGCATAATTTGATTAATGTTTAGTTCTTAAATTGTTAATTTACTTATAAAAAAGGATAAAAATGTCCTTTAATTATATTCGAAAGTAGTCAATGATTTAATTTGATAGTATGACTTTTGTCATGTTTGTTAAATTAAATTATATAAATTCTGTAATGATTTAATCTTTAGCTAATGTATTTACCGTTTCAGCTATTTTATCTGTATTTATTCTTGTTCCTTCTTCTTGCATAATCATTTCTCCTTCTGGGTTGAAAACACTAATTATGTTTGAGTGAGAAAAATCTATAGGAGATATTTTTTTGTATTTCATAGCCAACACGTTTGCAAATTCTTGAGTAGACTCTTCGTTGCTACGTAAAAATACCCAGTGTGATGCAGTCATCTTGTTTAAGTCTGCAAAATGAGCCAGATGTTCAGGAGTATCAGTTTCTGGATCGATACTAACTAAAATGAAAGATGTATGGTCGAGATAGCTAGGATTTATTTTTTGTTCAATTTTTTTCATGTCACTGATTAAAATTGGGCATGCAGCCTGACAGGTAGTATAAATCATTACTACGACTAATGTTTTTCCTCGTAAGGATTCTAATGGGTAGGTCTTATTATGCTGATCTTGCCATTGTGAGGTTAGATGAAATATGGAATTGGTAGGTAATTTTTTCATTTCTTCTTTCTTTTTACAAGAGAGAAGCCCTAGGCAAAAGATCCAAATAATAATTAATGGTTTCATATAAACTCGGTTTAGTTTTATGGTTAATTGTCTAGGTCTTTAGCACATCGAAAACCAAGATTGTTTACCGTATAATGTGCTTTTAGTCCTGCATTCATACTAAATCGCATGAATGCTGCATAATTTAATACATCACTGGAACTAGTGGCACTACCAGCACAAAACAGGTTGTTGTCACTATATTTCCCAGAGCGAGAATCCCCTGTTACTAGTATTGAATTGAAGTCGTCTGTCCATTCCCATACTAAATCAAATAAATTGTATACCCCCCAATAATTAGGAGGAGATTGTTTTACAGAGTTAAATTGTTTGTTATTTACTAGATAAAGATTCACAATTCGGTCAGAATATGATTTTTTCTCTCTTGCATTGGGAGAGTCTTCGTCTGCCATGGCTACAAATTCCCATTCATCCAACATTGGTAATCGTTTCCCAACAGAGGTTGCGTATGCTTTAGCTGCGAACCAAGAAATTTGAGTAATGGGAGCATCTGGCATTGCATCTTTAGGCAGTATCGTATCAGAAATCCAACTATATAAATAGGAGGTGTCTGCATGTATTCGTTTTATATTTGAACGTTGCCAATGAGGGTTTGCTTTTACAAATAATAAGAACTCTTCGTTGGTTACTGGTCGTTCATCGATCAAAAATGGTTTTACTTGTACCAAGGCTGTGTCAGTAGCGAAGAAGGGTTTATACCGTCCACCGGGTATCAAAACCATCTTGGTATTGGATTGGAGTTGGGTGAATGCAACTGTATTGGGATATCCATTTGGAGTATCCTCCTGCTGATGGCAGGAGGTATTCCAAATAAATAGTAAACAAACTATAATATGAGCAACTTTTTTCACAATTGAATTCAATTATTCAAAACCACCTTTTTTGAAAATTTTTGGATTTTCATCACCAGTCACTTTTAATTTACCTATAGCTCCTTTGTTGAACGCTCTAGAAAGCGAGTGATCAACAAGGATGTATTCTCCTGGAACATCTACTTTGAACTCTACGATTGCTGAACCACCGGCAGGAATAATGGTTGTTTGTACATTATGTGTAACTGTACTACCTCCTTCTAAATATACATTGTCAAAGATTTCACCAATCACATGAAAGGAAGAAATAAGATTTGGTCCACCATTTCCAACAAATAAGCGTATGGTTTCACCTACTTTTGCTTCAATTACGTTGTCTCCTAATAAGGATCCTTTCTTTCCGTTAAATAATACATAGTCAGGATTTTCGTTAACAGCTTTATCATTGTCAAAATCTAATGTTCCATTGTTTCCAACTTTAGTATAAAATTCGCCTTGCATGATGTAAAACTCTTTGTCCACAGGTTTTAACCCGCCAGCTGGTTCAACTAAAATAAGACCATACATACCATTTCCTATGTGCATGGGTACTGGAGGGGCAGCACAGTGGTATACATATAAACCAGGATTCATAGCTTTAAAGGTGAATGTAGCTGATTTCCCTGGAACAGCTGTAGTAGCTCCCGCACCACCACCGGGTCCATTTACAGCGTGTAAGTCAATATTGTGAGGAAGTACACTGTTAGCATCGTTTTCTAGACGAAGTTCAATTTCATCACCCTCACGTACACGAATGAAACTTCCTGGTACAATGTTGTTAAATGTCCAAAATAAATATTTTTTGCCATCGGCAATTTCACGTTCGATCTCTGTTGTTAAAAGTGAAACAATTAATTTTTTAGGACCTCTAGTTCCAATAGGTGCCGGCACATTTGGTGCCGCTGTAATTTCTGCTTCTTCAGGTTGGCCTTTCGCTTCACCTATTTCAACAGAAGGTTGATTGTTGGATGTTGTAGTTTCTTCCTTGTTCTTGGTGCAAGCTCCTATCGCTAGCAATCCCAATAGAGATAATATTGAAATTTTCTTTTTCATAAGTGATAAAATTTATTTTGGTTTTATATTGTTTTATAATTTCATTTTTAGAATTTCAGCATTGACATTTAGTTGACACCAAGCCCAATGTTGAAAAGGGTTGGAAGATGTTATATCTTTTAGAAAACGTGTAGAAGCAGTAACATGATAGATGGAATAACCACCTGTGATACTGATGTGATTATGTAGAATGTAATTTAATTCGAGGTCAATTTCTTGACCCAAATTTTGAGAATATCTGGTAAGTTGATTTTTTAAAACAACTGGTGATAAAAATTGATGCGCCGTTAACGTTGCTTTAAGTTTATTTTCTAACAGATAACTTGCTCTTACATAGAAATCGTTTAACCCGGTGTTTTTGTGTCCGCTTGTGGTGTAATAGTAATCCATGCTGCCATAGAATTTATGGTTAGTGCCGAAGTAGGGCATGAATGCATGATTTTTTTGAGAAGTTTGACCATTGGCATTATTCCCACTAAGAAAATCTCCACCTAAAGCTGCTCGCCATTGTTTGTTAATAATCTTTTCAATATTGGTGGCGATGAGATATGCATTCGTTGTTAATCCTGATTGATTTTTTCCTGTTTGATAATAGACTGAAACATTATAATTCCATTTTGATCCTGTGTGGAAATAATTACCACCAAAGGTTTGGGTAAAGTAGGTTTTAGCGCTATCGTCTGCATTGTTTTTAGCATTTTGAAACCCCAAGTTGTTGACGAAAAGACTAATATTGTTTTGTTTTTTTATAGTGTACTTTATCCATAAATTTTGCATCCATTTGTAAGGACTTGCATCTTTGGGGTTAAATAAAGTCCCAGTTGGATTGTTGAGATTGTTTCCATATACTGTTTTGTAGTTTTGATTATATACAGCATGTACTTGTGCCTCTAAATTGTTTTTTTTTCGTTTGTAAGAAATAGCATCGTGCGCTCGCGCGCCTTGTGCCCAATCAAAAGCTCCCATAACCCGTTCATCGTCAAATCCAATCGTCTGTCGACCAACTTGAAGTAAAGAATAATTGCCGGTACGTAACTTTACCCATGCTTCAAATAAAGCCAGCCCGTTACCGGTAGTTGTTCCTTGAATCATTGGGTCTTGTCCCCAAATACTGACTACTTGTGGAGAAAACTCCATTGAGAATATATTTTTATGCGTATAGTTGATAGTGATACGACTCCGTTGACTTACTAATAAGGCTGGATGTTCTCCATAAGCTAAAGGTCTAAAAGCTCCATTTCTAAATTCTGTTCTCGGTCTTATTTGGGCTTTGATAGTTAATTGATTTGTAGTATCTGAATTATTGAATTGTGCTTGGGTGCTATTGCTTATGAGCAATACGAGTAAAGTAGCCATTGCTATTTTACAGGATATTCGACGGGGGATCATAATGATTGTTATTTATAAGACAAGTATATTTTTTTGTTTTATAAAAGACAAAAAGGTCCTAAACTATTTTAAATGATTTTTATCATATCAAAAAGTGTGTTTATTTTTCAATAATTGAACTCAAATTCACCTTAACCCTTCTTAAATGGGGACGTTTTTTTTAGTTAATTTTTACTTTGTATCTAATAGCGTTCTGTTTGAGTTTGTATGTTACTGTAATTCAATTATTTGTTCTGGTGTTTTGCAATGTTATGGCTTGGTTTTACACATTCATTTTTACACTTTTCGTTCTACTTTCTGGAAACTTAATTGCCCATTAATTTGTATATTTAAGACTGCAACTATTGTTCGCATGCGTAGTCACCTATTTGCTTTAATATTTGTTGGTTGGTTTTTCTCTTTTCAGGTAAATGCCGGAGTGAAAGAGTATGATTCTTTGGTAGTTTATCATTATCAAAAAGCACAACAATGGATGCGCTTGGGTGTTTATGATTCAGCTCATGCAGAATTCAAAAAACTTTTTAAACTGGAATTGACCATTCCGGACGAGGCCGCTTTTTTTTACGGCATCAATCAATTTCAACGCAAAAAATACAAGTACGCCAAACAAGGCTTTGAAAAGTATATTAAACTGAGAGGTGATACATCATCTTGGTCCGACAGTTCTTATTCCTACATCGAGCGTATCGATTGTATGGAGAAAGGTTACTTCGAAGTAAAAGATTCTTGTGGTACCTGTCACGGTTCCGGTCATGTGAAAGGTAAATGTTATATGTGTAAGGGTATCGGTAAAATATACTGTACCGTATGTCAAGGAAAAGGAATCGTTGTGACCGGCAATAATATGTCGCAGCAATATCAAACTTGTTATAAGTGTAATGGCACCGGAATTGTTCTGTGTCCTACCTGTAATGGAACTACTTATTCAGATGGTGAGTGCCCTACCTGTAAGGGGAATGGATTTATATTTAAACGTAAGGAGTGCACGCACCTCAAATGAACATCTCATTAACTAGTAAACAAGAGAATCTAATTATCTTCTTGTTAGCAGCAATCAACTTTACACATATTATGGATTTTGTGATGATGGCACCACTGAATCCTTTTATGAAAGATGATTTATCTATTTCAACTTCTCAGTTTGGGATATTATTATCTGTCTACACTATCGCTGCAGCGGTGAGTGGTATCATTGGATTCTTTTTTATTGATAAGTATGATCGTCGCACTGCTATCTTCCGTCTGTACGAAGGTTTTATCCTCGCCAATTTAATGTGTGCGATAGCTCCGGGTTATAAGTACTTTATGTTTGCTCGCATCTTAGCCGGATTATTTGGAGGTGTTTTAGGTGGATTGGTATTATCTGTTATTGGTGACATAATTCCTATGGAACGCAGAGGAAAAGCCATGGGTATTGTGATGGCAGCTTTCTCGGCGGCTTCGGCATTAGGCATTCCGGTAGGTTTATTGTTAGCAAAATCATTTGATTTTCATGCACCGTTTTGGTTATTGACGTTTCTAAGTATCGGTGTATATGCAATGTTGAAATTTAACTTTCCATCGATTACTGTGCACATGAATAATCCGCATACCAAACCTCCTATTGAAATGTTTATAGATATGATTCGTACTAGAAATATTCAAATAGGATTGGTGTTTATTTTCTTTGTGATGATGTCGGGAATGGTAGTCGTTCCTTTTGTGAGTGATTATTATGTATTTAATCTAGGAATAGATAAACGTGATATATTATATGTCTACATGTTTGGCGGATTAGCTACTGTTTTCTCGGGCCCTATGGTAGGTAGACTTTCTGATAAATTTGGGAAGCAAAAAGTATATTTATGGGGTGCTGCTTTATCTCTTCCTGTATTGTATTTTGTAACCGTATTTCCTCCTGTACATTTAGGCATTCTATTGGTTTTCTCCACTATATTCTTTGTCGTATTCGGAGCACGATTTGTGCCGGCTATGACTATATTGACGTCCACTGTTGAGCCTTATCGCAGAGGACGATTTATGAGTATAGCTTCTTCTGTTCAACAGTTAGCTTCTTCGTGTTCAGTATTGTTAGCTGCTTCTATATTAGATAATACTCCTACAGGTAAATTGTTACACTTTGAAACGGTAGGTATTATAGCGGTAGTGTTAACTGTATTATGTATGATTATTTCTTTCCGTGTTAAAGAAGTTTCCTAAAATGAAACATTGGATTAAAGCCTTTCGATTACGCACTTTACCTCTTGCCTTGTCCAGTATCGGGATGGGTGGCTTTTTAGCCGCTTATCATGGGTCGTTTAAAGCAGAGGTCTTTTGGTTGTGTATATTAACTACTTTGTTTTTACAAATACTTTCTAACCTAGCTAATGACTATGGTGATTCCATTCATGGTGCCGATGGAGCGCAAAGAGTAGGTCCTTCCAGAGCCGTCCAGTCGGGCGTGATTACACCTAGAGCTATGAAAATAGCCATGTTTATATTTGGTGGGTTAGCCTTTGTTACCGGGATTTACTTGTTGTACCAATTGGTGAATCTGTTGTCGCTTACCATGCTTGGATTTTTCTTTCTTTTAGGATTGTTATCCATCGCAGCTGCTATTAAATATACCGCTGGAAAAAATCCTTATGGATATAGAGGTTTGGGTGATGTATATGTATTTGTCTTCTTCGGACTGGTAGCGGTATTAGGAACCTATTTTCTGCAAGTAGGCGAACTGCCTTGGCGATTGGTATTGCCCGCTGCGGTTTGTGGTTTGTTCTCCGTAGGTGTGTTGAATGTAAATAATTTAAGAGATATAGAATCGGACCAAATAGCCGGCAAACGTTCCATTCCTGTGCGTATTGGCTTTGTTGCCGGAAAGTGGTATCACACCTTTTTGGTGCTCGGAGGTTGGGCTTTAGCCTTGGTTTTTTGGCGTTGGACTTTGAGTTCTCCTCTGCAATTCATAAGTTTGGTAACTTTGCCCTTGTTTCTAAGACATTTAGTATTGATTTGGAAACAAAAGGAACCTGCGAAATTGGATCCGTATTTAAAACAACTAGCGATGAGTACGCTTTTCTTTGTTTTAACGTACGGCTTCGGATTATTACTCGGTTATGTCGTCGAATAAAAAAGTTGCTGTCATAATTAAAACGAATCATTCTATTGCGATAGAATCGATTTTCTTTTTCTGTAAAGAAGGCTACCACGTGGTATGTTGGGAGGATAAAAACACTCCGAAAGAAGATTGGTTTGAGCAATCGGTGAAAGTATTTGAATCACAAATCACCCGTGATCAAATTGCTTTTGGCGATGTCATGGAATTTCAAGAAGCTGCTATTCGCGTTATAAAGCATCTGGGAAGGGTAGATGTATTGATTAATAACCCGAAACTATTACCTGTAGGTAAAACTCCTAATTTAACTACGGATGCTTGGCATCAAACCATTGATGCGAATTTAACTGTATATCTTCATGCGATTTCCGTGTTGGCTCCATTTATGCAGCAACAACAGTACGGTCGTATTATCAACTGTTGTCTTCCTTTACGCATTCATGATACGATTACTGAAAGACATTACGACGGTATTCGCGATGGAATCAAAGGTATTACACAACTATGGGCACGTGAATTAGGCCAATATAAAATCACAGTGAATACGATTATACCGGGTTATATTGAAGAAGACAATGTGACCCTGGCAGATAGTGCAGAGATGCAACAATTCCGATTGAAAATTCCTATGAAGCGATTAGCTAAAGCATATGATGTGCTTCAAGTATATCGTTTTCTGTGTTCTGAAGGTGCCAATTATATCACAGGTTCTGAAGTTGTGGTGGATGGTGGTGTAAGAATATAAAGAATTTCATTTTTTTATACTCGCTAACTTTTTTATTTTTAGATATAATATAATTCCTATGAAATCTATTTATTGGTTATGTCTGTTTCCATTGATGGTTGCTTGTGGCAAAAAATCAAAAAGCATTCAGCCTACTTATTCAGAAATCATTGAATCGGTTTATGCCTCCGGAGAAGTGAAGAGTAAGGAGCAATATGATGTGTATAGTAAAACCAATGGTTTGATTGAAAAAATATTAGTCACCAAAGGGCAGTTGGTAAAAAAAGGTGATGTGTTGATTCAGTTGGAAAACAATTCAGTGAATAAGAATGTAGAAACTGCCAAAATTCAGTATCGCAATACTGCTAACGAAGCACAAGATAATAAACGCAAAGAACTGCAAGAAGCGGTAAGCGTTTCCTATAAAAAATATCAAACGGATTCTTTAATCTATTTCCGTCAAAAAGATTTATGGCGACAAGGAATAGGTACGGCTATTGATTTGGAACAAAAAGAATTGATGTACCAACAATCCAAGTCGAACTGGATTTCCTCCAAAGCAAGACTATCTGATTTTAATGAGCAGTTAGATTATCAGCGCACTTTATTGAAAAATAATGTAGAATTGACAGAGACTCTTCAAAATGATTATTTGATTCGAAGTGTGGTCGATGGACGCGTGTATGATGTAATTAAGAAAAAAGGAGAGTGGGTGTCACCTAATATTCCTGTGGCTGTATTAGGTAACGCCGGACAATATGTGATGGAATTGGAAGTGGATGAAAAAGATATTGTAAAAATTAAAACCGGACAAAAAGTAGTAGTCCGCTTAGATAGTTATCAAGACAGTGTGTTTACAGCTCATGTAACTTCAGTTGATCCAATCATGAATGTAAAGACAAGAACATTTACAGTAACTGCGGTGTTTGAAAATCAACCGTCTGTTTTATATCCTTATTTAACAGTAGAAGCAAATATTATAATCGAATCCAAAGCAAAAGCATTAGTAGTACCTGTAGCTTACTTGACTGCTGACAACGAAGTGGTATTAGAAGATGGAACTAAAGATAAAGTAACTACCGGTTTGAAAAATTATCAGTGGGTGGAGATTTTGTCCGGTGTAGACACAACAGCTAAAATTATTCTTCCTGTTCGTTAGTCCAATGAAATCATTTTCTTTACTATTTGATATATCCTTAGCCTTGATGACGGCTCGTCGTAAACAAACGATGGTGGCCGGTGTGGGAGTGTTATTTAGTATTGCTATGTTCATTACTCTATTAGGATTCATGAATGGGCTTAACTCCATGTTGGATGGATTGATTTTGAATCGAACTCCACACGTACGTTTGTACAATGAAGTGAAGCCAAGAGCCACGCAAGTGGTGGAAGAATATTACAAAGACTCCAACGCGCATTATTATGTTTCCAATATCAAACCTTTCAAAGTAAGAAAGGATATTTATAATAGCGCGGCTATTATTCAGGATTTGGAAAAAGATAAACGAGTAATCGGGATTGCTCCTCGAGTTTCAATTCAAGTGTTTTTTACAATTGGTAGTGTTGATTTGTCCGGAGTGATCAATGGGATTAATGCGCCGGCTGAAGAGAAACTATTTCACTTCACCGATTACATCGTGGGTGGTGATTATATGGATGTAGAACACATTCCGAATAGTGTTATTCTGGGAAAAGGATTAGCGGAGAAATTAATGGTAGTTATTGGTGATATTGTGCCCATCACTACTCCCACAGGTGAACGCCATAATTTAAAAGTAGTAGGCTACTTTCAATCCGGTTTAGCGGATTATGATAAAGTAACTTGTTTTGCTTCTTTAGCTACCACACAAAAGTTGTTAGTTCAAAACTCGAATTACATTTCCGATATACAAATCAAGTTGAATGATTTAAATGATGCTCCTTCGGTAGCGAAAGAGTTTGCGTTGAAGTATGATGTAGACGCCGAAGATATTCAAACTGCCAATGCACAGTTTGAAACCGGAAGTAAAGTTCGCAGTATTATTTCCTATGCAGTAGGTGTCACTTTGTTGATTGTAGCCGGTTTTGGAATTTATAATATTCTAAACATGATGATTTACGAGAAGATGGATACCATCGCTATTTTGAAAGCAACCGGTTTTTCCGGTAATGATGTGAAGTTAGTATTCATTTACATTGCACTTACCATTGGAATCGTAGGAGGTGTCAGCGGATTGATTGTTGGTTTAGGTTTTTCTTTTATCATTGACAATTTACCATTTGTGACGGCAGCCCTGCCTACGATTACTACGTTCCCTGTAGATTACAATCCTAAGTATTATATCATCGCGTCGGTGTTTGCAGTCATCACTACTTATTTCGCTGGATATTTTCCTGCGAAGAAAGCGAGTTCTGTAGATCCGGTAGTTATTATTCGAGGTAAATAATGAGTAGTCCTGTATTAGAAGCAAAAAACATTAACAAGTACTTTCACGATCCCGTGGATCAACACGTGTTGAAAGGTGTCAACTTTGTGGTGAACAAAGGGGAGTTTGTTTCTATTGTAGGTAAATCCGGTTGTGGTAAGTCTACACTCTTGTATATCCTTTCGACCATGGATACGGATTATACCGGAGATTTATTGTTGGATGGGGAGTTGATGAGTACAAAGTCGGAAGCAGAATTAGCTTTTGTTCGAAATAAGAAAATTGGATTCGTATTTCAGTTTCACTATTTGTTAAATGAGTTTTCTGTATTAGAAAATGTTTCCTTGCCTGCGTATAAATTGAATGAGTGTAGCAAGGAGGAAATACATGAAAAAGCTATCAAGCATTTAAAAACGTTAGGTATTGACCATTTAGCATACAAACCGGCGAATCAGTTGTCGGGTGGAGAGAAGCAGCGAGTAGCAATTGCTCGTGCCATGATTAATGATCCAATCATCATCATGGGTGATGAACCTACCGGAAACTTAGACAAAAAGAATACTAAAATCGTTTTTGATATTTTTAAAGAGTTAACAAGTGAATTGAATCAAACTTTGTTAATTGTAACCCACGATGATGAGTTTGCGCGTAATACGCAACGTACCATAGAAATGGACGACGGAAAAGTAATTAGATTATAAGTGAATTACTTTGGAGGTAGCTTTATTGTGGCCTACACTGCAATCGTAATCATAGTTGTAGGATAAACCTTCATAGGAAAACTGAACCAATAATTCTTGTTGGTAGTTAATAATTCCCCATAAATCATACTGCTCTACTTTGAATAAGGTAGGAGATAGGATTTCAATATCTTCGTATCGAACCGATATGATTTCTTTTCCTTCGTTGTCGTGTACACCTTTTTTATCGTTAGATTCTACTAAATAATAACCGTAAGGAGTGTAGGTGATTTTGTCGTACGCATTGCTATTGATTTTGCCATTGTCACGAAGTAGATAATATTTAGCACCTTCTTTTACGATAGCTAAGTGATTTCTAAAATCCGAAAACTCAGAATATAATGGTTGGGCTATCCATTGTTCCATTTTATTTAACACGCCCCATTTGGTATTAATCTGAACAATGACTCTATCATTATTAAATGGTTTGCAGCTTTTGTATTGAGGAGCAATGAATATTTGTCCGATGACATTGATGTAACCGTATTCGCCGGATTGAAATTTCATAGCAGCATATCCTTCATAGAAGCCATCAATCCATACGATACGTTTGTCTACTGAATATTCTTTGCCGGAGCTGTGTGCTACTTTCCATTTACCTAGTCGCTTCACTCCATAGACTCCTTCGTCTAATCCAATGTTTACATCATCGTATTTGGCTGACAATAAAATATCACCGTTACTAGATACCACACCATAAAGACCTTTTTGTTTCATTTTTATTTGGCCTTTATTCCCTTTGCTTACCTCTGTAGGAATGTTAGGTTGGAATACATAATATTTTTTCTGGAATGCGTCTAAGCGTAATAAGCCTAATTGATATAAGTAGTAATCTTGTCCGGAAAGAACTACCTCTCCGTTTTTGTTGATTAAAATAGTACTTCCTTGTTGGATTACGGTAGCATAGCCTAATTTGAAATTACCAACGGAATCAAATTGGCATGAGATAACTTCTTCGCCATCTTCTGTAATGAATCCCCAGCGACCTGAATTGTTTTGTACAGCCATTCGATCATTTTTCAAAGAACGAATTTGTGTATAATTATTCTTGGTGATTAATTTTCCTTCGTAAGTATAGTATTGCCAATTAGTTTTATACCCGGATCGTTTACCTGTTTTAATTCCTATGGAGTCAATGCTGATATTGTTGTATTCAATCGCTAGTATGGGATTCATATCAGGCATGGTATTTACTCCCCAGTATACTCCTCGTTGAACGGTAACTAGATTATTGAACACTTGACCTATGCCGGTATACGATTTGGTAGAAACCAGTTTCCCTTTTACATCGCTGATGAACTGCCATCCGTTTAGGTTTACACGGAATAGGGTCTGGGTTAAAACTTCCGTAGAGTCATATTCTAGTTCACCTATTTTTTTTCCTTTGCTATCAAGGATTGACCATTTGTCAAACTGTATTACTTCAAATTGTTTTGCGTGAACCGGAATGATATTTTTATATTTTGTAGGTATTTGTTCTACACCTTTGTGTGTGATAAGCCCCCATTTACCTGCCTCTTGAACTAATATTTGTTTTCCTTTATGTATGATTTTGAAATTATCGTATTGGCAAGGTGTGACTAAGGTTCCTGTTAAAGAATAGAATCCCCATTGATTATCCAAGTTACGAACAGGTATTAAATCAAATTGTTCTTTTAATACTTCTTTGTATTCAAAAGGAATTACGGTAACACCTTTTTTGTCAATCATACCTACCTTTTGTTGGTACATGACAATCGCGCGACCTAGGTAAAAAGGATCGATGATTTCATCGTACTTAGGTGGGATAATTATTTTGCCTTTATCATCTGAAAAACCATAAAGATTTTTTTTAGGATCTTTATAGGTACACAATCCCTCTCTGCAGTTCGTTTGAGCTTGCAGTAGAAAAGTTATTACCAATAATGGTAGAATTAATAACTTGGAGATTGTTTGAGCCATATAGCTTGTAGATTTTTTTCTACGTAGTAATCAGTAAAGTTTTTTTGATACACATGTTGTTGAATGTCCATCAATCCGTATGAACCTGGCGTTTGTGAAAACAGAATTGCCGGTACACCTATATCTAACAAATATACAAACTTCGTACTGATTCGTTCTACTCCATCCGGACCGCAAATGCCTACTTTGTTATTTTTGTAAACATAATAGTTGCCATATCCGGTGGCTACAATACTATCATAAGTTATAGAATTGATGTTTTTACCTTGATAGTTAATAAAGAACCACTGATTTTTTTGCTTAACGATTGCTTTGCCATTTTTAAATGGTGAGACTACATCGTAGTATGGTTGGATTTGAAGATCTTCCCGTGTATTTAAAAAACCCCAACCTTTATGAAATTGTAAGGGTATTAATCCTTCGGAGATATAACCTAAGGTATCATATTGCGGTGCTACAAACATATTGTTTAAGGAATCGCAATAGCCGTAAAGTTTGTTTTTCTTAATTAAAAACATCCCTTCAACAGCACAGATTACGGTATCTACTTTCCAGCGACGTTTAATTTTGTTTCTGTAAAATGTGTCGATTTGGTATTCTATGTTGGGTAGTGGGTCAAATGTAGATTCGTAAGTTTTTAGAAAGTAGATTTGTTTGTGATAAGTATGTTGGTTTCTAACTACATTCCAAGTAGAAAGAGTTGAGTTGTAATTAATAGCATCGGCTGATAAAGTAGTAAGCGCTTTATCAGGTTCTTGAAATAAACTCCACTGAGCATATTCAGTTTTTGTTTTTATATGATATTGATGGAGCGTTGCCGTATCATTGATATACTGTAAACTCTGCAAATGGAAAAGTTTGCCTAAACCTTCATTCTCTATTATGATATAAGAAGAATCGATTTTGTATTTCCCTTCAAATGAGGTGACGATGGATTTAGTCTGAAGTGAATAAAGGTAAATATGATGTTGTTTATTGATTTCAATCAAGCCCTTGTTCAGTGGTTGAAAGAAAGAAGGCTGACAAGTAAAAATGAATTTTTGAGTGGGTGCATAATACAAACCCGTACCAAATCGATACGATCTACGCTCTACTAAATGTTGTGTAACTACAAAGTGATCTTGTCCTGCGTAATAAATACTGTCATAATAGGCAGGCAGGATTACTACTCCTTTTTGATAGAGTGCTGCTAATCGAATAGGAGAACCATTACTAGTAGTATCGCGAATAATAACGATGGTATAGAAACTATCTTTGGGTGCTGCGAAGAAAGAGTATTCTTGAGCGTTTAATAGAACAGTGTAAGCGGAATGTGTTACCGGTGTTTCCGGCAATTTAGCTTGTACTAAAAAAAAGTTAGTGAATAGGAGTAAGAAAGAGACGAAGAAAAGTCGGTGTAGACTAGTCGCGGTGTATTTCAGACTGTTTTTCCAAGTTGAATAAGTCATTCAGTACATCAATTAAGGTCTCAGCTTCACCACGTTTACACGCAGCTTTCAATTGCAATACCGGCAATTTAATAATTTTCTGCATGATACCCTTGGTGATCTCTTCTACCTTCTTAGACTCTTCCACGCTTAAATGCTTCAAGTGACGCGCCATTTCTTCTTGACGAATCTGCTCTAATGCATTTTTCAATTTATTAATGGTAGGGGAAACAATCATTTCTTTAGACCATTCATTAAAGTCTACAATCGATTCATCAATGATGGCACGTACGTGAGGTACAGAATCAAGACGTTTTTGTAAAGCTTCGTTAGAACGGTTTTGAATATGATCGATATCATAAACAATAACTCCCGGTACTTCTTCTGCCGCCGCTTCCACACTTCTAGGAACCGAAAGGTCAATGAAGTATTTATGCGATAGAATAGGGGAGGCTGCAATTTTTTCTTTCGAGAATAATGGAGTGGTCATAGCTACGGATGTAATCACTAAATCCGCTTTGCTTACGCCTGTCCATAATTGTTCAAATGGAATATATCCTACTCCACACTCTTGCGCTAAGTCTTGCGACTTAGATAAGGTACGGTTACAGATGGTAATATTTTCTAAAGAAGTATTCGATAAGTTGCGGATAACATCCGCTCCCATTTCTCCTAATCCAACCACTAACACAGAAGCATTCGGTTGATTTTGTAGAAGTTCTTCTGCAAGTTCCACCGTAGCATACGATACAGATGCTGCACCGTCACGGAAAGACGTTTCCTGAACTACGCGTTTGTTAGTAAAGAAGATGGTGTGTAATAGGCGGTGTAAGAAAGGACCTGCACATCCTAAGTCAGCACTCCATTGATACGCTAGTTTCACTTGATTCGTGATTTGCATATCGCCCACTACTTGTGAATCTAAGCCCATGGCTACTTCAAACAAGTGCAGTACAGAGTCAGCTGTATTATTAAAAATTTGGAAATAGTCCTTTTGTTGAACTAAACCCGGAATATTCTTTTCTACCGATAATAATTTGATGATGTCATCGCTCAAATCAATCGGCGAAGAGTAATA
This sequence comes from Cytophagaceae bacterium, assembly GCA_046329235.1. Classification (GTDB taxonomy): domain Bacteria; phylum Bacteroidota; class Bacteroidia; order Cytophagales; family Cytophagaceae; genus JALONH01. Next base: position 2,114,073 of record JAXLVA010000001.1, on the reverse strand, counting down.
AATCTCTGTACGATTACAGGTGGAAAGTATCAATAACTCAGACGCGCATGTAAACTCTCTGATTTTAGTCATCAGACTTTTACATGCGTTCACGTCTAAAGAAACTTTCTCACGAACATCTACCGGTGCTTTTCGGTAGGTTAAACAAATCGACTGAAATAACTGCTCCATGATTCCAACTGGACTACAAATTTAATCGGAATGCTGTTTTTAAAGAATTTTAAAGGTTTTATTTCACTAATTTAGACTGGTTATAAATAATATTTGATGAAAAATGACCAAAATCATGTCATGTGTTGACCATTGAGGTGGTGAATGGATAAAAAAGGACTTTGGGCACCAAAAACGGCTCATTTTGCTTATACTTGAGTTATGGATATATACCAGCATAAGACCGGCATTAAATTTTTTATGGCTTTTTTGGGCTTAGTTGTCGTTTTGGGGACTTTATGGTACACCGATTATTTAGCTAAGAAGCTGGTAGTGCGTGAAAATAAACTCATTCACCTCTATGCAAAGGCATTAGAAAATACAGCAAAAAACATAGGAACTGACCATGATATCTCTTTTATGATGGAAGAAATCATTCAGGCGAATGTATCCATCCCGGTGATCTTGGCAGATGAAAAAGGAAATCCCATTAGTGATAAGAACGTGGAATATCCGGAAGGAATTAAGGAGGAAGCTAAAACGGAATTGCTGAAAAAAGAAATATCCATCATGGCAGCGCAGCATGAACCTATCAAAGTAGAGTTCTATGGAATTGTCAATTACATCTACTATAAAAACTCTTCCTTACTCACCATGTTGCGCTATTATCCCTATGTACAGCTAGGTGCCATCATGTTATTGATCATTGTAGGATACGCTGCATTTTCTTATAGTAGAAAGTCGGAACAGAATAGAGTGTGGGTAGGCTTAGCTAAAGAGACAGCACATCAATTAGGTACACCACTGAGTTCATTGATGGCAATATCAGAATACATGAAGGAGGATGAAGTGATCAAACATAATCCGATGGTAATGGAATTAGCCAAAGATGTAGAGCGATTAGAAGTTATCACACAGCGTTTTGCTCAAATAGGTTTGGATGGGAAGTTGGAAGCCGTGGCGGTAGGTGAAATTGTAAAACCACAATTGGATTATTTACAAGCACGCACTTCTTCCAAAATTCAATTTCAATACGAAGATGCTTCTAATGATGCACAAGCATTAATCAACGCAGCCCTGATGGGTTGGGTGATTGAGAATATATGTAAGAATGCCATTGATGCGATGGAAGGTAAAGGATCTTTAACCGTTTTGTTAAGTTCGAATGAGCAACAAGTGTGGATGGATATCACCGATACCGGTAAGGGGATGAATAAGAAAACGATCAAGTCGATTTTTAAACCGGGGTTTACTACGAAGAAAAGAGGCTGGGGATTAGGATTGACGCTGGTGAAACGTATCATGGAAGAATATCACAACGGTAAAGTAGTGGTCTTGAAAAGTGAACCGAATGTAGGAACTACGTTTCGATTAACATGGGAGAGAGTATAAAAAAAGACCGAATGAACATTCGGTCTTTTTTTTATAACACTACATCTTCACTATCACAAACTCTACTCTTCGATTGAGTTGTCGATTGTCATCATTGTCATTAGGTACTAGAGGTTTGGTTTCTCCGTAGCCCACGGATGTGATTCGGTTGGCAGCTATCCCTTGATTTAACAAGTATTGACGAATAGCATCTACACGATCTTGAGATAATTTTAAATTATAGTCATCACTCCCTTGATCATCGGTATGTCCGCCTAGTTGTATTTCAACCGTTGAATTGGCTTTCAGTAATTCAGCGATACGATTTAACTCTGCATTAGACTCAGGAATCAATTGTGCTTTGCCAAATTCAAATAGTACGTTATTTAATCGTACAGTCTGACCTGCCTCTACAGGAGTCATATATAAGTTGTGTACTTGCTCTTGATAAGATGCTACTTTTCCTAAATCGATATTATTAGCTTCAGGGAAATAACCTTTGGCTTGAGCACGGTAATCATATTTTTTGCCATAAGGCAAAATGATGGTGTACTCACCTGTAGCCGGATCGGATATAGTTTGGCCAATCACTTTATTAGAACCAAATTCAGAATAGACAATGTCTGCCGATAAAGGTTGACTTGTTTTTTTGTCTACGACTTTACCTCGAATCAGAACCACCGGTTCAGGTTTCATAGCTTCTACTACACGTATACGGATGATATCACTGGAACCATATCCGTTCGGGTCATTGGAAGAGACCATATAAGCGAAATCTCCTTTGGCTGATATTTTATAATAGGCATCCCAATCAGGAGTGTTCACGCTAGGCCCCAGATTTACCGGTGTAGACCAGTTTAACCAAGTGTTATCTAATCGTTTGGCCATATAAATATCATTGTTTCCTAAGCCACCCTCCCGATTGCTGGAGAAGTAAATTGTTTTACCATCCGAAGCAATAAAGGGTGTACTCTCATCAAACTTTTTAGTATTGATGCTTGTGATATACGCAGGTCTGGACCAATTTATTTCTGATTCACGAAAGCTGACATACAAGTCGCCATACGTAGCATCCGGTTTCTCTGAAAAGCTTAACAACATCACTTGACCATCCGCACTGATGTTGATATTGGAGTATTGACCTTGTGCCATGGTTGAGTAATCTTTAATATTCAACCGCATGGGAATGGAATATCCGTTAGCCACTTTTTTTACATAGGAAAACCCTTTGGTAACATACATACCACCGACAAAGGTACCTCGTATGTAAATAATACTGCCGTCCGGATTGGTACATTCCACGGAGTTGTTTTTGCCTTCTTTATTAAGTGGAGAACTTGGATGATATCGAGGTTTGAATGTTTGAGTGGAGCTGTCTAGTTGAGCCATCCAAGTATCATGGTCAGGTCCATAGTTAGAAGGGTGATTCCAAACTGAGAAGAAGATGGTTCTTCCATCCGGTGTAATGACCGGATTTCCCTCGCCATACGAACTGTTAACACTAGGGCCTAAATTCTCTTTTACAATCGTCTCTTGCGCATACAAGGATAATTGGAATAGCGATAGAAATAAAATGAGCAGATTTTTTTTCATAAGGCATATAAAATAAAAAGGAGACTGAAGGTCATTCAGTCTCCTTGATTATACAAGTTTTACTTATAGAGTGCTAGGGTCTAATTTACCTAGCCAAATGCTTTTGCCGGATTTGTTTTCACCTAAGAAAACGATTTTAGTACCGTTGTCAATTTTAATATACGGTTTATCTCCTCTTAAGAAATATTCGCCGTTACCGTAGTTTTCAATTTTCTCAAACGTACCGTTTTGAGTGTTTAATTTAATCATACGTGGATAGTATACCGGTACACAAGTAGTGATTTTAGTGTTTCCACTCTCTTCTGTAGTACAAGCGGTATGATGTGGAATTAATTGCATCCAGTAAACCGTTGAAGGATTATTGGAAGATAGTACTACGGAATTCGTTTGATAGAAACGGGCATCTGCTACGCCACCGCCAATGATTGCACCTTTACGGGAATCGTCATCAATAGCAAAACAGTTCTTCAATTCACCTGTTGGAGAATAGTGGAACAAATACATTTCGGTGTAGATAGTTCCTTGCACATTGCCTTGGTTATCCGTTTTATAGTTTTGAGCGGTGATAAACACATCGCCCGAAGTAGTGATGGATAAATCTCTAATATCAACTTTCTTACCGTTATAGATAGAAGGATTTTTCTGATCGCCCGGTTTACGGTTTTTAGAAGTAAAATCAGCAATAGAGTTTGCGCTTACAAAGTCCACTTGAGAAGTTCCTAAACGTACCAATTGGAAATCAGTGAATTTTTGTTCGAAATTTTTATAATAATAAAGTCCCCAATAGTTTTTAGCTACATCTTTAGCATATCCTGTGCCGTACACATACATTTTGTCTCCATCCAGATATGCACCGCTAATGTGCCATGTATGTACATTGGATTTGAATTTGATTTGAGACTTCACTTTTCCTTCAGGAGATATGCGGAAAGCGGTTAACTCATTAGCTGTTGGATTCGCAGCTTTCCCCACACCTTTGCCACCTACAGGAGCTGTAATGATAACCCAATCGTTCGCATCGGCGTCCGGATTTTGATTATCGGGTGCCTCTGCAGAATAGATAATAGCATTAGGATAACCCATATCTATTTTAGTGTCCGAAATGATATTTAAATTATAATCCACACGAATAACATGGTAAATCGTGTAAGGCTTTAAAGGCTCAGAAGTTTTACCTCTTTCGCCTGCAAGGGCAATAATTTCACCTGTTGCATCATTTTCGTAGTGGCTTAGATAGAACATGTTTTTGCCACTTTCACCTTCAAACTTTAGTTTGTCCAGTACTTTCGTTGATTTGGTATATTTAAGGGAAAACCAACTCCACTTATAGGTGATTTGTTTCTTTTTAATAACAAAGGTTCCTGTTAGGTTAGCTTCAGCAGAAATACCTTCCACTACATAGGTTTCGCCCTTGAACTTGAACCATGTATACTTGGATTTTGCCTTGTCCATTTCGATTTCATCTTCCACGGAAGAAATGAGGTTTAAGTCGTAATCGAATAAATACGTCTCAAATTTTATCTTCTTGCTGGAGGATTTTGTTACGTAGACAAGAGAGATTTCTCTGGAAGCATCGTTTGTTTCTACATGTCCTAATGTTCCACGAGCTGCCTTTTTAGAAACATCAATATTTTGTTCTTTTTCAAGAGATTGAGCTCCTGATAAGAACGCATGAATAGCTAAAAAAGCCACGAATGCAGTTTTAAGTAAAATTGTTTTCATGAACAAAAGTTTTGTGTTGTTTTATAAAATGTGACCTAAAATAAATGAAAACTTACGTAAAAAAATAGGTTACCAATTCTTTCGCGTCTTTCAAGAGTTGGTAATTTGAGTATATGAATAAGAAGTTGGATTATTTTAATGTGTTTTTTATGAAAACCAAGGAGTTACATTCGTCGAAAAAGTGAAGACAGAAAATATGTAATTATGTGGAATTAAACCAGTATTCTTTTTTGCATTCAGGGAATAAACACGTACTTTTGCAGTCGCATTTTCTAGTGCGTAGTTAACTTTATAAAATACACGAATTTATAAATACACATGTCAAGTTTCGGTAAAATATCCCAAGTTATTGGTCCGGTAGTGGACGTGAGCTTCGAAAATGAAGCTTCTTTACCTCAAATCTTAGATGCTTTAGAAGTAACTCGCCCAAATGGGCAAAAAATTGTTTTAGAGTGTCAACAGCACTTAGGTGAAGACCGTGTTCGTACCATTGCGATGGATTCTACCGATGGTTTGATGCGTGGTATGCAAGTAAAAAATACAGGTGGTCCTATCTGTATGCCGATAGGGGATGACATTAAAGGTCGTTTGTTTAACGTAGTTGGTGAAGCTATCGATGGTATCGACGCCCCTACCTCTACAAGCGGTATGTCTATCCACCGTCCGGCTCCTTTATTTGAAGAGCTTTCTACTTCTACAGAAGTATTATTTACAGGTATTAAAGTAATCGATTTATTAGAACCTTATGTAAAAGGTGGTAAAATCGGTTTGTTCGGTGGTGCCGGTGTAGGTAAAACTGTATTGATTCAAGAATTAATTAACAACATCGCGAAAGCGTATGCAGGTCTTTCTGTATTTGCCGGTGTAGGTGAGCGTACACGTGAAGGTAATGACTTACTTCGTGAGATGATTGAAGCTGGTATCGTGAAATACGGTGATGACTTCAAACATTCTATGGAGCAAGGTGGTTGGGATTTATCTAAAGTAGATAAAAATGCTTTAAAGGAATCTCAAGCAACCTTTATCTTCGGTCAGATGAACGAACCTCCGGGAGCACGTGCTCGCGTTGCTTTATCAGGTTTAACAGTAGCGGAATATTTCCGTGATGGTGATGGTACAGGTCCAGGGAAAGATATCTTATTCTTTATTGATAACATCTTCCGTTTTACTCAGGCTGGTTCTGAGGTATCCGCCCTTTTAGGTCGTATGCCTTCAGCGGTAGGTTACCAACCGACACTTGCTACGGAGATGGGTGCTATGCAAGAGCGTATCACTTCTACGAAGAAAGGTTCCATTACATCCGTACAAGCAGTATACGTTCCTGCCGATGACTTAACCGATCCGGCTCCGGCTACAACATTCGCTCACTTAGATGCTACTACTGTATTGTCTCGTAAGATTGCTGAGTTAGGTATTTATCCGGCGGTAGATCCATTAGATTCTACTTCTCGTATCTTAACTCCTGAAATCGTAGGTGATGAGCACTACAACTGTGCTCAAAACGTAAAATTAATTTTACAACGTTATAAAGAACTTCAAGATATCATCGCCATCTTAGGTATGGACGAATTATCTGAAGAAGATAAACAAGTAGTACATAGAGCTCGTCGTGTACAACGTTTCTTATCTCAGCCTTTCCACGTAGCTGAACAGTTTACAGGTTTAAAAGGTGAGTTAGTTTCTATCAAGGATACCATGAAAGGTTTCAATATGATTATGGCTGGTGAATTAGATCACTTACCGGAAGCAGCTTTCAATCTTGTAGGTACTATTGAGCAAGCAATTGCTAAAGGTGAGAAGTTAGTTGCGGAAGCAAAACGCTAATATTTAAAACACATTACGTATTATGTTATTAGACGTATTAACACCGGATAAAAAAGTATTCAGCGGAGAGGTTATCTCTGTGGTAGTGCCGGGTACGGATGGTAGCTTTGAAGTGTTAAACAAACACGCAGCTATAATCTCTACTTTAGGTAAAGGTGATGTTGTTATTAGAGAAGCTTCCGGCTCAAAAAGTTTTCTTATTGAAGGCGGAGTAGTAGAAGTAATCGATAATAAAGTAATCGTTTTAGCTGAGACTATTTTATCATAGGTATATAATTTTATATATTTACTAAAGTCAACATGAATATTCATGTTGACTTTTTTGTTTTATGCAGAATAGATATTTCAGAATACTTTTTATCCTTGGCTTATCGCTTCGTTTATTTTTGGCTTTCTATAATAGGTCCGCAAATGACGATCACGTAGGAGTAATATCTATTATTTTAAAGGAGGGAAGAGTGCCGGAACGTAATGAATGTTGGTCCTGCTATCAGCCGAAGTTGTTTTATATCATCAATGCAGTTATTGATAAAGTACTAGCAATTGAATCGCAGGATAATTGGATTCTAATAGCTCAGTTGTTAAATGTTTTTGTTGTAGCCTTTGCGCTCTATTGTATTGGAAACTTTATACATAATAAGGTTCAGAATCAAAAGCTGAAATACGCCATTTGGGCATTGGTTATTTTTAATCCATGCTTTACGGGAATATCCATTCAAGGGACCAATGACACGTTTGTTATTTCCTTCGGAATATTAGCTTACTATTTTTATGACCAATATGTCCAAAAGCTTACGCAGCGATACTTTTACTATACTTTACTATTTGTTCTGTTAGCTATATGGAGTAAAGCTTCAGGATGGATCGTAGCCGGTACTATAGTAATGCACTACTGTTATCTATTATTTTCCGGTTATATCAAATTATTCGAAGTGAAATGGAATCTAGTAGTAAGTGCACTCGGGCTTGTATTGATGGTTTATATTGGTGGCTATTGGACTAATTGGACAAAACATAACAGCGATTCATTAAGTACATGGAATAAGGCACCAGCAGCTAAATTCTTTGAAATAGATTCGTATGGAGGACGTCCGGGTGTTTTAAGTTTATGGGACGCTTTTTTTTCATTTAGATACGTCGATATGATTCAACAGCCATATATCAACAACGATCTTGATGGATATCCTCTGCATAGAACTTCTCACTGGTCTCAGCTATATGGAAGAACTTTCTTTGCTCACTTCGATCAGTGGCCTCCTGCATGGCAAAGTCAGCATCGAAATATAGTGTTTGCCGGAAGGGTTTTGTTAACCTTAGCTATTCTTCCTTTGATTTTATTTTTAAGTGGAATATATCAATCATTAAAAACAGGTTTGTTAGCTCTAAAAAATAAAACACTAAACACCTATTTAGTAACAGAAGGCATTTTCATAATAGGTACTATTGCCTTCCTTGCTGCGTCGGTCAAATACTCTATGGATTATCGAGATTTTAGTGCGATGAAATCTATTTATATCTTCCCGGGATTGCTACTGTATATTTACTTACTCATTCGTGGAGTAAATCAAATAAAAGTAAATTGGTTGCAGAGGGGAGTGTTAGTTGTACTCTGGATACTAGTGTTGTTTAGTATTTATGATGTGTTGTTTTTGGCTCAGCAGCTTTATTCATAGTAAAAAGTTAACTACTTTTCTTACCTCTCATACGGTCCCATGTTTTTTTCATCATGGCCATAAAAAAAGGACCTTCCCCAAACAAGTGAGAATAGATGGTTAAAAAGATATAATAGAAAGGGGTAATGGTAATAAGCCATACAGGATAATAAATGTACCAAGCGGTGGTATGGTCGATTCCTATAAAAGGAAAAATGATTTTTTTGACTTGCACAGCTGACATACCCGTAATCGCAAATACGATGAAGATTTTAGTTAATCTCCACCAAGAGTCTACTCCCCACTTTTCTTTGAAATAAGACAGCATAATGAATTCAATTTATAGTATATCTTTACAATCTTTGATTTGATTCAACCATTAATGATATGTACATTTAGTTTTACTAACCGTTAATTTATGAAATACTTAGCACTTTTATTCTTATTTTCATCTTGAGGTAAAGTAAATACTGTAATAATAGTATGGGCAGCTTGGGATACTTATTTAGAATATATAAAATCGATTTATCACTTTTCGACCAATTAATGTAAATGCGTGTGTTTTTTGATGAACAAAGAAAAACCATCTCCGTTACAAGGGGTATAATGGTTTAATTAACGGGGGGAGAAGTTTGTTTTGTCGGATATTTTGAACAGATATCCACAACAGATGTTTTTAATTTTTAACAATAACGTAGTGGCGTAGCCGTATGGAAGAGGAAATAGAAAAATATAGGAGCGAAAATCAGCGATTGCAGGATGAAGTCAAGAAGCTGAAAGCAGAGGCGGCTAGTAACACGTATAAAGTGCTTTTTGAGGCATCTCCGGATATTATTATACGATTGAATGCCGAATATAAAATCATGGTGATTCATATTCCCGGAATAGAAAAACCTAGATTAGAAGCGTTAGTAGGCAGAGATATTTTTGAAGTAACGCCATTGTATGCACATGAATTAATGGCTAATGCATTGGATGCTGTATGTAATAAAAAAGAAACGGTAGTATATTATTCAGAAGGGGAAACGCTAGGCGCCTATCGATATTATGAAAATTATTTATCACCTATTAAGGATGATGATAACAACATTACATCGGTGTATTTTATTAGTCGAGAAATTACCGCTCAAAAACTAGCAGAAAAAGTTTTACTGGAAAGTGAACGCAAGCTGAATACCGTATATGAAAACTCTATACAGTATCTAGCCATCTTAGATGTAGATCGTAAGTTCGTTTGGTTTAATAGAAATATTAAAGAGCAAAGTGGATCGGTATGGGGACGAGAAATAGTACCCGGGTTACTGGTGGATGAAGTCATAGCGCCTGATCTAAGACCTTCGTTTATTGAAAATTTCAACAAGGTACTTGCTGGTGAATCGGTAACGTATGTTAGAAAGTATGATTTTGGAAACAGTCCTATTTACTTTGAAGCTTCTTTAACTCCTATTTATGAAAATCAAAAAGTAGTAGGAGTAACTATGTCTAGTACCAATGTGACTAAACATATAGAGTATGAAGATTATTTGAAACGAATAAATATGGAGTTGGTGCAGCAGAATGAATTGTTGAATCAATATTCCTACATTATATCACATAACCTACGTGGTCCTATTGCTACCTTGATGGGTTTAGTGAAAATATTTGATTTTCCGGAGCAGGATGCAAAGCAGACGAAAGAAGTGGTGCATCATATCTATAAGTCAATAGAGAATCTGGATACGATTATTAAAGATTTGAATTTGGTGATTAATAATTCAGATCAACAAGATAATCTTAAAGCTAAAGTAAACTTAAGAAATGAATGTGAAGGGATTTTGTCTTTGTTGTCTTCTCAAATAGGGATGTCGAGAGCTGAATTTGTTTTTGATTTTGAACAATACCCCACACTATTCACGATAAAAAGCTATTTGCATAGCATCTTGTATAATTTAATTTTTAATGCTGTCAAATATCGCCGCTTAGATGTTAAGCCTGTGATAAGAGTTTCAAGTTATACTACAGATGATAATTTAATCTGTATTGAATGTAGTGACAACGGATTAGGAATTAACTTAGAGAAATACGGTAATCAGTTGTTTGGTTTTTATAAACGATTCCACACGCATATAGAAGGGAAAGGCTTAGGATTGCTATTAGTGAAAAAACAAGTAGAGCTTTTAGGTGGTAGAATTGAAGTGGAAAGCGAAGTGAATAAAGGAACTACGTTTAGAGTTTTGTTGCCAATGGATTAAGTTATATCAAATAAAAAAGGGAAGCTTAACTTCCCTTTTTTATTACTTTTTTAGATTCTAAAATTCCTTTATCCGTGTAAACCGTGCAGAAGTAGACACCCGGTGGTAAATAGCTTAAATCAATCTTGAAAGTGATGAAACCGGATTTGCCACTTAAATCAATGTAAGCAATTTCTTTTCCGATTAAATCATATACTCGAACACCCTTTAAATTCTTTTGAGGAGCCGCCAATTGAATGGTGATGTCGTCCTCTGTAGGATTAGGGGCAATATGGAAATAGCTGGAATCGCTCTGCGCCATCGCAGGGCTCATTCCTAAGAATAGAAGTAATCCTAAAACTTGTAGCCACTTTTTCATACTAACCAAATATAGTAATTATTATCTGAATTTGGAATATTCTAATACCTCTTTCTAACGAAAAAGGGTGTTTAAGGGTTTTATACCACAAAATCGTGCCAATTTTGCTATCCTGACCAGTTTTCCCTATCCAAACTGCGATATTGGATAGCTTCTGCCAAATGTTCCGTTTCTATCGCTTCTGAGCCATTTAAATCGGCTATGGTGCGTGCTACTTTCAGTATTCGATCATAGGCTCGGGCAGAAAGCCCTAGTCGTTCCATGGCCGTTTTTAGAAGCGTTTTGCCACTCTCATTTAACTCACATACTACTTTTACAAGTTGAGAGGGCATCATGGCATTACAGAAAACATCCTCCATTTCTTTAAACCTCTCCGCCTGAATCATGCGGGCTCTCACTACTCGTTCTCGTATATCTTCACTGCTCTCTGCCGGTCGGTTGGCTATCATTTCATCAAACTTCACCGGTGTTACTTCAACATGTAAATCAATTCGATCTAATAGTGGTCCGCTGACTTTATTCAGATAGCGCTGCACGATTCCCGGTCCGCATACGCACTCTTTCTCCGGATGATTATAATACCCGCACGGACACGGATTCATACTGGCAATGAGCATGAAGTTGGCAGGGAAGTCCACCGTTACGCGCGCTCTACTAATGGTTACTCTACGCTCCTCTAGTGGTTGACGCATCACTTCTAACACCGTGCGTTTGAATTCCGGTAACTCATCTAAAAACAAAACACCGTTATGCGCTAATGAAATTTCACCGGGCTGTGGATGTCCGCCGCCACCCACTAAGGCTACATCGCTGATGGTGTGATGCGGAGCGCGAAACGGACGACGTGTCATCAATGATGTTTGTTTTCCTAATTTCCCTGCTACCGAATGTATTTTAGTTGTTTCTAATGCTTCTTGTAAAGTTAACGGCGGTAGGATAGAGAAGAGTCGTTTCGCCAGCATCGTTTTACCGGCACCGGGTGGGCCTATCATGATGACGTTATGACCACCGGCTGCCGCTATTTCCAATGCTCGTTTGATATTTTCTTGTCCTTGTACATGCGCAAAGTCCACATCAAAAAAGTTTTGCTGTATGCTGAACTGTGCGCGGGTGTCAATGCGCTTAGGCTCTATATGCAGATGTCCTTCAATAAAATCAATAGCATCTTTAATATTTTCAACGCCTATAATATCTAAGTTATTTACAATAGCGGCTTCGTCTTCATTCGCTTTTGGAAGTATAAAACCTTTGAATCCTTGCTTGCGCGCTTCAATAGCTATGGGCAGCACACCTTTTATGGCTTTGACTTCGCCATCCAAAGACAATTCACCCATAATCATGTAACGTTCTAGTTGGTCGGTGATGATTTGTCCGGAGGCATGTAGGATGCTTAGTGCAATAGGTAAGTCGTAAGAGCTACCTTCTTTCTTGACATCGGCAGGGGCAAGGTTGACTACTACTTTTTGCCTGGGCATATAGTAGCCATATTGTTTCAAAGCGGCTTCTACGCGTTGTTCACTTTCTTTGATGGCACTGTCCGGGAGACCAACCATATAAAAATTTTTGCCGGAGTTAATGACCGCTTCTATCGTTACGGTAAAAGCATTAACACCCTGCACGGCACTGCCGTAGGTTTTGGTTAACATAGCTGTATTAAAGAGTTATTTTACTTTCTCTTCAATCAGCAAAATAAGGATGTGTATGATTTTGATGTGTACTTCTTGTATGCGATCGGCGTAGCCAAAATGAGGCACGTTGATGCATACATCCGCAAGTGGTTTTAATTTGCCCCCATCTTTACCGGTTAAAGCAATTACTTTCATGCCTTTTGATTTAGCGGTGATCGCTGCTTCTATGACATTGCCGGAATTGCCGGAAGTGCTGATAGCAAGTAATACATCTCCGCGATTTCCTAATGCTTCTAAGTATCTTGAAAAAACATACTGATATCCGAAGTCATTAGAAACGCAAGTCAGATGTCCCGGATCGCTGATGGCGATAGCCGGAATGGCTTTGCGGTTTTCGCGGTAACGTCCGGTAAGTTCTTCTGCAAAGTGCATAGCATCACAGGAAGACCCGCCGTTGCCGCAGGATAATATTTTCCCTCCGTTATTAATTGAATCAGCCATAAGCTGAGCGGCAGCAGCGACCGTTGAGTTTTGCTCTTGCTCTTCGATAAACTGAGTTAATACAGCAGCAGCTTCTTCTAATTCTTTTAAAATAACAGATTCGGTACTCATACAATGGTATTCTTAATTTGCTGGTTGAATGTGTTGAAATTACTAAGAAAAAATGAAACTAAAAAAAGGGATGCGTTTCCACATCCCTTGTCAATAATTTTCTATAAGATTCAATTAGAAGTTATCGTCCCAGCCGCCTTCATCTTCAAAGTCATCTTCTTCGTTGCTGAATTCGTCTTCGTCTTCTTCTTCAAAATCATCTAGGTCGTCTTCGTTGATTTCTTCGATCTCATCCCAGTCTTCAATCTCGTCTTCGTTGAAATCATCCTCGTCAAAGTCATCTCCCCAATCATCATCTTCGTCCTCCTCTTCATCATCGACGTCATCATCATCGATGTCTTCGTCATCTTCTTCCTCTTCGTCAGCTTTGCGTTTTGCAAAAGCATTTACTTCATGTAATGTAATGCCTTCCATAGAGGAAATTAATTCAGTAACCGCTTCGGTGGCTTCAGTTACTAGAATAGGCATAGCAAAATTGGTTTTCATAAAAGGTCAGCTTCAATATTTTTTCAAATCTATAAATCCGATTAGAATTTTAATACAAGCAATCAAAATATTTTTTCATTTGAAAAAATATTTTTTGGATTATTTGCTTATGCCGAAAATTCAGCTAAAACAGTTTTACCCCCTACAGATTTCTGTCCAAGTTGAACCATGACTTTAGCATCTAACGGAACGAATACATCAACACGTGAACCGAATTTAATAAATCCTAATTCTTCACCTTGTTCGATTTCTTTTCCGGCTTCTAAATACCATACTATACGTTTGGCTAAAGCTCCTGCAATTTGACGCAGTAATATCTCATGATCGTTTTTACCACGAATAACAATGGTAGTGCGTTCGTTTTCTGTAGAAGACTTCGGATGCCATGCTACTAAATATTTACCGGAGTGGTATTTAAAATACGTTACCATGCCGGAAATAGGATTACGATTAATATGAACGTTGAACGGCGACATGAAAATAGAGATCTGACGGCGTTTTTCGTTGAAATATTCAGTTTCTACCACTTCTTCTATCACTACTACTTTCCCGTCGGCCGGTGCAATAATCTGATTATCGTTAATCTCGAAATTACGGATAGGGCTACGAAAGAACTGTAAAATCAATAAGAATAATATTAAAGAAATGACAAGGACGGTATTAGGTACTGTTGTATTATCCGGAAATGCATAAAACATCAATACATTTAAAGCGGTTAAAAAAATGAATAAATAAATAAGGATTTTATATCCTTCACGGTGAATGGTTAGTCTCATGTTGTTACTGTAGAGTTCCTACAAATATATTAAAACGCATTAAATATTTCTTACAGTCCTCTACTAAGGAATTGCAAATAAATATACACAAATGGCAAGGCAAATAGAAAGGCATCAAATCGATCTAAGAATCCTCCATGGCCGGGTAATAGGGTGCCGGAATCTTTTACTCCAATCACACGTTTTAGTTGCGATTCTACTAAATCTCCTAAACTGCCAAAAACTACTGTGATGATAGTCAAGCCAATCCATTCAGTAAATGAAAATAAGCCCCAGTAAGAGTACAATAAAATGGCGATAAGAATAGCGCTCAAAAGTCCTCCAATAGATCCTTCCCAAGTTTTCTTAGGAGATATTCTTTCAAATAATTTATGTTTTCCAATCGATTTTCCGACAAAATAAGCCCCTATGTCATTCGCCCAAATCAAGAAGAAAATACTGATAATAATTTCATATCGATAGCCCTTGAAATAGGAAATAGTAGACAAATAAGGTACTTCTAATAGTAAGGCAAACGGAATCGTAATATAAATCCAAGGTAATACCGTGTAAACCATCGATTCAATAGGATTGCTACGGTGACTGAATAAACTTTGTAACCAAACTAGCCCGAAACCTCCGGCTAGTAAATAAGCAGGAAACGTATGGTGTTTGTACGCAGGATGGTACCATAGGTAAATGAAATATCCAACACTGATTAGAGTACCTGTGATAACAAAAGGTTGTTTTTCTCCTTTGTTAAATAATTGATAACATTCCCAAACCGTTAGTGTTTGTAATAAGAAAGCTAATACATAAAGTGTGTTATAGGAATACACAATGGCAAACAGCATGACTGCAGCCCCTATCAATCCTGTAATCGTACGTTGTGTTAAATTAGAAGCCATTGAGTTGGTCGATTCGTTCGGTGGATACGATGTTTTTATTTTGATATAATACTTTCAATAAATAAGCAGTTCCGGCTACCATGATAGCTACCACATATAGAGGAATATATTCGGTGCTTTCAGGATTTAAATCGGTTGACTTTTGGTGGTATAACACTAACCAGATTAAGGTTAAAAAGTTATTAAGGAAGTGTAATAAAATAGAACTCCAAATGCTTCCAGTCCAGTAGGCCACATAGCCAAACAGCGCTCCTAGTAAGAAACGAGGCAAGAAACCGAAGAATTGGAAGTGAATAAAACTAAACACAAAGGCGGATATCCAAATAGCAATGTGCGGATTGCGGAACCAATGTAATAGCTCTTGTTGCATTGCACCACGGAAGATGATTTCTTCTCCAATGGCCGGAATAACGGAAATGAATAAAATACTAATGATGACAATTTCTACATTATCCCAGGTTAAGAACATCTTAATAATAGAGCCTGAAAGTTTTTCCATTTTCTCCATTTCCGGTCCTACGGTAGGGAACCATTCCGAAATGGGTAAAGCCTTGTTCCAATCGGCCAAAGCACTAATCCACGGAAGGGATAAAAACAATAAGCCTACAGAAATGAGAATTAATTTTAAGGATGGGAAACGAAAGATGGGCTCGTATGAAATGTCTTTTTGTAAGTATTGAAAGAAGATTAAAGGGACAATAATAAAGCCTACGATTTTGCCGGCCATATCGCTAAAACCCAATAACGGCGCTATTCCCGGATGGCTGAATAGAAAGTCAGCTACATTTTTTCCATCCGTAGGGTAGTTACTGAAATTGGTTAAAATGGTGTAAGTGACATAGATCGACAGGTAGAAATACCCGAATAGACGTAAGAATATCCCCGCTAATTGAACAAATCGCATTCGCTTCTTTTTGGTTTATTTGCAAAGTAAACCGTAAATTTACTATTAAAATTGACTTTCCCGTGGTAAAAATCGGTAAAACAGAAATTGGTGATTTCCCTTTGTTACTCGCTCCTATGGAAGACGTGAGTGATCCTCCTTTCCGTGCAGTGTGTAAAGAGCAAGGCGCTGATTTGATGTATACTGAATTTATTGCTGCTGAGGGACTTATTCGAGATGCGGCTAAAAGTATCCAAAAATTGGATATTTATGATTACGAGCGTCCGATTGGGATTCAAATTTTTGGTGACAAAATCGAGTCTATGCGCGAAGCAGCAGCTATTGCTGAAGAGGCTGGTCCGGAGTTAGTAGATATTAATTATGGTTGTCCGGTGAAGAAGGTAGCTTGTAAAGGTGCCGGTGCCGGAATCCTACAAGATATCCCGAAAATGATTCGTATGACGGATGAAATCGTTAAACGTTGTTCATTGCCGGTGACAGTAAAAACTCGTTTGGGTTGGGATGATAATTCCATTCACATTGTAGACGTTGCAAAGCAATTACAAGATGTGGGAATCCAAGCATTGACGGTTCATGCACGCACACGTGCGCAGATGTACAAGGGTGTAGCAGATTGGTCTTGGATTAAAAAAATAAAAGATAGAGGTGATATTCATATTCCTATTTTCGGGAATGGCGACATTGATTCGCCGGAGAAAGCACTGGAATATAAAAATACATTTGGAGTAGATGGTATTATGATAGGCCGCGCGGCTATTGGGTATCCATGGATCTTCAGAGAAGTAAAACATTTTTTAGCTACCGGAGAAAAATTACCTCCACCGGATATTCAAGAACGTGTACGTGTGTGTAAAAAGCACTTGCAGTTTTCAGTAGAATGGAAAGGGGAGCGTCAAGGTTTATTAGAAATGCGTCCGCATTATACTAACTACTTTAGAGGCATTAGTCACTTCAAACCTTATCGTCAGCGATTAGTAGAATCGATGAATGTAGAGGAGGTTCATCAATTGTTAGATGAAGTGGCGTCTAATATAGAGTTGATTTTTGAAGCTTAGTGAGCGGGCTCCAATACAAATTCATAGTGTGCTGCTACCGTACGTTTACCAAAGCGTAAGCGAGTACTCGTTAATTCATAAATATTTTCAACTACCTCATCTTGTTCTCCTAATTGAGAATATAAAGATTTGCCATCGTTTGAAATCCATACTTTGATGGGCATAGAATAGTTGGAGTAATACCAAGCCGAGTTACTATCTTTACCTACTTGAAAAGAAGCATCTTTGAATTTTTCATCATTGAGCACTAGCTTGCCATTTTTGTAATAACGAATCACTTTCCATGTTTTATAGATTTGATCTTTTTGTTTCTCTGCATTTTGATCACCGGCATCTAAGGCAAATAAAAAAGCAACCACTAAAAAGACAAATAACAACACAATCACCAATAATAGGATCCTTACTTTAAGTACTTTTTCTAAGAATTCTTGTTGGGATTTTGCCATGGGGGCGGTGTTAGTTACGGTTAATATTACTACTTTCGAAGTATGAATATACTAAAACCTGATCAATTTTCAGCTTACGAGCTACTGGATTCCGGTAATTACATGAAATTAGAGCGTTTTGGCTCATTTGTATTATCGCGTCCGGAACCGCAAGCCATATGGGCTCCGAGTTTGAGCGACAAAGAGTGGAAGCAATTGTGGCATGCTGAATTTATCAGGGATAAAGCTAGTCCAGAGAAAGGGAATTGGACGCTGAAGCCTACGATGAAGGAACAGTGGAAGATGCCTTATCAATACGGTGATATGAATATTCAATTCCGTTTAGGGTTATCTTCTTTCAAACATGTAGGTTTATTTCCGGAACAGGCAGCGAACTGGAATTATATTTACGATCAAGTAAATCGATTGAAAGCAGATGGTTCTACACCTAAGGTGTTGAACTTATTTGCTTATACCGGAGGTGCGTCTTTGGCTGCGAAAGCAGCGGGTGCCGAAGTAGTTCATGTGGATGCGGTGAAGCAAGTGATCAGTTGGTCCAGAGAAAATATGGAAGCTTCCGGATTGAAAGATATTCGTTGGGTAGTAGAGGATGCAATGAAATTTGTGAAGCGTGAAGTAAAACGTGGAAATGTTTATCAGGGGGTTATTCTAGATCCACCTGCGTACGGCCGCGGACCGGAAGGAGAGAAGTGGATTATTGAAGAACACTTATATGAGTTACTTACTTTATGTAAACAGTTATTAGACCCGAAAGGTCATTTTTATATTTTGAATTTATACTCCATCGGTTTTTCAGCAGTTATTATTAATACGCTGATTAGTCAATTGCATCCGCAATGCAAACAAGCGGAAGTAGGAGAGTTGGTAGTAGAAGATAAATTTGGTAAACAGTTGCCGTTAAGTATTTACGGAAGATATGCGGTATAAAAGAAATTATTCAGTTAAAACTTGTACCCAGCCATTACTAGATTTACAGCTACTAAGTTTAAATCTGTAATAGTATACACCCGAGTAAATAATCTTTTCTGGCCATGTGTTTTTATATTCGTTGTTATAATAGATACGTGAGCCCCAACTATCATATATCTCTAATTTCCCAGATATCTGAGTATTTGATTCGATAGTTAATACATCATTCATATTATCATGATTGAGAGTAACTAAGTTGGGGATAGTATATTCTATTTTTGTAATTGTAGCAGAGTCTTTTTGTACGCCACAGGTGTTTGAAACGGTGACAATGTATATATTATTAATTGTTGCTATTTGTTGTTGTTGGGTATTTCCTGTATTCCATTCATATTTTACCATATCAGGTTGGGCGTATAGGTTTACATTACTGCCTTCACACATGATGGTATCTTGGATGTAATCCTGAATAGGTAAGTCATCAACAATTACATCATTTTTAGTGATAATATCCGGATTACAAGAAAAGTCAATAACTAATCGTACTGTCTTTAAACCACTATTTGTAAATAAATGCTGAATAGTATCTTCATTATAATAATATGATGCCGGTTGGTTATCTTCTGTTACTTCCCAGTGCCAAGGAGTTGCCGGCGGTATTCCTTTTGCAAGAAGTGTTGTTTTATTTCCTTTGCAGATTCGTTCGTAAGAGATGGAAGGGCTTCCATATTCGTATTCTTTAAAATTTGGGTCAAACCAGCTTTGAACAAAATTAGGAGGAGTTGCAAAGTTTGGATAGATATGAGGCTTTGATATGGTTGGACGCTCTTTGGAGAGAGTTGGATTTTCTTCTAATGGGTTAATAATAATGCACCAAGTCGGATAATAAATTTGATCAAAATTGATATATAATTTACCATCAGGACCATTTTGCATCCCATCGCTAAAACCTCCGTCAACAGTGTCAGTATTTATAACTGTTCTATTGGAATAGATAAGAGATGTGTCTTGAATCGATACATCGTATCGAGGTATTTTACAATTCTGAGCCATAGTGTACAAGTATTTACTATCAGTTGAAAAGCAGGCTTTAAAAATTGTTTGATTAAAATAATAAGGATTAGAAATTTCTCCAGTACTAGTATTGAAATGCGCAACCATATTATTGGTTTGCGCAGGACCATTATAGCCGTTATTTACAACAAACAGATCTCCTTTGGGTGAAAAAGTAATTAAATTTACTCCTGTAAATATTATATCCGGACAAGGAGTAATTATGGTGTCTTGTATACCACAATCTGTCAGTAATAATGACACGAATTGATTTGTATTGGTGTCGAAGGTCATTAGCCAGGTGTCTTTGGTATTAGCGTGTTTTACAGCTGCAAGCATTGACATGACACGTCCGCTTCCATATATTATTTGGTTTTTAGTAACAACAGAACCTTTGCCATTATTAGCAGACATGTCGATTATATTTAGAGATAATATATTCTCTACCGGATAAATATCTGTACATGTATGAGCAGGCGTATACACGTTTTGAGGATATCGATAATTATCACAAACAATCAAGTAATATAAATTTGGATTATTAGTAAAAGGAACAATTAAGCAACCTTGACTTGACCATTTACAACCAAATAAATTCGTGCCATTATCCATCACTTGATGATTGTTATTCCAGATGGTTTCATTATCTGAATAAAATTGCAGGTAGCCATTTTTATCACAAATTGTAGCAGTTGAAAAACATGCCTGTAAAGCAGGACTTTCAATAGGGCAGGGCGGATTACAGTTGAAGTTAAAGCCGGTTCCAAAAGATTGATACCAAATATTAGCACGCTTGCTTTGAGCAAGAGTGTGATATGCAAAGAATGCCGTCAATAAGACCGGTAATATAAATCGTTTGATCATGCAAAGTAGAATATCCGGTTGTTTGCCAGTTTTAAATAGAAGAGGTCGAATGAAAAAATCATCTGACCTCTTATCTATTTAAAATAAAACAATTAGTTTTTTGAAAACTTATTATTGCTTAATCAGTTTGGACGTGCCATACAATGTGCCATTTACATATACTTGTAATAAGTATATTCCACTAGCAAAACTATTAACATCAACGTTTATGTCATGTGTACCTGCTTCAAGCATACTATTCGAAAGAATATCTGAACTTCCCCCTGTTATAGGAATTAAGTTAATTCGAACCATACTTTCTTGAGGAATACTGAATGTAACTTTAGACTGATTATTTGTAGGATTAGGATATACTAAAACAGAATGATCCTCTTTAAGAATATTGGAGAGGGGTTGATTTACAATATCTCCTGTAGCGTCTAAAAGATCAATTTGACGTAATACAGCTGGTGTACATGGTGCGACATAGTAGGTGTTGGAAATATACCCATTATCACCAATATAATAGGCATGTCCGTTTGCATAGGTCATATCGGACTGAATACCGCTATAGGAAAGAGTGTTTTGTATAGCTAAGGTATTCCATTGATTATTCAAATAATAGATTTGTTTTCCAAGTACATCATACGCCTTAGCATAAATAGTTCCCGTTTGTTTGTTGATAGCAAATGGGCCTGCCAATTGAAAACTCGGAGTTTCTTCATAGTTATCATAAATGCCAGTAGAAGCATTTCTTTTTAATATGCGAATAGAGCCATTTGACCCCGTGTAATAAATATTTCCATTATAAGTTGAAATACTGGAATTGTAATTTACCTGTTTGATATTTGAAGGTACATTAATAGTTAGAGCTGCACCTGTAAGAGCATCAAATGCTACAATATTATTGCTTGCATCAGCATATGCAAGTAAACCATCTTCGACGGTGAACATACGTTGAGAATAATTCATTTGCATATTACCGACTAATGTTTCAGTTCCGCCAATGGAAGGTGATTTGTAATATACTTTGCGATCAGAATTTTTGATATAATAAACATTGTTGTCCCAAATTTTAATACGTGGGTCTATATATGATGTGATATTTCCTGCCGCAGCTTGATTTATCCAGGTTTGCCCATTATCGGTGGATTCTGCGTAGAATAAATTGTTGTTTAATACATACAATAATTTACTCGTACTTCCATTATAAAAAGCTACAGGGCCGTCACTACGAATTGGTGTATTAGTAAGTTTGTCAGTTATAGCAACATATTTCCATATTTGTTGTCCCAAAGTATTGTCAAAGTATGTGCGGAATAACGCATTGTTGGTACCTGTAAAATATAGATAGTTATTTGCTACGTCAACTGCTAAGCCTGAAGCACTAACAGCTTTTGGGTCGTTGTATGAATTTAGAATACCCATTTGCATTCCAGGCGCTGTAATTAGAGAGAAGTTATAGGTCGAGATACATCCATATGAACTTGTTGTAGTCAATGTTATAGGTTGAGTTGGATTCTGCCTTACATTACTAACAGTTATTTTTAATTCCTTACAATTGGTTAAATCACTACCAGCCGGATTATTGCAAGATTGAATCGGAGATTGGTAAGCGGCCCAATTATATGTATAGTGATTTGGGTCCGGATCATAACCTGTACTACCTCTGATTATGGGTGTAAGTGTAACAGTTTGTCCTTCACAAGCTGAGATAGGAGTAGCAGGTATATAAGAAATAAAATAAGGAGTACCTGCAACAGTTTTACACTGACGATCAACTTGACCTCCTTGGGTAACGGTCAGGCAAACTTGTCCGCCGTTTGCAGTGTTTTTAGCTCCAGAGTTAGTGTTAATTACAATCTGGTTGACATAAGGGCCTTCTAATGCAGTATAAGAAGTCCATGTGCTAGGTATTTCCCATTTATAATACTCACCGTTGTTTAGTTGAGGAATAGAGAATGTCATAGTCTGGTCACTCCAGTTACATGTTGCTTGAGATGGCCCTGATATTTGGGGAACTGGTTTTGGGAAGTCCCCTGTAGTTAGTGTTATGGTAACAATATTACTGGAACTTCGAAAATGCCACTGTGAACCACATGAAAATGTATTTAAAAAACCACAATTAAATTCATCATACCAGTGATAGTAGTCCCTTCTAATATAAATATGTTGAACATTCCCTTTGCTAATATCAAAATTGAAGGCAGGCATTTGATAGTCTAATTCACCTTTCATAATTGCACAAGTCTTCGGGTCATTCGAACTTTCAAAATAATAACAAACATAATTTGGGTTAGTCCAAAAAACACCTTCATTTGACGATAATAGATGTTTAGGTTTTGCATTCGTCCAGTTTATTCCATCTGTTGATATCATATAATCGAATCCATATTCTCTTCTAAGAATATTGGGTGAAATATAGGACCCTAATATCTTACCAGGAATAATTAAATCACCATTCTGAACCTTATAAAATGTCATATCACCACAAATATTATTTTGTTGCTCATCTGGTCTATCACAGGGTTGTAAAAGCATTGAAGTAATTTTGCTGAAACTCCTAGTTCCATTCGAAGAATTAGCTACACGTCTATAATAAGTAGGATTTTTAACTATATCCGAGTCATATGAAGCATTAGTTGCTCCAGAAATATCAACCCAATTAATTGTGTCATAACTCAATTGCCATTGAAATGTAAATGTAGTTCCAGCAATATTAGACGCTAATATTGTATTGGATGTTTGTAAGAAAGGTGCCGGATCAATTGGTAAAAAAGAGGTTGTTTGATTACAACAAATAGAGTTTCCTGTAATTCTTTCAGTTATTTTTGTTATTGTAATTGTATTGCTAGTACTTGTTTTACCTGATGAAGTAGTTATTAAACGTCTATATTGTGTATTGCTTGTTATTGACGGCGGATCATAAGACATTTGCGTTGCACCTGAGATATTAGACCATATGTTATTTGTATATTTTTGCCATTGAATAAATGTAATTGACGAACCATCAGTAGTTAAAACGTTTGTGCCGTTATTTTGATTAATTTGAAGAGGGTTAAAAGGATATGAAACTGTAACTTGGTTGCAACATATTGTATTGCCAAGAATTGGGTCTGGTATAGAAGTGATTGTCCAAGGGCTACTTTCAGTTATTGTTACTAGATTGTTGCCGGAATCAAGACCTGTGACTTTTATTTTTATTTTATAAGTAAAATCTTGTAATAATCTATAGCCAATATAAAGATTTGCTAGATTGTTGAAAGCAGGGCTTCTACTACTTTCTGTGAAGGCATACGTCGAAGAGTTAATAATAAACTCTGGATTATTATCTATAGTTAAATAAACTTCGAAATATATGTTATTATAGGCACTAGTGTTAATTCCACTGTAGTCGAAAAAAATCACTTCTAAATCATATAATTTATCGACTTCTGATTGTTGATTAGTAATTTTAAGATAAGTAGAAGAAGTGTTAACTTCTTTTAAATCTATTTCTTTAATTTCAACACTTTGTGCGGATGAATTAATAAGTATTCCTACAAAAAATAGGATTGTGAAAACAAACTTCATAATTGATAAAAAGTTGAAAGATTATATATTTGATTAAATACTTTGTTACTAAGTTAGTGTTTTTTTTGTTTTTATTATCAGAAACTCTGCAAATAAGTTGAACTACGCTTGTTCGCTTTCAAGTCTCTTAATAAAGAAGATTTAGCATTAATTGTAAAATAGTACATTTGTTGCGTTCCGTATGGAATAACATTAAAACTCATTTGCCAGCAATGCAAATCTCTAACAATAGAAAATTTAGTATTCCATGTAATACTATTTTTAACAAAGTCATAACCTGTTGTATATTTAATTTTCCAGTTATCTGTCAAAGTAACATCTCCTTTGAATGAAATGGATTGAGTGGTAGTAGGACTTTTGAATCCTTCTTGAACAACATTCATGTTGTATTCTACAATTAGATTCCAAGGGATTCTAAAATCAACGTAAGCAGCACCCGGTGGTAATAAACTGGCGGGAAGATTAGGGTCTTGCATGTAAGAGTTAGCAGTATTGCTGACTCCATTTTTATTTAAGTTCATACCGAGTGAGACACTATATCGTGTTAGATTAGCCAACTTACCTGAAACTTGTTGTTCAAATGTATTGATTCTTCGTTGGTAAACAGTATTTCTGTATGTACTGTCATAGGCATACGTATATGGATCTAATGTTCCTTGAATAGCCATATCTAATCGGTCAAATAAACGCGAACGAGTAGAGAATTGAACTAAAGAGAAATTCAAAGAATCGGCAGAGAAGTTATAGCTACCACTTAAATCCACACTTTCTAATAACTTGATTTTCTTAGTTCCGGAGCCGGTTGTGTCTTTTCTATTACGAACTTTTCCTTCAATGGTATTTTGTAAACGTACCGTTAAGCTATTCGTTAGGCCGCTACCCGGACCTCCGTAAATAAATCCTTGATAAACAGAATAAGGGATGCGCTCTCCATTAGAAGAGATAATATCCGGAAACGTTTGAAAGTAATTACTGTTTTTAGAAAAATCAGGTTTATATGTGTAAGTAACAGTAGGGATAAAGGTATGACGTATACCTTTTAAGATTTTTGATTTAAATATATAGGTACTATAAATACGTGTGGTTAATGATGCTTGCGCGTTGTAAGACCAAGCACGATTGAATCCTTCTATAGTATCTTTTACAACAGCTCTTGTTGGAATATTAACATCTTTGCCGTATCCTAATTTTTTACCATACCACCATTCCTCATAATTCACAGATGGGTTTAAGCTGATGTAACGTAATAGTTTTAAAGAAGTGGTAACAGGTACACGATGCATAGCTCCCCACTGACCATTATCTAAAATAACTGGTAGGTTAGCTCTGCTGAAAGGTAGAATGGTATCGCCAAAAACAGCATTGTTTCTTAATTGGTTGTTAACTCTGTATTCTCCTGTACCATTATAAGAGATGTTGATTTTCTCAAACCATTTCTCTCCTTGATTTTTATCCGTTTTAAATGGATAGATACGGTTCATGGATAAGTTGACCGCAGGTAAGGTGTAGGTAGTTAATTGAGTAGTCACATTTTGTGATTGACGTGCGGTAACCGTAACAAAGAAAGGTGAATTTCTAAACGTTTTATTCATCGTGATGTTTGATGCGAATTCACCACTGGTATATAAATTAGGATTGTAACTAGTTTGCGAATAAAATCTTCCTGAACTCACATTGACATCCGCTTTTAATGTAGTGAGTCGATTGGTAGCAGATGAGTGATTCCACTTTATGTTCCAAAGTTCTTGTAGTGGATCTGTGTCTTCATATCCATTACGGATGCGGCTGTAAGTGCCTTGAAAAGTCCCGGTGTAGCCGTAGCGTTTTTTATATGTTGTAATATTGGTCAGTAAATAACTCCCGTTGGCATAAATATCACCCACAAACTTAGCACCTACCTTTTCATTGATTGCCCAATAGTAACCACCTTGACTTAAGAAGAAGCCGCGTGTACGTTGTTCACCAAAGGTAGGAACGATGATACCGGATTTACTACGTTTGGTTACAGGGAAGAAGCCTAAAGGAAAACCAATAGGAATTGGTATGCCCATGAACTCCATGTGAAACGGACCCGATACTACTTTGTCATTTGGAATTACTTTTAATTTACTTGCACGAATACAAAAGTGTGGCTCTGCTAAATTACAAGTAGTGTATGAGGCGTGATGCACATAAATAGCATCCGGAGTTTTCTTTACCGGATCTCCTTCAATAAATCCGTCGCCTTGTTTAGTAACAATTCCTCGTATGATACCTTTGCCTGATTTGAAATTGTAGCGTATCTGATCGGCTACATACATATCCGAACCTTCCCTAAATAATGGTGTACCAATATTTTTGCCTGTAGTAGAATCGTATCCTCCAATCGCTTCTACTTCATTCAGCTCCCAATGAATAATCATTTGGTGTGCTTCTAATGTTCTATTGCCGTAAACCACTTTGGCGTTTCCGTAGAGAAAGATTTTTTTGCCTTCCATATCCATGCGGATAGAATCACGACAGCTATATTCAACGGTTGTTTCTATATCACTGCCTTGTTGTGGCGCAGTGATGGTGTCATTTACTAAAAGTGTATCGGTAGGTATAGAGTCTTTTATAACAGTATTCGTAGTAGTGGGAATACCTTTTTTTGTCTGTGCTGACGAGGAAATTATCCCCAAAAAGCACAAGAACAAGACAATTATCGACGATCTATATTTCAGTTTTAAAGAAAAATTCACAATTTGGGGTCAAAGTTATACATTAACTTTAAAAAAGGCATTGGTGAAACGAATAATCCTTAGTATTTCTCTAGTTTTTCTATTTCTTTTCACTTCCTTTAGTCCATTAGGTCTTCGGGAGTACAAAGTCCGTACCATTGTCATTGATGCCGGTCACGGCGGAAAAGATCCCGGATGTTCCGGTCACTCTCATCAAGAAGCACAGATTACTCTTCAAACAGCCAAGGAGTTAGGTCGAATCATCGAAGAAAATTTACCTGGAGTAAAGGTTCTTTATACACGCTCTACCGATGTGTTTGTTGAACTTCACGAAAGAGCTGCTTTTGCCAATCGTAATAACGCTGATTTATTCATTTCTTTACATTGTAATTCAGGTTCTCCGGAAGTATATGGTACTGAGACCTATACTATGGGATTACATAAAACCGGGAATAATCTGGATGTAGCAAAAAGAGAAAATGCCGTAATCTTGAAAGAAGATGATCATAAAAACCATTATGAAGGCTATGACCCTAATTCCCCTCAAGCGCATATACTTTTTTCCCTGTACCAGAATGCGTATATTGAGAATAGTTTGCGATTAGCCGCTAAGGTTGAAAATCAGTTTAAAAACAGAGTGGGTCGCAGTAGCAGAGGAGTAAAACAAGCCGGTTTATTGGTTTTATGGAAAACTTCGATGCCGTCCATTTTAATCGAACTGGGTTTTTTGACCAATAAAAAGGAAGAAAATTATATGGCTATAAAATCCAATCAAGTCTTATTGGCTTCCGGAATTTATAGAGCGATTAAAGAATATAAGCTAGAAATAGAACAATAAAAATAAAGTTGTGAGTATATCAAAAGAATTTAAAGTAGGAGCGTTGGCTATTATTTCCGGAGTGGTTTTATACTTTGGTTTTAATTTTTTAAAAGGCAATGACTTTTTTAATGATACGAATAAATACTATGTCATCTATGACAAAGTAGACGGTCTAACCGCATCGAATCCTATTACCGTGAACGGATTTCCGGTAGGTCGTGTAAACGCCTTGAAGTTGTTACAAGAACAAGGGAACAAAGTGCTTGTAACGCTTGAAATCAAAGATAATATCATCATAGGGGATTCTACCAAGGCTATGATCTCTAAAGATTTATTAGGTAGCTTAAGTGTGGTGTTAACCTTTGGGAATAATACTAAAGTATATCAAGATGGGGATACAATTAAAGCCTTTAGTTCTCCAAGTTTAATGTCCGTGATTGAGGCAAAGGTGACTCCAATTGCAGAAAAACTAGATACTACTTTAGCCCGATTTAACAATATCATTAATGAAGATATGCGTGTTAAATTATATGGTACTGTTTCTAATCTTGAAAAGATGTCGGCACAAATGAATACCATGTTAAAAGCCAATGATGCCAACATTCAAGGTATTACATCTAATATGAATCAATTAACGGCTAACTTAGTAGAGACTGAAAAACAATTAAAACCTATTTTGACTAAATTCTCTGCACTAGCTGATTCGTTAAACGATATGGAGTTGAAGCAAACAGTAGCGAATGCTAATAAAATGCTAGCTCAAATGAATGACATTACTAAAAAGTTGAATTCGACGGATGGTACCATGGGTAAATTCATTAACGACCCAACCTTTTATAATAACTTAAATCAAACCATGATGGATTTAGATACCATATTGGTTCATTTTCAAGATAATCCACGCTATTACTTAAAGCCATTTGGCACCAAAGCGAAAAAGAAATAATAATTAAAAGGCTCTGATACAACAGAGCCTTTTTTATTTCGTACATATAATAGTACTAATTTTTATTTAGCCTATGTCCGGAAATACGACATCGTTAACATCGTTGCTTACTTCTTTAGAAAAGAATTTAACCGCTGTTTATAAAGGAGGGGGAGAAAAGAAAATAGCCTCTGAGCATGCTAAAGGTAAAATGACCGCACGCGAACGTATAATCTATTTAATGGATGACATGGACTCGTGTATTGAAATTGGTGCTCTAGCAGCTTATGGTATGTATGAAGAAGAAGGTGGTTGTCCTTCTGCCGGAGTGGTAGCAGTAGTAGGTAAAATAAAGGGGAAGATGTGTGTGGTGGTTGCTAATGATGCTACAGTGAAAGCGGGTGCTTGGTTTCCCATGACTGCCAAAAAGAATTTACGTGCGCAAGAAATTGCTATGGAGAACCATCTACCCATTATTTATTTAGTAGATAGTGCGGGTGTTTTTCTTCCGATGCAAAATGAAGTATTTGCTGATAAAGAACATTTCGGTCGTATGTTCCGAAATAATGCACACATGAGTGCTGCAGGTAT
Source organism: Cytophagaceae bacterium (assembly GCA_046329235.1). Taxonomy (GTDB): domain Bacteria; phylum Bacteroidota; class Bacteroidia; order Cytophagales; family Cytophagaceae; genus JALONH01. The sequence continues at coordinate 2,084,965 of JAXLVA010000001.1, read as the reverse complement.
TGTTCAAATATCAGCCATCATGGGTAGTTGTGTAGCAGGTGGGGCATATCTCCCTGCCATGTCGGATGAATCGTTTATAGTAGATAAAACAGGTAGCATCTTTTTAGCAGGCCCATATTTAGTAAAAGCAGCCATAGGTGAAGAGGTAGATAGTGAAACCTTGGGAGGCGCAACTACACAAACTGAAATCTCCGGTGTGGTAGATCATAAGTGTGCGGATGATAAATCCTGTTTGGATAAAATTAAAAAACATGTAGAGTTATTAGGTGTGACACCGCATGCCGGTTTTAATCGCATAAAAACAAAAGCTCCTGCCACACCTTCAAATAAAATTTCTGAATTATTTCCGGATGATCGTACCAAGCCGTATGATATGTTATCCTTACTGGAAACAGTAATTGATGCCGGATCATTTGAAGCTTATAAAGAAAACTATGGACAAACCATTCTTTGTGGCTTTGCTCGCATTGATGGTTGGGCAGTGGGGATTGTAGCGAATCAACGCAAAGTAGTTAAGACTCGAAAAAACGAAATGCAAATGGGTGGAGTGATTTATTCTGATTCGGCAGATAAGGCAGCGCGCTTCATTATGAATTGTAATCAACGAAATATTCCTTTAGTCTTTGTACAAGATGTGACCGGGTTTATGGTGGGTAGTAGATCTGAACAAGGTGGAATTATTAAAGATGGAGCTAAGATGGTGAATGCTATGGCTAATTCTATCGTTCCTAAATTTACCATTATTGTAGGGAATTCATACGGTGCCGGTAATTATGCGATGTGTGGTAAAGCGTATGATCCACGATTGATTGTTGCTTGGCCAAGTGCACAGATAGGGGTGATGAGTGGAGCTTCAGCTGCTAAAACATTATTGCAAATTAAACTAGCGACGTTGAAAGCAAAAGGTCAAGAGCTTTCAAAAGAAGAAGAACAAAGTCTGTTATCTGAAATTACAGATAAATACAACGAAGAACTTTCTCCGTATTATGCGGCAGCGCGATTATGGATTGATGCCATTATTCGTCCGGAGGAAACCCGCAAATGGATTGCGGTGGGTATTGAAGGCGCACAATTTCGTCCAAAAGGAAAACAATTTTCGGTAGGGGTAATTCAAACTTAGTATCTTTGTAACTATGGAAGAAAGCACGTTTAAAGCACTTATTGCATTGTTGGAAGATGATGACAAAGAAGTTGTGGCTCATGTGGAGAGGGAAATTGTGAATCGAGGAGAAGCTGTTATTCCTTTGTTGGAAAAAGCGTGGGAAGAAGAATTTAATCCAATTGTTCAAAAACGATTGGAAGATATTATCCATGGTTTGCAGTTTAGTGTGTTACAACAACGCTTGAGAACATGGAAAGAAAAAGGTGGCAAGGATTTATTGGAAGGCATGTGGTTGGTAGCTACGTATCAATACCCCGATTTAGAATACAATAAATTAAAAAGTGAATTAGAACAATTGTACTATGAAGCTTGGTTAGATTTCAAGCCCGAATTGCAGCCTATAGAACAAATTAAAATATTAAATAATGTTTTATTTAATAAGTTGAAATATGGGCCTAATTCGAAAAACTTTCATTCTCCTGCCAACTCTATGTTGAATCAGGTATTGGAAAGTAAAAAAGGGAATCCCATTTCACTATGTGTAATATACATGATGATGGCGCAGAAGTTAAAGCTACCGGTGTATGGTGTGAACTTACCAAACTTATTTATATTGACATATAAAAATGATTCCACTCAGTTTTATATTAATGTATTTAATAAAGGATTGATTTTTACCAAAGAAGATATAGATAGTTATTTGCAACAATTGAATTTATCTCCCATGGATATTTTTTATCAACCATGTGGGCATTTTGATATTCTTGCACGGGTGTTACGTAACCTAGTGATGTCGTTTGAGAAATTAGGTGAAACGGAAAAAGTGGAAGAAGTAAAGTTGTTATTGGCGTGTATCGAAGGAAAATAATTTTTGAAAGATATACTGGAGATAGCGGCGGAGATGGAAGAGCAACTGGAGAAGTATGCTCAATCGGAGGCAGCGGTGCAGATGTCAGCTTACATGAAAAATCAATACGAGTTTTATGGTATTAAACGTCCGATAGTGAGTGAAGTAACTAAGCCATTTTTCGTAGTTATTAAATCTTATTCTTGGTCCGATAAAAAACGATTTATTGATTGGTGTTGGGAGCGTCCACAGCGAGAGTGGCAATACATTGCTTTAGACTTGTTGGGGAAAAATAAAAAAGAATTACTAAAGAAAGATATTGAATGGCTAGAGTGGCTGGTGCGTACTCAAAACTGGTGGGATACGGTGGATATGATTGCGAGTCATATGGTGGGAGCTTGGGCACAGAAATATCCCGATGCTTGGGAGAAGGTGATATTGAAATGGTCCAACAGTAATCATATGTGGTTAGAGCGTTGTACGATAATTTATCAAATCAAGTATAAAGAGAAAACAAATCAAGAAATACTTTTTAAGCAGTGTGATTTATTCAAGCACTCCAATGAATTTTTTCTGCGTAAAGCAATAGGTTGGGCATTACGTGCTTATGCTGATACGAATCCAAAGGCTGTAATTAAATATGTGAAAACTGCAGGGCTAAAACCACTGAGTGAGAAAGAGGCGCTGAGGAAATTGTAATAGCTGAGAGTGAATAAATATGTTTGTACTTATCTTATTTTCTTAATACTTAATACTCCGTACTATCTACTTAAATCAATCCAAACTGCTTCGCATGATGCATAAAATGTTTATCATGAAAAGTAACCCACTCCTGATAATTTAAAGCTCCGGCTACCGGATTTAATAAAGTAGCATTTGGATTTTGTTGAAAGTACTCTTCAAACTTTTCTAATTCGAGAGCTAATTTTTGACATGCCACTTCTATGTTTGCACTGCGCAATGGAAGTAGATCATCTCCAAGTATGGGAGATTTAAATCCTTGTGGAAATTGATTTTCAGATTCAACGATGTAGTTTTTTAAGTAGCTTACTTTGGCATCCGGCAGTTTTACTTCGATTGCAATTTTGCCATTAGAAATCATAACAGTGTAAACTAAATGCTCAATCATGTGTTGTGCACTCATCTTACCGAATATAGGTGCAACATCACTTTTTAATGATTGGAAAATAGGCATCCAATGGTTTGATAATTTACTTGACATAGTTAGTAGACTTAAAAGTTGCACCGGTTATTAAGTGTTTAAAGTAGGTTATCTAATCCAATTACACAACTTTATTTCGACTGTTTTTTTTAACAAAATCTCGCTTTTTTAGAACGACATTTTGTTTAGATTTGTTTACTTCTATAGCAGTCGATCGCGACTGAAGAAGAGTATCCGTTATGAACCAAAACGTTCTATTGAATCATGTCAAGTAGGAAAAAGATTGTTGTTATCGGCGGAGGATTCGCCGGTATTCAAGCGGTTAAAGATATAGACACTAGTCTATATGACGTGTTACTGATTGATAAAATTAATCATCATCAGTTTCAACCATTATTTTATCAAGTGGCTACTTCACAATTAGAACCGGCCAGTATTTCTTTTCCACTACGAAATATTTTTAAGAAGAAAAAGAATCTTCAAATACGAATGGCAGAAGTTCAATCGATTGATACGGCTGCTAAAAATATCACTACCAACATCGGGTTATTTGATTATGATTATTTAATCATCGCGATAGGGTGTACCACTAACTTTTTTGGTAATAATGAAATCAAGCAACATGCTTATACTTTAAAAACGACGTATGAAGCCATTCAAATTCGTAATCATATTTTAGAAACATTTGAACAATCCATATCCAAACCGGAAGAAGAGAAGAAAGGTTTATTGAATTTAGTGATTGTAGGGGCAGGGCCTACCGGTGTGGAGTTGGCAGGCGCTTTTGCAGAAATTAAAAACAACGTATTGCCTAAAGATTATCCCGGAATTGATTTTTCCCACTTCAACGTGTATTTAATTGAAGGAAGTAAAAACACCTTGAACAATATGAGTCCGCTGGCTAAGACGGCTTCCGGTAAATATTTAAAAGAGATGGGTGTGCAGATCATGACGGAAACTATAGTGAAAAATTATGATGGAGCCATACTCGAATTGAATTCGGGAGAAAAGATAGAAACGAAAACGGTCATTTGGGCAGCAGGTGTAACGGGTAATGTAATTTCAGGTTTACCGGAAGAAAGTAAGAAACCCGGTAATCGTATTCAAGTGAATCGTTTAGGGCAAGTACAAGGTGTACAGGATGTGTATGCGGTAGGTGATATTGCTTATATGGAAACGCCGAAGTATCCTAAAGGGCATCCGCAATTGGCGAACGTGGCCATTAATCAAGCGAAGAATGTAGCGCAAAACTTTAATGCGCTTGCGAAAGGAAAAGCAGCAAAAGAATATGAATATGTAGATTTGGGTTCTATGGCTACGGTAGGTAGAAATAAAGCAGTAGTAGATTTGCCTTTTGTCCGATTTAAAGGTTATCCTGCATGGTTGGTATGGATGTTCCTACACTTAATGTTGATACTCGGTGCCCGCAATAAACTAATTATTTTCATCAACTGGGCCTGGGCGTATATGTTTAAGGATACATCGTTACGATTGATTTTAAAACCACAGGAAAAGAAAGTGTAAGGGAGAAAGAGTAAGAGAAACAGAAACAGGAAGAGAGCGGGTTGACGAAGCCTGAAGGGCTTCAATATGAATAGTAGAAGATAAAGGTCTTCTCTACCGCCAGTCTTTGACTGGTGCTTTTTTATAAATGTAGTCAAAGACTACGTAAGGAGAAGATACCTGTCATCGCTGGTACCAGAGAAATTCTATTATTCTTTTCTTAGTCCAATGTAATGGACGGTTAAAGTGAATAAAAGTCCTATTGTCAATACAAAACTGAAAAATATAATTATCATGGATGCGAAAATCCATAATTCATTTTCGTTGTAAAGACTATTGAAGTAATCAATTTTATTTAGATAATTATTTGGTAAAATAAGAGCTGTTACTAATGAACCTATTAAATGAATTGACCCTAATAATATTTTTATTTGTTCACTCATTTGGAAAAAAAGGTACTCGAAAAGTTTACCTCTTGTTAGAAAGATAGCTATGAATACTATTGTAAAAAGTAGAAGAAATACTATAAAAATCCAAAAGGAAGTCTCACTTGTTATTAAATATTTATTGGGTCTAAAAAAAGAGCAAATAATATACATGTTAATGGCCTTGATGTAATTCTTGTTACTTTGTTTTGTTGTATAGATCAAGTAATTCCATAATTCTTTTTTGAGTGATCATTGTTTCTTCTTCGTAAGCCTTCATACAATCCTCTTGAGGAAACTCCCTTCATAATAAAGGAAGTTTTTTTATGTAGTCGCTTCTATTTTATTTTTTTGTTTTACTATATAAGCCACACCGGTTAGTAATCCTATTAATCCACCAAAGTAACCGAAGTTGTGCATAGAGCCAATCATAATGTAGTTGTGTTTATTAATGACATTCTCAGGTATGAACCAATTGGGAGCGCTATTCGTCAAAAAGAATTTACCATAAATTAATCCAAGTATACCCGTGCCCATGATTACTAATAAGGTTAGAATAATTGCTTTTGTAGACACTTTAAACATAGTTTTTCCATCCTTATGCATTAATCCGCAAAGTCCTAAAATAACTCCGTAGGTCAGAGCTAGCCACCAAGTACCTAAAATGCCTACTAAGCCGGCAGCTACTCGTGGATGATCCGCCTTGATTTCAGGAGCATTCTCTGTTCCTATATTTTTACCCATGTTCCAATCGTCCACTAAACGTATTTGCTCAAACTTGAATTTGGTGAAATACTCTTCTGAAACGGTTTAGGTGATTTGGTCATGAAGAATTCCATAAACAGCACCAATAGCAGGTGCAATAGCAACAACAATGATGAATGCTAAAAACTTATTCATAAAAGTATAGTTAGTAAGGGTCAGTTAAATCTATGAAAATATAATAAAATGAATTTTAATAAAAAAGGGAGAACGAGAGATAAAATTAAAACTAGACGATAGACGCAGAAAATTTTATCACAAACAGCTCGTGTATATCTGAATTTGGAATTGTTTATACCAAAAGTTAAGTAGGACTTTGATGTTAGAATGAACTCTCCATTCTATAGATGTATTATTTAACAACTTTTGAAATTAATTTATATAGCCATTTGTTTGAGTTTGCTAAATTAAAGACGGTGTTTAATAAACGTGGCCTATCGTTAATGATTCTCTGAATCCAATATCTTCTTTGATGACTCTTCCATAGTTTGTCGTAAACCATTTTATCGTATTGCTTCATAAAAGAAGCAGAAAAATTGTTCTTAGCGAAACATTTCATAGCGTGCCAACCGGCATACCTTCCCGAGATCATTGCCTGGCCGATTCCTTCACCGGAAATGGGGTCTATTAATGCTGCAGCATCCCCACACAACATAAATCGTTGGCCAGAAATTGTTACTTTGCGAGAGCTTAATGGTAACCCATAACCTTTAATGTCAGCAATAGGTACGGCATTTTTAAATCGTTCTGCCAAATGAGGGGTATTCTTAATGGCATTCTCCAACTCAAATCTTAAATTGATTTTACGTTTTGATACCATGTCCGACAACATACCTAATCCAACATTGGCAGTGTTATTAGGTAGTGGGAAAATCCATAAATATTCCGGTAATAGATGTTCTAAAAAATGCAACTCAAAGGTGTTTTCAGGGATTCCGGTTACATTACTGTAATAAGTTCGGACGGCTCCTGAGTAGTGCTTTAAGTCTACTTTAGTGTGGGTTAGTTTTTTGGAAGTAATGCCCTGCGCACCGTCACATCCTATGATTAATTGCGCTTCTAGTTTTAAATTATTAGAACCAACAATACTTACTTTTTCTTCGGTTATCAATATGTCTTCAACAGAAGTAGAAGTGTATATGTCTACATTACTTAATTTTTGAACTTGTTCAAATAAAAAATTATCGAAAGATAGGCGCGTACTAATAAAACCGGATTCTGAAAATGTAAAGTCTAATGGAGTTCCATTGGGAGACACAATTCTACCTGTGTTTACATATTTCTTGTGAGGAAACTGATCTAGTGAATCCGCATATTTAGGGTTGATGGTGCGCAATACCTTAGGTACATATGCAGCTACGGCATCACCACAAACTTTGTCGCGAGGGAATTGGTGTTTATCTATTATCGCTACTTTGAGTCCTGAGCTCTCTAATGCTAACGCACACGTACTTCCTGCAGGCCCGGCCCCACAAATGATTACATCGTATGTTTTAATCATGATTAAAACATACATATAGTTTTTAATAAAGAAGGAAGGTAAAAGAAGATTTTTAAAGCTTAGGGCTAAAAGTTTAAAGTCGAGTAGTGCTTTAATTGAAACGTATATGAGGAATGTATTTAGCCCTCTAAGGGTCTTGTAAAACTTAAGAGTGTAGATGGATTACAAATCGATTATGTCTGGTTTTAGAATTTTAAATTCTGAAGAGTGAGAGTTTATTTATTTAACTTATTAGTTAAATAAATTATTCTATGAGAAATATATTGTGATTCGCTAGTGTAAAATGAAATACTATCTAGTAAGTAATCGGATGGATTTATATTGGGGAATTCTGCATTTAATAATTCCTTTTTTGTTTTTATCCAAGCCAGGTTTTCTTTAGTATGTATATTTTTTTCTTCTTCGGAGGACTGGTCTATCAATATGTTTAATAATTCAGCCAATAAAGAATTTAGTTTTAAAGTGTTGTTTTTGCAACATTGTAGTGCAATTACATTATTCATTGAACTAGAATCTATACAGTCACTATGTCCCTTTTCAAGTTCTACTAGTTTTTCCATATAGACAGTTTTTTGATTACAGCCCCCAAAAGTAAATAATGTCATTATTAAAAAAGCAATTTTCAAATCAGGGAATGTCATTTTAGAGTTCTATTGTTGAAATGAATTTTAATAAGTAGTACCGGGCATTCGTAATTCTGAGATATATTCAAGTTAATTATTTATTCGCCATCTATATACTAACTACTTATGCCCTGGTTCGTGTCCTCACGAACCAGATTACACCACTGCTTACTCCACCTACTTCTCCGGCACAAACTCGATCGAAATAGAATTCACGCAGTGGCGAGTGTTTTTACTGGTTAATCGTTCTCCTTCAAATACGTGTCCTAAGTGTGCTTTGCAGTTAGTACAAACAATTTCTGTTCTGTGTCCGTCGGCATCGGGTACGCGCGTAACTGCTCCTTGAATTTCATCATCAAAACTTGGCCAACCGCAATGTGCATCAAATTTGTCTTTGGAACGATATAGCGGTGCATTACAACGCTTGCAGATGTAAGTGCCCGGTTCTTTGTGTTTGTAATATTTCCCGGTGTATGGATATTCTGTGCCTTTGAATACAATCACGTATTCTTCATCCTTGTTCAAAGGATTATATTTAGTAGGGTCAGTAATCATCGTTTTTTTAATACTATCGTTTACACTTAATTTAGGTAAGGTATCATTCACCTTTTTGGCTTGGGTAGAATCGCTTAAGATTTGACCAGAAGGATTCGGACAGGATTGAGACATCAATCCCGTAATGATTAAACTGAAAAAGGTAAGTCGTATCATACGCTATTATCTTAGACAACTAAAACGACTGAAAAGTTTATTTGGTGTTAAACCCTAAGGCTTTAATTTTTTACAATACAGCCCACCGGTCTTGTTTCTGATACTTTTACTGATTTTTTCTGAACCATGGCTAAAACGGCATCACGTAAAAAACGATGTAGTACTTCTTCCGGACTTTGAGGGTTGTCGTCTATAGCGCCTTTGTACACTAGTCGGTATTGAGTGTCCATTTTTTTCAAAACAAAAGCGTGTGGTAAACGTGTAGCGCCAAATGTTCTAGAAACGATACCAAGGCTATCACACAAATATGGTATCAGCCAATTATTATCTTGCATGCGTTTACGCATAGCATCCGCATTCTCATGTGTGTTGGTTGATGAGTAATTGGAGTTTATCAGTAAGAAGGAAACCCCTTGTGAAGAAAATTCGGCTTGTAACGCTTTTACTCGGGCTTCATATAATCTGGAATAGGCGCAATCATTGGATGTAAATAGTACAACTACAATCTCTGATTGTGTATATAAAGATGTTTTAGTTTGATCTCCTACTTTGGTTAGGGCAAAATCAGCAATGGGATCGCCAATGTGATAGCCACTATAGCCTTGAGCAAAACTTGTGAAGGTGATGGCTATGAAAAAAAACGGAGCTATAAGATATGCTTTCATAGTAATGTTAACGGTCATTGGTATGAATTGATATGTAAGTTAAAGATTAAATGCAATTCCATAACCGTCATGTACCAAAAAATGTACCTTAATAGGTACATGTCGTACCCAAATCATGGTTTCTCCTTCGTAAAGGCCATCGGGGATAGCTTGGATTAAAATATCATCTTTCAATGAAATACCTTTGGATGGGTGCATTTTATATCCGGTTTCTTTGATACACCAATACAAGGTAGTTTTGATGGGGTCGTCAGAAAATTCTTTAGGTTGTAAAAATTTCTTTCTAATGGATAATATTTTCTCGTCTATTTTTTCAATATCAATCCCGCATACACGCTCTTTATCTATGATGGCAGCGGCATAATCATGGGAGTGGGAAATGGAAATATGTGCAGCTTCATCGCATAAAAATGGTTTGTTGTCCATCTGTTTTACTGTTCCTAAATAGGGTAGTTGTAAATGATTGCATACCTTAGAAATAGTCGTACGACTAGCATACCATTCCATTTGTTTGTGGGGGTGTGAGATAGTTTCAAAATGAGGAAGTTCCTCTTTGTTAATGGGGTACAAAGAATGAAAGTGCTCTAAGGATTCTTCTATCTTCCATAATCCCCAAGCTCTATCGGGCCCTGCGTTGAATATATCGTAAAGCGGCATAAAATAATCCTTACTGCAAAATACCCTATTTTTTTGGAATTCGAGCAATGAAGAACATAAAGTATTACCTCCGTAGGTGTAAGGAAGTTTTGCACAATGTAACAGGCATCTGTGGATTTGTTTGTACCTTTACTATCAGTTGATTATGAGTCCAATTCAAGTACAAAAGAAAGCCACATATACAGGTCATAGAGATTGTATTTATGCCTTAGAATTGGGTGCAGAACCGGAAGTGTTTTATACCTCCGGTGGTGATGGAATGGTTGTGCGCTGGGATACTCGTCAGCCGGATCAGGGTGATTTGATTGTGAAAGTAGAGAACTCCATCTATGCATTTGTCCCTGATTTGCATCAAAACAAACTCTACTTAGGACATAACTATCGTGGAGTACATGTGGTAGACTTGTTGTCCAAAAAAGAAATAGCATCAACCGCCATAACAACAGCCGCTATCTACAGCATGCAGTTAGTAGGTCATCAATTATGGATTGGTGCCGGTGATGGAATAGTATATGTGATAGATAAAAATGATTTAAGCACCTTGGCTAAAATTCATTTATCGAATCAAAATATTCGTCAGTTGTGCGTAACACTGGATGGGAAGTATATGTTAGCCGGTTCTAGCGATACGTTAATTTATGTGATTCGCATGGCTGATTTCGCCATTGAAAAACCTATCAGTGGACATACGAATTCCATCTTTGCATTAGCGATGGATAAAGAGGGAAGCACTATTGTGTCGGGAGGTAGAGATGCCCATTTGAAAAAGTGGGATTATCCCGGATTTAAAGAAGTGACGGATGTGGCTGCTCACATGTATGCCATCAATGATATACAACTATCGCCCAGTGGTAAGTATTTTGCCACAGGGAGTATGGATAAGTCCATCAAGTTGTGGGAGGCTGATAGCTTAAAGTTGTTAAAAGTAATAGATAAGGCTCGCCATGCCGGTCATGGTACCTCAGTAAATAAAGTTCGTTGGATGGGGTCGGATGAGGAATTGATTTCAGTTAGCGATGACAGAACCGTTTCTCTTTGGACTATTCAGTATTCAAAATAAATCGCGTATGAAAGTTACTCCGTTAGAAATTCGTCAGAAAGATTTTAATAAAGTTTTTCGTGGGTATGATAAAGAAGAAGTAGATGCTTATCTAAAATCCTTGTCAAAAGAATGGGAGCGTGTATTAGAAGAACATGCACAAGTATCTAAGAAGTTGGAATATGCGGAGAGAGAAGTATCTCGCTTACGCGATGTAGAGGCTTCTTTATTAACTACGATTAAAAGTGCAGAGAGTACCGGTGCTAATATGATTGAGCACGCACAGCGCCAATCGGATTTATACTTACGTGAGTCTCGTATCAACGCGGAAGCAATGTTGACGGATGCTCGTACCAAATCGAAAGCATTATTAGAGGAAGCGGAAGAAGAAGCTCAAGGTATTGTGGCTGATTTAAAATCCGGTATACAATCCCTAGAATTAGAATATAAAGATTTGTTGCATCGTAAGGATCATATACTTCGTGAACTTACCTCTTTTGGAGAAAGCCTATTGGAGCGAGTACAGATTGAGAAATCAAAATCGAACGAAGCTACCATGGATGGGCGTTGGCAACTAGTGTCGGCTAAAGCGAAGAAAATTAAAACAGATGCTCCTCCGGTGATTGAACGTACAGGGACATTTAATTTTGAGTCAGCAAATGAAGTAGCACCTACTGCGAAAGAAATAGTACAACCCGAAACGCCTAAAGTAGAGAAGCCTTCAGAAGAAACACCTGCAAAGGAAAATACTCCAACCAATACGGAAAAGAAAAATACAGCAAACGATTCAGGTTCTTTCTTCGATACATTATAATGGCAAGCGGCGTTTTATATATTAAAGGTTTAACCTTTAGAGCATACCACGGTGTTTATTCGTGGGAGCAAAAGTCAGGTGCTAATTTTACCGTTGATATGCGCATGGACGTAGATTTGCCGGCTGCAGGTTACAAAGATGATTTGGAGGATACGGTAGATTATGAAAAGGTATACAAAGTTGTAGCAGCCTTAATGCAACAGCCTCATGCGTTGATTGAAACTTTAGCGCAGGAAATGGCTGCACAATGTTTGCAATCGTTTCCTAAGATTCAAGCGATACAAGTAACTATTCGTAAGCATAATCCACCTATTGGCGGTAGTTGTAAAGAAACAGCATTTGAATATTCCCTTAAGAGGGCATAGTAAAAGTAAAACCACGCACTTCGTCGTTGTTTTCAAAATCGATAATTAATCCGGCTACATACAGTAAATGTTTTTTTTCAATGTAGACCGGAATATTTTCAAAGCTATATTGATTATCCTGAATGCCCGGTTTGTCAAAACCAATCACATAACCGGTTCCGGAGCATCCTGTGCCTTTTACACCCACACGTAAACCATATCCACTAGGGATATTTTTAGTGTTAAAAATAGTTTGTATTTCAGTAACAGCAGCCGGTGTGATATTGATGGGTAATATATTTTTATGGAAATCCATTTCAGGCGGGTAGGTTATTTTGTTTTTATATGTATTTTTAACCTTAGAATTATAACCGTGAATTTCAATAAATATTAAATATGGAACAAGCTCTATTAGACATTATTAAAATTTTACTACCTGCAGGATTAGTGTTGTATGCTATGTTTTTAGTAGTGAAGTCTTTCCTTACAAAAGACTTTGAAAGAAAATTGGTAGAATTAAAATTAAAGAATACGGAATTGGTATTACCCATTCGTTTGCAAGCATACGAACGTATGTGTTTGTTCTTAGAACGTATTACTCCTCACAACATGATTGTGCGTGTAAATGAAAGAGGCATGAGTGCTATTCAATTACAACAACGTTTATTGTCTGAAATCAGAGAAGAATATGCTCACAACATGTCTCAACAAGTGTATATGAGTAATGAGTCGTGGGATCGTGTGAAACAAACAATGGAAGAGATTACTACATTAATCAATACATCTGCACAAGCGGTAACACATGAACACTCGTCTATTGATTTAGCTAAAATTATTTTTGATCGTTTGATGCAATTGCCTAATGATCCGGTACAACCTACCTTGACGTTTATTAAAAATGAAATTCGTCAGGTAATGTAAGATTAGTAGTTAGCTACTAGTTGCTGGTATTTAGATAATCCTACATAAATAAGAAAGCCTTCCCATTTTTGAGAAGGCTTTCTTATTTATATCTATTGATTTTTTTTAGCGAATACTAAATACTAATGACGAGTACCTAGCAGCTATTAAGATTACATGTTTTCAGCAACTACTTCTGTCACTTCAGGAATCATTCTTTTTAATAAATTCTCAATACCTGATTTTAAAGTAACAGTAGAAGAAGGACAACCACTGCAAGATCCTTGTAGTTGAACTTTTACTACACCTTCGTTGAATGAATGGAAAGTAATAGCACCACCATCTTGTTCTACTGCCGGACGGATATACTCGTCTAACACTACTTTGATTTTAGATACCACTTCCGGTTCGCCTTCCACAGGAGCCACGTTACTTACTTGTTGTGGCATGGATTTGAATAATGGTTTACCTTCTTCTAAATATCCTTTGATAACAGAACGAATCATGTTTTGAACTTCAATCCAATCGATACCGTCTGCCTTAGTTACCGTTACGAAATTGGCAGCCATAAATACACGGCGAACAAAATCAAAACGGAAAAGGTCTAGAACCATTGGGCAAGATTCAGCTGATGAAGGGCTGGCGAAATCTACACTTCCTTCCGGTACTAAATTTTTGTCTGTGACAAATTTTAATGTATTCGGGTTAGGGGTAGCCTCTAAATATATTTCAACCGGTGCTTTTGTTGTTTCCATAACTTAATAAATGTTTTTGAGGGCTAAATAGTTCCTCAATCGACTACAAAGGTACAATATTGTATAATACTCCCCAAATGCCCTTTTTTACTAGAATAAGTAGGAACATTGCGCCATAAAGCGCCATTTACTGATGGGTTGATCAATACCGGTGTTCTGAGGTCCAACTACTTGGGCGGTAGCTCCCAAGATGAAATTTTTATAGTATAGATCGGTGCCTAAGGTGAAGAATAGCGCTTTTCCTCCGGTAGCCTGATTGTAATAACCGTATTCACGGTCTTTGCTCATTTGTTCAAAGAAGACCCCGGCATTCGGAAGAATGGAAATATTAACCCATTTTTTCCAGTAAAAAAACGTGGATGCCCAGGTGAATTGATTGCCTAATTTGTACTCTAGTTCATTGCTAAGGTTATAGTTGTAAGCAATGTCATTGTTCCATCCAAGTGCTTTTACTCGTACAGTATAAATTATATTGGCACGTAAAGTATAGGCTCCTGAACCAATTTGAAACGGTAAAGGAAACATGTTTTTGAAACGGTCGCGTTGTTGGTACTTCCCGGTTGGAAGTTTTATTCCCGCACCCAAGATTAATGTTTGTCGGACTTTTTTGCCTGTACTGTCTCCGGTATTGATGGCTAAATAGTTTAATTGTGCCGACATGTCACCCACGCTTTGAATATGTTCGGTAGCGTCCGTTTCAATGCGGGTGTAATAGGAGTAAGGCAAGAAACCGAACAACATCCATCGTTTACCTAAATATAAGCGAGTCCAAATGTCAAAAGTTTGAAAACGATCTTCCAATGCCATACCTGTTGTAGTAGAAGAGGCAGCAGAGTTATTATGTTCAAATACTCGGTAACGATAACGAATGCCTACAACGTTTTTACTGAATTGGGGCAAGATTCCCATGTAGGAAGCTCCGGAAGAGCAGCCACAAACATCACAAGCATTAACGCTGTAGATGCTACTGCATAGGAGGAATAGATAAATGAAGATTGGTTTCATCATGGTTGTTGGAATAATGGATTGTTAACGAATGTATAATCTGTTAATGTTTGTAGAAACAAAATGATTTTTTGTTTCTCTTCATCAGTGAGTGAAATGCCTAAGTTACCATTGGATTTTAGTAATGGATCTAATGTTGGACTATCAACCACACCATCTGAATAATGATTAAGCACTTTTTCTAGTGTATTAAATCTACCGTCATGCATGTAGGGCCTAGATAGTGCTATATTTCGCAAGGATGGCACTTTGAATTTGTTTCGATCCATTTCAAAGTTGGTGATGTGCATTCTGCCGGAGTCAATGGAGGTTGGTGTTAAACCATTGTTTCGAAAGCTGCCATCAGTAAATAATATACCGGTATGACAAGCACTACATTTGCTATTGAATAATTGCAATCCTTCTACTTCATCGCTTGTGAGAGCGCTCATATTTCCTTTAATATATTCATCATACTTAGAATTCGAAGAAACCATCATAGTCATGAATTGAGAAAATGCATAAAACATTTGTTGATCCGTGATGGGACTAGATTTAAATACTTGTTGAAACTGTTCTCTATAGGATGCTTGGCGATTAAGTTTAACTAAGATATTGTTAATGGTTTCGTTATGTTCCACCGGATTAGTCAATGGAGCTAAAGGCATCACTTCAATATGATTAATGCCTCCATCCCACATGAAGGAGTTCATCCATGCGGTGTTTTGTATAGGAGGTGCGTTACGAGTTCCGAATAAACCATCAATGCCGTGGCTAGTGGCATGGTCCAAATTTGCGAAAGCGGCAAAGGATTGATGACAGGAGCCACAAGAGATTGTACTGTCTTTGGAGGTAATCGGGTCGTAGAAGATTTTTCTTCCTAGTTCAAAGCCTTCTTTGGTAATAGGGTTGTTAGGCGCTCCTGAATAGTTAGGTGCAGGGAAATGAGAAGGAACCACAAAGCCCGGAAAAGAGCTTTGTGGTTCTACTAAAGGATCCTTACAACTATAAAGAATAACTGTAGAAACTATGAATAATATGTATGAAACAGAACAGCGCATTAATTATGTACGTGATCCAATTCAAACATACCTTTGTAGTTTTCTGAAAGTGTTTTAGCATTGGCACCCGGCATGTGAATGGTGCTCATGGTATTGATATTAATTTCGGTAGGGTCATTGAACAACTGTTCTACATTAATATGTAAGTGCATTTTGGAAACAGCATTGTTTGCCACACGTGCATAAGCAGGGCTTGGAACATTAAGTGTTATCGTTTGTAATGCTTTGTTGGTACCGCTGAATCCGCCTACGTGATAAACAAAACTTCCACTAGTAACCTCGTCTTCTGTTTTGTAATTACCTTCACACTTTAAGAATATGTAACCGCTGTTCCATGACCAGAACATACCATTAGTGGTTGCTAATGCACCGGATTGAGCACCGGATACATTGCGAGTACTATCTACACCTACCATAAATTCTACCGTTACATAATCACCCACAGGGATTCCGGATACATCAATTCCGGTAGTTAAATTGCTCGGGTCTAAATCAATTAAGTGGTAGCTTTCTTGTTCAGTGAACGTAGTGCCATCCGCTTTTTTGAATTTAATATTACTGATGTAATAACGGAAAGTACTAATGCCGATGCTGTCTCCGTAAGCTGTTTTGAAGTAGTATTTAGAGTTGTCTAATACGAACTCTTCACCATCAAACATATGGTCAAATTCTAAGTGAATAGTTCCGGTAGCAACTGGAGCCGGATCTTCGTTTTTATTGTCTTTACAAGAAGTAATAGCTAAGGATAGAGATAATAAAATAGATAATTGTACAATGAAATTTTTCATGTTGTTTAATCAGTTTAATACGAAATGTTAATATGGGTAAATGAAAACGGCGCAAGTGTTTAAGTGTAAACACACGTTGATATAGATTCAATAGCGACTAGTGAATCTAATGTTTTCATGTAAGGGGTATTAAATTAACAACAGGGAGGATATTCAATCTCCAATGAAAAATCTCTCACTTGTCCTTCGGTAGAAAGAGCGGGAAAGTTAAGGCTATATACTTGAGTGGAATTAAACTCTGTTTGAAATAGAGGCTCTATGAAATAAACCAATTTATGGAAGTTGTCTTCGAATCGGTTAGTGTCTTCAGATGTGCCGGATTGTTCCGTTTTCTTTAATTGCTTCTTTAAATAACAAGTACCGTTACAAGTAGATGTTTTTTGGAAACGGTTTTCACATAGGGTCCTGGCAATCTCTTTTTCATTCCATTTAAAATATACCATCGTACCTGTTTTCAACGCCAATGGCAAAGAAAATAGAACGAGCAATAGTATGGAAATGGATTTTTGCACGCACAAATGTAAGCTAAAAGGGTTTAAAAAACCAAAATAATGACAAAAATCAAGCTATACACTCACTAATAGCCATTTAATGAGTTGATTAAGGGTTGGTCAAGTGGCGTCCAAAAGCAAGTTGGAATGCCCGTTTGTTTACACCCTTTATTTACCCAACTATTACAGGATTTGAAAATACTGTAGGTGCCTTTAGCGTCATAGAATGCGCCACTATAATATCGTGGGTCAAAAGGAATAGAGGTTAGTTCTCCCTGTTCATTTTTATCAAAAGAGTTTTTTATATAATCACACAGCTTTAAATATTCTGCATCCGAAAGGGTAGTGCCTTGACAAGTAGCGCTCTCTTTAGGTGTGTTATAAGAAAAGTCTATATGCATAGCAGTGGTACTTAACCCCGATGCTGCTTTGAAAGCAGTTGAAAAAGTTAAATCATCCCAAGTAGGCGTGTTGAGATAGAAACCTTTATCGCCCCAACCAAAAGCTATGTAGTTGCTTTGTGGAGGAATATTGGGAATGAACTCATTCCAATCCATCAGAGGTGTTTTAATAGGTACAATAAAGTCGGTGTGTACTCCATTGGATTTTAAAAACACAGGAGTACCATTAGGTGTCGCTTTAAAATCAGTATTGTAAGGGATGTGAGAAAAAATAAAAACAAAGAGAAGATAAATGATTAGTAACGAAAGAATACTTAGCGTTATTCGCTTTAGCCATTTAATAATGGAGTAAGATTTTTTCATGAAGGTTATTCAGTTTCTTTTTCGCCTAATGCTACTGCCGCTGTTGCATCACCGGCTACATTCACTAACGAACGAAACATGTCTAATAATCTATCAGGTGCCATGATTAATGCAATGGCTTCTACCGGTACGTGTACGGATTGTAATACAATCATTAGCGTGATCATACCTGCACCGGGAACACCTGCCGCCCCCACAGCTGCTAAAGTACAGGTGACAATGATCGTAAGCATATCTAACCAGCTTAAATCAATCCCCACTACTTGGGCCATAAATATAGCAGCGATAGCTTGATATAAAGCAGTGCCATCCATGTTAATGGTGGTACCTAAAGATAAAATAAAATGAGCCGGTTCTTTTTTTACTTTTAATCCTTCGGTTACTCTGTTCATCGTTACCGGTAATGTGGCTGCACTCGAACTGGTACTAAAGGCGGTAAGAAATGCCGGTTGCATCATTTTGAAAAAGAAACGATAACCTGTTTTGCCAATAAGAGTAAAGACTGCAGGGTATAAAATAAATAATATGATACTTAATCCTATGACAACGGTGACGATGTAAATGAATAGTGAAGTCAATAAACTCCAGTTTAAAGAGATAGAAGCTATCAATGCGAATACTCCGAAGGGAGCAATCTTCATGATCAGCAAAACCATTTTCATGAAAATTTCTTGTAGTCCTTCTAGGAAGTCTATCACCGGTTTTGTTTGATAGGAAGGAACTTGACAAGCTGCTATTCCAAATAAAATGGAAAATAATACGATGGATAACATCATGCTATTTTGACCTAGTGCATAAAATATATTCGAAGGAACCCATTGTACTAACATTTGAAAGAACCCTAGAGGTTGATTGTTTTTAGCATCTACAAATTGACTTACATCACTGGAGTAGGAGGTGAATAATTCTTGACGTAAATCAGCGGGAACAAAACTGCCGGGTTGGATTATACTAGCTAGCAATACTCCAATCGTAGTGGATGTAATACAAGTGAAGGTGAAAAGTAGTAGTGTTCTTCCTCCGAGTTTACCTAAATGATCCAGTGAGCGCATACCGGCTATGCCGGTGATAAGAGATGTAAGCAGTAATGGGATAGCCATCAACTGCAATAATCGAATAAAAATAGTGCCGAATGGTTTGATGTATGCTTGAGCCCATTCGGCACCACCTTGTATGTCATGTAAACTGAAACTGACAAAGATGCCTAAGGAAATACCAACGAGTATTTTCCAATGTAGATCTTTGTCGGTAGTTTCTGTGTTACTCAAATCGAACTGTTTTGTTGCGTAAATAAAAATCTGCAATCGTAATAGCAGCCATGGCTTCTACGATTGGTACTGCTCTTGGTACTACACATGGATCGTGGCGTCCTTTACCGCTTACGGTAACGGTTTTACCTTCTTGGTTGATACTTTCTTGATCCATCATGATCGTAGCTACCGGTTTAAATGCTACACGGAAGTAAATATCTTCACCATTAGAGATACCACCTTGGATTCCTCCGGAGTGATTAGTTTCTGTTCTTACTTTGCCTTGTGCATCCGTATAGAATTTATCGTTGTGTTGTGACCCTAATAAAGCCACACCATCAAAACCACTACCATATTCAAATCCTTTGACAGCGTTGATACTTAACATGGCTTTGCCTAACTCAGCGTGTAATTTATCAAACACCGGTTCACCTAAGCCTACCGGACATCCTTTAATCACACAGCTTACAACACCACCTATGGTATCACGATTTAATCTTACTTGATCAATTAGTTCAATCATCTTTTCTGCGGTAGCAGGGTCCGGACAACGAACAATGTTATCTTCGGTCTTAGATAAATCAACTGCTAAAGCTTCATCTAATTTCAAACTGCCTACCTGAGAAACGTAGGCTTGTACCTCTACGCCTAATGCTTTAAGCATCATTTTAGCGATAGCGCCTGCGGCTACACGTGCTAATGTTTCACGAGCAGAACTTCTTCCGCCACCGCGATAATCACGAACACCGTATTTTTCTTGGTATGTATAATCTGCGTGAGATGGGCGATAACGATCCGCGATGTGTGAGTAGTCTTTACTACGTTGATCCCCATTACGAACCATCATGGCGATTGGAGTACCTGTTGTTTTACCTTCAAATACGCCGGATAGAATTTCTATTTGATCGTCTTCTTGACGTTGTGTTACAATTTTGGATTGCCCCGGTTTTCTACGGGCCATTTCGGACTGAATAAAGTTTTCGTCTACCGGAATTCCGGCAGGACAGCCATCAATAATTACTCCCACACCTACACCATGAGATTCTCCGAATGTGGTTATACGGAAAATCGTACCGAAACTATTACTCATTTTTTTATTACTAAGATTGCAGTGACTACTAACATAAGGAAAATAATCAGGTTCGCCAAGCGGTTCACCAGATCGGTTTCGACTTGTTGTCGAATACCTCCTTGAGAGGTTATTGTATATCGTTGATAGAACGGGTCTTCCGTAAAGAATTGCGGAGTTTCGCCCGTTGCCGATTGATATACGTGAATGGTTGAATTAGGACGTAAAGTGTCCCATTGTTGCCTTTGTAAATTAAAGTAAGCCCAATAAAAAGCATTGGACAAATTAATATTTCCTTTGGCAGTAGGTTTGATATGGTAGCGAATTTGTTTTCTAACCACCCATGGTTGATAGCTCACAATAGCAGAATTTAGGACTTCAGAAGAAAGAAGCTCCATTTGATTCGATTTAAACACCGGCTTGCCCATGGAAGAAAGTTCACCATTACCTTCCAAGGTAAGGGTGACATAGGTGCTCTTTCCTAGGCGTAAAGCTGTTTGTTCTGAGGCATCGGTCAAGGTGAAATTTCCTACTACCGTAGCCGGGTTGGTCGACTTCCCTCTTAAGTTTCGGACTTTCCAAGTGAACTCAGGAGTACCCAATGTAATCTCTTCTGCTAAACGCACGATACCATCATGGGAATCACCTTTGTTGTAGATATAATAAGGTAGTGAGAAGCTGGGAATATGAATGTCCCCAACGGCAGTAGGGAATATATATTCATCCACTAGTAATATTTTTAAGTAGGTCTTCTCATCAATAATGACGGTGTCTATCAATGGAGCACCATTCTTTAGTAGACTTTCATGTAAAAAAGATTGGCGATTCATCCATTTCTTAATTTGTTCTTGTGCACTATTCCAACTAGGGACTGCATACTCTACCGATTCCGATAGTGGTAGTTCAATGATGGCTGACCAGCGTTTTCCTTCCATCAGTTGGGAGGTAGTAGGTCCGGATATATACCATTTAATGGTCGGTCGCTGTGCATTTAGTTTTACTTTGGCTATCCATGGTGCTGCTGGAGGTAATTCCGGATTGGCATGCTCGGATGCAAGTACCGTTAAAGCTTGACTAGTATATTGAAAGGCTTTGTGATGGCGATTGTAAAGTAATAAAGTAGGGAAGTAGGTAGTTCCACTTTTAATAGGTTCATACCATTGATGAATCATACCCCCTTCGTCGGTTTTTTGAAAGTAGGTGTGTGATTTTACAAAGTTTGGAATTTCCGGAAGGAGGTAATCTTGGTAGTACTGATACTCTTTTTTAGCCTCTTGTGAGAATGTAATAGTTAAACATAAAAAGTCATTCTTGTATAGATTGGTTTTATTCAGTTTAAAAGAAATATTTTGACTATTCCCCGAAAATTCGAAAGTTAATACTAATATAACAAAAAGATAACGCGTTATTTTGGAGGTGAAAGGCAATGTATATCAGTTTTTTAGGTTGTTTGCAATACAAAATTCGACAATTTGGAGCAATTTTTTTACTATTTGATGAACTAAAGGTGTAAGTTTTTCGTAATTTTAGTATACATTTTTAAAACTTAACAAACATTAACCGTTATGTTGAACTACAGTAAATTCATTCTTGAGAAAGTAAGCTTTGACGCTCAGCTATTTGAGAAAGAATTAAGAAAAAGCTTAAAGGAACTGATTCGCGAAGAAGTACAAGAACTTAAAACGTGGTGTTACGATAACTTCGGCCATGTACATAGCTCTGTATTAAAGCGTTGTTTCTCCTAATTTATTTTAGGAAGTCGAGATTTCTTTTCCAACCGGAATATTTGGTCCTTTTTATAGGGGAGTCTTTAAAAAGGGAGGAGAATATCTCATCTGTTATCTCTTTAAAATCATTTGAATGTGATAAAAGGAACTCTTCCGATGGGGAGAGTTCTTTGTTTTTATGGGGTATCGCAAATCGATTCCATGGACATACATCCTGACAAACATCACAGCCAAATGCCCAGCCTTCCATTTTTCCTTTGAATTCTTCGGGTATAGCTTCGCGCAATTCTATCGTGAGATAAGAAATGCATTTAGATCCATCTACTACATAAGGCTCGGTAATCGCTTGTGTTGGACAAGCATCAATACATCGAGTACATGTGCCGCAATAATCTTTGATAGCACCGTCCGGCTCCAGTTCTACATCAATGATGAGTTCTCCAATAAAGAAATAACTCCCACTATCTTTAGTTAATAAATTACTGTGTTTTCCAATCCATCCCAAACCACTTTTGCTAGCCCAAGCTTTATCCATCACCGGAGCGGAATCTACAAAAGCTCTTCCGGATACCTCCCCAATACCGGATTGGATTTTCTCCATCAAACTTTTGAGTTTATCTTTTAGCACGTAGTGATAATCGGTGCCATAGGCATAGCGAGAAATTTTCACAGGTCCTTCGGAAAGCTCTGTAGAATTGGGAGTGTAGTTAAGTAAAACGGAAACAATGGACTTAGCTCCTTCTACTAATTTGCGTGGATCCAAACGTTTGTCAAAGTGATTTTCCATCCATGACATAGTGCCTTGATGGTTTCGTTTTAACCAAGTTTCTAATCGAGGTGCTTCGTCTTCTAAAAAGGTAGCGGTAGAAATTCCGCAATAATCAAAGCCTACTTCTTTGGCCCACTGTTTAACTAGCAATGCACGTTCGGAAGCTAGATATGAAGACTTCATAAAGGTTAATCAAACAATGTTCCCGTGCCGGTAGGAGGGACTTTGTTTAAATGTTTATATGCAAGATTAGTTGCTTCTCTACCACGAGAAGTACGTTTGATATAGCCTTCTTGAATAAGGAAAGGTTCATACACTTCTTCAATCGTTTCAGCCTCATCCCCTACTGCTGTAGCAATGGTAGTAATACCCACAGGGCCACCTTTGAATTTGTCAATGATGGTCATTAGGATACGGTTGTCCATTTCGTCTAAACCGTTATGGTCAACGTTTAATGCATCCAAAGCAATTTTAGCAATCTCCAAATTGATGGTACCATTACCTTTAATTTGAGCAAAGTCACGTGTGCGTCGTAGTAAGTTGTTGGCAATACGAGGAGTTCCTCTGCTTCGGCGAGCTATCTCGAAGGCAGCGTCTTCCTCCATAGGAGTTTGTAACAAAGCAGACGAGCGTTTTACGATAGAGGTAAGTAATGCCGCATCGTAATATTCTAAACGCGCATTAATACCAAAGCGAGCACGTAGTGGTGCTGTAAGTAAACCGGAGCGTGTTGTAGCACCTATTAAGGTAAACGGATTTAAACTGATTTGAATGCTGCGTGCATTAGGGCCGGTATCTAAAACGATATCAATTTTAAAGTCTTCCATAGCAGAGTATAGATACTCTTCCACTACGGCATTCAAGCGATGAATTTCATCTATAAAAAGGACATCGTTAGCTTCTAAATTGGTTAACAAACCGGCTAAGTCGCCCGGTTTTTCTAACACAGGACCTGATGTAATTTTGATATTACTGCCCAATTCATTGGCAATGATATTGGATAAAGTAGTTTTACCCAAACCCGGAGGGCCATGCAGTAATACGTGGTCCAAAGGTTCTTGACGTTGCTTAGCAGCGCTAACAAACACTTTTAAATTCTTTACAATCTTATCTTGACCTGTAAAGTCAGAAAAGGATAGAGGTCGTAAAGCTCTTTCAATATCTCTATCGGAGGTTCCTAGAGATTCTTTATCGCCACTCAAATAATCTTCACGCATACTGCTAAATTAGAGCTAATTGATGAAAGTAGAAAGTAAAAAAGCAGTTTTAAAGGGTATTTACGCTAAGGAACTGAACTAAGCCCAAATAAAAATTGTAGTATTGTGATTATAAACAGAATGTCGTTTAAAATCTCACGGTTAAAACCGTGGGCTATTCTAAAGCAAGGAGTTAGCCACAGTTGTTGATTGGGGCGCTAGAAGCCCACCATTTTAATGGTGGGGTGAAATTTTAAAACGACATTGAATTATACATGGAAAAGCAAGAAACTACTTGGTTTAGTGAATGGTTCGATTCTCCGTATTACCATCTTTTATATGCGAATCGAGATGAGGCAGAAGCACAGACGTTCATCAAATCACTCATGAATTATCTACCCTTGACACAGCAAGCAACCGTTTTGGATATGCCTTGTGGTAAAGGTCGTCATGCGAATTATTTGGCAAGCTTAGGGTACCATGTGGTAGGTGCTGATTTATCGCCGAATAGTATTGAACAGGCTCGTCAAGAAGCGCAAGATACAGCAGTATTTACAGTGCATGATATCCGAGAAGCGGCGTGGGAGGAAGATTTTGATGTGGTGTTAAACTTGTTTACCAGTTTAGGATATTTTGATTCTACGGAAGATGATCAAGCTGCCTTTCAAACATTAAGTCAGGCAGTGAAGAAAGAGGGATACTTAGTCGTTGATTTTTTTAATGCACATAAAGTAATCTCTCAATTAGTAGCTGAAAATACCGTCGATAGAGGTGATGTTCAATTTCAATTAACTCGTAGATATGACGGAAAGTTTATACATAAGGATATAAAATTTACCGATAAAGGCAGAGCTTATCAGTTTTCTGAAAGAGTTCGAGCATTTTACAAGGAAGATTTTATGGCTTTTAGTAAGTTTGTAGGCTTACAGTTAATTGAAACCTTTGGAAGTTATCGATTGGAATCGTTTGATAAAGAAAATTCGGATCGATTAATATTGATATTTAAAAAATAGAAAATGATACTTACTGCCATCATCCTCTTTTTGATTGCCTTTTTACCATCTGTATTGGTGTACTTTTTTGGAATGAAAAATTCTGATCAGTATAAATACATTTTATCCTTTAGTGGGGCATATCTATTTTCCATTACGATCATACATATCTTACCGGAAGCTATTACTGAAACGGGTGATGTGAAGTTGGCAGGTATATTCGTATTGCTTGGTTATTATCTACAAATGTTCATTGAATATTTTTCTACCGGGGTAGAACATGGTCACATGCATTTGCACCACCATCACCATGGCAGAGAAAAATATTTCATTATGATGGCTATGTGTGTACACGGCTTCTTAGAAGGTAGTTTGTTAATGCATCCTTCACATGTGCATGCAGATGAAACGCATAATACATTAATGATTGGATTGATATTGCATAAAATACCGGAAGCGTTTGCTTTAGCAACCGTATTGATTAGTATGATGCAATTAAGAAGATCTATATTCGGTTGGCAGGCATTATTTGCATTAGCTACACCGGTAGGTTTGTTAGTATCGGATTACTTAATGGATTCCGGTGTTGCAGATGAAAGAATAGGAGGTTTAATCTTCGCTTTAGTGGCCGGTAACTTCTTGTATATATCTACGACTATATTTTTTGAAGCTAATCCGGAACATAAGTTCAAAACCAATCGCATCTTAATGGCCATCATTGGTGGGGTAAGTGCGGTAGTTGTAGAATACTTGTTGTAGTTAAACTAATCTTTTTCCCGGGAATACTTTAATCGCTGAACCTTCCGCTAAGAAAGTGGATACAGGTTTAGTTTCTAAAAAAGGGATAAACTCATCTCCGAATAAAGCGGAAGTATGAACTCCAAATTGTAATTGATGCATGGGATACACTTCCCATAAAGGGTGTTCTACTTCGTAGAGATCTGTTCTATTAGCGGAAAGTCTGGTAACTCCATACACTTGTTGTGTGATATACTCAGCTTCCGAATTGGGTTTAATTAACATCGGTTCATTGGAAGCTTTCACTCGAATATAATTCCAATCTTTTTTCCATCGGAAGCGATATTCAATCGATTGCTCATGTTCTGATTGGTCCCAAAAATGTTCCATAGGTAAAGTTTGATAATGTTCACCATATACAGTGTTAGCAACCAAACTTACCATACGTTTAGGTACAATCTCTTTAATAAAAGTGACACCACGATGCCATTTGTTGTCCATCTTGAAACGAACATAAAAGCGCAAGTTGAATTCAGGAAATGATTGATGATAAGGTATGGACAAGCCTTTGACTTTTACTTGATCAAATAAAAAGCCCACATAAGATACATAGGTACGGTCTTCCCATGAATCTACTTCCGTTCCGGCAGGTAAAAAAGGAGTTAGGACTTTAGAGTCGATTTCGTAATTAGCTAAAATTAATTTTCGCCATTCAGCGGTTAGGAAGGGTTGTGGTGCTGCCATAGTATCGGCAAAGTTACACTACAAATTGTAAAGACAAATAAAAAAAGGAGCATTAAGCTCCTTTTTGATTAGATAGTGATATCGAGATTGCCATTGGCGACTAAATCTTCATCGGTTGGTAATGCGATACTTTCTTTAGTTAGTTCTTCTTCCATGGTACTTATTTCCGGAAGGGGATTCGTTATTAGTTTTTCATCTTCTGTGATAGTGCCATCGCTAGTAGGTTTTGCTTTATTTGCTGTTAGAGCTTCAATAGCAAATTCACGAGCACGAATAGAGTACTGTGCTGCTTTTTTATATTCTTTAGCTAGATAAAGCTTTTTAGCAAAACGCTCAAATTGCACTGCTTTACCTAATTTGCCGGTATATACTTTGCCATTTTTAACAGCCATGTGTGTAAGGCCAATTAAACGGTTTGTTTTTAAAAGTACGTTACGTACTCGTGTAGCATCTGGCTGGATAGGTGTTTGTGCTACTGTAAAAAATAGAACACTCACCAGTCCTACAAGTTTCAATAAGTTTTTCATGAGCAGAAGTTGATTAATTGATAGATTGTGAATTTAAATATTGCTCGTATTTCTTTTGATATACTTTGTCATGCTTTAGACCAATCCCCGTCATAACACCACTAAGCGTTATTTTAAACCAATAGTTAAAGATGCTTTTGTGTGGAATACGTTCAAAATAGACTCTGTCCATCTTATCTGTATTTTTAGAGCGAAGGATTAACACATTAGCATATAAACTAGCTATATCTAACAAAGGGTTGATAATAGATTCATCCGAATTGGCATTGATGTTTATCTTTAGATTACGGAAATAAAAATTTATAGTTCCATAACATAGAGTGTTATTTCCAGCCGAACGAATAATTAGTGTATCTATCATGCCGGATTTGATGACGATGTTGGACAAAGGTGTTACCACTTCATTTAAATGAGTCATATTCATTTTTCCTAAATGGAGGCGATATTTAAATCCGGAGGCCGTGTCTCGTAAAGATTCTCTATAAATCAGATGTAGTGGAGTTTTATTTAATAATAAAGCTTTGCATGAAAGTACCATCGTATCGGTGTGTTCAGTGGTATTGGTTAATGGTTTAATGGAACATTGGATTTTGTCAAATGTAATAGTTCCGTGTTTGTGATTGGTTGAATATTCTGTATAGGATGCACGAGCGTTAACTAAACTTACCTCTTCAATGAATAGTGGGATAGGTATTTTCTTAACCATTCCAAATAATAAGGACTTTTCAATAACAGGAGGGTCTTGCAAACTTTTGTCACGCGTACTGGAAATAGAAGCATCCCAAACAGTTAGTTTTTTAGCAAAAATATCTTGGTCGTCCAGATAATGATGTATTTTAATGCCTGTTAAGGATATCTTTCCGATGTGTAGTTGTATATAGTCTTTTTGAATGCCATATAAATCATTGAACTCATCCAATGCGTATTTAGGCTTGTATGATATGGAATCTAATGTAATCTGTTCGGATAATAGACTTAGTGATATGTTATGGAATTTAAATAATCCGTCTTTAGTGTCCAGTTGAGTATTTACTTTTCGGATTTCCAAGTCCGGTTTAGACTTAATAAAATCCATAATGTTTAATCGATGGGCAAAATTAAAGTGGTGGTTTTTTAATTCGATATCAAATTTCGATAAGTCTATCTTGCTGTCCTTTTTTAATAATACTTTAATGTTTTGAATAGGTATGTATAATTGCTTTAAATAGAGTTGAAGGTTTTGGTTTTCATCTTGTGAAATACTTTTTATGCTGATATTTATCTTTTTTCTGGTGGTGATAAATATGGAATCTTTAAGAGATAAATTTTTAATATCAGTACTTAAATCAATGTTCTCGGATTTGAAAGCAATAGAATCTTTTTGTAAAGATGCTAATTTGAATTGCAATGAATCCATAGTTATTTTTCTAGTATTATTAGGGATAGTGCTGTTGTAATCAATTCGTCCGTTATTGATTTGTATGTTTTTTAAATCGAAACTGAATGGAGATTTGTTTTTTGAGTTTTGATTGGCGTACGGAGGATGAAGCTGATGAAGCTTTATTTTAGGATTGTGAATTAGAAGTGAATTAGAGGAGAGTTTATTATGATTTAATAATTCATTTAAAGACAAGTTTAAACAGATAGAGTCAATCTGAGTTGATATTTCATGCTCGTAATTTTTAACATTTAAAATAGGTTTAGATATTTTTGAAATACTATGTTCAGATATATAAACACTAGGAGCCGTTAAGCGAATATCATTCGTTTTAACAGACAAATCTCTCATGTCTAAAATTAAGTTGTCCCAACTTACCTGTTTGTTGAAGTTGAAATTGGAGGCAAATACAGATTGAATATTTCCTGTTACTTCTTTTTCCTTGGATGTTTGAAGGTAATGGAATTTAGTATTGTATCCCCAGACCGAATCTACTTGTAAAAGTGGTGGGTAGAATCTTTTGTTAGATGGATGGTTGGGGTGTGAATGACGATGAGGTGTCACCGTAACAGTTGCTTCTTGCCAACTTATTTTGCCACATTCAATTTTGTCTTCGGATAAACGTAGTCTTTTTAGATCTAACTTTTTAATATCATATATACCTGAAGAATCTAAATAATATAGTTCGTTGAAAATTAAATCACGTTTGTTCTTTTCATAACTAATGTAACCTGATTTTAAAAGTCTGTGCTTGTCTTGATAGTTGATCTTTTTCAGGTTGAAATATTGGCAATTGTGTAGTATTGATAGTATGGAAATAGTATCAGATATGTACTTGAAATCCACACGGGTATTCACATTGCTGAAATCAATTTTACTGTTTTTAATGTTTGATTCGTAGGAGATATTTCCATTAGATATTTTTAAGTAATTTAAATTGACTCTAGACCAAACACCTTGAACCTTGTCTTTATTAGATCTTTTGTCTTTGTCGTGATGAGAGCTAATGTTGTGAATGTATTTTATTTTTGGTTCATATAATTCAATATCATCTACATTTGCAGTTGCATTGGCTATGACGGAGTAATAGTCCGGTTGATTAATAATAAGTTTTTTGGTTTCTAAGTAGATGCCATTTTTATTTTTTAGATTATGACTAGGCTGTAGGTTATAGTCATTTAAAATAAATTTATCTTTATTAATAGTAACGCTACCCAGTGTTGCTACATATAAACTATCTTCAGAGTATCTTTTATAATTGTCTACTTTTATTAAAATACTGTCCAGTGAGTACATTTTGCCCGGGGACTTTTTAAGATTCCATATTTCAATATCATTTTTGCTTACTTGAATGTTGTTTAATAATTCTTGAAAATCAGTATCCAAGTTAATTTTCGAGTTTAATAAGCCAATGTATTTAACATCACAAGCGTGTAGCGATTCTTTTAACTGTTTTTCAATATTCACTTTAGAAGTTTTTTCTTCATTAAATGATTTTTTAAATCCAACATCTACTTGGGCATCCGAAAGTATGATAGAATCAGCTACTATTTTATTGTAGTTGTATAATTGGTAAAAATCAGTATTCCTAAATCGAATATCAGGTATCAATAGTTCTAATTTGTTGATGGTAGCATTAGGATTTATGTGCACAAAGTGAACATTTTTAACAGCTATATATTTCTCTCCGGTTGATATATCGATGGAAGAAAGTTGGATGGTTGTACTACTATCCGGCAGTACGTATTGTAGATTTTTGGTGTTGAATCTGATATCAGAAGAATGTAATAGCGTTGAGCTAGAATTATTCAAGTTGAAGTCAGAAATAGTTAAATTTAAATTAGGGAAAGGTTCTATGATGGTGGAATTGCGCCCTATGAAACGTAGTGATAACGAAGCGTCTTCAATAGCGATTTTGCCTACATTTAATTCTTCTAAAATAGACTCAAGTGATAAGAATATTTTACCAAATGTTCGAGTCATGCCGGTAGAATCTATATGATTATGTTTCCTTATTCGATAGATTAACTCAGGCTTAGTAGTTATTACATGTTCTATTAATATTCTTTTATAGAATAAACTAAGGAGGGAAGATATTTGAACATCTATATCTGGAATATGAATATACTCGATGTTGGACTTAGAGGTGTCTACTTGAATCTCTTGTAGAGTGAAATTTTTTATTTTCAAGTTTCGCTCCCAAATATTGAGATGTACTTGTTTTAAATTAATTTGGTATTTGCCTTGTGTCTTTTCATTGGCATAGTCCAGGATTAATTCTCTAGCATTGGTCTTTAAGTAAAAATATCCTAACCCTAGCAATAAGGATATACTTACAGTCACTGTAAGTCCTATTTTACCAAGCAGAGATAAGGATGATATTTTTTTTACTAGAGACACTATTCTGATTTCTTACCTAAGAATTTACCTATAATAACAGAAACAAAGAATATACTATAGATTTGTCCGCATACACCATTGAGCATCACCAAAGCTTTGGCACCGGGTGATAATGGAAGTAGGTCTCCTAATCCTACAGACGTAAGTACTACAAAACTCATGTAGAAATGATTGTATAAATCATCAGCAATAAAATTAAAAGCGTTGGGGTTTAGTAAATGAACAATTTTATAAATCTCTCCAAAGATTAATCCTATCAATAAATATCCATTGATCGTTTGAACTAACATCCTCATGGAGATCATAGATTTTAAAATGTCCATAATGATATTGTTTAAAATGACTAGAAAATATATAGTCACAATGACTACTCTAAAAATCAACAAATGATTATTAGGGTCATCTAAATGAATAAAATTAGTTGCCAGGATAGCTACAAAGGCTATGATATAGGTGTAGATTTTTCGATGTTCGGAAACGAAAGTGGATAGGATAATAAATCCGGAAAAGTAAATCCGATAGTATAAACGGGTAATATTAAACTCCGACAAAAAGAACGGAATCAAAAATATTAACAGAATGAGAGAAAAGGAATAAAGCACTGCAAATTTGGTCGAGTGCTTTTCAAATAGATATCGATTTAATTGCTGGATTCTATTGGTCATATTCCGGTTTTTATCCAAAAACATATTAAATATATATATATTAATTATCTTTTCATAGGTGCGGTTATCGTTCAGAATAGTAGAATATTTCCTACATTTAAGTGAAAATCAATAAGGAGGAACTGTTAGTAGTGAGTTCGTGGCGAAATTTTATCATTCGTAAGTTTATCGATGTAAAGCTTTTAATTTCGAAAGGGTATCAATACGATGAATTGATACGATTGGAAATATTAGTGTATTCCTGTCTTTTGGCTTATGTTTTTGGAGTATCCTATATTGTCATAAGTTTAATCAATGGTATTTCCATCGCCGTTATTTGGAATTACATATTGTTTCATACCATATCTATTCCAGTCGTATTAATTCTTATCAAAAAAGGGAAGGGAGAATGGGCTAAATTTACGATGGTAGTTCTTGGTACTGGTTTTATGACCTATAAAGCCGGTTCTATGGGAAGAGGCTCAGGTATGGATATCGCCATGCTTATGATAGTAGCTGGTGCATTTGCTTTTTTTAGTTTAAAGCAAATGAATTTCATCATTGCCACCATTGGATTGACCATACTATCATTGATTTTCTTAGAGCTTACGGATTACAGCTATTGGGGACAGCATAACTCAAGTGCCTATGAGTATTTATTTAACCTTTATACCACCATATTATTCATTGTTATTTTCTATTACGTAGTCGTACGTATCAATGAATTTATCCGCAAAAAAATCATCACACTAAACAACCGATTGAAAGTTAAAAACAACCGGTTGATTGCTTTGAATGAGGAGCTTGATCGATACGTATATAGGGTATCACATGATATGCGTTCGCCTATCACCTCTATGATGAGTTTAAATAAATTGATACAAAAAACGGATGATATAAATACAGTTCGAGAATTATTGCAGATGCAGGATGATTGTATTCAAAAGTTAGACATCCATATCCAACAGATCATTGATATATCAAAAAATTTAAAGACGGATTTAGTTATTACGGAAGCTAATTTTACTCATGAGTTAAATGAAATATTGAAGGAGTTGAAATTCATGTCGGTGGAAGCCAATATTGATATACGAACTAATATAGAGCAATATGCCCCATTCTTCACCGATCTTCAACGCTTACGAATTATCTTGTCTAATCTCATCTCCAATAGTCTTAAATACTACAACATTGACGATCCTAATAAATACGTGGCTTGTACTATCAAAGTGAATTCACAACGTACCCTCATCGAAATTGAAGATAATGGTATAGGGATTTCACCAGAGACTAAGGCTAAACTTTTTACAATGTTTTTTAGAGGCACTTCTCAGAGTAAAGGAAGTGGCTTGGGATTATATATAGTGAAGGAGATGATAGGTAAACTACATGGCTCTATTCGTGTAGAGAGCGAACGATTTAAATACACCCGCTTTATCATAGAGCTTCCGAATTTAAAGAAATAAAAAAGCCTCCCGATTCTTATCGGGAGGCTTTTTTGTTATTAGGACAAGTTCGGATTAACCGCTGCAGCTTTCGCAAGCATCCGGATTATCTAATGAACAAGCCATATCTTTTGCTTTTTTCTCAGCATCACCTACTGTTGCAGATACACCGGCTTCAAGCGATACTTCTGCTTGTTTTTCTACCGTGAACTGGATAGCGTTCGCTGCAGGTTTTGTTCTTAGGTAGTACATACCTGTTTTCAAACCTTTTTTCCAAGCGTAGAAGTGTAGAGAGGTAAGTTTACCAAAGTTTGGTTCCGCCATGAATACGTTCAAAGACTGGCTTTGACAGATATAAGCTCCGCGATCTGCGGCCATATCCATGATGGTTTTACCCTTGATTTCCCAACAAGTTTTATATAGTTCTTTAATGTGTTCAGGAATTTCAGCGATGGCAGCTACCGAACCATTTTGTTCGATCAACTTGTTCTTCATCTTATCATTCCATAAACCTAATTTAATTAAGTCTTTCAATAAGTGTTTATTTACCACCACGAATTCACCTGACAATACTCTACGAGTATAGATGTTGGACGTATATGGTTCAAAACACTCGTTGTTACCTAGGATTTGAGACGTAGAAGCCGTTGGCATAGGCGCTAACAATAAAGAGTTGCGAATACCTACTTTCTTCACGTCACGTTTTAGTTCTTCCCAGTTCCAACGACCGCTATCCGGAGTTACACCCCACATATCGAATTGGAAGATACCTTTAGAGGCAGGAGAACCTTTGAATGTTTCGTATGGACCATCTACTGCAGCTAAGTCTTTAGAAGCTGTCATAGCAGCGAAGTAGATTGTTTCAAATATTTCTTTGTTCAAACGAGCAGCCTCTTCTGAATCGAAAGGCATACGTAATAAAATGAACGCATCTGCTAAACCTTGCACACCAAGACCGATAGGGCGGTGGCGACGGTTAGACTTCTCTGCCTCCGGTACCGGATAGTAGTTGATGTCAATGATACGGTTCAAGTTTTTCGTAGCTACATACGTTACATCATATAATTTTTGATGATCAAATGTACCGTTGATTACGAATTTAGGAAGAGCTAAAGAAGCTAAGTTACATACCGCTACTTCATCCGGAGCAGTGTACTCGATAATTTCTGTACACAAGTTAGATGAACGGATCGTACCTAAATTCTTTTGGTTGGATTTTCTGTTAGCCGCATCTTTGAATAACATGTACGGAGTACCTGTTTCTACTTGAGCTTCTAAGATAGCGAACCAAAGGTCTTGAGCTTTTACCACTTTACGAGCACGACCTTCTTTTTCATATTTCTCGAATAGATTTTCGAAGTCTTTACCCCAGTTTTCTGCTAAGCCCGGAGCTTCGTTTGGACAGAATAAAGGCCATTCACCATTTTCCTCCACACGCTTCATGAATAAATCAGGAATCCATAAAGAGTAGAATAAATCACGAGCGCGTAATTCTTCTTTACCGTGGTTTTTACGAAGATCTAGGAATTCGAATACGTCTGCATGCCATGGTTCCAAATAGATAGCAAATGCACCCTTACGCTTTCCACCCCCTTGGTCTACGTAACGAGCCGTGTCATTGAATACACGTAACATTGGAATGATACCATTGGACGTACCGTTCGTTCCTTTGATGTAAGAACCGGTAGCACGAATACCGTGAATGCTTAAACCGATACCGCCGGCGGATTGAGAAATCTTAGCACATTGTTTCAAGGTCTCATAAATACCATCGATGCTATCATCTTTAGTAGTTAATAAGAAACAAGAAGACAATTGAGGTTTTGGTGTACCGGAGTTAAATAAAGTAGGAGTCGCGTGGGTGAACCAACGCTCCGACATTAAGTTATACGTTTCAATCGCTGCTTCGATGTTGTTGGAGTGAATCCCGCAAGATACACGCATCAACATATGTTGAGGACGTTCAACGATTTTACCGTCTAATTTTAATAAGTAAGACTTTTCTAATGTTTTAAACCCAAAGTAGTCGTAGCCGTAATCACGATCGTAGATGATAGCAGAATCCAATGCCGCTGCATTTTTACGAATGAATTCATAGACTTCATTCGAGATAAGCGGAGCATTTTCGCCGGTTTTAGGATCCACGTACGTATATAAACGTTTCATGGTGTTGGCGAAAGATTTACTCGTCTTTTTATGTAGGTTGGAAACGGCAATGCGAGCCGCTAAAGTAGCGTAATCCGGGTGTTTAGTAGTTAAGGACGCAGCTGTTTCGGCAGCTAAGTGGTCCAACTCTTCCGTCGTTACACCATCGTATAGACCATCAATCACGCGTTTCGCAACGGAGATAGGGTCCACGTAGTTCATGTCCAGACCGTAACATAGGCGCTCTATGCGGGCTGTAATTTTGTCAAATTTTACAGACTCACGTCTGCCGTCTCGTTTAATTACTAACATACGTCTAAGTAATATAAGGGGGTTAAAAATTAGAAGTCTTCGTCAATGGAGAATTTTTGCGTTTCTTTTTCTGCCATAACACCAGCCTTTTGATATTCGGAAACTCGTTTTTCAAAGAAGTTGGTTTTTCCTTGAAGCGAGATCATTTCCATGAAATCGAAAGGATTGGTTACGTTATATTGTTTAGGACAACCTAAAGCTACTAATAAGCGATCCGCTACAAACTCAATATATTGTTTCATCAGGCGGGAGTTCATACCGATTAAGTCTACCGGTAATGCTTCCGTAATGAATTCTTGTTCAATCTTAACCGCGTCAAGGATAATTTCAATCACGCGCTCTTGAGGTAACTTGTTGTTGATGTATTTTGTGTACAAAAGACAAGCAAAGTCACAATGTAAACCTTCATCGCGCGAAATTAGTTCGTTTGAGAAGCTTAATCCCGGCATTAATCCGCGTTTTTTCAACCAGAAGATTGAGCAGAACGAACCGGAGAAGAAGATACCTTCCACTGCAGCGAACGCAATCAAACGTTCGATGAAGCCTCCGTTGTTGATCCATTTCAGAGCCCATTCCGCTTTTTTACCTACACAAGGAACCGTATCAATAGCATTGAAAAGTTTATCTTTCTCTGCCGGATCTTTTACATAAGTATCTATTAATAAAGAATAGGTTTCGGAATGGATGTTTTCCATCATGATTTGGTATCCGTAGAAGCATTTTGCTTCCGGGATTTGCACCGTTTCCAGGAAAGAAGTAGCCAAGTTCTCATTCACGATACCATCACTGGCAGCAAAGAAGGCTAATACGTGCGAGATAAAGTGGCGCTCACCATCATTTAGTTTTGTCCAGTCGGTTAAGTCCTGAGACAAGTCGATTTCCTCGGCTGTCCAGAAACTAGCTTCTGCTTGTTTGTACATTTGCCAAACATCGTCATACTTGATAGGGAACAGAACAAAGCGGTTCTTATTCTCCTTTAACAGCGGTTCTTCTACCAAACTCATAATTTCTTCCAGTTACTTTGTGTGTAAATCGGATGGTATGCACGGATTCCTGTTACAGAGACGTACATACAATATATTAAATAATTAATATTCAATAAATTACAAAACAAAACCACGCCCTGAAGGAAGGGTTTGTCACTCTTCGTACATTCATTTGCTCGTAAGAGCAGAGAAGGGTTGGAGACAGTGAAAAAGTTTTGCTTGACCATCCTTAATGGAGGTACAACAAAAATGGAAAAAACAGGTTTCAAAACCAAGGTAAGATTATACACATAGCGGAAGGGTGCAGGCATACCTAAATATAGTTAAAAAGCACTATTTTACAAATAGTTAGGAGTAAAAAGTAGGAGAAAGTGATGTAGGATTTACCGCGTTTTTGACGTTTTTGAGGGGGTGTTTATTTTTCCACATTAATTATTTCCATGCAATGATTGTACAATCGTCTGAATTCCCTTATATTTGCAGTCCTAAATTATAAACAATTAAACTATTTAACGCATGTATGCAATTGTAGAAATTGGCGGCAAGCAGGTAAAAGTAGAAGCAGGACGTTTTATCTATACTCCCCGTTTAGAAGGCGCTGAAGGCGCAGCGGTAAGTTTTGATAACGTGTTGTTACTCGCCGACCAAAGCAATGTACAGGTAGGTGCTCCTAGCGTAGCGGGTGCTAAAGTTACCGGTAAAATCGTAGAACATTTGAAAGATGACAAAGTAATCGCTTTCAAAAAGAAACGTAGAAAAGGTTTTGTTAAGA
Source organism: Cytophagaceae bacterium (assembly GCA_046329235.1). Lineage (GTDB taxonomy): Bacteria > Bacteroidota > Bacteroidia > Cytophagales > Cytophagaceae > JALONH01. The sequence continues at coordinate 2,047,934 of JAXLVA010000001.1, read as the reverse complement.
CTCGTGGTCACAGAACAGCTTTAACTAAAGTTCAAATCGAAAAAATCGTAAAATAATAACATACCATGGCACACAAAAAAGGGGTCGGTAGTTCCAAAAACGGTCGTGAATCACACAGTAAGAGATTAGGTGTGAAGATCTATGGCGGTCAGACTGCTATAGCCGGCAATATCATCGTAAGACAACGTGGTACGGTTCATCACCCAGGTGAGAACGTAGGTATCGGTAAAGACCACACGTTATTTGCATTAGCAGACGGAATCGTTACTTTCAAAAAAGGTAAAAAAGATCGTTCGTTTGTTTCTGTACTTCCTAAAGCATAAGTAATACCTAAAACGATAAACGTTTAAACTCCCGTGTGCATCCGCATTCGGGAGTTTTTTTATTTATTATAGTATTTAGGTGCTAGTCATTAGTATTTAGTACAGAGTATTAAGTCGGGAGAAAAGAATTATGAATTATGAATCTATCTCTAATGCGACCTTTGACTTTACTCTGCTTTAAGCCTTAAGCTTTCAGCTTTTTTTATTATTTATGTACTCCAACTAAATGTTGCGAACATAATTCACCATTCACCATTTACAATTCACCATTCATATGAAGATCTACGGTATCAAAAACTGCGACACCATGAAAAAAGCATTCACTTACTTAGATAGTAAAGGAGTGGAGTATGATTTTCATGATTACAAAAAACAAGCACCGGAGGCAGCGTGGTTAACGGACTTAGTAGAGAAGTACGGAGTAGATACTGTGATTAATAAAAAAGGTATTACTTGGAAAAAGTTAGAACCTGAAGTGCAGAAAAAAGCTACTACCACTAAAGGTGCCGTAGCATTAATGATACAATCCCCTTCTATGATTAAACGCCCGATAGTGATTCAAGGCAAGAAAGTGATTTTTGGTTTTGATGAGGAGGAGTGGGATAAAAGTATTTAGCTACTAGTCATTAGTATTTAGTCAGGAGTACGGAGTATTAAGTAGTAAGTAGTAAGTAGTAAGAAAAAGTTCTTACAAGCATTCCCCCTGTTTTCACTGAAGCAAACTTTAACTCTACCCGGCTTTTAGCTTTTTGGCTTGATATTTTTAATCGAAGGTTTAAATAAACTGCATTTAAATACTAAAGACTAGCTCCTAACTACTGATTGGGGTGGTATTCTAATAGTCCAACTTTATGCCTTAGAATCAACGAACTACAGAGAAGAATAATTTGCTTAATTCGTTGATTTTTCGTAATTTATGTATGTGAAAAAATCGTCAGAAAAAGGATTAGATTTTATTGTTGATAAACTGACAAATTCAATTGAAAACGTTGTAACGGGCGATAGCTTTCCTACCGATATTGCATTGATTTCAAAAGAGGATTTGAAATTAATCAATAAAACAAAAGGATGGCTTTTTAATTGGAGAGAAGAGTTTAAAGAGCCGGCAAGAGATATTTACAAACTGACCATTGTAAATAATCCAAAAGTTATTCAAGGGCTGGTTAGTTTGGAAGTAAAGCAGGATCATGTGTACATGCATCTTGTAGAAAGCGCACCATTTAATAAAGGTAAGAATAAGATGTATTCAGGTATTCCGGGAAATCTGGTTGCTTTTGCTTGTAAATTATCTTTCCAAAGAGGGCATGAGGGTAATGTATCTTTTCTATCAAAAAATAAATTGATAGAACATTATCAAAAGTCATTAGGGGCAAAACACTTTGGAGGAAGAATTATGATAATAGAAACTTCCTCTGCACTTAAATTGATAGATAAATACTTTAAAAATAGTTAGACATGAAAACAAAGAAAGAAAAACTAGAAGTAGACGTCATAGGTGGACTGGGAGCTTTAACTACATCCGAGGAAGAGGCATTAAACGCCTATTTTAAAATGAAAAAAAAGAAATTTAATAAAACGCTCCCTTTTAAAAATAAAAAATCTACTAAGGTTTCTATATAACCATAACTTTAAGAAGGGCTTGGAGCATTTTTTTACAAATTTTATAGTATTCTGTAATTAAGGATAAAAGAGAGGCAATAATAACATTCTTATAAGCCCTTCTCCATAGTAGTTATACAGAAGTATCCTTTTACTCTACCCGGCTTTTAGCTTTAAGCTTTTTAACTAATTTAAAGCTAATCATCCCTAATCGATTAGATCCTTCCATAAAAACAACCCCATGCGGTGATTCTTTAGTATAATCCACGCAAATTTTGCGGAGAAAATTGAATTTGCGGAGAAAAGAGGATGTATTCGTTACATATATCCGGATACCCTAAGGGGGATTATAAGCTACCCCATAACTCTCGACAAGCTACCTCGCAGAGGTCTAGTTTAATACATTTTGTGGAATGGGTGGATTTGAGTATTTTAGGTTAGTGATTATGCCTAAAAGGTGCTGCTATATCTCGTCTAGGTGGAGGGATATATGCACCTGGGTGTATGTATCGACTAGTTAGCGGTCATTGTAAAAGAACGACCATAGAAACAATAAACAATTCAGAAAATTAAATATGACAACTTTTACTGAAAATTGGCGACCTGAAATTCTTGAAGATAATATTTTGAAAATTGTACCCCTAGTTGAATCTGATTTTGATAGGTTATTTGAAATTGCCGCTGACCCATTAATTTGGGAACAGCATCCAACAAAAGATAGATACAAAAAAGAGGTTTTTCAACTATATTTCGATGGGGCAATAAATGGAAAAACTGCCTTTTTAATTATTGACAAATCAACAGATAAAATTATAGGCTCGACACGGTATTACGATTACAAACAAGAAAGTTCAAGCATTGCAATTGGTTATACATTTTTATCAAGACAATATTGGGGTGGTCTATACAATAAATCATCGAAAATGTTGCTTATAGATTATGCTTTTCAATTTGTGGACAAAATTTACTTTCATATTGGTGCAACTAATATTCGTTCTCAATTAGCAATAATAAAAATTGGAGCTTCTAAAATAGGTGAAGTTGATTTTGACTACTACGGGAAGAAATTGTTACACTTTGAATATCTAATATCGAGAAATGAGTGGAAAATTCGAAGAACAACGAACCGCTAACAGGCGTTTGGCAAAAAAGCGGGTTCAGTGCTTTAATGAAGTTTTGTGCTTCGTATCAAGTTCAGTGCTGGCAGAAAGTTTAGTGCTTCGAAATCCGCTTCTTCGCCAAGCGCCAACCCGTTATAAGCAAGCCTAAAAGACGACAGTGCAACAATAAACAGACGACTAAAAATTGAACTTTAACACAAAGACAAACCATTTTGACAGGTGAACACAGACATAAAAACGATACAACAAACGGACAACGAGTAAGCCGACACTCATTGCCGACCCTTCTGTATTTTTTATTTTCCCCACCGCACATTTTTTTTAATTCAATTTTAGCCAGCCGCACATTGGCACATTTGCAAGCCGCACAAGCCGACTCACAAACCCAAGCTTGCAAAAGAGCCAATTTTGCCAACGCTCCTATGACAATCATTGGGCTAAAAAACGTAATTTGGACAACTAAAAATTAACGAACAGACAATAGATAAATGAGTTTAAATACACAAAATCTTCAATCAATTATAAACTTCATCTGGACAGTTGCAGACGATGTATTGATTAATAAATTTCTTGAAAATCAGTACCAAGACGTAATACTTCCAATGACTGTTTTGAGGCGTTTGGACTTAGCTCTCGAACCGACCAAAGACAAGGTTTTAAAAACACACAACGAATTTAAAAGCAAGATTGACAATGTATCTGGACTTTTGACCAGCGAATTACATGGTAGCGGTTTAGCGTTTTACAACACTTCGCAGTTTACTATGAAAAAACTGCTTGCCGACCCCAAAAATATTGACACCAACTTTTTAGACTACTTAAATGGGTTTTCTGAAAACGTGCAAGACATCATTACAAAATTCAAATTTCGCAATCAGTTAAAGACATTTGAAGATACAGGCATAACCTTTTCTCTCATTGAGAAATTCTGCAATCCAAAAGTTGAGTTAAGCCCCGACAAAATATCGCCTATGGCAATGGGCTATATGTTTGAGGATTTGATACGCAGATTTAACGAAAAAACAAATGCAGCAGCAGGGCGACACTTTACGCCAAGAGAAATTATTGAGTTAATGACGCATTTGGTTTATCTACCAGTAAAAGACAAAATTCAAAAAGGAACTTTTTTAGTTTATGACCCTTGTGCTGGTTCAGGTGCAATGCTTACACAATCAAAACTATTTGCAACAAACCCCGAAGGAGAAATAAAATCCAAAGCAACTTTCCATTTATACGGACAAGAGAACACAGGCGAAATGTACGCCACTTGTAAATCGGATATGTTGCTGAAAGGCGAAGACCCCGACAAAATAAAGTTTGGCTCAACGCTTAGTGAATATGGTTTTGAAGCAGATTTGAAATTCAATTTCATGCTGACCAACCCGCCATACGGTACAACTTGGAAGCAGGACATTGAAAATTTGAATGTTGGTAGTGAAAAGAAAATCAGCATCGTTGACAAACGGTTTAATCTTAAAATCAAAAATTTTAAAGGTGAACTGGAAGAAACTTGTTTGACTTCACGAAGCAATGATGGACAATTGATGTTTATGCTTCATATGCTTTCAAAAATGAAAGACCCTAAAGATGGAGGAAGCCGAATTGCTTCAGTTCATAATGGTTCGGCACTATTTACGGGTGATGCCGGTTCAAGCGAAAGTGGTGTAAGACAATACATACTTGAAAATGATTTGCTTGAGGCTGTGATTGCTTTACCGTTAGATATCTTCTACAATACTGGACAACCAACTTATATATTAATTCTTTCAAACAATAAGGATGCTTCAAGAAAGGGAAAAGTTCAATTGATTAAAGGAGATACCTTCTTTAAAAAAATGACCAAGGCCTTAGGTAACAAGAAAAATGAACTAACAACAGACCATATCAATTCTGTTGTTGAACTCTATTTGAAGAATGAATCAAATGATTTTTGTCAAATTTTCAGTAATAAGGAATTTGGTTATTATACATTAAAAGTAAAGCACTCGAAAGAAGATTTTGAAGAAGATATTGACTTTAAGGATATGGAGTTCGTTCCCTTAACCCAAGACATTGGCGAGTATATTTCTAATGAAATTTTAAAATATACACCTAATGCAAAGGTTGATTTAAAAGCAATAAAAATTGGTTATGCGATAAATTTCTTAGAACATTTTCACAAAGCAAACACATATAGAGAATTAGATAAAGTTATAAAGGACATTCAAAGACTTGAAGAGAGAAGTAACGGATTACTAAATACATTACTACAATGAAAAAGAGAGATAATTTGAAACAGTCGAATATCTCTTGGCTTGGAGAGATACCTCAGGAATGGGAAATAAAAAAAGTTAAGCACGTGCTGTATGAAGTTTCTAATAAATCTGAAACAGGAACAGAGGATTTGCTTTCTCTTTCACAATATACTGGTGTGGAATTAAAAAAGGATAAGAAAAAAAACGAAAATGATAATCTGACTAATGCAATGTCGCTGGTCGGATATAAAATTGTAGACCAAAATCAGTTGGTAATTAATATTATGTTGGCTTGGAATGGCTCAATAGCAATATCCCCTTACAACGGAATAATTAGCCCTGCTTATTGTGTTTATCAATTTCGCAAAAACTTCAACCCGAAGTTTTTTGAATATCTTTTTAAAACGGAAATTTATAAAGCTGAATTTAAACGTAAGTCAACTGGTATAATTGAAAGTAGACTTCGACTTTATTCCGACCAACTATATAACATACACTGTTTGGTTCCTCCAATCATCGAACAGAATAAAATAGTTGAAGTAATAGCATTCAAACAAAAACAAATTCAGAATTTAATTAAGTACACTAACGTCATTTTCGGAAAAACAAATCCCAAAACAGGGTTGCTTCAAGAATATATAAACACGCTGATTTTCAATTTAGTTACAGGTAAGGTTGATGTTCGTGATTTTGAAATTCCAGAATTAGATTTTGAATCAAACGAACTTGAAGAATTCAGCTACTTAGAAAAGGCAGAAGAAGACATTATTGAAGTAGAAACAAATATAGATAATGAGTAAACAAACAGACACAACAGAAAAAGGCTTGGAAGCTCACATCTCTCAACATCTGGTTGAGGAGAACAAGTATTTACTTCGTGAAAACAAAGTTTACGACAATGTTTCCTGCTTAGATAATGAATTGCTGTTTCAATTTCTAGAAGCCACACAACCCAAAGCAGTAGCTAAACTTAAAGCATTTCACAAAGACCTTTATGAGCAAAAAATAATAAAACGTTTAAACGACCAAATACAGGCAAAAGGTGTAATTGAAGTTTTACGTAAAGGAATTACAGATGGCTTTACCGATACCAAATTGAATTTGTTTTACGACAAACCAGTTTCTGCCTACAATGCGGATGCAAATGCATTGTATCAAGCCAATTTGTTTTCGGTAATGCGTCAGGTGTATTTTTCACCCAACGATAAAAAGTCGTTGGACATGATGATTTTCATCAATGGTATTCCAGTAATATCATTTGAGCTGAAAAACGAATTAACCAAACAAAATGTTCAACATGCTATTAAGCAATACAAATACGACCGTGACCCGAATGAAGAATTGTTTCGTTTGGGCAGATTAATGGTAAATTTTGCGGTTGACACCGAAGAAATCTGGATGTGCACACAACTCAAAAAAGAGAAATCCTATTTCCTACCATTCAATAAAGGTTACAACAATGGTGCAGGCAATCCGCCAAAAGATGGAATTAAAACAGATTATTTGTGGAAAGAGATTTTGACCAAAAATAATTTGACCGACATTGTTCAGAACTTCTGCCAATTGATAACAGAAGAAAAAGAATATTTGGACGAGAAAGGAAAAATAAAAACAAGAAAAGAAAAGAAATTAATTTTTCCTCGTTATCATCAATTGCTTGCAGTAAGAAACCTTTTAGCAGATGCACAAGAAAAAGGTTCAGGGCAAAAATATCTAATTCAACATTCTGCAGGTTCAGGCAAATCAAATTCTATTTCTTGGTTGGCTCATCAGTTGGTTGGTTTGCATGACAAATCAGGCAAAGACAATATTTTTGATACGGTAATTGTAGTAACCGACCGAAGGGTTTTAGATGCTCAAATACGAAACAACATCAAGCAGTTTCAACAAGTGAACGGAGTTGTTGAAGCCATCACAGAAGGAAGTAAACAATTAAAAGAAGCATTAGAAGAAGGTAAAAAGATTATCATTACCACTATTCAAAAGTTCCCTCACATTGTAGAAGAAATTGGCGAATTACCAGGAACAAACTTTGCAATTATCATTGATGAAGCTCACAGTAGTTTGAGTGGACAAATGGCAAGGAAACTTAACGAAACCTTATCCAAACTAAATCTTGACCAAGCCACACAATCCGAATTAGAAGAAGATTTGGAAGACATTACAAGCATGGTTGATGTGGAAGATGCACAGGAAACAATTACTGGCGAAGATTTAATCAGGGTTTTAGTGAAGTCAAGAAAGCTGTTGCCAAATGCCAGTTACTTTGCATTTACTGCAACGCCTAAGAATAAAACGTTGGAATTGTTTGGAGTTCCATTTGAAGAAGGAGGAAAAACTAAGTTCCGAGCATTTCATTTGTACTCTATGAAACAAGCCATTGAAGAAGGCTTTATCATGGACGTTTTGCAGAATTACACCACGTATCAAAGCTATTACGCTTTACTCAAAAAAATTGAAGACGACCCCGAGTATGACAAACTTAAAGCCCAAAAGAAATTAAAGGCTTATGTAGAAAGTCATGAACACGCTATAAAGAAGAAAGCTATTTTGATAGTGGAGCATTTCATGGAAAATGTAATTCGTAAAAAACGAATGGGCGGTTTTGCAAAAGCTATGCTGGTAACAAGTTCAAGAGCCAATGCAGTAAAATATAAAAAAGCATTTGACGATTATTTGCACAAAATAAATAGTCCGTACAAGGCAATTGTGGCGTTCTCTGGTGAAATTGACGGACAAACAGAAGCAAACCTAAACGGATTTTCGAGCAACTCAATTCCAACAGAATTTGAGAAAAACGAATATCGCTTTTTATTGGTAGCTAATAAATTCCAAACGGGCTTTGACCAACCTCTTTTGCATACCATGTATGTAGATAAAAAATTAGGCGGTGTAAACGCAGTTCAAACTCTTTCAAGATTGAACAGAAGTCATCCATTAAAGAAAGACACCTTTGTTTTGGATTTTGCCAATACAGCAGAGGATATTGAAAAAGCGTTTAAACCTTATTTTGAAAGCACCATTTTAGGCGAAGCAACCGACCCTAATAAATTGTTCGACCTGCAAGATGCTTTGGACAATTATCAGGTTTACACAAAAGAACAGGTAATTGAATTTTCAGAAAAGATTTTGGCAAACGTTCTCGTTGACCAACTTCATGCAATGCTTGACAGTTCATCAGCGATTTTCAGAAATGATTTAGCAGAGGAACAACAAGCAGATTTTAGAGCAAAGGTTAAAACCTATGTTCGCTTGTACATTTTCCTTTCTCAAATTGTACCGTTTGAAAATCCGTATATGGAAAGGCTTTATATTTTCTTAAACCACTTGCAAAACAAATTAGGTGGTGAAACTCCCATTGATTTAGCACAAGGCATTTTAGACAATATTGACATGGACAGTTACCGTTTGCAATTGGAAGCAACAACCAATATTGCAATGGAGCAGGGAGAAGATTTAAAGCCAATTCCGACCGACATGAGAGGCGGAACAAATCAACCCGAAATTGATAGGTTGTCAAATATTCTCCAAACTTTCAATGACCGCTACGGAACACAATTTGAAGATGCCGACAAGGTTCGACAAATGGCTGAAAACATTGCAAATGATGTTGCGAAAAATCAAGAGCTAATTACTTCAATCAAATATTCAGACGACCAAAACGCAAGAATAACCAGCGACAAAGTTGTTGGCGAAGAATTGCTAAAACACATTACAACAAACTTTGACCTTTATAAATTATACTCCGACAACAAGGAATTTAAAGAAGATTTTTCTGCAATGATGTTTGGTGTTGTGAAAGAGTTAATCAATAGAGGTATTAATGCACAAAAATAATAAATGAAAATCAAAACCATTGAAATAACAAACGTAAAAGGCATTGGAAACAAAGCTTTCGTTTTGGATTTGTTACCCAACAAGCCCAATCTTTTGGTTGCTCCTAATGGTTTTGGCAAAAGTTCATTCAGTATTGGGTTTGACTCTCTTAAAAGAGCTAAAATTGAATTAGACACAAAGCACTATCATCAAGATAATGATGCCAACAGACCGACACTTTCAATGGTTGTCGAAGATGCAGCAGGAACACGAACACTTTCAGCTAACGATACGACCAATACTATTTCCAACGAGTTTGATGTTTTTGTAATCAATAGTCAATTGATGGCAAAGGCAACTAAAATGAATATTGGTGGAAATGTAATTGTCAAATCCTCATTGGAAATATCACCAACTGTTTTAGTGCCAACTATTCCGCCAAAAGTTTTGTTCAGTTACAATTCTGGCGATGCAAAAAAGACGTTTGGGGCAAATGGCAAGATTTTACCAAATATTTCAAATGCCTTTAATTGTGCTCCATTATTGTGGGATATAGTAAATGAAGTAGATTTTTCAAAGTTTGGTCAAGTGAAAAATTCAAAATCACTAAGTGACCTTAAAACCGAAATAAATTCTCATGCAGGTACTTCCGAAGTAATTAAGAATTGGATTGAAGCCAATAAAAGGGCAGAAATCCAAGCGATAAGTGAATTTTCAAAATTGGCAGATATTTTAAGAAGGTTCGATGAAATAAAGACAGATGTTGATAGCTACTTGGCAGCATTTCAAATTATTGATGTTGCAAACGCTATGGCAGCGAATTTTAAAAAAGCTGTTAATTACGCTTGTTATCTTGACGACAAAGCATATTACGAAAAAACAATTTCCAATTTTAATACTACCCGCCATACAATCAGACCAAAGGAAGACAAAAAGCACAACAGCTTAATTGTTGAGTGGCCAAAAGCCCATGAAATTTCAAACGGACAGAGAGACGTTTTATCTTTTATTACAATGCTAATGAAAGCAAAAAGAAATTTCAGACAACGAAATTGTATATTAATCATTGATGAAATATTTGACTACTTAGACGATGCAAACTTAATTTCATTTCAGTATTTCATAACGACAATGATTGAAGAAATGAAATCACTAGGGAAAAATTTCTTCCCAATTTTAATGACGCATTTAGACCCACTTTTCTTTAATCATTTTTGCTTCAATCGACACAAGATTAAAGTTGTGTACCTTAAAGATGTTCCATATCATTCAAATCCGAATTTGGTTAAACTAATTAAAAAAAGAGAGGACTCAACAATCCAACAGAATGTAGATAAACATCATTTTCATTTTGAACCGACATCGGTAGATATTTCTGCTGAATTTACAGCTCTCGGTTTGCCTGCTTCTTGGGGAAACTCAATTAGGTTTCATCAATTTATTGAAGCCGAAGTTCAAAAATATCTCAACGACCAAACAGACTATGACCCATTGGCAATTTGCTTTGGTGTAAGAGTAAGAATAGAAAAATTAATTCATCAACAAATTGCAGACCCTGCAAAACAGGCTCTATTCCTTGCAGAACATGGAACCAAAAAGAAATTAGATTACTGCGAAGAAATTGGACATTCAGTTCCTGAAATATTTTATTTACTTGGAATTATTTACAATGACAGACTTCATTGGAGAGAAGGAATTGACAATGTTCGACCGGTTGCAATCAAATTAGAAAACTTGACTATAAAGAATTTGATACGTGAAATATTCAACTAACATAAGCCATCGCACAGGTGTAAGCACATTTGCAAGCCGCAAAAGCCCAAGCACAGACCAAAGCTTGCAAAAGAGCTTCCACCTTTCCCACCCAGACAAAATTGAATTAAAAAAAATCTCCTCCGCTTCTGAAAATAAAAAATACGCAACCGCACAACACGACACGACAAAGACAGAGAAACGCAGTATTGACAATGGTTTGCAAGGACGGTGGACAGAAGGCCAGCTTATAACAGCGGTTTGGCGTAATGGCGGATGCAGTGCTTCGTATGACAGTTTTGTGGTAGGTTCAAGTGCAGTTCTTCGATTGAACTTTTGTGCTAAAAATCCGCCACTACGCCAAGCCGCAAAACGTTACCAGCCATTATAACGGACGACATAACACTAACGAACAACAATAAAATATGAACTATACTGACAGAATTTTTCCTACCAACAAAGGACTGACGACTTACCTTGACGAGTTGATAGCAAAAAATTATCAAATTCCGACTTTTCAGCGGGACGTTGTTTGGGAACAGGAAAACGTAAAAAAACTTTGGGACAGTATTTACAAGTTTTATCCGTTAGGAAGTATTCTGATTTGGAAAACAGATTTAAAACTTCAAAACCATAGACAGATTGGTGGACACCAAATAACTGACACGAATTTCAGCAGAACTGAATACCAATACATACTTGATGGACAACAGCGAACGACCTCTTTGCTTACTTCATTGTATGGCGGAACTATTGAAAACAGACCGAATTTCAACCCTTTACTTTATGTTGACTTGACAATTCCACCAGACAACGAAATTGATGATGAAAGTTATCGCAACAGGTTTCTTTTTTGGAATGACATTGACGACAGAAATGGAGAAATTCGCCCCAATATCGGAAAGAAGAAAAGATTTGATGACGGGCTAATTGTAAAACTAATTGACATCAAAAATAATTTTACAACGGTTCAAACAAGCGTTTTTAATAGTGAACTTGTAAATAAGGACTTCAATCATTCCATACTTGTCGAACTTTCAAAAATCAAAGGAGTGCTTGACAACTACCGAATTTCTTTTATTGAAGTAAAAGGAATACAAGTTTCGGAAGTATGCCAAATATTTGAACGCATTAACCAAGCAGGCAAACCGCTTAACATATTTGACATCGTTGTTGCTAAAACATTTAAACCTTCGGTTCAACAAACAGCAACTACACAAGCCGACAATGGATTTTATCTACGTGATTTAATTGACGATTTCAGAGAACACAACAACAGTGAATTTTTAAAAATTAGCGACATTGATTATTTGCAAATTCTTGCGGTTTTAATAAATCAAAATGTTCCAAATAGCGGAGTTAGAAATATTACAGACCGCTATTTGAACGAAATAAAAACAGAACACATTTTAGCGGTTTGGGAAGAAGCAAAAATTGCAATGCTAAAAACATTCGACTTTTTCGAGAACCATTTGCATTTGAAAACGCCTTATTTAATTCCGTTTCGTTATTTCTACTTTACAATTACAGCATACTTTTACAAAAACAATTCACCCAATTATGACTTTTTGAAAAAGTATTTTTGGTTTAACACGTTCCATAATGACGACTTGTTAAGTAACACAACACAGCTGTACTAACCCCCTAAAACTTGGACAGTATTGTTTAAATGGTTTTGTAGTGAGGGGTGTTTTTCCAGTCCCACTTCTAAGCAAAAGTAGGTAGATGAATCAGCTAAGTCAAGGCTAGTAACAAGCGAATGATTATTGTTTTGATTTTTAATGGTATCATTCGGCCTTGACATACCTAATTCATCTACCTTTTCGCGCTGCTTATCAGTTAGAATGGAAAAACTTGTTTGCCATTTTTGATGTGGAGTTATTCTTCCTAATTTTTTATGTTTACGTTCATAATTATACCATTGCATATATTTTATCATATGTTCTTTGGCTTCATAATAACTGCTAAATTCGTATTTATCTATTAATTCCCTTTGTAAAATACTATGAAAGGCTTCTATATAGGCGTTTTCTTCCGGTGTAGCTACATGTGTAAACTCTTGCTTAGCTTCTAGGTGTTGTAAGTAATTGCGTACCTGGTTGGCTAAGAATTGAGAACCATTATCGTTTCGAATAATAACTCCTTTTAAATCGTATACCGTATGAATCCATTGAAACATGCTGATCACGTCCAGTTGTTTAACACTCTTTTGAAAGATCCAATGAATGATTTTACGACTATATACATCCATAATCGATAGCAAGTAATACCATCTTCCTTCACCTTGCACCCATACGTACTTGATATCTAAGCATAAGTATTCCATAGGTTGTTGGGCTTCAATTTTTCTATACTGTACCCAACTGCGTTTTCCTTTACTACGTATTACTTTACCTAATAACAACTTATGTTCATCCATTAACCGATAGACCTTTTTAGGATTAATATAATAGCCTTCATCTCGTAATTCACAACTCACCATTTGATACCCATAGGTGTTGTAAGGCGTACTTATAATACTTCGTATACTGTCTACTACCACATCATTACTCACTAAGTCCCCTTTGAATGAAGTATGCGTACTAGGTTTCCTACCTCTTTGTCCATTACTTGGTTTATAGTAATAAGTACTCTTCGATAATAGTAACCAATGCATTATGGTACCTGCCGCAATCTGACCCTTATATCGTTGAGTAAGCTCTACTTTTTCTTGGGTTGAATAGGTGTTTTTTTTAAAAGCTCTGATTTAACCTCTATTTCCAAAGCTTGCCTTGCAATTACTCGCTTCAACCTTTCATTTTCCTCTTGAAGGGCTCTGATTTCAGGGTCTACCTTTTTATAGGATGATTTTAGACCTTCTACGCCTTTATTTAAATAGCGCTGTTTCCACTTGGATAACAACGAGGCCGATAGATTATACTTACGGCAAGTCTCCATATAACCTTCTCGTTCCGCCTCTTTTAAAATGCTTAATCGGTCTTCCGGACTAAAACTTCTTTTTACTCTTGTCATATTTCCCTAATTTAACTGTTACTAATCTATTTTCAGATTCTTGTCCAGTCTTTTAAGGGGTTAGTACAACAGCTGGCTCAACACATCGAATTTTTAAACAACGAAAAAACTAAACAACCTTATCAATTTGACAGGTTCTTAATTGATAAACAAAAACTTCGTTCAGCAACTTACAGTTCAAAAGGTAGAATGAGTAGAGCTGTCTTATCACTTTATGCAAGTGCTCAACCAAAAGACTGGGAACATTGCGACAGAGACGTTTTAGTTCAGAATTTTTTCTTTACAACGGACAAACCAAACTTGCATCATATTTTCCCGACAAATTCAGAATACGTTTTAAACAATCAGCATAAAAACAAAATTACAAGCGACAGTTTAATGAACATCGCTTATTTGACACAAATAACAAACCTTGACATAACCAATAGAAATCCGCTTGAGTATATGAAAGACTATGACAAGCCGGAATACATTGCAATTATGCCGACACATTTACTTTCAAGCGAAATTTTAGATTGGGCAAGAAGTGGAACACTACCTGATAATGCTATAGACCAATTCATAGAAAGCAGAGTAAACAACATTTTGACTGACTTAAAAACAAAATTAAACGGAGTAACATTTGACGAAATGGACACGATGGAAATTAAAGAACCTGTGACGACAGAACAAGAATAACGGCTGGTAACAGCCGTTTGCCGCAATGGGGGCTGACGTGGTTAAATCAAGTGCAGTGCTTCTATCAACATTTGTGCTTCGTTTCTAGTGAGTGCTAAAACTCCCGCCCGAACGCAAAGCCGTGGAACGTGTGTGACTTGAATCACATTTAATCAGAATGTGAATGCTGTATTACTGATGGAAGACATCCTAATTATTTTTCAATTATTTGTGTAGAGTTCAAGCGAACCGAATGGCTAACAAAGGAAAGTGATATAGAGATGATAGACCTTCCGCTGAGGGTATTTAGGTAAACTTAGCAAACCACCTTATGTTGCATAGAATAGAAATAACTATGTGATGAGCGATAAGGAAAAGCGAGAACAGAGATTCTTGCAGGTGTATACTACAGAGTTGAATGCAAATGAACCAATGAAGAAGCTTCGTAAGGGCAATTACGATGTCGAAAATAAGCAGTTACGTTTGTGCTTATGAAATAAAGAGTAACAGAAACCTAATTACTGGTTACTTGACATCCGGAGTTAAGTTGGCAAGACTGTAGTATGGGCGGTAATATGGAACAAGTGAACTCTTTATCGTACTGTAAAATCAAAAGAGGAAATAGTCGTCGAAGGATGAAGATGAGATAAAGGGGGCAGACTATACCGTAGTAGCAAAGAAGTTGTCGAAAGATAATGGAGCCAAGGGTATAGCTTGTTTGAATTCAATAGTAAGAAACAACCATAGGTATGGGATGATGGATTATTATGAAGTAAAATCACAACCAATCAGTAAAGTAATGGTTTGGGAAGCCTATCAACGTGTACGCACTAATAAAGGTGCAAGCGGAATAGATGGGATGAGTTGGGAAGATTTAGATAAAGATGTATCGAAACAACTCTACAAATTATGGAACCGATTAACATCGGGTTCCTACTTTCCAGAATCAGTAAAATCGGTAGAGATACCGAAGAAAAATGGCGGCAAACGTATACTAGGTATCCCTACCATCCTAGACCGCATAGCGCAAGAAGTAGTCAGAAAACAGTTAGAAAAAGCAGTAGAGCCTATTTTCCATGATAGTTCCTATGGTTATCGTCCTAACAAAAGTTGTCACGATGCAGTAGAACAGAGTTGTAAGAACTGCTTTAACCATGATTTTGTGGTAGACGTTGATATTGAAAATTTCTTTGATACGATAGACCATAAATTATTAATAAAAGCAATACACCATTACTGTAAAGATAAGTGGGTATTGTTGTATGTTACAAGATGGTTAAAGGCAGGTATAGTACAGCAGGATAAAGTGGAGATAAGTAGACTAACAGGCACTCCGCAAGGAGGTGTAATTAGTCCATTACTAGCTAACCTATTTTTACATGTAAGTTTTGATGCTTGGATGTTAAAAGAACATCCAGAGAAGCCTTTTGGACGCTATGCAGAATGTGTGGAATCAACTAAATGTAAGATTACTTAAATGGGTAAAGTGGGAGAAGGGATTGTATAAATATAGAAGTCTATCCTGGCTTCAGTTACAATACAAGAAACATCCTGACTTATTTCCCCATTGGCGATTGGTTCATCCTTAAGTTTTTTTTTATTAACTTAAATGTGATTAATAAACAAGAAGAGCCGTGTGAGGTGAGAGTCTCAAGCACGGTTCTGTGAGAACCTAAGGGTGAAATTCCCTTGGGTGACTCGATTAGCAGGCATTGTATATGGATATCAAAACGACACTTGAAAATTATAAAATCTTAGGCGACTACTTTGCTCCTGACTACGAGCAAGACAATAACGTTTTGACTGAGTTCAAGGAAAGCAATCCAAATCTTTCGAGACAGCATACTGTTGAACTAGTTGACTTGCTTAATAACAGCACTGAGATTGCCGACAAGTATTTTGTTGCTGACTTGCTTTACCTATATGACAACTTCGACAAAGAATTACTTGAGCCATTAATTAAGACTGCAATAAATCATAAAGACCCAAGTTTCAATAGAATCTTTCTGCGACCATGCCTAACAACCTTTGGAGTAAAGGTAGTTGCGGACAACCTTGCCGACAAATTCAACAAAGCCGACATTTACGAACGTATAGGTATTTCAAATCTTGTCTATTGGCTAAGACCGCAAGAAAATGGAGAAGCAGACAAATTGCACAAGACCATTTTGGAAAAGGCAAATGGAACAATAAATTTGATTGAACTTTATCATTACAAACTTCGCTACTCAGACGAAATAAAGGACAGCGATAAAATCCCAAACAATGCTGACGAGTTAATCAAAGCTATTGTGGGACAAAAGGAATATGAAGACTTATTATTTGACAAACTCGGCTGGACAAGAACAACGCCTGCTAACAGCACCTTGCCAAAAGCGGGACTGAAGTGGTGGCAGAAACTTTTCAGCAATTAATAAACTTTATCGTAGCTTGACAGGTTGGCGCTCCGAAAACCCCGCATTCGTCAAGCTGCCAACCGTTACTCAATCTATACATTACATTAAAAACGGAGTAAGTAAAAATAAATCATAGGGAAATGTCGCTTAAAAGAGAATTGATATTTATTGACGAAAAAGATGAAACAGACAGAATTGCTCAGTATTCTTATAAGGGAGACAAAATATGTATCGTTTTCAAAAATGGGAACAAGGAGTTTTTATATAGCAGAACGAGAGCAAGAATCGTAAAAACGGCCGTAAGCAACGATAATGCATTTAACGTTTTCAATTACCTAAAAGAAATAGCAGACACCGTTGGAATAAAAACAGAAGAAGGCAATAATATTCTTGCTAGAAGTTACGAGAGCATTACTGAAATTAGTGAAGATAGCGTTCTTGCTGAATTTTTAAACAGCACTTTATCTATTTCAAATGGCAGTATTACAAAACTAGATTTTTTTCCATTTGGTTTTAATCTAAGTCAGAGAAAAGCAGTAAATATTGCATTCTCTAACAAACTTAGTGTAATAGAGGGTCCTCCTGGTACAGGAAAAACACAAACCATTCTGAATATTATTGCTAATGCTGTTTTGAATGGACAAAGTGTAGCCGTAGTTTCTAGCAATAATTCTGCAACTAAAAATGTTTATGAAAAACTTGAAAAAAACGGAATTGAATTTATAGCAGCACTTCTTGGAAACTCCCAAAATAAAAAAGAGTTCATTGATTCTCAAAAAGAAATTCCCGATTTATCACAATTCATATTAACAGATAATGAAAAGGTTTTTTTGAAAGAGAAAGCAACAACGTTAGTTACTCGCCTTTCCGAAAATCTAGATAAGAAAAATGAGTTAGCTTTATTGAAACTTCAACTTGATAATATCAGAACAGAATACAAACATTTCAAAGAAACATGTAAAGACAATGCAGCGAATGAAGTAGAGTTTAAAGGAAATATTACAGCTGAAAAAATACTTCATTTATGGATTACAATTGAAACTGTTGCTAACAGAAAAAAGAAAATCGGTTTCTTTAAAAGACTATTTTTTCGACTGAAATTTGGAATTAAGGATAAATATTTTTTTACTAATCCACTAGCTGAAATGATACTCATATGTCAATCCAAATATTATTCAGTTAAAATCAGAGAATTGAATGAGAGAATAGAATTATTAGAAACCGCCTTAAGAAATTTTTCATTTGACAACAAGATGAAAGAGTATACAGAAACGTCAATGCGACTTCTTAAGGCGGAATTATATAAGCGCTATAATAAACAACAACGAGAACCATATACCATTTCAGAACTACGATATAAATCAGAAGATTTTATAAGAAATTATCCGGTTATAATGAGTACAACTTACTCGTTAAGACAAAGTTTATCTGATAAAATTTCTTACGATTATGTAATCATTGATGAATCTTCACAAGTTGATTTAGCAACAGGTGCGCTTGCTTTATCTTGTGCAAAAAGAGCGATTATAGTTGGCGATGTCAAGCAATTACCAAACGTGGTTGATGCTAATACGCAAGAGAAAACTGATTTGATTTTTAATTCATACAAACTACCAAAAGCATTTCGTTATTCAAATCACAGTTTGCTTTCTTCTATTCTTGAATTATTCCCCAATGTTTCAAAGACTCTTTTGAGAGAACACTATCGTTGTCATCCTAAAATTATTGAATTTTGTAATAAGAAATTTTATAACAATCAACTTATTATTCATACAGAATATACAAATAAGCGTCAACCTCTTGTAGTTTATAAAACAGTTCAAGGAAATCATGCAAGAGAACGAATGAATCAACGGCAAATAGATGTTATTAAACAGGAAATCATTCCCAAAGAAAAACTTGAAAATGTGGATTTAGGTATTGTTACACCCTATCGAAATCAAACAAATGCATTGCAAAGAACATTTCAAGGAACCTCAATAAAAGCTGATACAGTTGACAAGTTTCAAGGAAGAGAAAATGAAGTTATCATTCTTTCAACCGTTGATAATGAAATTTCAGAATTTACAGATAATCCAAATCGCTTAAACGTAGCCGTTTCTAGAGCGATTGAACAATTGATATTAGTTGTTAATGGTAACGAGAATGATAGCGATAATAATATTTCTGACTTAATAAAATATATTGAGTACAACAATTTTTCTGTTCAACATAGTGAGCTAAACTCTATTTTTGATTTGTTGTATAAAGGTTACGAAGAGGAACGAGCAAAATATATTAGCAAATCAGGAAAGATTTCAGAGTTTGATAGCGAGAATTTAATGTTTGGGTTAATCAAACAAGTTTTAGCAGAGGATAAGTTTTTAAAATATGACGTTCTAAAGCACTTTCCTATTAGACTACTCTTTAAAGATTATTCTAAATTGGATGAACTAGAAGCAAAATATGCATCAAATCCATTGACTCACTTGGACTTTTTGATTTACAATACACTTGCTAAAGAACCTGTACTTGGTATAGAAGTTGATGGTTTTGAATTTCACAAAGTTGGAACTAAGCAAGCCGATAGAGATAAAATGAAAGATAGGATATTAGAAAAATACAATTTTCCGATTTTGCGTTTTAGGACAAATGAAAGTAACGAAAAGGAAAAACTGACAAACAAATTAAATGAACTACAAATAATAAATTGAGCGAACAGCTAATCTCTCCCCCAAGCGTATAACTTCTGCCTATTGAATCCAGCGGTCTGTGACCGTTCCATATAATACTCCATTACTCTCCACTTTTCCCCCCACGCATGAGGGATAGAAGCGGAAATCCCGCCGCGCAATAAAGTGGGTTTATAACCGGAAACTATCCGCGGCGGATTGTAGCGGATAGATACTCTCTTTTTCTTCTCTGCTCTCCACCCGAGGGGGCATGCCCAAAATAACTTTTCTTAATTCTCTATCAGTTCGATTTTTCTCACATTCTTTACATTCCACCCTTTGTATGTAAAGAAAAGTTGATTTTCTTTACATATAGTATTTTATCCTTACCGTAGATTAGCTGAAAAATAGATCATGTTATCTCCATCACAACCCACCCTCTCTTGGGAAGAATTTGAAAAAGTAGAAATGAGAATAGGTACCATCCTTTCGGCTGAAGAATTCAAAGAAGTGCGCAATCCTGCCTATAAAATGATCATTGACTTTGGGGAGTTGGGTACTAGAAAAACATCGGCTCAAATCACCAAGTTATATAAGCCGGAAGAGTTAATAGGCCGACAAGTAGTAGCCGTAGTTAACTTTCCCCCTAAACAAATTGCCAATATCATGAGCGAATGTTTGGTCTTAGGTGGCATGGGTGACAACAAAGAAATCACACTTTTGGCTCCGGAAAGAAAAGTAGCGAATGGAACTCGAATCGGATAAAATGGGTTGGAGTAAAGAATCTAGTACATACTTTTCATGAAAAACGTTTTCATCATTAACGGCAGCGCCAGCGAAAAATCTTCTAATCAAAAACTCATTGAGGTGCTCGTTGAATTATCGAAAGATCAATTCAAGGTTACAATTTTTGACCAACTAAAAAGCTTACCTCATTTTGATCCGGAATTATCCGAACTCAATACACCGGAATCTATCCTGCATTTTAGAAAACAAATTGAAAAAGCCGACGGCGTTATCATTTGTACTCCTGAATATGTATTCAGTATTCCCAGCGGACTTAAAAATGCTATTGAGTGGTGTGTATCCACCATGGTTTTTTCTAATAAACCTACGGGATTAATCACGGCTTCTGCCAGTGGTGTCAAAGGACAGGAAGAACTAAAACTCATCATGCATACCTTAATGACCAATATTACTGATGAAACTACTCTGTTAATTCAAGGTGTTAAAGGGAAGTTTAATGAAGCAGGAGAGTTGAAAGACGCTCCAACCAAATCGGATTTATTAAAGTTTATTGAGGCATTCGATGAATTAATTCCGAGTTGAGTCGGAAAATAAGAGTAGTACTTCCTCAGCCTTTTTGTTATTTTTATATAAAGCTCATCCGGAGGAATCCTATGAAACCATTTCAAATCTTCGCCATCATATCCATGGTCTTTGCCGGACTTACTTCCGTCATTGCCAAAGCCGGACTTAAAAATGTAAGTGGTGACACCGGACTTGCTGTTCGCACTACGTTTGTGTTCGCTTTGATTTGGATTAATATTTTCATTTTCAACTCCACCAAAGATTTTACCAACCTGACTAAAAAAGATATTATCCTGTTAGGTTTATCCGGCTTGACTACTACTTTGTCTTGGATCTTTTATTATAAAGCTATTAAGATAGGTAACGTCTCCGAAGTAGCCTTGATTGATAAAGCAAGTATTCTGATTACACTCACTCTTTCGTTTTTATTCTTGAATGAACAATTCACATGGAAAGTAGGAGTGGGAGCAAGTTGTATTATCGTTGGTTTGTTGGTATTAACTTGGAAGTAGAATCCTCAAAAAAACAAAGAGGAATTGTAGAAGAGAGAGTGTTTGTATAACTTACATAATATGAATGAGCAAATTGTAATTAATATTAATTCTCTATTAAAGCTGCCTTCTGAATTGTTAGATGTTTTTATTAAAAAACTAAAACCTATTACGGTTGAGAAGGGCGATTATTTTTTAAAGGAAGGTGAGTTATGTAAAAATATTGCTCTATTAACTCAAGGTGCTTTTTATTCCTACTACCAAAAGGATGGCAATGATGTCATCGAGGATTTTTGTTTAGAAGGTTGTTTTCTTGCGGATTATCCTGCATTTATAAATAACACAACAGCGCAGAAAAATTTTAAAGCTATAGAGAAATCTGAGTTGTATATTATTTCAAAAGAAGAGTTAGAAGACTTATATCTGTTAAACCCTCTTTATGAGAGGTCAGGCCGACTAATTGCTGAGTTTCTTTTTACTAGTTGGGAAGCAAAACTAAGAGATACTATCTTTTTAACTCCATTAGAACGATATAATAAACTCATTAAATCTCGCCCAGATATCATTCAACGTGTCCCACAGTATCTAATTGCGTCTTTTTTAAATATTACACCCCAGTATTTAAGTCAGCTTCGAAAAAAGTGATTTATTAAAATAGTTGAATGAAAAATAGCTAAGTCTTCCTCATGTTTGCATAATCATTTTACGTAATCATGAGGAAGATCTATTTATTTATTCTACTAATTTTTACCTACCATCAAGTAATGGGACAAACTAATATTTTGTTTGAATCAGCGGTGAATATAGCGGCCGATATCAAATCCGGTAAACTCAGTTCTTACCAAGTTGTTTCGAAGTACATCGAGCAAATAGAAAATCAAAATAGTATATATAATGCTATTGTACTGCTTAATAAGGAGTCTGCTTTAGCAAGAGCTAATGAAGCAGATGTAGCTTTAAGAAAAGGTGAGATATGGGGCAAGCTTCATGGAGTGCCTGTTACTTTAAAGGATAATTATAAAACCAAAGATCTAATCACCACTGCAGGGTATTTACCTTTGAAAAATAATGTTCCTGATGAAGATGCAGAACTTGTAAAACTTCTGTTGTCGGAAGGAGCCATTATTATTGGTAAAACCAATCTATCCGTTTTGGCTATGGATATGCAATCCTATAATCCTCTTTTTGGTAAAACGAATAATCCATGGGATACTAGTCGAACAAGTGGAGGAAGTAGTGGAGGTTGTGCTACCGCATTAGCAACCGGAATGACTCCGTTGTCTTTTGGAAATGACCTTGCAGGTTCCATTCGATTGCCGGCAGCTTATTGTGGTGTATATGGTTTGAAACCAACATTTGGGGTGGTATCCCTTAACGGGATTCAAACAGATCCGAAACAGAAAACGAATGGACTGAAATCACTAGCTGTGGCAGGTCCTTTGGCAAGAAATATAGAAGATTTGGAACTCGCTTTACAAGTTATTGCACAAACAACCAATACCTGTCAAAGACTTGTTCCTCTTCAACCGTATACGGATACTATCGATATTAAATCACTAAAAATCACCTGGACTGATCAGTTGGGAGGTGTACCGGTGGATCATGAGATTCAAAAAAGTATAAAACAATATATTGATAAATTGGAAGCGGCAGGAGCAACAGTAGTTAAGGCCGTTCCTGAAATTGATTTTTATCAGGCTTGGAAAACTTGGGGTAGTTTTGTAGGAATGCAAGGTGGGTATAATACATCGAATTTTGCAAAATGGATGGGAGTTCCTTTTACCAAAGGAGTATTGAAAGATGTACCAATGCACCAAAATATTGTTCAACCTACTTCCGTTGAAAAATATATGATGGCTATAAATATTCAAGACTCTATGATCACCAAGATGGAAGTGTTTCTTAATAAGTATGATATTTTTATTTGTCCTGTTAGTGCTGTAACAGCATTTAGTCACCATTCACCAAGCAAATCGTACGGTAATTTCAATATTTACAATACACCGCTTGAAGTAGATAAGGAAGATATTCATTACTATATGGCAACACAAGCTTATACTATTCCCTTTTCTCTGACTGAAAGTCCGGTGTTGTCTATGCCCATTTCATTGTCAAATGAATCATTGCCGATTGGGATTCAGGTTGTAGGGAAAAGATATGATGATTTCAAACTCATCGAGATTGGGAAGGTGCTAGTTCCTTTTGCTGAAAAGACACCATTCCCTCTACAAGAGTGAAAATGATATCTACCTGATGCAAGTAACAATATCGATAGAATATGAAAGCAAGGTTTTCGATAAAATATTTTAATCTGCAGAGTGGATAATCTAAATTAGATATCAAATATAAGTGCAATGGAAATTACTATAGAAAATGTTGTTAGTGCTGAAAATAAACTTTTTTCAGCTCAACTGGCGAGTGATGTGGATGCATTAGATCAGTTATTACATGATGATTTAATGGCAGTGGTTCCCAATGGACAAATAATAACTAAAGAAATGGATTTGAATTCTCACCGATCAAAAACCATGACCATAGAAGATGCTTCCACAAAAATTGAGGAGATTAAAATAATGGGAGATACAGCATTTTCAGTTGTTACGATGACTGCTAAAGGAAAAATGATGGGAGAGCCCCTAGAAGGTACATTTAAGTATTTAAGAGTTTGGAAGAAATTTGATAACTCTTTGAAGGTAGTAGCAGCAAGTATTATTCAATTGCCTTAGTTCTGAGAGTAAAAAAATAAAAAAGGGAACTCCATTGCTGAAGTTCCCTTTGGGCTATTACTACTTATTCTAAACTATTCTACTATTAATTTTTGTGTTGTTCCATTATCGAACATGAATAGGTAAATCCCTTTTTCATATCCCTGAATAGATACTTGATTGCTGTTATCAAACTGCGCTACTTTAGCACCTGTACTATTTACTACATAACCACTTGCTTCAGAAGAGAAGTGAACAGTATTCGTAGCATTCGGATTAGGATACATATGTATAGCATTTTGTTGTTGCGCATCTCTCACCGCTGTGGTGATTAACGTTTCTGTGTTTTTGATTTTAAAGATGGCTAGAGTACCTGTCATTTCATTCGCAGAAATGATGTAATGGTTTCCATCCGGACTGGTTGCTCCATCAATATAGATGATTCCTTCCGGTCCGTTATCACCACCGAAAACATCCGTAGTACGAGTGTTTTTGTAATCCGTGAATATTACATTGCTAGGATCGGTAATGTCATATACCATCACACCACCGGTACGCTCTAGCGTAATGAACGCAAATACTTTAGGGCCGATTTTAGCCACAGTTACACCTTCCGGTTCCGGACCTTTAGCACGGCTTCTAGTTTTGAAAGTATTATTAGTATTGTCGGCATTGAACATAGTTCCCATTAAAGGATCTTCTTCCGTGATGCGTTCAAACTCTGAACCACTGTCGTAGATTAATGCACCCGTACTAGCATTCCAGATAGAGAAGGAGCGTGCGCCTACTGCATATAATTCATCGTAATCACCGTCGATGTCAGTATCACCTTGTAAGTTGGAAATACGGAATCTACCTAAGTTGTGACTTTGTTTTAATACATCGCCATTAGGGAAAGCGGTAGGGTCTAATGTAACAGCACCTACCGTTGTTCTTTCATTTAGATTGGCATATTCTTTTTCATCCCCTTCGTTAGCGGTGATTAAATAAGTGGTCGTTCCTACGGTATAGTTAGCAATGGCATCCGGCATATAAAAACCTTTGATAGGCCAGTTAGCTAAAACTACTCCGCTGTTGTTATCGGAAGCATCAAATCCATTGAAAGCTTGAGAGTAATCTTTTAATCCTAGAGATCTAATGGCAGTGATGGTCATGGTCTCTAAATTGATTTCAGCTACGGAGTTGTTCTCCTGTAACGTCACCCATGCTTTTTTAGAGTCAGAGCTTACCGTGATGTATTCCGGTTCTAAATCTTGAGAAAGTGTACTTGTACTTTTGGTCTTACGAACACCGGCGCTTAATAAAGTAGCTTCGCTCGCATTGAAAGAGGTAAAGTCTAACGTAGTTACGTTGTTTTGTGTTAAGTTCGCAATACCCCCTTGGATGTTGATGATACTGATAGAACCTTCCGGATCTACCGAATAATCATTGCTTGGTTGTCCTTCATTGGCGGTTAACACATAATGTCCATTCGGAGTAAACGTTACCATGTCCGGTAAAGCACCTACGGTCACTTTGTTTAGGTAAGTTCCGTCGGTGTCAAAAAATACAACGGTACCATTTTCTTGTTCGTTGTTCATACCGGTAACGTTCACTGCTACGATTCCATTTTTCACCGCCACACTCGTAGTTCCTAAACCGTATGTAGTTAAGTCGATCGTAGAAACGGTTGTAGGGTTGGTAGGGTCAGTGAAGTTAACTATGTCTAATTGATCTAAAGCGGTACTCATGGTGTACAAGCGTTTGGTCGTAGGATCATACGCTACAATTTCAGCAATACCTTCTAAGTTGTTCGGATTAGCTACGGTGTAACGAGATACAAACTCTAATTCAATAGTTTCACTTGCGGTAGGAGTAACCAAATCATTGTCTTTAATGAATAAAGTAATATTGCTATTCCCTGTAATAGCACATCCATTAGGATTTACTAATTGAAAGTTGATGTATTCATCCATTTCTTGTTCGGTATCATTTACGATAGGAACAGTGATAATTTTACTTGTTTCGTTAGACCCTAAAGAAATTATTTGATTGCTAAATGTGATATCCGATGTACTTGCTGTATTGTGTGTAGCAGGCATAATAAACAAATCGACAGAGCTTGTAGATGGATTCGTAATAACTAATTTAATATCTACAGTACCTGCTGCTTCATTTACTATTAAATGTGTTTTGTCAAATTTAACAGTAGTGTTGTAAGTAAAGGTGTAGATGTATGGAGTGAATAAGGAACGATTCTCATTATCGAATACATTATTAATGGTTAATGTTTGTGCTACGCCTTTAGTAAACGGAGTAGAGAACGTTAGAATCAACGTGTCTCTTACATCGGCGTTGTTACTTACTT
Source organism: Cytophagaceae bacterium (assembly GCA_046329235.1). Classification (GTDB taxonomy): domain Bacteria; phylum Bacteroidota; class Bacteroidia; order Cytophagales; family Cytophagaceae; genus JALONH01. The sequence goes on along the minus strand of JAXLVA010000001.1, from coordinate 2,021,519 downwards.
GAATAGAAGCTAAATCTGCTATGCCGGTGAAGTTTGCTAAACTAGCTACACTCGCATCATCCATGTCTCTGTTGAATACCACTCGTAATTGAGTTTGGTTCAACACTGTAGTAGCTACTACGGTAGGAGGGCCCGGAAAAGCCCATGAAGGCCATACTTGTGGTTCTGTACCACCGGCAACACCTACCCAGTTAGCAGGATTTAAAATTGCTGTTCTTAATTCCGCAATGGTTCCGGTTTGAGTTCCGTTATAAAAGGCATTTACCATGTTGCCGGAAGTTGCATCCGGAGCGGTAGTTAAACTAATCGCGTTGGTACCATCCGTTAATGCAGTAGGTAACATAGAACTGCTACCGGTACAAGAAGTGTTGGTAGTTAACCAAGCATTGGAACTTAATGCAGTAATATAAGTTGGATTGGTGTTAGAACCTGTGTAAACGATTACTTGATCACCACCGGAACTTAATCCGAAAGAGCTACCGGTTAAGGTGCCTACATTGACTAATTTTTCATCGGTAGAAACTATAAATACAGAACCTGCAGCAATACCTGTAGATGGCGTGGTCCATGTTAAACCACCCGGACACTGAGCCGGTGAGTTGGTAGTGAATTTAGTATCGGTGAAATTGATTAAGGTGCCGGGAAGAATATTAACAAAAGTTAAATATGCTACCGCATCACCTGCACCTGTAGAACTCATACGATAAGCTACCGGTACTATATCACCTGCTTGGAAAATAGTTTGTACCGGAATAGTTGTGAAGGAAATACTTTGTATGGCGTCAATGGCGTTGTTCGCCGCATCTTCTACCGCGTTCGCTTTTAAGGCTACATAATACGTTGTGTTATGTAGTAAGTCCGCACTTGGAGTAATAGTGATTACTTTGTTACTAATCGTAGCAGTGAAAGTTACATCAGTTCCACTTGCATTATCTTTTTTCAATTCAATGACTGAAGCTGCATTCGCATTAGTAATGGCTGCATCAGAAACTAAGCGGATGTCTTCTGAAAATGTTAAAGAGATAGTAGTATTTACAGCTAAGTTGATACTTGCGTTGACAGGTGAAAAGGCTACCGTAGGAGCCACGTTATCATTGCCTAAAGTAGTACCATCTAAAGTTAAGTTGTCAAAACGATTGTTACCTCCGGTACCGCCACCACCTTGTGTGAAGGTAATTCTGATTTTGAAATTGGCATTGTTATTTGCCGCCGTGATGCTGCTAAAATCTAATGTAGTTAACGTAGGAACGGTTTCAACGGTAACTGTTTGAAAGGAGTTGTAAGTACTACCGTCGGTAGTATATTCTACTGTTTGAGTTCCTGCACCTTGGGTAGAGCGCATGGCTACATATTTTACTACGATTTGTTGGTAACCTGTTGTAGGCAATGCGATATCTAAGGTAGCCCCAATCGGGTTGTTTAATCGTAGGTGAGATCCTGCTGCATCACTATTTCGAGCATTTTCATTATTGGTTTCAAACCCTTGTCCTGTGGTGTTAGAGGTAGTTTGAATGATGCTAGTTCCACTCGTCGTATGAACGATGGAAGCGGTATTAACTAGTGTAGTTGAGGGAGCTAATAAAGTGCTTTCATCTGTGGAATTATTAAAATTCCAGTATTGCACTAGTGTTTGGGAATAGGCAGGAAAAAGCTGGAGTAAAATAAATCCGGCGATTACCTTCTTAAGTATGTTTGACATGTACTACTTGTTGTTAGTTTTTTGAATGTCACAAAAGTAGTAGGGGAGTATTAAGCGGAATTTACAGGAATGTTATGCTATCGTCAGCCAATTGTTTAATTAAAGTGTCGGGGTAATATTCTGTTATTATTAAAATAGCATGTTTAAAAATAATGTGATTGTCTTTTAGTTGATTAAATGATTTTGTGTGTTAACAAATGTTTAAGAGAAAAAATAATTCAATTGGATGCATTATGTATTAATTGTAATGGTGATAGGGGTTTTATTAATAAATCTATAATACATAAGGCAAAAAAAAGACTGATGAGTACTCATCAGTCTTTTTTAATATGAAAATGGAATAAATCTTAATTTTCACCTTTTACTTTAGAACCGGATAATCCGTACCATGCAATGTATACATAACATACAATAGGGATTAAGAATGCTAAACGTAAACCGTGAGCTTCATCACCTGTAGATTCTTTAACCATGTCTACACACATACCGAATAACAACGGAATGAATGCTCCACCAATGATAGCTGTAGATAAGAAACCGGATGCTTGTGCTGTATGTTTACCTAAACCTTTTACAGCAAGTGTGAAGATGGTAGGGAACATAATCGAGTTGAAGAAACCAACTAAGATGATACTCCACATAGCAATGGCACCTGTAGTAGAAATCGAGATAGCGATCATTGTAACTGCAAGTAATGCAAATGTCAATAAAACTTTACTAGGTTTGAATTGGCTTAACAACCAAGTGCCAACAAAACGACCAACCATTGCGCCACCCCAGTAGTAAGATACAAACGGTGCACCTGTTTCTTCCGTTAAGCCTGCAATTTCAGGTTGAGCGAAGTAGTTGATTAAATAACTACCAATAGCAACTTCACCACCTACATACATGAATATCCCGATAACACCGAAGATTAAGTGTGAGTAATCCCATGCGGAACCTTCTTCACCTTCGCTAGTGCTACCACCTGTTTGTACTACCGGTAATTTAATTCTAGATAAGATGAAGGCAATGATAACTAAAGTAACTGCTAATCCAATATAAGGAACTTCAACCGCTGATGCGTCTGTTGATTCTTTTAATTTGGAAAGGATGAAGTATAAGCCAAAGTAAGGTGCAGCGAATGTACCTACTGAGTTTAATGCTTGTGCTAATGTTAAACGAGCAGATGCTGTTTCAGAAGTTCCTAAGATAGAAACATAAGGGTTACCTGCTACTTGTAATAATACGATACCGGTGGCAAGGATAAATAAGGCAACTAAGAAGATGATGTAAGAGTGGAACATTACCGCAGGTAGGAATAATAAACATCCGGCTGCTGCTACACAAAAACCTGCAATCATCGTTGCTTTATAACCAATTTTACGAATCACCATACTGGATGGGATTGACATAATACCATATGCACTAAAGAAACTAAACTGAATCAATGATGCTTGAGTATAACTTAAATCGAATACCTTTTTCAGGTAGGGTAACAAAATGTCATTCAAACAGGTGATAAAACCCATCATAAAGAATAACACAAACAAAGAATATAAAGCTGTCTGATACCCTTGGGTATTTTCTAGATCAGTATTTGATTCGGTTGTGTGTTGGTCCAACGGTGCTCCAAGTGCCATACAGTCAAAATATGATATAAATTCTATTTAAATAATTCTTGCAAGTTAATCTTTTTATTATCCTATTCCGAATGAATTTTCGTTTAAATTATCGAAAAATTAAACTTTTTAGAAGCTCAGTTTATCAGCAATTTGCTGGATAAAATTGGTCAAACTATAGGGGTGGATGACAAAGGTGAAGATGAGACCTGTCACTGCTCCATAGAAGTGAGCGGAATGGTTAATGACTCCATGTCCTTTTTTGTCCAAATAGTAGGAGTAGGCTAGAAATAGTACTCCATACAGAATGGCCGGCATAGGAATAAAAAAGACTAATAAGGTGTCAAATGGTCGTAACATGATGTAACTAAACACGATAGCGGAAACCGCTCCCGATGCTCCTAAGCTTCCATATCCCGGACTGTCTTGGTATTTAAAATAGGTTGGAATATCAGCGATAATCATGGAACCTAAATAAAGTACTAAAAACTGAGTCGAATTAAAGGCTCCTTCTATGTAGGGGGCAAAGAAATAGAAGGATAACATATTAAAGATCAAGTGTAGGAAATCGGCATGAACAAACCCGGAAGTAATGAATCGGTACCATTCATTTTTTCGCTTCACCACATAAGGGATGAACAAAAGTTTCCCTATTCGGTCACTGTTATTGAACGAAAGTACACTTGCCAAAACGGTAATGGCTAATATGATTTTGTAAATCTCCATGGATTACTGCTGACGGTTAATCAATGCTTGTAAATAATCCTTTAGATAATGTTTGCGATAAATAGAACCTCCCACACCTTGTAAAGCCGTGAATGCTTTTTCGAAATAGTCGTTAATCAAAGCTTCTGTTTCTTCTTTGATTCCTACTTCATTATAGATAGCCGTCACTTGTTTTACTTTGTCCGCATCTGAAAGTTTAAGTTTTCCATCCAGCAAATCTTCCAAAGTTTTCTTCGATTTACCGGTTGCTTTTTCCAGTGCTCTTAATAATAAATAGGTTTTCTTATTCGCTATAATGTCTCCGCCTACTTGCTTGCCAAATTTAGCAGCATCGCCGTACACATCCAGTAAATCATCTTTTAACTGGAAACCGATACCGGCTAGGGTACCACATTCGCGTAGTTTTTTTCTGGTCTTTTCGTCTTCACCTGATAATAACCCACCTAACTCCATACTGTAACCTAATAGTACAGCTGTCTTCAGTCGAATCATGTTGATGTAAGAATCTATCGTGACATTCTTTTGAGATTCAAAATTCATGTCCCACTGCTGACCTTCACAAACTCCTATAGCGGTTTCGTTAAATAGTTCTAAAGCTTCTGGTAACAGATCTTTCGGACATTCTTCCAACAACTCATATGCCTTTACAAACATCACATCGCCGGCAAGAATGGCAATATTGGTATTCCATTTTTCATGTACCGTAGTCTTCCCTCTGCGCAAAGGAGCTTTGTCCATGATATCATCATGCATTAAAGTGAAGTTGTGAAACACTTCTACATTTAAAGAGGTTTTAATTGTCTTTTGATAATCTTCTTTGAAGATGTAATAGGTCAATACCGTTAGGAGAGGACGTAAACGTTTTCCTCCCATATCCATCATGTATCGGATAGGTTCATATAATTCTTTAGGCTCTTCACCAAAAGAATATTTTTCAGCTTCTTTATTAATCTCTTCTAATACTTTCGCTACGCTGAATAACATAATTTTATCTTTTACTTAATAAATCTAAATCAATAGCTCTTTTCTCTAAGCTGGTGTTTTTTACTTTCACCCACACGGTGTCTCCTAAAGTAATCATTCGCTTATTTCTTTTCCCAACGATTCGATAGTTCTCCATATCTACTTCGTAGAAATCGTCGCTGATATCTGCTAATCGAACCATTCCTTCACATTTGGTCGCAATGATTTCGACAAACATACCAAACTCCGTTACTCCGGAAACAATCCCTTCGAATTCTTCACCAATGGTAGATTGCATAAACTCTACCTGTTTGTACTTAATAGAACTTCTTTCTGCTTCCGCAGCTAGTTTTTCCATTTGTGATGACTGCACACATTGCTCTTCTACTTTGTGTCTGTCGGCACTCTCACCTCCATCCAAGTAATGTTGAAGTAAGCGATGTGCCATCACATCCGGATATCGACGAATAGGGGAGGTGAAGTGGGTGTAATGTTTGAATGCTAAACCAAAGTGTATTTCAGGCTCGGTACTGTACTTAGCCTTAGACATGGTACGAATAGCTAAACTTTGTAATACGTTTTGCTCCGGTTTGCCTTCTACTTCATCACTCAATTTGTTTAATTCTTGAGCAATTTTATCTTCTTCTTCCAAGCTTACTCGGTGTCCGAATTTTTTAGCAAATAAGGCAAGTGATTTTAATTTGTCCGGATCCGGATGTTCGTGGATACGGAACACCATGGTGTTCTTCTCTTTTCCTTTTTTCATGAAGTGTACAAACTCAGCTACCTTACGGTTGGCCAATAACATGTAGTCTTCAATCATTTTGTGTGCATCTTTACGCACTTTAGGAATCACCGCTAAAGGTTTACCGTTAGGATCCAATTTGAATTTAACTTCAATGGTTTCAAAACTGATAGCACCTTTACGGAAACGATCGGCACGCATCTTCTTCGCTATCTCATTCATGGTGTGAATTTCAAAAGCTAAATCGCCGTGACCGGTTTCAATAATTTCTTGCGCTTCTTCGTAGGTAAAGCGACGAATAGAATGGATGATGGTTCTGCCGAACCATTCGTTGTATATTTTTCCTTCGGAATCAATTTCGAAAACGGCTGAGAAGGTCAGCTTGTCTTCGTTTGGTCGAAGGGAACAAAGTTCGTTGGAAAGTTTTTCAGGTAACATAGGCACGCAACGATCTACCAAGTACACACTGGTAGCGCGGTTGTATGCTTCTCTATCAAGTATAGAGCCTGGTGTTACGTAGTGTGACACATCAGCGATGTGAACGCCTATTTCATATCGACCATTTTCTAATGGTAAGAAAGAAAGGGCATCATCAAAATCTTTTGCATCTTCCGGGTCAATGGTGAACGTAGTGACTTTACGGAAGTCTCTGCGTTTAGCAATTTCTGCGGCTGTGATTTCAGGAGCGATTTCGTTAGCAGCTCTGTTGACAGTATCAGGAAAAGACCACGGTAAACCGAACTCAGCCATGATGGCGTGCATTTCGGTTTCATTCTCACCGGCAGCACCTAAGATTTCAGTTACTTCACCGGTTGGATTCTTGTCACGCTCGTCATGCCATTTGGTAATCTTAACGATCACTTTCTCTCCGGTTTTAGCACCATTCAAATGTTCTTGTGGAACAAAAATATCTACGTGCATTCTTCTGCTGTCAGGCACAACGAATCCATGACGACCGCCTACTTGTATTTTACCTACAAACTCGGTGCGTCGGCGTTCGATGATTTCAATCACTTCGCCTTCCGGACTTTTAGCTCTTGGTCCTTGTTTGTGTAAAAAGACTTTAACTAAATCGCCGTCTAAGGCATTACCTAAATTACCAGAGCTTATCCAAATATCGGAATGGGATTTACCATCCGTAGCTTCCGGAATCACATAGGCAAATCGTGGATTGACAAAGTCTACACGGCCGGCAACTACTTTACGTGAACGTGGTTCTTCGTTAGAATCTGCTGAATAGGTATCTTGGATTTCTTCTTTCTTAGCGATGGTGAAACTACCGCTTGGGAGTCGGTGAAGCTTACCGTTGTTCACTAAAGCTTCTAAAACTTCTTTCAGTCGACTCTTATCTTTTTCTTTCGTTATGGAGAGTTTTTTAATTAACTCTCTATAACCGAAACTATATTGAGATGTGTTTTCAAAAAACTTAATCACTCGTAAGGCCAGATTATCCGGGCCTTTACCGCTTGATGTAGATGGTTTTTTACTCATGTAGGCTTAACTATTGCGTAATTGCAACTGTCGGGCTTTGGAGGTACGTAAGATATTCTCTAAATCTACTTTTGGTATAGAATTGATTAATCGTTTTGTGTACTCAGTTTTAGGATCGCGGTAAATATCTTCAGAATATCCCATCTCTTCGATTTTACCTTTATTCATTACAATAATTCGATCCGACATAAACTTCACCACCGACAAGTCGTGTGATATAAAGATATAGGTAAAATTGAATTCTTCCTTCAATTGGTTTAAAAGATTTAGCACTTGTGCTTGTACGGAAACGTCCAGTGCGGATACCGACTCGTCACAAATGATAAATTTAGGGTTGAGCGCCAAGGCTCTGGCAATACAAATACGTTGTCTTTGTCCGCCGGAGAACTCGTGTGGATAACGATTGAAGTGGATTTTCTTTAAACCTACTTTTTCTAAAAGTTCTATAGCTTTGTTTTTGCGCTCATAATCAGAACTTAATATTCCGTTGACACGCATAGGCTCAATAATAGCCTCGCCAATGGTCATCTTAGGATTAAGTGAGGAGTAAGGATCTTGGAAAATGATTTGTATGTCTTTTCGAAGTTTTCTTAAATCGTCACTTTTAATGTGCGTGATGTCTTTTCCTTCAAATTCAATGGAGCCTTCCGTAGGTTCAATCAGGCGTAGAATGCTTCGGCCTAAAGTGGTTTTACCACATCCGGATTCACCCACTAAACCAATGGTTTCGCCCGGGTAAACATCAAAAGTGACATCGTCTACCGCTTTGATATGACCGGTTATCTTTCCAAACAATCCCTTTTTAACAGGGAACCATGTTTTAAGATTTTTAACACGTAACTGTGGTTCTTTTAAAGCTAGTTGAGCATTGCGCTCGTCTAGATCATCCTCCGTCACATAGTTGAATAAGATAGCTTGACCTAACGAGTTAAACTTAGAGTTCTTTTCTATGAAATTACCTTCTTGGTCACGCTCCATAAAATCACTCACTACCGGTAATACTTTTAAGCGAATGTCCAATTTAGGACGACAAGCTAAAAGTCCTTTGGTGTAAGGGTGTTGTGGATTGTTGAAGATTTCAAATACGGTTCCTTGTTCCACTATTTTACCGTGGTACATGACAATAACGCGATCCGCAATTTCAGAGATTACACCTAAGTCGTGCGTGATAAACATGATGGACATGTTGTTTTCATCTCTCAATTGGCGCATCAAATCAAGGATACGTGATTGAACAGTAACGTCTAATGCTGTAGTTGGCTCATCGGCAATCAATATGGATGGATTGCAAGACATAGCCATGGCAATCATTACACGTTGCTTTTGTCCACCCGATATTTGATGAGGAAATTTATTGAAAATGAGTTCCGGATTAGGAAGCTCAACTTTTTTAAATAATTCGATGGTTCTTCTGTAGGCTTCCTGTTTACTTACATTTTGGTGTAACATGATGGTTTCCATCACTTGATTACCACAGGTAAATACAGGATTCAGAGAAGTCATGGGTTCTTGGAAAATCATGGAAATAGAATTTCCACGTTCATGCTGCATCTCTTGTTTGGAAAGATGTCTTAAATCTAAAATCCCTTTTTCCGGATGATTGAACAGGAGACTACCTCCAACAATATTTCCCGGAGGGTTAGGTATTAGACGCATGAGAGATAAGGCAGTTACGGATTTCCCCGATCCGGATTCACCTACAATGCCTATTGTTTCCCCTTTTCGTAATGTAAAACTGACGTCGTCCACGGCTTTTACAATCCCGGACTCGGTCTTGAAGTAGGTAGATAAATGATCCACCTTCAATAAAAAGTCTAAATCTTTCGATTCGCCGGCCGCCGATGTTTGCTCAACACTCATTTAGAATTCAATTTATTGAAATAATATTAAAATAGCTTAAAATAACGGTAATTAAATAGTGTTCCCAAGGTTCAAATCAGGGTCGGATTTCAATTGGACACACCTATTCAAAACCTTTATACGAAAAAGCTATAGGTTAGTTTCAATTTTATCTTTAAAAAATCATGAAAATTAACGGTGAATAATGCCTTTTAAACCTATTTCAGGTATGAAACTCATATTTTCTTTAATGATAGAGTCCGGTAGGAAGATGAATTTTTTATCATACACCTGGTTATTGACAAAATAACTTAACCAGTATTCATTATTTAAGTGAAAAACGGAAGAGTCAATCATTTCTACAGAGATGTATTCATTCGCAGCTACTTCCGTAAACATGTGTCTCAAAACAGATGTTTGTTGTGGTGCTCCATCTTTTTCTCCATACCCTCTGGAATGGATCATTACATTTTCTAAAATGAAGTTGTTCTCATTAACTAAATAAACATACCACTGTCCTTCTTCATTTTCTGCCACCACTAAATACACCCCTTCAACGGGTGGAAATGGAATATCTTTCTTCATAATGTATTATAAATCAGTTAGCTGTAGCTCTTAAGGCTCTTTCTATATTTGTTATTTCAAAGAGTTCAGCTATGTGTTGTAATAATTTAACCTTTACTTCTTCTAACTTAGGAGTATGCTCTTTTAGTTCCAAGTGTAGGGAAGTCACTGCTTTATCATCAATCCCACAAGGGACTATATTTTTAAAATAATTCAAATCGGCGTGTACATTCAACGCTAATCCATGCATGGTTACCCAACGGCTAGCTTTGACCCCCATGGCACAAATTTTACGTGCTTTCAATGGTTGGTCACCATCTAGCCAAACTCCTGTAAGTCCGTCTACACGTCCGGCTTTTATACCAAAGTCGTACAATGTTAAGATAACGGCTTCTTCTAAGAATCTCAAGTATTTATGTATGTCGGTGAAGAAGTTATCTAAATCAAAGATAGGGTATACTACCAGTTGACCGGGGCCGTGATAGGTAATATCACCACCTCTATTTATTTCATAATAAGAGGCTTGTGCTTCTTTTAGACCTTCTTCTGAGATAAGTAAATGGTTTCTGTCACCGCTTTTACCTAAGGTATATACGTGCGGGTGCTCGCAAGTAAGTATATAATTGGAAGGACCTATTTGTTGGTCTTCCGGAAGGTCGCGCAATTGCAATTTCTGATGAATAACGCTGTCAAAAATCTTGGTTTGGTAGTCCCATGCGGTAGCATAGTCTATCAAACCCAAATCTTCATGTAAGACAGTTTTATTTGTATGTTTGTACATCAGCTAATTTTAATGGATACAAATATACGATTTTTTTATGGAGCATCTTCTTAAAGGGGCGCAAGCAGAAGAAAGAGCAGCCGCTTATTTAATTTCCAAGGGATATCATGTAATGGAAAAAAACTATCGAAACGGTAAAGGCGAAATCGATATCATCTGTTGGAAGAAACCTTTTATTGTTTTTGTAGAAGTGAAATATCGAAAGAATAACTCTTTTGGTTATCCGGAGGAGTTTGTGAATGATAGAAAGTTAAACATGATTAAAAAAACGGCAGTTCTTTATGTGCTTGATAAAAAGTATGAAGGCCCGGTACGATATGATGTAATCGCCATAACGGGGAATGAATCCCCAATTCATTTTGAAGATGTATAAGTATCTATCGAATTGACTGCAATTATTTTTAAAAATTAATATCTTTGATAGATAATACTAATGAGTTAGATCATATGAATTGGGATTTTACGACGGGTAAATTAACTTTTGAACAAATGATGAGTCAGTATAAATCGGCTCCTCAGTTATTAGTTTATGCATCACCGGTAATGTTGTTTTTTGTTTTGTTAGAGTACTATTATACAAAACACAAAAACATGAATTCATATGATAATAAAGTACTATGGTCTTCCATATTAGTAGGAGCCGGTTATTTATTAGTGTCGTTCCTCTTATCTTTATATACATTCAAATTGGTATGGGCAGTATATTATTATTTATGTCCTCCTCAAATGGTCATGGCTCCCTCTTGGTGGTCTTTTATTCTTTGTTTTGCATTCTATGACTTCTGGAGATATTGGGCACACCGCGTAGCTCATGAGCAACGATTCTGGTGGGCATCACATATTACTCATCACTCTTCTGAATATTATAATCTTACCGTATCCTTCCGATTATGCTGGGTAGATCAAGTGAAACTAGTATTCTTTTTACCTGTTGTATTAGTGGGATTTGATCCTTTACAGTTTTTCTTAGCTCACCAAATTGCGGTGTTGTATCAGTTTTGGCAACATACGGAAGTAATTAAAAAGTTACCGGCTTGGTTTGAGTGGTTCTTTGTGACACCTACTAACCACCGTGTACATCATGGCAAAAACGAAGCCTTCATTGATAAAAATTATGGCTCCACGTTTATCATTTGGGATCGTTTGTTTGGTACTTATCAAGAACCAACAGAACGTCCGGTTTTCGGGGTGAAACAACCTATTCGCTCACTTAATCCTGTTTATCTTGTTTTTCATGAGTATGTAGATTGGATGAAGGATTTAGTACATGCTAAAACATGGAAAGATCGCTGGAAAGCCACATTTGGTCGACCGGGTGATTATGAAGGCGGAGAAAAATTCTAATAATATTAAAAGCCAAGCAACTATTTGCTTGGCTTTTTTGTTTCTACTAAATCAAATGGAATATACTTTAATAAGTTATTCTACGTTGTTAGTTCGTATTTTCTCATGAAAGCAATTTTGTTTCTTATTCCTTTTGCATTGTTTAGTTGGCATTTCTCCATCAAGGAAATGACTTTAGTAAATAAAATATCAGCAGAGCAATTGGTTCATAAAGTTTCTCGACCTGAAAATGATACCTTATATATAGTCAACTTCTGGGCTACATGGTGTCGCCCGTGTATTGAGGAATTACCCTACTTCGAAGAAGCTAAAAAAGTTTATTCTGATAAAAAGGTGAAAATACTTTTAGTCAATTTAGATTTCCTTTCGGAGTCGGCCAAAGTAGAGGCTTTTGTAACGAAGAAGAATTTAAAAAACGAAGTGTATCAATTGAGTGATACCGATGCAAATAAATGGATTAATCAAATTGATACTACATGGGATGGGGCAATACCTGTAACCGTGTTTTATCAAGGGGGTAAAAAAGTGTTATTCCATAACGGAGCTTTAAATCAGAGTGAATTAAACCAAAAAATTACAACAAATATTAAATAATTAATCGAATGAAAAAGAGTATCAAATTTCTTGTAGGAGCAGTAGTCTTATTGTTGGCATCATTTGTCATGGAAGGTGGGTATCAAGTAGGTGATAAAGCGCGCGATTTCAACTTAAAAAACATTGATGATAAAATGGTTTCTTTAGCTAGTAAAAATGATGCTAAAGGTTTTATTGTAGTGTTCACTTGTAATCATTGTCCGTATGCAGTGAAATACGAAGATCGTATCATTGCCTTAAACAATAAATATCAAAAGTTAGGTTATCCGGTAATTGCTATCAACTCAAATGATGCAACACAATATCCGGATGATAATTTTGATAACATGAAAAAGAGAGCGAAGAGTAAAGGATTTACTTTTCCTTATTTAGTAGATGAAACACAAGATATAGCAAAAGCATATGGAGCTACTAAAACACCTCATGTATTTGTGTTGCAAAAAGTAAATACAGATTTAGTAGTAAAATATATAGGAGCTATTGATGATAATACGGATGATGCGACTGCTGCTAAAGAGAAATATGTGGAACAAGCAGTTGATGCTTTATTAGCAGGGAAAGAAGTCCCTGTAACGACTACCAAAGCTATAGGCTGTGGTATCAAATGGAAAAAGTAAGTTGTTGTTTTATTTAGATTTATAATGAAGCCTTAGATGAGTATTAGTCTAAGGCTTATTTTTTTAATACAATGTTATCCGAGTCTAAATCGGCTCGTTTTAGATAGTCATCCAAATTAGATTCAGGTTTTAAAGTTCCATCGTTTTGGATGGAATAACTTTGGTATCCCCAACTTCTTAATAATTCTACTGCATTTTGGTGAGCCGTATTTTGTCTTTCCGGAGCTAAATATTCCATTACTAAAACAGGAGAATATTCTTGAAAGAATTTCTGTCCTCCTTTGATAGCTTTGAATTCAGCTCCTTCTACATCCATTTTAATAAATTCCGGAAAGAATGAATTGGAATAAAGAAAATGATCTATCGTGGTGCCGGGGATAACGATTTTTTTAGGCGGATGATTCTTATACCAATCTTCATTTTCGAATTGAGATACATCTGTAGCACTATATTCAGAATATTGAGAGTCGAATTCATAGAAAGTAATATCCTCATTGATGTCGCTCACTGCACAATGTGTAGCCTTGGTAGACGGATTGTCTTTAATATTCTCCAGCAATACATCGTAGGAATCATTAGAGGCTTCAATACAGCGGATATTCCCTTGGGTTAATTCAGCTACTAGCATAGAATAATATCCGTAGTGTGCCCCGATGTCTAAAAAAGTAGATGAATTGGATAAGTTGTTTATTAAGAAACGTACTAATCTAATTTCAGAAGTGTGGGTTTTTCCTTTCAGTAAATAGATGTCGGTAGCAGAGGGTAGGGTAATTAACATTTCCTTTCCCCAAAAAACTTTAGACCCTAGACGTTTTTCTTTATGTGTAAAAGGGTAAATGAATAGTCTAAACCCGATAGCATTGATGTAACGAAATGGATTATGAAACAATCGAGTCCATTTACTTGCGGCAGCAATCGATTGGATTTTTTGTAAGTCTAAAAGTAGCTGGTTTTTATCCATGTGAAAATTAACGGGACTGCAGAACAGTCCCGTTAGAATGTTTATCGATTACTTTTGTAGAAGTTAATTAAACCATTGGTAGAGCTATCATGCGAAGTTACCGGCGTATTATCTTTTAATTCCGGAAGGATCGCATTGGCTAATTGTTTACCTAATTCTACACCCCATTGGTCAAAGGCATTGATCTGCCAAATTACACTTTGTACATAAATTTTATGTTCGTACATCGCTACTAGAGCGCCTAAGGTAAATGGATTAAGTTGTTTGAAGAAGATAGAGTTGGTAGGTCTGTTTCCTTCAAATACTTTATGAACGGTTAATAATTCTAATTCTTCACCTTGTTTACCTGCTTTCACTAATTCAGCATTTGCTTCAGCAGATGTTTTACCCTTCATTAAGGCTTCTGTTTGTGCGAAGAAGTTAGCAAGTAATTTAGGATGATGGTCAGATAATGGATTATGAGATTTTACCGGTGCTAAGAAATCACAAGGGATTAATTTAGTTCCTTGGTGAATCAATTGATAAAAGGCATGTTGCCCATTCGTTCCCGGTTCTCCCCAGATGATAGGGCCTGTAGAGTACCCTTGGATTTTTTTACCTTCTTTGGTTACACCTTTACCATTACTTTCCATATCTCCTTGTTGGAAGTAGGCAGCGAAGCGGTGCATGTATTGATCATATGGAAGAATCGCGTGCGACTCTGCTCCGAAGAAATTGTTATACCAAACACCAAGTAAAGCTAATGTTACCGGAATGTTTTTAGCAAATGGTGTAGTCTTGAAATGGTTGTCCATGGCATGAGCACCGGATAATAACTGTTCAAAGTTATCGAAGCCTATGTACAATGCGATAGATAAACCAATAGCGGACCATAAAGAATAACGGCCACCTACCCAGTCCCAAAACTCAAACATGTTGTTGGTGTCTATACCAAACGCAGCTACTTCTTTCGCATTCGTAGATAATGCTACAAAGTGTTTGGCTACGGCTGATGCATCTGAAGCATGTTTCAAGAACCAATCTTTAGCAGATAAAGCATTGGTGATGGTTTCTTGAGTAGTAAATGTTTTGGATGCAATGATGAATAGCGTAGTTTCTGCATTTAAGTTTTTCAACGTTTCAGCTATGTGAGTGCCATCCACGTTAGAAACAAAATGCACTTTTAATTTACCGCCAAATGGTTTCAATGCTTCTGTTACCATTAATGGTCCTAAATCAGATCCGCCGATACCGATGTTCACGATGTCGGTGATGGATTTCCCTGTATAGCCTTTCCATTCGCCGCTGCGTACTTTTTCACAAAAGCTTTTCATCTTTTGTAGTACAGCGTTGACTTCCGGCATTACATCTTTACCATCCGATAAAATAGGTGTGTTACTACGGTTACGTAATGCTACGTGTAGCACCGAGCGTTTTTCTGTGTTATTAATTTTCTCTCCACTGAACATAGAGGAAATAGCGCCAGTTACGTTTGCTTCTTCTGCTAAAGCAATTAATAGCGACATTGTTTCATCGGTTATTCTGTTTTTAGAATAATCAACTAATATGTCTTCAAACTGGATGCTGTATTTTTGAAATCTTTGAGAATCGTTTTGGAACATCTCACGCATGTGAAGCGGAGAAATTTTGTTAAAGTGGTCTTGAAGTTTTTTCCAAGACGCAAATTCTGTCGTTTGGGTCATGACGCTCCGAATGTTGAATTTTGAGTAAATAGAAGGACCAAATATACAAAAAAGTATAGGTTAATAAACCACTTTCACAAGGCTTGGCTTATTGGATTGGCAGACTATCGTTTACGTTTTAAACGATTTTTAATTGGGTCATCCTTAACATCTTTACTATTAGGGTCTACTTTTTCTCCATTAACAATTATAACCCTGCCTTTTTCATCCCATTCTTTTTGAACTACCGGTGGGGTGTCCTTGTCATAGGCGGTATCAGGGTATTTGGTCTCTCTCTGACGTTTCGTAGTGTTAGGAAAGTAATCTACCCAAACGCCTACTTTAGCGCCATTGTCATATTGTCCTTTCGTTAATATGTTGCCATCTTCTGTAAATAAGTAGTAATCACCTTGTAGCAATCCGTATTCGTAGGGTATTACTTCTTTTATTTTAGTTTGCTCATTATCGTAATAGCTAATCTTAGCTTCTTTAGGCCAACCTTTATAATATTTTGTTTTATCCGTCAGTGTGAAATTTTTATCATATAATTCCCAACGGGCGTGTTTACCACCTATATAAAAAGCACCGATTTCGGTAATGTTACCGTTCACTTCTTTTTTGTAGGGTCCATGTAAAATACGGTATTGGGGTTGGTTCGCCACTTCCTTCTTATCCATCTTCTTGACCACGCCATTCATCATGTCCCATACGTACACATTTTGTAGATAAGGACTAGGATCTTTCCATTCCTTTAAAACATAAAATGTTTCTATGATAACGCTTTGTCCATTCAGCGTTTTAACAAATGCTTTTTTGCATTTATAACCGTAGAAAGTGTTTTTCTTAACCTTAACCTTTTTGTTCTTCTTTTTATTGGTGGTATCCGGTTTTAATAGAAGGTTAGGAACAGTGTCTGTTTCAAGGATATAGAACTTAGGCTTTTTAGTGGTTGTATCTGTTTGGGCATAAGAAATAGCACTACTTGCCAGAAAAATGGGGATGCACAGATATTTAAAAAGAAGATTCATTCATCAAAATTAATAATAATACATTGAATTCATAGCTTCCATAAAACGGAACTTAGGTGATTGATAGTATGTTGAACTTGAGAGTTTTAATCAGATGGAGTAAGGTATCACCAGAAATAAATAGAAAGAATACCAAATCAATAGTTAATTTAGTAGGATTAATACACTTCAATAGCGGTCAATGAAAGGCTTATTCAATAAAATAATAGTGCATGCTTTAGTAAAGCCAAAGAATAGAATTTCTACTAAGATAGAATCCTATTCTTGGTATGAAGAAGCGAAGCTTTTTTACACTTTTCGAATAGCGTTAAGACAATTAATTATTGATACTATATTGATTTCCTTAGGAGTTTTATCAGCCGCGTTTGGGTTGAAAAGCTTTTTAATCCCTAATCAGTTTATTGATGGTGGAGCTACGGGTATCTCTTTGTTAATCTCTGAATTAACACCGGTGAGTTTACCGGTAATGATTATTATTGTTAACATCCCATTTATCATTATGGGTTGGAAGTCAATAGGTAAAGAGTTTGCGATCAAAACCGGTATAGCCATTATAGCCTTATCGGCAGCAGTGACATTTATACCGTATCAGGAGATTACGCATGATAAGTTACTGGTAGCTGTTTTCGGCGGATTCTTTTTGGGGGCGGGTATTGGACTATCTGTCAGAGGTGGTGCCGTAATTGATGGTACCGAGGTTTTAGCTATTGCAATAAGTAAAAAGTTAGGTATCACCATCGGTGATTTTATATTGATATTTAATATTATTCTCTTCTCTGTAGCAGCCTATTTCTTGACATTAGAAACTGCACTTTACTCCATCTTAACTTATTTGGCCGCTTCAAAAACCTTAGACTTTATTATTGAAGGGATTGAAGAATATACCGGGGTAACGGTTATCTCTGCCAAGGTGGAAGAAATTCGTCAGATGATTACCATGGAAATGGGAAGAGGAGTGACCTTATATAAAGGAGAAAGAGGGTTTGGTAAAAGAGGGGAAACCGGAGATGATGTTAAAATTATTTTTACCGTAATTACTCGCTTGGAAGTGAGTCGATTAAATGAGGAAATAGAGCGTATAGACCCCAATGCTTTTATTGTAATGCACAGTATTAAAGATACTAAAGGGGGAATGATTAAAAAGAGGAGATTAAAACACTAGTTTAAAATAGCTTTTTTGTTGTCGTCAGCACCAAATTCAATTTCAACAAAACTTAAGTGGTAATCAGCTGAAGACGAAAGTGGGGTTAAAAATTCTACCATCTTATTGCGAATCACGTCGTTATCGTCAGATGCGTCATATCCTTCCTTACTACCATCCGGGATTAAAGTAAAAGTGTAATAGTGATTAATTAGACTTTCCATGATTGGACTGATCAATTTATCACTATGGCTAGCTTCCATATTCAACTTGTAAAATTCTAATGCTTTGCTTCGAATCGTTTCAGTAACCTTTAAATCGTTACATGTAATGATTAAAGCATGGTGTTTAATATTTCGCATGCGCTAAAGTTAGCCATTTTCGTGTACTTATGCACATTGCATTGGTCGAAAATATTCCATGGAGGTATTCAAAGTAGTATTATTCTAATTTTTTACTTGGCAAAAAAATGAAAATAAGTTGTACGTACAATTTTGATTGTGTTGTATGTACAAGAAGTGTATATTAGTCGAAGCAGTAGTAATTACATTTAAAGTTTCGATTTCCTATGATGAGAGAAGTAACGGCGATTATTCGCGCGTCGAAGTTCGACGATGTCCAAGAGGCCTTGAACGCCATAGGTGTAGAGTTCTTTGTTTTTTATGATGTAAAAGGTGTGACCTTCACCAAAGAGCAGAAAGGCTCTTACCGAGGAGCATCTATTTTAGATGCTAGTGCAATCTCCCGCCGCAAAATTGAAATTACCGTACCAGATGTTGATGTGGATGAAGTTGTAGCCACGATCAAAAAAGCAGCCCATACCGGTGTCGCCGGAGATGGGAAGATTTTTGTAAAGGATGTATTGTCACATACTCGAATAAGTATTTAAGTAAGCCGACAAACCTCTTCTTTACCAAAACAACAGCAACACCATTACAGAGATGTAGTGGATGGATAGGGACCCTTTTAACTTAATTTATATAACCTAAAACGAACAAATTATGCCAGATTTATTATCGCAAGAAGCCTTCGATTCACTGTTGCTTGCTAAGCAGCAGTTTTACTTGGATAGCTTAACCTCTGTCCAAGCTGCCTTAAAAGATTCCATTCATGCCACAAATGACATGATGTACAAAACAAGAACTGAATTAGCTATGACCAATACTTCCATTGCTAATTCTAACTTCGTTTCCAATAACACCTGGATGATGGTGGCTACCGCTCTAGTCTTTATTATGCACTTGGGCTTTGCTACACTTGAGTCCGGTTTAACACAAGCCAAAAACACAACGAATGTTTTGTTTAAAAATTCTATCATACCCGCTATAGGTATGTTAACACACGCCTTGATTGGATTTAGTTTGATGTATCCGGGCTTTGAGCAGGGGTCTATGGAGTTTCTAGGAATGAATGGTGTGGGATTAAATATGCCGGAAAATGGTGAGACGGTTGAATACAATGCCGGAATGACCTATTGGACAGATTTCTTATTCCAAGCGATGTTCGCTGCCACTGCAGCAACCATCGTATCCGGTGCTGTTGCTGAAAGAATCAAGTTGGTATCTTTTATTATATTCAGTTTGGTGTTTACCGCATTTATATATCCTATCATTGGAAGTTGGAAATGGGGATATGGTTGGTTAAATACGTTGGACTTTAAAGATTTTGCCGGTTCTACATTGGTACACTCTGTAGGTGGTTGGGCGGCCTTAGCAGGTGTATTATTACTTGGTGCTCGTCATGGTAAATATGACAAAGGAAGAATTAAACCAATTCAAGGTCACAACATGACAAGTGCCGTAATTGGTACTTTCATGCTTTGGTTAGGATGGTTTGGATTTAACGGTGGTTCTGTGTTATCTGCAGATCCGGGCTTAGTATCTCGTGTATTAGTAACTACGTGTCTTTCTGCATCGGGCGGAGCTTTAGCGGCTACTATCACTATCTTTATGGTCAATAAAAGTTTTGACTTAACCATGGTGTTGAATGGTATCTTAGCAGGCTTGGTAGGTATTACCGCCGGTGCTGATCAAATGGGAATTGTTGACTCTATATTTATAGGTATTGTGAGTGGTATATTAGTAGTATTGTCGGTAATGTTCTTTGATAAAGTGAAAATTGATGATCCGGTAGGTGCCTTATCTGTACACTTAGTGTGTGGTGTTTGGGGTACCTTAGCTGTGGGATTATTTGGTATGTCCAGAGGCGTAGATCAAGTAATAGCTCAGTTGATTGGTATTGGAGCTTGCGGAGCTGCGGCTTTCCTACTTTCCTTCATCGTGTTCTTTATTATAAAAGTGACATTAGGATTACGTGTAGATTTAGAAGAAGAAATCTATGGATTGGATGCCAAAGAACACTATATGGAAGCCTATCCAAACTTTATGACGAAATAATATTTTTAAGGCAAGGCGTTTTACTATGAAAAAGGGAGTACTTGTTACTCCCTTTTTTTATATCCCTACGAACAGAATTATAATGCTGATTAAGTATAATCTAACCTCCATTATAAGTTGTTTGGTTGTAGTGTTAAAGTTAATGGGCGAATCTAGTTCTCGAAATATAATAACACCATGTAGGATTTTGGAGGTACACTACTAATAGATGAGTTATTCTTGATAGAATAGATATGTAGGTAGGTGTGATTATAAAAAAATGGAAGTAGCGCAGAGAAGGTAGATGGAAGTAAGTAATAAAAAAGGGAGTGAAGGTTCACTCCCCTTTTTTATTATGGTATGTAATTCGATGGATGCGATTTGTAAACTTTTTGCATCAAGATGTCAATCAGTGCTTGCAGGAACTCATATAGAGTATCCATATGTTCCGGTTTGATACGGCGCGCTTTGGTATAGATAAATAAACTGTTGTTGTGACATTCTACTCTGTACCCTTTGTTACGTTCAAATAACTTAATTAAATCAGGGCTGAAGAAGTTTCGAATTTTATTTTCATCTGTACCTGTTAGTAAGTAATAGAAAGAGAAAGTACTATGTTGTTCGAAGTTGATGTCCTGTAATTTAAAAGTTGGGTCGTGAGCAAAGTCATCGGTAAAGCCATCCGGTTCTAAGATGAAATCCGGAATAGGTAAACCTTCTACAGACACAAATGCGGCTGTCATTTTAAGTTTTTGTACTCGATGATTAAAGGTGTGGTGTACAATAGGGTCACTGATTTCAAAATGAACAGAACGGTAAATTCCAGTCATGACATTTTCTAACGCTACAATTTTCATGTGCTTGGTAGCCATGAATTGTTCGTACTTAGAAACGTTACTTAAGCTTCGAGCATCAAACTTCCACGATTTCTCTACCGCATATTGCATCAGCGATTCTTGGCGTGGCTTTAATTGCAACGGTAAATCGATAATACGGCGAGAAGCCAGTGGGTGATCACCTAAGTTAAAGTGGTAATCCAATCCCTCTAATTCCAGACTTCCTCCTTGGCTCACTAATTTTTCTTCGAAGAAGTTAAGCTGGGTAATGAAGGTGTGGTCAATTAATTTGGAGTCCGCAAAATTAATCATCAAGCGCGCATCCGGAGGAAGCGTTTCCGATATCTTTTTGAAAGAATAGAAGTTACTGAATATGGCAGCATTGGAAACCATGATTCTGTATTTATGATCTTTTAACTCAGATACTTTATAGTTCCCTTTAAACATCTCTTGAATTTTAATTCCAAGAGATAGATAAATAATTAGTTCTAAAATAATCCCAACAATTAAACCAATAACAAGGTTGGTAAACATACAAGTAACCAATGTAGCTAGGAATACAATCAATTGTTCTTTACCCACATTGTAAGTGGATGAAATTTGTTTGGGAGAAATTAATTTGTACGAGAAATAAATTAAAATACCTGCGAAGGCCGACAATGGTACATATTTGATTAATGGTCCGGCTGCTACCACAATCAATAAAAGAAAGGCTGCATGAAATACATTTGACCAAGCTGTTTTAGCACCAAAGTTAACGTTAATCATACCTCTCTTTGCATCGGAAGTCATAGGTAAGCCACCTATGGAAGATAGAATGATATTGCCAATCCCAATCGCAAATAAGTCTTTGTTTAATCTGGTTTTTCTTTTTAAAGGATCCGCCATCTCTAAGGCTTTAGAACTGGTGATGGTTTCTACGGAGCCTGCGAAAGCAATTAAGAAGACAAAGCCTAATGATTCAGGAGTAAGAAAATGAGTGAAGTTTGGAAACATAACTCCCTCTAAAAGGTTTCCGGGTATGGACACTAGAAATGCTCCACCTGCTTTTTGATCTAAGGCAGGGATTTCCAGCCAAAGGGAAAGCGGTATGGTAACAATTAATACAATTAGAGGTCCCGGTATTTTATACTTTAATGAATCCGGAAGATATCCGCAAAGTATCATGATTAACAAGGATACTATCCCGATAATGGTTACCGGCATAGTAAGCGTTTGAAGTGCTTTGGGAAGATGGGTGATTAATTCAACGGTTCCTTTAGACTCTACATTGGAGCCTAAGAATATATATACTTGCTTTAAGGCTAACATTAATCCAAAACTGGCCATCATTCCAAGGATGGCTGAAGAAGGAAAGATGTCACCTATGAATCCTAAGCGGGCAATGGCAAATAACAACTGAATACAGGCGGCTCCAAACAAGCAAGCAAGTACAAAAGATATGGCCCCATCAGGTCCGTACTGAGTAGCAAAATAGTGTACTGCAGTAGCTATGATAAAATATAAACCACTGGAAGTTCCTTTGATATCTAAGTGAGTGCCGGCAATAAAGGAGATAATAAGCCCACCGATAAGCGTAGTGTAAATACCGGAAAGAGCGGGGAAACCGCTAGCATAGGCAATACCAATATTTAATGGAAGTGCTACTAAGGCTACGATAAAGCCTGATAGTAAGTCACTACCAAGATATGATTTTAGGCCTTCTTTGGAGGTAGAATTGTTGAGGAACTTAAAACGCGATTGCGTTTCCGCTGAGACATACTCGTCCTGATCTGTCTCATACATCAGATTGTTTTCAATACTCATAAGTTGATACTGCGTGGGTCAATACGCAGGTAATAAAAGGGTACTTTCAATTTAGAAAGAACTCTTTACAACTCATGTGCGTTGTAATATTTTTATAACAAATGTAGAAAAGAAATGAAAGTATAGAATTATTACTAGTTATAGTAGGAATTTTTCTACCACCTCCGCTACGCCGTCATCGTTGTTACTGGCGACTATCAGGTCGGCTAGGTGTCGTAATTCCGGTGTTACGTTGTCTACCCATACGCCCATACCTGCATATTGAACCATGGATAAATCGTTCCCTGCATTCCCAACGGCTATAATTTCTGATGGTGAAATGTGTAGTGATTTAGCAAGCTTATCCAGACTCGCTGCTTTATCAATTCCATGCTGAGTTACCTCTAAAAAGAAGGGTTTGGAGGTGGCGATGCTTTTATGAGGTAATAGTTTTTTTAACTCAGCTTCTACTTCTTTTAAGTAGTTTGGCTCTTCCAAAAGTATACACTTAATAGCGGAACGGTCTACCGCAGTTTTAAAGTTACTCACCTTCTTTAAAGGCATTCCCGTTATCTTTTTTTCTACTCCTATGTAATTGGAATCACGTTCAGAAATGATTTGACCGTCCAAGTAAGTAATGATGTCAACTTTAAATTCTTTACTGTAATCGTATAGTTGATGTATATCTTCCACTGATAAACTTTGTGTAAACCAGTCTTCACCGGAGTGCATATCTGTTATCACGGCACCATTAAAAGAGATGATATGAGATTTATATTCGTCTAACTGTAAATCCTTCGCATAGGTCGTCATGGCAGGAGTGGGGCGGCCACTGGCTAAGACAACATAAATGCCCTTTTCTTGCGCGGCTAGCAGAGCTTGTTTGTTTCGATCGGAAATGGTGTGATGATCGGTAAGGAGGGTATCGTCCATATCCAAGACGATCATTTTATAAGTGGACATATGTTTATCTATACTTGACGGTAAATAAATCCGAAATCAAATTTCTTAAATTAATCTCAAACTTTAGTTAATAAATTCTTCGTGTGTTTTTAGTATTTATTTTGGAAAGAATATGATGAAACAAAGGAGTGATAATTTCTATTTTTAATTCCAAATATCGATTCATATCTTTGAATATGAATAGTATTTTTAAACCATACTATTTTTAAACCATGCTATTTTTTAAACCATACTTTTATGAAAAAACTAGTACTCTTAGTACAACTATTGTTGCTTACTTCTTATTATTCCTTTGGGCAAGTTTGTCTTGGGAACCCCTCTGTTTCCGGTCAACAAAATATTTGTCCCGGGAATTATTACACGTACACTTCATCTGCCAGTATCGGATTCCCTTATAGGTTTGATTATGTAGATTGGAGTACCAATACGGGAAATGCATTAACTAAAATTAACGGCACTGATGCTAGAACATACGCTAGAGATTTTGTAATTAAACGAGATTTAAGTGCAAGTGATATTACATTAATCGAAAACTATTATCCTACACGAATTTATTTTAAAACGATTGGATTGGATAATGATGAAGTGACCTTTTATTATAACCAACCCGGATTTTCACAAAGTGTAAAAACATCCATCCTGCCAAGTAAAAAAACAGAGGCTTTACCTAGAAGTGTGGAAGTATATTTTGGTAATAGATATTACAATGTGATTGATTATAAAATTAGTAGAAGAGGTTTGTTTGGAAGATGTGATTATACTGATTATAAAACATTAAACACGCAACGAACCTTTAATCCTAATGATATTCAAATAAACAATCCTACAAATTTACCTACATGTTCTTCCGGTGGTAATTTTGAAATTCGTGAAAGTGGAACAACTCTAAGTACTTCCGGTTTCTTATTCAACTGGAGATTAACCGATCCATTAGGAACAGAAAAAAACGCTTTGATTAACGGAAATAGAAACTCTAATAACGTTTATATTTCTTATTTAGATCGTCCGGGTACTTGGGTATTGACATGTACCTTAGCTACAGCGTGTCGATCGCATGTTTTCTCTTTCCCCATTACAGTTGCGAATCCATTTGCGTTGCAGCCGGCTGAAATAAGAATAGATGGGATAAATAATGGTACTTCAGTCTCCCTTCTGCCTTCGTGTCCCAAAGCTTATCAAAGCGGGTATCAACTCTCCGTACCTCAATATAATAATATTCCGGACTTGCAATATACTTGGACTTTACCCCCGGGATGGAGAACCTTTAACGCACCTGCAACTTCTGTTGCCTCAGTAGGTGGTCTACAACAATTTACATACACGAATGCCTTTTTGAATAGTCTTACCATGGATAGTTACATTAAAAATAATGGAACTATACCGGGTGGTCAAGGTCAGGTGGTGATACGTGCTTGTAATACGGTGAGTAGTCCCATACAGCTCTCCGTCGTTCCTAATGGTCCATTAGACGTACGTTTGAATCCGCAAGTAACCTCTTGTTTACCTTCCATTACCTTAGAACCGGTGGTGCTCGTACAATCCTTACCGGCTACTATTACTTGGCAAACAGTGAATGGTGGTTCTTGGTCAAGTGCCACCACCGATGTATTCACCCCCGGAAATACGTTTACGGCAAGCCCGGGTACGTATCAAGTACGGTTGTTTATTACGGATAATAGACAATGTAGTTCGGATTTTACGAATAGCACCATAGTGATGGGTGGCCCAAGTGTAACCAGTGCCGGCTGGAATAGCGGTGTGCTGAGCGATGTAAACAACTGGAATGTGATAAGTAATTTAAGTGTTACGGATAACCTGAATGTCTATTTTGCAGGACAAGACAGAGTAAGTGGTGCTACCGGTATATTCTATTATCGATTTGAACCTACAGTGTCCAAATGGCTGCCAAGCCCGGTATTCCCTCAGCCTAATAATGGCGTTCGTAGCGGGACCAATGCTGTCGCTACAGCACCGGGAACGGCTTTTGGATTGTATTATGTGGATGTCTCGAACAACATTCGCAGATTAACAGCCACGTCTGATTTGCCTGTATTTGGTGGACTTAATGCGGATTTGATTAAAGTAGACCCGGCAGGCACATTAAATACAGCTAAGGTAGTTTACCATAACAGTATTGATAATTTTATTTATTCATGGGACCCGGTAACACCAAGCTCAATTTCTAAAATCTATGTGAATTTCCTAACTAAGTACGATATAGGTATTAACAGTGGTCGAGTGTTTTATGTGAATACTACGGAAAGTGCTCTTTATTATAAAGAATTAAGTGATAATAATCAATTTAATAAAGGTATTCCATTGACGTCCTTGTATACGATCAACTGCTACACGGACATCCAATTTGACGCAGCAGGTAATGTGTATTTTGCTCAGTGTGATGGGGGGATTTATGTATGTAAAAAGAATGCTACCGGGTATGATGCTCCTATATCGGTTCAGATTCCGAGTGCTCGCGGATGCGATGGACGCTTCACTATTAATACCGCATCCGGTACTCTATACTATACCGGTTATGATAATCGGGTGTACCAACATTTTGTGGTGAATTTCTCTACTAATCAGTGGGGGAATGTACCCGCTACCCAGTCTTTTGGTGATCTAGCCGGTCGCAGCTTAGTATTCAAGGCACCTCATTTATTCTATATAGGGGATAATAATCTGGTGTATAATTTATACTACTTTGAAGGTTGTACCCCTAGTCCTTTACGTATGATAGGAGAGGATAGCGATCATATTCCTTCACCTAATCAAATCTATACCGCAGGTAATGGGAAACAGTCAACTACAGCCGGAAAAACATTCCCCAATCCTTTTAATGAACAATTTTCACTTATAGTGGAAGGGAGTGGATCAGCGGTGTTAAAAATACAGGATGTGAATGGTAGAGTAGTCATGAAAGAGGAATATCAATTTGAAGAAAGAAGCATTACTACTTCCGATTGGACTCAAGGTATGTACATATGTACGGTGGAGCAAAATGGTCAAATAATTTATTCCACTAAACTGATCAAGCAATAATATAATCATTAAGGGTACTTATTAAAGGACGATATCTTATATTGGTATCGTCCTTTAATACTTTTAAATCCGTGTTGTCGTTAAATAAAGGCCAATTTGATTAAGGGCGAGAGATATATTAAAGATAAAGCAATACCAATGCGTACACTGGTACTAGTAGCTATACTATTTTATGGGATACGTCCATTAGTGCAAGCACAAAAAGAAGCCTCACAATATTTTTATTGGAGAGAATCAGGAATCAAGTTTAATGAGCAAGGGATAGAGACCTACACGAATACGAATAATATATCCAATATTCAAACTTCTAAAGATTTTTCCCCGGTGTTATGTGACAGGGATGGGAACCTGTTACTGTATACGAACATGGAAACGATTTATGATCGTAGTGGGAAGGTGATGGAGAACGGAGAAGGTTTACTAGCCAATAGAAATGGAATTCAAGGAGCAGTATGGGTGGAATTACCTGCGAGTAGAGGGCGGTATTATTATCTATTTTACAGTGATGCTAAAGGTACCCAGTTTGGGAATTTTCCTCATGATTCTATTGTAAGCTATGCCTTAGTAGATATGCAGGGGAATGGCGGATTGGGCAAGGTGGTACAGAAGAATGTGTTTTTACATGGAGGTTCTTCCGGTTACATAGCAGCGGTGCGGCATAAGAATGATGTGGATACCTGGGTAATGACATATCATTTCCATCGCAAAGAGTTTATGGCATATCTGGTAAGTTCTTGCGGTATTACAGGTCCTGTTATCAGTAAAGATAACATTGCAAAAGAATTAAGTTTGATTGACCCCCCCCCTCAGTTGCGCTTTTCACCCCAAGGTGATAAGCTTGCATGTTTACATGCTACAGCTACCAATGGAGGTAATGGGGTAGTAGGTATATGGAATTTTGATAATGAGAACGGAACACTAAGCTATAAATATGGTATTGAAGGTGTTTCTATCAATTATTTTTTCTCTCCTTCGGGTCAGTTTGTGTATACGTGTAATCAATGGTTACAGGGCTTAGTACAGTACGATGTAACAGAACCGGATAGTGCTAATTGTTATGCCAGTCGTTATGAAATATCCCCCATGAATACCAGTGGTCACACCGGACCATCTTCCGATTTTGCGGCCCACCTCTATGGTCAAGATGGCAGTATTTATTTACCTATGATACCGGGTATGCCGGCGGTGTGGCTTACACGCATCACCTATCCTAATCTTAAGGGAGCGTATGCACAATTTGACACCATAGATAAGAACAGTAGAATCGGTTACAACCTATTTATACATGATCATATGTATAGTTACTACAGACCGGGTTATCATACACCGGTGTATGACATAGGAGAGGTGGGTATTCCTAATGTATATTTCTGTGCGGGAGTGTCAGGTATAGTAAGACCGGCTTCTT
The DNA here is from genome assembly GCA_046329235.1 of Cytophagaceae bacterium. Lineage (GTDB taxonomy): Bacteria > Bacteroidota > Bacteroidia > Cytophagales > Cytophagaceae > JALONH01. The sequence continues at coordinate 1,993,358 of JAXLVA010000001.1, read as the reverse complement.
CTATTCAAGGCGATTCTGCGGTATGGATATTTGGGGATGGAACACGTCAAAGTGTGCGGGGGATTTTAAACCAGGACGTTTTTCATACCTATGCACAAGCAGGAAATTATGAGGTAGAGTTGATTCGCTATTTTAAATGTGCAACGGATACGGCAAGAAAGGTAATAGAAGTAAAAGCTAAACCATATCTACCGCCATTACAGGATACGATCCGGTATTGTGGAGAACCGATTACCATCTCACTGGATGGATTAGTGGGAGCATTGGATATAGAATGGAATACCGGTTTGCGTACAGGTAGATTTACCACCACGCAATTAGGCTGGCATGTGGTAAGGATGCGGTTTGATTGTGGCTTTCTCCAAGACAGTATCTATATTCAAGATATGCAATTAGAGCTTCCCAACTTAGTAACACAAAATGGCGATGGACAAAACGATGTATTCAAGATAAAGAAAGCAGGAGAGGAAGCGGGTGTAATGGAAGTGTATAACAGTTGGGGAAGTTTAGTATTTACCAGTAAGGATTACCAAAACAACTGGCCTGAGGAAGAACAAGCCGATGGATTGTATTATTATCAGTATACCATCAACACCTGTACTAGAAAAGGCTGGATTCAAGTGGTGAAGTGAGAGGTGTACGTTATTTAAATTCATTATCAAATAAAAAATGAATATCTAATAATAAAAAAAATCCCCCGATAGTGGTCGGGGGATTTTTAGATTATGCTTTGTCTACACTTTGTTCAATGAAGCGACTTAAGTCGGCCCCTTTTAACATGCCTTGTGATAATAAAGCGATGTCATATAAGTAACGCGCTTTAGCTTTAGCCGTAGCTTCGTCTAATTCGCTTAGTTGACCGATAGAACTATGGTTAGCATTGATGATGACTTCATACATGTCGCCAAAAGCACCAAACATATTTTGTCCGCTTACTGCCGACATATCTTTCATACGTCTCATGAATTCCGGTAATACGATAGATACCGGAAGATCATCCGAACTTAGTTGTTCTACTTTTACTTGTTGTTTCTCGTCGTTAACTGTTGATTTGAATATCTGAGTAACTTTTTCTTCTTGTTCTTTAGAAAGTAAATTCGCTTTCGGCTCTTCTTTTTCAATTAGTCTGTCTAGAGATTCAGAATCGATGCGCTTGAATTTTACTTTTTCGTTTTTACCTTCTATTTGACCAATGAAGTGTGGGTCTAATACCGTATCCATTAACAATACATCGTACGAACGTTGTTTTGCTTTTTGGATGAATAAATCTTGAGCCGCTTCATTATTGGTGTACAAGATAACGGTGTTGTCTTGTTTGTCTTTTTGAAGAGCGCTGATTTTTTCTACGTATTCAGTGAAGGTGTTGTATGTTCCTTGAGTAGATTTGTATAAACAGAAATGTTGTGCTTTGTCGTAGAATTTCTCATCGCTGATCATCCCGTATTTTACAAACAAACCTATGTCGTCCCACTTCGCTTCAAATCCCGGACGGTCATTGTTGTATAACTCATTCAGTTTATCTGCTACTTTCTTTGTAATGTGGTTGTTGATTTTTTTAACATTACCATCCGCTTGTAAGAAACTTCTGGATACGTTTAACGGAATATCCGGAGAGTCAATGATACCGTGAAGTAACATTAAGAATTCAGGAACTACATCTTTTACTTCATCGGTAATGAATACTTGACGAGAGTATAATTGAATTTTGTTACGTTGGAATTCAAACTCTTTTTTCAGTTTAGGGAAATAAAGAATCCCTGTTAAGTTAAATGGATAGTCAACGTTCAGGTGAATCCAGAACAAAGGATCCTCCGCCATCGGATATAATTCACGATAGAAATTTAAGTAGTCCTCATCTTTTAATTCAGATGGTTGTTTGGTCCAAAGTGGTTCAGGATTATTGATTACTTTGCCGTCGAACTCAATTTCTACCGGTAAGAATTTACAGTATTTACTAAGGATAGATTGTAAGCGGTAGTTATCTAAAAACTCTTCGGAATCTTCAGCGATGTGAAGAATGATGTCGGTACCTCTTTCTGTGCGAGTGCCTTCTGTAATTTCAAATTCCGTAGAGCCATCACAAATCCAGCGTGCCGGTTTGGAGTTGGGTTGATAGGAAAGTGTATTGATTTCAACTTGTGATGAAACCATGAAGGCCGAATAGAAACCTAGACCAAAATGCCCGATGATTTGTTGGGTATCGGTTTTGTCTTTATATTTTTCTACAAATTCTGTAGCACCGGAAAATGCTATTTGATTAATGTATTTTTTAATTTCTTCGGCGGTCATCCCTAAACCACGATCGCTGACAGTAATAGTCTTTTTCTCTTTGTCTATACTTACTGTGATTTTGGTTTCGCCTACCTCACCGTTGAATTCCCCTAAAGAACCAAGTCGTTTTAATTTTTGAGTAGCATCAACAGCATTCGAAACTAATTCCCTCAAGAAAATTTCATGGTCAGAATAGAGAAATTTTTTGATAATGGGGAAGATGTTTTCGGTGTGAATGGAAATGTTACCTTTTTCTTGCATAACTATGTTTTTTTAAAACTTTCAATCAACCTTTTCAATTATTATTCCAAGCTGTTTTAGGGTGACAAACTGACATGTTTGTAACATTGGTCGAAAAAGTATTGATATTTTAATTTATAATTAGAAAATTGCAAAAAATAATACGATAAATTATATTAAAATGCGAATACTAGGGGCTATTTCGATTTTGATAGGTACCATCGGTACTTTACTCGCTTCACCTACGGTGATAAATCCAAATATTAAGGTAGATCAATTCGGATATACTTGTGCAGCTCAAAAGATTGCAATCATAGCAGCGCCACAAACCGGACAAAATCCGGGGTTAACTTCTGCCACACCGGGTACAGGTGCCAATCAATATCAAGTAAGAAGATGGAGTGATGATGCGGTGATGTATACCGGCACTTTAACATCTTGGAATGCAGGTGCAACTCAATCACAGTCGGGTGACAAGGTTTGGTACTTCGATTTTTCAGCACTAACGGAAACGGGCTCTTATTATATTTTTGATACACAATTAAATCATGGTTCCTACAAATTTGATATCATCAATAATGTATATGATGAAGTCATGAAACATGCCGTACGTTCTTATTATTATCAACGTTGTGGCTTGGCTAAAGTCGCTCCTTATGCGGAAACAGGATGGACAGATGGCGCATCACACATAGGAGCCTTGCAGGATAAAAATTGCAGAATTTACAATCAACCCAACAATGCATCTACGGAGAAGGATTTACACGGTGGTTGGTATGATGCCGGCGATTATAATAAGTATGTTAATTTTGTATGGACGGTAATGATTGATTTGATGTTAGCCTACGATCAAAATCCTACGGTCTTTACAGATGATTATAATATTCCTGAATCGGGTAATGGCATTCCGGATATATTGGATGAAGTGAAATGGGAAATGGATTGGTTGTTGCGTATGCAACAAACTGACGGATCGGTGTTATGTGTGATTGGTGGCGGGTCAGCATCGCCTCCAAGTTCAGATAATGCGCAACGTTTATATGGTCCTGCCACTACTTCCGCTTCTTCAACGGCTGCGGCTATATTTGCTTTAGGTGCTATTGAATTTGGGAAAATACCAAGTATGAGTGCTTATGCTGCTACTTTACAAACGGCAGCAGTAAATGCATATACCTGGGCTGCTAACAATCCGAATGTAACATTTAGTAATCAAGCGAATAGTTTAGCCGCTGGTGAACAGGAAGTAGATGATTATGGTCGTATGATGCGTCAAATGTCTGCGGCTGTCTTTTTATATAAATTAACAGGAACGGCTTCATATAAAACATACGTAGAAACCAATTGGCCGAACACTCATTTGTTCACTTGGTGGTATGCTTATCCTTATGAGGCTACAGAACAAGATGTACTACTTTATTATACAAGCATCAGCGGTGCGGATGCAACAGTAGTTTCTCAAATTACCGGACGTTATACTAATTCAGTACGAACTGCTACGGATAACTTCCCTAATTATACGAATCAAACAGATGCTTATCGTGCTAATTTGAAAGATGGAAATCATACTTGGGGTAGTAATAAAATCAGATGTAATCAAGCGCAAATGTATCTGAACTTAATTACGTATAATATGGATGCTACGAATAATGAAGAATATAAAAATGCAGCTTCCGGTTACTTGCATTACATGCATGGCACGAATCCATTGTCTTTGGTATACTTGAGTAATATGGGGAATTATGGTGCGGAGAATTCGGTAAAAGAATTTTACCATTCATGGTTTTCAGATGGTAGTGCATCATGGGATCGAGTAGGAACTTCTACATATGGTCCGGCACCGGGATATATGCCGGGTGGACCTAATGCTGATTATAATTATGCGGATTGCTGTCCTTCCGGTTGTGGGGGAGCTAGTAATAATGCCGGCTGTATTCGACCTGCGTATGGTCAACCCATTCAAAAAATGTTTTTTGAATGGAATTCTTCATGGCCTTCTGAATCATGGGAAGTAACGGAGAACTCTTGTGGTTATCAGGCTTCGTATGTTCGCTTGTTAGCACACTTTATGGGAGCTTCTTCCGGTTGTACTATGGCTACATCAAACAAGAGTGCAGTGAATCATGATTTGGTAACAGTATTCCCAAATCCAAGTCCAAATGAATTTAGATTAAAGCCGGGCACTGCTAATGTCACCGGTACATTCATTATATCGGTGTATGATATCAATGGTGTGAAAGTTGATTTATTCACCATGGATAATTTTAACAGCACTATATCTTTTGGACAAAATTTAACCGCAGGTATTTATAGTGTAGTGATTCAAGGTGAAGGGCTAACCCAAACTATTAAAGTTATCAAACGATAATTATAGAGTTTTACATGAACTGTAAAATGATAAACCCGCTAGATTTTTAAAACCTTGCGGGTTTATCATTTTATTTGATTAGTTATAAAATTTTAAATTCAGTTCTTCGATTGCGCTGCTTACCTTCTTCGGTGGTATTAGGCGCAATCGGTTGACTGCTTCCGTATCCTTTAGCTTGCAATCGTTGAGCTGAAATTCCTTGACTCACTAAGTACTGCACAACTTCCTTCGCACGACTTTCCGATAGTTGCAAATTTAAATTTTCATCTCCTACATTATCCGTATGCCCGGAAATTTCTACTCGCAAACTAGGATTAGTTTTAAGTAGAGTTACTAGTTTGTTTAACTCTCCATACGATTCCGAACGAATCGTGAATTTTCCTGTATCGAAGAAAATATTTCTTAATACAATTTTACTACCTGTTGTGGCTGGGACTAAAGTGATGTCTTGTTTGACTTCTTTATAACCGGATTTTAAATCAATGTTTTCTGAATAAAATAATACCCCCGGTTTTTCAATGGTAACGGCATAGTTTTCTCCGGCCGGCAGAGACATTAGATACTGACCTGTTTCGCTGTTGGATTTATATTTAGCAATGACTTCTTTACTTACATTGTCTGTTACTGTAATCGTTGCTTCTACTGGTTTACCACTGGTAGCATCTTTGACTACACCTTTGACTAAAGTTAGTTCTGGAGCTTTTAATTCGATAGGCATTTGAATGGTATAGATGTCTTGTTTGCCATAACCACCTTCTTTGTTGGAAGAGTAAAATCCTCTTTTACCATCGGCACTTAATACAAAGTATACATCGTCACCTGCTGTGTTTAATGGCGCACCCATGTTTTCCGGTTTTGACCAAGTACCACCTGCCAGTTTGGTAACTTTGAAAATATCGTAACCGCCCATGGTGTTATGTCCTTTGGAAGAGAAATACAAAGTTTTTCCATCCGGATGCATAAAAGGTGCATCCTCATCAAACTCGGTATTGAAAGTAAGTCGAACAGGCTTACTCCAGTTGCCTCCCACGGTACGACTACACATATATATATCGCGATTACTCCAAGCATTAGTGGCACGAACAAAATATAAGGTGCGTTCATCCGGAGAAAGACAAGCGGAACTTTCGAAGAATTCCGTATTGAATGGAAGAGGAGAAGGAGTAGACCATTTGTTTCCTTTTAATTCACTCGTATAAATATCGCCGCCATTCAATCCTTTGTAAACAAACATGGTTTGCCCATCTTCGGAAATTCCTACACAGGCATCATGGATATCCGTGTTTAATGGGGATCCCATATTCAATGCTTTGGTCCAAGCCCCACCTAGATTGGTGCATGTATAGATGTCTTCAAAAGGTTGGTTGTCGGCATCCACTTTACCACCGGTACTGCCACTTCGGCGAGAAGTGAAATATAATTTAGATAAGTCAGCGGTAACGTAGGGTAAATAGTCTGATTCCTGAGAATTTACTAATGGTCCCGCATTCGTAATTTTATAGGCTTTGGGTGATTGATATAATTGTTTTCCCGTAGCACACTCTTGAACCAATTTGGAAATGGCTTTAAAGTTCGATTTAGCCGGATCTGATTTTAAATAATAATAGGAAGCGGAATCCCAGCGATGATTGATATGTAATGCCTGAGCATAAATGAAATACATTTCATTCGTTACTTTCTCTGATTTACGAACCGCAACACCTGCATATTGTAGAGACTTTTCTTTAGGGTAATAAGCCAAGTAACATTTAGCTAACATAAAATTGACATAGGCATTTTCATTGTTTTGCTGATAGGCAAGTTCGTACTGTTCTAATGCCGCAGAAATGTTTTTTTGTTCGAAAAAAGTATCCCCCTTTTTTATGAACTTATCCTCTTGAGCAAAAGAGCTGAAAATAAAATTGCTTATGAACCAAAGGCTTAGTAATTTAGATAGTCTCATTCTTCTAAGTTAATTTTTTTAAATGAATTTAGAGAGGTGTTTCTTCTTTTTATAACGATTAAAAAACATGCCAAAGTATTTTATACAATCTGTTGAAGAAGTTTTAAAGGATGTAAATGCATCTGAAAAGGGTTTAACATCTTCAGATGCTGCATTACGACTTCAGGAATTCGGTTTAAATAAATTGCCAGAAGCGAAGAAAACTTCTTATGGTAAAATATTATTTAATCAGTTTACTAGTTTATTGGTGTTGATTTTAATTGGTGCCGGAATTATATCTATCTTTTTTGAAGAATATGTAGATGCCGGATTTATTTTTCTAATCGTTATTGTGAATGCTTTCATGGGAGCTTCACAAGAATGGAAAGCAGAACAGAACGCCTCTGCCTTGCAAAAGATGGTTCATCTGATGGCACGTGTAATACGTGATGGTAAAGTGCAAATGATTGATTCCGCTAGTTTAGTTCCCGGTGATATAGTGTTACTAGAATCCGGTGATAAAGTCCCTGCTGATTTACGCTTGATTGAAGTAAATAATTTAAAAGTAGAAGAGGCTATTTTAACAGGAGAGTCATTGCCGGTAGTGAAAAAGGAGATGATATTAAAAGATGAGCTTGCTCCTATAGGTGATCGATTTAACATGGTATTTTCCGGAACAGCTGTTACGTTTGGTAGAGCGCGAGGAGTGGTAGTAGGCACAGGTGTTGAAACGGAGATAGGTAAAATCGCTTCCCGCTTAGTGGACTTAACATCGAATAAACCTCCGTTGGTAGAACGTATGGAGGAGTTCTCTCAGAAGATTTCAGTATATACAATCATCTTATGTTTGATAGCAGGTTTGGTCGCCTATTTCAAGGGCATGGAATTGCTAGAAACATTTTTGTTAGTCATAGCATTAGCTGTTTCCGCTATACCGGAAGGTTTACCAATTGCGATTACCGTGGCATTGTCTATTGGTTCGCAGCGTATGTCTCAACGAAATGTCATTATTAGAAAATTAGCAGCCGTAGAAGGTCTTGGTAGTTGTACCGTCATTGCTACTGATAAAACAGGAACACTAACATTAGATGAACAAACCGTTCAACAAGTAGTCTTAGCAGATGGCACACGTTACGAAGTAAGTGGAATTGGTTATCATGGAAATGGGGAGATTACATTGAAACATGGGGTAGCTCATATTTCTACCTTAAATAAAATGTTAGCCTATGGCGTATTGTGTAATGAGGCTGACATAGAACAAGAACAGAAAGAATGGAAGCACAGAGGGGATGCAGTAGATGTTGCCATTTTAGCTGCTGCAATTAAGTCAGGTATAAGTTTAGAAGCGATTCGTACGCAATATCATACCCGTCAATTAATACCTTTTGAATCCGAAAGAAAATATTCCGGTATCGTATTACAAGATGGTACCATGATTTTAAAAGGAGCATGGGAAGCCTTTGAAGATTATGTTGACGATGCTTCGGTGTATTCACCTCAAGTGAGTTTGTTAGCTGCGCAAGGTTATCGAGTAATTGCGATGGTGAAAACAACGTTGAATTCAGGCTTGTGGGAAGAAAGTAATTCCTTGCCGGAATTAGAAGTGATAGGTTTTTATGCTTTGATTGATCCGGTGAGAGAAGATGTTCCTGCGGCGATTAAAGCTTGCATGGATGCCGGTATCAAAGTAGCCATGGTAACAGGTGATCATCCGGAAACGGCTGCAAGTATAGCCCGACAAATAGGAATTGCGGTAAGTAGTGACGCGGTGATTAGCGGAAAAGAATTAGCGAAGTTACAAGATAATGATGGTGCGGTTCCCATAGAGGTGGTGAATACAAAGACGGTATTTGCGCGCGTGTCTCCTGAGCAGAAATTACGTATTGTAGAAGCGTTTAAACGTGCGGGTGCGTATGTTGCGGTAACGGGTGATGGGGTGAATGATGCCCCTGCTTTAAAAGCAGCACATATTGGTGCCGCCATGGGATACGGAACGGATGTAGCTAAAGAAGCTTCTTCCATGATTGTAGTGAATAATGCTTTCTCCTCTATTAAAGCAGCGGTGGAAGAAGGACGATATATTTACAGTAACATTCGTAATGTAGTTTATTTGTTAGTCTCTACGGGCTTTGCGGAAATCATGACGATTATTTTTACGCTGGGTATTGGTTTGCCGGTTCCGTTTACTGCGATTCAATTATTGTGGTTGAACTTGGTAACGAATGGAATTCAAGATGTAGCTATGGCCTTTGAAAAAGGAGATCCGGATGAAATGAAAAAATCACCGAGAGATCCCAATGAATCCGTGTTTAATAAATTAATGATTCAAGAAGTATTGTTATCCGGAATGGTGATGTCGGTAGCGGTGACAGCGGTATGGTATTTCTTGATAGAAGTAGAGCAAGTAGAGATTGTAACGGCTCGTACCTTGGTGATGTTGTTAATGGTATTATTCCAAAATCTACATGTGTTGAATTGTAGAAGCGAATTGAAATCAGTCTTCTCCGTTCCAGCTTCCAATAACTGGTATTTGATAGGAGCTATCTTTATAGCACATGCGATACATGTAGGCGCATCGTATATCCCACTTCTGGCTAATCTATTAGAACTACGTCCGTATGAATTTGATGACTGGGCGTATGTCATGGAAGCTTCCTTAACTATTGTTTTAGTGATGGAGGTATTTAAGTGGGTGAAGAGGAGAGGGATGAGAGTGGGGTAGGGTAAAAGTTAAAATTAATTACCTTGTCATTATCAACATGATAAAATGAACAGAATTCGAATATTCATTATAATTTCCATTTGCGGAGCAGTTCTTGTTTCAGGATGTATTAATGCGCTATATGATAAAGATGGATATTGTGATGTTCATCATGTTAAGATGAAGAAGAGGTTGGTAATGGTGAATTATTATGGGATGGCTAAAGGTTGGCCAGATCAGCAGTATCCCAATAAGAAATCACCAATTCAAGGGGGATGCGTAGTTCGAATGGAAAAGTTTGGGGTTAAATATGTGTGTAAGGTTTGTACTAATGGAGCTAAGAAAAAATAATTTATAAAACGTCCTCTTTAGTTAGCGTCTTGCATTGCTTACCTAATCAAAATAAATCCACGGTTGTGTGTTCCTCAAGAACGCCGACTGCTCGCTAAAATAAATAATAATATGAGCAACGAGAAAGAAGAATTAATATCAAAAAAAGTAGGTTATGAAGCTATGCTTTATTGTTTGAAAGCTTATTGGGAGAATAGTGGTTCGAATGATTTAACCGATGTTTTAAGTGGTGGTGAATATTGGAAAGGAACTAATGAGCCTATTGACTCAGCATTTTGGAAATATTGGACAGAGGCAATTGAAAAAGTAAAAATAGATGGTCCGTTGTATAAAGAGTTAAATTAAAAATATGACTCAACGATATGTAATTTTGTTGCGTAATATTACGCTCTTATTTGTTTTTATATTATTAACTTCCACTGATTTTAATGAGCCTCCTTTGATACATTTTAAAACCGGATCTGTAAAAATAAACGATCCCGCAGGTGTCTTAGATAGTATAGGTAAATATTTTGGTAATTATGATAGTGTAATATATAATCGTAAACGAGTTTTTATTGAATGTTCTTACTGCGAACAAGACTATAAAAAAAATAGATTAATGAATGAAAAGCGAATACATAAAGTAATTTATTATTTAACTTCTAAATACAATGTTCCAAAAGAAAGTTTTATTGTATACCCTTATGCAGTAACATCAATTTCGGATAATTGTCCTTATGTATATTTTAATGTGTGGGTTGGCAGAAGGTGATAACTGAAATAGGAAATTATTCATAATTTCATTGAAATTAAAGAATATTTATTATTCTAATAGTAGAATCATGGGAGTTATGCAAAATCTTCGTTTTAATAAAATGAAATCATATTAATATAAAAATGACCATTAGAATAATATTGAGTATATATTTATTTTTTAATTTATTAGTGTTAAAAGCATCAGATAAAGATACGCTTCAAGTTAGTCTTTCTATTCACTTGCCAAAAGCTAAATATTGGATTTCTGTAGGAAGTCAGTGTTATGATACTTTAACGGTAAAGAAGGAGTTGAATTACTATGCTACCTTCACTATTACATATGATACCAATGAATACATTGTTGTCAGAATTTCCAGTAATCGAAAGAAAAAAGAAGGTTGGATAAATTTTTGGCCATTGAAGGAATATAAGAGAGTTGAAATTCAGGATTATTATATTGATACTAAAAAGTACATATATATATTAGTTTTTGACAAAACCTATAATAATTGTCCTTTAGGTAAAAAATGTATTAATCTACATTGATTTTATTGCTTATTATCAAAATACTAGAATGAACAGATTTTTTTTTCCTCTGTCGGCACCTTGCATTACTTCCCTAATTTACAAATATTTCCGCGGTTGAGCTTTTCTCAAGAACGCCGACTGCTTTCAAATGAATGAACTCCGAAGGAGTGACATTGTAATAGAAAACAATCAAGATAATTTTGGCGGACAAACCCCGAAGGGGTGGTATTCTAGAATGTCACCCCTTCGGGGTTTGCACGTTGTTTAAATGGGTCGATATGTACTATTACAATGTCACTCCTTCGGAGTTTTAGTGGCAGGTCGGCGTCTTATAGCCGCGCAACCTGGGAGTCGGTAGAGTATAAATCCAATTGACTTTGTCACAGAATGCGCCAATGAGGCACTGCGCTGCATTAAGCTTTAAGCCTTCAGCTATTCCACCTACTGCACTTTAATACTATAAGCTTCTTTATCACTCTCTTCTCTTCGATAAATTAATCGAGTACCATCAATTCCGTTGGCTAACAATTCTTGATATAACTTATATAAGATGGTTGCAGAGGGTTCTACTGGAGTGGTAGCTATGATTGTTGAATCAATGGCTGTAGTGTCGATAACCGGTGGAATATAATAATCGGTTAATTGAAGTTTGACATCGCTATTATATTTCAAGAAGAAAGCTAATTGCTTTACATCATAATCGTAGCTCGCAGAAGGTGTTTCTTCCTCCGTTTGAAGTGTTGATGTTTTAATCGCTACGCCGGGTTTTAATGAAGTAAGCAATATACTTGTAGCCGGTATTTTTTCTGACATACTACTAGCGTAAACTTCAATACAATCATAAGTGAATCCTTTTTTCATCGATTGTATATAAAGAACATAATTAATGTTCGTTTTCAATGGGAGGATGATTGTTTGTTTGGTAGTATAATATAATGTGTATTCTTCGTTCTCACTTATGTTTTTTAATAATACTTGAATACCTGCTGTTTCTGCTACATTGTATTGTGTTGTTGCAGTCCATAGAACTGTGTTTTCCGGTTGAAATGATGCTGGTAACATAACACGAACAACGTCAAACCCTTTTCCCGACTTATCTAAAGCATCCGTATAAACTAAATTGGTAGCTGAAGGAATGGAAAAAGAAAGATTATCGACGGATGTGTTAAGTAAATCTATTGGAGTAGGTGTTGACCATGTTTGTTTGCCATCCCAAGTAGAAGTATATAAATCGTAACCACCTTTGGAATCGCTACGCTGAGAAGAGAATACAAATGTTTTGCCATCCGGTAAAAGTTTTCCATTGCAGCTACAGCCACTATTGATAGAGGAGGGTAGTTCCATTCCGGCTTCCCAATTGTCTTTTCCTTTTTTCTTTGCCATCATTATTTTACCACAAGGATTTCCATTGGCTGTTTTTTCACTTGTGAAAACAGTGTAAAATAAAATATCACCATAAGGAGAAATGTTGGGGTAGGTTTCGTGCGCAGTAGTGTTGATTGGTTTGATGATATTTTGCGGAGCTGTCCAAGTGTTTCCGGTGGAAGTGCGATCCATGTACCATATGTCAGAACCTCCTAATCCGCCTTTACGAGCGGAATGAAAATAAAGTCTTGTGCCATCAAAATTCAACGAATATCCACCATTGATTAATCCAACAATATCCATGTTTGCACTTGGTATAGCTTCCGGTCGAGTCCATCCTCCACTTTCCATAAAAGAAATCAGAAGTTCTGGTCGATCCGACATACGAGATAGTTGTTCAAAGATGAGTGTTTTGCCATCTCCACTGATATAAGGATTGCGCTCATCCGTAAGGGCACTGCTGATGGGTTGTCCAACCGGTATAGTTGTTTGAGAAAAGCAGGATATTGAATGTAGCAATCCAATGAGAAAGAATATACTTGTTTTTCTGAGTGAAAAATTCATAAGCTTATGGTATAAGATGATGTAATCAATTTTATATTAGTTAAAAAAAATGAATATAGAAAGTAAAAATGCATCATAGTTGCAGATGCCGCCAGTGAGTAGAAACAAAAAAAGGTCAGCAACATCGTTACTGACCTCTTTTGTTAAGATGATGTAAATAAATTAACGAATTCGATCTACCGACTTTACTAATTGTTCATCCTTTTTAATCGAACGAATCGCCAAAATATTTAATACAAGGCCAATCAAAGGAACGATAAAGGCTACGCCCCAATTATCCGCAAAATCTCCCGTTAAAGCTTTTTTCGCCTGGCTAATTTCGAAGTAGTATAAACCAACTACACCGCAAAGAAGTAAGTTGTTGAAGTTGATTAGTTTTACTTGTAATAATCTGTTTTTAAACTGACTGATGGTATAAAAACTTAATAGAATGCTAATGACAATAGTCATCGCAACATACCAGATATTTTTAGTGGTTAAGACTCCCGCCACCGACACATTAGAAGTGAATGCGTCAATCATTAGACTTTCGTTGGAAGCTGCTGACCAAACTTTAGTAAATAAGGCGATCGATAAAGCAGCTGCAGAAAGGAATAAATAAACAGATTGAATTCGTTGTAACATAAAGACTTAGTATATAGTTAAAGAAGTTCTCGTTTCGAGTATGTATATTTGGGTTTAATTGAGCGCTAAAGTATAAAAAAATTGAGATATTTTCTGGAGATATCCTATAAAGGTACCCGATACCACGGTTGGCAAATCCAACCGAATGCGATAACCGTACAGGAAGTACTTAATAAAGCTTTATCTACTTTATTAGGTGAAACCGTTGATACCTTAGGTAGCGGAAGAACAGACACGGGAGTGCACGCCTCCGTTCAAGTGGTGCACTTTGATACCGAAAAAGAACTCAAAGACTCTTTTTTACTTTCTATCAACGCCTTATTACCCAAAGATGTGTCCATTCAATGGATTCGAGCTGTTAATGACGATGCGCACGCACGCTTTGATGCTACGAAACGCTCGTACGTTTATAAAATAGCGTTACAGAAAAATCCGTTTGATCAAGAGTTAGTTTGGTTCTACAGAGGTCAGCCGGATGTGGAATTAATGAATCGTGCGGCAGCCTTACTATTAACACATACCGATTTTCAGTGCTTTTCTAAGGTACACACGGAAGTTAATAATTTCAATTGTACCATTACCAAAGCGTACTGGGAACAAAACGGAACTAGCTTACATTTTCATATTACGGCTAATCGCTTTTTACGAGGCATGGTACGTGCTATCGTAGGGACCTTAATCGAAGTAGGTAAGGGGAAATGTACCATTGAAGAATTCGAAAAAATATTAGTAGAAAAAGATAGAAATAAAGCCGGAATGGCAGCACCTCCGGAAGGATTGTACTTATGTGAAGTAAGTTATCCGGAAACTATTTTCAAATCATGACAGGAATTCAAGTAAGTCAAATATCTAAATCCTTCGGGAGTAAACAAGCTTTACAGCAAGTGTCTTGCGAGCTGCCAAAAGGTAAAATCATAGGAATACTAGGTCCGAACGGCGCCGGTAAATCTACCTTCATTCGGTGCTTGATTGGAATCACGCAACCGGATATAGGGGAAATTAAATATGATGGTCATTCCTTCACTAAAGCATTACAGCACTCCATTGGTTATTTACCGGAAGAGCGTGGTTTGTATCGTAAAATGAAAGTGATGGATCAATTGGAATTCTTTGGAACCATCAAAGGGTTGAGTAGAAAAGAAGCGAAAGCCAATGCGATGTATTGGTTGGAGCGCTTTCAATATGGTCATTTAGCGGCACAAGTATTGGAAAGACTTTCTAAAGGTCAGCAGCAAGTAATTCAATTCATCGCTTCGGTGATTCATAATCCAGAGTGGTTAGTATTGGATGAACCTTTTTCCGGTTTTGATCCGGCAAATGCGGAATTAGTTCGTAAGGAAATTATTCGTTTGAATAAAGAAAAAGGTACAACTATCCTTTATTCTACCCATCGCATGGAAACGGTAGAAGGACTTTGCGATGAATTAATTTTTATTCATCAATCAAAATTGGTGATGCAAGGTAGGCCTCAAGACATTCGTTGGAAACACGCGAAGGGTTATGTGTCGATTAAGTTAAGAAGTGAATTCCCGGAAGTGTTAAGACCATATTTGGTAGCAGAATTAGCGGAGAGAGAATTTCATTTAAAAGAGGTAAGTGTAAATGAAGTCATTCAGCGTTTGCCGAAGGAAAGTAATATTGTTGAAATTAAAGAAGTGATACCTTCTATGCAGGAGGTGTTTTTAACAGTGGTAGGTGTAGCATGAGAGCCATGTGGAATATAATTCGTCGCGAGGTAAGTACACGCGTTCAGAAAAAATCATTTTGGGTGTTGACCTTAGTTGGTCCTGTGGTGATGTTGGTAACATTAGTAGTTCCAATGTACATCAGCATGCAACCGAAATCTAAAATACAGGTTGTTATTCAAGTAAAAGAACAAGGAGAGTTAACCGCTCCTGTATCCGATGAGCGTTTTCATGTGGTATTAGGAGGGGAGCAGCAATCATTGTCTGGGGATGCTATTTTGGTGCAAGCATCCCTTTCGCAAAAACAATTAACGGTGTTAGATAACGTTGGTTTGACCAAACAAGAAAGTTGGTACTTGGAACAGTATTTACAACAGTGGTTTTGGAAAACGTATTTGTTTCAACGTGTACCTCCTTCAAGTATTCAACCTAATATAGAAGTCGTGTCTCTTGCCAAAACTAGAGAGTCGTTTGATATACAGTCGATGCTTGGTTTGTACGGAGCTATTCTGATTTATTTCTTCATCGTGTTTTACGGAGTACAAGTAATGCGTGGTGTAATGGAAGAGAAGAGCGGACGTATTGCTGAGGTTTTATTATCAAGCGTTGAACCTTTTCAATGGATGATGGGGAAAATTATAGGAATAGGTGCGGTGTGTTTATTTCAGTTTAGTATCTGGGGAACATTTTATGGTTTTATGTGGACGAACGTTCAAAAGCGATACGGACAAACTATGAATCTATTCTCTGATGCCAATATAGGTAATACCTTAGAATGGACACAAGATGTACAACAAGCTTTAGAATGGAATATGATGGTTCAATCGTTACAAAGTATTTCTATGTTGCAGTTTGTGTTAGGCTTCTTTCTGTTTTTTATCCTTGGCTATTTATTATATGCTTCCATGTTTGCAGCGGTAGGAGCCATGACAGATCAAGAAACGGAAACGCAGCAATTTACCTTCCCAATTACAGCGCCTTTGTTTGTGGTGTTTTTATTTGCTGGTAGTTTAATGAGTGATACTAATTCTATGGTAACACAACTGTTAAGTTATATTCCATTTACTGCTCCTATTACCATGGTGATGCGATTACCATTTGGTTTAGATTGGATAGAATGGATTGGGGCAGTGGTAAGTCTTGTGATATCTTTTACAGCATTAACTTATGTAGCTTCTATGATTTTCAAAAGAAGCATTTTACATTACGGAAGTACGATGAAATGGAGTGATTTGTGGAAGTAGAAAAATTATCGTTTGCGATAGTAGCGCAGACGATAAACCACTTTGTCTTTTGTAAATAATTCTTTTGGATCGACGTACGGACCCGTGACTACAAGCGAATCGGTGGTTAATTTTTCAATGATGTAGTAGCGTTTTTTATCCGTTAATTCAACATCGTAATATATTTTATTCTTCTCAACTAAGTAAGAAGTTTTAGTACCTCTACCGGAATGGTAGAAGGTATTTTCTTTGCTATAGTTAAATAAAAGATTTTCGGCAGGTAAGCGTTGAATGAGATTCTTGTTTTTTATTTTAAGTCTATATTTTTCTCCATGTCCACCATACCAATCTCCATAAAGCAAGTTGCTATAGTCCTTCTTTGCTACTAAAGAACTAAATAATAAAATGGAAATAATAAAAATAAAACGTAACATGAATTACGAAATATAAACACCCATCTCTTTGGTATCCAACATTACTTCAATGTGTTCTTTTAAAGTAGTAGCCATAGATAAACCTACATAGTCTGCAGAAATAGGGAAGGAGTGATATCCTCGATCTACTACAAAAGCCGTTTGGATTTGTTTTACTTTGATATTCAAAAATGGCTTTAAAGCATATGCTACCGTACGGCCTGTATTTAATACATCATCTACTACAATGATTACTTTGTTTTTTAAAGTTGTAACATCAGTATCTAAAGTCACTTCACTTTGAGAAGGAGCTAACTTATCTAAACTTACTTTGACCAATTTTACTTCAATAGAAGCGATGGTTTTGAGTTCTTTTTGCAATAGTTTAGCAAAAGCATATCCTTTGTCGTAGATGCCGGCTAGTACCAATTCCTTTTCCTTAAAGTTTTGCTCTACCATTTCGTAGGCTATTCTTTTGGTTAATTGTTGCACCTGCTTTTTGGTAAGAATTAGATTTTTTTCTGCCATAATCGTTCAAAGTTGCTTTTAGCACCAGGTACTAAATTAAAACATATATTTTGAAAAGCCTTTTTTTAGCTTAAAAACCCACTTTTTTAAAGGTGGTGAAAACTTAATTTGTGTTCAAATGCTTGAAAATCAGCTTAGTTTTATTTTTTTGATACATAAAATACAGGGTTAATGTTTTGATTTTTAAATAAAAGGGGTAACTTTGCAATCCTTTAGAATTAAATAGTAAAGAAAAATGAAACAAGGTATCCATCCTGAATATAGAGAAGTTGTTTTCCAAGATTTATCAAATAACTTCAAGTTCATCACTCGTTCGACAGTGAAAACTCCGGATTCTATCACTATGGAAGATGGTAAAACTTATCCTTTAGTTAAATTAGAGGTTAGTTCTGCATCTCACCCTTTCTACACTGGTCAGAAAATCTTTGTTGATACTGCAGGTCGTGTGGAGAAATTCAACAAGCGTTACGTGAAAAAATAAGGTTTAGCCTTATTTCGTCTATAATTATTAAAAGTCTTTCCGTAGAATTCGGAAAGACTTTTTTATTTTTACCCTATGGAGATAGTATTCTTTGATGATCAAGAGATTCGTAAGGCTTTATTGCCTTTAACGTTTACTCGTCCGGTAGCAGAAATTAGAGTTGGAATTTTAACCATTCGCGAGAAATGGATGTTCCACTTGATTTCTAATATTTTTACCTACCAAACGGAAGCCTACTTAAACGTTTTATATCCGGCTCCTAAAAAAGGAACTTTATTCATCAACGGAGCGGTTTGTCCGTCCGATGCGTTACGTGCTGAAATAGGTAAACTCCAACATGGTGATGCCCTTTATCACAAAGATGTTTTAGTAGCATATCATTCGTCTATTAAAAATAGAGTTGAGTATGAAGTTGCATTAACTATCATTCAACGCCCGGCAGATATCTTCGCTAACAACGGTGCTGAAATCAAAGAAGATTACAAACGAATTACCAAAGTGCGTACGTCTAAAAAGATTGAAGACAAACACACTTTATTATATAATGAATCCAACATCTTCGTAGAAGAAGGTGTGAAAGTACGTGCGGCTATCATCAATGCAGAAGATGGTCCGGTATATTTAGGGCAGAATGTAGAGATACAAGAAGGTGCTATTATCAAAGGACCTTTTGCTGCTATGGATGGTTCAGTTGTTGCTATGGGTGCGCGCATGCGTGGCGATATTACTTTAGGCCCACAATGTAAAGTGGGCGGCGAAGTGAGTAATACTGTATTCTTTGGTTACTCCAATAAAGTACATGACGGTTTCATTGGAAACTCAGTGATAGGTGAGTGGTGTAACTTAGCAGCAGGTACTAATATTTCTAATTTGAAAAATAATTACTCGGAGGTAAGTGTATATTCTTATCGTACAGGTAAGCAAGAAAACAGCGGGCGTATCTTCCATGGTTTAGTGATGGGTGATTATTCTCGTTGTGGTATTAATGCTATGTTTAACACAGGCTCGGTGATTGGTACGTATTGTAATATTTACGATGCCGGATTTCCGCCTAAGTTTGTTCCGTCTTTTGCTTGGGGATCCTCTAATGGTTTTCAAGAATATCGATTGGAAGATGCGAAGGTGATGGCCGCTCGTGCGATGGAACGTAGAAACAAAGAATACACCGCTGCCGATAGTGCTATCGCTGAGGCTATTTTTGATTTAGAAAAAACGAATAGACAAGATTTACTTTCCTAATTATGTTGTTTGCGGAAATTCCCGGTTTGGATGAAATAAAACATACACTGATACAATCAGTAAAAAACAACCACGTAGCACATGCTCAGTTGTTTGCCGGTATGAAGGGTTCCGGTGCGTTTAATTTAGCATTAGCCTACGCAACTTATATCAATTGCGAAGACAAAGAAGACCAAGATGCTTGCGGCAGATGTGCTTCTTGTATCAAATACAAAAAACTAATTCACCCGGACTTGCATTTTCTATTTCCGGTAGCCAATACGGATTCTGTTAAAGATGCCACCTGTGATTTGCTAATGCCGTCTTTTAGAGAATTAGTCACAGACCGTACCTTTATTTCTTTTAACGATTGGTTGGAAAAACTGGATGTTGAAAATAAACAGTTGAATATAAAAGTAGAGGAAAGTAGGACAGCCATTAAGAAGATTTCATTGAAAGCATATGAAGCGGATTATAAAGTGGTACTTATTTGGTTGCCTGAATTAATGGGAACGGAAGGCGCTAATGCCATGCTTAAGTCCTTGGAAGAACCACCGGCGAAAACTATTTTCTTATTAGTAGCAGAACAATCAGATCGATTATTATCTACGATTATCTCCAGAACACAACGTGTGAATGTTCGTCCGTTTACGGATGAAGAATTAAATAACTTCCTTGTTTCCCAGAAAGGGCTTAGTGAAAGTGATGCGTCCAAAATCTCTTATTTAGCTGATGGAAGTATTGTAGAAGCTTTACGCTTGTTGCAGGACGAAGAGCAAGACTACGAAGAGAAAGTGAAGCAGTGGTTACGCGTTTGTTATACCGGTAATATTCCTGAGATTATTCAATGGTCTGAAACGTTCAGTGCTTATGCGCGTGAAAATCAAAAGTCCTTATTGCAATTTGCTCTAAGTATCTTCCGTGATAGTTTGATGTATAAAGAAGTAGGAGGTGATTTAATTCGTATTGATACTTCCGAAAATGATTTGATTGCGAAAATGAGCTTGATAGTCGATTTTAATAAAGTAGACAAAATGAATAAAGCATTAAACGATGCTTATGCTCAAGTAGAACGAAATATTAATTCGAAGTTAGTCTTCTTAGATACCTCGTTCATTTTATTTAAAATATTTAAAAACATTATATAATGCATATTAAAATAGGTACTCGTGGAAGCAAGTTAGCTTTGTGGCAAGCTGAGTATGTAGCGGATGTGCTTCAACGCACAGGAGCTACTACTGAAATTGTAATCATAGATACCAAAGGTGATCAAATATTAGATCGTTCATTGTCCGCTATCGGTTCTAAAGGTTTATTTACGGAGGAGTTAGAGATTCAATTAGAGCAAGGACTAGTAGATATAGCCGTTCATAGTGCCAAAGATGTACAAACAGAATTAAAAGAAGGTTTGTATCTGATAGCTATCACCGAACGCGAAACGGTGAATGATGTATTAGTAAGTCGAAAAGATAACATTGATATCAATAAAAAGTTTGTTGTAGGCACATCTTCTACCCGTCGTAGAGCTATGTTAGCTCATTTTTATCCGCAGGTGAAGTTTGTAGAGATGCGTGGGAACTTACAAACACGTATTCGCAAAATGGACGAAGGTGCTTGTGATGCATTATTACTAGCTTATGCAGGTGTGCATCGTATGGGATATGATGATATGATAGTGCATCAGTACTCGGTAGATAAAATGACTCCGGCTGTAGGGCAAGGAACATTAGCTATTGAAGCATCCGAATCGTTAGCGGCTGATAAAAAAGAACTGATTCGTAATGCATTAAATCATGATGCGACAGAGCGTTGTATCATCGCGGAAAGAACATTCTTGAAAAAGATGGAAGGTGGATGCAGTGTTCCTGTATTCGGGTTATGCAAAGGCAATGGTAAAAATATGAGTTTAACAGGTGGGGTGATTAGCCTTGATGGAAAAACTTTAGTGAAGAATACAATTCGTTTTGAAAAAGATATGGAAGTGTTAGCCGGAAGGACCTTAGCAGAAGATATTCTTCAATCTGGTGGCGAAGCTATTTTAAAAGAAATTAAACAGTCAAAATCATAGATTCAATGAAATCGTTTATCAAGTACATTACTATTGCATTTACTATTGTATTCTTTACTTCGGCAAGTGCACCTAAGCCGGCGTTGAAAGAGGATTACGTAGTAACGATTACTACTAAGTTTGGTGATATGGTTTTGTTGTTACACGAACAAACTCCTAAGCATAAAGCGAACTTTATTAAGTTATCACAAGAAGGTTTTTATAACGGCACTACATTTCACCGCATCATAAAAAACTTTATGATTCAAGGTGGAGATCCTAATTCGAAGGATAGCATTCCCAGAAATGATGGGCAAGGTGGTCCGGGCTATACTATTCCTGCTGAATTTAGACCGGAGTTAAAACATGATAAAGGAGCCTTAGCTGCAGCTCGTATGGGTGATCAAGTGAACCCAGCTAAAGAAAGTAGCGGAAGTCAGTTTTATATTGTGAATGATCAAAAAGGAGCACACTTCTTAGATGGTAGCTACACAGTGTTTGGTCATGTAGTGCAGGGTATGACTGTTATTGATAAAATTTCAGCAGTATCAACAGACGCTATTGACAGACCATTGGAAAATGTAGTAATGCAAGTGAAAGTGGTAAAAATGAAAACTGCTAAGATTATCAAGACGTACGATTGTGCGTGGTTTTACGATATTAAATAATTAATGCAATGAAAGTTTTAGTTACCGGAAGTAATGGTTTGTTAGGACAAAAGTTAGTAATGCTTTTGTTGAAACAAGACGGTGTAGAAGTGATTGCCACAGGTAAAGGTGGAAATCGTATTCCAGTTAAAACCGGTTATACTTATGCTACCATGGATATTACTTCGGCAAATGAAGTGATGTCGGTGTTTGAAACCTATCGTCCGGATGCCGTAGTACATGGTGCAGCTATGACAAATGTAGACGAATGTGAGTTGAACAAAGAAGCTTGTTGGTTACAAAATGTAGAGGCTACGAAACACATTGTAACTGCTTGTGAAAAATATAACAGTTACTTAGTACATGTTTCTACGGATTTTATTTTCGATGGAACGAAAGGGCCGTTAACGGAGGAAGAAATTCCGAAGCCGGTAAACTATTACGGTGAATCGAAATGGGAAGCCGAAAAAGTGGTAGAAGCTTCTTCCTTGAAATGGTCGATTGCTAGAACCGTATTGGTGTATGGTGTAGTGAGCGATATGAGTAGAAGTAACATTGTACTTTGGGCCAAAAACAATCTACAACAAGGCAAAGCGATTAAGGTAGTCGATGATCAATGGCGCACACCTACGTTAGCGGAAGATTTAGCTATGGGCTGTTGGTTGTTAGTAAAACATAAGGCAGAAGGCATTTTCAATATTTCTGGAGAAGAAATGATAAGTCCATACGATTTGGCGGTTCAAGTAGCAGAGGTATGGGGATTATCCATTGAGTCTATGCAGCGAGCAGACTCCTCCAACTTTACACAACCGGCACAAAGACCTCCTAAAACTGGTTTTGTTATAGATAAGGCGAAAAAAACTATTGGATATAAACCACATTCTTTAAGAGAAGGGTTAGAATTAGTAAAAAAACAATTAGACTTAGTAAATGAAGGGGTTAAGTTTTAAACTACCCACTTTTTTGTCATCACCCCATTAAAAAAGACCCACTTTTTATAAAAGTGGGTCTTTTTTTGAAATATCATGTATGATTTTTAACCTATGTTTTCTGTTTGTTATATTGTAATATTCTCATTTATAGATAATTGTAATGATTTTTATTTTGAACATTAAAATTTATCGTGCAACTTTGTGTAAGAAAATCAGGGAATTGCAATCTTTTCCCAGATTCATACGTTTAAATCTTATAAGCCAACTTTTGTTCGTTTAGTTGGTAAATAAGTTGATAAAAGGGTTAAGTGCCTCTCGATAGAGAGGCCTTTTTTTTTATCTTTATACAATGAATCCTAATTCTTTAGATGAAGCAATAAATCAGTTTATTGGTCCGGTGTCCGATTTTGTCAGTGAAATTATTTTTTACTCCATCGAAATTCAACAAGTTAAAGTTCCATTAATTGTATTGTGGTTAATTGCTGCCGGAATATTTTTCTTTATTTATTTAAAAGCATTAAACGTTCGAAAGTTAGGTTTGGCTTTAGATATTGTTCGAGGGAAATATGATAATCCGGATAGTAAAGGTGAAGTAAGTCATTTTCAAGCATTAGCTACTGCCGTTTCCGGTACAGTGGGTTTAGGAAACATAGCCGGTGTAGCTGTAGCAATTACATTAGGTGGCCCGGGTGCTACATTTTGGATGATTGTTGCCGGATTTCTAGGAATGATGACCAAAATGGTGGAGTGTACTTTAGGTGTTAAATATAGAGCACACTTTAGAGATGGATCTGTTTCAGGTGGTCCTATGTATTACATCTATCGTGGATTTAAAACACGAGGATGGGAACAAGTTGGGAAAGTGGTAGCCATTCTTTTTGCCATCATGTGTATAGGTGGTTCTTTTGGTGGGGGAAATATGTATCAGAGTAATCAAGCAACAGCACAAATAATAGTGATTACCGGTGGAGCCGATAGTTTCCTCGCGGGTAACTTATGGATAGTAGGTTTATTATTGAGTTTATTAGTAGGTATGGTTATCATTGGTGGTATTAAATCCATTGCTGCCATCACAGAAAAGATAGTTCCGGTCATGTGTGGAATCTATTTATTGAGTTGTTTATTTATCCTATTAAAATTGTGGTATAAAATTCCGGATACAGTCATGTTGATTTTTGAACACGCCTTTCACACAGATGCCATTTATGGTGGTGTGTTGGGTGCATTAATTACTGGATTTAAACGTGCCTCTTTCTCCAATGAAGCTGGTGTAGGTTCTGCATCTATTGCGCATTCGGCAGTGAAAACAGAAGAGCCGGTTACAGAAGGTTTGGTAGCTATGTTAGAACCTTTGATTGATACCATTATCATTTGTACTATGACTGCTCTAGTAATTATTATAACCGATGCGTATACTTTAACAGGTAAAGATGGTATTGCCATTACTTCTGCGGCCTTTCAGACAATGATATATTGGTATCCTTATTTATTATCCATAACCGTTTTCTTATTTGCTTTCTCTACTATGATTTCATGGTCGTATTATGGATTAAAATCATGGACATTTATTTTTGGGCAAAATGCTGTTTCTGAATTCTCATACAAATTTATCTTTTGTTTATTTATCGTCATCGGATCATCATTAAATATGATGAAAGTGATTGAGTTTTCAGACGCCATGATTTTTGCGATGAGTTTGTTTAATGTCATTGGTATGTATATCATGGCAGGCGAAGTTAAAAGTGATATTTTTACTTTTTTAGATAAAATAGATAAAGGAGAGATTAAAAAGACTAAATAGATTTTTATGAACGTACGACCAGCTAAAGGAACTCACGGATGGACACATCGTGAGCGAAACGGATATGTATTATTATGTAGTTTACTTTTTATTCCATTAGCTACTGAATTTGTCTTTCGCTCCATTCCTTCTAAAAAAGAATCCATTACTAATACCGTAGTTGTTGCTGCATCATCGGATACTACAAATGAAGTTTGTACAATAGAACATAAGAAACCTATCATTTCTGAACCCAAAACTTCATCCAAGGTTTTAGTTGATTTGAATAAAGCGGATAGTATTTCATTCTTAGAAGTAAAAGGAATAGGCCCGGTATTAGCCGGACGTATTGTGAAGTATAGAAACTTATTAGGTGGTTATGTATCCATAGAACAATTGAAAGAAGTGTACGGTTTGAAAGAGGAAAATTATACTAAAATAAAAACTCAAGTAATGATCACTTCAAGTGGAATCAAAAAGATTGAAGTAGATTCGCTTATAAGGAATCCATATGGGATATATCACCCTTACTGGGATAAAGCCTCTAAAAAGGAATTAATGATGGCTAAAAAAAGGGGAGTGTCACAGGATTCATTAATTCAAATGATATGTTCAAATAAAAATAATAATTGGAAGGTCTATTTAAATAGGTAACTTAGTTGCGGTTGAATTATATCTCAAACTACTGGTTATGAAAAAAAGTGTTATATCGAATAAAGAAATTAAGTTTGGTGAAGCTGTCAAAGGTCAGGATATACGTGAAGGAATAGGTCAATTAATAAAAAAAGACTATCCATTATTTAATTCTGAGGCTTTTATTTCACTAGATGAATTGAATTATTTTAGAAGACAGTACTTAGCCAATTTGGTTGCACAGGAAAAAGGAGAAGTGGATCAAATTGATTTAGATGTATTAAATGCAATCAAGGATAATTCTATATTGTCTGACAATTTAGAAGACGAAGAAAGTGAAAGTGCTTTAACCCTAGGTGATCGAATAGCTGATAAAATTGCAGAGTTTGGAGGTAGCTGGACGTTTATCATTTCATTTTTCTCTTTTTTAATCATTTGGATGATAATAAATATCTGGGTTTTGGCAACGAAGCCTTTTGATCCATATCCCTTTATTTTATTGAACTTGATACTTTCATGTTTGGCTGCCATTCAAGCGCCTATAATTATGATGAGTCAGAACCGTCAAGAATCCAAAGATAGAGTACGCGCTGAGCACGATTATAAAATTAACTTAAAGGCTGAATTAGAAATTAAATTGTTAAGTGAAAAAATTGACCACTTAATCATTCACCAAAATCGAAAACTGCTTGAGATTCAAGAAGTGCAAATTGATTATTTAGAAGATGTGTTGAAGCAGTTGAATAATAAAAAGTAGTTGTTATTTGGAGAGATAGACCTGCAAGTTTTTTAAAAAACTTGCAGGTCTATCTTTTTTAGAGTCAAACTACTAGAAATAGTTATCCAATTATTCCTTTATCAGCATGTTGATGTAATAAGAAATAAGCTCCTTGTTTATGCATCAACTCTTCGTGAGATCCCATTTCAACTATTTCCCCTTTGTCTAATACAACGATCGTATTCGCATGGCGGATAGTACTTAATCGGTGAGCAATCACAATAGCAGTTCTATTTTGCATTACATTGTTCAAGGCCTCCTGTACTAACTTCTCTGATTCATTATCTAATGCAGATGTTGCTTCATCTAAGATTAATATCTCCGGATTTTTTAATACCGCTCTGGCAATACTAATACGTTGACGTTGTCCGCCGGATAATTTCATACCACGTTCACCTATATTGGTTTGGTATCCTTCTTCTGTTTGCAGAATAAAGTCATGTGCATTAGCAATCTTAGCTGCTCGTTCTACATCTGCTTGGGTGATGTTCGTTTGGCCGAAAGCGATGTTGTTATATATCGTATCGTTGAACAAAATCGATTCTTGAGTTACAATTCCAATATAACTTCTCAGCGAAGTGATGTCGATACTTTTGATACTTTGTCCGTCTATTAAAATCTGACCATTTCCAGAATCTTGAAATCTGGGTAGTAGATCTACTAAAGTTGATTTGCCTCCGCCACTTGGTCCTACTAGAGCTACGATATGTCCTTTAGGAATAGTTAGATGGATGTTTTTTAAGATAGGTTTGTCTCCATAACTGAAATTAACTCCTTTGTATTCAATAGAAGTATTGAAACTTTTTAAAGTGGTAGCATGGGGTGCATTTTGAATTTGAATTTCTTCATCAATAATAGCGAATACTCGATCTCCGGCAGCAATACCTCTTTGGATAGAAGTTAGAGAGGAAGATATACTTTTAATTGGTTCTAATATTCGATAGAAAGAAATAATAAACAAGAAGAATACACTGGCTTCTAGTTCTCCATTGAATACCATGTTACCACCCATGAATAATATGATAGAAGCAATAGTTACTCCTAAAAATTCAGTTAATGGAGAAGCTAAATCTCTTTTGTAGCCCATGGATCGGTTAAGCTTCGCATAGTAGTGGTTTAATTTGTCAAAACGACTGAACGTAAATGCTTCACCTAAAAAACCTTTAATGATTCGTATTCCTGTAATGGCTTCATCCATCACAGAAAGTATATGTCCCATGGATTGTTGACTCTCGTTTGATTGTTTCTTTAATCGTTTACCTATCATGGAAACCACAATTCCTGCTACCGGTAGTATTAATAAAGTGAACAGCATTAATTTCCATTGGATCAAAAACAAGGCTACAAAGTAAATTGTTAAGTTGAATGGATCTCTGAAAATCATCTGAAGCGCACCAATAGCTGAGTTTTCAATTTCATGTAAGTCACTCGTAAGTCTTGACATTAAATCGCCTTTGCGTTGGTTTGTAAAATAACCTATGTCTAGTTGTATAATTTTGTCGAATAATGCTTTTCGAATATTATAAACTACAGTAGCTCTTACTTTAGAGTTTATAGTTAAACTGAAATAACGAAATGCATTAGCTAAAAAGTTGGTTACAATTAAAAAGAGAGCAATGATTATTAACGTATTGCTTCTTCCATAATCTTTAATGAATCCTGCTGTTAAATAATCCAATAATCCCTTGAAATAATTGATGCTGAAAGCCGGTTCCGGCATGGTGAATGAATCAATCGATTTGGTAGAGTTAAATAACAAATCCAAAATCGGCATAATGAACGCAAAGTTTACTAAGCCAAATATGGTAGCAAGGATAGAATAGATGAAATAGGGCGTTCCGTATTTTCCGTATGGACGGGCGTACTGTAATATGCGTAAGAAGGTTTTCATGTGGTATTAAAATTCATATATCCTTGGCGAAATGTTATATCGAACACCAAGAGATACGTATTGTGTAGAATATGTTTTTTCAGCTAGGTCGCTGGTTTGATTTCGCAGAATGCATTGCATGTCAATAAACAAATTATGTTTCACTTGATACGCTGCATGTAAGCTAAACAACATTATTTGAGTAGAAATTCCCTGTCCGATTGAATTTCCATAAGTATTGACTAAGGCTACATCATCATAACTTTTGAATATGTTACCACCGTTATTGTTACTTACCTGTGAACCTACTTTGGTAGAGTCGTCACCCCAGCGAGTATAGATAGTTTTTCCTGTTAATTGAAGGCGAGGTAAAGGTTGGTATCTTAATATACCTATGAATTCAGTAAAGTTAGCTCCCATTGGGTGAGCTAGGGGCTGGTTGTAATGACTATAGGAAGTATAATAATCTTTGTGTGCATACATGTATGGACGTACAATGTTGGTCTCAAATTGTGCATCCAAATTTTTAATTCCTGCAACGTTGATATATTTTAAGCCAAGTTGAAGTCCTTGTTTGTTACCCCACCAACCGGTTCTTTTTAAAACATCATGCAATACAAACTCGTCTAAAACGATTTGCCCGTACGCCGACATCTTTTTCATGAACAAGTAATTGAAAGTGAAGCCAAGTAGAGAGTTGTCATAACTACCATTGGCTTGTTCTATAGCACGGTAAAAAATAACAGGGTTAACATAGCTTAAGTCAAAGGTTCCATTTTTAGTAGAATCAGAGCGACCGAAAATGACGCTTTCGAATACACCTAAGGTTAACTTTTTGCCAACTTGTAATGATAAATAATGGATGGCTGCATATTTTTTAGGATATAAGTTGCCCGGTATACCTACATTGCCATTCATCTGCGCGAAGATGGATTGATAATGTAGTTTCCAAATCTTGGTACTTAGTTTACCAAAAGTATATGGGGCTGCTTGATTTGAAAGTATTAATGAGCGGTATCCATTTCCAATAAAGTTTTTGTCATAACCAAACTGAAACTGTACGTAATCTTTGACCAACTCAAATGTTACATATCCGCGGGCGGTAATGAAATCGTATCCATTAGATTTGAAGTTTTTACCAAAAGCTTCATATGGAATAATAGGGGCATTTAAACTGTCTGCAGAGTAAAAACCTACTTTGTCATTTACATAATTCGCAAAGCTACCTTGAGTTTCCGTAAACATGGTGTAGAAGCCTACACGTTTAGAAATGTTACCTCGGATATCTATACCACGAGTATTTAGATAAGTATAGTTGGATTGTTTATTACCACCGGAAGTGCCGGCCATTACATATAGAATGGGATTTATTTGAAGATTGAAATCCTTTTCGTTAACTGTGTAAAAGCTATTGGGGTATTGGTAGAAATGTTTTAGAAAAGGTTTTTTACTAGTAACATTGGAATCTCCTTCACGCCATTCCCAGGTTTCTCTTTTCCAGTATTGTGCATTGAATTCATCGGAAGCACTTAACTGATTAGGAGCTATCGTAGAATCAATGTATTGAGCCACGGCTTTCCTGGATTGAGGGGCTAGGGCAGAATGATAACCCGGAGTTAACTTCCCATTAAGAAGTTCATAGCGTTCCAGTTGGTAGTAAGTATGTGTGTTGTAGGGAATAAAATCACTTTGTCCGTTTACAATAGTGATACTTATAAAAAACAAACTTAGTGTTACACAGCGGGATAACGTAGCTATCATATTTTGCTTGATCATCAAAAGGTAAATATACGGGATACTTTTGGTAACAGGTAATTTTGGTACATTTTTAAGGACTAACATTAAATTTCGGTCAAATTTCAATCTTTATTGTACATAAGTGCAGAAAGCGGATATATTTGTACTCATGTGGTTAGCGATTTGGAAATATTTATCCGTTTTTTTGGTTAGCATGGTGAAGTTTGGCTTGGGACCTGTAGTGGGTATCGCCGGTGGGTTACATCCTATTGAAATCATGTTACTTATGATAGCCGGTATGATGGCTACAGTGGTTTTT
Source organism: Cytophagaceae bacterium (assembly GCA_046329235.1). GTDB lineage: Bacteria > Bacteroidota > Bacteroidia > Cytophagales > Cytophagaceae > JALONH01. The sequence continues at coordinate 1,963,399 of JAXLVA010000001.1, read as the reverse complement.
TTAAGTACTTATTTAGGAGATATATTTTATGAATTCATGAAACATACCTTCTATAAAAATTCCAAAGTATTTAGTCCAAAGACACGACGCATAGTTAAAATATGGAATAGCTATGGTATGTATGGCATTGCCTTTTTTACTCCTATAATACTTTCGCCTATTGGAGGTACTTTAGTATCAGTAACTTTTGGTGAAAGTAAGTATAAGATCATGACTTATATGTTAGTGAGTGCTTTGTTTTGGGCACCTATAACGGTGTATTTTATGGAAAGTATTAACGACTTTTTCCATCGCGTGATGCATTAATTTCTTTTGGTTTAATATCTACTAATTAGGTATGGATTACCTAGTTACAATACTTTTAAAGGATATATTTTTTCAATTGAAAAGGGTTGCATTTACTTATTTAAATGTACCTTTGTATAGATATGCCTTTATTAATTACTGAATCGTTTTCTACCACCGGTGAATTAAGCCCCTTCGGGATGATTCTAATTTACATTCTGGTAGGTGTAGCGTTTGTTTTAGTCACCTTTGGTGTAGCCAAATTCCTTCGTCCCAGTCGACCTAATTTTGAAAAGAATGCTGTGTATGAATGTGGGGAAGAAGCAGTAGGTGAAGCACGTGTGAATATCAACGCACGGTATTACGTTCCGGCATTGTTATTTGTCTTATTTGAATTAGAAGTAATTTTTTTATTTCCTATTGCTACTGTGTATGCAGATAGCGAATTGCAAACTTATAGTAATGGAATGTGGATGCCTTTAGTTCTAGCTGAAGTGATAGTTTTCATAGTGATATTAGCTTGGGGATTAGCTTACGCTTGGAAGAAAGGTTATTTGCAATGGGATAAACCGGAACCGGTCATTGAAACGATAGAGACTCCTGTACCTGCTTCTTTGTATGAAGAAGTAAATAAAAAATATTCTGCATGAAAGGTTTATTAGATCAACAGTTTGGTAGTGGAGGTTTAGTATTATCTAATGTAGAAGATGTACTGAACTGGGCACGTCTTTCGTCTATGTTTCCTATGAGTTTCGGGTTAGCATGTTGTGCCATAGAAATGATGCACACCTTTGCCTCCGGATATGACTTAGATCGTTTAGGGATTATGCCTCGCGCTACTCCTCGTCAGTCGGATGTGATGATTGTTGCCGGAACGGTAACGTTCAAAATGGCGGATCGTATCAAACGTTTATACGAACAAATGGCAGAACCTAGATATGTAGTATCTATGGGTTCATGTTCTAATTGCGGTGGCCCTTACTGGGAACACGGATATCACGTAGTGAAAGGTGTAGATCGAATAGTGCCGGTAGATATTTACGTGCCGGGATGTCCGCCAAGACCGGAAGCATTGATTGGTGGTTTTTTAAAACTGCAAGATAAAATCAGAAAAGAAACGATTGTAAAACCGGAAGCCGTATTACGTATTCTGGAAAAACAAGAAACTGCTAAAACTCCTGTTAACTCATGAACGCACAAGAAATAGCAGCCTATTTATTTACTCAAGATGCTTCACTAGCAGGTGAAACGGAATGGCACAATTTGGAAGTTCAACCCATTTTAGTGATTCCTGTTTCTAAATTAGTGCAAGTAGCTACGATATTAAAAGTCTCCGAAGGTTTATACTTTGATCAGTTGTCCTGTATCACAGGCGTAGACAACGGAGAGAAGGTCGGAACACTGGAAGTGATTTATCATTTGAATTCTATTCCTTACCAACATACATTCGCTTTCAAAGTGATAATACCTCGTAGCATTGAAAGTGGTTTGCCTCAAGTACCTTCGTTGACTTCAGTTTGGAGAACGGCTGATTGGCAAGAACGAGAAGCATTTGATATGTATGGAATCCACTTTGAAGGTCATCCGGATTTGAGACGTATCTTATTACCGAATGATTGGGAAGGTTATCCTTTACGCAAGGATTATAAAGAACAAGAGTATTACCACGGAATTAAAGTAGCTTATTAAATTGTCTATCGATACACAACATACACCAACCAGTACGGACTATTTACACGCCTCCGAACCTTTAGTTTTAGATGCCTCTAAACTAAAGCGTGGCGAGATGATTGTAAATATAGGTCCGCAGCACCCGTCTACACACGGTGTGTTGCGACTGGAAGTATTAACTGATGGTGAAATAGTGAAAGAAGTGATTCCACACATGGGGTATCTTCACCGATGTTTTGAAAAACATGCGGAACATTTACCTTACAATCAAATCATTCCTTTTGTAGATCGTATGGATTATCTCGCTGCTATGAATAGCGAGCATGCTTATGCCATGGGAGTGGAGCGATTACTTGGCATACAAGAACAGATACCTAAGCGTGTAGAATATATACGAGTGTTGGTGGCGGAGTTGAATCGTATTTCCTCGCACTTTGTGGCTATAGGTACTTACGGTTTGGATATTGGTGCATTCACGCCATTCTTATGGGTGATGCGCGATAGAGAGCATATCAACCGATTGTTGGAATGGGTTTCCGGTGCTCGTATGTTATATAACTACGTATGGATTGGAGGATTGTATTATGATCTTCCCGTACAGTTTGAACAGCGTTGCAAAGAGTTTATTGATTACTTAAAACCTAAGATGGTAGAGTTAGATAGAGTGTTGATGAACAACGCTATCTTTATTGAACGTACGGCGAACATTGGTGTGATTCCATTACCATTGGCGATAGATTATGGATTAACAGGCCCTATGTTAAGAGGTTCCGGATTGGCTTATGATTTACGAAAAGTAGATGCCTATTCGGTGTATCCAGAAATTGATTTCTCTATTCCGGTTGGGAAAGGAGAGATGGGACAAGTAGGAGATTGTTGGGATCGTACGTATGTACGTGTGCGTGAGTGTTGGGAATCGATTAAAATCATTGAGCAGTGTTTAGAAAAATTAACAGGTGAACATACACGTACACGTGATTTTGATCCACAAGCTTTAGTGCCGAAGAAGATTCGTCCGAAGGTGATGGATTTTTATTCTCGTGCAGAAAATCCAAAAGGAGAGTTAGGTTTCTTTTTTAGAACTACCGGTAATACCGATATTCCTTATCGCTGTAAAGTACGTCCGCCAAGTTTTGTGAATTTGTCCATCTTACCTGCTATAACAAAGAATGTGATGATTGCCGATTTAGTAGCTATACTAGGTTCGTTTGATATCGTGATGGGGGAAATAGATAGATAATTGTGAATGGTGAATGGTGAATTGGATCTTCGTCATGATTCGTCTCCTCACGAACCAAAAATATAGACTCAAGTATTAGTATTATATCAAAATAAAAAGAGGGAGCAACTTTGTAAAAGTGGCTCCCTCTTTTTATGAAAATATAGGGTTTAAAAGTAGTATCCTAGGTTAAGATATAAGAAAGGTAGACTGTAATTCCAACTACGATAGCTATAGGCATTTTCAAATCCATTCGTATTAGGGTTGTTGATTTCAATCCAATAGTTTTTATACATTTGAATTCCTGCATCTATTATCCATCTCGATTTTATTTTTAATTGATAACCGGTGGAAAGCATTGCTAAAGCAAATCGATATTCTTCTTTATAGATTGTCCCATCCGTAGGTAGGCCTACTGTGTGATAGGTTTTGAAATTTCTAATGTATCCTATACCAGTACTGGCTCCCAAATAAAAACCACGTTTATCTCGTTTTGAAAAGTAATGTCGATATTGAACGTGAAAGGTACTGGAAAAGCTTTTCCAATAACCATCGTATAAATAGTTATTATACATACCTACCGCACTAATAGAATTACTTCTATTTAAAAAACGTTCGTAACTAAAGATGAATTTTCCTGTTACAAATCGTGTGTCAAGTTTGAGGGCGTTTTTATAATCTAGAGCAAAACGTTCCGGTTTACTTTTCTTAGTGGTGGAGGAGGTGTCGGATTGGGAAAAAGATGTCAAATGAATATTTATTGATAATAGGATTAAAAAAAGACTTTTCATGATTTTAGTCATTAATTTTTATTGTTTAAAAAGAAATATATAAAATTGTACTTTAGACAAAACTATTACTTTTTATGAAAACTTTTACAAATCATCTTTTATTTAAATTTACTATCTATCTATCTATCTATCTATCTATCTAGTATTTATCAGACCATGGCGGATTGTCCGCAAGTTGATTTTGATAAAGCTACATGTAGTAATACGGCTACCTATACAATTAATAATTATGATAACGTTGGAAATGTGACTTGGACGGTAGAAGGAGGTAATATTGTAAGTGTAGGTGGACAACCAACTTATGCTTTTGCTGGTCAATATATTTCAAATGAATATTGGAATACACCTAATATTAAAGTTAAGTCGATTGGTTATAATCGTAGGCAAAAAGGCACCATGTGGTATTGGAATGATACTTATCAGATGTGGGATTATGATGAAAGAGATGAAGAATTTGCTATTGGCATTGCTCCTAATATAGCTAAAAATATTACTGTTGAATGGGATCCAAACGCCTCTTATAAATCAGTTAAGTTAGAAGCTGGAGGTTTAGGCTTATTTGGTAATTGCGGTTCGAGTACCCGAGAGTATCAAATTAATATTCCTGCACCATTTCCAGCATGGTCAATAACTCCATCGAAAACAAGCTTAAGTTGTAGCGAGGGGATTACCATAAGTGGGGCTCCTAGTGGTTATAATTATAGCTGGTCTATTGATGGAGCGGTTATTTCCAATAATTGGGGGACAGGTGTATATGTTAGTAGGTTTACTAAAAATGGTCCTATAACAGCTACTTGTACTATTTGGAACGAATGTCGTTCTTCTTCTCGTACTGTAATATTAAATGTGTCTCAACCGGACTATGGAAATATTCAACAAAATGGAGTGGATGTTTTACATGTTCAACCGGATTGTCAAGGTAATTTTTATTTAAGTATGCCTAATTGGGTGAGCAACTATACTCGATATAAATGGATTTTACCTACAGGCTACGATGCCTTAACAAATGTGTATTCAACAGAAATAAAAGAAGGTATTAATTTGCGCAATGTGCAAGGTAACTTCCCTCGATATGGTTATACAGATTACATAGGTAAAGTAATTATTACGGGTGATTGTGGTAATCCAATTGAAAAGACTTTCATCATACGACCAAGTTTGGTTCCTACAGTGGATGCCGAGTTTTTCTCTTGTACGAATCAAATTCAAGTAACAATTAATAACCCAAATCCTGCAGGTAATATTAATCCTTGGGTTTATGGAGCAAATCCCTATAACGCATACGGTACATGGTCCAATATTACTTCAACCTCAGCTACCTTCACCGCCTCCGGAGCTGGTGCTTTTCAAGTACGTATTGGTCTAAATGATAGTAAAGGTTGTTATACCCAATTAGAAACTGTATTACGAGCAGGAACAGCCGCTATTACTGGTAATACCAATGCAGGTTGGCAATCAGGTGTGTTAAGTGATAACAGGGTATTTCCCGGAAGTAATGTGATACCTTATGGTCAACAACTCTACTTTTTGGGCAGAGATGGTAAAATGTACTATTATAGTTTTAGTACCGCCAATCAAAAATGGGTAATTAATACTGTTGCTGGGGTAACTAATGCCGAAATACCTGTCAATGGTAAGTTTGCTAAGATATCCGTGTATAAAGAAGGTGGAGTTGATTATTTAATTTATAGGGATGTTGTAAATAAATGGCTGTATAAGTTAAATTTAAATTCATTGGTTAGTAGCGTAGTATCGCCATCACCAGTTACAGATTTTATTTCTTTTGATAATAAAATTTATTATGTAAAAAATGGCGGTGGATTATTTTTATATACTAACGGATTTGAAAATAATATTCAATCAAGTATTACTCCAACATTAAAACTGTCAGTAAATAATGATTATGTTTATAATTTAAATAATGATTTGTATTTAAATGGAGTTGCTATTATTAGCTCTGGTGATATTCTGCCTACGAGTGATGTATTTATCTATAATGGATATTTATACTATGTAAGAGGTAGTCAAGCTCAAGGTAACTTGTATAGATATAGCTTAACAACGTTTACCGCAGAACAAATTACCACATCCAATAATTTGTCCGGAAAGTTTACTATAAATCCGGCGAGTGGAGTAGTCTATTACGGTGTTCAAAATGACCCTAATGTAAATACGATTAACTCGCCTAATGGTATATTTAATTCGGCAAATATTTTCCAAGCGTATATGAACGCCGGTGCTTGGAATTTTGTAAAAGCAACGAATGGTTCCTTTGAGGGTGGAGATATGTTAATTCATAGTCCTGTGTTCTCTAACGGACATTTATACTACGTAGGTGCTGGTAAGAGTCAATTGGTTAATGTGAACATGGGACATAGAGGTTTAGAAGTTTGGAATTTGTATTTCGAAGCGAATTGCGCTCCTAATATAATGAGACAAATTACTTTGGATGAACCTCAAGATTCACCTCAGGTGAAAGTATTGCCAAATCCTGCAACAGACTATATAGCTACATCTATCTCTAATTATGATGGTTCAGAATATACCATTAAAGTTATAGATGTAAAAGGTGTGCTAGTAAAAGAAATCAAAGTTTCAGAAGAATCCTATTATATGTCTATTAGTGACTTGTCTTCAGGTTTATATACAGTGATTGTCTTAAGTAATACTTTTTCTCATACAGAAAAAATTATTGTAGAGTAATTCTACTATGAGATTAGTTTTCCATATCCTCAAAAGCATACTAGTTTTACTAGTATGCTTTTCTGCTTTAGGGCAAAATGAAACAAACAAACGAGTTATGTATGAAAATTTATTGTTTGATAAGACAAAAGAAAATGATGGGTACTTTAATACGAATGACACTTACTTCACTTTAATTAAATCAAATATTAAAACCATCGGGTCCAATATTAATGTAACTAATTCTATATGTGATTCATTGGGTGAAACAGTGTTATACTATGATGGGTTTTCTTTATATAATTCAAGTAAAGAAATTATTCAATATGGTCATTTGAATGAATATGTATTTGCTGGAAGTTATCAGCAATCCTTGTTTATTCCGGTGGAAGAGACTAACAGAAGGTTGTATTATTTTTTAGAAGCAATACCTTATCAAGAAAATTGGGATTTTTCAACTGATCAACCTAAAAGTTCTTTTTTAAATAGTAATGCATTGAATATAATTATGAAATATTATGATGTATGTCAATTAAAGATGCATGTAGTTGACACTTGGGCAAATTCTGGGCGTGGGGCTGTAATTAAAAGTAGTGTTTTATTGGATTCTGTTGTACCTGCATTAAGTGCAGTGAAACACGCGGATAATATCAAGACATGGGTTAGTATAATGAAATATAAAGAAAATAAACAGGTGAATTTTTTATTTGGTCTATGTGGAATTGAAGATACTGTAATAAATCAGTTGCCTTACTTTTATATCCATCACGATCAAGATAGATATTTGAGTTATTCCCCTTTCTCAGGTACGGGATTTCAACTTGTCTATTCACCAAATGGGGAAAAGGTAGCTTATCCTTATGTTGAACTTACTAATGATCCAGATGTGTACTTTTTTTATTCAGTAATCTGTGATTTTAATGCCTCAACAGGTTCTATAAATAATTCTACAGCATTTAGAATTACACATGAAAGTCCAATGACTAATAATTCACTTTTTTCATATAATGGAGAGTATTATTACTTTAATGAATGGGATTTTACTCCAGATTATGGGCCTACGTTTCAATTAGACTTATCAAATAATATAATTAAAAGATTTGTTGATAAGTATATTTTAAATGAAAATTTGTATGCCTATCTCTTATATGGCACTATGGATTATGTGGGAGATACTTCTATTTATTTTCCAATGTATTATGCCCCAGCCAGTACTAACTTATTTATGACTAAGATAAATCATATAGATCAATCTTTTCAGTCTACTTATTTTGATACCATAGTAACGAACTCAATTAGAACAGTCCCCTATGATTATGACTATTATATTTTAGGTCGTAATAACCATATTTATAATTTTTATCATCCGGATTACAAAAAGCCCAAAGGTTTTGTAACTCCTGTGGCTAATACACATAATATGAATACTACCTATTGTTTTTTAGATAGTATCTATTTTTCGGGTAATTCTTCTTTTTATACAGATAGTACTCGGTTTGTAGTTGTTAATAATCAAAATACGTCTTCCTACTTAATTAATAACAATACGAAAGCAAAATTACCTTCAGGTAGTTATCAGTTAAAGTATGTATCGTATTATTATTGTTTTTCAGATACCATTACTACTACTCTCATCATTGACTCTTTGCCGGTAAGTCCACTCGTTTTGGATACAATACTTACATGTGAAAATAAATCTATTGAAGTTGCTCCGGTTAATAATAGTACTTATCAATGGACTAGCTACAGTGCTGCTTTAGTATCGCCTCCATTTCAATCCGGTGATTATATATTAAACACCACTAATGCTTGTGGTGTAATTGCGGATACACTTTCGGTAATAAATGCTACTATATTTGCCTCTAATTTGGTTACCTCTAATAAAGATGGTAAAAATGATTGTTTGGAAATTGACTTTACTGGATTGGCGGTGCCATTCTTTCTGGAAGTGTATAACAGTTGGGGGGATAGAGTATTTAGTTCAAATAACTATGCTGAAAAATGGTGTCCGTCTTCTAGTGTAGAATCCGGTGTATATTATTATAAAGTTTATTACCTAGATAAGTGTACTTATAATAGTTGGGTACATGTGGTAAAGTAAAGTAAATGAATTCGAATATCTAAGTAAATCTTTCGTTAAACAATATTTATATATAAAAAATCCACAAAAGAACATCTTCTGTGGATTGTGTTTTTTAATCATCGAGCTCTTTGTATTAAGATTTCGGTCTTTAGCTCTATTATTTTTTCACCGGTGCCTTCGTTAATAAATTATAGCTTAACATTTTTCCGCCTTTGTCATAGCTTTCTGATTTTACCACTCCCACACCTTTCGAAATCCATTCTGTAGAGGAGAAGCTGTTTTTGATAGGAATATTCATCATCATCATTTCCATGTTGAAAGTAGTAGTTACCTTATAACATTCAAATGTGCCTGCTGCAGTGGTGATGGATTCTTTGGCTACCACGGTACGGCTAGTTGCTACAATATTCATCGTAGCGAATAATGTGCCCGCATTGTACATTTCTACTTTTAATTTACTATCTGGTAACGTTTGTCCAACTGCCAAACTGCTGGGAAATTCTAAATCTTCTCCCACCATTTTTAGTTCCATGTTCTGCATTTGCGGATTGTTTTTCAATTGGCTCGACATGATATTTTCCATATTGATTTTAACAACACCATTTACACAAGACATCGTGTAGTCTACCACAGAAGTATCTTTACCTTTGGAATCGAAAATGGTAGCGAATACCTGAGCAGATAAAGAATTAGTACCTGTTGTAACGTTTTTGATTTTATAATTTTCAACGTTTGTAGGTACTCCTTTAGCGGTGTAGGAAGTAGTGATCCAAGAGGCTCCTTCATAAAATGGATAGAAGCCGTCGTTACAGTTTTGTGCATTAGCCTGGAAAATGAATGCGCTCAACAAAAGGATAAGTATGTTTTTCATAAAAAGTATTAAGTATTAAGTATTAAGTATTAAGTATTAAGTATTAAGTATTAAGTATTAAGTATTAAGTATTAAGTATTAAGTATTAAGTATTAAGTATTAAGTATTAAGTATTAAGTATTAAGTATTAAGTATTAAGTATTAAGTATTAAGTATTAAGTATTAAGTATTAAGTATTAAGTATTAAGTATTAAGTATTAAGTATTAAGTATTAAGTATTAAGTATTAAGTATTAAGTATTAAGTATTAAGTATTAAGTATTAAGTATTAAGTATTAAGTATTAAGTATTAAGTATTAAGTATTAAGTATTGTTTCTTTTCATGAAAAAAACTTCTTTGAACTATTAGTCTCGAAGTCTTAATACTCCAAACTTTGTACTTAATACTAAACTGAATATACGTTAATTATTGTTCTTCTTTAAAATAAATCTTGTAAAAATTCATTCCCATCACGTCGTCGAAACCACGTTCGATGTATTCTTTATTTCCGTGGATGTAGACATGGAAATTGCGGTCTAGTTTTAATACACTCTTAAATACCTGTTGCTTTTTCTTTACAGCAATAGGAGAGATATCGAATTCATCTACGAGTGGAACATTATATCGTGATTGATATTCCTTCGTGAAAGATTTAAAATTTTCTTTCATGTCATCTTGTTCGATGACTGTATCTGTGAACGCTTGAACGGAGAACTGTTCTTGCTTTTTGAAGTATTGAACCGACTTGTTTAACAAATCAATTTGCTCCGTTCTATTTACTTCATATAACTCCGGTAGTTTTTCCGTTACAAACTCCTTGCATAACTGCATATAGTTTTCCGTGTATTGGAAGCTATCCGTCTTTTGAGTTACTTGTAAGAAATCATCTTTCCAGTAAACCGCTTCTTGTTGCTTGTTGGTTTGATCTACAATGCCCAGTTTGAATCCTTCCTCCGATTGTAGATTGAAGATGATACAACCTTTGTCCAACTTTTTAATATCAATGCCTTGTTCGCTTTCAATCGAAAAACCATCCGAGATAGGAGTGATTTTTAAATAGGTTTCTTTGCTTTCGGATTTGAATAAACCGATAGCATCGGTGGTTTCTCCGTCGACCACTACATCGTCAAAGTAAACCACGTACAACTCTCCACCTTTAATATTGGGGTGCGACGATTGACTGAACAAGAATTTAGCTATCTGTATAGAGTTTAAATACAAACTGCTTGGGTCTTGAAATATTTGCTTCGCAAAAGAATAGACTTCGTTTAGTTGAATATCATTCGTATGGGTGAATTGATAGTAAGCTTTATCTTTAAACGGATGAATAAAATATTTTTGAATCAGTTGACGTAATTCTTCCGAGCTGATATTTAATGGCTGTTTAGAAATATTTAACTGTTCTTCCTGTGAGGAATTCCCAACATAATGGGTGTAGATACTTTCTATATGGGCTAATTCAATATTCATAATCTTGTTATGTAACATGTAACCCCACGGTTAAAACCGTGGGCTGGCCTATTGCAACGAGTAAACGACATCACTTACGTCAAGCGATAGTTAGCCCACCAGTTTAATGGTGGGGACGCTTAAGAAAGATATTGTATTCATAATCTTGTATTGCGGAGTTGAATTTAGTTAATTCTTTAGGGAGAAAAGCTCAAAGAGGATAACCTGTAGATAAAATGCCGGTTATGCACGTAGGCATTGGTGGTATGGTGGAATATTTGTAATTTTCAGAGATGCGTTGGTTTACTTTTCTATTGCTCGGTCTGGTTTTGAGTCTGGGGGCAAATGCCCAAGATTCGCTGAATAAAGCGAAACCTGCCGGATATTACTTCAAACGTAGTCTTCCTTCCATAGGATTGTTGGGCTTATCGGCTTTTACTTGGAAGGATTTTGGTCCTATTTCCAGTTATTCTATTCGAGAAGAAGTACAGCGTCAGGCTCCCGGATTTCATACTAATGTGGATGACTATCTGAGATGGGCGCCCATACCTGCCGTATATATTTTCGATGCCTTGGGAGTAAAGGCAAAAAACACTTTCGCACAGCGTTCCTGGATTTTATTCAAAGGAGAAGTGTTGATGGCAGGTGTGGTGTATGGTTTGAAATATACCACCGGAATTACACGACCCAATGGAAGTGATGATCATTCCTTTCCTTCGGGACATGCCGCTCAGGCCTTTCTGGGAGCTACCTTCATCGCTTTTGAATTAGGACATCACAGTATTTTATATCCCATTGTGGCGTATACGTTTGCTACCGGAATAGCGGTAGTGGCCGTGTACGATGACCGCCATTGGTTCAGCGATGTGGCAGCGGGGGCTGCCATTGGTATCACTAGCATGCAACTTGCTTACTGGACTCATCGTAATAAGATTAAATTCCCTATTGCTTTTCACCCTTTTTGGAATCAAAGGTCGATGGGAATGTATGCTTCTTTTACTTTTTAACACCGTTGTTTATGTTATTAAATGCAACTCAGATCAAAGCGCATGATGTAGTCACTATCATGGAGCAGAATATTTCTTCCTGGGATTTAATGGAACGTGCTTCTCATGCTCTTACGGAAAAGATTTTATCGCTCTATTCTACCCGTCAAGAATATTGGATCTTCTGTGGATCCGGTAATAACGGTGGCGACGGATTAGCCATCGCTCGTATGCTGCATGAGAAAGGCGTACGTGTACAAACCTTATTAATTAAGCCTTATGATTTGTCGGACGATTGTGTACAGAATTTAGTTCGTTTACAATCCATGATGGCGGTACCCGAAATACATTTCTTAAAAGAGATGCCGGAGATACCACACGGTGTAGTCTTGATTGATGCGATGTTTGGCGTAGGTTTAAACCGACCGGTAGAAGGATTGCATTCGGATGTGATTCGATTGATGAATAAATCCGAAAATGATATTGTAAGTATTGACGTGCCATCCGGCATGTATATCGATAAAGAGTCAGATAGTAAGTTTATTGTCAAAGCGACACACACACTTACGATTCAATATTTGAAAAAAGGATTAATGATGGCTTCCAATGCCGAGTACATGGGAGAAGTGCATGTATTGGATATTGGCTTGTCGGAATCGTTTTATGCAACGGTAGAAACCAATCAGTTTTTATTGGATGAAAAATTAGCGAAGAGTTTAGTGAAATCTCGTTCGCGTTTCGGACATAAAGGAACGTTTGGTAAAGCTTTGTTAATGGTAGGTTCTGCTCAATATCCGGGCGCTGCTTTATTAACTACCAAAGCTTGTTTACGTTCAGGAGTAGGTTATGTGAAAGCACATATCCCATCTTTCCTTGCCGGTAGTTTGGTAGCTTATGCACCTGAAGTGATTTTAAGTAGAGATCCACATGTGGCAGAAATTTCAGAAGTGCCTGATTTTTCCGGTTATCATGCGGTAGGTATTGGACCGGGTATTGGTCTTGGTAATGCAGCTTCCGACACCTTCAAGCGATTGTTGGATATGATTGAAATACCTTTGGTGGTAGATGCTTCGGCTTTGCATATAATATCACAACATACCGATTGGTATCCTTTGTTAGATGAAGGAACCATCATTACTCCACATCCATTGGAGTTTGATCGCTTGATAGGGACTACGTGTACGTCCGACTGGGAACGATTAGAAAAAGCACAACAGTTTGCTCGCGAAAGAAAAGTAATAGTGGTATTAAAAGGAGCATACACGGCAGTTATCGATTATCAAACAGGAAATATTTATTTTAATACCTCCGGGAATTCCGGTATGGGTACAGCAGGTAGCGGCGATGTGTTAACAGGTATATTAACCGGATTATTAGCACAAGGCTACTCTCCATTAGATGCAGCCCGCTTAGGAGTTTATATGCATGGTTATGCCGGCGATGAAGCCGCTAAATGTTACGGCCCTGCAGGACTGACGGCAGGGGATATTGCGGATGCAACGGGGAGCTTCTTAAAGAATGGTGAATTGTAAATGGTGAATGGTGAATTGAGCGGAGAGAATTATGAATTATGAGTTATGAATTATAGGGTGGAGAGTATGGAGCGTTGAAATGGAATAGGAAACCTAATAATTAAGAAAGAGGAACAGAAACAGAGCGGGGGAGTGAAGCCTGAAGGGCTTCAATATAAATAGCAATGTCTCGTCTTAAAAAGGTCTAAGTTAGTTTTGTCCGTAGGACATAATATGATTTACTACAGGTGTAAGCCTGTGGTAATAAGAGCGAGAGTCTCCCTGCCCGGAGGGCAGTACTAGGTCTTGGTTAGTGAAGATATGAACCATATTTATCTCTTATAAAATATATAATCACTAATCGGAGGATTTATCCCATGATTTTTAAACTCCGTAGCAATCTGCGCACGGTGATAGGTAGAGTGGTTTATCATGTGAAATAAAATATCCTGAACAGTATTTTGAAACGGTTGTCCTGTGCTGATTTTATAATCTAATACTTTGTCTAAAGAAGTGTTTTCTAAAATTCGTAACGTAGTTGAATGATTTTTCTCTATCATCGATTTGAAATCTACGGCTTGTTGTAATTGCCATACGGTATATTCCGGTGTTAGACCAAGGATACGATGATTCCAAATGTGATGTGCGTTTAATACATGACTAAATAAGAGAATCGCTTTATCAGAAACTTTATCCGGATGTGTAGCGAAAATCTCTTCTGTTTTAGTGTTACAGAAATGAGTATAGGTGAATAATTCTTGAAAGAAGCTAGTCATAAAATATTAATAGTTAAATGAATTTAACTATTGGTTGGGTATATTCCAATTGGGACGGGATATGAAATAAAAAAAGGATGCTATCTGTAATAGATAACATCCTTAGATATTAGAATATAAATTGCCTATTAAATCTCTGTACTCTGCGTTGTTGGTTTCGGTTTGAAAGTTACATTCGCGGAAGAATTCGATTTTTTAGTTCCTTTTTTACCCTTTGATTTATTCTCTGATTTTTTACGCAATTTGTTTATCCAGATAATAGTACCTGTTACCGGTAAACTTGTTGCGATAAGGCAAATGATGAAATAAAGTATTTTAGTACTAGTTCCAAATATTTCACCTACGTGTAATGGGTAAATCATAGCAACAATTTGTTCCCCTAGTTTTTTGTCAGAGAAGCGATCTGTTGCTAATATTTCTCCTGAGTATTGATTTATTAATACTCTATCTACTCCTGCTGCAGCGAAAAAGCCGCTTTGAGTTTTGCTGTAAATAGTTAATGCGGAGGAATCTCTAGGTAAACTTACTCGAATGCTTCCAGAGTAGGAGAAGGTAGAGTTGCCTTTCGCAATGATGTCATCTAATGAAACGGTAGTGCCTCCAGTATATTCGGAAATTAAATCTTTACCTAGTTTATCAGTGAAAGGTTGTGCTCCAAATACATTTCCAAATCCTTCTCTCCACCATTCAAAAGAAAAACAGAGGCCGGTGATAGCCATTACTGTTACTAATAATAGAGTATAAAACCCTAGAGTATTATGTAAGTCATGGTTGATACGTTTCCAGTTACCATCAGTTTTGATTTTAAATCCTGCTTTCCATGCATTCCACTTAGACCAACTTCTTAGTTTTGCCGGAGCCCAAAGTAATAGTCCTGTGATTTCAATAAGAATGAAAATGAGAGTAGCACTACCTGTAATAAGTCTGCCCGTGGAATGTTCTAATAGCAACCAACGATGCAATCCCATGATAGTAGAAAAGAATTGAGAAGTAGGTGTTTTAGAATCGCCTAGTATTTCTCCTGTATAAGGATTTACCCAATAGCTTTTTATTCTGCTTCTATCAAACTTTTTATCTTTTCCAGCACCTTCTTTCGGTTTGTCTTTATTAGCTCGATCTGAGTTTTCTTTGCCTCTTTGTTCCTTGTTCTTATCATTATTCCCTTTACCTCGTTGATCTTTATTTTTGTCTTGCTCTTTACGATTGCTGTTAAGCATATCTTTAGGAGTAAGAGTCATAGTCCAAGCATAAGTCGATTCTTCAGGGATGGATATATTTGTCACTTTCATATCCGACTTCTGCTTTTCAAGAGAGCTGACCAATGAGGAGGCCGACATACGTTGGCTATTTTCAGGTATGGATAGTGTGTACTTATCGTGATCCATCCATTCTGTTATTTCTCTAGCAAAAGTATAAATGGTACCAGTGAGGCATATGATGAATAATATGATGCCACTTCCTATGCCCAGCCATAGGTGGATGTCATTCATTAGTTTACGGAATGTATACTTTTTCTTTTCAGTTGTCATACAACAGAAGGCTATTGAAATGTTTTATATATGCAATATCCGGTACTCTATTTAACACACAGAATACCGGATATTATAAAGATTATGAAATTAGTAAGAAAGTTCTCCTAAAGTAGTGATAACACCAGCTTCAACTTTCAAACCTCTTGTAGCAACAGCAGTACTAGCATTGATACGGTATACATAAGGACCGTCAGCAGCTGTTGTAATACCTACAGAAACAGTTTGTTTGTCTGATGCTACGTGTGGTAATCTAGAGATATGAAGAATATCAGAAGCAGCAGGTAAACCTGTTACCCATGTAAACTGTTTGTTTACCACGTCAGCAATAGCATATTTGTTTTTTGTAGATGAAGTAGAGTTTTCATCAGTGTACATTTGTAATAAGAATTTGCCATTACCAATGTAGTCTTCACGGTATAAGTGGTGACCACCTGAAGCAGTTTCAATATTCCAGAAGTAAGAATCAAATTCAGTAGTGCCTGAAGGGATACGAACAACCGCTGATGGTTTAGTAGAAGCTACTACACCTGTACCAGAAATTACTGCATTAGAGAATGCGTATACATCACCATTTTCAATTTCTTGAACACCATTTTGAGCAAAATAGTAACCAATGTAACTTGTACGGTTGTCTTTAATTACTTTTTCTAATTCTAATCCAGGATAAGAGAATACTGCGATCCAAGTACTATCTGTGAAGTTAGTATGGAACACTTGGCCTGTTTTAGCTTTAATACACATGTAAGGAACAAATAGTTTGTGGCCTACTTGGAAAGCACCTGTGAAATAAGCACGTTCACCGTTTCCTGCTAAAGTATTTAGGTCGATTGTATGAGTTGCGACGATAGAAGGGTTGTCAGCATTAACTCTGTAGATAGAAGCAATGGAGTCAGTTGCAGATCTAGGAACTTTGATAAGTACGATATCATCGTCAGCTGTACCAAATACGTGTACTGATTCTGTTTGTAAGTTAGAATGTTGTTCTACTGCACCATCTGCATTTAGTTTGTAAGCTGTAACGGCACCAGGGTTACCTTGTCCGTATAGTAAACTGAATGCTTTGTTTTTGTGGAATACAAAATAACGGTAACCATCTTGTTCAATTCCATTACCTGTAGTAGAAATAGATCCTCCATCTAAAGAAGGAGCAGCCATTACATAATCAGCACCTTCACTCATAGTTCCACCCGGAGTAGCAACTACGATATAATTACCTTTAGATGTTAATTCATCATCTGACTTTTTTTTACAAGACGTTCCTAGTATGGAGAACGCAAGTCCTACGGATAGGATAGTTGTTAATTTGTTCATTGGTATTGATAGTTAATTAATATATAGATTAGGTTTTATTTACTGATGTTGTAGCGAAGCTTGATGTAGAATGCTCTGCCTGGTTTTTGTAAAGTGAAGTTGTCGTATAATTTGGCATCCAAAATATTTCTACAATCTAATGAGATGTTATAGCGACCATCCTGTATAGAGTATGAAATATTGATATCGTGTGATAACTGCATAGGGATAACATTTTTGTCATCTTTCCCACCTTGACTTGGCCATTTCAGATAGTAGAAGTGTACATAGCTGAGATTGTATCCAAAACTTAATCTATTTTTCTCGCCACCTATTTTGCCGAATCCAACGTTGGCATCTGCGTTAGCAAATAGAAAAGGCATATTAGGAATTCTGTCTAAGTAAATAGGGCTTTCAACTTTAGATCCCGGATCGAACTGGTCGTGATTACGTAAGTTTTGATAACTTCCATTAGCTCCTACCGAGAAGATTCGACGGTAGCTATAACGAATCTCTGCATTGATACCATTATTTTTCACACGACCTTGATTGGTCATCACTGTGTGAGTTTGATTCGTGTTTAATTGCGGACGAATGAAATCTTTTACATCACGATAGATGAAGTAAATATCAAAAAGGAATTTGTGATGGGTTTTGATGACAGGAGCGTAAGCAAGCCCTAAGTTGATGTTAAAACTATTTTCAGCTCTAAGATTAGTGTTTCCTTCTAGGTTAATCATATCACCGAAGATTTCATCGTTATCCGGTAATCGATAACTTTTTTCGAAAGAGGCTTTTACCTGTAGTGGTTTAGCTAAGAAGTAGCTAGCAGCAGCTCCGTAACCGGTAGCATTAAATTTATTACTTACTTTAACATATTCTGTTGTTCCCCATCCACCGGAACCTTGTTGGGATCTTGAGTAGATGGTGTTTTGCATAAATTGTTTAGCAAAAATGGAAACACTTAAACGTGTATTTGGATCAAACTTGTAACCAACGGCTAAAATGTTTTTACGAGTAATACGAGGTTGTCTTAGTGATTCATTATCAGGGTCTAGTTCATTGTATCCAACTCGATTAAAACTGTTAAACACGTTGTTTAACATTAGAGAGTGTTTACTGTTAAACTTATAGACCATGTTACCGGTCCAGACCATAGTATTGTTTGAATACTTATATAGTGTTCTGTTACGCTCACTTCCTGGAGAAGGAGTACCTATATACTCTTGCTTCCAGTTGTATCGACGTGCTACCGTGTCAATGTTTTGTTCTTTACCAAAATTGTAATTACCAGTAAGGTTTAAGTTTAAATTCTTGATGATGAAATTATTTTTCTGGTAGCGGATACTAGGCATGAGAATAGTACCTGTGCGGTACATATCTCCAAAGACAGTAACCATACGCGCACCTGTTTGTATATCAGCCTGGTTTTGACCTACGGTGAAACCTATTAATAATCGGTCGGCATATTTTTTATTTACAACACCTACTTGTGCAATTAAAGTCTCATTGCGATAAGTGTCATGAAAGCGTCGTACACGTATTTTATTATAGAGACCTGTATTGACGTCTGCATTATCTACTGTAACCCAATAGTTGTTGTCAGAATAGTTTTGAAAGGCATTTACTTGAAAAATAAAACCTGATTTAGTGGTATATCCTGCATTGATACTAGTACGGTGTGTATTGAATGAACCATAGGAGTAGGAGACGTCTAAGTACTTTTGTTTTTTGGTACTTGTAACTACGTTAATAGCACCACCCAAAGCATCTGCACCAAGCCATATAGGTACTACACCTTTATATACTTCAATGCGCTCCGCTAGGTTGATAGGGATGTTGTTTAACTGAAAAGAAGAACCAAAGTTGTCGATAGGTACTCCGTCTACAAAGAATTTTACTTGGCGTCCGGTGAACCCATTTAATGAGAAGTTATAAGAAGATCCAAGTCCACCGCTTTCACGAATGCGTACACCCGAAGTTTGGTTTAGTACCTGATTAATGTCTGCCGATCTGTTAGCGTATTGAGTGGCATCAATTACATTCACTGTATAAGAAGACTCTTTAATCTCTTGAATACCTGATTTACCTTCAATAACTACTCCATCTCCTAAGTCTTCCTGTTCTATAGAAGAATTAAGCGTTACATGCTGATGAGGGATTAGTTTTACAGAATGTTCTTTAGATATAAATCCTGTACCTCCGATAACAACTTTATATTCTCCCGCCGGTACATGTTTTATATGATAGTGACCGGAAGTGTCAGTAGAAGTACCATGCGGAGTTCCTTTCAGCATGACTATGATTCCAGGGATGCCCACTCCTGAACTATCAGTTACTTGACCTTTTAAGGAAGCATTTCCATGTTGCCCAAATGTAGATTGGATGAGTAAATAAAAGATAATTCCGTAAAGTAGTTTCACTGTATTAATTGTAATATTCTAATATGACTTTGATTATATTTAGACTGGATGTAAGATTTTTACCGATTCTTATTAAGAATTAGTCTAAATAAATTAGAGATGCAAAAATATATGTCTAATTTTAAGGCACTATACGATATGGAGAATTTAGTCTACGCCATAAGGAGTAAAATCAAGTAATAGGGTGCTATATCATTACTTTGGATTATTCTAATAATATAATAAGCCTTTGATTGTATACGGAATAGGGAATTAAGTATACGGAATAGGGATATTTTAAAGCTGAAAATCACAATACAGGATGCGACACATTGTAAAGTCAAAAGAGTCCAATGAGCTGAACATTGATATCATGTTCCCGGAGCGGTATTATGATCCGGAAAGCATGATTACAGAGCTGCACATGGTGACAGGTGACAAGACAAGCACCGGGGAGCTTCATGTTCAATACTTTGAAAATATTTCAGTTACTCATTCTAAAGTCAGTACTAAAGAGGTAATGCCTTTGCACATGCAGTTTGATTTTAACATGGTGGTGTTAGAATTTGTGTTGTCTGTGAATGAATTGAAAATACAAGACTTGACTAGTGGAAGCTCTATATATTATACATCAGTTCATCAGAACATGGTGTTCATTCCTGGATTACCAATGTCTCATGAACAACAGCCTGCTGATGATATTGAAATGTTGATTGTGCAATTGGATCCTGAGTATGTTAAAAAGCTCATTCCGGAAGCAACTCTGTTTGATAACTGGAGAAAGAATATAGAAGGGGATAAAGTTGCTCGATTGTTTGCAGAGAATGCACCTATCACTCCTGAAATGCATTTGGTGTTGAAGGATATAATAAATAATGATCGAAAAGGTGCTTACAAACGTTTGTTGTTAGAAGCGAAAGTATTAGAGTTGATTCGTTTGCAATTGGAGCAATATGAACAATTGACGAGAGAAGGCTCGTCATCCTTGCGCCAAAAGGATCGGGATCAAATGCAAGAAGTACGAGATATTATAGAAAACAATATACAATCACCGTGTTCCTTAATAGATCTAGCACATATGGTAGGTACCAATGAGTTTAATCTGAAGAAGAAATTTAAAGAAGTCTATGGAACTACCGTTTTTGGATATCTAAATCGCTTGCGCATGGAAGAAGCTAGAAGTATGTTGTTAAGAGGTGAATTATCCATAGGACAAATTTCAGATATCGTTGGATATAAAAATTCAAATCACTTTAGTACCGCATTTAAAAAATACTTTGGTATTAATCCGTCGGAGTTGAAAAAGTAAAAAAGAATGGTGAATTGGGCGGAGAGAATAGTGCGTTGAAATGAAATAGGAAGCCTAATAATTAAGAAAGAGGAACAGAAATAGAGCGGAGGGAGTGAAGCCTGAAGGGCTTCAATATGAATAGCAAAGAATAAATGTTATTACCACAACCCCGAAGGGGTTGAATTTTAATAAGCCGAGGGTATTATAATGTTTTGATTTAGTTCGTGAGGATACGAACCATGGCGTAGAAAGAGGAACAGAAAGAGAGTGAGAAACAGAAATAGAAATAGAGAGAGAAAGAGAGAGGGGAAGCCTGAAGGGCTTCAATATGAATAATAAAAAAAGAGAGCGAAGTTACCTCCGCTCTCTTTCTCTTTCTCTTTCTTTATTATTCTACCGGTCTATCTGCCCATTCCTCCACAGTAGTAGGGAAGAACATTCTAGACTTCATATCATTTAACATCAATCGTTCTGAGTCTTTTTTGAAGCCTAAGAACAATACATCTTTTTCATGTTGGTATAAGAAGAATGCCTCGTTGCCCGATGTTTTGCTTTCTTTACCGAAGGTATATAAGAAACCGTCAGAGTCTTTTTTCAAACCTTTAGCAGTTGTTAAGAATTTAACATAGTCATCAAACTTGTCGCCTAGGATAGTTTTTACTCTAGATTTTAAAGGTTCTTTATCAAATGCTTTTACGGTAGCTAAGTTATCACCGGCTCTTAAATCAAAAGGATTGTTAGCCGGAGTTGTTACCGGTTTTTTTAGAAGAGAATCCACCGATTTGGTATTAACTACCTTGATGGTGTCCGCTGCGTTCACTACAGTAGGTTCATCTAAGGGAGTAACAGTGACAGTTGAATCCTCTGAAGTTGTATTGGTGTCTTCTTGCGGTGTAGAAGAGCAAGAGGTTAAATAAAACAAGGATGCAAAAACGCCTAAGGTGAAAAGAGATTTCATCATGGTTACTTTCTTTTTAGTTCTTGTATTTTCTTTTTACAGGTCAACGCTTCTTCACTTACAAAATCCTGCTTAGCAGATTTGGATATGGAATCCATAAGTTGAATGGCATTGTTTCGGTTAGCTTTATCAAAGGTAACATAATTGTATAAATAATGCATTAAATTGTATTGAATGCCTACGTTAGAATCTTTGATTTTTTTAGCCAGCCATTCGTAGTGCCCCAATTCTTTTTTACGAATGTAATAATCCGCTATAACGATGAGTACATAGAGGTTATTTGTTTGCTCATACGTACTTAACTGCGCAATAGTTTCTTTATCGTTCACCTCTAAAAGACATTCTAGCGCTCCTGCCATCACATAATAGGATGGATGTTGTAGAAACTTTCTACACACCGGTAAAAATTTCTCCGGTTGGTAACGTGCTATGATACGCAACGCAATACTTTGAGTGTTTCCGTCTTTATCACTTAGAGCGATGCGCTCAAACATAGGGAGAAAACGAATATCAATTCCAGGTACATAGTACTTGGTGAACTGCAACATCGCCACTTGCTTTTCGGTTTTGAAAGCCGAATCTGCCAAGAAATGTTCTAACACATCACGCGCACGTGGGTGATAGTAATAGACCGATTCCATGTTAATCTTCTTCACAAACTTCGTTAATCCTTCAATACGTACCAGGTGGTTATTGCCATAGTACGCTTGATTTAACCAATGATCTGCTGTTTTATCTACGTCGATTTCTGCCAGTAATGAGAAATCCGGATTGAACATGATACATTCTAAATCGCTGTATTGATAAGGAAGTATAAAGGTTTGATTGGATTTGCTTACCCAAAGCATCGTTTCTCTTAGGGTAGAGTCGTCCTTGATTTTATACACTACTTTAATAGGGAATCGAAACACAGGAGCGTAAGTTGTGTCTTGCGTTTGTTTGATTTTAATCTCAATTCGGTTTTTACTTCCTTCGGAATAATTGATTTTTAATTTCGGGTGACCTGCTTGGAAGAACCACTGATCAAAAAACCAGTGTAAGTCTTTACCGGTCACATCTTCAAATGCCATACGTAGTTCGTCAATCTCTACTTGAGAGTAGGCATTGTTTTTCAAGTATAAGTTTACGGCTTTGAAAAAAGCGGTGTCGCCAATGAAACTTCTTAGGTGGTGAAGTATCAAACCACCTTTATTGTAACTGTGGCGGTCAAACATATCATCACGATCCCAGTAACGGTAGCGGATGATAGGGTCTATATGTTGATGACTTTCATCGATGTATTCATCATACATTTCTTCCAGATGAGCAATGCCTGCTTCTTTACCATATTTATAGTTGTACCATAAAAATTCGGAGTAAGTAGCAAAGGATTCATTCAAGGCAAGGTTAGCCCAGCTTTCACACGTTACTAAATCACCAAACCAGTGGTGGAAGAGTTCGTGCGCAATGATGGCATCCCAGTGATCGTCGTAAAGTTCGCGGTCGGTGATTTGCACATCTTCCATTAAAATGGTAGCAGAAGTGTTTTCCATAGCACCCGACACGAAGTCACGCACACATACTTGACTGTATTTTGGCCAAGGGAAAGGGTATTTTAAGAGTTGAGAAAAGTATTCCATCATCTCCGGAGTGTTGCCAAAAATCTTTTTAGCATAGGGAGCATAAGATGGTTCAACGTAGTAGGATAGAGGAATGTCGCGCCACTTGTCGTTGGTTATAGAATATTCGCCAATCGCCATCATAAATAAGTAGGGCGTGTGTGGCTTGTCCATTTTCCAATGCCAAATCTTTTCGTTGCCCACGGTTTGTACATCTTGAAGTAAACCGTTGGATAAAGCTTTGTAGATGCTGTCTACACGGATGTACATTTCTTGTGTGGTCTTTTGATTCGGACTATCGATGGTAGGAAACCAGCACGAGGAAGATTCGGTTTGACCTTGCGTCCAGATTTGTTTGGGTTTTAAACTATCTTGACCTAATGGATTGATGAAGTATAGACCTTTATTACCGTAAATGAAATTAGCACGACGTGTGGAATGAATATCCTCCGGATGAGCGGTGTAATTGATATAAACTAAAATAGTGTCGTACGGTGATACTGATTTGTTAAAGTATAAAGTGAGTTGCTCTTTATTATATTTATATGGCTGAGCGAATGGAATGGTAGCCGCTACTGAATCAAAGGTGAAGTTTTTAGCATCCAATACCAGAGAATCTTGTGCTTGAATGTGAGGTTTGACTTGAATGATAGCTTTCCCGAACAATTCTTGTTTTTCCCAGGAGAAAGAAACGTGCAGGGTGGTATGAATCAAATCCCAGTCCATGTCTTTGCTGGGATGATAGATCCCGGTAGCAGGAGGCAGAGGCCCTTTTTGTTTTTTCTTTGGTGTAGGAGCTTGACTATGACTGTTGAAAGTCAGTAAGTTAAGAAACAGAAGGAGTATATATATTCCGGGGGTTCGGAAGTGCATGCAGTGCTATTTTTAATTGAGGGATAAATATAAGTTCAAATTTTGAAGGGGGAAAGTACTTGTAAGACTTTGTGCCTTAAGTGCTTTACTTTGTGTAAAAGAAGGAGAAAGTAGGTTTCGGATTCTACCTCAAAGTGGCTATATTTGTCAGGTTTTACCATTTCCATTGGTAAGAAGAAACACATAAACGTAACAGCATGAAATACAAACGAGTACTTTTAAAACTGAGTGGAGAAGCATTGATGGGAAATCAAGGGTATGGAATTGATACAACTGTATTGACAACCTATGCTCAAGAAATCAAAAATGTAGTAGATAAAGGGGTGGAAGTAGCCGTTGTAATTGGTGGTGGTAACATCTACAGAGGTATAGAAGCCACTGCAACCGGTATTGACCGCGTGCAAGGTGACTATATGGGTATGTTAGCTACGCTGATCAACAGTATGGCATTGCAAAGTGCACTGGAAAAAGCAGGTGTAGATACACGTTTGATGAGTGGTATCCGAGTGGAGCAAGTATGTGAACCATACATTCGCCGCAGAGCTATTCGTCACTTAGAAAAAAATAGAACCATCATTTTTGGTGCAGGTACAGGTAACCCGTATTTCACAACAGATACGGCAGCATCTTTACGTGCTATTGAAATTGAAGCAGAAGTGGTATTGAAAGGTACACGCGTAGATGGTGTGTATACTGCCGATCCGGAGAAAGATCCGAATGCTACTCGTTATGCTAAAATTGGTGTAGATGAAGTGTATGAAAAAGGTTTAAATATCATGGATATGACCGCTTTCACTTTATGTAAAGAAAATAAATTGCCAATTATCGTGTTTGACATGAATAAGAAAGGCAACTTCCTGAAAGTATTGGAAGGACAAGACGTAGGTACTTTAGTGACAATGTAACAAAACTGTATTCGAAAGAACATGGAAGAAATTAAAATGTATTTGGATGATGCCAAAGAAAGTATGGATAAAGCATTAAGCCATACAGAAACTGAGTTAACAAAAATTCGTGCAGGTAAAGCAATGCCGAACATGTTAGATGGTATCATGGTAGATTATTATGGCGCATCTACTCCTATTCAACAGGTAGCAAGTATCACAGCACCTGAAGCTCGCTCGTTAGCGGTAAAGCCTTGGGAAAAGAAAATGATTTCAACGATTGAGAAAGCTATCCGTGATGCGAACTTAGGTTTGAATCCACAAAACGATGGTGAAACAATTCGTATTGTGATTCCTCCATTGACCGAAGAGCGTCGTAGAGATTTAGTGAAACAAGTAAAGAACGAAGTTGAAAATGGTAAAGTACGTGTTCGTAAAGTGCGTCAAGAAACCAATGATGGTTTGAAAAAACTTCAAAAAGACGGTGCACCGGAAGATGCAGTGAAAAAAGCAGAAGAAACAGTGCAATCCGTAACGAATGACTTTATCAATAAATTAGATGCCTTAATGGTAGCTAAAGAAAAAGAATTGATGACAGTATAATGTTTCCGTGGTTGTGTCATCGACCAACCACCAATAAAATTTATAAAGAAAGCATCGGTCGTTGATCGGTGCTTTTTTGTTTTCGCCCCGGTTCGTGTCCTCACGAAACGGAATGCATAAAAATGGTTCGTGAGGACACGAACCAAGGCTAGGCCGGTATGTTATACGCACTCGCGCCAGTTTTTGACTGGTGCATTTATATTATATAGAGTAGTCAAAGACTACATAAAGAGTACACACCGGTCACCGCTGCGCTAAAGACCGGCGCGAGTGGATGGCTTAAAGCTGATTTGAGTTAATGTGAATGATTGCGCTCATCTTTCACTGGCTCTAGTCTTTAGCGAAGCGGGACTAGTGCCTAATATATAGTAGTCTTTGACTACACTTATAGAAAGAAGTAGTCAAAGACTAGATAAAATATACACACTGGTCACCGCTGCGCTAAAGATCGGCGCGAGTGTTAGACTTCCAAGTTCGAAGTATTTGTGCTTTAAACTTTTAAAACCCCGTAGGGGTGACATAATAATAGAAAACCCAAGCTCAATATTACTAACGAGCCGATGATTGTGGTTGTGCCAACGGCGCGACCACCTAATCAAGTTTATTGTTTAATCCCCAATTCAATTTTTTCTTGTAAAGTGATTTTTCTTCCTAAATTTTTGAACCACCAATCTAATTGAGGCGGATAGCAATGAGTGCAAATAGTATCTGGATCTTGATATTCTTTTATCTCCATGATTAGAAAGTTGTGGTCAATGTCAAATCGAAGTTGATATTGAACTGTTTTACCTTTATTATTTTTTATTTTAAAAGTATGAGTTATAGAATAGGTATCATGGCTTGTTCTATCCTCAACAGAGGAAGTATCTTCTGAATTTAAAATTAAAAAATATTCGAAAGATATTGGTTTATACGTTTTAGGAAATGAAGCGTGTTTTAATATAAAATCAGATACTTTATTCTGAACTTTAAACTCTATTTCTTTCTGTGCTAAAGAAGGAAAGTTATAAGCTATCAATATTAGCAGTATGATTTTTTTCATGACAAGATTTAGTTATTTATCACTTCTTGAATTTGCTTCACGTGTTTTTTCTTAACAATGACCGTACCGGCGATGTAATCGTGTAAGGCTCTTCGAAGTGGGTTAGTCAGTAAAACAACGACTTCACTCCAGGTCCAAACATGACCTGCCCAATCTGCTATCACATATAAGATAGGAGAGAAGCTCATGAGGTAAGTGGCTTGCTCTACCCAGTCGAGGTTGTTGAAGTTGGTATCGTCTGCTTGTACTAATGCTGTCGTAGTGACGATAGCGCCAAAGATGGATAAAGCGAATAAGACGGAATAACGCAAGAAGGCTTCTTTGAAACCTATCTCTTGACCATCTATTCTAAGGAATTGTAATCCTAAAACTAGTTTGCCCGAAGTGGCTCCGTAACGATGTGGGATGTAAACGTTATAAACGAACTTGATTAGTAGTAAAGGTATGATGGTATAAAAGAACATTAACCGATCTAAGGAGTTGATATAAATAGCTCCATAACTTAACGGAATAAGAAAAGCCATATCCAACACCAGCGATGAAAATCGCGGTGGAAATCCTGCGTAGATATTATCATCTATTCCGTCTAGTTGTAAGGGAATTTCTTTCATTTATTTTTACCCTTTTATCTTAGCCCAGATAAAATTGAACAACCAAGCACCTAAAGCCGAGTAGACAGGTAAGGCAAAAATGGATTGGAAGACAAATTGGATAAGTAAGATACTGGTGATGATAGCACCAAGTACTCCTAGTACAATTCCTAACACCGGAGTGGTGGTTGATTTGTTTCTAATAAAATAACCGATGGCGCCACCTGCGATGCTGCATAAAGCTAAAATTTCTGTTCCTCCTAATTGAGTCATATTGATTTTTGTTAAAAGTATTTAATTCTTATTTAATTGATTATTGAATACTAATTATAATTTAATATCTGAAGAATCAACTGTTATTTTTAGTTTGGATTTTAATTCATCTACAGAGTTACCTCCATAAAATATTTTAGTCGTTTGAATTTTTTGAACGTAATAACCGGACGGGTTGGAATTCAATAGACAATTATTTTCTATTTCAAGTGTGTCACCTTTTTTGTGTGTCTCATAAATATTATCAAATCCACAATCAATAACGGAAAATGAACGAGAAGTGAATAGATAGTTTTTCTTACCATTCTTAAGATTAAATATAGTATATGTTTCATGGCATTCACCCATATGCATTGAACTTGCAGTGCACACTATTTCTTTAATCCCATCTTTATTTACATCGATGATGTCTTTAGTTTCAAAATCACCTAATTGACCAGCCCAAAGTACCTTTAATGTATCTGGATATGAAAATAGCATAAGTATATTATCGGCTGTTCCGGAAGAAAATCCGGTTGAACCTCCCATTAATACGATTCTATTTTTAGTTTTCTTGTTTATGAAAAAATCTTCAATGGTATAAAATTCTATTGTATCGATATTGGATAAGTTCCAGATTTCTTTATTGCTATGTTGATTAACAATTGAATCAGCGATTTTAAGGTAAAACTCTTTGTAAGTTGTTTTCTTTATTTCTGAAGGTGTATTTATTTTCTTAGAATCGATAGTGGACTCTTGAGTAATAGGTTTTTCTGTAGCGTTATTACAGCTACAAATAATTATTAATAAAAATGTTATAAAAAAGTGTTTCTTCATAGTCAAAACTAAATTTTACTTAATGTTTTATTAAATCAAGTTCAGTAAAGTCATATTCTTACTCTTTAACTAACATTCACATTCCAAATTCATAATCACGTTCCACTTTACAAATTCTGGTTTTATAGGAATGATACCAAGTAGATTTTCCTTTTTCTTGTGCCAATAAATGTTCGGAGTGCATCTTCCAATTTCTGATGGCGTCAAGACTATCCCAATAAGAAACAGTAATACCCAGGCCTTCTCGTACACTTTCATGACCTAAATAACCTTTTTGTTGTTGTGCTAATTCAACCATCTTTTCTCCCATGTCATGATACCCATGATCACCTTCGGTTCTTAAGGAAGTAAAAATAACGGCGTAGTAAGGAGGTTCCGGTGTTTTGGCTATGGACATAACTTTAGTATATATTTAATATTTATGCGGATGGCAAATCCACTTTATTTGGTAGTTGGATTAATTTTTAAATCTAAAATTTCAATAATTTCACAATCTGCTGAAAATATTGGACCTTCTCTAAAATATCCTTTTTCTCCAATTTTAATCTTATCATATAGATAAGGTCTCATTTCATTGTTAATAACCCACATTCTAGCAGTTCCAGCGTTTGGGACAGCTTTTTCATTATGTAGCAATATGTTTCCATTTGTATCTTCAAACTCTGGCCAAATCATATACATTATATTCTCTGGTTCATTGTCAAAGGAAAAATCGCAGCGAATTCCTTGATACGGTTCTCCAGACTTTCGACCACCATTCTGAGAACTTCGAAATTTATAACGAACTCGGAAGTCAGCTTTATGCTTTAGTTGATTTTCGTATGGTTCATGCATACTGGTTTTCTCTTAGAGTTTTTTTTCTTCGGATTTAATTCCTGTTTTATCTCTTTGCCATCCTTTTTAATGTTTTTCGATTCTCGTCCGAATACGGACAGTAATCAATAAAGTAGCCTACAGTATTATTTTCAGGTAAATAAATAACATCAACTATTTCTCCTTCTTCGTAAGGATTAGGATAAAACGTTTTTGTTATTGTTAATCTTAGTTCTGTATTATTTCTTAGTATACTAATACAATTGAATATTAATTTATTCGGGGTGTCAACTGAACTTGCTATTTCTTCAATTGAAATAATATGCATTTTAATAGGTATACCTTGTAAGTAAAGCTTTTTATATAGTATAATATTTTTATAAAAATCGAATGCAAAATAATATAGAATACAGATGACGATTGTTATTGCTGCTAAAGACTTTAAAATATCTTGTCCATTAAATAAGCTTGAGAAGAAATAAATCGAAACTAATATTGAAATAAATATAATGAGAAGTGTTGTATAGAACATTGGTAATCGAACTATGATATCTAAAGTCAATCCCTTCTCTTCTTCGCTTTTAATCATTGAGTGTTTTTTAAAGATATTAACAAATAGTATTGGTAGTTTTAATCTAAATTTTCTTGATTGTGTACCTCTTATTTTCAGGATTATTAATTTTATAAATCAGCCTATCGCATCTGATTTCTGTACATTCTATTCCTGATATATTGTTTAGTTTTAAAATTATTGAATCAGATTTTATTTCCAAGTTTCCTTCATAAGTAGCGCAACCGTTTACAATAGATAAATATGATACATAAATATATTGGTCTTTGTATTCTATTGTATCAGTGGATTTGTTAAACTCATTGGAGTATATATCATTAATAAAAGTTGAATCACTCAAAATAATTTCATCAACATTCATTACAGTATAGTTGTTGAACTTAATTAATCTTTCGTGTTTATTCTCTTTGGGTTTACAAGAGATAAAAAAAGTGCTGATTAATGCCGAAATGAAAAATTGTTTATTCATTTAAATTGACTGGGGTATTTTTTTAATTGTTTTGGCTAATAGTTTTTCAGTTTTACTCCTTTATTTACACGCTTATCAGCCATATACAAAATTCTATCAGCCTCCTTAAAATTTATTTTTAAATCTTTACAGATTTTTGTTAAATCTTCTAGATAGCTTAAATAAAGGTCGATTTGTTCGTCTATATTCTTGTTGTCCAAATTCAATTCCTTTCTAGGATTAATTATTCTATAAACTCTTTGGTCTATTATTTGATAAATTTTCGAATTACGAAATCTTAAAATAGTAGAAGCCATTGCAAGTTGGACTCCTTTTGTATTTAGGAGCATTCGTAGAATGGTCCTTGTTTTTTCTATGTCAATTTGTGCTTGATTTGGGTTAATTGAATTTATTTCTGAAATAAGATTCTCTTTAAACTCAGCATATCGATTCACTTTCCATAGAATAATTTCATTCAATGTGTTTTGATCGAAAATGTTTTTGTTTGAATCTAATTTCTTTGTTAATATATCTTGGTATTTGAAATTTTTATCACTTTCTAAAATTTCAAAATCGTTGTCGAAAACAGTTTTGTGCTCCATATTTACTTTTTTTTAAACGATTTTAAACTTTGAATATCGAGAGTTTTATGTGGCAGATTTACACTCTTGTGGAGCGCGCAACCTGGGATGCAGTAGTACTTAATAATTTACAAATAATACCTTCTCGACTTAATAATCTCCTCCACCTCGTCCGGTACTAAGTAACGGATAGACTTACCATCTTTTAACAACTGTCTAATATACGTAGCGGAGATATCCAATAATGGCGCATCTACCACTTGCACATTGGTGTGCTGTTGTAAAGACTCGATATTCTGTCCCGGTCTGGGATAAACAATCAATTTAAAATATTCTAAAATTTTATCAGCATTCTTCCACTGATGAAACTGTGCTACATTATCGCCACCTATCAATAAATGAAATTGGTGGTTAGGGTATTTGTCTTGCAACACCGTTAAGGTATCTACCGTGTAACTCGGTTTGGGAAGTTGAAACTCAATATCTATAGCTTGGAAAGAAGTGTTGTCGCCAATAGCAGCGCGCACCATGTCCAAGCGGTCAAACTCGTGTAATAAGGAATTCGATTTCTTAAACGGGTTTTGTGGTGATACCACAAACCATACTTCATCTAAGTTGGCTTTGGCCAATACACAATTGGCAATGATTAAATGTCCTACGTGGATAGGGTTGAAGGATCCGAAAAATAACCCAATACGTTTCATTTCTTCACAAAGTCTTGTACTAAGGTTTGTGCGTTTTTCAATGTCGCTTCCAAATCATCGTTCACCAAAATCACATCAAACTCATCTTGGAAGGAAGACTCAAAACGTACTTTCTCTAAACGAGTGGCTAAACTCTCCGCCGACTCGGTATTTCTATCTTTTAATCTTTTTTCTAACTCTTCTAAAGAAGGTACTTTCACAAAAACAGAAAGGGCTTTGTCGCCAAATTGTTTTTTCAAGTTAATACCACCCTTTACATCTACATCAAACAACACATGTTTGCCCATGTCCCACAGGCGTTGAATCTCGGAGCGTAGTGTGCCGTAATAACGACCGGGATATACTTCTTCCCACTCTACAAACTCATTGTTCTTAATGCGGTTTTCAAAATCTTCAACAGAAAGGAAATAATAATCTTTACCATTCGCTTCTTTACTTTCACGCATAGGGCGAGTGCAAGCAGAAATAGAAAAGCCAAGATTCTCGTTGGTTTTCAATAAATGCTGAACAATCGTAGTCTTACCGGAACCGGAAGGAGCAGAAAAGATGATTAACTTACCATCCATAGAGTGTGTATTATTCATCGTTAACAGAGTCGGAATATCCCATAGTTTTGGCGTACTCACGTAGTTTTTCTTTTAACAAGTTACGTGCACGGTGCAAACGAGAGCGTACCGTACCGATAGGTATGTCTAAGATTTTAGCCATTTCTTCGTACGTGAAACCTTCCAAATCACATAAAATAATGATGGTTCGGAAATCAACGTCCAATGCGTTTAAGGCATTGGCTACTTCGTCGCCGATCATATCTTTGAATGCGTCTAGGCGCAAATCACTGGTGATAGGTTCGTCTACGTCGTCGGAGTTATAGTAGGATTCTACTTCTTGGTAGTCTACTTTGTTAGGCTCTTTGCTTTTTTTGCGGTATTCATTGATGAACGTATTCTTTAAAATACGGAACATCCATGCTTTAGCATTGGTCCCTTTTTCATAGGACTCAAAAAATCGGTAGGCTTTTAAGTAGGTTTCCTGCACTAGGTCGTGCGCGTCGTCCTCGTCATAAGTTAGGCGAAAGGCAAAGTTGTACAGAGGAGTTAATAAATGCATAAACTCCGCCTCAAATAAGGCATCCTTTTCCTGTTTGGATGCAAATGTCCTTTTAGTACCCTCGCTCATTCCTAAAATTGACTTAAGTGATTAAGTCTTCGTAGCTTAAATATACACTTTTTTATAGTCTCTATACCATTATTTTGTGTCGCTTAAACCAAAATTAATCGTATTTTTAACCTTACAATACTGTTAAAAACAGCTTTTAACTAATAATATTCAACTATGCGATTAAGTAATAAGCACTTAGAATATGCTTTTCTTATTTTCTCCACACTGCTCATTATAGGAATTTTTAATCCGCATGGACGTGCTCTTATGAGTGTCGGAATGATAGGAATAATATTGTGTGGTTTAGCAACAAAATGGTTGTTGAATGATAAAACGAAATATTCTGTAGGAGATTATAAAGTCTGGTTTCAGTTTTTACCGGTCTTTGTTTTATATGCCATCGGTTTATTCTGGACGGAAGATTTAGCTTACGGTTGGGATCGTGTGCAAGTGAAACTTCCTTTCTTAGCCTTGCCCATCGGTTTTGTGTTGATGGCTCCTCAATTGTCGTATTCCATTATTCAAAAAGTATTGTTTCTGTTTGCCGTAGCTTGCGGTGTAACGGCCTTGGGTAGCTTGGTGAATTATGCCATGCATTTTGAAGAAATCAACGAATCTTATAACCACGCTAAGACTTTACCTGTTGTCATTTCCCACATACGTTACAGTTTACTATTGACGATTTCCATTGCGGTATCGTATCGATTGTATACCGATAAATTCTCCTGGGGATTTATATCCTACAAAGTACACGTATACATGGCGGTATTCATCTTTATCTTCCTACACATATTGGCGGTGCGTAGTGGCTTACTGGCTATGTATGGAAGTTTGATAGGGGTGGTAGTATTACAAGCTTTCTTTCAGAAAAAATATTCCATCTTATTAGTTATTCCTGCATTATTAATTGCAGGTGTGACTTTGTATTTTTTGAGTCCGTCGTTGCGCAACAAAGCAGCGTATATGAAAAAAGATGTGGGGCAATATACAGGTGGCAAAAATGTAAACAACTACTCCGATGGCAACCGATTATTATCCATGCAAATCGGCTGGACGATAGCTAAAGAAAACATATTGTTGGGCGTAGGTAGTGGTGATGCGAAGAAAGTGATGGATGATTATTACATTCAAAACTATCCCGACATTAGCGAGGAAAACAGATTGATTCCTCACAATCAGTTTGTTTATATTTTATTAGTAGGTGGTGTGGTAGGGCTGGTTATCTTTTTAATTTGTTTACTCCTTCCACTAACCAGCATCAGCGTTTGGAAAGACATCCCAATGATGGTAGTGATTATTTCGGTGTATTCTTCCTTCTTATCGGAAGCCACGCTGGAGGTGCAACATGGAGTGTTGCTTTGTAGTTACATTTTAGGGTTGGTGTATTTGAGAATGATGGTTAAGAACAATGAATTATGAAAATACAATTAACTTTTAGACGTGAGGATTTTTGGGAAATATATTTTAATAACAACGAAGGGAACTGGTTGTTGAACAAAACTACCAAGATGTCTTTCTATTATGTAATAATTACGAGCGTTGGAGTATTGTATCATTATACGGTTGGGTATAGTATTGATATTCCAATTGAAATTATCTTATTGATATGTGGTATAGTAGGTTTTGATTTTGGTATGAAATTTCATACTTATTATAAATGGAGAGAAAGTATAATTGCTTATTTTCAAAAGAATGAGGCTTACAAATCTAGTACGATTGAAATAACTCCTACACAATTTTTCTTAGAACAAGATGATAATTTGAGCATTGAAAAACTAGATTCTATTAAGACTCTAAAAGTAGAAGAGAATTATATTTATTTAGAAGGTAGCACCGGGTATACGATTCCCAGAAAATCCATGACGGAAGAAGAGTATCAACAACTAAAAGTATTATTGAAAGATAATATAAAAGAAGCAGGGATGAGTAAATTATGAGTTATTTTCAACTCCGTTCATTCATCCTGCCATTCTAATACCTAATACTTCTTTTCTCCTTTCTTTTGTCTTGATACAAAAGAAACAAAAAATCAAGGCTATTGAAGTCTGCTGCCTAAAACGATTTCATTCCGGCTGAAACTCCCCGAAACTCGCACCCACGCACAATGCCCGCCCGATGCTCAAACAGCGGGTCGTTTTTAACCGCCTACATTCCATCGTTTCTTAACGGCGCATCCTTCAAAGGCCGGATGTCTTCTCTCCTTGATAATTCATAATTTTTTCCCTTCACCTGTATCTTTCCCGATTATTTACATTATGCTTTCAAACAATACAAAATGAAAGCAACTTTTCTTTGGGTTTACATCAGCATAATAGGTTTATGCATGACCGCTTGTCAGTCTACTAATTCCTCTAATAATAAAGAGCAAACCACTTTTAAGGCTAGTCCGGTGGTGGTGAAAAATCCTGCTCCCGTATTTAGTAGTAAGGTATCGTCGAAGAAGGGAGGAACCATTACTTCCCCTAAAGGAACGGTATTTGAAATTCCGGCCAATGGTTTTGTCAATGCCAAAGGGGAAGTGGTGGAAGGAGATGTTTCCATTGATTTAAAAGAATATAAAAAGCCGGAAGATATTTTATTGTCGGGTATCCCTATGACGTATCAAAATGTAGTCATGGAGAGCGATGGTATGTTTGACTTACAGGCGAACGTCAACGGCGAAGCAGTGCAACTGGCGAGTGGTAAATCGATAGAAGTTAACATGCCCGCAAATGATACGACGAAGAAGGATTACAAACTTTTTTATCTAGATCCTAAAACCAAGACTTGGTCGGTGAAAACGGAAAAGTTACAAGCGAAGAAGAAAGAAGCGAAGAAGAAAAAGTTAGATACGATTGAAGTTATCTTTGAATGGTCTGAGTTGTCTTATTTTAAGCGAACAAAAGATGGCAAAACCTTTTATTTGTTTCCTATTCCTTCACGAGAGTTAGCCGTGGGGACTTTGGATAAAGTAAATGATACTACTTATACTTATTTGGATGCGTCGTCGCCTGTTTATAAAGATTATTCGATAGGGACGGATCAATCTAAATCGCAGTTAAAATCACTTGCTATTGCTACCTCAACATTTCCGGAGTTATCCTACTATAAAAATATGGTTTGGAATATATCGGATGATTCGGAGTGGAAAAAGATGAATGCTTTTTGTAAAAATGATACGGTGGTGGAAGCTAAAATAGTCAGTCGCCAGTTTCCGGGAAATAGTTTCTTAGTAGCGTTGAAAGGTAAAAAGTATACATCGAACGTGGTATTGGATTATGTAAGTAGTAATGACTCGTACGCTGAAAATAGAGAGATGTATATGTCTTTGTTACAAGAGCGACCTTATGATGAACAAAATACTAAAGTGGACAAGGATATGTTAAATAGAAACAAAAATTCAATGTTGTTACAATATTCCTTTTCAATTTCGAAGTTAGGTATATGGAACTGTGACCGTTTGTATATGATGCCGAAGCAAGCGAAAATAGATGTTAAGTTTTTGGATGGAAATAAACAAGCAATTAAAAATCCATCTACCATTTACTTGATTGATAAAAAATTAAACTCGGTGATTTCTTATTACACTTCTATCATTACCTATAATCCTGATTCTCGTAGCATGTTGTTTTTTATGAATGAAGCAGGCAACCTATGTTATGTAAAACCGGATGAATTGAGTGGATTAAAACCGGGAGAAAAAGAATTGTCGACCAATTTTATTGAGCTGGAAAATATTAATAGTACGGAACAGGTTAGGGAAGTGATGAGGGGATTATGAGTTGTGAATTATGAGTTATGAGTTATGAATTATGTGGCGGAACTCCATAGTTCGTTGAAGTTGGGTAGTGCACCAAATTAGAAAGAGGAACAGAAACAGAAAGAGGGCGATGAACACACACTGTTTCTGTTTCTAACCCCGAAGGGGTTAGTTGTGTAGTCATAAGACTACAAAGAGTTATACACCGGTCACCGCTACGCTTAAGACCGGCGCGAGTGCGATAATTCACCATTCACCATTTACAACTCACCATTCATTTCATAGCGTTTCGTGTATTTTACAAACACATAATAACTAGAAAGTGCAGACCATACAAACCCTGCATAACCATTCATAAAGTTTCGTTCAAGTATATAAAACTTAAAAAAGTACCAAGGGTAAAATGCAATGATTAAAAGTGGATGACGCTTTTTGCCTTTCTCTTTTAACACTTGCGCTCCTTTAGTAGTATACGTATTGAATTTATCAAAGTAATGAGCTAAGCTTTGGTAGCTATAGTGTAATAATATATTCTTTAGTTTTCCTTTGCTGCGTGCTTCCACTTTCTCGTGTACTTCGGCGGTATTGAAGTTGGCTTTCGTTCTATCAAACAATCTTGTTTGATATTGTTTGCTTTCTCTTCCAAAACGAAATGCTTGTCCTAAGAAAAATAGCTGTCTAGGAATTTCGTAAGCATCGCATGTAGGAGACGATTGAAGTAAGGTTTGAATTTCTTTTTGTAATTCCGGTGTACAGATTTCATCTGCATCAATATTCAACACCCAATTGTTGGTAGCCTGTTCTACCGCAAATCTTTTTTGTGCCCCAAATCCTAAGAAGGATTGATGAATGACTTTACATCCTGCTTGTTGGCAAATTTTTACTGTATTGTCTGTACTGCCGGAATCGACCACAATGATTTCATCGCACCACTTAAGTGCGTTGATGCAAGATTGTATAATACTTGCTTCGTTGTAGGTGATGATAACAGCACTAACGGGATTCGGCATATTTTTCTATGATAGAGATAACGTCTGTAGCGGTAACAGAATGAATACAATCACATGGAGTTTTTTTAGTGCAATTAGGACACGTTTTAGAAGAAACTAAAACGGTACTATTCTTACCTAACGGTGCCCATCTACCCGGATGCATTGGACGTACTGGAGGGAAGATTCCTATAGCTTTTTTATTTAGAGCAGCAGCAATATGTAATGGCCCGGTACTACAAGCTACTAGTACATCACACATGCCTATGAAATCCACAAAAGTGTTTAAATCCATTTTGCCGGTGATATCCGTTACGTTTGGATGTGTCAATAGTTCCGGACACTGATGACGAATAAGTTCTCCTTCGGCATCGGTTCCTGAAATATAGAAGTGTACTATAGATTCCGGAGTGCGCTGTACCACTTCATTGTACTTGTACATAGGCCACTCACGGGCACTACCTTTGGATTTAGGATGTAGTATGACTTTTAATTTTGAATGGGTATCCAAAATAAAGTCAGAGGCATTCGGATTGTTTTTTGCCTTTAACAAATTCCATGATTTGATTTCTTCTAGAGAAGGAATAGGATTGTTATAGATTGGCTGCAATAAATAAAAGTTTAGTTGTGATTCATGCAACTCGGATTTACTTCTGTTAAAGAAAACTCTTTTGTTACAGTATAGCCAGTTTTTTAATCGGTGTGCAGTACCTACTCGAATCGGAATATGATTTTTGACAAAAGCTGCCAGTTCATAATCCGGAAATAAAAACACAATAGCATCAGCTATAATATAAGTAGGGAAACTTTTTTCACTCATCAACTTATCCCTGTCGATGAAATAATCAACATAAGGAGAATGTTCGATAACGGATTGAGTATATTTTTTACCAATAAAATAAATAAAGGTCTCCGGATGATTTTTTTTGATGTATGCAGCCGTTGCTAAAGAGACTACTACATCACCAATGCTATCCGTTCTTGAAAGTATGATTCGCTTAATCGAAGATGACACTTAATTGTATTTTTTTAATATTAATATTCCATTATTCAATAAAAGTAAGTAAAAAATAATAAAAAAATTGTATTCGAGCTAAAAAGCCTTTATTTAAAGGTACCCTTTATCTACCTAAACAAACGAACCATGAGCATTCGTGTGGCAATTCGTCATACTACGACGTATAAATACGATCGATTAGTATCTCTTTCCCCGCATTTATTCCGATTACGACCTGCGGTACATTCTAGAACACCTATTCAGGCTTACTCTTTTAAAATAGAGCCATCTAATCACTTTATCAACTGGCAACAGGATCCATTTGGTAATTATCAAGCTCGAGTAGTGTTTCCCGAGAAGACCAAAGAAATGAAGGTAGATGTGGAAGTTATTGCCGACATGGTCGTATTTAACCCATTCGATTTTTTCTTAGAGAAATACGCTGAAACTTTTCCGTTCTCCTATCCTGAACATATTAAAAAAGAGCTTCTTCCTTATTTAGAAATAACAGAGTCCGATCCATTACTATTGAACTTCATAGCCAACTTGGATACGAAGCCCATGGGTATGGTAGATTACTTAGTTTATTTGAACCAACAAATATATAATCACTTACAGTACACTATTCGTATGGAGCCCGGAGTGCAAACTTCGGAAGAGACTTTATATAAGAAGATTGGTTCTTGTAGAGATTTTGCATGGCTATTTGTGCAAGTATTACGACACAAAGGTTTAGCCGCTCGTTTTGTTTCCGGCTACTTAGTTCAGTTAACGGCTGATATTAAATCATTGGACGGTCCATCAGGTCCTGAAAAAGATTTTACGGACTTACATGCATGGACGGAAGTATACATTCCTGGTGCAGGTTGGGTAGGATTAGATGCTACCTCCGGATTGTTTGCCGGTGAAGGACATATTCCATTAGCTTGTACTCCGCATTATACAAGTGCAGCACCGGTAGTGGGGGCGTTAGATTTCTGCGAAACAGAATTTGAATTTGATAACAGTGTTATTCGTATTCACGAAGATCCTCGTGTAACTAAACCCTATTCAGAAATTGAATGGGACACAATTGTTGCTACCGGTTTTAGGGTAGAAGATGATTTGCAAACCATGGGTGTAAAAATGACCATGGGTGGTGAACCTACCTTTGTATCGATTGATGATATGGAATCTCCGCAATGGAATTCCGAAGCCGA
Source organism: Cytophagaceae bacterium (assembly GCA_046329235.1). Classification (GTDB taxonomy): domain Bacteria; phylum Bacteroidota; class Bacteroidia; order Cytophagales; family Cytophagaceae; genus JALONH01. The sequence goes on along the minus strand of JAXLVA010000001.1, from coordinate 1,923,745 downwards.
TGGGAAAGAGAAGAGAGAGTTATCCCATGATTTGATATTTAAACTACGTGAGAGTTTTGGTCCGCAAGGGATGATTCACTATGGACAAGGTAAATGGTATCCGGGCGAACCACTTCCAAGATGGCAATATGCTTTGTACTGGAGAAAAGATGGGGAGCCTATTTGGAAAGACATCAACTATATTGCGCATGAAAAAATTGAAGCCAACTACACGGCTGAACATGCGAAGTTGTTTTTAGAAGAACTTACGCGTTGCTTGGCTATTCCTACGGAGAATGTAACTCCGGTGTATGAAGATTTGTTTTACTTCTTATGGACGGAAAATAAAACACCCGTGAATATTAATCCGAAGGATTATAATTTGAAAGATGGCCACGAAAGAAAAACATTAGCTGATTTATTAGATACCGGTTTAGGTGATCCTACCGGTTATCTGATTCCTTTGCGTTGGAACTATGAAAATCAACAATGGAAAAGTGTGAAGTGGAATGTACGAAGAAAAGAAATCTTTTTACTGCCGGGAAATTCACCTATAGGTTTGCGCTTGCCATTGAATACACTTCCTGAAGTACCGGAGGAATATGAGCCATATCCGGTGGAGAGAAGTCCGTTTGAAGAGTTAGAAAGTTTAGGCAATCCGGAAAATAAAATCGAAGCACGTTATGGCAACGTGATTGAGCATCCGGAAGTAAAACCTAGAAATATATATGAGACTACAGAGGAGGAAGAGGCAGAAGTTACAACGAAAGGTCCTTTATTACCAAAGGTAAAAGAAACAGAAAAGAAAGCTGCTCCTACAGAATTTGTAGAAGTGATTAAAACTGCTATCTGTGTGGAAGCACGCGATGGTATCATTTATTTATTCCTACCTCCAACAGATTACTTAGAACATTATTTAGATATCATAGCTTCGATTGAACGCACGGCTGTGAAATTAAATATTCCGGTGCGTATCGAAGGGTATGAGCCACCGAGAGATTATCGTTTACAAAAATTAGTAGTATCTCCGGATCCGGGTGTGATTGAAGTGAATATTCATCCGTCGAAGAATTGGAAAGAATTACTTTATAACATGGATACGCTGTATGAACAAGCGCGCTTAGCTCGTTTGGGTACAGAGAAATTTATGTTGGATGGTAAACATACGGGAACAGGTGGCGGTAACCACGTAACGATAGGTGGGGAGAAACCGTCGGATAGTCCGCTGTTGCGTCGTCCGGATTTATTAAGAAGTTTAATTACCTACTGGCAACATCATCCGGGCTTATCGTATTTATTCTCCGGTATGTTTATTGGTCCTACGAGTCAGGCTCCTAGGGTAGATGAAGGGCGTGATGACCGTTTGTTCGAAATAGAAATTGCCTTTAGTCAAGTACCTGATCCGGGTGAAAAAGAAATTCCATTCTGGTTAGTAGATAGAATCTTTAGAAACTTACTAACGGACATTACAGGTAACACGCACCGATCCGAATTTTGTATTGACAAATTATATTCACCGGATTCTTCTTCCGGTCGATTAGGTATTCTTGAGTTCCGTGCCTTCGATATGCCGCCGCACAAACATATGTGTATGGTACAAATCTTATTGATTCGTGCATTGATTGCGAAGTTCTGGAAGCAACCGTACAAACATGATCTTGTTCGTTGGGGTACACACTTACATGATAAATATTTATTGCCACACTATGTGTATGAAGATTTGAAAGAAGTGGTACAAGACTTAAATGATGAAGGGTATGGATTCAAAATGTCTTGGTTTGATCCTTTCTTTGAATTCCGATTCCCTGTTCATGGTAGAGTTATGTATCAAAATATTGATTTGGAAGTACGCTCTGCCATTGAACCTTGGCATGTATTAGGTGAAGAAATGTCAAACTCCGGAACCGCTCGTTTTGTAGATTCCAGTTTGGAGCGTGTACAAGTGAAGTTGAAAAATATCAACGAGGCTCGTTATATTTTAACTTGTAATGGGGTAAAAGTTCCATTACAACCAACGATGGTGAAAGGGGAGTTTGTTTGTGGTATTCGTTACCGTGCATGGAATCCGCCGAGTGCTTTGCACCCCACTATTAGCGTGGATGTACCATTGGTATTTGATATTGTAGATGTATGGAATGGTAAGTCGATTGGTGGTTGTACTTATCACGTATCACATCCGGGCGGAAGAAGTTATTCTTCTTTCCCTGTCAATAGTTATGAAGCAGAATCGCGTAGAGAAAGTCGTTTCTTTGCTTCCGGGCATACCCAAGATGTGATGATTGGAAATAACAAACCAATGACATCGCATACACAACGTTATCTGCATACGGATGAGGAACGTCATTACGTAGATTTGGTTCAAATTCCGACTCCGGGGGTAGATGATGAATATCCGAATACATTGGATTTACGGAAAATGAAAAAAAATAAATATTAATAGCTGTATTTGATTCGGGGTGAAATATGTATAATTTCAATAGCTCTATATTGAGATTATACATATGAAAAACCCAATTTTAGATTTTATCAGCTTAAAAAACGGTGAAGAACATCAGCAGAAGGTATTAGAGGATGTTACTTCTAATATTTCTTTTCGTGGTTCTAGTATTTGGATTTTAGCCTGTGCCATTGTTATAGCTTGTGTTGGATTGAATGTTAATTCAACAGCAGTGATTATTGGAGCTATGTTGATTTCACCTTTAATGGGTCCTATTTTAGGAGCGGGGTTTGCTTTAGGTACGCATGATTTTTCACTTTTAAGAAGATCTCTAAAAAACTTGTTGATTGCAACGGTAGTTAGTTTGCTAATTGCGGTTATTTATTTTTCGATTAGTCCGTTTAAAGATGTTCAATCTGAATTGCTCGCTAGAACTACTCCTAATATTTATGATGTGATGATTGCCTTTTTTGGAGGCTTAGTAGGGGTGATTGCTATTACTAGAGTGGAGAAAGGGAATCCAATTCCGGGAGTAGCGATTGCTACGGCTTTAATGCCACCATTATGTACCGCGGGATATGGGATAGCTGTGGGAGAATATGAATATTTCTTTGGAGCATTTTATTTGTATAGCATCAATTGCTTTTTTATCTGTTTAGCTACTTATTTGATAGTTAAATATTATTTGAGATATCCTTTGGTCCAAGCTTTAAATCCTAAAGAAACTAAAATAATAGGATATGTGATTAGTTTTTTAATGACTATCATGGTTGTTCCAAGTTTTTATTTAGCCTATAATTTATTGCAAGAGAAAAAGTATTCTAAAAAAATCGAAAATTTTATAGAAGTTGAATTGTTAGATAAAGGTTATACAATCATTTATAAAAGAATTAATTACAATCGTATACCAAAGACTATTGAACTAGCATTTCTTAATCAAGATATAACCGAGCAAGATTTTGAAGAAATGAACAGGTTGTTAGTCAAGTATAATATTGATAATACTGAAATTGTTCTAAAGCAAGACTTAAGGGATATAGAAGAAGATGTAATTTCTGATTTGAAGTTTGAATCCAATCATTTAAATCAAAAAGATTCAATAATTAATAATTTGAATCAAGAATTGAAACAATACAAAATAAATGATTTTCAAATAAAGAAAGAGGCTATGGTGTTGTTTCCTCAGATTGTAGATTTATCTGTAGGAAAACATTTAACTAATTTTAATACTGACAGTGCTTATGTGAAAACCGTAGTTGTATATAAGGTGAAACACACTAATACCAAACAAGTGAAAGATAATTTTTCTAAGGATAAATTACGTGATTGGTTGTTGGTTAAACTTAATGTCGACAAATTGATTTTGGTAGAAGAGAAGGAGTAGTACTACTCCTTCCATATTTCATTTAACATACCGGCAACTTGTTGTTGATTTTTTAAGAAATATTTTGCCACACTTTGTTTTAATCCCACTTTGATAGTGAATGCATAATTGGGTAGTGCAGCGAACATGTCTTCATCGGTGGTGTCATCTCCCATACTTAATATGAAATCCGGTTGGTATAATTCTACCAAGTGGTTGGCTACTGTACCTTTGTTCATGTAGCTTGGCTTCAATTCAATAATTTTGTCTCCTTCCATAATCGTTAATCGTGAAATGGGAGTCAGGTGAGATTGAATAGTTTCCATTAATTCTTTTTTTCTGGATTCAGCTAGTTCTGCTTGCGATTTTCTATAGTGCCAAACCAAAGTTGTTTCTTTTATTTCTAAAGAGCTACCGGGAGTGCGTTGTACAAAGCTTTGAATGATGTTCATGAACTCAGGCATCCACTCATTGCTTAAGTCATGTTGTGTTTCCCAAGCTAAATTCGGAAGCTTTAAATAGGCTCCATGTTCGGCAGATAAAATATACTTATTGCCAAAAAGTTGTTCTAAGAAAGTTTTATCACGACCACTAATGATAGCTATGTGTACATTGAACTGTTGGTTGATTTTATCTAACGTGTCTAATATCCCATCTGAAGGGATGGAAAGGTTAGGGTCATTAATGATAGGGGATAAGGTGCCATCGTAGTCTAATAAGAATAACCTACGATTGGAATCATTAAAGCTGTGATGTATTTGTTGTATGGTTTCACTTTGAATGGCTTTTTCTAAACTTTGACTTTGCATTTTTTTGGTTTTGTTTAATTGCTGAATAAAATCACCTGACCAATTGAAAATATTGTAAGATTTAATTCGGTCTTGCATTAAGGACATACGTTTTTCTTGCTCGGAAGTATCCATGGTGAGTCCATTATAGATTGATTCAGCTACTATTTTTTTATCTGTTGGATTGACTAGCAGTGCTCCGGTTAACTCTAAAGCAGCGCCTGCCATTTCACTTAATATCAATACACCTTGTTTATCCTTACGACTAGATACGAATTCTTTGGCTACTAAATTCATTCCATCCCGTACAGGTGTAATTAATGCTACATCAGCTAAGGTGTACATTCCTGCTAGTTCATCTAAACTTAAAGATCGATAGAGGTATACAATGGGTCTCCATGCTACGGTGCCATATTTACCATTGATTCTACCGATGGCTTCATCCAGTTCATGTTTCATTTCCGCATACTTAATGACGGTTTCTCTGGAAGGAACCACCACCATAATGAATACAGCTTTTTCATGCCACTCCGGATAATTTTCTAAAAACAATTCATATCCATGTAGTCGGTTGATAAGTCCTTTAGAATAATCTAGGCGGTCAACAGAGAAAACTATTTTTTCATCTGAGTGTGCGGATTTGAATTCTTTTTGTCTCGCTTGTACAGAACTGTCGTCGTAAAGGTCATTGAATTTGTCATAATGAATACTGATAGGGAATACATCTACTTTAACTAAGCGGTCGCTTAATTGAATGTTCATATTGTTGTAATCCCAGCCTACTACTTTTTGTACACTGCGTAAAAAGTATTGAGCATAGTCATTGGTGTGGAAACCAATTAAGTCAGCACCTAACAATCCGGATAATATTTCTAACTGCCAGTTTTTAGGTACTAATCGGAAAATTTCAAACGTAGGGAATGGAATATGGTGAAAGTAGCCAATGGTTAATTCCGGAACTATTTGACGAAGTAATTCGGGTAATAACATAAGCTGATAATCATGTATCCAAACCGTATCGTTGGGTTTTACAAAATCAACCATTCTATTTTTGAAAACTTGCTGTGCTGTTTTGTACGCCTCAAAATCTTCTTCGTTGAAAGTAGTTAAGTAAGGATAGTAGTGGGAGATAGGCCAGATGGTACTATTGCAAAACCCTTCGTAATATCTGTTGTTTAATTCTTCTTCAATGTAGATAGGGTGAATCGTAAACTGCTCTGTAGAGAGTTCCTGTTCGGATAAATCAATTAGGTCTTGGTCGCCATACCCAAACCAATGGATATGATAATTCTGTTCTTCTGATTCAGCTAGGGATAAAATAGCAGATACTAATCCACCTGAACTTTGCTGTAAAGTTTTACTTCCATCCTCTTGTGTAATGACTTTGAATGGTAATCTATAGGAAACAACTATTAATCTTTTTGTATTCATAAACTAGGGGTTATAGGTAAGCCGGTTTGTCTAGTTTTTTAGCAATCTTGTAAGCTGTATTCATTAAGCCTACATGACTGTATGTTTGCGGGAAGTTACCCCACTGACTACCGTCTAAACCTACATCTTCACTTAGGAGCCCTAAGTGGTTGGAGTGTTGTATTAATTTTTCGAAGTTGTTTATAGCATCCTTGACGCGCCCAACGCAGGCAAGAGATTCTACATACCAAAAGGCACATACAAGGAAGGTTACTTCCGGTTTGCCAAAATCATCTACGTGATTGTAGCGGTATAGTAAGCCATCTTTCACCATCAGTTCAGATTCGATAGCTTTTAAATGTTGCTGAGCTAACGGCGAATTTACATCTAAGTATTGCATACCTATTAATTGTAAGCAACTGGCATCTAAGTAGGAAGAGCCTGCGGCTTGAGTGTAAACGTTTCGAGTTGGGTCAAAACATTTTTCAATCATCTCTGCTGATTTTACTATGCACGCTTGCGCTCGTTGAATTAAGTTGTTGTCCTTATATATATTACCAATTTTAAGAGCCGCTTTAGCACCCACCCAATTAAATAGATATGTGTAGCAGTGATGTTGTTTTAAATTTCTAAACTCCCACAAGCCCGCATCTTTTTCATACATGGTCTTGTCTATGAAGTCAAGGAGTTTGTAAATGATGGATAGTGATTTATTGCTTTGGTACACATTGATACGTTTGTCTGTGTAGAGTGGTGCTATACTGGCAAGGATTTGTCCGTATACATCATTCTGAATATGAGTATAAGCATCATTACCTACGCGCACAGGTTGATTATTCATGTATCCGCTGATGGGTAATTCGTTTTCAACTAACTTTTTTTCTAAGTTAATTCCATACAAAGGTTGAATGCGTTCGTATTCATTTTCTACAATGTTTTCGATGTAGTGAAAATAACGTTCCGATTCTTCAAAGTGACCTATGGTATTAAATGCTTGTAAGGTGTAATAAGTATCACGCATCCAGCAGTAGCGATAGTCCCAATTTCTTCCACTACCGGGAGCCTCGGGTAAACTAGTAGTTCCGGAAGCGATGATACCTCCGGTATCTTCATATTGATGAAGTTTGAGCGCTAGCGCTGAGCGGATAATTTGCTCTTGATAGAAATCTACGATGTAGGTGGTCTTAATCCAGCTCGTCCAGTATTGTTTGGTCTTTTGGAAAAACTCTTCGGTAGTGTAGTTTAAGGATGCTTCTAAAGGAGCTCCATAGGTTAATACTAAATATTTTGTGTCGGTGAGATTGAATTCTCTTTTTTCAATGATATAGGTAAGCGGAATATCTGTAGTTAGTCGTACTTGATGAGAATAGTTCAAGAAACGAATGTGATTACTTCCGTAAGTAGTTTCAATCTCATCGGCATGTACACCGCCCGGTTGACAGATGACTTGTATTCGAGGTTTGCCTTCTAATACTTCAATCTTACGCATCAGCATCAAAGGGCGAAAGGTACGATTGTTTTGAGAAAAACGAGGAGCGAAATCAGTTACTTTAAATTTTCCGGAAACAGATGTACAAACCGTTTCTAGAATATTAGTATTCGGAATATAGGATTGAACATATTTAGCATTCGGGTCAGTGGAGATGATTTGAAATTGACCTCCGGTTTTGGAATCTAATAAAGAGCCGAATAAATAATCAAAATCAAATCGAGGAAAACAAAGCCATTCCATATTGGTGTTCTGATGGATGTAAGCGATAAAGGAACAGTTTCCTATGACGCCCATGGGATACTTGTGCATAAACAGAAAATGTTTAAAGGATTGAACAAACGATTAACTCAAAAAAATGATATTATTTAATTTACTCTTTTAAAAAGTGGATATGAAATTAAAATGAAAATAATACTTCGTATCTTTAAAATGTGTGTAATAATTCCACAGTTTTTAATTTTGTTGCTTCATGAAAGTTTTTCGTATTCTATTATTATTTCTATTGATTGTATTCGGTAATACAGTTAATGCATCACAAAAGGTGATGAGCTTAAATGATATTTATCAATCGATGTTGTCTAATCATTTAGATAGTATTGATGGTACTACAGTGGGACATTCACCTGCATATTATGCCCTCAATGGTTTCTTGGGTTTCAGACAAACGAAATTTGAATTTCAACGTGCCACTGATGAATATTGGGATAAAAGATATTTAAATGGTGGAGAACAGTTAATCGTTAACAAAGGGATTGCATTTGAAGATTGTGAGTTTCCTGAAGTGTTTTGGTTTTTGTTTAGAAACATAGTGTTTAATGAAACGGTAAGTTTTGTACAAACCACCAATATTCGATTCAAATATAAAGATTGTGTGTTCAAAGGGCCTGTACAATTAAGAGTAGGTACAGTTGCTCAGTTTATGGAGTTTGAAAACTGTACATTTGAGCGTGGATTTGAAGTTTTAGAAGGAGCTCACTTTTTGGAATTTCTAACATTTAAAAACTGCACTTTTCATTACAATGAATCTTTTATTACTAATCCCCGTGTAAGAAAAGATCAATTCAATATAGGCGAGTTACGAGCTTGTCCTCGTTATTTTTATTTTGCTAACAACCAAGATGAATTAGATTGTAGTTTTATTAACTGTACTTTCAAACCGGTGGTAACGCCTTCCAAAGATTTCACTTTTCATATTGACTTATCACATAGTGCATTTAAATCTTTAGAGTTTACGAATTGTAATTTGGATGTGCCCATGGATTTATCTTTTGTTACTGTTAATAATCAATTTAAAATATTTACTACTGCCATTTCCGGGATTGCAGCTGAAGCTATTAGTTTTAATTCTTCCAATGCAAAGATTGATTGGGAGTATTTTAAAAATCAGAAGTTAAAAGTAAGAACGGATAGTAATGCCTTCTTGGGTGGTAAAGATGTAGTGAATAATAAGTTTTTATTTGAATCGCTTATTAGTATTTATGCTTTGCTTTATGAAAGCTATAAAGAACAAGGGAATAGATTATCAGCAAACAGTTGTTATGTAGAATGGAAAAATATAGAAAGAGATTATTTAGCACATCAATTAACTTTAAGTTATGATGTGAATACTTGGTTTAGCTGGTTCATGGACGAGTTTTTGTATTTCTTCTGTGATTATGGTACCAATCCATTTAAATCGTTAATGTGGTCGTTAGTGGTTATGTTAATTTTTACGATGTTGTTTTTTATTGCACTTTGGAATCGCGAAACTTCGGAACATCAGGATATGCGAATTGTCTTGAAAAATTTCGGGATGTATTTTACGCACAACAAAAGTTTTATAGAAATAGCTACTGCCATTTCAAAGTATAAAGAAGAAAATGAAGGAGAAGATTTGAGAGAATATATTGAATCGCATAAAAATGTGTTGCCTACTTACTTTACTTTGTTCTCCTTACGTATGTCCATGAAACGCTTTCATTTTCCTTTTATGTTTTTGTTCCGATGGGCAGATAAGATATTAGGAAAGTGGGACGATGCTAGTCAGAATAAAAAACAATTAATTAAAGTAATTGTAGGTGTATGGGTAGTAGTGTTAACCGCAAAAATATTATTGATAAGAGTGTTTGATGCTTTTACCATGAGTTTGAATTCGTTTTCTACATTAGGATATGGTGAATTACCTCAAAACGAAATAGTACGTTATATGACCATCATCGAAGGGTTTATCGGATGGTTTTTGCTAAGTATTTTTAGTGTTGCCTTAATTAGTCAAATTATTCAATAATGAAAGAATATAAAAAGGTGGATGTTTCCATCATGTTGTTATTTACGATTGTTTTTTGGGGATATGTTGTTTACTTAACTGGTCAATCAGGTAATAGTGGTGCCGGTTATTGGTCTATGATTATTGCCCCGCTATTTATATTGTTTTTATTGATACTATTGATAGGACAATTGTCTAAAATATTAATTCAATGGTTTACAATAAAGACATTAACAGTCGAGCAGAAAAAAGAATTAAAGACAAGTTTATTTATACTACTGAGTTTGCCATTAGTGACAGTATTGATTTTTATTATGATAGGTTCATAAATAAAAAAGCCTCGATGATATCGAGGCTTTTTTATTATTTAGAAATACCGATGATTAGTAACGGTATTCGTTGTTTTTGTATGGACCATCTACCGATACGCCAATGTAGTCAGCTTGATCTTTAGATAATACTTCTAAATCAACACCGATTTTAGCTAAATGTAAACGAGCTACTTTCTCATCTAAGTGTTTAGGAAGAGTGTATACTTTGTTTTCGTAGCTAGCAGCCGATTGCCATAATTCTAACTGAGCAATCACTTGGTTAGTGAATGAGCTAGACATTACGAAAGATGGGTGACCTGTAGCACAACCTAAGTTCACTAAACGACCTTCCGCAAGAATGATTACATCATGACCATCTACGTTGTAGATATCTACTTGTGGTTTTACGTTTACTTTAGATGCACCGTAGTTTTTATTTAACCAAGCCATGTCAATTTCATTATCAAAGTGACCAATGTTACAAACGATAGCTTTGTCTTTCATTGCTTTGAAGTGAACACCGGTAACGATGTCTTTGTTACCTGTAGCAGTAACGATAATGTCTGCACGAGGAACAGCAACTGCCATTGGTTTTACTTCGTAACCATCCATAGCTGCTTGTAATGCACAGATAGGATCGATTTCAGTAACGATAACACGAGCACCGGCACCACGTAAAGAAGCAGCAGAACCTTTTCCTACGTCACCGTAACCAGCAACAACCGCTACTTTACCGGCCATCATGATATCAGTAGCACGACGGATACCATCTACTAATGATTCTTTACAACCGTATTTGTTATCAAATTTAGATTTAGTAACGGAGTCATTGATATTGATAGCAGGTAACGGAAGTTTACCGGCTTTTTCTCTGTCTTTCAAACGTAATACACCGGTAGTAGTCTCTTCAGAGATACCACGGATACCTTTTACTAACTCAGGGAAACGATCTAATACCATGTTGGTTAAATCACCACCGTCATCTAAAATCATGTTCAATGGTTGACGATCTTCACCGAAGTATAAAGTTTGTTCGATACACCAGTCGAATTCTTCTTCGTTCATACCTTTCCAAGCATAAACAGAGATACCTGCAGCAGCAATAGCAGCAGCAGCGTGATCTTGAGTAGAGAAGATGTTACAAGAAGACCAAGTAACTTCAGCTCCTAAAGCCACTAATGTTTCAATTAATACAGCCGTTTGGATAGTCATGTGTAAACAACCTGCTACACGCGCACCTTTTAATGGTTGAGAAGGACCAAATTCTTCACGAATGGCCATCAAACCCGGCATTTCAGCTTCCGCTAATTCAATTTCTTTTCTTCCCCATGCAGCTAGGGAAATGTCTTTTACTTTGTATTTTACGTAGGTATCTACCATGATAATAAAGGATTTACGAATTCAATGGTACAAATATACTAACTAAAAGTATAAAAAAGGGATAAAAGGATAAGGTTTGGAGTATATACCTATATTTTGTGTTTTAAATAGAATAATAATCTAAAAAGTGGATATGTTTTGTCATTTTTAGAGGATTCGACTAGGATTTCTAGTAGGTCAATTGAATCGCCGGATGGTAATCGCTGTATACCTTTCCATTACTGTCTTCCAACCTGATTTTACCATCTATCTCCACACCAAGTAGTATACCTGTATGGATATGGTCTTCATATTTAAATGAAATAGTTTGTCCTCTTCGATAAATACATTGACTATAATAATCCCAAAGCACGTTTCCATTGGATAAATCTTGATACCATTTTTCTAGGTTAACGCATAGTTGGTTTAACACCGCTTGCTTATTGCTTTCTATAGCATTTTCAGTCAACAAAGAAGAGGCTTTATCCCATTGAAATATGGTTTGTTGAACATTGAGTCCAATACCAACAACCGAAGAATGTAATTGCGAGCCTCGCCAAATATTTTCAACCAGAATTCCGGCTACTTTTTTATCTCCAACCAAAATATCATTAGGCCATTTAATACAAACAGGTTTTGAAAGCCAAGGTTGAATAGTATCTTGGATAGCCACGGCAGCTAACATGGTTAAAGGGAAAAGATTCACCGGAGAGCTTAATTGGGGATGTAGAATTATAGAAAAAGTTAAATTTTTACCCGGTTCACTCCACCAGGTGTTACCTCTTTGTCCACGACCGGAGCTTTGCTCGTCCGTTATGACGATTGTTCCTTCCGCAATCTCCTTATTTTTAAGCAGTTCTAGTGCGTAGGTGTTCGTTGACGGACAACTTGGCAGAAAAATGATGTTCTGACCCGTGAAAATCGTATTGGTAGGCTTATTGTACAAAGGATTTTATTAAATTTAAGGTTTATTAAAGAGAAGTATTAACAAGTGGCAAAAACGAAAAAAAGTACAAAAAAATCAAACCTCTTGGATTGGATAGTTTTGGGGATGCAAGATAAGAAAGCAGAAAACATCCAAATTTTAGATCTTAGAAAGCTAAAAGGGCCTGTTGTTGATTATTTTGTCATTTGCACCGCTAACTCCGATAATCAGGCAGATGCTATTTTCAAGTCTATTGAAGATAAAGTTTTTAATGAAGTAGGAGAACATCCTGCTCGAGTGGACGGATTACAAGCTAAGGAATGGATTTTGTTAGATTATGTAGATATCATGGTGCACGTGATGCGTCGTGATAAACGTGAATTTTATGGCATAGAAGAATTGTGGGGTGATGCAGAACGTATCCCGGTGCCTGAGTTAAATTAAGTTGTACAATATTTATGACGTGCAAACGTCTCTGAAAATATGAGTGAGATAGATAATAAAAAAAGAAAGAACATGATGCCGACTAATCCGGCACCTAAGTCGAATTTACAAATTTTAGTAATCTCAGGATTACTACTTTTAGTTTTAGGTATTGCTTATTTCAGCGGGTCTGATTCCGCTCAAACCATAACTGAAAAGTCGTTTCAAGATATGTACTTGAAACATGATGTGGAGAAAGTAGTACTGGTGAATAGCCGAGTAGTAGAAGTTACTCTTAATGATGAAGCGGTAAATAGCGGTCGTTATGAACGTTTGAAAAAGAACAGCCCTATCTCAGGTGTTTCTAAAGGACCTCATTTCAAATTTGAAGTGCCTCCTAATTATGACTTCTACACTTCTTTCAAAAGATTAAATGATGACAATAAGGTTCCGGAAAGCAAACAAGTTCCTTTGGAAATTGATAGCGATCGCGCGGAGTTAACCAATACATTAATCAGTTTAGCTTTCTGGGTATTCTTATTGTTTGGTACATGGTATCTACTACGCCGTATGGCGGGTGGCGGAGCCGGCGGTCAAATATTCAACATTGGTAAATCGAAGGCAGCGTTGTTTGATGCTGAGAACAAAGTGAAAATCACTTTCAAAGATGTTGCAGGTTTAGATGAAGCTAAAGAAGAAGTAAAAGAAATTGTAGACTTCTTACAGAACCCAACTAAGTTCACGAAGCTTGGTGGTAAAATTCCTAAAGGTGCCTTGTTAGTAGGCCCTCCGGGTACAGGTAAAACTTTATTGGCAAAAGCCGTAGCTGGCGAAGCGGGAGTTCCATTCTTCTCTTTATCCGGTTCTGACTTCGTTGAAATGTTTGTTGGGGTAGGTGCGGCACGTGTACGTGACTTATTCAAACAAGCAAAAGAAAAAGCACCTTGTATTATTTTCATTGATGAGATTGATGCGATTGGTCGTATGCGTGGTAGAGGTTCAATGCCTGGCGCTAACGATGAGCGTGAAAATACATTAAACTCGTTGCTTGTTGAGATGGATGGATTTGGTACAGATACTGCCGTTATCATCTTAGCTGCAACCAACCGTCCGGATGTATTAGATGCTGCATTACTTCGTCCAGGTCGATTTGACCGTATGATTAGTATCGACAAGCCGGATATTGTAGGTCGTGAGCAAATCTTCAAAGTACACTTGAAACCATTGAAGTTAGGAGCAGACGTAGACCCTAAGAAATTAGCTACTCAAACTCCTGGTTTTGCAGGGGCTGAAATCATGAACGTATGTAACGAAGCTGCTTTAATTGCAGCTCGTAGAAACAAATCCGAAATTGATATGCAAGATTTCCAAGATGCGGTTGACCGTGTGATTGGTGGTCTTGAGAAGAAAAATAAAATCATTTCTCCGGAAGAAAAGAAAATTGTTGCTTACCATGAAGCCGGTCACGCTGTGGCAGGATGGTATCTAGAACATGCAAATCCATTAGTGAAAGTAAGTATCGTTCCTCGTGGTATTGCGGCCTTAGGTTATGCGCAATACTTACCTAAAGAACAGTTCTTATATACTACCGAACAGTTGATGGATGAAATGTGTATGACTTTAGGTGGTCGTGCAGCCGAAGAAATTATCTTTGGTAAAATATCTACCGGTGCGCTAAGTGATTTAGAAAGAATTACGAAGTTGGCTTATAGCATGGTATCGGTATATGGTATGAATGATAAGATTGGTAATATATCCTTCTATGATTCTAAAGCGAATGAATATTCATTCAATAAACCATATTCAGAAGCAACCGCTAAAACAATCGATGAAGAAGCTCGTCGAATTGTCGAAGTAGCTTACGAAAGAACTAAGAAGTTGCTATTAGAGAAGAGAGATGCATTAGAAATTCTTGCTAAAGAATTATTGCAAAAAGAAATCATCTTCCAATCAGATTTAGAAGCATTAATTGGTAAGCGTCCGTTTGAGCAACAAACAACTTATGAAGCTTACCTAAATGGTAACGGTTCTAATGGAGCTACGGCTGAGTCTACTGTGAAATCAGAAGAGCCGGCAGCAACACCCGAACCAACTACAAATGTAACGGATACTACTGAAAACGCATCTTAACTATGGCGTTAAATCCATCCAAAGAAGCAATTCTAAAAAAAATCAGAGGCGCCTATACGCGTCGAAATACTATTCCTCCGGAACCAAACTTCTCATCTGACATTTACACTAAGTCAGATGAGGAGGATTTGTCCGTTCTCTTTGCACAAAACTTTATCAAAACCAAAGCGGAGTTTTTCTACGTGGATGGTGTGGCTGATTTACAAGCGCAACTTCGCCAAGTACTAACAGCTCGTAATATTCATAAGGATATTTTTGTGTGGGAAAAGAACATCATTGATGTTTTAGAAGGAAGTAAAATTGAAATAGAAACCAGCGAGAAAGCATTTGATAATGCAGAGGTAGGTATTACCAGTTGTGATTTTCTGGTAGCGCGTACAGGTAGTGTGTTATTATCCTCCGGTACTATTTCAGGAAGAAGATTGTCCATCTATCCTCATATTCATATTGTCATTGCAACAACTGATCAAATTGTGTACGATATTAAAGATGGTTTAGAAGCAATGAAAGTGAAATATCCGGTTCGTTTACCTTCTATGATTTGTTTAGAAACAGGTCCAAGTAGAACGGCTGATATTGAAAAGACATTAGTTTTAGGAGCGCATGGTCCTAAAGAGTTATTATTGTTTTTACTGGATGAATCCCTATAATTTAAACACAGGTAACGGTAAAAAGATTTATTTTTTATCTGATTTTCATTTAGGTGCGCCTAATAGAAAAGCATCGTTACCTCGTGAGAAAAAAGTAATTGAATTCTTAAATGCAATTGAACCAACTGCCGAAGCTGTCTTCTTATTAGGAGACTTGTTCGATTTTTGGTTTGAATACAAATATGTTATTCCTAAAGGCTTTGTTCGTCTGCAAGGTAAAATAGCTGAACTTACAGATAAAGGGATACCCGTGTATGTGTTTACCGGGAATCATGATATGTGGATGTTTGGTTATTTAGAAGAAGAGTTAGGTGTAAAGATATTTCGAGAGCCGGTGGAGTTTGTGATTAATCAGAAGACATATCTGATAGGGCATGGAGATGGTTTAGGTCCCGGTGATTATTTTTATAAGTGCATGAAATGGGTTTTTCATAATCCATTTTTTCAATGGATATTTAAAATGGTGCCTCCGGCCATCGGTATGGGCATTGCACATTATTGGTCTGGAAAGAGTCGATTGAATAATCAAGATGATCGTTTCTTTGGTGAAGAGGAGTTTTTGTTTCAATACTGTACACAAGAAGAAACTAAGAAACATAGAGATGCATATATCTTCGGCCATCGACATTTGGCATTAGATATGAATATTAAAAATCAATCCCGATATGTCAATATAGGTGATTGGATTCGTTATTATACGTATGCTACTATTGATGAAAACGGATTAGAATTAAAAACATGGGAAAAATAATTACCATCTTTTGTTTTCTTATAGTGTTGGTTCCATCTTCTTGGGCGCAACAAATAAAGCCGTTAACTAGTGTTCAAATTCCAGGTAAGGCAGTTGCTGTTTCTTACGACCCTTATGGATTTGCTTATGTCGCGGATGAGAAGGGTAATTTTTATAAACTGGATTCCTTAGGTAAACAAATGGTGAATTACTCACCACCGCGCAGAGGTGCCATAAGTTCTATTGAAGCTTATCGTAATGTTAATATATTTATTTTTTATCGTGACTTTCAAGTGTTCTATTATATAGACAGATTCCTTAACGCTTCTCAAAGTTTAAGTTTTAATCCGGACAAAGTTGGTTACGCTCGTTTAGCAACACCGGCATTAGATCAATCGATATGGGTAGTAGATGATGCAGATTTTACTTTAAAAAAATATAATACAACCTATCAATCTGTGGATATTTCTACACCTATGGATTTATTGATAGATCCAAGGTCGTATGATATGAACTTTATTAAAGAGTATCAAAATTTATTATTTATAAATGACGCCAATTCTGGAGTGTTGATATTTGATAATATGGGTAACTATAAAACTAAACTTCCGGTGGTAGGACTCACGTATTTTAGTTTTCACGAAGAAAGCATAGTGTATAGTAAAGGAGATGGGAAGATTCATTTGATTCATTTGTATACATATAAAGATGTAATAATAGAGCACACGGACTTTGTTGGAGTAAAAGAAGTATTCATTAGCAATCAGAAGTTATATTGTATAAAAAATAACGCGCTTCAAATTTATTCCTATACTCCGTAGGGGTGGGAAGTATTTTTTCAGTCATAAGAATAGATAGTTAATCAAAAAGTAAACATTTACTTTATAATATTGTTTTAAAGGTTGTAGTCGTCGATAAAATGAGAAAGATAGTCGTACTTCTATTCTTATTCATAGGTTTTGCTATGCAAGGGAATAGTCAGAGTAAGTTTAAAATAAGCGGAGAGGTAGTAGATAGTTCAGGTGTTCCTATTATAGGGGCAGTAGTGATGGCACAAGGAACATCCTTCGGAACTGTTACCAATGTGGACGGGAAATTCGTATTAGAATTACCTCCGGGCAAATACAATATTGTAATTAACTATACCGGTTTTCAGCCTATAGTGAAACCAATTGAAGTGACAGGTCCTGCAACCTATAATTTTTCTATGGAAGCAGAAGATGTGGGAGAGGCGGTTGTAATTACTGCTGATAAGCAAAACAAAAATGTTGAAAACACTTCTATGGGTGTTACAGAATTGACCATAGAGGAAATTAAGAAAATGCCTGCTTTATTTGGTGAAGTGGATGTTATTAAAAACGTTCAGACATTACCCGGTGTACAGGTAGCAGGTGAAGGTAGTACCGGTTTATATGTGCGTGGAGGTGGTGCGGATCAAAATTTAATATTGATAGATGAAGCGCCGTTGTATAATGCAGCCCATTTGTTTGGTATCTTCTCTATATTTAATGCAGACGCAGTTAAAAGTGTAGAACTATATAAAGCCGGAGTTCCCTCTCAGTATGGCGGACGTTTATCCTCTATGTTAGATGTGAGAACGAAATCCGGTAACATGCAAAAGTTTGGTGCAAGTGGTGGTATTGGTACAATCGCCAGTAGGTTAACCTTAGAAGGTCCTATTATCAAAGATAAGTTGTCCTATGTCATTTCTGCTAGACGTTCCTATGCTGATTTGTTTTTGTTGTTATCACCGAATGAAGATGTCCGAAGCAATAAACTTTATTTTTATGATTTGAATGGTAGAATGGATTATAAAATGAATGCACGTAACTCATTTTATATTTCCTCCTACTATGGTAAAGACCGTTTTAAATTCACAGATGTATTTCAACAGCGATGGGGTAATACTACTTTAACTGCCAATTGGAAACACATTGCGAGTGATAAGATGATCATCAATACTTATGGAACTTATTCTCGATATGATTATACTTTAGGTCTTAATGCTGGGTCAACTAAATTTGATTATAAAACAGGTATTAGAGAGTACGGATATAAAACAGATTTTAATTACCAACCTAATTCATTCAATAATATACACTTTGGTGTTTCGATGGCGCAACGTTTATATCAGCCGGGACAGTTTACTCCAAGAGGTGATGATAATGTTTTCAAAGCTCAAAAAACACCTAATTTTTATTCTTTAGAAGCTGCTTTATTTGCTTCCAATATTCAGAAGATTAATGATAAAGTATCCTTGGATTATGGTCTTCGCTTGAATTGGTTTGGATATATGGGAAGCGGTGTTGTTTATTCTTATGATGGTGATCCTGTAAATAAGCAAACTACTGATACAACTTATTATAAGCGCGGAGATTTAATTAAGGATTATTGGGGCTTAGAACCACGTTTGTCAACTCGCTATTTGATTAATGATAAAAGCTCTATCAAAGTAGGTTATAATAGAAATATTCAGTACTTGGCTCAGATTTCAAATTCGCTTTCACCGGTACCATTTGATGTGTGGGTGCCTGCAGGGGTACATTTTAAACCTCAAGTAGTAGATCAAGTAGCAGCAGGATATTTCAGAAACTTAAGAGATAATACATTCGAAACTTCGGTAGAGTTTTATTATAAGAATTTCCAGAATGCCATTGATTACATAGACAACTCTGATATATTATTAAATCCTCAGTTAGAAACACAAATTCGTACCGGTAAAGGATGGAGTTATGGAGCGGAGTTTTTCTTGAAAAAGAAAAAAGGGGACTTAACAGGTTGGGTGAGTTATACTCTGTCCTGGAGTTATAAGAAAATTGACGGGATTAATAATGGTGAAAAATATTTTGCAGGGTATGACAGAAGACATAATATAAATATTGTAGGTGCTTATAAAATCAATGACCGTTGGGATATATCGGCTAACTGGGTTTTCGGTAGCGGGCGACCTATAGGTGTACCAAATGCAGGTTATGATTATGATTATTTTTGGTTAGGTGTTTATCCTGAACGAAACTCCTTTAGACTTCCAAGCTATCATCGATTGGATTTCTCTGCCACTTATCATAAAAAGAAAAAACTATTTAAGACAGGTGAAAGTAGTTGGAACTTCTCTGTGTACAATGTGTACGGTGCATTCAGAATAAATCCATGGACGGTTATAACTACTACGAATGATGAAGGTGAGCGCTATTTCGAAGCTATCTATTTCCCAGCGCCAATACCATCTGTTACTTACAACTTTACGTTCTAATTCATTATGAAAAAGACTATCCTATATTTCTTGTTTATCGCATTAGTTACATCTTGTACTAAGCGTATAGAAATTGAACCTAAACCGGGTGAGCAAAAGGTCGTAATACAAGCGTTTCTATACAATGATTCTATTTGTGAAGTTACGATTGCTAAAACAACCGGTTTTTTAAGCACAACTAAACCACCTAGGTTAACCGGAGCAACAGTAACATTAGCAGACAATGTAGGTAACTCCGAAGTGTTGACTTATAATCCTACTAAGCAGTCATATGAAGGGGCTACCATTACAGGAGTGATTAATAGAACTTATACATTAACGGTAGAAGTGGAGGGTAATACGTATACAGCGGTGTCTGTATTGCCGGAATTATATAAAGCAGATAGTATTGCGGCGTATTATTCTTCTGGTAGTTTGTTTGAGGAAGAAGGTTGGTATGTTAAGTTTTATGGAGAAGATGACCCTAGTAAAGCAGATTACTATTTGATCAAAGGTTATAGTAATGATACGTTACTAAATTCGAACACAGAAATTAATTTTTCTGATGATAGATTTCTATCTCAAAATGTAAATGGAATTGATTTAGGGTATAAATATGATCCGGGAGATATGGCTCGTGTAGATATGTTTTCCTTAACCAAAGAAGCATATGATTTCTATTATGCAGCATCTACACAATTAACTAGTGATGGAGGTTTCTTCTCAACACCGCCGGCTAATACGCCAAGTAATTTCAATAATGGCGCAGTTGGTTTCTTTCAATGTTCTACACGTAAACCACTGTATACTACTATACCTTAGTAGATAGTAGGTACTAACACACGTAAAGCACTTTGGTGTATACTTACATGGATAGAATCGCTTTCGCCGGCAGGTTCACCATCCAGTTGGTATACACCTTTTTTTTCACGTTGAATATATAATTCTTTAAAAGTGAAATCAGTGATATCTTTATCCAGATGGATGGTTTTGTTAAAAAGTTTATAAGCCTTAGTTAATAAGGAGAAAGTCGAAACCGGTTTTAGTAGAATCAAATTTAATTGGCTGTCTTCTAAATGTGCCGTAGGTGAAATATAAGCGTTGTTTCCGTATTGGTTAGCATTGGCAAAAGTGCATAATAAAAAATCCCCTTCAATGGTTTTTTTACCATCAACGGTGATTTTTATTTTTTCACCTTTATACTTTTGAATTGTTTTCCAAGTTGCCTTAACGTAGGTTTTTAATCCTCTCGTTGGAAGTTCATCAAATGCTTTGCCTACTTCAGCATCTAGCCCTATGCCGGCAGTGCAGAAAAATGGTTGCCCATTAATCAAACCACTATCAATAAAACGTGGGGAAGCATTATTCAACATTAGAATAGCCTTAACCGGATCTAATGGTATTTTCAAATGACGAGCTAGGCCATTTCCGGAGCCCATGGGAATAATTCCTAAGGAAGAGTCAGAATGTAATAAGCCGGAAGCTACTTCATTCATGGTACCATCACCACCCACCGCTACTACTCTTGGTATTCGCAAGGCAGCAGCTTGCTGAGCAATTTCTTTGGCATGCCCGGCATAACGAGTAAGTTGTATACTAATAGCTTCTTTAGGTACTTTGTTTAAGTACTGATAGATTAGTTCCGGAATTCTGGCTTTATTTACTGTTCCCGAGATTGGATTAATAATAAACAAGAATTGCGTTTTAGAATCAAACGACATTTGGATGAATAGTTTACCTTTGTAGTAGTTATTATTACTTCGTTGAGCAGCATTGCTATATTATGATTAAAATCACTAAAAAGAAAGTAGTTTATAAAATTGGTAAACCGCTACGTCGATATTTGTTGGAATTTGGTCGAGAAAATAGTTTGCCGGTTTCTTATAACGACTTAACTAGGTACGAACACTCTATTCCGTTAAAGGATAAGACCAATAAAGATACATTTTGGGAGACAGTTTTTTATTCATCTTCCGATATGAGTGAGATTTATGAAGGTCTAAAAATTACTTATGCCTTATTAAAGATTGGTGGTGATATGAGTGTGACACATCACTTATTTATAGACCGCATTGATGTGTGTATTTACGGAAATACCAAACCCTTTAGAGTAAGAGTAGTAAACCGTTTGAATGATAACTTTGATTATTTCTATGTTAAAGTAGCCGATGCTTCTCGTATTTACGGATTGGAATTGGAACATATATTGTCACCCAATAACATTAACTATATCACGGATGAGGATACATTAATTGAAGATCATATTGTGGGGGTTCCGGGAGATATGTTCATTAAAGAGCATTTGAATAATATTGTTTTGAACAAAATTCGTTTGGCTAAAGAGTTTGTAAAGTTTAATGAACGCTGTTTTGTTAGGTTGTTGGGTGATATGCATTCCAGTAACTATGTTATTGAAATAACCCCGGATTTCGAAGAGGTACATTATAGAATTCGAGCAATCGATTTTGACCAACAATGTTTTGATGGACGAAAACTGGTTTATTTACCTCAGTTTTTCCCTCAGAATAATGCCATAATTAAGGTAGCTATGGATGTGCTTAACCCTGAATCTGTCAAACAATACCAAATTGAGGAAAGAGCTATGATGGGAAGTCGTTTGAGGGCTAATAAATACAGAATCAAAGGTTTATGGGATGCTGTGATGAAAGATACGATTGCACCTCCTGAAAATGTGGAGGCCTTGCGTAAAGCGTTAGCAGAACATTACGAAGACAAGAAATTTCTGAAATGTAAGGGGATGGGGAGTATCATTAGGACCAGTTTGTACCGATTGTTGAAAGATACTAAAGATATGCTGTAGGATTTTTCACAGAGGACTTGTGTCCAAATGGAAAATTAGCTACTTTTGTATCCCCAATTAGGGAATGGTCTCGTAGCTCAACTGAATAGAGCATCAGATTACGGCTCTGAAGGTTTTAGGTTTGAATCCTAACGAGATCACAAAAGGTAAGATGAAAGTCTTACCTTTTTTTGTTTAATACTTTCCAATAGGATTTTTTGAAGTTCAAAAATGTTAATTCATTGAATTTCTAAATTTTGAATAACCATAATGATGGATTTTTCGTTTTATTCGATAAATTGGTTTAGTGCTAAGATTAACTTAGTCTAGTATTGATCTAAAGAAAATTCACTTAAATGAATACTCCCATGAACGAACTTGAACGCCAATTAATTGAATTATGTGTTACGGATGAGATGTTTGTGACCATATTTTGCAGTACAGCACACAAAGGATTTGTGAAGGATATCCTAAAAACAGTAAGAAAATTCACTAATTCAGTATCCATTCACTATGTAGGTGAAATGAGAACAGCAGCAGAAGTTGCCGTAGGGAAACGTAGAATTTCTGTTGGTTAATTATTTATCCTTGCCTTTTCCCGGGACAACTTTGGGGTCATCATAAGTTCCGGTTACGTGAAAAGGCACCTTAATCAAATCTACTGGAAGTAGCTGGATTTTAATCAAAAATCGTATTGGGCCTGAAAAATCGGTCTCACCCTCTACTTCCGTATCCAATCCATTAATTTTACAGTTGAAATTAGGAACATAGAATTTGTTGTTCTTAATATAGGAGTGCATGGCAAAATCTTTTACATGCGGATCTTTTAAATTATCATCTGAACTTTTTTTACTGATTTCATCAAACAATTTCATTCCATTGATTTTGGCATTACTGATGGTAATATCACCTTCTCCTATGAGTGTCTCAAATTGCGGAGTGTAGTCTTTATTGAGTTTCCCAGAAATTGCATAATCTAATTTTACAACTCCAAAAGCTTCACTTGCTGAAGGTGCCCAACTACGTACTAAGGCAGAAGAACTGTAGTTTTTCTGGATGTCAAAATTGGAAATAGCAATTTGTGTATTAAACGTAGGCGTTTTGTTTATGGTGTTATAATTCCCTTTTAGGTTATAACTAGCTCCATTGCAGTTAGCAATAAATTGGTTAACTGTAAATGTCCTATTTTCAACATTCACATTAGTATATAACGGCTGGAAAGTTAAGTCTTCATATATCACCGTTTTGTATTGTAGCACTAAGTTGAAATCCCATTCTTTAGGAACTCTCCAGTTAGTAACTCCGGATGCTGTGTTATTGTTATTGTTATTGGTTACAACTGTTGTGCTATTATTTGCACTTAATGGTTGAAAGTGCTTAATGAAATTATTGTAATTCAAACTGTCACCTTGCATGGTTATTTGTCCTTTAATGATGGGTTCGTCTAAAAACAATAAAAGGTAGTCATCGATATAGCCTTTAATATTCCCATTGCTTTTCCCCCATTTAAATTCACACTTTTCAATCTTTAATTGGTCATCGTTAAATTGAAGTTGTGCATCATATATTTTTATCCATTTAGCATAATTAGAACCAAGGCATACAAAGTTTTTAATAGATATTTTACCGGTAGTATGAGTGTTGCTTAATTCTTTATTTTGGACCTCCTCTAATGAGCCCTCTGTGAGTATATTACAAGCGATGTCCCCACGTAATTTATAACCTTCAATGGGATGTAAAGTGGTGTAACGTTCTAGATTTACTTTTCCATTGATGGATAATTGGTATTTTAATTTATCTAAATCAAATATTTTACCTTTGATTTCAAATGGTTCTTCTTCAAATGTTCCACTGAAATTTTCGATTTCAAGATAGGTGTTCTTCCAGTTCCCTGATTTGTTAACAGCGGTACCCTTAAATGTTAAGTGTTTAAGTTCTCCGGTACTGACTGTTGTGTTATAAAATCCTTCAGTTAAAAGAAAAGATGATTCTAAAATCGGGAATTTATTCTTTCTCTTATTGTAATCACCTTTAGCTTTAACATTAAAATCAATTAAGCCTTTAAGTTCTTGGTCCTTCATTGGAACGACCTTTTGAATATCTTCCAAATTAACATCCCCATTAATTTCAGCATCAATGTAGGGGCTTAAATAGCCTTTGTAGTAAGTGTTGCCATATATTTTATTATTGGCAAATTCAAGCATAAATGTAGGTATATGAATAATGGTATTATCCGGTTTGCCAGTTGTATTCTGAGCTTTGAGTACTAAATGCACATTATGAATTTTTTCAGGCAATGAGTCATAGGCAAGTTCTCCATCTGTCAATGAGGAATTAATAGAAAAGGTGGGAACGGATACAAGTTGAAAAGTAGAATCATTAATAAACTGATAGTCTAATATTCCTTTGGCTTGTATATCTACAAATAAATCACCTTTAAGATCACTATAGGAGAGGGGCATTAGTTTTCCATAATTACCTAAATTGAAATCTCCTTTAAGTTGAATGTCAACAAATTTGTTCTTGCCTCCTTTGATTAACGCATGTCCATCAATCTGGTGCTGGTCAACTGTAGTATGGAAGTATTTTAAATTATAAACTGTACTGTCTTTGTGCCCATTTAGATTTGAAATTTCTAAATCACAATTAATAGAATCAGCTTTAAATGGTAAGGATTGTACTTGGAAAAAACCTTTTTCAATTTCGATGTCTACAGAGAATTTTGGAATAGTATCATCAAAGTTTCCAATAACGCCGTCTACCATACCATTGATAGACATTTTACCACTGGCATCGAAAGAGTTGTATTGATTTTTATACATACCCGGAAGTAATGAAACTAAAGACTCAAAATCAGTTTTTTTGGTTTTATAAACCATTTTAGTGTAAACACCTTTGGGTTGATTTTGGATAAGACCATTAAAGCTCAGTGAAACGTCGTTAATTTTTAATTCGTGACCAATGAATTCAAAAATTTGTTTATTGAAATCAAATAAATGGTCTACGTTGAAATCAACTTCTTTATTTCTGATGTAAGTAATGTTTTTATGAGAGAGTGTAAACCCTGATAAATGGGAGTGGGTGTTATATTGAAAGGTTTGATCTATGACATTGATTTTACCATTGTGTTCGATGCCACTGGCGATGATTTCAATATCATTTTGATAGTCCCAATAGCGAATAATTCCGGCTTCGACTATTAATTCTTCTATTGATAAAGGGGAGCCGGATTCATTTGAAGTGGTATCGGATTCAAAAATGTCAAAATTGTGATGCCCGTTTTGTAAAATGTGAATTAATATATTGGGCTCATATAAGTGTATAGAGTGAATACTAGTCTTGCTTGCCCATAAGGTTTCCCAGTTAAACTCAACATCGATTCGAGGGCAGGTAATCAGCGTGTCATGTTGAAATTCATCCTGGCCAATGATAGAGT
Organism: Cytophagaceae bacterium; assembly: GCA_046329235.1. Classification (GTDB taxonomy): domain Bacteria; phylum Bacteroidota; class Bacteroidia; order Cytophagales; family Cytophagaceae; genus JALONH01. The sequence continues at coordinate 1,898,035 of JAXLVA010000001.1, read as the reverse complement.
TATTATAAAAGACGAGGGTAGGTTTAGGGAAATGTTTAAAGATGGAAAACTCAAATTGGGAAAATTTAATATCCGCAGTAAGAGTGTTGTTGAGTTTAGACTCAATGTTGTTTTTGATCGTTTCAGTGAATAATTGTAAGGTGATGTAGATTATTGTTAATAACCCAATCCCGATTCCTATCGAAATAAATGTCCACTTTCTGCTTTTACGGGTAAAAACCATATTGAAATTCTAAACACACAATATACATATTTCTGATTAGGCTTTAAGGAATCATTGGTATCGAATCAATATTTTTTTATATTTAAAATGGTAATAAGTAAATTTTCTTTGTGTTAACTATAATTCGATATCTTTTCGCTGTGCTTTTTAGTGCTATTTCTTTTTTGGGAGTAGCGCAAGAGGTGAATTTTTATCCAATTATAACACCATCTATTCTAGCAGAGTCTTCCATCACTGATGTAGTTCAAGATAGTGAAGGATATATATGGATTGGTACCTATCAAGGTGTGTATAGATATGATGGATATGATCTGAAACACTATAGTATTACTGATTCCGCTAATAATCTAATACCAAATCAATACATACGAGCTTTATTTATTGATTCAAAAAAACAAATTTTTGTATTGACCTCTGAGTTTGGCATCAGAAAATACAGTAAGGAAGCCAATCGTATGGAGATGGTTCGTTTATCATCCGGTGAATTGGTAGTGGGTAAGAATGAGGCGGTTTGGGACATGGTAGAAGAGTCGCCGGATAACTATTGGTTAGTGGGGAATTTTGGAATGGTTCAATGGAATTCTATTAAAAATCAACTTAATCGATATACTCCATTTAAGGACAGAAAGGAATGTTATAGTATTGAAAAAGATCAGAATGGAGGATTGTGGGTATATGGTGGGGTTGATGCCATAGCATATAGGGCAAAGAATTCGAATGAGTTTATGATTCAAAATATTTTTAAAGATTACAATCTTCCACTGATAAGTAATTTGGGGATTTTGTTTTTAGATTCTTCCAACCGCTTATGGATTTGTAATGAGAATATAGGTGTTTCGACTTATGACATCAATTCAAAATCGCTCATGATTCATAATCTGAATGATCATTTTTTGAAATCTAATATTGTTATGCATGTGATGGAGGCCAAAGATAAATCTATTTGGATTACGAGTGATGGAGCAGGCATATACAGATACATGAGGGATGGTAAATGGATTAACTATAAAAATGAAACAGACAAACAATTTAGCTTGCCTTCCAACTCTATCTATACAACATTCGAAAGCAATGATGGGAATATTTGGGTGGGCACCTATAATGCCGGGTTAGTTGTATATGATCCATATAAGTCCGGCTTTTTAAGTATTGACGCATCTCCTATGCGTAAGTTGAAGCTCTACAATAAGTCTGTGTTGAGTATTGCAGAATTTCAAAATAAAATATACCTAGGTACTGATGGTGGTGGATTGGAAATATGGGATAAAAAAAACAATCGGATTACACATCATTCTGTAGTAAACGGAGATTTTTTCACTAGTGTGGTTAAGTCACTTTATTTAGATAATGACAAGATGTATGTAGGTACCTATGCAAATGGGATGGGGATTTACAATGTTATTAGTAATCGGTTAGAAAAGGTATATAATGTTCAAAACATTTATTACACCAACACTATTTCAGGTAATCATGTTTGGTCATTAGCCAAAATGAATGATACCATGATATGGATGGGTAAGCTTTCAGGAGGTATTGAAATTTTTAATCCCAAGAATAGTACTTTCAAAGTAAATCCATTCTCTAAAGAAATTGTATCTAAATTAAATGCAGGAATTATATCTGACGTTGTAGCAATATCGGATACTCTTTTGTTTGTATCCTCTGAGGCTTCAGGTTTATTTAAGTTTGTGATAAAAAATAAACAACTAGAAAGTTATTCAATCTCTCTAATAAATGGATTAAGTTATTTAAATGTGCAATGTATATCAGTAGATCCGTATCGACCATCGATATTATGGTTGGGTACTGTCGATAATGGATTGCTGGAGTATGATTGGAAACTTAATAAAGTAATTCGTAATCATTTACTTCAGTTTGATAAAGATATTTTTGATATAAAAAGTATAGAAGTTTCATCGGATGGAATCTTATGGTTGGGAACGGAAAGAGGTTTGATACAATATTTACCCAATCAAAATCAATTTGTAGTATATACCAAAGGTGATGGTATGCCTAGCAATCGATTTAATACGAATAGTAGTTTGAGATGTAAGGATGGTAAAATGGCTTTTGGTACCACAGATGGATTATTAGTTTTTGATCCATCTGAATTTCAGATAAAGACCTATAAACAAAAAACAGTCGTTACATCCATTCAAACCAAACAAGCCATTACGGATGACAGTACCCAAGTTATCAATTATGTGGTGAATGATCAGGTGTATTTGGACTATGGTAAAATAACGTTAACGATTGACTTTTCAGCATTAGATTATCATGCACCAACACAAGTTACTTACTATTACAAATTAGAAGGGTTTGATGAGCAATGGAATTCAACGGATGCTATAAATAGATCGGCTTCGTATTATAAATTACCTCCCGGAACGTATACTTTTTTAGTGAGATCAAAAAATAGAGAGGGGATCATGGATGTGGATGTTACATCCATAGTGATAGTAGTGAACAGACCATGGTATATGACCTATTGGTTTTATACTTTAATTGCTCTTGGAGTTGTTCTATTATTATACTTGTTTTTTCAATGGAGAACATTCCGAATTCGAAGCTTGAATAAAAAGCTTCAGGCAGAAGTGGCCAAACAAACTGCTGAATTAGTAGATGTAAACAATAGTTTACAATCTACCGTGGACGAATTGACTCAACGTAACGAAGAGATTGAACAAAATAATGAAGAGATTTCAGCTAAAACGGAGTTGATTTTAAAACAACAAAAAGAACTGTTTTCGAAATATTCACTGTGGGAAGATGTACAAGAAGGCTCACAGGTTGCGGCAGATACTCCTTTTGAAAATCCACACAAAGGAGCAATCATCTATTTATTGGAAGAAAATGAATCCGATGCCGAGAAGTTTATGTACTTGTTATCGGATCAATATATATTTTATCGCTTTATAAAAGTAGATGACATAAAGAAAGCATTATCAGAACGTCTTCCGGATTTGATTATTCTTAATCCTATAAGAGAGCAAAATGAAGGAATTCAGTTTTTAGAATTTCTTGTTCAGACGGATTTGTATTCGGCTATTCCTCGAATTTTTATTACTTCTATAGACTCAGAAGAAATTCAAAAGACGGCTATTAAATATAATGTAGAAGCTATCTTGTCTAAACCTCTACTTATAAATAAAGTACAACATTCAATATTAAAATCATTGGAGAAGGTTGCTTTAGCCAAGCAAAAGGTCATATCACAGTTGACTACCCCTTTAACAGATATTCATAATCCTGAAAATGAATGGTTAAACAAGTTAATTGATTTGATTACCCAACATTTGTCTGAACCGGATTTGAATGCAGAATTTTTATGTAAAGAAATGGCCATCAGTAAAACTTTACTATATAATAAACTTAAATCGATCAGTGGACAAACTGTAAATGAGTTGATTAGGGTTATTAGGCTACAAAAAAGCACCGAATTGTTGCTTCAAGGTAAATTGACTATTTCAGAAGTGGCTATTGAAACCGGATTTAATAGCGCTTCTTATTTTTCTAAGTCATTTACACAGTTTTATGGAGTGTCTCCAAAAGAGTTTGTTCGCAAGAATAATTCCTAAGTAAAAACCTGTTAGAAATCCACATTTTTAATAACTGGTTGTAAATCAGATTTTAATTTTATCTCCCCTGTACAATAGTTAAAGAAATTTGAAAAATAGTACACGATGTGATGACCATTTACTACCTACATTTGTAGTATGTTAATTGTATTATATGAATATCAAATTGGTATATATTTATAACAATCTTGGTTTATTTATAAAAATAGTACAATTAGTTAAAAAATAAGGTTGTTAAAATTAACAAAGCACTCTACTAACTACTACTAACTATTTTGTGATTATGAAAACCGTCAAATTTTTACTTTATCTGGTTGTATTACTGATGAGTTCGCTCATAAGTAAGGCTCAAGACCCCAATTTTCATATTTACCTGTGTTTTGGACAGTCAAATATGGAAGGGCAAGGTAATATAGAAGCCCAAGATCAAACAGTGAACAGTCGTTTTCAAATTATGGAATCTATGGACTGTTCCAATTTAAGTCGTCAGTATGGGAAATGGTATACCGCAGTACCACCTTTGGTAAGATGTTATACTAAACTTGGTCCGGCTGATTATTTCGGTAGAACGATGGTTGCTAACACACCTTCCAATATAAAAATTGGTGTTGTTAATGTGTCGATTGCCGGATGTGATATTGCATTATTTGGTAAAACCGGTTATGCCGGATATGATACCTATAATGTTATACCTGCTAAATATAATGGAAGTGCATATGCTTGGTTGTTAGAAGTTGCTAAGTTGGCTCAAAAGGATGGAGTGATTAAAGGAATATTAATGCACCAAGGTGAAACCAATACAGGTCAAACAACTTGGCCTGCAAAAGTAAAAGGGGTGTATGATAACTTGATTGCTGATTTAGGTTTGACAGCTTCTCAAACACCGTTTTTATTAGGCGAGATGTTGTATGCGAATCAAGGAGGTCAATGTGCAGCACACAATCCTGTAATTGCTACCGTACCAAGTGTAATTCCAAATTCTTATGTGATTTCAGCGAGTGGTTTAACCGGAATGGATCAATATCACTTTTCATCTGCCGGTTATAGAACATTAGGAGAGCGCTATGCACAAAAAATGTTAACGCTAGTAAGTACAACTCCTACTACACCTACGGGGGCAGGTGGAACACCTGTGTCAACAACTTTCACTGGTTCACCTGCATCTTGTGTTATAACCGCACCGCACGCTAACTCTTATTTTCAAGATGGTAAAGCCGTAACAGTTAATGTATATTCTTTGGATATAGGTGGTACAACCGGAAATGGTACCGTAACGCGTGTGGAATTGTTTGATGGAGATACTTATTTAACAGAATCAACAGCTGCAACGAATGGGACTTATACGTTCAATTTGAATTGTCTTACTGTAGGTACTCATATATTAAAAGCGAGAGCTGTTGATAACAGTGGTAATGTTAGTGCTTCGGCAGGTGTACTAGTAAATGTTGGTACTGCAGCAGTAACAAGTAGAGGTATGAGTGCGAATAAAGGCAAGTATTTAGCTAACATCGTAGCTGGAAGTGTGCCTCAAAACTACATGACTTATTGGAATGGTGTTACTGCTGAGAATAACAATAAATGGGGAGTGATTGAATCAACTCGAGATAATTTTAATTGGAATGCAGCTGATATCAGTTACAATTTTGCAAAGAATAATAATCTAATGTACAGATACCATGCCATCGCATGGGGTAGTCAGTTTCCAAACTGGGCAATTAACTCATCTAATCAACTAGTACTTTCACCTGCAGAATTTCAGGCAGAAATAGAAGAGTATATGGCTGCTGTTGCACAACGCTATGGTAACTATATAGATCAAATTGATGTGTTGAATGAGCAATTGAGAACTCATGCTCCGGCTACACAAGCCTTTAAAACAGGGCTTGGTGGAGGAGGTACTACCGGTTATGATTGGATAATATGGTTATTTACGAAAGCACGTCAATATTTCCCTAATGCTAAATTAGTATTGAATGACTATGGATTAGAAAATGATATATCAGCTATTAATGAACAATTAAATGTAATTAAAGTATTACGTGATCGTAACTTAATAGATGGCTTTGGTACACAAGCACACGAATTCAACATCAATACATTGTCGGCATCACAAATGACAAATGCATTGAATACGATGGATAACTCAGGTGTGCCTACCTATGTTACGGAACTTGATCTTTCTGGTACAGATGCAGAACAGAATACAAGATATCAAACATTGTTTCCTGTTTATTGGAATCACCCTTCCGTAGGTGGTATATCATTATGGGGGTACATTGAAGGTACAACTTGGATTGCTAACACCGGATTAGTTTCTTCCGGTAATAATAATCCGACAGAAAGTCCTGCTATGCAGTGGTTGAAACAATATATGTCGCAACAGACGAATGTAGGTTATCCTTATGCAACGAAAGAGCCAACAGCACCGTGTAATAATTGTTTAACGCCTGCACCAACAGTTACATCTACTGTTAATTATGCGATGGGTGCAACCGCATCCCCACTTACCGCAACAGGAACTGCTTTATTATGGTATACAGCTGCTAGCGGAGGAACCGGTAGTACTACCGCTCCAACTCCGAGTACGGCTGCGGTTGGTTCTACTATCTATTATGTATCACAAACGCTTAACGGTTGCGAAGGTTCAAGAGCTTCAATAACAGTGACTGTATCATTACCTCCAGGTTCTAATTTATTGAATAACGGAGAATTTGACTTAGGTACACAGAGCTGGGATATACAAAATAATAGTGGTGCTAATGGTACCATGACCGTTGTTACCAATGCAAATATGTCGGGAACAAACGCTCTAAGAGTTTGTGCTACTAATGCAGGTACAGCAACTTGGCATGTTCAAGTAAGACAAAACGCTCCATTTGAAGCCGGTAAACAATATGAGGTTTCATTTATGGCAAAAGCTGATGCGGCTCGCACCATGGAAGTTGCGATTCAAATGGAAGGTGATCCTTGGACAAGCTATTTTGGACAAACTCAAAACTTAACTACCGTTAATCAAACCTTTACATATACATTTTCACCAACAGTTACGGATGCTACTGCTAAGTTGAAGTTTTATTTAGGAAATAGTACTACTTGTGTTACCATTGATAATGTTGTTTTCAAAGAAGCAGCACCTTGTACTCCACCTACAGCAACGATCACAACCACTACTCCGACTACTTTCTGTCAGGGCGGTAGTGTGGTGCTAAGTGCAAATACCGGTACAGGTTTGACCTATCAATGGAGAAATGGAACTACCAATATTACTTCGGCAACGGGTTCTTCATATACAGCAACTACTGCAGGAGCTTATAATGTAATAGTATCAAATGCTACCAATTGTTCTACTACTTCTACAAGTACTACAGTAACGGTTAATCCATTACCAACGGCAACAATTACTGCTAGTGGTGCAACCACATTCTGTCAAGGTGGTAGTGTAACTTTAAATGCTAATACTGGAACAGGTTTAACCTATCAGTGGAAGAATGGAACAACAGCCGTAGGAGCAGGTTCTTCCTCCTTAGCTATCTATTTATCATCGGGTAGTTATACGGTAGAAGTGACCAACGCAAGTAACTGTATGGCAGTATCTACACCAGTGGTGGTAACGGTAAATACACCTCCAACGGCAACAATTACAACGACCACACCAACCACTTTCTGTCAAGGTGGAAGTGTAGTGCTGAGTGCTAATACAGGAACAGGCTTAACGTATCAATGGAGAAATGGTACAACGAACATTGCGACTGCTACAGCTACTACTTATACAGCTAATGCTTCAGGTGATTATAATGTTGTGGTGACCAATGCATCTACATGTTCAGCTACTTCTACTAATACAACGGTAACGGTGAATCCATTACCAACTGCTACGATTACAACAACAACCCCAACGACTTTCTGTCAAGGTGGAAGTGTGGTGCTAAGTGCAAATACCGGAACAGGCTTAACGTATCAATGGAGAAATGGAACAACGAATATTGCAACTGCAACAGGTTCTTCTTACACAGCTAATGCTGCAGGTTCTTACAATGTAATTGTAACGAATGCTTCAAACTGTTCTGCTACATCAACTAATACAACGGTGACGGTAAACGCTCTTCCAACAGCAACGGTAACAGCAGGTAGTGCTACCACTTTCTGTCAAGGTGAAAGTGTGGTGCTAAGTGCTAACACCGGAACAGGTTTGACTTATCAGTGGAGAAACGGTACAACGAACATCGCAACTGCAACTGCTTCTACTTATACTGCAACGACAGCAGGAGATTATAATGTGATTGTTAGCTCCGGCAACTGTTCAGCTACATCCACAAATACAACGGTGACGGTAAACGCTCTTCCAACAGCAACAATTACAACGACTACTCCAACGACCTTCTGTCAAGGTGGAAGTGTGGTACTGAGTGCGAACACCGGAACAGGTTTAACTTATCAGTGGAGAAGCGGAACAACTAACATAGCAACTGCGACAGGTGCAACTTATACAGCAACAACAGCAGGTACTTATAATGTGATTGTAACGAATGCGTCAAACTGTTCAACTACATCGACTAATACAACAGTAACTGTTAATGCTTTACCTACAGCAACGGTAACAACTACTACTTCAACGACTTTTTGTCAAGGTGGAAGTGTGGTGCTTAGTGCTAACACCGGAACAGGCTTAACGTATCAATGGAGAAACGGAACTTCGAACATTGCCTCAGCAACAGGTTCAAGTTATACCGCTACTACTGCTGGTTCATATAATGTAGTGGTTAGCTCAGGTAACTGTTCAGCTACATCGACTAGTACAACGGTAACGGTTAATGCTCTACCGACGGCAACCATAACCGCGGGTGGTGCTACCACCTTCTGCCAAGGTGGAAGTGTGGTGCTAAGTGCGAACACAGGTACTAGTTTAACTTATCAGTGGAGAAACGGTACCTCGAACATCGCTTCTGCAACTGGTGCGACTTATACAGCAACTACTGCAGGTTCATATAATGTAGTGGTTAGCTCAGGTAACTGTTCAGCGACATCAACTAATACAACGGTAACGGTTAATGCTCTACCGACGGCAACCATAACCGCGGGTGGTGCTACCACTTTCTGTCAAGGCGGAAGTGTGGTGCTAAGTGCCAACACCGGAACAGGTTTAACGTATCAGTGGAGAAATGGAACCTCGAACATTGCTTCAGCAACTGGTGCTACCTATACAGCTAATTCTTCAGGGAACTATAATGTTATTGTTAGCTCCGGCAACTGTTCAGCTACATCGACTAGTACAACGGTAACAGTGAATGCTCCGATAAGTGTATCGGTTACTCCTAATGGTATACAAACCTTAATTCCATCACAACCTATTACCTTAACAGCGACTACTTCTGCTACCGGTGTTACCTATACCTGGTACAATGGAACATCGGTGGTAGGAAGCAACTCGGCTACTCTTTCTGTTACTACCGCAGGTAACTACAGTGTTCAAATTACCAATGGTTCTTGTCAGGCTACTTCTAATACCGTGAGTGTAGTAAATGCCAATGCTCCACTGGTTAGTATGATATCACCAACCAACAATGGTACTGCCGTAGCACCTGCTAACATACTCCTAGAAGCTCAAGCAACTGACTCCGATGGTTCCATTACTAAAGTAGAATTCTATCAAAATAACGTCAAAGTAGGTGAAGGCACTGGAACTACTTCTTACCAATATACTTTAACTAACGTAGCTCAAGGTGCTTATACCTTCTATGCAGTAGCCACCGATAACAGTGGATTACAAACCACTTCAGCAAGTGTAAACTTCACAGTAGGAGTAAATCAATCACCAATAGTAAACACCTTCACGGCTACCTATAACCAACCGACACCTGGAAGTTCTTCCACTGGTAGTATCGATATCGCTGTAAATGCTCAAGATCCGGAAGGTGGAGCTTTAACGGTAGAAATCTATGATGGTACTACGCTACTTACTACACTAACCAATGCTCCTTATACTTACACCTATAATAATCCAAGTGTAGGAACACATGATATAGTAGTAAAAGTGAAAGACTCGGAAGGCAACACAGTAACACAAACACAAAGTGTAACTGTAATACCGGCATCGACCCCAACACGATCAGCGAACTCGTTACAAGTGACCTATTATCCGAATCCGTATAGAGAAGTAATCACCATCGAAGGAGAAGGAAGTATGGATTACATTGTTCAAGATATGAGAGGCCATGAAGTAGAGAGAGGAACCATTAACTCCATCGGACAAGTGGGAGCGAATCTACCGGCAGCACAGTACATCGTCATTTTACAGAATCAAGATAAACGCAGTGTTATCAAGATCGAAAAGCAATAAAGATCAAGTTGAGCAGAGTAAGTAGAAGGTAACTACTTATTCACGGTAGACAGGAGGGGTCCTGTCTACCTTTTTTCAAAATTCATTTAATGTTTATTCTTATGAAAACACATTTTACAAAATGGTGTATCGGATTTTTATTGTCTTTAGGAGTGGTTTTTGGCTCCATAGCTCAAGTACCATTGGTATACGATGTTGAAAATACAGGTTCGTCCTGTGTTGCACCGCCTTTACCTGCTGTCAGTCAATTACAAAGTTATAGCTTGTTACCCGATCCATTTGCATGGTCAAATGGTTCAGGAAGAGTGAACTGTTTTAGTGATTGGAAATGTAGAAGAAACGAAATTAAACAGGAGATAGAACGATATGAAATAGGAGTGAAACCTCCTAAACCATCGAATGTGACGGCTACTTATAGTGGTGGTGTATTAACTGTAAACGTGACTGAAAATGGAAATACACTTACGTTGACTTCTCGAGTAACAATGCCAACAGGTACAGGACCTTTTCCTGTGGTGATAGGTATGAATGCTCCCACCGGACAATTACCGGCTAATTTATTTAATGGAGTAATTCAGATTCCTTTTAATCATGATCAAGTTGCTAAATATACACAGGGTGATAGAGATCCTTCGTATCCGTTTTTTAAGTTATATCCGAATTTGGTTAACAACGGTTATTATAGTGCATGGGCGTGGGGTGTTAGCAGATTGATTGATGGAATTGAGATTGTAAGAACACAGTTGAATGCAGATACAAAACGAATTGCAGTTACAGGTTGTTCGTATGCAGGTAAAATGGCTTTGTTTGCCGGAGCATTTGATGAAAGGGTTGCATTGACAATCGCACAAGAATCAGGCGGTGGTGGTGTAAACTCTTGGAGAGTTTCTGAAACGATTGGTAATGTTGAGAAGATCGATAATACTAATTACGCTTGGTTTATGCAGAGCATGAAAACGAATTTTCAAGGACAAGTAGGAAAACTTCCACATGATCATCATGAGTTAATGGCAATGATTGCACCTAGAGCTCTTTTGGTTTTAGGAAATCCTCCATTTGAATGGCTAGGTGATGAATCGGGCTATGTTTCCTGTCGTGCAGCACAGGAAGTTTGGAAGACGATGGGTGTATCAGATCGTTTTGGATTTTCATTTAGAGGTGGACATAATCACTGTTCTTTACCTACAGAATCAAATCCAGAAGTAACAGCATTCGTAGATAAATTTTTAAGAAATTCTACTACAGCTAATACAAATATTCAAGTACACTCTTTTAACAGTACTGATTATACCCGATGGAAAGATGCTTGGGATAACTACACTTTCTCAAATTGTAATCCTAATACTCCTACGATAACATTTACAACACCTACAGCGACGGGTAATTATTTTTCCGGAGCTGATTTGCCAATTACTGTATCTGTTACAGATGCAGATAATAATGTAGTGAAAGTGGAATATTTTAATGGTAATACAAAAATTGGAGAATCTACTACTTCTCCATATTCGTTTACTTGGTTAAATATTCCATCAGGTTCTGTTACATTACGTGCAGTAGTTACGGATGCTTCTAATAATACCTCTTCTGCTTCTATCGTGATTAATATAAAAGATCCACCATTTAATATTTACAAAGTAACGACACCACCTGTGATAGATGGTACAGTAGATGCGCTATGGAATAATGCTTCTATACCAACTATATCGGCGAGTAAATTGATTGTAGGAACAGTTAGTAATGCAGCAGATTTATCTGGTACTGCAAAAATAGTATGGGATAATACATACGTGTATGTGTTAGCTCAAGTGATAGATGATACGAGAATAAATGATAGTCAAAATTCATATGAAGATGATGCGGTAGAGTTTTATTTTGATATCGGTAATGATAAAGCAACAGCCTACGCCGCAAATGATGTTCAATATACATTTGGATGGAATGATGGGACGGTAGTTGGTTCCTTGCCAAGTGGAAGAAGCGTAACAGGTATCACCTACAGCGTTGTTAATACAACGAATGGATATATTGTTGAAGGTCGTATTCCATGGAGTACCTTGCAAGGAACTCCCGCTGTAGGCCAATATCATGGTATCGAATTTATGATCAACGATGATGATGATGGAACGGGTCGAGATGCTAAGAGATCATGGAGTTCAGCTACAGATGATGCATGGCAAAATCCATCCTTGTTTGGTACTGGTATATTAATGGATGTAATTGCATGTACTCCACCTACCACACCAACGATTACGGGGGCTAGTAGCATGTGTTCCGGGTCAACGATAACTTTAACAACAATATCTACTTCTAACTTACAGTGGTATAATGGGGCTACTCAAATAAGCGGTGCCACAGGAACAACATTATCGGTTACTACAGCAGGGGATTATACCGTAGTAGCTACAGGTTCAGATGGCTGTACGGCAACGTCAGCTATTAAAGCAGTAACAGTAAATGCTTTACCAACGGCAACGATTACAGCGAGTGGTGCCACCACTTTCTGTCAAGGTGGAAGTGTAACACTAAATGCCAATACGGGCACAGGACTTACTTATCAGTGGAAGAATGGAACTACGGCAGTAGGCGCAAGCTCTTCCTCATTAGCAATCTATTTATCATCGGGTAGTTATACAGTAGAAGTTACGAATGTAAATAACTGTATAGCCGTATCTTCGCCGGTTGTGGTAACAGTGAATCCGGCTCCTACAGCAACGATTTCAACTACCACTCCAACGACCTTCTGTCAAGGCGGAAGTGTGGTATTAACTGCTAACTCCGGAACTGGACTTACTTATCAGTGGAGAAATGGAACGTCGAATATCGCTTCAGCAACTAGTGCTACTTATACAGCCAATTCTTCAGGGAACTATAATGTAATTGTTAACTCAGGTAACTGTTCAGCTACTTCGACTAGTACAACGGTAACAGTAAACACTCTTCCAACAGCAACAGTCACAGCGGGTGGTGCAACTACTTTCTGTCAAGGTGGAAGTGTAGTGCTGAGTGCTAATACAGGAACAGGTTTAACTTATCAATGGAGAAACGGAACTACGAACATTGCAACTGCAACTAGTGCAACTTACACTGCTAACTCTTCAGGGAACTACAATGTGATTGTTACTTCAGGTAACTGTTCCGCTACATCAACTAGTACAACGGTAACAGTAAACACTCTTCCAACGGCAACGGTAACAACTACCACTCCAACTACCTTCTGTCAAGGTGGAAGTGTAGTACTAAGTGCCAACACCGGAACTGGTTTAACTTATCAGTGGAGAAACGGAACGTCGAATATCGCTTCAGCAACTGGGGCTAGCTATACAGCAACGACAGTCGGTTCTTATAATGTGATTGTTAGCTCAGGGAACTGTTCAGCTACTTCGACTAGTACAACGGTAACGGTAAGTGCTCCGATAACCGTATCTATCACTCCTAGTGGTATACAAACCTTACTACCTTCTCAACCTATTACTTTAACAGCTTCCACTTCTGCTACCGGTGTTACCTATACCTGGTACAATGGTACATCAGTGGTGGGAAGTAATGCTTCTACCTTATCGGTAACTACCGCAGGAAACTACAGTGTTCAAATTACCAATGGTTCTTGTCAAGCTACTTCTAATACGGTGAGTGTAGTCAATGCCAATGCTCCACTGGTTAGTATGATATCTCCAACCAATAATGGAACTGCCGTAGCACCTGCTACTATCATCCTAGAAGCTCAAGCAACTGACTCTGATGGTTCCATTACTAAAGTAGAGTTCTATCAAAACAATGTTAAAGTAGGTGAAGGCACTGGAACTACTTCCTACCAATATACTTTAACTAACGTAGCTCAAGGTTCTTATACCTTCTATGCGGTAGCAACCGATAACAGCGGATTACAAACTACTTCAGCTAGTGTGAACTTCACGGTAGGAGCTAATCAATCGCCAACGGTCAATACCTTCACTGCTACTTATAACCAACCTACACCGGGAAGCTCTTCTACAGGAAGTATTGACATTAATGTCAATGCACAAGATCCGGAAGGTGGAGCATTAACAGTAGAAATCTATGATGGTACTACATTGCTAACCACTTTAACTAGTGCTCCTTATACTTACACCTATAATAATCCAAGTGTAGGAACACATGATATAGTAGTAAAAGTGAAAGACTCGGAAGGCAACACAGTAACACAAACACAAAGTGTAACTGTAATACCGGCATCGACCCCAACACGATCAGCGAACTCGTTACAAGTGACTTATTATCCGAATCCGTATAGAGAGGTGATTACCATCGAAGGAGAAGGAAGTATGGATTACATTGTTCAAGATATGAGAGGCCATGAAGTAGAGAGAGGAACCATTAACACAATCGGACAAGTTGGAGCAAATCTACCGGCAGCACAGTACATCGTCATTTTACAGAATCAAGATAAACGCAGTGTTATCAAGATCGAAAAGCAATAAAGATCAAGTTGAGCAGAGTAAGTAGAAGGTAACTACTTATTCACGGTAGACAGGAGGGGTCCTGTCTACCTTTTTTATGTCTTTTTAGTTCAAAGTTGGTTTTGACGCTTTTGAACAATTCTGTGTATATTGAGGAAAATTTCTTCCGATGAATTCGATTATTTCTAAAGTATATACCCTTCGTCAAGCAGTTGCTGAAGCTACCATCCAAGTAAGTAAAAAGGAAACTATACAGGCTATTCAAAATGGAACAGTTCCCAAAGGAAATGTATTGGATATAGCGCGTGCTGCCGGTTTGTTGGGTATCAAACGTACTTCTGATTTAATTCCGGATTGTCATCCACTACCAGTCGAGTTTGCTCAGATACGTTATGAATTAAAAGAACAAAGCATTCACATCGAAGTTGAGGTTCATACTATTTATAAAACAGGAGTAGAGGTAGAAGCGGTGATGGGAGCATCAATTACTGCCGTGACTATTTATGATATGTTGAAACCTATTGATAAAGAAGTAGAAATTCAACATGTTCGATTGAAAGAAAAGAAAGGTGGGAAGACTCAATTTAAAGATGCTTTATCGGAGTTGATTTCTACAGCGGTAATTGTGTGTTCTGATAGTGTCAATGCTGGAACGAAAGAAGATAGAGCCGGTAAGGTGATTATGGATATGTTAGATAAAAGTAAAATTAAGTTAGAAACATATTCCATCATACCGGATGAAGTAGATAGAATTCAACAAACTGTTCATCAGTTAGTAGAAAGAGGAGTGAAGTTGATATTATTTACTGGTGGTACGGGATTATCTCCTAGAGATGTAACTCCGGAAGCAATCAAACCATTATTGGATAAAGAAATTCCGGGTATCATGGAAGCCGCTAGATCGTACGGTCAGGATAGAACTCCATATAGTATGTTGTCTAGAGGTGTAGCAGGTATGATTGGTGACACTTTAATCATTACATTACCTGGTTCTACTAAAGGAGCGCAAGAAAGTATGGAAGCATTATTCCCTTATGTGTATCATATCTTCAAAGTAGCGGCAGGTGCTAGACATGATTAATAGGTTTAATAAATTTATATTTTTTTCTCTGCTAATTACATTTGTTGGTTCCTGTACTAATGAAAAATCACACAGTTCGGGAACCATACCGGATGATAATACTGTAATTTCAATTTTAACATCAAGGACTTGGGATTTAAGTAATATAACCTATAGTCAAAGTTTTGACATTAATTGTGATGACAACTATACTAATAGACCAAGAATTAATAGATGTCAAACGAATGTTGTGTTAGAGTTGAAATCTGATTATACTTATACCGCTAAACATGGTGGCGCTATATGTATATTTCCCGTGCAGGAGGAGTCAGGGTCATGGTCTTATAGAAACTCAGAATTGTGCATAGGTTCAATTTGTTATAACCTTATTCAAATAGATATGGATGGATTTGTGTTATTGAAATTGGTAGATAGTCACTTTGATTGTCATAGTCAAACGTATATTCCTCATACGACCGCCTATACTTATTATTAGGAAACTTTTATTTTTTCTTCCAAAACTCTACCATCAAAGAGCCTGAAATGTTATGCCAGATACTAAAAATGGCAGAAGGTAGACTACTACCAATCGTAAAATGGGTTTTAGCTAGTATGGCTCCTAAACCTGAGTTCTGCATACCTACCTCAATAGCGATGGTTCGAGCAATCGATTTGTTTTTAGAAAGGAATAGGGTGATAAAGTAGCCTGAAGCCATCCCAATACTGTTATGAAGTATAACCGCCAATACTAATAAATAAGGAAGAGTAGAAAGAGTTAAATTAGAATTAGCATAAATACAAGCAATGATTATGCTAATCACAATCATGGCTAAAGTGCCTGAATTCTTGTTGATTCCTTCAATAATAGTAGATGGTAATTTCCATTGAAGGATTAATCCTGTCAATACCGGAATGATGACAATGAATAAAATGTCAAACATTAATTTTTGAACCGGAATATCTATAGTGGATCCAAGATATACCTCCAATAACCACGGAGTTAGGAATACAGATAGTAACGTAGATATTAGAGTTAATATAATGGATAGAGTTACGTTTCCTTTGAATAAATACACCATCACATTAGATGCAGTGCCTCCCGGACATGTACCCACGATAATCATTCCTATTAAATATTCTTGTGGTAGTTGAAAAGCAATGGATAATAAATAAGCCGTTAATGGCATGATTAGAAACTGCAATATAGTTCCTAGTAAAATCCATTTCCATTGTTTAGAAGAGTCAATTATAGATTCCCATGTAGTACTAATACCCATGGTAATCATGACCATCGCTAATAAATAAGATAGGTATGGACTAATGGCCTTGAAATAATCCGGAACTAAAATAGATAAGAAGAGGAATAAAAAAAGGATGATGAAATTCATTCGCTGTAACTGTATAGGCCAATTTTATCAGTGATTTGTTTAAGATTTGATTTTCCCGTCTCGCTAATTCCTGCTGTTGTATACTTTTTTTCTACTTTATATTTCGCAGGAATAAATAGCGTGCTTTCAAGACCAATGCATTCAAAACAGATATCAATATAACCTACAATATTGTCTTCTTTATACAAAACATACGTAAGTCGTGGTTCAAAACAAGCATGAGAGTCTCCTGAATAGGTATCGATGGAATTGATTGTTTGTAAAATTTTTGTAGCCTCAGAAGGAGTAAGTTTCTTTTCCTTTTGAACATACATGTATTGTATCTTCCCATCTCGTACAATACTATATTCGTGAAAGGATGGTTTTTTAGGTAAAATACTATCTTCTACATTATAGTTATATCCAATGATATAATCATACTTTACTTTTGTAATCTTTTCTTTAGAAATAAAAGACAGGAGAATAATGCAGATGAATAAATAAAAATAGTGAAGTTTCATTTTAAATATTTTTAGCAACCTCCCAAACAAGTATTTCCTTTTTGTTGGTTGTGCCTACCCGGATAGGTAGATGTTTTTTTACTGCAAGAAAACATAGCGATAGCGAACAGAATAAATACGATATAAATAATCTTTTTCATAAGCTTAAATAAAAATAGTCGTCCCTAAAGAAACGACTATTTTTGTAATTTATTGTTTTGCTATGGATTAGATAATCATACCTGCGCCAACTGTTTCATTCGTGAATTCATCAACGATGATGACACTTCCTGTAGCACGGTTTTTAGAATAACTATCAAAGAACAATGGAGTAGTAGTTCTGATTAAGATTCTACCAATATCATTTAAACCGATAGTTTTATCGTCTTCGATTTTGTTTAATGTACTGATGTTGATTTTGTAACGAACATCTTTAATCACGCAACGAGCTTCACGAGTAGTATGTTTGATAATATATTTACCACCCGGATTCATTTTTTTCTCGTTTAACCAACAAACCATTAATTCGATATCTTGGCTAGATTGAGGTTGATTGTTAGGTTTAACTAACATATCACCACGACTGATGTCGATGTTGTCTTCTAAAGTGATAGTAACAGACATTGGAGGGTAGGCTTCTTTTAACTCACCTTCAATTGTTTCAACCGATTTGATTTTAGAAGTTAATCCGGAAGGTAAGTGAACTACTTCTTCACCCGGACGGAAAGTTCCACCTTCAACTTTACCTGCATAACCTCTGTAGTCATGGTATTTGTCGTTCATAGGACGAATAACATACTGTACAGGGAAGCGTGCATCAATATAGTTTAAGTCAGCAGAGATGTTAACGTTTTCTAAGTTGTACATTAATGTACCACCTTTGTACCATGGCATGTTTACTGATTGATCAACTACGTTGTCACCCATTAATGCAGAGATAGGAATAAAACGAATATCAGGAATGGTTAATTTAGAAGCGAAGTCGGAGTAATCAGAACAGATTTTATTGAAAACTTCTTCTTTGAAATCTACCAAATCCATTTTGTTCACACATACAATCACGTGTTTGATTTGTAGTAATGAAGCAATGATAGAGTGACGACTAGTTTGTTCGATAACACCGTTACGAGCATCTACTAAGATAATAGCTAAGTTAGCGGTAGAAGCACCGGTAACCATGTTACGAGTGTACTGTACGTGACCCGGAGTATCTGCAACAATGAATTTACGTTTTGGAGTCGCGAAATAACGGTATGCTACGTCGATAGTAATACCTTGTTCACGCTCGGAACGAAGTCCGTCCGTTAATAAAGATAAATCAACATATCCTTTTCCTTTACGCTTAGATACTTCTTCGATTTGCTCTAATTGATCTTCGAAGATAGCTTTTGAATCGTATAATAAACGACCGATTAATGTACTCTTACCATCATCCACACTACCAGCGGTAGTGAAACGTAGTAAGTCCATATTTAAATAGCTTTCGGTGCTGTATTTTTCTTGTTCTACTGTCTGTGACATATATGTAAATGCTTTGAATTCTTAATTGATTAGAAATATCCTTGTTTCTTTCTGTCTTCCATGGCTGCTTCTGAACGTTTATCATCCGCTCTGGTACCACGCTCTGTTTGACGAGCAGCAGCAACTTCTTGAATGATATCTTCTAATGTATCAGCAGAAGATTCTACAGCACCTGTACAAGTCATATCACCTACAGTTCTGAAACGAACTACCATGTTCTCCACTTTTTCACCATTCATAACAGTGATAAAAGGAGAGTTCGCTAATAGAGTACCACCACGGTTAACGATATCACGACGGTGAGTGAAATAGATACTTGGTATTTCTAAGTTTTCAGCTAAGATGTATTGCCATACATCCATCTCTGTCCAGTTACTTAAAGGGAATACACGGAAGTGTTCACCAACTTGTTTTTTACCATTATATAAGTTCCATAATTCCGGACGTTGGTTTTTAGGATCCCACTGACCGAAATCGTCACGGTGAGAGAAGAAACGTTCTTTAGCACGTGCTTTCTCTTCATCACGACGAGCACCACCGAAACAAGCGTCGAATTTAAATTCTTCAATGGTTTCAAGAAGGGTGATTGTTTGTAAAGAGTTTCTACTTGGGTTAGGTCCTTTTTCTTCAACCGCAGTACCTTTGTTGATAGAATCTTGAACGTTACGAACGATTAGTTGAGCACCTAATTTATTTACTAAGTAGTCACGGAATTGAATTGTTTCTTCAAAGTTGTGACCAGTGTCAATATGTACTAAAGGGAATGGAATGCGAGCAGGATAGAAAGCTTTCTCTGCTAAACGAACCATAACAATGGAGTCTTTCCCGCCCGAGAATAATAAAGCCGGACGTTCAAACTGTGCTGCTACTTCACGCATGATGTGAATAGCTTCAGATTCCAATTGTTTAAGGTGAGACAATTTGTTCGAATTCATAGGTTGCGTTATATAAAATTTTAATACGTTATTTTAGGTATAATGCTGTCTACAATTTGTTGTAAACAGTTTTCTAAGGAATTTAAATCCGTTCTCACTTCTAAGGAAGGAGAGGTTGGATTTTCAAATGGAGAATCAATCCCGGTGAAGTTCTTGATTTCGCCTGCACGGGCTTTTTTGTATAGGCCTTTTACGTCGCGTTGCTCACAAACTTCAATAGGGCAGTGGATGAATAATTCAAAGTAATCTTTTTCACCAATGATGTTTTTTGCCATCGAACGAATTTCTTCCGTAGGACTGATTAAAGAACAAATAGTGATAACACCACAAGAGGCAAATAATTTAGAAACTTCTGCAGCACGACGAATATTTTCTGTTCTATCTGCTTCAGTAAATCCTAAATTGTTATTAATACCGGTTCTTAAATTATCACCGTCTAATAACATGGTTAAATGACCACGTTGGTGTAATTCTGCTTCTAACGCTTTGGCTAATGTACTTTTACCGGAGCCGGAAAGTCCAACCATCCATATCACTAAAGCCTTTTGTTTCAACTGTGCTTCTTTGTCAGCGCGTTGTAATGTCTTGTCAAATATTGGGTAAATATGTTCTGCCATTCGGGCTTTAAATTTTGGAGGTACAAAAATACGATAATCCTTGTAAATACGGTACTTATCGTGCTAAAATTTAAGTGTTTATACTAGAGTGTAAACCTATACTCTATCGAATTAGTATGCTTTGAATTTGGCTCCTGCTGAAGATTTCAATACATATTTTGGTGGTTAAAAATATTGACCAAATACTATTAGTAAATTAACTAAATTGCCAGCATAAATTTATTTTATGAAATATTCGATTGAAGCTATTGAAGCAGCTGCTATTCAGGCAAGTTTAGAGGCAGGAAAGAAAATAATGGAGGTGTATGCTCGACCTGATTTTACAGAATTAGTTGAATTTAAGGATGATCGTTCACCATTAACATTAGCCGATAAAAAATCTCACGAAGTGATAGCTTCTATTTTATCAAGCAGTTTTCCGGATATACCTATGATCTCTGAAGAAGGTAAAGATATATCCTATAACGATAGAAAGGATTGGGAATGTTACTGGTTAGTTGATCCGTTGGATGGTACTAAAGAATTTATAAAACGCAACGGTGAGTTTACGGTTAATATAGCTTTGATGGTCAACAAAAAACCTGTTGTTGGAATTATTTTTATTCCGGTTCAAAATAAATTATATGTAGGTGTTAAAGATAAATATGCTTACAAAATTGAAAATGAAACCAAACAAACCATTCAAGTTCGTACGGCTCCATTCCATAATAGAATAGCTGTAGGAAGTAGATCACATAGTGCTCCGGAAGAGAAGGCCGTGTTTGAAAAATATGGTATCGAAGAAATGATCTCTTCTGGTAGTTCTATTAAATTTTGTTTAGTTGCTGATGGTAGTGCAGACTTGTATTATCGTCATGGTCCGACGATGGAATGGGATACAGCGGCTGGACAAGCTATTGTAGAAGCTGCCGGTGGAACAATGACCATGCCGGATGGTACTTCTTTTCCTTATAATAAAGAAAACTTATTAAACAGTGGATTTTTAGTTAAAGGAAATATATAAATAGTATTTAGTATTTAGTATTTAGTATTTAGTATTTAGTATTTAGTATGTCGAGTACTGATGAGTTGAAAATAATACTATCCAGTGATGGGTCTCATTCACTTTATAATCCTAAGTTGAATGAAACTTATCACTCTACTCATGGGGCTTTGAATGAGTCTAAATATGTTTATATAGAAAAAGGTTTAGCTGAGATTCCATCCAAAGAAATAATTAGCGTTATAGAAATTGGTTTTGGAACCGGTTTAAACACCTTGCTTACTTTGTTGTGGGCTAAAGAACATCAACAGAAAATACATTATCATACATTAGAGCCATATCCATTGTCGTTGGAATTAATTCAGCAATTGAATTATGCTGAACTTTTAAATGCTGATAAAGCGGACTTTTTAAGATTACACCAGGTTTCCTGGGGAGATATACATGAAATCAATGAGTATTTTTCATTTATCAAAACCAATCAAAAGGTAGAGGATACAGTTCTAAAAAAAGCTACCTACGACATCTGTTATTTTGATGCTTTTGCACCTAATAAACAGCAGGAAATGTGGGAGGTTCAGAATTTTGAAAAGATATTCGAAACCCTTCACTCCTCAGGTAAATTGGTAACTTATTGTGCTCAAGGTGTTTTTAAAAGGACTTTAAAAGCGGCAGGATTTAAAGTAGAATCTTTGCCCGGACCGCCTTATAAAAAAGAAATGACTCGTGGAGTTAAAGTATGATTGAACATTCGTATATTCGGTGTCGATGAATCAATTTAGAAATACTAAAGTCATAAAATGGGTAAGCTTTATTCTTCTAGGCTTGGTTCTAAATTTTTGTATTAATCCTCCGGATATTAAAACTAATCTTGATATGGATTATAGTTTGGAGGAAAATATTCATATCAATGAGATGGAATCTATCTCAGAATGGATTCTTGAATATTGCTTCAATCAAAAAGGATTAATACCGGAAGAAGCGGACGAAGATGATGCCGGTTCTTTTTTTGAAAAATTATACTATTCCATTGCCCTTCCTTCGGATATAAAATATTCAACTAATAGTAATGAAATTGTTTCGTCTCCTAATTACCAATCTTTAGGTGTACATTTTTTCTATCCCTCACCTTATCTAAATATACTCTCTCCACCACCTAACCAAGTTTAAATTAACCTAGATCTTTTCATCAGCTTAATTTACATTTAGTTCAACACAATTTATTTCCATGATTGATGCACTTATTTCCTTCAGTGTAAGGAATAAATGGGTGGTATTAGGTTTGGTAGGCCTACTCGCTCTTTGGGGGACATATTCCCTTACTAAACTACCCATTGATGCTGTTCCGGATATTACTAACAAGCAAGTTAACGTAATTACGCTAGCCCCTAATTTAGGTCCGGTTGAAATTGAACGATTTATTACTTCGCCGTTAGAGATTCAATTGTCGAACATCAAAGGTCTTACTCAAATTAGATCGATATCGAAGTTTGGATTATCTTCCGTGACGGTGGTGTTTGAAGATGCTACCGATTTATACTGGGCACGTCAACAAGTATTTGAAAGATTGAGTACTGTTAAAAAAGATTTACCTGCCGGAGCCGAACCGGAGTTAGCCCCAATCACAACAGGTATTGGTGAAATATATCAATATGTTATTCAAGCAGAAAATCCCAATGATACTTCTTACTCACTCATGGAGTTACGCTCTATTCAAGATTGGATAGTACGTAAAAACTTGCTAGGTGCACCGGGAGTAGCGGATATCAGTAGTTTTGGGGGTTACAAAAAAGAATACCAAGCTAAACTTAATCCTGAACGTTTACGTGCTTTTAATGTAACCATTACAGAGCTTTTTGAAGCTTTAGAAAATGGTAACAATAATACAGGTGGTGCTTATATAGAAAAAGATCGTCGTTCCTATATTATTAGAGGTATTGGTTTGGCAACTTCGCTTCCTGATATTCAAAACATTGTCATTAAAATTAATGATAACGTTCCCGTTCTTGTAAAGGATGTGGCAGATGTAGAATTAGGAAGTAGTATTCGATACGGAGCTATGACTATGGATGGTCATGGGGAAGTAGTAGGAGCTGTAGTTTTACTACAAATGGGAGAAAATGCTTCCAATGTTATTGAAACATTAGAAGAACGATTGGAGCAAGTAAAAGGAATGTTACCTGAAGGTGTCGTCTTAAATACATTCATCAATCGTCAAAACTTGGTTTCGCGTACCACCTCTACAGTATCCAAAAACTTAATGGAAGGTGCGATCGTCGTTTTAGTTGTTCTGTTTTTATTCTTAGGTGATCTACGTGCCAGCTTAATTGCAGCCTCTGTGATTCCTTTATCTATGCTCTTCACCTTTGGTATGATGGTGAGTACCGATGTAATCGGGAACTTAATGAGTCTAGGAGCACTTGACTTTGGTTTGATTGTAGATGGTTCTGTTATTGTCGTAGAAGGTATTGCTATGGTATTGGCAGTTAAAATGAAAGGACTGACATCTAAGTCTACTTATCTGGAAAGACAAAAATGGGTCATCGATGAGATGGCGAATATTAAACAGTCGGTATTCTTTGGTACCATTATCATCTTAATTGTTTACACTCCTATTTTATTCTTATCCGGTGTAGAGGGCAAGATGTTTAGACCTATGGCCTTAACAGTAAGCTACGCCATCTTTGGAGCTTTGACTCTCTCTTTAACCTATGTGCCTATGATGTGTGCGTGGGTTTTGAGTAAGCCTCATCACGAAGGTGGATTCTCAGATAGATTAGTCGACTACTTATATTATAAAATATTCACTCCGGTATTTGATAAAGCTTTAACGATGAAGATTAGAGTAGTGGTAGCCTTAGGAGTCTTATTATTAGTAGCCGGATACACCTTCACTCGAATAGGTGGTGAGTTTATACCGAAATTAGATGAAGGAGATATTCAAATTGAAACAAGATTACCGGTAGGTACATCTCTATCACAAAGTATTGAAACTTCATTAAAAATTGAAAAAGCTTTATTGACCGAACTTCCGGATGAAATAGAGCACGTAGTAGGAAAGATTGGTACTTCAGAAATTCCTGTAGATCCGGTACCAATGGAGTCAACAGATATTATCATTGCTACCAAACCGAAGAGCGAATGGAAAAAGGTAAAGACCAAAGAAGAGTTGATTGAGAAAATTAACGAAATCTATGAGACTTATTTTCCGGGAACTATGCCATCTATGCAACAGCCTATTGAAGCACGTTTCAATGATTTGTTAAGTGGTTCTAAAACGGATGTAGTTTACAAACTATATGGCTCCGATTTAAAAGAGATGATTCAAATAGGGAATCAGTTAATGGGAATATTATCTCAATTAGATGGAGCTAAGGATGTTCAAATGCAACAGATGGATGGTCTACCTCAAATTCAGATCAATTACAACAGAAGAACTTTAGCACTTTACGGTATAACCATTGATCAAGTGAATAGTGTGATTGAAACAGCATTTGCCGGAAAAAAATCAGGAACGATTTACGAAGAAGATCGTCGTTATGATTTAGTAGTTCGATTAGAAACTTTGGAACGTAACAAAATTGAAACGTTAGAAAATTTATTAATCAAAGACTTTAAAGGGAACCTGATTCCTCTAAAACAGTTGGCAGAAATTACAATGGACTTAGGTCCTGCCGAAATTCGTCACGTAAACAAAACACGTTGTTTACAGATAGGTGCCAATGTGCGCGGACGTGATATGGAGAGTTTAGTAAAAGAAGCCAATGCCATTATTAAAAAAGAAGTAAGTCTTCCTTTTGGATATGTATTAGAGCCTGGCGGACAATATGAAAACTTACGTATGGCCAAAGAGCGTTTAATGATTGTAGTTCCAATTGCCTTGTTAGTTATTTTTGCACTCTTGTTTGCCTCCTTTGGAACATTGGGAGAAAGTACACTTGTATTTACTGCTGTTCCTATGTCGGCTATCGGAGGTATCTTTGCATTGTATATTACCGGTATCAACTTTAGTATCTCTGCCGGAGTTGGTTTTATCTGTTTGTTTGGTATCGCGGTGTTAAATGGTATCATGTTAATAGGTCATTTTAAACAAACCATAAATTCGGGAACAGATCCTGTCAAAATTGTTATTGATGGAGTGAAATACAAGTTCAGACCTGTATTGATGACATCTGCGGTGGCGGCCTTAGGTTTTATGCCTATGGCAATTGCAACCGGATCAGGTGCAGAAGTACAAAAACCATTAGCAACTGTCGTGATAGGTGGACTTGTGGTCGCAACTGTACTCACATTAATTGTGTTGCCAATATTATATCTCTTATTCCTAGTTCCTAAAAATACTGAAGCTTAATACTATGAAATACTTATATATATTAATAATCTCTTCTTTGCTATATTCTTGTTCAGAAGAAATTAAGACAGAAACTACTACAAAGTCATTTTCACTGAATAAAAAACAAATGTCAGTGATGAATATTGGTTTATCGCCTGTATTGAAAACACGAATTCAACCTATTGTTGTAACTACGGGTAAGGTATCTATGGCGCCGAATAGTGTAGCGATTGTCAGTACGAACATTCGAGGTAAAATTTCTGAAATTCTAGTGCGTGAAGGTGCGCATGTAGCCAAAGGTCAGCCACTTCTTCGTATCAGTAGTATGGAGTTTATTGAGCTACAGCAAAATTATTTATCTGCTAAAAATGACGCTCAGTTAATGACATTAGAATATGAACGTCAGCGTAAATTAAGACAAGAAAACATTGGTGCTTTAGCTGAATATCAAGCTGTCGAGTCTAAATATTTTAGTGCATTAAATACAGTGGAGAGTATTGGAGAGAAATTAAAACTATTGGGTGTTAATTTAGACGACTATAATGACCGATCTAAAGCAAATGTAAAAAACACCATTACTTTAGTATCTCCTATATCCGGATCTGTTTTTAAAATCAAGAGTACTATTGGGATGTTCGTGGATCCAACTACTGAATTAGTTGAGGTTTACAACTTAGATAAGTTATATGCTGATATTGATATCTATGAAAAGGATATTGATTTGATTAGCGAAGGTCAGCCAGTTACAATTGAGTTTTTAAACCAAAATGCTCCTAAGGTGACAGGTAATATCACTTATATACTAAAGGCAATTGATCCTGCTGCTAAAGCTGTTCCAGTGCACGTAAGTTTTACTCCTCCTAAAGATGTGAACGTATTACCTGAAATGGGTGTCAAGGTACGCATTGAAGGTAAAGCAAGTAAACAACCTGTGATAGCCGTGCCTCAAAGCGCCCTATTACAAGAAGGAGAATTATTTTATGTGTTTTTAGCGGAAGCCGGTTCCAATGAATCTTATCAGTTTAAAAAAGTAAAAGTATTACTTGGTGACTCCGATGGAAAATTGGTTGAGATTAAAACCGGAGAAGGTATAATCGAAGGTTCTTCTGTTGTGAATGAAAATGTTTATTTAATCAATGCTGAACGAAAAAAAGTAGAAGCTAATTAAATCCATACTTAGTTAACAATAAAAAAGCCTGCTAGATTTTATAGCAGGCTTTTTTATTGTTAGTTGTTGAAGTTTAATTTTCAAAACGTACTACATTGTTTTTAATAGGTTTCAATGTCATGATATAATCATACATCACGCCTAAATCTTCTTTACTAATACCGCTATACATAGTCCAAGGCATAACAGTATTGAATTGATTAGGTTCAATCTTTTTGGCTTGATAGGCAGAGTCTGCATATACTTTAAAGCGTTCGATAAATTGTTCTTTTGTCCAATGACCTATCCCTGTTTCTTTGTCCGGTGTTATATTGGCTGAACGTACAATAGCAGTATTGCCAATTTTGAATTCGAATCCACCGGCATATTCCATGCCTTCGATTGGCTGACCTTGTTCTTGTTTTGTATGACAGTCACCACAAGCAGCTGCATTAAATAAATATTGACCATACTCAACTGTATTTTTTGCAGGAATAACTTTAGCCGGGGCATTAAGTTCAGGTATGGTATTGATGATAAAATTCATAGGAAAGTCGATTTCCCTTTCCGGAATTTCAGAAGTTTGAGGCTTTAGTGTACGTACATAGGCAATGATTGCGTGTATGTCATCATCATGCATAAGCCCATATCGTTTATGTGGCATGACAGGGAAGATGGCTTCACCTGATTTAGTTACACCCATAGTGATGGCTCTATAAAGCTCACCGTCTGTCCAATCTTTTAATGCAGCAGGTGTGATATTTTTAGAATAAAAGTTACCGGGAAATCCAAAGTCTCTAGAAAATAATTCACCCCCTATACCTTCTGTACCAACTACTAATGGGCCTGCAAATAAAGACCAATCACGGTTGGAATGGCAATCCATACATACCGTAACATGGTTTGCTAAATATTTGCCACGCTCTACTTGATCCGTTGTGCCAAGTACACGAACTTCAGGTATTGGTCCTAAATCCGGAAGTACTAATTCAATGTAGCTAAGTCCGGCAACAGCAATAAAAGATACTAAAAGGAATAAAGTAAGAAAATATTTTTTCATAGCATCAAAAGATTAAGTCGATATAATAAAGAGATAAAAGGGTCGGGGTCAGTTTTTATTTTTTACTCAATGCATATTCTTTAGCGAAATAAGTTAAGATTACTTTAGCACCTGCGCGTTTCATGCTTAATAACATTTCATCGCGTACTTTATCATTGTCTAACCATTTGTTTTTTGCGGCAGCTTTTACCATGGCATATTCACCACTCACGTTATAGGCAGCAATAGGAATGTCAAACTGATCGTAAAGTGTTTTAATAACATCTAGATAAGCTAGTGCCGGTTTTACCATCATAAAATCCGCACCTTCAGAAAAGTCTAATTCTGCTTCTACTAAAGCTTCTGTAACATTTCCAGGATCCATTTGATACGTCTTTTTATCACCTGCTTTGGGTGCAGAATCTAAGGCATCACGGAATGGTCCGTAGAATGCACTTGCGTATTTAGCCGTGTAAGACATAATAGAAACATCATAGAAATCTTCTTGATCTAACACATCGCGAATGTAACCTACACGTCCATCCATCATGTCTGATGGTCCAATGATATCTGCACCTGCTTGCGCTTGTGCTAATGCCATTTTGCCTAAAACCAATAAGGTTTCGTCATTTAAAATTTTACCATTTTCTACAATACCGTCATGTCCATCGGTAGAGTAGGGGTCCATCGCTACGTCTGTCATGATACAAACAGAGTCGCCAAATTTAGATTTGATTTTCTCGAGGGCTTTCAGATAGATATTTTCTTGATACGAGATGGTAGCGTATTTATCTTTTAATTTATCAGCAATGTGAGGGAAGAGTACAAAGCTTTCTAAACCTAAGGATAAGCATTGATCAATTTCTTTAATCAATAAATCTTCTGACAAGCGGAAGATTCCGGGCATAGAGGAGATCTCATGTTTTACTTTTTTCCCTTCTGTTAAAAATAAAGGGAACATTAAATCGGATACTTGAACTTCATGCTCTCTAACCATATTGCGGATAGCGGCACTTTTTCTATTCCTTCTAGGACGTCTCATGAATGGATGGTTAAATTAAAAAGGAGTCATGAAGACTCCTTTCGTATTAATTAAAATGATAAAATCGTTTTTTCGATGATAGAGCAACACTCGTCTAATTGTTCCTCATTAATTACTAAAGGAGGAGCAAAGCGAATAATGTCACCATGTGTAGGTTTAGCTAATAAACCATTCTCCATTAAACGAACACAAACATCCCATGCTGTTTTACCGTCTTTGGTAGGTTTAATAATGATGGCATTTAATAAACCTTTACCACGCACAGTAGTCACGATATCTGTTTTCTCTTTTAACTCATTCATACGTGCACGGAACATTTCACCCATGCGAGCAGAGTTGTTGATTAGATCTTCGTCGAGTATTACTTGTAATGATTCTAACATGACTGCACAAGCTAACGGGTTACCACCAAAGGTAGAACCATGTTCGCCCGGCTGAATTGTTAACATGATTTCATCCGATGTTAATACACAAGACACAGGATAGGTTCCACCTGATAATGCTTTACCTAAAATCAACATATCAGGATGAACACCTTCATGTTGAGAAGCGATAAGTTTACCTGTACGTCCCACACCTGTTTGGATTTCATCCATCATTAAGATGACATTGTATTTAGAACACAATTCTTGTGCACCTTTCAAATAACCATGTTCAGGAACATATACGCCGGCTTCCCCTTGAATAGGCTCTACCCAGAAACCGCAAACGTTTGGATTCTTAAGAGCTTCTTCCAAAGCAGCTAAATCATTGTATGGAATGATTTGATAGCCCGGCATAAAAGGACCGAAATTGTTTCTGGAATCAGGATCTGTAGAAGCAGAGATGATACCGGTAGTTCTTCCGTGGAAGTTACGTTCTACCGCTACGATAATAGCTTCGTTAGCAGGGATACCTTTTACTTGGTAACCCCATTTACGAGCTAATTTAATAGCAGTCTCGTTAGCTTCGGCACCGGAGTTCATCATTAACGCTTTGTCGTAACCGAATAATTCACAGATATAACGTTCTGCTTCACCTAATCTATTATTATAGAAAGCACGCGAAGTAAGCGTTAATGTTTGCGCTTGTTCTACTAATGCTTGTACAATTCTGGGGTGACAATGACCTTGGTTCACGGCACTATAGGCAGAAAGGAAATCATAATAGTGTTTACCTTCTACATCCCATAGGTGAACCCCTTCGCCTTTAGCTAAAACTACCGGTAATGGATGGTAGTTATGTGCTCCGTAGCAATCTTCCAACTCCATGGCTTGCTGACTCAAAGAGATCATTGTTGACATAATTGTTTTTTGTTTTTAAATATTTACATAATGGTTAAAGAAAGCTGCTAATAACTCCTTTAACTGAATTTTAAATGTATAGGCGGAATATCCACTCTATATAGTATAGTACAAAAATACTAATATACGTTGAGATTTAGGCTATTTTTGGCAGATGAATATCATTTTGGCTAGTGTACAATTGCTAGCACTAGTCACATTGGGAAGTTAGAGGCGAGAGGAAGGGAAGTTGGGGATTGAGAGGTCGTATGTATGAAATTTAATAATATCAATGTAAATATAACTATCTGATAATCAGGTTTAATTTTACTTTTTAATATTTTTTACTAACATTTTAGGGATATTTTATGGGTGTGGGTTGGTATTTTCTAAGAATTTAGTGATATTTGCAACCCAATTAATTATAATATAAAGCGTTGTCATGGCACGAGTTTGTCAAATTACTGGAAAGAAAACACGCGTAGGAAACAATGTTTCTCACGCCAACAATAAGACGAAGAGAACCTTCGCTCCAAACATCCAGAAGAAGCGTTTCTTCTTAACGGAAGAAAACAGATGGGTAACTTTAAAGTTATCTACTAAAGCGATAAAGACTATCAGTAAGAAAGGTCTACTCGCAGTTATTCAAGAAGCTAAAGCAGACGGTTATCTTAAAAAATACTAATAGTCATGGCTAAAAAAGGTAATAGAATCCAAGTGATTTTAGAGTGCACTGAGCACAAAAACAGCGGACAACCGGGCACAAGCCGCTATGTGACTACGAAAAACCGTAAGAACACTCCGGAACGTATCGAGTTGAAAAAATACAACGCGGTATTAAAGAAATATACTGTTCACAAAGAAATTAAGTAAGCGATATGGCAAAGAAGGTAGTTGCGACTCTTAAAAGTACTGACCCTAACAAAGGTTTCGCTAAAATCATTAAGGCGGTAAAATCTCCAAAAACTGGAGCATATACTTTCAAAGAGGAAATGGTTCCTGTAACTGAAGTTCAAGAAGCATTAAAAAAATAAGGAATATCATTTGATTCCTGTTAGAAAAAGTCCCTTTAGGGACTTTTTTGCTTTATTAACCTCTCAGTTGTACCTTTATAAAGCTCCGCTCAGGAGTTTAAATCATCAAGTTCTGTTCTATGGGTCTATTTAATTTCTTTTCTAAAGAAAAAAAAGAATCGCTCGACAAGGGATTAGAGAAAACAAAAGAAAGTTTTTTCTCTAAGCTCAGTAAAGCTATCGTTGGGAAATCCAAAGTAGACGATGAGGTATTGGACAATCTGGAGGAAGTATTAGTTACTTCTGATGTGGGTATTGAAACTACATTGAAAATTATCGAACGTATCAATGATCGCGTAGCTCGTGATAAATATGTTGATACGGAGGGGTTAAATTCAATATTGAAACAAGAAATCGCTGACCTTTTAGTAAGTAACTCTACGGAAGATTATAAGGATTTTGAAATACCTAATGTAAGTGGTCCTTATGTTATCATGGTAGTTGGGGTGAACGGAGTGGGTAAAACTACTACTATTGGAAAGCTAGCTGCTCAATATCATAGACGTGGAAAGAAAGTAGTATTAGGTGCAGGAGATACATTCCGTGCAGCGGCTGTTGATCAATTAAAACTTTGGGGTGATAGAGTAGGAGTACCGGTGATTGCTCATGGTATGAATACTGATCCTTCTGCTGTTGCGTTTGACGCAGTGAAACAAGCAGTAGATATGCAAGCGGATGTTGTGATCATTGATACAGCAGGTCGTTTACATACGAAAGTGAATTTGATGAATGAACTTTCTAAAATCAAACGTGTCATTCAAAAGTTTATTCCGGAAGCACCACACGATGTGATGTTAGTGTTAGATGGAAGTACCGGACAGAATGCAGTTATTCAAGCACGTGAATTCACCAAAGCTACAGAAGTAACATCTCTTGCTATAACTAAATTAGATGGTACTGCTAAAGGTGGAGTGGTCATTGGAATTTCTGATCAATTTAAAATTCCGGTGAAATATATTGGTGTAGGAGAAAAAATAGACGACTTACAAGTCTTTAATAAACATGAATTCGTGGATTCATTATTTCAATCATAAATACATTTATTTTTTAATAAGCTTAGTGCTATTCTCTTGTGCAGAATCCATGGTCAATACCAAGGTTTCTACAGAGTCTGATCAGCCCAAACCCAAACAAGGGTTGTCTGGTCATGTTATATTCCGTCAAGGTCAGTTTGATCAACAAGGAAAATTAATAGGAAACGGTAGAGTGATAGGTGTGCAAAGAGAGGTATATATCTACGAAGAGACATCCTTTCAGGAAGCAGAAATTAGTACTGGCTCCTTTATAAAAATGATTCACACTGATGTGGTTGACTCCATTAAATCAGATCGAGACGGATATTTTCAATTACCATTGAAGCCCGGAAAATATTCTGTGTTTGTAAAAGAAAATGAACAGTTGTATTCCCCTATGAATGATGATGGGTGGTTTATGCCTGTAGTTATAAAAAAAGACTCTTTGACGGAGGTAGAATTTACAATAGACTATCTCGCAAAATACGAGGACTAATTCTGTGAAAGCAAAAGGAAATACTTCTACAAAAGTAAATATTGTAACTCTTGGTTGTTCCAAGAATACAGTAGATTCAGAAAACTTACTAACTCAATTGCGTGGTAACGGGATTGATGCGGAACATGAATCCGGTAAGGATGATGCCAACGTGGTAGTTATCAATACTTGTGGATTTATTGATAATGCTAAACAAGAATCTATAGATACCATCTTACGTTATGTTGATGCAAAACAACAAGGTGTTATTGATAAAGTATATGTATCTGGGTGTTTGGTACAACGTTATAAAGAAGATTTAGAAAGAGAAATTCCTCTGGTAGATGCTTTTTTTGGTACCAATGAGTTACCTGCCATTCTTAAGAAGTTTAAAGCGAATTATAAATCAGAATTAGTAGGAGAGCGTTTATTAACCACTCCTTCTCATTTTGCTTATATGAAAATATCGGAAGGTTGTGACAGACCTTGTTCCTTCTGTGCTATTCCGGTGATGCGTGGTAAACACGTGACTCGTCCGTTTGAAGAGTTAGTGAAAGAAGCTAAATCATTAGCTGCTCGCGGTACAAAAGAATTAATCCTAATCGCACAAGATTTAACTTATTACGGTTTGGATATCTATGGTAAACGTTCTCTATCTGAATTGTTAAGACATTTATCTGATGTTGAGGGTATCGACTGGATTCGTTTACAATACGCGTACCCTAGTGGCTTCCCGATGGATGTGTTAGAGGTGATGAACGAGCGTTCTAACATTTGTAAATACATTGATATGCCATTACAACATGCTAGTAGTAACATGTTGAAAGTGATGCGTCGTGGTATCACACGTGATAAAACAGAAGATTTAATCAAATCTATTAGAGATACTGTTCCGGATATTGCATTCCGTACTACGATGATAGTGGGGCATCCGGGTGAAACTGAAAAAGATTTTGAAGAACTTTGTGACTTTGTAGAGAAGCAACGTTTTGATCGTTTAGGTGTATTTACATATTCTCATGAAGATCAGACGCATTCTTTCTCTATGAATGATGACGTACCTCAAGAAATAAAAGAAGAGCGTCAAGCAGGGGTGATGGATATTCAAGAAGGTATATCCCTTCAGTTGAATGAGAAGAAAGTGGACAAGACGTTTAAAGTATTATTTGATCGTAAAGAATCCGGCTATTTTGTAGGTCGTACAGAGTTTGATAGTCCGGAAGTAGATAACGAAGTTTTAGTAGAAGCGAAGGATACGTATGTACGCATCGGTGACTTTGCTAATGTAAAAATAGATGATGCTGCAGAATTTGATTTATTCGGCAGCATCGTAAAATAACATATCCAATCTTAATCTTTTGGCTTAAGCCTCTAATAGTATTATTGGAGGCTTTTTTCTTTTTCATCCTCTTTCTTATCCGGATTAAAGACGGTTCCTAACATCATCATAATCGCTGTCATAAGAATGACCTGTATGATTAAAGACTTACTATTAAATTCTAACCTTTCAGTTAATGGAATGGTTAAGAATAATAGTATGGATATTAATCCTCTTGGGGCAATAAATAGTAAAGGTTGTAATGATATTTTGAATATACTTAAGAAGATCATTCTCAAAATGAATATACCGGCTGTGATGATGACTGCCCACTTGATGGTAGATGTATTCAATAATTCATTTGTCTTAATTAAGAATCCGAATAAAAGGAAAAACAATGCTCTAATTAAGAAGGTAGCTTCGGAGGTTAGTTCTTTGAATTTAGAAACCTCTTTATCCATGTGTTCGGGTTGTAAGGGCTGAATTAATTTAGAGTTTTTGAATTCGTCTAGATTTCCAATAAATAGACCAAACAACATAATGAAGATTAAGGCAGGAAGATGATATAATTTTGAAATTGCATAGATCAATACAATCATGACGATAATTGGTAGAAACTTAACGTGGTGATTAATTTTGCTTAAAAGAAAAGACAATATAACAGTAGCTACAAATGTAATACCTAGGATAATAGCTAAGTCTTGAAAGAAATGAAGAAAGGAGTCTGCTTCGATTACTTCGTTTACCGTAACAAAGTTGAATAAGATAATGCCAAATATATCGGATAAGTTACTCTCATAGGTTACAAATTCTCTATCATTGTTGGCGAAGTTTTTTACACTTGGTATAGCAATCGCACTACTGATGATGGAAAAAGGTATGGCATTGGTTAATGCTGTTAAATAGTCTACTCCACTTACGTATTGGAATAAATAGGCAAGTGAAAAGCTTAAGATTAGCATGGGAAGTAAAGCAACTAAAGAAGCCTTACCTATAAGAGATATCTTATTTTTGTTTAGCTCTAATTCTAAAGAGCCTTCTAATACAATTAAAATTAATCCAATGTTGCCTAATATAGGAAGGAGCGGAGTAAGATCAATAATATTTATCCCCATTACTACCACTACTTGCTGAACTATCCATCCCATAACAAGCAACATAATAAAAGATGGAATCTTGGTTTTAGGTGCAGTGATATCAAACAGATAGGCAAATAACAATAGAAAACATACGGCAATAATTAATGACATGATTGGAATTAAATTGGTTGAATCAATTAGTAATTTAAAAATAATTCGAAACTTTATAAAATTAATTCGACGAGTATACCGTTGATTCTTTGAAAAGTTATTACTTAATACCATATATTAAGTAGATTGAATAACTAAAGATGTTATAAACTCCACAATGCAGCCTCCTGTATATTTTATTCAGCCCAATGGTACTTTAACTCCTGCGTTAGAGTTTTTTTTAAATAAATCATTTGCGTTTAGTATTCTTTCATTACAAAATACAGTTTGGAAGTCAGCCACAAATGAATCATTGAATTTATTAGAGAAGTCTTGGTGTCGAATAACTCAGTTGCATGGAAAGATGAACGCTTCTGTCATGGGTCGAAAGGTGTTCTATAAAAATGTAACTAGAACACCTTTGGAATGGCTGTATTTAATAGTTCATGAACAAGTTCATAGGCATGATGTTAATCAAGATAAGCTTTTTTATTTATCCTATATAGTACAAGGTTTATATAGAGCCTATCCTAAAATTTCTTGGGAGCAACGAGCTTATAAAATAGCAACACTTACCCCTACGAACGAAAAGGATCAATTAAGTGTTTTGATACAAGGTAAAGAGAATTTATTGCTGGAAATATTTCAGTCGAATCTATCCCATACAGAGAAGATAGATGAAATTTCCCGTTTGTTTCATTGGTAATTATTGTAAGGATGAGTCACATTGCTATCTATTTCTCGGAGTCAGATAATAAAAATCAATTATTGGACGATTTGTTAGATTCTAAATATTTAAAAGAGTTGGAAGGTTTACAGCATAAAAAAGTTGTTATCTTTTCTAGTTATACTTTAATGAAATTTTTAAATGAAGAACATATCCGTGATTCTATTGATATGATTCCCAAAGGGGAAAGGAAACTGTCTACCTACTCTGAAGGAGAACAAAAGAAGAAGTTGTTTTATTATTTATTGTCTTTGCAACCAGAGTGTTTGGTAATAGATAATGTGTTAGATAATCTAGATGTTAAAGTAAGAGAAGAGTTTGTACAACATATCAATTCTATAAAGGATACAGTTTCTATTCTACAATTATTTACGAAGCAGGAAGAGGTATTATCTTTTATAACTACCAGTTATTCTTTTCATCAGGGTGGATTAGTTCCTTATACCTATTCAAAAAAAGAAATTAAGTCTCAGACTGTACAAGTACCTCAGCCATTAAAAAAACTTGTCTTACAATCTATTCCACTTGTTCAGTTTAAAGATGTAGTTGTTCAATATGAAGATCGAATAGTTCAACCTAATGTCACGTGGACGGTTAATTCCGGGGAGTTTTGGTTGTTGAAAGGTCCTAATGGTTCCGGTAAAACATCACTACTAACAATGATTATAGGCGACAACCCTAAAGCATTTGGTCAAGACATTACTTTGTTTGGAAAGAAAAAAGGCTCCGGTGAATCGGTTTGGGAAATAAAACAGAAGATTGGCTACTTTACTAAAAGCATGATACTTTATTATTCCGGAAGCCATACCGTAGAAGAAATTATTATATCCGGATTTTTAGATACGGTAGGTTTGTATGATAAACCTACGAGCCATCACAAAAGCGTTGCGATGGAATGGTTGAAGTGTATAGGATTAGAAAATGAAAAAGATACTCCGTTTCGATTTTTAACTAATGCTCAGAAACAAATATTATTAGTGACTCGTGCGTTAGTTAAACATCCTGCATTAATCATATTAGATGAACCTACCGTAGGATTAAATGATGAACAAGCATCGTTGGTGACAGCTTTGATTAATACGTTTGCAGAACAAAAAAACTCCGCTATAATTTACGTGTCTCACAGAATAGACCCCGGATTAAATCCGAGGTTTATTTATGAGTTAAAAAGAGATGGATAGTTTTTAGTTCCTTAAGCTTGGGTGTTTGTAAGCGTAGTAACTGATAATAGGGAATATTAATAAAGTTAAGATAGTCGCACTGATTAAGCCTCCAATCACAACAATTGCCAATGGCTTCTGTGTTTCAGATCCAATACCATGAGAAATAGCAGCCGGTAATAATCCAAGTGTAGCCATTAGTGCGGTCATGATAATCGGACGAATTCTAGATTTTAAACCTTCTTTAATAGAATCTTCAATAGATAATCCGTCTTGTAAATTTTGTTTGAAGACGGACACTAATAAGACTCCATTCTGAACACATATACCAAAGAGTGCGATGAATCCAACACCTGCGGAAATACTAAAGTTTACCTGAGTAATCATTAACGCCCAGATTCCTCCGATGATGGCAAATGGTACATTTAATAGAACAAGTCCCGCATCTTTTCCGGTACCGAACATGATGAATAGAATAACAAAGATGATCACCAAACTTAAAGGTACTACTTGTGCTAATCTTTTGGTGGCTCTTACTTGGTTTTCAAATTGACCTTTCCATTCAATACGTGTTGCGGGAGGAAGTTGAATAGATTTGTTTACTTTCTTTTGTGCTTCTTCAATGGTACTTCCCATATCTCTTCCTCGAACGGAGAATTTAACAGCCGCAAAACGATTGTTGTCTTCTCTGAAGATAAAGGCAGGGCCGGTCACCTTTTTAATGGTTGCGATTTCTTTCATCATAATCTTTCTACCATTCAAGGTAGGGACAATGATGTTTTCTAATTGCTCTCGAGACATACGATACTCCGATTGGTAACGTAAACGTATAGCAAATTTACGTTCGCCTTCATATAACTCTGTGATGTTTTTACCACCGATAGCCATTTCAATCACTGACTGACAATCAGCAGTGCTTACGGCATAGATCCCCATTTTAGTTTGATCTAATTCAATTCTATATTCAGGTTGTCCTATTAATCGGATTAATCCTAAATCTTCAATACCCTGAACAGCACTTAATACTTTTTCAATGGAATCTCCAATCGTTTCTAATTCAGCTAAGTCGTGCCCATATACTTTTACTGCCAAGGAACCTTTTACACCGGATACCGCTTCTTCTACGTTATCCATAATAGGCTGAGAAAAGTTTAAGCTTACTCCTTGAAATTGACCTAGTAAATTTTTCATCTCATCGATCAATTCATCTTTAGATATTTTTCGTTGCCATGTGTTTTCAGGTTTTAAATCTACATGGAATTCAATATTGAAAAATCCGGTCGGGTCTGTTCCATCATTGGGGCGTCCTGTTTGAGAAAGGATTCCATTGACTTCCGGAAATTTCAATAAGTTATCACGCATTTTATCTGTGATCTTTTGAGATTCTTCTAATGATGTACTCATCGGCATACTGGCACGTATATAAATGGCCCCTTCATTAAGTTCCGGTAAGAATTCTGTTCCTAACCATTTGAAGGAGATGAATCCCAGAACGGTTATAATTAAGGCTACGATTAAGCTCATTTTTTTGAAACCAAAAGTAAAACTAAAGGCCTTTAACACGATTCGGTCAAAGAAGTTTACTACCGGATTGTTTTTCTCACGTACATTTTTATTTAACAGTACTGATACTAAAACTGGAACTAAAGTAAGTGTAAATAATAATGCTCCAACCAATGCAAATCCTAGTGTGTAGGCCAAAGGTGAGAACATTTTTCCTTCTACTTTTTGGAAAGCAAAAATAGGAAGTAAGGCAGTGATGATAATCAATTTTGAAAAGAAGATAGCCTTTCCTAACTGGCTAGCCTTTTTACGAATTAATCCATATTTTAATAAAGTATTATAACGTTCCATTCCCATATGATGGGCCTTATGGTCGAGTAATACAAAGAGGCCTTCAACCATTACCACGGCTCCATCTGTAATAATACCGAAGTCAATGGCGCCCATAGAAAGTAGGTTGGCACTCATGCCTTTTATGCTCATACATATAAAGGCAAAGAGCAAGGACAGAGGAATGATAAGAGATACGATTAAGGTTGTTCTCCAATCGGCCATAAAAATAAATACGATGAGCGTAACAAGTACAATCCCTTCAATTAAGTTCTTCTTTACTGTATGTGTAGTAAAGTCAATAAGTTTACTGCGATCATAGAAGGTTTCTATTTGAACATCGTTTTCTAAGATTTCATTATTTAATAGTTCGATTTTATCTTTTAAGGCTTCTAAAACAGCGCTAGGATTTTCTCCCTTACGCATTACCACAATGCCTTCTACTACATTGTTTTGATTGTTTTTGGCCGCATATCCAAGTTTAGGTAAGAAGGTTTCATGAACTACAGCTACGTGTTTAACCAGGATGGTAGTGTTGTTGATACTTTCTATGACAATGTTTTCGATTTCGTGTACAGAATTTAATACACCAATTCCTCGAACTACATAAGCTTGATTGTTCTTCTCTATGATATCGCCACCAATATTAATATTACTTCTAGATACAGCTTGGTATACATCTAAGGATGTAATATCGTAGTTCTGAAGTAGAGTAGGATTGACGGATATTTCGAATACTTTTACTTCACCACCAAAACTTACAACATCCGCAACACCAGGTACTCCCTTCAGATTTCTTTCTACTACCCAATCTTGTATCGTTTTTAATTCACGTACTGTTTTGGTATTGCTTTGTAATGTATAACGATAGATTTCTCCGGTTGGTCCATAGGAGGGCTGCATTTCAGGATTAATATCATCAGGCATATGGATAGAGATTAGCCTGTTAGCAACCATCTGACGTGCTTTGAATTCGTCAACGTTGTCGTCAAACATAAGTGTGACAACGGAAAGACCAAATAAGGAAATGGAACGTAAACTGGTTTTTCCCGGAATAGAACTCATTTCAACTTCCAAAGGAATCGTTACGTATTTCTCTACTTCTTCAGAACTTCTTCCCGGCCATTGGGTGATGATTTGAACACGAGTGTTGGTTACATCCGGAAAAGCTTCTATTGGGGTATCGTTGTAAGCTACTACACCTGCAATCACTACCATGGCAGTAGCGAAGTAAATAAAAAATCTATTCTTAAGTGAAAAGCTTATAATGGAAGCGATGAACTTATTCATTGTTATTCTCCCTTAAGAAAGTTATAAATTAATAATTGATTTTTACACACTACTATGTCTCCTTCTTTAGCCCCGTTACTGATTCTAAAATCTTTATCGTTATTGTCAATTCGTTGTATTTCTGAAATTTTCATGTGGCAATTATCCTGATAAATGACAACATATTCTTTGTTGTTATCAAACACTACGGAATTGGGAGGAACTACGGTACACTTTTCTTCATTATTAAAATAGACCTTAATAGAGGCGTACATTTCTGGTTTCAGTAGATAATCTTTATTTTCCAGTTGAACACGTATTTTCATAACGTGTGACACCGGATCAAGTACGTTGAAGATTTTGTCTACTTTTCCTACAAACACTTTGTCAGGGTAGGAGAGTGTTGTTACTTCTACTGTTTCGCCTACTTTTATTTTATTAATATCGGATTCAAATACATTAGCTGTTACCCATACGTGTTCTAGATTGGCAATGGTGAATAGATGAGTTGTATTTTCCATCCTAAACTGAGTGTTTTCTGCAATATTCTTATCCGTGATAAATCCGGAAATAGGTGATTTGATAGTGTATATAGAATAGTCGTTAATGCCGTATATGGCCATTGTCTCTTTCACTCTTCGTAACTCACCGGATGCTTTTTGTAATTCCTTTTTTGCTACTACTAATTCACGTTCGGATGCTAAACCGGCGGTGAACATATCTTGAGTTACTTGTAAATTCTTTTCAGCAATGTAATAGTTGGACTCCGCAATGATTAATTCATTTTGTACTTGAGCCACTTCGGTACTTTTAATGACTGCTAAAACTTGTCCTTGTTTTACATAGTCACCTAACTCTACTTTTAAATCTTGAACATATCCACCTACTAATGGATACACTTTTACAATTTTATCTTCATTGGCAGTAATACGTCCGGTTAATAGAATGCTTGAACGAACCTGTTCATATTTTACAGTGTCTAACTGTATTAATTTAAACATAGTGTCTGATAAGCATTTGGTGTTGGTCAAAGACTCTTTTTGAGTATCAGAAGATTCGGAACAAGATGTAAATACTGCTAAAAGTAGTAATGCTATATATAGTTGAAATTTCATAGTCATAATTAATAAGTAATAACATCTATCCCTACAGAATAATTTAAAAACTCAATCGAGTTCATTCTTTCGGTGTTTAGTTGATGTAATTGAATAACGTTGGTTTTATATGATTCGTAAAAGTCTATAAACTCGATTAGTTCGATGTTTCGTTTTTGATAGTTAACGATGATGCCGTTAATTAAAGTCTCAAACTGAGCTTTGTAAGTGTCATTGTTCAAATGGAAAATATCATCTACGATTAATACTTGACGATACGCATTGAGTACTTCATTCTGGACACTGTTTTGCGAAAGCGTATGCTCCATTTTGGCTTTGTCTAAATAGTATTCAGCTACTTTGATGTTTCCTTGGTTCCTGTTGAACATAGGGATGTCAATACCTACTTGTACACCGTAATAGTTTTGTATATAGTTAGATGCTCTGTCCCAAGTAGCACCTACACGTATGTCAGGGTAAGCGTATGCTTTTTCTACTGAAAGGTTTTGTTGCGCACGTTGTATGTTGATTTCGCTTATTTTAATATCACTACGATTTAAATAGGCTTGCGAAACTAGGGTGTCAACGATTAATGTGCTTGGTTCAAATTGTCTGATGATAGCTTCGTTGAATGTAGCTTTATAGTAAGGTCTAATGGTGTCATTGGTTAGCGTGTAGAGCGTACTCAAATCTTCGGAAATGGTGAAGAGTAAGTTTTTACGTTCCATTTCCAAGCTGGTTAAAAATGCTTGTAATCGCACTACTTCTTTAAGAGGGATGTTGCCATTTTTGTATTGGTCTCTATATATCTGTACAGTTTTTAATAAAGATTGGATTTGGGTATTATACATACCTAACGATTGTTGCTTGTAAAATAAATCGTAGTAGGTAGTTCGTAATTCAAACTTAAGTGTGCGTAGTATATCGTATAATTGAGCTTCAGCTAACTGTGAATTTATTTTTTCCAGTTGAACATTTTTATTTCGTTTTCCGGCTAGATAAAATAGTTGTTGAACTTGTATTAACGTTTGTCCTGTTTTAGTAACATCGAATACTTTATCAGTATACTGATTATAAATATTTTGATCGATAAATAAGTTTGGGTTTTCCCATAGCTTAGCTTGAATGATTTTAGCTTTACTAATATCTACATCGTATTTACTGGACAATAGAAATAGATTTTTCTCAAGAAAATTCTTTTCAATGGTTTCTAATGTTACTTCAATAGTATCCGCTTCAACTAAGGAAGGGGCGATGATACCGAAAACAAGTGATAGGAATACTGTTTTGACAAAATGTAGCATAATGGTAATATAACTAACTTTTATTAAAGCTAGTAGTAAGTTGCTTAATTATAAGCGAGTTAAATAAGAATTCTGTAGGAAATTTAAACTCCGAATAAGTCAGATGATAAATATCGGTCGCCCTTATCGCACACAATACTAACGATGATGCCTTCTTTTAAAGTATTGGCCAAGCGTACTGCAGCTGCCATGGCTCCTCCACTACTCATTCCGGCAAAAATACCTTCTTCACGAGCGAGTCTACGAGTCATTTGTACGGCATCCGCTTCACTTACATCAATGATTTGATCAACTCTGGATGGATCAAAAATCTTAGGTAAATAGGCTTCCGGCCATCTGCGAATACCCGGAATACGCGAACCTTCTGTAGGTTGAACGCCTACGATTTGTATGTTCGAATTGACTTCTTTTAAAAATTTAGATGTTCCCATGATAGTGCCTGTAGTACCCATGGAGGAAACAAAATGAGTAATTTTATGATCTGTATCTCTCCAAATTTCAGGACCTGTGCTATGGTAGTGAGCCATATAATTATCCGGATTAGCAAACTGATTTAGCATCACATATCCGCCTTTAGCAACTTGCGCTTCTGCATAATCACGAGAGCCTTCAATACCTACAGATTCTGATGTTAAAATAACTTTTGCCCCGAAAGCTTCCATCGTCAAAACTCGTTCGCGAGTAGAGTTTTCAGGCATTACTAATTCAATCTCTAAATTGAATAGACGAGCTATCATGGCTAGGGCAATCCCTGTATTACCACTGGTAGCTTCTATTAATTTCATTCCGGGTTTAATATCCCCACGGTCCAATGCACCCTTAATCATACCGTAAGCGGCACGATCTTTTACACTTCCACCCGGATTGTGACCTTCTAGTTTGGCAAGAATTTTAACTTTAGGATGTTGGAAAATGTTTTGTACTTCTACAAGTGGGGTATTCCCAATGAAATCTAATAGGCGACTCATAAAATTAACTTATACGCACATCAATTTGTGCTTTGTGATACACTCTGGTAAATGGAGGAATGCTTTCAGTTAACCAAACATTACCACCTACTATACTATCATGACCTACGATGGTTTCACCACCTAAGATGGTCGCACCGGCATAGATGATAACATTGCTTTCTATCGTTGGATGGCGTTTGGTGTCTTGTTTATCTTTTGAAACACTTAACGCTCCTAATGTTACACCTTGATAGATTTTTACATTATCGCCGATAATTGCTGTTTCACCAATAACAATTCCGGTACCATGGTCAATATAAAAGTTGTTTCCTATGGTAGCGCCCGGATGTATGTCAATACCGGTTTTAGAATGAGCAAATTCAGCAATGACACGAGGAATCAATGGAACTTGTAATTGATGTAATTCGTGTGCAAGTCGGTAAAACACGATAGCGTAGAATCCAGGATATGCTCGAATTACTTCAAACTCTGAGCGAGCGGCAGGATCACCTAGCATAATCGCTTTTACATCTAACAATAGCTTGTTATATACTTCCGGTAACTTCTGAATGAATAAAGAAGCAATTACTTCAGGTTTGTCATTCAATTTATCCGTCATTTCCGCTAATAATTTACTCCATTCTTGTTCATAGGAGGTGATGACTTTTTGAATATCCTCAACCGTTTGGTAGTTTCTGGCTGACTGTTCAGGAAACATCAATAACATCATTTTGGTAACCA
This sequence comes from Cytophagaceae bacterium, assembly GCA_046329235.1. GTDB lineage: Bacteria > Bacteroidota > Bacteroidia > Cytophagales > Cytophagaceae > JALONH01. The sequence goes on along the minus strand of JAXLVA010000001.1, from coordinate 1,853,470 downwards.
ACAGGCATACTTCTGACGTGGCAGGATATCCGTTAGGTACTTGATGCTTTTTGAGAATTGTTTCGAGAAATTTAGTGTCCATATTTTCAGTAACTTAGAATGATTACTATCTTACAAATGTATTCTTTTATTAACAGGGGAACAAGTAAGCCTAAAACTTAGTTCTAAAGAAAGTTAATTAGAGATTTTAGTATCTTCGTTTATGGCTTTTACCTTAAATCGCACTTTAGCCTTTCAACAGATGAAAGGGAAGTTTAGTAAGCTTTTTGTCGATTATATTCAACACCCTGAATCATTTGGGGACTTGTTGGCTTATATGCCTACTCAAGAAGGTTTAAAAGCTGCGATTGATCAACGATCTAAAGAAGAGGTCAATCGTACCGTTTTGATTAATGCCATTACAAAGCAATATGCAGCAAGCAATGTAACACTACCATTTTCCATTGGTATGTTACATGCAGATACTACGTTTACCATTACTACCGGACAACAATTAGGTATTGGTTTAGGGCCGTTGTATACGGTGTTAAAAGCAATGGCTTGTATTAAATATGCAGAGCAATGCAAAAAGTGGTTTCCATCCTTTGATTTTGTTCCTGTGTTTTGGTTAGCTTCCGAAGATCACGATAAAGAAGAGATACAATCCTTTCAAGTATTTAATAAGACTTATACGTGGGATACAACACAAACCGGTGCAGTAGGTCAATTTACTACTGATGGATTGTCTGAATTATTAAAACAAATTCCGGATTTCCCTGAATGGGTAAGTAATATATATGATGAAGCAGATAATTTATCTAATGCTACTAGAAAAGTATTAGATAAATTATTTCATTCTTACGGTTTAGTTGTAGTTGATGGTGATGATGTAGAGTTGAAAAGACTTTTTATACCTGTCATACAAAAAGAAATTAAAGAAAAAGCTTCACAAGAATACGTTCAAAAAAACTCAGAACGACTTGAGAAATTAGGGTATTCCGCTCAAGTACATGCTCGAGAAATTAATTTGTTTTATCTAGGGAAGGGTAGTAGAGAAAGAATTGTATTTGAATCAGGGAAATATCAAGTATTACATACTAGTATTGCATGGTCAGAATCAGAGTTGTTAGCACATGTTGAAGAAGCACCTCAATTATTTAGTCCTAATGTGATTCTAAGACCTGTTTATGAATCAGTCGTATTGCCGGATATCGCTTATGTAGGCGGCCCAGGTGAAATAGCTTATTGGTTACAGTTAAAAGGAGTGTTTGATGCGATGGATGTATTGTTTCCTGTCGTTTTACCTAGAATACATGCCTCTTTTATTTCCGGTAGTATTTTGAATAAAATAAAAACTTCAGGATTCTCTATTGAAGATTTATTAGATGATGAAAATACCATTAAATCAAAAGTTGTAGCAGCCCAAGGTGAACAGGTGTTGAGTTGGGACAAAGAAAAAAGTATGCAGGCTGAATTTTGGAATGCTATTGCTAATAAAGTAGAATCAATCGATAAAACTTTAGTATCAACGGTAAAGGCTGAAGAGGCTAAAGCTTTGAAATTAATAGAAGATATAGAGAAGAAGGCTAAAAAAGCAGAAGAGCGTAAGTTTGAACAACAGATTAAATCGGCACTTCAATGGAAAGAAAAAATGTTTCCTAATAATGGATTATTAGAGCGTAGTGATTCTATTTGGTCTTGGATGATTAATGAACCGGAGATAATTGATCAATTGATGAATACGGAATTAGATATCTTTCAATTTAATTTTTTTGTTAATGACTAAAGAGGAGTTTAGAATAAAGTATAAATCTTGGAGGTCTTTATTGACGGAGGAAGAACGTCGTTATAAGAGTTCGGGGATAACAAAGCATTTATTAGAAATGCTGAAAGAAAAACAATATAAATGTATCCATATTTTTATTTCCTCTGAAAAACTTCAAGAACCGGATACATCAGAGCTTATTTCATTTTTATTAAAGGCATCTCCATCGGTAAAGTTGTGTACTTCGAAATTAGTTTCCGGAGAACCTCGTCAACTAATATGTGAGATAAATTCAAATACGCAATGGCAGATAAATCGATGGGGTATATCAGAGCCCATTGAAAGTAATATAATTGATGCTGCTCAAATCGATATGATTCTAATTCCTTTATTAGCGTATGATGTAAATGGAAATAGAGTCGGATATGGCAAAGGATATTATGACGAATTGATCCAGTGGTGCAGAGTAGACGTAAAAAAAATGGGGTTAAGTTTTTTTGAACCTGATGAAGATTCTATTCCTACCGAGAAGTGGGATCAAACTTTAGATATTGTCGTTACACCGGATGGTGTACTTACTTTTAAAAAATAAGCGAGTACCATTTAAATCAAACAGTACTCGCTCACTAGATTATAGTTTTCCCGCTTCTTGAAAAGCTTTTATGCCTTGTAAGTATATCTCGTCAGTTAAGTTATAAATAGGATAGAATCCTTTATTACCCCAAACACCACGAGCTATATAGGCTTTCATGTAATTCTCAATCGTCTTTTTAGATTTTTGAATATCCGAATCTGTATAAACTATTTTAGCTAATTGTGCACGTTTCAAAATATCATTGAACATAGCTCCGCTGATTTCGAATGATTTTTGATATTGCTCATAACTCATTTTCTCTAACGTAGCCTTATTTTTTTGATAATATTCCAAAGCATACTCACGAATGATGTTTTGGTTTAAAACACCTACTAATAATTTACTGTAATCACTTGTGTCACGTGGCACAAAGATGTCCGGCATGATGCCGCCTCCGCCATAAACGATACGACCTTTGTCTGTTTTATAGACTAGAGAGTCGTTCACTTTGATACTATCTTTGTTAAAGAATTCTCCATGTTTGTAACGTTCCATTAACTCATCTTCATATTCTTCCGGATGATCTTTTTCGTACGGTTTTTGAATACATCTTCCTGATGGTGTATAATATCTGGAAATGGTTAAGCGTAGTTCGGATCCATCTTTTAATTGTTTAGGTTCTTGAACTAATCCTTTACCAAAAGAACGGCGACCTACAATAATTCCACGATCGTGATCTTGGATAGCACCGGATAAGATTTCAGATGCAGAAGCACTGCCTTCGTTAATCAATACTACTATATCCCCATCTTCAAACAAGCCACTATTACCTGCATTATATTTTCTGTCGAATTGGTCACGTTTACCATCTGTATAAACGATTAACTTGTTGCCGGATAAAAGTTCATCAGCGATGTTGGTAGCCTGATTTAAATAACCACCCGGATTTTCGCGAAGGTCAATCAAAAGCTTTTGCATACCTTGTTCTTTCAAGGCTTTTACCGCAGCTTTGAATTCAGCAGCAGTATTCTCTGCAAATCGACTAATTTTCACATACCCGATCGTAGCATCAATCATATAGTAAACATCTACCGAGTAGGTAGGTATCTTATCACGAATGATGTTATAGTATAAAATTTTAGAGCTTCCGTTACGTACTACTCCTAATTTTACTTCTGTGCCTTTTTTACCACGTAAACGTTTGAAAACATCCATGGAAGTAAAACCTACACCACCTACGTTCTCTTCATTTATTCGTACGATTTTATCACCAGCTTGAATTCCTGCTTTCTCTGAAGGCCCACCTGAAATAGGGGAGATAACATATATGGTATCTTTTATAATGTTGAATTCTATACCCACGCCTTCAAAATCACCTTCTAATTGCGCATGTGACATTTGAATATCACTCACTGGGATATAGGAAGTATGCGGGTCTAATTTTTCTAGCATTTTAGTGATGGTATAATCGGTAAGCTCTTCCATGTTCACCGTATCCACATAGTCTTGCTGAATCAGGCCTATGACTTCCATTAATTTAGAAGGGTTAGAGCTACTGCTATTCCCATTTCCAGATCCGGACAAACCGGCCCCTAATAAGACCCCTAATACCAGAGTTAGGGATAAATACAATGGCAATTTGATGGCCCAAGAGCTATTTTGATTTGAATTTTCTGACATAAGTATTTTTAAATCAGTTGTTTGTAAATTAAATTAAAATTATTCTAAATAAGACTTGGTAAAATCAGTCTTGAGGGATAGTTTTGCGTCTGTTTAGAATTAATCTAATTAAAAGGAAAGATTGATTCTATTGAACATACACAAACTTAAAACTAATAACACAACATAACTAATCAAAAATCATGTTTACTAAACTAAACGTAGCGCTTTTATTATCAGGAGCTTTTTTAATTACTTCTTGTAAGAAAGATGACAAAGAAGAAACTCCTACAACTTCTAATCCTACTACCTATAACTTCGCTGATACAACAGCAGGTTTTGCTAAAGGAGATACTGTGTTCTTGATGTTATCCGAGTTAGGTACCAAAATGAACTATGTTAAAACAGTAGGTAATACTTTGGAGGATGCTACAATGAAAAACATGTTGACCGGTACAGGTTTTACTAATACTGCTTTAAATACGACTTCTTTTGCATTAGAAGATTTAGTAACAGCAGGTAATGACGCTACTTTATCTCCATTATCAGTTACAGCTATTGATGTAATCAACGTAGCTATTGACAGCTTAAAATTAAATGCCAATCCTGTAGGTACCGCTGCTGCACCAACAGCAGGTACAATAGGAACTGCAGGCGTTATGACTGTTTCGGGATCTACTTCAGCTTATGTGGTAAATAAATATGGTTATGAGTACCAACAATTGATTGATAAAGGTTTAATGGGATCTTTGATTTACTTCCAAATCACTAATGAGTTAGTAAGTTCAAATTCGATTGGTACTTCTGTAGCTCAAGCGGATAAAATCAAAAACTGGGATTTAGCATTTAAATTATTTGGTGTACCATCTAATTATAATACGTTGTTAACATCAGGTTTAACTAATGCTCAAATCCGTGCTAAAATGAAATATTTCGGTGCGTATGCATTTGACCGTAAAAATGATGCTAAATTACCAAATGCTATTGGTGATATCTATAACGCATTCATCGCTGGTCGCGTAGCAATTAACAACAATGATCAAGCTACATTAGATGCTCAAGTGACTATCATCCAAAGAGAAATGGAAAAAGTATGGACTGCTACTATGATTAAATATATTGATGATGCAGTTGGTACAACGGATAATGCTCGTATTAACCACTCTTTATCTGAATTGCTAGTATTCATCAAAGGCTTACAATATAATGGTTATTCTGCACGCGTAACAAACACAGAAATTACTACTTGGTTAGCAACTTTTAATCATACTAATATTTTAACGCAGGGTGTTAATTTCTATGAAGTAGATAATACTGAATTGAATGCTCTACGTACAACAATTGCAACTAAATTTGGATATACATTCTAATTTCGTTTGAATTTGAAAGTTTTCATGTTTCATAAATTCATATTACCAATTCTATGCCTTGCCTGGTTTGCTTCTTGCAAGCCGGGCAAAGGTATTGAAGAAACTCCCGAAGCAGATCGTGGTCCCATGATTGAAAATTATGCCACGAATATTATTGTGCCTGCTTTTGTTGAATTACAATCATCTATGTCCGCATTAAACGATGCGGCTGTTGTATTTAATGGGGATAGGTCTTCTGTTAATTTATTAACTCTTCGTCAAGCATTTCAGCAATCCTATAAAGATTGGCAGGCGGTTGCTTTGTACGACTTTGGTCCATCAACCACTTATGGATTGCTGCCGGAAGGTATTGGAGTGAATTCGTATCCTACCAATACAACTTCTTTGGAAGCTAATATTACTGCCGGTGGTTATAATTTTAATACTGCTAATGGTGCTGTGATTAGTGGTTTTCCTGCTTTGGATAACTTGTTGTATAGCCGCACTTTGACAGATAATGAAATTATTACTCTGTTTGATGATGACAAACGAAGAACTTATTTAGTAGATGTGATTCAACACATCAAAACAAAAGTAGATAACGTAGTATCTGATTGGAACACATCTTATAGTGCTACTTTCAAAAGTAACTTAGGTGTCGATGTTGGAAGTTCTACTTCTAACGTAGTGAACCGATTGATAAGATCCGTAGAAATAATAAAAAACTTTAAAGTTGGAGTTCCTGCCAATATTATAGCTAATGTTTTAGGTGATCCGGCAACGACTTATCCTGAAAAATCAGAAGCATATTATTCAGATTCTTCCTTAGCTCAAATTAGAGCGTCCTTTAATGCGATAAAAAGAACGTATACCGGTACTTCTGCATTAGGTGTCAATGGCGCAGGTCTAGATGATTATTTAGTAGCCATCGGACAAGCTTCACTGGATGCTACCATACGCAATCAATTTACAGTGATTGATGCTAAATTAGAGTCTATCCCTGAGACATTTTCCTCTTCTTTAAATGATAACAGTCATTTAACTAAAATAAGAGAGTTACACGCTGAATTTGTAACTTTGGTCGCACTATTAAAAGTTGATTTAACATCTGCTACGGGTGTGATGATTTCTTATACAGATAATGACGGCGATTAATCTAAACGATACCATTACTAAAATATTAAACAATCTTCAACGGAGCGTGTCCATCGCTCCGTTAGTTGTTTTTAGGGTAGTCTTTGGAGCGTTGATGGCTGCTAGCGCCATTCGATTTTTAGCCAATGGTTGGGTACATGATTTATATGGTACTCCCCAGTTTTTCTTTTCTTATTATGGCTTTGATTGGTTGCCTAAACTCTCTGAAAATACCGTATTAATATTATTCATTGTCATGGCCATTGCTTACTTGATGGTTATGCTTGGGTGGTTTTATAGATGGAGTGCTACTATAGCCTTTCTGTCGTTTACCTACACGGAACTATTGGATAAAACTACCTACTTAAATCATTATTATTTCTGTAGTCTTATTTCATTCCTACTCATTTTTTTGCCGGCACATAGATTCTTTTCGGTGGATAGTTATCGTCAACCATTCATCCTTAAAACCCATATACCATTTTGGATGATAGCCTTGCTTCAAGTCCAGTTGGGTATAGTCTATTTTTATGCCGGACTTGCCAAGTTGAATTCTGATTGGTTGTTAGATGCTATGCCTTTACGTTTTTGGTTAACATCTCGAAACGATTTACCTCTTATAGGCTCTTTCTTAGATGATATGTGGGTGGCATACATGTTTAGTTGGTTCGGAGCTATATATGATTTATGCATTCCGTTTGTACTTTGGAACCGTCGTTGGAGACCGCTTGGCTATCTGGTAGTTGTGCTATTTCATGTGATGACCAGGATACTGTTCCCCATAGGAATGTTCCCTTTTATTATGATTTCGGCAACACTCATATTTTTTAGTGAAGAGTTCCACCTAAAATTGCTGACTAAAGCCCAAAGTTTCCTTAAATTGCGCACCCAATTCAGTGAAAATCTGATTTGGGAATGGAAAAATGACCTTTGGAAGAACGGACTGACTAGTCTTATAGTTATTTACCTATTATTTCAATTCATTTTTCCATTTCGATATGCTCTATATCCCGGAAAATTATTTTGGACGGAACAAGGTTATCGATTTTCATGGAGAGTAATGCTCATGGAAAAAGCCGGTGTTTGTTTCTTCTATGTGAAAAATCCGGATACAGGTATGCAAACAGAAGTAGTTGTTTCGGATCATTTAACTCCTTTACAGGAAAAAATGATGAGTACCCAGCCGGATATGATTCTTCAGTTTGCTCATTATCTAGATGCCTATTACAAACAATTAGGGGTGAGAAATCCTCAAGTGTTTGCCAAATGTAGAGTAGCTCTGAATGGAGCTCGTAGTAAAGAATTTATTGATCCCGGTGTGGATTTGTCAGAAATAAACGATTCATGGACGAATAAAACGTGGATTCGTCCCTTTGAGAATGAATAATTATATTAAATATTTAGTAGTAGTCATAGGTTGCTTGTGTAGTTATTTTTCATCTGCCCAAGAACTTTATACTATTACCGGAAAAGTGTCTCGTCCGGATTCGTTGCCAGCTTCTAATGCAGATGTATTACTTCAATCTACCGGATACTTTACAACAACTAATTCGCATGGTGTTTTTAAAATACATAATGTGGTTGCTGCTACTTATGTATTAATTGTATCTACTCAAGATAATTTGATTTATAAAGACACGATTCGTGTAACTAAAAATATGTACATAGAAATGGTGGTGGATACCATGAAAGTACAGGAACAGAATGTAGTTATTGAAGCAAACAAAACTACTCTAGGGGTTTCTCGCTTGGAGGATGTGGAAGGTGCAGCTATATATGCAGGTAAGAAAAATGAAATAGTAAATATTTCAGAAGTGACAGGTAATACTGCAACTAACAATACCCGTCAAGTATATGGTAAAATTGTTGGATTAAATATTTTTGAAAATGATGGTGGTGGTTTGCAATTAGGTATTGGTGGTCGCGGATTAAATCCTAATCGCGTTTCTAATTTTAATACACGTCAAAATGGTTATGATATCTCAGCCGATGCATTGGGTTATCCGGAAAGTTATTATACTCCACCTATTGATGCCTTAGAGCGTATTGAAATAGTTCGCGGTGCAGCTTCGCTACAGTACGGAACTCAATTTGGCGGTTTTATCAATTTTAAATTTAAACAACCACCAACGGATAAAAAGATACAGGTAGTGACCAAAAATACGGTTGGTTCTTTTGGTTTATATAATACATTTAATAGCGTGGCAGGTACTTCCGGTAAGTTATCTTATTACGCTTATGGTCAATATAAACACTTAGATGGGTGGAGACCTAATTCAGGTTTTAATTTAGGTGCAGCACATGTATCATTAAAGTATCAATGGAATAAAAAACTATCTACAACAGTAGAGTATACTTTTCAATATTATTTAACTCAGCAAGCAGGAGGGTTAACAGATAAACAATTTTATGCCAACCCAAGACAGGCCATACGTGATCGTAACTGGTTTAAAGTGAACTGGAATTTGGTTGCTTTTTTAATGGATTATAAGTTTAACTCCAATACATTATTAAACATTCGTGTGTTTGGTTTGGTTGCAGGTAGAGATGCTTTAGGTTTCTTAGGTAATATTGATCGTGCCGACCCTCTTCAGAATAGAGATTTGTTGTCGGATAAATATCGCAACTATGGTATCGAAACTCGATTGTTACATCATTATAAAGTAGCGGGTAAGAGTGCTACATTTTTGGTGGGAAATCGATTTTATCATGGAACTACTTTGCGTAAGCAAGGTGAAGCTAATGATGGTTATGGTGCTGATTTTTATTATGTACATCCGGATAGTTTGGAAGGATCCGACTATAAATTTCCTAGCTATAATGTGGCCCTGTTTACAGAGAATATTTTCTATTTAAATAATCGTTGGAGTGTAACACCGGGAGTGCGTTGGGAATATATTAATACCGCTTCTGAAGGGTATTATACCAATATTCAAAAAGACTTAGCCGGAAACGTTATTCTGTATGAACGTATAGAAGATAATAGAAGTAGAGCTCGCTCGTTCGTGCTTTTTGGTATTGGAACTTCTTATAAGTTAACGAACGATATAAAATTATACGCTAACATTTCCCAAAACTATCGTTCTATCAACTTTAATGACATGCGTGTCAATAATCCCAATTTAGTAGTGGATCCAAATCTAAGAGATGAACGTGGATTTAGTTCGGATATTGGGATTCGAGGTAAATGGAAAAATGTTTTAGACTTTGATGCCAATGTGTTTTACATGCAGTACAAAGATCGTATAGGTACTGTTTTTGCACGTAGCCCACAGAATTTAGTTTACCGTTTTAGAACCAACGTTTCTGATTCTAGAAACTTAGGTGTAGAAATGTTTATGGAATTAGACTTTGCGAAATTGTTTAACAAAGAATCCTTAACTCGTTTTTCGTGGTTTAATAATGTAGCTTTGATTGATGCGGTATACGTTTCCAGTGAGCAGTCTGCATATAGAGGTAATAAAGTAGAATATGTTCCAACGTTAAACTATCGTTCGGGATTAACTTACAAATTCAAAACATGGAGAACCATTCTTCAAATGAATTATTTGTCTCAACAGTATTCTGATGCTACCAATACCACCGCTGTAGTTCCTAATGCCGTGGTGGGGCTTATACCATCTTATACCGTTTGGGATTGGTCCATTGAGTATTCTTATAAGAAAATCACAGCGGTAACCGGTGTAAATAATTTGATGAATGCCATGTATTTTACCCGTCGTGCAGAAGGGTATCCGGGACCTGGTATTTTACCATCGGATGGACGTAGTGTCTTTTTGACCTTGCAACTGACTTTTTAATCAAAAAATACTACTAGGATTATAGTAGTATCGGTATCTTTTCCACATTCAATTACATAAATGAGAAATGTCATTGGTTAGGGTAGCTCTATTCTGTATATTTATTCTTATACACTAAACTACAAATACTTATGACCTTCACATCCGCACTTAAAATACAAGAGTTAGTAGATAAGGATTATGTAGTAGCACACGCCCTACATTTTTTTGGAATCAAATTCTATAATTATTCAGAAAGTACCCTAGCTGAATTGTGCGCCTCAAAAGGTATCAAACAGGAAGTATTTGTAAAACATTTAGAATCTATTCGTAGTGAATCGGTGATTGGTCCGGATTTGTTACGTACCTACTCAGTTGATTTAATTATTGAATATCTAAAACACGCACACTTTACATATATCAAACAACGTCTGCCATATATTGCAGGTCTAATTCAAGATTTACCGGTAGAAGAGTTGAAAACTGATAAAGATTTAAAATTGATCTTCCCTTACTTTGTAGAAGACTTTATTCGTCACATATATGATGAAGAAGATTCTTTATTCCATTATATATTAATGATGAATAAAGCGGACAAAGGCGATGCTCATTCTCAAAAAGTGTTACGTAATTTTGATAAAAAATCTATTAGTGATTATGCGTTAGAGCATAGTTCGGATGATGATGTAATGGATGGTATCAGAGATATTACTAATAACTATTCTCCGGAAGTTCCTTCTATACATTTGAAAGTACTGTATAGAGAATTACAATCATTAGAAAATGATTTAATGCTACATGCTAAAATCGAAAATGAAATTTTATTCCCTAAAGCTTTAGAATTAGAGAAATCTATCACAGAGAAATTGAAGATGATGTCTTCTTGGAATTAATGGCAAGAATATTGGCATTTGATTATGGTAAAAAAAGGGTGGGAGTAGCAGTTACGGATCCGCTTCAGATGATAGCTTCTGCATTGGATACTATTGATACACCTCAGATAATCACATTTACATCTAAATACATTCAGACGGAGAAAGTAGAATCTTTTGTAGTGGGTATTCCCAAAACACTTTCTAATGAAGATTCCTCCAATGCGGCTGCTGTTCAAAAGTTTATAACTCAACTAAAAGGTACATTTCCTGATATACCCATCTATGGAGTGGATGAGCGTTTTACCTCCTCCATGGCATTTCAGACGATGATAGATTCAGGTATAAATAAAAAAGCCCGTCGTGATAAGGCCACAGTAGATAAAATCAGTGCCACCATTATCCTACAATCTTACTTGGAACAGAAGGCTATTAGGCCGCCTCAACCTCTATAAAATCTCGTTTTAAGCCCTTTTGGGCTTATTTTTTTGTATATTTGGTAGAATATTGATTTTACTGATTCATGATTTACCCTATTGTTGCCATTGGTGATGCTGTATTGAAAAAGAAAGCGGCAGATATAGAAAAAGGTTCTTTGGACGTAGTACAAATTGCCGAAGATATGTTTGAAACAATGTACCATGCTCGTGGAGTTGGTTTGGCTGCACCACAAGTAGGGTTAAGCATTCGAATGTTCGTTATTGATAGTACGGCTTTTGAGGATGAAGAAGAAGCCGGAGTGAAAAAAGTATTTATCAATCCTGTAGTAGAAGAAGAGTGGGGTGATGAGTGGGCTTACGAAGAAGGTTGTTTAAGTATCCCGGGTGTACGTGCAGATGTTTTCCGTCCGGAGAATATTCGAGTTCGTTACTTCGATACGGATTGGAAAGAACAAGTGGAAGAATTTGACGGCTTAACTGCTCGAGTAATTCAACATGAATATGATCATATCGAAGGTGTTCTATTTGTAGATCACTTAACCGGATTGAAAAAAAGATTGTTAAAAGGTAAACTTACTAATATCAGCAAAGGTATATGTGATGTTTCCTACCGAATGAAATTCCCTCTAAAGAAATAATATGTCTTTAACCACCGGAGTTGCTTCTAAATTGCCGAATACGGGAACTACCATATTCACGGTGATGTCGGCTTTAGCTCAACAACACGGTGCGGTGAATCTTGCTCAAGGGTTTCCTGATTTTCCATTAGATCCGGAAATGGTAGAGTGGGTGACCGAAGCAATGATGTCCGGGAAAAATCAATACGCACCTATGCCGGGTTGGTATGATTTACGTTTGGCTCATGCGGAAGATATTTATAGAAGAACGTTTCTTCAAGTAAACCCTGAAACTGAAATTACCATTACTTGTGGTGCCACAGAAGCCTGCTTCACAGCTATCACTTCTATTGTGAAGCCGGGAGATGAAGTTCTTATTTTTGAACCTGCATTTGATGTATATCTACCGGCTATTTTATTGGCGGGTGGTGTTCCTAAATTTATTCCACTACAGTTTCCGGAGTTTTCTATTCCTTGGGATCAAGTGGAAGATGCTATTAATTCCAAAACCAAATTAGTAATTCTGAATTCACCACATAATCCTACAGGGAGTATGGTGAGTAAAGAAGATATGCTTCATTTAGAAAAACTAGTTGTTTCAAATAACCTTTGGTTGTTAAGTGATGAAGTGTACGAACACATCACGTTTGATGATAAAGTGCATTATTCAGCCTTGCAATTCCCTCAATTAAGAGAACGTAGTTTTGTTATCGGTTCTTTTGGGAAAACCTTTCATGTGACCGGTTGGAGAGTGGGGTATTGTATTGCTCCGGAATATTTAACAAAAGAATTTAGAAAAGTTCATCAGTATAATACGTTTGCTGCAGCGACTCCATTTCAGTATGCAGTGGCAAAAGCAATTCGTCAGTCGAATAAAATAGATGGATTGTCTAGCTTCTTTCAAGAGAAGAGAGATTTTCTAACAAATCAAATCAAAGGTTCTAAATGGGAAGTACTCCCTTCTTACGGAACCTATTTTCAGTTATTGTCTTATGCTTCTTTTTCAGAGGAAGAGGAAGTGGTGTTAGCAAAATTGTTAACCGAAAAATATAAATTAGCCTCTATACCTGTTTCTGTTTTTTATCAAGATACGACCAATAATAAAGTGCTTCGTTTTTGCTTTGCTAAAAATGAAAATACTTTAAGACAAGCGGGAGAAATCTTATGTCAGATATCCGAATCACTTTAGTTCAAACCGAATTGTATTGGGAAAATCCCGTGGCGAATAGAGCCATGCTGGAAGAACAATTAAGTGAAATTACTACCACCGATTTGATTGTATTACCTGAAATGTTTACTACCGGATTTACGATGGAGGCATCCAAAGTGGCCGAGTTGATGAATCAGGATACGTTTAAATGGTTGAAGCAAATGAGTCAACGATTCAATGCTTGTATCTTGGGTAGTTATGTAGTAAAAGAGAAGAATCAGTTTTATAATCGTTTAATTGCCTTTCATCCGGATGGGAAATATGAGGTGTACGACAAGCGACATCTGTTCCGAATGGGAGAAGAGCATTTAACTTATACTGCGGGGAATGACACCTTAATACTGGAGGTGAAGGGATGGAAAATTGCTCCGTTTATTTGTTACGATTTACGCTTTCCGGTTTGGTCCAGAAATAAAAATCAAGCGTATGATGCTGCAATATATATAGCAAACTGGCCGGCACCTCGTGCTTTAGCATGGAAAACCTTACTACAGGCGCGTGCCATTGAAAATTTAGCTTATGTAATTGGAGTAAATCGGATTGGCACAGATGGGAAAAACTTGCCATATGCAGGTGATAGTAGAGTAGTACAATTTGATGGGGAGATTCTTTTAGATTTAGGATCTAAAGGGGCTGTCGAAACCATTACTTTAAGTAAAAATAAATTAGAAGAATATAGAAAGAAATTTCCGGCTTATTTAGATGCGGATACTTTTACCATACAATCATGAAATCATTTACTTCCTTAGAGTCTCTTTATAATTGTTTTTTACAGTATCCTAAAATTAGTACGGATACTAGAAAGATTGAAAAAGACTCCATCTTCTTTGCGTTGAAAGGTGCCAACTTCAATGGTAATACATTTGCTACACAAGCCTTAGAGGCTGGGGCTGCTTATGTGGTGATAGATGAAGAAGCATATAAGGTGTCAGATAAATGTTTGTTAGTAGAAGATGTGTTGACTGCGTTACAACAATTGGCACGCTTACACCGTCGTACGTTAAATATACCGGTGATTGCGATTACTGGTTCTAATGGAAAGACTACCAGCAAAGAATTAGTGAATGCAGTGTTGAGTAAAAAATATAAAACCTATGCAACCATAGGTAATTTAAATAACCACATTGGTATTCCATTGACACTATTGTCTCTGACAAAGGATATAGAATTGGCAGTGGTTGAAATGGGGGCTAATCATCAGAAAGAAATTGAAAGCTACTGTCAATATGCGGAACCTAATTTTGGATTGATTACGAATATTGGCAAAGCACATTTAGAGGGATTTGGCGGTATTGAAGGAGTAAAAAAAGGGAAGGGTGAATTATATCATTATCTGAATGCTACAGGAGGTAAAGTTTTTTTACATTCTACCAATGAGACCTTGAAAAGCATAACTAATTTAAAAGAACCGATTACTTATGCTAATCCGGGAGATTACTACCAAGCTACATTTATAGACTCAAATCCAGTAGTAAGATTCAAAGCGGAAAACGGAGAAGAAGTCATTTCTCATTTGGCGGGTGCGTATAACTATGATAATATAGTAGCAGCTTTGTGTATTGGAAAATATTTTGGAGTAGATGCTAAAGATGCAAATCAAGCTATTCGTGAATACAATCCAACCAATAATCGATCTCAAATATTAAAGACAGATAAGAATACATTGATTATGGATTGTTATAATGCCAATCCATCATCGATGAAAGCAGCAATAGAGAATTTTAATCAATCTTCTTTTTCTAATAAGATAGCAGTTCTTGGAGATATGTTTGAACTAGGCGCAGATAGTGCCAAGGAACATGCTTTGTTAGGTGATTTATTGAATCAAAGTAAGTTTGATAAAGTATTACTTTGTGGGAAATGGATGGCAGAAGCAAAAAAGATTAATTCAACAGCTCTGTATTTTGAAACTAAGGATGCTTTGATTGAGTATGTTAAAGATCAAAAATACTCTAATGCAACTGTATTGCTGAAAGGCTCTCGTGGAATGGGTTTGGAAGTGTTGAAAGAATGGTTTTGATATGCTATTTAACCTTATAGAGCTAAAATATTAGTAAAGCGTAAAAGATTACAGTAAAGGAGAATTAATCATGAAATATGTATTGTTAGGTTTAGCAATTGTGCTTGAAGTTTTAGGGTCTAGTTTTATGAATGCTTCCAACGGTTTTACGAAGCTATTCCCAACATTAATCACAATAGTAGCTTATATAGCTTGCTTATTCTTCTTTTCACAAGCGTTAAAATTGATTCCATTAGGAATAGCTTATGCTATTTGGGGTGGTTTAGGCATTGTACTGACAGCATTAGTCTCGGTTGTATATTTTAAGCACAGTTTAGATATACCTGCTGTAATAGGAATAACTTTAATTGTTGCCGGTGTTTTTGTGATGAATTTTTTCTCAAAATCAACCGTACATTGAAAAAAAATAATTAAGTTTATCTACGTTTGTCTCACAACGATTGGTGAGTTTTTACACATAACACAATCTAATTTTATGAATTATTATTTACATGTATTAAAAAACTACGCGGTATTTGATGGTAGAGCTCGTAGATCAGAGTATTGGTACTTCTTTTTCTTCAATGTTTTAATCTCTATGGCAGTAGGGTTTATTTGCGGGATTATTGGTATTCCTGAGTTGTCTTACCTTTATTCTTTAGGGGTATTAATTCCTGGTATCGCTGTTGCTATTAGACGTGCACATGATGTAGGCAAAAGTGGTTGGTTTATGTTAATCCCTATTTACAATTTAATTTTAGCTTTAACTGAAGGTGATAAAGGTCCTAACGAATATGGTCCGGATCCTAAAGATCCTTCTGCAGTAGGTAATAACGGATCATTAGATTCCGGTATCTAATTGGTAGAAATAATATTAAAAAAATCCCCACTAGCTATTTGCCGGTGGGGATTTTTTATTTCATATATGGGTAAAAAGGGTTTTCAGGTGGTGCTAGATTTCTCTTAATTGTACGCGGACTAATCCATCGAGTTAAATTATAGATTGAACCTGCTTTATCGTTGGTTCCGGATTTTCTGGCACCACCAAATGGTTGTTGATTTACTACCGCTCCGGTTGGTTTATCATTGATATAAAAATTCCCCGCAGCGTACTGTAGTTTGTTTTTTACTTTCTCAATTACACTTGCATCATCACTGAAAATACTTCCGGTTAAAGCAAAAGCAGTGGATGCATTGACTAAATCTAAAACGGAATCGAAGTCCGAATCTTGGTATATATATATGGTTAACACTGGTCCGAAGATTTCCTCAACCATTGTTTTATTCTTAGGATTTTTAGTAAGGACTATAGTAGGTTGAATAAAATAACCTACTTCATCACTATAGGTACCACCGTAAATGATTTCAGCATCTGAATTATTTTTGCAATACTCGATATAGCTTGTGATTTTATTAAAAGCAGTTTGGTCAATTACTGCATTCATGAAGTGTTGAAATTCTGTTACCGAACCTATCGTGATTTCATCCAACCAAAGTTTCATGGTTGCCCATAATTCAGCCCATATCGAAGCTGGAATATAAGCCCTAGAAGCAGCAGAGCATTTTTGACCTTGATACTCGAATGCTCCTCTAATGAGTGCGGTAGCAACTGCTTTAATATTTGTTTTTGGATGTACTAAGACGAAATCTTTACCTCCGGTTTCTCCTACAATCTTAGGGTAGTTTTTATATAGATGACTATTAGATTGTATAGTGTGTTGTATTTGATTAAATACTTTAGTACTTCCGGTGAAGTGTAATCCGGAAAATTCCGGATGGGTGAAACAGACTTCTCCCAATACTGGTCCATCTACATAAATCAAATTAATTACTCCGGGTGGTAGTCCTGCTTCTAACAAAATTTCCATGGTAAAATGTGCTGCGTATATTTGGGTATACGCCGGCTTCCATACTACCGTGTTGCCCATGATAGCAGGTGCGGAAGGTAGATTACCTGCAATTGCCGTGAAATTAAAAGGTGTAATAGCAACTACAAAACCTTCCAATGGGCGATACTCTAATTCATTCTGAATGCCGTTAGGAGAGAAGGGTTGAGTTTGTTGGATTTGTAATGCATAATAGGCATTGAATCGAAAGAAATCAATCAGCTCACACGCCGAATCAATTTCCGCTTGATATACATTCTTAGATTGTCCCAACATAGTGGCAGCATTGATAAGTGCCCTATATTTTGTTGAGAGTAAGTCTGCTGCTTTAAGAAAAATGGAGGATCGTTCCTCTATGGATTTATTCATCCATGCTTGCTTAGCATCAAGTGCTGCTGTAATAGCTAGCTCTACTTGAGATTTATCCCCTTCTGAAAAAGTAGCTAAAGTAGATTGATGTTGATGTGGAGGATGAATTGTTTTTTTTACAGATGTAGTAATTTTTTGATTCCCTATATACATAGGGATATCAATGATTTTATCTGATAAGTCCTTAATGGTAGATTCAAGAAGACTTCTTTCCTTACTACCTTTTAAATAATCAAGAATTGGTTCATTCAACGGTTGGTTCATAAAATATTTTTAAGTTCAGCCAAATGATGAATTTCGTGGTCTATAGTAGAGTCGTGTGATTTTTTATGTGGGTTGTAAAATACATGCCCAAGTCCTGCATCTCTAGCACCTAATACATCAGCATTTAAATCATCACCAATCATGATGGTACTACCGGCTTCACTATTGGTTTTTTGTAGAGCAAAGTTGTACATATTGATGTCCGGTTTTTTGTAGCCTGACATAGCAGAATGGATTAATTCTTCGAAAAAAGGCTCAAGTCCGGAGTGTTTCATCTTTACCCATTGAGTCTCCGGAAAACCATTGGTAAGAATATGCATTTTATAATTTTTATCTCTCAAGTAATGTAGCACTTCAATTGCTTGATCATGTAAGTGAGGCTTAGTTGGGCATAACTCTATGAAATGTTTATCAATGTAGTTCGGTACTAATAATGGTTTTACTCCTAACATTTCAAACGTTCGCTTAAATCGTTCGGTACGTAGTTCTTCTTGAGTAATTTCATTTCGATGATATCCTTCCCACATCGTATCATTAACGTATCGATAGGTTTTTTGAAATTGCTCAACTTTGAAATCATACTGATGTAATTGATAATGGTCGTAGAGTTCAGAAAGCGTTTCTGCACAGTTCTTATCAAAATCCCAAAGGGTATGATCTAAATCAAAGAAAATAGTGGAGTAAACTTTCATTAAAATGGTAATTTTAATCGTTCTACCGGTTGATCATTGATTAAATGGGATTCAATGATTTCGTTTACATCTTCCGGTTGTACATGTCCATAGAAAATGCCTTCCGGATATACAACTACAGCAGGGCCATGTGCACATACATCAAAACATCCGGCACGTTGTGCACGAATATCTATTTGTAGATTTCTATCTTTGATTTCTTTTTTAAACAAATCAACTAAAGCCATTCCAGTAGCTTCTCCACAACATTTTTTACCATCCGGTTTCTGGTTGGTACAGACGAATACGTGTTTTTTATATTTCATATTTTTAGAGTTCAGGTAGTTTAAATTCTTTTCTACTGATATGTAGTTTGCGTACGGCTAATTCGTTGTTAGTATACAGTGTTCTATATTCTAATAAATCTTTATATAATATGGACTCTTTACCAATCCATAGAAAGAAGTTTTGAATAAGAGATAAATACTCCGGTGAGATATGATAATATACCCATTGGTCAATTTTTTTGAATTCAACCACTCCAAAGTTTCTTAAATAAGCTAAATGCCTGGATGTTTTAGTTTGAGAATAGTCTAATATGATTTCTAAATCTGAAATACACATTTCTTCAGTAACCAAAATCAGATGGAGAATACGTAATCGAGACTCATCCCCTAAGGCTTTGAAAAGCTTAGCGGAATATGAAAGGGAGGGATTTGATTCCGATAATGGCATATTTGGCTATCCGAATATACACTTTTTTGGACATTTTGTTGTTATATAGATATAGTGAAAATATTAAAGAACGAGTTAATACTTTACATGGGTAATGTAAAGCCAAAAAAAAGGAGTAATTTGGGGGAATGAAAAGTTTGATTTTCCGGTTATTTGGTCTGGTTTGGTTGCTTGCGGCATTGCCTTTAGCTGCCCAAACTACACAAGTAGTGCCACGTAAAGTGGTACAGTTTACCGGTATTATAGTGAGTGGAGATAGTGCCTACGGTGTTCCGGGCGTATATGTTTATGTACCTAAAGAAGGTAGAGGTACCATGTCTAATGGGGTGGGGTATTTTTCCATGCCTACGTTGACAGGGGATACGATTTTGATTAAATCATTGGGTTATAAAGAAAAGTCGTTTATTATACCTCCCACCGTATCGGAAAAATTATCGGTGATTATTGAAATTTATCAAGATACTATCTACCTACCTACGGTTGAAATTACACCATGGCCTACGGAGCAATTGTTTAAGCAGGCATTTGTGGCGCTTAATTTACCACGTCAGGATTTAGATAATATGAATGGTAATTTAAATGAACAAGTATTACGAAGAGTGATGTCGAATATGGGGGCTAGTAGTTCTATGAATTATAGATATTATATGAACCAACAAGCTCTTTATACGCAGAATCAATATATGAATCCTACTTTATCATTAACCAACCCTTTTGCATGGAAGCGATTCATTAATGATGTGAAGTCAGGGCAGATGAAAAAGACTTATGATCCGGCATATGTTCCGGAAGGAGAATAAAAAAAGCCTCCCGATAAGTATCGGGAGGCTTTTTTTATTCAGTTGTTCTATTTTTATTCAGTAATAAATTTCTTTCTTTCCACTTCAATGGCAGACACGTTACTGCTAATCACATAGAAGTTTTGAGGTAATTCATTGGATACTTTAATTTCTGTTTCTTTATCATTTCTATCTTCTAAAGAAACTTTTACTTTTTTAATAGCAATACTGTCACCATGATTAGAAGATGCTGTGAAGATGTATATCTGATCTTCTTCTTGTAATAAAGCACTATTAGGAACTACATATCCTGCACTTTGATTTCCGGAGTATTCAATGATGGCGCGAATAGTCATATCAGGTAATACTAAATGATCATCCGGAGCTTCGAAGATAATATGAACGGTAATCGCTTTGGTAACTTCATCAATTACTCTGTCAATTGAAATGACAGTCCCTACTGAGTTTTGGTAACTAGAGTTTACGTAATCAATTTGTACTTTTTGTCCTTCTTTAATTAAATTAATGTCTTTATCGTAAACATATATTTCAGCATGTAAATGTTGATTGTCGATGATTTGAGCGATAATAGTTTCCGGAGTAGCTAACATACCTACAGAAACAGGGAAGGAGTATATATAACCGCTTATAGGAGCTTTTATATAAAGCGTTGTAGTGATTTTTGATTTTAATGGATCAGACAAATCATTTACATTAATGCCTAACAACTCCAGTTTAGCTCGAATGGATTTTTCTTTACTGATAGCTGCTTTGTATTTAGCTTCTACAATTTGATATTCAGCCAAAGCACCGATGTTATTTCTCTTTAATTCTTGTTGGCGTTCAAAGTCGATGGTCATGAAATCTACTTCTGATTTGGCTGTCAAGTATTGTTCTTGCAATTCAATCAGATGCATACTGCTTAAGGAAATGAGTGGTTGACCTTGTTTTACATAGTCTCCCTCGCGTACATATACATTGTCAATTTTGCCATCAATGTTACTACTTACTTTAGCACTGTAATTGGGTAATGCTTTTATTTTACCATTGAAGTGTAAGAAGGTTTGTAAGGCCTTTATTTCAGGTTTTATTAATACGATCTCCAGATTTTTAAGCTTGGATTCTGAAATGGTTAAAGTACCATCTTGAAAAGATATTTCTTTTGGACCTTGGTTACTGTCATCTGTACAATTTATAAACAGAAGACTGAATAATGTTATGATATAATATGGTCGCATATAATTATGAAGGCTGTTGGGTTGTAGTAGTTTTGGAATTCGAATTGAAGATGATGTAGAGTACAGGAAGTACAAATAATGTTAAGATGGTAGCCGTAAATAAACCACCAATAACTACTGTAGCTAATGGTTTTTGAACTTCAGCACCGGCACTTTTAGAAATAGCCATTGGAATGAATCCTAAAGCCGCAACCATAGATGTAAGAAGTACTGGTCTGAATTTTTCTTTTAAACCTTCCTTTACACAAGCAACAATATCAGTATTGCGTTCGAGTCTCAATGCATTGAAACGGCTTACCAACATGATGGCATTTAGTACGGCTATACCAAACAAGGCAATGAAGCCAACACCTGCAGAGATACTAAAGTTCATGTCTCGTAATAACAAGGAGAATACACCACCTACTGCTGATAGTGGAACTACAGCATAGATTAGTAAACTATCCTTCATGTTGTTAAAGGTCATGTATAACAATAGTAGAATAATTAATAGTGAGATAGGTAATACTACTGCAAGTCTGGCTGTTGCACGTTCGAAGTTCTCAAATTCACCGCCATATTTTATTTGATATCCATATGGAATGTAAATGGATTTATCGATTTGCACTTTTAAGTCATTTACTACAGAAGACATATCCTTACCACGAACGTTAAAACCAACGTTCATCATTCGTTGCATACTTTCGTGTCGAATTTCAGAATATCCGACTTTAGTAGTAATGTCTGCTAATTGATAAAGTGGGATAGGTCTGCCTTGGCTATCGCTGATTAGCAATCCTTGGATGTTTTCTATGGATCCACGATCAGAACCGGATAAACGAAGCGTTAAATCGAATCGTTTATTTTTTTCGTAGATAATACCCGCTGTAGCTCCGGCAAAAGCAGTTTGGATAGCAAAGTTTACTTGCTCTACTGTAATACCATAAAAAGCTAATTGATTTCGATCATATCGAATGTTGATTTGAGGTAATCCGTAAGCTTTGATACCTTGGATATCTGTAGCACCATCTACCGTTTTAATGATATAAGTAATACGTTTAGCTAATGACATTAAGGTGTCAATTTCATTTCCGTATAATTTAACCACTACATCTGTTTTCGCACCGGACATTAACTCGTTTACACGGTTTTCAATGGGTTGTTGTACAGAGATGATTGTTCCCGGATATTTATTAAGAAAGTCGGCTATTAAGTCACCAAGTTCTTCTTGGGAATGTGCCTTCGTCCATTGTTCCTTAGGATTTAAATTAACTACGATATCTTGAGTCTCTAGAGGAGCAGGATCCATCGGAATTTCAGTAGTACCTATTTTACAAACTACTTTATTAATCTCGTCAGGAAATTCTTTTAATAAATCCGATTGTACTTTTTGAGATAATTTAATCGATTCTGTTAGGGAACTTCCTACCGGTAAATTCATTTCAATATTAAAATCACCTTCTTGAAGTTTAGGAATGAATTCGCCACCTATTTTCGAAAAACCGAATCCTCCACCTATTAGAATTAACAGAGCTATAGCTACAGTAACTCTTTTATATGCGATACTGTAATCGACAACCGGCTCTATCGTTTCATAGATTTTGTCTACGATTTTTTCAGACCAGCTATGACCATGATTAGGATCAGGTTTTAATATTAAAGCAGCCATCATAGGTACGTATGTAATGGCAAGGAAAATAGCTCCGGCAATAGCAAACGCTACAGTTTTGGCCATAGGGGAGAACATTTTTCCTTCTATACCTGTAAGGGTTAATATTGGGAAGTATACAATAAGAATAATAAGTCCACCAAAAATCACGGATCGCTTAACTTCTGAAGCAGCATCAATAACTAACAACTGCTTGCTACGATAGTCGATATTATGTGACTTAGAGTAAGAATTAAGTTTCAATGCCATATACATTACCACCGATTCTACAATAATAATGGCCGGGTCTACTAAAAGACCAAAGTCGATCGCTCCAAGACTCATTAATGTTCCAACTACACCTGTTTGAACCATCATTCCGAAAGCAAACATCATAGATAATGGAATAACCGATGCTGCTAGTAACGAAGCTCTCCAGTTTCCTAGGAATACTAATATTACTACCACTACTATTAATGCACCTTCAATTAAGTTAGTTGCTACGGTCTTAATTGCTCTAGAAATCAATTGTTCTCTATCAATGAAAGATTCCATGACGATTCCTTCCGGAAGACCAGCTTTGATTTCACTGATTCTACCTTTTAAGCGATTGATTAGATCATAACCATTTTCGCCTTTTAACATCATGATGATACCGGCTACTACTTCACCATTGCCATTCATGGTAACAGCTCCGTTTCTTACAGGATATCCATAGCTAATATCTGCCACGTCTTTTACTAAGACAGGAGATTTGTCGCGTACTTTAATTACGGTTTTACCAATATCTTCTAATGATGTGGCTAAACCAATACCACGTATGACATATGCTTTGTTATCTTTTTCAATATAAGAACCACCTGTATTACTATTCCCGGTTTTTAATGCGTGATATAATTCATCAATCGTAACACCCAGTGATTTCATTCGGTCCGGTTTGATGAAGGCTTGGTATTCTTTTTTGTAACCACCAAACGTATTAATCTCGGCGATACCTTGAATACCTAAAAGTTTTCTTCGGACATTCCAATCTTGGATAGTTCGAATTTCCATTAAGTCGAATGATTTATCGGTAGGGTCTTTAGGACGAAGTACGTATTGGTAAACTTCACCTAAACCTGTGGTAACAGGACCCATTT
The DNA here is from genome assembly GCA_046329235.1 of Cytophagaceae bacterium. GTDB lineage: Bacteria > Bacteroidota > Bacteroidia > Cytophagales > Cytophagaceae > JALONH01. The sequence goes on along the minus strand of JAXLVA010000001.1, from coordinate 1,829,385 downwards.
CAGGTTTTCCTAATTCTTCCGGAATATCTACCGAAGCTAATCGCTCAAATACTTGCTGACGTGCTTCGTTAATATTTTTGTCGTCATCAAACACTAAACGTACTACAGACATTCCGAATCGAGAGATAGAACGTACCTCTTGTAGCTTAGGAATGTTTGCCATTTGCTGCTCGATGGGAGCCGTAATAAAACGCTCTACTTCAGTTGTAGCTAAACTTGGACTGTTAGTTAGAATGTCTACTTGATTAGATGTTACGTCCGGTACAGCATCGATAGGGAGTTTTACTAGTGATATACTTCCCCAAATGACTAGGACAAAAACCATGATACCAATTAGTACCGGGTTTTTAACACTAAAGGAGATAATTGAATCAATGAATTTCATAAAGAATTATAATTCTCCTTTTAAGTAGTTGATGTATAAAATAGATTGGTTGTAATTTTTAAGTGCTTCCAAGTAGTTGCGTTCAATTGTAAAGGCTTGTTCGATGTTCATTAAATAAGCATAATATCCAATGCTTCCCAGGCGATAACTTGTAGCTGCTGATTTTAATACTTCAGCTGCTTGTAATAAACCTGCTTCTTCGTAAAATCTTAAACCTTCATAGTACTGGCGATAACGAGCTTGTGCTTGGTAATACTCACTATTTAGTTGGTATGTACCTGTACGAGCGTGTGCTTCCGAAACTTCTACACCTTTTTTAGCGGAACGAATACGAGCATTGTATTGCCAAAACCAAATAGGTAATGTAACACCATATTGGAAACGATAGTAGGTTTCAGTGTTAGGGCTAGCTTGATTAAGATACCCAACAACTAATCCCGGTAAGCTACGGTGGCGTTCTACCTTATGCAGTCTGCGAGAATAATCAATTTGATTTTGATAGTATTGAAGTAGTGGGTTGTTGTAAAAATTGCCACTGTCTTTTTCAATAATAGCTAATGAATCTAATTTCATCATTTTTCCTTGTGGAATCATTAGAGAATCTTCTAACACACCCATATACACAAGTAATTGTTTTCTAGCTTTAGTTACTTCCGCTTCTGCCTGAAGTAGATTGAATCGTAAGTTTTTGTATTTAGCTTCCCCGTTAATTTTTTCCAAGTTGGAGATTTGACCTACTCTATAACGAACTTCGTTGATAGAAACTAAATCAGAAAGAATAGAATCGAAACGTTTTAAGATAGCTTGTGTCTCATACCAATATTGAAATTCGATATAAGCATTACGTACGCTATATTTTAACATGTTGACACTAATGTCACGTTGGCTTTCGCTCACGTGTGTGGCAGCAGATTGTAATTTCATTTGTTGACAGTACACCGTTGGGAAGTCAAAACGTTGCATGATACCTAGACGTTGTTCATCACCGGTTGGTGCTTGAAATAAAAATTCGGGACTGTATAGGTTAAAGCCGGCTGGTTTTAATAGGCTTTGTTGTTCTACAGCTAGATTAGCCGCTTTGATTTGAGGGTAATTTACTAAAGCTTTGGATACTGCTGAATCCGGATTAAGTGCCGGTTGTGCGTAAACTTGGGTAAAACATAGCAGATTCCATGTCATTATTAGAATTGTACTAAGTTTGACCATCTTTATAGATGTTCGTGGGTGCATTGTTAAAAGGGAGTGTTGGTGTGCTTTAGCTAGTATTGAAGCGTTCCTTCAGATTTGCTACAGATTTCGAAATATAGAAATAATACAATTAAAAAAACAAGGTAGGGATATATTTATTTTTAAGGTGGGTAAGCTTTCCCCAAAAAATAAAAGTCCCAACGATAGATAACGTTGGGACTCATTGTTTATTTAGAAAGTAAATCCAAATTTTTTCAAGTCTGTCCAGAAGTCCGGGTAAGATTTATTCACTACAGAAGGTTCTTCTATGGATACTTTCCCTAGTAAGGCCAATGGAGCAAATGCCATTGCCATACGATGGTCTTCATAAGTATGTATTTGTTGGCCATTCACCTTGAAAGCTCCCGGAATTACTTTATATGTAACATCCTTCTCAATTTCAATCATGTCTGCGCCGAATTTTTTTAATTCATTTTGAATAGCTGCTATACGATCAGTTTCTTTAATGCGTAAACTTTGTAATCCGCTTAAAGTACCTTCCATTCCTTTGGCTGCTAAAACTACTGCAATGGTTTGTGCTAAGTCCGGACAATCTGTAAAATCCCAATTGAAAGAAGAAGCAATGGCTTTTTTAGTTAGTCGTAAACCTTCAGTGTTGTATTCAGTGTGAACCCCTAGTTGATCCATGATATCAACGATAGCGCTGTCACCTTGAAGGGAATCTTTTACGTAGCCGTTTAATTGCAACTCTGCTTCCTGTGCCAAAGCTACCATACTGAACCAGTAACTAGAGCCACTCCAGTCGGATTCAACTTTGTGTTGTGTAGCTTTATAGGATTGATGAGAAATAGTAATCACGTTAGTGTCGCGATTCCAGTTGGAAGTAACTCCAAATTTTTCCATCAAACGCAAAGTCATACTGATATATGGCTTTGAACCTACATGCCCTAATAATTCTAGCGTTAAACCTTTAGGTAAGACAGGAGCAATCATTAATAAGGCAGTGATGTATTGTGAAGATACATCTCCCTTGATTTGGATTCTATCTGTCTTAGCTTGTTCCGGCTTGAATGGATGAATCAATAAAGGAGGGAAGCCTTCATTTTCTTTGTATTCTATATTTGCACCTAATTCACGTAAAGCATCGACCAATAATTTGATAGGACGTTGTTTCATACGTGCAGTACCTGTCATTTCTCTGCTTTTGCCATTGATAGCGCTAAAAGCAGTTAAGAAGCGCATAGTTGTACCTGCATCTAATACATCCCATACCGGATTGCTATCAGAATCTAATAAGCGAATCATAGTTTGGGTGTCACGTGCGTTAGACAAGTTCTCTAATTTAGATTGGCGTCCTGTAATCGCATCAATAACTAATACTCGATTACTCTCACTTTTAGATGCAGGAGGAGTAACGGAGCCTTTAACTTGTTTGCTTGGATGTTGTAAATGGAATACTTCCATAACATCAGTTGTTGAGTTGGACATAATATTCTATAGCGGCACGAGTTTCTACTCTATTCGCTGAAATATTGAAGTTGGCTTCTCCAATTTTGTTTAACAGAGAATAAAGAACAGCACCGTGTTCATTCTTTTTATCTTGATGAGTTAAGTCAATCATTTCTTCGATGGTAGCCGGGTCGATAGTTACTTTGCCATAAATGGCTAATATGTACTGCTCGATTTCCTGCACATCGGAACGAGAAATAAATCCTTTTACTTCTGCCAAATAAGCTTCAGCAATCATGCCTATAGCTATCGCTTCGCCGTGTAACAAACGTTTACCCGGTTGGTTTAGGAAATAGGTTTCAATTGCATGACCTATAGTGTGGCCAAAGTTTAATATTTTTCGAAGACCTTTTTCAGTAGGGTCTTCTTTAGTGATTTTATCTTTGATAGCAACGGAGTGTTGTGCTAATTCCAACCAGTTGAATTTAGAAATGTCCGTTGTGTTTTTTATTTCATTCCACTTACCGGCATCAGCAATGAGGCAGTGTTTGATGATTTCAGCAAAGCCGGATCTTAGTTCTGCAAAAGGCAGTGTTTGTAAAAATTGGTCATCAATAATGACAGCAATCGGTTCTTTGAATACACCGATATGGTTTTTAAATCCTTTAAAGTCGACACCGAGTTTCCCTCCCACACTAGCATCCACTTGAGATAGAAGAGTAGTAGGAATTTGGATGAAATCGATTCCGCGTTTATAGGTAGCTGCGCTGAATCCACCCATATCTCCGATAACGCCACCACCTAAATTAAAAATTACCGCTTTGCGATCTAATTCAGCATCCGTCATGAAAGACCAAATAAGTTCGCATGTTCCTAAATGCTTATTCTCTTCGCCACTTTGAATTCGAATAATTGACTCAGGAGAAAATAGATGAGCTATTTTAGGTAAACAGTATTTTTCAGTGTTTTCATCTACGATAACTAGCGACTTAGAATAACGTTGTTGGTATTTTTTTACTACGTCGGCAGTATCGTGTGTAAAGATGATATCGGAAGCCATGTGTTTACTTTTAAACATCAAACCCCCAACCGGTGAAGGTTGAGGGTTTTGTTACTTTAATAAATTATATTTCAATCATTAAGCTTTGGATTCAACAGCTTTCATGATTTCAGTTTGCTTACGAATAGATTCTTCGTGAACTAATTTGAATACTTCTTGAATAAACTCGTCGTTCAAACCTAATTTTTTAGCAGTTTCAGAGCGGTTTTTCATGATTTCGTCCCAACGGTTAACTTGTAAAGTTGTTACGTTGTTATCTCTTTTGTATTCACCAATTTTCTCCACTACAGCCATACGAGTAGTAAGAATTTCTAACAACTCACGGTCGATGTTGTCGATTTTCTCACGTAACTCAGCTAGGTGATCATTGAAGTCACGAGATAAAGAGTTTTCATCACGAACTTTCAATTCTGTTAAGATTTCACCTAAACGAGCAGGAGTTACTTGTTGATCAGCGTCAGACCATGCCTTATCCGGATCGATGTGAGTTTCAATCATCAAACCGTCAAAACCTAAGTCCATTGCTTTTTGAGATATTTCAAATATCAAATCACGTTTCCCGCCAATGTGAGATGGATCACAGATGATAGGAATTTGTGGAGCGATACGTTTTAATTCAATAGGAATAACCCAAGTAGGTACGTTACGATACTTAGCTTTGTCAATAGTAGAGAATCCACGGTGGATAGCTGCTAAGTTACGGATACCTGCGCGGTAGAAACGTTCAAAAGCACCAACCCAAAGACCTAATTCAGGGTGAGTAGGGTTTTTAACAAGAACCGCTTTGTCAGTACCTTGAAGGGCATCAGCCATTTCTTGTACCGCAAAAGGAGATACCGTTGTACGAGCACCAACCCATAGAACGTCTACGTCATATTTTAAAGCAAGTTCAATATGTTGTGGATTAGCTACTTCTGTTCCAATCGGAATGTTTAATTCCTTTTTAACATCAGCTAACCATTTTAGACCTTCTTCTCCGGAACCTTCAAAACTATTAGGTCTTGTTCTAGGTTTCCAGATACCAGCACGTAAAACGTCTACTTTACCTAGGTCTTTTAATAATTTTGCAGTAGCAAATAGCTGTTCAGGAGTCTCTGCGCTACAAGGACCTGCAATTAACAAGGGCTTGTGTTTTGTTTTAGCCCAAGCCTCAATCGGATTAACATTTAATTCTACTTTCATAATGTTCTTTCTACTGTTTATCCTTAACAAAGAATCGTATATTTCCGTTCTAATTGACAAGAATGAAACTGTTACAACATATCAATTTTAACGATACGGCCGCCGCTTTCGCCTCCCGTTCCGATGAAGAACTACTTCAAATGAAACGTTTATTCGGTCTTATGGCAAAGCCTAAGTTGACAAAGATAGGCACTTCTTTGTTAATTTTTGCATTGAAATACCATTTTCCTATAAAAAATCTTATAAAAAATTCCCTGTTTAAACAGTTTTGTGGTGGAGAGTCACTGGAGGATTGTATTCCTACCATGGAGAAAATGTACTATTCCGGGGTAAGAAGTATTCCGGATTTTGCTGTTGAAGGTGCTGAATCAGAAGAGGTTTTTGACGCTACATTCGAAGAATTGACTAAGGTAATCAAGCAAGTAGAAGATTTACCCATGGTAGCGTATGCGGTTTTTAAAATGACCGGAATTGCTCGAAAAGGATTATTAGAAAAATTGAATAAAAATGAGAAGTTGAATGACCAAGAAGCCGAAGAATGGGAACGTGTAAAAGTGCGTTTTAATACCTTGGTGGTGACGGCTTCCAATAACCATGTAAGATTAATGTGTGATGCGGAAGAATCTTGGATTCAAGATGCCATTGATCGCCTACTTATTGAAGCCATGGAAGAATATAATAGGGAAGTTCCTATTGTTTTCATGACCATTCAATGCTACCGAAAAGATAGTTTCCAACGTTTAGTTCGTATTCACGAAAGCAGTATTCGAAATAAGTATAAACCGGGTTTCAAAATTGTACGTGGGGCTTATATGGAGAAAGAAAGAGAACGTGCCATTCAATTCAATTACGCTAGTCCGATTCATGATTCTAAAAAAGCTACGGATGCCATGTATGATGAAGCAGTGGAATATGCTTTAGATCAAGATTTAGCTGTTTTAATCGCTACGCATAACATGTTAAGTGTTGAAAAAGCGGTGATAGAAATGGATGATAAAGACGAAACTCAATCCGGTTTTGCGCAGCTTTATGGAATGAGTGATAATTTGACCTACAATTTATCCGTAAATGGTTATAAAGTGGCGAAGTATTTGCCTTATGGTCCATTGAAAGAGGTGATGCCTTATATGATTCGAAGAGCGGAAGAAAATACAGCAGTGTTGGGGGAAACTACTCGTGAATTAGAAATGATAAACAAAGAAATAATTCGTCGTACAAAAGTTAAATCAAACAATCATAAATGAAAAAAATAGCTGGGGGCACCTTTTTATTTTTATTAGTTATTATACTCCAAAGTTCCGTTCGAAACAGCACAGGTACTTTTTATAAAGCGACTGAATTAGTTAAGAATGTTCAAGGACGATTTTATGAAGATAAGATAAACGGAAGTATCGTTTATTCCATATCAGGAACAAGGGTAGATGTAGCGTTGTCTTCCACACAATTTGACTTAGTAATCGAAAGTTTATCGGGTGCTGATTCTTCCCAATGGAACTGGGTGTTGATGACATTAGATCACGAAAAAACGGATACGTTGTATCTGAAATCCGGAAAACATTCTTATTCTATTAAATTATCCGGAAGTGATAAAGAATTACATACTGTATCATGGTTAAAGTGTACGGAGAGCTTTGTTGGTACTATTAAATTTCATGGGATTAAGATGCATAATGGCTCCAAAGAGGCAGATATGAGAAGTGTCATGAAGCCAAGTTTTTTATTTATTGGTAATTCGATAACCAGTGGTTATGGTAATATGGTAACACTCGCAAATCCCTTAACAGGTTTTCATGCCATAAACGAGAATGCATATGAAACCTATGCTATGAAGACTGCTCGATTGTTAAATAGTAATGTAGAGTTAGTCTCTTATTCCGGTATAGGTATGTATCGTAACTTCAATGGGGATACGAACCAAACGATGCCTAAAATATTTGACCGAGTGTTATTACATGATCCAAGCAGTCCGAAATGGAATCATAGCTATAGTAATTTTGATGTTATCGTGATTAACTTGGGAACGAATGATTATTTTCTAGAGTCTAAAAATATTCCTTTGGATGAAGCAGCTTTTGTCCAAACCTATATTCAATTTGTAGAACGTTTGTTTCAACTATATCCTAAAGTTCAAATTGTGTGTGCTAATGGTTCTATGTTAAATGACGGCTGGCCTCAAGGAAAAAAATGTTTTACACGTGTACAACAAAATATAAATGAGGTGTGTGCTTACTTCCAATCTAAAGGGAATCAGCAGGTTCATCCTTTTTTCTTTCAAACTCAAAAAGGGCCTTACGGTGAAGATTATCACCCAACTATAAAAACACATGAAGAAATGGCTGTATCTTTGTCGAATTATATTAAACAACAAACGTGGTGGAAGTAATAAAAAATAAAGCTCAACAAATCATTTTGGGCTTAGTGGCGTTAACTATTTTTTTACAAAGTTTTGGATTAACTAAATCTCCTTGGATACATCGTCCGGCTTTGGTGTTGTACTCCATAGCTGCTGTTTATTTGTTGTATCAAGTATATACCACAAAAGGTTTGAGTGTATTAGGTTTTTTTGCCTATCTATTTCTGCTTATCATATTTACAGTTCAATACATGGGGTATATAGGTGAATTACCCGGAAATGAATATTTACTTTTGTCTGCTATTTTCACCGGGCTTACTTTAGGTATTCTAATGATTGCCCGTGTTATTGATATCAAATGACCAGACAAGAACATATTCGTGATACATTATATCTAGCTCTTCCTGTTGCGTTGAGTCAATTGGGCCATATCATGGTAGGTCTAGTGGATACCTATATGGCAGTGAAGATTAGCGAAGCAGCATTGTCTGCTGCTACAGTGGCATTGAGTATGTATTTTCCTCTCTTTATGTTTTACATAGGGATGAGTTACGGCTTCACTCCGTTGATAGCGCAGGCTCATGGAGAAGATGATAAAGAAAAAATAACCACCATATTATATCATGCGATCTATATCAATTTTGCGGTAGCAGGATTAATTACTTTGTTACTTTATGGGGGGACTTATTTAATTCCTTATTTAAATCAACCTCCGGAAATAGTGGATGATGCTATTGCTTTTACTCATCTGCTCATGTGGACTGTAATACCTGTTTCGATTTTTCAAATCGTTCGTCAGTTTATAGAAGGTTTGGGACATACCAAGCAAGCCATGGTTATTAGTGTGATTGGTAATGCAGTTAATATTGCATTAAATATTGTTTTGGTAAAAGGAATTTATGGATTCCCTGCATTAGGATTACCCGGTGTAGCTGTCGCTACGTTGACGGCACGCGTTTTCATGGCCATCGCTATCCTTATTTATTTCTTTTACATAGGGGATTACAAGGAGTATATACAACTATTAAAAGTTCAAAGATTTAAGAAGCTAATGTTGGAAGCGGTATGGGGTAAAAGTTACCCAACCGGATTTCAAATGTCATTCGAAGGTACCGCTTTCAGTGTGGCAGCTATATTAGTAGGAATGTTTGGAACAGTACAGTTATCCGCCCATCAAATTGCTCTAAACTTAGCTTCGGTGACGTATATGGCAGCTAGTGGGGTAGCGGCTGCAGCTACGGTAAGAGTTGGTTATTTGTACGGTCAAAAAAATCATCAGGAGTTAAAGAGAGCCGGTTATACAGCTATAGGAATGGTTATGATCTTTATGACTTTTTGTTCGATCATGTTTGTGAGTCTGCATACGATACTACCGGCATTATTTTCACAAGATCCCGAAGTGATTAAAATATGTGGATGGTTGTTATGGATGACGGCTTTCTTCCAATTATCGGATGGAATTCAAGTGACAAGTATGGGAGCATTGCGCGGTATTTCTGATGTAAAGGCACCGTCCTTAATTGCCTTTTTATCCTATTGGGTAATAGGAATTCCTTTAGGAGCTTTCTTTGGATTCATTTTAGGGTGGCAAGTATATGGAATTTGGGTAGGATTGACCGTAGGATTGGTGGTGGCATCGATCGTATTATGGAGGAGATTCTATGTAAAAGCCAATTCCTTGGATTCCTAATAATTTGAACGGTGTATAATAATTTGATGAATATTTTTTAATAGGTTGATTTTCAGATTTTTTGTTCAATATATCTTTACTCACTTTATACTCTATAATTATAGATAAAATTGTATTTTTGCAATCCAAATCAATTGACAAGACATGCAATTAAGTGAACAGGAACTGGTTCGTCGCCAGGAAAGAGAAGAATTATTGAACATGGGTATTGCTCCATACCCGGCTGAACTTTTCGAAGTGAATGTAAATGCGAAAGACATTCATGACCACTACGAACAACGCAAAATTGATTATAAGAATATTTCCATTGCCGGTCGTGTGATGACACGTCGTATTATGGGGAATGCATCCTTTGCAGAAATTCAAGATGCTACCGGTCGTATCCAAGTATACTTCCGTAGAGATGATTTGTGTCCGGATGAAGATAAAACATTATACAACCAAGTATTTAAAAAATTAGTTGGTATAGGTGATATCATTGGTGTAACGGGTTATGTATTCACTACACAGACCGGCGAGATTACAATCCACGTTACTTCCTTCAAGATTTTAACAAAAGCTTTACGTCCGCTTCCAATGCCAAAAGAAGTGGAAGATGAGCAAGGAAATAAAAAGACATACGATGCATTTACAGATCCTGAACAACGTTACCGTATGCGTTACGTTGACTTGATTGTAAATCCTCAAGTAAAAGATACATTTATTAAACGTACGCGTTTAGTAAATACCATGCGCGAGTATCTAAACAATAAAGGATATTTAGAAGTAGAAACTCCTATTCTTCAACCTTTGTATGGTGGTGCTGCTGCGCGTCCATTTAAAACACATCATAATACATTAGACATGACTCTTTATTTGCGTATTGCAAATGAATTGTATTTAAAGCGTCTAATCGTAGGTGGTTTTGATGGTGTATATGAATTTTCTAAAGACTTCCGTAACGAAGGGATGTCTCGTTTCCATAATCCGGAGTTTACACAAGTGGAGCTTTATGTAGCTTACAAAGACTACTATTGGATGATGGATTTAGTAGAAGAAATGGTAGAGAAAGTAGCTATAGCTCTTCATGGTACTACGGATGTAAAAGTGGGTGAACATACCATTAGCTTCCAACGTCCATGGAAACGCTTTACTATGTTTGAAGCTATTCAACATTTTACAGGTATCGATATTACGCACATGGATGAAACTCAATTAAGAGCTACTTGTTCTCAATTGGGTATCGATGTAGATAACTCTATGGGTAAAGGTAAGTTGATTGATGAAATCTTTGGAGCGAAGTGTGAACCATTATTGATTCAACCTACTTTCATCACTGACTATCCGGTAGAAATGTCTCCGTTGGCTAAGAAACATAGAAGCAAAGAAGGATTAGTAGAGCGTTTCGAAGCTATCTGTAACGGTAAAGAAATTTGTAACTCCTTCTCTGAGTTGAATGATCCAATTGATCAACGTCAACGATTTGAAGAGCAATTAGAGTTAGGTAAGAGAGGTGATTCAGAAAGTATGGTACTGGATGAAGACTTCTTACGTGCTTTAGAATATGGTATGCCTCCTACGGCAGGTTTAGGTATTGGTATTGATCGTTTGAGTATGATCATGACGAATTCTCCATCTATTCAAGATGTATTATTCTTCCCTCAAATGAGACCTGAAACCAATGCAGGTGGTGTTGCATCTGAAGATGCCGGTATTGAAGGTGTACGTGAGGAATTATTACCTCTATTACAAAAATTAGGTATCAGTACTAAAGATCAATTGAAAGCTGCTAACCCTAATAAGTTGTTTAACGACTTATGTGGTTTAAGAAAGAAGATGAAGTTGGAGATTCCTAATCCATCCATCGACGAAGTAAAAGGTTGGCAAGCATAATAAGGTAACTACATGAATATAGCCATACAAGGAGGAAGAGCATCTTTTCATGATATTGCCGCTAGGCATTATTTTGGAGAGAATGTTAACATCACGGAGTGTTCCAGCTTTCGTCAATTATGCGAACAGTTAAAACATAATGGCAATGTTGACTTTGCAGTGATGGCTATTGAAAACTCCATTGCAGCTTCTATTCTTTCTAATTATGCTTTGATTCAAGAATATAATCTTCAAATTATAGGAGAGGTTTATTTAAGAATTAAACAATTTATCATGGTGCATCCGGATACTCAAAAAGAGAATATCAAATACGTGATGTCTCATTATATGGCATTAAATCAATGTGAAGAATATTTGATGCAACACCCTACATGGGAACGCAGAGAATATCATGATACAGCGGATAGTGCAAAATATATTAAAGAAAACAACTCAAAGGATATTGCTGCAATTGCCAGTAGATACGCCTCTGAAGTTTATGGATTGAAATTATTGGAACAAGATAGTATTGAAACGTACAAAGAAAATTTTACTCGTTTCTTTATTCTAACTACCGATAAAAAACATAAAGTAGAAGGAGCAAATAAAGCTACTTTGAGTTTCCGACTACCTAACCAAGTAGGGGCATTAGCAGATGTGCTAAAAACAATTGTAGATAATGAAGTGAATTTAACTAAGATTCAATCATTACCGGTTTTTGGTCAGGCGAATGCGTATCGTTTTTATGTAGACTGCGAATGGACCGATTATGAAAAGTTCAAACGCAGTATTGCTATTAATTCATTAGTTGAAGATTTAACCCTGTTGGGTGAATATAAAAAAGGAGATTTCGTTCATGATTATTCCAGTAGCAGATAGACTTAACACTGTTAGCGAATATTATTTTGTAAAGAAACTGGAAGAGATTGCCCGCTTAAACAAAGAAGGGAAAAATGTAATCAGTTTTGGTATTGGTAGTCCGGATTTAGCGCCGTCACCTGCATCGGTAGATGCATTGGTCGAAACGGCTCGTGCTAAAGGTACACACGGCTATCAACCATATCGTGGTATTCCTGAATTGAGAGAAGCGATGGCTTCTTTTTATGCTACTACGTATGGAGTGACTTTAAATCCTAATACAGAGGTTTTGCCTTTGATGGGGTCAAAAGAAGGCATATTACATGTTTCGTTGGCTTTCTTAAATCCGGGCGATGAAGTATTAGTTCCGGATCCTGGATATCCAACTTATACCTCTTTGACAACCTTGATAGGTGCTAAGGTTCGCAAGTATAGCTTGTATGAAAAAGACCAGTGGCATCCAACTGTAGAACAATTAGAAAGTTTAGACCTTTCTAAAGTAAAGATGATGTGGTTGAACTATCCGCATATGCCTACGGGAGCAGAGGCGAATAGAGAGATGTTAGAGAAAGTAGTGGATTTTGCGAAAAAGAAAAACATACTTATCTGCTTTGATAATCCATATAGCTTAGTACTTAACAAAAAGAAACCATTTAGCATTTTGAGTATTCCGGGTGCTAAAGAAGTAGCTATTGAATTTAATTCACTAAGTAAATCTCACAACATGGCCGGCTGGAGAGTAGGGATGATTGTTGGGGATGCTAAATATTTAGGGCCTGCTTTAACAGTGAAAAGTAATATTGATAGTGGTATGTTTTTAGGTTTGCAAAAAGCAGCTATAGAAGCATTCAATAATACGGAAGATTGGCACTTAGAAAGAAATCAGGTATATCATGATAGAAGAGAGAAGATATTCTCTATTCTAGATAAACTAGGATTTGAATTCAGTAAAGATCAAGTTGGGTTATTTGTTTGGTGTAAACCAAAACCGAATAGTGGCATTTCTGATATTCCGGCCTTTGTAGATAAACTTCTTTATGAAGCATCTGTATTCTTTACTCCGGGCCAAATCTTTGGTGAGGGCGGTAAAGGGTATTTGAGAGCTTCTTTATGTGTTCCTATTGAAAAAATAGTGGAAGCGGAAGCTCGTATTGATGCTTGGTTGAAAAAATAATACCTAAATTACAGTAGATAAGAAGGCTATCGGATAATAATCTTACATCCGGTAGCCTTTTTTGTGTTTAAAATCGTATAATGTGAAGATATACTCTCTGTTATGCGATACTATTTATTCCTATTAGCATTCGTTTTTGCTCAACAAGTACAAGCTCAATTAATCATAAATGAAGTGAGTGCATCGAACTCTACTGTACAGGTAGATGAGGATGGCGATTACCCGGATTGGTTAGAACTTTATAATGCCGGTTCTACTACACTTAACCTAAGTGATTACTTTTTATCTGATAATGGAGCACAACCATTTAAATGGAGAATCCCTGAGGTGAGCTTAGCCCCTGGAGCATTTCAATTAGTTTATTGCTCAGAAAAAAATCGCGGTCGTTTTATTCATCATTGGGAAACAGCGGTGTTTGAAGGGGATACTTGGAAGTATTTAATACCAAGTTCTGAACCTAGTAGTACATGGAGATTAGCAGGGTTTAATGATGCTGCATGGAACTCAGGACAGGGAGGAATAGGTCTAGGAGATAGTGATGATGCAACACTTGTGCCTAACGGAACTACATCTGTTTATTTGCGAAAAAGCTTTAATATAAATGATACCTCAAAAATAAGTGCTTGTGCATTACATATAGATTATGATGATGGGTATATCGCGTATTTGAACGGAGTAGTTATTGCTAAATCTAATGTGCCGGATATTCCTTTTTTTAATTCTTTAGCAACCAATAGTAGAGAAGCTACCATGTATACAGGTGGTTTGCCGGAATTAAAAATGTTATCGTTGGATACAATTAAACTGGCCCTTCGAAATGGCGAAAATGTATTAGCTATTCAAGTGTACAACATCAATGATCAATCGAGTGATCTTTCAGCACGTCCATTTTTATCCTTTGGTATAAAAGATAACTCTGTCATCTTTTCAAATCCGCCATCTTGGTTTAATCTTAGCACTACATTGCCACTGCATACCAATTTTAAAATTTCGGCAGAGGAGATTCTTTCCATTCGAAATTCAAGTGGTACAGTCATACATCAATTGACGGTTCCTTCTATGCTAACAGATCAAAGTTATGGTAGTAATCCGGATGGAAGTAACACGAATGTGTATTTTAGTTTGCCTACTCCTAATTTGAGTAATAACTCATCCCCATCTTTTATAGATTATTGTAGAGATACGGTAAAGTTTGATAAAGTGGCAGGGTTTTATCCTTCAATAATTACCGTGCTATTAACAGGTTCAAGTGAAATACGATATACTTTAGATGGTAGTGTACCTACAGCTAGTTCTACACTTTATACTACTCCAATTTCGATTCCTACAACAACGGTAGTTCGAGCATCTTGTTTTAATGCAGCATCGCCGCCTAGAAGTGTGTTTACCCAAACTTATATTATAAATAAAAATACATCACTTCCGGTTTTTTCAATTAGTACGAATCCCGAATTATTGTTTGATCCTGTGACTGGTATTTACATGAAAGGTCCGGATGCAGAGCCTGTTTCACCTTTTTTTGGAGCTAACTTTTGGGAAGAGACAGAGATTCCTATTCATGTGGAGTTTTTTGAAACCAATAAACAACAGTATATCAATCAAGATGCAGCATTACGCATATCGGGAAATTATTCTCGTGCCAATGATCAAAAAAGTTTTGTATTGAAAGCTTATCAACGTTTTGGTGATAAAGACTTCTCACACTCATTCTTCCCTGAAAAAAACATTACCGATTTTACACAGATAGTACTTCGAAATTCAGGTGGTGATTTTAACTACATGCATTATCATGACGGATTTGTTCAAAAATCCATGGGTAGTAATACCAATATGGAATATCAAGATTATAGAGCAGCTGTCGTTTTTATCAATGGGGAATATTGGGGGATTTTAAATATTAGAGAAAAGATTAACGAACATTTTGTAGAGGATAATTCCGGGGTCAACTCAGATGATGTTGATTTAGCTGAAACATGGGGTGATGCTCTCGAAGGAAGTAATAATATTTGGCAAATGCAGTGGTGGGCTACCAATATGGATATGACAGTCACTGCTAATTTTAAAACGGTTGCTGATAGTTTTGATTTAGATAACCTAATGGATCATTATGCACTGCAAATTTTTATTTCTAATTGGGATTGGCCACAGAATAATGTGAAGTATTGGAGAGATAGAAATGGTAGTCGTAAATGGAGAATGATCTTGTGGGATACGGATTTAAGCTTAGGTTTATATGATTTAAATCCGGTTACATTTAATGCATTAGCCAATGTGGTCAATAGTGCGGATGCCACTAAAAATCCAGTGACGGATGTATTTAAGAACTTATTAAAGAATACTTCTTTTAGAAATCAATTTGTGAATCGCTATGCCGATTTAATGAATACAACATTTAAACCTTCAGAGCTAGATAAATACTTATATGCGTTAAAAGATAGCATAGATGAAGAAATGGTTTATCACAGTGCTCGATGGAATGGATGGAAAAATTTAAATGTTGCGGCAAAAGAAGCACATGATTTTTATACGGCTAGGATACCTATAGCACGAAATGAAATTAAAAACCAATTCACATTGGTAAAACAAGTGAATCTAACATTGCAAGTACTTCCTGCAGGTGCCGGTGTAATCAAGATAAATACTATAATTCCGGGAGTGTCACCTTGGACGGGTGTTTATTTTGACGGAGTTCCAGTAACAGTAACGGTTATTCCTAATCCTGGTTATACATTTGTTAATTGGACTGCATTAAATTCCTCTTTGTCTAATGCCAATCAAAAATCAATGACGTTAAACATATCGAGTGTGAATGAAACTTTAACGGCTAATTTTACAGGAAGTGCTAGCCCATTGAAAATAATAGTAAATGAAATTAATTATAAATCATCACCATTTAAGGATGCCGGTGATTGGATTGAACTATATAATAATGGAACGAATGATGTAGATATGTCCGGTTGGTATATTCAAGACAGCAAACATTACAACAAGTATGTATTCCCGATGAATACGATTGTGAAAAGTGGAGAATATTTGGTCTTGTATTCAGACAATGCATTATTCTCTAATCGACATCCTTTTGTTACAAATAAAATTGGTCCAATTGGTTTTAATTGGGATAATAATGGAGAACAAATACGATTATATACGGCAACCGGCACAAAATATTTAGAGTTTACTTATGATAATAATTTACCATGGCCAATAGAGGCGAATGGTGTGGGTTATACTATTCAATTAACAAACTTCAACGCAGACCCATCGCTAGCTGCTTCATGGGAAATATCTTGTATGGAAGGAACACCGGGAGGTGCACCAACTCCGGGCTGTGTTACTTCCGTTAAATCGTCACAATCCGCTACTAGTATCAGTAATTTATATCCGAATCCTGCTAGAGATCAAGTTTCCATCGATTTATGGAGTCAAGAAAATATGCAATATCAAATTGAAGATATTAGTGGAAGAGTTTTATTATCGGGTGAGTTGAATGGTCAATCAATTAATGAGGTGAATGTTCAGATGTTATCTTCCGGTATTTATATCTGCCGAATCATTTCAGAAGAGACGAATTATGTACATCGTTTCGTTATTCG
Source organism: Cytophagaceae bacterium (assembly GCA_046329235.1). Taxonomy (GTDB): domain Bacteria; phylum Bacteroidota; class Bacteroidia; order Cytophagales; family Cytophagaceae; genus JALONH01. Next base: position 1,812,602 of record JAXLVA010000001.1, on the reverse strand, counting down.
TAAGTAGTTAGTATTTAAATATTTATAAGCCTTGGTTTGTGTGATAGAAATCATCTCTAAACCAAGGCTTTTTTGTATCTTTGCGCCATGAATTATCAAAATGATCTGATTTTAAGAGCTGCTCGAGGGGAGAAGACAGAACGTACGCCGGTATGGTTAATGCGTCAAGCCGGTAGAATTTTACCTGAGTACAGAGCGGTTCGTGAAAAGTTAAGTGGTTTTATTGAACTATGTACTACACCTCATTTAGCTGCTGAAGTTACGATTCAGCCGGTAGATATTTTGGGTGTAGATGCCGCTATCATATTCTCAGATATTTTAGTGATACCTGAAGCGATGGGTTTGCCATACGAAATGCAAGAGGCGAGAGGACCATTCTTTCCTAAAGTAATTCAAAGTAAATCGGATATCGATGCTTTATTAGGCGAAGCTGCTGCCGATCATTTACAATATGTATATGATGCGATAGAGATTACTGTAAAAGAATTAAAAGGTAGAGTACCATTGATTGGTTTTGCCGGAGCTCCTTTTACTATTTTAGCATACATGATTGAAGGGCATGGTTCTAAGACTTTCTCTAAAGCAAGAAGATTTTTATATAACGAGCCTGTATTAGCTCACGCTTTATTGCAAAAAATAACTGACGCTACTATTGCGTATCTAAAACGTCAAGTAGCAGCCGGTGCAGCCATGTATCAAGTATTTGATTCATGGGCAGGGATTCTTCCTCCTGATCAATACAAAGAATTTTCATTACCTTATATCAAGCAAATTTGTGAAGCTATACCGGGTGTTCCACGTACTGTTTTCTCTAAAGGTGCTTTCTTTATCCGTGATGAGTTTGCCAACTTCCCTTGTGAAACGGTAGGTTTAGATTGGAATATGGATATAGTAGAATCTAGAAAGATGGTAGGCTCGAATAAGGTGTTACAAGGGAACATGGATCCATGCGCCTTGTATTTACCGGAAGATAAAATCTATCAAAAGACAAAAGAAATGTTAGATGCTTTTGGTCCGGATAAACACATCGCTAATCTAGGTCACGGATTATATCCGGACACAGATAAGAACAAAGTGAAATTCTTTGTGGATGCTGTAAAGGAACTAAGTAAGAGATAAGACTGTTTCTAATATTGATTATATAAAAGCACAATATGATTCGTATTGTGCTTTTTTGTTACTTCGAATTATTAAAAGAATGAAAAATCTATCTCTTGCCTATTTTTCTGCTATCACGGTAGTGTGTATTTGGTCCGGTTGGATTATCTTATCTCGATTGGGTGTGAATTCCAATTTAACTCCATCGGATATTACGATGTTGAGATTCGGAACAGCCGCTGTAGTGACCTTGCCATTTTCCTTACGATTTGATTGGAAGAAATATCAATGGTATCAAATCCTTTTACTTGCCTTAGGGTGCGGATTCCCTTATACCATGTTTTCTTTCTTTGGATTGAAAATATTAAAAGCGGCGAATGCGGGAGTATTAGTAAATGGAATGTTGCCGGTGATGGGGGCTTTATTTGCTTATTACTTATTTAAAGAAAAATTATCCTGGAAGAAATGGTTAGCAGTAGGAGTGTTGTTAGCTGCTAACATGATGATGATTGATTGGAGTCAGTTTTCCAGTACAAAATACTGGGGAGTATTTTTATTGTTAAGCGCGGCCTTCGTGTTTTCTATTTATATGGCAAGTGTGAAAAAATGGACATTTGCTATTAAAGATGTGATAGCTATTGTGCCGATTGTAAATACTATTTTATTCTTACCAGTTTGGTTCTTTAGTGAATCAAATATTCAACAAGCTGAATGGAATTTAGTTATTTTACAAGTGTTTTATCAAGGAATCATAGTAAGTGTGTTTGCACTTATTCTAATTACCTATACGGTTAATAAATTGGGGGCTGGAACTATGTCGGTTTATTTATCCTATGTACCTGTAGTGACAGCTTTATTTGGATGGGTGTTTTTGAATGAACAATTAACGTTACTAGAAGTTTCCAGTATTGTAATTTGTACAGTTGGATTATGGTTGTACGCTAGAAGTTAAGCTAATCCGAATCGTATCATACCTGCATTGGTTAAGTCTGATCTAGTTAGTTTTTTATCTTCTGACCAATTCAATTTTGATATCAAATAAAGTTGAACAAATTCTTTATTAAGATTCGAATCATATAACACTTTAATAATGGCAAATTCACTGTAAGGTGATTCAGGATTTATTTGATGGAATTTCATTAAGTGATAACAATGTTCATTCTTAACTGGGTATTCTTTAACGTAGCTAACCGTATTAGGAAGTAAATGCTTAGCAAACTCTTTTGTTGAAATATGTTTTTTTATTTTGTAATTGCTTTTTTCATACAATTCCCTTTCGATGTAAGTGAAAGGTTGGATTTTTGTTAAGTAAACTCCAAATGGGAATATAAAACCTTTCATTGGAGTAGTCTTGTAGATTAAAATAAATATAATGCCAACAACTATAGTCTTTTGTTTGCTAAACATACCTAAAATAATACCTGTACTAACGGTTTCATCAAAAATAAGTACACTGTATAAAAACAAAAGTAAAATAATTGAAATGAATAGAATTAAAATCCCATTAAAGAAATTAATAAAATCCGGAGAGTTTTTTAAAGTGAAAGAAGGTGATATGTTGATACTATTAAGTAAATAGTAATGGAATAGTATTGCAAGAATGACAAATGTTAAATCAAAATATAAGTTCCCATAACTTTCCGGTATAGAAAATCTAATTATTGCTAATAATACTATAGCAGAAATGGATAAGAATAAACCTAATATAACTCCTTCCCAAATCTTATCTTTTTTAAAATTCAATGAATATATAACTTGATAAGAAGCGATAGATATATATGCTGCATTTAAAAAGTTCTCAAAAATAAACAGGAATCCAAGTTCTCTAACACCTATGAAATCTAACATCTGAAACATGTGTATACAAGAGAAAACTAATGTAGAAACTCCACCTACTATGAAGTAATCATAGCTTTCTAAACTTGTATGGTATTTTTTATAAAAAAAGTAGATAATTGAAAGAGATAGAATGATGTATCCGATATGTAACCCTCCCCGAAACTAGGACAGTTTAAAATTAGACAAATTTTGTAAATTAAACTGACTATGAGAAAGAGCAGATACAGTGAAACACAGATTATAAAAGCTCTAAAGGAGCATGAATCTGGTAAAAGCACGGAGGATTTATGCCGTGAATTAGGCATTAATAAGGCAACGTTGTATAACTGGCGAAAGAAGTATGGCGGAATGGAAAGCAACGAACTCAAGCGATTAAAAGAGCTAGAAGAAGAAAATCGTAAGCTAAAAGCCATGTATGCAGATTTAGCCTTAGATCACAAGATTTTAAAAGATGTACTCACAAAAAAGTTCTAAAATTTAATCAGCTTAAGGAAGGAGTCGACTACATAGTGTCTGCTCATCAATTAAGTTTGAAGAAGAGTTCGTCACATTTTATCACTTCAAAGGTCTGTTTACTATTACCGTTCAGTAAAAGACGATAGAGAGGTCATAGATAAACTTACAGAGCTGTCTTCTAAGTATCCAACACGTGGTTGTGACAAGTATTATGACATGATTAGGCTAGAAGGTCTTAGATGGAATTACAAGCGTGTTAGAAGAGTTTACTGCTTAATGAAACTAAACATTCGAAGAAAAACCAAAAGAAGAATCCCTAAACGAGTAAAAGAATCATTAACAGTGCCTATGACTTACAATAAGAGTTGGTCAATGGATTTCATGAGCGACTCCTTAGTAACAGGTCGAAAAGTAAGAGTATTAAATGTGATAGATGATTATAATAGAGAAGCTATTTGTATAGAAGCAGCAAGCTCTATGCCTTCGCAAAGAGTTACAAGGATACTAGATGAATTAGTTGATTGGAAAGGGTCACCAACTCAGATAAGAGTAGACAATGGTACCTGAATTTATCTCCGGCACATTTAAAGACTGGTGTTTTAACAAAGGAATTGACGTGAAGTATATCCAACCGGGCAGACCTATGCAAAATGGCTTTATTGAACGTTTTAATAGAAGCTTTAGAGAAGAAGTACTAGATGCTTATTTGTTTGAAGATATAAGACAAGTACAATCTTTATCTCAACAGTGGATGGAAGATTATAACAACAATAGACCTCATGAATCTCTAAATGGACTTACTCCTAAAAAATATATTGAAATGAATAATTGTATTTAAACTAGAACTATTCTATTATTACCTTGTCCTAATTTCGGGAGGGTTACAATATATGTTGAATAGTTGATCCGATATGAGTTAATAAATAATAATTCATATCGTTTAACTCAAAATGGTTGTTGATTCTTTCAACTATAAAATAAAAAAGGATGTAGTTGATTATAGATAATGCTATAACCTTAATGTAAAATTTATAAGAATTAGTATTAAATGTGTCGAAAGAAATTGTTACAATATATGTTGAATAGTTGATTTGTTATAATTAAATTGTAATTCGGGTTTTTTATATTTTGACTTAAATAAATTGCAGCACTTAATTTGGTGTTTCTAATTGGGGAGTAGGTATCTTTCCAATACCCTAAGAATTCAATATTGTATCGACGAATATCATTGATTTCTTTTAAATGTTGATCCGCGTCACTATATCTTCCTTCTAATAAATATAAATAGCTCAATAGATAATTATATAAATCTTGATTTTTTAGTAAATAAGGATTTAGACTTAGATAATAGTCTATATTACCAATGTTTCTAGACTCTGTAGTTAAATAGTATATATTTTGTTTTCCTGATCTTTTAACAGTGAATATGTCAAATTCATAGGGCATGTAACTGTAATAATTTTGAATGGCAATTAATAAGTCATTCTCATTAGAATAAGTCTCTAATTGTTTAATGAAAAGTTCTTTTGCATTATTATGGTTTTTATATTCAACATTGCTTTTAATACTTTCCGGTTGATATATAAAATAGGTAAATACTAAAGAAATGATTGATAGAATAGCTACACCTATTCCAATAAAAAGGTTGTTGTATAATCGATACATATAGTATAAAAATAAAAAAAGGATTGATATTATATCAATCCTAGTCGTTTAATTTCTTTTTCCAAAAGCTTGGGGTCTATCGGTACTACACCCACTTGTTCGCAGACTAGTCCGCCGGATAGATTAGAAATAGAGGCTAACAGTTCCGGTTTTACTTGTGCTGCCGCACACAATGCGGCTACGGATATAACCGTATCTCCGGCACCTGAAACGTCAGCAATCTCTCTATGATGAGCCGGAATGTGTAAGTGCTCCTTACCATTTGACCAATAAACACCTCGTTCAGATAGAGTGATGAACAATGAATCACATTTTAATATAGATTGCAATTCTAATGCAGCTTTCTCTAGTTGATCAGGATCGTTTAGATTTAAATCAGTCTTAAGACCTTCTTTTAATTCTTTACGATTAGGTTTGAATAAGGTACAACCTAAATAGCTTAAGAAGTTTCTCTTCTTAGGGTCTACTACAGTTGGGATATTTCTTTTTTTAGCTTCTTCCGTTACAAACTGAATTAACTCAGGAGTAAGTACTCCTTTGTCGTAATCTTCAAAAACAACTACGTGGGCTTTGTCTAATAAACTTAACGCCGCTTTTTTCAACGCTTCGGTTTCTTTAACACTTGCCGGTTTGTCGTCTTCTTGATCTACTCGAAGTAAATGGTGTGAAGCAGAAATGATACGATGTTTAATTGTAGTCACACGTTCGTCAGAGGCTATTAAACCTGAGGTATCAATACCTGACTGCTGAACAATTTGAATAAAATCTGTACCATCAATATCGTTACCAATTAAGCCACATAACATAGGAGTAGCACCCATAGAGCGAATGTTTAATGCTACGTTTGCAGCACCACCCGGGCGTTTTTCTCTTTTTTGAACGTGAACTATTGGAACAGGAGCTTCCGGTGATATACGATCAACTTTTCCCCATAGGTAAGAGTCAATCATCACATCTCCAATGATGAGTACATTAAAAGTACGGAAGACCTTGAACAGGTCTTCCGTGGAGTTGTATGTTATTGAAGTTTTGCCAAACATTCTTTTATTCTGCGGATAGCTTCAGTGATATTTTCATCCGATGCAGCAAACGAAATACGTAAGTTTTTAGGAGCTGCAAATGCGTCACCACCTACGGTAGATACATACGCATTGTTTAAGATGTACATCGCTAATTCGCTGGAGTTGTTAATTACTTGTCCATTGAATGATTTACCGAAGTAAGCACTGATATCAGGGAAGATATAGAAAGCACCTGCAGGTCTGTTGATTTTTACACCAGGGATGTCTTTCAATAAATTAATGATTAAATCACGACGACGTGCATAAGCTTTCTTCATCTCTTCAGGTGCAGATAAGTCACCTTGTAAAGCAGCTAATGCAGCACGTTGTGTAATGGAACATGTTCCTGAAGTAACTTGACCTTGTAATTTCTCACAAGCTTGAGCTATGTATTTAGGAGCAGCGATATAACCAATTCTCCAACCAGTCATTGCAAATCCTTTAGAGAAACCGTTGATAGTTACAACTTGTTCTTTTACTTCAGGGATAGAACCGATAGAGAAGTTTTTACCTTCGAAATTAATGTATTCATAAATTTCGTCAGCAATCACTGTGATGTTCGGGTGTTTTGCAACTACCGCAGCTATAGCACGTAATTCTTGCTCCGTGAATACAGACCCGGATGGGTTACATGGAGAAGAGAACATGATAGCACGTGTCTTAGGAGTGATAGCAGCTTCTAACTGTGCAGCAGTTACTTTGAAGTCATTCTCAAGAGAACCGGAAATGATAACCGATTTACCTTCTGCTAATTTTACCATTTCAGAGTAAGATACCCAGTATGGAGCGAAGATGATAACTTCTTCACCTTTGTCAACGATAGCTTCGATTACGTTAGCTAAAGATTGTTTAGCACCTGTAGAAACTACAATATTTTCAGCAGTTACGTCTAAGTTGTTTTCACGCTTTAACTTATCTGCAATCGCAGCACGTAAGTCAGCAAATCCTGCTACCGGAGAATAGGAGTGATATCCTTCGTCAATAGCTTTCTTCGCCGCTTCCATGACATGTTTAGGAGTTTTAAAATCAGGTTCACCAACGCTAAGGCTGATTACTTTATGACCTTGTGCAGCTAACTCTCTAGCTTTTTTGGTCATCGCTAGTGTTTCGGATTCCGCTAAGGAATTCAACACGGTAGATAATGTCTGATGCTGTGTAAGCGTACTCATGTAAATATGTTTGGATTAAAACGGTCACAAAAATAAGGTTTTTTATACTCTTTACCTAACTCGGAGTAAGCCTTTTTCATATTGTAAGTTTCTGTTTGTCAGTATTTAATGTAAAATGCATCCTTTTGGTCTAGTATTTGATAATTCCCATCGAAGCCAAGGAGGTAGAAATCATGGAATTGCGTACCTTGCCTTGGATTTTTGTTTGACCCAAATTTTATTTAACCGTCGTATGAGACACCTTGTTTTATTAACCCTAGTATTAGGGTGGGCGCAGATGACGTATGCGCAAAATATTACTGCAACTGTAGATTTTCAGTTAGCTTCGCCATTTCATGAACCCGATGGACGAAATGATGTGGTGGATTTGCCCGGTGGGGATTATGTTATGCTGGCAAAATCTAAAGGTTCGACCACAGGTAAAGCAGAGTTTATTTTAGAGAGAATCAAATCGTCTGATTTATCTGTAGTATGGCAATCTACCTTATCGATAGAGTCGTCAGAAGATTTTAAAGATTTATATTTTGATGGAAATGATTTAAGATTGCTTTCTGTTATGCATGAAGAAAGTCAAAAGAAAACTTCTTTGTTGGCTTATTCTTTTGATGTGCAAAATGGAACACAAAAAGAAAAAAAATCATTAGAATCTTATCCTGTGTCTGATTGGGTAGAAGGTGAACATAGAGGTAAGGTAAAAGAAAGTTTTTTAGATGTAGTTTGTGAGCACACAGAGCCTGGCTTTGTTACTCCTTTTGAATACAAGCATAATATATCCTTCTCGCATAATGATGAGCATTTTGTTTCTTATGTCTTTTCGTACGGTCAAAAAACGTTAACGGCGAATGTAGCAGTATATACGAAGCAGTGTGTACAGGTTGCATCGGGTAAAGTAATGATAGATAATGATTATACTAACTATGGTATTCTGGTGAATAATAAAAAAGAGATTTTTATTGTCAATGCGAATGGTGGTGGACGACTAAATGTTATTCGCTATAATTTAGAAAGTAAAAATTTTGATGTGTTAGAATTGCCTCCATCTTCCTATAAAAAAGATGAAATACAAACTCAATGGATGAATGATGATGTATTTTATGTAGGAGCTGTTGCTTTGTACTCGGAAAAGTTAATGGGCTTCTCTTATGGTAAATTTGATTTTGCGGCTATGGCGGTATCACATGTGGTATATGATGGATTAGATGATAAAATCAAAAAACAAGTGGAGGATGGAAGAACATCTGACAAACAAATCAAAGGAGCAGAAAACTGGTTGGATTATGATTTGGTAGAAATAAATGTAAGTGCTACCGGTGACGTTACTATGATTATTGAAAAAAGAACATTTTATGTAGACGGGTATCCTCATATAGGCATGGGTACTTTTGATAAAAAGCATCAAGTACAACTAAATGGTCATGTGCACGCAGAAGGTATATTAGTATTGCATTATAAAAATGATCAACGTGCCTGGACTAATTACATTGCTAAAAATCAAGTATACCCTGGTAGTGATGGCGTAAATACGATTAGTTTTGTGTCTCATTTTATGGGTACTAATGATTTACAGCTATTGTTTGTAACTTCAACAAGTTTAGATGCCAGCTATTTTAATTTGAATTACAAACAAATTAATCTAGAGTCGGGTAAAATAGTTCAAGAGCTTTCGCTACCTAATCCGGAAAAACTCATGTTGGTTCGAGATTATACTATTTGGCCGGATCAGAATCAGTTGATAATAGTTGGTAGAAAAGGTTTGTTAGGGAAAGCTAGTAGGGTGGTAAAATATACTTGGTAGTATTTAGCAATAAAAAAGCCTCGATTAAATCGAGGCTTTTTTATTGCTATTTTGTTTTTTTCTTTATTCCTAATACTCTGTAGTTGTAAGACAACATCACAGAGAATCGATCACCTATGCAATTTACTTCGGTTCGGTAAATCATTCGTTTGTTTTGTTGGAACTGAGCCCCAATACAACCGGACCATTGTTGCTTCATGTGTTTATCAATAGAATAGACAACGTAAGTATCATTGATTTTATTAACGGCGCTATTTAAGGTTTGATCTACGATTTCTTGTCGAAGTGGACCTAGGTTATTGTACCAATCACTTGCGTGCACATCATCTACAAATTTTTGATCAGCATCGCCAATAGCTTCTCCAACTTGTATTCTACCTTTTGTTTCTGAACGAATACCTAAGCGCATGGCTCCCATCCAAAAAGTTAAATTCTTTTCAGGTTTACTATTAAATACAAACGAATGTCCCACACGAAGCCCCAATATATTAGATGAAACTGCTTTGTCTAATAATTGAAGTTGCGACCAAGTTTGATTGAAGTCTACAGATATAAATACAGGACCGGCATTCATAGCTGTCATTATTCCAAAGCCGTAGGTTAGCCCTGATTGCTTAGGAGATGATTTTAAATAGAAAGGTTCTTTAAGCTCTACTGTAGTGTTTACTGTAGGAGCATAACCAAATAATCCATATACATTCAAAAAAGGAAACACCCAAACATCTGGTCGGATATTGAAATTATATAAATGACTTTTATTGTCTCCAAATTGAATTAGACCACTGAAGTCGGCCGGACCTACAGTTTTGTTGGGACCTTCAAATCCTAATTGAATGTTTTCAATTACTATGCTTTGAGTGGCATTAAAATAATTCACCATAATCCCAACCGGGTAGGGGATGTCGTATCCTTTGCTGTATGCTTGTTGACCGAGGATAGGAAACATATAGTTGTAGTTTACCTTCTTTAAACTATCTATGTATTTTTTCCTCTTTTCTGAAAAAGATTTGGTTAAACCGGTTTGAGCTTCAGTTGCAGTAGTATACATAGTAACTAGAAGCACAAGATATAAACCTATTTTTTTATGCATGAAAACCTTTGATTTGTCCTATTAAAAAACTTCGTTCATACCTAAGTAAAAACCTTGAGCACCATAATCTCCAAAAGCATAGTCGATATTTAGATTGGTTCGTGCTTTTTTATCAATCATTACTCTCAACCCCGCACCATATCCAAAGTTAACATAGTCATATAAGTTGATGTTAGCGGTACGATTACTTGCGGTAGTTCCATTAAGAAATACTACTGCACCAAATGTTTCTTTGTCTCGTTGAAGTGGAACTCGATATTCTATTTCTGTGTAAATCAAATCTTCACCTCTGAATCGACCTTGAGTATAGGCGCGACCGGATCTACCGAATTGGTCCCAACCCACAGCAGGTAAGTCCATATAAGGTACCTTGCCGGAAGTTACAAACCAACCATATCCCCAGAATCCAATTAAGTGACGTGGTCTTGATTTCGATAAATGAATATAATCGCGATATTCTAACCACAAGACACTGGATGATTGGTTACTTCCTAAAAAAGTAGGGTTGATATGAATATTAGCATAGGCGTATCGACCCTTGTAAGGGTTTACTGTATTGTCTCTACTATCATATAATGCATTTAATGAAATACCTGAAAGCACATATTCATTAGCGCTTATTTCTTTTTGAGTGTTATAAACATAATGACTTGTTAAGGTAGGTATAGGAGTATTTAGGTCTAATAGTTTACGTTAATATTATAGTGATAGTCTAAGTGATACCCTAAACCACCAAAAAAACGACTATCCTTATAGCGTCTCATAACGGTTTGGTGAACTCGAAGATAATTAAAGGCCATCATTTGACTTGATGGAATGGGGGTGTATGGATTGCTGGAGAAATCAGCAAATCCATTGGCTACGGGCTTAGCGGATTGTGGTCCTGTGCCTAAACCATAGGTAGGTTGTGAAGTTATGAAATAACGTATATCTGTTAGTAGATTCCATTTATCACCTTTCATAAAAGTATTTGCTTTTAAGGTAATGATTAATTGGTTTTTGGTTGTATAAATTACGGTTCCTAATGCAGACGATAAGCTTGTATTTGATGGAGGGCCCATAAACCATGTAGCTCCGGGAGCAAGACCGAACATAAAACCACTGGTAGGATTGGCCGCAATAACCGGCAAGGGGATAAATTTTACTTTGCCATAGGATTCACTAGAGGAAGTAGAATCAACTTGTGCGAATAGAGAAAATGTAAAGAATAAAAACAATACAAAATAAAAACTCTTCATAATATTATTCTGTTAAAACAATGATATAAAGATACTTTGTATTTTAATATTTTATATAGATAAGTAGGGTGTTTAACATAAAAAAGCTACACTATATGTAGCTTTTTTATGTTGTTATTAGTTGCTTAGTTCCATCCATCGTTCGGTTTTGGATTCTAAATGAGCCTCCAGCGTTTCGATTTCTTTTGACCATTCCGTTAGTTCGCTATGAGAACCACCGGAACTTAATTTAGATACTAAAGCTTGTTTTTTCTCTTCTAATGAAGCAATCTCAGCTTCTAAACTTTCTAACTCTCGTTGTTCTTTATAAGATAGTTTAGTTTTATTAGGGGTAGATTCTACCACCGGTTTTTCAACTACTACCAGAGCTTTGGGTGCCGGTGTTGGTTTGGTGTTATCTTTCTCTTCCTCCAACTGGTTTCTATAGTCGGTGTAGTTACCCGGGAATTCTCTTAGTTCTCCATTACCTTCAAGAATCAATAAATGGTCTACTAAGTTATCCATGAAGTAACGGTCGTGGGACACAACCATTAAGCAACCTTGGAAGTTTTGTAAGAAGTCTTCTAATACGGATAATGTTTGTAAATCTAAATCATTCGTAGGCTCATCTAGTATTAAGAAGTTTGGATTACGTGCTAATACTGTTAATAGGTGTAATCTCTTTTTCTCACCACCACTTAATTTATCAACTACTTCATATTGTCTAGATGGTTCGAATAAGAATTTCTTTAACAAATTAGAAGCACTAACGTTTTCTCCGTCGCCACCTTTAAATTGTTCAGCAATATCAGTAACAATATCAATTACTTTTTGACCACTTTTAAAGTTTAATCCTTTTTGAGTGTAATAACCAAATCGAATGGTGTCGCCAACTGTAATGGTTCCTGAATCAGGTTGTATTTGTTTAGTGATAATGTTCAACAGAGTAGACTTGCCACTACCATTGTGTCCAATAACGCCCAACTTTTCCATTCTTCGGAAAGTATATTGAAAATCAGTAAAGATGATTTTATCGTCATAACGTTTACTTACACCTTCTAATTCTAATATTTTATTACCCATTCGAGTAGTGGTCACGCCAAGTTCTACATTGCCTTGGCTACCTTGTTGAAGTTGCTCTTTTTTGCCTTCCATCGAGTGGAACGCGTCTATACGATATTTCGCTTTCGTTCCACGCGCTTTAGGTTGTCTACGCATCCATTCCGCTTCTTTACGAAGCGTATTAGTAATCTTATCTAATGAAGCAGATTTTAATTCTTCTTCTTGAGCTTTTCTTTCTAAGTATTCGCTGTAGATAGCTTTGTAAACTTGTGTTTTTCCTTGTTCTAATTCTAAAATAGAATTGGCTACAGCATCTAAGAAATATCTATCGTGGGTAATGAATAATATAGTCTGTTGTGAAGTCTTTAAAGTAGATTCCAACCATTCAATCATATCTAAATCTAAGTGGTTGGTAGGCTCGTCTAATAAAAGAATATCCGGTTCTTGTAATAATATTCCTGCTAGGGCAATTCTTCTTTGTTGACCTCCTGATAAGTGTTGTACCTCTTGAGTTAAGTTCGTTAGTCCTAATTTACTTAAGATACGCTTTGCTTTGTCTTCAAACTCCCATGCTTGAAGAGCGTCCATTGCAGTGATTGCTTTTTCTAATAAATCATTATCGCCGGTTTCAATAGCTTTATCATACAGGATAACTGCTTTAGCAATATCCGGGCGGTAAGTAAGTGCCGATTCCAATACACTTTTACCGGGTGTTAAATGTGGTTCTTGTTCTAAATAACCTACCGTACAACTTTTATGCACGGCAATTACACCACCATCCGGTGTTTCTTTGCCGCCAATCATTTTAAGTAAAGTAGACTTTCCTGCGCCGTTACGACCTACAATAGCTACTTTATCACCTTTGGCTAAACCAAAAGTAATATCAACAATAAGAGGTCGTAGACTAAATGATTTATTTAGATTTTCAATGGATAATACGTTCATGATATTGGAAGAAAGAATATGTTTCTTTCTTAGGAGTGTTTATAGTGTATTGCTTTTTTCTTAATCTCTAATTCAAAGTCGGCAAGTACATTCATGTAGTGAATGTAGGCGTCGTAAGGGGTTCTAAACGGACTGAAGTATTGATGTACTTTACCATCTGACCATCCTTTGGTACTCATGTAATAGAAGTGATCGGAGGTTTGTAGTTTGGCCCAAGCATCTGTGAGTTCTCTGTTCTGAATTTTATAGATGGTATCACTCAAACTATAAATCTCTTCCAGCGCTTCTCTTTGCATGGGGTTCATGTACCAAGCCGATAAATCTTTTTCAGAATCAGCCCATGAAATGGTGTGATGTGCATCATATACATCATGTATGTCATGCACGTCTACTGCTTCTGAAGGGTTCAAAAATACGATATTTTTATCTAAAATGGCAGCGGGCAGTTCTTCTAAAAAGGTAAAGATGCCGGATTCGGAGGATTGGTGCTCCCCAAATGTTTCGTAATCGATGTATAGCGTTAAATGCTCATGTTTTTTAAGAGATTTGTCTACCCATTCAGCAAATGTGGCTGCATTGAGCGGGTAACCTTTCCAGTTTTTATCCGAAAAGCGGAAAGCGATATCATCCGAATAAGTGTAATTACGCAGTAATAAAGGGATTTCGACTTGGGAAGGACTGTAGAGTTTTTGGCTACTTCTGCCTTTTAAAATTCCTACAACACCTTCAGTTAGAATTCCTTTTAAACCTAACTCATTCACAATGCCAGCAATTTCATTATTATGAATTAACTCTGTGTTTCGGAATATGGAAGGAGTAATTCCAAAATGTTGGCGTATATATTTACGGTGTTGTTCAATTTGTCGGATAAACTCTTCTTTGTTAAAAAAAGCACTGAGCGAGTGGTGGTAGGTTTCACTTAATATTTCTACCGAACCTGTCTTTACCAAACTTTTGAAGGAATCAATTACGCCTTTGTCCCAAAGTGAACATTGCTCTAAGAAAGTACCTGTTAATGAAAAGGTGCATCTAAAATCTCCTTGGTGTTTTCGAAGTAGTTTTTCTAATAAAGCGTTGGTAGGGTAGTAGCAATTTTGGGCTACTTTATTTAAAACCGATTGGTTGAGGTCATTGTTTTCGTATTGATGAATTTTACCTAAGTCAAAAAATGTGTAAGGTAGAATTCGAAAAGGTTGATGTACTTGAAAGCAAAGACTGACGGATCTCATTGTCAGGAGTTCAAAATAGAACGGTAAATATTTTTTATTTCTTCAGCAGTTCTATCCCAAGTACAAAGAGCTGCATCCGCCTCTGCATTTTTAGACATCGTATTCGCTAGGTCGGCATCGGATAATACCAATTGAATGTATTTTACCATGGCACTTACATCCCAATAGTCTACTGTAATAGCACCTGTAAGGATTTCAGAAACACCGGACTGTTTGGATACAATACAAGGTACACCAAATTGCGCCGCTTCTAACGCTGATAGCCCAAATGGTTCCGATACGGATGGCATCACATATACATCTGCCATGGATAATAGCTCTTGAACTTTTTCTCTAGTTAAAAATCCTGTAAAGTGAACTTTGGTTCCAATGTGTTTGTATGCTCCTGTTTCGATCAAGGGTTGAAACTTATCGCCCGTGCCGGCTATAACAAAGCGTGTATTAGGATTTGATTTTAAAACACGATCCGCTACTTCTAGAAAATATTCCGGACCTTTTTGTTGCGTCAAACGACCGATGAATAAAACTAATTTTTCTGGAAATGTTTTCTTCTCTTTAAACGGAATCTTGAAATCGATTCCATTATGTACAGGTTGGATTTTATCAGCCGATATATGATATATTTCTTGAGCTATAGAAGAGGTGTAGGCACTCACAGGGATTACAACATCTGCTTCTTCCATACCTAGTTTTTCAATTGAGAACACCCAGTTGTCTCCGGTAGCGCCGGTGCGGTCATATTCTAAAGAGTGAACATGAACCACTAATGGTTTTCCTGTTCTTCGTTTTATTTCAACACCTGCTAACATGGTCATCCAGTCGTGTGCGTGGATGATATCAAAGTTCCAGTCTTGAACTAAATCGGCTGTTTGATAAGCATAGTCGATTACTTTTTGAGAAGTATCGTGACCGTATAGATGATCAAGTACAAAAGGATGGTATGTTTCCTTTACTTTGCCTGATTTTTCAGAACGAATAGTCTTCGGTTTTTTAACTGCTGTTTCTAATGTGCCAACAGTTCCATAAGCATCGATGGAAGATTCAATGGTATAGACTTCATAAAAACCTTGATAATAGTCGGTTTGAAAAGTTTCTCTTACACGGATGTTCGTTTTTTCATTTAAGCCAATTACTTGCGCATTGCTTAACATGATGGATGGATCCGACTTAGGAAGAATGATTTGCTGGTGTACATGTTTGGAGAGCGCTTTAGAGATACCTAAACAGGCGACTCCTAAACCTCCATTGATGATGGGAGGAAATTCCCATCCTAACATGAGCACTCTAATTTTCTTCATTGAAAAAGTATATGAATCTGTATACAATATAGCTAAAACTTAAGGAGGAATGAAGTGTTGAATCCATGCATAGACTAAACTCCTTGAATGTTAAATAGAAAAAAATAAAATTAGCGTTTTTATAATTCCAAAAAATAGAGGAAATATCCTATTTTGAATGCTTGATTGTAAGAATTTCAAGTCTATTCATTAAAAAAATGAATATTTAAGAAGTATATTTAATCCTTCAATAAGGAAGGTCGACGTATGGAAAATTACATGAATATCAACCATGATAAAGTTTCGGAACAGCAGTTTCCGGATACTATTTTGTCATGGGAGAAAAGAGATAATAAAGTTTATTTTAATTGTTCTAGAACTAAACTGGAAGTTAAGATGGTAACGGATCGAATTATTCGTTTTCGTTTTGCTCCATACGGTTCATTTCAACGTGATTTTTCATATTCCACGGCACAAAATTACGGATGGGATGTAGTGGATTATAAAGTGGAAGAATCGGAAACCGATTTTATGATTGGTACGGCTCAATTAAACTGCTTTATAGCTAAAGACACATTAAACATTCGTATAGAAGATAAAGAAGGTAATATCATTTCAGAAGATGAAAAAGGATATCACTGGCAAGAACATAAAATTCATGGAGGTGAAATTATTTTCAATACGCGTAAGGTTCAACCGGGAGAACACTTCTATGGTTTAGGAGATAAATCGGCTGATATAGATTTACGCGGTAAACGATTTGAAAACTGGGGTAAAGATACGTATGCATACACAAAGGAAACGGATCCATTGTATAAAAACATTCCGTTCTTTATTGGTCTGCATCATAAGATAGCTTACGGTATTTTCTTTGATAACTCTTTCCGAAGCTTTTTTGATTTTGGTCATGAAAGACCTAATGCTGCTTCTTTCTGGGCGCAAGGTGGGGAAATGAATTATTACTTCGTTTATGGTCCTTCCATGATGGATGTAGTGAAGCAATATACTGTGATGACAGGTGTACCGGAATTACCTCCACTATGGACTTTAGGTTATCATCAATGTAAATGGAGTTATTATCCGGAAGAAAAGGTAAGAGAAATAACCTCTACTTTCCGTAAGAAGAAAATTCCTTGTGACGCTTTCTACTTAGATATCGACTATATGGATGGCTTCCGTTGTTTTACGTGGCATCCTGAACATTTTCCTAATCCGAAAAAAATGGTTTCTGATTTAGAGAAAGATGGATTTAAAACGGTTGTTATTATTGATCCGGGTATTAAGATTGACCCGAATTATAAAGTATATCAAGAAGCGTTAGACAAAGGCTATTTTTGTAAACGTATGGATGGTCCTTTAATGAAAGGTTCCGTATGGCCGGGTGAATGTAACTTCCCTGATTTTACTAATCCGGAAGTACGTACTTGGTGGGCAGATTTATTCCAAGAGTTAATTGATACAGGTGTGAAAGGTGTGTGGAATGACATGAACGAACCAGCTGTATTTGAAGTTGAAACTTTCCCATATGATGTTCGTCACGATTATGATGGAGATCCATGTAGCCACCGTAAAGCACATAATGTGTATGGTATGCAAATGGCCAAAGCTACATATGAAGGCGTGAAGAAATTCAGAGCTCCTAATCGCCCGTTTGTGATCACACGTTCTGCTTATGCAGGTATTCAAAAAGTATCTTCCGTATGGACGGGTGACAATACTGCATCATGGGATCACTTGGTGATTGCCAATAATCAGTGTCAGCGATTGAGTATTTCAGGGGTGTCTTTCTGTGGTTCGGATATTGGAGGTTTCATTGGTAATCCTACCGGCGAATTATATGTACGTTGGATTCAGTTAGGGATATTTCATACCTTCTGTCGTACGCACAGTTCAGGTGATCATGGAGATCAAGAACCGTGGTCGTTTGGAATGGAAAATGAATTGTTAGTGAAGAAGTTCATTGAGATGAGGTATCAAATGTTACCATACTTATATACTTCTTTTTATGAGTACGTTCGAAGCGGTGCGCCTATTCTACGCCCACTTATTTTAATGGATCAAAATGATACCGGAAACTTTAACAGACAAGATGAGTTTGGTGTTGGAGATAACTTATTAGTTTGTCCAATATTAAATGAGAAAATGGATGGTCGTTGGTTGTATTTACCAAGTGGTAACTGGTATTACTGGTGGGATAATGCATACTACGAAGGTAATCAAGAAGTGTGGGCGGAAGCAGCATTAGACAGAGTTCCATTGTTTATTAAAGCCGGTACTGTTTTACCTTGGGCTCCGGTGATGCAATATGTAGGAGAGAAGAAAATTGATGAATTGACTCTTCACGTGTATTATGGATCTGAAAAGTTAGAAAGTAACTTGTACGAAGATGAAGGGGATGGATATGGTTATGCCGATGGAAATTATTTGTATAAGCGATTCTATACCGAAGGAAATAATAAGTATTTTGAAGTAGTTCAAACCAAAGAAGGTAACTTCCATGTCTCTTACGATACTTACGATATGATTTTACATGGATTGCCTTTTGTTCCTAAAAAAGTAACAGTGGATGATAAAGAGTTGAAATTTGAAGTAATTAATCCGGATAAAAATCTGATTCGATTTACGGTGTCAGAGAATTTTAGTAATATTAAAATTAAATAAGTTAGTAAATCCCGGTTCTGCCGGGATTTCTTTTATAAGATATGTCTACAACTACCAGAGCTTTTCTACTTCTTACCGTTCTTATTTGGTTAGTCTATGCCGCTACTTTAAAGTTTGGTTTTACCGAATTAGACGATTCTATCTTTTATAGAGATATGGCAGACTTGTTTTCCACCTGGAAAAATGCTCCGGGTTTATTTGGAAGAGGTGTCTTTACAGAACATACGGATACATATTATCGCCCTTTGTTGATGTTATCTTTTTTAGCGGATCAAATGGTGTCTAAGAGTGGTGTGTTTTATCATACGATTAATGTACTCCTACATATAGTAAGCATGTGTTTGCTTTATTTGTTGCTAAAAAGATGGATGAAGGAAATAGTAGCGTTATGTATCACCGGTATTTTTGCAGTTCATCCCTTGTTTGTTCAAGTAGTGGCGTGGATTCCCGGTCGTAATGATTCTATGGTAGCTATTTTTGTCTTGGGAAGTGTATTGTCTATTATTAAATATATAGAGACTCAGGAAAAAAAGTGGTGGCTATTTTATATGATTCTATTTACGGGTGGTTTGTTCACTAAAGAAACCGCAGTAGTGATTCCCGTGGTATCAGTGGTAATTGTTTTTTTATTAGGTAATAGAAAGGATTTCTGGGTACCCATTGCTTTATCAGTGTTGCCTTTGTCTTTATGGATGTGGGCTAGAAATATAGCGATTCAACCGATCATTAAAACTGGTCCAAATGAATTAGTACAGGCTTTCATGGATAATATTGGATTGTCTGTTCAATCAGTTGGAAAAATGTTGATTCCGGTGAATCAGTCGGTGTTTCCAATGATAGAAGATACCACCTATATATATGCTTTATAGTGTTAGTTGTTTTATTGGGTGTATTGCTTTTGTCTTTAAAAGAAAAAAAGATAGCAACATCTGCTTGGGTGGGATTAATTTGGTTAGTATTATTTACCGGACCGTTGCTGCTTGTTCCAAGAGAAATCAATGCGCAAGCATTCGAACATCGTTTGTATATACCGGCTATGGGCTTAGCCATTTTTATAGGGTCATTAATAACTTCTTGGAATTGGGATGAAAATAAAAAGAAAGTTATCGGAGTAAGTTTAGTAATAGCCGCAATATCTATAGCTTTAAATTTGCATCATCAACAATATTTTAAAAATGAAATTACTTTTTGGAAACAAGCAGTAGAAACCACTCCTAATTCCTCTTATGCTCAAAAGATGTTAGGAGTTAAGTATTATGTACGTGGTAAGTTTGATAAATCAGAGAAATACATTTCTAAAGCATTAGCAATAGATTCTACTGAACGATATGCCAATTATTATTATGGTAAGTTAAAGCTAGATCAAAAGAATCTACTCTTGGCTGAGAAATATATGTTAAGAGAAGATTCCATTCACCCGAACTTTTTTGATGCTGTGTTTGATTTAGCCCGCGTGTATTTTGATAAGGGAGAGATGGATAAGGTTCCTGTTTATTTGACACGAGCAATTGAAATCAGACCTACTTTTATGCAAACGAAAAATAATCTCTTGGTTTATTATATCAAGAATAATGAAGAGGCTAAAGCTAAAGAGTTAATTAAGAAGTGGGAGACAGATGGCACGGGAGTACCAACAGGGTTTGATGAACTGAAATAAAAAAAAGGAGCTTATTAAGCTCCTTTTTTATTATTATTAACCAATCGGTTCTTGTTGACTTAAGCAATGGAAACTACCAAGTCCCCATATAATATCGGTAGAGTCTAAACCAATCACTTTACGATCATTAAAGCAAGATTGAATAATTTCTAAAGCTTTATCATCATTTGCATCACGGAAAGTAGGAACTACCACATAATTATTTGCGATGTAGAAGTTCGCATAAGAAGCAGGAAGTCGTTGGTCATCATAGATTACCGGACTTGGCATTGGTAATTCTATAATGTTTAATTGTTTGCCGCTTTCCAAACGCATTTTATATAACTCTTTTAAATTATCTTTTAAGATAAAGTAGTTCTCATCGTTTTTGTTTTCTTCTACTACAGTAACTACGGTATCATCATTTACGAATCGTGTAATGTCATCAATATGTCCGTCTGTATCATCTCCTACAATACCATCACCTAACCATAGTATATTTTCTACTCCGTAGTAGTTTTCTAAATATTCTTCGATTTGAGCTTTGTTTAAATGCGGATTACGATTTTGGTTTAATAAACAAGCTGTAGTTGTTAATACGGTTCCCTTTCCATTAAACTCAACCGATCCGCCTTCCATTACGATACCAGGATGTAAAACAGGTAGCTTGTAGTATTCTGCAATTTTAGTTGGGATAACATCATCTAAATCAAAGGGAGGATATTTGCCACCCCATGCATTGTATCCCCAATCCAAAATTATTTTAGACTTAGATTTATCCTTGTTGATTAAGAAGGCTGGTCCATGATCTCTACACCATGCATCATTAGTAGGGAAGTGGTGAAAGAAAATATTTTTCAAGCTAGGAGCAAAAACTTGTACCTGTGCACGAGCAAAAGCTTCCATATTAGCATCCGCTACGTTGATATGTACTTCTTCTCCTTCGGCTACTTTAGCTATAAATTGAGCATAAATAGGGTAAATAGTGTCAATTTTACCTGGCCAAGAAGCCTCTTTATGTGGCCAGCTTAACCATGTAGCTTTGTGTTGATACCATTCCGCAGGGAAATAATAACCTTCTTCAGCAGGAAAATTCATTCTCTAATTAATTATAATTCAGTAATATAATAGAAAGACCCCTAAAAGGTCGATTGCAAAGATATAGAATAGGATGTATTTTCAATAGTTAAAAAATCTCTTCCTACAATATTTCGATGACTGTTACGACTATGTGGGAAGAATAAACTGTTTTATGAAAGGAAATATCACCTTCTTTATTATCGTATTGGCCGTTATCCTTGTGTTGGATTTGTATGTTTTTTCAGGGATTAGAGTCGTTTCAAGTCAATGGTCATCCGGCTGGAAAAAATGGGTCTATGGACTCTATTGGGGGTACACACTATTAGCCGTTCTAGTGTTTTTCATGAACTATTTAGGTCAGGCTACTTACTGGTCTACCGGATTAAGAACAATACTCTATGGCTCCTTTATGGTGCTAACAGCCACCAAACTTGTATTTGCCATCTTCTTGTTGTTAGATGACTCACAACGACTAATCAGAATGCTGTCAGCGATGGGAGCAAATTTATTCCAACAGAAACCGGTGTTGGAAGGTACAGGAATTAGTCGAGCCGAGTTTTTAGTAAAAGCAGGTGCCGTATTATCTGCTGTTCCTTTAGTAGGAATGACGTATGGTATTGTAGCAGGTGGACATGATTATCAAGTTCGAAATATTAAAATCAAACTACCAAAGTTGCCTAAGTCTTTTGAGGGATTAAAAATTCTTCAGTTGTCAGATATTCACTCCGGTAGTTTCTTTAATACTACTGCTTTGCAAAGAGGAATAGATTTGGTGAATGAACAGAAAGCGGATGTTGTATTGTTTACAGGTGACATTGTGAATTATGTGGCGGATGAGTTAGAGAAATACAAACCGATGTTTGCTCAAATCAATGCACCTATGGGTGTTTACTCCGTTTTAGGTAATCATGATTATGGTGATTATGTAGGTTGGGATTCGATAGAAGCAAAACAGAAAAATTTACAACAGTTGATGCAAAGTCATGCGGATATGGGTTGGGATTTATTGATGAACGAACACCGTATACTACAACGTGGTGAAGATAAGATTGCATTGTTAGGTATTGAAAACTGGGGAGCTAAAGGTAATTTTCCTAAGTATGGGAAAATGAAAGAAGCCTATAAAGGTACAGAAGACATTCCGGTGAAAGTATTAATGTCGCACGATCCAAGTCACTGGGATGCGGAAGTGAGAAAAATGTACCCTGATGTGGATTTGACTTTATCAGGTCACACACATGGATTTCAATTTGGTATAGAAAAGGCAGGATTGAAGTGGAGTCCTGTGCAATGGATGTATAAACAATGGGCAGGATTGTACCAAGAAGGTAAGCAATATCTATATGTAAATAGAGGGTTTGGTTTTATTGGATTCCCGGGAAGAGTAGGGATACGCCCTGAAATAACAGTGATAGAATTAGTTCAAGGTTAACTCCGTTAACTGAATAGCTTGATCGATGAGGGTTTTACGAGTATCATTTTGAAATCGTAAAACCTGAATATCGTAGGCTTCTTCTTCATTAGAGGTTTCTACGGAATTTATTTCATCCGAATAACAGTCAGTGAAATAAATAGCCCACTTTTTAAAATCATCTAGCGATTGAATTTTTGGAAATCGTTGATTGTCTTTCAAAACGTACGAACACTCACCCTTTTCATACACAGCGAATAAAGGTCCGGATAAAACATCATTCAGTTTTTCCAGTTGTTCCCATACTTCTTGGATACGAGTAGTTTTTAGCTTGGGGCGGTGAAAGCCATCCCAAAAAAGAGAGCGATATTTTTGATGCAACGGGTTCATATACCTACAAAGATAAAGAACCGTCAGTAACTTCTAAAATGAACTTACTCTTTTACAAAAGGAATGGTGTGGAGTTTCCCATCCGCAGGAACTTGTAGATAATACATCCCCGGACTTAACATGGAGATATCTAACTCTGTTTGAAGAGAGTTGGTAGAATGTTTGGATAATAGTTGCCCTGTTAAACTAATTAACTGAATTTCTACTGCTGTTATATCTTGAGATGAATTACTTGAGATATGAAGTTTGGTTTTTGCAGGATTAGGGTATACGTTAATCGTGTTTTCAATTGGATAGACCTGCTGAGTAGAGGAATAAGTAAAAATACCAGTTAAATCTACTTGACGTATTCTATAATAAGTTGTTTGAGATAAGTAGAATTCGTCGGTAAATGAATAGGTTGAAATTTGGTTGCTGTTCCCTGTGGCTGCTACTTTTCCTATTGGAGTAAATTGAACTGCATCGTTAGATCGTTCAATGATGAAATAGTCGGTATTTTTCTCCATAGCTGTAGCCCATTGTATAGACTGTTCATGTTGATTTAGAGAAAGGGTTTTTACATATAACCAATCTACAGGTAAAGTTCCGCAAGCGCCGCCATTGACAAATTTTGACACAAGTTTAATATATTCTGCTTGATAATAAATCCCATTCTCTGTTACAGCCCAAGAGTTTTGAGGCCAATTAGTATTAAAGCTTTTAAATGATTTCATCTTTGGTTGACCACCGGGAGGAGTCAAACTTACACATAAGGCGTTACTGGCAGCTGAGCCACAGCTAGAAGGACAACATCCATCTAAACTCCAAGAAGGATTAGGGCCACCCACCAAGAAACCGGGTGCCGGTCCATAGGTGGAAACACCAACTTCATCCCAATTGGCACTTCCATCCGTAAACCATCCATGATAAAAGGAGGTAACAGATCTTTCCGCACCAAAAGCATTCATGTTGCTTAAGTAAACATAAGCGTTAGGATTTACACCATGGAAGTAGTGAACATAATCTTCCGCAGCATTTCGGTAGGCTGTAGTATTGGTCGCATCCAATCCGTAATACACCATGTTGGTGTAAATATTTCCTTGAGCAGCATGTGTTTTACAACTACCCCAAGTATAATCTTTTAGGAAGGCACGATAACCATCGGTTTGATTGGTGATGTTAGGGAAGTTATTATCTGCACTAGTGAGTGTACTGTTGCTATATTTATTCTGTATATCATTTTTAACAGCGGTTGTTACTCCGGTCAGTTTAGAGAAATATAACAACATGTCTTGCTCAGCGGTTTCAAATGGATAAACGTATCCCCAAGAAGCAAGGTGAATAGGTTGAGCTCCGGAGTTGTAATTACTTTCTACATAGGTTCGATAGGAAGCTGTTCCCGTAAGAGCATAAAGAAAAACATTGGCTGCGATGCGTCGAGTTTGGCGACCGTAATCATCTACTTCTAATTGTCCGGCACCTACACCTTGAGAACCATAACCTGCGTCATTATTTCTCCAAACTATATTAGGGTTGGCTGTTGCCCATGCTAATGCATTGACAGAAGCTGTTTGTAAAGTAGTAGCATAAGTAGTCATGGCAGGAATGCCTAATGATTTAAATTGAATAGCAGCTAATGCAAAAATGCCGGCACAAGATAAAGCAGAAGAAGTGTTTGCCGGTCCATACACAGCTTGGGAATTATCTGTTGAAGGAGGGGAGCCCCAACCGTGTCCTACGATACTTAATACGGAACCATCCGCTTGTTGCATACGCAATAGCCAATCAAGTTCATATTTTACTTCATCTAAAAGATCAGGTATCCCATTACCTGACTCAGGAATATTATAATCATCCGTAAATGCTGTTGGGTTTTCCTCGTAGGCAGTTAATAAGTCCATCAAGGTTTCCCAGGTAAAGTTGACGTACTTACTATAATCTCCTGCATCGTACCATCCGCCACGTAAGTCTTTGGATGTGGATGCATTGGTTTTATTATTATAAATACGACAATCAGTGTCTTGTAATGTCCCCATATGACTTGCGGCATCTGTGAAGCCTGTTTGTGCATAAGGTGCAACTTTGGCATAACCGGATCTTTGGTAGTAATAAGAGCGGATAGCGTGTTTTAAAACTTCTTTATATACATCATCTGCTATACGGAATTGATAAGAACCTACATTGTTGGATACATCGAAAATATAGTAGTCGCCTGAGGTAGTTACGGTAGAGAAATCAAACCACCAGATTCGATCACCGGAGTCAGTATGAGTAGCACCGCTTTTCCAAGAAGTCAAAGTCCCTTGGTATACGACTACATTATCTGACCAACGTCGCACCTGATAATTATTAACGCCTGTTCCCGGTGAAAAACTTTCGGTAGAAACATTGTATCCTGTTTGCGGACTACTGATAACAGCAACCTTAGCCGCATTACATCGATAACCAAATTGATCTACGTGAATGTTATTTTTTATAGTAGAAGGTGCCGCCCATAAAAACAACGGATGGAATATGAACAACAGAAGAGCAGAAATAATACGAACCATTGGGGTAGTTTTTGAATAGTCTTTACAAAAATAGAACTATTTATACATAAAGTTTAATTTAAAAGTGAAAATATGCTAATTCATTATTCTGTATTGGTGATTAGATATTCAGATGCCCAAATTTGAATGCTAAGGACATTTGATTATTATTGAGAAAAAAAAGAATGAAAATTTTGATTACCGGTGGTGCCGGATTTATAGGAGCTAATTTGACGGAATTTTTACTGGCAAAAGAGGAGGTGGAATTAGTTCGAGTAATCGACAATTTTGCTACCGGATATAAGCATAACATAGAGCCATTTTTAAAACACCCTAAGTATGATTTTTTTGAAGGAGATATCCGAAACTACGAAGATGTTGTGCAGGCATGTAAAGGAATTACTCATATTTCACATCAGGCAGCTTTAGGTTCAGTTCCTCGCTCCATCAATGATCCTATGGCAAGTAATGCAGCCAATGTGATTGGTTCTATGCATATTTTTCATGTAGCGAAAGAGAAAGGTATAGATCGAGTTGTTTTTGCCTCTTCCTCATCTGTATATGGTGATGATCCGGGTTCACCAAAAGAAGAAGAGCGATTAGGGAATGTATTATCCCCCTACGCAGCCAGTAAAAGAAGTATAGAATTGTATGCAAGAGCTTTTGCCAATGTATATCCTTTTAAGTTTATAGGATTAAGGTATTTTAATGTTTTTGGTCCAAGACAAAATACGCAGGGTGCTTATGCAGCGGTGATTCCACAATTTATTATGGCATTGAAGGAGGGAAGACAAGCCACTATTTTCGGGGATGGAGAACAGACAAGAGATTTTACTTACATTGAAAATGTACTTCAAATGAATTGGTTGTGTCTAACTACAAAAAATGAACAAGCTTTTAACCGGTTTTATAATGTGGCGTGTCATAAAACAACCTCATTAAATACTATTTATTCCATATTGGCTGAATGTGCTAAAAGTACAATACAACCTAGTTATGTATCCCCTCGATCAGGAGATATAAAAGATAGCTTAGCTAATATTGATTTAGCCCATAAGTTGCTGGAGTATACACCTAAGATTCAAATTCAGGAAGGATTAATCAAAACTTGGAATTGGTATAATCGTAAAGTTCAATAATTACCAATAATTATGAATGATTTAAAGAAATAAAACTATTTTTAATCAACAATCCTTAACTTCTTACTTTAAACTTACGTATCTTCGAAGGTATCAATGTTTTTACTATGAATTTACGTATACTTATTGCTTTTCTTGCAATATTTCAATTTAGCTTTCAGGTTTATTCTCAAGCACCCAATTGTGCTACAGGATTGCTTCCAGTTGATGGAGGGACGTTAGCCTCTCCAGGTACAGCCTTTACATGGACTGCCCCTGGAAGTGGACCTGCTCCCACTTCCTATAGGATTTCTATAGGAACTAGTCCGGGTGGAACACAACTAGTAAATGCAGCTACAGTTACAGCACCTACTACAAGTTATATTTACACGGCAGCTACGCCTTTATTAAATTGCGGAACAACGTATTATTGGCGCGTTATACCTTTCAATGGAGCTACGCCGGCAGTAGGTTGTGTAGAACAAACCTTCACTTTATCAGCGTCCGGCGATCCTACGTTTTTCCCGATAGGCACTTGGAATGCGTATTGTTATAATTCGACCAATTGGACCAATTATGTTGGGTATTACACTCAAAGTGGTCTTAACTTTGATTCTCGAAATGCTTGGACTTCAAATAATCAATCTCCCAGTCGACCGGTTGGGAGTGGAGGCGCCGCAGGATATCTAGGTTGTGCTTTACCGGTTGATAACCATTCTATTTCTTATAAGAGACAGGGATTTACACCTGGAACCTATACTTTGGATATCGTTCATGACGATGCTTGTTTTATTTTTTTAAATGGAACTCAAATTTATACCAGAACAGGAAGTACTGGCTCTTTTATTACAAGTGTATGGACAGGAAATTTAGACGCTAGCTCTCAATTAGAGTTTCGTTGGACGGAAGGTAGCGGAGGTTCCCATGGCGGTATTAACTTTACTTCGATTACTACTCCCACTTTAAATCCAGGAATAGTTGCCGGAAATCAAACTCTTTGTTTTGGGTCGAGCGATCCTGCTGCATTTACGAGTACCTCAGCCGCTTCAGGTACTTGTAGTGGATTTACTTATCAATGGCAATCAAGTACAGGCTGTACCGGCACTTGGTCTGATATAATCGGTGCTACCAATGCTACTTATGACGCACCGTCCGGACTTACACAAACTACTTGTTATAGACGTGCAGTGATAGATTCTTATTGTGGAAGAACAGATTATTCCAATACGATAACGGTTACTGTTTATTCAACTCCCCCAGGAGACCCAAGTGTTTTCCCAAGCAATTCATGGACTGCTTACGCTTATACTAATACCAACTACACTACTTATGCCGGATATTATCCTGCAGAAACAGGTTTAGATATTAACTCTACCACGTATTGGGCTACCGGCGTTTCTCCTTCTGCTGCTACAGGTTATGTGGGTTGTCCGGTTGGAAATGATAATCATGGAGTCATTTATAAAAGAGAAGGTTTTACACCCGGAGCTTATCAAATCAATATTGGGCATGATGACGGTGCGGTCTTATTAGTTAATGGAACACAGATTTATTCAGCAGGATGCTGTCCTACGAATACATTAATTAACTGGACTGGTATTTTGAATGAATTTTCTGTGGTAGAATTCCGATGGAATGATACAGGCGGTGGTTCAAGAGGGTCTCTTACTTTTACTTCCATAACAACTCCTACTATTGTACCCGGTATTATTGCTAATAATCAAGGGATATGTACGGGTGAGAATCCAACTATCATTAATAGCGTGCAAGCTGCAAGTGGTACTTGTTCTCCTGTTTCCTATCAATGGCAGCAAGATATTGGATGTACAGGATTATTCTCAGATATTTCAGGTGCCACATTAGTTTCATATGATCCACCTGTCTTAACTCAAACCACATGCTATAGAAGGAAAGTTGTCGATTTAAACTGCTTTAGAGAAGATTTTTCCAATATTGTTACTATTACAGTGAGTCCAACACCTCCGGGAGATCCTGCTGTGTTTGGATTAAACACATGGAATGGCTATGCCTATGATTTCACCTCTTCAGGTGGTTATACTGTCACCGATACTTGGCCTACAGGCGCCTATAGAGGCTTTTTTACCTATGAAGGAGTTTCACCTACCGATCCTTCATTTAATACAGTTTCATTCTATACTACAGCTAGTGTGCCTTCTTCACCAACTACTTATAACGGATGTCAAATTCCGGCAACAGTTAATGGTGTTCAAATGAAGCGACAAGGCTTTCCGGATGGGATTTATCAGTTAAATTTCCTTTCAGATGATGCTGGGTATTTATATATTGACGGGTTGCAGGTATATGGTAGAATTAACAATGGTTCTGCAACTAACGTATGGACAGGTAGATTAGGTGCCACATCTACTGTAGAATTTAAATATAAAAATAATGGAGGTCCTGGAGCAGGTCAATTAACATTTGTTCCGACAACGATTACAATCCCTCTGAATGGCGGATCTATAGCCAATAGTGGAGCCACCACTATTTGTCCTGGGAATGCACCTTCTGCATTAAATTCGACTGTGGCAGGAACAGGCACTTGTACCTTCTATTATCAATGGCAATTTGATGACGGGACAGGTTATATAGATATTGTTGGGGCAAATTCAGCCTCCTACACACCCTCTTCCATTTCGGTCAATACTGATTTTAGAAGAAAAGTGACAGATGCATGTGGAGATATCGCTTATTCAAATGTTATTACCATCTTGGTAGGGCCATCATCTCCTCCCAATCCAGCTATTTTTGGGAATAATTCTTGGATAGCCTATGTGTATAACCAATCCAATTATGTACCAGCTTCTTTGTTTGGTAGCTATACGGATCCGGGGGTTTCTGCTTCTAATCCAAGTTTTAACTCTCAAACCTATTGGGGATCTACTTCTACACCTTCTTCTGCATCCACCTATACTGGTTGTCAGGTAGGTATAGATAATCATAGTGTGATATATAAAAGACAAGGCTTCCCTACAGGTACTTATTCATTGAACGTATTACATGACGATCCAGGACAAATCTATGTAGATGGTGTTTTAGTTTACAATAATGGTGCTTGGACACCTGCACCTTTAAATGGTGTTTGGATAGGGAATTTAGGCGCTACTTCCACGATTGAATTTAGATGGTCTGAAAATGCAGGTGGGTCTTATGGTGCTCTTGATTTTCTTCTTATTACTACACCAAGCCCACTGAATGGTGGTACCATAGCAAATAGTGTCTCACAGGTTTGTTCGGGTGATGCCGCTCCGGCGTTCACTTCTTCAGCGCTTCCATCCGGAGGTTGCTCGGTGGCTACTTATCAATGGCAAATAGACAGTGGAAGTGGCTTTACAGATATAAGTGGTGCTACAAGTTCTATCTTTACACCTACTGCTATTACAACAACTACCAGTTATAGAAGAAGAGTTACAGATGCTTGTGGACAGATTGCTTTTTCCAATGTAGTCACTATAACTATTGGTACGCCTGTTATTACACCTGCTTTTGGTTCAAATGTGTGGAATGTATACTCTTATAATGACGTAAATTATACCATCTTAAGAGGTACTTATGTTGAAAATGGATACTCCGCTTCGGATCCGGGATATGATTCTAGAAATCGTTGGACTACAGGTTCCACTCCTTCGGCTGCTTCAGGTTATACCGGTTGTTCTACCAATTTAGATCAGCATGGTGTCATCTATATGCGCCAAGGATTCCCTACCGGAACGTATCGAATAGACTATATATCGGATGATGCGGGAGCACTTTATGTGAATGGTACTTTAGTGTATTCCAGTGTTTCTTGGGGAGCTCTTGTCACTAATGTTTGGACAGGTCCTTTAAACGCTTCTTCAACCATAGAGATGCGTTGGGCAGATACGGGTGGAAGTGCATCTTATGGAAGTTTAACTTTTACTCTTGTTACACCTACACCTTTGGTGCCAGGTACTATTGCTAACACCAGTTCTATTGTTTGTTCAGGCAACGCACCGGCCGACTTTACTTCTACAGCTAATGCTTCCGGTGGTTGTTATACTACTTATCAGTGGCAATCTTCAACCACAGCACCTGGTACCTCAGGATATACAGATATAGTCGGGGCTACATCCGCAACATATCCAAGTCCTGCTACCATCACGGCTACTACTTATTACAGAAGAAGAGCGACGGATGCTTGTGGTAATGTGGTATTTTCTAATGTTGTTACGGTTACTGTAGGTGTTCCTCCTGCACCAACAGTGAGTTTTGGTAATGGTCAATGGAATGCTTATGTATATAATGCGAGAAATAATTTTATTCCAGCGAACTTATTTGGTGTTTATACTCAACCAAATACTTCCGGGGTCAACTATTCTTTTGATACCAGAACACAATGGGCAGTGGCCTCTAGACCTTCTCTAGCAGCTTCTTATTCAGGTTGTCAAGTAGGGGATAATCAGTTCGGTGTGCGTTTTATGCAAACTAATTTTGTCACGGGTACTTATCAGATAGGTGTTCAAGCGGATGATGATGTAGTTGTCATTATCAATGGTGTTACAGTGGCTACAGCCGGTGGAACTAATGTTTGGACAGGCACACTAAATGCCTCTTCGCAAGTAGAGATTCGTTTGGGAGAAAATAATGGAAACTCCTTTTTGGCTGCCACCTTTACTTCTACTACACCGCCTGCACTAACTGCTGGCACTATAGGTTCCAATCAAACTATTTGTGATAACGTGGTTCCGGCTGGTTTGACATCTGTAGCTAATGCCACTTCCGGTTGTACTATTACTTATCAGTGGCAAGTATCTTCAACATCTGCTACCGGTCCGTGGTCAAATACCGGTACGAATAGTCCTACCTTATCATTTACTCCTCCGGGACTAACAGGTACAAGATATTATCAGCGAGTAGCTACCGATGCTTGTGGAAGAACAGCAACCTCTAATGTAGTTACCGTTACTGTTCAACCCAACCCAAATAATGCTGGTGCTATCACTGGTTCTACAACCGTATGTTCCGGACAGACAGGAGTGACCTATTCTATTGCTGCGGTTACCAATGCAACAAGTTATACTTGGACATTACCTTCAGGTTCTATCATCACATCCGGTGCCGGAACGAATGCTATCACAGTAACTTTTGGAAGTACAAGTGGAAATGTTACAGTTCGTCCGGAGAATGCTTGTGGTTTTGGATTAACTTCCTCAAGAGCAATTACGGTGAGTCCGGCAGCACCTGCGCCGGCTGGAGTTATTACCGGTTTAACATCCGTATGTCCTGGACAATTTGGTGTCACTTATAGTATTGCTGCGGTAACTAATGCTACTTCCTATATTTGGTCATTTCCTGCTGGAACTAATGTTACAGCAGGAAATAATACGAATTCCATAACAGTTACCCATAGTACAACAGCGGGTTCATATAACATATCCGTAACACCTACTAATGGTTGCGGGAATGCAGCTTCAGCTACGACACTACCTTTAACGATCAATCCTTTACCATCTGCCGCAGGTACTATAAGCGGACCTACTTCGGTGTGTCCAGGGCAAACAGGTATTGTTTATAGTATAGCTGCTGCTGCCAATGCAACTAGCTATAGTTGGGGATTGCCAAGTGGTTCTATCATTACATCTGGTGACGGTACTAATTCAATTACTGTTACATTTGGTAGTAATAGCGGTAATGTGAGTGTGACTCCTGTGAATGCCTGCGGTAGTGCTACTCCCCCTAGAACATTACTGGTTTCAGTAGTATCTCTAGGTGCCACAGGAAGTATATCAGGACCGGCTTCTGTTTGTCAAAATCAAACGAATAGAGTTTATTCCATACCTAACGTAGTTGGAGCCTCTACTTATGCTTGGACTGTACCAAGCGGTGCTACCATTACATCCGGAGCAGGAACTCGAATTATTACAGTAACCATGGGTTCCACTAGTGGAGATGTTACTGTAACACCTTCTAATTTATGTTTGACAGGAACTACTTCTACTTTACCGGTAACAGTGAATTTAATACCGTCTGCGCCAACAGCAGGCAGTAATAGCCCTGTATGTTCCGGTAATGCGATTAACTTAACAGCAAGTTTAATAAGTGGAGCAAGTTATACTTGGACAGGTCCGGCCGGTTACACATCCTCTGTTCAGAATCCAAGTAGAACTTCTTCTACTACTTCCATGAGTGGAACGTATAATGTAACTGCAACCGTTAATGGTTGTACAAGTCCTTCGGCTTCTACCGTTGTGTTAGTTAGACCAACTCCTACTGTTCCTACTGTAGGTAGTAACAGTCCGGTATGTCGGGCTACAACAATTAATTTGTCAGCAAGTAGTGTTATGGGTGCAAGTTATTCTTGGACAGGCCCTAATAGCTTTAGTTCCTCCACTCAAAATCCGAGCATCGCCTCGGCTACAGCTTCGATGACAGGAACATATAATGTAACGGCTACACTCAATGGATGTACTAGTGCACCTGGTAGTGTATTAGTAACCGTTAACGACTGTGGAAACATATGGACAGGTGCAACAAGTACAGCATGGAGCACAGGAAGTAACTGGTTATTCGGAACGCCACCGGTAATAACGGATTCTGTTACTATTCCATCCGGTGCTCCAAGAATGCCAATATTATCTTCTAATCAATCGTTGAAAGCATTGAATGTAGTGAGTGGAGCCTCTATGATAATTAATGATCCAAGTATTTTGAGTATTACCTCAGGATTAACTGTTGGTGGAACTCTTACGAATACAGGTGGAACTATTGAATTCAATGGTAGTGGCAATAAGTATGTAACAGGCAATGTAACGTTTAATAATTTGACAGTAAATACCCCAGCTTCTGTTTCATTAAACAATACCGTTGTTGTTAATAATACAATAACCTTAACTCAAGGTACATTAGTTTCTAACGGTCGCTTAACTCTAAATTTAGATAGTGGAGAAATTGGTTGTGGTGGAAATGGTAGCATCAGTGGTAATATGACTGTTACTCGTACAGTATCTTCCAATAGAACCCATTATTTCGCAGTTCCTTTAGATGGGGTAACCGTTGCCGACTTAGTAGATGATGCACAAGTATTCAACCCATTAAATGGTGTGAGTCGTTTGTTTGAATATTCACAAAGTATCAATAATTGGGTACGAATAACTTCCGGAACAGCTCCTTTAGTTAAGGGGCGTGGTTATTCATTATTCTTTACAGCGCCAACGGTGATGGACTTCACAGGAACTTATGATCACACCTATGTTCATACAGTAACATTAGATAATTCCAATACTAATGCAAAATTTGTAGGAAATCCATATCCAATAACAATGGATTGGGATGCAAGTGGGTGGACTAAAACCAATATCAATGGTGCTATCTATTATTGGGAAGGTTTGTCAGGTCAATATATAACATACAATAGCGGGGTGGGAACTACTGCTGGTGGTAAAACAGCCGATCAATATATCCCATCCGTAAATGGATTTTGGGTTCAAACCAATGGAACAGGAGGTACAGCAACCATCACCTACAGCCGTAACGCTTGTTCTGCAAATAATAAGTCCTTCTACAGAACTTACTCAAATTCCATTGTTCAATCATTGACCCTAAGCAATGGTACCGTCAGTGATCAGGCCATTATTCGAATGGATGAGGGAATATCACCAGTATTTGAGTCGGATGTAGATGCTTATAAATATTTAAATATAGGTAATAGTGCTGCCAATATTTCTACCCTGTTTTCAGATAAGCAGAAATCAGTTATTAATAGTTTCGAAGTGCCTAAATCAGATACCATTTTACCTTTAGATATATCTGTCAAAGTGAATGGACTTTATACTCTGACATTGAATAATTTAGGGGTTGTGAGTAATAACTTACAAGTATATCTTTTTGATTCATTAAACTTAACTTCGAGTTTAATGAATGTAGGGGAAGGGATTTCTTTAACTTTAAGTACAACAGATCATCCTAATCGTTTCAGTTTAGTTTATAAGGTGATTCCAAACACTATTACTACGGGAGTCGCTATAGGCGAAGAATCAGATAAATACATTGTGTACAGTTTTGAAAAAACTATTGTTGTAAAGTCAAAACAAGAGGGCGAAGCATTGGTTGGGAAGATTATAACTAGTGCCGGGGAGGAAGTGATGTTATGGAGTGGATCAACTAACACTAACATGGAGTTAAGGATGAATACAAGTTTGGCAAGTGGAGTTTACCTTGTATGGATTTACGATAAGGATGGATATTATGTATCTAAAGTAGTAATACAATAGATGTATGATGAACTATATAGGCAATTGAAAAAGTGTCCGGACTACTTAAAGTTCGGATGCTTTTTTATATATTTTAATTTCAACAGCCTGGATCATAACTGTTTTATTAAATTATTAATACGATAAATTACCTTTTTATTTTTCTTGAATTTTTTATTAATAATATTATAATAATGCAATTTAATACTAATTCTATTTTTCTAAATTTTATATTTGGTCTATAAAAAACATTATTTAGTCTAAAATATTACCTTTTTTATAAATGAATTTATAGCTCAAAGCCATTTTAAGCACAATATCTATGTATCTTTATTTTGTTATAATTGTTGGATTATTAGGATGATTTTTATCTTTTCACCGAACGTTGAAAAACAATTAACTTTTAATAACTAGTTATAGATATAAATAAGTGTAGATATGATAGATCTTCGTGTGTTATTTGTGGGTTTATTGATGTTTTTATCAATTGGTATTCAGCAAGGTTTTGCTCAACGAGTGACTAACCAAGCTGGTAATTGGAATACGACTACCAATTGGTCACCTAACGGAACTCCAGCCAATAATGAAACCGTTACAATAAACCATCCGATGAATATCAATGCTAATGTTCAGATTAATTCAGGTGGAGTGTATACTTTTAATGCTAACTCGTCGGGAACTCAAGCTCTGAATATGGATTCGGGTACCGGAATATTAATTATCAATGCTGATGTGACCTTTGGCGGAGGTAATAATATTAATGGAGGAACGATTATTGTTCGTTCCGGTTATACCTTGACCGTTGGAAACATAAGTTCCTTAAATGCTACCATCATAGTTGAGCCTGATGCAACATTTATTATTAACGGAAGTGTAACTAATAATGGATCTTTATTTGTCGCTGATGGATTGATTCAAATTAATGGAACTTATCAAGGGTCGAATTCTAATGCCCATGTTGAAGGTAATGGAGATATTACCACGACAGGTTCTATGGTCACTATGAATGGCGGATCCATTTTTGGTGTGACCAATGTCAATTGTTCCGGTCCTTGTAGTGGTAGAGGTCTTGTAGGATGTTTAAATGTGTCGGTAACCCCAACATCCATATCTGGTTGTATTGGTTTCACGCAAGTATTAACAGCCAATGCAACAGGAGGAACCGGCAATCCGCTAACTTATAGATACAGATGGCAACAACGTACCAGTGCTCAATCAAACTATTCAAATATTTCTGGAGCGACCAATGCTACTTACGTAGCAACTGCAACGGCAACCTTAACATATTATCGTGTATATGTTGAAGTAACTTCAAATAATCAATGTAATCGTTATTCTAATACCATTAATGTATTAGGCTCAATACAAACCTCTGCTCCAACGGCAGGTAGTAATAGTCCTGTTAATAGTGCGGGAGTTATTAATTTAACAGCTTCTACAATTAGTGGGGCATCGTACTCTTGGACAGGTCCTGACGGCTTTACATCCACAACACAGAATCCGAGTATATCGAATGCAAGTGTTACGATGTCGGGAGTATATAGTGTAACGGCAACAGTAAATGGATGTACTAGTACAGCAGGAACAGTAACGGTGACTGTATTACCGCCTCCACCACCGCCAACGTTTAATTGGACAGGCGCGGTAAATACAGATTGGAATACAACTGGAAACTGGAGTTCGAATATCGTACCGAATTCGACTAGAGAGGTGAATATATTTAGTGGAAGCCCAAGATATCCAGTGATAACAGGAGCAACGCCGGAGGTAAATTCGATTTATATTGAAAGTGGAGCTAGTGTTAGTTTGTCTTCGGGCGGAGCATTAACGATTTATGAATCGTTGACAAATGAGGGAACCATTACAGCGGATATTAATTCTACAGTTGTATTTAGTGGAAGTTTTTCAGGTAATGTAGAGGGGACTATGACCTTAGGGAACTTGACTATCGATAAGAGTTCAGGAGCCAATGTGACATTACAAGATGATATCCTTGTAACAGGAGCTATCACCTTAACCCAAGGGGCATTAGTATCGAATGGTCATTTGACTTTAAATTTGGATAATGGATATATCAATAAAGGAGGGGCAGGCAGTATCACTGGAAATATGACAGTAACGCGTACGGTTTCATCGATACGTACCCACTACTTCAGTGTGCCATTAGATGGAGCAACGGTAGCCGACTTGACGGATGATGTCTCCGTATTCAACACAGTGAATGGGGTGAGTAGATTATTTCAGTACAGCGAATCAACGAATGCTTGGACACGAATTACCTCCGGTACAGCACCTTTAATAAAAGGAATAGGATATTCGTTGTACTTTACCACACCAACAGTATTGGATATCACAGGTACGTATGATCATAGTTATGTTCATAATGTAACGTTTACCAATACGGCTAATGCCTGGAAGTTTGTAGGTAATCCTTATCCATCTACGATAGATTGGGATGCAGCGAGTGGCTGGACAAAGACGAATTTGAATAATGCGGTGAATTATTGGGAAGGAAGTAGCGGTCAGTACATCAGTTATGTAAGCGGAGTAGGAACGACAGCAGGCGGGAAGACAGCAGACCAATACATTCCTGCGATGAATGGTTTTTGGGTACAGACCACAGGAACAGGAGGAGCGAGCTCAACATTAAATATGACATCGAATGTTAGATCAAGTGTTCCTATGACGTTGTATCGAGATATAGATATGTCGAATATATATTCATTGAATTTAAGCAATGGTACTTCAACCGATGAAGCGATTATACGCTTCAATGATTCAGCCGATCCTTCGTTTGAGCCAATGGTAGATTCGAAGAAGATTAACAATACAGGTACGATACCAAGTGTAGCTAGTACGATGGTAGGAACAACGATGTCGATAAATACGATGCCTGTACCAACGGTAGAAACGGAGATACCATTGTATGTAAAAGTACCAAGTAATGGGAATTATACCTTAAATTGGAGTAATAAGAGTAATCCATTGTA
This sequence comes from Cytophagaceae bacterium, assembly GCA_046329235.1. GTDB lineage: Bacteria > Bacteroidota > Bacteroidia > Cytophagales > Cytophagaceae > JALONH01. The sequence continues at coordinate 1,774,678 of JAXLVA010000001.1, read as the reverse complement.
CGGCGCACAGTTGTACTTGTATGATAAGAAGTTAGGAACAAGTACAGTGATAGTGGAAGACGAGTCGTATAATATTACACAAACAACAACCGATTCTACGAATCGTTATGTGTTGAAGTTGGTACCTGCAACACCGATTGTCCCAACAATTCCAACTACACCACCACAAAGTTTAACTACGGGAACTCAGAATGCCTTACAAGCAAGTGTGCGAGTATATGCAAAAGAAGGTAAGGTGTATGTAGAAGGTGTAGGCTCTGGAAGTAAAGAGATAGAGGGCGAGATAATTACCATTGGAGGTACCTCGTTAGATCACTTTAGTGGAGTGATAGGCGAGGGTGTAGCTGTGAGTAGAACGTTAACCCAAGTGAGTTCAGCGGTTTATTTAGTAAGAATTACCTCAGAAGGTCAACAAGCTACCTATCGAGTGGTGATGTATTAAGAAGTAAACAGTCATAACAACCAATAAAAAAGGCTTCGATATTTATCGAAGCCTTTTTATTATAAATATTCAAAATAGTATATTTATAATATAATTTAAGTTGTTTTTAATTGTATTATATTTATTTTCATTAACTATTAATATACTAATGCGTAGAAGATAAGTATAGTTTTATAACTTTATATAAATGATTGTTATAAATAGTTATTTAGAGTGAGATAAAATATAATTATTTCGAGGGTTGGGTTTTATTGGGTGCTAGTAAAGAAGAGTGTAATTATACGTTTGGTTTATACACACTACATGGGAGGATAAATCGAGTTTTTTCTATGGAAATGAATAGATTCACAATAGCTAGAGTGTTTAAGAAGTAAAAGTTGAAGATATTATAATAAGTTTCTAAATATTTAAATATGAGATACATCTACGGAGTGTTCTTGTTTCTGTTTTTATTTGCTTTTAATGCAAATGCACAGTACCTAAGCACAAGTTCTACGATTGATATTACGGCAAATACCACGTTTACAGGAGGAAGTTTGTCTGGTTCAGCAATCGTAACAATTAAAAGCGGCGCAGTCGTTACGTTTACAGGTTCATTTAGTTTGAGTAATTCAGCCCAATTTATTATTGAACCCGGTGCCAAAGTCATAATTACAACTGGTGGTTTAAGTTTGTCAAATAACGCGATAGTGACGGTAAACGGAGCTTTAGCTGTTCGAGGCGGAGGGATGAGTATAAGTAATAATACATCTATTAGTTTTTCCGGTGTAAATAAAGATACAATTATTGGTAATGTTAATTTTAGTAATAATGTAGTTACAGGCGTAGGAGCGGGAACCGATTTATATATTAATGGCAACCTTACAGCGAGTAATAACTCCGGATTTGATGTAGATGGGCTTTTAGCTATCAATGGTAGTATTAGTACTTCGAATAATACTACTTTCACAGGTGATGGGGATGTTACAACTACCGGAAGTATGGTAGGGGGAAATAATAGTAATATGTTTGGAACTGAGCCATTTAATTGCGCTACAGGACCTTGTTCAGGTAGGGATTTTTGTAGTGCATACAATAATACTTTATCATCTTCAACTAAAGTGGGTGCTTGTAGCGGAGCTACATTCACGATAACTGCCAATACGGTAGCATCATCAGCATATTTGTGGCAAAGTACAACTTCGCTTGGTAGTGCTTGGTCTAATGCTTCCGGAACGAATAATTCTGTAAATTATAGTTCTTCGGGATTGTCAGCAACAACATATTACAGAAGAAGGATGATAGTGTCTGGATGTACTACTTATTCAAGTGTAGTAACGGTATATGCAGCTCCTCCTCCCGCACCAACCGCATCTAGTACGCCTTTTTGTGGTTCAGGCACTTCGACTTTGACAGCATACAATTCACCTTCTTCCTATCAGTGGTATACTGCGTCTTCAGGAGCTACTTCTATCTCCGGCGCTACAAATTCTACTTATACTACTCCTACAATTTCATCGAGTACAACATATTATGTGACGTCTGTAGTAGGCAACTGTGAAAGTATAACTCGTACAGCAGTTACTGCAGGACCAATAGGTCCTCCGACAGTAACAAATAATGCACAATGTGGATCAGGAAATATTACTTTAACAGCATTTGGATCTCCTACAGGAGTTCAAAGGTGGTATACGGCAGCATCTGGTGGTTCGCCTGTTAACACTACCAGTATATATACATTTTGGACTTCAACAACTGTAACCTATTATGTGTCATCTGTTCTGGGAGCATGTGAAAGTGCTAGAGTACCAGTTACAGCAACAGTTTTATCTTCGCTTTCTACTCCAACTATAACAACTAATTCGCCTTTATGCGCAGGTGGTACATTGAATTTGTCTACCGGGACAGTAGCGGGAGCAACTTATGCATGGACGGGGCCTAATAGTTTTACTTCTGGAGCTCAAAATCCATCCATTTCACCTACAACAACAGCAATGTCAGGAACCTATTCATTGACGGTGAGTGCTTCTGGATGTACTAGTGCCAATGCGACTAAATCGGTAACCATTAATACTGCTCCAGCGATTACTGCGCAACCCTCAACATCTACTCAAACTTTATGTTCTTCTGCCACGGCCACAGCTATCAGTGTGACAGCAACAGGTGCAGGATTGACCTATCAGTGGTATTCAAATACGAGTAACTCTAATTCAGGAGGAACTATTATTTCAGGAGCTACATTGGCAAGTTATACCCCATCAGTTACCGGAGCGAAATATTATTATTGTATAGTGAGTGGTACTTGTACTCCAGCTGCAACAAGTAATGTGTCAGGATTGATCACCATCAATACTGCTCCAGCGATTACTGCGCAACCCTCAACATCTACTCAAACTTTATGTTCTTCTGCCACGGCCACAGCTATCAGTGTAACAGCAACAGGTGCAGGATTGAGCTATCAGTGGTATTCCAATACGAGTAACTCCAATTCAGGAGGGACTAGTATTTCAGGAGCAACATTGGCAAGTTATACTCCATCAGTTACCGGAGCGAAATATTATTATTGTATAGTGAGTGGTACTTGTACTCCGGCTGCAACAAGTAATGTGTCAGGATTGATTACCATCAATACTGTGCCAGCAGCTCCAACAGCAGGAAGTAACAGTCCGGTATGTACAGGAAATGCGATTAACTTAACAGCGAGTACTGTATCAGGAGCAACGTATTCTTGGACAGGTCCAAATAGTTATACTTCCACAACACAAAACCCAAGTATCGCATCGGCAACGACAGCGATGGGAGGAACTTATAGTGTTTATTCGATAGTAAGCGGATGTACATCAACAGCAGGGACAGTAACAGTTACAGTTAACACAACACCAAGTACCCCAAGTGCGGGCAGTAATAGTCCTGTATATGAAGAAGCGACGATAAACTTAACAGCGAGTGCGACAACACCAGCAGCAACGTCTTATTCATGGACAGGTCCAAACAGTTTTACTTCAAGTACGCAGAATCCAAGTATCACGAATGCGACTATTGCGATGGGCGGAACGTATAGTGTAACAGCTACAGCCGCGAATGGATGTACGAGTGCAACAGGAACAGTAGTGGTAGTGGTAAATCCATTAACGTTTAGTTGGACAGGAAATAGTAACAGCGTATGGAATAATACAGGGAACTGGAGTTCGGGTATGGTACCTAATAATACAAGAACAGTAACGATACCAACAGGTAGACCAAACTATCCAAACTTAGCAAGTGAGAGTGGTGATATAAATAATATTACGATTCAATCCGGCGCAAGTGTGACTATAGGAACCGGAGCGAACTTTACGGTACGAGGTGATTTAACCAATGACGGCTCATTTACAGGAACAGGAACATCAAGATTGTTCTTGTCAGGGTCCAGTAGTGGAACGGTATCGGGTAATTCGATATCGATTTCAAACTTAACAATGAGTAAGAGTTCAGGTAGTGGTACCTTATCAACAACAGTGACTGTTAATGGTGCTATAGATTTAGTATTGGGTACGCTAAACTCGAATGGATATTTGATATTGAATTTGGATAATGGATATATTAACCAAGGCGGAGCAGGAAGTATCAGTGGCAACATGACAGTAACTCGTACTGTTTCAACCTATAGAACACATTATTTCTCAGTTCCATTGGATGGTGCTACGGTAGCGGACTTAACAGACGATGCACAAGTGTTTAACCCAACTAATGGAATGAGTAGATTGTTCCAGTATAATGAAACGACCAACGCTTGGGATAGAATAACAAATAACGTGGCACCTTTAATTAAAGGTAAAGGTTACTCATTATACTTTACCGCACCAACGGTAATTGATATAACAGGTACCTATGACCATAGTTATGTACACAATGTTACCTTAACCAATACGGCTAATACATGGAGATTCGTAGGGAATCCATACCCGGCACCAATCAATTGGGATGCGGTGAGTGGTTGGACTAAGACGAACTTAAACAATGCGATAGCGTTTTGGGAAGGAGCTTCTGGTCAGTATATGTATTATGTGGCGGGAGCAGGAACTACAGCAGGTTCTCTCACAGCGAGCAGTATAATCCCTTCTTGTGTAGGATTCTGGGTTCAGACGTCTGGCACAGGAGGAGCTACATCATCCTTGAGTATGACTTCTAGTGTAATCTCAACAACACCGGTAGTGATGTATAGAGATATCGATATGTCAAATATGTATTCGTTGAAATTGAGTAACGGTACAGTGACCGATGAGGCGATTATCCGTTTCAACGATGGTGCAGATCCTTCATTTGAACCGATGGTAGATTCTAAGAAGATCAACAATACAGGGACGATACCGAGTTTAGGTAGTACCATGTTAGGCAGTACGATGTCGATTAATACGATGCCTGTACCAACAGTAGAGACAGAAATACCATTATATGTAAAAGTGGCAAGTAATGGTAATTATACCTTGACATGGAGTAATAAGAGTAATCCATTATACGGAGCTCAGTTGTTCTTATATGATAAGAAGTTAGGAACGAGTACTGCAGTAGTAGAAGATGTGGCGTACACTATAACCCAATCAACAACAGATTCAACGAATCGTTATGTGTTGAAGTTAGTACCTGCGATTCCAATTACTCCAACAACACCAGGTACACCAACAACGCCACCACAAAGTTTAACAACAGGCACTCAGAATGCACTACAATCAAGTGTACGCGTGTACGCTAAAGACGGTAAGGTGTATGTAGAAGGAGTAGGCAGTGGAAGTAAAGAAATAGAAGGAGAGATCATTACCGTAGGAGGCACTTCATTGGATCACTTCACGGGAGTAATAGGAGAGGGAGTATCAGTAAGTAGAACCTTAACCCAAGTGAGTTCAGCGGTATATTTAGTAAGAATTACTTCGGAAGGACAACAAGCTACCTATCGAGTGGTGATGTATTAAGAAGTAAACAGTCATAACGACGAATAAAAAAGGCTTCGATATTTATCGAAGCCTTTTTTATTTAGTCGCATATCGTTTAAACCAAACATAGTATAGAGTAAAGATTAATGAGTATCCTAAAAGATTGACCCAATCATGAATTTTATAACTAAGGCCAGGGATATTATTATGGAATAGTAGAAGTATACAAATCCTTAATACGTTAATTATATGAATAAAAAAAAGTCCAATCACAATCCAAAGAGATTTTTTTCTACCACTAGTTCCAAGCATGAGAGCTATATAAGCCACCATAATATATAATCCTAAACAACCGTGTAAAATACGAACATAAAATTCGTTATTTATGCCTATAATGTTATGGTTGTATATTGTTACTGAATGGTCAAAAAGAAAAAGAATCCAATACGTACTTTGAGTAATTAAGTATTCAAAAAAAATCAACAAGTTGTATTGGTAAAAAAGTGGGAAATCCAATTTTCCTCCCGGAAGGGATAACCCAATATAGATATATAAAAAAATGTGCAATGAACCGTACCAAATAAAGACTTTGGCGAGGTCTTTTATATGCGGATTTTTATTTAAAAATGATTGGAATTTATATTTAACCACAATCAGTCATTCTTCTTTTTTTTCTTGAATGCTGTCCATCCTAATAAACCAGCTCCACCGGCAATAAGTAAACTTGCTCCTCCATCAAAAGGGGCGTCAGGGCATTCAGACGGGTCTTCGTTCTCACACGGAGGATCGATAGGGCCTTGAGCAAACACCGTTACACATAAAAATGCCAATAGTACAGGAAATAAGATTAATGTGATTTTTTTCATGAGTATTAATAACATTAGTGCAATATATTAAATCTTAAACGAATTCTCAAGAAGTAAAGTTGTTGTTTTGTACTATTTTTAGATGAATGTTTTTTATTAGTCAATTTATAATGGTAAATTGCTATATTGTCTATTGAAAAAATTGGATAAATAAAATATGAAAGTATTTTTAAGATGGATTGGTTGGTGGGTTGTATTAATCACAGTTACTTCTTGTTTGAGTTATAGGAAAGGTCTGTATTTTAATGATAATATTACTCAGTTAGATCCAATTCCGTTGTCTGAGTCCTATAAGTTGAGAGTAAGAGATATAATCCAGGTAAGGATATCCTCACCGGATATTGAAGACAAAGTAATGTCTACTAATGCTTCCGGTGGTTCGGGAGCCACTGCTCAAAATACTAATTTTTATTTTGTTGATTATATAATCTCGGATTCAGGTAATGTGGATTTACCTATTATTGGAAAAATAAATGTTCAAGGCTTATCCATTGCACAGGCAGACAGTTTAATTACTAGTGTGGCGCATGGGTACAGTAGTTTATATAATGTAGAAGTTAGATTTGCTTCATTTGAAGTTCAATTTTTAGGGGAATTTAAAAAGCCCGGTCGTCAGATTATTCCCAATGAATATTGTACCATTTATGAGGCTATAGGATATGGAGGTGATTTAACAGATTATGCCAATAAAAAATTAGTCAAAATAATTCGATCTAATCAAGATGGGGGTAAAAAAATCATGATAGTTGATTTGACAAAGTATGATGCTTTTACATTTGACAACTATTATATTCAACCACATGATATCATTTATGTAGTTCCACAAAAAGCAAAAGTGGATAAGCAAAATCTAACGTTGATTTCATTTTCTATTGGTATTGTGAGTGCAGTGTATTTAATTGTTCAAGCTGTAAAATAGTGTTATGGCAGAAGATAAAGATATAATTGATTTTAAATCTATTGGTAGGACTTTTGTTAAGTATTGGTACCTAGCATTTTTAATATTGACTTTGTGTTGGATTTATTCTTGGTTTACCGTTCGTTATTTTACACCAATATTTCAGGTTAAAAATTCCATACAGATTAAAGATAAAGCGACTAACACTTCTCAAAGACAACAATTGTACGACGGTTCCTCTTTTTTTCAAATTACTAAAAATTTGAACAATGAAATGGAATTAATGAAGTCGTATAATCAGGTACAATCAGTATTGAAAGAATTAGATTTTACTTGGGAATATATGGTTGCCGGTAGTATTAAGGATCTCGAGTTGTATCATAATCAACCATTTTTATTGATAGTAGATTCTAATTTAGTTCCCACGAATGCACCTTTTAATGTGGTAGCTGTAAGTGATAAAGAATATATAATAGACTTTTCTTATAATGGTAAGCAGTGGTATAATTTAAATTCCTTTAGTTATAATGATAGTATAGGTATTCCCGTACAGCTGCAAAGTAAGAAATTTGTATTTGGAGACACTATTACAAGCGGATTGTTAAAATATACTATTGTTAAAACCCCTTTTTTTACTTCTCAAACAATAGGGCAAAAATATACTATAATAGCTAGAGATTTACATTATCTGACAAAACTATATAAGAATAAACTAGTGACGGCTAAAGGAGATAGGTCTTCCATTGTTAATTTAAGTTCAACGGGAACTATTGTAGAAAAAGAAGTAGTTTTTTTAAATACAGTAGCAAAAGTGTATATCGACAAAGATTTAGCTGATAAAAATCAAATAGCGACTAATACAATTAATTTTATTGATGCACAATTAAATATTATTTCTGACTCGTTGGATTTTACATCCGAAGGATTGCAGACATACAAAGAGGCTAATAAAATTTATGCGATAAGTGAACAAGCACAGGATTTAATGACTCAGATTAGATCCTTAGAGGAACAAAAATTGACTTTGGAAATTCAATTGAGATACTATTTATATCTCAATGATTATATAAACTCCGGTAATGAAACAGTCGATTTAGTAGCTCCTTCAACAATTAATATCAATGATCCAATTTTAAGTAATTTAGTTGGGCAATTAATTGCACTATATCAAGAGAAAAATACTTTACAGTACACTAGTTCGGAAAAAAGTGCAAATTATAAAGCATTGGTTTCTAAAATTAGTGCTACACGTGATGCCTTGTTAGAAACGTCTAGAAATTTGGTTAAAACAACAAAGTTGTCAATCTCAGATTTTAACTCTAGGGTATCAGTGTTAGAAAAAGAATTGTCTAAAATGCCGGAGAAAGAAAGAGCGCTGTTAAATATACAACGTAAACATACCATCAATGATAATATATATAACTACTTATTACAAAAAAGAGCCGAAGCAAGTATAGCTAGAGCATCTAGTTTGTCAGATGCTTTTATTGTAGAATATGCCCGACCTGATGAATATATACAAGTAGCACCTGTATCTAAGTCTATTTATACTAAAAATATATTGATAGGAACTGGGATGATTTTAGTATTACTTGTGGTCTACTCTACACTTGATAATAAAATCAAGACCAAAGAAGACGCATCGTCTTTTACAACGCTTCCTGTTTTAGGAAGTATTTTTTATGTAGATGATTCTGAAGAAAAGAGTAAGACAGTTTATGCAGGGCATAATCTATTAATGGAAAGCTTTAGAAGTCTACGTACTAACTTACAGTATTTAGTGAAAGGTAAAAAACAAGTAGTGATAGGAGTTACCTCCTGTATAAGTGGAGATGGTAAATCGTTTTGTTCTCAAAATTTAGCTAAGGTGTATGCTTTAAGCGGTAAAAAAACCATTTTGATTCATGGTGATTTGAGAAAACCATTCGAATTAAAATATCCTTTTTTAAATGAATCAATTAAGGGGTTGAGTGAATATTTAATAGAGGCGGTATCTTTAAAAGATATAATATACCCTTCGGGTGAAGCTAATTTAGATGTAGTTATACCCGGAGCTATTCCTCCTAATGCATCCGAGTTGTTTGCATCGGAACAGATGACTCAACTTATTCATAATTTAAAGAAGGATTATGATTATGTAATTATTGATTCTCCTCCCGTAGGAATAGTGTCTGATTACTTGTCTGTAGTAAATGAAGTAGATATTAATCTTTTTGTAATTCGACATGATTATACTCCTAAGCATAGTTTGATGGAATTGAAAAGTATAGCAACACGTCATGCAGAGAAGAAAGATGCAAATTGGATAATTTATAATGGGGAACGCACCAAGGGCAAAGGGTATAACTATGCCTATAGTTATAATTACTTTGGCGGTAAAAATCAAAAGCCTTGGTGGAAATTTTGGGGAGCTTAATATATGAATGATGAAAAGTGGGATATTGTCATTTATCCAAAATCGAGTTGGTTTAATTTAAAACTTGGTGAAGTTTGGAAGTTCAGAGATTTAATTTTCATGTTTATAAAACGTGATTTCATAGCACAATACAAACAGACAATATTAGGGCCTATCTGGTTTATTATACAACCATTAATTACTACCATAACTTATCTCGTGGTATTTGGAAGTATTGCCAATCTTTCAACTGATGGACAACCTAAAATTCTTTTTTATATGTGCGGTGTGTTATTTTGGAATTTTTTTTCAACTTCATTTCTTCGTACTTCTGAAACTTTTTCTGCCAATGCAGGAATGTTTGGTAAAGTTTATTTCCCAAGACTTACTGTCCCGATATCAAGTGTGTTAAGTTCTTTTATCGCCTTTTTTATACAGTTCGTTTTATTGATTGTTATCTTATCTTATTATGTTATAAATGGTTTTAGCCCTGACTGGAATTATACAATCCTTTTGTTACCATATTTATTGCTCTTAATGTCGGCGCAAGCTTTAGGTTTCGGAATAATTATATCATCCATGACTACAAAGTATAGAGATTTGAAGTATCTCGTAACATTTGGTGTTCAGTTACTAATGTACGCCACACCAGTAGTTTACCCATTATCGATGATAGAAGATAGAAGATTAGCATTGTTATTGGAGTTAAATCCAATGACCGCATTAATTGAAACGTTTAGATTTGCGCTTCTAGGTTCTGGAACATTTAGTTGGGAAGCATTGATTTACTCTTCTTTGGCGTCTTTTTTTGTATTGCTTTTGGGTATTGCAATTTTTAATAAAGTCGAAAAAACATTTATGGATACAATTTAAAAGGTAAAGATTGATGTCTGATATTGTAATAAAAGTAGAAGATCTTTCTAAAATGTATCGCTTAGGAGCATTGAGTGCGGGTTCACTTGTGTCCGATGTAAATAGGTATATAGCAAAAGTTAGAGGGAAGGAAGACCCTTATTCTATTGTTGGTACAAATGATAGAACTTCCAAGGCGGAAAGCGAGTTCGTTTGGTCTTTAAAAGATATTAATTTTGAAATAAAAAAAGGCGATGCCGTAGGTATTATTGGCCGAAATGGTGCTGGAAAAAGTACATTATTGAAAATCCTATCGAGAGTTACAGCACCAACTACGGGGAGCGTAAAAATTAAGGGACGTGTTGCTTCTTTATTAGAAGTTGGAACTGGTTTTCACCCCGAATTGAGTGGTCGTGATAATATCTTTATGAATGGAGCCATTCTTGGGATGTCTCGAAATGAAATAAAATCTAAATTTGATGAGATTGTAGATTTTGCCGGAGTTGAAAAATATATTGACACACCGGTGAAACGGTACAGTTCTGGTATGTATGTGCGTTTGGCTTTTGCTGTAGCGGCTCATTTAGATCCGGACATACTTATTATTGATGAAGTTTTAGCTGTTGGAGATATAGAGTTTCAAAAGAAATGTTTGGGGAAAATGAAGGATGTAAACAATAAAGATGGACGTACCATATTGTTTGTGAGTCATAATCTTTCAAGTGTTCAAGCATTGTGTACTTCTGCTATGTTATTACAGAATGGTAAATTTTCTTTACAAGGAGATGTATCGGATGTTTTATCTATTTATTCTCAAAATAATAGAACTAATATACAACAACGACTTTCTAGTCGGTTAGATAGAACCGGTTCTGGTGATATAAAAATTACAGATGCTTATTTTAAAAATATTAACGGGGTTAGAGTCGATAATCCGATTACAGGTAGTCCTCTTGTTATTAAAATAATGTTTCACTCAAAATACTCCAAGAGTAATGATTTCTTATTCAGGTTGCAATTTGTAGATTCGAACGATAGTATACTTTTTATTTGTAATAATGAACATTCTCATAGACTCTTTTCTTCTGTAGAAGGCGATTTTAGTGTAGAATGTTTAATTCCTAAGCTTCCGTTGTTTGCTGGAAATTATTTTATTCATATACAATGCTATTCTAAGTCATTAGGAGTTTTAGATGAGATAGAATATGCTCTTGAATTCGAAGTATTGGAAGGAGATTTTTTTGGCACGGGTAAATTGCCTATAATAAAAAAAGGAGTGTTAATAGAAAATAGATGGATGAATGAGTAGAGTAGTTATTTTACTAGGTATGCATAGATCAGGCACATCATTAATTGCAAATTGGATGCACCATTGTGATATAAAATTAGGAGATAATTATTATACAGGAACAATTGGTAATGAAGATGGACACTATGAGGATATTGATTTTTTAAATTTACACGAAGAGATTTTTCTTTCATATAATTTAGACCCTTCTGGATTAAAATCATGGAAGCTGCCAAGTGAAATAGATGAAACGCATTTTAATAAAATAAAACATCTAATTGATAAGAAAAACAAATTACATAATGAATGGGGATGGAAAGAACCCAGAACATGTATGTATTTACAATATTATAGAGAGTTACTCCCTGATGCCAAATATTTAATTATATTGAGAGAGCCGGCTCAAGTAGTAGATTCATTACTTAGGAGAGATTTATTGGTGTTGAAACTTCATTTTCAACAAAATCATCCTTGGAAATATAAAACATTTAGTATTTTATACTGGTGGTATAAAGTACAAATAGCCAAACAAACAGAAGAAATATATCTTCAGGCATGGATTGCTTACAATGAGAAGGTAGTTGAACACTTAAGTTCTATTGATAAAAATCAAAGGATGATATTGTGCTTTGATCAGGTTCAATCTAATCAGAATTCGATTTTTGATTTTATGGAAAACGCAGGGTTTAAAATAAAACGCCAAGATTTCCAAACTGTATTTAAACCCAAAATGATTAAAAAGAAGAAGATGAAATTGAGTTATTCATCTTCTTTACTGATAAAAAAAGCAAATCAGATATATAACAATTTGTTAGAAAAAAGTAGTTTTTAAGTTGATCTCTAAAAGATTGTTTAAATTAAGTATGAATAAAAAAATTCTTTTTATTTCACATGATGCCTCTAGAACAGGTGCACCAATATTGCTTTTAAATCTTATTAATTGGTTGGTTGTTAATAAAGGTGTATCTGCTGAAATATTAATAATGAATGGAAAAGCATGGCATGATAAATTGGTGCCGGATTTTTCAAAAGTTGGTAAAGTTTATGTCTTGAATGAAAATAAAATATCCTACTTAGAAAGAATAAAAAGATTTTTCTTAAAAAAGATTGGAGTGCCGAATGATTCTTCCAATACTAGGCTAGTAGAGTTGTTTAAGAATAAAAAATATGATTTTATTTACGCTAATACTTTAGTAACCTCGACGATAATTCCCGATTTAAGTCGGTTGTTGAAGGCGCCTATTTTAATGCATGCACACGAGTTAGAAGTTGTTACTCAAAGATTCGTTGGAGTAGAAGTTGTTAGAGCAGCGGTGCCCTTTATTAATAAATATATTATAGCGAACTCATTAATACAAAGAAGAGTTTTTGAAAAATTTAAGCTTAATATTTCTTCAGAAAAAGTTTCGGTATTGCCTGAATATGTTGTTGATAAAAAAATAAAAAGTGGTACTGAGATAGACTTAACAGGCTTTTCGGGTAATACTGATATTATAGTTGGTTCTGGAACCGTTGATTGGAGAAAAGGTATTGATTTGTTTATTCAAACTGCAATACAATATAGGAAAATTGCAGAAAATAATTTTATATTCTGTTGGATAGGAGGAGAGACAACAATAGAGTTGCAGTATGAATTGGATGTAGCAGGCTTAGGTGAATGTGTTAAAATAGTAAATCAAATACCGGATATTACTCCATATTTAGAATGTGCAAATGTATTCTTTTTAAGTTCTAGAGAAGATCCTTATCCTCTAGTCTCTTTAGAGGCCGCTTTGGCAGGATGTCCGATAGTTTGTTTTAAAGATTCAGGAGGGATGAATGACTTTGTTACGGAAGATAATGGGATTAAAGTAGATTTTATAGATACTTTTGCCGCAGCCGTAGCGATTAAGACTATTGTTTCTGATAAATCATTAAGAGCGAAATTGAGTCTCTCAGCAAAACAAAAGGCTCAACAACATCATATAGATATTGTTGCTGAAAAAATATGGGGTTTATGTACGACTAAAGATTTTCTTTGTAATACATAGAGTGATGAAATTGCCCGAAAGAATCGTTATGATATAAATTCTTACTGTATGTAAAGTCGAGTAAATAAAGGTATGGATAATTGTTAAGAATAAATAGTATAAAGTATAATGAGTAATACGATTGCATTTACGATATGTTCGAATAATTATTTGGCTCAAGCAATAAGCTTAGCAGTGTCATATTTAAAGTTTCATCCAAATCATTTATTTAAAATTGGTTTGGTGGATAATATTTTGGAAGATAGAAGTTCTATTTTGTTTGATAAAATCGAAGTAATTCCAGTGTCAAAATTGGAGATAGATGGATTTGAGCAATTAGTTCAAAAGTATAATATCATAGAATTAAATACATCTGTAAAGCCGACTTATTTTAAATTTATTTTTAAGAACTATAATGCCCAAAATGTTATTTATTTAGATCCGGATATCCTAGTTTTTAGTTCTTTTGATGAACTTGAGAAAGAATTTGAAAATAAAAATATCATTGTGACCCCTCATATATTAACACCTATAGATGACGAATATTCTCCTACAGATTATCATACATTAAGAGGAGGTGTTTTTAATCTTGGGTTTATCGCTCTGAGTGATATTTCTAAAGTGGCCAAATTTCTAGATTGGTGGCATGAGAGAGTGGTAAAATATGGGTTTGCAGATTTTACTAGAAACATGTTTTATGATCAATTATGGTTGAATTATTTGCCCTGCTTATTTGATAATTATCACATATTAAAGCATCCGGGATATAATATGGCGAATTGGAATTTACACGAACGTGTACTTACAAACAAAAATGATGCATGGATTGTTAATAATGAATATCCGCTTCGTTTTTTTCATTATAGTGGTTATAGGTTGGCTCAACCGCAAGTAATGTGTTGTTATAATACCAGGTATGATTTTAACTCCAGACCTGATATAAAGCCAGTTTTTGATGAATATTATAATGTTTCCATCTCAAATGGCTGGGCGGCTTTACGTCAAATTAAATGTGTTTTTGAACAAAAAAATGAACAGAAAAGAAAGTCCATTGGTGAACGATTAAGAAGTAGATTGTATGTGATTTATAGGGCAGTAGTAAAAGGTTATTAAATGAAAAAAAAGTGTGTTGTCGTAATTCCTATTCATTCCTCAAATCCTTCCGATTTTGAATTAATTTCATTTGCTCAGTGCTTTAAAGTTATAAAGTCTGCACCCATTGTTGTGATGCATCCTAAGAGTCTTGACTTGAGGAGATATCGTGCAGTAGTAGATGAGTTTGAAACTATATCTATTCCGCCCGAGAAGATGTCAAGCTTACTTAATTATAATAAATTAAAATTGAGTAGATTTTTTTATCGATTTTTTTTAAACTATGAATATATATTGACCTATGAATTAGATGCTTTTATATTTAAAGATGACATTGAGTATTGGTGTAGTCTTGATATAGATTATATCGGAGCTCCTTGGTTGAAAAAAGTTGGGGATTCTATAAGTTTTAATGGTGTTGGTAATTCGGGTTTTTCGTTAAGACGAGTATCTGTATTGGATGAGTTTATAAAAAAATATATTCGTTATCCGAATTCCGAGCCTGAAAAGTTAATACATCGTGTTTATAATAAATTTATAATGGTCTCTTATCGGTTGTTTCCGTTTAAAGAGAATATTACTTTGCAAAAATGGTGTTTGCAGAATGAAGATTTTGTTATAAGTGTGTATGGCCCTCAAGTATTACCTGATTTTAAGATTGCTTCATACATGCAAGCAACAAAATTCAGTTTTGAATGTTATCCAGACTATATGTATATGCAAAATAGTTTTATGCTTCCAATGGGCTGCCATGCGTGGTGGAGATATAATCTTACTTTTTGGAAGCCCTTTATTGAAAAAGAAGGTTATAGGTTGTGACGAATATTTAATATAATAAATAATGCTTCCAAAAATTTCCATCATAACCCCAAGTTACAATCAAGCTCAATTTATTGAACGTACGATTCTTTCTGTACTAAATCAAAATTATCCTAACTTAGAATATATAATAATTGATGGTGGTAGTACCGACGGGTCAGTCGATATAATAAAAAAGTATGCAGATCGCTTAACTTATTGGATTAGTGAAAAAGATAAAGGAACTTTTGATGCCAATAATAAAGCTTTAGCTAAGATTACTGGAGATTATTGGTGTGTATTGAATTCGGATGATGTATTAATAGATGGTGCATTGAAAAGGATTTCTGAGGTGGTATCTGAGAAGCCTAATCAAAAATGGATAGTAGGTGGTGTTAAATATATCAATGAAACTGATGATATCACTGGTGAAGAGATCCCTGTGAAGCCTGAAAGCATAGCAGGGTATACATTTTTGCATGGTTGTTGGATTTCTCACCCTACTGTTTTTTTACACAAATCGTTGATTGATGAAATTGGAGTGTTTCATAAGTACCATTTAATGGATATGAATTATTGGCTCCGAATGGAGAATAAAGGCTATCAACCATACATACTTAATGAATACATAGCTTGTCTTAGAGATCATCAAGATTGCAAAAGTTCAGATAGAGTAAAATTGCAGGAAGAATATATAAAAGTATTTGATGATTTTATATCAGAGTACAATCTGTTAGGAGATAAAGCTATCCAATCCAAACGGAAATTTAATTTTTTGTTTTTTTATAAGATGAGAATTGCATATTCTCTTGTTAAGAGAGAAAGATTAATTGCCTTGAAATTATTGATTCGATTGATAAAAATACAACCCTTGATAATAGTGTCTAAATGGTATTTAGGCGCAATTAAAAGATTGGTATTTGGAGTATCAGCTAATGATCCTTTGAGAATACAATTTCCGGATGTGATAAAAAAAGGGAATTGGAATTAATGCTTGAATAAGCTTTATGAATATATTAAAACTATATATTAAAAATGCTAAATATTTAAACCTTCCGGGGGTTAATGATTTATTCATAGATAAATCTTTATATAGAAGTATTGTTACATATCATAATGTTTTATTGACGCCTACCAATCATATTTTTGTCTCTTTTAAATATATTCCTTCCGGTAAATATATCGTTTATGACGACAAAAAGCTGTCATTATATCAGAGGTTGGTATTAGTCTTAAAGTTTGATTTTTTTAAAAAATATACCCGTTTAGATGGTGATTTTATTTGGGTATATGATTTATGGAGTTGTAATTATTATCATTGGTTTTCTGAAACTTTACCTAGAATCGTTGAGATATGGAAGTCTTATCCGTCCGCAACAGTAATCTTACCTGATGAGTTTAAGAAGTATTCATACATTGAAAACTCTCTCTCAATTTTATCTATTCCATGTTTGTGGATTGAACAAGAAACAAAATCGTATAAAATCTCAAGATTGCATACTGTACATGACGGAGTAATTAATGATTTTCCGGATTATGATTGGCAAAAAATAATGGTTACTCATATAAAAAGTAAGCTTAATTTGAGAGCCGACAACGGTGTTGGAAGAAGGATATATGTATCAAGGTCGCAGGCTCGTTACCGTAAAATAATCAATGAAGCAGAATTGATTCCAATTTTAAAAGAATATGGTTATGAAATTATTTATGCTGAACAAATTACTTTAAAGGAGCAGATTGCTATTTTCTCTCAAGCTAATTTTATAGTATCTATGCACGGAGCCGCTTTGACCAATATGATTTATATGAATGAAGGTGCGGCTGTACTAGAGATTAGAAATCAAGATTGGGAATCACAACCACTTTGTTTTTTTCAATTGGCTAATAATTTT
This sequence comes from Cytophagaceae bacterium, assembly GCA_046329235.1. Taxonomy (GTDB): domain Bacteria; phylum Bacteroidota; class Bacteroidia; order Cytophagales; family Cytophagaceae; genus JALONH01. The sequence goes on along the minus strand of JAXLVA010000001.1, from coordinate 1,757,257 downwards.
AATATTCAATGGAATTATATGGAATCCATACCTCAGGGGATTGAAGATAATTTTAATAATGTAAAGGTGGATGTAGAATCTTTTAGGTATAAACTAAATGAAATTGAAAATCTAATTAATGACTAAATCTCTCAATATACTACATGTCTTTCCATCCTCTCATGCAGGGGGAAGTGAGTTGTGTGCTGTTGAAAGTATTCAGGCTCTTAATAGTTTAGGTGTTAATAATTACGCACTAGTTCCTAGAGATGGTGAAATTGTTGATAAGCTAAAGTCGATAGAGGTGCAGGTGGGGATTATTCCTAATGATTGGTGGGTGACTATTAAGCCTTGGTCTTATCTCTTGAAGATTAAGATGCTATTGGGTTATTATAAATCATCTAATAAGATTTCAAAGTTTATTGTTCAGAATAAAATTGATGTTGTTATAACACATACTTTGACTATTCCATCCGCAGCCTTGGCTGCTTATCGAATTGGAGTTCCTCATCTATGGTATATACATGAATATGGAGTGGAAGACCATCGATTAAAATTTGAGTATGGTAGAGAATGGTCGTTAAAGTATATCGATAAATTGTCGGATGTAGTTGTGGTTAATTCAAAAGCTTTATACAGTCACTTTTCAAAGTATATAAATAAAGATAAACTTCGTTTAGTATATTATGCTGTAGACTATCCGGTTTATAATCCATTAATTATTAAGAAGGAGAATACATTGAACATTTGTATGGTGGGGAGGATAGCTCCAGGTAAAAACCAAATGTTAGCTTTAAGGGCATTAGTGTATTTACAATCATTTCAGATATATCCTTTATTGGAGTTTGTTGGTGGTTCGGATGACGAATACAAACAAATTTTGTTGAATTATATTAACAGTAATAATTTAGAAAGACAAGTTTCTTTTGTAGGCCAAACAAATGAACCTTGGAAGAATGTTCTTAAGTCAGATGCGGTGTTAATATGTAGTCATAGCGAAGCTTTTGGCCGGGTTACCATTGAAGGAATGAAAGCAGGAAGAGTCGTTATTGCATCAGATACGGGTGCAGGTATAGAATTACTTGGGGAACATTCTGATCGAGGATTTTTGTTTCATTCGGATGATGAAGTTTCATTGGGTGAGGTATTTAAGAGTCTTTGGATGAAATCTAATTTTGGAGACATGACGAAAAATGCCCAACATTATTCTTTAGAAAATTTCTCTTTGTCTAAACATGGTAGTGATTTGAAATCTATTATAGATAGTGTACTATGAACTTGTCTGTTATAATAATTAATTACAATACCTTTGAATTGACTTGTCATGCCATACAATCTATTGTGGAAACTACAAAAGGGTGTTCCTATGAAATTATATTAGTAGATAATAACAGTAGCGAATGTTCTTCTGAATTGTTTAAACTGAAATTCCCATTTATAACTTTGATTTCAAGTAGTGAGAATGTAGGTTTTGCCGGAGGAAATAATTTGGGGTTAAAGCAGGCAAAGGGTGAATATATTCTCTTGCTTAATAGTGATACGGTCGTGTTGAATGATGCTGTTAGTATTGCCTATAATTATATTGTGAATAATCCGACAATAGGAGTGTTGTCCGGTCGTTTGCTCTATCCAGATGGAACGGATCAGCCGGTAGCAGGACGATTTCCTTCTTTAAAAACGGAAATATTAGAATTTTTAAGGTTCCCTAAAGTGGAGTCGTTTTCTAATAAAAGTAAACGCTTATTAGGGACCTATTGGGATTATAATAAGGGGGTAGATGCGGATTGGGTTTGGGGTACATTTTTCATGTTCAAAACAGAAATATTACATCAGTTTCCTAATGAAAAACTACAGGATGATTTCTTTATGTATTATGAAGATGTACAATGGTGTTATTATATAAAAAACACGTTAAAACTTCGGATTGTGTATATACCTGAACCAAGAATATTGCATTACCTGTCACGGAGTACGGAATCATCAGATAGGCTTAATGTTGTAAGAAATAAGGTATTGCCTAATGAGTTCAAATTTTTGAAGTCTACTAAAGGTGTGTTTTATACGCTGTTGTACTATTGGGTAAAAAGATTACATTTATATTCACTTCGAACAGATACCAAAATTGAAGAAGCCAATTGGTATGGTCGTTTTATTAATAAGATGAAAAATGAGTAGCTTGAAATCTTATATAAAATCAATAAGATGGTTAATGCGTTGTTATTACTATACTCGATTTACATGGTATGGGAATCGATGTGTTGTTAATGGTCGAAATAATTTCATTCATTATGGGAATGCATTAATGAAGAATAATACATTTTATATCACAGGGGATAATAATGTACTTCAGTTTGGAGACTCCGCTTCTATAATATCATGTCAGTTTACGGTTAAAGGTAATGAGCACAGGTTGGAGGTTGGTAATAATGTGTCTTTTTTTAAAACCAATTTCGCATTTGAAGATCGAGGTGGCTTTATTTCTATAGGTGATAAAACTTCTATCTTAGAAAAATGTGAAATAGCAACAGTTGAGAATAATTCTAAAGTGCAGATAGGAGCTCATTGTATGTTTGCTACTTCTGTTGACATACGTAACTCTGATTCTCATTCTATTGTATCTAACGAAAATAATAAAAGAATTAATCCTGGTAAGGATATCGTGATTGGAGATCATGTTTGGTTAGGAGCTTATGTTGCCGTATTGAAAGGCGTAACCATAGGGAAAGATAGCGTTATAGGAATTCGTTCTGTTGTGACGAAAGACATCCCGTCTGGAGTGGTTGCCGTTGGAGTTCCGGCAAGAGTTGTTAAGGAGGGTATAAACTGGAAAGAAGAAAGAATATGAGTGATGCTATTATTTCTGTCATTATTCCGGTACACAATAGAGCACATTTAATAGGCGAGACATTAGATTCGTTGCGTTCTCAATTACGTCTATCAGATGAAATTATTGTCGTGGATGATCACTCAAACGATTATTTGAAAGACGTTCTTCAATTATATCCAGAGGTTATATTAATATCATCAACACAAAGAGGTCCCGGAGCTGCTCGAAACGCAGGTTTGAAAATTGCTCGAGGACAGTATATTCAATTTTTAGATAGTGATGATATTGTGTCGAATAATAAGTTATCAGCTCAGTTAGGTGTGTTTGAAAACTATCCTTTAACAGATGTCGTTTATGGCCCCTTTTTGCCTGCACGAAAAGAAAGAGATAAATGGATCCCGACCGATTGGGTATTACAATATTACCCTCTTACACCACAGCCATTAATAGATATCGTCGCTCAGGGATGGTGTAATATCGTTCAATCTTGTCTTTTTAAAAGAGAATTCTTGAGCCGTGTAGGTTCATGGAGAGAAGATATTCTTACTCACGAGGATAAGTTTTTTTGGTTTCATGTCGCACTATTAAAGCCCAATATAAAACACGAGAATAAATCATTGACGATTTATCGTCAACATATGGAGCAGATCACTGATAAGCATTTGACAAATATGCAGAGAACGTTAAATGGAATGAAAGTGTTTGAATATATGCTCCAAGATGATTTTTCTAATAAACTTTCCTTTCATAGTCGAAATATTTTAGAAGGATTATTGGCGTCTTATAAAAAATACATGAATAACAATGGTCAATGCTATTCAATTGGTATTAAAAGTCATCTTTGTTTTTACTATTATAAAATATTTAATAAGCTAGGGCGCATAAAAACAAATTCTTCATGGCAGCCTATGCATGGAGTGGAGAGACCGGAGAATATAGGTAGCACTATTATATAATCAATTAAGAATGAAAAAAATTGCCGTTATAGGAGCAGGGATTTCAGGTTTGAGTATAGCTCAACTTTTAAAGGAAGAGTTTCATGTAGAAGTATATGAGTCTGCAAATCGTGCGGGAGGTTTGGTGAGTTGTGATATTGTAGATGAAATACTTTTTCATAAAGTTGGAGGGCATGTTTTTAATAGTAAGAATCAATTGGTGTTGGATTGGTTTTGGTCATTTTTTGATAAAGAAAACGAATTTGTTAAAGCGAAACGAAATGCAAAGATTTTGTTAGATAATAAATTAATAGGCTATCCTATTGAAAATTATTTGTTCGAATTAAATAAGAATGTAGCTGAGTCAATTATATATGAATTGAAAAATATGCCTTCAGCTAGATTTCAAAATCCATTTTTATACGAATCATTCGAAGAATTCTTGAAAGATAATTTTGGTTTAGGATTATATGAGTTATACTTCAAGCCTTATAATGAGAAGATTTGGAAAACAGATTTGTCGCAAGTTCCAATGGCTTGGTTGGAAGGTAAGTTGCCAATGCCTAATGTGTCAGAAATATTGAAGGCCTTTGAAAATCCCAAAGAAGAATCAGATATGGTTCATTCTACTTTTTATTATCCTAAGAATGGAGGATCTCAATTTATTGCTGATAGATTATCTCAAAACCTAACTATACATTACAATGTAAAAGTTGCTAATATAAATCGAAGTGGAGAGCAGTGGAATCTGGATGGTAATATGTTTGATTATATTGTGTATACCGGAAATAGTAGAGATATGAGTATACTTTTTAAAGAAGAGATACCAATAGATTTAACAAGTACTTTAACTCAGTTACGTTCGAATGGTACCTCTAACTATTTGTGTAAGTGTGATGCTACAGATTTGTCCTGGCTGTATTTGCCGGAAAAAAATACCAAAGCTCATAGAATTATTTTTACAGGGAATTTCAGTGTGAATAATAATCCATATGATAAAGGCCGTAGTACTTGTGTTGTTGAGTTTTCAGGGAAATGTTCTCCAGAGGAGATGAAAAATGAAATTGCGGAATTGCCTTTTAATCTTCAGCCGGTTCAATTTAATTATGCGAGAGACTCTTATGTTATTCAAGATTCGGATACAAGAAAAGTAATAGGTGATGCTAAGAATATTTTAAAAAGTAAAAATGTGTTTTTATTAGGTCGTTTTGCCGAATGGGAATATTACAATATGGATAAAGCGATTGAAGCAGCGATGAGTTTAAAATCATTGATTAGCGATGAGAAATAATAAATGTTTTATTTTGGTCTATTATGGACCTTGGCCGGTCTGGTTTAATCGATTTATACAATCTTGTCGTTTTAATAAGGAATTTGATTTTTTAATTTTCTCTGATAATGAAGTTCAAAATGAAGAAGGAGGAAATGTATTTTTTTATAAACTTCCGTTTAGTGACTTCCTTAAACTTGCAGAAGAGAGATTAGGTTTTTCTATTGCCATTGATAATCCCTATAAATTGTGCGATTTGAAAATTGTATATGGTTTAATACTTCAAAAAATTGTTTCTCCATATGAATTTTGGGGGCATTTGGATTTAGATGTTTTACTTGGTGATTTGAAGTCTTTTTTTTCTTCGGATAACTTAAACCGAAATGATATTATATCTACCCGAAAAGAAATAATTAATGGTTCTTGTACTTTGTATCGTAATGTAGACAAGGTGAATAAACTGTATCAGCAAATACCTAATTTTGAATTTTTAGTGAACAGTTTGGATAGTCATTATATAGATGAATATTATATGACGGAAGTTGTTAAGGATAATATATCAAAGGGGATATTGCAAGTTTGTTTTCAAGAAATGCTATTTGAAGATGCTTTAGCAGAAATTCGTGGAAAGAACTTTTGGGCAATAACGTGGAATAAAGGAAAAATGAAAGAGTTTTTAACATGTAAGAGCTACGCCTACTTTCATTTTATACATAGTAAAAGACGTCCTATGTTTCTTCATGAGGAAATAGAAAAAACAAATTACAAGTATCTGATTTTTGACCAAGGTTGGGTAAGTTATAGTTTGTGGTTACATTTGAAGTATATTATCAGAGCTTTTGTGAGAAGACCAACTTATTATGCCAAATTTTGGTTGAAAAAAGTTTTCTATGATAAAGATAAAGTATATTAAAATATTGAAATAGAAGAGTGTTGTTTCTATTTGAACGGATTCGATTAATGAAATTTACCTTAGTATCTACTATATATAATGAAGCTCGACGTTTAAGTGAAAGCTTAGATGATTTGAGTAAACAGACTGTTTATCCTGATGAAATTATCATCGTTGATGCAGGATCTAATGATGGTTCTGTAGATATTCTGAAACAGTGGGCTTTGACTATGCCTTGTAAGGTAGACGTGATCGTAGAGCCTAAATGTAATGTCGCCAGAGGCCGTAATATAGCAATAGAAAAAGCTTCTAATGAGTTGATTGTATCCACTGATTTTGGATGTAGATTTCATGCTAATTGGCTAGCATCTTTAGTAGAACCTTTTTCTGATTCTAAGGTTAAAGCTGTAGCTGGAGCTTTTGCCGTTATAGAAGATGATATTGTAACAATGCCGGCCAAATCTGCTTATTTATTGTTTGATGGTTATGAGGATGATATTACCCAAGATTGGTTTACACCTTCTTCACGTTCCGTGGCATACTATAAAGAGGTATTTCAATTAGTGGGTGGATATCCAGAGTGGTTAACTCTGGCAGCTGATGATACGGTATTTGGTCGCTTGGTGAAAAAGAAAGGCGTGACCTTTTATCCGGTAACCAAACCATATGTTTATTGGGGACGACATTCAACAGCACTCGCATATGCAAAAGAATCATTTAGATATGGATTGGGAGATGGAGAGGCACGTATTAATGAACGAAGTACAGTTGCTAAATCTATTGAATTACTGTTGAGGATAAACTTTATTTTGGGAGGATTGTTATCTTTAATTTTGATATTCAGTTTGGATGTTTCGCCGTATATAGGGTTGTTATTATTGCCTGCTCTTAGAGGGTTTAAACCTTATTGGTATCATTTCTTGGTTTGGAAAAAAAGAAAAAGCAGTAAATATAATATGATGGTATTTCTATATAGTTTCTATCTGTTAGAAAAGACTCGTTGGTATTATTTAAAAGGATATAAACAAGGTCGATTCAATAGTCCTGAATATAGAAATGTCAAAGCTAAAGAATTAACAGAAATTCTATAATTCATGAGAGTCGTTTTAGTTAATGTGAATAGTTTTGGAGGGAATTTTTCTTATTCGCTTGCATTAGCTAAAGCTTACTCTGAAAAAAAAGAAGTAGAAAGCTGTACTTTAATTGTTCCTAAAAATACTTACATACAAAATATATCAGAGAAAGTATTCTGGAAGCCTATTCTTTGTAATGATCAACCTACGATACAAAATAAATGGCTTAGGAGGTTTCATTTTGTGTATAGAGCTTTGATCGGCCCCATGAAGCTCTGGTGGTATTTGTTGATGTTGCCTAGGTCAGTAGTTGTATTTAATGATTACGAGCAAGCAACCACATTGTTCTGGGTGCCCTTTTTTTTAATATTGAAACGTAAGCACTCATTGGGTGTTATTTTGCATGATCCGGATAGGGATGCTTATATGCGATGGAAACCACTTTCCGTGTTAACCATGAAGTGTTTTATGCGAATACCACATGTGGCATTTTATCATGAATATTTACCAAGTAAAAGTTATTACAGAATTTCGATTCCGTTTGTAAATGTACCACATGGTGTATATCTACATGGATTATATGATAAAAAACTGTTTGACGATATTTTATTTTGGAAGGGTAATGCTTCTTTATGGGTTATTCCGGGAAATATAAGAGAAGAAAAAAATTACTTGGCGATTATTCGTGCTTTGAAAAAGCATCCCAATTCTAAATTGTTAATTGCAGGTAAATTATCTTCCTCAAGAGTGAATATTGATTTGTATAAAACAGAAGCTGTCAAGGAAATGGTAAGCGAGCGAATTATGTGGATCGAAAAGTTTTTGAGTGAAGAAGAGTTTCAGAGTGTCATTAAAGTTTCTGATATAGTCTTACTGTATTACAAAGACTCTTTTGTTTCTCAAAGTGGAATTCTTAATATAATTGCCCCTCATAAAAAAAGACTACTTACAAGTAAAATAAACTCTGCACTTAGTAACATGGTTGCTAAATATAGTTTAGGTGTAAGGGCAGAGTTGAATGATGAAAAATTATCTTCTGCTTTGGCTCAGTTAGAAAACGAGGATAATAATAACAAAACGAATAATTGGGATACTTATATGAATGAAAATTCATGGAAGGCTCATGTAGAAATAGCTTTAGGTTTCTTTAATAAAAAAATATAAAAATGAGTTTACCTGTGGTATTTATACATAGTGGTCCTATAGCTTATTTGTATGAGACGGTATATCAATTAAAGGCTTTTAATCCGAACACTGCTATTCATTTGATTGGAACTAAAGAGTCCATTGGTTACCAAAAACAATTAAAACATCATTATATAAATCAGTATAATGATAAAGCTGAGGCCTTTTCTGGGTTGTATAAACACTATAGTAATAATTCCGTAGGTTTTGAGCTTTTTTGTATTCAAAGATGGTTTGTACTTTATCAATTCATGAAGGAAAATAATATAGAGAGGTGCCTTCACTTAGATACAGATGTATTGCTTTTTTGCAATATCGATGAATTGCTTGAATTGTATGGAAACTCCAGTTGGACTATATGTGGGATATCTGGGCATTCAACAATCATTCGAATAGATGTTTTGAAAGAGCTGTGTGATTATATATGGAAGGTATATAATCAACCTGATGCATCTGGTTACATGGAAACATTACTAAAAGAATATAGAGTTACTGTTCCTGAATATAATATATCGGATATGACTTGGTTGCAATTATTTGCTGAAGAATATCCGGATAAAGTAATTAATACATGGAAAGTGATGCATGATAAAGTCTGTGATGCTTCCTTGGCGATTGGTGGAGATGTATTTGAAATGGAGAGTGGGTTAAAGAAAATTATTCTACAAGATTACAGACCATTTTTTATAATGAAAGAGAACTATCGTTTGATAAAAGCACTAAGCCTACATTTTCAGGGAGGAAGCACTAAGTCTTTGATAACAAAGTATGTAGTGAACAGGACAATTCTATTTTATGTAATCAGACTTTATTTTAAAGTTCAATGGTATAAATATCGTATTTTTAATAAGCTTAGTAGAGCCTAAAAAATAAAATGGAGAGAGATATAGCCTATATCATCATTGTAATAAATCTTCTAGTTGGGGTCTATTTTTTTATTAGTAAAAAGACAGAAGTCCCATTATTTATTGCGCTTTTTAATGTCTTGGTACAAACTCGTATTGTGTCGTTAGAAAATGGTTGGGCTGATTTCGTTAATTTTAATTATCAGATCGATTTTGTTTTTACAATGGAGCAAGCCTATCTAATTAGTAATTATATTACAATTGGATCCACAATTATGCAGTATGTGTATATGGGTTTTTATTCTTCTCCAAAAGTATCGGTTCTGGATTCAGATGATTCTTTTAAAGAATTTCTATTGTCAAAGAAGAATATCATTTTTATAGGACTAGCCATTTTTACCCTTTTTCAATTATTTTTTGCGGGGAATATCAGTGATAGCTACGGATTGCTCTCTAGATTGGGTAATAGTTCTTTTATCTTATTGTTTTATCTACTGTTTCATTTTACAAATCCAGAAAAAACAAGTATAAAACTAATGTACTTGTCGGGTTTTTTGTTCTTAGCCTGGCTGACATATAGTGCAGAATTGCGGTTTCAATTTTTAGGATGGATGATTCCTGTAGGATATTTTATATTTAGGAAGTATAGTGTTCAAATGAAGATTGTCTTAATGATTTTTGGTTTGTTTGTTATTTTAGTGATTTTTTCAGCGGCACGTGTTATGAGGTATAACGATGTGAATAATATGACGGCTGAGGAATGGTATGATGAAAGTTATGAACGCTTACAAGTAACGGATGATATTAATTTTATTGACGGCTTTATGATGATGTATCAAGTGTATCCTTCCATGTTGGAACACACTTATGGTGTAGAGCATTTAAATGTTGTCTTCAGGCCAATCCCCCGTGAAATGTGGCCGGGTAAGCCTTTGGCCGGCTGGTTTCAGAATTATAGAGAGAAGTACGGGGTAGAGTTTGCTAATATTGGTTTTTCTCCTACTATTTATGGTGTGTTTTATGCTGAAATAGGAGAAGAGGGAATTTGGATATTTAGCTGTTTATGGGGAGTTCTTTTGGTATATGTTTATCGCAAAACAAGGCAGTATTCATCCTGCTTGTCAGATTTGTTAACGGGAGTTTTCCTCGCTGCTTTGGTTCCTATCTTTAGAAGTGGTGATATGGCAGGTGATTTTGCAATTGTTCTTATGAGTTATTGGCCAATCTTATTTTTTGTTTGGAAATATAATCAATATGTAAACGAGAAAGCCGCTGCCAATGAATCAAAATAATATACTTGCAACGTTGCCCTTTTTGAGAGGTGTTTCTGCTTTGTTAGTTGTGTTGTTTCATTTTGTGGTCGGCATTCCGGATTATTTTAAGGAATTAAAATATATTTCTGTATTCTCTTCTTATGGTTATAATGGGCTCTATTTATTTTTTTTTATTTCAGGAGTTGTAATTCCTTATTCTTTATATAAATCCGATTATAAATTAAAAAATATACTTACGTTCCTCTGGAAGCGAATATTGAGAATAGAACCTCTGTATTGGATGAATATTGCGTTTGTAATAGCACTGTCTTTTTTACTCTATTTTTTAACTAATGATTTTGATAAAATTCAATATATAACGTGGTCTAATCTGTTTGTGAACGTGTTTCATATAGCAGGCTTCACTTCGGGTGAATGGTTTAATGTAGTTTATTGGACTTTAAGTGTAGAGTTTCAATTTTATATTTTAACCGGAGTGTTTTTTTATTTAATAATAAACGATAATAAAATAATTAGATTAACATTTTTAGTTTTATTTTCTTCACTAAGTTTTATTTCTAAAAACCATGATTTGATTTTTACATACGCTTGCTTTTTTTCTTTAGGAAACCTAATGTTCTTATATATAGTTAATAAAGTTGATTATATTTTATTTTACTGCCTTTGTGGAATTATTCTGTTGCAAACATATTATATGTTTGGATGGTTTATTGTAGGATTGATTATGGTAAGTCTTATTTTGCTCCTAATAGAATGGAAAGGTTGGAAGGTGATTAATTGGTTGGGTGAAATATCATATAGTTGGTATCTTTTTCATTTACCTATTGGCATTAGATTCATTATATATGGTTATAAAAATTATTCAGAGGATTGGATTAGATTGTTGTTTTTAATGATTGCTATCATAGTTTCGGTAATTTCTAGCTGGCTATTTTATAAATATGTGGAGCTTCCATCTTTAAAATGGTCAAAAAAAATAAAGTATTAACTTTAGAATTAATATAAATTACACAATGCCTAATATCATCTTTCTTCATCCCGGTGCACGAGCACATTATTTACTTCCTAGGGCATTAGCGAAGATGGGAAGCTTGAAGTGTATGATAACTGATACTTGGGTTTCCCCTAAGAAATTAGATAAATTGTTTTTGTTGCCTACTACTGTTCGAAAGAAATTGCAAGGTCGATATCACGATGATTTAAAATCAGTAGAGGTTATGGATTTGGGGTGGAAAGGGTTATGGAACGAATACCGAATTCGAAAAAAGTATCCTGAATATGGTTGGGAACAGATTATAGCTAGAGATGAGTATGTAAAGCTAGCGACGTTAGCTGCAGTGTCTTCTCAATTACAAAAGGAAGACACTTTAATAGGTTTAGCTTATACCTCATTGAATGCTTTTCAAGCGGCTAAAAACATGGGAGCTAAAACGGTTTTGTATCAAATGGATCCTGCCAAAGGAGAGGAAGATTACATAGCTGAAGTAATTCAAAAAGGAAATCATAAAACCGAATGGGTGAAAGCCCCAACGTCTTATTGGGACAGATGGAGGAAAGAATGTCAGTTAGCCGATACTATTCTAGTTAATTCTGAATGGAGTAAACAAGGCTTAGTAAAGGAAGGGGTTACTGCTGATAAAATTAAAATATTTTCTCTGCCGATTGAAATTCAATCGACTCACCGACAATTTGAACGAGTATATCCAGCTCTATTCACGAAAGAAAGGCCTTTACGTTTGTTGTTTTTAGGAACACTCATGATTCGGAAAGGAATACATGTGGTCTTACAAGCGGCTGAGATGTTGAAAGATCAACCTATTGAATGGGTGTTAGTAGGTAGAACAGAGATAGAAGAGGCAGCATGGGCTCATTTGCCTAATGTGAAGTATTACGGAAATGTGGAGCGCTCGGAAGTAGATATGTATTATAGATCAGCGGATGTGTTTTTATTCCCTACTTTATCCGATGGTTTTGGTTTGACGCAATTAGAAGCTATGGCATGGAAGTTACCGGTGATTAATACGACCAACTGTGCGCAAGTGGTGATAGCTGAATCCGGTTGGACTATTCAACCCGATTCAACTGAAGAACTTGTTCAAGTGATTCAAGCCATACTTTCCCATTCCCAACAGTTAGAGTTGAAAAGTACGTTTGCTTTCCGTCAAGCTGATTTATATAATATTCATACCTTTGCCCAGACCTTTGCATCATTATTATGAGTAAAAAAGTTTTATTGATTTGGGATCGTTTAGGCGATTATCATCGTGCCAGAGTGAAGGCTTTAGAAGAGCTAGGGGCGGATGTCTATACGGCAGATTTAGGTGCGGCTGATCAATTGTATCAATGGCAAAATAGTGGAGGTGTTAAACATATAGTGTTATCCGAGTTACCGGTAGAGAAAAGTGATAGTAGAGGCAGAGTTGCCAGAGCTAAAGCTTATATAGACCAGATTCGGCCGGATATACTCGCTTGCCCTTACGGACGTTCAGAGTACCATTCTATTTTAGCGTATGCTCGAAAGAAAAAAATTAAAACAGTTATTTTTTGTGAATCCTGGTATACCGGCGGAAAGTTAAAGGATACATTAAAAAGTTGGTATTTAAGATGGCTGGGAAATTACATGTTTGTATCGGGTAAGCGCGCTTATAAACATGTAGTAGATGTTTTAAAGTTTCCGATTACTCGAATTGTAGAAGGATACTCTGTAGTGGATAATAGACATTTTGAATCCGTCATACCTTTACAAAATCGACCTAAAACTTTACTTTGCATAGCACGCTTTTCAGAAGAGAAAAATCTTCTTCGATTGATAGAAGCCTTTCAAAAAAGTAGGTTAAGTCAATCCTGGAAATTGAAAATAATAGGAGCAGGGCCATTACAAAGTTTGATTCAGCAAGCTGTGGAAGGCAACTCTTCCATTGAAATTCAAGCGTGGTGTAGTTATCAGGAATTACCTAAAGAGTATGTGCAAGCAAAAGCATTTATATTACCTTCTTCTTTTGAGCCTTGGGGTTTGGTAGTAAATGAAGCTATCGCTGCCGGATTGCCGGTCTTATTATCTTCGGAAGTGGGTGCATTAAATGATGTTTATTCCTCCTCCATGGATAAGTTAGTGTTTGTACCATTTAGTACAGACGCGATTCGTTATTCATTAGATGTATTAGCTGATATGGAAGATAAACACTTACAACAGGTATGGAATAGTCAACAAAAAGTATTGACGACACATAATCCTGAAGTATGGGCACAAACTTTATTGAAATTATAAACTTTTGAATATTTAGTATAACTGTTTCGTCTAGTCTTATAACCCAATTGTAGAAAAAGCATCAGTTTTAAAAGCTTGTGTAAAAATTAGTACACGAATTTCAATTTCCAATGTATCTTTGATTTATCATTCTTCGTATTGGTAGTATCAATACGCCTTCTTATTCATTACTTTCTGAAGTGAAAATACTTATTATCGGTCCGTTTCCTCCTACTATTAATGGTGTAACCATTAGTAATGATTTTTTGAGAAGATGGTTGCAAAATCACGGTGATCAGGTTTCCTGTGTGAATACGGAGACCGGTAACATATCTACAGAGCAAGGTAAAAAAGGGCGAACTCGTAAAGCTTTTCGATTTATGTGGTTATATCGAAATGTATTTAAGGCAGCCGGTAAGGATGTGGTTTATATAACGATAGGCCAAACCTTCTTTGGGATAATGAAATATTTACCTTTTATCTGGTGGAGTAAAATGTTAGGGGTGCCTTATGTATTACACGTACATGGAGGCTATTTAAAAACATCCTACGAATCCATGCCGAGTTGGCAGCAACATTTTATCAAAAACATAATAGTACAAAGTTCGGCGTTGATAGCGTTGTCGGACAGCTTAGCCAAGCAATTAAAATCAATATTTCCGAGTGCACCAATTCAAGTTGTAGAGAACTTTTATGATCGAGCTTTAATAGATCAACAAAGAAAACCAAGAAAAGAGGGACCTGTTCGATTTATTTATCTAAGTAATTTGATGGTAGGGAAAGGTATTGTAGAGTTTTTGGAGGCACTACATGTACTAAAAGATAAGGGTAAACAATTTACGGTAGCCATAGCAGGTGGTGTTGAGAAAGGGTTAGATAGAACTATTCAGGATAAATTAGCTCCCATTAAAGACTATGTGACTTTTCTAGGATTGGCTGATTTTGATAAGAAAAAAGAACTATTGTATTCTAGTGATGTCTTTGTATTACCTACTTGGTATGTGATGGAAGGACAGCCTATTAGTATGATAGAGGCTTATGTGACGGGGAATTGGGTGGTGTCAACGGATCAAGGAGGTATTCCGGATGTAAGTGGTTACCCTGCTTTTGTTAAATGTCCTAAGCAAGATTCTTTAGGATTAGCTCAAGTATTGGAACAAGTGATGGATAAATCCATGGGTAATGCTTGGGAAACCAATGAAACCATGGCAACTACACGTGAGCGTTTTCACCCCGACCGTTTTGGAATGGAAGTGAGAAGTATTTTAAACGGAGAAAAGGCGCCAAAATACGTTACTGTCAAAATGCAACAGGTCAAAGGTGAAATTTTGAATTAAAAACTATTGTTTTAAATAACTCATAACTCATAACTCATAACTCATAACTATTCTACCTTTCTTTTGTACTAATTCTAGTTTTTGAATTTTTTGTTTGTTTAGTATCAAAACCTTATTTATCTTAGAATTAAGCATTAAACTGATGTATATAAGGTTGGCTATAACAGTGTTTTGTATTTGAAAAATAATATTTTTTAACTATAAAATACTAAATACTAAATACTAAATACTAAATACTAAATACTAAATACTAAATACTAAATACTAAATACTAAAATTTTTAAAAGATATGTCAAAGTTACCTACTTCATTAGAAACAAATCCTTTTTCTCCGGAGCGAGAAGAGAATTTCTTTGAAAATGCACGCTTTTTCTGTCGATTAGCGGTAGTCGTGAGTTTTGCCATAGGTCTTTATTGGAACAGTCAAGTGTAGGCTGTAAAAAAGTAATAAGTATTAAATAGTAATTGAAAAAAAAGGTTAAAGCTGTATAGCTCTAACCTTTTTTTTATTTTAGAAGACTATTAGTTAAAACTATTTTAATCCGTATGGTTAAATCCGTGGGCTACCTAATCGCTAGGAATTATCTCTAAAGTTGGAGTTGGGAGATAGACAGCCCACCATTTTAATGGTGGGGCCAAAAACAAATTCCTTAACTAACAACCTTATTTTTTAATTTTAGAAGTCCGATTATACCACCACTTAAAATTAATAATGGTACAAAATCATCAATAGGTACTCCCGGATCATCACAATCATTATGGTGCCCATATCCATGTCCATTTCCATGTTGATAATGTCCTTGTCCTTTATCATTTTTATGATCATCCCAAAAATCTATACAATCTTCTTCTTTGTAATGAACATAACCATTTCCATTCCCATGAGACTCATGACCGTTTCCGTTTCCCTTGCCGTTTCCATTAGTATGACCATCATCCCAGGCACATACATTGGTCGTGGAAATGTATAAAATCACACTTCCTGTCAATAATAATTTTAGTAGTGAATTGAGCATAAAAATAGTTTGTTAGTAGCTTATATATCAAAGGTATGTAAGTAGCTGCTTCGATATATGGAATTAAATGAGTTTTTTTTTACAAATGGGAAATATTCTTTATTAAGTTCTATTAATTGGTTTTAAAGTGATATGTGATAAGGTTACATTTTAAAGGGGAGTGATATAAAGTGGAATGGTCAGTCAAGTGGCTTGTGGGAAGGAGCAAAATGGATATCACATGAATGGATTGTTAAATACTTCTCATAAAATTGGTATTGATTTTGTTTTAAATTATAATGAATTGGATTTTAAGAGTATTTTTCATTGAAAAAGGCTTAAATTTCCACAAATTCAAAATCTTAGATAACTTGCGATTGTATAAAACCGTTAAAATTACTTATATTTGATTATTGGTATTGTCTAAACTTTATCCCTATGATAAAAATCTCTACTAAAGCAATTTTATTCTTTCTTGCTTTAATTGTATCCAACTTAGCTATGGCATTAACACCCGGAACACTAGTATCCAACTCAACTATCTGCTATAATACTGACCCGGGAACTACCTTTAGTGCTACAGCAGCAGGAAGTGGATGTTCCGCTATAACATATCAGTGGTTATCCTCTACCGATAATGTATCATTTACAAATATCTCAGGTGCAACAGCCGTAAATTATAATATACCGGCTTTAACTCAAACGAGATATTACAAAAGAAGAGCTACCGACTTGTGTACTTCGGTAGAAACCTCTGTTTTAACCATCACGGTTTATCCTCAACTAACAGCAGGATCTATTTCAGGGACCATTACTCTTTATTGTACAAACACAGCTACCATCAACAGCAGTACTCTAGCAACAGGCGGACCTAGTGATGCCGGTATCACTTATCAGTGGCAAAAAGCTGAATTTATTAGTGGCTCATGGGGAGCGTATTCCAACATATCCGGAGAAACGAATACATCTTATACAGATAATGCTATTACGGTTACTTCTCGTTATCGCAGAGTTGCTACTGCCGCTACACCTTGCGGTGCACAGACTGCTAATTCCAATGTCATAACAGTAACATATAGCACAGCAGTACCTACTCAACCGGGAACCATTACTTCTTCTACCGCTTCATATAATTTCTGTATTAATACTACCGGTATCGAATTGAAAGTGGCTTCCAATGCTACTGCAGTAAGTTATATATGGTCCTTCCCTACGGGTATGAATCCTACATCCGCTACCACCTCCAATATTGTATATGTAGATACGGATGGTACTTATGCTGGTGGTACAGTCTCTGTAACAGCGGTTAATGCCTGTGGTAATTCTACTCCAAGAACCAGGTCTGTTACAGCATCTACACCTTTAGCTGCTCCGGGAGCTATCTCCGGAACTTTAGCCAGATGCCCGGATGATGTGCAAAATTATTCGGTGCCTACATTAACAGGGGCTACCTCGTATACTTGGACTTTACCTACCGGTGTTAGTGGTACATCTACTACTAGAACTATCTCCACCACATTTGATAATACTTTCACAGGTGGTACTATTTCGGTATTTGCCACCAATATTTGTGGTAATTCACCAACTACTAATGCGACTCTTTCCTTGAATGTTTTACCGGCACCGGCAAATATTACCGGTACATTAACTCAATGTCCGGGAAATACAGGTGTGGTGTATACGGCTTCTACTGTTACCGGAGCTTCCTCTTACGGATGGACCGTTCCTACGGGTGTTACCATCAATTCGGCAGTTGCCAATCAAATTTCGGTTAGTTTTGACGGTGCCTTCACCGGTGGTAACTTAACTGCCTATGCGATTAATGGTTGCGGTAATGGTGCTGACAGAACGGTAGCCTTGACATTAAATTCCGTTTGCGAATGGGTTTGGACCGGGGCTACTTCTACTACTTGGTCTACAGCAGGAAACTGGGCAGCAGGATCTGTTCCTACAACTACTTCTAACGTAATTATTCCAAGTTCTGCTCCTATCATGCCACAGATCACTTCTGCTACGGCATCTTGTAATAATTTAACGATCGAATCCGGAGCTTCTGTGACCGTTGGTGCCAACAGATATTTAGATATTTATGGTAATTTGAGTAACTCAGGTACATTGACTACTGCTTCAGGTACAACTTCAGCAGTAAGAGCAAGAAAAACTTCCAGTTTCCAGACCTTCACCGGTGACTTATCAGGAATTAAATATTTTATCAAAATGTCTAATGGTACCTTATTATTAGGTAGCGATTGGACTGTAACAGGCCGTATCGACCTTAGAGGTGGTACGTTTAATGTAAATGGGAAAAGTTTAGTATTCGATGTAGCAAACGGTGGATATATCGGATTTACTACAGGTGACAATGGTACCATCAGTGGTAATGTAACGGTGACCAGACCGGTTTCTGCTAAATCCCACTATATTTCTTGTCCACTGGATGGGGTAACGGCAAGTCAAATCAGTGATGATTTTGAATTGATTGCTCCAAGTACAGGTAATTCCAGATTGTTTGCATGGGACGCTCCAACTCAATCATGGATAAGACAAACCTCAGGAACGAGTGCTTCATTAACCAGAGGTCAAGGTTTCAGCTTCTTCTGTACCGTGGCAGGCACCTTAGACTTCACCGGTCCTTATACACCGGCAACTACATTTAACATGAACGCATCCGTAGATGCAGGTGAATATTTAATATTAGGTAACCCTTATTTAGCAGATTTAGATTGGGATTTAATTGACAAGGTTAATGTCAGCTCTACTGTTTACTATTGGAACACGGCGGGCAATAATTTTGCGACTTATATTGCCGGTGGCGGAGGTTCCGCTAATGGTGGGTCGGATAAAATTCCGGTGTTGCAATCGTTCATCGTTTTGTCTTCCACAGCCGGTTCGGCAGGTGTTAACTTAGATAGAACGATGTTGAATAATACCTCCCCAAATACTACTTTCTTCCGTGAGATAAGTCAGGCAGATAAATTTAAATTGAAGTTTTCTGCTCCTAATGCTACGTCAGATGAACTGATAGTAAACCTGTTGGATGGTGCTGTAGACGAGTACGAAGATGATGTGGATGCGTACAAGTTTATGAATCCAAGTGCTACCGTTAACGTTTACACTACCTTAGGTTCCAAAGATTATGTGATTAATACCATAGGATTGCCAACTGATACTAAAATAGTTCCGGTTATGTTCAAAGCTCCGGTAAATGGAAGTTATACTATTTCTACCTCTGAATTAAGTTTGACTATGGTTTCTGCTTCCTTAAAAGATAAGAAAACAGGTACAGTATATCCTATCGACGGAAGTGACGTAACTTTTGATGCTCTTACATCAGATGATGCAGCTCGATTTGAAGTTATTTTAAGTCCAAGCTTAACAACTTCTGTTAGTACTTCAAACAATATTGCAGGTATTTCTATAGGTGCAAATGAGAAAACGGTATTTGTTAATTCTTCTTCGATTGTTATTGATCAAGCTCAAGTAAACGTGATGGATGCAACTGGAAGATTAGTATCCACATTTACTACTTCGATACAACAAGGTAGTAATGCATTAAAATTAGATAATGTAAAGTCTGGTTTCTATGTTATTCAAATAAAAGATATAACTACAGATAAAGTAACATCCGGAAGGGTAACGTTACAATAATAGATAGTACCAATAGCAATAAAAAAGCCTCGTATAAAATGCGGGGCTTTTTTATTGCTATTGCTCTTTGTTAATTTTTTGTGATTGGAAATGAAAAAAGAGAAAGTGAATAATAAAAATATTAAGGTTGTTTTTATTTTTTAAGTTGTTAATTCAGTTTGTTTTTGAGTATATCGATAAAAAAGATAAAGCATAATGGAATAAACAATACAATTATAAATCAAATGGGCATTGCCAATATTGATATTTGGTATTTGATGACCTGCAAGGATAATCAGATATATCCTAATAAAATTTACCAATTGAAAAATAAACAATCCAATAATAATGTGTTTCCACTTATCTTTTCCAGGATATGCTACAATTAATGAAATAAAAGCATAAGATACTTGAATACCTAAACAGGGAAACTCAATCCAAACCCCAAAACTTTCTTTGATACCAACACCCATAGTAGTAAACCGAATTTCATAACCAGATAAAAGTAAAAGTTTGCCAACTACCCATTGATTCAATTGAACCATATTTAAGATTGGATTAATAGTTGGTGATAATTGAAATGGAATGATTCCACCTGGGGTAGTAATGGCGACTAAAAATAAATAAGAATACTTAAGAATTGCGAAAATGAATATAAGACGCAAAAAAAAATATACTCTGTTGCTAGAGTATATTAATTTATATAGATAAGTTCTAATCAATATAGATACATTAAATTATTTTTTCTTTCTCATGACAAACAATCCAATACCGGCTCCAGCTAATAAAACCAAAGGTACAGCATCATCCAATGGAACACCTGGATCAACGTTTCCACAATCCGGCTCACCATCCGGACCCGGAGGACAAGGCTGAGCATTAACTATATTGGAACAGAAAGCCAAAAACAATAGAAAAACAAGAGTGTATATTTTTTTCATAAACAATGACGGACCGAGCCCGCTCTCCTGTACAAATATAATTAAAAAAAGAATCAAAACAATATATAGAATTCAAAATCAATAACTTTCTAAAGTCAAGAAAGATTAAAATGGTATTTTAGCGCATAAATATGTATAATTGAATAAATATTATCAAATGAAAACACTTTTAGTATTATTCTTAGGATCAATATTATTTTTTGGTTCCTGCATTAGTTATCAAAAGTCACTTTATTTACAAGGAAATCATCCCGATACCTTGACTCGTCCGGTATCTGTATCCGCTACCTATGGTTTACAACCGGGAGATATTCTAAAAATCAATTTCTTTACGCCGGATCCTAAAAGTGCTCAAATGTTGGATATCGAAAAAGAGAATAACGGTGTGGCAAATCCTGCCAATCTTTATTTAAATAATACTTCCGTGAGTGATTCCGGGTATATTGACATCCCTTTGGCAGGTAAGATCTATGTGGAAGGTTATACCGTCTTGCAAGTAGACTCCCTATTAACCATTAAGGCAAAAGAGTTTTTCACTTATTCCTCAGTGGAGGTAAAATTAGCCGGTTATAAATTTACAGCGGTGGGGGAGTTTAAAAAGCCCGGTTATACTTATGTGTACAATGATCGCTGTACCATCTTTGAGGCAGTCGCTTTAGCCGGTGATGCCACCGATGTAGCCAATAAGAAAAAAGTGGTTTTGGTAAGACCTACTCCTCAAGGTAAAGATGTAGTGTATCACCTGGATTTAACCAATTATAGTGTATATAATAGCCAGGCCTTTTATATTCAGCCCAATGATGTGTTGTACATACAACCTCAAAAAGCTAAGGTTGATAGTAAAAATATTCAGTACATCACCCTTGGCTTCGCAGCCATTAGTACCTTATTATTAGCTATTAATTTCTTAAATCAATAATGCAACAAAATTCGACTCCTTCTGATTTTTCTGCTAATGAAACGGTGGATTTCAAAAAGTATTGGAACATATTGAAGAAATTTTGGTACGTTCCCATTCTCTTTTTCCTGATTTCTTTAAGTGTAGCGTATTATAAAGTTCGCTTTGCCATCTCTCAGTATGTAGTGAGTACGTCCATTCAAATTAAAGATAAATCCACTTACACTTACGGCTCTCAAAATTTTTTACAAGGCATGAATTTATTCTCTGCGGTAAAAAATATTCAGAATGAACTGGAAGTAGTGAAATCCTTTGATGTTATTGAAACGGCAGTAAAAGAATTGAATGAACCGTATACCTATTATCATGTAGGAGATATCAATGATTATGAGTTTTATCAAGACAGCCCCATTAAGATTACCTACGATTCCTCTTTTATTTTGGTTAACACCAAGTTTCAGGTTACGGTGCTGAGCAATGATGCCTACAGTTTGACCTTGCAAAGTGGGTCTTATAAACCTTATGATAATATTCGGCATGTCTATATTGACACCTTATTGCCTTCTATTTCAATCGTAAATAAAGAATATCGTTTTGGGGAGAAAATTCTTTTACCCTTATGCTCCTTCAGTATAGAAAAAAGCTTTCCTTACTCTCCTTACAAAAAAGGAGATGTGTATTATGCTATAGGGAGAGATTTAGAATATCGAGCGTATGAAGGCAAAGGGATGATGTCTGCCAGTATCACCAATGAGGATGCTTCCATTATACAAGTTTCTGTTAGAGGTCCGGTGATTCAAAAGTCGGTGGATCTCGCTAACAAAGTGATCGAAGTCTACATTCGTAAAGAGTTAGAAGATAAAAATCAGATTGCCAGTAATACGGTGGATTTTATTGACATACAATTGAACCGTATTTCCGATTCCTTACATTATGCAGAAAATAGCCTACAACGCTTTAAGTCGAATAATAAAGTATATAACATTGATCAAACCGCTGAAGTGACCTACAGTAAAATGGTGGAACTGGAACGTAAAAAATCGGATTTAGATCTCCAAAATAAATACTATCAATACCTGAAAAATTACGTTACTAGTGATCGCCCTTTTTCGGATGTAGTAGCACCCACGACTGTGAATATTACCGATCCTTTGCTAACCAAGTTAGTGGCAGAATTAGTGGCATTATACCAAGAGAAAAATGCCATGATGTACACCACCAGCGATAAAAGTCCGGCTTATCAAACCTTGTTGTTACGCATTAAATCTTCCAAAGAAGCCTTATTAGAAAACGTAGAGAACATTAATCGTTCCTCTCAGATTGCCATTAATGACATTGATGCCCGAATAAGAGAAAATGAAACAAAACTAAGAGCCTTACCGGCACAAGAGCGGGATTTTATCAATATTCAGCGTCGTTTTGCCTTAAACGATAATATTTACAATTATTTGTTACAAAAGCGTGCAGAGGCTAGTATAGCCAAAGCTTCGAATACCTCCGATGCCAAAATCATAGAAAGAGCCAAAAAGAAAGAAGCTTTTAAAATTTATCCCAAACCCAATAACACTTATTCCATCGCCTTATTTGTGGGATTGTTTTTAACCGCTCTTTTTGTATTCATTGTAAGTTTACTAAGAGTAAAAGTAGAAAGTAAGGAAGATGTATCTCGCTTTACTAATGTTCCTGTTTTGGGTAATATCTCCTTTTTAAAAGATAAACCGGAGCATTTGGGTAAGGTCTATCAATTGGATCGTGGATTTCTGGAAAGTTTCCGATCCATACGAGTCAATTTACAGTATTACTTAAAAGATAAAGCAAGTTCAGTGATAGGTGTTACCTCTTGTATTAGTGGGGATGGTAAAACATTCACCTCTTATAATTTGGCTAAAATATATGCTTTGAGTGAGAAGAAAACCTTATTGATTTGTGCGGATATGCGCAAACCCATGGATACCTCTGATTATGGGGTGGAAGAAGTGAAACTAGGATTAAGTAATTTTTTAATCAAACAAGCTACCTTATCAGAAGTAGCCACCCCTACAGAAGATTCTTACTTATCCATTATTTTCCCGGGTGGAGTCCCTCCCAATGCTTCCGAATTAATGGCTTCCAGTAGGATGGAAACATTGATTAAAGAGGCCTCTAAAGAATACGAAATTATTATCATTGACTCTCCACCGGTAGGTCTTGTTTCTGATTATTTAACCCTGATGAAACTAGTGGATGTGAATTTGTATGTGGTACGACTCAATTATACACCTAAAAAGATTTTATCTATTATTCAAGAAGTGAAGGATAATCATCCGGAAGCACAACATGCTTTAATATTAAATGGTATAAAATCTGGTGGTCATTATGGGTATGGGTATGGGTATGGGTATGGAGTTTCTATTAAAAAGAAATGGTGGAAGTTGTTTTGAAATCTAATTAATAAGTAGTTTGTTATTAGGTTATATGTAGTGAATAGATTTAAAGA
Organism: Cytophagaceae bacterium; assembly: GCA_046329235.1. Taxonomy (GTDB): domain Bacteria; phylum Bacteroidota; class Bacteroidia; order Cytophagales; family Cytophagaceae; genus JALONH01. Next base: position 1,733,456 of record JAXLVA010000001.1, on the reverse strand, counting down.
ATGAGTAATTTTAGTTTTGGTAATATTAATATCAATGAATATAAAAAAATATTCATGACATTTATATATACTGGTTTTTTTCAAATTCTAATCCAAACGCTTACTTTTTTAAGTGGTATATTTTTGATTCGATTTTTAGGGATAAATGAATATGCATATTATACGATTACAATAACAGTATTAACAACCTTGACTACAATATCAGACTCAGGTATTATGGGAAGTGTAATGAGTATTGTAGGTTCTAGGTGGAACGATAAAAATTATTTAGGTCAAGTTATATTCACAGCGCAATATTTAAGAAGAAGATTAGCATTGTTGAGTTTATGTATTGGAGTTCCAATATTAGTTTATTTATTGTATTCTAAAAATGCAAGTTATTTTAATATAATCACGCATTCATTTGCATTAGTAATTATATATTTTTTAATCATACAATCAGGATTATTTGAAACTGCATATAAACTGACACTGCATTTAAAAAAATTACAATCGATACAAATTATTACACAAAGTTTTAAAGCTATTTTTATTATAGTATTAATCTATTTAATACCATTAAGTTTTATTGCTATTATTTGTATTATAATAAGTCAATGGTTATTGCTTTTGCTTTTAAAAAATAAGTCTGAATCATTTGTTCAAGTTTCAGAATGCATTAATGAAGAAACAAAAAATGAGTTGTTGTTATCTATAAAAAAAGTATTGCCAAGTACTATATATTATGCATTTTATGGGCAAATAACATTGTTGTTGATATCGTTTTTTGGAAATATAGAAAGTGTTGCTCAGTTAGGTGGATTGACAAGATTAGCAATGCTATTATCTTTAGTTACTTCTATATTAAATTTAATTGTTGTCCCAAGATTTTCCAGGTTTGAAAACAATAAGCAAGAATATTATAAAAAATTAAATTTGATTATAGTAGGTTTGATTTTGTTAAGTTTGAGTCTTTGTTTGTTGGTTTATATATTTCCAATTCCTATTCTCTCAATATTAGGACCTAGTTTTTTGAATTTAGAAAAAGAATCCCTTTTGATTACTATATCAAGTTGTATTTCTATGATAAATGGAATAGTATACAATATTGCTTTAGTTGGTAAAATTATAGTTCCTTCAATTTTAATTATTTCTTATAACACAATAGTTTTAATAGCATTGATTTTGTTATTTGATATGAGCAAAATTTCGAACATATTATTTTTAAATATCTATAGTTCTATCGCTATATTTATATTATTTAATAGTTTTATATTTTATAAGTTAAATTATATTAAAAATGAAAACTGAGAAAAATTATTTTACACTGTTTAAGTTTAAAATATTAAAAATAAGAATATTACTTAGGATATTTTGGTTTAAAATAGAAGGGATGGAAATAGGGTCAAACAATATAATCGGTAAAATAAATTTAGATTGGCCTAATAAAATTACTATCGGAGATAATTGTGAAATTGAAAATTCAGTAGTGTTTAAAATTACACGACCATTTGATGTAAATAATAATATTAAAATTGGAAGTAATTGTTTTATAGGAGCTGCAAGTCAATTTAATATAAACACAAAATTGGAAATACATAACAATGTATTAATAGCAAGCAATTGTCTAATAGTTGATACTGGTCATGAGTATGAAAAAAGTAATTTAATTCGAAATCAAGCTCTAACAATGGCATCTATTACAATAGAAGAAGATGTTTGGATTGGTGCGAATAGTATCATTTTACAAGGAGTTAACATAGGTAAAGGAAGTGTAATAGGAGCGGGATCACTTGTGAATAAAACAATCCCACCTTACGAAGTCTGGGCAGGTACTCCAGCTAAATATATAAAAAGCAGAATATGATATGGCATCGTTAGTTTGTACATTGTTTGAAGGTGATTATCACTATGGTGTAGCAACATTAATTAATTCGTTATTATATCATAATTGTGAATCAACTATTGTTGTTGGTTATAAAAATCAATTGCCAAATTGGATTGTTAATAATTTAAAAAAATCAAACATTGAATTTGAAAATTTAAATATCAAACAATTTGAAATCCAAACTATTTTTTCAAATATATACTTTATTAAAATTGAGGATGAAATTCATTTTGCGAATTATAAGCCTTATTTTATTAAAAAATTATTTAAGATTTTTAATATTGAAAACATATTTTATTTTGATCCAGATATAGTTGTTAAATATGATTGGCGGATTTTTGAAGAATGGGTAAGTTGTGGAATAGCAGTTTGTGAAGATGTGAATTCACCATTACAAGAATTTCATCCTAGAAGAGTCGCATGGAGGAATTATTTTAAAGATTGTAATTTGAAATTTAAAAATTCTATATATGTAAATTCAGGGTTTATTGGAGTGAATTGCAATTCAAGTTTAGATATAATTGACAAATGGATTTTTGTTCAAGAAGAATTGATTCCAATTATCGATTCTCTGAAATACGCACCATTTTCAGGCAATTTTAATATACCTATTTCACAACGTGGTGATTATGCCCCTTTTTCAAAAACAGATCAAGATGCTTTAAATATAGCATTAGAATTGACTGATAATAAAATAAGTTACATAGGGAAAGAGGGTATGGGTTTTATTTATGGGGCAACTATAATGTTACATGCTTTAGGAAAACCTAAACCTTGGTCTAAAAAATATTTTTTAGAATTTTTAAAAGGAAATAAACCTAATTATGTAGAGTCTGAATATTGGAAGTATGTAAATTTTAAAATACATACATATTCTAATTATAAACATAAGTATAAACTATTATTATTGTATGTTTTTAAATTACTAGGTAGGTTTTATTCTAAAAATTAATGATGAAATTACTCTTTCTTTGTTCATCTCTAGAACCTGGTAAAGACGGGGTAGGTGACTATACTCGTAGATTAGCAATTGAAATGCAAAGTAAGGGGTATAAAGTAATGTTGATTGCTATCAATGATAAATTTGTATTGGATATTCCAAATGAGGTAGAAATACAATATTTGAATGAAGAAAAAGTAGAAGTGTGGAGGTATCCTTCAGGTACAATAAAAAAAAACATACAATTTATACTTTCTAAAATTGAAAGTTATAATCCTGAAATAGCAAGTTTGCAATTTGTTATTTATGGTTATCATCCAAAAGGTTTACCGTTTTATCTGCCTAAAGCATTACAACAATTATTATGTAATTATAAAGTACATATCATGTTTCATGAATTGTGGGTCGGAATGAATCGAGAAGCTTCATTAAAACACAAAATATATGGAAGGCTACAGAAAAAAATCGTTACACAACTTTTGTTTAAAATCAATCCCTCTATTATTACAACAAATACGGGTGTATATCAATGGCAATTGAAAAAAATGGGTTGGGATGCTTCAATTCTACCTTTAATGAGTAATATTAAAAATTATAATATTGGAGAGAGGATAAAAAATGAATATAATATTGTATTGTTTGGAGGCTTACATAGAAGTAATCGAATATCAAAATTTATTGAAGAAACGATAATTTATGCAAAAGAAAGTAATTTAAAATTAAAATATATTTTTATTGGAAGAAATGGTCTTGAATTGAAGGATTGGCTTTATTATATGGAACGTTATAAAATGAATTTTGAAGTATTGGGACTTAAATCTGAAAGAGAAATTTCGCTAATTTTAAACACATCTCATGTGGGAGTTGTAACTACACCTAAAAATTTAAAAGATAAAAGTGGTGTTTGTAAAGCATATGAAGTACATAATTTAAAAATTGTATATATAGGAGAAGATTGGAATGTGATTAATTGGAATGAAAATACTGATTCATTAATTAACGTTGATGTATTTGATACATTTGAAAATTTAATAAAATTTAATTAGAAATTTATATGGCATCATTTCAATATTTATTTAAAAATAGAAAACGTTACAGTGTTTTTACTACCCCATTTTTGAAAGCTTGGCTGAAAAGAATATTATTATTCAAACGATTAATTGTTGTTAACTGGAGATGGTGTAAACTTAAATGGGCAGGAGCAGATATTCATGGGACAACTGAAGTTGGATTGCCTAAAATTGAAGGTAATAAACACAATTTAAAAGTAGGTTCGTTTACTACATTAGGTCGAATTGAAATTGCTTTACATGATAAAGTTATCATAGGTAATAATGTTTGCATTAATGATGGAGTAATATTATTAACTGCTAGTCATGATATATTAGATCCAGAATGGAAACATAAGAAAGGCGCAATTATTATAGAAGATTATGTTTGGATAGCCACAAATGCTATCATACTTCCCAATGTTAAAATAGGAGTAGGTGCTGTAATTGGTGCTGGAGCTGTAGTAAGTAAATCAGTTCCATCTTATTCAGTTGTAGTTGGTAATCCAATGAAAATTATTGAGAAAAAAAGGGTAGAAAATTTAAATTACAACCCTTGTGAATATTTGGCTTTAAATAATGCGTGGGTGAAATAATTATACAAACCATTTGATATTAATTGTAGATAAAAAAACTAAAATAATATTTTTTACAAATGTAATATAGAACTACATTTTAAAATGTATATTTAATATTAAAAAATAAACTATAATTGAATTTAATATATAATTCACCAAATAGGGGGCACCATTTTAAATATGCCGAAGCATTTTATAACCGAGGAATGCTTAAAAATTTCATATCTGGGTTTTCTAGATTTAGTCCTAGAGCAGATTGGGGAGTGTTAAAAGAAAAAACAATACATGCTGATTTAGTACAAAATTTTTACCTGGCTTCTTTAAAATTTAATTTCCCTAAATTAATTTCAGATGAAATTTCATATTTGTCTAAATGCTTTATTGATTATAAAAGTAGTAAGAGGCTAGAAAATACAGATGTTTTTTTACATTATAGTGGAGCTGGATTATACAGTTATAAAAATGCTAACAAATATAATGTATTAAAAATAGTAGAAGCCGTAAATTCACATGTAGAAATTCAAGAGTCAATATTGAAAGACGAATATTCAAAATGTAATATTGAATGGAAGCCATTTTATGAAAAAGAAAAGAAACGCAGGGTTGAAGAATATTTACAAGCTGATTATATATTAACACCTTCATCGTTTGTAAAGCAGTCGTTTATTGATAAAGGTTTTGAACCAAATAAAATATTAAAAGCGCCATTTGGTTTCGAACAATTTAATAGTAATAATTTATTAATTGAAAACAAAAAAGATGAATTTGTTATTTTATATGTTGGCAGTATTTCCATACGAAAAGGTTTAAGATATTTAATAGAAGCTATAAATAATTTAAAGCATCGACATTTGAAAGTTAAAGTCGTAGGTCCTATGACTCAAATAACAGGGTTGAATTCTATGTATATTTCTGATCAAATTGAATTTGTGGGAGTATTAAAAGGAGATGCATTAAAAGAAGCATATATGTCATCCGATTTATTTTGCTTACCTACTTTGGAAGAAGGATTAGCACTAGTTTTAGGTGAAGCATTATCATTTGGATTACCAATTATTACTACTGTTAATTCTGGAGCTCAAGAATTAATTACAGATGAAGTAGAAGGGTTTATTTTACCCATACAAGATTCTAAAGCCATTTCAGATAAAATACAATTGTTAATGGACGATAAAAGTCGTTATTGGTTAATGAGAAATGCAGCGATTTCAAAATCAAAAAAATTAAATGGTTGGGATTCTGCAACAAATCATATGACAAAAATAATTTCAAATTTAATCACATGATTAATGAAGTTAGTGAAATAAGAAAAAATGATATTCAAAAGTACTATCAAATAACATTGATAGTACTTTTAATTTCATTGGTTTTTGAAGGTGTCTTTAGAAAAATTTTACCAGGATTTGGAATGTTGTTATTTTTCATTAAGGATATTTGTTGTTTAATAACTCTAATATTGTATTTGAAGGATAATAAGATATTATGGGTAAATAGGATAGTTAAAATTTTATTTTTAATAATATTACCATTGTTCTTTTATACAGGTTTTTATGATCCATTAATAGCTCTTTTTGGTTTAAAGCAATATGTGTTATATATTTTTGCGATGGTTTTAATTGTAAAATCATTTTCACGCAACGAAGAGTCTAGTTTTAAAATTTTGATATTGTCTTTTAATTTTTTATTAATTGTAACTTGTATTGTTGCAATTGTACAATCTAATTTACCATCGACACATTGGTTAAATAAGAGTGTAGATGGCAATGATCTTAGTGCATTTGGAGTAGATGGTGTATTAAGAGTTAGTTCTACATTTCCATTTACAGCTCAATATTCATTTTATATAGTTTTTGCATTTGCTATTCTATTTGTTTCTTATTTTTATATACCTCAAAATTTTTGGATAAAAAATGTTGTATTTTTAATACTATGTATTTGTGTTATTGTATCAATGTATATAACTGGTGGACGTACAGCTGTATTAGGAGTATTGATTTCAGGTTGTATAGGAACTATTCTTATTATATTACGTGTTCCATATTATATAAATAGAATAGCTATAAGCATATCAATAATATTTTTAATATTTATCGGATTAAAATCTTTGTTTCCAAACTATTTTATTGTTTATGAAAAAAGGCAAGAAGGAGATGCGAAGACAAATGAGTTACAAAATAGAGTTTTAAATTCGTATATATTGTCAAATGATTGGTATGAAAATCAAAATTTATTGAAAACTCTATTAGGTAACGGTATTGGTGTTATGTCGAATGGTACAGATAAATTTAGTGATTATGCTAAAGAGTCAAAAAAAAATGGATTTTGGACAGAATCTGACTTTCAAACAAGTTTATGGGAAGGAGGTTTGTATCTAATTTTTACTTGGTATTTTTTTAGATTTGGAATTTCTCTTTATTTAATATTACTTTTTTTTAATATTAAAAATAAATTTATAATTAAATCCTCAGCAATATTATTAGGTTATATTATTTTGAATAGTATTTTAGGTGCTTTGAGTATACAAAACACTGTTGCGATATGGTGGTGGTTGGCAATTGGTGTTTTTATGTTGTTGGTAGAGTATGATAAACAAAAAGAATTAAAATATGTATAAATTGTTTTTTTTAATTTCACATCCTATACAATATTACACACCTTGGTTTAAAGAGTTGAATAAAGGGATAGATTTGGAGGTGTTATATTGCAGTGACGAAACAATCTCTGGTTATAAAGATAAAGAGTTTGGAATTGATATTAAATGGGATGTGCCTTTGCTAGAAGGTTATCAGTATACTTTTTTAAAAAACAATTCATGGAAGCCTAGTATTTATAATGGATTTTTGGGATTGCTTAATTTTTCTATTATTAATATTTTATTGAAAAATAGGAAAAATAATATTGTATTGGTTCATGGTTGGAATAGAGCTACTTACATTTTAACGTTCTTAGTATGTATTTTTTTTCGTGTGAAATATATTGTACATGCAGAAAATCCTTTAAATCAAGAACTGAAAAAGACTTTAATAAATAGATTAATAAAAAAAGTTTTTTTAGGATTTATTTTTAAAATGGCCTATAAAGTTTGTTACATAGGTCAAGAAAATAAAGCGTTTTTTATTTATTATGGTGTGCAAGAAAAACAATTGATTTTCACACCTTATGCTGTAAATAACGAACATTTTTTTAAACAATCTAAACTATTAAATAAAAACACACTTCGAACAACAATTTTTCCATCGATTGGAAATTTGGATATTGTTTTTTTATTTTCAGGTAAATTTATAAATAAAAAAAGACCTCTGGATTTGATAGAGGCTTTTATAGCGCTTAACAGAAAAGATATCGGATTGATTTTGATGGGGGATGGTCAATTAAGAAAAGATATTGAAAATAAAATCAAACAGAATAATTTAAATAATATATTTATAACTGGATTTGTAAATCAATCAGAAATTGGAAAATATTTTACAGCTGCAGATGTTTTTATCTTACCTTCAGGAATGGGTGAAACTTGGGGTTTGGTTGTTAATGAGGCAATGAATTTTTCTTTGCCATTAATTACTTCAGATTTAGTTGGTTCTACTATAGATTTGAATAAAGATAATGGTATAATATTTAAATGTGGAGATGTGATTTCTTTAAAAGAGGCTATGATACAAATGATTGATAAGAAATCTGAATGGGCAAAAATGGGGCAAAAAAGTCTTGAAATCATCCAACAATATTCTAATGAAACTAGAACAGCTAATTTGTTATCTGTATTAAAGTAAAATGATAAAAAAAAGAGACAAAATAACTTTTATTTATATCAACGCTTATTCTCAAGTAGGTGGCTTACAGCAATACAATAAAAATTTAATACATGCATTTGATAGTTTGAATGAGACTATAGATACTGTTGTTGTGTCATTTAAAGATAAATCCATTGATGTTCCTTCATATAAACATGTAAAGTTTGTTTTTGCCAACGGAAGTGTTTTTAGGTTTCTTATTTTAGCATTTTATCACAGTTCATTTTCCAAAAAAGTGATATTTGGGCATGTGAATTTAATTTTTCCTTTAGCCATTTTATTAAAGTTGTTTTTATTTAAAAAAATAGTTTTAATTACACATGGAATAGATATTTGGAGGCCTCTTTCCTTGCCTATTAAATCGAGTTTGTATTTCATTACAAAAGTTTGGACTGTTAGTACCTATACTCAAAGAAAGATTGTAGATTTCTACCCTTTTTTGAAAAATAAAATTGAAATATTGTATAATACCATTCCTGATCAAATGCTGATTGATGTTGAAAAGGCTTCATCAGAATATTTGAGAGAATTTTATAATATCCCAAAAGAAAATAAAATAATTTTATCTGTATCTCGTGTTACTACAACTGAGCATGGAAAGGGATATGATAAAGTTTTAGAAGTATTACCTGAAATATTAAATCAACAAAAAGTGACCTATGTTTTAGCAGGGAAAGCAGAAGAAGGGGAATTGTTTCGTTTGAAACAAAAAGTCAAAGAATTAGGTGTCGAACAATATGTTGTATTCACTAATTATATATCAGATAAAGATTTAGCTTCTGTTTATGCTTCATGTGATGTGTTTGTACTACCTTCTTCGAAAGAAGGGTTTGGGATTGTTTTTATAGAAGCATTGTTACATGGGAAACCTGTGATAGCAGGTAATAAAGATGGCTCTGTGGATGCTTTACAATTTGGAGAAACTGGTTTTTTAGTAAATCCAGATAATAAAAGTGAAATTAGTAACACTGTTTCTGGAGTATTATCAGGTAAATATCAATTGAAAGGGGATTCTCGAAAGAAAACTTTAGATAAGTTTGGATTTGATTCTTTTAGAAATCAGTTAAATATATTATTAAGTCAATAAGTGGCAAAGATATTAGTTATTATACCATCATTTTATCCTACAGTAATCTATGGGGGAACCATCGTATCTTCCTATAATACAGCAAAGGCTTTGGCGGACTTTGGGCATGAGTTGTCTGTACTAACTACCAACACTAATATGTATAAAAGGTTGGATGTATTATGTGGTATATGATAATACGGGAGTATAGGGTTACTTTTGTTAAGTTAGGTTTTGAAAATTTTAATATATAGTAGGATAGATCGATTAAAGTTAATTAGATGAGATTAGACGAAATAAAATCATTGAATGGAATTCGTGGATTCGCAGTTTTGATGGTGTTTTTTTTTCATTTTATACAAGAAGGCTTTTTGCCTAACATAGGTTGGTATAGTTATTTAATTAAATTTGCATTTATTGGTCAGACAGGTGTGACATTGTTTTTTATTCTATCTGGATTTTTAATAACGAGAATTTTATTAAATACACCTAAAAATAATTTATACTTTTATAATTTTTATATCAAAAGAATACTTAGAATCTTTCCATTATATTTTAGCTTTTTGATTTTGTATTATTACGTTTTTAGTTATTTTAAAATTTTGCCTGAAAGTAATTTTATAGAGCAATTACCATATTGGTGTAATTATCAAAATATAGCATTGACCTTCAAATGGAGAAACTTTGGCCCAAATCATTATTGGTCTTTAGCAGTAGAAGAACACTTTTATCTTATTTGGCCGTTATTAACTTATTTGGTAAATCTTAAGGATATTAAAAAGGTTGCAATAATACTTATAATATTTAGTGTTTTAGTCAGAATATTTATGGTATTAAATGGTTACAGTACTTTTTATTTTACAATAACTAGAATGGATTCAATTTTAGTTGGTGCAATTATAGCTACATTAGATTTTAATTTAACTTTAAATAAGATATTGAAAAGTAAATCTATTTATATACTTTTTTTAATTAGTTTTATAATAATTGTTTATTTATATATAACGTTAGGTAGTAACGGTAATAGTTTAATTTTATGTGTTAAAGATTTGTTTTACAATTTTTCATATGGTTTATTGATCGCATATTTAGTGGTTAATCGTGATAGCTTTGTATCTTATGTTTTTGAAAGAGATTGGATTTGTTATTTAGGGAAGATTAGTTATGGTATTTACATTTTTCATCCAATAATATTATTGATAATAAGAAAATATTTTGATTTTAACTTAGGGGTAAACTTAAGTTTAACTTTGGTTGTGACTATAATTTTATCTAGTTTTTCATTTAATTATTTCGAAAAGTTTTTTTTAGATAAAAAAAGTATTTTATTAAAAAAAATATAAAATGGATATACTTGTTATCATCCCATCCTTTTATCCTGCAGTAATCTATGGGGGAACCATCGTATCCTCATATAATACAGCAAAGTCATTAGCAGCATTAGGTTATGATGTATCTGTATTGACGACCAATACTAATATGTATAGTCGCCTGGAGGTGCCATGTAATGAATGGCAGTATATGGACGGTTTTCGAGTAAAATATTATAATGAAACCATAGTAGATAAATTATCGCTTCCATTACTTTTCTCTATGTGGAAGGAGATAAAGAAAGCTGATATTATACATATTCAAGCTATTTTTAATACACCAACACCGATCGCACTGTTTTATTCTAGGTTGTTTCATAAGCCTGTTATTCTTTCGCCCAGAGGAGTCATGGGGGAGTGGATATTGAATCAAGGTAATAAAGGAAAACGATTCTGGTTAAAGGTTTTGATTAAGCCATTTTTAAAACATGTAGTGTGGCATGCCACAGCAGAACAAGAAAAAAATGAAATTTTACAACATTTTCCTAGTGCTTGTATTGAGGTGATTCCTAATGGAATAGATTTAGATAAGTTTGAAGGGGAAGCTTGGTTATCGCAAACGGATTTTTTGAAAAAATGGACTCATAAAGAATATTCAGAGTTAATGTACATAGTTACTTCATTGGGTCGTATACATAAAAAGAAGGGATTCGATTTATTGATAAAGGGTTTTGCAGAATTAACATGTCCCAACAAAATCTTACTTATTGGTGGAGAGGACGAAGGAGAATTAGATTGTTTAACTAAGCTAGTAATTGATTTAAAATTGGAGCAAACGATATTCTTTGTAGGTAAAATATCTGAAGATGTGATTAAAGAATTTTATATCCATTCAGATGTTTTTGCTTTGATATCACATAATGAGAATTTTGGTAATGTATATGCAGAATCATTGGCCTGTGGAGTCCCAATTATAGCATCAATTCATACACCTTGGAACGAAGTAGTAGCCGAAGGGTGTGGTAGTGTAGTGGGCTTAAATGTAAATGAAGTGACAAAAGCTTTAGAATTCTGGAAAGGATATGATAAAGCGTCTGTATCAAGAAAAGCAAGACAATATATAAGACAGTTTTCTTGGAATTCCATCGGTGTGAAATTTGATAATTTAGTACATAAAATAGTAGATAAATCTGGTAATTGATTAAATTGAAAGAGATGGATATTACTGTATTAATCATTACTTATAACGAGGAGCCGAATATCGATAGAGTTTTGGCCAAACTATTTGGTTTTACCAGGGTTATTTTATTAGATAGTGGAAGTACTGACAAAACATTGGAAATTGCTTCTAAATACTCCAATGTAGAAGTTGTCTATCGTAAGTTTGATACTTTTGCGGGACAGTGTAATTTTGGACTAAGTCTTATTCATTCGGAGTGGACCTTGTCATTAGATGCCGATTATGTACTTACTGATACGTTTATTCAAGAAATAACGAATCATATTCATTCGGCTTCATCCAATCAGATTGTGGGGTATAGCGTAGGATTTAAATTCTGTGTGTTTGGTAAACCCTTAAGAGGAGATAATACGACACCTCGTATTGTATTGTTTAAAACTAAGTTGGGTAACTATATTGATGATGGCCATGCACATCGATTGAGTATTGAAGGTAATATTCATGATGTAAAGTCTTATATTTTACACGATGATCGCAAAGATTTAACTCGATGGTTTTTAAATCAAAATTCTTATTCCATTCGTGAAGCTCATAAATTATTACATACCCCTAAGGAGGAACTACGCTTGACCGATAAACTTAGGAAGTTGAAGTGGTTGGCTCCTATATTGGTGTTTTTTCATTGTTTGTTTATCAAAGGATTAATATTAGACGGATGGCATGGTTGGCATTATACCTTACAAAGAACAATGGTAGAGATAATGTTTTGCCTTCGACTGATAGAAGAGGAGAAAATGTAGTCTAAAGATGAAGTTGTATTTTCTAGATTTATTAAGATCCTGTTCTGCAATATATGTGGTGATTTATCATTTGTTTCAAAAAATAAATGTTCACCCTATTTTGAAATTGTTATTTTCATTTGGTCAAGAGGCTGTTATTATATTCTTCGTTTTGTCTGGTTTTGTTATTTACTATTCTGTATCTGAAAAAAAAGAAATTACAATAAAAAAATATATAAAATCTAGAGCATTAAGAATTTATCCGATTATGATTTTTAGTATGATGTTTTCTTATTTGTTATTTACTTTAACTAATAATTTTTCAATATCATTCCCAATTAAATCATTTTTGAATAATTTGTTCATGTTACAAGATTTTTCGACAGGAAAGCCTGGTACATGGGTGAATCCTTTTATGCATAACACACCTTTATGGTCATTGAGTTACGAGTGGTGGTTTTATATGTTGTTTATATTTTTATATTTTTATTTGTCAGAGAAATTATCCTATTGGGTTGCTATTTTAACTAGCATAATAGGTTTGGGCTTATATTTAATTATTCCCAATCAAATCGGTTTGTGGTTCATGTATTTTATTATTTGGTGGTTTGGAGTTGAAATTGCAAAATTGTATAAATCTACATCTGCGAATAATATTAGCAAACGAGTTATATATATAAGTATGACTTTAATTGTAATACTATTAGTATTTATAACTATTGCCGTGAAAATGTATTATTCTGGTTTGGAGTTGCAATTTGGTATATATCCAATATTGTTTATACGTCATTTTACTTTAGCTCTAATATTTGGATGGTTTTTAATTGTATTTAAAAATAAATTACTGCAACATTTTAATAAAAGTAATGTTCTCGTATTGTTTGCACCGTATACTTATGCTTTATATGTATTACATTATCCATTGTTAGAATTTTTTATTTTTAAAAATTGGTTGAATGGATTAGGTGTGATATTTTATGTGTTTATTACTTTTTTCATAGCTTACATCGTAGAAAGGTATTTGCAAAATTTTGTAAAAAAAAGAGTTTAAATTTTATTTGATTAGTATGGAACGTAAAAAAAGATTGAATTTTGTATTGTTATTTGTTGTTATATAAATATTTGAAATTAAATGCGCATAAAAGATAAAATAGTATTTAGAATAAGAGCGATAATGGCTCAATCGTTTCAATTACCATATAAGATGTATTTGCGCTTTTTAGGTTTTTATATCGGTAAAAATGTTTCATTGAAAAATGTACATTATACTTGGCCACATCAAGTCTCTATTGGTGATAATACAATTGTAGAAACCAGTTGTTATTTTAAATACGATGGTATATGGTCTTCAGGTCCCAATATTATTATAGGAAAAAATATATTTATTGGGCGCATTTGTAGAATTCAATATAAAAGGTCGTGTAACCGTAGGTGACAACAGTTTGATTGGATCAGGTACCAAAATTATAGACCATGATCATGGAATCGCGCTTGGACTATTGATGAAAAAACAAATGTGCCCTACAGAAGCCATTACTATTGGCTCAGATGTTTGGATTGGAGACAATGTGGTTATATTAAAAGGTGTAACAATAGGAGACGGTGCTGTGATAGCTGCTGGGGCAGTACTTAATAAATCGGTGGGTGAAAATGAGATTTGGGGTGGAGTGCCGGCGAGGAAAATTAAAAACAGGGGATAAAAATAGGGAAGCTTACATGGGGTATAGTTCGTATTTTTTTAACAAAAGTGTCTTGTTAAAAAAAAAAATACTGAAGTATTTTTAAAATGTTAATTAATAATGCCATCTAATTTTATTTTTTTAATTGCATAAGCAATCACTAAACATAGGGCTGTTATCAATGTTACAGACAAGATGGGGCCGCATATGCTATGAAAAATATTGGTACAAGGTAGTTTGTAGCCATTTGTTACTTTTTCAAATGTGATCATAATTAAAGGGTTTGCAATAAAAAGAGTCATGGTATTACTTCCTATTAAATTGAAGAAGGAGTTGACTGCGTTGTTTTTTATTGTGAATGGATGCTGAATGAAGGATACTACCAAAAGAATGGTTGAAACTAATATTGAAATTCGTATATACGGTGATTCTATATCAAAAAGATAATATTCAAGAGGGATTAATAGAATTGAAAATGCTAGTAAACGATTAATTTTTATAAATTCGTTTCGCGCTAATCCGATTCCTGCAAAAACGTATGGAATCCATAAGTAAAAAGGTCTATCTCCGAGTTTGTAATATGTACTTGGAAAGTATTCAGGGTAAAATGAGGAAAATAGATACAGGCAAATAATCAGAGTTGTAATAACATAGCAAAGAACTTTGTTTAAATATATTTTGCGTAAAAAAGGAAATAAAAGTATTAGCTGAAAAAGAATAATAAAATAGTATTGACCCGCCCATCCATAATCCGAAAAATGTTGTGTTATAAGTGTTGATAGTGTTAACGTTTTTAAGTTTGCTAATAAGATAAAATATAATATACTCCAGAGAAGAAATACAATAAACAAATGTTTGGTTTTTTTTTAAATGATTTGCCATTCTGATTGAACAGAGTTTTTCTGCAGAGATTTTTCCAGAAAATATGCCCAAATAATAATAAATACGGGAACGCAAAATCTGAAAAGATGCGCGAGTGTTTCTGCGACGAAAGAATTGCAACCGATTAACATGCCTCCATGAATAAAAATAACACCAATGATAGAAAAAGATTTTAGAACATCTAAATGTGTTTGTCGGTTTATTGTAGCCATGTATATTTGTGTTGTTGTACTATTGTTTCAAGTTAATGTTTATTTCGGGATAGTATGTGTGCATTGAGGGTTATTTGAAAAAAAATAACAGATTAGATTTTAATGAATAGCTTTAAAAATAAAAGGGAGTTGTATGATAGGGACTTTTATAACTCTCTAGAATAAAAGAATCCCTATAAATTAGAGAAAGCGGACATAAACTCGTACCTTCAAGCCAGGTGTTAAATTTACAAATTACTGTTTTGAATGATTAATAGGATTCAATATTTAGATGGTTTGCGGGCAATTTCTATAATAATGGTATTAATAGGGCATGGGGCACATTCTTTTTATAATGCTTCATGGATATATTTTTTAGGTAATTCTCACCTGGGCGTTATGATTTTTTTTAATATTAGTGGCTTTTTAATTACGACATTATTGTTGAAGGAAATTACAGCTAGTGGTAAAATAGATTTGCCTGCATTTTATTTAAGACGAAGTTTACGAATTTTCCCGGTGTTTTATACATACATTTTTGTTACAGCAATATTGGTGTATTATAACGTCGTTTTTATAGAAAAAGACCACTTTGTGTTTGCTGCAACCTATTTGTGGAATTATAAAACTGCTCTGTCAAATGTGTCTGGCGGACCGGATCTTTGGTATCTAGGGCATTTTTGGACATTAGCATTAGAAGAACAGTTTTACCTCTTATGGCCGGTTGCATTATTGGTTTTCAACCCCGTGAAATTAATGAGAGGATTGCCATTTTTTTTATTACTCTTTCCTGTATTTAGATTTACATCATACATGCTTGTACCTGACTTGCGAGGACAAATTGGTATGATGCTTCATACAATGGGCGATTCCATTTTATGGGGAGGATATGCTGCTTTGCTTTTATTTTATAAAAAGGAATTTATTAAAGAAAAACTTCAGATTCTTACCAATAAAATAGTATTGGGACTCCTTTTAATATTTTTATTTATAGGTTCTTGCGTGTTGTCTATGATCTTTCAGGGGGCATATACAATTACAGTGGGATTTATATTAGAATCTATCTCTATCAGTATGTTAATTTTATATCTTGTTTTATATCAACCTAGAGGGTTTTCATTTTTCAATAATAAATACATCGTTTATATCGGAACCTTATCTTATAGCTTGTATATATGGCAACAATTATTTTTAGCTAAAGCTCCGAGTTCGTTGTTGTTTGAATTTCCTTTGAATTATGTTTTGTGTTTTTTAATTGCTTATATTTCTTATAATACTGTTGAGCGCTTAGGTTTATATATTAAAAGTAAATTATAAAGATTCTTATTGTATTTTAAAATTGGTGACCATCAGTCAAATAAGCCCCTACATCTTCAAGGCATATTGATGGGTTTATGTTTATGGATAGAATTCTCTATCTTTGTCCATCCATGAAGCCCTCTCCTTCTATATCTATCGGTATCGCTATGTTTATCATAGCTGTATTAATTCTCCTGCAATACCTCTTCATCGAATTCAGCTGGTTTAACTACTTCCCTTACATAGGTTACCTGTTTCACCTGATAGGAGGGTATTGTACCGCAGTAATCGCTTTCCATCTCCTTGTTCCCAAGACGCTTTCGTTACCTTATCTAGTACTTCTGGTATACTTGTCCGGTGCTGTGGCCTTGGCTGCCATCGGTTGGGAGGTTCTGGAGTATGTATTTAGTCCGGGGGACAAAAAACACTTGCTTAATCAAAATGTCTATGCGGTTTTGGAAGATCAAGTGATTAGTATGTTAGGCGGTATGTTATATTGGGTGAGGTTGGTGTATGTTAAAAAATAGGATACCATCAATTCTCCACCCACACAAACGCTGCCCAGTATTTAGGGTAGGGGTATTTTAAACGTACTACCTCTAGCGTTCTTAAGTAGGCATCGCGATAAGCATATCCTTTAACTAGAAAGGAATAAAAAGTTTCCATCCAATATTGGGTGGCCGCATCATCTACTTTCCAAAGGGATACTAAGGTGTTTTTTACTCCACTGATACGTAACGCCCTTACTAAGCCATGTACACCTTCCATATCGCTTAGTTCTCCCAATCCGCTCATGCATGCAGAAAGTATAACCACATCTGTTTCCTGCCATTGACAGCGGCTTAATTCGTATGCTGTTAAGTAACCATCCTCTTCGGTATCGTTTAAACTTACATCACTCCAAACTAATCCTGAGGCTACCATGGCTTCTACATAGGAATACTTATCACTACCTGCCGGCTGATAAAATCCGTGGGTAGAATAATGCCGTATGCGATAAGAATTGTTCGATTTGGCTATTTCTTCAGTTGCTAAAGTATCTGTATAGGATGTTACTCTCCAATGATGTTGAAGTAAAAGTTTTTGGATATAATCACCTTCTAATTTACTGCCTTCCAAAGCAGGAAATAAACTTTCTCCATCTTTTTCAAATGTAGGGGCGTACATGAGTAATGCAGAGAGATCTTTATTTATTCTTGTAGGTTGGATGGTTACGTCTTTATCAGCGAGCACCCTTAATGTATACTTGTTTTCAGCATCATTTAACCAACTCAGGGGAGACAGGAAATGGTAAATTCCATCGCGCACTAAAAAAACTTGACTACACTTATACTGTATTAAAATGCTATGTATCGCTTGCCAATAGTTTTGAAAACTATGAATATCCTTCTTCTCAAATTTTATACAATTAGAATAATAAGCATAGGCTTTCTTTTCTAATACAGAAGTTTCTCCTATGGGTATCCAAAAGGACTGCTTCGTTTTACTGATGTAGATATAAGCGTAGTACTGCGCTTGTGGATCACTGCTTTCTTTTACAATTTCTACATATGCATCGCCGGTATGTAATCCTTTAGGGTAAAGATTTTTATTCCAATTGTTACTTACTTTAGTAGGGCATAAGTTGGCCAGTTGTTGTTCTATGTTCCGTATTTGTTCTTTACGTAAATCATTACTATCTGTACGCTCTAACAATAAATCTTGAGCAAACAAACTACGTAGTTGATTAAGCGAGTCGTTTAGTGTTTTGGCTTCCGGACAAGTGGCAGCTTGTTGTTCTTTTGTTTTTCTTAAGGCTAGGCCGGTAATAGCATGTCGGTATTGTAGCCATTTTTCCGTAAGTGGGTGTAGTCCGTTATTGGAGGTAGGCTCTTCTTTGGTGATTGTTTTTACAGCTTGGGTATAACTGTTCCAAAAGCCTAAGTTCTTCCGGATGTACTCTAGTTTTTCTTCTTCTTGTAGGTAATCGTAGTAGTCATTGATTTCTTTCCACTTTACATCCAGTACATGATCATATAAGTGAAGAGCTTCTTTATATTTTTTTTGTTTTAAATAAACTTCTGCTAATAAAATCATTGCTTGAAGGGTAGAGCGGTCTTCCTTACCTAATAAACTTGTCCGAATATCAATTACTTGCTGCGTGCATATGAAAGCGCTATCGGTTTTATCGGAAAGAAGTAGTATGTCAGCTAATGAATATAAACTGTTAGCGTAGGTAGTGGAAGTAGGGTTTTTACTTTTACTAATCAATACCTCTTTTAAAAGTATTGCTGCATCGGTATAGCGTTCTTGTTGTTTGTATAATACGGCTAGATTATGTTGAGCTATAAGGGTTGACGAGTTAGTAGGACCTAATGTTTTTACTTTTTCTTGGTAAACATATTGGTATAGACTATCGGCTTGATGGAATTGATCTATAGCCATGTAAGTCCCCGCCATATTATTCAAGGTGATGTAGTAAGAGTTGAGATGTAATTCTTTACAATACTCTTTCTCTTGTAAACTTTTTTGAAAATAATAAAGTGCTTGTTCATTTTGACCAAGTCGTTTAGCTACTACGCCATAGTCGTTCCAGAAAATAGCCGTAAGCGAACAAGAGGGTGATGTAAATGAGTTGATGTATTGTTTTGCTTGTTCTAAATATTGTTGTGCGGAGATGTAGTTGCTTTGTCTTTTGTACAGTATTGCACGATTATGACAAAGCGATGCCATCATAAAAGCATTGGAATCACCTTTTAAAGAAGCAGCGGCACGATTGAAGTATTGATGCGCCTTGTTAAAGTCGCCGAGTTCAGTATATGTAATACCTAAGGCGATTTGAGCATAGTATTCTTGAGAGATATTAAGATGTTGAATGGAGTCGATGGATGATAATATACTCTGACCACTCTTTTTTTCGGAAAGCTGCCGATAAATAGGCTGCCATTCTACCGGTAGTTGAGCATAACCACTAAAACTTATAAATAACAGAATGATAAAGATGTAGGGCATTAGAGTAAAGATAGGATAATAATGGTGAATTGTGAATTGTGAATTAGGATACCCCTTCATTCACTTTTAAAGGTGGGAGAAAAAAATAGTAGAATATCTCTCGTAGAAGCAAAGGAGATGAAAATTGAAGAGTAGAGATGTGCGATGATGCCTCCCCCTTAGTCCCTCCCGAATTACATTCGGGACAGGCTCTCCAGAGGGGAAAGTGAAGAGCACAAGTGATTTTCTTTGATAATTATCAAAAGTTGTAATTAAGATAAATTAAAAAAAACTTCGTTAAGCACAGGTGCTTACGTATCAGCACGAATCCCTCCCGAATTACATTCGGGACAGGCTCTCCTAGAGGGGGAGCAAGGGGGAGGCCTTTTCCCTACGGAGAAGAGCGTTAATTATAAATGTAGACCGCATTGAATAAAAACTTCGTTTAGCACAGGTGCTTTCGTATCAGCATGAATCCCCCTCATGGAGGGGGGCAAGGGGGAGGTCTTTTTTCTACGGAGAAGAGCGTTAATTATTATCGTAGGCCGCGTTGAATAAAAACTTCGTTAAGCACAGGTGCTTTCGTATCAGCACGAATCCCCCTCATGGAGGGCTCGCAAGGGGGAGGATCTATATGTCCATAATCTACTAACCATTCCGTTAATCGATCATAAACTTTATCTAGATGGTTCAAAACATCTGAATCGTCTATTCGATAGACTGTAAACCCTAATTCATTTAATCTTTCAGTACGTATTTCGTCGCTTTCTTGAGCACCTTCCCATGTATGAGAGATACCATCCACTTCAATAATTAATTTTATAGGTAAACAAACAAAATCAGCGATGTACCAATCGATAGGCCGTTGTCTCTTAAATGGTAAGCCATGAAATTGTTTACCTCTTAAAAGTCCTGACCATAGTTTAATTTCCGCTTTAGTGCTATTATTCCGATGTTTTCTAGCAAAGTTTTTTAGTTTGAAGTTATAGGAGTTAAAATCATTCATAGTCGTGATGTTAATGGAGTTTAATATAATAGCTAAATAGGAGATTGATATTTTTGAGGAGGATACGATGAATGATTTTCCCATAATGGGAGAAAATAGTAATTGGAGTAGTTCGATTGTATATGCATAGGAGATGAAAATTGAAGAGTAGAGATGAGCGAAGAGGACCTCCCCCTTAGTCCCTCCCGAATTACATTCGGGACAGGCTCTCCAGAGGGGAAAGTGAAGAGCACAAGTGATTTTCTTTGATAATGATCAAAAGTTGTAATTAAGATAAATTAAAAAAAACTTCGTTAAGCACAGGTGCTTACGTATCAGCACGAATCCCTCCCGAATTACATTCGGGACAGGCTCTCCTAGAGGGGGAGCAAGGGGGAGGTCTTTTTCCTACGGAGAAAAGTTGTAGAATTATTCCCCAATACGCTGAGCTATTGTTAATTGTCTATTTTTTTTGATTGTATTAACAAAATAGATTTTCGTTTTTTGTTGTATCCAAAAGTTGAATGAAGATGGAAACAAGAACAACATTAGTTAATCCGGTTATTTCTTTATCAGAAAGAATAGTATTTCTATTGATTCCTGTGGTAGGTTTGATGTGTATCGTAGGACTTGAATTCTTATTTCTAGAATTTGAAATATTTGAATATGTACCCTACATAGGTATCTTGTTTCACTTAGCAGGTGGGTATTGGATTGCGATGTTTTGTAAACACGTTTTTTATTCCTCTATAACTTCCTTACCTCCTATAGTATACGGACTTTTCTTATTAGGTTGTGTAGGCTTAGCTGCCGTAGCATGGGAAGTATTTGAATTCGTTATTAGTTGGAACCAAGATGTACCTATGAATAATTCTGTAGCATGTGTTATAGAAGATTTAATTGTAGGTCCTCTAGGCGGAGTCGTTTATGTACTTAGAACTTGGAATAACACAGACAAATCAGTTCGATAATTCTTTTTTCTTTATTACTCTATTGATGTCTTTCAATATATCATCTAACTCTTGGGTACACTGAATCATATAATCTATATATAATTCTCTGCTATTAGCATCCGGATCCATTTTATATAAGTTTAGTAATCCCTGAATACGACTTAATGGACCTCTTACATGATGGTTGTTTTTGAATGATATATCCGTCAGTTGGTGTTTGATATCTTCTAACGTGGATGATTGAGTTGTTAATTTTTCTTCTAAGTCTCCGTAGATGTTATTCAGGTTATTATTAATAGTCTCCAGTTGATTGTTTTGATGTAGTATTTCTTCAAAAGAAATACTTCTAGCAACACAGTAATAGGATATGGATACTAGTTTCCCCATGGATAAGGAAAATAATTCTTCGATAGATTCCCAATGATATTCATGTCTGTATTCTTCAAAACATACGACACCTTTTAATTTATTATCCACGAAGAATGGTGTATCCATTAAAGAATTAATTCCTAGTGGAATGAAATAGGAAGGATTGAATTCTTTTGTTCGATCATCTTCCCTCGCTTTTGGTGCAGATATGATATCCTCTTCTAACAAAGCTTTACGATATGCAGGAACGGAATTTAGGTCAATATCCAAATGGTGGAAAAATGATTTTTTAATGGTGTCGTATCCGGCTTTTAAATGCAAGACGGTTTGGTCTTCATTGATTTCCCAAACAGAAATACGAGCACAAGGAACCACAGTAGCTGCTGCTTTTACAATTTCTTCCAAGGATGAATTGATGTCGCCGGAATAAATGATACGGTTCTTAGATGTTTGAATAATACTGTTGTTGTAGGAAAGTATTTTATCGATATATAAACTTAGTTTAGCTTCAATCTTTTGTTTATTATGTTGGACAATAAGCATAAGTCCTACCATTCCTAAATAATGTAATAATTGGACAAACTTGATATAAAAGTAATTTTCTTCAAAGAAAATAGTAATAGCAGATTCCGGAAGTTCAAACAGTAGTATTTGATCGTAGATGTATATCCCTAATCCATATATGACGATGGATAACCAGCGAAGAGCAGAGTTGTTTTTTTGATACAATAGAAAAGATACTAAAACAAATCCACCTACATGCAATAGATAGTAGGTGAATAGTTGCACAGGGTTATTCACTCCAAAAAGCATTGGTGTGAATGAAAAGGCTATAAATGACGAGATGATCAGAAATAGTAAAACATAATAAGTGGCAATATTTCGACTTAAGAAATAATAAGAAATTATAGCTGCACCAATGGTATAGGCACCATTAGCTATGGTGGTGTAATTTTCTTGAGAAAGTCCCAATAGAACTAATGTTAGCCCAACGATTAAAATGCTGTATAGGATTAGTTTTAAACTAAAAAGGTTGTATTCGTTTATAATACGCATGGTTATTCCGGTTAAAAAGTAAAGAGTACTAATATAGTAAAAACTTAGTAATCAGTTGATAGGGGTAGTGAAAACTGTTTGCTAACTAAATTAAGGGGTATTTTTTAACACATTTTGCGGTTTAAAGATAGTTTTACTATGTTTGCAGTCCAATTTTGGTAGAAATACCAAAGGGCCCTTAGCTCAGACGGTTAGAGCATCCCGATGCTATCGGGAGGGTCGTTGGTTCGATTTGTTATTAAAAAATATTCTGAATTAAGTTTCAGAGGGCCCTTAGCTCAGACGGTTAGAGCACATGACTCATAATCATGGGGTCGTTGGTTCGATCCCAACAGGGCCCACTTACTAGAGGAAGTTAATAGCTTCCTCTTTTTATTTTTATAAGGCTATGTTTTTTGTTTACATCTTATTCTCTCAAAAAAATCAAAAGTATTATATCGGGAGTAGTCAAAATCTCGAGGAGCGTCTTTTTCGGCATAATAGTGGGCACTCAACTTTTACTAAAACTGGAATTCCATGGGTATTAGTTTATAAGGAATCGTTTGCAACAAGAGCGGAGGCAGTACAAAGAGAAAAGTATATAAAATCACAAAAGTCGACTAGATATATTCAAAAATTACTATCCCATAGCTCAGACGGTTAGATCATCCCGATTCTTATCGGGAGGGTCGTTGGTTCGATCCCAACAGGGCCCACTTACTAGAGGAAGTTAATAGCTTCCTCTTTTTATTTTTATAAGGCTATGTTTTTTGTTTACATCTTATTCTCTCAAAAAAATCAAAAGTATTATATCGGGAGTAGTCAAAATCTCGAGGAGCGTCTTTTTCGGCATAATAGTGGGCACTCAACTTTTACTAAAACTGGAATTCCATGGGTATTAGTTTATAAGGAATCGTTTGCAACAAGAGCGGAGGCAGTACAAAGAGAAAAGTATATAAAATCACAAAAGTCGACTGTTAATTTACAAAACCTTATAAGTCATAGCTCAGACGGTTAGAGCATCCCGATTCCATCGGGAGGGTCGTTGGTTCGATCCCAACAGGGCCCACTTACTAGAGGAAGTCAAAAGCTTCCTCTTCCTTTTTATACCTTTACACCAATTCCCCGAAAACTCTTTTTAGAATAGCATGCTTGTTAAGGTGAGCTAAAGCGTAATTTCTGGCGTTTTGAGGAATATCAGGATTTACTTCATTTATTGCATTTTTAATACTTTGAATTAATGCCCCTAAATTTTCCGGTTCGCATAGATAGGCTGTTTGGTTGTCCACTACTATATCATATAAACTGGTCCCCGGCTCGGCTGTTACAACTGAAGTTGCTCCGGCAGATAATAGTGTGATAAACTTAGAAGGTAATACTAAATCAGCAGCGGATTTTTTCTGTAATACCAAGTGTACATTGGCGGTTGCTAAAAAGTTGGGTAATTTACTGTATGGTTGAAGTGAAACAAATTGAATATTCTTTATTCCCTTTTCTTTTATAGCTTCTTGTAATCGAGTTTTAGAAGCACCTTCTCCGGCAATTAAAAAATGATATTCCGGCATCGCAATGGCTAAATCAGGAATGATTTCTACACCTTGTTTTTCTCCTAAGTTACCGGAGTACATAATTACTTTGGTTTCCGGTGAAATATTAAATTCAGCTCTTAGGGATTCATTGGCCGGTAACGGTTGAATAAAATCAGTATCAGCCCAGTTTGGAATCATTAAGTATTTCGAGGCAGGTACTCCCTTTTTTAGGATACGTGCTTTCATTCCTTCTGAAATAGAGCTGACAATAGTTGCTTTTTTTAACCAAAATTTCTCTGTATTCTCAAAGATGGAAAGTAATGTTTTGTTCTTTATAAGATGTAATTCTTTAGCGGCATCTACTTGTAAATCCTGGATGTGGAATATCCATTTAGCTTTGGGATGGAACCACTTATACATCCATGGCCATACTCCAATTATTAGGGGTGGATAGGGAGTGAATATTATATCATAGTGGATGAATAGTTTTCGAAACCAGAATAATGAACTACTAACTCCAAAAGAGATTTCGTGCAGTATACGTTTCATACCACTCACTTTTTTGGGAACATATAATGGGCATCGGTGTACAGTTGCTCCGGAAACGTTTTCGGTATGCCATAACTTTCCCTTGTAGCTAGTATGTACATTCCATTCGGGATAATAGGGTGGAGCGGTAATAACATCCACTTGTTGACCTTGCGAAGCTAACCAAGCCCCCATTTCTCCTGTGTACTTTCCTATGCCTGTTAGTTCCGGTGTATAATTAATTCCGTAGATGAGAATTTTCATAGTCGATTTTTCTTATTTCAAGTGATCCAGTTATGAAATAAGCGTTTTAATTATTTTCTAGGTCGAATAGCGCGAACAGGACTGCCGGAATAAATTATATTACCTTCTAATGATTTAAAAACACTACTACGAGCACCTATCACAGCGCCCCTACCAATTCGGACTCCGGGTGCGATAAATACGTCAGTAGCTACCCAAACTTCTTCTTCAATAATAATTTCAGATTGAGTAATAGTAAATTGAGTAGAGGAATAATCGTGTGAACCTGTACATAGATATGATTTCTGTGAAATAACACTATTAGCTCCAATATGAATTGGTCCCAATGTATAGAGGTCTACTTCATCTCCAATCCATGCATAATCGCCAATAGTAAGTTTCCAAGGATAGGTTATCTTGACAGAAGGTCGTAGGATAACGCCTTTGCCTATTTTTGCTCCAAATAATCTAAGTAGAAAACGTCGCCATCCGTATAGGATTTGTGGCGAAGGATGAAATAGAAGTGCTTGTGTTATCCACCATAACTGAACATACCAGCCCGGTTTTCCTCTAAAACCTTCAGGCATCTGAAAGGTGTCTAATTTTTGGTACTCCATAGTGAATTCTTGATAGGACAATTTACAAGATATCATTTAAAAATAAAACATTATTTATAAGCACTCTTATTATTGACTGTAAATATAAAAATGTTTACTACCTTCAATGGTTTATAGATATTATAAAATCAATGTTAGATAAATATATTTCAGTAAACATAAGCGACAACGAAGAATTGCGTTATCAGCAATTTGTCATGTTTAATGATTTAACATCCATTACAACGGCTATTTTTTTTCTTGTTTATGTATGTATTGATTTGCCTGAACTTGCGATAATTCTAGGTGTAGTAACATTAATTAGTGCGCTGAATCAATGGGTGTTCTATTATTATAAAATATCATATGAGTTATCTGTAAATGTTTTTATAGGTGTCCATTCTTTGTATGCGATGATATCAACGATCTATTACACCGGGGGGATTTCGTCTGTTGTTATGGGATGGTTCTTGTTTCCACCGGTAGTAGCTTTAATGTTATTGAAACAAAGAGGGTATATGTACTTATGGTTGAGTGTTTCTATCATGATTTTAAGTGTATATACGTGGATGTATTGGGTAGGGCTTCCTACCCCTAATTTGTTTAATGAACATAATACCATCATGTACATATATATGATGACACACTTTTCTTTGTTTATTTTGGTGTTTGCTTTTTCTTATTATTTTTTAGAACGAGAACTCGATGCACGTTCAAAATTGGAATATATTCAATCCCTCTTAACTACTTCCAATACCTCTTCCGGTATTGGGACTTGGGAGTATGATGTCAAAACAAATATTACCTATTTTAACAAAGTAAGTCGAGATACTTTGAGTTTGTCTCAAGAGTATGTTAAAAATGGATCTTTATCTAATTTTATACAGACACTACCTGATACTAATCTCGATTTAGCTCAATTAGTGCAAGAAGCACAATTGAATGGAGATGTTTTTGATATTGAAATTCAAATTATAGTTTCAAAAAATACACTTAGGTGGGTTCGTATAATAGGTATTCCTAATAAAATTGAACAAGAATGTATTTCTATCTATGGATTAATACAGGACGTGACGGAACAAAAAGAAAGAGAGACCGAATGGCAAACATTGAAACATAGAGCTGAATTGAATAATGCTGCCAAAACATCCTTTGTAAGTAAAGTAAGTCATGAATTGCGTACGCCATTAAACGTCATCATAGGTTTTTCGAATTTATTTGATGTGAAACAGATGACGGAAGAGCAAATAGGTTATTTGAAGGCATTGCAAACTTCTTCTAATACATTGCATCAACTCATCACGGAAGTTCTTGATTTTTCTTCAGACGAAGCAGTTCAAAAACTTCCTGAGCCAAGGCCTACTGTAATAAGAAAATTAGTTCAAGATGTAGTCTCCTTATTTAAATTAGATGTAGAAAAAGCTTCTATTGATTTAAAAATAAGTATCGACCCGGAGGTGCCTAATTTGTTAATGGTAGATCCCATAAGGTTGAAGCAAATATTAATTAATCTAGTTCAAAACGCGATTAAATTCACGGAGAAAGGGTTTGTGGAAGTACAAGTGTCTTTTTCTCTTAATGAAGATGGCAAGACAGGAGAGTTGAGTGTACAAATTATAGATTCGGGTATTGGGATTTCGATAGATAATATACAACGAATATTTAAAGCGTTCGAACAAGGTCAACAATTGAAGGCTCGTCATTCTGTGGGATCCGGTTTAGGGCTTACCATTGTAAATCAGTTGTTGCATTCTATGAATAGTATGCTGGAGGTTTCTAGTGTAGATGGTCAAGGGTCAAGTTTTTATTTTTATTTACCGGTAGGAGTTGTAGATGTTTCTACAAGTTCTGACTTAGCCGTATATGACGAATCAGATCCATATGAATCCATATCTAAACCTTGTACTATTTTAATTGCAGAAGATCAAGAAATGAACTTGTTACTTCTTCAAACGATGATGAATCGTAAATACCCTAAAGCTAAAATATTGACTGCTAGAAATGGCGAAGAAGCGCTACAAATGTGTTTAATTCAAAAACCTAATATTTTGTTGACAGATGTTCATATGCCTTTGTTAAATGGCTTTGATATGATTCGGAAATACAATGAATTGTTACCTAATCATTCGACCCATATAGTAGTTTTGACTGCAGGGATAACAGGAAATGAAGAGATGCTTTGCGCGGAATTAGGAGTAGAGTATTTTTTAAGCAAACCTGTGTTACCTGAAAGGCTCTTTTCAATTATTCATGAAATAAAAACCAAAATCTACGCATGAGTACTTTGACACATTCGATAACGGAAGATTATACTCCGGATGAGATTAGAAGAGAACAGCTGTCAAGGTTTATCGTGATCGGTCTGATTGCTTGTACAGTATATATGATTACCTATATACTATCAGATTTATGGTTATTAACCGGTATATTGATATTTACGGTTGTATTTAATTTAATCTTGTTTCAACTACATCGCAAGGGGTTAATTCCATTGCGTTTGGCATGCCATCTCTTTTTAGCAGTGGTGATTTATTTAGGATTAGTGCCTGGCATAGTAGCAACAGGAGGTCTTACGGCCACTGGATTAAGCTGGCTTGCTTTTCCTCCAATGATTGCTCAGATGGTATTACCCTCCAAAAAGGATGCTTATATTTGGCTGTTTTCATGTTTGTTCGTCGTGCTGGTATTTACCTATTTGTATTTCTTACAAATTCCCATGCCCAATATTTACAGGGACCCTATTAGTTATATGTTGGATACCTTTGTTACTTATCTTGGACTGTTTTATATAACCGTAGTATTCGCTACTAGTTTTATTGAGAGAGAAACTATAGCTAGAAAATTTCTTCAAAATACGGCTCGACTATTGGATACTTCTAATCAAGTTGCTCGAATTGGGACTTGGGAATTGGATGTTAATAGTCAGGTTGTCTCTTGGAGTAATACTTTAACACAACTATTTGATTTGGATCCGAATTTAAATGGGAAAAAATTGTTTGAAACCTATATTATACATTCGGATGAAGCCAATAAGATATTGGAAGAAAAATTTGACCGTGCTATTCGATATGGCGAAAGTTTTGATATCGAGGTTGATGTTAGAACACAAAATGGTATTTTTAAATGGATGCGTGTGTATGGTATACCATTATTTCAAAATGGGGAATGTGTGAAGGTGTATGGAGTAGTTCATGATATTACTGAAAAAGTTAATCACACTAATTTTTTAAAGCAATCAAAAGAACTGGCAGAATATGCTCATAAGTCGAAGAGTGATTTTATAGCACATGTTACCCATGAAATTCGTTCGCCACTTAATGCGATCATTGGGTTCTCTGATATGTTGGCTCATTCCACCATTAATGAAGATTTAAAGAAATATACAACTTCAATTCATAGAGCTTCATTTCAATTATTACATTTAGTCAATGCTGTTTTAGATGTGTCAAAAATAGAAGCAGGGAAATTTAAGTTACAACCACTGCCGGTAGATTTTAAATTACTAACAGATAAAATTTATCAGATTGTTTCTGAAGAGTTGACTAATATTAATGTTCGTATTGATTTTAGAATTGATCCTCAAATCCCTCGTCAATTACTAATGGATGCTCATAGATTTGAGCAAGTAGTCTATCAGTTGTTAAGAAATGCAATTAAATTTACTCATGAAGGTGAGATTGTATTTGAGATACGAATAATACATTCAACATTTAATCAGGTAACATTGTTGTGTTCTGTGAAAGATCCGGGTATTGGTATTGATAAAAAAAGTCAACAACATATTTTTAATTTATTTGGACAGGATTCTGCAGATATAAATTCAGGTATTGCCGGTACCGGAATAGGTTTGGTGATTTCAAAATCAATAGTAGAAAAAATGGGAGGAGAGCTTAAGCTAAAGAGCGCACCGGGCAAGGGAAGTGAATTCTTTTTTGAGTTTACCGTACCTGTCGTTGATAAAAGTTTTTCTAAAGAGACTCATAAAGAACCTGAAAAAATACTGTTAGTAGAAGATGATGCTGTAAATAGAATGTTATTAGAGTTAAGTTTAAAATCAAAATATCCTACCGCTCAAATATTAACTGCAGAATCGGGCCGACATGCAGCCGAGTTATTACAAAATACCAAAGTTGATGTAGTAATTACAGATTGGATAATGCCGGAGATGAATGGTAAAGAACTTGTCGATTTTATACGTAAGGATTTAAATGATTTAAGCGTGGTAATAATAGCTTTATCAGGTAATCGAATTGATGCTTCAGAAATAGAGGGAATAGGCTTAAACGCAAGTATGCTAAAGCCTATGAATATCCAAGAATTAGACGGGTTGATTAAGAATGCATTAAATAAACTATAAATATTTATTAGTTGCCTCCATCATAGTGAAGTTTTGTGTGATTAGATCACTTTCTATACCACATTTTTTAGACCCATTTATATTGTCTGAATTATCATCCATAAAGTAGCAATCTTTGGGTTTAGCATCTATGTTTTTGAGAACATACTGATAAAAATCTTCCGTAGGTTTCAGTGCATTGATATCATAGGAATAAAATGTTTGATCAAAAAGTTCCTCTAATTGAGGTACGCCGGTTGATCTAAAAAGTATTCTATGTACTTCTGTAATATGAATTGGATTGGTATTGCTTAATAAATATAAAGAATGTTTTTTTCGTAACTCTTTAATACGTTCAATCCTTTCGGGAGGTATAGGTAGTAATAAATCATTCCATGCCTTGACTATTTGAATGTCAGATATCGAGTTAGGTAAGTTTAATAATTCTCTTACTTGATAAATAAATAAAGCATTTCCGGAGTGCCCTTTTTCGAAGGGTTGAAATATATCGGTTTGGTGTAATTGGTACATTGTACCTATAGTAGCCACAGGTATACCTGAAAGAGTAGAAAACGACTGAAATGTTTTGTTGAAATTAATCGGAATAATAACTGCTCCTAAGTCAAAGAATATATTCATGCGTTTCGAATTACTTTTAAATGTGTAAAGGTTCTTAATCCTTCTATACCTAACTCATATCCAATACCGGAATTGCGCATACCGCCGAAAGGAATGCGTGCATCAGATTTGGTCATATCATTAATGGTGATAGTTCCAATGGAAAGGTTTTTTGTGAAATAGTCTTGAACTGCTTTGTCTTCAGTAAATAAGGCAGCACCAAGACCATATTGAGAATTTTGAACGAGTGTTAATGCTTCTTCAGTGGTATTGAAAGGAGTGATTGCAAACACAGGCCCAAACACCTCTTCCTGAAAAGCGATATTGTCGGTATTTACAATTTCGATTATGGTGGGAGGGAAAAAGGATTTAGGAGCGCTCAATGGCGTTGGATATTGATATAGAATGTTAGCACCTTGTTGTGTTGCCGTTTGAATTTGTGCAATTAATTTTTCTGCAGCATTTGGGTTTATGGTGCAAGCTAATGTAGCATTAGGTTCCCATGGCGAATCTAAGTGTAGTTTAGATAAGTGCTCTTTTAATTGAAGAACAAAGGAGTCATAGATAGAATGGTGTATGATGTATCTTTTTGCTGCGATGCAGGATTGACCATTGTTTTGTAGGCGAGCTTGAACTATCGCATGAAAGTGTTTTTCTAGAGAATTAGAATCAAAGATAACAAGGGCGTCGTTGCTTCCAAGTTCTAAAACGACCGGCTTTAGAGCTTGACCGGCTTGCATCCCTATTTGGCGACCTGTTTTTTCACTGCCGGTAAATGAGATAGCTGCAATTCTGTCGTGACTTATTAATAGACTACACTGTTCATTGGAGATTAAAACAGTTTGGAATAATCCTTTGGGTAATATATTAGAAGCTATTTTGTCTAATTCTAGAGATATGCCGGGGCAAGAAGGGGCCGGTTTCAATAATACAGAGTTACCCGCTATTAGTGCGGGAATAGCATAACGAATAACTTGCCATAGGGGGAAGTTCCAAGGCATGATACCTAATACAACTCCCATAGGCTGGTAAGTGGCGGTGAAATGCTCTTTTTGAATAGGAGAATAGGCTTCTTCCGCCAACTGTACTAACTGACGAATGGATACAATTGATTTCTGTACTTCAGCTTTAGCCTCTTTTAATAATTTACCGGTTTCTTTACAGATAATATCGGCTAATGCGGTGTGGTGTACTTCTATTTCATCCGCTAGTAATAATAATAATGTGGATCGTTGTTTTAGTGGGGTATTTTTCCATTGTGAACTTGCCAAAAATGCGTTTTCTACACAATTGATCAGTTTTTCTTCTGAAAACAAATCGAAATCTTGGTAAATAACTTCGTTGTATGG
Source organism: Cytophagaceae bacterium (assembly GCA_046329235.1). Taxonomy (GTDB): domain Bacteria; phylum Bacteroidota; class Bacteroidia; order Cytophagales; family Cytophagaceae; genus JALONH01. The sequence continues at coordinate 1,701,334 of JAXLVA010000001.1, read as the reverse complement.
ATTTTGAGAGCGATACATACGACTAAGCTAACGTTTTAACCCCTTAGGAAGCAAGTATTTGTATTTTTACTTTAAGAATATCAGCCATATAAGAAATCAAATATTCGAAAAGTTATATTTTAATGAATCGATAATTGGGCTACTAGGAATTGAGTATTTTCTACATGTAAGAGTATTATGTAATAGTTAATTATATTGGATATGTGCTTAAAAAGTAGGGGGTAAGTATATAAAATAGGTTATTATTATAATAATTGGTGTTAAATATAGGGTGGATTTATATAAAATGACATTATTATTTAATCTTAAGATATAATTTGTTACTAAGGTTAAAATTGTTGTTAATTGTATTTAAATTAGTTTAAAATGTATTTTAATAGGAATTTTTGTTGAATTTTACACATTTTAATTATAGGATTTTTACAATTAAATAAATTTGTACTATGTTTAGGTCAGTTATTTAACTGACCCTTTTATCAAACGTTAACACAAACTAGTACTTATGAAAAAGATCGAAGCAATCATTCGTGCATCCAAGTTTTTTGAGGTGAAAGAAGCCTTGAAAAAAATGGGGATTCTATTCTTTACCTATTCAGATGTGAAAGGTGTAGGAAATCAGGTAACAGAAAAAGCCGTTTACCGTGGTATTGAATATGATTTAGGATCCATTGCACGTATCAAAATGGAAATTGTAGTAAGTGAAAAAGTAGATGAGGTGATTAAGTGTATTGTTGAAACTTGTAAAACCGGCGAATTAGGTGACGGTAAAATCTTCGTTTATGATGTAGAAGATTGTGTTCGTATTCGTACCGGGGAGCGTGGAGTACCTGCTCTGCAATAATATACCTGAGACCCTTAACCCTTTTATCAACTTATTTAATTAAATAAACGAACAAACATTATGGCAACAATATTATTAGATTCTCTTGCTGTAGTAGCAGATACTTTAAAAGATACCGCCATGGCTGTGGCGGCAGCGGTATCTGATACAATGGCTGTTGAAGAAGTAGCCGAAGTTGACCCAGTAACGAGTGTTACTTTAACGGCAAACAACATTTGGATGATGTTAAGTACTGCATTAGTATTTATCATGCACTTAGGTTTCGCAACTGTAGAAACCGGTCTTTCTCGTTCCAAAAACACAGTGAACATTTTATTTAAGAATACTTTAACTCCTGCTATTGGTTTATTACTATATGCTGCATGGGGCTTTAATTTGATGTATCCGGGCGGTGACTATGAAGGCGCTTTCTTCGGATTTGCAGGTTTTGGTATTGATCCGGGTGCAGACTATGATCAATATGATTACGCTAGTTTAGGATATACTTATTGGACTGATTTCTTGTTCCAAGGTATGTTTGCTGCTACGGCTGCTACTATCGTATCTGGAGCAGTTGCTGAACGTATCAAAATTGGTTCCTACTTAATCTTCACAGTCTTCTTAGTTGGTTTCATTTATCCTGTAGTAGGTATGTGGAAATGGGGAGGTGGATGGTTATGGACCGAGATGCCCGATGGTTCTTATACGATCGCAGGTAGTGGTCTTCCAGGATTCTATGACTTTGCCGGTTCTACCATTGTACACTCTTTAGGTGGATGGGCTGCATTAGCTGGTGTGATTGTACTTGGTCCTCGTATTGGTAAATATGTGGATGGTAAAATCATCCCAATCCCAGGTCACTCATTACCTTTAGCTACTGTGGGTGTGTTCTTATTATGGTTAGGTTGGTTTGGTTTCAACGGTGGTTCTGTATTATCTGCTGATCCTGCACTAACATCATTAGTATTAGTAACAACTGCTTTAGCTGCTGCTGCAGGTGCAATTGGTGCTGCGATTACTTCTGCTATCGTAATCAAATCTCTTGATTTGTCTATGGTATTGAACGGTATCTTAGGTGGTTTAGTAGGTATCACAGCAGGTGCTGACCAAATGTCTCCAATGGATGCTATCATCATTGGTATTATCTCTGGGGTGCTTGTAGTACTAGCGGTAGTATTCTTTGATAAAATCAAAATTGATGATCCAGTAGGTGCTACTTCTGTTCACTTAGTATGTGGTATCTTTGGTACTTTAGTAGTAGGTGTATTAGGAGAGTTAGCGAGTGTAGATCAGTTTATAGCACAGTTAATCGGTGTTGCTGCAACTGCTGCATTTGTGTTCCCATTATCTTATATCGGATTCTTATTAATTAGCAAAACAGTAGGTTTAAGAGTTCCTGCTAAGGATGAGATTGAAGGTTTAGATATCGCTGAACACGGTATGAAAGCTTACAATATTGATATCAATAAAGAATATTAATAGATATTCATCTTAAAAAAAAGGCATTGCAGTTTTCTGCAATGCCTTTTTTTATGTTTAAAATTGAATTATTATTAGATTCATGGAATTGTATGAGTTAAGGCATAAAAAATAGTACTTTAGGAATTTTTAATGATTATTTCATGGAAAAATCATAATTAAATAGTTGAAATTGTAGTTTTTTAGGTATATTTAACTGCAAGATATTATTACTTATTTTCGTCAAGCATGAAGCGCTATTTATATTTTGGATTTGTACTTTTTGGATTATTAATGGTTCATGGAGCGTCCGCACAGAATAAGAAGTTATATAAGGGTCAGTATCATAATGGTAAATATGAGCCTAAGATTTCATTCAGTAATATTAAAAAATACGAGTTATTATCTCTGTATCTAAGTTTAGGTTTAGCTAACTATGAGGGAGATTTATGTAGTGGCTTTAATTGTATAGCACCTAGACCGGCTTTTGGTGGTGGTGTTATTTATAGAACAGGTTATCTTCAGAAGCGATTAAACTTGAGATTAGAGGCGCAGATATTTAGATTGTATTCTAATGATGCTTTCGAAGGTAGAAATTTAGATTTTCGTTCTACTAACTGGGAAGTATGGGCAGGTATTCAAGTAGATTTATTCCCTTATGAAAAATTATTAAGAAGAAGAACATTATTAAATCCTTATGCCTTTATTGGAGTAGGAGTTATGACTTATGACCCTTGGGGCTCTTTACCAAATGGCAAGTGGCATCAATTACGTCCGTTGGAAACACAGGGATATGAAATTGGGTATGCTACTATGACCTTCCCTATGGGGATAGGTACTAAGTACAAAATTAATTACAAGTGGACATTGAAAGCTGAAATTGGATTACGCTTTACTCTTACTGATCAAATAGATGATGTGCATGAGTTTGGGTATGCGGATCCGGCAACTTTACAAAACAGTATTGCTAGGTACATGTCGGATAAATCTAAAGATCATTTAGGCTACGCTAAAGGTAGACAACGTGGTTCGCCCGATTGGAACGATAAATACGTCAACTTTAATGTAGGCTTGATTTATACGTTCACGAATAAACACCAAACAAAAGTTAGAGGTAGAACTCACTTATTACGTAAATAAAATTGTATTGAAAAAGCCTAAGAATAACTTTAGGCTTTTTCAATTAATTGTATATTTTTTATTATCGATTCATCGATAATGTTTATACGCAAATAATAAAAATAGTATATTTATATTTAATTGAAACGTTGACGTCGAATTTTGCATGAGGAACATTGCTCTTTTATCTATCTGTCTTATTATATCAACGCTTTATTTTACGCCAAAAGTTTATGCCCAGGGCTCTTATAAGGGTCAAGGTAAATACGTTAAGAAAAGCCATAAGGGGCCGTGGATACAATCCAAACAAGCGAAGAAAAACGAATACTTTAGTATTTATGCTACTACAGGATTTGCTATGTATGAAGGTGATTTGTGTGTTGGATTTGATTGTATGTCACCACGCCCGCAATTTGGTATAGGTGGATTTTGGAGAACAAGATTAATGGGAAGTCGTTTTAGTCTTCGTTCTGAGTTAAGAGTGTTTAGATTATATTCCAATGATTTTTTTAGAGGCGGTCCTTACGGAAGAAATTTAGATTTTCGATCCACTAATTTTGAATTTTGGGTAGGTGGTCAGTATGATTTATATAATTATGATCGTGTGTTTCGTAGAAGACCTTTGTTTAATCACTATGTATTTGGAGGTATTGGTTTTATGACGTTTAACCCATACGGAAGTTTAAATGGGGAATGGCATCAGTTACGTCCATTAAAAACACAAGGTATTGATTATGGTTCCATAGCATTTATGGGGACTGTAGGTATAGGTGTGAAAATGAAAGTGTCATATAAATTAACATTTATGACGGATTTTGCACTTCGATTAACGACCACAGATAATATGGATGATGTAAGTCAAAAATGGTATGTTGACCCATCTACATTATCACCCCTTGCCGCTCAATTAGCAGATAAAACTCCGGATGATTTAGGATACGCTCACGGACGTCAGCGAGGGAATAATTCCTTCTATGGAGATAAATATTTTATGTTTAATGTAGGAGCTATATATACCTTTACCAACCAACATAGACGTTCTGCAAAAGGCAAACAACACTTGTTACGTAAATAGAAGTACTAAAGAAAATAACATAAAAAAAGCGATGATTACTTCATCGCTTTTTTTATGTTATAATGATTTATATTTAAAAGTCGTAGTACTGGTTAAAGAGACTTGTTTTAAAGCCAATACCTAAAATGATATTATCTTCTTTCGCTTTACCCTCTTGTTGTTGAACTCTTACCGTTAACGTTCCTTCTACTTTCATATTGAGTTTAGGATTGATAATATAACCTATGCTTCCGGTTAAGTAAGTCATATTTGTTTTAACACCTTGTAACATCTTAGAACCGCCTTGATAATATTGAGGATAATCTCTTATGTCCGCAAGTACATTGTGTCCCCAGTTGGTAGCGGAGCTAGAATCTGTTCCATATGTTACATGAACGATTCTGCCGTGCAATGTCCATCGGTTTTTGTTATAATCAGCAATACCTACCCATTCAATGAAATTAGCATTTTGAATGTGTGCTAATGATTGGTTGTAATGAGTGTAACTTTGTCTTGAAAGACGGTGAGTATAGGTGTAAGGCATGACATAATTAACTTCAGATTGTACTGCTAATCCTTTTATTTTAGCAATATCAAACCATCGAGCCCCTAATTGGAAACCATATTTTTGTGGGTAAGCAGATCCTTTTTTCTTTAATTCGTTAAATTTCAAATCGTCCAATATGAATTGCCCATAGGTATAGAAATTATTCGTAATCGAATATTTTAAATTAATACCCATTAATGCGTTATCTGCGGATCCGTTGTAAAATTCTGTGGGTCTTAAAAAGATAACCGGATTCATATATGCCCAGTCTAAACCTCTTGGGTTGGTGCTATCCGCAGGTTGCCAAATCACAGCATCAAAGAAACCAACTTCTAAAGATTTCGTTGCTTTCCAGCTTAAATAATGCATGGTCGCAAATTTTCTTGGATACCCTTTCCCTAATGTACTGTTAACGCTTTGGTCTCTGATGTCCAAAAATTGTTGTACTATCATCATGTATTTAATCTTCCAGAAACTACTCATAATTTTTAGATTAGGCGCATTCATAGCATTGTCTGATAAGAGTAATGAGCGATATCCATTACCTATGAAATTTTTGTCCTGACCAAACTGTACGGTGAATAATTTACTAGGAGCATAGCATACATATCCAAAAGGAAGGATGAAATCTTGTGCGCCATGATCTTTGAAAGACTTGGTTAATCCTTGTCCAGGAATTACACCAAAACTATCAATAAATCGATTTACATAGGGAGCAAAGGATGCTTGATTTTCATAGAAACCGGTGACAAAAGAAAACTTACTTCCCAGGTCTCCTTTTAATAATAATCCTCTGGTATTTCTATAATACATATCCTTAGCTGCTACATCTTGCTGTAATTGTACATCAAATAAAACTGCAGCTCTTAAGTGTACATTACCGGTATCTATTTTCACCAGATAGTCGTTAAGAAAATTCCCAAGAGTACGGTTAACGAAGTTGTTTCTTTGAATGTTATAATGTATTCCATTTCGTAATGAATCTTCATTGAAATAGTTTTCAGTTTCTTTAAAAAAGTAAGGTTGAATGGAGGTGTGCAAAGTAGACGATTTAGAATAAAGATTAGCTTCTCTGCTTAATAAATACGTTCTCTCTAATGGATAAAAATAAGATTGCCCGACCACTTGGGTGGTCAGGCATAAGCTTACTAAGAGAGTTAAAAAGAATGTGAGTCTAAAATGCATTTTTTTCACCTTTAAACATGTTATATACTGTCAGGAATATTATCTGTATATCGAGTAAGAAAGTCCAGTGTTCCACATACCACATGTCGTACTGAACTCTTTTGATCATATATCGAGGGTTAGGAGTTCCACCTCTAAAACCATTCACTTGAGCCCATCCGGTAATTCCCGGTTTAACTAAGTGACGTACCATAAATTTATCAATTATTTTAGAATAATCCTTCGTATGTTTTAACATATGAGGTCTTGGTCCTACTACAGACATATGCCCCATTAATACGTTAAAAAACTGAGGTAATTCATCCATATTTGTTTTACGCAGTATTTTCCCTATTAGGGTGATACGAGTATCGTTTTCCGTTGCTTGTTTGGAATCAGAATCCTTATTCACTGCCATCGATCGGAATTTATAACAATTAAATTCTTCGTTGTTTCGACCACTTCGTTTTTGCTTAAAGAATACCGGTCCCGGAGATGAAAATTTGATAGCTATAGCTAAAATTGGGAAGAGCCAAGGGAAAATCGTGATAATGACAAACAAAGAAAATGCAATATCAAAAGTACGTTTGATAAATCTGTTAAGAAGACTTTCAAGCGGCTCTCTTCGGATATGTAGTACAGGAACATTGTCAAAAAAGTCAAGATCCATTTTCTTGTTTAATAATCCTCTGAAATCGGGAACGATATGCAATCGTATTAAGTTATTGTCACAGTACTTCATTAACTCCTGTATCTGTTTGGATGCAGATAGAGGTAATGCACAAAAGATTTCATCTACTTTTTGACGTACTTTTTGCACTTCATTAACTTTACCTAGAACTAATTCATTGTGACGAACTTTAGTTGCATTATCATCCAGGAAGCCAATAAAACGGTAGCCTGTAGTTTCGTTTTGAAGAATATACTTCATGATTTGTTCCCCAACAGGACCACCTCCAACAATAAGTACATTTCTAAAGTTGGAACCTGAAAGGCGATAATGATTTATTAATTTGATAAATATGAGTCTCCAAATAATAAGACACGCGAAAAAAGTTACATAACACCAAATAAGCATTTTATTGAAAACAGTTTCTCCTTTTAATGCTCCTAAAACGGTATAAACTAAAAGAAAATGTAAACTGACTGTTTCAACTATACTCCAAACAACTCGTTCTAATTTTCTTTTACGTTGAGTGGTGTGTACATAAATATTAAAGCTGAAAGCTAAAATAATCCATGCTGTGTTAAATAATACATGGAGTAGAATATAGGAATCCGGAACATGAGGAAACGCCGGTAGTCTTTCTTCGGTCAGGTAAGCACCCAAAAAAGCCCCGTTTAATAGGAATAAATCTCCTATTATTTGTACTAACCAATAAAATCTGCTATTCCCCTTATCCATACTGAAACAGTCCTGAAATTACTGAGAACTATCGGTAAATACAAGATATAAAATTATGTTATTTGATTACTCTATAAGTAATTTTTTAGTTTCTAAAATTTCCCCTTTTTTGAGGAATACTAAATATAATCCCTTGGGTAAATAAGGCAAATCTATATAATCAGCATTTTCAGTTGTTGAAATTCGAAGAACTTCTCGACCTTCAACTGAGTATATTAGAACCTCCGTCGGATTGCCATAGATTGATAGTCTTCCAGGTGCACCGGTTGGGTTAGGATATATAATAAATTTGTTTTTTTCTTCATCAATGGTTTTAGTAACTATGAATTGGTTTTTACTGAAAACCGGACGTATCATCAGTGCACCGGTAAGTCCTCCGGGAGGGGAATAATAATACCATGAACCGGTAGCATTTATTTTTATTTTGGAACTATAATCGTTATTTCGGTCGTAGCCAATGAATAATGATTCATTATTCCTTTGTTCATAGCCAATAGTATATATGCCTGGGGTAAGTCTAACTATATTGGATAGTTTATATCTCGTAAAACCATTGATATCGTTACTGTACTGTATTGAAACTTGTTCTGAATAAATCAAGTTGTTGGATGAGTTCCATATATTCAGAAAAATACTAGTTCCACTAAGATCTGCCCCATTGTTGCGATTAAATGCAATGTCAATATGAGTTAGGGTATCTGTAACTAAAAAGTTGAATTCATTCCCAAGTCGAATACCGTTTTGATTACTTCTAAAACTCATCTCTGCTGTACCATCATCGTAGGCATAATAATCATAAAAATAAGTTTCGCTCGCTGCAAAATTGTTCTTGGTAAAATCTTGTCTGCCGATCGGGCTAACTAAGAAACCATCTCCATTACCCAATCGGTAATCTAATTTTACCACATAAGGAGTTGAAGTAGGGACTTTACTAAGTAATGTGTCTGCTAATAGTTTATTACTGTTCATTGTCACCGTATAGCGCGGAGCGTCTTCATCTCCTGCAATTGAAGATAAAGTGTCAATTCCCAAATTGAGATTGGTTCGAATGATTAATTCATTTTTTCTAGGAATAGCAGTTTGTAGATTTCGAACGGATAATTGATAATCTTTTTGTACTAAGGCATCTTGTTGAGATGCTGAAACTCCGGCAAAGTGATGGTAAGGTATAGCAGTCCCGGTTTTGAGAAAAGAACGTGTAAACTGTATGATAGCAGCGTCTCTCGGTATTAAACTGGTAAAGGTCCTGCCGGTATCCAAATAAATATGATCCACATTCCAGACGTCAAATCTGCCGGATAGCCTGCCGTAATTTCTAAATCGAAATTGAAAGTGTTTGCCAAAGTAAATACTGTCTTTGATACAAACTCCTACAAAGTAGAAGGAGTCAACCAGGGCTGTATTGCCATTTACTTTATATACCCTTGACCATAAACCAGTCGTATCTTTAAATTCGAGTATTAAGGAGTCCGTATTTTCGGGTGTTTCTCCAAAACTCACACTTTGCCAATAAAAACTAAAATATAAAGAGTCGGAAGGTGAGTAGTTTTTAATATTGATGGGTAAGGAAGTTAGATTATCACCATAACCGTTGGTCGTTGGTAGATTACTATATGGAATGCCATTTTGATTTAATCCATCTAAAGACGCTACTCCAACACTCACCGGGAAATTAGCCATGGTATTATTGATGAGCGCACCTCCATTGTTGAATACGAATTTCAATGTATCAGCATAACTTACCGGTCCTTGATAAGGTAACTTACGAACACTACACATATTAACAGGAATCGTTTGAGTAGGTACTACTATACTTAAAGCAGCGTTGGTGAAAATTTGAATAGTATATAAGTCCAGTACTTTAACATAGCGAATACCTTCAAAAATATCGGTGTTAAAACCTAATATAGGATTACCTTTTGAATTGCTGATACGAACGGAATCTCCATCTTTTAATCCGTGTAAATGGCAAAATTGAATTTCATAACCTTCATCACTACCAATCATCACTTCTCTGATATCACAAATCATACTGTAATCTCCGGAGAAGTCTTCAAAGAAAGGAATTTGTAAGGTGTCCCCTTGAGGTAAATTAGGTCCTAGAAATTGATAACTAGAAGGACTGAATTGCCACGGCACTATATCAACCTGAGCTGAAATAGGAGCTATACTAATACATAAAAATAATATTAATCCAACGAGTAGTCGCATTTCATATTTATTCGTTACCGGCTATAATTAAATCGATTATATCTCCCGAACGAACTTTTTTGCCAATTTCGTATGCCGGTCTAGTTTTAGCCACTCTTCCCGGATCAACAGAAGTTATAGTTGGGTCATAAATAACATTAGATGCTAGACCAAAACTTCTCAAAATTGATTCCGCTTCTTCTTTTGTTTTTCCGGCTAAACTAGGAAGTTCAATCTCTGTGCCTCCGGCACCACTACCTACAATTAAATCAATCTTAGAACCTTTGGGAACCATTGTTCCTTTGCTAATCACTTTCCCTTGGTATAACTGTTTACGTACTACATTACCCGGATAAGGTACTGTATCTACTTTGCCAATTAATAAACCATGAAATTTAATTTGGTTTTCCGCATCACGCATAGGGCGGTCAATTAAATCCGGCATCGCAATATCAGGAGGTAGGGTAGAGGTGATTGTTATATATATACGTCTATTCTCTTTTACTTGAGATCCAGGTAAAGGATGTTGAGAAAGTACCATATTAGGTTTCATTTCCGGCTTATAAGTAGAATCATTGATTTCATATCGCAGTCCTTTTTCATCCATCAACTTTTCTACCTGCTCTACGGTCATACCATCTAACTTAGGAACTTCAATATATTCACCATGATGTGTAACCGACGGTAAATAGATATAAAAGAAGCCAAGTAATAAACCTACAGCGATAGCTAATATAATGAAGAAATGTACTAATACTCCTTTCCAGGAATCAACTGTGAAGAATGACATGATTTAGGCTTTTATAGTGTTTTTGTTTTCTCTTTCCATTCCAAAAGTTAGAATGTTGTCAATGAAATCGTATGGCTTATATCCGTTGATGGCTGTTTGATGGAAGATGCATGTAGCCGGAGTCATACCAGGAAGTGAATTAACTTCAATAATAATAGTCTCTGTTTTGAAGTTGTCATACACACGTACAAATGCATCAATACGAGCATACCCTTGGATGTTTAATATTTCAGCAACTTTCTGTAAAGTGTTTCGAACTTGCGAAGCTACCTTTTCATAATCCGCTTTATTATTCGTGTATCTAGCAGGAGTGATATTTTGACCTTCACCCGCTAAGAATTTCTCTTCTAATGAAAGTACATCTCCGGTAGCTAATGCTTCTGAAGGTTCAAATATTTCATAAGCTACTTCTCCATTACTATTATAGCGAGTCATTAGACCACCTGTAACTTCTAAGAAATGTTTAGCATCTCCTTTGGTTACCAAGTCTTCTAATAGGAAATAACTCTTTTGAGGGAATTCTTCATTGTATTTTAACTGAAGCGTTTTAGCACTTTCTGAAGTCCTTAAATCGGCTTCGCCAAACATTAGTTTAATATAAGCAACTAACTCCGCTCTATTTTTAATTTTCTTAACAGCAGAGCTACATCCATCATCCGAAGGTTTACAGATTAATGGATACTTAAATCCTGATTCAATATCTTCAACTAGCTTTTCGCCACGAGCATTCCATTCGTCTTGGAAAACCATGCGGTGATTAGCAACAGAAATTCCATGTTCACGCAGAATTTTATTTGTCTCAAATTTATTAATGGTAACAGATGAACTTTGTACTCCGGAACCATTATATGGAATATGATACTTTTCTAAATGTTTTTGTAAAGAACCATCTTCGCCTGGACGCCCGTGTAAAGCAATAAATACAGCTTTCACTAACTTACTAAGCTCTGTGTAATCGATCTCTTTAGGTTCGGCTATGTTTCGATACACATATTTCTTTGTGATATCAATAGCCTCATTCATGATGCGTTGGATAACGGGGTGGTACCCTTTAAAGCCGATTACTTTATCACGAATATCGTCTGCATTATCTTTTAATAGAATATTAACAGGTAGAATGAACATGCGATGGTTTTCTTCGCTACCTGTTAAGAAAACCGGTATTGGTTCATATTTCGTACTGGAAGCTAATTTCTCATAGATATTTCTTCCGCTTTCCATAGAGATATGGCGTTCGGAAGAATAGCCACCCATAATCACCGCTACCGGAATTTTATTTTTCTCCTTCGTGTGATCAGAAGCTATTTTTTTATCTAAGTCTTCTAAAAGTTCTTTGAATGCCGCACTACGTTTACCTTCTTTCACACGCTCTGCTAATGAAGTACGTATGATGTAGGTTAAGAATTGAGAAGGATTTAATCCTATTTCTGCCGCCTGATGGAAGAAGAAAGAGGAAGGCATCATACCTGATGTTGTATTAGGGTCGTTTAAGAATATCTTTCCTTCCGGAGTTATGAATCCATCTAAACGAGCATATACATTAAAGCTCAACGCTTCAAATAAGCGTTCACAATCTTTTCTTATCGCTTCAATTTGAGGTTCCGGCAAATCAATCGGGGTCACTTTACGGGACATGCCCGGTAAGTATTTAGAGCGATAGTCAAAGAAGTTGTTTCCTTTGATGATACCGGTTGGAGGTAGGGCTAATGGGGAACCATCAGCTTGCTGTACCACGATACATGAAAATTCTTGTCCCGGAATAAATGCTTCAATAATGATTTCTTCTTCATTATCTACACTTTCTAGTAAAACAGAATTTTCACCTTGATAAATTAATTGCTCATTTAAATAAGCCAGAACATCTTCCGGGTGATGAATTATTTTATGCTCACCAACAACTGTTACCGGTAATCCTATACCGTCACGTATATCAGTTAAGGTAACTGTCCATCGAACGCGTGCTTCTTCGCTTAAAGTTGTCCAATAAGCAGCTGTAATTTCTTGACGGAAGAAACTTCTGTTAATGGCATTTTTGAAATTATTAATATCTTCTGATTGGATAATAGAAATACCAATCGATGAACCTTGTGAAGGTGCTTTAACTACAAAAGGGAATCCAATTTTACTTTTAAAGGATTCAAATAACGTCTCAATGTCTTTTGTTTTATCCCAGTCGGATTTAGATAGGAATGCGTACGCAGGTCCGGGGAAGCCGGCTTGAGCCATTAGTTTTTTCTGAACAGATTTATTAATACCTATGGCAGAAGGAAGTTTTCCGGAACCGGAATAGGGAATGCCAAACCAATCTAAAATACCTTGTATGGCTCCATCTTCTCCATAAGGACCGTGTAGAGCAAGGAATGCAAAATCGATGTACTCAGATAATTGAGAGAACTCGATTTTACGACCTACTTTCTGAATAATTTCATCGCGTTGTTCGTTGGATAAACTTCCTAATGATTCAATGTATACCTGAAAACCGTGCGGGGTAGAAGGTATGGAATCAAAAGGAGGATAAAAATCACGAATAGTACCTTTGTAGATGTATTGCCAATCCAAAAGAATCAGTTGGCCTAAACTGTCAACAAATAGTGGTATAGCTTCAAATAAATCTTTATTTAAATTATCATAAACGGTTCTGCCACCGGCGAATGATATTTCACGTTCTCTGGATTGTCCCCCAAAGATAATTCCTATTCTCATGAAGTTACGTTTGTGCTGTAATCAAAAATTCTAGTAGTGCTTAGACATTAAGAGCGCGTACACCCTTGATTTCCGGCACAGCATTTTTTATGGATTCTTCCACACCTGCTTTTAAAGTCATCGGCGCCATTGTGCAACTGCCGCATGCTCCTAATAACTCTAATTCAACAATCATCTCTTCTGTGATGTTGACTAAACGTACATTACCGCCATCGGCGATTAAATAAGGACGAATAGATTCAAGCGCTTGCTCTACTCTTTCGTTTAAGTTGGTTGCTGTTGTAGTTGGCACGGTTTATACTTTAATTTCTACTTTCTGTGTGGGTGCAGCGGAAGCATTTCGAATAGCAATTTGTCGAGCTACTTCTTCTGCTAAATTCGTAAAGGCTTCGGCGATGACAGGTTCTCCACCTAATACCGCCGGCTTTCCATTGTCGCCACATTCACGGATGGACTGTACTAATGGAATTTGTCCGATAACATCGATATCAAAATCAGCAGCTAATTCATGACCGCCATTTTTTCCAAAGATGTAATATTTGTTTTCCGGTAATTCGGCCGGAGTGAACCAAGCCATGTTTTCAACGATACCAATAATAGGAACATTGATTTGTGGTTGACGGAACATTAATAATCCTTTGCGCGCATCGGCTAGGGCTACTTTCTGTGGTGTCGTCACTACAATCGCTCCGGTTAAAGGAACTGTTTGTACTAAGGTTAAATGAATATCACTTGTACCCGGAGGTAAATCAATCAATAAATAATCTAATTCTCCCCAAGCGCAATCGGCGATAAATTGTCTCAAGGCAGAACTCGCCATTGGTCCACGCCAAACGATGGCTTGATCCGGTGGAGTCATAAAACCTATCGACATGATTTTAACACCGTACTGTTCTACCGGGATGATAGTTGGTTTACCTTCTTCGTTTTCTGTAATGTTTGGTTGTACACCTTCTACATCAAACATGGTAGGCATGGATGGTCCGTAGATATCAGCATCTATCAAACCTACACGCGCACCTGTCTTTGCTAAAGCAACAGCAAGATTAGCCGTAACGGTAGATTTACCAACTCCTCCTTTACCGGAAGAAACAGCAATAATATTTTTAACACCGGATAACAAAGGTCCTTTGTTAAACTGACCGGAAGTTACTTCCGCTGTTAAATCAACAGTTACTTGAGCGTTGGAATCAACATGCTCATGCACTGCTTTGATACAATTGTTTCGGATTAATTCTTTTAGTGGACAAGCAGGAGTGGTTAGTATCACCGTAAAAGATACTTTCAAACCATCTACATGTACATTGCTGATCATGTTTAAACTAACCAAATCCTTTTTCAGATCCGGTTCTTCCACCGTGCGTAATGCATTCAGTAATTGTTCCTTCGTAATCGACATGTGGGACATTTTATATAAGGTAGCAATTTAACGATTTGGATTTAGATTAATAACAAATAAGACCAAAAAAGGGTTTGAATTACGTGAAAAAAGGGCTTCTGAGGTCTAGGTAGATTCGAAATAGTCATATTCTAAAAGTATTCCCGAACGAATTGTGGGTAATCTATACTTATCCACATGTTTAAAAGGCAATTTGCTAGTCAACAATAGCTTAAACGGAACCTATTTTGACACCCTACTTGTTAACAAATGGGGGTAATTTACTACATGTAGGTCATCCTTGAATTATTAAGTAACTTCAAGATTCATTCTCTCTACACGTGCGCTTAACTCAAGAAACATTAGATCAAATTCATCATGCTGTCGACATTGTCGAAGTGATTAATGACTTTGTTTCTTTGAAGAAAAAAGGACATTACTATTCAGCTTGTTGTCCTTTTCACAACGAAAAAACACCTTCTTTTACCGTTACTCCGGCTAAAGGAATTTACAAGTGTTTTGGTTGTGGTAAAGCCGGTGATGCCATTCAATTTGTCATGGATCATGAAAGCTTCACCTTCCCGGAAGCTATGGTTTACTTGGCCAAGAAATACAACATTGAAATCAAAGAATCGGAGTTAGAGTCAGGTGACAACTCAGAAGTTTCTGAAAAAGAAAGTATGATGGTGGTGCTAAATTATGCACGACAATTTTACATCGATACATTATGGAATTCAGAAGACGGTAAAGCTATTGGATTAAGCTATTTCCGCGAGCGTGGATTTAGAGAAGATACCATCAAAAAATTCGAATTAGGTTTTAGTCCGGATGCTTGGGAAGCCTTAACTAAAAAGGCTCAAGAAGATGGTTATAAAATAGATTTTTTAGTCAAAACTGGCTTGACTATTGAAAAAGAGAATGCGAATGATTCTAAATCATTCAAGCATTTTGATCGTTTTAGAAATCGCGTGATGTTCCCTATTCATGGGGTAACCGGTAAGGTTGTAGGCTTTGGCGCACGTATTCTAAATAACGATAAAAAGGAAGCTAAATACCTTAACTCTCCTGAATCGGCGGTTTATCAGAAAAGCAAACTCCTTTATGGATTATTCCAATCCAAAAATGGGATTCGTAGAGAAGATAGATGTTTGTTGGTTGAAGGATATACGGATGTTATCAGTTTACACCAAGGTGGAATTGATAACGTAGTTGCCTCCAGCGGTACTTCCTTGACGGAAGATCAAATAAAGTTAATTCGAAGATATACTCCTAACATCACCGTGTTATACGATGGTGATACCGCCGGATTAAAAGCTTCTTTAAGAGGAATAGATATGATTCTGGAACAGGATATGAATGTTTCAGTTGTCATGTTCCCTGAAGGAGAAGATCCGGATAGTTATGTTCGTAAGATTGGTGGCGCAGAGTTTAAAAACTACATCGATAAAAATCGACAAGATTTTATCACTTTCAAAACTAAGCTCGTTTTGCAAGATGCTCAAAATGATCCTATCAAGCGAGCAGAAGTAATAAAGGATATCGTTGAAAGTATTTCTAAGATTCCGGATGCTATTAAGCGTTCAGTATTCTTTAAAGAATGTAGTAATCTACTTCAGATAGAAGAACAAGTTTTAATTTCGGAATATAACAAGAAAGTAGTAAAGCAGAGCCGTTCTAAAAAAGATGGATTTGCTCAAGATGTAGCGGCTGCTTATGATGTAAATATTCCTGCTGTTCTTGATTTACCTGAACAGGTAAGCACCTTAACCTTGGCCGAAATGGCTACGGAAATGGAAGAACGAAACATTATCCGATTATTGCTGAATAATGCTGAGAATACGGTGGAAGGAGAGGTGAATACCTTGTCTTATATCATTCAGGAATTACATGATGAAGTGAGTTTTAAAAACTCTATTTATCAAACTATGTTTGATGAGTTGTTGGATTTTTACCAAAAAGGTACTGTTCCTTCTCAACAACATTGGATTCAACATACGAATGACTCAGTAAAGAAGACTGCTATTGACTTGTTTTTTACTAAACATAGTGTCAGTAAAAAATGGACGGAAGAGTTTCATATTGAAGTTCCGGAAGAATCTGAAGTGTTGGATGTGGTAGTGCCAAAATCTATTCTTCGATTAAAAAGAGTGGTAGTTCATAATATGTTACACGATATTATGAAAGAGATTAAAGAGTGTTCTTTGAATGGAAGTATAGATCAAATGGATGAGGTATTGAAAACCTATTCTGAATTGAAAGCTTTATCTATTCAAATTGAGAAAAAACTAGGTATTGAGGGGAGCATAGATGCCAATAAAATAAAATGATTGGTTATCTTGAGAAAAAGTTGACAAGTGAATATAGCAGTTAACACCAGATTATTATTAAAAGGAAAGTTAGAAGGGATAGGTTGGTTTACCAAAGAGTCTTTGGAACGAATAACTAAAGCGCATCCGGAACATACTTTTCATTTTTATTTTGACAGACCTTTTGCAGAAGAATTTATTTTTAATTCTAATGTAGTTCCACACGTATTATATCCACAGGCAAGACATCCATACCTTTGGTATCTCTTTTTTGAATGGGCTGTGCCTTATATGAATAACAAGGTAAAAGCAGACTTGTTTTTATCTACCGATGGGTATTATTCGTTGTCTACCGAAACCAAAGGAGTGAATGTAATTCACGATATTAACTTTGAACATCGTCCACAAGATTTACCGCCACGAGTAGCGCGCTATTATCAAAAATACTTTCCTCAATTTGCTCATAAGGCAAATCGAATTGCAACCGTGTCGGAGTTTTCTAAACAAGATATTGTAACTACCTATAATGTACCTTCCGAAAAAGTAGATGTGGTCTATAATGGTTGTAATGAAATATATCAACCACTTTCTGACGCTGAAAAAAACTTAGTTAAACAACAATATACCTTAGGTAAAGACTATTTTATTTATGTAGGGTCTCTTCATGCACGAAAGAATATACTTAATTTGTTACAAGCCTTTAATAGTTTTAAATTAGCTACAGGTTATTCTACCAAACTGGTATTGGTTGGTTCTGCCATGTGGGACAACCAGGAAATCCAAAAGATATATTCTAGTTTAGCTTACAAAGAAGATATACTATTTCTGGGAAGAACAAGTTTAGATGAATTGCATCGCTTAGTAGGGGCGGCGACAGCACTTACCTTTGTTCCTTATTTCGAAGGTTTTGGTATACCTGTCATAGAGGCAATGCAATCTGGTACACCGGTAATCGTATCAAATGTAACGTCTTTGCCGGAAGTAGCTGGTGATGCTGCGTGGTCAGTTAATCCGGAATCTATCGAAGGGATAGCTGTAGCTATGAAAGGGATGATAGATTCAAACGAAGTTAGAGAAAAATTTATTCAAGCCGGATTCATCCAATGTCAAAAGTTTTCATGGGATAAAACAGCTACAGCTTTGTGGAGTTCTATGGAGAACGTATTATTATAAGCATGAGAATTTTATTTCTATATAATCGTATTCCATTTCCATTAAATGATGGCGGTAACTTAGCTGTTCATCATGTAGCTATTGGGCTTAAGAAACTGGGGCACGAAGTAGATATAGCATTTTTAAATACGTTAAAACATTATCAATCTCCCGATGCGATTAAGGCTATATATAATAAAGTATACTCGGTAGATATAGATACTTCTTTAGAGCCATTCGCTTTATTCAAAAGCCTTTTTGAATCAAAACCCTACAATGTTCAACGCTTTTATAGTAAACAGTTTGAAGAGCTACTTCGTGATATAGTTCAGAAAAACACCTATGATATCATTCAAATTGAAGGTGCATACATGGGACTTTATGTTCCATTGTTAAGACGATTAGTTAATGTTCCCATAGTGCTTAGATCTCATAATGTGGAGCATCAAATTTGGGAGCGCGTTTCAAGGGCAGAAGAAAATCCGTTTAAACGTTGGTATTTGACAATGTTGTCCCCCAAAATTAAATCATTTGAAGCTTTTTCTGCACAACTATACCATCAGATTATCTCAATCACTGATCAGGATGCTCATTATTATCACAAAACAGCCCCTCAAGTACCAGTGACAACAATATCGGCTGGAATGGTAATTGATCCAAACGTGCTCTTATATCAACCCAGTGACTCACCTGCGGTATGTTTTATAGGTAGTATGGAGTGGATTCCTAATATTCAAGGGTTAGAGTGGTTTTTGGAAAGGGTTTGGCCTATGGTCCTACAGTTTGAACCTAAAGCAAAATGTCATTTAGCGGGGAAGGGTATGTTTGATATCGAGTCCAAATGGAAGCATATTCAAGGAGTGGTATTACATGGTCAAGTCCCCGATGCTAAGGAATTTATACAAAACCACGGAATTTTTATCGTACCTTTGTTGTCCGGCGGAGGCATGCGTTTGAAAATGGTCGAAGGAATGAGTCTTGGTCGCCCCATTGTAGCAACTACAATAGGAGCGGAAGGGGTTGATTATCATCGAAATGTAGACGTAGCTATAGCCGATCAACCGGAAGCTTTTGCCAATGCTATTTTAGATTTATGGCATCATCCGGAAAAAGCTACTCAATTGGCTCATAATGCCTATTCAAAAGCGAAAAACCAATATGATTGGGATTCACTTGTGAAGCGTTTTGAGTCAGTGTACGAATCGTTGTTATGAATATTTTAATTACACTTTCCAGATTTCCATTTCCGACTGATAAAGGCGATAAACTCCGAGCATTTTTTCAAATCAGAGAATTAGCTAAAAAACATTCTATTTATTTAATCTGTTTGAGTGATGTATCTATTTCTGAAAGTGATTTAGATAAAGTTCGTCCTTATTGTAAAGAAATAGCTATCCTATCCATTAAGAAATCCCAAATCTATAAGCAATTATTGAATGGGATTTTTAGTCAATTACCATTTCAAGTCCATTACTTTACTTCCTTGGAAATGAAAAGTGTGATTGGGCAATGGGTGAAAAAGTATTCGATAGACTTGATTTATGTTCAGCTGATACGTTTGATGCAAAACGTACCTGTTGATTTGAATGTACCTATATATATAGATTATATGGATGCGCTTTCTGCCGGAATGCAGAAGCGTTATAAATATTCCATGTTTTATGAGAAACCTATGGTGTATATCGAGTACAAAAGACTCGTATACGCAGAGCAATGGGTTGCTAATCATTACCAAGGATTTTCGATTATATCGAAACAGGATTGTAATTTCTTGCCACAGAGTATTCAATCTCAGGTAGACGTTATTCCTAATGGTGTAAGTACTGCATTTTTAGAAACTCAGCCATCTATTCATAAAGAATATGATATCATATTTACAGGAAATATGGGATATCATCCGAATGTGGTAGCGGCTAAGTTTTTGGTTGAAAAAGTATTGCCTTTACTACTATTAAAAGGATTACAACCTAAAATATGTTTAGCCGGAACTTCACCCTCCAAAGAAGTGTTGAAGTTAAAGTCTGAATATGTAACGGTAACAGGTTTTGTACCTGATATCAAAACTTATATAGCTCAATCTAAAGTATGTGTAGCACCACTTTTCAGTGGTTCCGGTTTGCAAAACAAACTGCTGGAAGCGATGGCATGTGGAATTCCTGCTATTACTACCACCTTAGCTAACGAAGCTTTAGGTGGAATAGATGGGGAAAATGTATTCATAGCCAATACGGCAGAAGTATTCGCTTCTAAAATAGAGTATCTGTTACAGCATAAGGATGTTGCAGAAGAAATAGGTCTGGAAGGGAAAAAATATATAGCTAATTATTATGATTGGGGAAAAATCAACTCTCAATTAGAAACTGCATTTGAAAAAATTGTTAATCCTATACAAGCATAACTGTTTATGGAACCAATCAAATTAGATAAGATCGAAGATGCTATCGAAGATATACGTAAAGGTAAAGTCGTAGTGGTAGTCGATGATGAAGATAGAGAGAATGAAGGAGACTTGATATGTGCTGCGGAAACGATTACTCCGGAGATTGTCAACTTCATGACCAAAGAAGCTCGTGGATTGATTTGTGTTGCCCTAACAGAAGAGCGTTGTAATGAATTGGAATTGCAATTGATGGTTGGGAAGAATACAGCCACACACGAGACAGCATTCACAGTATCGGTAGATTTATTAGGCAACGGATGTACTACAGGTATTTCTGCACATGATAGAGCTAAAACGATTAAAGCTTTATCTGATGACAATACCAGACCTCAAGATTTAGGAAGACCTGGTCATATATTCCCTCTAAAAGCTAAGACAGATGGAGTACTACGAAGAGTAGGTCATACGGAGGCTACGGTTGATTTAGCTCGTTTAGCCGGATTTAAACCGGTGGGTGCTTTAGTAGAAATTATGAATGATGATGGGTCGATGGCTCGTTTGCCTCAACTTCGTGTGATGGCAGATAAGTTTGGCTTGAAATTAATTTCTATTAAAGATTTAATAGAGTATCGTTTAAAGAACGAAATTCTGATTCGTCAGGAAATAGGTGTAGATATGCCTACGGAGTGGGGAAATTTTGAATTGTTAGCTTATCGTCAAATTCATACAAATGAGTTGCATTTAGCTTTAATAAAAGGTAAGTGGGAAGCGGATGAGCCAGTAATGGTGCGTGTTCACAGCTCTTGTGTGACAGGAGATATATTTGGTTCTTGTCGTTGTGATTGTGGTCCACAGTTACATGAGGCGATGCGCATGATTGAAAAAGAAGGGAAAGGTGTTGTTTTATACATGAACCAAGAGGGAAGAGGCATAGGCTTAGTCAATAAATTAAAAGCGTATAAACTTCAAGAGCAGGGATTAGATACGGTAGAAGCGAATTTATCTTTAGGTTTTAAAATGGACGAAAGAGACTACGGTACCGGTGCTCAAATTTTAAGAAGTTTAAATATTACGAAACTACGATTGATCAGTAACAACCCTGTGAAGCGCGCTGCTATGTCAGGATATGGATTAGAAGTAGTGGAGAATTTACCTATTGAAATTGCTCCCAATCCTTATAATGAAAAGTACTTAGAGACGAAAAGGGATAAGATGGGACATGATATTTTAAAGAAGAAATAATTTTTAAGTTATGAGTAAGCCATTAATATTAGTCTCCAATGATGATGGAATCTTCTCGCCGGGTATCAGAGTCCTAGTAGAAGTGATGCAAGAATTAGGTGAAGTAGTCATTGTAGCACCGGATTCTCCACAGTCAGGAATGGGGCATGCTATTACCATTGGAAATACCATTCGATTGGAAGAAAGTACATTGTTCCCTGGCTTGCAAGCCTATGAATGTTCAGGAACACCGGCGGACTGTGTGAAGATTGCGAAGCATTATGTTTTAAAAGATAGACGACCTGATTTAGTAGTTAGTGGAGTAAACCATGGAAGTAATTCTTCTATTTCAGTTTTATACTCCGGTACTATGTCGGCAGCTATAGAAGCAGCATTAGAAGGATTGCCTGCGATTGGGTTTTCATTATGTGATTATCAGCATTCGGCAGACTTCTCACATGTGAAGCCATATATTAAACAAATAGCTCAGGAAGCTTTAGAGAAAGGAATTCCCTCAGGTATTACCTTAAATGTTAATTTCCCTGCTAAAAAATACGCACCCCTAAAAGGAGTTAAATTCTGTCGACAAGCAATCGCTCGCTGGGAAGAACGCTTTGAAGAACGATATGATCCTTACGGAAGACGCTATTTTTGGATGGCCGGTGACTTTGATAACAAAGATGACGGAGAGGATACGGATGAGTGGGCATTGAATAATGGATATGTGTCGATTGTGCCTTGTACCTACGATTTAACAGCTCATACAGCTATAGGACAAATGAATCGTACTTGGAAGTTTTAATACTTAAAATTCCAGATAAAGTAAAAAGAGAGACGATGGTCTCTTTTTTTTTGTACTTATCTAATAAATTCATAGGATTTAAAAATTGTATTAATCTAATGTTGATATTTTATTTTTACTTCTTTAAATTTTATAACTATTTATTTATTAGTGATTAATGTATAGTATGATTTTTATATTAGCTATTTTTGATATAATTATTCAGTAAAAATACTTTTGATGTTATTTGTATTTTATAGCGGTCTTAGCGACCTTTGTTCTATCAATAAACGTCAAAAAAATATGTTTTCATTATTTACATCCTCAAAACCTTCTGTAAAGAAGAATTACCTTTTAAGCTTGATTAAATTAGCGAAAGCTGATGGCTTTATTTCAGATCAAGAATTGGAACTTTTAATCAAGATGGGTAAAAAGCATGGCGTGTCGCAGGCGGAAGTATTAGAGTTGATTTCTGATGCGGATGAATTTTTCTATAAAGCTCCAGTTTCGGATGCAGATCGTTTTGACCAATTGTATGACATGGTTGAAATGATGATGGCCGATGGTAGAGTAGAAGAATCTGAGAAAAAATATATTATCGATGTAGCTGAGAAAATGGGCGTACGTCCGGCAGTTGCGTGGATTTTGATTACCAACCTAATGGAAGGAATTAAAGCGAATACGAAGAAGAAATTTCTACGTAAATCCGCAGCAAATTATCTTTTTATGTAATACCTGGTTTATTCTGTTTATCTGGGTCGATAGTTATACTATCGACCCTTTTATTTTTATTACTCTGGTAATAAATGTACCTTAGGGATTAGTAACCAAATACATCTTTTATGTTCCCTAAACAAATCATTTGTCCATTAGATTATTCTTCTTATTCCTTTAAAGCATTAAAATATGCGGGTGAATTAGCTAGAAGATCCGGTGCTCGTCTACATTTGTTTCATGCCTGCCATGTGCCGCTTCCTTCCCCTGAAAATAATATGTTTGATTCAGGTTTGATGTTAGCAGAGACGGAGGATAGTGCTAGAATTAAAATCGAAGACATGATTTACACCGTATTTGGGGATGAAGTTAATTTTACTTTTCATATACATATCAAATATGGCTTTGCGGTAGAAGGTATTTCTCAACTATATAAAGAAGTAGATGCCGATTTAATAGTCATGTACACTACAGGAGCTGATACAATTTTAGATGCTGTACTAGGAACTATCGCTTCAGAAGTATTTAGTGTGGTGGATTGTCCGGTATTGATTTTACCGGATGAAATCACTCCTCAGCTTCCTAAGCAAATTGTATATGCAACAGATTTGGAAGTAGATGCTTCTCATGCCGTAGAAAAGGTGATAGCATTGGCATCGTTCCATCACGCACATATATCTTTCGTTTCAATTAAAAAAGAAGATTCCCCATATACTGCCATGGATGTTCAGAAAGGGGTTAAAAAATACGTTCATAAATTCCCGTATGATGCTGTTTCTTTTCACCTGCATGAGGATGATTCTATCGTAGACGGAATCGAAACTTTTGCTCAATCAGTTAAAGCTGATTTGGTCGTAATGACTATGCATCAACGTACCTTTTTGGAGAAAATATTTAAAGCCAGTAAGACTAAAAAAATGCTCCAATACAGCACAATTCCGGTGTTAGCATTTAAGATGGAATACTGATTTGTTCTAAGTAGTTCAATGTCAAAAGTATAAATGCAATCAGGGGGTAAATCTTTTTACCCCCATTGTATTTTAAAGCCATAGAAAAAAGGCCATTGTTTTATAAATTTGCAACATGACTGAAAAAATACTAATCCTGGATTTTGGTTCCCAATACACTCAATTAATTGCACGCCGTGTTAGAGAACTTAATGTATATTGTGAAATTCACCCATATAATAAAGCTCCGCAAATAGATGCAACCGTTAAAGGTTTAATCCTATCAGGTAGTCCTTGTTCTGTAAGAGAACAAAATCCTCCTATGTTAGATTTAAGTCTATACCGTGGAAAGTTACCTGTGTTAGGAGTATGTTACGGAGCTCAACTTTTAGCTCATACTTCAGGTGGTATTGTTCAGCCTTCATCTATTCGTGAGTATGGTAGAGCTCGCTTAAATGAAGTACACCAAACAGATCCTTTGTTCAAAGAGGTTCCTAAAGACTCACAAGTATGGATGTCACATGGTGACACCATTACTAATATTCCTGACAATTTCGAATTATTAGCAAGTACAGAAACGGTTAAAGTTGCTGCTTATAAAATTAAGAACGAAACTACTTACGGTATTCAGTTTCACCCGGAAGTAACACACTCACTTCAAGGAAAAGAATTATTAAGAAATTTTGTAGTTCATATCTGTGGTTGTACTCAAGATTGGACACCGGATGCATTTATCGATACTACTATCGAAGAACTAAAGCAGAAGTTAGGTAATGATAAAGTCGTGTTAGGGTTATCCGGTGGGGTAGACTCTTCAGTAGCTGCAGTATTAATCCATAAAGCAATTGGGAAGAACCTGACTTGTATTTTCGTTGATAACGGATTATTGAGATATAACGAATACGAAGAAGTATTAGCATCCTACCAACATATGGGATTAAATGTGATAGGTGTAAATGCTAAGGATCAGTTTTATGCAGCGTTGAAAGATTTATCTGAACCGGAAGCAAAACGTAAAGCGATTGGTCGAGTGTTTATTGAAGTATTCGATCAGGAATCACATAAAGTACAGGATGTAAAATGGCTTGGACAAGGAACTATCTATCCTGACGTTATAGAGTCAGTATCAGTGAAAGGTCCATCTGCTACCATCAAATCACACCATAACGTGGGTGGTTTACCTGAAAAAATGAAATTGAAAATCGTTGAACCATTAAATACTTTATTCAAAGACGAAGTTCGTCAGGTAGGTAGAGCATTAGGTATCGACAATAAAATATTACAACGCCATCCGTTCCCTGGTCCTGGATTAGCTATTCGTATCCTAGGAGACATCACGGCTGAGAAAGTACATGTGTTGCAACAAGTAGATCATATCTTTATTTCTCGTTTAAAAGAAAAAGGATTATATGATATGGTTTGGCAAGCAGGCGCTATACTTCTTCCTGTAAATTCAGTAGGGGTTATGGGCGACGAACGTACGTATGAAAAGGTGGTAGCACTTCGTGCTGTAAGTAGTACAGATGGTATGACTGCTGATTGGGTTCATTTACCTTATGAATTCTTAGCGGATGTGTCGAATGAAATTATTAACCGAGTAAAAGGAGTAAACCGTGTGGTGTATGATATCTCATCTAAACCTCCGGCAACTATTGAGTGGGAATAATAATATATGAATAGATTAATAATATTGGTGTTTTTGTTGTTGACAGGAAGTGTTTGTTCTTTCGGACAAACTGATTGGTCATACAGTTATCAAAAAGCGAAAGAAGTGTATCAAGCCGGTAAGTATGACTTGGCTATGGAAATGTTTTTACCTGTAACCACACCGGATGCAGGGAACCCATACGCTTCTTATGCCCAATATTATTATGGACTTAGTGCATACAAAGCAAAAAAGTACAAAGAGTCCAGACAAATGCTTTTGCAGTTGTTGAATAGAGTTCCTAATTGGGAGGAAGTAAGAGAGGCGGAGTTTGTTTTAGCAGCAGATTATTGGGAGTTAGGCCAATACCGACAAGCAATGGCTTATATGAAACCTTTGGAGAATTTACTTGCTCCTTCCGTTAATCAAATGAAGAAGAAGTATTATTCTACCATTCAACCTGTAGATACCTTAATTAAAATTCAAAGAGACTTTCCTAAGGATGAATTGTTGGCTCAGGCATTGTACAATAAGATCATGTTTACTACAGATCCTAAACAAAAAATGCTTGCGGCTTATTTAGCACAGGAATACAAAATTACATCTACTATTGATAAAAAAGATTTTCAAAAAAAGAAAGAATATCATGTAGCAGTACTATTGCCTTTCTTAATTGATGATCTAAAAACAGATGATACTAAGCAGTCGAATCAGTATGTGATTGAAATATATAGAGGGATCATGTTAGCAATTGACTCTTTGAAAAAAAATGGCGCAAATATTACTGTACATCCTTACGATACCCAAACAGATGTTGAGACTTTAAAACAAATACTATTATTCCCGGAGTTAAAACAAATGGATTTAATCATAGGTCCATTAGTACCTGTACAAATGGAGTTGATGGCTACATTTTCAGAGATGTATAAGATTCCTGTGGTAAACCCTATTTCGTTAAATTCTAAAATTACAGAATCGACACATTTTACATTGTTATTTCAACCCGTTTTAGAAACTTATGCCGGTACTGTTGCAAAGTTCGCGGAGCAAAATTTTATCTATAGAAAGAACGTAGATAAAGATAATGACGCAATAGAGAAGCGACAAGTCTTAATTTTCTATTCACCGGATAAAAATAAAAAAGATTCGTTATTAGCGGTCTACTATAAAGATTCTATTGAGTCTAGAGGATTTAAAGTCGTTTCCATAAATATGGTGACGAATAAAAATATTTCTACCGTTGCAACTAAAGTATTCTCTGATTCCATCTCATTGTTAAAAGTAAGTCACATTTTTGTGGCTTCTTCAGACCCAACGGTAGCTTCCTATATAGTAAGTCAAGTAGAAATAAGTAAACAAACGGTTCCTCTTGTGGTGAAGAGTGATTGGTTAGAGTTTAATGTGACATTTGATCAGTTCGAACGACGTAAAGTATACTTTATGTATCCGGATTATGTGCAGTTTTATTCACCGGTATATCAGTCATTCCGTCGTCAGTATGTAGAAAAAACAAAGTTGTTACCAACTCGATTTTCTGTATATGGTTATGAGATGATGTTCCAATTAGGCTCGTTGATGAATGAGTATGGAACAGGATATTTTACTGTATTAGGTACAAGACCTGAAACCAAAGGTGTACTGTTAAATGGGATGAATTTTACTAACCAAAAATTCAACTCCTACTTACCCCTAGTTTATTTTCAAAATCTACAATTGATTCCGGCGAATCCAATTCAATGATACATTCAAAAAGTCAACAATTATTCACCCGTGCTAAAGAAGTAATACCGGGTGGAGTGAATTCACCTGTTCGAGCATTTAAAGCTGTGGGAGGAGATCCTTTGTTTATATCAAAAGCTAAAGGACCTTACTTGTATGATGTAGATGGGTATGAGTATGTAGAGTTTATAAATTCATGGGGACCTATGATTTTAGGTCATGCGTTTAAGGATATTGAAGAAGCCATTATTCAAGCAGCTAAAGATTCATTGTCATTTGGTGCTCCTACTCAGAAGGAAGTGGAAATGGCAGAATTGATTTGCTCCATGATACCTAGTATTGAAATGGTTCGTATGGTTAACTCCGGTACAGAAGCTACCATGGCTGCCATACGTGTGGCTAGAGGATATACTGGTAGAGAAAAAATAATCAAGTTTGAAGGTTGTTATCACGGACATGGAGATTCTTTTTTAATTGCCGCAGGTAGTGGAGCCGTAACAATGGGGTTTCCGGATAGTCCGGGAGTAACTCAAGGAGTAGCGAATGATACTTTAACTGTTCCTTATAATAATTTGGCTGCTGTTATCTCTATGGTAGAAGCTAACAAAGGACAAATAGCCGCTATCATATTAGAACCGGTAGTAGGAAATATGGGATGTGTATTACCGGCAGAAGGCTTCCATGAAGGTATTCGTAATTTGTGTGATAAAGAAGGAATCGTTTTAATCTGGGATGAAGTAATGACCGGATTTAGATTGTCTTCCTATGGTGCACAAGGTGTATATCCTGTTCAGCCGGATTTAACTACCTTAGGAAAAATCATTGGTGGTGGTATGCCGGTTGGAGCTTATGGTGGTAAAAAAGAAATCATGCAGTGTGTATCTCCTGCAGGCCCGGTATATCAGGCAGGAACTTTAAGTGGTAACCCTATGGCGATGTCTGCAGGTTTAGCCATGTTAAGTTATTTGAAAGAACATCCGGAAGTGTATACTCGACTTCAAACGACAGGTTCCCAAATGGTGGATGGTATGAAAACAATTCAACAGAAATTAGGTTTGAATTATACTATTAATCATATAGGTTCTATGTTCACTCAGTTCTTCACGTCAAGCCCGGTAACGAATTTTGAACAAGCTAAAACTAGTAACACGGAATTGTTCGGTAAATACTTTAGAGCCATGTTAGATAAAGGGATTTATTTAGCACCCTCTCAATATGAAAGTATCTTTATATCAACCGCTATTACCAATGATATTGTAGACCGATATTTATCGGCTTATGAATCATCCATGAAAGAAATACATACATCAAAAGCTTAAATAAAATGAGAATTGCCATCATCGGTGGAGGAAACATGGGATTGACCTATGCCAAAGCCTTTATAAATAGAAAAATTGTAAATGCTTCGAATTTACTTATTGTAGAAAAGCATGATGAGAAGCGTACTCAATTACAACAAGAAGGAGTTGCAACATTATTATCGGATATAGATTCGTCAATTGTATCTTATGATATTGTTGTAGTTGCTGTAAAGCCCCAAGATTTTAGAGTGATGGCTGAAAAGCTAAAAGATTATCTTCAATCTTCTCAGGTGATATTGTCTATTATGGCAGGTATTACGATTACTCAAATCCAAGACTTGTTACAACATAAAAAAGTAGTTCGTGCCATGCCTAATACACCTGCTCAATTAGGTTATGGAATTTCTGCTTTTACCATTGCTGAAGGAGAACCCAATGACCTAATCAGTACAGTAGATATGTTATTGGAATCAACCGGCAAGGCTATTTTCATGAAAGATGAAAAATTAATGGATGCGGTAACAGCATTAAGCGGTAGTGGTCCGGCTTATTTTTATTATATCGTTCAACATATGATTGAAGCAGGGGTGAAGATGGGAGTTGACGAAAATGTAGCCGCCATGTTGGTAAAAGAAACAATGAATGGAGCGTACCAAATATTGAATTCTTCTAAGCATTCTATCGAAGAATTGATTGCTATGGTGAAGTCAAAAGGGGGAACTACAGAGGCGGCTTTGAATACTTTTGCAGATAAAAATGTTGGACAAAACATACAGCAAGCTTTACAAAATGCTGAAAAAAGGGCAAAAGAGCTGTCCGGAGGGGCATAAAAAAATTCAATAATTGTAACTTTTTAAGATGTATATTCGTACAAATAAGTTGTAATATTCTATTTGTTTGTACATGAGGCTATTGGCATTGTTTTATGGAGTGGTACTATCGTTTAGTATTACTTTCTTTGGGGCTGCTCAAACTTTTCAGAGTCTTACCCAGGTGGGGGGGATACATATCAATAAAATAATTGATATAGAGACGGATGCTTCCGGTAATACTTATATCGTTGGTTCGTCTCGAAATACGGTTTCAACACCTACGAATTCAGGTCAAGGTTCCACTGCTACTAAAGAACAAACCTTTTTAGCAAAGATTACATCTGCCGGTACTGTAGCTTGGTTGCATCATATTACGACAGGTGCACCTTCTGGCGTTTCTAAAGGAGTAAAAATTAAGGTAGATAATTCAGGGAATGTATACATGATTTGTAATATTGCCGGTACTACTAATTACTTTCAGCCATTCTTTAATGCTAATACTACCATAAATGTTAGTGCTACTTCTGCAAAAGATGGTGCATTAGCAAAGTATGATGCGAATGGGACATTTGTTTGGGCTCGTGCATTTGGTGATCGAAATTCAGGAGAAGATCAAATATCTGATTTAGTATTAGATTCCAATGGTGATATATATGTAACGGGATGGGTAAATGCAGGCTCAAGTATCTATGGTAGAGATTTTGGTTCTGCTCAGACAACCTATGCGAATTTCTCGGTAACAGGTTCATTGGATGGATATGTTGCTAAGTTCAATGGTTCAGGTGCTCTTCAATGGAATTTTTTATTGGGTAATACCGGTGCGGATAAAGGTACAGCACTTGCTATTGATGGTTCAGATAATTTATATGTTGCTGGACAATTCTTTGGATCAGTAGATATGGATCCGGGAACTGGTACTCAAAATGCTGTAGAATCAACTCCACAGGGAACAGGAGATGCCTTTATTAGTAAATATACCTCTGCAGGTTCATATGTGTGGCATGGTGTGATTGAAGGTGTGA
This sequence comes from Cytophagaceae bacterium, assembly GCA_046329235.1. Classification (GTDB taxonomy): domain Bacteria; phylum Bacteroidota; class Bacteroidia; order Cytophagales; family Cytophagaceae; genus JALONH01. Next base: position 1,670,706 of record JAXLVA010000001.1, on the reverse strand, counting down.
ATGAAGAATGTGTTACATCCATGAATATAGGTAGCTCAGGATTGTTAAATGTGGGGGGATATGTTCAGGGTACGGGACTTCCAATTGATTTTGATATTAGAGGTGCTGCGAATATTTTGACAAAAAATACCGTAGACAATATGGATGGTTTTATAGCCCAATATAACTTAGCCACTCAAGCTCCAGTATTTGCCAAAATAATAGGAGGGAGTCAAAAAGATTCGATTTGTCAAGTAGTAGGGGACGGTAGTTCCAATATATATGTGACAGGTATGTTCAATGGTACGTCTATTGAATTTAACAACGGAGGAACATCAAAAACATTATCAAGCTCAGGTGGTAAAGATATTTTCATAGCAAAATATTCGTCATCTACAGGTAATAATGCATGGGCATATAACTTAGGTGGAACGTTGGATGATATTGGAACTGCAGTGGATATTACTTCAACCGGTACGATATTATATGCTGGCTTTTTTGCTTCTGCAACTTGTGGTGATTTTGATCCGGGTGCAGGAACACAGACGTTGACAAACAATGTTACGAATCCAGGTACGGAAGATGGATATTTCGTTTCGTATACAGAATGTACAGGTGCTACTATCACTACCAATCCATCTAATTTTACAGGTTGTCCCGGAGCTAATATTACATTAACAATGGCCGCAACAGGTTCTGGTTTAACTTATCAATGGCAAAAAGGTGGAGTAAACATTTCTAACGGGGGAAATATAGCAGGTGCGACTACAACTTCATTAACAATTACCTCAGCGGTAGTTGGAGATGCCGGTTCATATCGTTGCGTGGTAACCTCATCTTGTGGTTCAATCAATACTACGGCAGCAACAGTTACTATTAATTCTGCCCCTTCTGTTACTACTCATCCAACAGCTCAGTCTGTATGTTCCGGTACCAATGTTAGTTTTAATGTGGTAGCCACCGGAGCGGGATTAACTTACCAATGGCAAAAAGGTGGTGTGAGTCTTTCTAATAATGCTACCTACGCAGGAGTGAATGCTGCTACATTAAATATTACAGCTGCTGCTGCAACGGAAGCCGGGAATTATACCTGTATAGTATCAGGCTCTTGTACTCCTTCTGTTACTTCAAATAGTGCAGCCTTAACTATTTCAGCGGCTCCTTCCATTACGACTCAACCTAGTGCAGTAGCTTCTTGTATAAGTGGCAATGCTTCTTTTACAGTTGCGGCTACCGGAGCTTCTCCAACTTATCAATGGAAGAAGAATGGAACCAACATGACGGATGGTGGATCCGTTTCCGGTTCAACTACAGCTACATTAACAATTACTGGAGTTGTGGCTGGAGATGCAGCAAATTATACCTGTGTTGTATCCGGTACATGTACCCCAGCGGCTACTTCTAATATTGCGGCGCTTACAATTACATCGTCACCTGCTATCACTACTCATCCTGCTAGTCAATCTTTTTGTACGGGGGTAAATGCTACCTTTACGGTAGTAGCTTCCGGTTCTGGCTTGTCTTATCAATGGCAAAAAGGTGGAGTAAATCTATCGAATGGAGGTAATGTTTCAGGTGCTACTGCTGCTACATTAACATTAACATCGGTAGTGGCCGGAGATGCTGGTAGTTATGCTTGTATAGTGACCGGTGCTTGTGCTCCTACGGCAACTTCAAATTCTGCTACACTTACCATCAACTCAGTACCTGCTATATCTACACAGCCTACACCTGTTTCTATTTGTGCTACTCAAAATGCATCTTTCTCTGTAGTAGCTACTGGTACAGGATTAACTTACCAATGGCAAAAAGACGGTGTCAATATTAGTAATAATGCTATTTACTCCGGTGTAACTACTACATCTTTATCGATTACCGCTGCGTCTGTATCAGAAGCAGGCAATTATAGATGTATCGTTTCCGGTACTTGTACTCCTGCTGCAACATCAAATGCTGTAGCGTTAACCGTAGGTTCTACTGCTAGTATTTCTACTAATCCAACTCCGGTAACAATTTGCGCAGGTCAAAATACGACCTTTTCTATCACAACAACTGGTAGTGGTATAACTTATCAATGGCAGAAAAATGGTGTTAATATTTCAAACGGTGGGGTGTACTCAGGTGTAACCACTTCAGTTCTTACATTAACAGCGCTTACTTCTTCAGAAGCAGGTAACTATAGATGTGTAATTAATAATGCATGTGCGGGCTCATTAACTTCAACTGCCGCAGCATTAACTGTTAATTCTTTACCTGCGATTACTACTCAGCCTACGGATGTAACAATTTGTGCTGCTACCAATGTATCGTTTTCTGTAGTAGCTACAGGTACTGGAGTTTCATACCAATGGCAAAAAGGTGGAGTTAATATTACCGATGGAGGTAACGTTAGTGGTGCTACAACTGCTACATTAAATATAACGTCGGCTTCCGTTAGTGATGCCGCTACTTATAGATGTGTGGTGAGTGGAACTTGTACTCCAAGTATTAATTCGAATGGGGCCGTATTGTCTGTTGGGTCTGTTGCTTCTATAACAACACAACCTTCTCCTTCTACTGTGTGTAGTGGGACAAATACTTCATTTACAATTGTTGTATCAGGTACAGGTGTTACTTACCAATGGAAAAAGAATGGTGTTGATTTGGTAAATGGAGGAAGAATTAGTGGTGCCACCTCTTCCGTTTTAAATATATCTGGAGTACTAGCAAGTGATGCTGATGTGTATTCTTGTGTAACTGGAAATGCTTGTAGCTCTGTATTGACTTCCAATACAGCAGCTTTAACGGTGAATTCTACACCTGCTATTTCTACACATCCAACGAATGTATCGGTTTGTAGTGGTTCTAATGCGTCATTTACGGTAGTAGCTACAGGTACAGGGGTTAGCTATCAATGGAAGAAAAATGGTGTTAGTATAACGGATGGAGGTTCTGTGAGTGGTGCACTTACATCTACATTAACCATAACGGGTGTAGTGAGTGGGGATGCTGCAAGTTATACTTGCCAAGTGTCCGGAACGTGTACACCTGCAGTTACATCAAATCCAGCTACGTTAACAGTAGCGAACAGTATCACAATTTTATCACAGCCAAGTTCTCAAAGTATTTGTTCCGGAACATCTGCTGTATTTACTATTAATGCAAGTGGCGGAAGTATTACATATCAATGGAAAAAAGGAGGGGTAGATGTTGTGGATGGAGGAACTATTTCAGGTGCTACAACTTCTACACTTACCATATCTTCTTCTGTTAGTGGTGATGCCGGAAGTTATACATGTGTATTGAATAGTACTTGTGGTGGAAGTTTAACATCTACTGCGGCTATATTATTAGTTAATTCATCTTTAACTATTACGTCTCAACCTGCTGATGTTACAACGTGTGCCGGTAATAATGCTAGTTTATCGGTGACAGCTACTGGGGCCGGTATTTCCTATGTATGGAAAAAAGACGGAGTTACATTAACAGATGGGGGAGTTTATTCAGGTGCTACCACTTCTACTTTATCTATTACAGGAGCTACGGTTGCTAATTCAGGCTCTTATGTTTGTGATTTAACAGGCTCTTGTGGGGTGTTAAGTAGTAATGCAGCTACGGTAACAGTAGGAGCAACGACAACGATTACCACTCAACCTTCATCCGCGTCGGCTTGTCCTGGGAGTGCCATCTTCTTTAATGTTGGGGCTAGTGGTACCACTTTAACCTATCAATGGAATAAAAATGGTATCCCTTTATCAGATGGAGGCAACATTTCAGGAGCAACAACAGCTATTTTAACCGTATCTTCTTTATCTGGTTCTGATGAGGCTACCTATACTTGTGATGTATTAGGTGCTTGTGGAGCGAATCAGACTTCAACAGGAGCAGTGTTGACTTTGGCAACACCTCCGGTGATTACTACACAACCTATAAGTTCAACAGCTTGTGTTGGACAAACGATAAGTTTAGATATTATAATTTCTAATCCAACAGGAGCAATTTACGTTTGGAAAAAAGATGGTAATACTTTATCGGACGGTGGAAGTATATCAGGTGCTACTACATCTACTATTACTTTGACTGGCGTAGCCTTGGCAGATGCGGGAAGTTATACTTGTGAAGTGTCTTTAAGTTGTACAGCAGCGACTACATCTAATACGGCAACTGTTGCTGTGGGTGCAGCGGGTAATATAACTCAGCAGCCAATTAATGCGAATATCTGTTTAAATCAAGGGGCTGTATTTTCTGTTGGTTACAGTGGCAGTGGAGCTACTTATCAATGGCAGTTTAAGACCGGATCAAATCCTTTTACAGCCATTTCTAATGGTGGTGTATTTAGTGGAGCTACTTCAGCCAACTTAATCATATCTACAGCTGTGTTGACAGAACAAGGTACTTATCGATGTGTTATTACAGAAGGGTGTGGTAATGTATTGAATTCGAATGGAGCAGCATTAATTATCAATACACCTCAAATATTAGTACAGCCATTCAGTCAGTCGGTTTGTACGGGTCAACCTACGTTTTTATCAGTGACAGTAAGTGGACAAAATTTAACGTATCAATGGTTTAAAGATGGAGTTGCAATATCGAATGGCAGTGGTATTTCAGGTGCAACCTCTGCTTCGTTGACTATCACCAATACACAATCAGCCAATGCGGGAGATTATCATTGTAAAATAACAGGTGTATGTGCTCCTCCGGCAGTTTCTGATATTGCTACGGTTACACCAAGTGTGTGTACCGGGGTTGATATGGCTCAAGGTGGATTAGATATGAAAATTTACCCTAACCCGGTTGTTGAAAATGCTGTTTTAGCGTGTAATAACTTAATAGATAAAAATATTCAAATTTCCATCATCTCAATGCTAGGGAATATCGTATACATCAAAGAAGTAACTGTTCAACAAGAATCAGAGCAGGTTACATTGCCTATGGATCAACTTCCAAGCGCCGTGTATATCGTTCAAGTTAAAGTAGGAGAACAAGTATTTATCGAACGCGTGGAACGTTTACCGTAATAAAAGTTGGTTTCATAGGAATTATATATTAATTTAAACCATTAATATTATGAGAACTATGAAACAACTTCGACGCTTTTTGTTGCTATGTAGTTTTATCTGCGTAGCATTTTTCTCAAAAGCACAAACAAACGATTTATTATTCAACCTAGGTGCCTCAGGAGGAACGGTCAATGTAACTTCTGTAGCCACTGACGCTTCCAATAACATTTTTGTATGTGGGAGCTTTAATGGTACTTCCGTAGACTTTAATCCATTAGGAACAGCTGTTACTATCTCTTCATATGGAGAAGATGGTTTTGTAGCTAAATATAATTCTAGTGGGATTTTACAAAAAGCCTGTAGAATTGGACCCTCAACTTCCTCTGCTCTAAGTGATAAAGTAACTGCGCTTACCATCGATCCTAGTGGTAATGTAATTATTGCAGTTCAGTACAATTCAGGTCTCGTTGTATCAACTCCAACCACAGGAGGGGCTACTACTCTTGCAAATGGACCTGGTATTTATATTATCAAATATGATAACAGTTTAGTAACTACAGCGCCAGCGAATGTATTTAGAATATCTCCATTAACAGCCGCAGCTAGTGGTTATGTATCTGGTATGGCAAGTGATGCTTCATCCTTTTATATAACAGGTGCATTAGATAATACTAGTGTGAATTTCAATCCTAAAGGAACAGCTATAAATTTATCAACGAATGGGTCTCAGGATATTTTCGTAGCAAAATATAATACAGCCACTTTAGTTGCCGATTTTGCCTATAATATGGGTACTACCTATTCAGATGAAGGCTCTGGTATAAGTGTTGATAATAGCGGGAATATTTACTTAACCGGTATTTTCAGAGGAACGGCAGTAGATTTTTCACCAACTAGCGGTACAGCTGGAGATAATACATTGTCAGAATTTGGTGCGGATGGATCAGGAGATGTATATGTCGCAAAGTACAATTCTACTTTTACTCATCAATGGAGTTTTAGCGTAGGTACTGCCTTAGAAGATAAAGGATCAGGAATTGCAGTTGACCCATCTACAGGTGCTGTTTTTGTGGGAGGTTACATACGTTCTGACGGGGCCAATCAAGTAGATTTTGATCCAAGCGCAGGAAACGCATTAACAACTACATTAGGAAATTATGATGGTTTTATTGCTGCTTATACAACTGCTGGGGCTTACTCATGGCATAAAATGGTAGCTCAGTCCGGTGATGATAAAATCCTATCTGTAGCCTTAGATGCTTCCGGAAATCCATTAGTATCCGGGTATGTATCCGGTTCTTCAGTGAATTTAGGAAATAGTATTACTGTTTCATCTCTAGGATCGACAGATGCAGTAGTTGTACAATATACGTCAACCGGTACTACTTCATCAGGATTTACAGTGGGAGGAACTGCTGCTGAGCAAGCAAATTCAATAACTGTGTCTGCATCTGGAAAAGTTCATGTCGGTGGTTTAATGTCCGGAACGGGTGATTATGATCCTACAGCCGGAACTGCTAACTTAACTTTAAAAGGTACTCAAGATGGCTGGTTGGCTCGATATGTTTTGTGTACACCTCCAACGATTTCAGCTCAACCGGGCGCAGTTAATATTTGTCAAGGAACTACAGCTAGTTTTTCTGTAACAGCATCCAATGCTACAGGATATCAGTGGACATTAGGAGGAGCAGATATAAGTGGTGCTACTAGTTCTACTTACTCTATTACAGGGGCTACGCCATCCAATAATGGAACCTATGCAGTTAGAGTTTCTAATGCTTGTTCAAACGTTACTTCAAACAATGCGGTATTAACAGTAACGCCAACAGTTAATCCTGGAATAGTTGGTGCTAGTCAAACCATCTGCTCTGGATCTTCGCCTGCTGCTTTAGCTGAATTAACTGCTGCTAGTGGTGGTACCACTACTTTTACTTATCAATGGCAATCATCTCCTGATGGGGCAACTTGGTCAAATGTGGCGAGTGCTACCAGTTCAACGTATTCTCCTGGAACATCAACGGTGACTACACATTATAGAAGATTAGTTTCTTCAGGAAATTGTACCAACATAGCAAGCAATGCAGTAATAATTACAGTTACTCCAGCTACTACAGCTGGTACAGTAGGTTCAGCACAAACAATATGTTCAGGAAGTGCTCCGGCAGCATTTACACAATTAACAGCTGCTTCCGGTGGTACAGGAAGTTTTACTTATCAATGGCAGTCATCTACGGATAATTCTACATTTACTAATATTTCAGGTGCTACTAACACAACATATACATCAACTGCATTAACTGCATCAACTTATTTCAGAAGATTAGTGAGTTCAGGTGGTTGTACGAATATAGCAAGCACATCTTTCTTAGTTACAGTTACACCCGCTTTAACAGGAGGTACGATTGGAACCGCTCAAACTATTTGTTCGGGAACAGCTCCAGCTGCGTTTACACAAACAGTTGCACCTACTGGTGGTTCCGGTGGAAATACATTCCAATGGCAGTCTTCACCAAACGGTAGTACTTGGACAGATATTGCAAGTGCAACAAGTTCAACATATACATCCGGCACATTGACTTCTACTACTCATTTTAGAAGACAAGTTTCATCCGGTGCTTGTTTGGATGTTGCTTCTAACGTAATCATAGTAACAGTTACTCCGGCTACTACTGCAGGAGCTATCGCCGGTGATGAAACGGTGTGTTCAGGAAATTCGGTTTCTACTCTTACTGTAAATACAGCACCTAGTGGAGGAACAGGAATATATACTTATACTTGGGAGCAATCAACGAATGGAGGTTCATCCTATACTGCCATCCCAGGAGCAACAGATGCAACGTATGCACCAACATCGGTTACAAGCACCACTTTATATCGTCGCTATACATCATCCGGTGGATGTACTAATTTGGTGTCGAATGTAATTACTAAAACGATAACTCCTGTAGTGAATGCAGGAAGTATAGGTTCTGCTCAATCGATTTGTCAAGGTGCAACAGCGGCTAACTTAACTCAAGTTTCAGCTGCTAGTGGTGGTACTGGTTCATTTACTTATACGTGGGAGCAATCAACGAATGGAGGTTCTTCTTATACAACTATTTCCGGTGCTACCACTACTACTTACGCACCAGGTGCAATAACTACTACTACACTATATAGAAGAATAGCTACATCCGGTGCATGTAGTGCAACTACTGCTAGTGTAACAATTACTGTTACTCCCACACTTTCAGCCGGTGCAATTGCTGGAACAGAAACAATGTGTGCGGGTTCTACCGTTAGTACTTTAACATCAAATAATGATGCAAGTGGAGGGAATGGAACGTATAGTTATCAATGGCAATCTTCTTTAGATGGATCATCTTGGGGTAATATAAGCGGAGCTACTACAAGTACATATTCTCCGGGTACCTTAACGGTGACTACTCATTATAGAAGATTAGCGACTTCCGGTAGTTGTTCCAACCTAGCAAGTAATACTGTTATTAAAACGATTACAACCGCATTAGATCCGGGGGCTATAGGTGCTAATCAAAGTATTTGTGAAGGAACTGCTGCAGCAACATTAACACAAGTTACAGCTGCTAGTGGTGGTACCGGTTCATTCACTTATTCATGGCAGCAATCTACGAATGGAGGTTCTACTTATACTACTATTACGTCGGCAACTTCTACAACATATGCTCCGGGAAGTATAACTACGACTACTTTATTTAGAAGAATTGTAACATCCGGTGCATGTAATTCAACTACTACTAGTATTACAATTACAGTTACCCCAGCTTTAGTTGCAGGAACAATTGCTGGTGCTGAAACAATATGCTCGGGTAGTACCGCTGCTGCAATTTCATCAAGCGTGTCAGCTTCCGGTGGTAATGGAACAATAACTTACCAATGGCAATCTTCTCCAAATGGTACTGCTTGGACTGATATTGGAAGTGCTACTTCTTTAACTTATTCACCAGGTACATTAACAGCTACCACACATTATAGAAGATTAGCTACTTCTCAAAATTGTGTGGATGTCCCTAGTAATGTGGTAATAAAAACAGTGACACCTGTATTAACAGCCGGTACAATTGGTTCAAATCAAACTGTGTGTTCTAATGTTGTACCTGCTACAATAACATCAACACTAAACCCTACCGGTGGAACTGGTTCTTATACTTATACTTGGGAATCTTCACCCAATGGAACTACTTGGACAACGGTGAGCTCAGCTACATCATCCACATTTACCCCACCATTATTATCTTCTACTACACAATATAGAAGGTTGGTATCATCTGGTGCTTGTTCAGATTTGGCAACTAGTCCTGTCATAATAACAGTTAATCCGGTTGTAACCCCAACGGTGACAATATCCGCATCGCAAACTACAGTTTGTTCGTCCGTTACTGTTAATTTTAGCAGTACAATAACGAATGGTGGTACTTCACCTGCTTACCAATGGCTATTAAATGGAAATATTATTCCTTCAGCTACTAGTTCTACATACAGTACATCTTCATTTACTGATGGCGATAAATACTCGTTGAGATTAACATCCAATGCTACATGTGCTTCTTCAACTACAGTAACATCGGCAGAAGTTACCATGACGGTTACTACTTCGGTAGTACCTAGTGTTACAGCTACAGCATCGGCTAGTTCGGTATGTCAAGGTCAAAGTGTAATATTCACTGCTAATCCTACCAATGGTGGCACTGCACCAACCTATAAATGGAAATTAAATGGTAATGATATTCCAAGTGCAACGAATTCTACGTATTCAACTTCAACATTGCAATCTTCTGATGTGATAACGGTTGAATTGACTTCCAATGCAGCTTGTGTTTCTGCTCCGGGTACAGCACTTTCTTCAGGGGGTTCAGTTACCGTAAATTCAAATGTAACGCCTACCATAGTAGTGAATGCTTCGTCAACGAGTGTTTGTGGTACTACTACAGTTGATTTCACAAGCACACCTGCTAATGCAGGTGCTTCTCCAACATACAAGTGGAAGAAAAATACAATTGATATACCTGGGGCTACTAATAGCACCTATTCAGTAGGTAGCATTACAAATGGAGATCAATTTACTGTTGAAATGACTTCTAATGCTACTTGTGCGTCTCCTGCCACCGTTACGGCTACTCCGGTAACCATTACGGTTACTACTCCTGTTACTCCATCAGTTGCATTAGCTGCTTCTGCTACTACAATATGTACGGGTACTTCAGTAACATTTACCGCAACACCTACGAATGGTGGTACTCCAACTTACCAATGGAAAATCAATGGTAATAATCAAGGTGCTACTACTCCTATAAATACATTTACAAGCACTACATTGAGTGATGGTGATATTGTATCGGTAGTGATGACAACTTCTGTCACCTGTGTTACTGCTGCATCAGCAAATTCTAATCAAATCCCAATGGTTGTAAATGAAATTGTAACACCTACTATTTCAATAACGGCTAATCAAACATCCGTTTGTACAGGTGGTTCTGTAATTTTTTCTTCCACGATTACTGGAGGGGGAGCAGCGCCAGTTTATAAATGGTATAAGAATAATTTTGTGATTCCAGGTGCAACGGATGCTACGTTCGAAGCTACCGGAATTGCCAACAATGATTCATATAAAGCGGAGTTAACGTCGAATGCTGCTTGTAAAACAACCACAACCGTTACTTCAAGTTCAATAAGTATTACTTTAACAACTTCAACTGCGGCAGGGGTTACATTATCAGTTAATCCGGGTACAACTGCATATGTTGGACAGACTGTAGTGTTTACAGCAACTCCATCTAGCGGTGGTAGTGCACCAACGTATGAATGGAAGAAAAACTCTAATACAATAGGTGGTGCTACTAGCTCCGTATTTAGTACTAATAGTTTAGCTACGGGTGATATAATTACAGTAATTATGACGTCTAGTTTATCCTGTGCTACAGGATCTCCTGCTAGTACGTCAGTGACGATGACTATACAAAATAATCCACCGTTTAGTGGTGATATTACTGGGCCTTCTTCTGTAACATCAGGTGAACAAAACGTAACATTCACTGTTCCTAGTCAACCGGATATGGATTATGTATGGACTGTTCCTCCGGGAGCTACTATTATCTCAGGACAAGGTACTAATACAATCACTGTTGATTTTGGGAATTCAGGTGGAACCGTTAGTGTGACGGAAACGAATCCGGCTGGAACATCTAATGTAATTAATCTACCTGTAGGTATTACCACTCCGGTAAAAGTGAAAGCAGAAGCATTTGTTATTCGAATTTATCCAATTCCGGTTTCTAGTGATATCAATATAGATATTGAAGGAGAGGGTAGTGCTTTAATATCAATTTATAGTTCTGCAGGTGAATATTTAGGAAAAATATTTATCGAGGATATTTCAAATGTTTACACTACACCATTTAACTATGCTTCAGGTGTATATTTATTACGCGTAGAAGCAAATGGAGCTGTAGTTTACAAAAAGGTTACTAAGGAGTAGTAATTACTTAAATGATTGATAAAAAAAGACCTTCGAATTTCGAAGGTCTTTTTTTATTTGTGAAGTTCTTTAACGTGTACTACTAGATCTCTACATAACTTACGAATAGCTTCTGCCATCTTATCGTCGCCTGTTGCATTTTGGATGGTATCAGCTAATCCACCCATTGCTTCAATAGAAAAGCGTTTCATTTCTACTACAGGTAATTCTTTTGTCCAAAGTTGAATTTGCATAGTACTCATTTGAGTATGATCCCATAGCGATAAAGCAATAGCATCTGTAGCTTGTGGAGTATTCGATGGGCCATCAGTAGCTATCCATTCAATTTTCTCCGGTATATTATTATCATCTAATGTGATATTGAATTTAATTTCAGACTTTTTCATAGGTTCATTTTATTCAGGGCTCAAATTTCCCTTTAAATATTTACTTTAACAAATCGAGATTGTTAAATTGTGTGGTCTTTGAAATCTATGATACCAACTAAAATATATTCTTTGTTGTTGTTTTTCTGCTTGTTACAAGCATGCGATCCCCCTGAAAAGTCCAATGCAGAAACTACAATATATTCTCCCAAACCCACTAAAATGATACCTTTTTCAACTTTTCGTATTGGTTTTTATAATACTGAAAATCTTTTTGATACGATTGATGATCCTCATGTGAATGATTCAGATTTCTTGCCCGATGGTTCTTTAAAATGGGATTCTGATAGATACGAGTTGAAAATGCGACATACGGCTCAGGTGATTGATTCTATAAACATGCATCAAAATGTGATGTTATTTGGATTAAGCGAAGTCGAGAATGAAAGTGTTGTTAAAGATTTAAGCCAACGAATTCAAGGAACATGGGCTTATGTGCATGGCCCTACATCTGATCCAAGAGGAATTGATCAAGCTCTATTATATCAACCTGATTATTTTCAACCTGTGTCTTCTACGATGTTGAAATTTAATCAAGAGGAAGAGGTGGACTATTTTGTGCGTGAAGTGTTGTATGTAAAAGGTATTACTTATCGTGATACGGTGCATGTTTTAGTACTACATTGGCCATCCAGAAGAGATGGTAAAGAAAAGACTCAAATGAAACGTGTAGCAGCTGCTATGCTGACAAGAGAAATAGTGGATTCCATACTTCAACAAGATTCCAAGGCTCAAATAGTGTTGATGGGGGATTTGAATGATGAACCTATAGATGAGAGTATCCAAACCATGTTGAGCGATAAAAGTATTCTTAATCCATTTATTGATTTAAAGAAACAAGGTTTAGGTACATGTAGACACGAAGGTGAATGGTTTTTATTTGATCAAATATTGTTTTCCTCTAATACTTTAATGGGTAAGAAGTGGAAATTAAATAATGCTCAAGTTTTTAATCCGGATTGGTTATACTATAAAGAAAATAGAAAATCAGGACCGTTTAGAACCTATATGGGTAAGAAATACTTTGGGGGATATAGCGACCATTTTCCGGTCTTTGTAGAATTTAAAAAGTAGTTTAATGTGAGAGTTTCTCACGAATTAACTTTTCATCTTGATGCAATTGTTCGATGAGTGCATCAACACTACTGAATTTTAATTCAGGTCGTACATATTCCATACACTCTACACGAATTGTTTCAAGATAAATATCCTGATTGAAATCAAAAATGTGTACTTCGATACGAAGTGTTTTGCCATCTACAGTTGGTTGGTAGCCAATGTTCATCATGCCTCTCAAGCGAAGGTTTTTTACATAAACATAAACAGCATATACACCTATCTTGGGAATTAATTTTAAGGGCTCATCAATAAAGATATTCGCAGTAGGATATCCTATAGTTCTTCCTAATTCTTTACCACCTATTACTTTCCCGGATAATAAATAGGGGTAACCCAAGATATCATTCGCTAGCTTCATATGCCCATCTTGTAATGCTTGTCTTATTTGGGTAGAGGAGATGGTTAAGGAATCTAATTCTTGTTTGGGGATTTCAATCGGTTCGATCGAGAAACGATTTTGATGTTGTTTTAAATAGTCTAAACTTCCTTCTCTGTTATTGCCAAAGCGGTGATCATAACCTAAGATGAAATGACTAGTGTTTAACTTCTCTATTAATACTTCTTGGATAAAAGAGTCGGCACTTAATAAAGATAAAGCTTCGTTGAAGTTTAATATAATTAAGTGGTCTATAGCGTAAGCAGAAAGTAAACTTATTTTTTCTTCTAAAGTATTTAACAAACTGATGGTAGTGTCTTTTTTGATAACACTTTTAGGGTGTGGCCAAAAAGTAATCAATACACTTTCTGCTGACATTAATTTACTTACTTCAATCAGTCTAGATAATATAATCTTATGTCCCAAATGAACTCCATCAAAGGAGCCGATGGTTACTACACTTTTTTTAGAAAGTGGAAATGAATCAAGATTATAATGAAGCTGCATCCGTTTGTTTATAAAATTCTGCTAGTTCATCAATTTGTAAAGCATTTTCTACACGAAAAGTTCCAATAGCTGTTCTTCGTAGTTTGCTTAGATAGCCACCACAACCGAGTTGCTTGCCGAAGTCATTAGCTATGGATCTAATGTAGGTTCCTTTGCTACAACGAATTTTAAAATCGACTTCAGGTAATTCGATACGAGTGATTTCAAACGAACGAATAAACACTGTTCTAGCTTTTAATACAACTTCGTTTCCTTGTCTAGCTTCTTCGTACGCCCTTTTACCATTAATTTTAATTGCAGAGTGCGCAGGAGGAACTTGTTCAATTGAACCTAAAAAGGATTGTAGTGTATGATAAATATCTTGTTGAGTGATATTAGAAATATCACCTGCATATTCCGGTTCACTTTCTAAATCATAAGATGCAGTAGTATATCCTAGGGTGATGGTTCCGGTATATTCTTTCTCCGTCCCCATGATACCATCGATCTTTTTGGTGTTTTTCCCTGAGCAGACAATCAGTAGTCCGGTTGCCAAAGGATCTAATGTTCCGGCATGACCAATTTTTTTAATTTTGGTTATACTTCTTAATCTCTTTACCACATCAAAGGAAGTCCATGTGAGTGGCTTATCAATCAGTAAAATATGGTCAGTGGATGTTTTGTCCGGAAACTGTTTCATTAGACGATGGATAAATCAACTTTAACTACATACAAAAGTAATAAAAGTAAACCACCTATAACGATGCGGTAATAGCCAAAATGTTTAAATCCGTATTGAGCTACAAAACGAATAAAGAATTTGATAGCAATCAACGCTACAATGAATGCAATTAAATTACCGAATAATAAAACAGATATGTTATCTGAGGTAATTGCGTCGTGATCTTTTAATAGCTTGTAGGCTGAAGCGGCAAACATAGTAGGCACAGCTAACAAAAACGAGAAGTCTGCTGCCGCTTTACGATTAAGTTTTTGTGTTAAACCACCAATGATAGTAGCGGCCGAACGTGAAACTCCGGGGATAAGCGCTATACATTGAAAACAACCGATAAGAAATGCTTGAAGATAACTAACATCTTTGGTATCGTCGGTTAGATTTTCATCTGTACCCGGAAAGAGTTTATCAATGAAAATCAAAACAAACCCACCAATCAATAAAGCGAATGCAACGGTAGATACACTTTCTAATAATGAATCAATCCAATCGCCTAATAAAAAACCAATGATAGCAGCGGGGATAAAGGCTACAAATAACTTGTAGTAGAAATCTAAACTTTGGAAAAAGCGTTTCCAATATAGTATTACAACAGAAAGTATAGCCCCAAACTGAATATTAACAGTGAAAACTTTCAGAAAGTCGGAGTTGTGTAATTTTAATAACGCTGTAGTAATAATCATGTGACCGGTACTTGATACCGGCAAGAACTCTGTTAAACCTTCTATGATAGCAAGAATGAGTGCTTCTAGCCAATTCATATTAAGATTTTTTTGGTTTGTATAAGATAGCTACTAATCCGATACCTAGTCCGGCTAACACAGTCATAGGACCTACTGTTAAGCCCAGGCTTCCGAATCCATATTCTTCTTTGTCCATACCCATAATAATGTAGCCTAATATCATTACAGCGATAGCTGCTATCATTATAATGTAATTGATTTTTGAAAATGCCATAGTATTAATATAAATCGTCTAAAGTCATGTTTAAGTATTTACTTACTGCTCCAAATGCACTAAGAACACCAATAAGAATCCCTGCAATAATCATGGATGCATATAGGTAAAGTGTCCACTCAAAGTGATACAACATTTTGAGTTCCGGAAGCCAGTGAAAAGCGTATTGTTGAAGTCCGAATAATATGCCGGATGCTATTACTCCGCTTAAAAAGCCTTGAAAGGCGGCTCTGTATAAGAAGGGCTTTCTGATGAAGAAAGGGCGTGCACCTACAAGTTGCATACTTCGGATTAAGAAGCGTTGACTATATAGCGCCAATCGAATAGTGTTATGGATTAATAATACAGTTACCAGTATTAGGATAGCTGCAAAACCTGCCATAACCCAACTTATCATTTTGATTTTCTGCAGTACTTTCTGCATTAAATCTTTTTCATAAGTCACTTCTCTTACCGCTAGTGATTTCTTGAACTCTCCTGCTATAAAGCTAATATTGGAAGTGTCTTGTAAAAACTTCTCGTCTAATTGAATGGTATAACTCGCAGGAAGAGGATTTTCATCAATCACTTTAGTAAAGTCTACACCCGTTAAAGCGATGTATTCTTTTTTAGCTTGTTCAGAAGAGGTGTATTGAATGAATATAGAGTCGTTTTCTCGTTTGATATAAGCGTTAGAATAAATCTCTTGTCGGAAAACTTGTTGTAAAGAGTCGCTTACTTCTTGGTGTAAATAAATTTGAATTTCACCGGCCTTGTATTGCATGAGCTTTTTTATAGAGCCTGCATTCAGTAAAATTAGCCCAAATAATCCCATAACTACTAATGATAGAGTAATACTAATCATTACAGTGAAAAGGGGGTAGGAGCCTAGTATTTTTTTTCTTCGTTGTTGTTTACTCACGTCTTAAAAAAAGAATGGTCAAATTTAACAAAATTTGACCATTCATGAATCATCTTAGTAAGTTATTATTGAGCTCTTAGAATCTCTAATCGACTAATTAGTTGTTTGTCGGTAATTGCCTTTAACGGAGTTACTTTGGTAGTACCTTGTTTTAATAGATAGTATTGGTTATCAAAGTATAAGAATCTTTCAGTTTGAGAAGCCGAGTTGAGAAGTTGATACTTGTCTTTGGAGAAGTCTCCATGTAGATACAATTCATTGTTAAAATAACGATATCCTAGTGCGTTGTTATCTTTAATGATTTTGACCTGTACGGTCTGAATAGGTGTTGTAGGATTGTTGTTTTTAGAGGTATTTACCTGAATTGGCTCCTTGTTTATCATATCTAAATCAGAAACATCTTCAATTGAACTAGGATCCTGAGACGTAGTATTGGAAGGTGTTGTTTTCTTAGTAGTACTAGTTGTTGTCTTTGGAGTACTCTCAGTTACTTTTTTCGGTGTCTCAACTATGTTATTTACTTCAACAGTGGAAGTAGTGGAAGTAGATGAAGCAATGGTAACAGGTTCCGGAGCTTCTTTTACGATGACAGAAGAACTGGTATCGATATACTCTTTCTCCGAATCAGATGGCATAACAAGCATGAAGAAACCAACGGTAGCCGCCACAGTTGCTAATGAAGCCGCTAAACGTACATAAATATTATCCCATAAACTTGCTCCAGTTGGAACAGGAGTATTGTTTAATGTCGCCTTTAACTGAGCGTGACGTTGGTCACGAATTGAGTTAATTATATCCTTCTGAAATTCAAACTCTTGTTTTAGTAAAGGGTCTGAATTTAGAGTAGACTCGAATCCTTCCTTCTGAAGATCATTCAAATTACCTCTTAAGTACTCTTCTATGTTGTCAAAATTCTCCATAGTTAATCTAGGAAATCACTGTCTTTGTACTGACTTTTTACTAGAGCATCTAGCTCTTTTTTACATTTGTATTTTTTGGTTTTCGCCGTGTCGGAGTTCGCAAACCCCATTTTTTCGGCTATTTCCACCATCGACATTTTATCAAAGTAGTAATACATCAAGATGTTACGGCAAGTATCGCCTAATTGTTCCAAACACTGATGTATAATTCGAATGCGTTCTTGACGGTCTATGACCGGCTCAACCGGACTATCTTTTTCTTCGTGGGAGTGTCTTTTTTTACGTTCTAACTCTTTTCTCCATAAATTTAGACAAACCGAATAGAGGTAAGTGCTTATTTTGGAGGTTAATATAAAGTTTTGATCGTGTACCTTCTGCCACAAAACGATCAGAGCTTCTTGGTAGATATCCTTCGCTTCTTCTTCCGTACCGTTATTTTTGAGGATCATTTTGACCATCATCCGGTAATGTTGTTTATAAAGCTTCTGAAGGACGGATTCATCACCCTTTCTAAGTCCAACTAAAATCTCTGCGTCATTCATCAACTTTATACTTCTAGTAAAACAATAAGTAACCGCTTGGTTTAAAACTTTTTCTAATATATGTAATAAAAATGATATTTAACTAGCACTAAAAACGAAAAAACATCGAAATATCTTTAAATAGTTACATATTTCGATGTTTGCTAAATTATTTTGATAAAAGAAGATTGAAGAATTCCTGCTTTTTAGCCTCATTTTTAAATTGACCGGAGTAATGGGCTGTAATGGTAGAACTACTGGTATCTTTTACACCTCTGGAAGCAACGCATAAGTGATCCGCTTCAATTATCACCGCTACATCCTCGGTATTAAGGGCTTTTTTTAAAGCTTCAGCTATTTGTACCGTCAGTCTTTCTTGAACTTGAGGTCTTTTAGCATAAAACTGAACTAATCGATTGATTTTGGATAATCCAATCACGTGTCCGTTGGAAATATAGGCAACGTGTGCTTTTCCAATAATAGGTACAAAATGATGCTCGCAGTACGAATAGAGTGTAATGTCTTTTTCAATTAACATTTCTTCGTACTTATATTTATTTTCAAATAGTTTAGCTGTAGGAGCATTTGCCGGATTAAGGCCGGAAAATATCTCTTTAACATACATTTTTGCTACTCGGTGAGGCGTTCCTTTCAGACTGTCATCTGTTAAATCTAATCCTAGCAACAACATTATCTGACGGAAGTGATCTTCAATCATTTCCATCTTTGTTTCGTCAGATAGTTCAAATGCATCCGCTCTTAATGGAGTGTTCATATGATGAATCACGTGTGCATCGCCTTCCGCTTCGGCAGCTTCTTCCAATACTTTTTTATTAAGCCGGGAATTCCACGAAGTTTCTTTCTGTTTCATATAATGTTATTTTTAATTCCAACGACTCCGGTAATAGGGGGCGTAGAATAAAGTAGATCACTTGTGCTATATTTTCAGCTGTCGGGTTTAAATCTTTAAACTCCGCACAATCTAAATTTAAGTTTTTATGGTCAAATTTTCGAATTACGTGCGTTTTAATTAAGTCACTTAATAACTTTGTATCATATACGTAACCGGTATCCTTTTGTATTTCTCCGGTTAGCTTTACAATTACCTCATAATTGTGTCCATGAAAACTTGGATTATTACATTTACCAAAAACTTGGTCATTTAGTTCGTTTGTCCAGCTCGGATTATATAAACGGTGGGCAGCATTAAAGTGCTCTTTTCTATATATAGCGGTCTTCAAAGGCAGATTTTTCTCCATATTACTACTACAAAACTACAACATACATTGTTTAAAAAGCACTACTTTCCAAATTTTAATTGGGAACATTTGCCATGCAGTTAATTTTTAATTGGTTAATGCTTATTTGCGAAATATTATTTTAAAATAAGAACTGAATTGCATGTGAATTTTGTTATACAAATGTAATGGTTAAATTTGCAAAATATAATTTTGAGGAATATGAAGATTGAGGAGATAAAAGCGGCAATTGAAACATATCAATCGAAAGGACTGAAATTATTTACAACATCTTCCTTTCAAACACATAGTATGGTGTTATTGCATATACTGAGTACGATTGACAAATCGATTCCGGTATATTGTATTAATACAGGTTACCACTTTCCTGAAACCCTAGCATATCGTGATCAAATTATTGAAATGTTTGGAATGAATCTGAAAGAAGTTTCATCGGCTACACCTAGACATATGCAAAAAGATGCTCAAGGTAGATTGTTGTTTACATCTGACCCTGACTTCTGTTGTTACTTAAATAAAGTTCAACCTTTAGAAACAGTTCTAGCATCTCATGATGTTTGGATTAATGGGGTAAGAGCAGATCAAAGTGCCGTACGTAAATCTTTTCAAATAGAAGAAAAAGCCCCATTTGATACGATTCGTTTTCATCCAATGTTGGACTGGGATCAGCGTATGATTACTAAATATCTTAAGGAGCATCAAATTCCTGCACACCCACTTGAAGATAAAGGGTATTTCAGTATAGGGTGTGAACCTTGTACTCGTAAGATTGATTTAGAAAACTACGACCGTCAAGGCCGTTGGTTTGGATTGAATAAGACAGAGTGTGGTCTTAACACAGATTTAGTTAAAAAATAAATTTTAGTTTAAAATATAATGAAGGTATTAGTAACAGGGGGCGCAGGTTATGTGGGCTCAGAGTTAGTTCAAAAATTAATTAATGATTCCTCTATCTCTAAAGTTATTGTGTATGATAATTTAAGTAGAGAAAACTATAATTTGTTTATCCAACAAGGTGTTACCTTAACTCATAATAAAGTAGAGTTTGAATTTGGTGATATCTTAGATTCTAGAAAGATAAAGAAGGCTATAAGCAAGGTAGATGTAGTTTACCATTGCGCAGCTAGAGTCTCCACACCTTTTGCATCTATAGATAGTCATCAGTATGAACAAGTAAACCATTGGGGTACTGCTGAATTGATATACGCGGTTGAAGAATCTACCAATGTTAAGCAGTTTTATTATATCAGTAGTTTGTCTGTTTATGGTTCGGGCAAAGAGCCTAAGTCAGAAGACTCTGCTTTGAATCCTACTACGGTATATGGTGTATCTAAAATGCGTGGAGAAGAACACGTGTTAAGATTATCACAAAAAAGACACGCTGTTGTCATTCGTTTAGGCAATGTGTATGGTTATTCTGCATCTATGCGTTTTGATGCGGTAGTAAATAAGTTCATGTTTGAAGCACACTATAAGAATAGAATTTCTGTTCATGGTAATGGTAAACAGCATCGTTCTTTTATTCATATAGACAAAGCTACAACTGCTTTAGCCAGTTTAATTCATACGGACATTCCTTCAGGTGTATATAATTTGACGGAAAGAAATATTGAAATAAATGATTTAGTGGATACGATGAAAAATATCTATCCTTCACTTGAGTTTATTTTCATTAATCAACATTTAGAGTTGAGAGATCAACAAATTGGTGAAACCGCTAAAATCGAAAAATGGGTAAGTCTTCCTAAAACCGATTTTACGGAAGAATTAATAGCGTTTAGAAAACGATTCGCATTTCAATAACGTAAAACCTCCCTAACGGAGGTTTTTTCTTTTATATGGGTGCCAATAATGAAGTTATATATTCCATCATCATTGACCGATTTCATCCCGGAAAATCGGAGATGAAAGTAGCTTCTTATCAATCCGACAAATGGTTTAATCCTACGCAACGTTGTGGAGGCACCATTAGAGGGGTTATTCAACAGTTGACTTATATCAAAGAATTAGGTTGTACTAGTATATTGCTTAATCCATTTTTTAAAAATAATCCGGAGTCTTATCATGGTTACGCTATTGAAGATTTTCTAAATTCGGATCCGGACTGGGGAACAATGGAGGATGTGATGGAGTTAGTATCGACAGCTCATCAACTAAAGTTAAAAGTATACTTTGATGCCGTTTTAAATCATACAGGAAACAATTGGTCCTACAAACATCTAAATGCTAGATATAGCAAAGGATTAAGCTATACCTTTAACCAATGGCGCTACAGCGATTTCCCCAAACCTTCTTCTTTGAGAAATATCAATCTTTATTCCAGAAAAGGAGCCATTATTCATTGGGATGATGATGTAGAGACTAAGGATGGCGATATTTTTGAATTAAAAGATTTAAATACCAATCTTTCAACTGCTGCAGGAAAAGAAGCATTGTCTATCATGGTAGATATTTATTCCTATTGGATTGAAAAAACAAAGTGTGATGGGTATAGAGTTGATGCTGCTAAACATATTCATGCGGATTGGTTGAACCAATGGACGTTGGAAATAAAAAAATGTGCTATTCAAAATGGTGTTAAAGATTTTTTTGTTTTTGGAGAATACATCGGAACAGATCTTTCATGGACAAAAGAATACCGTCTGGATGGAGCATTTGATTTTCCTCTCTATTTCAATTGGCGCTCTACAGAAATTAAAAATCAAAATATAAAACTGGACTATTCAAAATCGTTTCAATGGATACGTTTTTTGGATAATCATGATCAAGTAGGTTTAGATCCTAAAGGTAGATTAGCTTCATTATGGTCTGAACAAGATACTCAATTGTTGTGGGCTTTATTATTTTTATCTCCGGGAACTCCTTGTATTTACTATGGGACAGAGCAGTTGGCTACAGGAAAAGGAAATCATGATGGGTGGATCAGAGAACCAATGTTTAATCAAAAACAATCAACAACGTATTTAAATCCGTCTACAGATTCCTATAAACGAATACAAAAACTAATACGTCAACGAAAGGCGTTTAATCCCATATTAGAATCCGATTGGGAGCAGGTAGAAGTTGATAAACAAGAAAAAATTTGGAGTTTTACATGGCGGTCAAAAGATAAGTATTTGATTATCTGCTTGAATATGAGTAATCAGGTGTTTGACTTATCTATTGAAAATAGGATATTTCATATTAGGGATACTAAAAAAAGTGTATATTTATACGATGGGGAAGAGTGGAGAGAGGAAAAAAACAATGCCTTAGTGCCACCTCATCAATTTGCTTGGAGTTGGGTAACATATGAAAAGTATTAAATTAGACATTACTAATAATCAGCGCATATTTTTAATGATGGCTATGGCTATGATTTTTTTTATGTGGGGATTATTAACCAATCTTAACTTTTTTCTATATAGACATTTGAGTTACATATTCAAATTGTCTTATTCTATTTCCACCTTAATTGATATTACTTTCTTCTTTGCCTACTTAGTAGTTTCTCTACAAGCCGGCAATTTGATATCTAAAATTGGATATAAGAAAGGGATTATTGTTGGTTGGGTGTTAGCCTTACTTGGTTGTACTATATTTGTTATATCCATACGTGCCGGTTTTTATAATTTATTTTTAATGGCTTTATTCATTAGCGCTACCGGGATTACGGTGTTACAAGTAGGAGCAAACTTATATGTAGTATTATTAGGTGAGCAAGAGTCTGCTCCAAGCCGATTAGTATTAACACAAGCATTTAATTCATTGGGTGGTGTAATGGGACCGGTACTATCCGGGTTGATACTACACCATTTTATATCGGTGCCTAAGGAAGTCCTCGACAATGTCGCCACGGATATTGATTTGATTCAAATTCAAGCACCTTATATTTCGTATATCTATATCTATTTGGCTATAGCCATGGGCTTATTTGCAATCGTATTGATATTGCTGTACATGCCGGAAATAGATACCCATTTATTAGAACCTCTAAATAAAGTAAAATCGTTAAGAAGAAGACACGTTATGCACTTCTCTCAATTACGATTAGGAGCTTTTGCCATATTCGCTTATGTAGGTGCTGAAGTGTCCTTGTCTGTTTACTTATCAGAATTTGCTCCTGCAATGGCAGAATATTATTGGATGTTAATGCTGGTAGGGCGATTTATAGGGTCCGGTTTTTTGAAGATTTTCAATGTGAATGATGCCTTAGGTGTAGTAGCACTGGTTTCAGCTAGTCTCGTTGCTATGGCTATTTGTTTACCGGAATCGATGAACAGTTTTAATTTTACCTTAGTCATGTGTGTAGGATTGTTTAACTCGATTATGTTCCCATGTATTTTTACGATGGGGGTAAGCGGATTAGGCAAGTATTCCATAGATGGATCTGCCGTGTTGATTATGTTCATTGTAGGTGGTGCTGTTATTCCGTTTAACGTGCGTAATTTCTCTTTTGTTAATTATGATTTAGCCTTACTTATTGTAGTGGCGTGTTACATTTATATATCACTTTATGGATTTAAGTTTTCGAAGTATGAGAAGAGGGATGATTTGACGGACGACCAAATCCTAGTTTAAACAACCTTTCAGCTATGAGATTATTTTTATTTTTCATCTTGTGTGTTTTCGGGAATCTGTCTTATGCTCAAGATGGATTGACGTTGCCGCCGCCTCCTTTTAAACCAACAGATGATTCTGCGTTGGTTAATTTCATCATTACAGATCTAGATAGTGTCCCAATTGATAAAGCAAAATTGGTAGTGACATCTACAGATAAAACGTTCAAGAAGGAGTTTGTATCCGATAAATTTGGGAACTGCTATTCTTTACTACCTGAAGGTAAAATATATACCATGGTGGTCTATAAATTTGGTACGGACTTTCCATTTGATGGTGCATTACCGGTGGATGTAGAGCCCGGGGCATATATGATTGATCAGGTGATTCGTATTAAATTAATTCGTGATTACTCCAGAATATTTACATTAGAGAATGTGTACTTTGATGTAAATAAATGGGATATCAAACCGCAGTGTG
Source organism: Cytophagaceae bacterium (assembly GCA_046329235.1). Classification (GTDB taxonomy): domain Bacteria; phylum Bacteroidota; class Bacteroidia; order Cytophagales; family Cytophagaceae; genus JALONH01. The sequence goes on along the minus strand of JAXLVA010000001.1, from coordinate 1,646,533 downwards.
CTCCACATATTGATAATTTATACAATACCTTAGTACTAAATCCAAAAATGAAAATTGAACTAGCCGGTCATACGGATAGCGATGGGGATGATATGAAGAATTTGATTTTGTCTCAAAATCGAGCAGAAGCAGTAATGAAATATTTAATTGAAAAAGGATTAGATCCTGCTCGTGTGTCAGCCAAAGGTTATGGAGAGCAAGTTCCTTTAGTACCTAATACCACTCCTGAAAATAAAGCCAAAAACCGAAGAACAGAAGTGAGGGTATTGGATGAGTAGAATATCTGAACCATTATTTTTCTGATTAAAAGATTATAATAATTACTATTCTACATAGCTTACAACTTAATACCAACCACGGAGTGGTTGAATGTGAATAGAATATCAATATTCATAAATCGGAACGAGCCAGCCCCGAAAGGGTTGAATATTTAATTTGAGCATAATGGTATCTCAGGTTGTGTGGTCAACCGACCTGCCACAAAAGTTTGATGACTATATTTCCCCATGCAATTAATAGCTATACTAATATTTCTTGTTGGTTTTTCTTCTTTACTATATTACCTGTATAAGCCGAAACAACCATTAACGCAACCTGATGAATTAGTGGAAGAAGAGTTGTTGAGTAAATACGTAGTGTTTTATCAGCAGTTATCCATCATTGAGAAGAAAGAGTTTTTACAACGAGTACGCTATTTCCTTTCCCATGTTAGAATCGTAGGAGTTAATACTACCGTTGAAGATATAGATAAGGTGTTTATCGCAGCGGGTGCCATTATTCCTATTTTTGCATTTAAGAATTGGACTTATAAAAATATTCATGAAGTATTAGTGTATCCTAATTCATTTAGTCGCGATTATAGGACAGAAGGGAAAGATCGTTTTATATTAGGTCAAATAGGAGAGGGGGCCATGCAAAACATGATGATACTTTCTCAGCAAGCACTTCGTGCAGGATTTTTATACCCGAAAGATCAGTCAAATACAGCCATTCATGAGTTTGTGCATTTGGTAGATAAATCAGATGGATATACGGACGGTGATCCTGAAACTTTAATTCCGCATCAATATTCTATACCTTGGTTAAAGCGTATTCATGAGGAAATCCAATTGGTCCAAAGTGGCGACTCGGATATTAATCCTTATGCTACTACAAACCAAGCTGAGTTTTTAGCGGTAGCTTCTGAATACTTTTTTGAGCAACCGGATAAAATGGAAGCCAAACACCCGGAGTTGTATAAAGCGTTGACGAAGATATTTCAGACGGAGGTATAATTTTTGAAATCCAGAAAAATCGGAACAAGTATGATTTTTCGATTGAAAGATTAAAATAATTTGAGTTCAAAATCAACAAAAAAGCCCCGATACTATCGAGGCTTTTTTGTTTTATGGTTAGCTACGTGTTATACACAAGCTTCTTCAAATACCATTTTCAAATGTTGAGAAATCATCTCTGCACTTCTACCCTCGATATGATGTCTTTCTACAAAGTGTACTAGCTCGCCATTTTTGAATAAAGCGATAGACGGAGAAGAAGGAGGGTAAGGTAGAGTATATTCTCTTGCTTTCGCTACTGCTTCTTTATCTACACCTGCGAATACAGTTCCTAATTGAGTTGGTTTAATACCGCTTTCAGCGATCGCTTTTTTTACACCCGGACGCGCAGTCCCGGCAGCACAACCACATACAGAGTTGAATACTAATAAAGATGTTCCCGGTTTGCTTAAGAATAATTCTACTTGCTCCGGAGTCTTTAGTTCTTCAAATCCTACACCTGATAGTTCTTGACGCATCGGTGCTACTAATGTTTCTGGGTACATATTTTTAAAGTGTTTAGATTTTAGTTGGTACTATTTAGATTATTAAGACTAGCGCTTAGTAGTTACGTCTAATGACTAAATACTAGTAGCTAGTAACTATTTTTACATGAAGCCTAATTCCAGCTTCGCGGCATCACTCATCATTTCTTGGTTCCAAGGTGGATCGAAGGTTACTTCGACGGTTACGTCGTTAACGCCTTCTACCGCTTTTACTTTTGTTTCTACTTCCGCCGGCATCGATTGTGCCGCAGGGCAGTTCGGAGAGGTTAGTGTCATTTGAACAAATACATTGTTCACAGGGAACACACTTACTTCATATATTAATCCCAATTCGTAAATATTTACAGGGATCTCCGGGTCAAATACCGTTTGTATTTGATTTAATACTTTTTCCTTTAGCTCTTCTTGTTGTGCTTGCAAGTCCTCACTCATAATTATGATTGGCTTTGAGTTTGATATGCTAATGCATATAATTTCATTTGTTTTACCATGGAAGCTAATCCATTGGAACGAGTCATAGATAAGTGTTGCTTCATTCCAATTTTGTCAATGAAGTATAAATCACTATTAGCTACCTCGGCAGCCGGTTGACCGGTTAATGTTTTGATTAAAAGTGCTACTAATCCTTTTACAATCATAGCGTCACTATCTCCATCAAAATACACTTTACCATCTTTTAAGGTACTGTGCATCCATACTTGAGATTGACAACCTTTAATTTTATAGGTGTCGTTTTTATATTCTTCGCCAAGAACAGGTAGTTTCTTTCCTAATTCAATGATGTAGGCATATTTATCGTCCCACTCATCAAACAAACTGAAATCGTCTATAATCTGATCTTGTATTTCGTTAATGCTTGCCATATTATCTAAAAAGGCGAATCGCCTTTTCTATTGCTCTAATAAATGAATCGATTTCCTCTTTGGTATTATAAACTGCGAAAGAGGCTCTAGAAGTTCCCGAGATACCAAATCTACCCATCAAAGGTTGCGTGCAATGGTGTCCGGTACGGATTGCCACACCTGATTTATCTAGGATGATTCCTAAATCTTGGTGGTGTATATCCGGGAATACAAAAGATATAACACTCACTTTGTTTTTTGCCGTACCTATGAATTGAATCTTTTCTAATGACTCCATTCTTTCTCTACCATAAACAAGTAAGTCGTTTTCGTGTTCACGAATTGCTTTCTTGGTAAGCAGATTAACGTAATCAATCGCAGTTTTAAGGGCAATCACATCTGCAATGTTAGGAGTACCTGCTTCAAACTTATAAGGAAGTTCATTGTATGTACATCCTTGGTAAGTTACTTCGCTGATCATTTCTCCGCCACCTTGATAAGGAGGCATAGCTTCTAGAATAGCTCTTTTCCCATAAAGTACACCTACACCGGTTGGTCCGTATAGTTTATGACCGGAGAAAGCATAAAAGTCGGCATCTAAATCTTGAACATCAATATCCAAATGAGAAACCGCTTGTGCTCCATCAATTAAAGTTACTGCTCCTACAGCGTGTGCTGCTTTAATAATATCCTTCACCGGGTTGATAGAACCTAATGTGTTCGATACATGAACACAAGCTACCAACTTAGTTTTAGAAGTAATGATATCAGAAAGCTTGTCTAATTGTAATTCACTGGCATCATTCATCGGAATGATTTTTACGATGGCTTTTTTGCGTTGAGCCAACATGTGCCAAGGAACCATATTCGAGTGATGCTCCATGGCTGAAACCACGATTTCATCACCCTCTTTAATATTCATATTTCCCCAAGTAGCCGCTACTAAATTGATACTTTCGGTAGTGCCTCTGGTGAAAATAATTTCTTCTCTTTCTGCAGAGTTTAAGAATTGCTGAACGCTATCTCTTGTTGCTTCAAAGTCGGCCGTAGCACGTTCCGCTAGGGTATGAATGCCACGGTGGATATTTGCGTTATTATTTAAATAGTAGTTGGTTAAAGATTCTACTACTTGGATAGGTTTTTGGGTGGTAGCGGCATTGTCAAAATACACCAAAGGTTTTCCGTTGACTTCTTGATGTAGAATAGGGAAGTCCTCACGGATACGCTCAATGTTTAATTTGCCGTCTTGAAGTACTAAATCACTCGCTGTTTCCAACATAAGTACACTTGTTTTGAAAATACTTTAAAAGAGAAGAGGCGAATTATAATTTCGCCTCGATTTCTTGTACTAAATATTCTCGGATATTATCGTTTTGAATTTTATCAATCACATCAAAGGCGAAGGCATGTACTAAAAGTTTTTTAGCATTTTCTTCTCCAATACCTCTGGCACGCATATAATAAAGTGCATTCTCGTCTAACTGACCGGTAGTAGCTCCGTGGGAACACTTCACGTCATCAGCGAAAATTTCTAATTGAGGTTTGGTGTTAACTGACGCTTCTTTAGAAATAAGAACGTTTTTGTTCGACTGGAAAGCATTGGTTTTTTGAGCGTCTTTACGAACCCAAATTTTACCATTGAATACTCCGGTAGATTTACCGTTCAATACACCTTTGTATAATTCGTTGCTGTAACAGTTTGGCATCGCATGATCTACCAAGGTATGGTTGTCTACGTGCATAGAACCGTTTGTTAAATACAATCCGTTCAGATGAGCTTCATTGTATTCAGCATTTAAAGCAATCGATAAACTGTTTCTGATTAATCCGCCACCAACAGTAATCGTAGTAGTGTTAGTCACACACTTAGCTTCGTGAACTAATTGAGTGTTGTTTACTTGTACAGAAGAGTCGGAATCGTTTTGAATCTTGTAAGATTCTAAATAACCATCTTGTTTTACTACAGTATGAGAAAATACGTTCGTAAAGGAAGTGTTACTTCCTAGTGTATGGTAAATCTCAGCGATGGTAGCTTGAGCAGCTTCTTCTACTACAGTTAAGATAGAAGGTTGTACTAGTACATCGTGCTGACGAGCATCTGAAATAAAGTAACAGATGATAGCTTGTTCAGCAGCTTTGCCTTTCTTTACACGAATCACTGTTCCTTGAGTAGCAAATGCTAAGTTCAAAGAAATCATGCTATCGCTGAATGGTAAGTTTTTACCAAAGTATTTTTGAACCAATGCAGACTCTTCTTGGAAGTTTTTAACTTCAACAGCTGAAGAATCGAACGTAGAAAGTGACGGTTGATAGATACCGTTCACAAATATTAGAGAAAATCCTTTAGGACCTTTTTCTACGATTGATTGAATGTCATTCTTAGTAACAGTAGAAGCAGGTTGGATAGCGTACGCTTTGGTTAAAGATTGCTTTAAGTTAGTGTACTTCCATTCTTCGTGTTTCACTGTAGGGAAACCTACTACCTCGAAATTGGTAATAGCATCCTTTCTTAAATCAGATAGAACATCGGATTTAAGATTTTTATAATGTTGAACTAATGATTCTTTTAATTCCATGTTGTGTCTCTTGATTACAATACAGCGTCTGCTTCTGCTTTGATCCAGTCGTAGCCTTTTTCTTCTAATTCTAAGGCTAATTCTTTAGTGCCTGATTTTACAATTCTTCCTTTGTATAATACGTGCACGTAATCCGGAACTATGTAATCTAGTAGTCGTTGGTAGTGAGTAACCACGATCACTGCATTGTCTTTTGATTTTAATTTATTAACGCCGGTAGCTACGATACGAAGCGCATCGATGTCTAATCCGGAATCCGTTTCATCTAATACAGCTAACTTTGGTTCAAGCATAGCCATTTGGAAAATCTCGTTACGTTTCTTTTCACCACCGGAGAAACCTTCGTTTAAAGAACGCTTTAATAAAGACTCATCGATCTCTACTAACTTCATTTTCTCTTTCATTAATTTTAAGAAAGATACAGCGTCCAATGGATCTTGACCACGGTACTCGCGAACTTCGTTCACGGCTGTTTTCATGAAGTTGATAGTAGAAACCCCAGGGATTTCAACCGGATATTGGAAAGCTAAGAATACACCTTCTCTAGCACGATCTTCAGGAGATAATTCTAATAAGTCTTTACCGTTGAAGTTAACTTCGCCACCTGTTACTTCGTAGTCTTCGCGACCGGCAAGTACAGATGCTAAAGTACTTTTACCTGAACCGTTAGGGCCCATGATAGCGTGTACTTCACCTGGTTTAATTTCAAGGTTGATGCCTCTTAAGATTTCTTTCTCTTCAATTCTAGCTTGTAGATTTTTTATACTTAACATAGATCGTTTCATTTCGGGATGATGGTTTAAGTTTGATAATTCAACCTCATCTGGTTTTATTAATTGTTGTGTGATATTCTTCTTTGGATTAACCTACGCTACCTTCTAAGGAAATAGCTAATAGTTTTTGTGCTTCTACCGCAAACTCCATAGGTAATTGGTTTAATACTTCTTTACAGTAACCGTTAACGATTAAGGCTACCGCTTTCTCCGTATCAATACCGCGTTGGTTACAATAGAAGATTTGATCTTCCCCAATTTTAGATGTAGTAGCTTCGTGCTCTACTGTAGAGTTGTTGTTGTCTACTTCAATATATGGGAAGGTATGAGCACCACATTGGTCGCCCATTAATAAGGAATCACACTGAGAGAAGTTACGAGAACCTTCGGCGCGTTTAGCCACTTTAACTAAACCTCTATAACTGTTTTGTGATTTACCGGCAGAGATACCTTTAGATACAATTCTAGACTTAGTGTGTTTACCTAAGTGAATCATTTTAGTTCCGGTATCAGCTTGTTGGTAGTTGTTAGTGACAGCTACGGAGTAGAATTCTCCGATAGAGTAATCACCTTTTAATATACAGCTAGGGTATTTCCAAGTTACAGCTGAACCTGTTTCAACCTGAGTCCAAGAAATTTTAGAATAATTCCCTGAGCAGATACCACGTTTAGTTACGAAGTTGTAAATACCACCTTTACCGTTCTTATCACCAGGGTACCAGTTTTGAACAGTAGAGTATTTAATCTCTGCTTTTTCCATAGCAATTAATTCTACTACGGCAGCGTGTAATTGATTTTCATCACGCATAGGAGCAGTACAACCTTCTAAGTAAGAAACGTAACTTGCATCATCTGCAACGATTAATGTACGTTCAAACTGGCCTGTGTTAGCTGCGTTAATACGGAAGTACGTAGATAATTCCATAGGGCAACGAACGCCTTTAGGAATGTAGCAGAAAGAACCATCACTAAATACAGCCGAGTTTAAAGCTGCAAAATAGTTGTCGGTCATTGGCACTACACTACCGATGTATTTTTTTACTAATTCAGGGTGATCATGAACCGCTTCACTTAATGAGCAGAAGATGATACCTAATTCAGAAAGTTTATCTTTGAAAGTGGTGGTAATTGATACCGAGTCAATCACAGCATCTACTGCTACACCTGTTAATCTTTTTTGCTCGTCTAAAGAAATACCAAGTTTCTCAAACGTAGCTCTTAACTCAGGATCAATTTCATCTAAGCTTTTTGGATTGATTTTTTGCTTAGGTGCTGAGTAGTAAATAATATCTTGATAATTGATTTTCGGGAATGTGACATTTTGCCATTGTGGCTCTTCCATTGTCAACCAATGACGAAATGCTTTTAATCTCCACTCTAATAACCACTCCGGTTCATTTTTCTTTGCAGAAATAAAACGAACGATGTCTTCATTAAGACCCATAGGAGCATTTTCAGAATCAATGTTGGTAACAAACCCCCATTTGTATTCCGAATTGGTTATTTCCTCTAAAACTTTGTTGCTGTCGCTCATGCAATCGACTGTTTAATTTAGACTAATTCTAGTCTACAAAAATAGAACAATTTTGAGGATTATAAGTTCATTTCTTGAAAAAAATGCAAGAAATGGATACTAATGATTTGTAATATTTTAGGCTTATTTCAAAGGGGAGATGTCTAATCGTCGGTTGATGGATTCTTCCAAGGAAATCATGGTTTCAGTACGTTGGATTCCGCTGACTTTTTGGATCTTATCATGCAACACTTCACGTAGATGGGTCGTGTCTTTACAGATGATTTTGACAAACATGCTATAGTTTCCGGTGGTGTAGTGAACGGTGACTACTTCGGGGATAGTTCGTAACTCGCTGACAGCCTTGTCATAAAACTCGGATTTGTCTAGGTAAATGCCCAAAAATGCCGTTACATCATAACCTAGTCGTGCATAATCTATATCCAAATGAGTGCCTTTGACAATGCCTAGTTCAGTAAGTTTATTCATACGAACGTGAATAGTACCTCCGGATACACCTACTCTTTTGGCAATTTCAGTATAGGGTAGGGAGGCATCTTCCATTAATAGTTGAAGAATTTGCAAATCCACTTTATCAATTTCTGAATTTAGGCTCATTTTTGATAGGTTTAATTTAGATAATTGTAATATATGTTAAATAATTTTGAAAAAATACTAATAATAAAAATATTTTATAATAAAATTTGCAATAAAATAGCTGATGTATTACTTTTGTATTGTTGTCGGTCGGACAATTATACTGTAAGGTGACGAAATTGGCAGACGTGCCCTCCTGTCTCGGGGGTGGGGATCAAAGGATAAACGCAGCATAATGCACACAAGCTAGGGTTGACCACTAATCCGTGTGCTGCAGCTAACTTCCCCGTGAGTTGGTTCGAATCCCTCCCTTACAGCTCCTGTGTAACTAAAAAGCCCTAAGATTTCTTAGGGCTTTTTTATTTTATACCAATTATATTTTATCCTTTTAAATATTGCTCGGCAGTAAGTATCGTTATCTCAGCCGACTTGTATTCTTTCAGTTTGCGAGTAATTAAAGTTTTGATGTTGTATTCCTGTGCGGTGTAATACTGAATCCCTTCTTCAAAATCTTTAAAGTTAGATGTAAGAGTAAGTTCAATGATGCGGTCATTCACCGGTAAAAAAGTAATTAATGTTTTTAGTTTCATTAGATTCATTCTAGATTTTTTAGAACTACTTTGTTGAAATATAATATCACTAATGGTGTAGTAAGTAAGAGGAGAGATACAAAGCTCTACTTTATTAAGGTCTGCCAAAGAAAATAAAGTAGCAGCGTGTGAGTAGTGTGGTTCTCTTTTAGCCAGAAGGTCTAAGATGATATCTGTATCTACAAAAATGCGTTCCGGTTTAGCCATTATTTTTTAGTTGATGTTTTATTAGATGAATTAAAGTGTTGGATGCTTGCTTCATCTAGAATGCCGCTAAGTTCCTTTACTATAGGCGTGATAATCTCATCACGATCGTGGTCGCTAGTTAATTTTTGTAAATAATTTTCAATTAACTTAGATAAACTAGTATTGTGTTCCTGAGCAAACAACTTTGCTTTTTGAATCACATCTTCGTCTAGTTTAAGCGTTAGTTTTACATCCATAAAAGTCTTATAGTAGGTGGTTGAATTTTAAATGAAGTTCTCTTGATTGATTTATAAATTGTAGAAAAGCCCCCAAGATTGTTTTTTTCTCGGAATCATTGTTTATATACTTATCCCAGATTTCAACGGTTATTCCTTCAGGAGTAGATATACATAAGGTAAAAGTGATGTACTCAATCCACTCGTTGATAATCGATTTTTCTACAGCGCTAACAGAATAAACAGATGCCATTGCATCTAGTGCATCTTGAAAGTGCTCATAAGCCGGCATATCATCTAAAGAGGAAGACATAACTTGTACTAAGGTATAAAAAATAAATGAAAGATACGTACAGGTGTGAGTTGTACGTATCTTTGTACGTATCACTTAGTTGAAAGTGATAGAGTAAGTTTTGTTGTCGCTGTAATGAAATTGAGTGATAGCTCCGGCAATCTCAATGTTAATGTCTCTTAAGGATGTTTGAGGTTTTACGATATTGAATTCTTTAGAAGGGATTCTGCGTAAAACATAATAGCCTACAGAGCTTGTGATGAAAGGAGTGGCCGGAGGGGTTAAGCGGTTAAACTTAAAGGTTAGGAAGTCAAATTTGCAATTTGTCATAATGGTCTAAAGTTTATGGGTCCAACATGGGTAGGATGGGGCACCTTGCCTTGCAGGTTGCCAGAAGTTCTTAGAGCCTAATCTCTCCCTTCGTTCTTTATAAACCAGACTATAAAAGTTTGGTGATGTAAATATGAGATATTTTGTTTTTAAAACAAAATAAAATTCTGAAAATATTTTAAAATATTTAACATGCCAAATATTGTTCTGTTTAAGATCGATTGTTTTTCAATGCATACTAAGTTCACGACGTTCATAAAAACACGCTCAAGTTTAGTATATTCGCAGATTATTTTACTATCGCATGCGTCATAAAATACTAAGTGAAGGAGCTAAAGAATTAAGTTACGAAATTCGAGAAATCGTAAAGAAGGCAGACTTAATCAACCGTAATGGTCAAGAAATTACCTGGGAGAATATTGGGGATCCTATTCGTAAGCACAATGTAGTGCCGGAGTGGATGCGTGATATTATTTCTGATTTAGCTAAAGATAATGCCTCATATAGCTATTGTCCATCCAAAGGGGTTATTGAAACTCGCCGTTTCTTAGCCGATTTGAATAACCAAAAAGGTGGAGCACAAATTAAGGCAGACGATATATTATTCTTTAATGGATTAGGGGATGCGATTGCTAAGGCATATCAATTTATCAATTCTAATCTTCGTGTGATTGGTCCGTCACCTGCGTATTCTACACACTCTTCAGCAGAGGCGGCACACGCTCATCAAGAACCATTGACTTATAAATTAGATCCGGATAACCATTGGTATCCTGATTTAGATGATTTATATAATAAAGTAAAATACAATCCGAATATCATAGGTATTCTAATCATCAATCCGGATAACCCCACAGGTATGGTGTATCCACTGGATGTGATGAAGAAGATAGTACAGATTGCTAAAGAGTTTAATCTATTTATTTTAAGTGATGAGATTTATTTAAACATCACTTACAACGGAGCAAAAGCATATTCTCTAGCGGAAGTAATTGAAGATGTTCCCGGAATTGCCATGAAAGGTATATCCAAAGAGTTTCCATGGCCGGGTTCTCGTTGTGGATGGATGGAATACTACAACCGTGGTAAAGATGTAGATTTTGATAAATTCTGTTCAGCATTGGATAATGCAAAAATGATTGAGGTGTGTTCTACCACTTTGCCTCAATTAGCGATTCCTAAAATTATGTCTGATCCGAGATATTTACCTTATCGTAAAGAGTTAAATGATAAGATTGGTAGAAGAAGTCAAATTATCTCCGATATCTTAGGGCAAGTACCACAATTAAGATTCAACCCAACCTATGGTGCGTTCTACAATACGATTGTATTTAAAGAGGGTGTATTAAATGACCGTCAAACGTTGCCTATAGAGAGTGATCCGAATAGAGCGTTGGTTGAAAAGTGGGTGGCTGAACCGGGAATAGATTTAGATAAGCGATTTGTTTATTATCTATTAGGTGCAAAAGGTATTTGTGTAGTTCCAATATCGTCTTTTTGCTCGGACTTAAAAGGATTCCGTGTTACATTATTGGAGGAAAATGAAGAACTGTTAAGAAAAACCTTTACAGATATTAGAGATTCAATTGTAGCGTATCTGAAAAGCGCTAATTAATAATTAAAGTCTTATAATCGGTAGTTCTATAGTAAATGTAGTTCCTATGTTTGGTGTAGAATCTACCGAAATTTTTCCGCCCATCAATTCTATTTGGGTTTTAGTAATAAATAGACCTATACCTTTACCTTCTACTACTTGATTGAAGCGTTTGTAGAACCCGAAAATCTTTTCCGAGTGTTTCTTTAGGTCGATACCAATTCCATTGTCAGCAATTTTAATAAAGAGCTTGTTGCGTTCTTCGTAAGAAGAGATGGAGATTTCTGCTAACTGATTTTCTTTTTTATATTTAATAGCATTGCTTATGATGTTGTATAAGATGCTATGGAAAAATGCTCGAATACCAATGATAGGACTCGTGTTCTGTAAATCAAAATGGATATGATAGTCGTTGTAGTTTAATAAGCTACGGATTTCTTGAACTAATTCTTTTATGTTTATTTCTTCTTTTGGTTGAGAAGCAATGTCTTTTTGAGTGAGAATATCATTTAAATCCGTAAGAACCAAATTCATTGTTTCAATTACTTCTCCTAGTTTATTCACTAAATGTTCTTTTTCTGCCGGGTCAGTACTATGGTGGTATAGATTCATTAACCCTTTTAAACTTGCAATTGGTCCTCTTAGATTGTGCGAGGTGATATAGGTGAATTGTTGTAATTGATTATTAGTGTTCTCTTTGTCTAAAAGAGATTTTTTTAAATCGGTAGTCCTGTCTTCAACTATAAGATTTAGGTCTTTATTCAAATGTTGAAGTTGTAAGTTTTGATTATGTATTTCCTCTGTTCTTCTTTTTACTTCATTCTCTAGGTTTTCATTTTGAAGATTTAAAAGAATTTCGCGTTCCTGTAATACATTGATTAATTCTTTTTGTTTAAGAGCTTCTGCAAACTTATAGTTCTTGAATCGTTCAGCGATGGCAAAAGAGAAGAAGGCTATTTCAATAGCAGAAGCGTATTCTAATGAATAATTAGTCCATTTGAATGTGGGTGCTAATTTTAGTGTTGCGAGAGACAAATAAATAGATGCAGATAAATAGGTTATCCATCCTACAATGAAAAATATAGCCATGTTATTACCTTTTCGATATACTATAATTGCTGTTGTTAGAAATGTAGTAACTTGAATTAAACCTACTAATTGTATAAAATATAGTGTACGATCTGGAGTACTGAAGAAATTGAAAACAAAAATTGATGTAAAGCCTGCAAAAAGGTATTTATATAATTTTGCTAAAGGGGGATAGTATTTTTTTACATCCAAAAAATAATATACAAACCAAACAGTGAAACTAGCGCTTAGTGCAATGATTCCATATCTATAATAATTCCATTCCGGATGATTGGGAAAAAATACTGCGTAAGTATAGCCTCTAATACTAAAACTAATTAAAAACAAACCTACAATAAATCCGAAATAAGCTATATAGATGGGCTCTTTAACCTGACTGTAAAACATCAATACCATAATGGCCATGATTAATAAAAAGCCCCAATAAATTCCGGTCTTTAGCTTTTCTATAGTTAGAAAATGTATTAATTCTTGATAGGAAAAAATATCAAACGATACACCTGCTCTAGAAGCATTTTTGTATTTAATAAAATAATGTTCGTTGTAACTCAAATCATAAGAGTAATAATTAGGGTTATTGATATTCTTCTTGTATTTAACTTTTAACCCAAACTCGTCAATTTGAGTTAATTCATTATTGATTAACTGATATACAACAATAGAATCAAATCCTGAATTTTGATTAATGAAGTAATGTGCCTCTTCATTAATTGAAATAGGAGGTATGTATAACCAATATGCGGATGAGTCTGTAAAGTTAAGATTGATTATGGAACTAGGATATAAATCAGAATCCCCTGTTTTGAATCGCTCTAGTACTTTTTCGTTAGAGATTTCTTTCTCCGTAAAAAAATAATACATGCTTTTCTCAGCATAACCTAACTGTGTTATGAGAAAAAATAAAATACAGAATGATATGACCTTTCTGAAAAGTATACCCATGTTCAATGTGGTTATGTAGAGATAATCTCTATCACATTTAAACGAATATTATTGGATATTTTATCCATTGCTAAATCGTTTAAATCATTTCCGAATGGTTCATCTATTTCTTCGGCAGTAATCACAATACTCATTAATAAGTAGTATAAAAGCCAAATAATAGGAATGGCAAACCATCCGATATCATCCACCAAAGTAAAAGGGAGGATAATAACATATATATTAATAAAAAATTTCAACAAAATCATATATGCCATCGGAATTGGTGTGTTTTTTATTCTTTCACATTTTCCTAAAATATCTATTAAAAGCTGTATTTTCTCTATTAATACAGATTGCTGAATATCAGAAATTACTTTTTGCTCTTGTAATAGCTCAATCTTATGCATCATTATGTTACATATGATATTCGGACGATGCTGAGCTTTTTGAATCATACTTCTGTATTTTTCAGGAAGTTCTTGTAAGCATTCGTCGTCTTTTTGATCACGAAGATGGGCTTTTAAGCTATATACAAATGCGATAATTAATTGACCGAATTCTTGTCGAATTGGACTGTTTTCCGGAAGAAGGGCATTAATTGTTAAAGCTACATTTCGACTGGTGTTGACTAGGGAGCCTACTTCTTTTCTAGCTTCCCACCATTTGTCATATGCTGTATTGTTTCTGAATACTAAAAGCAAACCTAGAGCAGCTCCCATATAGCCGGGTAGCGCAGCGCTAATTTTCATATTGAAATCATGGTAAATTGTACTACTTGTGTGTAATACAATCAACGCTGCTGATATCACAGAAATTAATAAAAAACCAGGTCCTAGGCGGTTTACTAAGTTCTTTTTGAACTGAAACCAAAGCTTAATGTATTCTAAACGTACCATTATATTTTGGTTGGATGCATGATCGTAGCTTCACCTTGTAAATGTACTTTACCGGTGGTGGCATCTAAAATATTTGTTTGAACTACAGCTGTATGTTTGTCTCTATTTACCTCTTTGAATACCGTAACTACTTTGTATGTAGTGTCCATATAAATAGGTCGTTTGAACTCGACTAATTGTTTTAAGTATATAGTTCCTTCCCCTGGAAATTCCATGCCCATCACTTTGGAGATAACAGCCATTGAAAAGATACCATGCACAATAGGTTTCTTAAAAGGTGTTTTAGCAGCATATTCTGCATCTAAGTGAATCGGGTTTTTGTCACCGGATAACTCAGCAAATTGATTAACTTGCTCTTGAGTAAAGTTGAATGTGTGTTCGTATGAGTCGCCTACGTTATACATAATTATCCGATTTTTTCTTTTAATACTTCTACCAACTGTTTCATTTGCTCTACACTATGTGCAGGGAAGTTGGCAATTCTAATCTGAGATTCTTTTTTGCTACCATAACCGGCGCCAATCGCCATGTTATATGGTTCAAGAATTTTATTTACCTCAGCCGGTGGCATGGTGGTATTTAGTACAATGGTGGTTTGTGAACGTAAACGAGCGTCTTCTACACCATTTGAAAATACTTTGCTAGTAGCTGCATAGTCGTAAACTAGTTTTGCTTTCGCTTCAGTTTCTTTACGTAATGCATCAGCACCACCTTTGCTTAACATGTCTTCCACTACTTTACCAAGTAAGAATATGCTTAACACATTAGGTGTTTCCGGAGTTTGATGTGCAACTGCTTTGCTTAATAATGAAGGAATCGTATGGTAAGTGCCTATTCCAACTCCTTTTTTACTTAACTCTTCTGCGCGAGCAATTACTCTGTCGTTAAGAATCCAAACGCCAAGACCGGCAGGTAATCCAAAACATTTTTGAACAGAGAAAAACACGGAGTCGATTTTAGAATAATCTAATGCAGGGTAGGGTAAAGAAGAAACCGCATCCACATAGATTAGAGCATTAGGATTTTTAGCTTTAAAAGTATTAATATCTTCCACCGGCATAGATACACCTGTAGAAGTTTCATTATGTGTGATACATACAATCTCTGCATCTGCCGGAACGGTGATGTCTTTCGGATAAAATCCTTCACCTAATTTTGATTCAATTTTATAAGCCTCTTTACCTAACTCTCCTGAAAATTCATAGAATCTTTTAGAGAAAGAGCCATTTACTAAATGGAATGTTTTTTTCTCTACAGCATTTTGGATAATACGTTCCCATATCTCTGTGGCAGAGGAAAGATATAGAATCTGGAAGTTATCCGGTAATTGTAAAAGTTTACGAAGGTTGTCAGTTGTATTTTTATATAAGTCGATGAACGTTTTACTACGGTGAGATATAACACCTATCTTTTCATCTAATGCTGTTTCAATATGTTTTCTTACAGTAGGGTATAATTCAGAAGGACCCGGAGTAAAATAAATTTTATTGTTTGCCACTTTCGTTAGTTTTATTGTGAGAATAAAAAAGAGTCGCACAAGCGACTCTTTATATCAATTAATATAGTTGTCGGAAACGTATCGTTCCAGGTATGTTTTTTAATTCCTTCAGTGCTTCTTTGTCATACTCAGTTGCAACATCTGTAATTACATAACCAACTTGTTCATTTGTTTTAAGGTATTGACCTAAAATATTAATGTTGTGTTTAGCAAAAATGTTGTTCAGCTGTGCTAATACGCCAGGTTGGTTTTCATGTAAGTGCATGAATCGATGTGCATCATGTAATTCAGGTAACTGAATGTTAGGGAAGTTTACGCTATGAAGCGTAGTCCCATTGTTGATATAATCGATGATACGACTAGGTACAAAGTTTCCAATGTTGAATTGAGCTTCTTCAGTAGAACCACCAATATGTGGAGTAAGAATTACGTTTGGTAAGCCTCTTACAACGTTGATGAATTCTTCCGCATTGTTTTTAGGTTCGTAAGGGAATACATCTAATCCGGCACCTAATATTTTACCTGATTTTAGGTTCTCTACTAATGCCTCTAGGTCTACAACCGGTCCGCGTGCTAAGTTTAAGAAGATGACACCATCTTTCATCATAGCAAACTCTTCTTTACCTATTAAGTTCTTGTTAGAAGCTCTACCGTCGATGTGTAATGAAACAACATCTGCAATGCTTAGTAATTCTTTTAAAGAGTTACATTTTTTAGCATTACCAAGAGATAAGCGTTCAACGATATCGTAATAGTAAACTTCCATACCCAACGCTTCAGCTACTACTGATAATTGAGTACCGATGTTACCATAACCAACTAAACCTAATTTCTTACCACGGATTTCAAAAGAGTTGTTAGCGGATTTATCCCACTTACCGGTATGCATTTGCATACTCTTCTCTAATGTTCTGCGGTAAAGCATGATGATTTCACCAATCGCTAATTCAACCACACTACGAGTGTTGCTGAATGGAGCGTTGAATACTGCTACACCTTTTTTAACAGCAGCTTTCAAATCAATTTGGTTAGTCCCGATACAGAATGCACCTATGGCAATTAGCTTGTTTGCATTCTCTAATACTTTAGCTGTAATGTTCGTTTTTGAGCGAATACCGATGATCGATACGTCTTTGATTTTTTCAATCAATTCTTCTTCTTCCATCGCGGAAGGTACCACCTCAATTGTGTAGCCTTCTAGATTGAATAAACGTTTAGCTTCCGCATGAACGTTTTCAAGTAATAATACTTTAATTCTATTCTTAGGGTAGGAGATAGCTCTAGGTAGTTTTTCTTGGAATAAAACTTCGTCAAAGCTAGGAGCGATGGTGTCAGCTTTAGCAGTAACACTTGCTCTAGATACATTCTCCGTGAAAGCGTAGAACTTAGTAGCTAAGCCTGCTTCTCTGATTTCATAATCTGTATAGCCATCACCAATCACGTGTACGTCGCCATCAAGTTTTACTTGTTGCATTAACTTGATTTTACCTTTGTCTTGACTTAATGGATTGTTGGTGTCACAACCTACAATGTTTCCATCGTTGTCAAATAGGAAGGTATTAGCCATCACGTGACTTTCAGGAATACCGAAGTCTTTTACTACAGGCACAATGAATTCTTTGAACCCTGCGGATACAATATAGATTTGCTCCTTAAATTCGGAGAAGAATGCTTTATTACGAATAACAGATGCAGAAACCTTTCCTTTAAGAGTTTCAATTAACTTCGGAAGGTGTGATTTGTTAGCTTTAACCAATTGTAATCTTTTTTGAAGATTGTCAGCGAAGGAGCTCTTACCCTCCATGCCACTATTAGTTAAATCGATGATTTGTTGAATGATTTCATTTTTCTTTGGATCACTAGCTAATGATATGGCAGCCAATTCATCCAAAGCTTCTACTTGAGTAAAAGTGCTGTCAAAATCGATGACATAATAAATGACTTTTTCAGTCGTCTCCATGTTTAACTCCTTGCTACTTTAAACGTTTTTGATACTTCCCAAATTGGATTTTGGAAAGGAGGTGCAATTTCATCATTTTTTGGCTAAAAATGAATATTTAAAGGTTTTAGTTGTACCCAACTGGAGAAAGATGAAACGGTTGTAATTTATTAAAAATCAAATATTTGCGTTTTGTTGGGTCGTGTCTAGGTAAGAATACTTGAAAAATGGAGTGAATTTTAGAAGAGTAGTAGGATTGAATCGTCCTGAAATAGGTTGACAGATTTTAAAATAGATCCCAGTTACAAAAGTAGCTGGGATTTTTCATTAATGAACCATTTCAGGTGTTTTCATTTTTAATGAAAGATGAGGTCTTATGGTATTGTATAATTTAACAGCTTCATAGACTAATATTTCAGCTTGTAGCATTGATTTTAATTTCTGACCTAACCCAAATTCTTCTTTTAAAGTCCTATTCATTCTCTCTGCTAAGGCGTTTTCATAAGGGTCTGAATCTTCGGTCATACTAATTCTAATATTGTTTTTGCTAGATAATGCTACGTACTCTTTACTGCAATATTGTAGACCTCGATCAGAGTGATGAATAAGTTGGAGTTGAGGATACTTTCGCTTTTTTAATCCCATCTCATACGCTTTTATCATTGCATCTGTATCCATTGAATTAGCTAAGGAATAGCCCATTATCTTTCGGCTAAAAGCATCTGTTACTAAATTTAAATAACAATTACCTTCATCTGTTTTTATATAAGTTATATCACTTACCCAAACCTGTTCCGGTCTTTCTATTTTTAATCCCTTTACAATATTTGGGTATTTTCTCATCCAATGCCTCGAGATAGTAGTTTGAATATATCTGCGCTGTGGTTTGATTAACATATCATGTTCTCTAAGCACAGCAAAAAACTTGTCTCGTCCGAGTTTTACACCGTCTCTTAGTAGTATTGGTTTTATCTGATGATACAGCTTTTTACCGCCAAGTCTAGGTAATAGCTTCCTTTGCTCTTCTGATATCACTTTTATTTTCTTGCTCTGTTCGGCTATTAATTGTTCTTGTTTTCTCTTTTTATAAAGATACTGACGGCTGTAGCCTAAAGTAGAAGCAATCTGTTTTACTGTGAAGAGTCTTTTTTTCGCTCCTGCTCTTTGGAAGCTTCTTGTGAGAGGGGCAAATACTTTTTTCGGATCTCTGTGCCAAACTGTTGATCGGCTATATCAATCGCTCGATTGAGAATCTCTTTCTCCTGCTCCAGACGCTTGAGCTTGCGTTCCAGATCTTTTATCTTTTTATCGGGGGTAGGTTTCTTTTTCATTTCAGTAGATTCTGACCAATCTAATCTACCATGTTTTCGTAACCAAACCAAAACCGTACTTCTGCCCTGGATACCATACTTAAACTGTGCTTCTTTATAGGTTAAAAGCCCTTTTTCTACTTCGTCTACTATTTGTAGCTTGAAGACTAAACTGTAATCTTTTTGAGTCCGCTTTACATAAACTCTTCTTCCTTTGTTTTCCATAAGTTTGACTTGTTTGTGTCAACTTATTTCAGGACGAGACAGATAAAATAATAAAAAAGCCCCCGATTTGGTGGGGGCTTTTTTTGTGTTATTTCAATTTTAAATCTTTGATAAGTCCTTCAATTTTAGCGTCTAGTTTTTGATTGACGGCTTCATATTGAGAAGCATTTGGCAATGGTTCATTCACACTAAAATAGAATTTGATTTTTGGTTCCGTACCGGAAGGTCTCGCCGATACTAAGCTTCCGTCATCTGTTAAGAATTGTAATACGTTTTCTTTCGGAAGTTTAATCTCTTCAGTAGCACCGGTTTTTACATTGGTTGCTTTTTGATTAGCATAATCGTACATCCATGCAACAGCAGATCCACTAAGAGATTTAGGAGGATTAGCTCTTAAATCAGCCATCATCTGTTGAATTTCTTCAGCACCGGTTTTGCCTTTTTTAGTAAGAGAAATCAAGTTCTCTTTGTAGAAACCAAATTGAACATACATGTCAATTAAGTTTTCAAATAATGATTTACCTTGATCCTTTGCATAGGCTGCCATTTCAGCGATGAATGCACAGGATGCAATAGCATCTTTATCTCTTACTTTATCTCCGATTAAGTAACCGTAACTTTCTTCACCGCCGGCAATGAATTGTTCTTTACCCTCTAATTCACGAATAAGTGCAGCTATGTATTTAAAACCGGTTAAGGTATTGTACATTTTTACTCCGTAAGCTTGAGATATTTTTTCAATTAATCCGGTTGTTACAATCGTCTTTACTGTAAATTCTTTGCCAGTTAATTTATTAGCATTTTTCCATGCTTGTAACATATACCATACAAGTAAACTACCTGTTTGGTTACCGTTTAGCAATTGGAATTCTCCTTTGTTGTTTTTGATAGCGATACCAACACGATCAGCATCCGGATCTGTTGCTAATACTAGATCGGCATCGATTTCTTGAGCTTTTTTAACAGCGATACTAAGGGCTTCTTTCTCTTCCGGATTGGGATAAACAACTGTAGGGAAGTTGCCGTCCGGTGTAGCTTGTTCTTGAACTACAGTAACACTTTCAAATCCAAATTGTTTTAGCACTTCCGGTACTAACACGATTCCTGTACCGTGTATTGGAGTGAAAACAATCTTCATGTTCTTTTGTCTTTGAATAGCATCTTTCGAAATAGAAAGTTTTACTAATTCACTCAAGTAGGCTTGGTCAACTTCTTTGCCGATAGTCTCAATTAGATTACTATTGCCGCTGAATTTTACTTCATCAACGCTTGTAATCGATTGAACTTCTTTGATGATATTTTTATCGTGTGGGGCAATAACTTGCGCACCGTCATTCCAATAAGCTTTGTAACCGTTGTATTCTTTAGGGTTGTGAGAAGCTGTTAATACTACTCCGGAGTGACAACCAAAGTGACGAATAGTGTATGATAATTCAGGAGTAGAGCGTAGGGCTTCAAAGAAGAATACTTTAAAACCGTTAGCTGCAAAAACATCTGCTGTTACTTTCGCAAAGAAAGGAGAGTTGTTTCTACTATCGTGAGCTATGGCTACTTTGATTTGCTCGTTAGGGAAATTTTTCTTCAAATAATTAGCAAGACCTTGAGTAGCCATACCAATGGTGTATTTGTTCATTCTATTGGAACCCACACCCATGATACCGCGCAATCCACCGGTGCCGAATTCTAAATCTTTATAAAAACTATCAATCAGTTCATCCTCTTTCCCTTCTTGAATCAATTGATTGATTTTTTCTTTGGTTTCAGCATCGTATGAACCATTTAACCAAGTTTCAATTTTTGCTTTGGTAGTAGTATCTATTTTCTCCAGCGCGTTCATCGTACTCATCATAAAATTCTGTAAAATATTAAGGTATTAAATATATTATTTTCTATTAAAGAATGGTAGTTTTTGAAATCATATTCTTGTCAAGAATTGGGATTGGGTCAATAATCCTCTTTCTTTTTCGAAAAAATCCCTCAGAGGGTTTCAAAAAAGGGGGAATTCTAGTATTTTCAAGCCTTGATTTTACTAGTATGAATTACAAACAACTGAATAAGGACCTAGAAAAGCTTGTTATTAAGAAAAACGAATTAAACCGTTTGACTTATGATGACAAGAATTATGATGATGTGGAGGAAGAGCTACATGATATGGAAGATGATTTTTTGGATAATTATGGTGATGATTTGGAGGCGGTGTTAGATAAAGTTCATGAGAAAATTGGTGCTGACAATGATGTTCTTTTACCTATAGCTTATATAGGTTCTTACTATAAACAAGGTGAGAAAAATGCATCGGGTTCAATCGAATTTGCTATTCAACCGGAGCAGGGTGTGATGATTGAATGTGAAAAGTTTCCGGGTAAAAATATTAGATTAATCTTTGGTGTTAACCCAATTAGATTAGTAATTGTCAATAAAGACAAACAAACAACAGTATGGGAAGAAGGTCAATAACCGACCTTCTCTCTTACTTCTTTCAATACTTTGGAACCAACGTTCCAAGCTTTTTCAGCTCCTTCTTTTAATTTTTTATCTATTTCAGATTTATTTTCCATGAAGTAATTGAACTTCTCTCTTTCAGAACTATACTTATTCCACAATACATCAAACAACGCTTGTTTGGCGTGGCCATAACCATAACCACCTTGCTCATATTTTTGACGCATCTCGCTGGTTTGTTCCGGAGAGGCTACCAGTTGATATAGTTTAAATACATTACAAGTATCCGGATTCTTAGGAGATTCCAGAGGTGTTGCATCGGTTACTATACTTTTAACTTTTTTAAGTAATTCTTTTTCGCCTACAAAAATATCAATGTAGTTATTGTAAGACTTACTCATTTTTTGTCCGTCTATCCCAGGAATGGTCATTACATTATTATCCACTTTGGCTTCAGGTAGAACAAATGTTTCACCGTAGGCGTGGTTAAAAGCAGAAGCAATATCACGAGTTATTTCTAAATGTTGGATTTGATCTTTCCCAACAGGCACTAAGTTGGCTTGATATAAAAGTATATCAGCTGCCATTAATACAGGATAAGTAAACAAACCTGTATTAACATCCGACAGCTTAGAACTTTTATCTTTGAAAGAATGGGCATTGGCTAACATCGGGTAGGGTGTTAGGCAGCTAAGATGCCAAGCTAATTCACAAACTTGAGGTAAATCGGACTGTTTGTAAAATACATTTTTATCCGTGTCAAAACCAAACGCCAGCCATGCCGCAGCAACAGCATAGGTGTTTTCTCTGCGTTGATCAGCATCCTTTAAAGATGTTAAAGTGTGTAAATCAGCAATGAAGAAAAATGATTCGTTGGTTGGATTTTTGGATAATTCGATGGCAGGTAAAATAGCGCCTAAGATATTTCCTAAATGAGGTCTTCCACTACTTTGAATGCCTGTTAAAATGCGTGCCATTAATGTTATTTTAAAACTCGTGCAAATATAGTAAATATATCTTTTTGTCGTTCTAATTAACCTATGAGAGTAGGAAAGCCCTCAAAACTGTATTATCTTTATAGCAGGTTATGAAATACTTATATTTGATTTGCTTGTTCGTTGGAGGAATATTTTCGTTCATTTCCAATGCTCAGGATTCTGTTCGTTATTCTGAAAAAGGTATCATTGAATTCAAGGATACAATATATAATGTTGGTACTATTACTGAATTAGGAGGGATGATTTCCCGCCAGTTTGAATTTACTAACTTGGGTCCGGAGTGGTTTGTATTAGAAAGTGCCGAAACAACTTGCGGTTGTTTGGTTGTTTCGTTTAGCGAAGATTCAATCGCTCCCGGTGGACATGGTAAAATTGAAGTTTCATTTGATCCATTTAATAAAACCGGCTTGTTCACAGGTACTGTGAAGATTTATGGAAATACATTACAGATTCCTCAAACACTTTATGTAAAAGGTTTTGTAAAAGGAGGTGAGGCTATTCCTGTTGCTCAATGGTCTTATACAAAAGGCTTTCAATACGGTAATGTTTGGTTGCAAAGAAATTATATTGATTTTGGGACATTTACCACGAAAGATATCGTGAATAAAGAATTGTCGATTTACAATCAGTCTAATCACACTTTACAATTAGCAAGTCAACAAAATTTACCTCCATATGTTCGCGTGGCATTGAGTCCTGTGAAATTAGAAGGGAAGACCTATTCGGTCATAAAAGTAAGTGTGAATGCTAAGTTGATTAATAAATTGGGGTACTGGTCGGAAAGTATTACGGTAGAGTGGTCACAAGAAGATTTAGCACCGTTGACGATAGCTATTGCCGGAAATTGTAAAGACTATTTTGCACCCATGACACCTGAAGTTCTTGCTTCAGCCCCTAAAATTTTGCCTGAGATGATGGTGATTGATTGGGGGACAGTACTGCAAGAGCAGCAGTTGACAAAAGTTATGAAAATAACCAATACGGGCGCTACGGATTTGGTTATTAAACAAATAAATACATCTTGTGCATGCATTGAGGTGGATTTTGATAAAACTACCATTAAATCAGGCGGATTTATTGAAGTGACAGTTATTTACGATACATCTTCACGAATTGGGGAGGAGACAAAATATTTTCAAGTGTTTTCAAATGATCCTGTGTCACCAATGATTCAGGTAGAAATGAAAGCAAAAGTGGTAGAAACCTTACCTACTACTACCGGACAATAAACCTTTCACCTTCTCAAGTCGTAAAAATAAATGGGGAATTTAAATTGATACGATTTTGAGTTATTTTCTACAGCGAAAAGATTTATTAGTTCAAGACTCGAACCGTAAGTTTGGACTTATAGTAATTGGTGGTGGAATCACCGGATGTGGTATTGCCTTGGACGCACAACTGCGCGGTATACCTACACTTTTAATTGAGAAACGGGACTTTGCTTCCGGAACTTCTTCCAGATCTACCAAACTTATCCATGGTGGACTTCGATATCTAAAACAATTTGAATTTGATTTGGTAAAAGAGACAGGTAGAGAACGTGCCGTAGTTCATCAATTAGCACCGCATATTACTGTTTCGGAACCTATGTTATTACCTATTGTGAAAAATGGTAGCATGTCTAAATGGCTTGCTGCCATTGGTACATGGGTGTATGATTATTTGGCTGGTGTTAAGTCAAGAGAGAGAAGAAAAGTATTAAATAAACAAAAGACTTGCTCTCGTGAACCTTTGTTAGATAAAGAACAAGTTACAGGTGGAATTTATTATTACGAATATAGAACTGATGACGCTCGTTTGACTTTAGCTGTGGCTCAAACGGCTAAGCAAAATGGGGCAGCACTACATAGTTATTTAAAAGTTGAAAACTTACTCTTTAAAGATGATGTAGTAAAAGGCGTGGTAGCTACAGATGAGTTAAGTGGGGAACGGTATGAATTTTATGCCGAAAGTGTAGTGAATGCTACCGGCCCTTGGGTTGATGATATTGATGCGTTAGATGTTTCTGCTGATAAAGATAAGTTATTCTTAACTAAGGGAGTTCACATTGTAGTGCCTCATCCCAAATTACCAATTGCTCAAGCAGTATATTTTGATGTGGGGGATAAGCGTATGGTGTTTGCTATTCCAAGAGATGGCAAAACGTATATAGGAACTACTGATACGGCATACACAGGCGCTAAAGAAGAGCCGGAAGTTACCGTGGATGATAAGATTTATTTAATACATGCGGTGAAAAAAGTATTCCCAAGTGTTCAGTTAACCATAGCAGATATTGAAAGTCAATGGGCAGGTTTAAGACCATTGATAAAAGATAAGAAGAGTAAATCACCATCAGCCATATCACGTAAAGACGAGATTTTTATTTCGAAGAAAGGGTTGATTACCATTGCAGGTGGTAAATTAACGGGATATAGAAAAATGGCAGAGCGTGTAGTGGATATTGTAGCCAAAAAATTACAAAATCGATATACACTTTCCGTTTGTAGAACAGAATCTACTGTGTTATTCGGAGGTGATATCAAGCGTTTAGGTGGTCTTCGATGGTATGCACAAAAGGAATTAGTCAATTTTAAATTAGCTGGAATACCTGAAAAAGCAGCGAACAAGATGATCCGTATTTTAGGAGCAAATGCTTCTCGATACTTAAAGTTATATCATAATTTACCTGCTTCACTAGAAGCTGTCGATATCCCTAAGTGGATGACTACGTGGGTGTATTACTGTGATCAGTTTGAAATGATTTGCAAGCCGGAAGATTTTATTATTCGCAGAACAGGAGATCTGTTTTTTAATATTCAAGAAGCGAATGATATGAGAGAAGGCATTCTTGAGTGTATGTCTATTTTATATGATTGGGATTTTGCAACAATGGTAAAAAGAAGGAAAGAGCTAAATTCATTCTTCTAAAAATAAATTGGGATAGTCGGTGATGATGCCATCGACTCCCCATTGTAATAATGGTTCCGCATCTTTAAGGGAATTAACTGTCCAGGGTATCACTTTCATATTGTTTTTTCTAGCTACCTCCATATCTTCTTTTGTTAATTGGCTATAATCTGGACTATATATATTCGGTATAAAGCTTATTCTTTTTAGATTATCACTTAGTGGTTGTAGGTTTTCACTCAGCATGGATAATGGCTGTTTAGGATAGTGAATATGTAGATACTCTAGCGTTCTGTAATCAAAAGATTGAATAGTGATTTTTTCAGGATTAGGATATTGTAGTACTTGATACATTACTAATTCACAATATTCGCTTACAGAAGGGTGGTAGGTATTATCTGTTTCCGGTGTAGATTTTATTTCAACATTATAAAGAATACTTGGATTGAATGCATAGGCTATATTTAATACTTCCTGAAATAAGGGTTTTACAACAGCTATTTTTTTCTGAATAGGAAACCTAGGATGCGATTTTAATCCGACGTCATATTTAACGACCTCGGAATAATCCATTTGGTAAATATTATATTTTAAACCCTGCCCGGAAGGTATGTAATTGCCATTAGGTAAGGTGGTGATTTCTTCATTAAAATATGGTTCATGTGACACTAGGACTTGTTTGTCTTTGGTAATAACTAAGTCCATTTCTAACGTGGTAACGCCTAATTCCAGCGCTTTTTCCATTGCTATAAGTGTATTTTCAGGGTATAATCCTCTACAACCTCTGTGTCCTTGAATATCCATTTGGAGTATGTAATAAATGGCTTGTTTTTTCAGTAATCAATTTACCCATTTTTTCGTTATAACATATATGAGGTCTTCTGTTATTATAACATATGGGTTTACATTTATTGTCTTGATCATAGCGGTTATAGCTATGACATCATTTCAAGTTAAAAAGAGATCTAAAATCGAAGAGCAGAATATCTTAACAGAAAAGCAACAAACATTTTTATCTGACAGCGCTTCTATTTGTGCATATAAAGCATGCTTGAAGTATGTTCAATTAACTAATGATAGTGTAGACTATTTAGCTGTTGCTGATTTTAGTTTACCATCCTCTGTAAAGCGTTTTTATATTTATCATTTACCTACTCAAACAAAAGTAATGACAACCTATGTTACTCATGGTAAACATAGCGGCGGAGACACGACAACAAGTTTTTCTAATAGAATACATTCCGGACAAACAAGTTTAGGATTATATAAGATTGAAGGTACTTATGTAGGGTGTCATGGGAAGTCAATCTATTTGAATGGTTTGGATAAAGATTTTAATGATGAAGCTAAAGAACGTAGTATAGTAATGCATACTGCGCCCTATGCTCATCCCAATACTATAACAGAACTAGGTAGGCTAGGAAAAAGTTTAGGATGTCCGGTTTTGCCTGAAATGGATTATAATCAGGTTTTGGAGTATTTGCCTAATAATGCTTTGTTATTTCATTATTACCCGGATCACAATTATTTGACTAAGTCCTTTTGGTTGCGTTAATTAGAGGTTGAATCTCTAATTAATATGCACAATTTTCATATATATGCCCTTTTTGTTATTCTGTTTTTCACGGTTAATTGTCAAAGTAAAATCAGCGAGACAATTAATCAAATCGTAAAAGCTCAAGACATTCCAGCCGATTTAATTAAAACTCAAGTTGTAGCTTATACAAAAGCGGACAGTTTATCTACTATAGAAGATTCCATTGTTAGTCATTTATATGCCAAACATAATTATCATTCCTATTGGTCTGATTCTGCATCTAGAGTGCAGCTTTTAGTCTGGTTTGACTCGTTGTATTTTGATGGACTACAGCCCAAGCATTATGATGTAGATTCTTTAAAAATATTAAATCAAAAGTGGGAAACATTAAACGATACCATACGTGCTTACTGGGAAGTGAATGCAACCTATAATATTGTCAAGGCTGGAGTGGATGAATGGTATGGTGAAACTAATCCTAGGGAAATATTTCCGGATTGGGCTTACCATGAAACAATTTTACCCATTCCATTAAGTATGTCAGATTGGCATCACTTGTTAAATAAAGATATATGGGGGCTTCTTCCCAAAATAAGGCCTACACATCCAATGTACGCTCAGTTGAGATTCAATTTAATTAAGCTATATCAATGGGATTCGAATAAGGATTTTACATGGGAACAGATTGAGACGAAAAAGAAGAAGTTGAAACTGGGTGATGTGGATACTAGTATTCATCGAATTAAGAAGAGATTGTTGAATGTTGGTTTTTTAGCGGTAGATAATATTGACGATACATTCGATTTAGCTTTGCAAAATTCAGTAAAGACTTTTCAAAAACATGTGTCTTATTACCCTACCGGTGTTATAGATGCGATGACATTAAAGCGTATCAACTTTAGTAAAGAGGGGTTGTATAGGACTATCATCGTAAACATGGAAAGATGTAGATGGTTACTAAAAGGGAAATTACCTGATGAATACATTTTGGTGAACATTGCCGATTATACACTTACCTATTTAAACAAAGATTCGATTGTACATCAAACGAATGTAGTGGTAGGAAAAGAACAACACGAAACCCCATTGTTTACATCTAAGTTATCTGTAGTAGAGCTGAACCCTTATTGGACAGTTCCGGTGTCAATAGCTACAAAAGAGGTATTGCCGGGATTGAAACGTGATTCCAATTACCTTGCTAAACATCATATGGAACTGTTCCGTGGAAATGAAGCTGTCTATGTAAGTGATTTTTCTGCATATAAAGAAACTTATTTTCCTTTTACCATCAGACAGAAGCCAGGACCTAATAACGATCTAGGGGTAGTCAAGTTTGTGTTTCCTAATCCGTATAGTATTTATTTTCATGACACACCTTCTAAATGGATATTTAGTTTAGATCAACGAAATTTTTCGCATGGGTGTATTCGACTGTATAAACCGTTAGACTTTGCTGAAGTGATTTTAAAAAAAGAAGGATTTACCAGACAGCGTATTGATGAAATTGTAGCTACGGAACAAAATCACCCGGTTGTTTTAAAACAAAAGATTCCGGTATTAATTGTTTATTGGACTTGTAGAATGGTAGATGATGATATGCATTTTATGTACGATATATATGGTCGTGATCAAAAAATAATGCATGCATTACAAACCCCTTAAAATAAAACCGGAGAGCAAGGTGGGGAACCTAAATCTCTCCGGATCTTTCAACCAGCTATGGAATCTTTAATTCGATATAATTGCCAAAGGGATTAAGGTAAACAGAAACTTAGTGGGCTTTGGGAATAATATCCTCATTGAATACGGCACTAATTTCAACCTTTGTAAATGATTTACAAGTTGAATTAGATGAACAATTCTAAGGTGTCGACTAACGACGTTTTTTGGTGTTTTTCTTAAAGGCAGGTTTTTTCTTCGGAATAACTTTGTCGTGAAATGCTCCTTTGTAGGTAGGATCAGCCAATTTTTTCAAGTGGTCAATTTGGCGGTTCATTTCTTGTTGCTCTTCGTAAGGTGTAGGAGGGATGTCTACTTCCTGCGGTAATATAGGAGTAGGAATTTTCATTTTAATTAGCTTCTCTATCTTTTCCATGTGAAAAACATCGGCAGGTGTTACCATGCTAATAGCAACACCATTTTGAAAAGCTCTACCGGTTCTTCCAATACGATGTACGTAATCATCATATACCAATGGAACATCAAAATTGATTACGTGAGATACTTTTTCAATATCAATACCACGAGCAGCAACATCAGTGGCTACTAAAATACGTGCTTCACCATCTTTGAATTGAGCTACGGCATTCAATCGGCTGTTCTGTCCTTTGTTTGCATGTATCGAACGACAGCTATTTCTACCATACGCTTTCTGGATTAAATGCTCTACGATGTCGGCATTCTTTCTAGTGCGAACGAATAAAATCACACGATTGAATTCTTCTTCTTGATCTAAAAAATGAGAAAGTAAATTTAGCTTCGTTTGTAAGTTAGGCGTTTCGTATTTCACCTGTTCAACCGTAGTAGCAGGCGTAGCTTGAGGCGTCACCTCAATCTTCATTGGGAAATCCAGAAACTCTTCTGTTAACTTTTCAACTCTTTCAGATAAAGTAGCGGTGAAAAGTAAGTTTTGACGCTTACGTGGAATCACATCTAATATCTTTCTAAGTTGAGGCATAAAGCCCATATCCATCATTTTATCAGCTTCATCCAAAACCATCGTTTTGATTTCTTTCACTAATAAAATCTCTTTGGAATATAATTCAGTAAATCGTCCCGGTGTACTAATGATAATATCACAACCGGCTTCTACTAGTTCAATTTGAGTTTTAGGGCCAATACCACCATATAAGGCTACAATTCTCAAATCGGTGTATTTCGCCATTTGCTTGAACACTTCTTCAATTTGTAGAACTAACTCTCGAGTTGGGCCTAAAATGATAGCTCTAGGCATCTGACCTTGAGCATAATTCAATTTTCGTAAGATAGGGAGTACATAGGCGGCGGTTTTACCCGTACCTGTCTGAGCAATACCAATCACATCATGACCAGCCAGCACCTGAGGGATGCTTTTGTATTGGATTTCAGTGGGCTGCGTGTACCCACATTCTTCAATGGCGTTTAATAATTGCCTATTTAATTTTAAATCTTCGAAATTCAACTTGGTCAATCGTGTTTAGGACATTAACTTTAGGTCAAAATAACGAAAAACTATGTCAACGATAAAGATAAGTAATGCAAATATAGTCAATGAGGGTAAAATAACTACCGCGGATGTGTGGATTGAAGGCGATATTATTACCGAAATAGGCAAAATTTCTCGTATTGCTGACAAAACGATTGATGCTACCGGATTGTATCTAATGCCGGGAGTTATAGATGATCAAGTACATTTTAGAGAGCCGGGCTTAACGCATAAAGGTTCTATTCATACAGAATCTAGAGCTGCTGTGGCAGGAGGGGTGACTAGTTATATGGAAATGCCGAATACCAAGCCGGCAACCGTTACCTATGACTTGTTGGAAGAAAAGTATGCTAGAGCTGCCGAAGTGAGTTTAGCAAACTATTCTTTCTTCATGGGAACTACCAATTCGAACATTGAAGAAATCAATAAAGTAGATTTTACTAAAGTATGCGGATTGAAAATCTTCATGGGCTCCTCTACCGGTGATATGTTAGTAGATCATGCAGAAACTTTAGAATCTATTTTCTCTCAAGTAAAGACCATTGTAGCGGTGCACTGCGAAGATGACCCGATGATTAAGAGAAATATGGAAGAGTATACTGCTAAGTACGGAGTAGAAAACTTACAGCCTTATATGCATCCGCTGATTCGAAGTGCGGAAGCGTGTTACTCCTCTTCGTCGAAGGCAGTGGAGTTGGCCAAGAAGCACAATACGCGTTTACATATCTTACATATTTCGACAGCGAAAGAATTGGAGCTATTCCGAAATGATATTCCATTAAAAGAAAAAAGAATTACAGCTGAAGCATGTGTACATCACTTATGGTTTAGCGATGAAGATTATGCTACCAAAGGGAATTATATCAAATGGAATCCTGCCGTTAAAAAAGCGAGCGACAGAGAAGCAATTTGGCAAGCAGTATTAGATGGTAGAATTGATGTGGTGGCAACCGATCATGCTCCGCATACGATAGAGGAAAAAGAATTGCCTTATGCACAAGCTCCATCGGGTGGTCCTTTAGTTCAACATAGTTTATTGGCTATGTTGGAAAAACATCAACAGGGTAAAATTACGTTGGAGCATATAGCTCAAAAAATGAGTCATAACGTAGCAGACTTGTTTGAGATTAACCGAAGAGGGTATATCCGTGAAGGATATTTCGCTGATTTGGTTTTGGTGGATTTAAAGACGCCTACTCAAGTAACGAAAGACTCTTTATTGTATAAATGTGGATGGTCTCCTTTTGAAGGGGTAACGTTTTCAAGTTCTATTGTAGATACTTTTGTATCAGGTCATTGGGCATACCATAAAGGTGAGTTAAATGAGTCAAAAAGGGGTATGCGCCTAAATTTTGATAGATAATTTTCAGCTATCATTTGTATTATTTACGCCAAACTGCTACTTTTGCAAACCCTAAAACGTTAGGGAATTAATAAACGGTAGATGTAGCTCAGTCGGTTAGAGCACCAGATTGTGGTTCTGGGGGTCGTGGGTTCGAATCCCATCATTTACCCTTCGTAAAAATCCCCTCTATTTTAAGAATGGAGGGGATTTTTTGTTTCTCCTTTAATGGATTTTCAAACTATTACTAAGCTTAATTAGTAATAATACGTCAGTTCATTAATAGACTATTTTCCATGACTCAATAGTTTCACTGGAGTAAATTCTCAAGATGATATTCTCGAAATAGCTACAAAGAACGAATATTGAATTTCTATATTTGGGTATTTTGTATTCGTACTGCATTTAAAATGGCAATCATGGCAACACCTACGTCTGCAAATACTGCTTCCCATAACGTTGCTACACCGCCTGCGCCCAATATTAAAACAATGGCCTTTACAACAAAGGCAAGTGTTATATTCTGCCATACTATTCGTTTGGTCAGCTTACCTATCTTTATAGCAGAAAAAATTTTATATGGCTGATCGTTTTGAATAACGATGTCGGCGGTTTCAATAGTTGCATCAGAGCCCAATCCTCCCATGGCAATCCCTGCATCTGCAAGTGCTATAACAGGCGCGTCATTTACACCATCACCAACAAAAGCTATTTTCATACCTTCGTTTTTCAGGGTCTGTACCTTTTCGACCTTTCCTTCAGGTAGTAAATCTCCGTAAGCATTATCAATACCAACTGTTTTAGCAACATTATTTACTACGGCCTGTTTATCTCCTGAGAGCATTACTGTTTTAATACCTAAGCTGTGAAGAGCTTTAATGGCTTCCGAGGAATCTTCCTTGATCTCGTCAGCAATGGTAATATAACCTGCATATTTGCCGTCTATAGCTGTTACAACAATGGTGTCGGTTATGCCGTTGATCTTGTCATCAAACGGAATGTTAAACTTTGTAAGCAGCTTGGAATTCCCTGCTAAAACCTGCTTTCCATCAACCGTTCCTTTAAGCCCATGTCCGGCTATTTCTTCGATATTTTTTGACTCAGGTAAATCTTTGATTGCTGCATGTTCAACTACAGCTTTGGCAATAGGGTGTGTGGAATGTGCTTCCAATGCAGCTGTTAATCGGAGCAATGTATCTTTATCTATTTCACTTGGTTCTACCTGTTGTACTTTGAAAACACCTTTGGTTAATGTACCGGTTTTGTCCATTACAACGGTATTGATTTCAGTCATGACATCCAGATAGTTGGAACCTTTAAATAAAATTCCATTACGCGAGGCAAGACCTATACCCCCAAAATATCCTAAAGGTATAGATACTACTAACGCACACGGACAGGAGATAACAAGAAATACCAAGGCTCTGTACAACCAATCATTGAAATCATATTGATCTACAAAGAAATACGGAATCACTGTAATGCCAATGGCAGCAAGTACTACAACAGGTGTATACTTTCGTGCAAAACGAGAAATGAATAATTGGGTTTTGGCTTTTTTCGCAGTAGCGTCCTGAACCAGTTGCAGAATTTTGGATAATTTGCTGTCCTTAAATAATGCCGATACTTTTATTTCTGCAACGGTGTTCAGATTGATCATACCAGCAAGTACGGCTTCTCCCTTATACTTATTATCAGGTTGACTTTCTCCTGTTAAAGCTGCGGTGTTGAAGGAGGCTTTTTCGGAAAGTAATTCTCCATCCAACGCAATTTTTTCACCCGGTTTTATTTGAATGGTTTCTCCGATTGCTACTTCAGCAGGATTTATTTTTTCTGCTTTACCATTGCGGAATACTGTAACTTCATCGGGTCTGATATCCAATAGTGCTTTGATAGAGCGTTTGGCTTTTTCGACAGCTGCATCTTGAAACAGTTCGCCGATTTGGTAAAATAACATTACGGCGACACCTTCTGGATATTCTTTTATGTAAAATGCTCCAAGTGTAGCAATACTCATCAGCATGAATTCATTAAAGAAGTCCTTGCGTAATATGGAACGGTACGCTTTTTTCAAAACAGACCATCCGATCAGCAGATAGGGGATGAGGTAATATGCAAGGCGGACATATCCATCAAAGAATTCAAAGCGGTTATGTTTTGATACTTGATTGTCTGCTACAATACCTGCTATTAGTAGTATAAATGAGCATATAGCAGGAAGGTAACTCTTCCAGCTCTGCAGTTCCTCCTCTTCAGTGTCTATCGCATCGTGATCGTGCCCGTCATTATTGTTATGCTTATCAGTGTCAGAAACAGCTTTTGTATTTTCGCTGTGATCGTCACAGTTTTTACAATTGTCTTTAGCCATAATTTTCGGTTATTAATTATTCTTCTATAAAATTGTTTTTAAAATTAAGTTTATGAATATATTTCTTTTTAGTGGTATCATCATAATACCCACTAAAAAGAAATATAATACCGCTGAAAGCATATACTCCTACAAATATTTTACCCGCATCGGATCTCACATTTATGAACCGGACCCATATCTGTATGAATCATTCGGAAAGTAATCAGTCCATGTTATAGGACTAATGATGAAATTCGATCATTCCAACAGTAAGTGACAGACTTAACAGTAATAACCCAATTAATATATTTTTTAGGTGTATATTGACTGAAATAGAATTTATTGGTTAGTGTGCATGTCCTTCTTCTTCTGAATTATTCATTTTTGAAAGTAGAGCATAGGCTCCTTTTATAACAATTTCTTCATGAGTTGTTTCAAACCCTTCAGGAAGTATTACTTCTGTGTAACCATTCTGAGTAATTCCTTTTTGAATTTCAATTACTCTGAATGACTGCCCTTCTTCATGTTTTATATCCGTTGAATCATAATGCTTTTCTTCAGTCTCTTTATGTGTTGCTGTATCTTCATTCCCGTGTTCGTCATCTTTGATAAAGATGTAAAATTTTTCTCCAATATTTACAATAGCTTCCTCAGGTAAGGCAGTTGTCTTTTTTTGTTCACCTACTTCAATGAGCGCTTTTAGATACATATTCGGCATCAGGTTCGGGTCTTCCTGATCAATGTGTGCATGTACCCGCACAGTTCTTTCGGGCGAAATCTGATGATTGATTAAATAAATAGAAGCGGTACGTTCTTTATTATTTTCATTTACCAATACAAACCTGATTTTTTGACCAATTTTCAGTTTTGAAATATCTTTTTCAAAGACAGTTAATTCGGCATGCAAATGTTTGGTGTCGACAATTTCACAGATAATATCCTGTGGATTAACAAATTTTCCAATGTTGACATTTACCGTAGTTACATATCCATTGATTGGCGAATAAATATTTACGATACTTCTGACCGAAGACCTTGTTAAGGTTGAAGGATCAATATTCATAATTTTTAGTTTTTCTTCTAAGCCGCCAATAGTAGCCTGCAGGCTGTAATAATCAGAGCTTACCTGTTGAAAGGTTTTGGCAGAAGAAACGTTTTCTTTGGAAAGTTCTTCTTGTCTCTTATATTCTAACTCAAGGAATTTTAATTTCTGAACGTTTTCAAGATATTGAGTTTGAATCTGTATGAAATCAGGATTCTGAAGTGTTGCAATAATCTGTCCCTTTTTTACTTTCATACCCTGAAGTAAATCCGTTGATTTGATAAATCCTCCCATCAGTGCTGAAACAGATGCCATATTTTGAGGTGGAGCATCTAATATTCCATTAACAGTAATGGTTGAGCTTAAATTTTTAAGTTCAACTTTTCCGTATTGGATACCGGCACTTTTGAACTGAGCATTGGTTAACTCAACTATTCCTTGCTCTTCTTCATGATGTTCTTCTGTTTCTGATGTGTCAGATGATTTTCCGCAAGCGTATAAAAGAGAACTTGCTGCTATAATAATTGCTATTTTATATAATGATTTTTTCATAATAAGATTATTTATTTCCGATAAGGAATTCAATGTTGATAATAGATTGATTGTAATCACTTAGGATAGCTAAGTAATTGGTCTGAATATTTAGTGCTCTACTCAGACCTTGTGAAAATTCGATATAGCCGATGTTCCCGCTTTGGTAATTTGCAAGTGCATTTTTGGTTATAATATCAGCAGTTGGCAATGCATTTAATTCATAATATTCAAGGCTGTTTTTAAACTTCAAATAAGATTGAAAAGCCTGTTCATACTCACCCTGCAGATTTTTTTGATATAAATCCAGGTTTGCCTGAGCCATTTGCTGATAGGTATCTGTAGCTTTAATTCTTGCTAACTGAGGCTTAGCCCAAATAGGTATAGCTACACCAACGGTTACTCCTTGAAATCTTGTAGAGCCATTGGCAACCACAGAAGGATCCTGATAGTTCGGTGAACCATATAAGGTCTGATTGAAATAGCCTAAGGTAATATCTGGCATAAGACGTGATTTTTCTACGTTTTTGCTCGCTTCAGCAATTTTTATCTGTTGCGTAAAATAGAGCAATGCAGGATTTTCGCTTAGCGCAGTTGAATCGGCTATAATTGAAAATGTTCTTTTATCTAATGACATTCCTTCACTTGTAATTTCCTGAGTGGAGTTTAAAAGCGTTTTAAGTTGATTTTGATAAATAAGAATATCCGCATCGTTTTGAGCAATCTGTGTGCGTATTTCAAACAACTGACTTTCGGCTGTTGCTTTTTCCAATGCAT
Source organism: Cytophagaceae bacterium (assembly GCA_046329235.1). GTDB lineage: Bacteria > Bacteroidota > Bacteroidia > Cytophagales > Cytophagaceae > JALONH01. The sequence goes on along the minus strand of JAXLVA010000001.1, from coordinate 1,610,212 downwards.
TACTTTCACCTGTTTTTAATCGTAGGTCTGCTGACTTTAGGAAAATCACAAATATGCTATCCTGCTTCAATAGAAATGCACGCTTTGCTTTTGAAAACTGAAGTGCGTAGTATGCTGTCTTTACATTTCTCAGTAATTCATTTTCTGTCATTTCCTTATTGTACTCAGCGCTTTTAAGTGTTGCATTATAGTATTGCGCTTGTCTTGCCATAGTAGTAGGAAATGGAATTGTTTGCGAGATCATAAAGTTATTGTCATTGTAATAACTGTTGTACTGACCATACATTAATGTTGCACTTGTTTTTCCGATATCTGTTGAAGTACCCTTTACTATTTTGTTATAATCAATATTGTATTGAGCAGCTTTTATCGCATTGTTATTTTGTACAGCCATCTGCATTGCCTGCTCCAATGAAAGTACCTGTGGAGATTGTGCTTTTAGTGAATTTGGAATTGCTATAAAACAAAAAACAGGAATCAACAATGCTGCAACTTTTGGAACTTTAAATTTGAATCCGTTTTCAGAAAGCATATACAATACAGGTAATACTAGTAAGGTCAATAACGTTGCGGATAATAATCCTCCGATCACAACTGTTGCTAATGGCTTTTGTACTTCTGCCCCTGAACCATGAGATAATGCCATAGGCAGGAAGCCTAACGAAGCTACGGTAGCAGTCATTAATACAGGACGTAATCGTGTTTCTGTTCCTTTGAATATAATGTCTTCAAGTTTTGTTAGGCCTTCTTTTTTAAGACTATTGAATTCACCAATCAATACGATTCCGTTTAATACAGCAACACCAAATAAAGCGATGAAGCCTACACCTGCTGAAATACTGAAAGGCATATCCCGCACCCATAAAGCAAATACACCACCAATCGCAGAAAGAGGGATTGCAGTAAAGATCAAAACACTTTGTTTAAATGAACCAAATGTGAAATATAGCAATATGAAGATTAAAGCCATTGCTATTGGAACAGCAATAGATAAGCGGGCTTTAGCCTCAATTAAATTTTTAAACTGTCCGCCATATGTCAGGTAATACCCTACAGGAAGTTTTAACTTTGTCTGTACTTTATCCTGAATCTCTTTCACAATACTTTCAACATCTCTACCCCGTACGTTAAATGCTACTGTAATTCGTCTTTTTGTATCGTCACGTTGAATCTGATTCGGCCCAACTTTAAATCCTATTTCAGCAATCTGGCTTAGCGGAATCTGATCGCCATCTGCTGTTGTTACAAATAAGTTCTGAACATCTTCGATGCCCTGACGGCTTTCTTCATCTAATCGTAATACCAAGTCGAAGCGCTTTTCACCTTCATATATAAGCCCTGCGGATTCACCTGCAAAGGCTGCACTTACAATGCGGTTCATATCCTGAATATTCAATCCGAACTGTGCTACTTTGTCTCTGTCAAACTTTACAAGAATTTGTGGTAAGCCAGTTACTTTTTCAATGTACACATCTTTTGCTCCGTAAATCGGCTGTATGATTTTACCAAGCTGATTGGCTTGCTCAGTCAGGATATCTAAATCATCACCGTAAATTTTTATGGCAACATCCTGACGAGCTCCTGTCATCAATTCATTGAAACGCATTTGTATAGGCTGTTGAAAACCGAAGTTAACACCCGGAATTTCTTCCAATGCTTCCTGCATTTTGTTTGCAAGTTCGTCTCTGCTTGAAGCACTCGTCCATTCATCTTTATCTTTCAGGATTACCATTAAATCACAGGCTTCAATAGGCATAGGATCCGTAGGAATTTCTCCAGCTCCGATTTTTCCGATTACTTCTTTTACCTCATTTGGAAATTGTTTGGTTAAAATTTCACCTGCTTTTAATGATGCATCTACTGTTTCCATCATAGAGCTTCCTGTAAGCACACGGGTTTCAACAGCAAAGTCACCTTCATCGAGTGTTGGAATAAATTCTCCGCCCATATTCATAAAGACAAACAAACTCACTACGAAAAGCAAAACAGCAGTGCCAACAACAGCAGCTTTTCTTTTAATCGCAAAGTGAATGGCAGGAGAATAAATTTTATAAAAGAAGTCCATCATTCTGTCCGAAATATTTTTCTTATGAGATGGCTCTTTGCTTAAAAACAGAGCAGAAATCATCGGCACGTATGTAAGTGAAAGAATAAATGCACCAAGTATCGCAAATGCTACTGTTTGAGCCATTGGCTTAAACATTTTACCTTCAATGCCAACCAATGCCAGGATTGGCAGATAAACAATAAGAATAATGATTTCTCCAAATGCTGCGGAGCTTCTTATTTTAGATGATGCTTCATACACTTCCTCATCCAGTTCATTTTGTGAAAGTCTATGTGTATACCGTTTGCTTACAATATGGTGTAGGGTTGCTTCTACAATAATTACAGCACCATCTACAATCAAACCAAAATCAATAGCTCCAAGCGACATTAAGTTTCCTGACACTCCAAAAAGGTTCATCATTGAAAGTGCAAACAGCATAGCCAATGGAATGACAGATGCAACCACTAAACCTGCACGAAGATTTCCAAGGAACAATACAAGTACAAAGATTACAATGAGCGCTCCTTCAATAAGGTTTTTAGAAACAGTATGAATGGCTCTGTTAACTAAATTCGTCCGATCTAAAAAGGCTTCAATTTCTACACCTTCAGGAAGTGTTTTTCGTATTTGGTCAATACGCTCTTTCACATTACCAATTACTTCATTTGAATTGGCACCTTTCAGCATCATTACAATTGCACCAACAACTTCTCCGTCATTGTTGCGGGTCATAGCTCCATATCTTACTGCATGACCAAATTGTACGGTTGCTACATCACGAACTAAGATAGGAGTGCCATTAGTTGTGTTCTTTACAACTATTTTTTTAATGTCTTCTAAATTTGTTGTAAGACCTTCTGTACGGATGAACCATGCATTGGGCTTTTTATCAATATAAGCTCCGCCTGTATTTTGATTGTTTGTTTCCAATGCTGTAAAAACTTCACCAATCGTAATGTTCATGCTTCTCAGCTTATCGGGATTGATTGAAATTTCATATTGTTTTACAAAGCCTCCGAAACTGCTTACATCTGCTACTCCCTTGGTACCTAATAATTGTCTTCGTACAATCCAATCCTGAATTGAACGAAGCTCCATTGCAGTATATTTATTTTCATACCCTTTTTTAGGGTGTATTACATATTGATAGATCTCACCTAAACCTGAACTTACAGGCCCCATTTCAGGTATGCCAACACCTTTGGGTATTTGATCAGCTGCCGTCTGTAGCCTTTCATTTACTTGTTGTCTGGCCCAATAAATATCTGTCTCGTCGTCAAATACGATTGTTACTACAGATAATCCGAATCTTGAAATAGACCGTACTTCTATAAGGCCGGGGATGTTGGCCATGTTTACTTCTACAGGAAATGTAATAAGCCGTTCAACTTCCTGCGCGGCAAGTGAAGGGCTGCTTGTAATTACTTGTACCTGATTGTTTGTGATGTCAGGTACGGCATCAATAGGCAGCTTTGTTGCTGACCAACATCCCCATATAATCAGTGCAATTGTAAATACACCAATTATGAGTTTGTTTTTTATCGAGAAATGAATGACTTTATCAAGCATGATTTTTATTTAAAATGTACAGTGATATAAACATACGTGTGTAATGCTATTGTTATGATAAAGATTTAGCACAATATCACTAAATCAATAGCTTTAACTACTCTCCAAAGAGTTATTGCCTTATTCTTTAGTCATAGGAATAAATGAAATAAATAATTTACAGATGCATGTGTAGCCGGGTATACATGCATTTAACAAATTAAAGGAATAGGGTAGGAGGGTATTAGATTTTAGGCGGTTGCCAAAAAAAGTAATAATAGGAAGAAGTGAAATCTGTTTGGTAAAATGAAATAAAAACAGGAGCATGTGTTGCTACACTGCTGTCAAAGTTTAAAAAATTAAAAGGAATGCATGTGGATATATAACTTCCGCAACAAGTACAAACACAGAAAGGAGAACACCCATCCCCTACGTCTTCACTATGATTATGTGTTGTAGTGGATATTGAAGATTCTTTTGTACATGTAGTCGCATCTGAACATGGTAATACTGCCAATGTTAGTATATAAATACTGAATATGTATACCAAGAATCTCACAACACAAATATAGTATTTTATCGATTTTAGACAAGATAAATAAATAAAAAAGAGTATTAATATCTTTGATGCTTTTTAGTGCCTTATTGTTCATGTGCACTACCTCTGTTTAAAGTTCAGAAATAGATGGTTTATTGTTGTAAAATAATGGATGTTTATCCATCGTCCACCCTTCAAAAAAAAGACCTTCGAATATTCGAAGGTCTTTTTTTTATCCTCTACGTTCTTTCCAAAGTTGTTGGAAGGATTTTGGAGCCACTTGAATTGCTTCTCGTCTTTTGCTCCAAGTATGTTTAAATATCTGATGTACTAAGAAGTTTTTAATTCCGGAGCTCGGCATGTTAAGTAGTTTTCTGCTCTTCATAGCGCGTACCCATAACTTAAATCCAAACTTCTCTGATTTGGTATTCAAGCCTTCTTTGACACTCTGGTTACGGTTAAGTAATAATAAGTTGTGAATGTCAATTTTAACCGGACACACGCTCGTACAAGCACCGCACAACGAACTGGCATAACTCAAGTGTTTGAATTCTTCCATTCCTTTAAAGTGTGGAGTAATCACCGAGCCAATAGGTCCGGAGTAAGTTGTATTATACGTGTGACCACCAATGTTTCTATAGACCGGACATGCATTTAAGCATGCTCCACAACGGATACAGCTTAAAGCTTGACGTTTCTCTACATCTGCTAATAAGTCTGTTCTTCCATTGTCTAACAAGACTACATACATTTCCTCCGGTCCGTCGGATTCGCCAGTTTGACTTGGTCCTGTAAAGATGGAGTTATATACTGTTACTTGTTGTCCTGTTCCGCTTTGAGCTAACATAGGCCAGAATAGACCTAAGTCGGACATACTTGGAATTAATTTTTCTATCCCTACGATAGCAATGTGTGTTTTAGGGAAGGTGGTGGAAAGGCGTGCGTTTCCTTCGTTCTCCGTCACTGCAATACCACCGATATCAGCAATTAGAAAGTTGCCACCGGTAATACCTACTTCAGCTTCTAAATATTTGCTACGAAGAATGCGACGAGCCGTCAGTGTTAATTCTTGCGCATCGTCTGTGTAGGGGATGTTTAGTTTTTCATGGAACAAGTCTGAAATATCCTTTCGAGACATGTGCATGGCAGGTGTTACAATGTGATAGGGCTTTTGTCCGGCTAACTTTACAATGTATTCACCTAAATCCGTTTCAATCGCTTCAATACCTTTGCTCTCTACATATTCATTGAAATGGATTTCTTCCGAAGTCATTGTTTTAGATTTAACAACACTCTTCGTTTTTTTCTCCGTAAGAATCTTATCGATCTCTTTTAACGCTTCTTCTGCATCACAAGCCCAGATTACCTTACCACCGTTTTTAGTGAAGTTACTTTCAAACTCCATTAAATACTTATCAAGGTTTTCTACCACCTGTGCTTTTAGGTAGTTTGCTCTAGTTCTACCTAATTCGTGATTAGCGAACTGAGCCATACCAGCCTGTACAGCGCCGTTATATTTACCCATGTTAAAGTTGATCTTTCTACGGTGTTCCGGATCAAATACTTTAACATCGGAGTCTTTTAAAAACTGTGAAGAGTTTTCCATTCTTTATTCTGTAATATCTACTTTCAGTTTGTGATCTAAATTAGCGATTTCCCAAAGGGTAGCATAGACTAACTGAGTAATCCATACCATTTTTTCGAAATCTATTTTGTCTACGGTGTCCGTAGGTTTGTGGTAATCTTCATGTATCCCGCTAAAGTAAAATATCACAGGGATATTATTTTTAGCAAAGTTGTAATGGTCAGAACGGTAGTAGTAACGATTAGGGTCGTCTGTACTGTTGTAGCGATAGTCTAGGAATAAGTGTGCATGCTCACGATTAGCCTTTTCGCTTAGATCGTGTAGTTCTGTAGATAAACGATTACTACCGATGATGTAGACGTATTTTTTATCTGAATGTAATGTATCTATTCTACCTATCATGTCAATATTTAAATCGGCTACTGTATTTGATAAAGGATAAACAGGTTTATCGGTATAGTATTCAGAACCCATGAGTCCTTTTTCTTCGCCGGTAACAGGCATGAATAGGATACTTCGTTTAGGACGTTGGCCGTTTTGAGCAGCTAATTGGAATGCTTGTGCTAACTCTAAAATAGCTACTGTTCCACTGCCGTCATCATCTGCACCGTAACATATTTTTCCATCTTCAATACCTAGGTGATCGTAGTGTGCAGTAACTACCACTATTTCCTCCGGATATACTTCACCCGGAATCAATCCTAATACATTTTCCGTAGGTATTTGTTTGATCTTAACTTTTACTTGCGCTTCTATTACACTTTTCTTGAAAGGGTATCTTGGGTTGGTTCCAAGACTTTTTTTGTAAGCTATCAATTTTTCCTTTTTTGTTTTCAAAAGAGCAGCAGCCATGCTGGTAGGTATAAAGAAAGCACTAGCTTTTTTCTTATGCGTAAAACCTAAGACTGGTTTGTTTAAATGTTCTTTGATAGAATATAAGCGTTTGTAGAATTCGTCATCTGTATTGCCCACTACAATAAAGACTGCTTTAGCACCTTTTTGTAAAGCTAGTTGAGATTTAGCACGCCAGTCGTTAGCCCAATTGGAAGGAGCTACATTACCAGTGATGACAGAAACACCATTGATGTAGGGTTCACCGGGAAAGATGATGACCGCCTTATTGGTAACGTCTAACTTTTTGTAATCAGAGTAATTTTTATGCTCAATCCCATAGCCGGCACATACGATTTCCATGGTAGTTAATTCCGGTAATTGGATATCACCGTAAGCATAATAATCTTTTAGGAATTGGTAGCTCTTTGCCGCTGTTTTCAGCGTTACGGATTCCCAAGTTTTCTCAACTAACTCGATGGGTTGATAGTATGGATTTGCTGTGTTGGCCGGATTGCCGGGTTTTAGACCAAGTTTTTCAAATTGTTGAGCTAAGTAAAGCGCCGCTTTGTGTTGACCCTCATCTCCGGTACCTCTCCCTTCAAAGGAGTCAGAAGCTATAATATGTAAATGGTGAGAAAGGTCCGCTGCGGTAATAGACTCAAAACCTGCCTGAAATCCATTGTTTTGGCCAAAAGAGGCAAAAACAATAAGCGAGGTAATTATGGATAGGATAGACGAAAGTTTCAACTTTTATTCGGTGTTATTTTATCCTAAAAGTACAAAAAAGTACTCAAAATACCCTGATTATTAGTTTTCCACAAGAATTACGCTAGAAAGGGATAAAGCTTTATTATTTAGTAAATTTGTAAGGGGTTTTACCCATAATTCAGCATCTGATTCAAACTTTGAATTATTCAAGTTTAATCCTTGTTCAACTATTGTACTCCAATACATAAATCGCATGAGTATTTCATTACAATCCTCACCATCCTTTTCTGAAAGACACATTGGTATTCAAGAGGACTCTTTAAAAGAAATGTTATCCGTTATTAATGTTTCTTCTTTAGATCAATTAATCGAACAAACAGTTCCTTCCGCTATTCGATTGAAGAAGCCATTACAATTACCGGCTGCTCAATCGGAGTTTGAGTTTTTAAAGAATTTCAAATCGATGATGTCGGAGAATCAAATCTTCCGTTCTTACATTGGGCAAGGATATTACAATACTTTAACTCCAACGGTGGTGTTAAGAAACATCATGGAGAATCCGGGTTGGTATACCGCATATACTCCATACCAAGCAGAAATAGCTCAAGGTCGTTTAGAAATGTTAATCAACTACCAAACATTGGTGTGTGATTTAACAGGATTAGAAATAGCAAACGCTTCTTTATTGGATGAAGCAACAGCAGCGGCTGAAGCAATGAACTTATTATTTGCTTTGCGCAAAGGGTCTAAGAAATCAGCTGATGTATTTGTGGTTTCTGATAAAACATTCCCTCAAACATTAGATGTATTAATCACTAGAGCTGAACCTCTAGGAATTAAAATAAAAGTAGCAGACACTACCAAAGTAGATTTATCAGATTCTACCATCTTTGGTGTGTATGTACAATCACCGGATGGAGATGGAAAATTAGTTGACTATACTTCTTTTATTTCTGAAGCACATAGCAAAGAAGTGTTAGTAGTATTTGGTACAGACTTAATGTCTTGCTTGTTAGTTAAGTCACCGGGTGAAATGGGAGCAGACGTAGTAGTAGGTTCCTCTCAGCGTTTTGGTGTGCCACTTGGTTATGGTGGTCCGCATGCAGGTTTCTTTGCTGCAAAAGAAGAATACAAACGATTGTTACCAGGACGTATCATTGGTGTATCGGTAGATGCGCAAGGTAAAAAGGCATATCGTATGTCTTTACAAACTCGTGAACAGCATATTCGTAGAGAGAAAGCAACTTCTAATATTTGTACTGCACAAGTACTTCTTTCGGTGATGGCTGCAGCCTATGCTGTATATCATGGACCGAAAGTATTAAAATCAATCGCTGAAAAAATTCACGGGTTTGCCAATGCAACTAAAACGTTGGTGACATCTTTAGGATTTACGAGCGAATCAGGAAACTATTTCGATACTATTTCGATTGTTGCTGCTGGGAAAACAGAAGCAATAAAGAAAGAAGCAGAAGCTTTAAAAATCAACTTCCGTTACGAAGGTGATAAAGTATTCGTTTCTTTAGATGAAACGGTAGCGGTAAGTGATTTATTAGATATTGTTTCTGTATTTGAAAAAGTTTCTGGACAAAAAGTAGCAGAGGCTTTAGTCGCTAAAGTTCTTCAACAAGATTTGTCTTTTGCTAAATCATTAGCTCGTACTTCTGAGTATTTAAGCCATCCGGTATTCAATTCTCATCACGGCGAGCATGAAATGTTGCGTTACTTAAAGCATTTAGAAAATAAAGATTTATCCTTAGTTCATTCTATGATTTCATTAGGGTCTTGTACCATGAAGTTGAATGCTACTACGGAGATGATTCCGGTAACTTGGCCGGAAGTAGGTCAGTTGCATCCTTTTGTTCCAAAAGAACAAGCGCAAGGATATGCTAAAATGACTACCCAATTAGAAAATTGGTTAAGTGAGATTACAGGTTTTGCTGGAGTGTCCTTACAACCTAACTCAGGAGCTCAAGGAGAATATGCAGGATTATTAGTAATCCAAGCATATCATAAGTCTAAAGGAAATACTCATAGAAATATTGCATTGATTCCTTCTTCAGCACACGGTACTAATCCGGCTAGTGCTGTGATGGTAGGTATGCAAGTAGTGATTGTAGCTTGTGATGCGAATGGGAATATTGATGTAGCGGATTTGAAAGCGAAAGCAGATCAACATGCTGCTAATTTATCTTGTTTAATGGTTACTTATCCTTCTACACATGGTGTGTTCGAAGAAAGTATTATTGATATCTGTCAGTACATTCACTCTAAAGGTGGACAAGTATACATGGACGGAGCCAACATGAATGCGCAAGTAGGTTTAACATCTCCGGCAACTATTGGGGCAGATGTTTGTCACTTGAACTTACATAAGACCTTCTGTATACCTCACGGTGGTGGTGGACCTGGTGTAGGACCTATTGGTGTGGCAGCACACTTAGTGCCGTTCTTACCTGGGCATGCGGTAATTAAAACCGGTGGTGATCAAGCGGTGCATGCTGTATCTGCAGCGCCATGGGGTAGCGCTAGTATCCTACCTATTTCCTATGGATATATTTCTATGATGGGAGCAGAGGGGATTACCAACTCTACACGTTATGCCATATTAAACGCGAACTATATGAAGACGCGTTTGAAACAACATTATCCAATTTTATACACCGGTAAAAATGGTAGATGTGCACACGAATTTATTTTAGATTGTAGAGAGTTTAAACATACTGTAGGTATTGAAGTAGAAGATATAGCTAAGCGTTTAATGGATTATGGTTTCCATGCACCTACGGTTTCATTCCCGGTGGCTGGTACCTTAATGATTGAACCTACAGAGTCTGAATCGAAAGAAGAACTAGATCGTTTCTGTGATGCAATGATTGCGATTCGTGAAGAGATTAAAGAAATAGAATCAGGGTTATACGATAAAGCTAATAATGTATTGAAACACGCTCCACACACAGCGGAAGTGATTATGGCTACTCAATGGGATAAACCTTATTCTAGAGAGAAGGCAGCGTATCCATTAACTTATGTAAAGAATATGAAGTTCTGGCCATCGGTAAGTCGTATTGATAATGCTTATGGTGATAGAAACTTATTCTGTTCATGTATTCCTGTTTCTGAATTTGAACAACAACCTGAATTAGCGTAATTCTATGTTAGAAATCCTTCAACAACCTTGGCCATGGTATGTGTCAGGTCCTTTATTAGGACTGATGGTGCCCTTGTTATTATTTATAGGTAATAAACAGTTTGGAGTTTCTTCGAACTTCAGACATCTCTGTGCCATGGTAAGTCCTAAGTCGATTGAGTTTTTTCAATATGATTGGAAGAAAGAAGCATGGAACTTAGTACTTATTGGAGGTACGGTTGTTGGTGGATGGATAGCGCATACTTATTTAAACCCAACGGTTTCTTTGTCTCAAGAAGCACAGTTAATGTTACTTCAAGAAGGGATACCTTATTCCGGTGAAATCACCCCGGAGTATTTATTCTCATGGGAGGCATTAAGTACTATTAAGGGTTGGTTGATGATTGTAGTAGGCGGATTCTTAGTAGGATTCGGAACTCGTTATGCCAATGGATGTACTTCCGGACATGCGATTATGGGTTTGTCGTTATTGAATGTTAATTCATTAATCGCTGTTATAGGTTTCTTTATCGGAGGCTTGGTGATGACTTTCTTAGGTTTACCTTATATTCTGTAAGCTATGAAATACGTTAAATTCTTTCTAATAGGTATTTACTTTGGTATTGTATTAACCAAAGCTGAAGTTATTTCGTGGTATAGAATACATGAGATGTTTCATTTTCAAAGCATACACATGTTTGGTATCATAGGTTTAGCTGTGGTGACCGGAGCTATTAGTGTGGCATTGATTAAGAAATTCAATTTGAAGGCATTCGGTGGTGAAGATATTCGATTAATTAAAAAAGATTATCACAAAGGATTATTACCGGGTGGTATTATGTTTGGTTTAGGCTGGGCATTAACCGGTGCTTGTCCAGGACCTTTGTTTGCATTGGTTGGTAATGGGAGCTCAGTGATGCTTGTGGCAATTGCAAGTGCTATTTTGGGTACGTTTGTATATGGTATAGTAAAGCCAAAGCTTCCACATTAAAGAACAAGTTTACTTTTTAATTGTTTATTATATTATGAGACATTTGAAAAGTTTAATATTGTTATTTTTGCTACTATCATGTGTTAATTCAAATATGGAAACACCTCAACCTAGAAAATCTAGTAAAAGCATTTCAATATTGTGCTTGGGTGATTCATATACCAAAGGTGAAGGTATTGATTTGTCACTTTCTTTCCCCTATCAATTAAAAGATTCAATCATTCAGAGTGGTTATGCTGTTTCTGAATTAAAGGTGATAGCTCAGACAGGTTGGACAACGAATAATTTAATTCAAGCAGTATCAAATGCTAGTATTTCAAATTCATATGATATAGTTACTTTATTGATTGGTGTCAATAATCAATATCAAGGTCGGTCAATAGACGAATATGAAAGCGAGTTTATCCAATTAGCAACGGAGGCAATAGAATATGCTAGAGGAGATAAAAGTAATGTGTTAATTATTTCCATACCTGATTACGGCTATACTCCATTTGGATCAAACAATCAGCCTGCTATTTCGAATGCGATTGATTTGTTTAATAGCTCCAATAAAAGGCTTGCAGATTCATTAGGTTTGACCTATACTGATATCACTCCTATCACTCGTTTGGGATTACAACAACCTAATTTAGTTGCTGGAGATAATTTACATCCTTCGGGCCTATGTTATTCTTTATGGTTGAATCAGTTTTTGCCAATACTAAAAATGAAATTGCAATAGTGAATTTACATCTGCATGATTCGATTCGCTCTTTGATATTCTCTTGGAATGTTAGAGGCGAGTAGAATTGTTTTTTTATTTATTAATTTTTCTATTTCTTTTTCGTACCAATCAATTCCATGAGAATCCAAATAAGAGGTTGGTTCATCTAAAAATAATAATGGGCTATAGGTACAAAAAGCGATTCCCAATTTCAAACGTTGTTTCATACCCGAAGAGAAATATCGAATCTCCTTGTTTTTAGATTTTTCGATACCAATATACTTCATGAAGTTTTCTGGGGTAGTATAATCTCCTTTACGTAACGAAAAATGAAATTGAAGAAATTCAGTTAAGGTCATTTCTTCTATGACTTCTTGATAGGGACCTACAAATGAAGTATGAAGTGCAGCGTCTTCGGACGATAGTTTCTGGTCGTTGTAAAAATAAGAAACCGTACCTGTAGTAGGTACGGTTAGAGATGCTAATATTTGTAATAGGGTTGATTTTCCGGAGCCATTCGTGCCTGTGATAGCGACAAATGTATTTTCAGTAACATCTAAGTTTAATTGGTTGAATATCCAATCTCTATTGAATCGTTTACTGATGTTTTCGGCAATAACACGCATTAATCTAAACCTTTCATGATTCCACGATCGGAGCTACTCATGAAGTTAATGATTTCATCTCTTTCTTTAGAAGGAGGGAAGTTTACTTCCAAATAATCTAATGCTTGAGAGTTGTTATATCCTTTAAGATAAATAACACGGTAGATATCTTGAATCTCGTTAATTTTTTCATTGGTAAAACCTCTACGTCTTAGACCTACAGAGTTGATACCGCAGTATCCAAGAGGTTCTCTACCTGCTTTAGTAAATGGAGGAACATCTTTTCTTACTAAGGAACCTCCGGAAATCATTACATGAGCACCGATACGGCAGAATTGATGTATCGCACTAGTACCGGAAATAATAGCATGATCATCAATCGTTACGTGACCTGCAACCTGTACTGCATTAGCTAAGATAACGTGATTACCTACCATACAGTCATGAGCAATATGCACATATGCCATGATTAAACAATTACTACCTACTACGGTTTTGTATTTATCTTTAGTACCTCTACTGATGGTTACACATTCACGGATAACCGTATTGTCGCCAATAACAGTAATTGTTTCTTCCCCTTCAAATTTTAAATCTTGAGGAGTCCCTGAAATCACAGCACCAGGGAATATTTTACAATTCTTTCCGATGCGTGCACCTTCCATAATGGTAACATTTGGTCCGATCCAAGTTCCTTCACCGATCTCAACGTTTTTTGAAATAGTAGTAAATGGTTCGATTACGACGTTCTGAGCAATCTTTGCTTCAGGGTGTATGTAGGCTAAAGGTTGGTTCATATTATTTTTTACGAACTATACTTGCTGTTAATGTTGCTTCACAAACTAGGTTATTACCCACGAACGCTTGTCCTTGCATTTTTGCAATACCACGTTTCATTGGGCCTAATAACTCACATTTAAAAATTAAAGTGTCTCCAGGTACTACCATTCTACGGAAACGAGCATTGTCGATACTTAAGAAGTAGGTCCAATAGTTTTCCGGATCAGGAACTGATTGCATGATAAATACACCACCTGTTTGAGCCATAGCTTCAATTTGTAATACACCAGGCATTACAGGGTTTCCAGGGAAGTGACCAAGGAAGAACTCTTCGTTAATAGTAACGTTCTTTACTCCAATGATCAAGTTCTCATCCATGTGAATAATCTTGTCGACTAGTTTAAATGGATAAGTGTGAGGTAAAATTTTATAAATTTGATTTACATCTAATAAAGGTGCTACGTTAGGATCATAAGATGGTGCGTTTTGACGAGCATCCATCATTACTCTCTTAAGTTTCTTAGCGAACGCAACGTTAGAAGCGTGACCAGGACGAGCAGCCATGATCTGTCCTTTCATAGGACGACCAACTAACGCTAAGTCGCCAACTACATCTAATAGTTTGTGACGAGCCGGTTCGTTTTTGTAACGTAACTCAATGTTGTTTAAGATGCCTTCTTTTTTAACTTCTACTTTGTCTTTGCCAAATAGTTTTGCTAAGTGATCTAGTTCATCATCTTTTACAATTCTATCAACGACAACGATAGCATTATTTAAATCCCCACCTTTGATAAGGTTTTGTTTGTGAAGCATCTCTAATTCATGTAAGAAACAGAATGTTCTACATGAAGATATTTCTTTAGAGAATTGAGTGATGCTGTTAAGTGTTGCATGTTGACTGCCTAGTACAGGCGAGTTGTAGTCAACCATTACAGTAACTCTATAATCATCTAAAGGAAGTGCAGCTAATTCGATGTTTTTATCAGGGTCGCTGTAAAATACTCCATGAGGAATTTCGAAGAAGTTACGTAAAGCATTTTGCTCTTCTATTCCGATGGATTCTAAAACTTGAATGAATGGCATAGAGCTACCATCCATAATTGGAATTTCAGGACCGTCTACTTGAATTAAGATATTGTCAATTTGTAAACCAACTAAGGCAGCTAAAACGTGTTCAACAGTGTTGATACGAGCGCCGTTTTTTTCGATAGAAGTACCACGTGATACATCTACTACGTTGTCTACGTCAGCATCAACAATAGGTTGATTTTCTAAATCTACTCTTTGAAATTTTATCCCGTGATTAATCCCGGCCGGGACAAAGGACATATTAACTTGTGCTCCTGTATGTAAACCTACGCCTGATACTTTAGCAATAGATTTAATGGAATGTTGTTTGGTGTACATTATATCTGTTTCTGACGAAATCAATTATCTATTCAAATTTGTAATTTTATCTTCTAGCTCTTCTAATCGTTTTTGCAATTCAGGTAGTTTGCGATAAACTACAAACGATTTTAAAAAGTCATTTTTATCAATAGCAGGTGATCCTAATAATACGGTTCCTTCTTCCGTAATACTTCTGCCAATTCCGGCTTGAGCCCCGATAGTAGTTTTGTTAGCAATGGTAATATGTCCAACAATCCCAACTTGACCGGCAATAATACAGTTCTTTCCTATCTTGGTAGAACCTGAGATTCCGGATTGAGCAGCAACTACGGTGTGCTGACCAATATGTGCATTGTGTGCTATTTGAATTAGGTTGTCTAATTTAACCCCGTCTTCAATAATGGTAGATCCCATCGTAGCACAATCAATTACGGTATTAGCTCCAATGTCAACATGATTTCCGATGACAACGTTCCCTACTTGAGGTATTGTTTTATAACTACCGTCCGGTTGAGGTGCAAAACCAAATCCATCACTACCTATAACACATCCACTGTGTATCGTCACATGGTGACCAATCACACAATCCGAATAAATTTTAACTCCTGAGTATAATACCGTATTATCACCAATCGTGACATTGTCTCCCACGTATGCTTGCGGATATATTTTTACATTCTTACCTAATTTTACATTGTGACCAATGTAGGCAAAAGCTCCAATGTAGTAACCATCCTCCATTACCGTGTCTTTACCAACAAAAGAAGGTTCATCTTTCCCCTTTTTGTTCATTACCAAACTACGCTGATAGGCTTCTAGCAACATAGTAAAACTGGTATAAGGGTCATCAACCAAAATTAGAGTTGCTTTAACATCCTCTTTAGGTTTGAAATCCTTATTGACAATTACAGCACTGGCATCTGTTGAATAAATATAATTTTCATATTTAGGATTTGATAAAAAGGCAATACTGCCTGGAGTCGCCTCCTGGATTTTTGCTAATGAGTTTACTTTTAGCTTTTTATCACCTTTAACTTCCCCTCCAAGTAGATGGGCAATTTCCTCTAAAGTGTATTCCATACGGTCAAATAGGAAATAAAATTCAAACAGATAATCTTACAAAGATACAATTTTAGGCCAGCAAACATAGTGTTTTTTTACAATTTTACTAAGGGCTCTGATGTTAGGTAAATCGGATGCTTCTGCTACGTCCAAAATGTCTCCATTTTTCATTTTTATCATGATTTGGGAGTTTTCTGAGAGGTAAGCCGCATTCGATATAAAGCCCTTTATTACAAAGAAAGAGATGTCTTCAGGGCAATTTAGATGTAAGTTTTTTTGAATATTTGCCCTTAAATCATCCAATTTGTCTTCGGTAGTAATTTCGTTGCTAATGGACACTTTAAATAAGTGTCGATTTAATATCATTTGACACAAAGTTCGAATCACAAAATCATCCTCTTGTTGCCAAGTTTTAATCACATACCAAATGTCAAAATCGTCTAGCTCTAAAAAAACATCAAATGCCTTCGGGTCCGTCTTTAGCTGGTCTAATGTGACATTGTTTTCTAAGAAATAACTTAAAGTAGGGGGTGTGAATTTAAGTAGCTTTTGGTCAGTTAGTTGCTTAGCTCTTTTGATGACAGATATAATCATATTCTCTGCACTCAGAGTAGTTTTATGTAGATATACTTGCCAATACATAAGTCGGCGAGCAGTTAAAAAATTCTCTATACTGTATATACCTTTTTCCTCTACTACTAGTTTATCCTCATGAATATCGAGCATTTTAATAAGACGATCCGCCCCAATGGTTCCTTCTGAAACTCCGGTAAAAAAACAATCCCTACTTAAATAATCCATGCGATCCATGTCTAATTGACTGGATACTAATTGATGGAAAAAAGGACGATGATATGTTCCATTAAAAATGGAAATAGCTAAAGATAATTTACCTTGATATTGATCATTCAATAACTCTAAAATATGAGAGGTTATTTTTTCATGATTGATATTATTAAGTAAGGTATATTCTAAAGCGTGAGACAGAGGCCCATGACCAATATCATGAAGTAATATAGCAAGTTGAGCGGCTTCAAATTCTTCATCACTAATAAAATGCCCTTTTCCCTTTAACGATTTTAATGCTTCTGTCATTAAATGCATTGCGCCTAAAGCATGATGGAATCTAGTGTGTAGAGCTCCGGGATATACAAATTCGGTCAAGCCTAACTGGCGAATTCTTCGTAGACGTTGAAAATAGGGGTGCTGAATGATTTCATAAATAAAATCGTTCGGTATATTAATGAATCCCCAAACAGGGTCGTTGATTACTTTTTTTCTATTCTGTTGCATGCCGTCATACTTTAGGTAATACCGGTACGTTTTTGTTAATATATCTATCAAAGATAGTATATTGTATAAATTACTAACAAAAGTACACTTGAAAGCTATGCACAGTTACACAATCGTTTGGGCAGATGATGAGATTGATTTATTGAAACCACATGTGCTATTTTTAGAGCAGAAAGGATATAAAATCATACCGTTTACGAATGGGTTAGATGCTGTTGAATATATTCAAACATCAAGTCCTGATGTTGTTTTTTTGGATGAAAATATGCCGGGAATGAATGGTCTACAAACGCTAGAAAAGTGTAAAGAGATACGACCAAATGTGCCGGTGGTAATGATTACTAAAAATGAAGAAGAGCACATCATGGAGGAGGCGATTGGAGCTAAAATAGCAGACTATCTTATTAAACCTATCAATCCTAACCAGGTCTTACTTTCATTGAAAAAACTACTTCAGTCAAGAGATTTAGTTTCTGATAAAACAATCCAGAATTACAGACAATCATTTATGCAGATTAGTCAGGAAATTCAGAATGTAAACTCTTTTCAAGAATGGGCTGCATTATACAAAAGTTTAGTTAAATGGGAATTGGATATAGAAGTTATTCAAGAACCATCTTTAAAAGAAATGCTTTTGGCTCAGAAGAATGAAGCTAATTCATTGTGGACTAAATTTATTAAAAAGCAGTACGAAACTTGGTTTCAAAAACCAGATCAAGCTCCCGTATTTTCACATCAAGTTCTGAAGAAATATGTATTGCCTGTATTGAAAAGTCAGCCGGTATTTTTGTTAGTTCTAGATAATTTACGTTATGATCAGTGGAAAGTATTGGAGCCGTTGATCACTCAATATTATAAAGTGGAACAAGAAGAAATCTATTCTTCTATTCTCCCTACCACTACTGCTTTTGCGCGTAACAGTTTATTTTCCGGATTAACTCCGTTGGCTATTGAGCAGCAATACAAAGGCTTTTATCAAGGTGGTGAAGATGAAGGCGGTAAAAATGATAGAGAAGAAGAATTGCTTGGAGATTTTCTAAAACGAAATGGTTACACAGGTAGTTTTAATTATAATAAAATCACACATTTAACTAAAGGTAAACAGTTAATAGATTCCTTACCACAGCTAGTTAAAACGCCATTCAATGTAGTAGTATACAATTTCATTGACATGATTTCCCACGCTCGAACGGAGATGGATGTATTGAAGGAGTTAGCACCGGATGAATCAGCTTATCGATCTATTACAAAATCATGGTTTACTCATTCTCCACTAGTGGAATTAATCAGTTTTCTGTCGGACAAAAAAATCAGATTAATGATAACGACCGATCATGGTACTATGATGGTAAGCAAAGCACATAAGATAATAGGTGAAAGAAGTACCAATAGTAATCTGAGATATAAGACAGGGAAAAATTTAGGATATGATGTAGTAAGTGCTTTGTATGAGTCTAAAAAGCCTGAACTAATAGGATTGCCCAAACAAAATATTTCAGATACTTATGTATTTGCTGGGGAAGAGTTGTTTTTCGTTTATCCTAACAATTTTAATCAGTTTGTAAACATGTATAAAAACACGTTGCAACACGGTGGAATATCAATGGAAGAAATGTTAGTGCCCTTTGTAAACTTGGCACCTAAAAATTAATTTCCAAGTAATCGGAAGGAACGGAAGATGATAAGAATATCTTTGTTTAAACTGTAATCACGCGCGTACTTCAGGTTGATTTCAGCCATCGTTTCTTGTGTAGAATACCAAGTGTCTTTAAGTCCACTAACAGGGTTTAGTATGCCCGGCTTTATTCTAGGTAGGTTTAGTGCGGCCTCATGGTAATATCCCACCCATGAGCGTTCACCGGAAAGTACTTTTCGTAAGTTGTACCAAAGTTGTTTAGGACGCTCGTAAATCCAACATATAATAGGATAGAAGGATATTAACAATAAACTAAATGCGATATCCAATATTCGTTTGTTACGTTGATTTTCTTCTTTAAGAATATTGAGGTTAATGTTAAGAGTATAAAAATCTCCCTTTTTATTTTTAGAACTACTACCAATAATAACATTACTTTCTTCCGGAACAATTTTGAAATCTACTAGCGTATTATCAAGCTTGGTCATCCACTCAATGATAGCATTAGCCGATAAATCTTTGGAACAGAATATTACTTCATCTATACTATACATCTTAACTATTTTAGTTAATTGATGAATAGCACCTAGATATTTGCCTTTTACATCTTTTCGCTGACCGGAAGTTATGTAACCTACAATTTCAATTGGGTAGGAAGTGTCTTTGATCAAATCGTCAATGCGTTTACATTCTTCGTAAGATCCCATTAAGACTGTTTTCTTCTGGTTTGTATTCCAGTTTAATCTCTTTAATCGGGTGAAATGTAAAATACCTCGATTGATTAATAAAGTGATAAGAGAAAGGCTACTTCCTAACAATAAATAATCTCGAGTAAATAAACCCGGATCAATGATGTAGGTAGCGGCAGCTACGAATATACTACCTAAAATCATCGATTTAATTAGATGGTATATTTTGATATTGCCATGATATGCTCCGTTGAGCCACAAACTTATCATCCATATAGAACTGATGTAAAAAATGGATTTATGGATGGATGTAGTGAAACTTTCGTTGAAATAAAATAATAGATATAAAGGAAAACCTACCGAAAATAAATCAATCAAAGGAATATAGATATATTGAATAACTCTGTTCGTGATAGCAAGTGCTGCTCTTAAATAAATGGCAATATGAATTAAGAAAGAGAATATCCCCGCATTTTTACTAGTAAAATGTTTCTGAGCAAAAATAATCATTGCCTTATAGAAGATGAAGACATAGTTGATACTCGTCTTTTTGGTACTTTCTCCTTTGTAGTGAATGATTCTTGTTTCAGGGAAATAATAATTCTTTTGGCCGTGTTGAAGAATGCGATAGGATAAATCAATATCCTCTCCATACATAAAGTAATCTTCATCCAACAAACCGATGTTATCTAAGGTTGATTTTCTTAATAACATAAACGCTCCGGATAGAACTTCTACTTGATGCGTTTTATTTTTATCTAAATAACCTAAATGGTAATGTCCAAATTTTTTAGACTTTGGAAACAATGCGGACAATCCGAATATTTTATAAAAAGCGACCCATGGGGAAGGTATTCCTCTTTTAGATTCAGGCAAGAAATTACCTTTACCGTCAATCATTTTAACACCCAAACCACCGGCTTCAGGATGTTCATTCATGAAAGCGAAAATCTTAGTAAGAGTATCTTCTTCGATAACCGTATCCGGGTTAAGTAGAAGAACATATTTACCATTTGAAAGTCGGATTGCTTGATTATTAGCTTTTGAAAACCCTTTGTTGTCTTTGTTTTCTATGAGTAGAGCTTCCGGAAATTTTTCGCGAACCATGTCTACCGATCCATCGACTGAGTTGTTGTCAACGACAAATACTTCAATAGATAAATCTTGTTTTGCTTTGAAAACAGAAGTAAGTGTTTGTTCTAAAAAATGACAAACATTATAATTAACAATAATGATCGATAAATCTTTCAATCTTCTTTAGGGTCAAATAAAGTCCTGGTTGTTATACTTCGTCCTAAGGTAATTTCATCCATATACTCTAATTCACCACCAAAAGGAATCCCTCTTGCAATGGTACTTATTTTTATAGTTTTACCTTTTAGCTTTTTGGTTAAATAAAAAGCTGTAGTATCACCTTCCATAGTAGGAGATAAGGCTAAAATAACTTCTCTAATATCTTGATTTTTTTCAATTTTTTCAAGTAAAGAGTCAATTTTTAATCGCTCAGGCCCAATTCGTTCCATGGGAGAAATAACACCACCTAATACGTGATATAAACCAAAATATTGTGAGGTATTTTCGATGGCTAAAATGTCTCTTGTATCTTCTACTACACAAAGAGTACCCTTATCCCTTCTGGGACTCTGGCAAATAGTACAAAATTCGTCATCTGAAAGCGAGTGACAGGATGCGCACTCTTTAATATTAAGTCTCGCTTTTAATAATGCACCTGACAAGGACTCAGTAAATCGAGGTTCTTGTTTTAACAAATGCAGTACTAATCGCAAAGCTGTTTTTTTACCAATACCCGGAAGTTTAGAAATTTCGGATACGGCTTCTTCTACAAGTCGAGAGGGGAAATTCATGAATGGATACTATTAAAGTATTTCAGCAGAAATACCTTTTTCGCAAATGGCTTGGCGCATTGGAGTTAGTTCGTCTACAGTTCCAAGTTTAACAGTGCATTTACCTTTATAATGTATGATAAGCGTGCATTGCTCAGCTTGTTCCTGGCTATGCTTGCATACATGAATTAAAGTTTGAATGACGTGTTCAAAAGTGTTTACATCATCATTGAAAACAATCAATTCATTCATATCGGAAGTAAGCACTTCTTCCAGAACCGCAACTTCTTCCGTTTCAGTAAATGGGTTGGGGAAAGGTAGTTTGTTATGCATATTCTTTAAATGAATGATGAATGGAATAGCAAATCTACAAAAAAATAAGCAATTTGAGTCCTAAATGTTGAAATAAAAATGTCTATATATTTAATACTGACTCTGTTAGCTGTTTATTTTGGATTACTGTTATGGATGGGGCATTTGACCTCCGGAAAAGGAGATAGTATAGCTTTTTTCACCGGAAATAAGCAGTCTCCATGGTATTTAGTGGCTTTTGGAATGATTGGAACATCTTTATCTGGTGTTACTTTTATTTCGGTTCCAGGAAAAGTTGGGGTAGCTCAGTTTAGTTATTTTCAGTTAGTACTAGGTTATTTCGTAGGTTATATGGTAGTAGCGGGGTTATTAATGCCTCTTTATTATAGATTAAATGTCATTTCCATTTATAGTTATTTGGAGCAACGTTTGGGATTCTGGTCCTATAAAACCGGATCGGTATTATTTGTGATTTCTAGAACCATTGGTAGTTCTCTTAGACTTTTTATTGCCGCAGATGTTTTACAAACATTTTTATTTAATCGATTAGGAGTACCATTTGTTATCACAGTTGCTGTAACTATTTTATTGATTTGGTTATATACTTTCAAAGGTGGTATCAAAACCATTGTTTGGACGGATAGCTTCCAGACATTCTTTCTTGTTACGGCTGTTATTGTGAGTGTAGTAGTTATAGGGCAACAACTGCAATGGACAGGAGTAGAAATATTTAAAAATGTATTTAAAAGCAATTATTCTAGCATCTTCTTTTTTGATGATCCTTTAGCAAAGAATTATTTCTGGAAACAGTTTATTTCCGGGATGTTTATTACAATAGTGATGACAGGACTAGATCAAGATTTAATGCAAAAAAATCTAACATGTAAAAATATTGGGGAAGCTCAAAAGAATATGTATTGGTTTTCCGTAATTATGGTTGCTATTAATTTTTTGTTTTTGACTTTAGGTGCTCTATTATTTATTTATGCTACAACTAAGGGTATAGTTATACCAGCTAATTCTGACCAGCTATATCCCATACTAGCTTTAGATCATTTAGGGTTAGTTGTGGGTATATTTTTCTTGTTAGGTATTATAGCTTCATCTTACGCAAGCTCAGATTCAGCTTTGGCGGCATTAACTACTTCGTTTTGTATTGACTTTCTACACATGGATAAAAAAGAAAGGAAAAACCCGGAGAAGACTAGAACTCTTGTGCATGTAGGATTTTCTATTTTGTTTTTTATCATCATCATTTGTGTACATTATTTCTTCCGTACACAAGCACTGATTGAAATGGTTTTAGGTGCCGCTGCCTTTACATACGGACCATTACTTGGATTATTTGTGTTTGGAATATTTACTAAGATAAAAGTAAAAGATAGACTAGTACCTTATGTATGTGTTTTACCTCCGGTGTTAACTTATTTCATACAAATGAATTCTGTTGAATGGTTTTGGGGGTATAAGTTTGCCTTCGAACATATATTAATCAATGCAGGGCTTACCATTATAGGTTTGATTATAATACAAAAAAAAGAGTCTCAATAATTATCGAGACTCTTTTAAAACAACGGTTAACTTTTTATTTGATAAATAATTTTTCAGTAAACACTTTTGAATCGTTAAAAACTTTCACAAGGTATACACCCGTTGCCAGGCTTCTATTAGACGGTAAGGCATAAACAGATTCTGTTATTACATCACTCCAAATTTCTTGTCCATTTACACCGTAGATAATTACCTTCCAAGCTTCTTCTGCATAAGGTACACGAATCGAAATTTGTTCTGTATTGGAAGAAGGGTTTGGATAAATTACTAATGAACCAGCTTTGTCATTAATAACTATAATGGATGAATAAGAATATGTACCATCAATATCCACTTGTTTAACTCTATAATATAATGTGCCATTTGGATGGCTGTTATCTAAAATAGAGTAAGTAGAAATGGTAGAAGAGTTACCTTGACCTGCTACTGTAGCTATTGTTTCGAATGATAAGTTGTCGATACTTCTCTCTACTATATATAAGTTGTTATTTTCTTCATGCGTGGTAGCCCATTGAATATGGATGCCATTCGATTGTAGATTACCACGTACATACAACCAAGTTACTGGAGTAGGGCAGCTATAGATAGCTTGTACCGGAATGCGAGCACAAGGAGTACCTGCTTGAATAGACCAATTGTAAAAGAAGTTATAATCAGTAGTATTTAATACTGCAGTATTTCTATATCCACCGTTGATTGATACGACACCGGCGGGATTAGAGTTATAAGGAAATGCAGCTGTAGTACCTACGTTAGGAGCTGGATATCCGCCTGCTCCATTGGTAAATGAAATAGACGAAAGTTTCATTCTTAAGTTAGGCCCCCAGGAAGATAAAATATTAAAACCTGTAAAGCTAAATGGTATTAGAGTGTTACCTGCTGTACCGCTTGGAATTACAGCAGATGTAGAGCTAAACGTTTTCACCGGTGAGAATGAACTTCCATCGTTTTGTAATATTTCTATTGTTATGGATACTTGAGTGCCAGCAGGTGGTATGTAATGATAGTAAACGGGAATGGATAACCCAAGTAATTCAAAGTCTTGGTTAGCGGTAAATGCCATAGTGTAATTATCACTAATATTATAATATCCTTGAAAGTTGCTTAATGCAGAAGTAGCTCCAACCGTTCCAGCAAATGAAGAAGCATCTTCTACATAAAATGTATAACCAGTTGTTGTGGATGCTGAGAATGTATAGTTTTCACCACCTGCGCCAACATCTTGTAATAAAGTACCTCCCGTAGCAGCACTCCACCATTTGTATTGACCACCATTATTCGGAGATACGGATAATGTTACGTTTTGAGTTGGGCAATAAGTAGCATTGATAGGGGTTACTGATTTGTTAGTTACTACTACTTGATCATTGGCAGGAGTACATCCGGGTGCTGTAACATCAACACGATAAGTTCCGGCTGTGTTTACATACAAGTTGGGTCCAGTTTGTCCCGAAATAGGTGTTCCATCTTTACTCCATACAATCGTAGCAGGAGGTACTGCTACACCCGTCGCTAATGTTACTGATGCCGGATTACAAAGTTCTATGTTTGGTCCTAGTTCAATGTTAAAGTTGTTTACTACATCTACAGTATCAGTTCTAGGACATCCATTGATATAAGAATAACATAAGTAGTATCTGCCAGGGGTACTAACTGTAAGTGTAGGAGTAGTTCCAATATTAGTTAGAGCAGCATTTTTCCATTGTATTCCATAGGAACCAGGTAATTGAGGATCCAATAGAGCTGTTCCTCCACCATTACAAGTAGAGACAGTAGAAGGCATCAAACTAGATTGTCCTAAGGAATTTATATTTGGTATATATTGGCAACTTGTACTGAAGTTGATTTCATCAATCGCCACATCATTACCATTAGAAGTAGTAATTAAATTTTCTAATCGGATATCGACAGGCCCAGTTGAGGGTGCTGTCCATACTACATAAAATTGTTCCCAGTTATGAGAAGTAGAACTTGTCAAAATATCGGCTCCTAATTGAACATTGTTTATGGAGAATTTTAGTTTAGGTGGATTTTCAAATGTGCCGTTAATGTTGGATGCCCATGCCGAGAAGAAATAGGTAGTACCTGCAATTACGTTTACCGTAGATTTCCACGCATCTTTTCCTAAAGTTCCATCGGCATCAATGATTAAGAAATTGCCACCACCAGTGAATCCGGTAGGCACCGTAGGATTAGTAAAATAAGAGTTTACAGATGGAGCATTGGTTGTTACCGACCAGCCACCTGGTCCTACCGAACCACCACCACCCGGACAAGATGTAGCACCGTTGTACGTATATTGACTTGTAAATCCGTCGTTGGCAAGATTTCCAATTACACAGTTCTCAAAATTCCCATTGGATACTAAGTTCCCGGCCAACGTTGGAGGGCATACTTGACCTTGAGAGAAAAAAGGTATTGCTAAAATAATAAGACTCCAAACTACTCTGTTAAATTGGGTAAAGCTGAGCATGATTCAATACTTTGATTTTTACAATTATTAATACGAAAAGTAACAAAAAGGTCACCTTATAGTAATACAATAATATCAAGTGTGGATAAATTGAATAATTAATAGAAAAATGAATAGTAGAAGAAATGGTTTATTCGAATAAAACATCTATATTTGCAATCCTTTCGAGGTAATCGAGAGATAGAGAGTTGGCAGAGTGGTCGATTGCGGCGGTCTTGAAAACCGTTGACCGTGCGAGCGGTCCGGGGGTTCGAATCCCTCACTCTCTACAACAAACCCGAGTAATAAACTGACAAACAGTTCTTTGCTCGGGTTTTGCTTTTTAGTGAAATTAATAAAGAAGAATTGTTCAGCATTAACTTTATGAAAGCAGAAAATACCGGCGAATGAAATTATTATGTTATGGGTATAAAACAAAAAAGCCTCATCCATGGATGAGGCTTTTTGTTTGTATTTAAGTTGTGATTACTGTTTCACTACTCGTTTGATTGCTTTACCTTCTAAGGCATCAATCTCAACGAAGTAAACACCCTCAGGTAAGTTAGCGAAGTTTAATGTAGCAATGCTACCTGCTGAATAATTAGCACCAACTTCGTTCATTACTTGTTGACCTACTGCATCGTAAACTTTGAACTTAACTTCAGATAACTGAATGTTGAATTCTAAATTAACATCTGCTACAGATGGGTTAGGGAATACATCGATAGATCCATTCGATAATGCTACAGTAGTTCCGGTAGAAGTTGAACCTGTACCTGTTAACAAGAACAAGTAAGGACCACCAGGAGTACCTATAGAAACGTTAGCATTGCGAGCACCTAATGCGGATGGTGTAAATGTAATTGTAAAGGTTGCAGTTCCACCGGCAGCAATTGTAGAGCTACTTGGTTGAGAAACTACGAAGTCAGAGAAGTTAGCTCCACTTACAACGATAGAACCTAAAGTGATCGCACTTGCACTCGTGTTGGTAATGGTGAATTCCATTGATGACGATGGAACGTTTTGTTGTTGTGTCCCAAAGTTAAATGTTGATCCACTATTTATAGTAGTACCATTTTGAGAAACACTAATAGGAGGTGTTGTATTAGTTGTACCTGATCCTGTTAATGTAAATGTGTATGGATTTTCATCACCATCATTATTTGAAATTGAAACTACAGCACTTCTTGCACCTGAAACAGTAGGAGTAAATGTAACTGTAAATGTAGTAGTTGTACCACCTGTAACAGTTGCAGATGTAGCTTGAGTTACGGAGAAATCACCAGGGTGTAAACCGCCTAAAGAGATAGTTCCAACTGTTAAATCAGCATTACCTGTATTTTCAATTGTGAAGCTCACAGCTGCAGAAGAAGTACCGATGGTTCTTGTTCCAAATCCGTATGTTCCACTACCGCTTAATACATTAGTAGTACCTTGTTTTACATTGATTTCCGCAACCGGAACCGCAGAACCGGAACCACTTACGATAAATGTATAAGGGTTTTCATCACTATCATTATTAGGGATAGAAATACTTGCTGATCTAGAACCACTAGCACTTGGAGTAAACACTACAGTGAAAGTAGTAGAAGAACTTCCAATAACAGTAGAACTTGTTACTTGAGTAATAGTGAAATCTCCAGGATTTGCACCGCCTTTAGTAATTGTACCGATAGTTAAATCAGCAGTTCCTGTGTTTTGTACTGTGAATGTAACCGCAGCGGATGCAACACCTTGTTGTTGTGTTCCAAAACTGTAGTTACCGGAACCGGAAGGTAAATTAGTTGACCCTTGAGCAACATTGATTTCAGGAGCAGCAGCAGCAGTAGCTGTACCATTCACTGTAAATGTATAAGGGTTTTCATTACCATCATTGTTAACGATTGAAATCGTTCCTGTTTTACTACCTACTGTTGCAGGGGTAAATGTCACGGTGAATGTAGTTGATATACCACCAGCAACAGTTGTGCTTGTAGCTTGAGTTACCGTGAAATCAGAACTAGAAGAGGATATTGCCCCAACTGTTAAATCAGCAGTACCTAAGTTTTCGATAGTGAAAGTGATAGGTGCAGAAGAAGTAGTAGCCGGCACCGAAGTGAAGGAATAAGTACCTGTTCCGGTTGCAATATTCGTAGTTCCTTGTTTAACGTTGATTTCAGGAGAAGCCGCTCCAGTTCCTGTAACAGTGAACGTATAAGGATTTTCGTCCGAATCATTATTCACAATACTAATTGAAGTTGATTTCGCACCTGCTGAAGTAGGGGTGAACGTAATAGTGAATGTTGCAGTTCCGGATGGGCCATTGATACTAGTAGAGGTTGCTTGAGTTACAGTGAACTCAGGACTACTTGAACTTATAGTACCAATAGTTAATGCTGCAGAACCAATGTTTTCGATGGTAAAGGTTAATGTATTACCTACACCGATATCACTAGAACCGAAGTCAAATGTACCACCACTTACAATGGATGTTGAAACTTGCTTCACATTAATCTCTGGAGCAGGAGCAGCTGTAGCCGTTCCTGTAAGAGTGAATGTATAAGGGTTCTCATCTGAATCACTATTCACAATCGATACTGTTGCATTTTTCAATCCGGCAGTTGCAGGGTTGAATGCTATAGTAAAGGTTGTAGTTGAACCGGCTGCTACCGTTGTTGTTACTGCTTGTGTAACAGTGAAACTAGAAGCATCAGTTCCTGACAAGGATATAGCCCCTACAGTTAATGCTGCCGCACCAGTGTTTTCAATAGTGAATGTTAATGGTGTTCCGGATGTACCTGCTACTACAGATGGGAAAATCTGATTGCCTGTTCCACTTGCAATATTGTTAATACCTTGTTTGATATTAATTTCTGAAGATGGAGCAGCAGTAGCTGTACCATTTACGGTAAACGTGTATGGATTCTCATCACTATCATTGTTTACTATAGAGATGGTTCCAGTTTTAGCACCAATTGTGGTTGGATTAAAGGTTACAGTAAATGTAGTGGTTCCTGTTGGACCTGTAATGGATGTACTTCCTGCTTGTGTAACAGTGAAATCAGGACTAGATGAACTAATTGTTCCAACTGTTAATGCAGCAGAACCTAAGTTTTCTATTGTGAATGTTACTGCAGCAGATGAAGTTGTAGCAGGAGTAGAAGGGAATGTAAATGCTCCAGTTCCGGAAGCAATTACAGTAGCCGCTTGTTTTAAATTAACTTCTGGAGCAGGAGCCGCAGTTGCAGTTCCTGTTAAGTTAATTACATATGGATTTTCATCACTGTCATTATTTACTATAGAAACAGCAGCCGTTTTAGAACCAACAGTAGTTGGACTAAATGTAACTGTGAAAGTAGTAGTTCCTGTAGGACCTGTAACTGTTGTTCCTGCAGCTTGTGTTACTGAGAAGCTAGCAGCGTCTGTTCCGGTTAAGGATATAGTTCCTACTGTTAAGTCTGCATTTCCTAAGTTTTCAATAGTGAAAGTGATAGGTGCAGAAGAACTTCCCGTTAATACAGAAGCAAATGCATATGTTCCAGTAGTTAAGATAGAAGAAGTTCCTTGTTTAACATTGATTTCCGGATTAGCCGTTGCTGTACCAGTAACAGTAAACGTATATGGGTTTTCATCGCTATCATTATTCGCGATAGAAACCGTAGCCGATTTTGCTCCTGCAGATGTAGGAGTAAATGTAATGGTAAATGTAGTTGTTAAACTTGCACCAACAGATGCTGCAGTTGTGGTTGAGTTAACCACGAAATCTGTACCTGTTACTTGAACTTTAGGAGTACCTGTCAAGTTTAATGCAGCCGTACCTAAGTTGTCAATGGTAAAGGTTACCGTTGGAGAAGAAGAACCAACCGCTACAGAAGGCGTGAAAGCATAACTTCCAGTACCACTTAATAAGTTAGTGGTGTTTTGTCTTACATTGATTTCTGGAGCAGGAGCAGCTGTAGCTGTACCTGTTACAGTAAATGTGTAAGGGTTCTCATCACTATCATTGTTCACAATCGAAATTGTAGCCGTTTTAGAACCAACAGTAGTTGGGCTAAATGTTACAGTAAATGTAGTTGTTCCTGTAGGACCGGTCACTGTAGTTCCAGTTGCTTGTGTTACGGAGAAACTAGCAGCGTCAGTACCTGAAATTGAAACAGTACCAACTGTTAAGTTAGCATTACCAATATTTTCAATAATAAAGGTTGCCGGAGTAGATGATGTTGTTGCCGGAGTTGAAGGGAAATTGTACATACCCGTTCCGGAAGCAATTACAGTTACTCCTTGTTTCAAGTTCATTTCAGGAGCAGGAACTGCCGTTGCGGTACCTGTTAAGTTAATGATATAAGGACTTTCGTCACTATCATCATTAGCTATAGAAATAGTAGCCGTTTTAGCACCAACTGTAGCCGGGCTAAATGTTACAGTAAATGTAGCTGTACCAGTAGGCCCAGTCACTGTAGTCGAACTAGATTGAGTGATACTGAAGCTTGCTGCATCTGTACCAGCCAAAGTAATTGTACCTACAGTTAAGTTAGCATTTCCAATGTTTTCAATTGTAAATGTAACTGGAGTTGATGATGTACCTGCAATGGCAGAAGCAAAAGCATATGTCCCGTTATTAGCAATATTAGTAGTTGCCTGTTTAACGTTAATTTCTGGACTAGCAGTTGCTGTAGCATTTAAAGTGAAAGTGTATGTTCCTTCATCACTATCATTGTTCAAGATAGTAACAGTTGCCGTTTTTGCTCCGGCTGATGTTGGAGTAAATGTAACTGTGAACGTAGTTGTAGAAGCCGCAGGTACTGATGCTGCAGTAGTTGTTTGATTAACTACAAATTCAGTCCCTGTAATTTGAATTTTAGGTGTCCCCGTTAAATTCAATGCTGCATTACCAGTGTTTTCTACTGTAAATAGAATGGCCGCTGATGAAGAACCAACAGCTACAGACGGAGTAAAGGTAAATGTGCCTGTTCCGCTTGCTATAGATGTAATACCAACTTTTACATTTATTTCAGGAGCGGCAGCAGCAACAGCTGTACCATTCAATGTGAATGTATAAGGGTTTTCGTCACTATCATTACTTGCTATTGAAATAGTAGCCGTTTTCGCACCAGGGGTAGCCGGATTGAATTGGATAGTATATGTTAATGTTCCCGCAGCTGCTACAGAAGTTCCTGTAGGTTGTACGATAACAAAGTCAGTAGCATTAGTTCCACTGATAGCTACAACAGGTGTACCTGTTAAATTCAATACACCATTTCCTGTGTTTTCAATTGTAAAGGTCACTGCAGCTAGAGGAGAACCTACTGTTGTTGAAGTGAATGTGTAAGAACCTGTTGTTGAAGGAATAGAAGTTGTTCCTTGTTTTACGTTGATCTCAGGATTAGTAACCGCAATACCGGTTAAGTTAATTACATAACTAGGTTCATCCGGATCGTTAGATGGAATCGTTAAAATAGCTGTTTTAGTACCTGCGGTAGAAGGGTTGAAAGCTACTGTATAAGTAACGCTAGTACTCGCAGCAACAGTTGCCGTAACAGCTGTTTGAACTAAAGTGAAGCTAGCAGCATCAGTACCCGATAACGTAATTCTATTTGGTGTACCTGTTAAACTTAATAAACCAGTACCAATGTTCTCTAATGTGAAGGTTACCGGTGTAACAGTACTTCCTACATTAAATGTTCCAAAATCATATGTACTTGCAGTCAAGTAGTTAGTAGTTGCCACACGAATATTAATATCCGGTGTTGTACCTGTACCACTAATAGTGAAAGTATAAGGATTTTCATCAGAATCATTGTTGGCTATAGAGATAGTAGCACTTCTTAATCCTGTTGCAGAAGGGGTAAATGAAATAGTATACGTGGTATTTCCTGCTGCAGCAACCGTAGAAGCTAGAGGTTGAGTGATGGTGAAATCAGCAGCATTTGCTCCTGAAATTGCAACAATTGGAGTACCCGTTAAATTTAATATACCTGTTCCTAAATTTTCAATTGTAAATAGAATTGAACTGGATGTAGAACCTACGTTTACTGAACCGAAACTATAGGTTCCTGTAGTATTTAAAATATTCGTTGTTCCTTGTTTTACATTTATCTCTGGAGCTAAGCCCGTTCCTGATAAATTTATATAATAAGGGTTTTCATCCGAATCATTATTAGCAATCTCAATAGCTGCCAGTTTTGCTCCACCACTTACTGGTTTAAATACTACGGAGAATCCTGTAGTACTTCCTGGAGTTACTGTACTATTGAACGAAGGAGATTTAATAACATAGTAACTTGTTGCATCAACTCCTGTAATATTAAATGTAGGTGTACCATTAAGTAATAAATCACCACCACCATTGTTAACAATGTTTAAAGGAATAACTATGCTGTCGCCTATAATCACCGCTGGTGCGAATATTAGGGTACTACCGTTTAACACGTTAGTAGAACCATTTTTAACATTGATTTCAGGTTTGGTGCTATAGCGAATATTATCAATGTTATAAGTACGTTGAGCAACAGTTGTTGTAAAGGCAGAATTTGGATCAGGAATAATTTCTAAGTAAACAGCTTCTTCTGAACCAATATATTGTGAGAAGTCAAAATTTAATTCTGTCCATACGTTGGCTGCACCACCGATAGCATAAGCTTGAGCTAGTTCTGTAGTTCCATCTAATTTTTTTAATGAAACTATATATTCAGCATTGGCATTGTTAGATAATACTTGAGCTGAAATTACAGACTTGCCAGGAGTTAAAGAAATAAATGATCCACAAGATTTAAAGCTAACCACACCCGCTGTAGCCGCTGGTCGTACGTAATTGAATACAGTAGCGCTAGTGTTGATTCCTGTTGTAACAGGGTTGACAGCGAAGTCATTAAATGAACCAGCCGGATTATAGGCTAAATTTAAATTTCTGTTGTTGTCAAAATCATTTAAGATTCCGGAAGTTAATATCTGAGATACACATGGTAATACAGATACATAACGGATATTGTCAAAATAGTAAACTCTTGCAGCAGCACTTGCAACATTCGTCATGTTGGGATCTACAAAGATATCGATTGCTTTAACGGTAGTGTTACCTTGATAAGCGGTAAAGTCAAAATACAAGGTTTCCCAAGCATTAACTCTAGTTGTTTTAGCTTGAGTGCTTCCAACGGCTGAAGGGTTACCCGCTGTACCGGTTTTTAATGACAATTCAATTGGTACACCAGCTTTGGTAGAGTAAAAGTCAATAGCAATGATTGTTTTACCTGCTGATAAATCTAAATTATTACCACATATAGCGTAACGCATTAAATCATATGGATTAACATCATTTCGGACATACTTAGCAACTGTAGCACTTGTATTTATTCCTGTTGCGCTTGGATTGGCAAATACGTCATCGTAGGAACTACCATCTGTAGTATTTACACCGAAAGCTAGACTAATGTTTCTATGATCATCAAAGTCATTTAATATTCCACTTGTTGGAATGTCAGCTAAACAAGGAGCTACGTCAAGTCGAATATCATCAACATAGTAAGTACGAGCACCTTTAGTTGCATCTGGATCCAAGAATACTTCGATATACTTTATACCTGTTGCGCCTATCGCAGAAGTATGATTAAAATATATTCTTTCCCATTGATTAGTTTTAGTAGTGGAAACAGTTACACTTGATCTAGAAGGATACGTTGTTGTATTGGCTACATCAGTTACAGTTTTCAAGTTCATTTGAACAGGAGTACCTGCTACTGGTGAATACACCAACATACTAATGATATAATCGGTAGCTGTGATATTTACGGTACTAGTCCCACAAGTTGTGTAACGAACGCCATTGTAAGTACCTGATACAGGTCGTATATGTCTAGCTACATTGTAACTTGAATTGACAGCCGATTCAAATGGATTTCTAACCAATTCAGTCCACGCAGGATTGGTGTAATCTAAAGTTGTATTGGCATAGTTACCATCAAAATCTTGGTATACTTTGTTTGTAGTTATTGCAGTACCACAAGCCACGACAGAGGTCGTAAAATTGACTTTGTAAGCTGCGTTAGTGGCATCATCAGAATTTATCGTCACAAAACCAGTTAGAGTTGTAGCTGTTGCTGAATTGGCTCTAACCCATAATGTATCAGTTACTCCTACTCCAATTGGAGATGGAGTAAATGGAGGTAAAGGAGCTACTGTTGAATAACCTGTACCAGAAACAGGTATAGACGCAATATTTAATGGGCCATCACCTGTATTTTTAATAACTAATGGTACTGTCTGATTAGAGGCAGCTGCAATTGTTCCTATATTGACAGAACCGTTATTTGAAATAAGAACATTGTTATAATATATTTCAAGTTTAGGTGCTGTAGCATTTACCGTACCTGTACCTATCAAATTGATTGTGTATGGGTTTTCATTTGGGTCGTTGGATGCTATTGAGATTACAGCAGTTTTTAAACCAGTTGAACCTGGAGCAAACGTAACAGTAAAAGTAGTAGAAGTATTTCCAGCTAATGAAGCACCAACAGAAGTTTGGTTAATAGTAAATAAGGCTGCATTAGTACCTGAAATAGCTACTTTAGGAGTTCCAGTTAAGTTTAATGTATTGAAACCTTTGTTTTCAATAGTGAAGGTTACTACTTTATTTCCTGTTTGGATTACATTTTGGAAGTCATATGTTGTACCAGTAGGTATATCAGTAGTTGCTACCTTTACATTAATATCCTGTTGAGAAGTTGTACCTGGTTTCCAGAAGTTACCGGTCATCATGAATAATGAAAGACAACGAAGTGTGTTACCAAAATAACCAGATAAAGTAACGTTTTGAATTTGGTCTTTCACTGCTACCGTTCTAGTATACATTTGATCCATGATCGTTTGATTCGATGCACTAGACCCCATGATAGCCATGGCAAATGTAGACACGAATGTAGCATTATGTTGATTTCCACTATAAAGAGAACCGTCTTGGTATAAAGGACCTCTTACGTTGGTAGCACCTCTTGAAGTAACATAAGCAGCCATTTTATTACAATAACCTTGAGCAGTGGCATTGTTATGCCAAATTACTTCTTGAGCCATTCTCCAAGGGTTACGACATGCATCATAACCATAACCATCGGTTGGTAACCCGATAGGTGAACCATTACATGTGTTACGTACACCGTTTTGATTACTCCAGTCAGAAACTAAACCGGTAGTAGCATGTGCATTTGCACCTAATAAGCTATAAGAAGCGGAAATTGCGCTGTTCCACGTTCCTGCATCTGCAGGACGTTGAGTAGCAAAGAATCTATAATAAGCAGGTGATTGATAACTTGGGTTTCTACAGTTATCAGAAAAGCCCCAACCGTCACCATTGATTGTTTGGAAAGTAGATGGGTGGATTTCGTATTGCTTAATTCTATCTATTAAAGTATTAGCTTCAGCATTATAATCATATGGAGAGTTTAATGTTGGCCATTGGTTTTCTGCAATTAATAAGGCATAGGCTGCATCTAATTCTGCATCCGTTGCACCATTAGAACCACTGACACCGGAACAACCATCAATACGCCAGTTCATAATTCCTCTGCCGTTGGAATTGGCTTTGTAATAAGCCCATAATCCATCAAATAAGGCTTTATCAGCTGCATATGCAGATAATAACATACCATAGGCTATACCTTCAGATACGGTTCTGGATGGATCATCAAATTTTACACGGTAGTTTGCACCACAGGCAACGATATAATTCGCTTTCCATTCATTGTAGGCATTTGCCGCATCTTGTGACTTACCATAGGTACCTCCTGTAGGTAATACTGCCGCACTTGGCATTATACCATATTGATAACTAGGGTTTGCTCCAAACGGTACCACCGCACCGACAGGAGTGTTAATCTGTGCTATTGCCGACTTTCCGACAAATAACAACATCATTAACAGCCATAAACTCCACGTGAGTCTGTTCTTCATACGTTACTGGATTTATTTGTTTATCTGGTTTTTTGCATTGGATACACTCCAATACATTAGCAAAAATAAGCTATTTAAATGCTTTTCTCAATATATTAATACTGCGTATTTGTTAAATTATATTCAATTATGTGAATATAATACATGTAAGGTATTGATTTATAGTACAATGTGGTGTAATATTTGTACTGTTTTTATATCCACTAATAAAAAATATACAAAAAAAAGGTTTAGTGACGTTTTCTGGACTTGGCTATATCTATTGACGCATTAATTTGGAACCCTACCAGAATTACAAGATTCGTGATGTAAAGCCAAAGTAAAATACCAATCAATACACCTATGGATCCATATACCTTATTATAGGAGTTAAAATTATTGATATAAAAGTTAAATCCTACGGTAAACAAAAAACACAATATAGAGGCAATGATAGATCCGGGAGAAAAGAACTTCCAACGTTCATGGATGGCAGGGGCAAAGTAATAAAGTACAGATATGTTTATTAAGAAAATAAGAAAGAGTATAACATACTTTGCTAAAAATAATAGCACAATATGTATATGTAACACTTCAAAATATTGTTGAGATGCATGTATTAGAAAGTTAAATATGATTTGTAAAACAGAACCTCCGGCAAAAATGATAATGGTAGATATTATAATTAAAAAACTAATACCTATTTTTTTTAGAAAACTTCTATTGTCTATAGTCTTATAACAGTCATTAAAGGTTTCCATTAAAGACATAATCCCATTGTTTGCGTTGTAGATGGCAAAGAGAAAACCAAATGATAATAATCCCTTTCTTGGTATTTTTATAATATCAGAAATAGTCTCCTCTACCGATTGATACATTGATTCTGGCATGAAGTTTTGTAAGGTGGACAAAATGGTTTTGTCCAAGTCTGCAATAGGTATCAACGGTATTAATGTGAAAATAAAAATGATAGAAGGGAAGATGGACAAAAAGAAACTATAGGTAATAGCTCTTGCTCTAATGTTCAAACTGTCACTTTGAAGTTTTCGAATAAATATTTTAACAATGGATAAAAAAGGTACTTTATGATAACCAATCATAACTTTGCCTAAACGATCAACCGATTGTTTATAGACTTCATGGTTTTCTACATATGTCCTTACCTTTTTTATCATTTTTCAAAATAGCGGTTAAAAAAGTTAGCAAATTCTTCCGGTGGCAAACATGGTTTATATTGTTGATTGATAAAAACCAATGTAGTGTCAGCAATTGTCAAAAGCTCATTAGCTTCATTGTAAACTTCGTAGTCAAACTTAATACGAACACCGGGTTTTTCTTTGACAAGTACTTTTATAGTTAACAAGTCGTCATACTTTGCCGGACGAATGTATTTCGTTTTATATTCCAATACGGGCATCATTACTCCCGCTGCTTCCAATTCTTTATAACTAAAACCTATTTCGCGAAAAGTTTCCACTCTTCCTACTTCAAAATAGGAGGCATAGTTTCCGTAATATACATAACCCATCTGGTCTGTCTCTGCATATCTCACTCGAATTTGTACGGAATGCTCTATCATTAGTGAATATTTTTTTGATTTAAGTTTTTACGATACTTGTTAGCTTGATTCACATGTGCGCGATAGTCTTCATTGAAGATATGATATCCCGGTTTGTTTTTATCTGCAACAAAGAATAAATAATTGTGCGATTCGTAGTCTAAAACAGCTTTAATAGATATAACAGAAGGCATGTTGATAGGGCCCGGAGGTAAACCATTCACTCTATAAGTGTTATAGGGAGATGAGCCTGCTTTTTCTATCAAATCATGATTGATACGTTTGATGTCAAAATCACGTAAAGCGTATTTTACCGTCGGATCGGCTTGTAAGGGCATATTAATATTTAATCGATTAATATAAACTCCGGCTATGGTAGCTTTTTCAGAGTTCATATTTGTTTCAGCTTCAACGATAGAAGCTAATATAGTAGCTTGAATAGGAGTCAATCCTGCTTTTTGAGCCTTCTCAATTCTAGCTACATTCCAAAATCTAGAATGTTCCGTTTGCATACGCTCTAAGAATTGATCGGTAGACGAATCCCAATAAATTTCATATGTATTAGGTAAAAATAAACATAGAATTGTGGTAGTGTCCATGCCGTATTTCGCACAAACTTTAGGGTCATTTAATACCCACCATAAGGAGTCAGAACCGAATTGAAATTTACTGCCTACACGGTCGGCAAAATCTTCTTTTAAGCGAATAGAATTAAAGGTTAACTTCACCGCATCTTGGTTACCGCTTCGTAGTTTACGAACCACTTGCATGTTCGTAGATTTAGCAGGTAAGATATATCTCCCCGGTTTAACAGCCTCCTGATAACCCAGAAGTTTAGAAATAAAACTAAAGGAAACTTTATCCGCTAATACCTCATTTTTGTATAACGTGTCTAAAACGGTTTTATAAGTAGCGCCTTTAGGTATGTATAGTACAAACTCTTTTCTATTATCGTCCATTAATATATTAGGAGTAAAAAAAATTTGATATGCGTAATAGGATAGCATAACAAAGGAAACACCACAAACCGCAACGATAGTTTTAAACCTACTGGAACTGAAATTCATTTTTAGAAATTACTTTTTGTATTTTGTAAGCAAATTATGAAAAATCTTCCATTATCTAATGTCGGCAGAAATTATTAAAATTCAGGCTCCTAAAATTCAAGAGCATAAACTTAAACAGATAGCGGATACCTTAAATAAAGGTGGAGTTATAGTTTATCCGACGGATACGGTGTATTCTTTTGGTTGTTTAATGAATCAGCCTAAAGCCATAGATCGCATTATTAAAATAAAAAACATTAAGTCCGGTAAACAGTTTTTGAGTTGTGTATTTAGAGACTTATCTCAAGTTTCCTTATTTGTTCGTCCCATAGGTAAAGAGGTATTTAAGGTGTTAAAAAAGTATCTGCCTGGTCCATTTACTTTTATTTTGGAAGCTAATAATACGGTCAATAAGTCTATGCAAGGCAGACGTAGTGAAATAGGTATTCGCATTCCGGATCATTATTTCACTCAACAATTATTAGAGTTACTGGATTCTCCTTTGATTTCTTCGTCTGTAAAGCTGGAAGAAGAAGAACTGGGGTATTTATTGGATATGGAGGATATTGTAAAAAAGTATAAACACCTAGTGGATATTATCGTTGATGACGGGAATATAGGTATTGAACCATCTACGGTAGTTGATTGTACTTCCGATGATATTGTAGTGATTAGAGAAGGTAAAGGAGTTATGCCTTAAGTGTTGTATTCTCTTTTACCGTTTTTATTTCTTTGTGTTTCCAGCGCTTGTGAGACCATAACCAATCGGATGGGTTTCGTTGTATCGCTTTTTCTAAACTTTTTACGAATAATTCAGTGACCTCGTGTGTGTCTTTTGAAAGAGGCGGTTCCTTTAGCAATTCAAATTTTATTTCGTAATAACCACGTTTGATTCTTGCCATTTCCACAAAGAACACAGGGCGCTGAGACCAACTTCCTAATTTATCTCCGCCTACATAAAAAGGTGTGTATTGATTTAAAAAGGTTTGCCAATATTGTATTTCTGCGTGAGGAGGCGTTTGGTCTGCCACCATAGCTAATGCTCTTACTTCGTTTTTATGACGAATCATATGTTTAAGTACATCTTTCATAGCTACAGGTACAGCGCCAAATCTGCTTCGTAGTTCATAAATGAAATCATCGACTGTTTTATTATGTACCGGTTTATATACACCGTCAATGGTAAAAGTGGTATGTAAGGCGCAAGCTTGTAATAACCATTCCCAGTTACATAAGTGGCTAGTAAGTCCTATGATACTTTGTCCTTTTTTAAGATAATTTTCAGGAAGGTCAATATTATTTAATTGAACTCGCTTTTTTAATTCTTCGGGACTCATGGTGTACACCTTGATGCTTTCTACAAAAACATCGGTTAGATTCAGATAGAATTTCCAGGTGATAGCATTGATTTCTTTAGGAGATTTTTCGGGGAA
The DNA here is from genome assembly GCA_046329235.1 of Cytophagaceae bacterium. Classification (GTDB taxonomy): domain Bacteria; phylum Bacteroidota; class Bacteroidia; order Cytophagales; family Cytophagaceae; genus JALONH01. The sequence continues at coordinate 1,570,575 of JAXLVA010000001.1, read as the reverse complement.
TGATTTGGTTAAATTTTCTTTTACTACTTTTGTTCTGTAGTGAATTACATACCTAAGCAAAAATGCCAGTCCGGTAGAAATCGGATATAAGATGGCAAAAGGTATTTTAGAAAGTAGAAAGAAAATTATTCGCATGTCAAATCAAATGTCGTCTGACAAAAGTAATAGGATGGAAGGTAAAGTACTACTACCTCTTTATTATTTTCCACCCATTACTTATTTCGAAGAAGTAATTAAACATTCGGAGTTGGAGTTAGAGGCGTGTGAAACTTTTCAGAAGCAGACGTATCGCAATCGCGCGGTGATAGCTACCGGTGAGGCTAGAGAGAAATTAGATTTGATTATCCCTATTCAACAGGGGAGAAGTCATACTCCGATTCGCGATACGAAGATTGATTATTCTCAACGATGGAATAAAATCCATTTGGGCGCTATTAAGGCGGCATATGGCAAAGCGCCCTTTTTTGATAGTTTTTACGGTGATGTAGAGTCAATTCTTACATCCCCTTACACCTACCTCTGGGATTTAAATCATGACGTTTTGACCATGTGTTTAAATACGCTTAGAATTAACCTTGAATTGTCTTATAGTTCTGATTATGAGGTGGTAAAGGATAGTTCTGGTTCGATTGACCAACGTGTGGTTCAGTCGGTTACAGAATCTCAGGAATTCGTATTAAGACAAAATGCCCCATCTTTCTACGTCCAAAAAACTGGCAGTGTAATTGTAGAAGGATTATCTATTCTGGATCTTATCTTTCACGTTGGTGCAGAGTCTTACTTACACTTTCCCATGGCAAAATAGCCCAAAGGAAACCAAAATTAAGTTATCAACGTTTTAGAAATAATCGGCTTCTATATAAGCGGAATTATCAGAAAAAGAATAGATTTACAATATATTGAACTAATTGCAACAATTAATTTAACATGGAAGCCAAATTCTCCAATCGTGTAAAAGAGGTAATTTCCTTAAGTCGTGAAGAAGCTTTACGATTAGGGCATGATTACATAGGCGCTGAACACTTATTGCTGGGTATGATTCGCGAAGGTGAGGGTGTGGCTATCAGTCTTTTGAAAAAACTAGGGGTTTCATTAGACGCTCTAAAAAATTCCTTAGAGGAAGCTATCAAAGGTACAGCTACCGGTAATGTGAAAAACCTAACCAATATTCCTCTGACTCGTCAGGCGGAAAAGGTTTTGAAAATCACTTATCTGGAAGCTAAAATCTTCAAAAGCGACTTGATTGGAACAGAACACTTGTTACTATCCGTCCTTAGAGACGAAGACAACGTGGCTACTCAAGTTTTGCATAAGTTTGAAGTGACCTATGATGTAATAAAAGAACTATTAGAATACCATACACATAATCCTAAAGCTTCGGACGCTGAAGATGCAGATGATGATTCATCTCGCTTATTTGGCTCAGGTAGCTCTGGACAACAAAGTGGCGGTAAAGAAGCGACTAGAGGCGCTGCTGAAAAATCTAGAACTCCGGTACTAGATAACTTTGGTAGAGATCTTACTAAAATGGCTGAAGACGGTAAGTTGGATCCTATTGTAGGTCGTGAAAAAGAAATTGAACGTGTAGCTCAAGTATTGAGCCGTCGTAAGAAAAACAACCCAATCTTGATTGGTGAGCCTGGGGTAGGTAAAACTGCTATCGCGGAAGGTTTAGCATTACGAATCGTTCAGAAGAAAGTATCTCGCGTGTTGTTTAACAAACGAGTAGTTACTTTAGATTTAGCATCTCTAGTAGCGGGTACTAAATACCGTGGTCAGTTCGAAGAACGTATGAAGGCCGTGATGAATGAATTGGAGAAATCTCCAGAAGTAATTCTGTTCATCGATGAAATCCACACTATTGTTGGTGCGGGTGGTGCTTCAGGTTCTTTGGATGCTTCTAACATGTTTAAACCTGCTCTAGCTAGAGGGGATATACAATGTATAGGTGCAACTACCTTGGATGAGTATCGTCAGTACATTGAGAAAGATGGTGCCTTGGCTCGTCGTTTCCAAATTGTAATGGTGGATGCTACAACTCCTGAAGAGACAGTACAAATCTTAAATAACATTAAAGAGAAATACGAAGATCATCACCACGTAATCTATACTGAAGAAGCACTGAATGCTTGTGTTAAATTGTCAGATAGATACATCAGTGATCGTTTCTTACCGGATAAAGCTATCGATGTGTTAGACGAAGCCGGTGCTCGTGTTCACTTAAATAACATTCACGTCCCATCTGATATCTTAAAGCTGGAAGAAGCTATTGAGAATATCAAGAAAGAAAAGAACAAAGTAGTGAAGAGTCAGAAGTACGAAGAAGCAGCTCAGTTGAGAGACAAAGAGAAGAAGCTAATCGAACAACTGGAAAATGCTAAAGTTCGTTGGGAAGAAGAAACTAAGAAAAAGCGTTACCATGTAAAAGAAGAGAACGTGGCGGATGTTATTGCGATGATGACAGGTATTCCTGCAGCTCGCGTAGCTGAGTCAGAGTCTAAGAAGTTACTTAACATGGGCGTTGACCTTAAATCTTCCGTGATTGGTCAAGATAAAGCCATCGAAAAATTGGTGAAGGCTATTCAACGTACACGTGTAGGTTTGAAAGATCCTAAAAAACCAATTGGTTCATTTATATTCCTTGGTCCTACCGGTGTTGGTAAAACTGAGTTAGCTAAATCTTTAGCGAAATATTTATTCGATAAAGAAGATGCGTTAGTTCGTGTAGATATGTCGGAGTACATGGAGAAATTCTCCATCTCCAGATTAGTGGGGGCGCCTCCGGGATATGTAGGATATGAAGAAGGTGGTCAGTTGACGGAGAAAATCAGACGTAAGCCTTACTCTGTGATTTTATTGGATGAGATTGAAAAAGCTCACCCGGACGTATTTAATTTGTTATTACAAGTATTGGATGACGGTATTTTAACAGATGGTTTAGGTCGTCGAGTAGACTTCAGAAACACAATTATCATCATGACATCTAATATTGGTGTACGTGACTTGAAAGATTTTGGTGCCGGTATCGGTTTCAATACGCAATCACGTAAAGAGAATATGGACGATATGATGAAAGGAACGATTCAGAATGCATTAAGAAAAGCATTCTCTCCTGAATTCTTAAATCGTTTAGATGATGTGATTATCTTTAACTCACTAGAGCGTCAGGATATTCATAAAATCATCGACATCACTTTATCTAAAGTATTTGCTCGTATCACTACACTTGGTTACAACATCGAGTTGACTGAGAAAGCAAAAGACTTCTTGGCAGAAAAAGGATATGACCAAGCGTATGGTGCTCGTCCATTGAACAGAGCCATCCAGAAATACTTGGAAGATCCAATCGCTGAAGAAATTCTTCGAGGTGAACTTCAAGAAGGAGATATCATCTTAGCCGATTATGAAGATGGAAAAGATGAGTTGATAGTGAAGAATAAGAAGAAGGCAGAACCTTCCAGTTCAAATGATCAAACAACCTAATCACGGTTGCAATAAAATAGAAAGGGAGTTGATTTAGTTCGACTCCCTTTTTTTATTGTATAGATGTTATGCATTCCAATCCATTTTTTTGAATGTAATATTATCCTCGTTTTTAAATAAAGTAAAATACATTTAACTATTCGTTTTATACATAGCACTACTATCTTTAAGTATATGGAAGGTAGTTTTTTGAAAATTCTTGCAGGTTGGTTTAAAAAGTTTGAGCGCTACAAGGTTAGTTATAAAAATGGAAGCTATGAATTGCGAAATTTATTTCATTCGCCTCAAACGATAGTTGATAGTTTTGATAAAATGTGGTTTTGTCAGCATGATAGTAACCTACAACTACAATTGTCCGATAGTATATTTTTAAAGTCCAAGATGTACTATTGTAATCCTGAAGAAGACTTTTGGTTAATCATTTCAAATCTATATTTTAAGAAAAATGTATTGATGCGGAACCTTTACGATGAAGGTCTACCGCTGGAATATCATTTTATTAATATTCATATAAAAACCAAAACGGTAGTAAATAAGTCTATGGTGAATGGTTTGATATTGAAAGATAAAACTTGGTCGGTGTTTAAAGCCGGACATGCCCTGACAGAGTATCACTTTAAAGAGTCGGAAGAAAAAAACATAACCGTTTTTGTGACTGATAAATGGTTAGAAAAACAAAAAGCTACCAATCCTAAGTTTAAAGATAGTAAGCTTATAGATTTCTTTAATTCCCCCAACACTTATTTGATTTTAGATGAATCCAATCCGGAATACGAAAAGATGTGTGATGAGATGATGCGACTGGCTGATGAGGGGATTAAAGCAAATATGGAGAAGATCAAACAAATGACCTATGACGTATTGGGGATGTTTATTGATCGATTAAATCATGAGGTGATTTCGGAGAATCACTTTAAGTTAAGTGATAAAGACCGTAAAAATATCAAGCGTGCGCAACAGTACTTAATGGATAGTCTATTAGGTGATTTTCCCGGTATAGAAAAGATTGCATCCAAAACAGGAATATCACCGAGTAAATTAAAAAGTGATTTTAAGAGTATGCACGACTCTAGTGTTTATCAATACTTTAGTGCGCATCAAATGCAGTTGGCCTATGATCTATTGCGACAAAATAAGCATGAAGTAAAAGAAGTGGCATTACTGTTTGGTTATGAAAATGCCAGTAAATTTACAGCTAAGTTTTTTAAAGAGTTTGGTGTAATGCCATCTCATGTAGCTAAATCACAACTGAAGGACGTAGAATTATAGGACTTATGATATATTAAAAATATCGGTACCGATCATAGATTAATTAAAGATCGGCACCGATTTATATTTTTATTCTTTAATGATTTTAAAGTAGTTATTGCCGGCCTGAACTATATATAATCCCGGTGCTAATTCTTCACCAAATACAGCCGATTCAACTTGATGTAAATGCAACACATGTTTACCATCCACGGAGTATACATCTACATCACTTTCATCTGTTAAATCAATTGTAAAACTTTGAGAACTTGGGTTAGGAGTAATGATACCAGTGTTCTTACTTGTTGGATTTTGAATGGCGGTTGATACAGCGGTAAAGGTTGCTGTAATGGCCATGTTCGCAGTCATGGTTACACTCAGCGGATTGGTTGAGCCCGTCGCATCACCACTCCAACCTGTGAAGGTATAGCCCGGTGCAGCCGTTGCGGTTAAGGTTTGTATTGTGTTATAATAAAACTGTCCACTTGACGGACTAACCGTTCCTGAACCAACTACCGTAGTAGTTAAGTTATATGTGTTGATGGTGAATGTAGCCGTGATGTTTTTATTTGCTGTAATGGTTACACTCATCGGATTAGTAGTACCCGTAGCATCACCGCTCCAACCTGTGAAGGTATACCCCGGCGCAGCGGTAGCTGTCAATGTTTGAACTGTATTATAATTAAACTGCCCGCTTGCCGGACTTACCGTTCCCGAACCAACCACCGAAGTAGTAAAGTTGTACTTATTAATGGTAAATGTAGCCGTGATGTTTTTGTTTGCGGTCATGGTTACACTCAGCGGATTGGTAGTGCCCGTAGCATCACCGCTCCAACCTGTGAAAGTATACCCCGGCGCAGCGGTAGCTGTCAATGTTTGAACTGTATTATAATTAAACTGTCCACTCGCCGGACTTACTGTTCCCGAACCAACTACCGTTGTAGTTAGATTGTATTTGTTAATAGTGAAGGTAGCCGTGATGTTTTTATTCGCCGTCATCGTTACACTCAGCGGATTGGTAGTACCCGTGGCATCACCGCTCCAACCTGTGAAAGTATACCCCGGCGCAGCGGTAGCTGTTAATGTTTGTACCGTATTATAATTAAACTGCCCGCTTGCCGGACTTACCGTTCCCGAACCAACTACGGTAGTTGTTAGATTGTACTTATTAATAGTAAATGTAGCTGTGATATTTTTATTCGCAGTCATCGTTACACTCAGCGGATTAGTTGTGCCCGTAGCATCACCACTCCAACCTGTGAAAGTATAGCCCGTAGCAGCTGTTGCTGTTAACGTTTGTACTGTGCCTGAGTTAAATGTTCCCGAGCTAGGGCTTACTGTTCCTTGCCCTACTATAGTTGTACTTAATGCATAGGTAACAATATCCGTACAAGTAGGAGTGGCGCTAAACGCCATTTGTGCAGCAGTGAAATTGGTGAACGTAGCATTGATGTCTACATTCGAAGCATCTGTAGCGCCTTTACCATCACAGTTGTCTCTACCATTTCTCCAGTAAGGAGTTTGTAGATACACACCGTTAGAACAACTACCTACTTCTGCATCTCCACCTACTACAACCGTGCCTGAATAACTCGCTGCCCAACACATCGCATTTCCTTTTAATACTGCTGTGTTGGTTACCGATCCGCCTTCCATCCATCCGTTACCTTCTACGATGGCATTATCGCTGATGGTCGCATTGTATACATAAGCATTACCTCTAATGATCGCACTACCGCTGATATTTCCACCTTCTACTGTGGCATAATCTTCTATACGTACATTGCCACTTACTGTACCACCGCGTACAATGGTATAGGGACCTACATATACAGAGGCTGCTACGTTAGCATTATTGGATACCCATCCACCACCGTTGGCATGAATGTGTCCATTCGTCTTTAAAAATGATCTAAAGTTGGCTGCTGTCTGAAATCCTTCCGGTACTGCATTCGCAATTTTTAATTCATATGGATATCTACGTTGCTTAGGATAGCCTACATCCATGTTGTAGCTTACATGTGCTTTAGGTGCCGAGTAAACCACTAAATAAATATTCGCTTCAGTAGCAGAGTTTAATGTGAAGGAAGCTTCTCCGTCTCCGTTGTACATTGGACTGTAACGGGAGATCGTGCCATCCGCTTTCGTAGTCACAAAACCATATCGCCATCCGGCTTGTGTGGTATTGACTTCGGTATGTCCTTTGAATTTGATGGTTACTTTCTTTTGTGCTTCTGTACAAGTAGGGTAGAGCGGTATGATGTTCATACCGTAATCTTGCGGAGCCCAATCATCATTGGTGTAAAATTGATCCGTAGTACCTGCCACTTTCGTTAACAAAGTAAACTGACGACTCACATAACGTGGCATGTTGTTTTTAATCGTCTGATGTACCTGTCTTATTTTTGTTCCAAAGTTATTAGTAGCTGTGATTTGGTCTGTCCAAATAATAGGATAGTCAAAGGCAGGTTGACGTTGAGCATACCCCCACAAGTAATCGTTCAGTTGTTCTTGTGTAAACCCTTTTAATCGTTTGATGGTTTCCAGCGGATGTTCTGAGTTCTGTGACTCTGCCCACATTCTACGGGTGAAATCAAATCCTTCTTTCTCCTGTACATAAAAAAGTAAATGGTAGTTAGTATAGTGATGACGATTGGATGACCACATAAAATGACGAGTTTGTAACCAACGTGTTAGTGTACCATCCGTATCAGCCCACTGCGGATACGCCATGGCACGCATGTAGTTAGCATGTCCTTCAAAGAAGGGGCCGGCCCAATCGTATCCGGCATAAGCTCTGCCTGCCCCCGGATTTTCTTGGATGCGCATCATCATTTGTAAGGTATGCGCAAACTCATGACTTAATGCACCACCGTCACGGGTAGCACTCGGGTGAACAAACATAGCACCGATGGTATTGCTAAACGAACTGGCTGCAGCAAATCCGGTTAAACGTGGATCAGTGGAGGTCCATGTGTTCATCATCATAATGATGATTTTATACTTACCAAAATTGGTAGTAGGGGAGTTGTTGATGAAATGTAAATCGGTGATGTAGCGAGTGAAGATTTTCTCTAATGTATCAGCTACCGATTGCGGATTGAAACGTAAATCGGTAGTAGGATATACGGCAGGGTTTGTACCAACTAAATCTCCCCAATAGAGTACAAAGTTGGCCGACTCATATTTTCGAGTGTCTGATACATTGTTATAAAACTCATTGGCCGGATTGTCAAACTCGGTAGGCCTGAATACGGTTTTCTGTGCCGACAGCTGAAAAAAGATACCTGTCAAAAGTAGCGTTAGTAATAGTTTATTCATCGTAGTAGAGTAACGGTTAAAAGTGTTAGCACTTTTAAAACAAACGAGAAAAGGAAAAGTAACGAAAGAAGGATAGAATTATTAGGTGAAAAATTAAAAATTAGCCTAGGAGCGAGTATAAGAGGTTTTTTGAGGTGAAAAGTTCTATTTCTTACTTATATATTATCGAAGGCAAGTATGGATATTTAGCTTCTTTTTTTTATATCACACTTGAAATTTAAGAAGATAAAGGGATAGTTTTGATTGTTTTTTGTTTAGAATGAACATCTCCATTGATACTATATTTCTTAAATTTAGTAAAGTGTATTACTAATTTCATTTTTTGAATGAGGTTCCAATCTTTATTATAAAAAGTTTTTCCTTTGGCTATATCGGATTGTTTAATACTTTGTGTTTTTTGTTCACCTATAAATTTAACAGCCTTTATATACAATGCATGAGCATGTTCCATTACTTTAAAATGCAATTCTTTTAAATTTTCATTTCCATCTAAAGGTGTTAATTCAGTAGTAAGAATATTGCCGGAGTCAATGCCTTTATCAATCCACATGATAGTGTTTCCTATTAGGTGATAATCTTTATTTGCTAAGCACCAATTAGTACAGTTAGGGCCACCTTTAACATAAGGTGAAATACCTGTATGAAGATTTAATATACCAATAGTTGGCTTTAACTGTAACATTCGCTCATTAACAAGGCGTGTTCCGGAAACTAATATTAAATCAGGGTTTAACTTATTGGTGAAATGGTAAGCGTCATCTGAATTAATATTTTCAACGTCTATTAGTGCAGTGTTAGGGAAAGAAGGATATTCTGTCTTATATTTATTAAGCATACCCATCCATGCTTTACCGATAGAAGAGAGAAAAGTTTTTTCTATTACTTTTTCAATGAATAAACTAAAGTTAACTTTTGTCTTTGATGGGCGTGTTTCTAATACTATCCCCGTAATAGGGAAAGCTTCATGAAGTTTATTGGCAAGTGCTTTCTGATTGGGTGCGTTTCCAATCCATAAAATAATTTTCATCTGTATCCAATAAGTGATTTTATCTTTTCTAATGTGTTAGAAATACGTAAACGAGTTTTCCACCAAGGTTCGTTATATAATTCTATTCTTGAAATTTCAAATAGATCTTCTGTAAGAGGGGTGTGGATTTTTTGCTTAACTGCTAGACCTAGTTTGTACCCTGCTTTTTTAGAAAGTTCTTTAGTTAATTGGTTGAAACTGCCAACCGGATATGATATGGAAATTGGAAAATAATCTAATTCTTCTTCAATTCGTTTTCCGGATAATGTTAATTCCGATAGTATGTCTTCCTCTTTACTCATGGTTCCAAGCATACTATGTGTTACGGTGTGTGATCCTATATAATGGCCTTCGCTTTTTAATTTCCTTAAGTCATCCCAATTCATCATTAGTTTTGGAAGCTCAACATCGTTGTAGGTATCTGTTACTCTTTTTAAGACAAGTTGTTGGTTGTAGTGAGGAAGTGTTTTTAATAAAGGTTTTAATTTACGAACATAGTTTATTCGTTCTTGATAATTATGTAATTGGGATATTCTAAAGTTGCTAGGTAAAAAATTGAAATCCATATTAATATTGACAACTGAAGTAAATTGAAACAAATACTCTAAAATGTAAGTCCAAGTAGGAATATTTTTGTCAATACATTCGGTTACTACATAAAAGGAGGCTTTAACATTGTATTTTTTTAAAATAGGTAGGGCGAATTCAATATTATCTTTATATCCATCATCAAACATGATTGTTGCAATATTGTTTTGATGATTTTGATAATTATTTTCTGATGTTATAAGTTCTTCAAAAAGTTTTACTGTATAAGTATTAGAAATATAGCGGATACACTTGTCGAATTGTTCTACACTCATCGGGTTCCAAAGAACTTCTTTTTGTGGATTCACTCTATGAAAAAGAAAATTTCTAATCATTTAAAAGGCTTCAATTTTACTATTCGATATACCTACTTTGAAGTTCGAATATTTTATTTCTCAATCCTAATTTATATTGATTTTCAGTACTTTCAAAAACTTCATTAAAGAATAATGCGCATTGATAGTCTTTACCTTGATACTAGTCAATATTTATTATTCCAAACGATAGAAGAATAAAAAATGGTGTAAGGGGTATTTTTGTGGGGCGCCCGGGCGGGCTTTTCGTTACAATCTTTTGCTCGTACCTCGCAAAAGGATTTCCACTACAATCCCTGGCGCGGGGTGGTAATTTTTATTCATGTAGATTCTCTTATTTTTTCTTAAAGTACCCTTGATTATCTATATACCAATAATCAATAGATTTTTCTGAAATAAATATTTGTTTCTCTATGTCTTCTATAACATTATAATATCCATTAATAGTTAAAGATAAATTTTGATAAATAGTTACATTTCTTTCTGCATTGTATCTGTCGTTTCCTTCTGAATAGAGAGATCTAATAGCATCTATTACTAATAGTTTTTTTGATAAGGTAACTAAATAAGCATAGCCGGTGTTCATGTCTATGCTGTTAATAACTATGAATTCGGGTTGCTTTGAAATAATAATCCAGGTAGATATATAACTGGAGTCTGTTAAATTAAAAGTTGTGTCAGATACTTTATCATCTATTTTATAGGCGTCACTTATAATTGTTTCAATTGGTTGGAATGGGATGTTTGTTAGTTTTGTTAACTGTATTCCTGATAAATCATATGTGCCATAATTATTATCTGAACTATCCGTGTTATAAGGGAATATCACAGAAGAGGGAGTGTTGAAAATATTAGAAATAATTGTACTATCATTTATTGGATGTTCTATATATGGACTAGAATCTAGTACAGGGCTTGATTTATCAATAGAAGATTGACAGCTGATTGATGAAATTAACAATATGGCCCAATGAAAAATATTAAGTTTCATATAATAAAGTTTAATTATATTTTACTATAAAACCTAGCAACCGTTTGAACAAGTGCATGTGTAGGTAAAGTGGGAGAAAGAGCGTGATTGATGATTAAATCAATACCCACCACTCTTTTTTCTAATAAACCACTCTAATCCCGCTAGGGTCACTAAGACAAAAAACAGCCAAGGCAAGTGTATGATCTCGCTGGTGGTTTCTTTGGACTCTATAGTAGATTTAAATTTGTAGGATAAAATTTTCTGTGCTAAGTCTTCCGTGCGGTCCATCGTTTCAAAAGCTCCGTTACTCTGAATGGATAGGGTGCGTAATAAATTAAAGTCGGCCTTAGTGTTTAATAATTCAATCGTGTTCTTCTCTATAAAGAAGGTTCCCGTGGATACTTCTTTCTTATTGTTCAACGTTATGCTAGCCGTAAACTTATAACTACCCACCGGCAATGCTTGTATACTCGATACCGGATTGCTAAACGAACTGTTTAGTTTGTAAGTAAACTTGCGTTGGCTGTTATAAACGGTTAACTCAATGTCGTTGCCATTGATACGCTCCATCAAATCATTATACACTTCAATCTCAAATGCCGGATTCTCATATTCAAAGAAAGACGGTTGGGTAGGAGTGACTTTGAATTTTCTATGATCAGGTTGCAGCGCTATGAACTGTACTACTTTCTCTATGAAGTTGTCAAACTGTGCCGTATTTTGATTCATGGCTTGCTCTTGCAATCTCCATTGCCAAATTCCTTCGCCACACAAAACCATGCTCTTTCTATCGGCAGCAGCAATCAATAGTGGTTTACCTGTTTTAGTCTTACCTACTTTTTGTTCCAACAATACAACACTTTCGGTTTTGGTTTTGTAATCACCAAACGGACAAGCCATCGGAGGTACGTTATCAAACAGTTCTTGTAATCCTGTAGGTAAATTAAATCGGTTAAACTCTGCATCAATCACCGGGAACACTTGGTCGTATTGATAACTCTTTAATTGTATAGTCAACAAAGGATTTTGTTGATTGAATGCGGTAATGTTTGTATTGTTCCCTAAGATGTACCACTTAGGTATTTCGGATTGTGCTATTTTTTGATACTCGGGATTCGGAGTGGTTTGTATAGAAGGTATGTGATGGATGATGTATAAATCTACCGGGTCTTTAGATAAAGTACTTAATCCCGGAATGTACCACGTTACAGATATATTATCCTTTTTTGCCAGCGCTGATTGAATGGCTTTCATATCCGGATGAGGAGCATTGGCTACTATCACCACATGTTGCTTGTTGTCCAGTATCTCTACTATGATGTTACGTTGATTGTTATTCGTTGTGTGTTCCTCTGCTAAAGGAGTACATACTATTTGATATTGTTTGTTACCCGCCGTCTCAGAAGTGATGTTAAACTCTACCGTTGAAATTTCTTTGGTGAATAGGATTTCCTGTTCGGCTATCTTTTTACCGTTTTCAGAAATAGACACTTTGGATTTTTTATTTTGGAATCCGCGTTGTTGTATTTCTACCACTACCGGAAACTGATTTCCTTTGTACGCCGTCTTATTATATTGTACGGAACTGATTTTAATATCTTTTTTTTCGGTTGTGTCGCCTATACCTATCGTGAATATTGGAAGCGTAGGAGGTAAATAGGAAGGGTTAGCGCCTTCGTTAAAGATACCATCACTCAACAGAATAACTCCGGACAAAGGAGTTTGTACTTGATCTTTGCTTTGGGTAATACTCTGTGAAAGATTGGTAGGAGAGTTGTTGAATTGAATAGAGTCTAATAACTCTACACCTTCTTTTAGGTTGAATAGTTTTACTTGTATGTTTCCCGACTCTAACGTGCTTTTAAATTTTTCAATGTTCTCTTTCCACGATCCACTTTTAATGGAAGCGTTCGTTCCTACCGATTCACTATTATCAATAATCAATGCTAGGGTAGGAGGATGAGTAGTGTTTTTAATAAAATGTAATAACGGTGCTAATAAAAGAAATACTAATATAGCTACCAGTATCCAACGGCAGGCAAACAATACTTTTCGAATGGACTCCGACCAAATGTCTTTCTTCTGATACAGGAAATAAGCATAGGCAAAACCTATGGCTACGCATATAAGAATAGAGACAAAAGAAAACGGTTCTAAAAAGGATAACATATTCAGGAAACTAAAATACAAAAATTAAATAGAATACATGATAGAATTCTTTATAAGGTGGTAAAGTTGGTTAATCAAAAATATATGCGGATAAACATTAGGTTTAGGTTGTAATATTATATTCTGATTCCCACGGTTAAAACCGTGGGCTATCTATATCTCCGAATGTAATTTATCGTCACATCTTACGGTCTTGGAATTGGAAGCCCACCATTTTAATGGTGGGGATATTATGTCATCCGTAACTATTTATATAAATAACAAAGGCTTCCTTTTAAGAAGCCTTTGTTTATAAAATATTGGTTTTACCTACTAGGTTAACATACCGCCATCTACTTGAAGTACTTGGCCGGTGATGTAAGTAGAAAGTTCAGAACCTAAGAACACACATGCGTTCGCTACGTCGTCTGACTTACCTGCTCTTTTTAATGGAATACCGCTTTCCCATTCCGCTTTCACTTTAGGGTCTAACACTTCCGTCATTTCAGTTTCAATAAACCCTGGAGCTACTGCGTTGGAACGGATGTTTCTAGAACCTAATTCTAACGCTACAGATTTCGTAAACCCGATGATACCGGATTTAGATGCTGCGTAGTTAGCTTGACCTGCGTTACCTCTTAAACCTACTACGGAAGTAATGTTGATGATAGAACCTGCTTTCGCTTTCATCATCGGTTTTAAAGCCGCTTTAGTTAAGTTGAATACTGACTTTAAGTTTACTTGGATAACCGCGTCCCATTGTTCTTCGGTCATACGCATTAATAAACCATCTTTAGTGATACCTGCATTGTTTACTAAAATATCTACAGAACCGAAATCCGCTAATACTTGATTCATTAAGTTTTCAGCTTCATCAAATTTAGAAGCATCTGAACGGTAACCTTTTGCTTTAATTCCAAACGCTGCTAACTCAGCTTCTAGAGCTTGTCCTTTTTCAACGCTAGATAAATAGGTGAAAGCTACATTCGCACCTTCTTGCGCATAACGTATAGCAATCGATTTACCTATACCTTTGGACGCACCGGTTACAAGAGCAGTTTTACCACTTAATAATCCCATATTATTTATTATTTAAGTTTAATTAAAAGGTCAAATCTAAGGAAGGAAGGGGGTAATAACCAAATTTTAATTTCAAAAACATGATAACCAGTCACTTATTTAATGAACAAGCGGTTTTTTACACACATTCGTTTTGATTATGCTTATTTCCTTTAAATTTGTTCTGTATTAATACGTAGAAACATGTCAAAATTCGATGTGATTGTAATTGGTAGCGGGCCCGGAGGTTATGTGGCAGCTATTCGTGCTTCTCAATTAGGTAAAAAAGTTGCCGTTGTAGAAAAAGCAGAATTAGGTGGTATTTGTTTGAATTGGGGTTGTATTCCTACGAAAGCTTTATTGAAAAGTGCTCAGGTTTATGAATATATCAAACATGCCAAAGATTATGGAATTGATGTAAAAGGTGCTGAGCCTAACTTCGAAGCTATTGTCAAGAGAAGTCGTGATGTAGCTGCGGGTATGAGCAAAGGTGTTCAATTCTTAATGAAAAAGAACAAAATCGAAATCGTTTCAGGTTTCGGTAAGTTAGCTAAAAACAAACAAGTAGAAGTGACAGATGATAAAGGTAACAAAACCATGTTATCAGCTGATTATATCATTCTTGCTACCGGTGGTAGAGCTAGAGAATTACCTACAATGAAAATCGACAACAATAAAATCATTGGTTACCGTAAGGCAATGGTTTTAGAGAAACGTCCGGATTCTATGGTAGTAGTTGGTTCAGGTGCTATCGGAGTGGAGTTTGCTTACTTCTATGCAGCGATGGGTACTAAAGTAACAATCGTTGAATTCATGCCGGGAATTGTTCCAGTGGAAGATGAAGAAATTTCTAAGCAATTAGAAAAAGAATATAAGAAAATGGGCATCAATATCTTGTTGAACTCTTCTGTAGAAGCAGTAGATACAGCAGGTAAAGGATGTAAAGTAAAAGTTAAATCGAAGTCAGGTGAAGAAAGCACTATCGAATGTGATATCGTATTATCCGCAGTAGGTGTGCAAACGAACCTAGAGAACTTAGGTTTAGAAGATGTAGGCGTAGCTACAGATAAAGGAAAAGTGTTAGTAGATGATTACTACAAAACAAACATCCCTGGTGTGTATGCTATCGGCGATATCGTGAAAGGTCCTGCGTTAGCGCACGTTGCTTCTCACGAAGGTATCATCTGTGTAGAGAAAATCTGCGGATTACATCCACACCCAATGGATTATAACAACATTCCTGGTTGTACTTATTGTACACCTGAAATTGCTTCGGTAGGTTTAACTGAGAAAGCAGCTAAAGAAAAAGGATACGAACTTAAAGTTGGTAAATTCCCATTCTCTGCATCAGGTAAGGCAAGTGCTGCAGGATCTAAAGAAGGTTTTGTAAAAGTTATCTATGATGCTAAATATGGCGAACTTTTAGGAGTTCACATGATTGGCGCTAACGTAACAGAGATGATTGCTGAAGCTGTGGTAGCTAGAAAACTAGAAACTACAGGACATGAAATCATCACAGCGGTGCACCCACACCCTACTATGTCGGAAGCGTTCATGGAAGCAACAGCAGCAGCTTACGGCGAAGTGATTCACTTATAATTTGATAATAAAAAAATAAAAATGCCCCGTAGATATTATGGGGCATTTTTTGTTATTTAGGTATTCATTTTAATTTCTTTCGAATGTCAGCAAATGTTTTAGTTACCGGTGGCGCCGGTTATATAGGTTCCCACACCGTACGCCAATTAGTTCAAGCCAATTGCAAGGTAGTAGTGTTGGATAATTTAGTATACGGACATCCGGAAGCGATCGTAGATCCTCAAGTGAAATTGGTGAATGGAGCTATCAATGATAAGGATTTAGTGATATCGCTGATTAAAGAACATTCGATTTCTATCGTGTTACATTTTGCGGCTTACGCTTATGTGGGGGAGTCGGTAACCAATCCAACGAAGTATTATCATAATAACCTAATGGCATCTATTGAATTATTAGATGCGATGATGGAAGCTGGTTGTAAGAAAATTATCTTTTCTTCTACTTGTGCTACTTATGGTAATCCGCAGTATATTCCTATTGATGAAAAACACCCGCAAGCACCTATTAATCCTTATGGAGCGAGTAAGTGGATGTTGGAGCGAGTGATCAAAGATTACGCAGTAGCATATCATTTTGAATATGTATTCCTGCGCTATTTTAATGCAGCCGGTTGTTCGTTAGATGGAAAGATAGGAGAAGACCACAATCCGGAAACACATTTAATTCCTTTAATCTTAAAAGCCATCAAAGGAGAAAGAGATAAGATTACCGTGTTTGGTACTGATTACGATACACATGATGGTACGTGTGTACGTGATTATATACACGTGAATGATTTAGCGGATGCTCATATCAAAGCCATGCATCGTTTGTTAGGAGGTAAAGGTTCCTTGATTTGTAATTTAGGAACAGGTAATGGTTACTCTGTGAAAGAAATGATTGATGCAGCGGAGCGAGTAACGGGAATGAAAGTGCCGGTAGAATATGGTGAGCGTAGAGAAGGTGATCCTCCGTACTTAGTAGCGAATGCAGAAACGGCATTGAAAGAACTAGGTTGGAAAGCCTCCATGACCAATATTGATGAAATCATCAGAACCGCTTGGACGTGGGAGAATGGTGAGAGAAAGGGTAGGTATTAATTTATTTTCATCTGCAAGGTTTAAGATTTTGCAGGTGTTATATAATCATACTCAAATATCTATTGTTCAGCAGGTTGGTACTAGGGTTTGAAATCGATATTTTAGCAAGTATAAGAAATATACATGCACCTGGTGTATGTATATTAATGTTATCGGGCATTGTAAAGACCGACCAGTCCGAACAAATAAACTTTTGACAATGGAGAATAACGATAATAAATCAATTTCAACAAGCGGTCAAGGAGCAACACCTTTCGCTCAGACAAACTTTCACGGAACAAAGGCAGACCTAAAAGTTGGCGACTTAATTGAAGTTGGTTTCAACTCTAACTACGGACAACAGAAAAATGTCAAATACATCTTCTTGACAGGGACATTAGACGCTGCAATTTGGGGAGCTGAACTTGCATTTGGTGACGGACGAGAAAGAATTTATTTAGTAGAACCAACAGGAGAAATTGAAAATGACCCGGACTTGACCGACAAGAAATTTCCCGGAAATCCAACACAATCGTACCGTTCAACTAAGCCATTCAGATTTATTGGAGAAGTAACCGTTTGGCAAGGACACCCAGCCGAACAAGTAAAGACAATGAAAGAACACCTTAAAAAGCTAAAAGAACAAGGCATTAATTCACTCAATGACGAATAGAAAAGATTAATAGTATTCTGCAAATGAAAAGTAACAAAGAAATAGTTTCGGACTTTATCAATGCAACAAATCAAAAAGATTGGGATAAGGTTCTGACTTTAGTTGATAATGATTTCGTAAGACATAGTTCATCTGAACCAAAGGAGATAAAAACAAATATTGAGTTAGTTAAATTTCATCAGGCAGAGTTAGAAACATTCCCCGATTTACAAGAAACAATAATTTTTGCAATTGAAGAAGGCGACTTTGTTGCTGCCAGAATAAATTTTTCGGGAACACAATTAGGACAACTCATAAACTTTCCACCAACTGGTAAAAAACTAACAGCAGACTTCAATTGCTTCTTTCGTGTGACAGAAGGAAAAATTAAAGAAAGTTGGGTTGAGTATGACAACTTAAATGGACTAATTCAACTTGGACACTACAAGATAAATTGAAGAGAATGACGAGAAAAAAGAACAACGACCCGCTAACAGCGGTCATTGTAAAGGACACCGACAAGGAAAAGTAAAACGAAAAATGAAGATTGAAACTCACAATATAAACGACATAAAAATAGCCGAAATAACTTCGGACGAGATAATCATTACCACATCTCAAGATGGGTTGGACTTATTAGGAAACTTATACTATCAAGGCTTTGACAGAATTGTTCTAAATGAAAAAAATATTACACCAAACTTTTTTGACCTTAAAACCGGAATTGCAGGAGAAATTCTTCAAAAATTCTCGACATATCGAGTTCGCTTGGCTATAGTTGGCGACTTCTCTAAATACACAAGCAAAAGTTTAACTGACTTCATATATGAAAGCAACAAAGGCAGACATATCAACTTTATTTATTCAACAACAGAAGCATTAAAAATACTTTCAGCCTAATGAATTTGAACAGCATAAAGATGACTTCAAATATTCTCGTCCAAATGGTTGAAATACCGAAAGGAAGGATTGAATTACGTGATGACAGAACAAAAGAAAAATGGGCTGTAGAAATTGAACCTTTTTTGCTTTACAAGTTTCCTATTACGCAAGACATATATTTTGAAATAACCAATGAAAATCCAAGCACTTTTAAAGGAGATTTACTTCCTGTAGAAACCATAACTTTTAAAGAAGCAGTAATTTTTTGCAATAAAATCTCTGCTCAATTTAACTTGACACCTTGCTATTTAATCCAAGATAAAAACGAAGAAATAATCTTTGAAAAAACAGCGAACGGTTTTCGTTTGCCTACAGAAGCAGAATGGGAATATGCTTGTAAAGCAGGCACAACAGGAATAAGATATGGAGAACTTAATGACATTGCTTGGTACAAAGACAATTCGGAAAATAAAACCCATAACGTTGGACAAAAGACACCAAATGCGTGGGGACTTTATGATATGTTGGGAAACGTGTGGGAATGGTGTTCTGACCTATACGACACAGAAGTTTATGGTTCTTACCGCATTTTTCGTGGTGGCGGATTTTGTGACATAGAAAGGAGTGTAATGGCAACGACACGCAGAAGAAGTCACCCATTAAAATTTAAAATTGACGACCTTGGATTTAGAATTGCGAAAAACAAATAAACTAGAACAACGACCCGCTAACAGCGGTTTTGCAAAAAAGCGGGTGAAGTGGTCATTGAACATTCTACCTCGCATCAACTTTTGTGCTATGTTGAAAGTTTTGAGCTCCGAAATCCGCTTCTTCGCAAAGCTGCCAACCGTTACAGGTAAGCGTAAAAAACACTGCAAACCGACAACGGTGACGATAAAATGGTTATTCTGAAGTCCATTCAAAACTGACGGTGCGGAAGCCGAAAAGCAAATAAAGAGTAGGCGTAACTTCTAAACTGTTGTGATTTATGAAAAACAAATCATCTAATCATCAGGCAGACATTAAGAACCCAAACAAGGGGACTAATGGAAGCAACACGACCTATGACAAAAATCAAGGGAATCGTGGAAAACAGCTTAATCCGAACCAAAAAGGTAAGAGATAGCTGTGCATTCTGCAAGTGGGCTACGCCCGCTTGCTTTTTTAAACTTTAATTCAAGTAAAATGCACATTCTAAAAATAATACACGGCTATCCGCCAAATTATAATGCAGGTTCAGAAGTTTACAGCCAATCCATCTGTAACGAACTTTTAAAACATCACAAAGTTTCTGTTTTTACACGAGAAGAAAATCCGTATTCGACTTGTTTCAGTATTCGTGAACAGAAAATAAACGACAACTTAACGCTTTACTTTGTAAACAATCCGCAGGGCAAGGACGGTTATCGCCACAAACAAATGGACGACAACTTTTCTGAGTTACTAATGCAAATCAAACCCGACATTGCACACATAGGACACGTTAATCATCTATCAACAGGTTTGATTGACGAACTAAATAAACTCAAAATTCCCATTGTTTACACGCTTCACGATTTTTGGTTAATGTGTCCACGTGGACAATTTTTGACACGAAGCATTGGAAACGAAAACAACTTTCAGTTGTGCGAAAAACAAAACGATAAAAAATGTGCGACTGATTGCTACAAAGTGTATTTCAGCGGACGAGAAGAAATCGAAACCACAGAAATTGAAAATTGGAGCATTTGGATTCATCAGCGAATGATTGAAACAAAAGCAATCATCAAAAAAGTTGATTTGTTTATCGCCCCTTCAAATTATTTACGTGATAGATTTATCAATGACTTTGGTGTTCCCGAAAACAAAATCATTTACTTAGATTATGGGTTTCCTACTGAATATCTAACCCAAACCGAAAAATCAAAAGAGAAAAAGAATTACACTTTTGGTTATATCGGAACTCACATCCCAGCAAAAGGAGTAAACATCCTAATTGAAGCATTCAAGCAGATTGAAGAATCTGCAACGCTTAAAATATTTGGCAGAGCAAACGGACAAAGCACAAATGCTTTGAAATCATTAGCCGAAAATTCAAAAAACAAGATTGAGTTTTCGGGAGAATACATCAATCATAATTTGGCGAATGATGTTTTTTCAAATGTTGACTGCATTGTGGTTCCGAGTATATGGGGCGAAAACTCACCCCTTGTTATTCACGAAGCACAATCGTGTAAAGTTCCTGTAATCACAGCCGATTTTGGCGGAATGAAAGAATATGTTCAGCACAATGTAAACGGACTTTTGTTTGAACATCGCAACACAAATTCGTTAGCAGAGCAAATGAAATTTGCTGTTGCAAATCCAGACAAAATGAAAATATTGGGCGAAAAAGGTTATTTGTATTCTGCTGATGGTAACGTTCCAAACATTCAAGACCATTGTAAAGAATTAGAAAACATTTATAGCAAATTCATTTATAAACTTTGGCGTGTTACGCTTGACACAAATCCCGAAGATTGTAATTTGAGTTGCACAATGTGCGAAGAACACAGCCCATTTTCAACCTACATTAAAGAGAAATTAGGCGGTAAACACAGAAGAATGCCCAAAGAATGGTTAGAACCAATTTTTGAGCAAGCGAAAAAAATCGGTGTTACGGAAATGATACCGTCCACAATGGGCGAACCGTTAATATACAAGCATTTCGCCCACTTTATTAAGTTGTGTTACAAATACAACATCAAGATGAATTTGACAACTAACGGAACATTTCCGAGAACAACAGAGAAAACCGTTACCGAATGGGCGAAACTAATTGTTCCAATTACAACGGACGTAAAAATAAGTTGGAACGGTGCAACTGCCGAAACTTCGCAAATAGTAATGTTGAAAATAAACTTTGACGAAGCAGTTGCTAACGTGAAAGAGTTTATCCGCATTCGGGATGAACACTTTGCAAAAACAGGTTATTACTGTCGTGTAACCTTTCAACTTACGTTTATGCAAAAAAATATGCACGAATTGGCAGACATTGTGAAATTGGCTGCACAACTTGGAGTTGATAGAGTGAAAGGACATCAGCTTTGGGCGCATTTTGATGAAATCAAGCATTTGTCAATGAAAGCAACGCCTGAAAGTATTTTGCAATGGAATGAATATGTAAAACAAGCGAATGAAGCACAGGAAAAATTTTGCAAACCAAATGGTGAAAAAGTGATTTTAGAAAATATTATTCCATTACAGAAAAACGAAAACAAAGAAATTCCCGACAGCTACGAATGTCCGTTTTTAGAAAGGGAACTTTGGGTTTCTGCCACAGGAAAAATTTCGCCTTGCTGTGCTCCAGACGAACAACGTAATACGCTAGGGAATTTTGGGAATATAGAAAATACAAGTATTGAAGATGTGTTACAAAGCGACAACTACCAAAACCTTGTAAAGAATTACAAGAAAATAGAATTGTGTAAAACCTGCAATATGCGTAAACCGAAATAAGATGAAACAGTTTCAAGTAATAGAAAAAACAAAAGGCATCTTCCAAAACTTAAAAGGACTTCAAGTTGCCTTGCTTTATGGCTCATTTGGAAGAAACGAAGCAAATCCAAACTCGGATATTGACATTCAAATTTTAGTTGATGAAAATTTTCAAACAAAAAATTTGATTGATGTTCTGAAAAAAGAATTTGAAAGTGATATTCAATACATTAGCGAAATTGGATTAAGAAACAAAGTTGTTGCGTATTTCAATGCACAACCAAAAGTTGAATTTGGTGTTTGCAAAAGCCTTGAAGAAATCAACAGAAACTATTTAGGTTCTGAAATTACCAATGTAAGTAACACTATTCTTTTTGCAAACAATAATTGGAAAGGAAGAATTGGTGAGTATCTGCAAGAAATCGTAGAAAAATACAATGTCGAAAAAACGACAAAAAGGCAAGAAAAATCAGTTTCAGAATTGGTTGATAAATTCGTTTACGAATTTGAAAATTGCTCAAACTTACACCGCAGAAGTGACGGTTTTCAGTTTTATTTTTTCTATAACATTGCATTGCACATTGCTGTTCAACTCAATCATATTTCAAAAGGAGAAATAAAATATAATTTCCTGCCTAAAAATTTTATCGCAAACACACTGACAAAAGAGGAGCAAAAAACTTTTTATGATTTAAAAGGAAGTTTATTTTTGCCCGAAGCAAATCAGCAAAAAAGAAAATTGTTAGACTTCTTTTACTCTTCTGTTGAAACACTTTTAAGCAAAGAAAAACAAGAAGAATTAAAACAATTTTTAGAATGGATTTACACTAGAGATTTTCTTTGGAATTTTCGGGACATAAGTACAAACAATCCAAAAATTAGAAGCGGTATTGTATATAGAACAGCTACAATGGCTTTGTTTCAAAACGAACCTTTTTTTGAAGTGTTTATTGACGACAAACAAATCAAAACGGTAATTGATTTACGTGCTGATAGGGAAATTATGGATTTACCATACAATGAAAACACTCTTTCTAAATTTAACTATGTTAACACTCCCTTTGACCCTTGGAACCAATCCATTGAATTTCAAGCAACACATCATCACGGAACGAACATTGAAATTGCCTATCGTTTTTTTGCAATAGAATGTAAATCATCTATTAAAGACATATTAGAAGCGATTCTAAATGAACAAAACGCCACAGCCATTCATTGCCACGCAGGAAAAGACCGGACAGGAATTGTAATTTCATTGCTTCATTTGCTTTCAGGTGCTGATTTGAATGTGGTTTATAACGATTATTTAGCAACTGAAATGGATACGAAAAAAGAGTATTTGAATATTGTACTTGACATTATCACCGAAAAAGGCGGAATTATTCCGTATTTGATTGATTGTGGCTTACAGCAAACTCAAGTTAAACAATTAAAAAACAAATTGCTGAATGGAAACTAAAAGCAGACTTAAATCATTTTTCACGGAACATTGGACATATATGGCGGTTAGCACAGCTTGTAAACTCGACTTGTTCGACCATTTACAGGAAGCTAAAACCGAAAATCAATTAGCAACCGAACTTTCGCTAAATGAAGAAAAAATATTGTTATTGCTTAATGCATTGCATAATGCTGATTACTTAGATAAAAATGGCGATTATTTCAAGGTCAATGCTTTGTCGGAATTTCTCACAGATAACAATCCTGAGAGTTTAAAATTTGCTTGTTTGAATTGGAGTGGAGAGCATTTGACCGCTTGGCAGAGTTTAGATTTTTCAATAAAGACAGGAAAAAGCTCGTTTGAAGAAATATACAATAAACCATTTTTTGATTTTCTAAACGATAACCCTGAAAAGCTTCACGCTTACCACAAAGCAATGTATGAATACGCAAAAGATGATTACAAAAGATTGCCTGATGTAATTGATTTCAGCAAACACAAATCTGTAATGGACGTTGGTGGTGGTTACGGAGCAGTTTTAGAGAACATCAAAGCAAAGAAACCAAACGTTGAATGTGTTTTGTTTGACTTGCCCAAAGTCATTGATAGAGTGACTATTTCAAACATTAAGAAAATAGGCGGGAGTTTTTTTGAGAAAATCCCGAATCAGTCGGAAGCCATTGTTTTATCAAGAGTCTTGCACGATTGGAATAACGAAAAAGCAAAGCTCATTTTGAAAAATTGCTTTGAAGCATTGCCAAATAATGGAACATTATATGTAATTGAAAACTGTTCAGATAAAATAAAAATAGATTTGTCTTTGCTTTCTCTTAATATGAGTGCAATGTGTGAAAGCTACGAAAGAGCATCAACTCAATACATCTTGCTTTGTGAAAATACAGGTTTTCAATTTCATAGCGAAACCAAATTAAATGAATTACAAACTATTTTAATTTTCAAAAAATGAATTGGAAAGACATACAAGTTTCAGACGAAAACACACATTTTATCATTGACGGAAAACCGATTTTCGACAAGACTTTTATTGAAGTATTGAAATTTCATTCGCCAGGACTTGCACCAGTAAAAGACAATTCAGGTGCTTACCACATTTACTCCAACGGTCACGAACTATACTCAAATCGTTACTCACGAACATTTGGTTTTTACTGTAATCGAGCTTCTGTTATTGACGATAACCGCTGGTTTCACATCAATAAAAAAGGCGAAAAAGTATATTCAGTTTCTTACTTATGGACAGGTAACTATCAAGAAAATATTTGCTCTGTTCGATACGTTGACAACCAATATTTTCATATTGACCTAAACGGAAATCGCATCTACAAACAGAATTACGTTTACGCAGGTGACTATAAAGACGGAATTGCTTGTGTAAAAGCACAAGACGGTTTTTATAGACACATTGACAAGAATGGAAAGTTAATCAACGACAAATCGTTTCTTGACTTGGGTGTTTTCCATAAAAACTTTGCAACAGCTAAAGACAATAACGGTTGGTTTCACATTGACAAACAAGGAAACGAAGTTTATAAAAATCGCTACCTGACAATTGAACCATTTTATAACGGGTTTGCCTTGGTAACAAGATTTGACAATGAAAAAATAATTATAGACGAAAAAGGACAGAAAATATTAACGGTATGACGAATAAACAGAAAGAACGCCTACCTGTAACAGCAGTTTGGCGAAATAGCGGGTTGTACATCCGTAGATATGATGATTAGGTGGATTGCAAATCCACTTTATCTGCCACCGAGATTATAAATCTTGGTGAGTTGTATTATCTCGCTGAGCTATCTAAGCCACCTCTTCTTTTTTCTTACTCACTAAATACACACCGGCAATAATAGCTACAGCGGCTAGGGTGCGTTCTAATTCCAAATGATCTTTCCCTAAACTAATGGCGATGATCATCGTGGTTAGTGGTTGTACATACACATAGATGCTCGAGGTAGACGCAGAAATGTCTTTTAATACATCTAAACCTATGTAGTAGTTTACGATGGTAGCCATCACGATAACATAGATCAAAGACCACCAAGCTTCCATAGGGATAGGTTGTAGTGCAGCAATATCAATTTTAAAATAGAGATAAGGTGAAGCTAACATCATTCCTATTAAGAATAGCCAAAATAAAACTACTATAGAATCATACTTTTTCATGATGTCTTTCACCACAATCATAAAAATACCATAAGACACAGCTGTACTAACCCCTTAAAAGACTGGACAAGAATCTGAAAATAGATTAGTAACAGTTAAATTAGGGAAATATGACAAGAGTAAAAAGAAGTTTTAGTCCGGAAGACCGATTAAGCATTTTAAAAGAGGCGGAACGAGAAGGTTATATGGAGACTTGCCGTAAGTATAATCTATCGGCCTCGTTGTTATCCAAGTGGAAACAGCGCTATTTAAATAAAGGCGTAGAAGGTCTAAAATCATCCTATAAAAAGGTAGACCCTGAAATCAGAGCCCTTCAAGAGGAAAATGAAAGGTTGAAGCGAGTAATTGCAAGGCAAGCTTTGGAAATAGAGGTTAAATCAGAGCTTTTAAAAAAAACACCTATTCAACCCAAGAAAAAGTAGAGCTTACTCAACGATATAAGGGTCAGATTGCGGCAGGTACCATAATGCATTGGTTACTATTATCGAAGAGTACTTATTACTATAAACCAAGTAATGGACAAAGAGGTAGGAAACCTAGTACGCATACTTCATTCAAAGGGGACTTAGTGAGTAATGATGTGGTAGTAGACAGTATACGAAGTATTATAAGTACGCCTTACAACACCTATGGGTATCAAATGGTGAGTTGTGAATTACGAGATGAAGGCTATTATATTAATCCTAAAAAGGTCTATCGGTTAATGGATGAACATAAGTTGTTATTAGGTAAAGTAATACGTAGTAAAGGAAAACGCAGTTGGGTACAGTATAGAAAAATTGAAGCCCAACAACCTATGGAATACTTATGCTTAGATATCAAGTACGTATGGGTGCAAGGTGAAGGAAGATGGTATTACTTGCTATCGATTATGGATGTATATAGTCGTAAAATCATTCATTGGATCTTTCAAAAGAGTGTTAAACAACTGGACGTGATCAGCATGTTTCAATGGATTCATACGGTATACGATTTAAAAGGAGTTATTATTCGAAACGATAATGGTTCTCAATTCTTAGCCAACCAGGTACGCAATTACTTACAACACCTAGAAGCTAAGCAAGAGTTTACACATGTAGCTACACCGGAAGAAAACGCCTATATAGAAGCCTTTCATAGTATTTTACAAAGGGAATTAATAGATAAATACGAATTTAGCAGTTATTATGAAGCCAAAGAACATATGATAAAATATATGCAATGGTATAATTATGAACGTAAACATAAAAAATTAGGAAGAATAACTCCACATCAAAAATGGCAAACAAGTTTTTCCATTCTAACTGATAAGCAGCGCGAAAAGGTAGATGAATTAGGTATGTCAAGGCCGAATGATACCATTAAAAATCAAAACAATAATCATTCGCTTGTTACTAGCCTTGACTTAGCTGATTCATCTACCTACTTTTGCTTAGAAGTGGGACTGGAAAAACACCCCTCACTACAAAACCATTTAAACAATACTGTCCAAGTTTTAGGGGGTTAGTACACAGCATTGGTAAGTACTAGGATATCTCCTAAGAATATGCCATCCGGTTTACCTTTGGAGTGAATTAATAATAATACAGCCCCAATAGCACTTAGTCCTAGTCCGGTAATGCGTAACAAGGACATTTTCTCCTTTAAAAAGAGAATCGATAATACAAATACGGTAATGGGTATGCCGGACATAATTAAGCTGGCATTAATGGGCAAGGTTCTACTTAATCCTTCAAAGAAACAGATTTGATTAATAGCGATACCGAAAATAGCGGAGGCAAACAATCGAAATCGGTCTTGTTTTTCTATGAAGAAGGAGCGCTTAGTGAAGGTAATAAATAAGTAAAAAAAGAGAGAGGTACACACCATACGGGAGCCAATGACTACTGCGGGAGCTAAATAGGCTGGCGTAACTATCTTAGCTATGCTGTAATTCAGACTGGCAATGATGGTAGAAATGAATAAAAAGAGGTGTGCCCGAACTACGCGGTTCATAGAATTATATTAGGATGCATAAATACAAATACAACGGCTTATTAGCAAATCACTAACTCATATCTTTATTAAAGAGTTCCGTTGCCTTTAGGTAACATTTATTTTATTTTTGAACAAAGTAACCTACACCAGATGAAACCACTTGCCGAACGACTTCGACCTACTACCATTCAAGAAATGGTGGGACAACAACACTTGATTGGGAAAGGGAAAGTCTTATCCGGTATGGTGGAAAACAAAGTCTTACACTCCATGATTTTATGGGGGCCTCCGGGTGTAGGTAAAACTACCATGGCGCAGTGTTTAGCCAATTCATTAGACGCGCCCTTTTTCATTCTAAGTGCTATTAGTTCCGGTGTGAAAGATTTACGTGAAGTGATTCAGCAAGCAGAGTCGTTACCCAAAGCTATCTTGTTTATTGATGAGATTCATCGTTTTAGTAAGTCGCAACAAGATGCCTTACTAGGTGCCGTAGAAAAAGGTGTGGTGACCTTGATTGGTGCTACCACGGAGAATCCTTCCTTCGAAGTTATCTCTGCGTTGCTTTCCAGATGTCAGGTGTACACGCTGAAGGAATTGCAATACGAAGAGTTGACCTCTTTGATTACAAGAGCGCAGGAAGAAGATGAATGGGTAAAATCGAAGAATGTTAAAGTAGAAGAATCAGAAGCATTGATTCACTTTTCAGGTGGGGATGCCAGAAAGCTTTTGAACTTATTTGAATTGGTCTTAAGCACACTTCCGGAGAATGGAGTCATCACTAATGCAGTGGTGAAAGAAGTGATTCAAAAGAAATCTGCGCAGTATGATAAATCGGGCGAGATGCATTATGATGTCATTTCAGCTTTCATTAAATCTATCAGAGGTTCCGATCCTAATGCTGCGGTGTATTGGTTAGCCAGAATGATTGAGGGAGGAGAGGAAGTCAACTTCATTGCTCGTCGGTTGGTTATTTTAGCTTCGGAAGATATAGGTAATGCGAATCCAACAGCGCTAGTGATGGCTACTACAGCTATGCAAGCGGTGCAGATGATTGGTTATCCGGAATCCAGAATCATACTTTCTCAGGTGGCTACTTATTTGGCTTCCTCTCCTAAAAGTAATGCTTCTTATGAAGCGATTAACAAGGCTCAACAATTGGTTTCCCAATGGGGTGATTTGTCCGTTCCCTTGCATTTACGAAATGCTCCTACCAAACTCATCAAGGAAATGAATTATGGGAAGGAGTATAAATATGCCCATAGTTATGAGGGAAACTTTGTGGAACAGGAGTTTTTTCCGGATAAACTTTCCGGTAAGTTGTTATATGATCCGGGGAAAAACACGAGAGAGAACGAATTACGCAGTTTCTTGAAAGTGCGTTGGAAAAATAAATACGGTTATTAAGTCTAAAAACGGTGGATTTTAGTAATTTACGGTATGAAATTAACCGTAGATTTTTTCTATAGAGTTATATACGTTGTACTTTTTATTATGAGCTTGAACGGAGAAAATGTTTTGGCTCAAAGTTCTATTCAACCCAAATATCATGCGATTACCGGAATGCTTAATGCTTCCTTTTTTAATGGAGATGTAGCCAGCGGTCCTACGAATATTCGTCCGGGTTTTGGTATCGGTTATTTTGCCAAAGTAAACAGTAGAATCAGTTATACCGCTACCTTTCAATACATTCGTTTGGTAGGGGATGATGTGTCCAATAGCAATTTGGGTAATACCAGTATGGATAATATCTACATGCGTAATCTGCATTTTAGAAACGACATGTTAGAACTGGCGGCTCAATTACGCTATGACGTTTTTAGTAATCACGAACATTTTAGAAAAAGACCTTTATACAACATTTATTTATCTGCCGGCATAGGTATGATTTATCATAGTCCGCAAGCTAAAGATTCATCAGGCTTTTGGACTTCCTTGCGAGGATTAAAAACAGAAAATGTATCTTACTCAAGTATGAGCATGGTAATTCCGGTTGGAGTAGGCGTGCGTTACAAGTGGAATAATTTTATTGATATCGAATTAGAATTAAGTTATCGATTTACTACTACTGATTATTTAGATGATGTGAAGGGAAGTTATGTAGCCACCTCTGATATTGATAATCCATCCGGTAAGTATTTATCCAATCGTTCTTCGGAAGGGGTGAATAGGTTTAATGATATGCCTAGGGATTTGAATTATATAAAAAACACCCTGGGAGAAACCATTGTTATGAGTCCGGATGGCTATTCTTATATTGCTTCTCAAGGGCCGGGTACGGCAAGAGGAACCCAATTTGGTCCGGACGGCTATATCCTGCTTCAAGTGCGACTTTGTTATATTTTACAAGATAGGGCGGTAAATTGCCCTAGATACAGGTAAAAGTCCTATTTTATTATCCCTTTTTTGCTTGGTATTTCTCTGAAAAAGGATATTTTTGTACGTATTAACCCTTATAATAAAGATTAGAAAATGAGTGTTTTAGTTAATAAGAATTCGAAAGTCATTGTACAAGGATTTACCGGGTCGGAAGGATCTTTTCATGCTCAACAAATGATTGAATATGGAACGAATGTAGTAGGTGGTGTAACTCCGGGAAAAGGTGGTACTACTCATTTAGACAGACCGGTTTTTAATACTGTAGCAGATGCAGTAAAGAAGACAGGTGCTGATGTATCTATTATTTTTGTTCCTCCTGCATTTGCAGCAGATGCTATCATGGAAGCAGCTGACGCAGGAATCAAAGTTATTATTTGTATCACGGAAGGTATCGCTGTACGTGATATGATATATGCAAAAGAATACGTGAAGAGTCATAAGGTAACTCTAATCGGACCTAACTGTCCTGGTGTTATCACTCCTGAAGAAGCTAAAGTAGGTATCATGCCGGGCTTTATTTTCAAAAAAGGTAAAATTGGTATCGTATCTAAATCCGGTACGTTAACATATGAAGCTGCTGACCAAGTAGTGAAAGCAGGTTTCGGTATTTCTACAGCGATTGGTATTGGTGGTGATCCTATCATCGGTACTACTACTAAAGAAGCAGTAGAATTATTAATGAACGATCCTGAGACTGAAGGTATCATCATGATTGGTGAAATTGGTGGTCAATTAGAAGCAGAAGCTGCTCGTTGGATTAAAGCAAACCCTAAAAAGCCTGTAGTTGGTTTCATCGCAGGTCAAACAGCGCCTCCGGGTCGTCGTATGGGTCACGCTGGTGCCATCGTAGGTGGTGCTGATGATACGGCTGCTGCTAAAATGAAAATCATGGCTGAGTGTGGTATTTACGTAGTTCAATCTCCTGCTGATATCGGAGAAACTATGGCTAAGGCTATGAAAAAGCAATTGGTTTAATTATCAAATAGTTAAATATAAAAGCCTCGAGTAATCGAGGCTTTTTTTTATACTTTTTTTACTTAATTTATAACAAATGTAATTTTTATGATACCTGCTTTCTCTATACAGATTAACCAGATTACGAAAGAAGGATATAGGATTTTATCGAATGAAGAAACAGAGGATATTATTACTATGTTTCAGCCATTCAAATCCATGCTTTTTTCGCATCCGTTTTTTGTGACGGTCTACCTTAATTCTAAAGGTAGATTGATTGACATTAACTGCTTAGGAGAGTATGAAGTATTTAACCAGGATGTCTATCTGGAAAAGCTATTACCTATAGAACTAAAACCGGAACTACAATTAGCCGCTAACTTAATACTACGTGAATCAGGTATGGAGTTCTTGCTACCGTTTATTTGGGAAGAACAAACTCAATGGATGCGTGGTTTTTCATTACCCGCTGAATGGTTAGGGAAAGAGGAAGGCAAAGTATTGCTACTTCAACCGGTGAATGAATTGGTTAAGTTAAAACATAAGTTTGATCAGCTGAAAGAAATTGTAGACGCTCAAGAGTTATACAAAGAGGAGCAAAGCATACGTCAGTTTCAACTTAATATACGTTTAGAAACCATTACCAATGTGTTGATGGAGTTGGCAAAGGATAAAGATGTTCAACTAGGTAATTGGGAAGCAGCATTGAGTAAAATGGTAACTCGCTTAGCTGAGTTTTTACAAATCACCAGAGTTAGTATTTGGGAATATAATGAAGAAATTAAAGGTATTCGGAGTATTCAATACTATAATCAAGGAATTATTACAAACGACCCTATAGAAATACTGGCAGTTAATGTTCCTACCTATTTTGATGCGGTGCAGAAACAGCAAGTTATTGTGGCATATAATGCTCAAGAGAACTCGTTGACCAAAGAATTTACAGAAAATTATTTGAAGCCACTGCAAATAAAGTCTATGTTGGATGTGCCCTTTTTTATTGATGAAAAACTAGGTGGGGTAATATGCTGTGAACAGCAATATAAACATCATGATTGGACACCGGAAGATATTCTACTAGTTAGAGGAGTAGCTGATATCTTAACTATTGCTTGGAAATCATATATTCGTAAACAGGCCGAACAGGTAATGCATGAGAGTCGAGAGAAAATTAGACATCAAAATAGGATGCTGGAATTGCAGCGCGATGAAATACGATTTATGAATGAACGCTTAGAGGAGAAGGTTACGGAGCGTACTGAGGAGTTGTATAAACGCAATCAGCAATTAGAGGAGTTTGCCTTTATCAATGCACATAAGTTGCGTGGTCCATTGAGTCGTATTAAAGGTTTGGTGTATTTGATACACAAAGATCCTAATGTAGAATCGTATCGAACGGACTTGATGAATTACCTGATGGTATCCGCCGATGAGCTTGATGAAGTGGTCAAACACATCACTAAAAAATTAGATGAAGAGTTATAAAAGAAAAAGCCTCGATAATTATCGAGGCTTTTTCTTTTATAAGATATGTGAAGTCTTACTTAGCGTAATTCACAGAGCGCATTTCACGAATAACAGTGACTTTGATTTGTCCCGGATACTGCATTTCTTTTTCAATCTTCTGTGCAATATCAAAGGAAAGTACACCTGCTTTTTCATCGTTAACGCTTTCAGCATCTACCATGATACGTAACTCACGACCTGCTTGAATAGCGAAACACTTCGTTACACCATCAAAAGATAGCGCCATCGTTTCAAGATCATGTAAACGTTTGATGTATTGTTCCATCACTTCTCTACGAGCACCAGGACGTGCACCTGAGATGGCATCACACACCTGAACGATAGGAGAGATGATACTCGTCATTTCAATTTCATCGTGGTGAGCACCGATAGCGTTACATACTTCAGCTGATTCTTTGTATTTCTTCGCTAATTCCATACCCAACAATGCGTGAGGTAATTCAGGCTCCTCCGGATATACTTTTCCGATATCGTGTAGTAAACCGGCACGTTTAGCCACTTTAGCATTTAATCCTAACTCAGCTGCCATGGTAGCACATAATTTAGCTACTTCGCGAGAGTGTTGTAATAAGTTTTGTCCGTAAGAAGAACGGAATCTCATTCTACCTACTAACTTGATTAGTTCAGGGTGTAAACCATGGATACCTAAATCCAATACGGTTCTTTCACCAATCTCAATGATTTCATCATCGATGTGTTTGGTAGTTTTAGCTACTACTTCTTCGATACGAGCCGGGTGAATACGACCATCTTGAACTAAACGGTGAAGAGATAATCTAGCTACTTCACGACGTACAGGATCAAATCCGGAAATAATAATAGCTTCTGGGGTATCATCTACGATGATTTCAACGCCCGTAGCCGCTTCTAAAGCACGGATGTTACGTCCTTCACGACCGATGATTTTACCTTTAATATCATCACTTTCAATGTTGAATACAGACACACAGTTTTCAATAGCATGTTCCGTAGCAGTACGTTGAAGTGTTTCAATAACAATCTTTTTCGCTTCTTTCGTAGCGGTCATTTTAGCTTCGTCTGTAATGGTTTTGATATAAGAAGATGCTTCTGAACGTGCTTCTTCTTTAATCGTTTCCATTAGCTGCCCTTTAGCCTCTTCGTGAGTCAAATTGGCGATTTTCTCCAATTGAGCGATTTGCTGTAAACGCACCTTTTCAGTGTCTTCTTTACGCTTATTTAGTATATCTAATTGAGCCGTTAGGTTCTCGCGTAGGGAGTCTAACTCAGCTTCGCGACGTTGATTTTGCTCTAATGACTTGGAAACAGTTTGTTCGCGTTGTTTGATTTTTTGTTCGTTTTGAAGAATGATGTTTTTCTTTTTATTGGATTCATCTTCAAACTCCGCTCTTAATTTTAAAAAGTGCTCTTTTGCTTCTAATTGTTTGTCTTTTTTAACAGATTCAGCTTTAAGCTCAGCTTCTTTGATGATTAATTTTGATTTTTCTAATGCTTCGGCTTCGTATTTAGATAATACTTTTTGCAATAAAAGTCTTCCGATGGCAACACCAATCCCTAAAGAAACCAGGGAGGCTACAATGATATAGATTAAATTTTCTGACATGGTGTTAACATTGTTTTATAGTAAACACCGCAGGAGAGGGGATAAATGCAGCTTTTATTCAGCTAAAGCGTTGGAGAGCATTTGGTCAATCGAAGATAAACGGTCAAGTATATTTTTTTGTTGGGTGTCTATTTGCTCATTTCCTTTTAACATATTCACAATCGAGTCAAAGGTGGTCATGGCTAATAAATCCTGTTTATCATCAATTCCAAATTGTTCCTTGAATTGGCGTAGTTTTTCATTCACTAACTTACCGGCTATTCGGATCTTTTCTTCCTCTGCCGAGTCAATTCGCATCGGGTATTCCCGATCACCAATTCGTATTTTTATCGATAATTCACCCATACGAGGGTAAGAATCAATTTATTAGTCGCTTAATGTGGCTATGCACTTATCAATCTCTCGAATGAATTCATTGATTTTAATCTTTAACTCAGATTTACTCATTGAATCATCTGCGATTGATGATACAATTTTAGTTATTTTATCTTGATTATAAAAATTTCTAAGTTGTTCTTCTTTTTGTTCAATTTCTGATTGTAAATACTGGTTCTTCTCTTCCAATTGGGAACATTTGACAGATATCTGACGATATTTTTCAACTAATTGAATCGTTTTCTTTTCTAATTGGTTGATTCTATCATTTATATGTTCAAACTTATTTTCCATTGGAAAGGATAAAATTTCTTTAGTAAATATATCAAAATAATACTATTGGGAAGCAATAGCTTTCAAACTTTTCAACTGATATGGAAAATTTTCTAAGGTTTTCTAATTACAATTTATTATTAATAATGTTATATTGTATTCCCTTTAAGACTACTATACTAAACTAAACTACTTACAAAACACCAAACTATCATGAAAAAGATACTAATCATGAGCGTGGCAGGATTTGTTGCGTTCTTCTTTTCACTAAACTCTCAAGCTCAATCTAATAAATCAGGCGGTGAATTAACTTATGTAAATGCATCTGCTAAATTGACCAAAACACATACTCGTGCTGAATTAGAAGCTATGGGAAAATTAGATTTAACTAAAATCTATCAGGAAAGAATCGCAATTATCACTGAATTAGTTCCTTATTTAGCTTTACATAGCAAGCCGGGAGCTACTTTAACAGAAATGGGAATTCCTAAAACCAAAGAAAATGTAGCACACTTAGAAAAAGAAGTAGCTAACAAAACGGAGTATTTAGGTTCTGTAAACCAAACATTAACAGATGTTATTCCTTATGCTGATAAAGAAAATATCATTTGGTCCATCTTATTCTTTGAAGAAATGATTCAAAGAGCTAGCTACCACAATGCGGAACCTGTAAACAATAATTCTAATCAAGGTACCGGTGGGACTCAACCATCTACCACACCGGCTCCAACTACAGGTAACTAATTAGCCAATCTTACTATCATAAAAAAAGTCCCGATGAACATCGGGACTTTTTTATTTTCTAATTTCTGCTCCTAGTTGCTTTTCAAATTGGGACATCAATTTACTCATAGTAGAATCGATAACCTCATCCGTTAGCGTTTGGTCTTTATCTAACAGTTGGAAACTAACAGAATATGATTTTTTACCTTTCTCAATACGGTCTCCTTCATACAAGTCAAACACATTGATAGCTTGTAGAAGTTTTTTCTCCGTCTTGAAGGCTAATTCTTTTATCTCTTCGTAAGTCACTTTCTTATCTAAAACTAAAGATAAGTCGCGACGTACTTCCGGGAATTTTGAAATCTCTCTATAAGTTGCTTTCGTTTGGTATAGCTTTAATAATAAATCTAAATCAACTACGGCATATAATACATCCTGACGAATATCCGTCAGCTTTAGGATGGAATTAGAAATGTATCCTAAAGAAATCAAATTGGTAATACCATCTTTGTACTCAATGCCTTTATCAAATAAAGGATTGTTTTCAATTTCAACCGCTGAAGTAGGTTGTACATTGAAACACTCTAATATTTGTACAGCAATATTTTTAATATCGAAGAAATTAACGGCTGTTCCTTTTTCTTGCCAAGATTCGGATGAACCGTTTCCGGTTAAGAATATGGACAAGCGATTTCCTTCTTGGTATTTAGAACCTTTTTTGAAGTAGACTTTACCAAATTCGTATAAGGCTAAATCTTTTTGTCTTCTATTAATATTATAAGCAATAGCGTCCAAACCGGAGAAGGCCATACTTGGTCGCATGAAAGCTAACTCTTCACTTAGTTTGTTTAAAATAGGAACAGCAACATCTTGAGCATGGATGCTTTCGATGTAGGCTGCTTTGGTTAAGGAGTTACCTAAGATTTCTTGGAAACCTTTACCTATTAACAATTGATCTATTTTCTTGCTAAGAGTGGCTTTGTCTTTCTCAGGAAACTTAGCTAAGAAATTAGTATTTAAATGCTCACTTAATTCAATGTTATCATAACCATAGATACGTAATACCTCTTCTACGATATCGGCTTCACGTTGAACATCTACTCGGTATCTAGGCACTTCAAATACTAGTAAGTCACCATTACGGAATGCTAAACGAATATCAAGTGATGATAATATTTCTAAAACGGTATCCGCAGGAATATCTTTTCCAATTAACTGACAAATACGTTTGTGAGTAGTTTCAATTTTGAAAGGTTCGAAAGGTTCTCTTCTAGAATCAACGATATCGCTGGAGATTTCACCACCGGCAACTTCAATGATTAAAGCCGCCGCTTTCTTTAGAGCTACTAAACACATGTTAGGATCTGTGCCACGCTCAAAACGGAAGGAGCTATCGGTCTTCACTCCATGTTTCATAGCAGACGTACGAACGGATTCAGCAGCGAAGTAAGCACTTTCTAAAAAGATGTTAGTAGTATTACTTTTAACACCTGAATCTTTACCGCCAATGACACCAGCCATACACATTGCTTCCGAAGAGTTGAAAATCATCAAATCATCTGCTAATAGTTTTTTAGTACTACCATCTAATGTGATAAAATCTTCACCTGCCGTTGCATTTTTTACAACGATGGTATTGCCTTTCACTTCATCTAAATCAAAAGCATGTAATGGTTGACCTAAACTATGTAATACATAATTAGTCACGTCCACTACGTTATTGATGGAATTAACACCAATAGTAGCTAAAGCGTTTTTTAACCAAGAAGGGGACTCTAGTACTTTCACACCCTTAATGACTAATCCGGTATATTTTGGACACGCCTTTGCGTTCTCTACTTTTAATTTAACGCCACCTTCTTGGAATCCGGGACGGAATCCTTTTAAGTCGATAGGTTTTAAATTACGTTTTAATAATGCTTTTAAATCACGAGCTACTCCTAAGTGAGAGGCCGCATCGGCACGGTTAGGTGTTAAGCCAATTTCAAAAATATAGTCTACTTCAACTTTATAAAAGTTTTTAGCAGGAGTACCTATTTCAACATTATCTGTTAATACAATGATACCTTCATGCGATGTGCCAAGACCTATTTCATCTTCCGCACATAACATACCTTCGGAAACTTCACCTCTGATTTTTGATTTCTGAATGGTGAAGGATTCACCGGAAGCAGGGTAGAGAGTAGCACCAATTGTTGCTACAATGACTGTTTGTCCAGCAGCTACATTAGAAGCACCACAAACAACATTTAACAACTTATCTTCACCTATGTTGACCGTCGTTTTTTTCAAACGATCTGCATTAGGGTGTTGTTCTACTGTTTCAACTTTTCCAATCACTAATCCTTCCAGACCACCTTTGATACTTTCGTATTTTTCAATCTTCTCAACTTCTAATCCGGAACGAGTTAAAAGTTTACCAACTTCCTCAGGTGATTCTGTTAAATCAATGAATTGCTTTAACCAATTATATGATATTTTCATGGGAGCCTAAATCGAGCATTATAAGGGGACAAAAATACTAAAAAAATAGGAGTTGGACTTATAATCCAACTCCTTAATCAATATAAAATGAATTATTTATTAAGTTCTCTCGCTGTATTAGCCAAAGAGGACGGATTTACACTTGGTTTCCCGTTTAACTCTTCTTTATACACTAAAGCATTAGACTCATAGTAGTAATTACCTGTGATAGGAGTAGCCGGTGATTTTTGAACTCTTTCTAATACTTTAATCAAGATTAAATTCTTCTTGTGAAAATAGTAGGTGGTAACACGATAATCTTCGTGAGACTCCATATGAACAATTTTGTTGGTGTAGTTAAACTGTTCGTCTTTGAAATAAATAGTGGTAAAGGTCTTATGAACCGTATGATGGTATTCCGGTTTGATTTGATGCTCATCCGTACGGAAAGGTTTAACAGCATCATTATCAATAATGGCTACTAAACTATCGGTAGTGCTTTTTTTGAAAGAAGATGTTGATTCTAAGGATGGATTTACTGTTGAAAATAGCCAGTGAAACAAGATAACTAAATACATAATATTGTATAAATGAAAGGGTTACAGTTGAAAGTCTACTATCCTACCATTTATTTTTCACAAAAACATTACATAGTGACTATTGAATCGATAAAGGTGTGAAACTCAGGGATAAAAATTATTGAAAGGGCGTTAAAAGTTATCCATAGATAGATAAAGCAGATATAGAAAAATGAATTCAATAAAATGAAAAAGGTCCTGATATTCTCAGGACCTTTTGTCAATATGATAAGCAATTAAGATTATTTGCTATCACCTAAGCTTAACGACTTCATGTCAGTCATCGCTTGGCGTAAGTCAGCACCTACGATTTCGATAGGGTGCATTCTGATTACTTGGTTCACTGCAATGATTGTAGCGTTATCTACACCATTATCTTTACCAGCGTTGTAGTTTTTACCAATGATATCAGTATCTACTTTCTTCATGAAATCAGCTAATAATGGCTTACAAGCGTGATCGAATAAGTAACAACCGTATTCAGCAGTATCAGAAATAACGCGGTTCATTTCGAATAACTTCTTACGAGCGATCGTGTTCGCGATAAGTGGAGTTTCGTGTAATGATTCGTAGTAAGCAGATTCTTCTATGATACCTGATTCAGTCATAGTTTCGAATGCTAATTCAACACCGGCTCTTACTAATGCAACCATTAATAAACCGTTGTCATAATATTCTTGCTCAGAAATTTTAGCATCGCTAGCAGGTGTTTTTTCAAATGCAGTTTCACCGGTAGCTGCTCTCCAAGTTAATAAGTTCTTATCACCATTAGCCCAGTCTTCCATCATAACGCGAGAAAATTCTCCGCTCATGATATCGTCTTGGTGCTTACGGAATAAAGGACGCATGATTTTCTTTAATTCTTCAGAGATAGTGAAACATTTCACTTTCGCCGGGTTGCTTAAACGATCCATCATAGCTGTGATACCACCGAACTTTAATGATTCAGTAATAACTTCCCAACCGTATTGGATTAATTTTGAAGCGTAACCTTTATCAATACCTTTTTCTACCATTTTGTCGAAACAAAGGATAGAACCGGTTTGTAATAAACCACAAAGGATAGTTTGTTCACCCATTAAGTCAGACTTTACTTCAGCTACGAAAGATGATTGTAAAACACCTGCTCTGTGACCACCTGTACCTACACAATAAGCTTTAGCTAAATCCCATCCTTTTCCTTCCGGATCGTTTTCAGGGTGTACAGCGATTAGGGTAGGAACACCAAAACCTCTTTTGTACTCTTCACGAACTTCAGAACCAGGAGATTTAGGAGCTACCATGATAACGGTTAAATCTTTACGGATTTGCATACCTTCTTCTACGATGTTGAAACCGTGAGAATAAGAAAGAGTAGCACCTTTTTTCATCAATGGCATAACTGCAGTAACAACAGCTGTGTGTTGTTTGTCCGGAGTTAAGTTGATTACTAAGTCAGCAGAAGGAATTAACTCTTCATAAGTACCAACTTTGAAATTATTTTCGGTAGCGTTTTTCCAAGATTGTCTTTTAGACTCGATAGCTTCTTTGCGTAGAGTATAAGATACGTCTAATCCGGAATCACGTAAGTTTAAACCTTGATTTAATCCTTGTGCACCGCAACCAACGATGACAATTTTTTTACCTTTTAATGCGTTCACGCCGTCAGCGAATTCGGAACTGTCCATAAATTCACAAACGCCTAATAATTCTAATTTTTCGCGTAAGGATAAGGTGTTAAAATAGTTAGCCATTTTGCTATTATAATTTTAATAAGCTTTATAAAACGAGTGCAAAATTGCACAATTTTTATGAAATATTGGTATAGGCTCGGTACAATTTTACTATAAAGTATAAATGCTTGATTATAAGATGAATTAATTCTAGTAATCGGTAGGATTTATTTTTTTACGACCTGCTTTGACGGTTTTGTCACGCTCTTTACTCTTTCTTTTTTGTTGTTTGGAGGTAGCAGTAGGGGCGGTTGCTTTTCTCTTTTTAGGTACTAAAAAACAAGAAGACACGAGTTGAACCAATTTGAAAATAGCTTTCTCTTTGTTTCTAAATAAACTACGCTCTTCTTCGGAAGTGATTCTTAAAAATCCATCTGCGTTTAACTTAGTTTGAAGCTTAGTGATTAAAAAAGCTTTTTCATCTTCAGACATTAAAGCAGATTTAGAAGGACTCCAATATACTTCAGCTTTTGAATTTACTTTATTTACGTTCTGCCCACCTTTGCCTCCGGATAAGGAAGCT
Organism: Cytophagaceae bacterium; assembly: GCA_046329235.1. GTDB lineage: Bacteria > Bacteroidota > Bacteroidia > Cytophagales > Cytophagaceae > JALONH01. The sequence goes on along the minus strand of JAXLVA010000001.1, from coordinate 1,530,100 downwards.
TTAAATTCAATTTCATCTTCAATTCCGTGTTGAATCCAAAATTCAGGATGGTGGATAGGTGTGTTATTTTCGAACATATTTCTTTTCCCCTACAGGGAGTTCAATGTTTAATTTATTGCTTGCCGGAGGTATGGGGCATGAGTACTGGTAATTATATACACAGTAAGGGTTGTAGGCGTAGTTGAAATCTAAATCTATACTTTCATTATTCGTAAGAGTAACATCCATATATCTACCACCTTCATAAGTACTGTTGCCATTAGTTAAATCATAGAATGGTAAAAACAGGGTAGGGATATTACTGTCATCGTCCGGATGTTTGTACAAAATCAAGCTGTGACTTTGATTTTTGATTTTAAAGTCTGCTCTTAAGTATCCTAAGTAAATAGACACTTTTCCATCATTTCTAGGAAGGAAAATTTTAGTGGTATCTCGAAGAAATGTAATCAGTGCTTTTACCTTGTATTCCGGGTTGGGAGGGAAATAGTCTAGTCCGTAAAAGGTGTCTTTGTTGGCAATCGGAGATTTGATGGATTGTCTAAAATTAGAATCCTTTTGTTTACGATATGCTTCTATAACTTCTTCGTAGGAATTACTTTGAATGCCTGTGTAAATCATCCCAATGACAAAGGATATTAATACACCTACAATGATGTATCGAATGAGCACTTTTCTTTTAATCGTATTATATTTTTCCTTCGTCTGCAAAGCTGTACCAGTTTTTATGAGCAATAATGATATGATCTAAGACAGGAGTTTCCATTAGATTGCCTGCTTGAACCATTCGTTTGGTTAATTGTATGTCCGCATCACTTGGGTTTGGATTCCCCGACGGATGATTATGCACTAAGATAATAGAGGAGGCTAAATGCTCCAAAGCGTATTTGAAAATAAGTTTTGGGTCGGCCACCGTACCGGAAACGCCGCCACTACTTATTTTAATAGGTTTGATAATTTTATTTTTACGGTTTAAAAGTAATACCCAGAACTCTTCATGGGGAAGATCCATTAAATCGCCTGCAAAGTATTGGTAAACTTCCTGGGATGTCTTGATTTGAAGTCGGTCAATTCCTTCTACTTCCTTTCTTCGTTTACCTATTTCTAATGCCGCTACTAGGGTAATAGCTTTGGCTTCACCTATACCTTTGTGTTTACATAAATCCGGAATAGACTTACGGGCAAGCTCGTGTAAGTTGTTTTGGGAGTGGTAGAGGATTTCTTTTGCCAAGTCTAAGGCACTTAATTCGCGAGTGCCGGAGCCTAATAATATGGCGATGAGTTCAGCGTCGGAGAGAGCGGCTGTGCCTTTGAGTGCAAGTTTTTCTCTGGGACGGTCATCTTCAGCCCATGACGTTATACGTCCCGGCTTAAAAGGGGAGATTTGATTTTCCATAGCAGTGGTAAAAATAAAAAGTATAGCGGTTGTAAACAAAAAAAGCCCTGTAACCAGAGCTTTTTTATAATGCGTTCAATCAAAAATTACGCTAAACGATTTACGTATCTAGCTAATTTAGATTTTTTATTAGCAGCGTTGTTTTTATGAATGATGTTTCTTTTAGCTAATTTATCAATCATAGAAACTACTTTTTTGTACAAGTCAGAAGCTTCTGTTTTTTGAGTAGTAGCACGTAAACGTTTAATGAAAGTACGAGTTGTCTTCATTTGGTAACGGTTACGTAGATATTTAGCGCGGTTAGCGCGAATTCTTTTCAAAGATGATTTATGGTTTGCCATAGGAACTAAATGTCTTTCTTCTCTATATTGGACTGCAAATGTAGTTGAATCTTGTATAATTTCCAAACATATAATTGTTTTTAGTTAAATATCTTTAATATTGTGGATAACCAGCTATGAGAAATCCACAGTCAAAACCTAAAATTTTGATAATAGGGCTATTTTATGTCCTGTTATCCACATCTTGGGGCTTCTTTGCCCACAAGGAAATTAACAAAGCCGCAATTTTCGCTTTACCCCCGGAATTGGCAGTTTTTTACAAAAAGCACCATTCTTTCATCACTGAGCATGCGGTGGACCCGGATAAGCGACGGTATATTATCCCTACGGAAGCTCCCAAGCACTATTGGGATAAGGAGTTCTTTGGCGACTCTATATTATATACCGATAATATCCTTTCTTATCATCAAGCCATTCATCAGTTTTCGGAAGACTCACTTCAGCGTCATGGTTCCTTGCCTTGGAATCTACTGCACCTTACTAATAAGTTAACACTAGCTTTTAAACAAAAGGATACTAAGTTGATTATTAAACTAAGTTCGGATATAGGGCACTATATTGGTGATCTGCATGTCCCTTTGCATACGACTAAAAACTATAACGGTCAACTCACCGGTCAAACCGGTATACATGGTTTATGGGAGTCGCGATTGCCGGAGTTGTTTCATCAGGACTACTTTTTCTATACCGGAAAGGCGGTATATATCATCGATATAGAACAAAGAATATGGCAGGCGCTACGGGAGTCAAACCAAGCAGTAGATTCTGTATTGAATATGGAAAGAGTAGTGTCTCAAACCTTGCCGCCTTCTCAGCAGTTTACTTTTGAAGATAGAAATGGTTTAACGGTTAAAACATATTCTCCTGCTTTTGCCAGAAAATACCATGAGTTATTAAATGGTATGGTGGAAAGAAGAATGTGTACTGCCATTCATATGTTGTCCAGTATTTGGTATACCTGCTGGATGAATGCCGGAAGCCCTGACTTAAGAAATATGGAACAAACTCCGCTAACTCCTGAGGAAGAAAAAGAAATAAAACAACTACAAGTGCTTACGGCAGCACAAGATTGTGTGCATTGATTTGCTCTTGACCGGAATGTAAAAACTTGAAAAGGGAAAGTAAGGCAAAGTCATCTGATTTAAACTGAAGTGTCAGCTGGTAATCGGATTGATGTCGAACTACTGATACCTTGGAAATGTATTCGCTTGCCCATAGGTCTAAATCGACAGCTTTTTTCCAACGTGTGTCAGCTAGGCTTGTTCCTTTTAACGTCCCGGGTTGGTAGCTAAATAAAAGATCTGGATTGATATTAATTAAAGCAGGATACTTTTCAGGTAAATAAGTAAAGGAGCTATCATTTACATAAACATAACTTTTCTGTGCGCCTAATACACACATGTATTTTTGTGTTGATTGTTTCTTTATTATTTTTTGATGGATAGCCCATTGTAAAAGTTTAGACGAGGTTGTATCATTCGGTGTTTGGATTTTCAACAACGGATAACTGTGAGATTTATATACCAGTTTAAGTATAGTTTCAAACTCTTCGTTAACTACCGTTTGATATTCTTTGGTAGTAATGCTATCCCATCCTAACCAATGTAGAGTGATGTTAGAATTTAATAATGCTTCTTTAACTTTTAAGTCGGTAAAGTAACGTTTGATTTCGCTGTGGTATTTAGAAAGTGAACATGTATCAATCGATAACAGTGGATTCAAAGTAGTATGTATGTAGAATCCTTCAGGCATTTCAATGTTATGGTAAGATTCATTTAAAGTAGTACCACTACTGAATAATACATTGATGATGTTATCCTGAAATTGTATGCCTAAGTATGATTTACTTAAAGCGCTACAAGTTGTAGTATTATATAAAACTCCTGTGATAGAGTATTGTTTGGTCCAGTCGGGTAATGAATCGGTAAAGGCGGTAAGCTTAGGTAATGTATCTGTGTTGATGAATAAGTAGAAGTGTTGATGGTCAATAACACCTATGTGTGATTCGATTAGTGTCTTACTGTTTTGAAAGGGTAAAGCGGCCTGTAATTTTAGTGTGTCATCAATTGGGAAGACAAATCCGGTTTTATATATACTGTCGTTTTGTTGATAGGTGAAAAGGTACAAAGGAGAAAGGGTTGACAACCCATATTTCTCTTTGTGTTGTATTATCTCCATAATTTGGCTTGAACCCTTTTGGAATAATTTCTCCCATTGTCCGGAACGAACCATATTCCAGAATAACTCTTTGGTTATGGTTTTGTCGTCTATTTTTAAAAGGGCAACTGTTTTGTCGGGTATGAAGAAATTTTTGGGCTGTAATTCTTTTTCAGGAGTACAGCCCAAAAGGAGTAGAGTATATATCGCAATTAAAAAAAATGAACAGCGCATTATTTTTTAAACAGAAGATAGATTTCATTAAACATACTAACCATAAGGTTGATGCTATTTTGAGAAGAATCATTAAATGATATATAGCTTTTGTTCATATAGCCATTTGTTTGTACATAGCGAGTGTAAGATTCAGTTTCGTCAAAATATTTTGAAAGAATTTCAAGTATTTCAGCTGTTTCTTTTGAATCTATATAGTGTGCAGTAGAAGCTAATATTTTTCCTATTTCAATGAAGTAACTATTGTTGTTTGAAGTAATTCGCTCGTAGTTTTTCTTTTCTACCTCGCTTATGTTAGAGATTGTTTTTTTGCCCGGTTGGATATTATTGTCATTGGTGATAATAATGTTTTTGCCGTCAAACCACAGGTAACTGTTAAAGTTGCCAGGGATAATTAAATATCTATTACCTTCTTTCTTTAATATACCCTCATCGGTAGCTATTTTAATGTATTTTTCAATGGTAGCTTTATCGCCACCGGATAATGCAAGTGAGAATAATGGGAATGGTATCTTTTTAGTTTTTTCAACCTCTTTGGTATTAAATTCTTCGTCGGTTTCATAGGTGATGTATTTTTGATCGATGGTTGTCATGGCGTGATACATGAATAACACATCTCCCTTAAATAGATTCCATACGTCAGATCCTTTGATACCAAGTCTGGTAATATCATTTTTAGTAATAGTATCTTTTCTTTGTTCAATCAAAATATTTAAAGAGTCAATTACATTTTCTAGACTGTCTTGAACATACCAATTGACACCTTCATTTAATTCAGGTTCTTCTTTGGCATAGTATCTATAATAGTAGTTTTGTGTATCATCTTCTTTATATACAGTACCGCTATCAGTTATTGCTTCTATAGAACTTTCTTTATCGTTTGATTGGGGTTTACCATAATCCTTATATAGGAAGTGGTTGATGGAATCAATTCGATCACGATAGGATTTGATCACCGCATCATTCTCCATTTTGTTACTGTAGGAAGAACGGTAAACTTTATAAACTAAAGTATCCATGTTGACTTTGAAATTGGAGTCAACAAAAGATTGAACAGCTTTTACTCCTATACTGTAGTTAAGGTAGCTGGTAACCGGTGCTTGATAAATTAGTGAAGCAAAATTATTGTCAGGCTTAACATTAAACATTGGATTAATTATTTCTCCTAAAGCAGAGCTAAAGTTAGTTCCTCCGGAAGAAGTAATAATTCCATTATCAAAGTTGATATTATAGGCGTATTGAATACTGTCAATTAATTTAGAGCTGAATAGAGAGTCGTTTTTTAAGTAGGTTGTGTCATTTAACTTTTCCCATAAGTAGTCAAGATTGTTTAATTTGGGTACAGCTTGATAAATTAGTATGTCGGATTTGGCAGCAAGTTTTGCTACCACTGTGTCATTAGATAGAATGCCACCGGTGCTATAGTTTTGAGTTACCTGTTTAATGTATGAACTTAATACTTTAGGATTGATAGGTTTGTATTTATAGTTTTTATAATCGTATTCTCTAGCACTGTAGGGAAGTAGTGTGATGATTAATTTTTTGTCATCAAAGTAAAATAAGCTACTACCTTTAACAAAGTAGCTGGCTATTTTTCCGCTCTTTACGATTTTTAAATCTTTGCCAAATAAATCAACAATGAATTGAGTGAATTTCTTTTTGTCCGACAATGCCAATAAGTAGACATTAACAACCTCTTTGCTAGGTGTAATTTCTTCGTCATAGTAAAGGTAGTCGTATTTAGATTTTTTAGTTTTCTTAGCCGCTACAGGTTCCGTTAAAAAACTGTACATAAACATTTCTGATTTGAAGTTGATACCGGTTTCGTCCGGTTGTTCAAATAGTTTTACGATAGCCCTGTCTTCTGCACTTCGGTTGCTAGACATTTGAAAGATAAAATCTTTGTACATGTCCGTATTGCGAATGCTGTCAAAATTAATTTTGTTGTTAAGATTAACTCCATTTACCGTTACAAATGTATTGGCATCTTTAGGGATGAAGTTTAGTAAATCTGATTGTGAAAAAACAGATATATGATAGAAGAATAAAATAACAAGAGAAAGGAAACGTAACATGTTCAATAAATTTATTGAGTGATTTTTATGATATTATTAGAAGCTTGTTTGTATGAAATAGTAGTCCATAAATCATTTTTGTACATCGCAGCTTTTTTGGACGGTGATAATACATAGTAATTGCTGGTTTGTTCTAGGATGGGTTGTTCAAAACGACAAATAACCATATACGTGGCTTTTTTACACATGTCTACTTCTTGGTTGCCGGCTTTAGATAACACATGCTCGATGTGTGATATATCTGAATTACGTTTGAATACTCCGTTTTCGTAGGAGTATAGATTAAAAGTCTCGGGAGCGCTTTTGTCGTAGTTTTTCCAAATAATTTGAATGGCTTTGTTTAGTTGTTGCACATTAGCAAAGTCGCATTGTAGATTATAGATGTAATTAATGTGATCCGATTTGGTTTGTACATTGGTAATACCTTCAATGGAATGAAGCTTTTGTTTTACCTCTTCCATTTTTTTATCCAAATCTGTAACCGATGGTACTTTGAAATTCAAAATAGAATCTTGAGTTCTAATTTTATCTATTTGAGTTTTACTTTGACTTAGGTTGACGCTGAATTTATAAGTGCCGGAGCCATTACTTTTAACAGTAATATCTTCCACCATTTCAAAACAGGAGGTACAAAGTATAAGAAGGAGAACTGAAAACAATAGATGTTGAATACGAGGCATGTTTTAAATTACAAAATTAAACACAGGAATAAAAGATATAGAAAGATAAAAGGGGAGTAGAACTCCCCTTTATATTATTTTACTAGTTTTTTATATCGAATACGAGTAGGGTCTACATCACCTAAACGCTTCTTCTTATTCTCTTCATAGTCGGAGAAGTTTCCTTCAAACCAATAGACTTGAGAATCGCCTTCAAAAGCAAGGATATGAGTACAAACTCTATCTAGGAACCAACGGTCGTGGGAGATGACAACAGCACAACCACCGAAGTTTTCTAACGCTTCTTCTAATGCGCGAAGTGTATTTACATCCAAGTCGTTGGTAGGCTCATCTAACAAAAGTAAGTTAGCACCTGTCTTTAATGTTAATGCTAAGTGCACTCGGTTTCTTTCTCCACCGGATAACACGCCAATTTTCTTTTCTTGATCGGCACCGTTGAAGTTAAAGCGGCTTACAAATGCACGAGAGTTAACTTGTTTATTCCCCAACATCAAATGCTCTGTACCACCGGTGATGGTTTCAAATACAGACTTGTTAGGATCTAAATCAGAGTGCTCCTGATCATAGTACCCTATGTCTACCGTTTCACCTACAGAGAAGGAGCCTTGATCCGGATTTTCTTGACCTGTGATAAGTTTGAATAAAGTAGTTTTACCCGCACCGTTAGGCCCGATAATCCCGACAATACCACCTTGCGGTAAACTAAAGCTTAAGTTTTCATAAAGTAACTTATCACCATAGGCTTTACTAACATTTTCGGCAAGGATAACTTTAGCACCCAAACGATTTCCCGGAGGGATGAATAACTCTAATTTATCTTCTTTAGATTTAGCTTCTTCGCCTAATAATTTTTCGTAAGCCCCAATACGTGCCTTCGATTTAGCCTGACGAGCTTTAGGTGCCATCCGCACCCATTCCAACTCGCGTTGTAATGTCTTCTGACGTTTGGATTCCGTTTTCTCTTCTTGAGCTAAACGACCTTGCTTTTGCTCTAACCAAGAAGAATAGTTTCCTTTCCATGGAATACCTTCTCCACGGTCAAGTTCTAAAATCCAGCCAGCAACGTTATCTAGGAAGTAACGATCGTGGGTTACGGCGATAACTGTTCCTTTGTAATGTTGTAAATGTTGTTCCAACCAATGTACCGATTCAGCATCTAAGTGGTTGGTAGGCTCATCAAGTAGAAGGACATCAGGTTCTTGAAGTAATAGACGGCAAAGCGCTACTCGGCGTTTTTCACCCCCTGAAAGGTTTTTTACTAACGAATCAGAAGGAGGACAACGTAAAGCATCCATCGCACGCTCAAGTTTACTGTCTAGTTCCCAGGCATTTACGTGATCAAGTTTTTCTTGAATGACACCTTGTTTATCAATGAGTTTAGTCATCTCATCGTCCGACATAGGTTCCCCAAACTTCAAGTTGATATCTTCAAATTCTTTTAAAAGAGCTACAATTTCGTGAACACCTTCTTCAACGATTTCCTTAACTGTTTTGGTAGGGTCTAATTGAGGCTCTTGTTCTAGCATTCCAATGCTATACCCTCCGGTGAAGGCGATTTCGCCTATATATTCTTTGTCGATACCGGCAATAATTCTCAATAAGGTAGACTTACCGGAACCGTTCAAACCAAGCACCCCAATTTTGGCACCATAGAAGAAGGAAAGGTATATGTCTTTTATAATCTGCTTTTTAGGTGGAATGATTTTACTCACTCCGGCCATTGAAAATATGATTTGTTCACTCATAAGGTTTTAACTAATTAGAATGCAAATATGGTTAAAATCTCCGAATGCTTGTGGAAAAGAATGCCATTGCTTTTATCCACATTTGAAAAAAAGTGTTTTTTACTATACATAAAATTTTATTTTTGCAAACAAGTTCAAAAACGCTATTAGCATATGTACTGGACACTAGAACTAGCTTCCTACTTGGAAGACGCCCCATGGCCTGCAACTAAAGATGAATTGATTGACTTTTCAGTTCGTTCAGGCGCACCTCTTGAGGTAATTGAGAATCTTCAGGAGTTAGAGGATGATGGTCAACCTTACGAAAGTATTGAGGAAATATGGCCTGATTATCCAACCAAAGACGATTTCTTCTTCAACGAGGACGAATATTAGTAGAGAAAAGGCTGGAGTATATCCGGCCTTTTTTATTTTATGCAACAAGGTCATTCGCTTTCTGTAGAACGTCTATCCGTTATTTCACCAGTCGGACAAATACTTTTGTCTCCGACAACCTTTTCTATTCAGACAGGGGAAGTGTTATATATTACAGGTAGAAATGGGGTAGGGAAATCAACCTTACTTTCAGCGATAGCTGATTACTCTGCTGATATAGCAGGGAAAGTATCTTTAGATAAAAAATCGAAAGAAGACTATTCTGAAAAAGATTGGCAGGCCTTAGTTTGCCGATTAGGACAACACAATAGATTGCAATTTCCCATTAAGGTTTCTGATTTATTAATGATGGCTTATTATCGTCAGCGTTCAACTGCCGGTTATACATCCACACAATTAAGTGAAGCGAAACAGATGGCAGAAGCTTTTCAGATAGGTCATTTATGGGATCGAATGGCGCATCAATTATCAGGTGGTGAATTACAATTATGTTGGTTAGCACAAATTGCCTTGCAAAAGCCTGCCGTGATGTTGCTTGATGAACCTACACAGTATTTAGATTCGTTTAATCGACACGCCTTTTTCTCCTTTCTTCATCAGTATGTAAAATTCAATCAGGTGATGGTAGTATGTGTTACACACGATTTATTGTTTAACACGGAAGAAGGAATTAAAACATTAGAAGTAGTATGAAGTATTTATTAGTTGGCTTGGGTGGTGCTGTAGGTAGTATGTTACGACTAGCTATTTCTCAATGGATGGCTAAATGGAATACGAGTTTTATTCCTTGGTATACATTAATCTCTAATGCGATAGGGGCTTTGTTAATTGGGATTATTATGGGGTATTTAATAAAAAATAATACCGAAGATTCTATGTTGAAATTTTTATTGGTGAGTGGTTTTTGTGGTGGTTTAACTACCTTCTCTACTTTTTCATTTGAAACCATTCAATTGTATCAGCAAAACACATATTATGCTTATGTGTATGTGATGTGTACTTTTGTGTTTACACTTGCTATGACACGATTTGGAATGTGGATTTGGGAATAGTTATTCCGCTTCTATAAAGGCTTTGTAGTCTTCAATGGCGCTGTATATAGCATATGCCATTTCAATGTTCCCCTTAGGAGAGTTAAGGTAATTCTCTTCGTCTTGATGAGTAAGAAAGCCTGTTTCTACTAAAACTGCCGGCATGGTTGTTTTCCAAAGAACTAGAAAACCTGCTTGCTTAACACCTCTACTTTTTCGTTGATTATAAATGCTAAATTCATTTTCAATTTTCTCTGCCAAAATCATACTGTTGGTTAAGTTGGCATTTTGATAAAGAGAAAACATGATATATGATTCAGGTTTGTTAGGGTCAAACCCGTCGTAGTTTTGAGATTGATTACTTTCCATTAAAATGGAAGAGTTCTCACGTTGTGCTACGGCTAAATTTTGTTCGGACTTATGAAGTCCCATACAGTAAGTTTCTGTTCCGTCCAAATGAGTAGGGCCTGAGTTGACGTGAATAGAAATGAATAGATCCGCATTGGCTCTGTTAGCAATCCCCGCTCTATCATATAATTCTATAAATCGATCATCTTTACGTGTGTAAACAACTTTAACGTCCTTTAAATTACTTTGAATTAGTTCACCTAGTTGTAGAGCTAGTTTCAAAGTGATATCTTTTTCTCTCGAATAAATTCCGGAGCACCCCGGGTCTTTACCACCATGTCCGGCGTCAATCACTATAGTTTTTACTTTTGCTTCTTGAGTATCATGTATCTCAAATGAAACTAACGCTAAACTAATACTTAGTAGGGACGATATATAGAATGATTTACTCACTGTATTTGTTATACTGTTCTACTACTTGTTCTGTTTTAAAATTATCGGAGTTATAATCACCAATCATATTGCCATTGTTTAATACTACTACCCTAGGCGGAGAAGGAGCAGTATCTAGTAAACGGAAAAATTTACCTGCATCAATAAATTGATAAGGAAATTCAGCTCCTGCGACTTTGAAGAAGTTGGCCGTTTGATCCGGGCTTCCCCAAAAAAGAATGAGCACATCCATTTTTTGTTTTTTATTAGCAATACCTATTTGCTTTGCTGTTTCCATGCAGTGATCACATTCGACATTGAATAAACAAATAATTTTATTGCCTTTGTCAGGGTTGATTACACCGGTGTTGTATTGTGTGTAATTAGCAAATACGGATGTGGTTGGTTTTAATGTAGGTTTGGTAACAGGAGTAGGAGTTGTAACTACAGGTTCTTCTACCGGCTTTTTAGTATCTACTTGAGTGGTTACTTTAATTTTTACCGGTTTATTACCCGGATTATGGGTTATAGAATCTACGTGGCTAGTGTCATTGCTAATGGTATCTGTTATGGTAGGGAAAGAGATAGGTGTAACACTTGTGGAAGCACAGCAACAGTCCCAAGGGAAGAAGTAGAATAACAAGAATAAAGATGAAAGTAAAAGAACTAATGGATATCGGTGTTTGGAATCCTTTTTATGTTCTGTATTAATATAGATATAACCTAGTAATCCAAGAGTGATTATGTTCTTAAATATTGCTTGACCGGGAGTCATTGGTATGACCTGTCCCATGCAACCGCAATTACCTGAGTTACCACTTGCACTTATCTGCATCATTAAATGTATGCAGAAGCCGATAAGCATTAATATAGTAGTAGGGAGAATGAATTTTTTAAAGTAGTGGTTTTGTAATAATCCAAATCCTAAGAATAATTCTAGGGCAATAATAGCTCTAGCTGCTACTGGGGCTAAACACCAATCTACAATCCCTTGGTCTACCAGTTGTTTTTCAAAAGAGGGGATAGCTACAATAAGTTGTCCGCCGGAGATGGTATAAATTTTAAAGATAGCAGAAACTATAAATAGGAAAGCCACTGCAATCCTAAACCATAGTACAATAGTGTCTTTGTTTGTCTTCATAATTAGAATGAAAGCGTTTTGCCGGTATAGATATCTAATATCGCGTTTTTGAATATAAAATCATACTTTGACGTAAGTAAGTCAATAGTTGATTGGTTATAACGCGTTTTGATTTGATTGTATTCAATAGTTGTAATTACACCGTTTTCTAATCTTTTTTGAGCATTCCTATAAGACTCTTCTTGAGCAGTCATTGCTGCATTTTGAGCTTGGTATATTTGCTCGCCTGATTTGGCTTGATAATAGTAGGTGTAAATACTTTTTTGAAGATTGTATGTAGCTATTTTAGTCTCTAAGTTCGCTTGCTCCATAGCATAGAAATTACGATGAACAGTAGTTCGTGTTTGTAATCCGTTTAAAATTGGAATAGATAAGTTCAACCCAATAAAACGACCTAAATTATCCTCAAACTGTCGACCCAAAGGTTTGTCTTGTGTTTGGCTGGAGTAGGTATAGGTATAAACATCATCACCTGCACTTGTAACACCGGAAAGTCGTTGTCCTGTTAAAGTTGTACCGGTAATTTCACGTCCTGAGGTAGAGTATAAAGTGCTGATGGATGCGTTTAAAGTTAAACGTGGATAGTATCTACCTTTAGAAGCATGGTATTGATAGGATGCAGCTTGTTGTTTGTATTCTAAACTTTTCAATTGAGGAACATTTTCTTTGGCATTTTGAAATGCTCCATCCGGATTTTCATAACTCGTAGTTTCAATAGCATTTAGATTAGGTGTTACTACTTGAACATCGGTAGGGTTAGGAAGTTCTAAAAGTAGACCTAATTGCAATAGTGATAATTGTAAGGTATTCCGAGCAATAATAACATTCGCTTCTTCTAGTTTTAATTGAGCTGTGATATCGAGTACCTGTCCGTCGGTAGCTGCGCCTGAGTTTTTTAGTCGTTGAAGTCTGTCTGCTTGGGTTTGAGTTAAGCTACTTTGTTGTTCTGCTTGCTTTAGTTTTTCTTGATTTAATAAAATAGATAAATAAGCTTGGATAATGGATATACTAAGATCCAGTTGAGCTTGTTGGATATCGGTTTCCGTAGCTAGTTTTTCATATTTACTTTGTTGAATGGTGTTGTGAATCAAGAATCCGTTAAACAAAACCAAACTACCATTTAAACTTAAATTATTTGAACGAACTTGTTGAGTAGAATATACGTTGGTAAAGGGGTCAATATTTCTACCCCAATTGTAGTTGTGGGTAGCAGTACCGGTAATAGTAGGGAGTCTACTAGCTTGAGCTTGTATTCTATTTTGATCACTGATAAGGGCAGTGTTTTTTATCTTTTGTATTTGTGAATTATTGGCAAGTGCGTAGTCAATACATTTGGTTAAAGTCCACTCTTCTGCAAATAAAATGCTTGGTAAAAGAAAGGTGATTAAATAGAGGATGTGTTTCATTTTGAATGTATTCAACCGTTAAATTTAGTCTTTATTTGAAACTTTTCCATCGAAAATAAAGTTCATATTGAATATTTAAAATTATACTATTTAGAGCGCAAGTTTTATTATCTATTAACGTCTAATGTTTTAACTTACATATATTTTATAGTAGATTTAAGTTATGATTCGGTTAAAAGGAATCCAAAAGTCATATCATACAGGTTCTAATACATTACATGTTTTAAAAGGAATCGATTTAGAGATTAACTCAGGAGAGTTGGTTTCTATTATGGGGTCATCCGGTTCCGGTAAATCTACCTTGTTGAATATCTTGGGTATCCTAGATGATTATGATGAAGGAGATTATATGCTAGATGGAACATTGATAAAGAATTTAAACCAGAAGCAAGCCGCCGAATACCGCAATCGATTTTTAGGATTTATCTTCCAGTCTTTTAATTTATTGTCCTTTAAAAATGCGTTAGAAAACGTTGCTCTTCCTTTGTATTATCAAGGAGTGAGTAGATCTAAACGTTTACAAATAGCACTGGAATATTTAGAGAAAGTAGGTTTGAAAGATTGGGCAGATCATATGCCTAATCAGCTTTCCGGTGGACAAAAACAAAGAGTGGCCATCGCTAGAGCTTTAGCCTCTCACCCTAAAGTGATTTTGGCCGATGAACCTACAGGGGCATTAGATACTCAGACTTCCTATGAAGTTATGTCTTTGTTAAAAGAAATAAACAAAGAAGGAATAACAGTGATTATCGTAACTCACGAAAATGATATTGCTCAAATGACGAATAAAATTATTCGTTTGAAAGATGGATTAATTGAAAAAATAGAATCCCCAACTCGTTGATATGTTTGATATAGATAAGTGGCAAGAAATTATTGGTACTATTAGGAAACACCCGTTACGAACATTATTAACGGCTTTTGGTGTTTTCTGGGGTATTTTCATGCTAGTTATTTTGCTAGGTGCTGGTAAAGGGTTGGAAAATGGAGTGAATCAAAATTTTTCTCACATTGCTAAAAACACTATGTGGATTTGGGGTGGTAGAACTTCTACACCATACAAAGGGATGAAGCCGGGGCGTTCTATCAAATTCAATAATGAAGATTATGAGGCTATGAAACGAGAGATGCCGGAGTTATTATATATAGCTCCCGGTACAAGTTTGTCCGGTGACTATTCTGTTATTTATAAAAATAAAAGTGGAGCCTTTAGGGTAGGAGGAGATATGCCTGCTATCAATCAAGTGCGTCCTATGAAGTTTCCGGAAGGAAGATTTATAAATGACAATGATGTTATTCATAATAGAAAAGTAGCAGTAATAGGAAATCGTGTCAAAGAAGTTTTTTTTGGTGACGGACCTGCTGTAGGTGAGTATATACAAATCAAGGGTGTTTACTTTTTAGTGATAGGCACATTTGAAAGTGAAAATATGGGTGGAAGTGGGCGCGATGATTCGGAAAAAATATACATTCCTCTGTCTACGTTACAAAATACATTCAATGCTCAAGATCGAATCACCAGTTTTGCTATAACGCCTAAAGATGGCGTAGATCCTATTGAAGTAGAAACAAAAGTGAAATTGTTTTTAGCCTCTCGTCATTCAGTGTCACCGGAAGACAAGAATGCGGTAGGCGGGTGGAATTCAGGGAAAGAATCACAAAAAATAAACGGATTGTTTTGGGGTATTACCATCTTTATATGGGGTGTTGGTATTATGACTATCATTGCCGGAATTGTTGGGGTGAGTAATATTATGTTGATTATAGTAAAAGAACGAACCAAAGAAATTGGTATTCGAAAAGCATTAGGGGCAACACCTTGGTCAATTATTAGCTTGATTTTGCAAGAGTCTATATTTATAACAGCGTTTGCAGGATATTTTGGACTTGTTGCTGGAGTATTTACTGTAGAAGCATTTAGAAATTCTATGGATGATGTAGATACGAAAAATTCCTATTTCGTTAATCCTTATGTTGACATGAATGTTGCAATTGTAGCAACAGTATTATTAGTATTATCGGGTGCACTCGCAGGATTAATTCCTGCTTTAAAAGCAGCCAGAATCAATCCAATTGAAGCGTTAAGAGCAGAATAACATGAAAAAGATAATCGCATATATTGTAGGAGTATGTATTGTAGCCGGAATCGGTTATACTTTTTATTTTTTATATAAAAACTCTCAAAAGCCATTGGTGATATATGAAACAGATCAACCTGTGATTACCAATATTGTTAATAAAACTGTGTCGGCGGGTTCTGTGATTCCTAGAAAAGAGGTAGCTATCAAATCTCAAGTAAGTGGAGTGGTGGATCAATTATTTGTAGAACCGGGTAAGTATGTAGAGAAAGGCGCTTTGGTTGCAAAGATTCGAATAATACCTAATATGGTAAATCTTAATAATGCAGAGACAAATGTTAATCAGGCGAATCTTCGATATGAACAAGCTAAACGTGAATTTGATCGTTATCAAAAGTTGTACGATGAAAAATTGATATCAGAAGTAGAGTATAATAAATATAAGTTAGAATTAGATCAGGCATTGGAGAATAAAAAATCCGCTGAGAATAATTATCAATTGATTAAAGAAGGTGCTACAAAATCGTCCGGTAAAACTTCCAACTTAGTATACGCTACCGTATCCGGTATGGTGTTAGACGTGCCTGTTAAAGAAGGTGGATTTATCATTGAAAGTAATACTTTTAATGAAGGTACTTCCATCGCTTTAATCGCCAATATGAATGATATGATATTCGTTGGTAAAGTGGATGAATCGGAAGTGGGTAAAATTAAAGTAGGGATGCCTATATCCATGAAGATTGCAGCGATAGCCGGACAAAGATTTCCTGCAGCATTAGAGTTTATTTCTCCCAAGGGAATTGAAGAAGAAGGTGCTATTAAGTTTGAAATTAAAGCTGCGCTTACTTTGAAAAAGGATGTGTTAATCAGAAGCGGTTATAGTGCTAATGCTGATATTATTTTAGAAAAGCGTGATTCGGTGTTAGCGGTGAAAGAATCGTTATTGCAATTCGGAAAAGATTCCGTATATGTGGAAGTGGAAACCAAACCACAACAATTTGAAAAGAGATTAATCAAAATCGGATTGTCAGATGGTATAATGGTAGAAGTAGTAGATGGGCTAACCCTGCAAGATAAAATTAAAATTGTGGTAGAAAAACCGGCAGCTGTTCCTACGGCAGCATCCGGAACGAGCGGTCCAGGAAGAATGCGTTAATAGTATATTATTTTTATATCTACTAAGCTAACTCTACCTTGGTCATCTATACATTGAATTTTATTCCATCCCTCTGATGGGGTGAAAAATATAACGTCTTGTAAACTTGCCTCTGTGTAGAATTTATTGTCGATGTACCAGTAGATTTTTTTTACATCAGAGCTTACAATAGCTTGAAGTTTAATATCAGCTACAGTGTTCTTCTCAATTAAATATTCCTTCCGATGTATAGGTGATAGAATTTTTGGAGGATTGTTTTCCATGGTATGCGTACATCGTGGATTATGTTTGGGCGGTGCATTGTAAGGTATATGGTGTTGGTGATAGAAGTTTTGCAAACTAGCACTTAAGTTGGGATACGTTTTTATTTTGTAACCATTCTCCGGTAAACATTTACTACAATAGATAAAAGACTCATCGGCTGAAACAAAATAGTTTTTCAAATGTTGACATTCAATTGGGTTGGACACCGCCGGAATAAAATAATCCATAATTCCTTCTTCGCATAACTGTCCTTTCTTTAAGCCTGACACAGGACAAATCATTCGCTGCTGTACATCTTTGGGTTTGAAATACCATTGGGCTTGTGAATTATAATCCAGTGTATTAAATATTTCAAATAACAAAGGCGTAGCCATATCGGCACCGGTAAGTTCATGTACCCCTTCACCTGTAAAATTTCCAATCCATACACCAATGGTATATTTAGTATTAAAGCCAATACTCCAAGCATCTTTTCTACCGTAGGAGGTGCCCGTTTTCCAAGCGATAGCAGGAATATGGAAACTGCTTTTTACATTATGTGGCAAGTCTGGTCTTGTGATCTGCTGTAATATTTCAGATGTCATATAGGAAGATGATTCCGAAAGCAAAGGTATCTGATACCAACTTGTATCATTTTTTATCATACTATAAGGAAGCAACATTCCTTGATGTGAGAATATAGTATATAAATGGGTTAGTTCTTCCAAGCTGACACTGCAACCTCCAAGAGCTAATGATAAACCTAAATTATTTTTATTTCTACGAACATTTGAGAATCCTGCTTGAATTAGAAAATCAGTAAAAGTGGATACTCCAATTTGATCTAATGTTTTAACGGCAGGTACATTTAAAGAATAGGCAAGAGATTGTTCAACGGTAACAGGGCCATGAAATTCCATGTCGAAATTGTTTGGAGCATATCCATCAAAGTTGCTTGGAATATCTTCGATTTTATATTTGGGCGTAATCAAGCCTTTATCCATAGCTATGCCATAGATAAATGGTTTTAATGTGGATCCGGGAGAACGCTTAGCTTTAACTCCATTTACTTGCCCTTGGTGAGCTGCATCGGAGAAGTTGTTTGATCCCACATAAGCTTCGACGGTTCTATTGGTATTGTTTAAAACGTAGATAGCACAATTGTGAATGTTTAAATTGTATAAACGATTCATGTAATTCTCTACTAACAACTCAACACGTTTTTGTGTGCTATACTCAATAGTGGTGATAATGGTAGAAGAATCCGGGTATGACTTCCTTAATACAAAAGAAAGGTGAGGTATGTTTTTTGGTAAGCTGTTTCGCTTAGCTTTGTTAGGCTCTTTTAGCGCGTCTTCTATAGCAAGGTTATCAAAGATGTTTTCTTCTTTGAATCGAGTAAGCCATTTGTTTCTTTCAATAGTTAATATTTCTTCTCCTTTGATCGGGTTTAAACTTGTAGGTCGATTTGGAATTATCGTTAAGCAGGTAATTTGTCCCAAACTTAGTTGAGTGATATTTTTTTGATAATAAATTAATGAGGCTGCTTTAATCCCTTCGATATTACTTCCATAGGGGATTAAGTTTAAGTAAAGCTCTAATATCTCATCTTTAGAATATTTCCATTCGAGTTGAAAGGCTCTAAATATTTCAATGAATTTAGAAAGATAAGTTCTTCGCCTTGGTTCTAGCAATCTTACCACTTGCATCGATATCGTAGATGCCCCTGACGTTTTTTTCCATTTAAAAGTGTTGTTAACGAAAGCTCTTCCTAATGCGGGGAAGTTTACTCCCGGATGATAATAGAAATATTTATCCTCTTTGCTTAAGAATGCCTTTTTTATGTTTTCAGGAATATCTTTGAGTTTGCTTTCGAATCTCCACTTGTCGTCACTACTTAAAAAAGCGTGTATGAGTACACCTTTTTGATCGTAGATTACTGTTGAATAGGAGGGTGGAGTTGGGATGGGGAATAGGTAATTAAAAATAAAAAAAAGCATTATCACACTTGATGAAAATATCCCAAGTGCGATAACGCTCTTTTTAAGACGTTTTAGTAAGTATTCTTTGTTAATAAAACGAAGCATTAACGCGAAGTAATACGAATTACTTTAGCTCCATTGTATGAATGGTATTCTCCATTATACATAGCATCAGCAACAGCTGGGCCACAGATGAAATTACCTACGCTTACGGCTCTTGCCATATAATAAAAGCTTTTTGTATTACCGTTTACTGTAGTGAACAAATGGATTCTATCATCTCTAATGTCGTAATACTCTGGTTCGGATTTGTATTTTATCCATGTTAAATCAGAGTAGTCGTTTAATCTAGGATTCTCAATTTCAAATCCAGCTGGCAGTATATCAGTAATCGCTACGTTTTCCACGTTAGACCCATCGGTCGTCTTAACATCTAATTTTACAATGATTAAATCATTTTGAACAAATTGATTGTTAGTTATAATATTTCCTTTACGATCGTAATAGCTCCTACGGATTTGTAAGTAACTATCTTCCTCTTTCATTTTTCCACTGGCATCTAAACCCTCTACCATCCATGAATAATAGACTGTCCCAGAACCGGTACATTGGATAGTGACATCTTTGTTATATAAGTTCTCCTTAATAGTTAGTACACCATTATTGAATGAACCTACTTTTTTACCATTAGCCAACACTGTGGCTTCAAGCGAGGAGGTTTTGTTTTGCTTTACCATTTTACCTAAGGCTAAAAGGGTAAATGCTGTTTCTTGGGTATTTAAATAATGTTCATTTTTAAATGTACTAGCTAAGTGCTTACTCAAAGTTGGTATTTGTGGATTGGTTGGGTCATTTTCTACCATTACATCTAAAGCGATGGCCATATCTCTTATATGGCTACCGAAGCTACCTCCAGAAGAATTAACAGATCGTTGATCACTAAATTTGGAAGGTAGTAAATATCTATAGGATGCTTGATCTCCAATTCTTAAGAATGTTCCTGCTAACAAGTATTTTGAATCATCCGTTAGCATTCCTGTATTCGTTTTGTAAAAGTTCATTACAGCTACATCTTGCTCATTTACTAAGCTTAATACATATAAAGAGTAGAATATTTCTTGAGCAGCAATCACTCTATTCTTCAGTGAATTATTTGCATCATAATAATGCCAGCTATATTGTCCTATTTCTTTTACTTTACCTTTTAAATAACGAACAGCATTTTGAATTACTTTTTGTTCGACTTCAAATCCAGCTTTTTTGGCTTCAATCAAAAAATGCGTAGCATAAGCAGTCCCCCACCAGTTGTCATCATATCCTCCAGGCCAATATGCGAACCCACCGTTGTAAGTCTGCATAGAATAGATCCTTTTAATTCCCTCCTGTATATTATATTCTGGTGTGTTATATCCGTATTTTGATTGACTTAAATTACGAATCAAGTCACGAACATATAATTGAGGAAATGCTCCGGAGGTTGTTTGTTCAATACATCCGTAGGGATATTGAATTAAATAGTCTAAGTTTTTAATATATCCGGTAATAGGAGATGTGCTTAGTACTAATTTGGTTTGTGTGCTGTTGGGAATGTAATTTCCACCGATAGAAATTTTCTCTGTTTTTCCTGCGTCAATGAATCCATCGCCATAGGATTTTTCAATAGTAGTTGCTGGACGTACGGTAATATCAATAGTTTCAGAAGTAGATTCTTTTCCTGCTTCTACAAGGGTTTTGAATTGAGCATTTCCAATTTGATCTAAGGCTTTAGCACTGAAATATACTTGTTGTTCTGAGTTCGCATCTACTTTAATAGATGTAGTACCATTACCGATCATTTGTACTGGCCCTGACGCAATGATTTTTACCGATGCTTGAATAGGAGCATTCGTTGTATTTGTAATTGTTACTGGGACAGAAATTGAATCTTTGGGACTTAAGAATCTTGGTAATGAAGTAGAGACTACTAATGGATCTGCAACTTTCATATTTTTGTTGGCACTACCAAAGTGTTCGTCTTTGTAGGCTACCGCCATGACTCTTAAATCACCGGAGAATTTAGGGATGTCAATAGTGTATGTCACCTCACCGTCGCTATTGGTTTTAAGTTCACCACTCCAGTAAGCCATTAGTTTAACACGTTTGTTGGCTAGAGGGTTAACACGTTTGCTCAAATTGTAACCATCACCTGCTACTTTACTATTTTTATTACTTAATTCTGCAAGTAACTTTGAATACATATCATAAGATTGTACTTGTAACGCTCTAAATCGATAGAAGTAACCGTATGGGTCAGGAGTTTTAGTGTTTTTGATTTGTAAAATACCTTCGTCTACTACAGCGATGGTAACTCGCACGTTAGATTCTGAGCCTGCTTTTACTTTAATTGTTTGTTGGGTTGCAGATCTTGATTTCTCTGGAATGAAAATTTCAACTGGAATCTTATTGCTTGGTTTATTTACGTTTAATGCCTTATAGCCATGAGCAACAGTTAATGGTATATTTTGATTAACATGCGGTTTGATTAATGTTGCTGAAACATAAATATTAGGAAGGTAATCATCAGTTAACGAAACTTCTAAAGAAGCAGTTCTATTATTAGCTTCTATGATGTGATATTCATATATCTTATTTCTTTCTAGTGTTACTAATAATTTTCCGGAGAATGGTGTTTTGAACATCAATTTAGCTGTCTCTCCTACATTGTATTGTTCTTTGTCAGGAACGATATCTACCTTGCCATCAGAGTTGATTTCAAAGGAGGTAGAAGTGTTGCTGCTTCCCCATCCATAAGCGTAGAAACTTTCTGATACATATGAATTTGCACCATAGTTATATATTCTAAGTTCATATGAACCATCTCTAAATGGATTCATAACATAGTTTGCTTTACCATTAGTAATGCTAATTTCTTTGTCCTCCATTACGGTTTCTTTTACTTGAGAAACATAACGATAGTCGTTATCATATACTCTTTGTAATACTGTATGCCAATCTTTTTTAATTAATACTACACGAGCTTTACATGACGTAGCATCTCCTTTCATAGTAAGAGCAGCAATGCTTACATTAATAGGAGTGGTGCTGGATATCCAGTAATCAAAGTTTTTAATACCTAAAAATGTTTTTTGTGTATACACTTCAAAACGTTGTAGTTGATGAACAGGGCGTCCAGATTCATCAAAAACAGTCATGAATACTTTTCCTTCTAAAATTCCTGAGTTTGTATAGCTTTCATCAAAAGAATAGGTTTGTGTACCTTTACCGTCTTTGTCGGTTACTCCTTGACGTACATCATTTTCAAACTGATTGAAAGAAGTAGCATTAATTTGGAAGTTGTAATCTTTGTATTTGTCATTATAGAATCCTTTTCTAGTTAAGGATAATTCCATTTCGTAATTCCTATTAGATGCCGGAGGTCCGAATAAATTAAAGGCTTGTAACGATGCTGTTAACTTGTCTTGTAAAATTGGTTTTTCTGCAGATAAACTTGCATTTACTTTTATTCTATCCGGCATGAATTCTTCCACACTGATATTTTTACTAGTTAATAAAATATCATTAGCAGAGTATACTTCAGCGATGTATGTTCCTGTTAACGCAGCAGCTGGCAGACTGATAGAAGTAGAAAAAGCACCTTGGTCATTGGATGTACCCTTGATGGATTGTAATTCTTTACCGTTTGGAAGATATATTTTTAGTTTAACAGGATTGTTTGCTAAAGGCTTGTATTTACTGTCACGAACAATCGTGTTTAAGTAGATGGTCTCTCCCGGGCGATAGATTTCTCTGTCACCATAAATGAAAGCATCATAACCTGATTCGTTTTCATATGCTCCACCTGTTTCAAAATCGGTTAAGTCAATGCGGGTTTGGTCTAGGTGTAAGTAATTAAAATCATTACCATTGTGGATAGTAATCATCTTTAATTTAAAATTGCCCAACACTTTTTTAATATCACTTACTTTAACCATACCGGAATTGTCGGTAGTAAGAGTGCTTACAGTTTGATTGTTGTGGCTTATTAAATTTACTTTTGCTCCTGAAATAGGTTCTGTTGAATTAATTGAATTGGCAAATACGTAGAGTTCGTTTTTGCTATATTTGGTGATAATACCTATGTCTGAAATTGAAATTATTTTTGAATCTTTTATCCATTGATCTTCTTCGGAATTTACTCTAATAACATAGATTCCTTTGAAGTCATTAATTTCATTAAGATTTAAATTGATAGTAGAATTGCCGTTTATTTTTTTCAATGTTTTTGTGTCGTATACTTTTTCTAATACTACGTCACCTAAATCATCCATTCCATAGTAGCTGCTTCCATAATAATCATCATAGTAATATTCTTCGTCATCATAATATGACATAGAATTATTTCGAAAAAATGAAAGTATATTATTTTCGTATATTTTATAAACAGAAACTTTTACTTTAGGGATGTTTAAAATTTTAATAGCTACATTTTTGCTTCCTTTTTCGTTTAGATAAATACCGTTTTTAGAAACAAATTTCACTAATGGTTTTTGCTCCCCAAATATTATCTCTTGCTCGAAGTCTTCTTTAAGTGTCCCACCAAATAATCCTTGTAGTTCTTTTTTGATTGTTAAAGTAAATTCATCCCCATCCGAAAAATCACCTTTAATGTAGAAGCCTGATTCATGTTTTTCTATAATAAAAGACTTGTACGGATCTAGTTTGATTAATTGGTCAATAGATTTAGATGCTACTTCTTGATTGGTTACAATATTGACATAGCCTCCATCTTCACTATAATCAGCATTGCAGGACACAATGGTGAAGTTTGATTTAGAAGTAATCACCTCTTCCAGTTTTAAAATATCAGGTGTTGCGTATGTGCTTTCTAAACATTTTAGCCCTTTAGCAATCTCAATCGTTATTTTTTTATTGTCAAAATTATCGTTTATCTCTTTTATTCCAATTAAGAACTTGTCTCCATTAGTAACGGTGTAAATAGTGTTAGGTACAACTTTGTTGTCGATTTTAACAGAAAGTAAATTTTTTAATTGAGATGCTGCAATGGCATAATTCATTTGCAAGTCAATTTTCAATTCGTTCGTTGTTTTGTCTAGGTCATTTTTAGTCCAATAACCGTTGATGCCACTGATGTCTAAGAACGCTGTATGAAATTCAAAGGAAATATCATCACCGGATAGTTTTAATCCTTTAGGTGCGTAGTGTAAAATGTTATCTGTTAATACTCCCTTGTATTCCGTACTAGGTGCAAATTTAGAGTTAGGGGAGAAGGTGATTTCGTTAGGAGCTGTCCATTTGAACTTGCCTTCTACTTTAGGTGTGAATTCAATAAGATCCGCGTCTAACCAGTTTCCTACTAAAGAATCATAAGCTACATCAGCATTCAGTCGAACGACTAAATTTTGCTGTGTTTCGATTTCTTCGCCGAAACCTAAATCTTCAATTTTAATTTCCTCTTTGGACGAACAAGAGACAGATAATGCAATGGCTAGGATACCTAGTATCCAGGTGGATAAAAAACGATTCATACGGTTTTTGGGGGTTTTAAAATGCAATTACAAACTACTTAAAAAAGCAATAGGAAAGTAGATTTTGACAAAAAAAATTATGCAGGAACGTGTACTACTTTTTTGGTGTCAAAAAACTCTTCGGAATAAAAAATCGACAAGTCGTATTCATAAGCAGGGCGATTCAATTCTTGAATTTCTTCTTCCAAATCTCCGCCTTTTAAATACAATATTCCGTTAGGTAAATCGTTGAATTTGTCTTTTGAAAACTTAGTTCGAATCCATGACCAAAATGGCTTGAAACGAGTTACGGCACGGCTAACTATAAATTGATAGCCTCCCGGGGTATCTTCAGCTCGACCGTGCGTAGCAGTTACGTTTTTTAATCCTAACGCATTGGATACTTCTTGGACTACTTTAATCTTTTTCCCGATAGAATCTACCAAATGAAATTCACATTCCGGAAACATAATAGCCAAAGGGATACCGGGGAAGCCTCCACCGGTTCCAACGTCTAAAATATTAGTACCGGGCTTAAACTTCATCACCTTTGCTATTCCCAAAGAATGTAAGACGTGGCGCTCATAAAAATTGTCCATATCTTTTCTGGAAATGACATTAATCTGATCATTCCAATGTTCGTACAAGCCTTGAAGCTGACTAAACTTGTCTTTTTGATCAGGAGTTAGGTCCGGAAAGTATTTTAAAATGATATCCACCGTAAATTAGATAGCGTCTTTTCTGTTTTTGACCATGTCATACAGTAATTCACGAGCTCTGTGAAGTTGAGCTTTTACGGTTCCTAGTGGAGCGTCTATTTCTTTAGCGATTTCTTCGTAAGAAAGTTCATCGAAATAGCGTAGACGTACTAAGGTCTGGTATTTAGGAGGAAGTTTAGTAACGATATTTTGGATGATATCTACTTTTTGAGTCTTAATAGCTTCTTCAAAAGGAGTCAAGTTATGATCCTTGATGTCCATATCGGAAGATTCGCCATCATCTGTCTTATAACCTGCCGAAATACTGGTAGTGTCCAGTTTCTTACGACGGATAAAGTCGATACAGTTGTTAGTGGCAATTCTGAATAACCAAGTACTAAAAGTAAAGTCAGGATTGAATTTATGTAGATTTCTAAAAGCCTTGGCAAATGCTTCGATAGTTAAATCTTCGGCATCATCCACGTTACGCACCATTTTAAGAATCATATGGTACACCGGCTTTTTGTAACGTTGCATCAGCTCGGCAAATGCTTTTTCATCACCGCCCTGCTTAGCTCGTTCTACCAAAATAAAATCTTTCTTGGCTTTCTCCGAAAATTCCCTTTCGCCGTTTTGTTCGTTATTCAGTTCCATTTCTTAACAGGTACAACCAATGTATACAGTCTAGAGATTAGCATATAACATTGATACAGAATATCCATAAATGGTATCCAAATATAACTAAATGAATATTTCCATTTATGCCCAATCGAAGCAAATGTAAGTATAAAAATGATAGTTCTCCAAATAAAAAGCAGGGATGTGAAATAAAAATGTCCACGTACTAAAAGGCACACTAATAGAATGTAGTACAATCCATGTAGAATAGGAGGAATAGCGGATATTAACCAAAATCGTGAGTTGTATTTTAAACCCACGCCCACGTGGCGATGCTTCTGTTTCCACCACTTTTTTAAATCAGTTTTGAGTAGTGAATAGTTGATGGAGGAAGGGTGAGTAATGGGGATAACTTTTGCATTTTTCTCAGCCGATTCTTGAAGCAAAAGATCATCATCCCCTCCTAGGATATGTTGATATCTTTGTAAACCCTCCAGTTTGTCAGCTAACGTTTTAGTATATCCCCAGTTACGACCAAGTGCCATATAAGGTGCTCGCATCAAAGCACTTCCTATATATTGGATGGCCGTTTGTAGTGTTTCAAATTGGATAAGTAGATTCAGTAGTTTAGAGTTGCTTTCGGGGTGTATTAAGGAGATGCCGACATGAACATTCTCTTTTCCGGAAGTACAATCAGCCATTTGCAGTAGCCAATCACGGTTCGGAATTCTACAATCGGCATCCGTAAATACTAAAAACTCTCCTGATGCTGCTTTGATTCCTTGGGATAAAGCTGCTTTTTTCCCTTTTTCAATTTGGTTTAACTCTAATATTTTTAACTGTTTGATAGTAAGTTGAGTAGCTATTTGTAAGCTTCTGTCTGTACAATGGTCTAAAACCAATATAATCTCAAAGTTAGGATAAGTTTGATGGGCTAAATCTTGTAATAAATGACCAATGTTATCCTCTTCATTATGTGCTGCGATGATGACTGAAACTAAGCGTCCCGAGTTTTTAGGTTCAGGAGAAGGATATAAATAGATGATTAGTCCCCAAATAATGTAATAGGCGCAGCTTAGAGCTGTTATGATAAGGGCGCTATAGAAAAGAAATTGGTTGATAGACTTAAATTTTTATAATAAAACTAATAAATAAATTTAATTTTGAGGTGAGTACTCAAAGAATAACATGTTTGAATTAATAAAGGAAGATGCACAAAGCAAAGCCAGAGCCGGTAAAATAACAACGGCCCATGGTACAATAGAAACTCCGATTTTTATGCCGGTTGGTACTGCGGGGTCTGTCAAGGCAATGCATCAACAGGAATTGAAAGACGTAGCAAATGCTCCTATTATATTAGGTAATACATATCACTTATATCTTCGTCCGGGTTTAAATATTCTAGAACAGGCAGGTGGATTGCATAAATTCATTGGTTGGGATAGAGCTATTTTAACAGACAGTGGCGGGTATCAAGTGTATTCTTTATCCGGTATTAGAAAAATCAATGAAGAAGGAGTAAAGTTTAAATCTCATATTGATGGTAGCTCTCATTTTTTTACTCCGGAATACGCTATCGATATTCAACGAACTATTGGGGCGGACATCATCATGGCATTTGATGAATGTACTCCATATCCATGTGATTACTCTTATGCGAAGAATTCCATGCATTTAACCCATCGCTGGTTGAAACGTTGTGTGCAACGAATGGAAGAAACGCAACCGAAGTATGGTTATGAGCAGTTCTTGTTCCCAATTGTTCAGGGTAGCACTTATAAAGATTTACGTCAACAGTCGGCAGAATTTATAGCATCAGTGGGTGCAAAAGGAAATGCGATAGGAGGATTATCGGTAGGGGAGCCTGCAGAAGAAATGTATGCTATGACAGAAGAAGTTTGTCAAATTCTTCCAAAGGATAAACCTAGATATTTAATGGGGGTTGGTACACCTGAAAATTTATTAGAAAATATAGCCTTAGGTATTGATATGTTTGATTGTGTAATGCCTTCACGTAATGCTCGCAATGGAATGTTATTCACCACTCAAGGTGTTATCAATATTAAGAATAAGAAGTGGGAAAATGACTTTACTTGTATTGATCCTGGCTTAGACATTTTCATTCAAAAGTATTATACAAAAGCGTATTTGAGACATTTGATTCAGAATAATGAAATTTTAGGTGCTCAAATTGCTACGATTCAAAATATTTCCTTCTACTTATGGTTAATGAGAGAAGCTCGTAAAGAGATTTTGAACGGAACATTTACCGATTGGAAGGATAGAATGGTAAAACAAACCATGCAACGATTATAATATTGAAAAAGTTAGATTGGTATATATTAAAAAAGTATTTAAGTACTTTCTTTTTTGTGGTGTTGATGTTAATGCTTGTCATTACTGTTATTGATATTACAGAAAAGTTAGATGATTTTTTGAAGAATAACCTGAGTGCTTGGCAGGTACTGTCGGAATACTACTTTGCTTTTATTCCATATATGGCAAACATGTTAAGTCCGATTACCATTTTTATCGCTACCGTTTTTGTGACAGCTAATTTAGCAGCTAAGACCGAAGTAGTAGCAATACTGAGTTCGGGTATAAGTTATTTTCGTTTTTTAGTTCCTTATATCATAGGGTCGATTATAGTAGCCATTCTTGTCTTTGTTCTATCCGGATGGTTAATTCCTAAAGGCAATAAACAACGTATCGATTTTGAAAGCGCCTATATCTATAGTAAAAAGTATTTTCAAGGAACCAATGTGCATATCAAAACATCTCCTAGTACTTACGTTTTTTTAGATAGTTATAATTCAGAATTACAAACGGGCTATAATTTCACACTTGAAACGATTGAAGATAAACAACTATTAAGTAAGCTAAAAGCTGCACGAATAGTGTGGGATGATAAAAAACAGAAATGGCATTTAGAAGATTACTTTGTAAGAACATTCAATGGAGATAAAGAAACTATCTATAGAGCTTGGGATAAAGATACGTCTATACATATCACCCCCAAAGATTTTGAAGATGTGGCTATGTTATATGAAACATATACCATAGGGGAGTTGAATGATTATATAGAAGTATTAGAAGAACGCGGATCAGAAAATATTCAAGTGTATATCTCTGAAAAGTATCAACGAATTACTTATCCATTTTCAATTATTATTCTTACCATCATAGGGGTGATGGTATCTTCAAAAAAATCAAGAGAAGGTGCAGGTTTACCTATTGCTTTTGGATTTTTAATGGCATTTGTATACATCATTTTCTCCATTACCAGTAGGAGTATGGCTAACTCTGGAGTGTTAAGCCCTTTGTTAGCAGCATGGATACCTAATATCGTATTTACAATTATAGGTTTGATAATGTATTCAAAAGCAACAAAGTGATTTTAAGTTTTAATTAATTTGCCTGTCCATTTTTTCGTCTTTGATTCAATAATCACAAAGTAAGCTCCTTTAGGGAAGTTTGAAATGGGGATATTGGTGTTGTTTTCTCCGGTGTTAATATGAATACTTTGAGTTAAGATAGCTTGTCCTGTAGAAGAGATAATTTTTAATATCGCATCTTCGTTCCACTCTGAAGTGTATTGAAGGGTGGAATTATCAGAGCTAGGGTTGGGGTAAACTAAAAGCGGTGAAGTATGTGCAACCGAGTTCAATACAGATGTAGGCAAGTTTCTAGTACCGTTAGCAAAGAAAACTCCCCATTTTGATTCTTGAAGTAATAGGTTTATATCATTAGGGTCTATGGAATTGATTTTGTCTACATCCATGTCAATAGTAACAATAAATTCACCATCCGAGTCGGAATAAGAGAATGCTATTAAATCATCGTTTTTATTGTAGTTAGGTCTACCAAAAGTTGCAAACGCAGAAGTTAACAAATCCGGAGTTACATAAGCCATCTTGTTCTCTTCTATATTACATGCAACTACATATAGTTCATTATTTAAATCATCTAATAAATCAAAGGCTATTATCTTAGATGAGTTCTTAGCATAAGTGGGATTGCCTATACTTACCCCTTCCGGTAGTGAAGCAAATAACTTAGTTATTTCTCCGGATGTAGGTTGATTAGTAGAATTGTCCCATACGTTAATGAAGTTTACA
The DNA here is from genome assembly GCA_046329235.1 of Cytophagaceae bacterium. Taxonomy (GTDB): domain Bacteria; phylum Bacteroidota; class Bacteroidia; order Cytophagales; family Cytophagaceae; genus JALONH01. Next base: position 1,500,345 of record JAXLVA010000001.1, on the reverse strand, counting down.
TCCCAATAAGAGAATTCACCGCCACTTGTACTTTCAAAAACATTAAAGCAATCATATACTAAATATTGACCGGTGTAATCCCACTCTAAAGCATCTGCATAGATAGGGCCACCACCTTTTACCCCCTCACTAAATGTAGGGTTATATAGATGGAATTTATACCAAGAGGAGCTTGCTAGGTCTAGTACAAAAATAGCAGAGTCTCTTTCAGTACTTGTTGCTGCTATCTTAGATCCGTCAGGTGATACAGCTACAAAGCTCCAATAGCCATCATTGGTAATGGTCTGTTGATTGACGCTAGCTCCTGGAAAAGCATTTATAGTTACAATATTATTAGAGGTATTAACAAACGAAGCCACAGAGCCATTATCGCTTAGGGATACTTTATTAAATACATTGGTAGTGCTTAAGGAGGAGAAATAATTTGGTCCTGCTTGATTAAATCGATAAATGGATCCCGGATAACTAGTAGTTTTTACTGTGTTAATGAATACCATATATTCATTCCCTGAATTAACGGGTATATCATTAATGGCAGGATTATTGGTTCCTCCACCTCCAATTGGTATAAATATTTCTACTGTATCGAAAGCAGAATTTACCGCATCAATAATGGTTGTGTTTCCGGAAAATAAATCGGTAGCAGACTGTACACAGGCAATTCTTAAATCGATAAAATCGGATGAACGTGTCAAGTATTGTGTCAAAGCCCTATAGAATATTTTTTCTGCATGTCCTCTACTTGTGCTTGTAGCTATAAGGTAAAATGCATAATTAGGAATACCTGAGTTGATATGAACGCCTCCGTTGTCACCGGTGCCGGTGTATTGTTCACTTACTTTTTTAGGTTGATAGCTTGCATCGGAGAAGCTATTTCCACCATTGTGAGGATCAGACATGCTTCTTAATGCTCCACTCGGGAAAGCAGAAGCATTGACTACATCTTCACCAATTAACCAATCTAGTGAATCAATAGAACAACCAAATATATCCGCCATCGATTCATTGATAGCACCGGATTCTCCACTGTATCTTAAGTTGGCTGAATTTTGAATTACGCCATGCGATAATTCATGTCCTGCTACGTCAAGCCCGCCGGATAGTGGTTTAAATGCGGTGTTGCCATTTCCATAAAATATAGCACGTCCATTCCAGTATGCATTGTCCATACTTGTACCGGAGCTAGGGTCAGCAACATTGATAAAGGATATTATATTCCCACCTTGATTGTTAATGGAGTTTCTACCGTGCTTTAAATAATAATAGTCAAATGCTTTAGAAGCATTAAAATGTGCTGAAATAGCTTTAGGGTTATTCCATGAAGTACTTGTTGAAGTTATTTGAGAGTAACTCGTATTGGTGCCGTAAGTATTTTGTAAATCATACGTTATGATAGCTCCTAACGGACTGTCCGGTAAAGTGGATCCAGTACTTGTATACATTGACTTACTAATATCAACTAGATAATAAGTACTGCCCTTTAAGTAGGTTTGAATCGATTGATTTACTCCATTTAAATCTACACCACTTCCGGAAGCAGGTCCATCTACATGACAAATGTTGTTTTGTATGTTTAATGTTTGACCATTGATACCGCTTATATAAATACTTTTCCAACTAATCCCATTTTCTCGTATATCAACTTTAAAACAAGGTATTGTTTCATCTATCAGACTGTTGGAAGTGTAATAAATCTTAGTTACTTCAATGGTGTTAAGTTGTAAAGATTTAAGTATTAAATCTTGTGTAGGAGCGGAGTCTAAATGGATTGATTGTAGTGCACTTTGAATGGCTGCTGTTTCATCTATAGTAAAAGCTGAAAATGAATTACTATTAGTATATCTACCTAGCCAATATTGTACTTCTTTGTTTTTGCCTATTTTTAAAATTGATTCATATCCGTCAATAATAATATCTTCATGATGTTGTTGTAGTTTGACTTGAATGCCTCCCAGTGGATCATTATTGATTTCTTTAATCTTCCATTGGTTAGAAAATGATGAACTCGACTGGTGGAATAAAGTAGCAATTTGATTTAAGGAGAAATTAGTTATGTCCGGAATCGTTTCAAAATGAATAGATCTTAACTGATTAGGATTAGTAGAGGAAGGATTAGCTATATAGCGTGGAGTATTTGATTTAGTATCGTAAATAATCTTCGGTAATCTAGAATGATTTAAAGTGAACTTCTCATATGAAGCATCCGGAATAATTTCTTTTGTTAATAGAGCTTCTTTGGAATTGCTATTGCTTATATAAGTGGATGAAATATTAGGTCTAACGCCGTTTCCAGCTTTAGTTTTAGAGGCTAGGAGATTATTCGATTGTGAATAACCAGACAGCTGTAATAATAGAAAAAGAAAAAAACTGAGGCTATAAAGTTTGTTCATATAATTTATTGTATAAACTTTTCAACGGTATTATATCATTTGTACTTTCATTCCAAGTATAGATAATGTTTTTACTTGAGTTTTCAAATCTGATAAAGGAATACATATTGTTAGGATCCTGAAAAGGTTTGGAATTTTCTTCTATACCGCTATATTCTTCAAATAACTGATTGGTAATCTTTTTTGAAATCTTTTTTATTAATATCAACGAATCTTTTTCTTTATTAATATCTACTATTTGGTATAATCTCCCATTGGCAGATAAAACCCATTGATTAACTTTTCCGCTGAAACCGCCGCCATTCCCAAAATAAATACGATTTAACTCAGGATTAAGGGTTGTTTTGTATGGAGATTGGCAACCTAATGTTATTATAAATGTGATTGAAAAAAGGAAGATTTTCATAACTCAGAAGAGAAACATTGATAAGGTGAAAATTGGGGAAGAACTTCATCCGGATCATAATTATAGATACCAAACATAGTTGAACCGGAACCACTCATAGAGGCATAAATGGCACCGGATTGATATAAGTCCTCCTTTATTTTTTTTAATACCGGATATTTTGGAAACAAGCTCACTTCAAAATCATTATTCAAATTCTCTTTCCATGATTGAATAGGGGAGTTTAAAACATCAATGATGTTACTATCTGATTTTTTAGGAGTGATACCATTGTAAGCTTCTTGCGTTGAAATGGCTATTGGTGGGTAAATCAACAGTATGTAATACCCTTTTAATGAGAAATTGGTTAGTGCTTTGAATTGATCACCCTTTCCATATGCGTATGTTGCTTTATTCTCAATAAAAAAAGCACAATCGCTTCCTAATTTGGAGGCGTATTCTTCCAATTCAGAGTTGTTAAGATTTAAATCAAATAATTTATTAAGAGAAGAAAGAGTGAAAGAAGCATCCGATGATCCTCCACCAAGACCGGCTCCAATAGGAACTATTTTATGTAGATAAATATGAACAGGCGGCAATTTATATTTGTCTTTTAGTAGCTGATATGCTTTAATACACAAGTTAGAACTAGTGTCGCCTGGAATGTTGATTCCGGAAGAGTTAAAAGTAGTGTTTTCAGAAGGTATTATTTCTAATATATCTGACCAAGGTATAGGATAGAAGATGGTTTCAATATTATGATATCCATCCTGTCTTTTTTCTGTGATATATAACCCGAGGTTTATTTTAGCATTCGGAAAAGCAATCATTGTCGAATAATTGTAAATTATTCGACAATTTATATTATTTTCAACACATAAAGAATGTCCATGTTGTATACCGGATTTATTAAACCGTTATTCGATTTTTTGATTTCGGTAATCGTTTTGTGCGTGACTCTACCTTTGATGATAATTGTTGGTTGTTGTTTGTACGCTCAATTCGGACAAATCTTTTTTATTCAACAGCGAAGTGGAAAAAATAAGCAGCAGTTTAATTGTATTAAATTCATTACGCTTAAACCTCTGAAATCGGGTGAGCTAAAGACTGACAAAGAAAGGGAAAGCTTCTTTACTCATTGGTTAAGAGTGACTTCTATAGATGAACTCCCTCAGTTTTGGAATGTATTAAGGGGGGATATGAGTATTATTGGGCCAAGACCATTATTGGTAGAGTACAATAATTTCTATTCAGATGAACAAAATGGGCGTTTTGACGTTAAACCAGGTATTACAGGTTGGGCCCAAGTGAATGGCAGAAATGCGATATCATGGGAAGAGAAATTCAAGTTGGATGTTTATTATGTTTCACATTTGGATTGGAGGTTAGACTTGAAGATTTTTCTCAAAACATTTATTGTATTGGGGAATTGGAGTCAGGTATATCCCAAGGATAACCAGAAAAATAAACCGTTTTAAATTTATATAAATATGTTATTGTACGGAGCGAGCGGACACGCACAAGTAGTTAAAGATTCCATTCAAACATCAGGCGAATCAGTGGCAGCCATTTTTGATGATAACCCGGATTTAATCAAATTAGATGACACTCCGGTAATTGGGATGTATAAACCTGATTATGAATCCGGACAAAAGTTAATTGTTTCCATTGGAGATAATTTAGTGCGGAAAAAAGTAGTAAATAAAGTAGCACATCGATTTGGGAAAGCTATTCATGCATCTGCTGTAGTATCCAGATATGCACAAGTGGATGAGGGATCCGTGGTGTTACCTGGAGCAGTTGTTAATTCCGGTGCTTCAGTAGGTAAGCACTGTATTATAAACACTAATGCTGTGGTAGAACATGATTGTGAACTACAAGATTTTGTTCATATTTCACCTAATGTGACATTATGCGCAAATATATTTGTAGGAGAAGGTACACATATTGGTGCAGGAGCAACCATTATTCCCGGAAGAAGTATTGGTAAGTGGTGTGTAATTGGTGCCGGTTCGGTAATTACACAGGATATACCTGATTTCTCGATGGTGGTAGGGGTACCGGGTAAAATAATTAGAACCTTAGTTAAAAGTTGATTATGAATCGCATATACCTTTCGCCTCCCTATCAAGATGGGAATGAACTAAGGTATGTGAAAGATGCTATAGAGTCCAACTGGATTGCTCCGGTTGGACCTTTTGTTTTTAAGTTTCAACAAGCACTTAACGATTACCTTAAAACGGATAATATTTTTTTGACCAGTAGTGGTACGCATGCACTTCATCTAGCATTGATCGGTGCAGGAGTATCACAAGGTGATGTGGTCATTTGTCCAACAGCGACTTTTGCTGGTGCTGTATTCCCAATAACGTATGTAGGTGCTGAACCGGTTTTTGTTGATAATAAATTAGGATCCTACACGATGGATTCTCAATTGTTGGAAAAAGCAATTTTAGATTCCATTCAGTTGAATAAAAAGCCCAAAGCGGTAATTGCAGTACATCTCTATGGATTTGCTGCTAATATTTTTGAAATAAAACGTATATGTGATCTTTATCAAATCTCTCTAATTGAAGATGCTGCAGAATCCTTAGGAACTACAATTAATAATCAACATTGTGGTATGATAGGAGATTTTGCAATATTCTCATTTAATGGGAATAAAATCATTACAGCAGGAGGTACCGGTGGTGCGCTTTATTGTAAGGCTAGATCAAGAAGAGAATACTTGGAAAAACTTGCCAATCAAGCTAAAGAAAATACATCGCATTATGAACATCGTGAGATTGGGTTTAATTATAGATTAAGCAATATCAATGCGGCTTTTGGATTAGCTCAATTGGAGAATCTACCTCAAAAGATTAGAAAAAAACGACAAATCCGAGATTGGTATAATGAATACTTAATTTCTAGTAGTAAAGTCGTTTTTTCTACTTATAGTGATAACGATAATGCTTGGTTAACCTTAATTGAGATAGATTCAAAAATAGATTCTGAGTTATTAAGAGTGTTTTTGGAAGAGTTTAATATAGAATCACGTAAACTTTGGATGCCAATGCATTTGCAACCGATTTTTTGTGATAAGAAATCTTATAATAATACAGTTTCTGAATTAGAATTTAAAAACACTTTGTGCTTGCCTTCAGGACTTCATTTAAGTAGGGCAGATGTTCAATATATATCGGAAAAAATTAATACTTTTATAAGTAGAGTATAAATTTTGACCCACAACTCAACTTGAAATAATTATAATACTATGAAGAACTTTTACGTGATTCTGTTCAGTCTTTTTTTTATCACAGGACTACAAGCGCAGGATACAAAGTATGAATTGAATTTTACTAAAATTGAACGTTACTATGAAAAAGGGGATTATGTCATAGGGCTGCGTTACAATCGTGATTTGTTAAAAAAGATTCAAACAGATAAAGACAGAGATTTAATTACGGAGGCTCGTGCGTACTTCTTATTAGCAGAAGGCTCTGAGTTAAATGGAGCTTTTCAAGATTATGAGTTCAACATGGATCAAGGTAATAAGACCTTGGCCAGAGCACCTAAAACGGATTCTTATCAATATGCTAAATGTATTTTGCATGCAATTGATACGTACTTGTCTTATGGTAACTACTATCTAGCTTCTCAATATATAGAACAAGCCGATCAGCTGATTCAAACATCCGGTTTGAAAAATCAAGATTTAATTCATGATTTAAAAACTCGTAAGGTCTATTGTTATTTCAAGCAAGGTTTTCACTTGAAAGCTCAGTCTTTGTTGCCTGAAATTATATCCTATCGTTATTCTAGAATTGTAACGAAAGATGAAATAACAGATCCTAAGACCGGGAAACCTAAATGGGTTCCTGTTTCAGCGTATAATCAGATTTTGAGAAAGAGAAGTTATGCCAGCTTATTAAACTTGCAAGCTGATATCTATTTTGAAAATGGTAATTACAAGTCAACTGATTCCATGTTGACTTTAGCTAAGAACTGGATTAAGAAGAACCTGAGTAATAAAGATTTTTCCTATGTTGAAAATAGAGTAATTGCCGGTCGTTTAATGGCTGATAAAGGTGATATAAAATCAGCAAATAAAATCTATGAAGATGCATATAAATCTCTATTGACTACTAAGTATGGTAGATATAAAACGTATAGTCGTGAGGCTATCGAGATATACTCATTGTTGATTCCTACATATAAAGTTACTAGTCAAAGTAAGGATTATAGAAAAAAGAAACGTGTGTTAGATGCTAAGATTACTCGTTATTATGGTTCTAATCACTATTACAGTAGTAAAGTTGAATTGGTAGAAATTGATACTGAAATTTTACAAGGTGAATGGGAGAAAGTTATAAAGGATATTAACAAAGTTTTAGCTATGTCTAATGTTATCCCTATGATACATTTAGATAGAGCTCATCTGTTGGATATCCTAAACAGAGCTTATACGGAAACAGAAAGATATGACTTAGCCGAGCAGGCAATTGAAAATTCTACCATAATCAAAGAACGACTTTTAGGAAAGAATGCGCCTTTGTATCATATGCAGTTGTTGGATAAGGCTAATTATTACTTCCAATATACGGAGAAGTTTAAAGAGGCTGAGGACATATATATATCAAGCTTTGATAGTATCATAAGCAAAGAAATGTATGCCGGACACAAGAAAGTATTAAGCTACCAATATTCTGAAGTTAGACTTTTTGAACTTACCGACCGATTCGATAAAGCTCGTCAGATTGTAAATGATATTACTAAAGTTACAGAGCAACTTTATGGCCAAGAAAGTATTCCATATGCGGTTACACTTCGTTATATGGCCAATATTGATATTTCTACAGGTAAGTATATAGATGCGGATACTCGATTAAACAAATCATTAGCCATATTTAAAAAGAGTGCAACCACGGTTGATAATTTTGAATATGGTAAAGCACTCGAGACTCAAGCTCGATTATATATTATACAAGGGTTGTATCGAGAAGCTGAAAAGAACCTGACTAAAGCATTTAAACTTACGAAGAAGTCGTCTACTCAAGCTACATTATCATCTACTATCGATGAGATTGCCATTTTATATATCCATATCGGTAAATATTCTGAAACGGAGAAAAGTTTGTTAGCTTCTGTAGATATTAAAGAAAAGCGATTTGGGGTAAATACTCGAAGACTTATTTTGCCATTATCTCAATTAGCGTATTTGTATTATTTGACCGGTGATTATTCTAAAGCTGAGAAATATGCTATTCGCTCAATGAATATAAGCAAGCAATTGTTTGGAGAGTCGTCCATTCGATATGCCGAATGTTTAAGAGTATATGCAAATATACATGCTGCTATGGGCGATTATTCGACAGCACAAAAAGGTATACAAACCGTAATTGATAATTATAAAAAACAATATGGTAATAACCATATTAACGTAGCTACTTCTTTAAATGAGTTAGCATTAATAAGATATTATAATAATGGTGACAAAAAACAAATTGAAGATTTGTTCAATCAATCGCTACAAATTATTAAGACAAATTTAAATGATGAAAACCCCATCTATGCAGATGTATTAAAGAACCTTTCATTGTTTTACCTAGAAACAAATCGCCTAGATGATTCCGATATACAATTAGAAGCAGCAAATAGAATTTGGATAGCAAAGTTTGGAACGGAAGATAGACATACAGCCGATTATAATTATATCAAAGGGATGATTAATTATAGAAGAGCTAAATATGCTGATGCGAATACTTGTTTTATTAAAGCTAAAGGTATTTATAGTTCCAAGTTCTCTACTAAACATCCGGACTATTTAAGAGCTCTAGCTAAAAGTGGTCAGATGTATTATATTTTGAAAGACTACGATAACAGCGTAAAGGCTTATGATGAAGTTTTAGCTTCTTATATCACTTTCATTAAAAAACAATTCCCTACGTTAAGTGAACGTGAAAAATCAAAATCTTGGAATATTATCAAGAATGATATTGAATTTTACTACACATTGGTATATCAATTAGGTGCTCAAAAACCGGAGTTGATTTCCAACATGACCAATTTGATAATGTCAACTAAAGCGATATTATTAAACTCCTCTATTAAAGTAAAAGAAAGAATCTTGAATAGTGGAAATGCAAAGTTGATTGAGAACTATCAGACTTGGTTAGCTAAGAAAGAGTTGTTCACAACGGCTGTATCCATGGATGCTGAACAATTACAGGCTAATAGCATTAACCTAGATCAATTACAGAAAGAGATAGAACAATTAGAGAAAAACTTAAGTGAATCATCTGAAGTGTTTGCGCAAAGTTTTGAAACAAACACAAATTATGATTGGAAACAACTTAAGGTGGCCTTAGATCAAAAGGATGCAGCCATAGAAATAGTGCGCTATCGTTATTTTACAACGAAGTATTCTGATAGTGTATTTTATTCAGCCGTGGTTATAACAAGAGAAACGAAAAACAACCCGGAAATCGTTCATATTACTAATGGTAAAGAATTAGAAGGCAAATACATTAAGTATTATAGAAATGCCATTAAGTTTAATCTAGATGATAAAAATACATTTGATCGTTATTGGTCTAGAATTTCAGGTGTTATTCCTTCAGACAAAAAACGTTTGTTTGTTTCTCCGGATGGGGTGTATAATCAAATGAATTTAGAAACAATCAAGAGACCTGATGGTAAATATTTGATTGATAACTACCAGTTTGTTCAGATTGCTAATACAAAAGATATTTTAGTTGATTATAATCAAAAACTAAAAGGCAATCCTAATAAGAAGACAATTGAAAATATTGCTTTGTTTGGTAATCCTGATTTTTATTATTCTGCAAAATTAAAAGATACCTTATCCGGATCTACTTGGGTGAGTTTAACAGGTGCTGAGAATGAAGTTAAAGATATTTATCAGGTCTTATCGAATAGTAAAGTTCCTTGTGATATTTATTTAAATAAAAATGCAACAGAAGACAAGGTAAAGGCTTTAAATAGCCCTCGATTTTTACACTTTGCGACACATGGTTACTTTATGCCGGATATGAAACAAAGTGATTATGAATCTGAATTAACTAACGATGCTGCATCTAATTCTTTATATCGCTCGGGATTATTATTGACAAATGGCGGGGCTATTTTAGATAAGAATGATATATCTCAAATAAATGCTTCTGATGGGGTGTTAACCGCTTATGAAGCTATGAACTTGAACTTAGATAACACAGATCTAGTAATATTGAGTGCTTGTGAAACTGGTCTGGGCGATGTTCAATTAGGGGAGGGTGTATATGGTTTACAGAGAGCCTTTATTGTAGCGGGCTCGCAAAACTTAGTAATGAGTTTGTTTAAAGTAAACGATGAGATTACAAATGAACTGATGGATAAGTTTTATGAAAACTGGATACTATCAAAGGATAGACGTCAAGCATTCATCGATGCAAAAATGTATATCTATAATAAATATAAAAATCCTCTTTACTGGGGAGCATTTGTAATGATAGGTTTAGATTAATCAATCATTACTTTTCATCATATAACAAAAAAGCCTCGATAGAAATCGAGGCTTTTTTGTTATTATAAAGCGGGTATAAATTACTTTCCTAAAGCTACTTTTAAGTTGCTATCGATAGCACTTAAAAACTCTTCAGTATATAAGTAGTGTTCACCATGGTTTACTTTGTTACCGTGGATACAAACTGCTAAATCTTTAGTCATTTTACCACTTTCAACTGTAGCTACACAAACCTTCTCTAAAGTTTGGCAGAAGTTGATTAGATCTTGGTTACCGTCAAGTTTACCTCTGAATTCTAAACCTCTTGTCCATGCGAAGATAGAAGCAATAGGGTTAGTAGATGTAGGCTTACCCGCTTGGTGATCTCTGTAGTGACGTGTAACAGTACCGTGAGCTGCTTCAGCTTCCATTGTTTTACCGTCCGGAGTAACTAAAACAGATGTCATTAATCCTAATGAACCGAAACCTTGAGCTACTGAGTCAGATTGTACGTCACCATCATAGTTCTTACAAGCCCAAACGAATTTGCCATTCCATTTTAAAGCAGAAGCAACCATGTCATCAATTAGACGGTGTTCATATACGATACCTTTAGCTTCAAACTTAGCTTTGTATTCTGCATCGTAAATCTCTTGGAAAATATCTTTGAATCTACCATCATACTTTTTCAAGATGGTATTTTTAGTAGATAAGTATAAAGGCCATCCTTTACCTAATGCCATGTTGAAACAAGAGTGTGCAAACCCACGGATAGATTCATCTGTGTTATACATACCCATTGCTACACCACCGCCATTGAATTTATATACTTCGTGTTCAATAATTTTTCCGTCTTCACCTTCAAACTTGATAGTTAATTTACCTTTGCCAGGTACTACGAAATCAGTCGCCTTGTATTGGTCACCAAAAGCGTGACGACCTACTACGATAGGAGCAGTCCAGTTAGGAACTAATCTTGGTACGTTTTGACAAACGATAGGCTCACGGAATACCGTACCATCTAAGATGTTACGAATAGTACCGTTAGGTGATTTCCACATCGATTTCAAGTTGAACTCTTTTACACGTTGCTCATCAGGAGTAATTGTAGCACATTTGATACCTACGGAGTATTTTTTAATAGCTTCAGCTGCATCTACAGTTACTTGGTCATTAGTAGCATCACGGTGCTCCATTCCTAAATCATAATATTTGATATCAACGTCTAGGTATGGAAGAATCAATTTATCTTTAATGAATTTCCAGATAATTCTAGTCATTTCATCGCCATCCAATTCAACTACCGGATTAGCTACTTTAATTTTTGAACTCATCGATTTTTATCGTTAATTAATTGTTATACAAGCTATCAATATTACGTATAACTACCTAAAAATTCAATCTTTTCCAGTTAAAAAATAAAACCTGCTGAAAGTCAAAAAACTACACTTTCAACAGGTTATACCGTAGGCTTAATAGCCGAATATATCTTCTAAGGTCAGTTCTTTAACTTCGCCAAATTGTTGTAAAACAGACATGTCTATTTTGTTTTTAGACCCTATAACTAGAATGACTCTATGTTTGCCTTTGATGTAGGTTTCTTGGAATTTTTTTAAATCCTCAAAGGTCATAGATGGTACTTTCTCATAAATCGCTTTTCGAGGATCTTCCGTTAGATGAAATAAATCCATGCGCTCATACTCTGATAACGTAGCAGCTTTGGTAACACGGGTACTTCTTATGGTTTCTAAAATAGATTGTTTAGAATTTTCAAATAGTAACGGCGATGCCGGCATTGAATCTATTAATTCAATTAACCCTTTGAGAGCTTCGTTGAGTTTGTCAGCTTGTGTTCCTATGTATGAATTGCTGAAGTAAATTTCAGTGGGTCTTGCCGGGCTTTCAAATACAGATTTAACAGAATAAGCTAGTGCTCTTGACTCTCTTAATTCTTGAAAAACAAGACTGCCCATGTTGCCTCCGAAATATTCGTTGTATAAAGATTGCGCAGGAGCTAAATCTTTATTGTATTCTACTGAAGGACTTAAAATGATTACCTCTGCTTGAACCATATCATAAGGCACAAAGTAAACAATGTTCTTGTGTGATGCATGACGGTAGCTAAACTGTTCCTTTACTAGTGTGTGAGTGCCAACTTTTATTTTGTGGTATTTAGCTACTGTTTTAGCTACATAATCCAACTCGTTTGGACCGTAGTAAACTACTTTGTGTGGTGTTGTTTTGATGCGATGGAAGTAACTTAATAAATCACTAGACTGAAGTGTCTTTAAAATATGCTCCGGTAAGATATGATTAAAAGGATTAGCTCCTTTGTATTTTGCATAGTTAACCATGGCTGAACGGAGGATGATATCTTTAGAAGATTTATTATCCATTCGAGTCTTTAAGATGTTTGATTTGACTTGTTCTAATGCCACCACATCGCCTTGTACATTCATGATAAAGTCTTCTATCAATTCTAATGCTTTAGGCATGTTTTCTTTTAATCCGGATATACTGATGGTAAATTTGTCGCCGGATATTCCAATGGAATAATCACATCCAATTTTGTAAAAGGCTTTTTTGAATTCTTCTCCATTGTAATTCTTTGTTCCTAAATAATCCAAATAAGTTACAAGTACCTTGTAAGCCGGGTCGTATTTCACACCAATGTCCCACTTGTATTGAAGGAAAAAGAAATCGTTTGTAGTGTTTTGTTTGTATAACAAAGGAAATTTACCTGTCATACTTTTAGTCACACTTTCCGGGTTGAAGAATTCCGGTTGGATAATAGGGGAGAATCGTTTTTCTATTTTAGTATAAAAAACAGATTGAGTATCTCGATTCACCGGTACTGCCGAAATCTTTGGTTTGGGTACTTTAGTGATGGTAGAATCAATTCCTTTTGATTTGAAAATGGTTACGTAGTTTTGATTTAAATACTTAGTAGCGAAAAGTTGCAAGTCGGATTTAGTAAGTTTAGATAAAGTGGCTTCGTCTTGAATATAGACATTCCAAGGAATGTCCCAGACAAAGGCATCTACAAAAGCATCCGCACGATTTCGATTACTTTCAAAACTTAATAATTGACTTTTTTTATAGTCGTTAACAACGGCAGGTAATAACCAGTCATCAAATCTTCCGGATTTGATATTCGTAATTTGTTCTAATAATACAGATTCCAAATTTTCAATAGCCTGACCTGCTACAGGACGAGCGCCAAGCATAAAAATAGAATAATCTTTTAAAGGTAAGTCGTAAGCATATCCACCTAAACCTTTTTGAGCTTGGTTGATATTCAAATCAATTAATCCGGCTTGTCCGTTAGATAGTAGCATTTGAAGTGCTTTAATATAAACTCGAATTTCCGGGTTTTGAGTAAGAGATGCATCGATACGGTACGTAATAGATAAACTCTCCGCATCAGGCCCAACTACCGTTTTACGAATAGGGGTAGTAATCTTAGTTTCAACAGGTGCTTTGTAGGTTGGAATAGTTCCTGTTCGCCACTGACCGAAGTGGTTGCTTAGTATGGCTATGGTGGAATCATAGTCAAAATCGCCACTCATACATACAGCCATGTTGTTGGCAACATAATAAGTGTTGAAGTATTTTTTGATTTCAGTGATGGATGGATTTTTCAGATGCTCAATTGTACCAATGGTAGTTTGGGTGCCGTAGGTATGAACCTTAAAAAGAGAAGCCATGGTTTCTTCCCAAACTTTTCTTCGGTCTTGATCCATTCCTTTATTCTTTTCTTCATAAACAGCTTCCAGTTCAGTATGAAATAAGCGAGGAACAACCGTTCTGAATCGCTCGGCTTCTATCATAGCCCATTTTTCAATTTGGTTAGAAGGAATGTCGTTCACATATACAGTTTGTTCAACAAACGTGTAGGCATTCGTTCCTATAGCTCCTATGTTACCTAATAGCTTATCGTATTCATTCGCGATAGCATAACCGGCAGCTACTAATGATATACTATCTATTTTTTGATATAGATAAACTCGTTTGCTGCTATCTGTTGTGTTGCGATAGATTTCATATAGTGCTTCAATTTTATCTAATTCTTTTTTCTCAGCTTCCCAGTTGGTGGTTCCAATGGAGTCGGTTCCTTTAAATAGAATATGTTCTAAATAGTGTGCAAGACCTGTCGTGTTGGATGGGTCATTTTTAGAACCAGCTTTTACAGCAATGTAGGTTTGAATTCTTGGAGCATCCTTGTATTGAGAAAGGAAAATTTTCAAGCCGTTTGGCAAAGTATATATTCTAGCTTGTAATGGATCGTTATCTGCATATTGATAAGTGAGACCATTCTTGTCAGTTGTAGTTTGTAATGCTTGTGCAGTAGCCGCACTTATAAAAAGGATTTGGATAATGAAAAAGAAAATACTTCGCATGATGGAAAACATTAAATCTTTTAGTACAAATTAGTAGTTAACGAATGTACAAAATAATTCTAAAAAATGAAGTTTTAAAATAGGATTATAGCAAGATATTAGTAGTTGCTTTCTAAGCCAAAGCGTTTTTTTATATCCTCTAAAATTGGGTATTGCTCACTCAAAAATTTTAGTTTATCACTATCTGTATAGATTTTTTGTTCCACTTTTCGTTCAACAACCTTACTACTTAGTTTAATGAATGGTACGGATAGAGCAGATTTTAAAAATTGTAATAAATCCATTTTCATCTCTTCTAAAAGCTCTACTTGAATTTCGTTATCTAGTTGTATGATAACGTGTGAGCCTTCATTGATTTCAAAAGGTTTATTATATAAAGTGATATGTTCGTTTGCTTTTCCTTCTGCTTTTAGTTTTTCTGCAAATTGATTCCATGCTTCTTCAAACTTAATCTTAGATATTTGAACCTGCTGACTACCGGTAGTTTCTGAATCGTTTTCAGTTGTAGTAGTAGTTTCAATGGTAACAGCTTTGGTATTCGCTAACTGTTTTGCTTCCTGAGTATTTTTTGGAAGTTTAATTCCTAAAGAACTTTTGGTTGTAATAGAAGGTGGACTAGATACGACTGTTTTCTCTACTGTTGGGGTAGATGAAGTAGGCGTATTTTCAGTAGTAGGGGTGGAGGTGGTAGTTGTTAAACTACTTTTTTTTTTAGTTCTTCTACCAAAGCACCTGTATTGGTAGCTCGCTTAATGAAAGCTAGTTTCATTAAGGCTAACTCTACGTGTAAGCGTTGGTTTTTACTGTTCTTGTAGTATAAATCACATTGATTGATAATACTAAGAGCAGACATGATAAATCCGATTTCAGTAGCGCCAGATTGTTGTATGAATCGAGCTTTTACTTCATCCGAAGATTCTAAAAGTTCATGTGTTCTATTGTCTTTACACACTAATAAATTGCGGAAGTGCTCATTCAATCCGGCAATGAAGTTGTGTCCGTCAAATCCTTTACGCAAAATTTCATCAAATGCTAATAGGATAGAACTAACATCTTCTTTCAAACAAAAGTCTACTATCTTAAAGTAATAGTCGTAATCTAAGATGTGTAGGTTATCGATTGTTTTCTTGAAAGTAATCGTATTGTCAGACGAGAAAGTAACGATCAAGTCGAACATGGAAAGGGCATCACGTAAGGCACCATCCGCTTTTTGAGCGATGAGGTGTAATGCTTCCGGTTCAGCTTTGATGTTTTCTTTTTCGGCAATCTTAGCTAAGTGATGAGCAATGTCCTTTACCTGTATTCTATTGAAATCAAATATCTGACAACGGGACAAAATCGTAGGAATGATTTTGTGCTTTTCAGTTGTGGCTAAGATAAAGATAGCATAGGAAGGCGGTTCTTCTAACGTTTTTAAGAAAGCGTTAAAAGCCGCATTTGATAACATGTGAACCTCATCAATAATGTAGATTTTATATTTCCCGTATTGAGGAGGGTAACGTACTTGTTCTACTAGATTACGGATATCATCCACCGAGTTGTTGGATGCGGCATCAAGTTCTTGTACGTTGAAGGAAGCATTGTTATTAAAACTTTTACAAGATTCGCATTGGTCGCAAGCTTCAATATCTTCTGTGATATTTTCACAGTTGATGGTTTTAGCTAAAATACGTGCATTGGTTGTTTTACCTACACCACGAGGACCGCAAAAAAGGAATGCTTGTGCTAGGTGATTGTTTTTGATGGCATTTTTTAAAGTAGTCGTAATATGACTTTGGCCTACAACGGTATCAAACGTTGAAGGTCTGTATTTACGAGCCGAAACAATAAAATTATCCATAAGAACTAGTTGCAAGATAAGAAACACATAGTTTTTATGCCTAAGAAGTTGTCCACTATGGTGGATATCTCTTTATTGATTGATTATGAAGAAGATTGAATTAGAATTGGAATCAATAAAATTGATTATCTTTGTAATCCTCAAAGACGTTGGGGCCGACAGGAATTGACAGGTTGAGTAATTACGTGTGTAAGCATGCAGGCTCATGGGGTGAGAGCCTTGAAAGATAGTCCCGAACAACAATTGGCGAAGAAACTTACGCCATGGCTGCCTAATTTCGACCAAGTCGGAATTAATGGTTAATGCGGTCTAGTTAAGAACCAGACCCGGCCACGTATCCCGCAGTCCTTGTTCCGCCGACTGCGAATCGGATATGTCGATATGCAGAACTAGTAAAATAACCGTTACGATTATTTTATGAAACTTTAGTAACTAAGGTTAAAGTTGGTTGCCGGTGACCTGCTTTTCCCCTACAATGAATATTCGGCTAAGCATGTAGAAGGCGCGATAATCACCTTCTCTGGACGAGAGTTCGAATCTCTCCGGCTCCACTAAATAGAAACAGAGTGAAGAAAGAGGAACAGGGACTTCGTTCTTGGCTCTGTTTCTTTTATTCCCTGTTCCTGTACCCTGTTTCTGTTTCTCTTTTTTCCTGTTTCTTCTTTTCCCTGTTCCTGCACACTGTTTCTATTCCTCTATTTTCTGTTTTATTTTTTATTACCTTTAGTACTTCACTAGCTATTAATTTTTATGTTTTCTTATCAAAAATTAGAAGTTTATAAGAAGTCATTCTTGATAAATAAGATTATATATAATTTAATTAAAGGTAATCCTCAAATTCCAAGTTATTTTAAAAATCAATTGGGTAGGGCATCCTTGAGTGTGCAATTAAATATTGCAGAGGGTAGTGCTAAGGTTAGTCATAAAGACAGAAAGAATTTCTATGTAATAGCTCGTGGTTCAGCCTTTGAATGTGCTTCCATTGTTGAATTTCTAGGGGCTGAAAATGAAATATCAGTAGATATAGTTCAGGAACTAAATTTAGGTTTAGAGGAAATTTCAAAGATGTTGTATGTTATGATTAGAAACTTAGAAAAGAAAGTCTAAAATTGTGGTAGAAAATCTCTCTTTGTTCTCTTTCTGTTCCTTTTATAAACTTTAATTACTCCAACATTTAATATGGATCATTATTCTGACGAACGATTTTTAGAGATGATTCGCAAAGTTAAATCATCAGAGTTGGATGTTATCTCACAACCTATCGTTGAAAAAGTATATCAGTCGTATGACTGCGCATCCTGCGGTCGTTGCTGCTCCGTATTGAATCCTCCTTTTACACCTGATGATGCTGCTAAGGTGGCGGATAAGATTTCTATGAAAGTAGAAGAATTTGAAACGAAGTATTTAGCAGATGTTGGCAGTGAACACATGAAAGTAATGAACTGTACTCCATGTGCTTTTTTACAAGGAACACTTTGTAAGGTATATGAAAGTAGACCTGATTCTTGCGCTGATTATCCGCATTTGCACCACAAAGGAATTAAGTATAGAATTCGTTCGGTGTTAAAAAATAAAAGCGTATGCCCGATGGTGGAGGAGTGGATAATGATAATTTATAATCAATTACTTTAGAGAAAAACCTCCTTTGCTAGCAGCATATTCAGTGAAATAAAAATCTCCACTTACAAAGCCATTCGGAGGAATCAGGTTCCCATTTGAAATAACAGTTATTCCTGTGGTTTGAATAGGAAGTAACAAAGCATTTTTAAAAAGGGCCTCTTTAGATTGTATCGTGTTTCCAAAAGTAATGGTGGCACTGTCTTGAATCATCATGTGCATTTTTTCAATAAAAGGAATACTCACCTTGGTGTCAATTCCATTAGTGTTATTGGTTTCGATGATTAATGTATTCCCTATACGTGTGAGTTTTTTTATGTTTTTCTCAACATAGGAACTAACCGTTTTTCTTGTTACGTAGTTTAAATTTTTATCATTCCAGTAGTAAGCCGCCAATTCCTTCCCGTTGATATAATCACCAGGATTGAATGTTCTGAAAAAAGTAGAAAACTGTATTCGTTTATTAGGTAAATTATGCAATGGTAACTCTTGGTATTTGATCGCCCGGCCTTTGGAAGAAACAATTACATGGGGCTTTTTTGTTTTTAAAGTAAATGTAGAATCTTGAGGGATATTTAACTTACTGGATTTTTTTGTTTGAATAGTCTTGTTTTGAGCCAAATGCTTTTTGTAATGATGACTTAATGGATTATCTATAGTGATTATAGAATCTTCTGTATATTCTTCTTGATTGTACTCTGCAGTGCTATCAAGAAAAACCAATGAACTTTCTCTTTGGGTTGAATCGGGATGTTCAAACTCGATTTTTTCAAATTCTACCTGATGAAAGTTGGTAGTATAGAGTTGATTTTTGACAAAAAAGAAACCGATTAGCGCAGTAACAACAAAAAGGCCTAAAAGTATTGCCCCTCGTTTCTTCATGCGTTAATCGGTTTTAATTAGATTAGGAATTACTTTCTTGTTACAGATTTAATATCCTGTAAACGAATCATATTTTTATAAACGCGTTCTGCATCAGCTTCTTCAGTTTCAAACTCAATAGCACAAACCGCATTCTCTTCCGTGTTTTTTGTGTAATTCAGGCTTAAAACAGATAGACCTCTTTTGCGAATAGGCAATAAAATTCGATCAATTGTTTCCGGGGTGTGGGCACATTCTATATGCCAAGAATTCTTTACTTTCATACCATCTTTTCTTTAAACCTTTTCAAAAATACAAAAAAAGCTAAAATCGGCGAAAGGATTTGTAAGAAGTATCCACTAAATAGCCTCTTTTTTCGTAGTTTTACCCTCTTAAAATTCGAAATATGGCCTTTTCGTTGGATAAAATCATCCGTGATAATGTAAAAAAGATGAAACCGTATTCGTCTGCTAGAGATGAATATAAGGGTAAAGATGGTGTGTTTTTAGATGCCAATGAGAATTCGTTTGGTTCTGTAATCACTAAATCGGTTCATCGTTATCCGGATCCTTTACAATGGAAAGTAAAACATGCCTTATCCGAAGTTAAAAATGTTCCTGCTGAAAATATCTTTTTAGGCAATGGAAGTGATGAACCTATCGATTTAATTCTTCGTGCAGTTTGTGTGCCTGGCAAAGATGCGATTATTACCTTGCCGCCTACCTATGGTATGTATGAAGTGAGTGCCAACTTAAATGATGTTAAAATTATTGAAGTGCCTCTTTCTGCCGATTATAATTTACGAGAAGAAGCTATTCTGAAAGCGGTTACACCGGAAGTGAAGGTGATTTTCATTTGTTCTCCGAATAACCCTACAGGAAACTTAATGAATAGAACAGCTATTCAGAATATACTAACGCAGTTTGATGGAATTGTGGTGGTAGATGAAGCTTATATTGATTTTGCTTCTGAACCAAGTTTCACTGAATTGTTAAATAAATATCCTAATTTGTTGGTGATGCAAACATTCTCTAAAGCTTGGGGATTAGCTGCGTTACGTTTGGGGATTGCATACGCATCAACAGAATTGATTCAAGTGCTTAATAAAATTAAGCCTCCATATAACATCAATCAAATGACACAAGAATTAGCGTTAGAAGCTATTCAAAATGTCGATTTTAAAAATGAATTAGTAGCACAGATACTAGAACAACGTACATGGTTGGAGAAAGAGTTAAAACAGCTGCCATGCATTAAACATATTGTTCCGAGTGATGCTAATTTTATTTTAGTGAAAACACAAGATGGTACGGATATGTATAATTACTTGGTATCGAATCAAGTAATCACACGTAACCGTTCTTCGGTATTGTTATGTGAAGGTGGTGTTCGTATTACGGTAGGAACTCCACCTGAAAACCAATTGTTAATTGATTTATTAAAGAAATATAAAAAGGCGGAATTAGTATGAAGAAGAAAGCTTTATTCATAGACCGCGATGGT
Organism: Cytophagaceae bacterium; assembly: GCA_046329235.1. Taxonomy (GTDB): domain Bacteria; phylum Bacteroidota; class Bacteroidia; order Cytophagales; family Cytophagaceae; genus JALONH01. The sequence goes on along the minus strand of JAXLVA010000001.1, from coordinate 1,479,866 downwards.
ACCATTATCATTGAGCCGGCGGATGAACAAATTGACTCACTTGAAAAGTTAGAGTTTTTACCCGGCGTTATTACGGCGTTAAGTAAAATTGCTCGTGAAACCGATTACGAATTAGTAATGGTGACGAATCAAGACGGACTTGGAACTTCCTCTTTTCCGGAGGATACGTTTTGGCCCGCTCAAAACAAAATGTTAAAAACATTAGCCGGAGAAGGTATTACGTTCAAAAAGATTCATATCGACAAGTCTTTCCCACGTGAAAACTTGCCTACTCGTAAACCGGGAATAGGAATGTTAATGGAGTATTTTGACGGAGCTTATGATTTAGCAAATTCATTCGTGATTGGTGATCGTATGACGGATGTTCAGTTGGCTAAAAATTTAGGTGCTAAGGCTATTTATATTACCAAAGAAGACAAAGCGTCTGATTGGGGAATAGGTGAGTTGACCTATGATTTAGCTACCAACGATTGGGATGCTATCTATAAGCATATAGCAAAATCAGAACGTATAGCTACTGTTCGTAGAACAACGAAAGAAACCGATATTAATATCTTCCTTCAATTAGATGGGGAAGGAAAAGGAGTGATGAACACCGGTCTTGGTTTCTTTGACCACATGTTAGATCAACTTTGCAAACACTCAGGTATTAATCTGGATGTAACGGTAAAAGGTGATCTGCACATCGATGAGCATCATACTATTGAAGATACTGCATTAGCCTTAGGTGAAGCATTCCTTGCTGCCTTAGGTAGTAAAAAGGGAATTGACCGTTATGGTTTCTTATTACCTATGGATGATAGTTTAGCACAAGTGGCTATTGACTTTAGTGGTCGTAGTTGGATTGTGTGGGATGCTGAATTTAAGAGAGAGAAAATTGGAGATATGCCTACAGAAATGTTCTACCATTTTTTCAAGTCTTTCTGTGATACTGCTAAGTGTAATTTGAATATTAAAGTGCAAGGCGATAATGAGCATCATAAGATAGAAGCAATCTTTAAAGGATTTGCTAAATCGATTAAAGGTGCCGTTAAAAAAGATCCTGCCAACAATTTAATCCCTAGTACTAAAGGGGTGTTATAAAATGAAAATTGCTATAGTAAAATATAACGCGGGGAATATTCAGTCGGTTATTTATGCTTTGGAGAGACTAGGAGTAGATCCCATCTACACGGATGACCCTGAAGTATTAGCATCAGCGGATAAAGTATTGTTTCCAGGACAAGGAGAAGCTTCTACCACCATGCGCTATTTAAGAGAGCGTGGTTTGGATAAAGTGATTAAATCCTTGAAGCAACCGGTTTTTGGAATTTGTGTAGGGCAACAGCTATTGTGTGCGCACTCGGAAGAAGGTAATGTGGACTGTTTAGGTATCATCCCTGCGAATGTAAAACGTTTTCCTCCCGGTGGTAAAATTCCTCAAATAGGATGGAATACATTAAAGGATTTGAAATCTCCTTTAATGAAAGGTATACCGGAAGATAGCTATGTGTATTTTGTACATAGTTATTATGTGGAACCTACGCCTTATGCCATTGCTACAACGGATTATATAGTTCCTTTTTCCTCTGCTTTGCAAAAGGACAACTTTTATGCGGTGCAGTTTCACCCGGAGAAGAGTAGCTCGGTAGGGCAAAAAATTATTCAAAGTTTCCTGGATTTATAATATATGATTCAAGTAATACCTGCGATAGATATTATTGATGGTAAGTGTGTACGCTTAACACAAGGTGATTATCAGCAGAAAAAAGAATATCATTCCAACCCTCTTGAAATTGCTAAACAATTTGAAGGGGTAGGGATTCAACGTTTGCACTTAGTAGACTTAGATGGTGCTAGATTAAAAAAAATCACCAATCAGAAGGTGTTAGAAACGATAGCGAATAACACTTCTTTGGTCATTGATTTCGGTGGTGGATTGCAGAGTGATGAAGATTTGAAAGTAGCCTTTGATTCAGGTGCTACACAAATTACAGCCGGAAGTATAGCAGTTAAAAATCCTGCTATGGTAAAGTCTTGGATGCAGAAATTTGGTGCAGGTAAGATTATAGTTGGTACAGACTCTAAAGACGGAAAGATTGCTGTAAGCGGATGGCAAGAAACTACTTCGATTGAAATTGATACGTTGGTAGAAGAATATCTACCTTATGGATTTTCTTATTCTATCTGTACTGATGTAGCCAAGGATGGCTTACTTCAAGGCCCTTCATTTGATTTATATCAAAGATTACACTCTAAGTATAGCCAAGTGAATTGGATTGCTAGTGGCGGGGTTGCGGGGATGGATGACATCGTTCGCCTAAATGAAATGGGTGTTTATGGAGTTATTGTAGGCAAGGCTTTCTATGAAGGTAAAATCACATTAGAACAATTAGCCTCTTTTAATAATTAATCATGCTGACGAAAAGAATCATACCTTGTTTAGATGTTAAAGATGGCAAAACTGTCAAAGGTGTCAACTTTGTCAACCTAAGAGATGCCGGTGATCCTGTTGAGTTGGGAGCATTGTATTCCGAACAAGGGGCTGATGAGCTAGTGTTTCTAGATATCACGGCTACGTTAGAAAAAAGAAAAACATTAGTCGAGTTAGTTAAACGCATAGCTCAAAATATTAATATACCATTTACTATTGGTGGTGGTATTGGAAGTGTGGAAGATGTATCGGCATGTTTGAATGCTGGTGCTGATAAGGTGTCTGTTAATTCAGCGGCAGTTAAGAATCCGGGAGTAATTGACGAAATGTCAAAAGAATTCGGTTCTCAATGCATTGTAGTAGCAGTAGACACTCGTAATGTGAGTGGAAAGAATTTGATTCATACACATGGCGGAAGTAAACCTACTGATATTGATACATTGCATTGGGTGAAAGAAATTGAATCCAGAGGAGCCGGAGAAATTCTATTAACTTCCATGGATCATGATGGAACGAAGGCAGGATTTGCAAATAATTTAACCTCGACAATTTCTGAATTAGTAAATATTCCAGTGATAGCTTCAGGCGGAGCCGGGAATATGGAACACTTCATTGATGTTTTCACAGAAGGGAAAGCAGATGCGGCTTTAGCTGCTAGTATTTTCCACTTTAAAGAAATAGGAATTCCGGAACTGAAGGATTATTTGGAACAAAATGGTATCCTAATTCGTAAACCGGTGGTGTTATGAAAAAGAATGCATTCAAACATATAGGCGTAATTGGATTTGGTAGTTTCACTCAATTTATGATGAAGCATATCACACCTTACTTTGATGTAATGGTGCATGATATACTTCCATTAGAAGAGTTGGCTAATGAAAAAGGAGTGAAGTGGGGTAGTTTGAAAGAAGTTGCGTCACAAGATATCGTGGTATTGGCAGTTCCAGTACAGTTTTTAGAAGCGGTATTGATTGAAATTAGAGATTTAGTTAAACCGGGAGCATTGGTAGTTGACGTGTCGTCAGTAAAAGTAAAGCCGGTTGAATTAATGTTAAAACACCTACCGGAAACAGTTGAAATATTAGGTACACACCCTCTGTTTGGACCTCAAAGTGGGAAGAATGGTATCAAGGGATTGAATATGGTAGTGTGCCCTGTGCGTACACGTAAGGCAAGGTCGATTGTTAAATTTCTAAGTCAATTGTTAGAATTGAATGTACTGGAAAGAACACCGGTTACACATGATAAACAAATGGCCTATGTACAAGCATTAACACACTTTATAGGAAGATCTATTAATCAGATGGATATTCCGGATGTAGAACAAAAGACTCCGGCGTATCAGTATCTATTAGATATCAAACGTAACTTAGGTCAGGATTCAATGGATTTGTTTTTGACCATCGAATTAGAAAATCCATTTGCCAAGGATGTGCGTGAGCATTTTATGCAGGAATTGAAAAATTTAAATGACCGATTAGAAAAACACAAACGTTAATTTTATTGAAAAATAAAAAAGCCCCGATGTAAATCAGGGCTTTTTTTATGGAGATTATTTTCTTTTCTCGATTGGAACATATTCTCTAGTAACATGTCCAGTGTATACTTGTCTTGGACGACCAATTGGTTCTTTGGAGTCTCTTAGTTCTTTCCATTGAGCAATCCAACCCGGAAGACGACCTAAAGCAAACATTACAGTGAATAAGTCTGTTCTTAAACCTAATGCACGGTAGATGATACCGGAGTAGAAATCTACGTTTGGATATAATTTTCTTTCAACGAAATATGGATCATTAAGTGCAGCTTGCTCTAATTCTTTTGCAATAGCCAACACAGGATCATTAACACCTAGTTTAGTTAAGATGTCATCACATGCTTTCTTAATGATTTTAGCTCTTGGATCAAAGTTTTTGTAAACGCGGTGACCGAAGCCCATTAATCGGAAAGGATCATTTTTATCTTTTGCCTTAGCAATCCATTTTTGAGTATCTCCACCATCGGCTTTAATCTGATCTAACATTTCAATTACTTCTTGGTTAGCTCCACCGTGTAATGGGCCCCAAAGAGCATTGATACCTGCAGCGATAGAAGAATATAAGCTGGCGTGTGCAGAACCTACGATACGAACTGTAGAAGTAGAACAGTTTTGTTCGTGGTCAGCGTGAAGGATAAACAATGTATTTAAAGCTTCAGATACAACAGGGTCAACCGTGAAATCTTCATTTGGTTGAGCAAACATCATGTATAAGAAGTTTTCACAATATCCAATTTTTGGTTTTGGATACATTAAAGGCATACCTTTAGAGTTTCTAAAAGACCAAGCAGCGATAGTAGGTAATTTAGCCATCAAACGCACGATGGTTAAATCCACATCTTCTTCACTTTCATTAGGGTTGCTTGAACCTGGGTAGTATGCAGTAAGTGAACTTACCGCAGATGATAACACGCCCATTGGGTGAGCAGAGGATGGGAAACCATCAAATATCTTTTTAATGTCTTCGTGTAAGCTTGTGTGTTTTTGAATACGAGCTTTGAAGTTGTCTAATTGAGCTTGAGTTGGTAGCTCTCCGTAGATTAACAAGTAAGATACTTCTAAGAAAGAAGCCTTAGATGCTAATTGCTCGATTGGATAACCTCTGTAACGTAGCACGCCTAACTCACCATCAAGGAAAGTGATAGCACTCTTCGTCGCGCCTGTGTTTTTGTAACCGGTGTCTAAAGTAATATAACCTGTTAAATCTCTTAGTTTAGCAATATCAATCGCTTTTTCTCCTTCAGTTCCTTCTACCACTGGGAAGTTATATGATTTCCCTTCGATGATAATTTGTACTTCTTTAGACATGAAATCGTAATTAGTTAAATGTTTCTAAATGTATACTTCGAAATACGTAATTCTACGTATTGTCCCATAATTGGGATTTTAAAAATAAGGTTTTAAGCGCAATAATTATTCATTATTTTCTATAATTTTTTTTTAGAGTGATAAAATTGTTGCTTACAATTTTATCAACACCTTATATACCTTTAATCATTGTATTTCTGATTTCTGATTTTCATTATTCTATTTATCGAATTTTTAATTCTATAAATGGTATTAATTTTATTAATTTTATAATTATTTTTATGAAATTTTGGTTACTTTTATCAACAGAACGTATATAAGTGTTAAGTAGCTTATAAATAAACTATTATCATTATCATATGAAGAAACTTTTACTCACTTCTTCCTTATTGACTGTTGTATTTGCTCAATTATTACATGGTCAAAACTTCCAGATTTCTGGCGGAAATAGCTTTTCTGCTGCTGTATGTAATAACCAAACAGTTTACACTTGGGGGTCTAACGTTGATAATGATGGATCTACATTGTTATATACCTTTGGTGTTGACAATACTGGTGCGGCGGTTACTACAGCTCGACGTGCTGCAGGTGTAGCCATAACTTATGGAAATATCTCCAATGTTGCTGGTTCTACCACCGTGGGTTTATTACCTGCGATTAGACAAGTGGATGCCGGCTCAGGGTCACACGTTCTTGGATTAAGTTGTGCCAATCAAGTATGGGCGTGGGGGAATAATAAATCTGGACAATTAGGACGAAACTTGGTTTCAACATCAGGTGAGGCTATGCCTCAAAGAGTTTTAAGAGGTGCTCAAGCGGCAAGTGTAAATGTTAATGATCCTAACGGAATTTTCTTAAACAATATTACTTATGTATCTGGAGGGAATAATTCTTCTTTTGCTATTGAAGCAACTACAGGTAGATTACTGGCTTGGGGAGAGAATAGTGACGGACAATTAGGTGATGGTAGTACCACAGATAGATTAACACCTGTATATGTACAGCGAAGTGCCGCAGATGGTGGTGGAGCAATAACTAATATCATTCAAGTAGAAGCCGGTGACCAATGTTCTTATGCATTAGATGCTAATGGTTATGTTTGGTCATGGGGAAATAATACAGGTAATAAGTTAGGAAGACCAGGTGCTAGTCCACAAACAACTGCTTCAAGAGTATTGAGATCTGTACCATTATGTAATGGATACGGTTGTACAGCGGATGGATATTTGAGAGATATTACTCAGATTTCAGGTGGTGATACACATTGTTTAGCTTTAGATATTAATGGAAACGTTTGGTCATTTGGTGGTGACTGGGGTGAAGGCCAATTGGGTCGTGGTGGCGGATCTGTTTACCAAGATTACGCTTCTCGCGTTGTTAATCCGGGAGTAACAGCTTACGGTACAGTAGAAGCTAATTTCTTAGGTAGTGGTGTAGATGGTAAAGCGGTATATGTATCTGCAGGTCAGGCATCTTCAGCAGTAGTTATGTCAAATGGTAAAGTAGTTACTTTTGGTGGTAGAGGTTTATTTAATTCTGGTGCTACAAGCACTAATGCAGGAAATATAACTTGTCCTTCACCAGCAGGTGATATGATTGCATCCGGAACTTTAGGAGACAATAATACAACAGGTTGTAATTCAACAAGTTGTTCTGATAAAGCAACACAATGGTCTAGAACCCCCGTGTATGTGAAAGTAGGAGGAGTAGATTTAACAAATATTGCAGCTGTGTCAGATGGTGATGGATGGTATTTTGCCATTGCGAAAAATGGCTCTGCTTATGCTTGGGGCTGGAATAGAAGAGGAGAATTAGGAGTAGGAGATTATAATGACAGATGTCAAGCAGTAAGTTATACATTACCAACGGGATGTGGTAGTTTTGATGATCCTTGTCCTAAACAACCTAGATTAGGTGCTGATATGAGTAAGTGTCCAGTTTTTACTCAAACGTTAGATGCTTTAGTAGCACAAGAATATACTACTTGGAGATATACTTGGGAATTTAGACCATTAGGATCAACAGGAGCATGGACAGTATTAAGCGGACCCATAACTAATGCACAAACATACAGCGCTAATCAACTTGGTCAATATAGAATCTCTATGTCAGATACTAGACCGAGTGTCCCTGCATTGTGTGGGCCTTGTCCGGTGTTGAGAGATACTATTATTATATCTGAAATTCCTAACCCATATACTGTAACAGCGTGTGCAGATAATAGTGGTAGTACGGCCAAATTTGATGTGACAGCTCCAGCAGCATCGACTATAAAATGGTATACTAATTTATCCGGTGGAACAGCATTAAACCCATCTAATACCAATCCATCCATTACGGTTCCTTTCAGTCAAACAAATACAACAATTCCTGGTTGTGCAAGGGCTTTGTTTGCTGAAGATGTATCAAGTTTGTCAGGAGCATTAATGCCTACGATACCGTGTGCAGTTGGATCAACTGCTGGAAATACAAATTCTGAGGCATTTACGTTTGTTCAATTTAATCAATCGGCCTCAATTACTTCCATTAGTTTTGTTCAAGGTACAGGTTGGGGAGCAGGTACATACGAAGTAAGAATTTATTCTAATGGAGCTACTGCGAGTCCATGGTGTAACGATTGTTCACCTAATGGAAATTATAATGGGCCAACTGGGGCTGGAACTTTGATGACACCTGCATTTAACTTTGCAGATCCAGGAGCAGCAACTGCAAGAACATATACATTCCCTACAGCTTACAACGTAGCAACTCCAGGTTCTTATTGGATTGGAATTAAACCAACAGCAGGTGCGATACGCCCTTTTACAGGTTGCGTTACTCCTGGATTAACAGCAAGTTCTAACTTATGGTCTACTCCTGTTACTGAACCAAATAACGTTTTAGTTGGTAGAGGAGCATTTATTGGAAATAGTGCCAATCATAGAGGAGGTTTATACAATATTACATATCAAGCAGGTGCATCGTATCCTTGTGGAAGAATTCTAGTTTGTGTTTCTTCTTCCTGTACTTTACCTGTGACTTACATTAATATTTCAGCAACAAATAAAGGAAATTACAATCAAATTGATTGGGCTACTTCAAGCGAGAAAAATGCTGCGTATTTTGTGGTTGAAAGATCTACTGACGGAGTTCATTTTGCAACGGCTGGTAGGGTAGATGCTATTGGTAATTCTAATGTGGTTAATTCGTATTCATTTAAAGATTTAAACAACCCTATTTCATCCGGATATTATAGAATTTTACAAGTGGATGAGGATGGAAGTGGTTTATACAGCGAAATGATTTATATAAATAATTCAGGCCTTGGAAATTGGGTGGTTATTCCTAATCCTTCAAATGGTAAATTCAGCTTAAAAGGTGACTTTGCTTCTATGACGAGTGAGTTTGAACTTTTTTCAACTACTGGTCAAATTGTTAGAAAAGGATGGTTGAGTTCTTCTACTGAGGAATTTGATTTAACCGACTTGCCTAAAGGAGTTTACATTATGGTTATTAAATCAAATATAGAAAGCCAATCGATTAGAATAGTATTGGATTAGGTTAATATTATAAGTAATATTTTTGCTAAAAAAGGGCATTTTAATAATAAAATGCCCTTTTTTATATAAGAATAGTGCAATTTTATGTGTTTTGGGTATAAAAAATAATAAAAAAGTGTCTTTTTCTGCTTAAAAAGTGGTATTCTTGTGGGATTATTTGGGCTAGAATAATTAGGTAATTATTGTTTAACACTCAATCCATTCATTACAAAACATGCGAATAAGGATTTTTACCTTCTTCCTTATTTTGAATTGCGGGGGACTAACATTAGTGAACGGTGCTGAAAATGACAGCGCTAGAGTAACTAATTACACTCCGGTAGTAGCAAGGACTAAGAAGGCTATGCCTTCAGGACTCTCTACCTATGTGTCCTCACTTTCATATGAAGAAGAAGACAACAAGAAAGAGGAGTATAAACGTTGGACCGGTTTGAAGTATTCCGGTTATATACGTTCATACAACCAGTATCGTTGGATGCCAAACAGGTATTCTAACTCTCCGGCCGCTGAACAGTTATTAACTATGAACGGTTTGGATATTGTAAATGGTGTTTATACCGGTTATCAAGAGCCTTTATTCTTATTAAGATTAGAGGGAGCCCCAACAGCAAAAACATGGTTCCAAGTGGAATATATGTTTGATAACCAGATGATGGGTATTATTGCTCCGGAAGGAACAATAGGCCAGTCCGGTATATCACAATCTAACAATCGAAGAGCATTAGCTTATCGTATGTTACAATTTAAAGGTTATGCCAACACTAAGGTCGGTGATTTTACCTTGATTGCAGGTGGTGGTGTTAACTGGTACCGATTGTCTCCTTTCACCCTGTGGAACTATGAGTACCGTGATGATTTGTTTGAACGCTACCCTTGGCAACCGGAAGGTAACTCCTTTGGTACGTACAACAGATTCTACAACGAGAAAAACATAGCTCGAGATGCGCGCTGGGGGAATACAGGTACACAAGGTTTTATCATTAATGGTAAAAATTTACCTAAAGGATTTGGCTTTAGCTTAATCATGGGTAAAACGGATAACTCAGGTGGTTTCCAAACTTACTTAACCAGAACTCCTAAAAACGTTGTTGCATTCCGAGTGGACAAAACAATAGGTGTACACAAAGTTGGTATCAATGTGTTTAACCAATTTGGCACATACAATAATTTAGGTTTCTATAACGTAGATCCGGCTAACAATAAATTTAATGGAGCTAAGGTTCGTCAACAGATTATCACGGCGGACGCTCGTATAAATCTTAAGGATATTAAGATCTATACAGAAGCAGGTATCGGTCGTTTCCAAGATGGTTTATTTACCGATCATGATTACGAGACGTTGTTTGGTAAAAAACAAACAACAGATACTATTACACCAAATGGTCTTAACTATGATTGGAAAAATCCTTTAAAAGCACATTGTTTTAACTTACAGTTAGATTTTTCTAAACAATCTATCGGATTCCCATTACAAGTTCAGTTATTCTCAGTTAGAAAATCAGTAGCTAACGTAAACTCTCAAAGTTTAAATACGGCTAACAATCACACGGTGTCAACTCCAACAAACATTAACACGGTAAATGATATTACGGTTATTACCGGAGCTATCACTGATATCGGACAGATGGCAAACAACCGTTGGGGAGCAAACTTGAAACATGAGGAAACTTATGGTAAACTTAAAATATTAGGTGCTTGGGGTTTCAATAAAGAATGGGAAAATTTAGATACAGATGGGAAGGTAGATCCTTCTAACGCTTTATCTAATGGAGTTTCCTATTGGCATCAAGCGAATCCGTTTACGCGTTCACGTTTTACTTATTTCCAACGTTTAGCTGGTCCATACCAACGTATTACAAGTATTTATCGTCGTGCATTTGAAACATATGCAATTACTGATACAGTGATTGATTATTTGAAAATGTACCAAACATTAAATATGAACTTGTCTTATAAGTTGAAATTATTTGGAAAAGATTTAATCATAACCAATTTTAATACTTATAACTCCGTAACAGATCAAGGATTCAATCCAATTCCTACATTCTCTGACAAGGCGTTTATTCGTACTTTCTATGAAGAGTTTATGGCATTCTATAACGTTCACTCTAAAGTTACTTTAGTAGGATTCGTTTCTTTCGAAAGAGTCCTTGGTAACCGCCGAGTAGAATTAGCAGATGACAAAGGTAATCGATTACTAGATGTAAATGATCCTGCATATGCTACTGGTAAAACTGTGAATCAGTTAGGTTATGGAGCAGGTTTTGGTGTTGACTATGACTTCTCCGGAAGAGCAGGTCTTTATGTTAGAAATCGTTACTTCTACCAAAAAGATGTAAACTTTACTAAAGATTACTTCAGAGGTAATGAAACTACAGTTGAATTAAAAATATTTTTCTAAAAGAAATTAACACACTTAGTATAGATGTCAATAATGAGAACATTTGCTAATAAATTTATTTTGGCCACCACTTTCCTTGCAGGTTCTGCAATGATTTCCAATGCACAGGTTGTCTATTGGAATGGATTGGGTCGTGCCTTGGTTAATGGTAACTGGTTAAATGGAAATGCTTTGAAAAGTGATCCTGCTGCCGGCCAGACGAAAGACACAACATCTGCTAGAAAAGCTACGGATGGTTATACTTTATTTGATTTGGGTGTAAATGCTCAACCAAATGAAGCTTTACGTGCACACGCCACTCTACGTTTGATTAACAGTTTTGGTGGATTCTATGGTGATGGATCCCAATTCTTGTTCCGTCAAATTCGTTTAGATGGTATCATTAGTAAAAAAGTTAAATATGAAATCGGTGATATCGATTTACAATTAACACCTTATACCTTATTTAACTTCTCTGAAATCTACAATGATTACGAGTCTACAGTTTTAGGTTTAAGACGTAATGTAGTAGAATACGAAAATTTCAACTTTGGAAACAAGTGGAGATTACAAGGTGCTCATCTACAATCAAGTTTACGTTTCAATAGAGGCGTAGAGCGTTTAGGTATTCGTTTCTTTGCTACTCGTAACAGAAGATACACTGCCCCTTCTTCTCCGGATAGATTTTTAATAGGTGGTCGTTTAGAGTTGCTTCAATCTAGAAATTTTAAAGTAGGTGGTAACTACACTTATTTGTTTGATGCACCATTGACTGTAAGCTCAGCTTCAGTAATTAATAAGAATAGTGTTTATACTTTAGATTTTAAAGCCAATCACTTTACTGATAAAATAGATTATTCAGTATTTGGTGAGGTTGGTATGTCTAAAAACATGTACAATATTTCTGATGTAGATTCAATTAATAAGTCAGATTATTTCTATGATTTGGGAGCTTCTGCTAAGTATAAGCCAATGTTATTAACTTTCTATGTGAAGTATAGAAATGTTGGTGCTGACTTCTTCAGTTCAGGTGCTCAAACAAGACGTATCTATGATTATACGAATCCGGGTAACTTAGATTTGTTTAACAGTTTAGCTAATAACGTAGGTGGAGAAAGAAACACAGCTCTATTAGATCTAGTTTCTGATCAAACATTACGTAATTTGAATCTACAAAGCACCTTAATGTCTTATAACCCTATTTACAATAATATTACTCCTTATGGTCAAGCAACTCCTAACCGTAAAGGTTTAACAATTGGTGCTTCATTAGGTAATATGGAGAAATTGGTGAAGGCAGATGTTGTTGCTGATTTATTAAGTGAAGTTGTATCTGAAGGGGATAGCGTGGGTAAAAACTTGAGAAGTTATACTGGTATCCGTGGTGGTTTAGCTTTAAATGCTCATCAATTATTAAAGTTTGAAAAGCACGTTGTTTTAACTTTAGGTGCTCGTTATGAGAAAACAACCAGAAGTGGTTTAAATAAAGTTGATTTAAGTTCTACTTTAATTGATGCAGGTTTAGATATCGAAGTATTCAAAAGATTTGATGCTTTATTTGGTTACAAATACATTACAGCAAAAGGTAATGAATTTATCTATTCTAGAGATTTAACATTTAACCAAATTACTGGTAATCCTGCTCAATTTGAGGCGAATTTAAATCAAGGGTTACTTTCTTATGGTGTAAGATATAGATTTAGTAAGAATACTTATTTCACAATGAATGGTGTACATCAAGCGTTTGTAAACAAAGAAGCTCAAAACTTGAATTACACTATCAACCAAGTATTCTTCAACTATACCATGATATTCTAATCTAAATAGGAGGAATTTCTTATGAAGAAAATTGTATTTGTACTCTTATTACCCATGATTTCGTTATGGTCTTGTAAAAGAGATTATAAGGATACTGGTTATGTAGGTACTGCTTATATTTCAGCAAGTGAAAACTTTGCTATCGCTACTCCATTTGCAGTTTCAGAACAAACATCTGTTAACTTCCCTCTCGGTATTAACCAAGAATTTACAGCCTCTTTTAATGAGTCTGTATCTTGGGAAATTCGTATTGTCGGAAAATCATCTGGAGCTACCTATACTATAAAAGGCGTTTCAAGTGAGGTGAATGCATCTAATGCGACTTGGACAGGTCGACATGATGGTATTAATTTCTTTGAGTCTGGGGAAGAAGTAGAAGCAACTTTAGTAGTAATAGGTTATAAACCAACAACTACCTTTGCTTTTACAATTGATGCAGGTGGACAACGTAATTATACAACCGGTATTCCCAACTTAGTATATGTACCGTATTCGAACTTTGAAAGTGCTACATTGTTCAGTTTTCCTTATCAATTTTCCATCTCACCGGCTGGTGTCTATACAGGACCTACTTTACAAGATGATGTAATTAATGCTCCTGAAGGAACTAGATATTGCCGTGTAAATGGTAAGTCTACTGCTGCAAATGGTTATTTCGTAGGTGGGGTGCAACATAGATCTGTAGATAATCCCTACTTCATAACATGGGATAATCCATCAGAAATATTTGTCAATTTGTATGTTCGTGGAGTCGATAATTTATTACCTAATAGTAAAGCTTTTGGAGTTTTAAATTTTGAATTCCATGAAGATGATGATGGTATCTCAAGCGACTGTATACCACCGACAAACAATAGCCCACATTGTCCAGAATTTGAAGATGGTTGGGTATACAAAATTCCAATTAATCACACTGGATGGAAGTTGTTTAGTACTAAGTATTCTAACTTAACTCCATCAGAAGATGCAGCTAACGGAGGAAGTGGTAATAGAGTACTACAACCTAATCAAATATACAGAGTACAAATGGGGTTGGTTTCAAATCCTCCTTTCAATTATGTAGAGGCTGAGTTTGATTTTGCTTGTTTCACTCTGGGAGCACCTTTCGATCCTAAAACATTTTAATCAGGAGAAAATTTAAAATGAGACTTTTAGCGTCTATAACAATATTACTAGCGGTGGTTGCCAAACAATGCGTATCCTTTGATCAGGTTGCATTGGATGATAAACACCAAATAGCTGTTCCTGAAGAAGCAGAAAAAGGAACAAAGGCTTGTCAGTACCAGAAAGGTTATATTGATGACTTTTCCGGTGAAATATATAGCTGGTGGGTAGGTAACGATAAGTTACAATTAACTCGTCAAGGTGATACCCTAAAAATCGTTGCTAAAGAAGTCGGTTCTCAATGGACTCCTTTTGGTAAAGAGATGGCGTTACTTGACTTTACAGAATGTCCCGTATTAAAAATTCGTTGTCGTGCAGAAGGGGAGAAGTCTCCAACTGTAAGTGTTCACTTGAAAGATGTGAATGCTTTAGATGCGAATGCGGACTCTCCTAAAGCAAGAATTCACTTAGGTAAAGACTATAAAGATTACTACTTCAGTTTTAATAACAAGTGGAAACAAACTTGGCCGGACATCCAAAAAGTAGATGAGACAATGATTCGCGAGATCATGGTGTTTATCAACGGTGGTATGGTAGACTGGACAGGTACACTTTACGTTGATGAAATCAAAGTGGTTCCGATGAGTGAAGTACCGGTGGTAGTAGCTCAAGCAGGTGGCTACATCGATGATTTCTCTGACGAATTATATTCTTGGTGGGCAGGTAACGAAAAAGTGAACTTAGAAAAACTAGGTGATCAAATGGTTGTTGCTTGTAACGGCGCAGGTCCTACGTATGAATTATTCGGTCGTGCATTTGACGAAATGGATTTTAATAAAGCTCAAATCGTTCGTATTAAAGCTCGTTCTGAAGGTGGTTCTCCATTATTACGTGTAGACTTTAAAGACAAAAATGGTTATGTAACCAACGGTTCTCCTGTAATTAATAAAATACAGGAATCTACAGACTTTAAAGATTACTTCTACAACTATAGAGGAAAGTACACTCAATCATGGCCTGAAAAACAAACAGTAGATCCTTCCGGAATTAAAGAAGTTCTTATGTTTATCAATCCGGGTGGGGACGCATTTACAGGTAAAATATTTATCGAAGAAATCGAAGTTATCACAGATGAGCAATACGCTAAATTAACCGGTGGTGTAACAGCAGGGTTGAAAGCTAATGCTGCAGGTTTACTAATAGTAGATGATTTTAGCGGTGACGTTTCTACTTGGTGGTCTGGTAGTGATAAAATCACTTTCTCTAAAGATACATCGAATGCTTTGTTAGTTAACTTAACAGGAGCAGGTCCTAAGTTTGATGTATTTGGTACTAGCTTTAAAACAGTTGATTTCAATAAAACTCCTGTAGTTAAACTTCGTGTTAAAAATACAGGTGCACCATTAGATTTACGTGTTGACGTGAAAGATATGGACGGAAATACAACGAATGCTACTCCTAATATTGCTAAAGTTACTACCTCTGCAGACTATGTAACCTATTACTTAGACTTTACAGGTAAATTCAATCAAGCTTGGCCAACTGCAAAAACAGTTAATCCGGCACAAATTTCAGAAATGATATTAATGCCAAATCCAGGAGGAACAGCTTATAATGGTAGTTTCTTGATTGATGAAATTAACTTATTAACTATTGAACAATATAACAGTAAAAAATAATTCACTCATGAAAACATTGATTAGAATATGCTGCTATGTACTGTTAAGCTTGACTGGCTTAATGACAGTTGCACAAACTACAGATGCTATTCGAGTGAACCAAGTTGGATTTTATCCAAACTCTCCTAAAGTAGCGATTGTTACCGATTCAAACGCTACAGAATTTACGATTGTTAATGCGGCTACAAAACAAGTTGTATATACAGGTGCAATCGAAAAAATGGGAGTATGGGAATATTCAGACGAGTTCTCGGGGAAAGCAGACTTTACCAAGTTTACAACCGTTGGTAAATATTATGTTTCAGTTAAAGGAGTAGGGGATTCTTATCCATTTGAAATCGCTCCTCAAGCTAATTTGAATATTGGTAAAGCATCTTTACGTTTCTTTTATTATCAAAGAGCATGTATCGATCTGCCTGAACAATATGCCGGTAAGTGGGCTCGTAAAGCAGGTCACGTACAACAGGACGGAAATGCAGTAATACACTCTTCTGCAGCAACCTCTGAACGCCCTGAGGGGACTAAGTTCTATTCAGGTAAAGGCTGGTACGATGCCGGTGATTATAACAAGTATATTGTTAACTCTGGTATTTCTACTTATACCTTAATGGCATTGTATGAAGGTTACCCTAAATTCTTTGATACATTAAAACTTAATATTCCGGAAAGCAATAATAACATGCCGGATTTGCTAGATGAGGTGTTATGGAATTTACGTTGGATGCTTACCATGCAAGATAAAGATGGTGGCGTATATCACAAGTTGACTAATACCAACTTTGATGGTTCTGTAGAACCTAGTAAAGCAACCAACACTCGTTATGCTATTATGAAAACAACAGCTGCTACTTTGGATTTTTCTGCGGTAATGGCAGTTGCTTACAGAGTGTATAGAAAGTTTGATAAGAAGTTTGCTGATTCTTGTTTAAAGGCAAGTGTTCAAGCATATAGCTGGGCTCAAAAAAATAACAAAGTTATCTATAACCAAGGTGGCATGAATCAAAAGTTTAATCCTGATATTAATACAGGAGCTTATGATGATGCTAATGTTAGTGATGAATTTCAATGGGCCGCGATAGAATTGTTTATCGCTACAGGGAAATTACGTTACATGGACGATGCTAATATTGAATTTACTATTCGTAATAACTTTGACACCCCAACTTGGGCTGCTGTCAATACGTTAGGATTGTATAGTTTAATTCAAAACAGAGATAACCTTCCTGAAGAGTTTGCTCCTACACTAGATTTAGTAAAAGAGAAAATTGTATCTATGGCAAGCAAAATGCAAAAGTATCAAGCTTCTAAATCTGAATTCGGAATTGTTATGGGTGAGAGAGGCGGAAACTTCAACTGGGGTAGTAATTCTACTGCAGCGAACCAAGGTATGATGATGATGATTGCATACCGCTTAACAGGGGAGTCTGATTATTTAAATGCAGCTATTTCTAACCTTGATTATTTATTAGGTAGAAATGGAACAGGTTACTGTTATGTAACAGGTTTTGGATCTAAACCAACTATGAACCCTCACCACCGTCCGTCTGAATCAGATGAGAACGTGGATCCGGTACCGGGTATGTTAGCAGGTGGACCAAACCCAGGACAAGAAGATGCTAGGGATTGTGCTGGTAAGTATACTACTAATTTACCTGCTAAATCTTACATAGATGTTCAGTGTTCTTATGCAACCAATGAGGTTGCTATAAACTGGAATGCACCTTTAGCGTATTTGATTTTATCAATTGAAGCGACCAAAGGGAAAAAATAATAGTCTAATCTATTAGACGTGAAAAAAGGAGTCAGAAATGACTCCTTTTTTGCTTTATATCCTACATTCAGACAACTTTTTAATTCTTAGATTCGTACATATATTTGAATTATAGTGTATGAAAACCGTTAGAAACATCTTTTATAGTATCGTTTTTTTATTGAATGTACCTATTGTACTTCAGGCTCAATATTATTTAGAGGATATTAATACTTACTATGTAGATGAAATTCTATACAGAAAAATCCACGATTTCCCCGAATTGCCTTTGTATTATCCATTCGTAGATGGAAAGGGGATGTATCCAAATATTCAAGCGGTAAAACATTTTCCTAAAAAAGTAGCTTTAGTTTCATTCTATGTATGGGATAATGCCATGCTTGAAACAAGAGTATCACCTCAAAAACAATGGGCTGGAACAGCGTGGTTTGATGAAGAAGGTAATAACAGATTAGCTAGTGACTTATCAAAATACAGTGTGCCTCGTATGCGAAATACATTCGATTCAATTGGCACTATATTCTTAACCCCTGCTGACTTTAATGACGCTCAGAAAGCAGTATATGATTCCTTTCAAATGGAATATAAAAAATCATACAGAGCTCGTATTAATGATTCAATTTCTTACGATAAAACTTGTTCAAAAGATTATAGGTTTATTAAAACACCACTTACTAATAACGATTTAGTTGCAGCTAATGCTTTAGGTAAATTAGCTACAGATTTAGGCGTGGATGCAGTATTAATAGTGCAAAACGATATTTTATATGATGGTCGTTATGGTATCATTAATAATATACATTTGTATATGTACGGACCTAATCCGATGAAGTCTGATAGTGTTCCTTTTAATAAAGAGGGATACTATGATGGGCAACTATACTTACAGATAAAAATGGAGTTATTTGGAAGGATCTCTCAATATGAAGAAGGTCAATTGACGTATGAAAACTATACCGGTTACGATCGTATGTTACGATTGATGATAAATGAATTGTACTGGGATTACAGAACACGTAGTAAAATAGCTCCAAAGACAAAATAATTATTTTAAATAATTTATCACTCCGTGTGCTGCGGCATTACCCGTGCTCCAGCAGGCTTGAAAGTTAAAACCTCCGGTAATACCATCAATATTTAAAATTTCTCCTGTAGCAAATAATCCCGGATGGTGTTTGCACTCCATCGTTTCATTGTTGAAATAGTTGGTATCTAAACCTCCGCTAGTGACAAACTCTTCTTTGAATGTAGTCTTACCTCTCATTTCTAATGAGTATTCTGTAAGAGTTTGAAGGAGTATCAAAAGTTTTTTATTTCCTAACTCGGCCCATTTCTCCCATTCGCTTACTCCAGCGCAATCACAAAAGTATATCCATAAACGTTTACTTATATCCTCAAAAGGAGAGAAGGAGCGTATAGATTTTTTATGTTCTTTCGTTCGAACCTCTTTTAATAGTTCCTCAACTTTTGATTTGTTAATACCTAACCAATTAATCAGAACTCGTGTAGTATAGTTACAATGAAATAATTCTAGTGCTCCAAAAGCTGATAGTTTTAATACAGCAGGTCCGCTGATACCCCAATGTGTAATAAGAGTAGGTCCTTGATATTGTAATTTAAATTCCGGTAACAGAACTATTGCATTTGGAGCTGATACTCCCATAAAGTCTGTTAAAGGAGATTTGGGTATATTGAACGTAAATAAAGAAGGAATATTTCTTACGATAGGAATTGATAAAGATTTAAGCCAATCATAACTATTGCTATTCATGTAACCTCCGCAACTTAAAACAACCGCATTGGATAGGATAGTGGGCTTGTTTTTTAATTGAATTTCAAAATCGGATCCTTTTTTACTAATCGATACAACTTCAGAGTTTAACTGTAGTTGTATTTTATATTTACTTACTAAATGTAAATAACATTGAATGATAGTTTCTGAGTTATCTGTGATAGGAAATACCCTTAAGTCCTTTTCAGTTTTTAAAGATACTTGATGCTGTTTAAACCACTGGATAACATCTTTATTGCTAAACTTCTTAAATGCAGAAACTAGAAACTCCTTTCCTCTCGGGTAATTTTCTAGAAACTCTTTTTCTTTAACAAGTCCATTGGTAACGTTACATCTGCCACCACCGGAAATAGACACTTTACTTAATGTTTTAGATGTCTTTTCAAGAATTGTAATGGAGATGTCTGGGTTAAGTTCAGCTAAGCGAATAGCTGTAAAAAAACCGGATGCACCACCACCTATAATAACTACACTAGGCATTATCTACGTTTTCTTCGTTGAGTCGTTTTAATGCCTAATACACCAAATAAACCACGTGTTAATTCCTGAACTAAGGTTCTTCCAATTTGCTTGGCTATAGGACTGTTAATAGCTTCTTCTAACGTTGATTTTTCTCTACGAGTGGTAGTTTTTTTATTGGAAGATTCTTCTTCCTCGTCATCTTTAGATGCTATTTTGTTATTTAGAATTTCATATGCGCTTTCGCGATCTACTACCGTGTTGTATTTTTTAGTTAAACTGGAGTTATTAATTATTTGATCGATTTCAACATCAGATAAAATATCCATTCGAGAACGAGGCGCACATAACATCGTTTGAACAAGAGGAGTAGGAATACCTTTCTCGGAAAGAACTGTAACGGCAGATTCTCCAATTCCAAGACTAGTTAACAACTCATCCGTTTTATAATAATCAGTTAATGGATAGTTTTCAGAAATTAATTTAATCTGCTTTCTGTCGGCAGCAGTAGTTGCACGTAATGCGTGTTGGATTTTCATCCCAAGCTGTCCTAATATCGCAGAGGGGATATCAATGGGGTTTTGTGTACAAAAGAATATACCGACACCCTTAGAGCGAATTAATTTAATAATCGTTTCAATCTGATCTAACAGAGCTTTAGAAGCTTCGTTGAAAATCAAGTGCGCTTCATCTATAAAGATAACTAGTTTTGGTTTTTCCGGATCTCCAACTTCAGGGAATGAACTGTAGATTTCAGAAAGCAAACAAAGCATAAAGGTTGAAAACAGCTTTGGACGATCTTGTATATCGGTTAGTTTAATGATTGATAAGTATCCTAATCCTTTATCATTGGTTCTACATAAGTCTGCTACATCAAAGGATAATTCACCGAAGAATAAATCCGCACCTTGCTGTTCTAACTCAATGATTTTTCGAAGTATTGTAGAAACGGAAGTGGATGAGATTTTCCCATATTCTTTTTCAACTTTTTCTTTTCCTTCATCTGTAATGAATTGAAGCATACGTTTGAAGTCTTTTAAGTCTAAAAGAGGTAAT
This sequence comes from Cytophagaceae bacterium, assembly GCA_046329235.1. Lineage (GTDB taxonomy): Bacteria > Bacteroidota > Bacteroidia > Cytophagales > Cytophagaceae > JALONH01. The sequence continues at coordinate 1,459,013 of JAXLVA010000001.1, read as the reverse complement.
CTTTCATCGTCGCAGTATTTGAAAATTAAAGATACGATACCACTTTGAGTGTCATTTAGTCCTAATATTTTAGAAAACAATACAGGTCCAAACTCAGAAACGGTAGCACGTAAGCGTACCCCTTTTTCTTTAGACAAACTGAATAGTTCTACAGGAAAAGCTTGAGGTTCGTAGGGTGAACCTATTTTAGTATGGCGCTCCTCAATTTTAGGATTGGTACTACCTGCGGCTGCAAGTCCACTTAAATCTCCTTTTATATCCATTAATAGGGTAGGAATACCTTTTAAGGATAGAGATTCAGCAAAAGTTTGTAAGGTCTTTGTTTTACCGGTACCTGTAGCTCCGGCAATCATACCATGTCGGTTTAAAGTTTTTAATGGAACTTTTACATAGGTCTGAGAAATAGCTTCTTTTTCATACATACTTCCGCCTAAAACTATAAAATCTCCTTTGGTGGTGTAGGTTTCTTGTATGTGTTGAATGAACTGTTCTTTATTTGGCATATCTATACAATTTCTACTCTAAGTTACTTTCTAATTTTGGTAATGAATATGGAATGTTGACAAAAAACAATTAAAGTGAAGCGCCTAAATCAATTACTTTATATAATTCAATTAAAACTGAATTGTCTAAATTTAAAGAATGTGTTGTATTATTTTTATATGCTTATATCTTAATGTATTGAAAATCATTATTATATAATATTTTATATAAATAAGTTTTTATACATATTTTATATTATCGTTAAATTATTATACCTTTGTGCCGTCAAAAAAATATTAGAAAAGTTAAATACGCAATGGAAATCTTTGTAAGTAAAAAAACAAAAGGTATTAAAAGTCAAATTGCCAATTTAGTAGCTATTGCACAATTAGACGGAACTTTCTCAGTAGCTGAGAAAAAATTAATATATGAAGTAGGTGAGAAAAACGGAATTAGCAGAGATAGAGTTAAAGAGATCATCCGTAGTAAAGATCCTATCAAATTTAAAGTACCTGAAACCGATTCATTACGTTTTGATCGTTTGTTTGAAGCTATCCAAATGTTATTAGCTGAAAAAGAAAACGAAGAAGAGAAGCTTGATTTCTGTACTGAATTAGCTATTAAATTAGGAGTTCGTATGGTAGTTGCTGCTATCTTAGTTAAGAAGATATATATCGGTATGCAAGAAGGTAAAACACACAAAGAATTAAAAGATGAGTGTGGTGATTTCTTGACTTACTAAAAGCAAAGTGGTTGGTGTACATTTTTGATACACCTATGGTTGTTTAATTAAAAAGGGGCTTTCGCCCCTTTTTTTATAACACTACATTCACAATCTTGTTTGGAATGACTATGACTTTTTTAGCCGGTTTTCCTTCCAGCCATTTCTGAACGATTTCGTTTAATAATACTTGTTCTTCAATATCCTTAGGATTCATATCCGTTGGGAATTTTAGCTTAGCTCTAACTTTTCCGTTGATAGAGATTGGATATTCATGAGAGTTTTCAACTAAGTAACTATTGTCCCAAGTTGGGTAAGTTGCTTCACTAACACTTGTTGTATGGCCTAGTGCTGCCCACAACTCTTCTGTGATGTGTGGTGCAAAAGGGGATAAGGCAATGACTAAAGGCTCCAGAATAGCACGTTTGTTAGTTTTTAATGCTACTAATTCGTTTACACAAATCATGAAGGTAGAAACCGGAGTGTTTAATGAGAATCTTTCGATATCTTCTTCTACACGTTTCAGTGTTTTGTGTAACACTTTTAATTCTTCAATAGTAGGCTCGTCGTTACTTACATTGTATTGACCTAGATTTCCGTAAAATAATCTCCAGAATCTATTTAAGAATTTATGTACCCCTTCGATACCATTCGTGTTCCAAGGCTTAGATTGCTCCACCGGACCTAAGAACATTTCATACATACGTAAAGTGTCGGCGCCGTATTTATCTACAATTTCGTCCGGGTTTACTACGTTGAACTTAGACTTAGACATTTTTTCTACTTCACTGCCACATACATATTTGCCATCTTCTAAAATAAAAGTAGCATTCTGTAAATCCGGTCTCCAGCTTTTGAATTTATCAGTGTCTAATACATCACCATCTACTATACTTACATCTACGTGAAGAGGAGTGGTGTCATATTGTTTTCTTAAACCATAAGAAACGAATTCGTTAGTGCCGTTAATTCTGTATGCGAATTTTGAAACACCTTGAATCATTCCTTGGTTAACTAGTTTAGCAAATGGTTCTTCTTGCTGAATGATTCCAATATCTTTTAAGAACTTATTCCAGAATCTGGAATATAGTAAGTGTCCCGTAGCATGTTCAGAACCTCCGATATACAAATCTACTTGCCCCCAATACTTAGCGATATCACTATCTACTAGTGCTTGAGTATTTTTAGGATCCATATAACGTAGGAAATACCAACTAGAACCAGCCCAACCCGGCATCGTACTTAATTCATATCCTTGAGATGCAAACTCTTTATTTCTACCTAGTGGAGGTTCTCCTGTTTCAGTAGGTTTATACTCATCAATATTCGGAAGTGTTAATGGTAACTCTTCGTTAGTTAATGGATAAGGAATATCGTTTTTATATTTTACAGGGATTGGTTCTCCCCAGTAGCGTTGTCTACCGAAGATAGAGTCGCGCATCTTGAAGTTGATACGAGCTTTACCAATATTCTTTTGTTCAATAAACTCAATTGCTTTAGGAATAGCTTCACTTACGGTTAATCCATTTAAGAAACCGGAGTTAATCATTGTTCCTGCTTTAGGATCAAAGTCTTCTTGAGTGATATCTGTATGGTTACCCTCTTGAACCGGAATAATAGGAAGGTTGTAATGTGACGCAAATTTGTAATCACGTACATCTGAAGAAGGAACGGCCATAACCACACCGGTACCATAACCGGCAAGTACATAATCCGCAATCCATAATGGAATCTGTTCGTTGGTAAACGGATTCATTACATAGCTTCCGGTAAAGCAACCGCTCACTGTCTTGACATCGCTCATGCGATCTCTTTCAGAACGGTTTTTAGCTTTCTCCACATAGGCTTCTACTTCGGCCTTTTGAGCAGCGGAAGTTAATTGAGGAATCAATTCATGTTCCGGCGCAATAGAAACATAAGTAACACCAAACGTAGTATCAATACGAGTAGTAAATACGGTTAAGACGATATCAGAATTAACTACGTTGAATTGCAATTCAGCTCCTAATGATTTACCAATCCAGTTGCGTTGCATTTCTTTCATGGCATCCGGCCAGTCGATATTGTCTAAGCCTTGAAGTAAACGATCTGCGTAAGCAGTAATGCGCATACTCCATTGCCACATTTTCTTTCTTTCTACCGGATAACCTCCACGTTCAGAAACTCCGTCTTTAACTTCTTCGTTGGCCAATACTGTCCCTAATTGTGGACACCAGTTAACCATTGTTTCGGATAAGTAGGTTAAACGATATTTTAATAAGATATCATTCTTTTCTTTTTCAGAATAAGATTTCCATTCTGCAGCAGTGAAAGTAGAAGTATCTTCATCACAATGTGCTTCGATACCTTGATTACCTTGGTTTTCGAAGTGTTGAATAAGCTTGTCTATAGATACGGCTTTGTTCAATTTTTTATCATACCAATGGTAGAACAATTGAATAAAAATCCATTGAGTCCAACGGTAGTAATCCGGATTGCTCGTTCTTACTTCACGATCCCAATCGTATGAAAATCCAATCTTTTTTAATTGAGCAATGTATCGAGTGATATTTTGTTCTGTAGTAATAGCGGGATGTTGTCCTGTTTGCACAGCATATTGTTCGGCCGGTAAACCAAAGGAATCAAAGCCCATAGGGTGAAGGACATTAAATCCTTTGATTCTCTTATAGCGAGCCATAATATCAGACGCGATGTATCCTAGAGGGTGACCTACGTGAAGTCCGGCACCGGAAGGGTACGGGAACATATCCAATACATAGTATTTAGGCTTATTGGATTTTTCACTTACTTGGTAGGTTTTGTTTTTATCCCAGTTGGACTGCCAACGGCTTTCTAGTTCTCTGAATAAGTATTCTGACATAAATTCTATTAAATAGGCCCCAAAATTACCACTTTTTTTGTAGAAAGGGGCTTTATTGGCTCGAATACTAAAAATTTCATTATTTCGTTTAAATAATGAACTATAATTAGAAATTCGTAGTTTTATATTAAACAACTAAACCACAGGATAATCATGAAAAAAATCGTATTCGGCTTAGCTTTAGCTTCTTTGGTAACAAGTGCTGTTTTAGCATCTACTAATGACGAAGGTAAGGGCAAGAAAAAGAAATCTTGTTGCTCAACTCAATCAGGCTGCGGGACTCAACAAACGACTAAGTAATCGTATTTGTGTATAACTAATTAAAGGGCTACGGGTAATTCCGAAGCCCTTTTTTTATTTTTATAAACTAAATAATTCTCTATCAATATGAAGCAGTATCATGATTTGATGCAACATATTTTGGATCATGGAACCAAGAAAGAAGATCGTACAGGTACCGGAACTATAAGTGTTTTTGGTTATCAAATGCGATTTGATTTATCGAAAGGTTTTCCTTTGGTGACTACAAAGAAACTTCACACTAAATCTATCATACATGAATTGTTATGGTTTTTGGCAGGTGATACTAATATTAAATATTTAAAAGATAACGGAGTTTCTATCTGGGATGAGTGGGCAGATGAAAATGGGAATCTAGGACCTGTTTACGGATATCAATGGAGAAGCTGGCCAACAGCAAATGGAGAACATATTGATCAAATAACTCAAATAGTTAACATGATTAAAAATACTCCTGATTCCAGAAGATTAATAGTGAGTGCATGGAATGTAGGGGAGATTAATAAAATGAAATTACCTCCTTGTCATGCGTTCTTTCAGTTTTATGTGGCGGATGGTAAGTTGAGTTGTCAGTTATATCAACGAAGTGCTGATGTGTTCTTGGGTGTGCCGTTTAACATTGCTTCTTATGCTCTATTGACTATGATGGTAGCACAAGTATGTGGATTGGAGCCTGGAGACTTTGTGCATACTTTAGGTGATGCTCATTTATATTTAAATCATATTGAACAAGCTCAATTGCAATTAAGCAGAGATTTTAGAGCTCTGCCAAAAATGAAAATCAATCCGGAAGTAAAAGACTTGTTTAAGTTTACATTCGCTGATTTTGAATTAACGGATTACGATCCACATCCTCATATTAAAGCCCCTGTAGCTGTATAAAAAAAAGGCGTCTAATTAGACGCCTTTTTTTTATACCTTCATTAAGGTGTCTAAATATAGATGAGAATCTAGATAGGTAGAAGATTCTATTTTTTTGATCATGCTTATTCCGTTGATGTTTGTATTGAAAACGATGTCTGCGTTTTTAAGATGTAAAATAGGAAAGGATCCTATGATAAGTGGTATGTTGTTTTGCTGACAAAAATGTATCAACTGTTTTCTTCTTATGCCATCAATACATCCTGTTTCTAAGCTTGGTGTGTAAATGATGTTATTCTTTATCCAAAAAATATTAGAGTAAAGGCATTCACTGATATTTCCATCTATGTCCACGAGGATAGCTTCGTCTACATGAGCATTTTTTACTTCTAATCCGGCAATAATATATTTAATACTACTTAGTGTTTTGAAAGCGGATAATTGATGCACATGATTTTTAAACCCTTTAACAAATATAGCTTCCTCTTTTGAGGTTGATGTTTGCTTTAATGGTGAACAAGTGATAATTATATCAGTCTCGGTTGAGTCAGGAATAAAAAGTCCACCGGTTTTTCTTTTTACAATAACTTTAACACGTGCTTCTGTAAGGGCGTTAGCTTTGGCTACTTGTTGGATTTGTAAAAGTAAGTCTCCCGGTTGATTTACTAGCGGATGATTTAATTGTATAGCAGCACAAGCACGTTGTAACCTGTCTATATGATCCTCAAAATAATTTACGTTGTGATTATAGAATCGCATGGTTTCGAATACGCCATCGCCATATTGCATTGCTCTATCGTCAATAGAGAATTGAGGGGATGAGTAATCGATTATTTGATTGTTTAAAAAGTATTTCATGCGGTTGTTTCTTTTTTAGAAATTTTACCAACCAGATAAACTCCGGAAAGAATAAACAAAGTGCCTAAGAATTGCCTTAATGAATAAGGTTCCTCTAGTACTATATTAGCTAAAATAATTGTAATTACCGGACCTAAGGTTGCCATGATGGAAGATTTTTCAGTGCCAATAAGCTTGATAGACTCTGCCAATGTAACAGAAGGGATAACAGTAGCAACAATAGCTAATGCAACGCCTAACCAAATAATATTGGTAGGTATGTTTTGAAAGGAAGGTATTCCGGTATCAATGAATTTATGTAAAAAGATAGCTAAGGTGCTACTTAACATGGCATATGCAGTATATCGTTGCGCTCCAATCTTTGGGATTAATTGTCCACTTCCTACTAGGTACAAAGCGTAAGTGATAGCACATAAGAAGATGAGAATACTGCCAAAGATAATGTCAGGGTTGTTAAATTCATCGTTGCCAATGTATATGATTCCAATTCCAATGTAGGTTAAGGCTAAGCCTATATAATCTTTTCGCTGTAGTTTACTTTTGAATAGTATGGAATAAAATACGACCGTAAGTGTAGGGTAGGTAAAAAGGATAAGTCTTTCTAAAGAGGCGGGTACATATTGTAGTCCTATAAAGTCAAATAAGCTAGATAGGTAATAACCTATCCAGCCTAGAATAAGGACAAAAATCCAATCTTTTGTAGTCAATGAAGTAGAGGATTTTTTTTGATAATAATAGGCTAATACGATATAGAATGGTAGTGCAAATAATAATCTAAGAAATAATACTAAAATGGCATCAGCACCAGCTTGATAGGCTAGTTTGGTCATGATAGCTTTAGTGGAGAAACAAGCAGCAGATATAATACCCATAGCGATTCCTAGGGTATGATTTGACTTAATTGACATTAATTTTGGTTAAATTAAAGTATATTTGTTATTGAAAGACAAACTTAGCAGTATTGACGATGCAGAAAAAGAATGAAGCAATAAAAATTGCCGTAATCGGAGGGGGAAGTTGGGCCACCGCATTAGTTAAGATTCTATCTGAAAACAACGTTAAGATTAATTGGTGGTTAAAAGATAAAGAAGATGTACTTCATATTAGAGATTTTGGGAAAAACCCACATTATCTCAGTGAAGTAGTTATTAATACTAAAAAGGTAAGACCTACAACTCAGCTGAAGAAAGCATTAGAGGATGCTCAAGTGGTTATTTTTGTAGTACCGGCTGCCTTTATTGGTAATGTATTGGAGAACGTCAGTCCTGAAGATTTGCAGGGTAAGGTTGTAGTTTCAGCTATCAAAGGTATGATCCCTTCTGAAAATGCATTGGTAACAGATGTGATTCATCGTCAACATGCTGTCCCTAAGACAGATTTATGTATCATTGCCGGGCCATGTCATGCGGAAGAGGTTGCCATGGAGAAACGCTCTTACTTGACCATTGCAGGTGAGAAAGTAGAAAATGCGCAATTGGTTGCTGACTTGTTGAGTTGTCGATTTGTTAAAGCATCCGTAGTAGAAGATTTGTATGGTGTTGAGTATAGTGCAGTAATGAAAAACGTTATTGCTATTGCTTGTGGAATTGCACGAGGGTTGAACTATGGCGATAATTTCCAGGCTGTAATGGTTTCCAATGCGATGCAAGAAATTCATCGCTTTGTTGATGCTATGAGCCCACAGCATAGAGATTGGAATGCTTCAGCTTATTTGGGAGATTTATTAGTAACCTGTTATTCGCCGTATTCTAGAAACAGAACATTAGGAAACATGGTGGGTAGGGGGTATTCGGTAAAGTCTGCTCAGGTAGAAATGAATATGATTGCGGAAGGGTATTACGCAGTGAAATGTATTCATGAAATAAATGCCAAATTGAAAGTGTCGATGCCAATCACCAAGGCTGTCTATAATATTTTGTATGAAAAAATATCGCCGTCGGTTGAGCTTAGGATCTTAGAAGATTCTATGAGTTAAAATATAAGTACTTAGAGGATATATCCGGGCTATGAGGAACCGGAGTATAATTAGGGTCGAAGAATTTTTCAATTTCGACAGTTAAACGGTGAAGTGGTAATCCTACTACATTAAAATAATCACCTTGGATACGTTGTATCCCTATCATACCAATCCATTCTTGAATGCCATAGCTACCCGCTTTATCAAAAGGTTGGAATTTGTCAATATAGTAGTTGATTTCTTCGTTGTTTAATTTTTTGAATAGTACTTCTGTACGCTCAAAAAAGGTAGACTCTTTTGTTCCTTTGACAATAGTTACACCGGTAATAACTTCATGGAAAGTTCCGGATAGGCGTTGAAGCATTTGGATAGCTTGCTCTTTGTTTTCCGGTTTACCTAATACATCATTTCGCTGAAGAACGATAGTGTCTGCTGATATGATGAAGGAATCCATGTTGCCTTCTCTAATGGAGTAGGCTTTCTGTCTGGAAAGAAACTGAGGAATGTCTTGTCGTTGTAAATAAACCGGATATTGTTCAGATATGTTTTTCGTTTGAACAGAGAATTGAATATCCAGCGATTCTAAAAGTTGCTTCCGGCGAGGTGAGCCGGAAGCAAGAATGATATTGATATTTTCTAAATGCTTTAAGAACACTATTGAAAGGTTATTCGCACATGTCTTTTTTCAAAGTAATAGCTTCTGCATCTCCTAAAGAAGCTGCCATAGTGATATCTTTACAAGCACCATCCCAATCTTTTAAATCTTCTTTAAGGATGGCTCTGTAGCGATAAGCTTCGCCATCTTTGTTATTTAACTCTAAAGCCTTGTTTAGATCTACCATGGCTTCTTTGTCTTTTTTCATATCCATATAGAATAAAGCTCTGTTAAAGTAAGCATGACCATCATTAGGGAACTTTTCAATAGCCTTATTGTATTCTTCTAACGCTTGAGGGGTGTCACCTTTTTCGAAGATGGTATGTGCTCTTTCGAAATAAGCATCTTCAAATTTAGGGTTGATTTTGATACACTCGTCATAATCAGCAATAGCTCCATTGTAGTCTTTGATAAAGCGCTTGCTGTATGCTCTGTTGTAATAAGCTTCAAAGTTATTTGGTTCTACTTCTATAGATTTAGAGTAATCGCCAATGGCACCGTTGTAATCTTGTAGGTGGTGTTTTGCAAAACCTCTGTAGAAGTAAGCATTAGAAAAATTAGGGTCAATGCTCACCGCTTTATTGAAATCAACAATGGCATCTGAAAACTTCCCAAACTCATTTTTAGATAAACCTCTACCATAGTATGCTAGTTTATTATTTGGCTCTTTTTCTACTATGTAAGTGTAGTCTACAATAGATTCTGTGTAATGGCTAATCAAATAGTATTCATGTGCTCTATTTAAATATGCTTGACTATTGGAAGAGTCTTGTTGGATAGCAGAAGAATAATCCTTGATGGCGTCATCATGGTCACCGGATTTAGCTTCGGAGTTACCACGAGCCATGAATAGGTTAGGGTATTTAGGGTTTATTTTTTCAACTAAGTTGAAGTTGTGAATAGCACCTTCATAATCACCTAAATTATGCTTGCATAAACCACCGTAATACAATGCATCTGCGTGGTTAGGTTTTTTGTAGTATACTTCTTCGAACTTTAACAACGCTTGAGCATATTTGCCTTCGTTGTATAATTTCATCGCTTCGTCATACACGTCTACAGTATTCTTGATAATGTAAGCGATATAATCGAACTCGATGTAGTCAAGATTGTCACCATCCGGTTTGTTCTTCGATTTTACGTCATCACGGATATTGTTCACGTAAAGAGCAATGTAACCTGAAGATCCACCTCTAAGTTTGGCAACATAATAATCTCCTTTTTTTACATCGGATATTTTAGTTGAGCCACTATCTTTTTTGAACATGGACTCAATCTCAGCAGGAGTGATGGTCGCAAGATTGATTTTGTCAACTTTTAGAAAAGTTGTATTATTTAAAGATTTGAATTCTTTTTTAAAGTTCGGTAAATCGGTAGAGTCTGTGGTGTTTACCATATCCTTGCCAAAAGAGGAAGAATTGATATACATCGCTTTGTGTTCTACTAAATCCCATGCACCAGCAGCAGGACCTTGCATATTGAAGATTTTACCCTCTTTTTTAACAATTTGTGAGTTTGCAACCGTAATCACAAAAAGTGCGAAAATTGAAACTATGTACTTTCTCATAAAGTGAAGGACTGTTTAAAAGTAGTTCGTTGATTCAAAGAATAGAAGGTAAAGGTACAATTTTTTTGTAAAAAACCGCTTTTTCAGCAATTTTTATTACATAGTTACTATAAACACCTAAACTTATCTGGTTTTAACTAAGTGGATTATCAAAAAATACATTAAGTGTATTGTTTATCTTTTATATTATAACTAATTCTATGTTAGAGTATTATTGGTTAGTTTCAAAGTGATTCATGAATCAATAAAATCATCTTTAAAATTTATCTACACATACTTAACATTCGATGATTTTTGTTAAATTTGTAGGATTAGTAAGCCATCAATAGGCTTGCGTATAAGGGAATATTAACCATTTAACTATTTACTACATTGGATCTGTTTGAGAAATTACAGAATGACAGGGGGCCGTTAGGAAAGCACTCTAATATCGCTCATGGATATTTTGCCTTCCCAAAATTAGAAGGGGCAATCTCTCCTCACATGAAATTCAGAGGGAAGGATGTGTTAAACTGGAGCTTGAATAACTACATAGGTTTAGCAAATCATCCGGAAATTCGTGAAGCGGATTCTAAAGGTGCTGCAGATTATGGTTTAGCTTACCCAATGGGATCTAGAATGATGTCAGGTAACTCTAATTTGATTGAGCAATTTGAGTCTCAGTTAGCAGAGTTCATGGGGAAAGAAGATGCCATGGTTTTAAACTTCGGTTATCAAGGTGTAATGTCTGTGATTGATGCGATGTTAGATCGTCATGATATTGTAATCTATGATTCAGAATCTCACGCATGTATAATAGATGGATTAAGATTGCATATAGGTAAACGTTTAGTATTTCCTCATAACGATATTGATAATCTTAAAGCTCAATTAGAAAGAGCTAATAAAATGATTGACCCTACTAAAGGTGCTATCTTAGTTATTACTGAAGGTGTATTTGGTATGGCTGGTGATATGGGTCGATTGAAAGAAATCGTTGAATTGAAAAAGCAATATCAATTCAGATTGTTAATTGATGATGCACATGGTTTTGGTTCAATGGGACCTACAGGTGCTGGTGCAGCAGAAGAACAAGGTGTTCAAGATGGTGTAGACGTGTATATTTCTACATTTGCTAAATCAATGGCAAGTATCGGTGCATTCGTTGCTTCTAAAGAAAATGTCATTAACTACTTGAAATATAATTCTAGATCTCAAATTTATGCTAAAACATTACCTATGGCATTTGTGGTAGGTAACATGAAGCGTTTAGAGTTATTGAGAACAAAACCTGAATTACGTACTAAACTTTGGGATGTAGTGAAGGCTTTACAATCCGGATTAAAGGCAAAAGGCTTTAATATTGGTAAAACTGAGTCTCCGGTTACTCCGGTATTCTTAAGTGGTACCGAAATGGAAGCTGCTCAAATGATTATAGACTTGAGAGAAAATCATGGAATTTTCTGTTCTATTGTTATTTATCCTGTTGTTCCTAAGGGGGTTATGATGCTTCGTTTGATCCCTACAGCTGAACATACACTTGCTGATGTGGAGAGAACAATCAATGCATTCTCTGACATTGCAGAGAAATTAAAGAATGGTGCTTATAGCAAGAGCTTGACAAACATGCCTGTATAAGGGATGTAATATTTTCTAAAAAAGGGCAAAAAATTGGTTTTTGCCCTTTTTTTTTATAATTTCATTACATGTTAGTGTAAACCTATTAACTTTTTAATTAACGATGAACAGATTACAACAACTTAAAGACTTAATTGCTTCCTTAGAGCCTGACTTTGTAAAGTTCTATGAAAAACAAAACAGCGCAGCCGGTACTAGAGTACGTAAAGGGATGCAAGATTTAAAAAACTTAGCTCAAGATATCAGAGTTGAAGTTCAAGAGATGAAAAATACGGATGAAGATTAATAAAAAAGTCTCCTAAATTTTAGGAGACTTTTTTATTAGTATAGACTGTATTTATTGGTTTAAACAACCAAAACATTCTTTTGATACGCAGAAAGTGCATTTTTGATTTTACTCTCTAATGAATCACTAGCCGATACTAGAGGTAGACGTACCGTGTCATTCATCATTCCCATTTGACTCATTAGGTTTTTAACACCTACCGGGTTTCCTTCTTCATACATTAATGGGTTGATTTCTGTAAATGATTTCAGTATTTCAGTCGCGTGTTGAAAACGAGATTGTAAAGCTGATTTTATCATATCAGAAAAAGCTTTAGGGAACGAATTTGCTAAAACTGAAATAGCTCCAACTGCTCCAATTGAAATAGCCGGAACAGCTAATAAGTCATCACCTGCAATTACTAAGAATTCATCCTTCGTATTTTTGTTAATTTCCAGCATTTGAACCAAATCGCCGCTCGCTTCTTTAACCCCTAAAATATTGGATAATTCACCCAAGCGAATACTTGTCTTAGCACTCATGTTAACACCTGTTCTTCCGGGAACATTGTAAGTTAATACCGGAACAGGGGAGTTTTCAGCTAATAATTTATAATGTTGGTATATTCCTTCTTGGGAAGGTTTGTTATAATAAGGACATACTGAAAGGATAGCTTCCACCCCTTTGAAATTAATAGATGTCATTTTATCCAAAATTTCTTGAGTGTGATTACCACCAATTCCGAACATCACAGGAACTCTGCCATTGTTGACTTCTAAAGCAACTTTTAAAAGCTGCTTCTTCTCGTCAAAAGAAGTAGTAGCAGATTCTGCAGTGGTTCCATTAACTGTCAGGTAGTCGATACCATTAGTTATAGAATGTTCAATAAGATTTTTATAAGCATTCCAGTCGATGGAATGATCTTTATTAAAAGGAGTTACAAGGGCTACGCCCGTACCGTAAAACGTTTGCACTTTGATAAATTTTTACACACAAATTTCGTGAATAATCTATTAATATTGAATAGAATCGCACATAATTTTATGCGGATGTGTAAAATTAACTCATTATAAACCAATCATTTTTTCGAATTCACTTTCGGAGAGTATCTGAACTCCTAGTTTTTGGGCTTTTTCGAGTTTGGATGGCCCCATATTATCGCCGGCTAACAAATAATTCAGCTTGCCCGAAACACCGGAGAGAATTTTACCTCCGTTTTTAATCACCAATTCTTTCAGTTCGTCGCGCTCGTATTTGGCAAAAACACCGCTAATCACGAATGTTTTTCCGTTTAGCACATCAGACTCAACAGCAATGATATCTTTGGAGTCCAATTCTAATTTAAGGCCGGCGTTTTTAAGTCGCTCGATTAAACTCTGATTTTCTTCCTGCTGAAACCAACTAATGATACTATCGGCAATCTTTTCACCTACTTCCGGTGCTTGTAGTAACGTCTCTTTACTTGCAGACGCTAAGGATTCCATGGTGACAAAATGTTGCGCCAGCTTTTCTGCTACCGTTACACCTACAAAGCGAATTCCTAGAGCAAATAATACAGCCTTGAATGGAGCTTCTTTACTCTTTTGAATTCCATTTAATAAATTATCAATCGACTTTTTACCAAATCGCTCAAGTGTGATTAAGTCTGACTCTTGCAATTGATATAAATCAGCAACTGTTAATAGTAGTTTTTTATCGTATAGTGTTTCTATTGTTTCTGGCCCCAATCCTTCGATGTTCATGGCTTTGCGTTGAATGAAGTGTTCCATTTTACCTTTGATTTGAGGAGGACATCCACTTTCATTTGGGCAATAATAGGCGGCTTCTCCTTCGTAACGAACAAGTGAAGTGTCACACTCCGGGCACTTGTCAATGAATTGAATGCGATTAGCACTAGGTAATCGAAAGTCTGTAACAACTCGTGTGATCTTAGGAATGATTTCCCCACCTTTTTCAACTACAACGGTATCACCTTCATGTAAATCAAGTCGCTCAATTTCGTTCGCATTGTGTAAGGTAGCACGCTTAACGGTAGTACCACTTAATTGAACCGGTTTTAAATTGGCTACAGGTGTAACGGCACCTGTTCTGCCTACTTGATATTCTATAGATAGTAGTGGTGTACTTACTTCTTCTGCTTTGAATTTATAGGCTATTGCCCAACGAGGACTTTTAGCTGTAAGACCCAATTCGTCTTGGTCTAACAAGGAGTTAAGTTTGATAACTACACCATCTGTTCCTACCGGTAAGTCAAAACGTTTGTTGTCCCAGATATTCAGATAAGAAGTGACCTCACCAATGGAGGAACATTTTTTCCATGAATCAGAAACGGGAAGCCCCCAGCTTTTCATACTGTGTAATGCTTCTTCATGAGTATTAACTTGAAGCTGTTCTCCTAATAGATAATATACATAGCAGTCAAGATTACGTTTGGCTACGATGGAGGAGTCTTGCATCTTAATGGTACCGCTAGCTGTGTTTCTAGGATTGGCTAATAAAGGTTCTCCTATATCTTCACGTTCTTTGTTGATTCGTTCGAACTCCGCTAATGGTAAGAATATTTCACCGCGTACCTCAAAGCGCTTAGGATAATTATTGCCTTTTAGTCTTAAAGGAATACTCTTGATTGTTTTCACATTGGTAGTGACATCATCTCCTTTGACTCCATCACCTCTAGTGATTGCCCGAATCAAAACTCCATCTTCATAAATCAGACTAATAGCCACCCCGTCAAATTTAAGTTCGCAGATATATTCCGGTTGCTTGTTTAATGATTTTATGATACGATCCTCAAATTCTTGGACTTCTTCCGGACTATAGGTATTACTCAACGATAACATGGGGTATTGGTGAGTAATACTTTCAAATTCTTTAGTTATAGTTCCACCTACTCTTTGAGAAGGAGAGTCTGCTGCCCGTAAGTGAGGGAATTGAGTTTCTAATTGAATGAGCTCGTGTAAAAGCAAATCAAATTCATAATCACTTATCTCTTGTTTGTTTTCTTGATAGTATAAATGATTATGATGATTGATTTGTTCGGTTAACGCATCTATTTTATGAGCAGCTTCTAGTTCAGTCATGGGTAAAAGGTATTCATCAGACATACAATTTAAGCACTTGTAGACTGCTAATCAATTAAAAAAATGCTAACTTACAAACACTTCGATAGGGTTGTTTTTATGAAAATTTGGAAGGTAATACTCAAACATTCATTGTTGTTTTTTTTCTGTTATACCATAGAGGTTACATTGGTATTTAAATGGATTAATCCTCCAATAACACCATTAATGGCTATTAGAATTTTAGAAGGATTAACTGAAGGTAAGTGGGTTGGGATTAATAAAGATTGGGAATCATTGGATAAAATCTCACCTTATGTGGTAAAACAAGTAATAGCCGGAGAGGATACTAAATTTTATGATCATCATGGATTTGATTGGAATGGAATTAGAGCAGCATACAAGTATAATCAAACTACTAAAAGCAAACGATTTAGAGGAGGCTCTACCATTTCGCAACAAACAGCTAAGAATATTTTCTTATGGCCGTATAGAGATTGGTTACGTAAAGGATTGGAAACTTATTTTACGGTATTGATAGAAGTAATTTGGGGAAAGGATCGAATCATGGAAATGTATCTCAATTGCATTGAATTTGGTCCAGGGATATATGGCGTGGAAGCCGCATCACAACATTATTTCCATAAATCGGCCAAGAAGTTAACCGAAGACCAATCGGCACGATTAGTTTCTGTTATACCTTTGCCTTTAAAAAGGAATCCATTGAAACCGTCCCTTCAAATGAAAAAGCGAATGAATATCGTAAAAAAAGCTACTTAAGTCGATTTAAATGTTGAAGTGCTTTTCCACTTTTTAATACTTCAGAAATTAATACAATTGAATCAGAGATTGTCGCTTTATTTAGAAGTTGAAAAATATTACCGATAGAATATATAATAGAATAGTAGACCTCATTTTCTACACCATTTAATGCTTCGATGCCTAGGCGTGCTGCATCTTCTGCTGAAGTGTTTTTTCCGGGTTTCTGTTCAATGGTCAAATTGTAATCACTCGGACGATAAGTCTTTTCAATAATCGTATTGCCATCCCAGTACATGGCAGCCGCTTCTCTTGTTAGAGGAGGAGTACTCGAGCCCTCTAGTCCTTTAATGATGATAGCTTTGCTAGCAAGTTTTTGATTGGCAATTTGATTGATTACTTCGCTTTTATAATGAGGATGAGTATATCCACTAATAATAAAGTTTCCATTGATAGCGCGAATAGGTTGTAATAATTTTTCAAACGTAGCCAAGAACGGACGTTTAACCATTTCTTTGCGCATAGTCCATAATTGATAAAGGGCCGGGAAAAATGCAGATTGATCAATGTATGTCCAGCCGATAGAAGGATCTCTCAGTTGGTCATTAGCTGTAGTAAGAGTTGAGGGCGTTTTTAAACTACAAATTTGAGCTACTTGACGTGATGTATGGCCAAATTTTGGTGCCATTGATTCAGCTCCATGCACTAATGCCGGAATGCCAAGTGCGGCTAATGTAGCTGCTATGAAAATGGAAATATTGTAATGCCTTTCATATCCATCATAACTATCAGCAATATCAATGATTAAAGGTAAAGTTGACTGATGTCTGTCACAAGAGTTATACAGAATATCAAAGAATGCTTTGTTTTCGGTGAAGCTTTCTCTCTTTAAACGAAGGGCCTCTAAGAATGCCCCTTTGATATATTCAGGAGTGTCAGAAAATAAAATTAGCTCCATAGCTTCCGTAGCTTCATCATAAGAAAGTTCTTCTTTACGAATGGCTTTAAGTAGAAGGATTCCAAGTTTAAGTTCTATTTTTTGGTTAAAAAGGAAATGTAATTCTTTAGGAAGAAGCGTTTCGAAATTATGGTTTAATAATTGAATAAATGCTTCTTCATCAGGAGTTCTATCCAGCACTTGTAGTGCTGTAATTAATGTGCATTTAGTTGTTAATGAATAAGTGGAAATAGGTAGAAGTTTTGCTACAGCATTTAAATCATCCATGTTTAAATGTTTACTTCCTTCCGGCCCAATGCCTTTCTTTTTTAAAAGGAGTTCCAAAGAGTTCCAATTCATTGACATATTCTTTCGCTTATACTGCAATATTATGTATAAATACTTAAATTAGTACGTATGTCGGAGTCTGAAGTAAAAAAAACGTTGGAATATAAGGAACAATCAGCCCAACGGTTAACGCGCCTATATATCATTGCGCTATCTATGGTGGCTATATTGACTATATCCGGACAGTTCATTATTCAGAAAAGTATTCAAGATCAACTAAGTGACTCTAGAGTTGTTAATTTTTCAGGAAGACAGCGGTATCAAAGTCAGGAACTAACAAAACTATGTTTATTAAAAAGAGATGCTTTAGATGTTAATACATATGAAGATATAAATGCAGCTATACTTCAATTAGCAAACGAATGGGAGATTAGACACTTAGCATTGCAATACGGAAATGATTCGTTACAGCTTCCTAAAAATACGAGTGAAGCTGTCACAGATTTATTTACTCAAGCAGATCCTTATTTTTATATAGTGTATAATAATGCAAAGGCCATTGCTGTATTAGAAAAGACAGATCCCGAATATCAAATAAAATTAGAAAGCTGTATTCGTAATATATTAGATAACGAAAAGCTTTTTTTAGAATTGATGAATAAAATTGTTTATCGATTTGATTTTGAAGCTAGGGAAAAGGTCGCTTTTTTACAGAAGATTGAAACTATACTATTTTCATTAACGCTGATTGTCTTATTGTTTGAAGGGTTCTTTATTTTTAGACCTGCTGCCAAAACTATTGAAAGAAATATTGAAGAATTAATAGATGCAGAACAAAAAGCTATCACGCTTGCTCAAAAATTAAAAGTGAGTAACAGTAGCTTAACTAAATCATTGAAAGAATTAAAAGATGTTACGTTTGCGTTGGAACATGCCACATTAATGATCAGGACGGATAATTACGGTGTAATCACTTATGCGAGCGAAAAGTTTTGTGATGTAATGAAATATCCATCCGAAGAGTTGATTGGTAGCTCATTGGAATTAGTAAACAGTCATTATCATACTCCACAGTTTTTTGACCATTTATGGAAAACCGTTTCCGGAGGTGAGATTTGGAATGATGAAATAAGAAATAAGGCAAAAGATGGTAGTTATGTTTGGTTAGATACAACAATTATTCCTGTATATAATGAATATAATGCGATAGGTCAGTATATAGCTATCTATACAGATTTGACTGAGAAGTTTAAACATAGTGTAAGCGAACAAAAGATTAGAACGGTATCTGTACTAGAAGGGCAGGAAAGAGAGCGTAGAAAAATTGCGAGAGAATTACACGATGGATTAGGTCAGATGCTGACAGCTTTGCGCTTTAATATTCAAGCTATGGGAGAACCATCAGATGAAGAAGAAAAAGGCTTGTTAAAGCAGATAAAGAATGCGATTGTAGATATAATACAAGAAGTAAGACGAATATCATTTGATTTAATGCCTAGTGTGCTACACGATTTTGGATTAGCGGCCGGGTTGCATCATTTGTGCGAACGAATGACAGCAAATGTTAAAACCGTAAATATTTCCTACACAGGGATAGAGTCCATTCAACGATATGAGAAGAATTTTGAAATTAATCTTTATCGTATTGCTCAGGAAGCCATGAATAATGCGTTGAAATATGCAGAGCCAAAAGAAGTCATCATAGATATGCAGATAATAGGTAATGAATTGATACTTGTAATCGAAGATGATGGCAATGGATTTATTCCAAGTGATAAGAAAAAAATTGATGGATCAGGTAGAGGATTAACAAACATTAAAGAAAGAGTAAATTTATTGAACGGAAATATTATATTTAACAGCATAATCGGAGAAGGCACTTCCATAAGAGTAGAAGTTCCACTACCTAACAAAACAGTATGAAAACGATTTCCTTAGTTTTAGTAGACGATCATAGTATTGTTCGAGATGGTGTTAGAGCCACTTTAAAGGATCAAAAAAACATTAAAATAGTTGGAGAAGCATCTAATGGCAAGGAAGCTATTACTATTATATCTGAATTGGAACCGGATGTGGTGATTATGGATATAGCCATGCCTGAAATGAATGGTATTGACGCTACGGATGCTTTGACTAAAAAGAAGGTGCCTTCACGTGTTATTATTTTGTCTATGCATGATAATGAAACATATGTTTTGAAATCTGTTGAAGCCGGAGCTATGGGTTATTTGTTGAAAGATGTTGACAAAGAGGAGTTTATTAAGGCTATTAATACCGTAGCCGGTGGAGAGAAGTATTTTAATACAACTATTTCAAATCTATTAGTAAATGGTTATTTGAATAAAATGCGTCAAGGAGATCTTAAGACGAATGACACCGAAGTGGATGAATTTGATTTAACCAAAAGGGAAATCGGTATTCTAAAAATGATTGTTGATGGTAAAAATAACCGTGAAATCGCTGATGGATTAGGTATTAGTGTTCGTACGATTGAAACGCATCGGGCTAATATTATGAAAAAGCTAAAGGTTAAAAATGCTGTCGAGTTAGTCAAAGTAGCTATTGAAGAGAAAATTGTATAACACACTCTATATTATATAAGTGGGAAAATATACGTACCTGTCCATTGTGACAGGTATTTTTTTGTGTAAAAAATAGGACTTATAGTATTTTTTAAAGAATCTGTATAAATACGTAATAAAAATACGTAGTAATACGTACAAGTAATACGTATTTTTTATAATATTGTATCCGTACACTAAACGGACAAACTAAGTGTATTTACTTAAACCTTTTATCACTTATTAATATGAACTTAAGCAAAACAACCATTATGAAGGGGGCACTGTTGATTCTAGCAGCAGGTTGGTCAACTTTAGCATCGGCTCAATTGTCTATTACCGGACAATACAGAACTCGTTCAGAATTTAGATATGGACAAGGTACATTACCTTATGATGGAGTTATTCCTTCATTTTTCATAAGTCAAAGAATGCGATTGAATTTTGGTTTAACGGGTGATAAATACAGATTCTTTGCTGCCATTCAAGATGTACGCGTTTGGGGACAAGATGCATCTACTATTAATCAAATTGATGGTAATAAATTAGGTGTGCACGAAGCATGGGGTGAAGTGATTTTAAACGATACTACTACACTTAAGAGTTTCTCCAATTTTAGTATTAAAGCTGGTCGACAAGCATTAGTTTATGATGATCAAAGATTATTAGGTGGTTTAGATTGGTTACAACAAGGTCGTCGTCATGATGCGATTGTATTAAAGACGCATTATAGAACATGGAAATTTGATGCAGGCTTTGCATTTAACCAAACGAGAGAAATTAAAAATAACGGTACTAACTATTATCCAATCCCTGTAACAGTTACAGGTACAGATGGTGCTAATATTGCTGCTCCTGCCGGAACAAATGGTATTACCAATATGTATAAGGCAATGCAATATGTGTACTTATCTAAAGAGATTGGTTATTCAAAACTAGCTTTCTTGTTTTTTAATGACGCATTTCAAAAAAATAAAGGTGGTGCAGGCGCTTTCACTCCAACAAGAGGTGTATGGAGCCGTCAAACATTTGGATTGTCTTACTATGGTCAAATCAAACGTACTCATAAAATTGATGCGGGTGTTTACTATCAAGGTAACAAAGACAGAACAGGTAAAACAATGGATGCTTATATGGCATTTTTACAAACAGATTTTCAATTAGGAAGAAAATTCAACATCGGACCTGGAGTTGACTTCTTATCCGGTAACAATACTTTAGATTCTACATCAACTGTTAATCGTGCTTTTGACCCATTATACGGTACACCGCATAAATTCTGGGGTTACATGGATTATTTCTATGTAGCAGATCCATTCAATCAAACTACCGGTGGTATTGCTAGAGTTCCAGGTTTATTAAACTTCAACTTAACAGCTCGATATAAATTCTCTGATAAAACTTCTTTATACGTAGCAGCGCATCAATTCTTAGCAGCAAATAAAGTAGCTAACAGATCAACTGCAGATTTAACAGATAAAATGAGTTCTAATTTAGGTACTGAAATCGATATGGTATTGAATTATAACTTAACTAAAATGGTAGGCTTTGAATTAGGTTACTCAGTAATGTTTGCAACTGAAACAATGGCAGCTATCAAACCTGTAGCAGGAATTACTAATAATGCAGAAAAAGATTTAACTGCACATTGGGCATATTTCTCTATCAATATTAGACCAGACTTTACTCAAGCAATCAATACTCAATTACGAGAGTTGAGAAGAGATTTAGATGCAGCGAATAAGTCGTTGAAAGAAATTCAAGATGCTCAGGTTAAATAATTTGAAACCCTTTTATACTCAAAATATATATGAAAAAGATGTTTAGAAAGATCGCCTTATTTGCAGGAATAGGAGTAGGGCTATTGATGTTACCTTCAGCTAAGAATTCATTTTCTCAAGAAGAAGTTATTAAAATTGGATTTATTCCATTAACGGATTGCGCGCCGGTTGTAATGGCTAAAGAATATGGTTTGTTTAAAAAATATGGTGTTAACGTAATGGTTACCAAAGAAGCTTCTTGGGCAAACGTACGTGATAAACTGTTAACTGGAGAATTACAAGCTGCACATTGTTTGTCTAGTATGCCTCTATCAGTATACACTGGTGTAGGTGGAAAAGCAGGTTCAGAAATGAAAATTGCTATGATCATTAGTTCAAATGGTCAAGGTATTACTTTATCCAATGACTTTTGTGGTAAAGTAGGTTTCAAACAAGTAAACAAAGTGAAAGGTGTTGTAGATGCACGTAAAACATCAGGTAAGGAAGTGACTTTTGCCATGACTTTTCCGGGTGGAACACACGATATCTGGTTGAGAAACTGGTTAGCTAATGCAGGTGTAAATCAGAAAGGTGTTAAAATTATTACAATCCCTCCTCCACAAATGGTGGCTAACATGAAAGTTGGTAACATGGATGGGTATTGTGTTGGTGAGCCATGGAATGGTGTAGCGGTAGCACAATCTGTAGGTTTTACTCATATTTCTACTCAAGATATTTGGAAACACCATCCTGAAAAAGCTTTGGTTGTAAATAAAGCTTTTGCGGAAGGTAAAAGAGATCAATTGAAGAAAGTAATGAAAGCGGTAATGGAAGCATGTAAGTTATTAGATAACGGTGCTAACAGAAAACAATCCGCAACTGTGATCGGTGCTGCTAGTTATGTAAATGCTGCTCCTGCAGTTATTGAAAATAGATTAGCAGGTATCTATGACTTAGGATGTAATCAAGGTCAAGTTACTTATGTAGATGATTACATGTTATTCCATAAGAAAGGTCAAGTTAACTTCCCAAGACGTGCTCATATGTACTGGTATTTGGCTCAGTATGTTCGTTTTGGTTATTTGACTGAGGAACCTGACTATAAAGAAGTAGTAGATAAAGTGTTGATGCAGGATTTATATAAAGAAGTTGCTACTGAAATGGGAGTTGCTATTCCAAATGATGACATGAGTTCTTTTGCAACTACTATAGAACCTACAGCACCATTTGATCCTACAAAACCTTCAGCTTACTTAAGTGTTTGTAAAAAATAATTATTAAAGTTTACTAGATATGAAAACTATCACTATGAAAACGATCATACCTGGTTTAGCTGAAAAAACAGCGGGTGCACTTAGTGCACCCGTATTTAACGCCTGGTTTTATAAAGCTAAACAAATTGTAATCAACTTTGTACTTTCTATGGTAGGAATAGGTTTATTCTTACTGATGTGGGAAGGGGCTAGCGCTTACTTGAATAGAGATTTACCGGGACCTCTTCCAACATTGACTGTTCTTTGGGAAATGATTAGAGATCCATTTTATGATTATGGACCAAATGACAAAGGAATTGGCCTTCAGTTATATTATTCTATCGAAAGAGTTGCTAAAGGTTTTTTCTTTGCAACATTATTTGCTATTCCATTTGG
Organism: Cytophagaceae bacterium; assembly: GCA_046329235.1. Lineage (GTDB taxonomy): Bacteria > Bacteroidota > Bacteroidia > Cytophagales > Cytophagaceae > JALONH01. Next base: position 1,435,856 of record JAXLVA010000001.1, on the reverse strand, counting down.
AATGTTATTGGGTGCAAATAAAATGTTTTACAAAATGTTTGATCCAATTGTTCAAATTTTGAAACCGGTTTCTCCATTAGCTTGGTTTCCTATTGGTTTGGTTGCATTGAAAAATGCCGGATCTGCTACTGTGTTTATCATCTTTATTACTTCACTATGGCCTACTTTAATTAATACCGCCGTAGGTGTGGCATCTATTCCGGATGATTTCAGAAACGTAAGTAAAGCATTTGGTTTTTCTACCTACAGATACATCTTTAAAATTTTACTTCCGTATTCAATTCCTCACATGATTACAGGTTTACGCTTAAGTATTGGTGTAGCATGGTTAGTAATTGTTGCCGGTGAAATGTTATCCGGTGGGACAGGTATTGGGTTCTTCGTTTGGGATAGTTGGAATGCTTTAAGTTTAGAAAAAGTGATTTCTGCTATTATCATCATAGGTACAGTTGGTCTTTTGTTAGATCGTTTGTTCTTATTCATTGGAAATAAATTCTCTTATAAATAATAAATATTCAGTTACACCCTTGAACTAATAAATTATTATGGAAACTCCATTAAACATAAAAGACACATCAGTATACCACTCTGAATTAGGTATACAAATACGTGGTGTTGATATTTCATTCCCTACACCAAAAGGTATCTATACCGCAGTGAAAAATGTAAACCTAAATATTAAGAAAGGTGAAATCGTTTCTTTGATTGGTCACTCAGGTTGTGGTAAGTCAACTATTCTTAACTCCATTGGTGGTTTAGTGAAACCAACCAAAGGTGAAGTAATCGTAAACTACAAAACTATTACAGCTCCGGGCCCGGATAGAGGTATCGTGTTTCAACACTATTCATTACTTCCTTGGATGTCTGTGTTTGACAACGTATATCAAGCTGTAGATTCTGTATTTCCTACAAAATCAAAAGCAGAGAAAAAAGAAATAGTAGAATACTATCTGGGTAAAGTAGGGTTGATGAATCATAGAGATAAATCGCCACAACAAATCTCCGGTGGTATGAAACAGCGTACAGCTATTGCTCGCGCTTTTGCTATCAATCCTAATATCTTATTATTAGATGAACCATTTGGCGCATTAGATGCTCTAACAAAAAGTTCGTTACACGAAGAACTTACTGCTCTTTGGAGTTCGGATGAACAAAAGAAAACAATTGTAATGGTGACACATGATATTGAAGAGGCTATCTTTTTGTCAGACAAAATTGTTGTTATGACGAATGGACCTGCTGCCACTATTGGTGAAATCATTGAAGTAAATATTCCAAGGCCAAGAGAAAAGAAAACCTTTGTGGCCAGCCCTGAATATAAGGCGATAAGAGACCAGCTGTTATACTTATTGATGGATGCTTATGCAGCTTAATATAAGTCTTGACAGTTAGTAAAAGGGTGTGGAGGAGCCAAATGGGCTCCTCTTTTTTATTATATGTATATTCTTTTGTACTTATCTAATTTTTTTCTTAAAAATAAGTATAAATACGTACGTATATTCACCTTTTTTTATATATTTAATTATTGAATCAGAACCGATTTAATAACCCTTTTACTACAATTTGGTTACCATTATGTCAACGGTGCGTCAAACAGCAACCTCTACATGTTCTTATTGTGGAGTAGGTTGCGGGGTTCAAATTCACAAATACCCCAACGGTACAGTACAGGTGGAAGGTGATACTTCTCATCCCGCCAGCAAAGGAATGTTGTGTTCCAAAGGTATGAATTTACATTATGCCGCTATGGACACGTCCGACCGTTTGTTATATCCTATGATGCGTAGCAATCGTTCCATGCCTTTGCAGAGAACCTCTTGGGATAAAGCCATTGAACGCGCTGCCTCCGTTTTTAAATCCCTTATTAATAAATACGGTCCGGATTCAGTTGGTTTTTATGTATCAGGCCAATGTTTAACAGAAGAATATTATTTAGTAAATAAAATTACCAAAGGTTTTATCGGTACCAATAATATTGATACCAACTCCCGTCTTTGTATGAGTTCAGCGGTGGTAGGTTATAAATCTACTCTCGGTGAAGATTCGGTTCCTATCTCTTATGAAGACATTGAACTAGCGGATTGTTTTTTTATCACCGGTGCTAATCCGGCTTGGTGTCATCCTATTTTATTCCGTCGTATAGAAGCGCACAAAGCGGCCAATCCGAATGTGAAAATTATAGTAGCTGATCCTCGAAAAACGCAAAGTTGTTCCATCGCTGATATTCACTTGCCATTAAAACCAGGATCAGATATCTATTTGTATCATGCGATTTCCAGAATTTTAATTGAAGAAAATTTAATAGATAAATCTTTTATTCAAAATCATACCGATGGATTTGAAGCTTTAAAAGAAAAAGTAATGCTACATACTTTAGAGGAGTATGCGGCATTATGTGATGTATCACCCAATCTAATTTATGAAGCTGCTATCGCTATAGGGAAAGCCAAAGGTTATATCTCTATGTGGGCGATGGGCCTAAATCAGAGTGTGATTGGTGTAAAGAAAAATATAGCTCTCATCAATATCTCTTTAATCACCGGTAAAATAGGTAAGCCGGGCAACGGTCCTTTCTCTTTAACCGGTCAGCCCAATGCTATGGGTGGACGTGAAGTAGGAGGTTTAGCTAACTTGTTACCGGCACACATGAATTTAGCCAACCCTGAACATCGTCAGCGTGTAGCGGATTTCTGGGGTGTAAATCATATTCAAGAGAAGCCCGGATTTACTGCCACTGAAATGTTTGAGCATTTAGAAAGTGGTAAGATGAAAGCGGTATGGATTATTTGTACGAATCCATTAGTGAGTTTACCGGATGCGCATAATGTAGAGGCAGCTTTAAAAAAAGCAAAGTTTGTAGTCGTTCAAGATATTTCGAATCGTTCGGATACAATTGAGTATGCTGATTTGATATTACCGGCAGCAGCTTATATGGAAAAAGAAGGTGCGATGACTAACTCTGACCGTCGTATTAGTTACTTGAATAAAGTAGTAGACGCTCCTGGTGAAGCAATTCCTGATATTGAAATACTAACTCGTTTTGCTCATGCCATGGGATGGGAGAAGTCATTCAACTATCCCAACGCAGCAAGTATATTCGAAGAGTATACTAAGATTACCAAAAATACGAACATTGATATCAGTGGTTTAGCCTATGCTGATTTAATTCAAAAGAGAAGTATCCAATGGCCGGTTCCTAGTCCTGGTCATCCGGGAACACCACGATTATTTACCGATAATAAATTTTATACTCCAAACGGTAGAGCACAGATTGGAACGGTACAAGAAGATAATCAATCCGAACCTACATCTCCTGATTATCCATTAATTCTTACCACCGGAAGAATACGTGATCAATGGCATACCATGACTCGTACAGGTAAAGTAAGAAAGTTAAATACTCATATTGCTAAACCTTTTTTAGAAATTCATCCGGAGGATGCAGCTGAAAGAGGTTTAACTCAAGATGCTATTGCTGTTATTTATAATGGCCGTGGTAGAGTACAGGTTGCTGTTAAGATTACAGAAGATATTCGTAAAGGTGTTGTATTTCTTCCCATGCACTGGGGAAAAATTATGCAAAGTAATTTTTCCAGAGCTAATAATATAACCAATAATTTAGTAGACCCTCAATCGAAAGAACCGGATTTTAAATACAGTGCGGTTCAAGTAGAATTATATAAGAAGAAAAAAGAACATATCATTATCATTGGTGCCGGTGCTGCGGCATGTGAATTTGTTAAAAAACATAGAGAAGTAAATTTCGAAGATATGCTAACCGTGTTTAGCAGTGAGGTTAATCCTTTTTACAATCGAGTATTGTTGCCGGAATATCTAAGCGGACATAAAACATGGAAGAATTTACAAAAGCTAGAAGAACCGGAATGGAATGAGTTAGATGTTCATGTGATTCGTCAACGCATTACTCAGATTGATAGAGAAAATAAAATCGTTATCGATGCTTCCGGAGTTCGTTACTCTTACGATCGATTAATTGTAGCGACCGGTAGTAGAGCAGCTCGATTGAAAAGTCTTCCTGATTTAGATGGTATCTATACTATTCGCCAAAAAGAAGATACAGACAAGATGTTGAGTCGATTACGTCGTGGTGATTCGGTCGTAGTTGTTGGTGGAGGATTATTAGGACTTGAAATGGCAGACGCTTTAGTCGAGATAGGGATGAAAGTTTCTGTTATCCAGCGTTCCAATAGATTAATGGATCGTCAATTAGATAAAACGGCGGCTGATTTGTTAGTTCAAGAATTGAACGATCGAGGTATGGATGTATTCTTTAATGACGAAGTGTTATATATTAATGGAGAAAAAGAGGTAGAAAGTGTTCGACTACGAAGCAGTAGAAAGATTGATTGTAAATCTGTTCTTTTTGCTATTGGTACTCAACCTAATATTGAAATATTAAAAGAGTGTGGATTGCCAACTAATCGTGGTGTTATCGTAAATGAATACATGCAAACTGCTGATTCAAGTATATACGCTATGGGTGAGATTGCAGAATGTAATGGGATGTTATTTGGTATTACAGCTGCAGCGGAAGAACAAGCAAATGTGTTAGTAGCTCATTTGAATGGTGATCCAACGGCATTCTACAAAGGAAGTTTAAGCATGAATATTTTAAAAGTTCATGGTGTAGAACTTTGTTCAATAGGTATGATTGAAGTGCCGGCCAGTGAAGAAGGGTATGAAGAAATCGTATTTATGGATAAACACCGCAGGTATTATAAGAAATGTATCGTTTATCAAGACCGTTTAGTAGGGGCTATTTTAATGGGTGATAAAACGGAGTTTAACGAATTTAGAGGTTTAATAAAAGCTCAAACGGAGTTAGGAGAGAAGAGAGCGCAATTACTTGTGTCGGGTGGACCTGCTAAAGATCCAATTGCCGGTAAATTAGTTTGTAGTTGCAATGGTGTAGGAGATGGTAACTTAGAAAAGGCAATTAAGTCTGGTTGTTCAGATTTTACAACGCTTTGTAATACTACCGGAGCAGGTACAGGTTGTGGAAGTTGTAAGCCGGAAGTCAAAGCAATATTAGAGAGATGTATGGCGAAAACAGAAAAGGAGGTAGCTCATGTCTAATCTTATTCCTGTAACAATATTTACCAATGGTGGGATTGTTTCTCCCGGTGATCTTAGAAAAATATCCATGTCTGCTCATCAAGCAGGTGCAGACTATTTGTATGTAGGTAACCGACAAGAATTACGTTTTTATGTTCAAGAAGCTAAGTTGAAAGATTTAGCGGAGAGGTTAGATACGGTTGATGTTCACTATTTATTTGGTGAAGGTAATGAATATAATATTGTGACCTCCGGTGTTGTTAAAGATATTTTAAAAACAAAAATATGGTTAACGGAAGGTTATTATAGAGATGTAGTTGAAAGTTTTGAAGTTCAACCTTTGTTGCCTGTTAATATTGTCGATCCGGATCAGTATGCAGTACCATTGTTTACTGGTTGGGTGAACTTTATTGCTTCTCAACAGGAAAACTTTTGGTATGTCTACCTTAATATTCCTCAAAAGAAAATGTCTGAGTGGTTGCCTGTCATGGTGAATACAGAGCACATTCCTACTCTAACAGATATGGTAGAAAAGTCTATTCGAAAACATGCTGTGCTAACTATAGATGTAGTGATGTCGGAGGTATATCAAAAAGATCATTGGAATTTTAAAAATGTAGATCGCCTTCCTAAGATACCGGATTATCATTATTTCTGTCAAGAAGGTTTTCATCCAATGGGGGAGAAGTTTTGGCTAGGAATGTTTAGCAAATCCAATAAGTTTACTATTAATGCGCTGGATGCATTTGCTGTAGCTGCTTTAGATACGAACGTAGGAAGTCTTTATGTGACGCCATGGGATAGTATTATGATTAAAAATATTTCCGAAGCAAATATTTCCGTTTGGGAAGATGTGTTAGGTGTTCATAATATTAATACCGGACATGCCGCTATTGATTTGTGTTGGAACTGTAACGAGTGGGATGAAAGCGCGTTTGCTTTACGTCAGAAAATAAGTCATCTATTATCTGAACAAGATGCTCGTTGCGAAGGAATGATTATAGGTGTTAATACACCTTTACATGATACCTTCTATTCTATTAGTATTAAAGAAGAAGGATTGTTTACTTTATTCGGTAAAAAGTATTTTAGTCGATTTCATATAAAATATAAAGAATCCTTTAATCCGAATGATCCTAAGGTGAAACCATTTATGGATCATATTCCGGAAAAGGAATTGCCTTCTTTTGTTCATTATTTAATGGAGTCTTTCTATAAAAATAAGAAAGAAAAGAAGTCCGGAACTGTGTCCTCCCAGTCGGTGAATAAAGCTCCTAAAATATCTAAATATCCTATATATCAATGTAATTCCTGTTTAACTCAATATGATCCGGAATACGGAGATGAATTAAATGGAATCGAAAAAGGAGTTCCTTTTGATCAATTACCTGATAATTATTGTTGTTCTGTTTGTGAAACAGGTAAAAATGAATTTTCTTTGTTTATTACACAACATACCTTAGGAATTCATGCATGAATTGATACCTCAAGTGACCGATGACTATGGAAGAAGATTCAAAACACTGCGTGTGAGTGTTGCTGATACTTGTTCTATGGCTTGTGTATACTGTGTAAGTCCAGGTGGAAGTTTTCAATCGAATAAACATTCTTTAACAATATCGTCTTTAACAATAGATGAATACATGTCTATTATCTCTGCGATACATATGGTTAATCCATTAAATGTAATTCGATTGACAGGAGGTGAACCTCTCTTGTTTAAAAAGCTACCGGAATTAATTAAAGGTATATTAGATATTGGAATTGAAAATATAAAAATAACAACTAATGGATTACAATTATCTCAGCAAATAAAAGCATTGAAAGAGGCGGGATTGACTTCTATTAATGTTTCGTTAGATGCACTTGACCCGAATACCTTTCATCAAATTACCGGAGTGAATAAATTGAGAGTTGTCTTAGATGCTATAGAAGACACATTAGCTTCAGGAGTAGAAGTGAAGTTGAATTCTGTAGTTATTAAAAATAAAAATGAACACCAAATTATTCCATTGCTCGAATATGCAGGGAATAGAAACATCTCCATCCGTTTTTTAGAGTTGATGTCTATGGGATATTTAAATCACTCGAAAGACTCTTATTGGGTAAGTCAACAAGAAATCCTTGATGTGATTTCTCAAATAACCACTATATCTCGACTACCTAGAATTCACGCTTCTACCTCTAATTATTGGATGACGGGCAACGGTTGGAAGTTTGGTGTAATTGCGAATGATTCAGAACCTTTCTGCATGGACTGCGACCGACTAAGATTAGATTCGTATGGTTCTATCTTCGGTTGTCTAAGTTCTTCTAAGTCTTTTAATGTAAAAGATGTAAAAGGAAATGAGTTGATTCATGTGTTGAGAAATGCTTTGGCGGAGAAGCAAGTGAAGTTTACTGGAAGTGAATTAAGCATGAAGTATATTGGAGGTTAGAGGATGAAGATAAAAGTGTTTGCTGTTTTGAAAGACTTTATGCCTGTGGAATCAGAAGTTGAATCTGTTTCTTCTGTCTCTGACTTAATTGCGCTTTTGAAATTGAATTATCCGGATGCTGCCACTATTTTGAGTCAAAGTAGAGTAGCGACGAATACTGCTATATTAAAATTAGACGATAACATAACAGCTTATGAAGAGTTATGCATTATCCCACCTTCCAGTGGAGGTTGATTATAAGAAAATATCTCACGAAACTATTTTACCTTTTGAGTTTATTCAAAAGGCGCATCATCCTTTTACCGGTGCGGTAGTTTTGTTTAGTGGGGAAGTGCGCTCCAATTCAACAAAAGAAGTAGACTATTTGGAATATGAAGTCCACGAGACTTTAGCTGAAAATGTCATCAGTGGCATTATTGCAGATGCTAAACAAAAATGGGATTTACCCATTGCTTTGTGTGTGCATAGAGCAGGTAAAGTTCAAGTGTGCGAATCGGCAGTGATAGTGATTACAGCCTCCAAGCATAGAAAAGAAGCTTACGAAGCGAATCAATATATTATTCATCGAGTAAAACATGAAGCTCCGATTTGGAAACGTGAATTTTTTAAAGATGGAACTTCTGAATGGGGACATAATTGTAGCTGTTCAACGTCTTAATTATGTACTGCGGTAATCCTTCCAACGAAATTGAAAAGCTAGCTTGTCTCTTGCTCTGCGGCGGCAGAAGTAGCAGAATGGGGACGGATAAGTCATTTGTACGTTTACCTTCTTTGGGGAATGCTACTTTTTTTGAAATAAGTAAGCGTTTAATTCAAAGTGTAGGCTTGCAGACTTATGTTTCTATTCGTGAAGAACAATCGAATAATTATAAGTCATATTCGGATGTGATGTTTGTTTTTGATTCTGTGTCGATGGATGGCCCATTAAACGGAGTATTGAGTGCTTATGAAAAATACCCTGATTATGATTGGTTAATACTTCCGGTGGATATGCCGTTTTTAACCAAGGAAGTCCTTGAATATTTAATGAATGAATATCTCGAAGGACAATATGGACATGAGGTGTTTGTATATGAAACCAAAGATTCCTTTGTACAACCTTTGCCGGGTATTTATACTAAAGAAATGTTACGTAAAATTGCCTGGTTGCATTATAGCGGACAGTTGCAAAAGAATAGTTTCAAACAAATAATAGAATTATCCAATATTCAGACGATTCTATCTCCGGAAAGTTGGAGTTCTTTTTTCAGAAATGTGAATTCTCCTCAGGAATTAGAGGAAAAATAACTGTTTGGATATTTACCGTTAGCTAGTAACTTTGTAGTGAACCTTTGGGGGTGTTTTGATTATCAAAACTGAGATTTACCCTTAGAACCTGATCGGCGTAATGGTCGCGTAGGGAAAAGGAACAGATGTTACTGTTTTCACTTCACATCCGGGTTCAATTAATAATGAACCTATGTTAGCACATCTACTCTTTATTTGCCAAGCGGCACTCTTTCAAATCTCAGGTACGGTTAAAGATAAAAATACTCAAGAGGTATTGCCTTCTGCCTATGTTTCTGTTAAAGGTATAGGTGTAACAACTTCTAATCATGAAGGTGTTTTTACTTTAAAAAATGTTCCTTCGGGTAGTTATGTATTGTTGGTATCCTATACCGGTTATTCGACTTATGAGGATACGATCCAAGTTTCCGGAGATATTCAGTCGCTGATTGTAGAATTGATTCCGTCGGAAGTGAATGAATCCGTCGTCATACAAGCCATTCGGGCAGATGATAAAATTCCGGTTACCATTACAGAATTAAACAAAGTTCAGATTCAAAATAAATATTATGGTTATGATGTACCCTATGTAATTAATAATACTCCTTCCGTAAATGCATATTCGGATAATGGGGTAGGTATTGGTTATACTTATTTTAGGATGCGTGGTATTGATCAAACAAGAATTAATTTGACGGTTGATGGCATACCTATTAATGATCCCGAAAATCAAGGTTTTTACTTTAATAATTTTGCAGATTTAACAAGTTCAGCGCAGAAAATACAAATTCAAAGAGGGGTAAGTACAAGTACGAATGGTTCCTCTGCGTTTGGTGGGGCTATTAACATACTTACAACGAATTTATCATCTACACCTAATGCCACTGTTCATTTAGGTTATGGTAGTTTTAATACCTCGCGTGTTACAGTAGAAGCGAATACAGGTATGTTACCGGGTAAAGTTGCTTTTTATGGTAGAGTGGGTCAGATTAATACGGATGGTTATAGAGATCATTCCGGATCCAATATTAAATCTTATTTCTTTAGTGCGGCTAAATACGGAAATAAATCCGTGTTGAAGTTGAATGTTTGGGGTGGTTATGCTGCCAATAAACTCGCTTATGTTGGTATTAGTAAAGGTGACTTAGATACCAATAGAAAATTTAATCCCTTAACAACTGCTGAGACGGATTATTTTAATCAGAATGTAATACAATTACAATATTCTAAATCGTTCAATTCACGTTGGAAAATGTCAGCATCCTTATATCATATGAACAATACCGGATGGTTTGATGTACGTTTTAACGACTGGTATTATTCTCTCATGAATATGCCGGATGTCAATGGAAGTCCGACAGCAGATTTTATGGCTCGGTATAATTTGAAACAGCGATTTAACGGAGTCTTCGGATATTTACAGCATACGTATTCGAAAGGTGATATGTATTTAGGTGTTCATGCCAATGCTTTTGCAGCTGATCATTATATGACGGTACCTTGGGCATCTGCTTTTCCTGCGGGATATGATCCTACACATGAAGCGTATTTTAATACAGGATATAAAAATGAAGTAAGTATGTTTTTCAAAAATACCCATGCAATAACAAGTAAATTAACTTCATTTATCGATTTACAAGTTCGTTATTCTTCTTTCCGATATAAAGCCGAGGATAAACCTATTTACCGTGATACGTTTAATGTTGAAAATATGCATTGGGTTTTCTTTAATCCTAAAGCAGGTCTAACTTATACATTAACTAAATCTACTTCGCTGTATGCGTCTGTAGGAGCTACATCTAGAGAACCTGCTAGATTGGATTATTTGACGGATGATAGAGCTAATTTTGATGTGAAGCAGTCCGATGTAAAGCCGGAACATGTTATTGATATAGAAGCAGGGACACGTGTTAAAAATGATAAATGGCAATTTCAAGGAAATGTATATGCGATGGAATTTAAAAATGAAATTGTTCAAACCGGTCAGTTGAATTCATTCGGATTTCCTCTAAGAAGTAATACAAAATCCAGTTTTAGAAGAGGTGTCGAAATAGATTTAACCTATAAAATTTCTAAATCATTTTCATTGATAAATTCTACCTCTTTGTCTTATAATAGAATCAAGGAGTTTAATCAAAAATATTCCATATTAAATAATGGAGGTAATTATTTACGTGATACCATCGTAACATATAATAATGTAACACCAGTTTATACTCCATCTTTTATTTTAAATCAAGGTGTTCGTTATAATTATAATGATATATTGTCGGTTGAAATTATAGGGAAATATATGGCGAAGACTTTCTTGGATAATTCCAATGCAGAGTCTTTAACATTACCAGCCTTTGGGTTTATTGATGCACGAGCAACTATGAAGTTTAATCGATGGATTAAATCCGGTGATTATGCGCTAAGTGTACAAGTAAATAATATTACTAATCAGTTGTATGCGCATACCGGTAGCGTAAATATTTTGGGGTATTCATTAACTCAAAATGGTGGTACTTATACGAATACAACAGCACCAAGTTATTTTGCTGCAGCTACAAGAAATGTTATGGTCACTTTATCAGCTAAGTTTTAATGGATATATCAGTAGAAATTAGTTTCTATCCCTTAATGGAAGGGTATGAACAAACCATCATTCAGTTTATTAAAGCACTTAAAAAAGAATCTAAAATAAGTGTAGAAGTGAATGGTATGAGTACACAAGTATTTGGAGATGATGCGCTCGTGATGCCTTTGCTTCATCAAGAAATGATGAAAAGCCTACATGATCAAAAAGGAATTTTTGTGATGAAAGTAGGGAAGGGAATATTGAAACTTTCGAAACCTATTGAGTAAATGGATTAATAAAAAAGCCCTGACGTATATCGGGGCTTTTTATTATAAGGCATCCAGTATTTTTATAGCTTCTTCTAATCGATTGGATTCTGCTCCTTTGATGACAGAGTAAGGGAACTGATGTGCCTCCAACTCTTCTTTGAATAGATTAAAAAGCTTCCTACGGTCATCCGGATCCGGACGGTCTCTTAATGGATCCGGCTCCCATGGAATGTCAATATCCATCAGTAGATAATGATCATAAACACGTTCTCTAATAACGTTCTCCAGCCAATCATCCACCCGATGGTAGTAATATAAATTATAGATTTTAGTTTGTAAAGGATTGGTATCGCAGAATAAGAAACGATTCGCTTGTAATTGAAATGCTTCTTCTTGTACTATTTGACCAATAACAATATGAGGAATATCTTGTGGTTGACATATTTCATTTGATTTTCTTCCAAATGGGTCATATACTTCTCGTTTAAAATCTAAGTATCCTCGTGCAAATTCAGGTACCCAAAGAGTATTATAATGTTTGGCGAGCTGTTCAGCTAAAGTAGATTTACCTGTAGATTCAGGTCCGTATAAAACAATTCGTTTAAGCATGTAAATCTTTTCTCCAGTCAATAAATCCTTTTATAACCATACCTACGAAAATAGCGTAGAGTAGTGCTGTTACGGGAAGTTGTTTGTCTAAATATAAAATAACATAGGCACTATCAATAATAATCCATAATATCCAATGGTCTATTATTTTTTTAGCCATCCAATAGGTTGCCCATAAGGAAGCAGAAGTTAGTATCGCATCAAAGTAGATATTTTCAGCATCGGTTTGACTGAAAATGAAAACGAGTAGCAAGCTGAAAATAGATGAAAAAAATATTCCTTTTTTATAGTCTTGAGTGGTAGCCTTTCGAATGACGATTGTTTGGGAATTATTTTCCATCTTCACATATTTCCATTGATACCACCCGTATACGGTAAAGGAGATATAGAAAATTTGAAGCAACGTATCCGAATATAACTTGGATTGATAAAAAATATAAGTATAAATCAATACACTTATAAATCCGAAATACCAAGAGATAATGGATCTTCGGATGGTAAATGCAACACCCATTAATCCTGTTAATGCAGCGGTATACTCTAATATTTTGAACAAAGAAATTCCCTGCATGGTAGTTAAAATGGATAATAGGGTATAGCTATACTATTATTTATTTCAGTATAATCTTTAGAGTGTAGAATGATCCCATCCGCATTTAAAATGCTGGTGATATCACCGCTGCCGTTAATAGAAATGAGTTCATAACCAAAGTCTGTTTTTTTTACAGGTAGAAACTCATCTAACGTATTTTTCTTTTTCCTATTTCCGTTAATATGAATCATTGAAGTGGATTGACTCTGTCTTAAAACGTTTAATAAAAAAGGCTCTACAAAAATTTTTAATGCTGTTAGAACAGAATAGGGATTTCCGGGTAATGCAAAAACAATCTGATTACGTTTTGTATGCTTACCGAACCAAATAGGTTTTCCCGGTTTGATGGCTACTTTATGAAATAGGCAAGTATATCCTAAGGAGGACAATACTTCCGGTAAGTAATCGGTGTCTCCTGCAGATACACCTCCCGTTAGGATAATGATGTCTTTGTTTGAATAGCTCTCTATTGATTCTTGGAATCGTTCTTTTTGATCTACCGCATGAGTAGCTTCTATTTCCACCGGATAAGATGCTAATATAGTTTGAATACTGTAGGTATTACAGTTTCGAATTTGTGTTGTTTGTAGATGTGATGAAGTAGCAGGTACTACTTCATTTCCGGTGGTAATCACACCTATGGAAAGAGGAGCGTACACATTTATTGGATCGCCACCAACCGTTGCTAAAGTTGGGATATGTTGTTTTTTTATTTGAGTTCCTGCTTTTAAAATCAAGAAATCAAAAACAGCATCTTCTCCTTTTTGAGCAATGTTTTGAAAATGACTTAGCTTTATATCAGAGATAAATTTAACAGTCGTATCTTCAACGATGGTATCTTCTTTTCTTACGACAATGTTTAATGCCGGAGGAACGGCAGCACCAGTCATAATTTTAACGCAACAACCCGGACTAACAATGTCCGTGTAATTATCACCGGCATAAATAATATCCTGTATTTCTAGAGAACCTGGAACGATATTGTCAGGACTATAAAAAGCATAACCGTCTACCGCAGAACGATTGAAAGGAGGGTAGTCTCTATCCGCTTTAATATCTTCTGCTAAAACATAACCAACACTTTTTAAAAGCAATTGTGTTGCTTTTTGAAGTGGCATAGTTTGCGACAGGATGATAGAAATAGCTTCTGCGTAGGAAATCATATATCAATATTACTCAATTGTGGTATAAAAAAAAAGAGCCCCGAATCCCGATGGTTATCGGGGGCGGGACTCTTCAAAAGCGTGGAGGTTTGACTATTTATTCAGGCCAATATATATCATTCCATCTTCCACTTTAATCGGGTAGGTGTTGATGGTGTAATCATCACCGGATAAACAAGCACCTGACTTTAAGCTAAAGGCTTTTTTGTGAAATGGACAAGCTACTTTCGGCTCTCCTTGTGTTTCACCTATCATACCTCTGGAGAGGATCATTTGTTGACGGTGAGGGCAAAGGTTGTCCGTAGCATACCATTCATTTCTACGAGTGAAATTGTAAATAGCAATTTGTTTTCCTTCAATAAGGGCGCAAGCACCACCATTTTCAGGTATATCATTAACAGAAGCGGCTTTGAACCATGTTACATCAGTTGTTGTTGCAGGTGTCATAATAGTAAAGATTTAGGGTCTTGTAGTAATTGATTAAGCTTTCCAATTGCTTGGTTTTTTCTGATCACGCATTTCAACGAATGCCATTTCAGGATCTTCTTCCGGAGTGTTAACAAACGTTTTGAAACGTCTTCTTAATTCCGGATTCTCTACTACTTCTTTCCACTCACAGTGGTAAGTATCAAGTAACAATTGCATTTCTGCTTCTAATTGATTATTGATACCTAAGCTATTATTTATGATGACGTCTTTTAAGTAATCTAAGCCACCTTCCATTTTGTTTAACCAAGTAGCAGTACGCGCAAGTGGTTCTGCTGTTTTGATGTAGAACATCATGATTAAATCAATGTAACGGATACAAGTCTCTTCGTCGATGTCTTGAGCAAATAGGAGAGCGTGTTGAGGCTTAGCTCCACCGTTCCCGCATACATATAAGTTCCAACCTTTATCGGTAGCTATGATACCGAAGTCTTTCGATTGTGCTTCTGCACACTCACGCACACAACCGGAAACTCCCATTTTAATTTTGTGTGGAGCTCTGATACCTTTGTATCTATCTTCTACGCGGATAGCAAAGCTTACAGAGTCTTGTACACCAAAGCGACACCAAGTAGAACCTACACAACTTTTTACTGTACGTAAAGATTTACCATATGCGTGACCACTTTCGAATCCTGCATTCACTAATTCTTCCCAAATATCAGGAAGTAAATGCACAGGTGCTCCGAATAAGTCGATACGCTGACCGCCGGTGATTTTAGTATATAAGTTGTATTTTTTAGCCACTTCACCAATTACGATTAGTTTCTCAGGAGTGATTTCACCACCTGCAATCCGAGGTACTACAGAGTAAGTACCACCTTTTTGAAGGTTCGCTAAGTAACGATCGTTGGAATCTTGAATTGTATCTTGTTTTAAAATTACTTCATTCCAAACACTCGCTAGGATAGAGGCTACCGCAGGTTTACAAACTTCACAACCATCGCCGTGACCGTGTTTAGTAAGGATGTCGTCGTATTTCTTTAAACCGTTAATTTTAACTAAGTCTAATAATTCTTGACGTGAATGATCAAAGTGTTCACAGATGACATTCTTAACTACTTTACCTTGTGATTTTAATGTTTCTTTGATTAAGTCGTTCACCATCGGAACACAACCACCACAACCCGTACCGGCTTTGGTACATTTCTTCATGCCGGCAATGTCCGTGATGTTATCATCTGTTACGGCGCAACAGATAGCACCTTTGGTAACCGCTTCACATGAACAAATTACTGCTTCGTCCGGTAGTTGCATAACCCCGGCTCCTCCGGAAGATTTTCCTTCCCCTCTTGTCCCTAATATCAAGTCTTCCGGATTCTCGGGCAACACCATTTTGTTGTTGACCATCTGCAATAACATGTTGTATTGCTCTGCATCACCTACTAAGATACCGCCAATAACTCGCTTCTTGTCAGCTGAGATATTTAGGCGTTTGAAAATTCCTTTGTCTTTGTGTTCAAAACAGATTTTAGTAGCTCCTTCTTCCATCCCAAAGGCATCACCAAAACTCGCCACATCCACACCGATTAGTTTTAATTTGGTTGACATGTCAAACGCAACGAATGACTTGCTTCCCCCCAATAGATTATCGGCAACAACTTCTGCCATCTCATACCCCGGAGCTACTAATCCGTATATCATACCACGGTGCAACGCACATTCACCTATGGCATAAATGTCTTTATTATCTGTTTGTAATTGATCGTTCACTACAATACCGCCTCTAGGGCCTACACTTAAGCCAGCCTTCGCTGCTACTTCATCTCTAGGTTTAATACCTGCTGAGATGACCACCATGTCTACTTCTAAGCGACTATCATCGGTAAACTGCATCGCAGTTACGGAGGAGTCACCATCGAAATAAGCGGTGTTTTTATTTAAGTGAATAGTAAGTCCTAAGGATTCTAATTTAGATTGAAGTGTGTTAGAACCTGATTCGTCTAATTGACGCGGCATCAAGCGTGGAGCAAATTCGATAACGTTGGTTTTTAATCCTAAATCGATTAATGCTTTCGCTGCTTCCAATCCAAGTAAACCACCGCCTATAACAGCGCCTACTTTTGATTTTTTAGCATAAGCCGTAATGAATTCTAAATCTTCAATCGTTCTGTATACAAAAATTCCGTCTTTCTCCACGCCTTTAATAGGAGGGACAAAAGCACCGGAACCGGTAGCTAATACCAAATAATCATATGAAAATGTTTTTCCTCCTAGAGTAGTTACTGTTTTTGCATTAGCATCTAATGCAACCACCGGATCACTTAAATGAAGAGTGATGTTGTTTTCTTCATACCAGGAAAGAGGTGCCATGGTTAAGTGATCGGCGGAGAAATTAGTGAAGTACTCACTTAAATGTACCCTGTCGTAAGCAGGTCTCGGCTCTTCGCCTAACACAGTTATTTTAAAGTTCTTTTGTGAATCTTTCTTGATGAGTTTTTCACAAAACTTGTAGCCAACCATCCCGTTGCCTACAACTAATACATGTTCCGTTTTCATAGTAAAAGGGCCTGAAATTTTACTTTACTATGTAAAAATACGTAGTTATAAATACGTATCCAAATAAAACTAAGTAAAAATACTTAATTTAAAACTAAGTAATATTAATTATTGAAAATGTACCATTTTTATTGGTGTCAATTAATTTCGTATTTTGTTCATCGGATTAAACATTTTAGTTAACAAGTTGTTAAATAGACGGAGAGTTATCGATTGTGTCAAAGTATTCTATTAAAGACTTAGAACGTTTATCAGGTATTAAAGCACATACGATTCGTATTTGGGAGCAGCGTTATGGTATCACCAATCCGGATCGTACAGATACTAATATCAGAAATTACACATCGCTAGATTTAAAGCGTATCATTAATATCAGTGTATTGAATAATCACGGTTGGAAAATTTCCAAAATTGCTCTTTTAAGTTCGTCTCAAATTGAGCAGGAAGTAAAAGCGCTCATTGATTCAATCTCTGAATCGCAAGATGTCATGGACGGTTTAGTAATGTCCATGATTGATATGGACGAAGAGCGTTTCGAATTTTTGATTACATCCGCTATACAAAGTTTAGGTTTTTTACCTGCCATTGAAAAAGTAGTATATCCCTTCTTTGATAAGATTGGTGTATTGTGGCTAACAGGCTCTATATCTCCCGCTCAAGAACATTTTATATCCAATTTAATTCGACAAAAAATTATTGTAGCTATTGATGCCATTCCTTCTGTATATCATAATGCAAAAGGGAAAATTATTATATACTTGCGAGAGGGTGAGTTGCATGAAATAGCTGCTTTGATTCAATATTATATATGTAAGCAAAATGGTTATAAGGTTTTTTATTTAGGACAATCGGTTCCTTATGAGGATGTAGTTAACATAACCAAAGAAGTTAAAGCTGATTTTTTATCTACTATTTTTACTACTCCATTTCCCGAAGGTCAATTGGATGATTACTTAAAAAACTTGTCTAAGGATGTTATGGATACTAAGATATTGTTATCCGGTCCTCAGACGAATCATCTCACTTTTCATTTGCCATCCCATATGCAGGTGTTCAATTCTATTCAAGATTTTCAATACAATTTCAAGTAATTGTAAATTAGATAGTTGTAAAATATTGTTTAATGTATTAATAAAAACAATAAACAATATTTGTTATTTTGTTTAACATTATTCTATTTTTATTAAACAAAATAAGGAGAGTATACCATGTCTACAGCGGAATTTTACACTCAAATATCTAAGGAGCAAAGTGTATTAAGAAGTTTTGCTCAAAAATTGACAATGAATCAAGAAGACGCCAAAGATCTTCTTCAGGATACACTGATTAAAGCCATAAAATATAAAGATAGTTTTTCGCCGGCTAGCAATCTCAAAGCTTGGTTATGTGTTATCATGAAAAATACTTTTATCAATCAATATAGAAGACAGAATATTAAAAATGAGTTAATAAAAAAATCTGCCATTAATATTAAAGAAAATATTCGAGCTAATCTTCATACCAATACATCCGATTCATTTGTCTATAATAAGGATATTCAAAAAGTTATCGATGAATTAAAGGACGAATTGAAAATCCCATTTTTACGATTTGTAGAAGGTTTTAAGTATAAAGAAATTTCCGAAGAGCTGAATCTGCCTATAGGTACCGTTAAAAGTCGAATCTTCTTAGCTAGAAAAGAAATGGTTCAAAAGCTTAAACATGATTATGCTAATTATCTAAATTAAAAATAAGGAGTCAGGAAAGTGAAACTGAATAAAACAAAATATCTGTTAACAGATACCGATGAAGACGATCATTTTTCATCGAATCCCAACACTCCGTTACGACCGGATGCCTTTGTCATGGATGATGAGTTAAAAATGGAACTCATATCCAAAAAGTTTAAAGATATCATGGAAATCCTTGGACTTGATTTAACAGACGATAGCTTGAAAGGTACACCGGATAGAGTGGCCAAAATGTATATCGAAGAAATATTCAGTGGCCTAAATCCAATGAATAAACCCAACATTAAATTATTTGAGAATAAATATCATTATCAAGAAATGTTAATTGAAAAAAACATTTCCTTTTATTCTCACTGCGAACATCACTTCGTCCCTATTGAAGGTGTAGCTCATATAGCCTACATATCTTCCGGTAAAGTGATAGGTTTGTCCAAACTAAATCGAATTGTTAGATACTTTGCTCAAAGACCGCAAGTACAAGAGCGATTAACTTGTCAAATAGGTAAAGAGCTACAACAAGTTTTAAATACAAAGGATGTAGCTGTTTTGATTGAAGCAAAACATTTATGTGTTTCCATGAGAGGTATTAAAGATACTACCAGTTCAACCGTTACATCCTTCTTCTCCGGTGAATTCAGCCAGGAAAACAAACGTCAAGAGTTCTTACAATTAATTAAAAAATGAATTATTTAATCATAGGTAGTTCGTCCGCTATAGCACAGCATCTCCAAAAGTTTCTTGTGTTCTCTTCGCATTCCATATGGTCGTTGAGCAGATCGGAGGTCAACCCTGATGCTACTCATCACCTTACTTGGCAATCCGTCAAAGACGAACTACCTAATGATTTTCTCCCGGACGAATTACATGGACTCGTGTACTTTCCGGGTACCATCTCTCTGAAGCCCTTTCACAGAACAAGTCAAGATGATTTTCTCCATGACTTAGAAATTAATTTCTTAGGTGCTGTGAAAATATTACAATGGGTACTTCCATCTTTAAAAAAAGGAAATGCATCCGTTGTTTTACTTTCCACAGTAGCAACTTCCGTAGGTATGCCCTTTCATTCTTCTATTGCTTCTTCCAAAGGTGCTATCGAGGGTTTGGCTAAAAGTCTTGCAGCGGAATGGGCTCCATTCATTCGAGTAAATGTAGTCGTACCCTCTCTTACCGATACTCCTTTGGCATCTAGTTTCCTCTCTACCGAAGATAAACGCCAGGCAGCTATGAAGAGACATCCATTAAATAAGTTTGGAACACCGGATGATATTTCTAACGCCGTTAAGTTTTTGTTGTCGCCGGAGTCCTCTTGGATGACAGGTCAAACGCTACATGTAGACGGCGGTCTTTCCTCCGTAAAAATATTCTAATGATTCTTACAACCGATGATATCTCTCAATTAGAAACCAGATACCGAGCAAATCTATTTAATTCGGTGGCAGGTACTAAAACTGTTTCCTTGATTGGAACTCAATCGGAAGCGCAAGTGACCAATCTGGCTATCTTTAGTTCCATTACTCATTTAGGTTCTAATCCTCCATTATTTGGAATTGTCGTTCGTCCTCCTCAAGAGGTGGAACGTCATACTTTAAATAACATTCTTACTAATCATTGGTATACCATCAATGTGGTGAATACATCTATACTGGAGAAAGCTCATCAAACCTCTGCTAAATATGATGCTGCGATTTCAGAATTCGAGGCGGTGGGCTTAACTCCTTATTATGTACAAGATATACCTGCACCGGCTGTTCAGGAATGTACTATTTCATTATTCTTAAAATATCTACAACATATCTCTTTGCCTAACGAAACCATTTTTGTTATTGGTGAAGTGAAACATGTTAATATAAATGAAGAATTCATTTCTAAAGAGGGTGTGGTAAATCATTCATTAGCTAATTCCGTATCGGTAGGTGGCTTGGATACCTACTATGAATCTATACTTAAAATAAAACTGCCTTACGCTCGTCCTTCATGAAAGGTGTTGCTAAACGTGATTTACCTGATAAGATGTGTGTCGTTTGTCAAAGGCCATTTTCGTGGAGGAAAAAATGGGGAAAGGTCTGGGAAGAAGTGAAATATTGTAGTGATCAATGTCGCCAAAAAAGAAGTCATAAAAATTAAACTTTTTATCTTCTGAATTGTACTAAAAGTATGAATACCATTAGGTCTTTAGTTTGGTTTCGAAATGATCTTAGAGTGCATGATCACAAGCCTCTTTATAATGCCTCTTTACATTCCAATGAAGTAATTCCATTTTATTGTTGGGAAAACAGACTTAAACAAACTACTTCGTTCGGTTTTAAAAAACTAGGGGACTATAGAGCTAATTTTCTATATCAATCCGTATTGGATTTGAAACAAACGTTGCAAAAAGAATATCAATCCGATTTATATTTTACCAAAGGTGATGTAGAAAAAGAATTAGTTAAACTATATCATCTATATCCATTTCAAAAAATCTATTATTTTATTGAACCGGCTCCTGAAGAAATTCAAGTGGCGGAAAAAGTAGAAAAGGCCATGGCTTTATTAGGTGTAGAGTGTATTTCCTACTGGGGGAATACCATATGCGATAAAGACGACTTGCCTTTTAATCTTTTACATATACCGGATACTTTCACCAAGTTTAAGAAGGAAGTGGAACGAGCGAAACCATTTCTGGCGCCTTTATCCGTACCCCAAAAGATAACGATTCCGGCTTCGTGGAAACCTGTAAAAATACTTTCTCCGGAAGAGCTCGATTTTAAACCTGTGAAGATAGATAGCCGAGCCGCTATGGATAGTATAGGCGGTGAAAGTGAAGCTTTAGTGCAATTGCAGTATTATGTATGGGACCGTCAGTTAATATTAAATTATAAAAATACCAGAAATGAACTTTTAGGATTTGATTATTCTTCTAAGTTGTCTGCTTATCTTTCCGTAGGTGCTATTTCTCCCAGACTCATTTATGAAGAGGTGAAACACTTTGAGGAAACCGTTGAGTCGAATGAATCTACCTATTGGTTGATATTTGAGTTGTTGTGGAGAGACTATTTCAAATTCTTAATGGTAAAATATAATCATAAGTTTTTTATTGAAACCGGTATTAAAGAGGAGAGTAGTCCATCTTGGGATGTGGATTGGAATTTATTTAATCTTTGGAAAGAAGGTATGACCGGTAATCCATTTGTGGATGCCAATATGAGAGAGTTAAAGTATACCGGCTACATGAGTAATAGGGGAAGACAAAATGTAGCTAGCTTTCTATGTAAAGATTTAAATGTGAACTGGCTCATGGGTGCCCAATACTTTGAGTCCATGCTGGTAGATTATGATGTATGCAGCAATTACGGTAATTGGGCTTACATAGCAGGTGTGGGTGTGGATCCCAGAGGATTTAGATATTTCAATACCTTCTCTCAGGCGGAACATTATGACCGTCATGGTCATTATGTGAAACATTGGATACCGGAACTAGCTCCAGTAGAGGAACCGTATATCCATGAAATTCATAAACAGGATAGAAAAATATTAGAAGGTTTTGGGGTGCGATTAGGAGAGGATTATCCGGAATATATTTTAGCAGGTCAAAAAAAACGTAACGCAAAACAACATGTATAAATTACGCAAAGAACAAAAACTGCCCATTACGATAGAAGAAGCTTGGCATTTCTTTTCTTCTCCTAAAAATCTAAAAAAAATAACACCCAGTTACATGGGGTTTGATATTATAGATGGAGCTGAATACTCCATGTATCAAGGAATGATTATCAAATACAAAGTGAAACCTATGTTGAACATTCCTCTAACGTGGGTGACAGAAATTACACACGTGAAAGCTCCGTTTTTCTTTGTGGATGAACAACGTATAGGTCCTTATGCTATTTGGCATCACCAACATCATTTTAAAAGTATACCGGGTGGAGTGGAAGTAGTAGATATCGTCAATTATTTACCACCCTTTGGTATATTAGGTAAATTATTACATCCTTTTCTTATTCGTCCAAAATTAGAGTCCATCTTTGAGTATCGCTACCATGTGTTGAAAGAGAAATTTGGCGAGCTAAAATGATATCTAAATTACAAACATCTTACCAAGAGTTACGCTTAATACTAGGGGATCAACTGAATATACAACACCATTGGTATAAAGAAGTTGATCCTTCTGTTTTATATGTGATGATGGAAGTGAAGTCGGAGACGGACTATGTAGTACATCATATACAAAAAGTAGCTTCCATTTTTAAAGCTATGGAATTATTTGCTGAGAAGTTAACTCAGCAAGGACATCAGGTGAAATATATCTATTTAGATGATCCGGATAATACGCAGTCGTTTGTTGATAATGTACGTCATTTAATTCAAAAGTATTCCATTCATAAAATTCAGTATCAAGCACCGGACGAATATCGTTTAGATGAAATATTGGATCAATTGAAAGACTTGGGCGTAGAATGCCTCAAAGTAAATACCGATCATTTTTATACGAAGCGATCGGAGCTGAAGGATTTTTTTAAAGATAAAAAAATCTATTTGATGGAATCCTTCTACCGACACATGCGATTAAAGCACTCCATTTTATTAGAGAAGGATAATAAACCCATAGGTGGGAAATGGAATTTCGATAAAGAAAATAGAAAACCAATAAATTCGAAAGTGAAAATTCCTCCACCTGCTTCTTACACACAGGACGTATCCAAGCCACTCGAACGCATTCGGAAAATGGGTATTCGTACCATGGGCAATATCGCCCATAACACCGTAGAGTGGCCACTAACCAAAGAGGAAAGCCTTCAGTCGCTGGATTATTTTATTGAATATTTATTACCTGATTTTGGCAATTACCAAGACGCCATGCACACGGAGTATGCCTTTCTATTTCATTCCAAGTTATCTTTCTCGTTGAATGTGAAATTGATTTCTCCCTCCGAGGTAATTAATCAAGTGATTCAGGCATTTCATCAGCATCCTTCCAAGTATTCTATTGCTACGGTAGAGGGTTTCGTACGACAGATACTGGGTTGGCGTGAATACATGCGAGGGATGTATTGGGCTTTGATGCCGGAGTTTGCGCAAGAGAACTATTTTGAACATCAGAGAAGCATTCCTGATTTTCTATGGACAGGCGATACCAAAATGAATTGTGTGAAGTGTTCTGTTCAACAAAGTTTAGATTTGGCTTATGCCCATCACATACAGCGTTTAATGGTCATAGGTAATTTCTTATTGTTAGTAGGTATACATCCGGATGAAGTCGACAGGTGGTATTTGGGCGTGTACATAGATGCCTTTGAATGGGTGGAAATAACTAATACCAGAGGCATGAGTCAATTTGCCGATGGAGGAAAAATTGCTACGAAACCATATATTTCTTCTGCCTCTTACATTAACAAAATGTCCAATTATTGCGGATCTTGTTATTATAATAAAGATAAAAAAGTAGGAGAGGGCGCATGCCCTTTTAATAGTTTGTATTGGAACTTTTTTCATACCCATCAACATAAGCTGTCCAAAAATCCAAGGATAGGAATGATGTATGCCACTTGGAATAAAATGAAACCGACGGAGAAAGAAGCGCTGATTCAGCAGGCTCAAACGTATTTGAGTGATATTGAAAATCTTTGAGAGCGTTTGTACGAGTTGTTATAGTGAAGCAGTGCCGTTTCCATGGTGGTGAGATTCTTCTCTACCGCTTCCGCTGTTGTGTCCTTTGCCGTTGTTGAGTGTTTAGCCGCACAAAAAAGTATAGAAAAAGAGATATTAATGATTGCGGAGTCACCAACAACCTCGAGCGGTGTAATACTATTATAGCCATCTCTGAAAATGATTATCGTTTCACAAATAATTTGTTATGGGTTGTCGGCGCTCTTATGGAGCAATCAGCCAATAAAAGTTTGGTGCTTAGGAACAAACGATGAATTCCTATTGAGGAGGAATGGCTAGTAGAACCTTTTTAATTTATTTAACCGTTGAGTTTGTTTCTTCAATATTTAAAGCTCACCTCCAACTCCTTTAAACTTCTCTACAAACGAAACTAACTTTTGAAATACACTTTGTTTCTTAGTCAAATATTGAGGATTCAAAGGACTCATTTTTGGTAAAAGTGCATTCAGCTCTGTTCCGTTTTCACTTACATATTCTCTCTTCAAGGAATTTGTTATGTAACGTTTTGCTGCTTCTTCATTTAGATTTTCTTCTGTGATTAATTCCAAAGCTTCTGCTTTTTGTTTGTTTTGAGCAAACACAAAAAATGAATCTATCACATTCGCTTTGTCTTGAAGTGTGTCAAGGTCTGTCTCGTTGATGAAGTCAACAACCAAACTTTCTTTTGCTCTATTTCCAACACTTGCACGGATTACTCTGCGTATTTCAGTAATTAAAGTGTCTTTGTCTTTGGTTTTTTTGTTATGCTCAAAAATCAATTCAAGAATGTAGTCAAGGTTAATTTCTTGCGATTTTAACAAGTCAACTTCAAAAACAACATCGTCCCAGTCGATTGTAGATTCTTCTGCCTCTTTACCGCTTTTCTCTCGTCTTAACCAATCACGAATATCGTTGTAAGTTGAACGGTAATCCTGCACTGTCCTTTCTTTGAGCAATTCAATTTTTTGCATTGCGGCTATGTCCTCATCTGTTACAAAATGAGCTTTTTTAAATTGTTCAACTGCTTCTGGATTATTTATGTCAATCGCTTGAAGTGCTTTGAGGTGGTTAAATTCATCGTAGTTCTGGAGTATATTTTCAACTCTCAAATACTCTCCGAATAGTTTTGCAAATTCTTTTTTGTCTTTCTCTTTTACTATTTCGTCAGGGTTAGGGAATTTCTCATTTAATTCTTTCACTACTTCCACATAACCTCTGCGTGCATCGCCTGTAACAATGTCTGTAAAGCCTTCTAAATATTCTTTATAGCTCTTTTCAAGAACAACATTTTTCGTGTTTTTATCTCCAAATAACGTAATGGCATCAACAGTCGCTTTTTCTAAATCTCTAAAAGTAACAATGTTTCCAAAAGTTTTTGTTGCGTCATAAATTCGGTTGGTACGTGAAAATGCCTGCATCAAACCGTGATAACGCAAATTCTTATCTACAAATAAGGTGTTTAATGTCGGTGCATCAAAGCCAGTTAGGAACATTCCTACTACAATGATTAAGTCAATCTCTTTGTTCTTTACTCGTTTGGCAAGGTCACGATAATATTCCTGAAAATTTTCAATGCTAAAATTCATTTTGAAATTAGCATTGTAATCTTGTATGGCTTTGGATAAAAACTCTTTGGCTGTAACATCCAATGCAGAAGGCTCAAAAGTCTCATCAACTATTTCACCAATGGCACTTTGTTCTTCATTTGCTGCAAAAGAAAAGATTGTTGCAATTTTTAAAGGCTTGTCGCTCTCTTTTTGCAAGTTGTATAATTCCTCATAATAACATTTGGCAGCATCAACACTACTTACGGCAAACATGGCATTAAAGCCTTTGTTGCTTCCTTGGTTACGATGGGTTTTTATCCTGAAATTCTGTAGAATGTAATGCGAGATCTCTGTGATGCGTTTAGGATGAAGCAAAGCTTTTTTATTTTCTGCCGCACTTAATTTTTTCTCATCCTGTTCTTGCTCTATATTTTTGAACTGTGGTCGAACATCATTGTAGTCAACCTTGAATTTCAGCACTTTTTCATCCCGAATAGCATCCGTAATTACATAAGAGTGCAATTCTCGACCGAAAACACTTGCCGTAGTTTCAGAGCCTAAAGCATTTTGAACGAAGATTGGTGTTCCAGTAAATCCAAATTGATAGAACTTTTTAAACTTCTTGTTCAGGTTCTTTTGTGCTTCACCAAACTGAGAACGGTGACATTCGTCAAAGATGAAAACAACTTGCTTTTGATAAATAGCTAAATCGCCCTCACTTTTCATAAGGTTGTTCAGCTTTTGTATGGTGGTTACAATAATTTTGTTGTCGTCTTTTTCTATATTTCGTTTTAAACCGGCTGTACTATCCGAACCATTCACACTATCGGGAGAAAATCGCTGATATTCCTTCATCGTTTGATAATCCAGGTCTTTTCGGTCAACCACAAAAAATACTTTGTCGATAAACTCCAATTGCGTGGCTAATCTTGCTGCTTTGAAACTGGTAAGGGTTTTACCCGAGCCTGTTGTATGCCAAATGTAGCCGCCACTTTCAGGTTTTGACCAATTTTTAGTTTGAAAAGAGCTTTCAATTTTCCACAACATTCTTTCAGTAGCAGCAATTTGATACGGTCGCATAATTAAAAGAGTATCGCTTGTGTCAAAAACCGAATAGGTGAGCAACACATTTAATAATACTCTTTTTTCAAAAAATGTTGTCGTAAAATCTTTGAGGTCTTTAATCAGCGTATTGTCAGCCTTTGCCCAATTCATGGTAAAGTCAAAGCTGTTTTTATCACGTTTTATAGTATTAGCAAAGTAACGGGTATCTGTACCATTGGAGATAACAAAAACCTGTACGTATTTAAAGAGCGAGTTATTACTGTTAAAGCTTTCTTTTGAATATCTGTGCACTTGATTGAACGCTTCTCGAATAGCAACTCCACGTTTTTTTAATTCAACCTGAACCAATGGCAAACCATTTACTAAAATGGTTACATCATAGCGGTTGGCATGAGCGCCTTTCTGTTCAAATTGTGAAATGACTTGTACTTTATTTCGGGTGATAATCTTTTTGTCAACCAAGTAAATGTTTTGAATATGACCATCATCAAAAACAAAATCATAGATATAATTGTCGTGTATTTTTCTGGTTTTCTCAACAAGGTTATCGCTTGGCTTATCCAAATATTCTTCTACAAAACGAGACCATTCTCCATCAGAAAATTCCATGTTGTTAAGCGATTGCAATTGCACTCTTACATTCGCTAACATCGCTTCCAGCGTATTTAAGTTCTTCGGATTTTCATAACCTTGGTTGATTAGGTCTTGAATAAATTCCTTTTCCAGTGCTGCCTCTGTTTGATAGGCGGCAGGAGCTTCATTCACTTCAAAATGTTTGGTGAATTTATCCAACACGATAAAGTTGTTAGATTCTGCTATGGTTTTATACTGTGGCGAACTCATATCCTTATTTCTTATTTTTTAATTTCTTGGCAGTACTATCAATCTGCTTTAGAAAATCTTTTTCTGCTTTAGAAAGCTCATTTTTTGTTTGCTCTTTGTATTTTTCATACTCTTTATGAGCTTTGTCTAATGCTTTTTGATGGCTTATACTTCCAGCATTGGTTAATATTTCACTTCCCGTCATTGTTAAAAAGTCGTCCAAACGGTTTATCCAATCTTTCATATACATTGGTTTTCTGTTCAGAGCTTGCAATTCTGCTAATTCTAAATAAGCCGTTACCATTCGGTTAAGTACGTCCAATTCTTCTTTGTTGAGATTGTTTTTGGCTACTTCAATTTCTTGTTTGTTTGGTTTATCTCCTTTAAAATTAGTTAAGCCTAAATTGGGTTTAGTAGCATCAATGCGACTATAAATGGTTTCGGCTGCGGTTTCTCCGTGTGCTGCCCAATGCATTTTGTTTTGTACTGTTTTAAAAAATAGAATTGACATCTCCGCTTTGGCATCATAATCAATACTGGTAGCATAAATATCGAGTACTTTACGCCAAAATACTTTTTCAGACGAACGTATGTCTCTTATTCTAGCTAGTAACTCATCAAAATAGTTACCACCACCTGCTTCTTTCAGCAGTTCGTCATTCATCGTAAAACCTTTTACAATGTATTCTCTTAATCGCTGAGTTGCCCAAATACGAAATTGTGTGCCACGGTGCGACTTTACTCTATAACCAACCGATATAATGACATCTAAACTGTAAAACTTTACAGGCTTGTCTGAGCTACTAATGTGCAAATTTTGCACATTGCTTTTTTCTTCCAATTCACCTTCATTAAAAATATTACCTATATGCTTGGAGATTACACTTCTATCTCTTTGAAACAATTCAGCCATTTGCTCTTGGCTCAGCCATACGGTTTCGTTTTCTAAACGGGTTTGGATTTTAGTTTTACCGTCTTCCGTTTGATATATGAGGATTTCACTTGACATACGCTTTTATATTTCTGTGTTTTCTTTCGGAAACGTTAATAACATATCTCTATAATACTCGTATTGCTTTTTCCTTAACTCAATTTCTTTTGGCAAACCTTCGCTGATGGAGGTGGTGAGGGTGTCGAATTTATCGAGGATGGAAACTATACGGGCTTGTTCTTCAATTGGTGGAACTGGGATTTTGAATGTTCTCAATGTTGTTAGATTTAGCATGCCATAGTTTCTCATCTCTGATTTTAAAAACTCATACAAATTCGTTAAATAGTAGAAAATGTACTTATCATTTATGATTGATGGTTTTAATGATTTAATACTTGCAATATTTTGATTAGTTGAAGACTGAAACTCCAAATATGCAGTTTTAAAAATTGTCGCACCAACTAAGGCAATTAATGTGGTGTCTTTATTTAAAAGTCTTGCACTTGATTTTTTCAAACCTAATTCTGTTATGAAATTATTAGCTGAATAAACAGATTCATTATTACAAGATTCAGACTTAAGCCAAGGTATATTGCCTCGTTCCCAATATTCTTTGTTTGTAGTTAAGGGTGTTCCACCTGAAGAAACTTCAAAAAAATCTTTATCCCCCAAAGTCTTCCATTCCACTTCTCCGTCTTCAAAACTCAACAATTGCTCCCGATAATAATTATATTGCTTTTTGCGAGCTGTAAGCTCCGCTGTAAGCTCCGCTGTAAGCTCCGCTGTAAGCTCTGTGAACTTATCGAGAATACGAACAATTTCTTTTTGTACGGAAAGGGGCGGGATGGGGATGGGAATTTTAGTAATTTGATTGCTCATTAATTTGGGATTTCCCATTCCAGAATAAACAAATTTTTTAGCTTCAATTGAAAGCCAATAAAACAAAAAGCGATAGCTAAGTTCATTTTTGTCTCTCGTTCTTATTAAGCCACAAACATTGGTTATTGAAAATTTACCAATCCTATGAAAAACTGTACCAGCATTTGCTCCATCAGTGGTCCAAGTAATAAATTCACCATCATAATCAAAAGTTGTAATCTTTCCTATTTCACCGTTTTCAGCTGTTTGAGAACTGTAAACAGGATATTCGCCAGCATTCTCAGCTAAATATTCTTTGGACATTACACGACCTCGGCTTAATATGCAAACCTCCCCCAGCGTTTTCCATTCTACTTCTACGCCTTGTAATAATGTATCTAAATAACTCATTGTCTGAATTAGGATTTATAGGATTAGTTGATTTTAGGATTATTTTTTTTGTAGTCTTTGTTTTCAGGATGATTAAGATTGTAAACCCTTTTAAATTCTAAGCTTTTTGCACCAAAATTTATTAATAATCCTATGGGTAAATTGTAGGCATGGCAATAATTCATGGCTTGTGCTAAATGCACCTCTTCCAGTTTTATTAACGCTTTCAGTTCTACCATTACAAAATCCTCTACAAAAAAATCTACTCGCCTTGTTCCAATATCAATTCCATCATAAAAAATACTCATTTCCATTTCTCGCTTAAAACCCAAACCTTGCTTTTCCATTTCAATAGCCAATGCCCGCTGATAAATGACTTCTTGAAAGCCATTTCCAAGTGTGCTATGCACTTTCATGGCAGAGCCAATTATTTTATGTGTTAAGTCTTCGTGTTTCATATTGCTATTTTTTGTCAGAATTAGGATTTGCAGGATGAATGGATTATAAGATTAATCCTACCATCCTTAAATCTTAAAAATCATAATTCAGACATTTTCTATTTCTTTTATGATTAAATCAATATCCGCACGGAGTGTATTTATTTTCTCTACGGTTTTAGAAATTTCTGTATTTAACGTAGCAATATCCACCTGCTCCCTTGTGTCTTTGGCTACCACATAACTACTTACGGATAGGTTGTAATCGTTTTCGGCAATTTTGCTGTTGTCTATAGAAACCGCTACATGGGCTACATCTTGCTTTTTATCGAAGATGTCCATTATCTTAGCTATATGCTCGTCTGTAAGCATATTGTTGTTGGTGGCTTTCTTAAAAAAATCTTCGCCACTGGCATCTATAAACTGGGTTTTAGTATCTGTTTTATGTTTAGAAAGTACCAAAAGCGTAACCGCTATGGAAGTACCATAAAACAAATTGGGCGCAACAGCTATAACGGTTTCCACAAAATTATTATCTACCAAATATTTTCTAATTTTTTGCTCTGCACCGCCACGATAAAAGATACCGGGAAAACAAACAATAGCAGCCCTGCCTTTGCTTGAAAGATAACTTAGGGCATGAAGCACAAAAGCAAAATCTGCTTTTGATTTTGGAGCCAATACACCGGCAGGAGCAAAGCGGTCATCATTAATCAGCGTTGGGTCATCATCACCAATCCATTATATGGAATAAGGCGGATTAGAAACAATGGCATCAAAAGGTTTTTCATCGCCATAGTGTGGGTCAATCAGCGTATTACCAAGGGCAATATTAAACTTATCGTAATTGATGTTGTGCAAAAACATGTTCATACGAGCAAGGTTGTACGTGGTGTGGTTTACTTCCTGCCCATAAAAACCTTCTTCAATAATATGATTGTCGAAATGCTTTTTGGCTTGTAACAACAAAGAGCCTGAACCTGCCGCAGGGTCGTAAATCTTGTTTACTTTGTCTTGCTTGTGCATTGCCAATTGTGCAATGAGTTTTGAAACGTGTTGAGGCGTAAAAAACTCACCTCCCGATTTTCCTGCGTTGGCTGCATAGTTGGAAATCAAAAACTCATAAGCATCACCAAAAAGGTCAATTTCATTTTCTTCAAAATTTCCAAAGTCAAGCTCTTCAATTCCTTTTAAGACTTTAGCCAAAGTACTGTTCTTGCTTTCAACTGTATTTCCTAATCGTGTGCTGGTGGTGTCAAAGTCGGCAAACAAACCTTTAATGTCTTGCTCGCTCGGATAACCATTTGCAGAACTTTCAATAGCGTCAAAAATCGCTTTTAAATCTGTATTCAGATTGGGGTTTGTATTGGCAGTTTTGGCAACATTCACAAAAAGTTGGCTCGGATAAATGAAGTAACCTTTTGTTTTTATTGCATCGTCTTTTATTTCGGGTGTAATGTCTTTGTCAGGATAGTTTGCATAGTTTACGCTTTCATCACCACCTTCAATATAGTTGGTGAAGTTTTCACTAATGAAGCGATAGAACAGCGTACCCAAGACAAACTGTTTAAAGTCCCATCCATCCACTGAGCCACGAACATCGTTGGCTATTTTCCATATTTTGGCTTGCAATTCTGCTCTTTGTGCTGTGCTAGTCATTTTTTCTCTTTTAATAATTCTTGTGGTTTAACCTGCAATATCTTGGCAATTTCAAAAAGCACTTCAAGTCTTGGCTGTTGTCGGTTTTGAACGTAGCCGTTCACCATGTTGTAACTTTTCCCTAGTTGTTCAGCCAACCAAGTCTGTTTAACTCCTTTTTCTTCCAACACTTCTTTTATTCTGTTCATGTTATTTTGAAATGTCTCCGCTAAGTTAGATTTATTATTTTGTCTATCTCGTTTTTCAATATACTTTTCGTTCGTTTCCTTGCTAGTACTTTAGAGTATTAATAAAAAACAATTATCGCATATCGTATATTATATTAGTAGAAGTTTTATTAAATGAGCCTTTAATGTTATATAATTACATAGGTACTTTATAGTCCTCTCTCTATAGAACTATCTAGTAAAGTTTAGTAAATCTTATCTTTACCTACCTAAAATACATAATATCAATCTCCATTCAAAATATTGAAAAAGCCCTAAGCTGACAGGTTAAAAAAAAGCGAAGACTTCTCATCTCCGCTTTTTAAAATTTTATTTTTCTATTTTCTGAAAAACCAACACCGTTCGGCATGGGGTATAGATCGTGAGTTTGCCATGTTCATCACATGGATATACAATAGCATCATCTACACGGTTGTGACCTCCAAAGTCGATGGCGTCACTATTAAATACGATGATGTATTCACCCGGTTCGTGTGGTGTGAATTGATACCCAAACACCGAACTACTCACACTGAAGTTAAATACAAAGATGAAATTGTTGCGTTCAAAGATAATCACTTTGTTATGCTCATCCATGTTCAACTGGTGTGCAGGCAAGGAGGATAACAACCTTGTCTTTCGAACAAAACGTAACATGGCTTCATCAAAATTACCTAAGTACTGATATTTTAACTTAGGATTCTCTACCAGAGACCATTGTCTTCTACAGTATTTATAACTCCATCCGTTACCTTCTCTTGGGAAGTCAATCCACTCCGGATGACCAAATTCATTCCCCATAAAGTTTAAGTAACCTT
This sequence comes from Cytophagaceae bacterium, assembly GCA_046329235.1. Lineage (GTDB taxonomy): Bacteria > Bacteroidota > Bacteroidia > Cytophagales > Cytophagaceae > JALONH01. The sequence goes on along the minus strand of JAXLVA010000001.1, from coordinate 1,402,810 downwards.
CGCCACCCAAGGCAATAGTAAAGAAGCGTATCAATTTATGTAAGGCAATTCCTCTATCAATGACAGCATTGTTATCATCTGTCATCATGTGGAAATACATTTCTTTATCCATTAACCAAAACGCAATAGTTTTATCACCTACCAGCGCTTGGTCATGCGATTCGGCGTAGGCAATGGTTTTTTCTTTATAACGTCGATTGGTTAAGGTGTGCCACATTTCATGGATGTTCCAATCCTCATCTCGGTATTCCTTTAAATATTTAATCCAGAAATCCGGAATCCCCATACCCAATCGATAATCAAATCCTACACCACCGTCTTTCACCGTGCGTGTAAGACCCGGCATCCCACTCACATCTTCTGCTATGGTCAGGGCATCTTTCAGATATTGATGACAAAGTTCATTGGCAAGCTGTAAATAGGTAACGGCGTCCCAATCTACACCTTCTTCAAAATACTTACTGTAATTATCAAAAGTGATATTGCCATGATGGAAGTATAACATAGAGGTTACTCCATCAAAACGGAATCCGTCAAAATGAAACTCTTCTAACCAATAGCGTAAGTTTGAAAGCAAGAAACGTTTTACTTCCAGTTTTCCGTAGTCGAATAATTTGGAATCCCACAACTCATGATTTCCTCTTCCACCGGAATGGAAGTATTGATGATCACTGCCGTCAAATTCATTCAAACCTTCCGCAAAGTTTTTCACCGCGTGAGAGTGCACCACATCCATAATCACCGCTAAGCCATACTTATGCGCACGGTCCACCAGATATTTTAAATCTTCCGGAGTTCCAAACTTAGAAGAAGGAGCGTAGAAGTTAGATACGTGATAACCGAAGGAACCGTAATAAGGATGTTCCATCACTGCCATTAACTGAATGCAGTTATATCCCATCTGACGAATCTTTGGAATGTTTTTATCCGCAAATTCTCTATAGGTTCCTAATCCTTCTCTCTCTTGCGACATACCTACGTGTGCTTCGTAGATAATAGGATCTTTTATCTTTTTAAGATTAAAGTCTCTGTCCGTCCACTCAAAGGGTTTGTTCGGGAACCATAGTTGTCCGCAAAAATCAGTAGAGTTTTCTTCTTGAATAACTCTAGTCATGTAAGCAGGAATTCGGTCGTGAGCGCCATTCGCACCTACTACATGAACTTTTATTTTTGACTTATGGGTGAATTTTTTGAAATATAAATCTTGAGGTAAAAAGATTTCCCAAATACCAAATTGATTTTTGGTAAGAGGGTGAGAGGTTCTATCCCAATCATTAAATTCTCCAAATAAATATAGTCCGTATGCTTCGGGAGCCCATTCACGATAGAACCAACCTTTTTGATCGTCGTCATAAGTGAAGCCAAAGTATTTGTGTCCGGTGGCAAATGTTAAAAGATCTCCGGAAACTTCTTTGATTTCTTTTAAAGCCTTTTTGTAGCGTTGAATACGGTTACGTATTTCTTCTTCATGTGGCGCTAACCAAGGGTCTTCTTCTAAAATAGCAATAGGTTTTTTCTCCTTCATAGGACGTATTGTTTACTTTAAACCTCCGAAATTCTTAAGTTTAATCTGAGTCAATTTTTGTTTAGTATCCGTAGCAAAGTCACCCTTTAATATCCAATCATAATAATTAGGATCTTTTAATAAAGTGTCGGTTACTTTCCAACCTTTGTATTTACCAAAGTTGAAAACTACTTCGCCGCGTTCGTTGTAAATCATTCTACCGGCTAAATCCACCATATTCCCCGCAGATACTTGATGAAGAGTTACCATATCATTTTTGATAGGAGATATGGAACGACCTTCTGCATCGATGATGGTTTTGTCGGCATAGCGCTCTACTTGAGCACGTAATATATGATACGTAGCTAAAGCATCGGCTTCCGCACCGTGAGCACCCACTAAATCTTTATTACAATAGAAACGATAAGCAGCGCTTAAGGTTCTAGGTTCCATGGTATGGAATATCTTTTGAGAATCAATCAATCTACGTTTGCTGATGTCAAAGTCTATACCCGCACGAGCAAACTCTTCAATTAATAAAGGGATATCAAATCGAATACAGTTAAATCCTGCTAAATCAGCATCTTTGAAGAATTGAGAAATGGTAGGAGCTATGTCGGCAAACATAGGCTCGTCTTTTACGTCTTTGTCAAATATCCCGTGTACATCACTAGCTCCTTGTGGAATAGGCATGCCGGGATTGACACGGTAGGTTTTGATATCAACTTTTTCATCCGGAGGAGAGATTCGTACCATCGATATTTCCACAATACGATCCATGGTAATGTTAGTACCTGTCGTTTCCAAATCAAAAAAGACAACAGGTTTGTTGATGTTTAATTTGAAATCTCCGTTTGAAAATAAGTTCGTTTGATTACTCATGTTTTAATTTTGATTTAATACAAATTCCGATAATTCTTTAATGTTAATTCCTCCAAAATTTCCGGAACTCATTAATAATAAATTGGTGTTTGTCCAATTTAAGCTTTTTAGATATTCTTCCAGTGCTTTGCTTTCCGTAAATACACGTACTTTAGGATTGTCAAAAGCTTCTTTTACTTCTTCCGCTGTAATGGTAGCTAGTTTTTTATGTGCCACTGTTTCCGGACTGAAATAAACGATAGGCTCATCCGGAGTTTTGTAAGTGTCTTTGTATTGAGATAAGAATTCTTTGTTCAAGGAACTGAAGGTGTGAAGTTCAAGAACAGCTACCAATTTATGATTTGGGAATTGTTTTTTTACCGCTTTAGAAGTTGCTTTAAGTTTACTTGGAGCATGAGCAAAGTCTTTAAACACTACTTTATTATTCTTTCTTCCTACTAATTCTAAGCGATTCGCAGCTCCTTTGAACTGCTCCATGGCTTCATAGAACATAGGTTTGGTGATGCCTACTTTTAAGCACACTTCTAAGGCTGCTGAAATGTTTTTTAAGTTATGTTTACCAAATACTTGCAAAGGAACTTTACGCATGTCGGTATTTAAGTAAGTAATACCATCCATGATATCATGCGGATGAGCTTTGTATTCAATTGCTGTTACATCTGCTCTTTCTTTGTTACCAATTAAGGTAGCTAAGTCATCCGACTCAGAGAATATCAAAATACCGCCTTTAGGTGTGCTATCAGCAAAAGCATCAAATTGTGATACATAAGATTCGAAGGTTGGGTACACGTTGATGTGATCCCAAGCAATACCTGAAATTACCCCGATGTGATGTTTGTAGTGTAAGAACTTAGGAGTTAAATCTAACGGAGAGGTTAAGTATTCATCTCCTTCAATGATGATAATAGGTGCATCCGAGATGCGTACCATCGTTTCAAAACCTTCAATCTTAGCTCCAACTAAGTAGTCGAAATCTTTTTTATGATAATTCAACACATGCATAATCATGGAAGTAATGGTGGTTTTACCATGACTACCGGCAATAACAATGCGTTGTTTGTTTTTAGACTGTTCGTAAATGTATTGAGGGAAGGAATAAATCTTTAATCCTAATTCTTGTGCACGAAGTAATTCCGGATTGTCTTTACGAGCATGCATACCCAAAATGATAGCGTTGATATCAGAAGTGATTTTCTCCGGATACCATCCCATCTGTTCTGGAAGCAAACCTTTGGCAGCTAATCTTGTTTTGGAGGGTTCAAAAATTTCATCATCGGAACCACTCACTTGATACCCCATATTATGAAGCGCTAAAGCCAAATTGTGCATAACTGCACCACCTATGGCTATAAAATGTACACGTTTGTCAGACATACCTTTTCTAATCTAAACAAATTTAAAAGAATTCGTCAGAAATGGGAATTTTACACCGTCTAGGTTTTGTTATATAAATAGTAACCTGTTGATTATAAGTGCAAGTATGGAATTTGGTAATGGTGAATGTTAATAAGTAAGTGCAAAAAGGTGTTATAACTGCCAATGAATGAACGTATATATCCTAAAGGAAAAAAGTAGATTTGTTATAGTATGGAAATAGACAGATCGAGAAGAAGTGTGGGTGTACCTACTCGTAAGGGTAGTGTAGTGAATGAAATTATTCAGGGCCTAGGAAAGTTACCTCCTCAAGCAACAGAGGTGGAGGAAGCTGTATTGGGTGCTTTGTTGTTAGAGCGTGATGCGTTGACTAACGTCATTGATATTTTACAAGCAGAAAGTTTTTATAAAGAAGCGAATCAGATTATTTATAAATCTGTACTGGAATTATTTGATACCTCGCAGCCTATCGACTTAATCACGGTGGTGAATTTACTTCGTACCAAAGGTGAATTAGAAATCGTAGGTGGGGCGTATTACATTACAGAGCTTACTACCAAAGTGTCCTCTGCAGCGAACATCGAGTACCACGCTCGTATCGTAGCGGAGATGTCTATTAAGCGTGAGTTGATTTCCATCGCATCTTCTATTCATAAAGATGCCTTTGAAGATACGACAGACGTTTTTGATTTGTTAGATAAAACAGAAAAAGAACTATATCGCGTTTCCGAATCCAATATTCGTAAGAACTATGCGGAGATGAAATCGTTAGTAGGTCAAGCTTTACGCGAACTTCAAGAAAAGAAAAATCAAGATACAGGTTTAACGGGTGTACCAAGTGGTTTCTTAGATTTGGATCGTGTTACTTCCGGATGGCAAAAAAGTGATTTGATTATCATGGCGGCTCGTCCTGGTATGGGTAAGACGGCCTTCGTTTTATCTGCTATGCGTAATGCAGCGGTGACGTTTAAGAAAGGTGTTGCTTTATTCTCCTTAGAGATGTCGGCGGTGCAGTTGGTGAATCGTTTGATTGCAGCAGAAGCTGAGTTAGAAAGTAAGAAAATTCGTACAGGTAAGTTAGAAGAATATGAGTGGCAGCAATTACATCATAAGATTGCTCCATTAACTTCAGCACCTATTTTCATTGATGATACTCCGGGTTTGAGTATTCGTGAATTAAGAACGAAAGCGAGACGTTTAAAACAAAAGCACGATATCCAACTAATCATCATCGATTACTTGCAGTTGATGACAGCCGATAGCGGTAAAGGTGGCGGTCCCGGTAATCGTGAACAAGAGATTTCAGCGATTTCTCGTTCCTTAAAAGGATTGGCCAAAGAATTAGATGTTCCGGTGATAGCCTTATCACAGTTGAGTCGTGCGGTGGAAACACGTGGTGGTGACAAGCGACCGCAATTATCTGACTTACGTGAGTCCGGTGCGATCGAACAGGATGCGGATATTGTTTGTTTCTTGTATCGTCCGGAATACTATAAAATTGAAACAGATGAAGAAGGTAATCCAACGAAAGGTGTGGGGGAAGTTATCATTGCTAAACACCGTAACGGTTCTTTAGAAACGGTAAAACTTCGATACATCGATAAGTATACTAAGTTCGCTGATTTAGGTGGTGAGTACGGGGATACGGATTATACGAATCAGTTGAGCGAAGGCAATAGTGGAGGAGGTGATGCGAATAATTTCTTTGCCGGTAAAACCTTTAGTTCGAAGTTAAACAATAGGGACGACGATCCAAGTGAACCCGCGCCATTCTAAAAATAAAGCCTTAAGATTTCTTAAGGCTTTATTTTTTTGTTACCCCGGCACGTGTCTTCACGTGACGGAATGAATGATGGGTGTTGCGTGGGGAAACGCACCACGGCTGAAACGGAATGAATTATGGGTGTGAATTAAACCTTCAAGGTGTTTTAAAACCTTGAAGGTTGATATGACCGTTCTCAGCTGTTTGTTATCAAAGAAATAAACTGCCTTCGGCCTTCAGCTTTAAGCTAATTAAACCTTGAACTTTCAACTTTTTGTCTTCGCTTTAATAGTATCCTCTAATTGACGTTCTGTCATATAACCGGAGGTTCTCCATAACAGTTGTCCATTTTGAAATAATAATAAAGTAGGTACCCCTCTGACTTGGTAAGCTTGTGCTGCCGCAGGGTTTTTATCTACGTTTATTTTTATGATGCGAAGTGACTCATCCATTTTGTCTGCTAGCTTCTGAAGTTCGGGAGCTAAAGCTTTACAAGGGCCACACCAGTCGGCATAGAAATCTATTAGTACCGGTGTTTTAGATTGTATTAATTCGTTGAAATTACCTTTCATAGCTTCGATAGTTTTATTATTTCACAACTGGTAATCCATTGCTTTCCCAAGCAGTGATGCCTCCGGCCATATCTACTACTTTGTATCCCGCTTGTGTTAATTCTTGTGTTGCTTTCCCGGAACGACCACCACTTCTACAATAAACATATATTGTTTTGTCTTTAGATAAAGCGGCCATTTGTTTCATGAAGGAAGCGTCGTAATAATTAATGTTAATGGCATTTTTTAAATGTCCATTGGCATACTCTTCCGGAGTTCTAACGTCTACCAGTATTGCTGCTGTATCTTTTTGTAGATTTTGTTGATATACAGTAGGACTTTGAGTTTGCTGGCCGTTGACTTGATTACAACGTAAAAAAGTTAGACTTGAAATAACACCAATAAGTAATAAGATTTTAGTTTTCATATAACGGTTATAATGCAATTGTTTAATTTTTGATAAAGGAGAATAAAGATTTTAACCAGCCTTGTTTTTTAAGAGTAGTTATACCTACTTCTTTGTCGATGTTAGAGAAGCCACCTTCGATATCAACCAAGTTGTTAAATCCGCGAGTACGTAAGATTGATTCCGCTATCACAGAACGGTATCCACCAGCACAGTGTAAGTAATACGTTTTGTTTTTGTCTAATTGGTTTGTCCATTCATCAATGTAGTCCAATGGCAAATGGGTAGCTTCTTCCAAGTGACCTTTTTCATATTCGTTGTTACGACGTAAATCAATTACTTGTACTCCTTCATATAATTTCTTTTTCAACTCTTTAGGTGTAATAGTTGGGATGGTGTCTATTGGTTTGTTGGCATTTGACCAAGAAGAGAAGCCTCCTTCCAGGTAACCTATGATATTATCAAAACCTACACGTGCCATTCGTAACACCGCTTCATCTTGTTTGTTTTCATCTGTTATCAATAAAATAGGATGATGAAGTTCCGGAATTAAAGTAGCTGTCCATGGAGCAAATTGACCATCTAAACCCACGTTAATTGAGCCCGGGATAAATCCTTGTTTAAACTCCACCGGATTACGTGTGTCAAGAATGATGGCATGTGTATTCTGTTGCATGATTTCAAAATCAACAACGGATAATGGCATAGTGCCTGTTTTTACTACTTCATCCACGTTTTGATAGCCTTCTTTATTTAACATAGCATTAGCGCTGAAATAGGAAGGAGGAGGTGTTAAACCGTCCAGTACTTGTTCTACAAATTGATCTTTGTTCGTTGCTTTTAAAGCGTAGTTGGTATCTTTTTGATTTCCTAACGTATCATAGGTGTCTTTGCTCATGTTTTTACCACAAGCAGAACCGGCACCGTGTCCCGGATAAACGATAACGTTATCTGGTAATGTTTTGATTTTAGTGTTTAAAGAATCGTATAACATTCCTGCTAAATCTTTCTCAGTGACAGTGCCTTTGATAGCTAAGTCCGGACGACCTACATCTCCGATGAATAAAGTATCTCCGGTGAATATGGAGTAAGCTTTTCCTTTCTCATCTCTTAATAAGTAAGTAGTAGACTCCATGGTGTGTCCGGGAGTGTGTAATACTTCAATGGTGATATTACCTACTTTTAATATTTCACCATCTTTAGCGGAGTGGCTGTTGAATCCTGTACTGGCATTAGGGCCATATACAATCGTTGCTCCGGTAGCTTTAGCTAAATCTACGTGACCGGAAACAAAGTCTGCGTGAAAATGTGTTTCTAAAATATATTTTAGCTTTGCTTCATTACGAGCTAATTTTTGAAGATATGGTTTCGTTTCACGAAGAGGATCAATGATAACCGCTTCTCCATTGGATTCTATATAATAAGCTGCTTCAGCTAAACATCCGGTATATAATTGTTCTACTTTCATAAGACTTAATATTAAATGATCAATGTTGTTGTTAATTCTGTATATAAGATGACAAGACCTACGATAAGGATAAACCATCCAAAGGCAGGTTTAAGTTTTTCTGGTTGAATGTTACTGTTTATTTTACTTCCACCAAGTACACCAAGTATAGTGAAGAGGATGGCAAGCAATATTATTTTAGGGTCGATGGTTTGTTTTTGAGGGTCACTAATAAAGCCAACAATAGAGTTGATGGCAATGATTAATAAGGAAGTGCCTACGGCTTTTCTCATTGGCATTTTGTTTAACACTACTAAAGAGGGGATGATTAGAAAACCACCTCCGGCTCCGGTTAATCCCGTTACAAATCCAATGACGATTCCTTCTACCGGTATCCATCCATAATAATGTTTGATACCTAAAGATTGATTGGGTTTATGTATGTTGCCTGTTAACATGCTGTAACATGCGGCTAGCATAAACATAGCAAATATTAACATGGTGAAGTGATCTTTGCTTACTTGTATATCTCCCGGTAATGTGATTAAATCAGGTATTGCGGGTACTAGCCAGTAACGAGTAATAACCACACTGATTAGGGAAGGAATAACAAATAATAATGCAATTTTATAACTATACTCTTTCTTTTTTACATATGAAATAGCACCTACGGAGCTAGTTACAGCAACGATTAACAAGGAGTACGTGGTTGCTATTAATGGTGCTAGTTTGAAGCCGTACACTAATATCGGAATCGTAATGATGGATCCGCCACTGCCCATAAGACCTATGATAAGTCCCATGATAATTAATCCTATGTAAGGTAGTGCTTGCATGTTTTATTACATATTACAATCACATTGTTCTACACAACGAATGATGTTCGAAAGATTTTTTTCTTTTAAAGAGTAGAAGATACTCGTTCCTTCTTTTCTTGCTACCAATAATCCTTTCAATCGCATGTTTTGTAAGTGATGAGAGACTAGTGATTGCTCGGAATCTAGAAATTCACAAAGTGTACCTACCGAAAGTTCTTCGTGCATGGTGAGCCACTCTACAATGGATAATCGTAAAGGATGCGCAATCGTTTTTAATATGTAGGCGGCCTTTTCCAATTTCTCCGGTTCTATAGTTGATGTCTTTGTTTTCATAACTAATGAATGATTAGTACAATATATGAACATATTTTCATATACAAAAAGTTCATCACCGGAAAAAAAATCTATTAGAAGGGGAATGGATAGATATTAAAGATCTAGTTCTAAGTTAAGTAGGGCGTTTTTTAGCTCGGCTAAAGTTTTTAGGTTTCCTTGTTTTTGGGCAAGTAGGATGCCTTTTTCAAAAGTGTCAATAGCCTTATCGGGATTATTCTGTTCAGCAAAAAAATGTGCTGCGTGATAATAGGTAGGGAGGTAGTCTGGAAAATTATTTAACAATGTAGTAAACCATTCATTTGCCTTATAGGCATCTGTTTTCAAGTATTCAAGTGCGATTCCATAAGCAATAAACGGGTCATTCTTATCGTCTTGAAATAACTGAAGTAATTGGTCTAGTCTTGTCATCTGAGTTTTTTACAAATCTTTATACAAAAATTGAAACTTTTATGCGAGAATTAAGTTAAATATAATAAATTGAATCCATCTCCGGATTCTTACAAAGTTAACTGTTTCACTTAAAAATAAAGGAAAGTAGAATGAAGATTTTAGTTTGTATCACCCACGTTCCTGATACTACCTCCAAAATTAATTTTAAAGACAATAATTCATCGTTTGATTCAAACGGTGTGCAATATATTATCGGTCCTTATGATGAATATGCTTTATCCAGAGCTGTAGAATTAAAAGAACAGTTAGGTGGTACTGTAACTGTAATCAATATTGGTACAGCAGATACAGAGCCTACTATTCGTAAAGCCTTAGCGATAGGTGCGGATGATGCCATTCGTGTGAACTCAGAAGCTAAAGATTCAATGTTCGTTGCAGAGCAGATTGCTGCCATTGCAAAGGCAGAGAATTATGACTTGATATTAATGGGTCGTGAATCAATCGATTATAATGGAGGCATGGTTCATGGTATGGTGGCTGAATTATTAGGTCTTCCTTGTATTACTCCCATTATGAAATTAGACATAGAAGGTAGTAAAGCTAAAATGTCTAAAGAAATTGAGGGTGGAAAAGAATACGTGGAATGTGATTTGCCATTTGTAGCAGGTTGTCAAGAACCAATTGCAGAATGGAAAATCCCTAATATGCGTGGTATTATGTCCGCTCGTACCAAGCCATTAAAAGTGGTAGAACCTGTTGCGGTAAATAGTGGAGTAACTTATGCGGGATATTCTTTGCCTCCGGCAAAAGGTGCTTGCAAAATGATAGACCCTGCAAATCCGGGTGAGTTGTGGACTTTACTTCGCAACGAAGCGAAAGTAATCTAACCCTAAAACACCTCTTCATTATTCACTCTTAAAAAGATTAAACTTATGTCAGTAGTAGTATATATAGAATCCAACGGAACGGAAATAAAAAAATCATCTTTAGATGCGGTATCTTATGCTAAAGAAGTAGCCAACAAGGTAGGGGGTAGCGTTACTGCTGTTGCAACCGGTTCCATTCCATCTGATCAATTAAAAACATTAGGTAAATTTGGAGCTTCGGTTGTATTAAATGCGGCAGATTGTCCGGCATCCGCTATGGCAATCGGAACAGCTGTAGTAGAAGCGGTGAAGAAAACGGGGGCTAAAGTAGTAGTTCTTCCAAAATCAGTTTTGGTAGATTCCATTACAGGTAAAGTAGCGATTGCATTAAAAGCAGGTGTAGCTTCAGGTGTCACAGAATTACCGGATACATCCGCAGGATTCAAAGTGAAGAAATCAATCTTCACCGGTAAAGCCTCTGCAACTGTTGAATTGACTTCCGATATTAAAATTATAACGCTTGCCAAGAATGCATATCAAGGTACAGAAGGTGCCGGAGAAGCATCTGTGGAAAACTTTACGCCAAGTTTAAGTGCTGTAGATACAAAAGTGAAATCTACCTCAGTTGAAAAAGCTAGTGGAGATTTATTACTTACGGAAGCTGAAATTGTAGTTTCCGGAGGTCGTGGTTTAAAAGGGCCAGAGAATTGGGGGGTAATATTGGATTTAGCTAAAACAATCGGTGCTGCTACCGGATGTTCTAAGCCGGTATCGGATATGGATTGGAGACCACACCATGAACACGTAGGACAAACAGGTGTAAAAGTAGCTCCAAATTTATATATTGCAGTCGGAATTTCCGGGGCTATTCAGCACTTAGCAGGAGTGAATTCTTCTAAGTGTATTGTTGTCATCAACAAAGATCCGGAGGCTCCTTTCTTTAAGGCGGCAGATTATGGTATCGTAGGCGACTTGTTTGAAGTATTGCCTAAGCTTACTGAAGCTGCGAAGCAATTAAAATAAGGGATTCGTGGAGAAAATAAGATTAGAAATTATAGGTTTATCATCGAGCCAGTCTCAGACCGGCTCGTTTGCTTTAGTTTTAGGTGAAGTTTCCGGTAATAGAAGATTACCAATTATCATAGGAATGTTCGAAGCACAGGCGATTGCTATCGAAATTGAGAAAGTAATTCCTAATCGCCCTATGACGCACGATTTGTTTAAATCCTTTGCTCATACTTTCCACATTCAAGTAGAAGAAATTGTTATTTCTGATTTGAAAGAAGGGGTGTTCTTTGCTAAGATAGTTTGTACGGATGGTGTAAATACGACTGAAATCGATGCTCGTCCGTCAGATGCCATAGCTATTGGATTACGTTTTGATGTTCCTATCTATACCTATGAGTCTATTTTGTCTGAAGCAGGTATAGTACTGAATGATGAGGTAGAAGAGGAGGAAGATGAAGAAGAAGAAGAAGGTCTTGAAACATCTGAGGAGTCATCTGTAGACCCGGTTCCGGTGAAGTCAGAGTCCATTAAGGAAGAATCTATTAAAAATATGTCCTTAGATCAGTTGAACTTGTTATTAAGCGATGCTATCAATAAAGAGGATTACGAGCGAGCTGCGAAAATTCGAGACGAGATAAATAAAAGAAACTAAATAAAAAAAGCCCGATTTAATCGGGCTTTTTTTATTACTAGAAGATAGAGTTGTTATCAGGAGTGAATAACTCGCCTTGTGGCTCATCATCTTCTTTGCTTGATTCTACTACAGTTGCAACTACTGTTTCAGCTTTCGCTTCCATAGCTACTTCTGGTTTGCTTGCTTTTTTCTTAGGAGCAGATTTCTTTTTAGGAGCTGCCTTTTTAGCTACTTTCTTAGCTGCTTTTTTAGGAGCTGCTTTCGCTACTACTTTTTTCGCTGCTTTCTTAGTTGCTTTTTTCGCCGCCTTCTTCGCTGCTTTTTTTGCTACTTTTTTAGTCGCTTTCTTAGCTACTTTTTTCGCTGCCTTTTTCTTAGGAGCTGCTTTCTTAGCTGCCTTCTTTACTGCCTTTTTCGTAGCTTTTTTAGCTACCTTCTTAGCAACTTTCGCTGCCTTTTTTACTTTCTTAGCAGCCTTTTTCGGAGCCGCTTTTTTTGCTTTTTTTGCCATGGTAAATGAGGGGGTAAAAAGTTTGTAATCTTTCTTAACTAAAGTTTTATACCACTAAAATAAAAAAATACTTTTATATTAAAATTTTAACAACGAAAAAAATCAATAACAATATAAAATTGTAGCGTATGATAACTAGATGGGTAATGCTTTTTTGTGTGTTAGGTGTGTCTACAATAACTACATTGGCTCAAGAAGTCTTTTGGCAAGGTTTGTCACAGGAGTCTATACTAAAGTCGGCACAAGTAGGGTATAAGATCGTAGATGTGTCTGATCAGCGTGTCATTTCGCAATTTCAAAGCACTAAATCATTTACTCCGGCTTCCAATTTAAAACTGATAACTACAGGTCTTGCCTTAGATGCATTAACTCCAAACTATTGCTTTACTACAAAGTTGATGACCACAGGACGTATTCAAAATACGGTATTGACAGGGGATTTGTATGTCATAGGTGGTTATGACCCCACCACAACAATAGATAATATTATTAAATCATGGACAGATTCTTTGGTAAAGCTTGGGGTGACGAAGATTCAAGGCGACTTATATGTACCCTCTGTTTTATATTCTAATCCATATCCTATGGATTACGCATGGGGCGATATGGGGAATTATTATGGAGCAGGCCTTTATCCGTTGAATTTGGACGATAATAAGATATCTTATTCTCTTCGTCCGGGGAAGAATATAGGGGAACCTGTACAATTAATATCATCGTCATTTTCCGACTCTACGTTTACCATTTTGAATTTTTCTAAAACTGCGGCAGCAGGTACCGGAGATAAAATTGTTATTTATAATTCTCCTTTTTCGCACATGATTTTTATCGAAGGGACTATACCTATCGGTGCCGATTTTACAGTGAAAGGTAGTAATCCGGACCCTGCTTATTTCTTTGCAAAAGAAATGAAGGCTTGTGCTCAGTCTAGAAATATAGAATGGGTGGGTAATGTACAGCGATTCACTCAGGAGACACAACCGGCGACTTTACAATTACTAGCCTCATGGAAATCTAATATTATTCGTGAAATCGCTTCTGTTACGAATTCATTAAGTAATAATCTATATGCAGAAGCTTTAAAGAAGGCAGTGTTGATGAAGTATAATTCAGTGGATGTGCAGGCCATTTATAATCCGTTGCTCAATAAAATGGGGGTGGATACTGTAGGATTACGGGTTAGGGATGGCTCTGGTATGTCCCCATTAAATGCTATATCTCCATCTCAAATGACTTCATTCCTATTGCATATGAGGTTGAATAATAGTTTTAGAAAATCAATTCCGGTAGCCGGAGTCCAAGGTACGGTGTCCGTAATTTTGCAATCATATCCCAATAGGGCCCGAATAAAAAGTGGAACAATGACCGGGGTTACTTGTTATAGTGGTTATGTGACGTCTTTAGCAGGGAAAGAGTATGCTTTTTCAGTTATGGTCAATCACCATGAAGGTAAAAATAAAACGGTACAGAAACTGTTAGAGAAATATCTTATTGAACTTATACAATACAAATAACGTGGATTTGAGTTTGAAATACCCTTATTTATGGGAGTTGTCAGGAGGGAAGCCTGACTTCGTTAAAATGATGTTAAGTACTTTTATTCAATCTTCAGAAGAATATAAAAAGGAATTATCAATGGCTATGACCGGCTCTGAGAAAGAAATTTCACAGGTGGCTCATAAAGTTAAAAGTGCATGTAAAATAGTTGGGGCTGGTGAGCTAGCTGAAGTTTTTGAAACGCTTCAAGGGTACCCAGATCAGTCATCGCTACCTTCTGTGATGGATAGTTTAGATAGATTAGTAGTAAGTATTAAAAGTGATTTAGAACTCTTATAATTCTTCCTTCTTAGGGAATAATAAGGATGCGCCGATTGAAATCCCCAAACAGGATAAAACGAAAAGTAGCGAATAGGTATTAGGAATGTGGTACCAATGTGAAATGATAAGTTTAACACCCACGAAAGATAGAATAACTGCTAATCCATAGTTAATGTAATGGAATAGGTTGATAATGCTAGATAAGGCAAAGTATAGAGATCTTAATCCTAACAGAGCAAATACGTTGGAAGTGTAGACGATGAAGATGTCTTTCGTGACCCCAAAAATGGCAGGGATAGAATCAAGAGCAAATACAACATCGGTTGTTTCAACTACCAATACTACTACAAATAGGGGGGTAGCATATAGTAAGCCGTCAATGCGTACAAAGAATTTCTCACCTTCATAGTTTTTAGTGACGCGCATATATTTGTTTACAAGGCGCAATAAGAAATTTTTCTCAGGGTCAATTTCATTATCATCATCAGATGAAATAACCATTTTTAATCCGATGTAAATCAGGAATGCGCCAAGAACATACACCAGCCATTCAAATTTTTCAATAAGCTCAATACCTACTACGATGAAGGTTGCTCTTAAGATTAATGCTCCTATGATTCCCCAGAATAATACTTTTCGTTGATATTCTGCCGGAACTCTGAAATAACTAAAGATTAACATGATGACAAATAAGTTGTCAATACTTAGAGACTCTTCAATGAGATACCCCATTAAAAAATCTTCGGCAGCAGATGCTCCTTTCCAGAAATAGACTAATATGTTGAATGCTATAGCTAAGCTTACCCAAAATGCACTCCACCAAAGAGCCGATTTTGTTGTAACCTTTTCATTTTTTTTGTTGAGTACAAATAAATCGAGGATTAACAGTGTTAATACCCCAGCATTAAAAGCAACCCAAAACATTCCATCAGTCATAGTCTATATCAAAGCAGCCCAAAAATTACGATTATTTTCTCAGAGAAAAAAACGTCTATTCCAGGCCTGCCTCCTTTTGTTTTTTTCTTTCTTTTAAATACGTAGAAATTACAGGTATCCACGTAATAATAACGATGCCTACAATAATATGTTCTAAATAGTCTTTTGATTCAGGAAATACTATTCCCAAGAAATAACCTCCCAAAACTAACGAACAAACCCATAGCGTTCCTCCAAGTATATTGTAGAACAAGTACTTCCCAAATGGATATTTTATGATACCGGAAAGTACAGGTGCGAAAGTTCTAATAATAGGAAGGAATCGAGCCATAATAAGAGCTAAGGCCCCGTGTTTATGGAAGAATGCTTCCGCAGCAAACATGTATTTCTTTTTAAAGAAAAGACTGTCATTTTTATTGAAGAGGCTGCTTCCTGCTTTTAATCCAAACCAATAACCAAAGAGGCTGCCTAGATAGGCCGCAATACATATACTCCCTACTACAATTTGAATGTCAACTTTAAGTATACCTGTTGCGGTAAGGAGTCCTGTAGTAAATAACAAGGTGTCTCCGGGAAGAAAAAAACCGAATATGATTCCATTCTCGGCGAAGATAATGGCTAAAATCAAAAACAGACCACCTTTAATGATTGTTTCGGGGTCTGTTAAATGATGATAAAATTCGTATAGAGAATCCATTTATAGAAGTCGGCCTATGCTAACAAATAAATCAGGATATAGCCCAACCAATAATATTCCAATAGCTAATAATACTAATCCGATGCTTGGTAAAATAGAAACAGAAATTTTTTCAGTTGTAGCAGACTCGCTGTTACCAAACATGCTAATGATGACTTTAAAGTAGTAATAGATACTGATTAAAGAGCCTATTATTGCTATGATAACTGACCATAAGTATCCATTGTCAATAGCTAAAGTGAATAAATAGAATTTACCAAAGAAACCTGCTGCTGGAGGTAGACCTGCTAAAGAAATCATAGATAAAGCTAAAAGGCCCGCAAGTATCGGTTGTTTTTTGCCCAATCCTGCAAACGCATCTACCTGTGTACTTCCTGTAGTTTTATATACTTTATATAAAACATAGAAGGCTGGTAGATTAGCAATACCGTAAGCAATTAGATAAACTAAAAGGGATGAGGTTCCTAATTCATTTTGAATAGGAAGTAATAGTAACATATAACCTGCTTGAGCAACACCGGAGAAGGCAAGTAAACGCTTAACGTCTGTTTGCATAACAGCGGCTAAGTTACCAACGATGATAGTAGCACCGGATAGTAAGATAATCGTGTTTTCCATTTGTAATGGAATATTCACGTATGCTTGTTGGATAAAATGGTAGAATCCTGCAAAAGCAGCCACTTTAACAAACGTTGACATGAATGCAGTGATGAAGGTAGGTGCTCCTGTATACACATCCGGAGTCCAGAAGTGGAATGGAACAGCGGATACTTTGAAAGCAAAAGAGATAGTCAATAACAATGTGCCACCATAATATAGCATGTCTAAATCTCCTTTAGTACTATACTGTGCAATGGTAGCAAGGTCAAAAGAACCTGTTGCCCCATAAAGTAAAGCAATACCTAATAACATGATACCTGTTGCAAATGAACCAAGTATGAAGTATTTAATAGAAGCTTCGATAGAGTATTTATCTTTTTTATCACTACCCGCTAAGATGTATAATGGTATAGATAAAATCTCAACACCCATGAAAAGGGTAGCTAAGTTGTTAAATGATACTAATAATAATCCTCCAACAGAAGAGAATAGGATTAAAGCGTAATGATCGCCTCTATTATATTCGTCAGCCAAGTAGGAGTCGGATGAAAGTACTAACCAGATTAAAGTAATACTTAAAAGTAAGGTACTAAAAGCAACATAGAAGTTGTCTGCTAACATCATACCGTAATAAACTTGGTTGTGGTCCCATTCAGAACAAACGTTCCAACCGATGATGCCAAGTAAACCAACAATTAGAATGGGTAGGATAAACTTCTTTATTCCGATAATCTCAGAGATCATCGCTATAATACCTAATACAGAAGTTAAAATGATTGCCTTCATTATGATATGATTCGATCGAATTAGTTGATACTAGAAACTGTTTTTTGCATAGATTGAAGCAACATGTTTACAGATGCTTCACTATAATCAAGTATTAGATTAGGGAATAGACCTAAAACAATAATTAATAATACGATAGGTAAAAGCGGTAAAGCTTCACTTAAAGTGATATCGGAGATTTGTTGGTATTCAGGTTTCGCTTCGCCTAACATGATTTTTTGGAAAGAAGATAACATGTAAACCGCACCAAAGATGATAGTCAAACCGGCAAAAGCTGTGATGATTGGATTGTATTGGAACAAACCTACAAACAACATGAATTCCCCTACGAACCCATTGGTTAATGGAAGAGCAATACTTGCCATCATAATAATAACGAAGAATACATTTAGTACCGGCGCTTGGTGACGAAGACCGCCTAGTTTTTCGATTTCTAATGTACCTGTTCTTTGAACAATCAATTCAATGATTAAGAATAAACCTACTACGTTAATCCCGTGTGCGACCATTTGTACCACGGCAGCTTGTAAGCCTATGAAGTTAGCACTGAATACACCTGCTGCAATTAAACCTACGTGGGCGATGGATACATAAGCAATCATCGTTTTGTAGTTGGATTGACGGATAGCTAAAATAGATGCGTATAGTATTCCTGCAACTGCAGCGATAACTACATATACTCCATATTCTTCTAAAGCGATTGGTGTTACCGGAATCACCCAACGAATCACTCCGTAGATACCCATTTTTAACATGATACCACTTAACAACATTGTTCCCGGGATAGGAGCACTGGTATAAGTAGCAGGTTGCCATGTGTGTAAAGGGAAGATTGGCATTTTAATACCAAAAGCTAAAACTAATGCGGCAAACACAAATGCTTGGTCACAAGCAGAAAGGTTTAAGGCATAAATGGAAGCAAGTGAATAGCTATGATCAGGAGTTTGTAAATACAAATAGATGACAGCAACTAACATGAATAAACTTCCTACTAATGTATATAAGAAGAATTTGAAAGTAACAGGCTTGCGGTTTTCGTCGCCCCATTGTAAACAAATGAAGTAGATAGGTAATAAGGCTAATTCCCAGAAGATGTAAAATAAGAATAGGTCTTTAGCTGTAAATACTCCGATAAGCGCCGATTGCATCACTAACGCTAAAGCATAAAAGCCCGGTTTTTCTTTTAAAGTGGAGAATAATCCGGTAGCTAAAATGATAGGTAATAATATTACAGTTAGCATTACTAATGGTAGAGAAATGCCATCCATAGCTACTGCATATTCTATGTTTAAGTTGGAAATCCAAGTAGCGTGTTGCTCAAAGTTCCAAACCATAATAGGATTAAAATCCAGATAGGCAGAAACTCCTGCGGCTAATTCCAAAATGGAAGCTAAGATGGCAACTTTACCGGCTAATTTACTTCCGGATAAGTACACCAATAGTGCTGCTAGTAATGGAAATCCTATAAGAAATGTGGTAATCATTGTTTTATATTATAATAATATTTGAATCAAAATAACAAGAGCAACTCCTAAGATCATAAACATTGCATACAAGTTGGTGCTACCTAATTGTATGTAACGAATACCGGATCCTGCCGCTTGGAATGTATAACCTACAAGTTGAACTATCTTATCAATAATGTTTTCTTCGATGAACTTAAATACCTTAGAACTGAAAAACTGGATTGGTTTTACAATTACTGTATCATAAATCTCGTCCACATAGAACTTGTTGTAAGAAAGTTTGTGAGCGGCATTAAGTTCGCTGCCTTCTACTGGAGGAAGTGTTTTCTTAGATACGTAGGTAGTGTATGTCCAAACAATAGTTACTATAACTAAAACTAAAGCAACTACCATCAAAATGATTTCAGTACTAGCTGAAGTATGAGCTTCACCTAACATTGGAACAAGTTCATTGGAGTTTAAATAATGAGAGAACCAGTTGTGACCGGTTAATACGTGTGGTACGTCAATGAAACCTCCAACCACAGATAATACTGCTAATACCATCAAAGGTAAAGTCATTAACAACGGAGATTCGTGTAAATGATGTTCTTGTTCTTTTGTTCCTCTGAAATCACCTAAGAAGGTTAAGAAGAACATACGGAACATATAGAATGTAGTAAGTAAGGCTGCAAATACACCAATACCCCAACGAACAGGGCTGTGTTCAAATGCTACAGCTAATATAGCATCCTTAGAGAAGAAACCTGCCAATGGAGGAATACCACTGATAGCTAATGTTCCTATTAAGAAAGTGATAAAAGTGATAGGCATGTGTTTTCTTAATCCACCCATGTTGCGAATGTCTTGTTCACCACCCATAGCGTGAATGACACTACCTGAACCTAAGAATAATAATGCTTTGAAGAAGGCGTGAGTGGTTACGTGGAATACAGCTACAGAATAGGCCCCCATACCTAATGCCATGAACATGAATCCTAATTGGCTGACAGTAGAGTAAGCTAATACTTTCTTAATGTCATTTTGAGTTAAACCGATTAATGCAGCTAAAATAGCTGTTGCTGTACCGATGTAGTAAACTACGTCTAAAGTACATGGCGCTAATTCGAATAGTACATTCGAACGAGTAATCATGTAGATACCTGCCGTAACCATGGTAGCGGCGTGGATTAATGCAGATACAGGAGTAGGACCCGCCATCGCATCAGGCAACCAAGTGTAAAGTGGAACTTGAGCACTTTTACCGGTAGCACCTACGAATAATAATAAGGTGATAGCTATAACTAAAGCTCCATTTTCTTTGAATACTAAAGGAGCTTGTTCAAAGACTACACTGTATTCTAAACTTCCTGTGTGAACAAACAATAGTAACATACCTAATAGGAAACCTAAGTCACCTACACGGTTCATGATAAATGCTTTCTTAGCAGCATCGTTGTATGCATGGTTTTTAAACCAGAATCCGATTAATAGGTAAGAGCATAATCCTACGCCTTCCCAACCAGCAAACATAACTACGAAGTTGCTTCCCATTACTAATAGTAGCATGGAGAATACGAACAAGTTTAAGTAAGCAAAGTATCTTGTTACTCCTTCATCATCGTGCATGTAAGAGATGGAGTACAAGTGGATCAATGAACCAACACCAGTGATGATGGTCATGAACCAAACGGATAATTCATCTACTTGGAACGAGAAGGATAGGGAGTACTTTCCGAAGTTAATCCAATCGAATAAGGTAATAACTTCCGGAGTTAGTTGCCCTTGAACGGCAGGAATGAATAAAGATAAAACTAATCCAAAAGAAGCTAATAACATCGAAGATGCGATGTAGCCTGAAATGGATTTTGGAATAAATTTATTTAATAAGCTAAGGACGATAAATCCGAAGAGTGGAAGCGTAGGTATTAACCAAACTAAATCTTTCATTTTGTTACTTATATGTTCGTTACCACTTTAAGTTTCTTAATTGCTCTATTCCGATGGATTTAATGTTACGGAATATCATGACTAAAATTGCCAATCCAATCGTGATCTCAGCGGCTGCAACTGCCATGACAAAGAATACGAATACTTGACCTTGTGCATCACCGTGTAGGTAGGAGAAGTAAACTAATAATAAGTTTACTGCATTTAGCATAAGTTCGATGGACATAAACATCACCAAAAGGTTACGACGAGCCATTAAGCCTAACGCACCTATGACGAATAATATGGAACAGAGAAATAAATAATTTAACATGACTTTCTCGTATTAATGTTGTTTTAAATCCTTTTTACCTAGCATCACTGCACCAATCATTGCTGAAAGGAATAACACAGAAGAAATTTCAAAAGGTAATAGGAACTCGTTGAATAGTATTTTACCCAATTGATTAGCTGATCCGAAGTCTTCGGATAATTTAACTAAGTTTAACTGGCCTGTTTGAGAAGATTTAAACAGATATACTAAAGAGATTAATAATAGACCGGCTGTAGCGGTTGCTGCAATCTTAGTAATAATGTTGCTGCTTTTTTCCGTCTGTTCATTCAGGTTAAGCATCATGATGACGAATAAGAACAATACCATGATAGCACCTGCGTAAACAATTAAGTTAACGATTGCTAAGAACTCAGCTGATAACAGTAGCAAGTGTCCTGAAATGCTGGCAAAGGTCATGATAAGTGCTAGGATACTATATACCGGGTTTTTGGAAAGTACAACCAACAAGGCACTGCCTATAGATATACCGGATAAAATGTAAAAGATGATATTATCCATTTTTATTTCTTGTAAGGTTTATAGGTTTTAGGGTGTGCGCTAGTTCCTAAAGGTTGAACTAATTTGTCTTTACCATAAATAAAGTCTTTACGGTTGTACTGCGCAGGTACTAATTCCTCTGTTAAGTAGATAGCGTCTTTAGGACAAGCCTCTTCGCAAAGACCACAGAAAATACAACGAAGCATATTGATTTCGTACACTTTTGCATATTTCTCTTCGCGGTAAAGATTCTCTTCACCCTTTTTACGCTCTTCAGCTACAATAGTGATGGCTTCAGCAGGGCAGGATACAGCACATAAACCACAGGCTGTACAGTTTTCTCTGCCTTTTTCATCACGCTTTAATATATGTTTACCACGGTATACAAAAGAGAACTCTCTTTTTTGTTCCGGGTATTGGATCGTAACACTCTTTTTGAAGAAGTGACTCATGGTGATTTTCATACCCCCTAAAATGGCAGGGATATAAAGTTTCTCCATAAAGGTCATTTCCTTTTTTACGACTACTTTGGATCTATTGGTAAGTTGCATAGTTGAATCCTCCGTGTTAAGCAAATAAGATAAATAAACCGGTCAATATCACGTTCGCAATAGAAAGTGGGATTAACACTTTCCATCCTAAGGTCATTAATTGATCGTAACGGAATCTAGGAATCGTCCATCTGATCCACATAAAGAAGAAGATGAAGAATACGATTTTACCGAAGAAGAATAGGAAGCCTAAAATGGCAACTATGTTTTGAGATAAACCTAAGTACTCTATGAATGGAATGTCATATCCACCGAAGTATAAAGCACTCATTACTGCAGATGAAACGAACATGTTGGTATATTCAGCGAATAAGAATAAACCAAGTTTCATGGATGAATACTCTGTATGGTAACCCCCGACTAATTCAGCTTCACATTCAGGTAAGTCAAATGGAGTTCTGTTTAACTCAGCAAACGCACAGATTAAGAAGATGAAGAAACCTAAAGGTTGATAAAGGATGTTCCAGTGACCTTCTACTTGTTGAGAGACGATGTCTTTCAAACTCATAGAGCCAGTGGTCATGATTAACGCAACGATAGACATCCCCATAGCGATTTCATAAGAAATCATCTGAGAAGAGGCACGAAGCGCACCCATTAAAGAGTATTTGTTGTTGGATGCCCAACCACCAATCATGATACCATATACACCAATAGATACAATAGCGAAGATGTATAATACACCGATATTGATATCGGTTACTTGCATCGATACTTCTCTTCCTGCAATCTCTAAGTAACTACCCCATGGAATAACAGCACTGGTTAATAGTGCAGTAAGCATAGAAATAGATGGGCCTAAAATGAATAGGAACTTGTTAGAAGAAATAGGGATAATTTCTTCTTTGAAGAATAATTTACCACCATCTGCTAATGGTTGTAATAAACCCCAAGGACCCGCTCTGTTAGGACCTACACGATCCTGAAAGAAAGCGGAGATTTTTCGTTCTCCGTAAGTAGCATACATCGCCGATAATAATGATATCGTAAATACTACAACTACGAGAATAGTTTTTTCAATTAATTCAAAGGGTATTTCCATAACCAATCTTTTTAGGTGCTTCTACTTTAACACCCTTTACATATTTGTTTAATGAAATAACAGAATGACGTTCGATCGTTCTAGGGCCTTCAAGTACCCAGTCATTTTTATGCTTTTTCTCAAAGCGACAAGTGTTACAGATGAATTCTTCCACTTCACCGTATTTGTCTTTACGAGCAGTTACACGGAATACTTCATCACCGCTCAACCATACCGCAGTTTTACCGGAACACGTATCGCAATCGCGGTGAGCGTCCATTGGTTTAACAAACCATACTCTGGACTTGAAACGGAATGTTTTATCTGTTAATGCTCCCACCGGACATACGTCAATTACGTTACCTGAGAAATCATTGTCGATGACATTAGTAATGTAAGTGCTGATTTCAGCTTTATCACCACGGAACATAATTCCATGGCGACGCTCATCTGTGATTTGATTGGCAGTGAACACACAACGGTAGCATAAAATACAACGGTTCATGTGTAACTGAATCTTATCACCAATATCGATACGGTCAAAAGTTCTACGTTCTTCTTCGTAACGAGAACGAGCAGCACCGTGTTCGTAAGATAAATCTTGTAAATGACATTCACCCGCTTGGTCACATACTGGGCAATCCAATGGGTGGTTGATTAATAAAAACTCAACTACACCTTTACGAGCATCAAGCACTTTAGGAGAGGTAAGGTTTTTAACTTCCATGCCATCCATGATAGGAGTAGAGCAAGAAGCAACCAATTTAGGCATTGGACGAGGATCTTTTTCAGAACCTTTGGATACTTCTACCAAACAGGTACGGCATTTTCCACCGCTACCTTTTAATTTGGAGTAGTAACACATAGCCGGTGGAACTAAATTTCCACCAATTTGACGTGCGGCATTCAGAATAGTTGTCCCTGATGGAACTTCCACTGTTTCTCCGTCTATCGTTACTTTAAATAAATCCGACATATTGTTACCTATTCGGTTTAAACAGTTACAGTTTTATAATTTGGTAAGTGAGCCTTGCGACTATCTTTTACTTTGTTCGGGAATTTAACGTGGTATTCAAATTCTTCACGGAAGTGACGGATAGCACTAGCTACAGGCCATGCAGCAGCATCACCTAATGGACAAATCGTGTTACCTTCGATTTTCTTAGAGATATCAACTAATAAGTCGATGTCTTGCATGTGTCCGTGACCGAACTCAAGACGGTGTAATACTTTTTCCATCCAACCTGTACCTTCACGACATGGGCTACACTGACCACAAGATTCGTGATGATAGAATCTTGCCAATGTCCATGTGTTATGTACGATACAAGTCGTTTCATCCATAGCTATAAATCCACCGGAACCTAACATAGTACCGGATGCAAATCCACCATCAGATAAAGATTCGTAGGTCATTAAACGACCTTCGCCATTGATATTTTTTAAGAATAAAGAACCAGGAAGGATTGGAACAGAAGAACCACCGGCAATCACCGCTTTAAGTTCATGACCTGTACGGATGCCACCACAGTATTCATCTGAATTTAAAAACTCATCTACAGGAACACCTAATTCAATTTCATATACACCCGGTCTGTTTAAGTGACCACATGCAGAGATTAACTTAGTACCTGTACTTTTCCCTACACCAATTTTAGCGTATTCATCACCACCCATGTTGATGATAGGAACTACTGTAGCTAATGTTTCTACGTTGTTTACTACCGTAGGGCAGTTGTATAAACCTGATACAGCAGGGAAAGGAGGTTTGATACGAGGGTTGCCTCGTTTACCTTCTAAAGATTCAATTAAGGCAGTCTCTTCACCACAGATATAGGCACCACCACCGTAGTTAACATAAATCTCTAAGTCGAAACCAGAACCTAAAATATTTTTACCTAAGAAGCCTGCATTTTTAGCTTCTCCGATGGCTTGTTCAAGAATATTGACAATCCACTTATATTCTCCACGGATGTAGATGTAAGTAGACTTAGAACCTAATGCGTAAGAAGAAAGAATCAAACCTTCTACTAATACGTGAGGGATGTGTTCCATCAAGTAGCGATCCTTGAATGTACCCGGCTCACTTTCGTCAGCGTTACAAACTAGGTAACGAGGTTTGTCAGACTTGCGATCTAAGAAGCTCCACTTCATCCCTGTAGGGAAACCGGCGCCACCACGACCTCTTAAGCCAGACTTCTTCACTTCTTCCATGACATCATCCGGTGACATAGATTTTAGTGCTTTTTCAACAGCGCTATATCCGCCTTTAGAACGGTATACATCATAAGTTCTGATTCCAGGAACGTTGATGTGTTCTAATAATAATTTCTTACCCATTAGATGTCGTGTTTTTTAAATGGATCAAAATCGCTACGACCGAATAAATCAACAATCTTGTCGATCTTTTCTTTAGTTAAGTTCTCATAATAGAATGTACCTATTTGAGCCATAGGTGCCGATCCACAAGATCCTAAACATTCTACTGCTTTGATAGTGAACTTACCATCTGCAGTAGTTTCGTTAACTTTTATACCTAATTTATTTTCGGTGTATTCGATTAAGTCTTCCACGCCACGTAAACAACAAGGACCTGTTTGGCAGAACTCAATCATACAGTTCCCTACAGGTTTTAAGTTGTACATCGTGTAGAAAGTAGCTACTTCGTATACTTCGATAGGTGTAATATCTAGTAACTCGGCTACATAATCCATGGTAGGGACGCTTAACCATCCGCCTAATTCATTTTGTGCCATGTGTAACACAGGTAATAAGGCAGACTTTTGTTTTCCTTCCGGATAACGAGTTTTCATCTCCTGAATTTTTTTCAGGGTAGCTTCTGAAAAGCGAACGTTCGTTTCTGTTGTTAAACTCATAGATCGTTAATTATGCATCCATTTCACCGGCAATCAAATTCAAGCTACTCATCGTCGCTACGGCGTCAGAGATCAGCTGTCCTTTAATCATTTCCGGATATGCTTGATAATAGATGAAACAAGGTCTTCTGAAGTGTAGACGGAAAGGAGCTCTTCCCCCGTCACTGATTAAATAAAATCCTAACTCACCGTTACCACCTTCAACAGAATGGTAAACTTCTCCTTTAGGAATTTCGGTTTCGCCCATGACAATTTTAAAGTGCCAGATAAGCGCTTCCATTTGAGAATATACATCCTCTTTTGGAGGTAGATAAAACTCAGGAACTTCAGCATGATAAACGCCACGAGGAAGTTTTTTGATTTTCTCCATCGCTTGACGAATGATGCTTAAGCTTTCCCACATTTCTCTGTTACGAACCATAAAACGATCGTACGTATCACCTTGTGTTCCCACAGGGATAGTGAAATCGAATTCTTCGTAAGAGCTATAAGGGTTCATTACACGAACATCATAATCAACACCCGCTGCGCGCAAGTTTGGACCTGTGAAGCCGTAGTTTAATGCTCTTTCAGCACTGATAGGACCTACACCTACCGTACGATCCATGAAAATACGGTTACGGTTGAATAGGTTTTCAAACTCAGTTAATGCTGCCGGATATTCTTCTAAGAATTGTTCGATTTTGCGCATCGCTACATCGTTGAAATCGCGCTCGAATCCACCGATGCGTCCGATGTTAGTAGTTAAACGTGCTCCACAAATCTCTTCGAAGATTTCATATATTTTTTCACGGAATTGGAAGATGTATAAGAAACCTGTGAAGGCTCCTGTATCTACACCTAAAATCGAATTACAAATCAAGTGATCCGCAATACGAGATAATTCCATGATTACAACGCGCATGTATTCTACGCGTTTAGGAAGTTCTATTTTTGCCAGCTTCTCTACTGTCATATGCCATCCCATATTGTTAATAGGGGAGGAACAGTAGTTCAAGCGATCTGTTAATGGAGTGATTTGGTAGAATGCTCTACGCTCTGCAATCTTTTCGAAGGCACGATGGATGTAGCCTACAGAAGGTACAGCATCAACAATGCGTTCACCATCTAAGGTTACTACGTTTCCAAATACACCGTGTGTAGCAGGGTGAGTAGGACCTAAGTTTAATACAGTCAAGTGATCGTTGTCCGACTGTATTATTTCTTTAGAGGTATTTTCTGTATTTGTTAACATAGAATACGATTATCTTCCGAAGAAAGAGTCTTGTTTATCATCACGAGTAGGATCTTCCAATGCGTATTCTTTACGTAATGGATGGTAACCTAAATCGTCCACATTTAATATACGCTTCAAGTTCGGGTGACCTTGGAAAATGACACCGTAGAAGTCAAAGGTTTCTCTTTCCATCCAGTTAGCTCCGGCAAATACGGGAGTAGCAGATGGACAAGTTGGATCGCTTTTAGGGAATAAAGTCTTCAAGCGAACACGTATATTTTTAGGTAGATTATGTAAGTGGTAAACTACACCTAATTCATCATTAGGTTCCGGATAATGTACTCCGGTGATATCAGTTAAAAAAGTAAAGCCAAATGGCTCTTGGTATAAGTACTGAAGAATATCAACTACAATCGAACGATCGATATTAATAGTTAACAAACCGTAAGGTTCTTCAGTCGACAGAACTTTAGTTCCAAACTTAGTTTGTAAAGATTCTGTAATGAATGTATAATTTAAATCAGCCATGGGGTATTCTGATTAATATGATTATTCAATTTCGTATTTAGCTAATAGAGCTTTGTACTCTTCGGAATTACGACGACGTAATGATTCGTTTTGAACCAAGTCTTGTAATTTTAAAATCCCATCAAGGATTTGTTCCGGACGAGGAGGGCAACCAGGTACATATACGTCTACAGGTAAGATACGATCGATACCTTGAAGTACGCTGTATGTATCAAATACACCACCGCTGGAAGCACAAGCACCTACAGCAATTACCCATTTCGGTTCTGCCATTTGCTCATATACTTGACGAAGGATAGGTCCCATTTTTTTAGCAATAGTTCCCATTACAAGTAATACGTCTGCTTGACGTGGAGAGAAGCTGATACGCTCTGCACCGAAACGACCTAAATCGTAGGTAGAAGCCATCGTAGCCATAAACTCAATCCCACAACAAGAAGTAGCAAACGGAAGAGGCCATAAAGAGTTCTTTCTGGCTAATCCAATAATTTGATCCAAGCTGGTAGCAAAGAAACCGGGACCTTCAAGGCCAGCAGGTTTATTTTCCATTTTGATATCGCTCATGGGTAATTAATTTAGTTCTTTATTGGATAACAATAATATGTTGTATGGAGAAGGGAGGATTATTCCCAATCTAATGCGCCTTTTTTAACGATGTAGAAGAAGCCGATTAAGAACGATGTCATGAATAATAACATTTTCAAGAAACCTTCAGCTTTGTTGGCAGCGCTAGCAGCAAACTCGTGGAAATTAACAGCCCAAGGATAGAAAAAGATTACTTCAACGTCGAATAAAACAAAAAGTGCGGCTACTAAGAAGTATTTGATGGAGAATTGAACTCGTGCATTTCCTACCGATTCAATACCCGATTCGAAAGCATCAAGTTTATGTTTCGTTTTTAATTTTGGACCCAGTAACCAGCTAGCTACTACGGATGTTGCTACGAAACCTAGTGCAACGACCAACTGAATTCCAATTGGTAAATATTCATTCATTTGTGATTCCATGTGAATTTGGCCTGTTTCTAATCGGAATTAAGGTCAAAATTATGTAAAAAGCCTTAAAAAAAAAGGAAAACAGTATATTTTATAGATACTTTTTGACTTATACTTTTCAACAAAAAACTTTGCTCGTAACTACCTATTTACCATCGTTTAGTTTTCTATATTTGTTTTTATAAATCATCATTTAGACTCATTCCAAATAAGCATGTTAGTAGAGATTATATTAATCATTTTTTTAGTGTTTTTGAATGCCTTTTTCGTAGCAGCAGAGTTTGCGATAGTGAAGGTAAGGCCTTCGCAGTTAGAGGTTCTAGCTTCAGCAGGCAATTCTAGAGCACAACTTTCAATGAAGATCTTATCCAACTTAGATGCCTACCTTTCAGCTACTCAATTAGGGATTACTATTGCCAGTTTATTGTTAGGAGCATTAGGAGAAGAAGTCTTGGTTGGTGTAATACTAAGTTTTGTGGAATGGCTGAATGTTTCAATCTCTCCGGATTTGGCACACAATATCGCCTTCGTGTTGTCATTGACTTTCATTACCATTATGCATATTGTTTTTGGTGAGCAAGCTCCTAAGTCATTAGCTATTCAACAAGCCGAGAAGGTTACAATGGCGGTAGCTATCCCTCTTCAAGCATTCTATTTTGTATTTAAACCTTTTATATGGTTGTTAAATGAAATGGCTGTAGTGGTATTGAGATTAGTTGGATTAAAACATAATGGAGAGTCTGATCTTCACTCTGCAGAGGAATTAGAGTTACTCATCGATCAGGGTAAACAAACGGGAGCATTGATTGAAACGGAACACGAGTTGATTAAAAATGTGTTTGGTTTTATAGATGTAAACGTGCGTAAAGTGATGACGCCACGTACTAGTATTAACGCTATTGATATAAACTTACCTATCGATTATATCTTAAATAAAATCATCAATGAAGGGTACTCTCGTTTGCCGGTGTATAAAGATAATATTGAAAATATTATAGGTGTTTTATATGCCAAAGACTTGTTGAAAATGATGAATAAGAAAGGTGGTGATATTGATTTGATGAAAGCCATTCGTCCTCCTTATTATGTTCCTGAAACAATGAAGATACATTTGTTATTAAAGGATTTGCAAGCGAAGCGTTTACATATGGCGGTGGTAACAGATGAATATGGTGGTGTGTCCGGTATTTGTACCATTGAAGATATCATAGAGGAGATAGTAGGGGAGATTCAAGATGAGCATGATGATGAAGCTCCTAAGGTAGAAGAATTATCGGAGCGAGAGTTTATGATTAATGCAGCCGCTTCTGTTATAGATGTAAATGAATATCTACCGGTGAAGTTGCCTGAGTCGGAAGAATATGATACGGTGGCTGGTTTTTTAAATACTTTATCAGGAAGAATTCCGGATATAAGTGAGAAAATTAACTTCCAAAATCTAGAATTTTCAGTTGTTAAGCGATCCAAACAAAGTGTATTGTTAGTGAAATTATATATAAAAGACCTTCCAGATTGAATTTTTACTATAAATAAGCATGTGTAATTATCTCATTTATAGAATTATAAAAATAGTTGAAAATATTTTAGATTAATATTGTACAAAAATAACTGCAATTCGTTATATTTGTGTAAGGTTAAAATAGAATATACATGCTTAAACGCTTCTTCCCGGTCTTATCTATTGCAGTTGCAGTTTTATTGGGTTCTTCGTTTACTAATAATTCGCCAATTCCTATGGCGAAGAAAGGCTCATTTGTTTGTGTAATTAATGATAAACCATTTATCATCGAGAATATGCAAGCTAATTTGAGAAAAATTACAGGCGGAGAAATTCAATTATCATTTTCTAATGATCGATTCGTGAAATTCACTTTCTTGAATCCGGTTGCAAATAGTAAAATTGATGTAAGTATTCCCGGCAGACAACATTATATTCGTTATGAAGATCCTTCTACTAGCTTAGTAGGTAAGCCTGTTCAAGGTTTTGTTGTTATTGATAAAATTGATGAAGTAAATAAAGTGGTTTCCGGAACATTTGAATTGTCTATCGCAGTTCCAATGGCTAATGGAACTCAAAAACAAATCAGAGTTACTCAAGGAAGATTGAATGATATTCCTCTAGAGTTAAGACAATAAAAGAATTATAAGTTGCACCATCAGAATATAAAATAAAAAAAAGAGAGTCATTTGACTCTCTTTTTTTATTTGTACTAAATACTAAATACTAAATACTAAATACTATTCTCCCTTCATCGCTTTTATTCTGTTAGTCACCGGTGGGTGAGAGTAGTGAACAAAAACATAGGCCGGATGCGGAGTTAGGTTGCTTAAGTTTTTTTGCGATAGCTTCTTTAATGCATTAACTAAATGATCACCCGGATAAGTAGTTACAGCAAAGTTGTCTGCTTCATATTCATTTTTTCTAGAGAACATATTTATCAATACTCCTGTAATCGTAGATATCGGGGAGATTAATAAACCAAATCCAATTAAGTTCAATGCTATACTAAGTTCAGCTTGACTTCCCATGGCTTCCGTGATTGTTGTAGAGAACACGAATTGACTAAGTAAATACAAATAGAAGCCCATTTGTAAAACAGATAATACCATCATTTGTGGGATGTGTTTCTTTTTAAAGTGCCCGGCTTCATGAGCCAACACCGCTACTATTTCTTCAATGGTGTGTTGTTGTACTAGTGTATCAAACAATACTATTTTCTTGTTACTTCCAAAACCGGAGAAGAAAGCATTCGCTTTATTACTTCTCTTAGAACCGTCCATCACATAGATATTGTTCACCGGAAAGTCTTGGGCTTTGCAGTAAGCTTGAATAGCAGACTTTAGTTCACCATCTTCTAGCGGAGTTAATTTGTTGAACAATGGTAATAATAAACTGGTATAAAACATATTAACGAAAATGATAATAACGCTAATGATCGCCCAGAAAATCCACCAAAAGTCACTGCCTATGGTGTTGATTAGATAAAGTAAAATGTATAGAATGATGCCGCCAATGATGATGCCTAGAAGGTATCCTTTAATTTTATCCATCCAGAATAATTTCTTAGTCGTTTTATTAAATCCATACTTTTCTTCAATCACGAATGTTTTATAATAACTAAATGGCGTACTTAATATATCAGATACGATGAAAATCAGACCGAAGAAAAGGAGGGTGGCTCCTATTGGATGATTCCATATTTCTAAGCAGTAATCGTATAGTCCACCAAGCCAGCCCAATGCTAAAACAGCCACTTGAAGGATGTAATTGAACACGTTTTGATATTGACCAAAAGAATCATTGGCTTTAATGTAGGATTGTGATTTTTGATATTCATTTACATCATATATATCACTTACATTGGAAGGTAGTGGGCTGGATAAGTGTTGAATATTAAGTTTATCTAAGATGCGTTCCAGTAAAAAATCAAAAGAAATAATACCTATGATGATATAAAGTATTTGTTGGCTATTCATGTGGGCAACGATTATTTGATTAAGAGTTTGAAGATACGTATATTCAATGAGTCAATCCAATTATATGGCAACTTGTGGGTATTTATGTCCGAAATGTGAGGGAAGAGGTTTTACCGATCAAGGTGAAACCTGTGATTGGTGTTTGGTAATCACCAAGCCGGAATCCTCTACTATTTCAGACGAGGATTGGGTTAAAAAAGTTCATGAAGGTCCTTGCTGTGGTGATTTGGGTGAATCACATTCCGAGATATCGAGTTAGTGTTGCGTCGTATCCTTTTTTTATAAAACCTGGAGCATTAAATCGGTAGCCAAAATCTAAAGTTACGATTCCAAGACTGTTTTCATATTTCATATCATTGGTGAAGAAAACAATTCGGTCTCCAATGTATTTGAATGCTAAATAAAATCTCTTCGACTGATATCCTAAAGAGGCTCTGCCATCAAAATACATGGACATGGTGTATTTCTTTTCTAATAAATTGTCATTGGAATAAATGGAATAAAAAACATTGTCGATGGATAAAAACATCATAAATGACAAATAAAAACGTTTGATAGCTACAATGTTGAATCCCGCTCCCGGTCCTAGTTTTATGGATGTGTAATTGAGTTTATAAGCATTCTCAAAAGTGATGTATTGAGCATGAGAGGAGCTTTGAGAAAGTGTAGTATCCGATTGAATACTATTTCTAAAAATACCTGCATTAAATAATAAACCTACTTTAGATTTAATTTGTCTTTGGGTATAATTCAAAGGGGCTAATAAACTATATTTTTTCCAGTTGAAATTATAAATACCTCTTATAGAATATAACTTTTGTTCTAAGCCTCCATTAATTGCATAAATGGTTTTGTCGTCAGGCGTTTTGTGGTATTCTAATTCGTTGAAGTAACCTTTAATTTTTCTGTAATCTGCAGATATTAAAAACTTAGGATTGTTAAATCGGATTCCCAAACTGTTAGATATCGTATTTCCTTTTGATTCTTTAGATTCAGGGTCAAGTGGAGTCCTGAAACCTACGGCTACGTAAATACTTCTGAAGGCTGCTGTAAAACCTATGGAATTGGAAATATTTGCGGTAAGGGTAGTGGTGTATTTGTCCAGTGAGTCACCACGTCTAGGAGAAAAATACATCGTGTTAATAGGCGAAGCTGTGAAGATGCCTATTGTTAAATATTCTCTATAACTATGAATGAAATTTGAATCTACAGGTGGTTTAGGTTTTTTAGAAAGACGAAACAATGTGTCTTTAGATTGAGCTAAACCTAAGGATGAATAAAAAATAGTAAAGAAAAGTAGAATAAAACGTAGCATATTTTTTATTTCAGCTACAATAAAGTTACAATAATTCTAAAGATGTGCAAGCTACTTCTGCTGCAGCTTGTTCGGATTTCTTTTTGCTAAAGCCTATTCCTTCTCCAAAATCTACACCATCTATTGTTACTTTAGAGGTGAAAACTTTTTGATGACGGTGGCCTGCTTCCGTCACTAATATGAATTCTAGTTTTTTGTTTTCTTTCTGGCAGTATTCTAAAAGTACACTTTTGAAATTTTTATTATTTTGAATCAGTGCGTCAACATTGATGGAGTTAACAATGATTTTATGTAATACAAATTTCTTAGCGGCATCAAAGCCTCTGTCTAAATATATAGCACCGGTAATAGCTTCAACCACGTCCCCTAAGAGTGACTTGTGGCTTTGGTTTCCTACCCGACCGGAGTATTGTACTAAATCTAATAAACCTAAATCTCGACCTACTTGATTAAGTATTTCTCTATTCACCATTCGTGAACGAATTTCAGTTAGGAAACCTTCGTCTTTGAATGGGTATTTTTTAAAAAGGTATTCAGCTACTACAACCCCAAGAACAGAGTCTCCTAAAAACTCTAAGCGTTCATAGGATTCTTTTATTCCATAGGCTGCCGATTCATCTGCAACAGAGGAGTGCTTTACCGCTAATTGGTATATGGGAAGATTGACAGGCTGGACACCCGTAATGTAATACAACTTTTTAGCAAATACCTTATCATCTCCCACGCGAAGGGAATTTCGGAAGGCAGCAAATGAGTTTTTTACAAAGGACAAGTATTAGTCTATTTTTCGGAAAACAATGGAAGCATTGTGTCCACCAAAACCGAATGTGTTACTAATAGCAACATCGATTTTTCTAGATTGAGCTTTGTTCAATGTTAGATTTAATCTAGTATCAAATTGTTCATCCGGAGTCTCATGATTGATAGTAGGAGGAACTAATTGATTTTTGATTGCTAACACTGAAGCGATAGCTTCAATAGCACCGGCTGCACCTAGTAAGTGACCGGTCATAGATTTGGTAGAACTTATATTCAAATTAAAGGCGTGATCGCCAAAAACTTCTTGAATAGCTTTTACTTCAGCAATGTCTCCTAACGGAGTGGATGTGCCATGAACGTTAATGTAATCTACATCAGTTGGCTTAATCTCAGCATCACTGATGGCATTTAATAATACGTTCTTAGCACCTAAGCCTTCCGGATGTGGGGCTGTTAAGTGATAGGCATCAGCAGATAAACCACCACCAATAACTTCGCAGTATATTTTCGCACCACGAGCCTTAGCGTGTTCGTACTCTTCTAAAACTAAAGCACCTGCACCTTCACCCATTACAAAACCATCACGGTTTTTGTCAAATGGACGAGAAGCAGTAGCCGGGCTATCGTTGCGTTCAGATAATGCTTTACAAGCATTAAATCCACCAATACCGGATTCTACAACAGCAGCTTCAGAACCACCACATATGATGATTTCTGCTTTGTTTAATCGGATATAGTTGAAAGCGTCAATGATAGCGTTAGAAGAAGAGGCACAAGCTGATACAGTAGAAAAGTTAGGCCCTCTAAAGCCATTTCGGATAGAAATATAACCGGCACTGATGTCGATGATCATTTTAGGAATAAAGAAGGGGTTGAAACGAGGTGTTCCTTCTCCTTTGGCAAAACTGCCTACTTCTTCCTCAAACGTCTTAAGTCCACCAATGCCGGCTCCCCAGATAACGCCGATACGGTCCGGGTTTAATTCGCTGGTAATGCCTGCGTCTTTGATAGCTTCTTCAGACACAACAACCGCGTATTGAGTAAAAGGGTCCATTTTGCGAGACTCTTTTCGCTCAATGAAATCTTCTACATTGAAACCTTTGACTTCACAAGCGAATTTTGTCTTGTGCTTTTCCGGATTGAACTTCGTAATGGTAGCTGCACCACTAACACCTTTTACTAGGGAATCCCAGTAAGATGGAACATTGTTACCAATGGGAGTTAAGGCCCCTAAACCTGTTACTACTACTCTTCTTAAATTCATACAATGAATTTTACCGGAAACTTAAAATCTTAGGAATGTGAAAATTACTTAACGTGTTGCTCTAAATAAGAGATAGCTTGACCAACAGTTGTGATGTTTTCTGCTTGCTCATCAGGGATAGAAATGTTGAATTCTTTTTCGAATTCCATGATTAACTCAACAGTATCCAAAGAATCTGCACCAAGGTCGTTGGTGAAACTTGCTTCAGCAGTTACTTCTGATTCTTCAACACCTAATTTCTCTACAATGATGCTTTTTACTTTTTGTGCGATTTCTGACATTTTTTTACGTTGTTTAGTAAAACTCGGCGACAAAGAAATGAATTTTCATTTTTAATGTCAAACAAATCTATTTATTCTTTTTCCCCAACCATAATAAAAATGGATAAAAAGTGTGTTTTAGGAGTATTTTACATAAAATTGTGTCGAAACTTATGGAAATAGAGTGTAAGTTTCGCTAAAAAAGACTTCGGATTAACGTAAGTGTATGAAATCCACCCGAATAGTTGTCGATTTTGATTATGATTACCAATTATTAGGGATAATTTCATCCGCTAAAGAGTATAAACTTGCCTGGTGGATAAATAAGATTTTGGAAGTTAATTTGTCCAAAATCAGCGACATCCAATTAGAATTTCAACGTGATGGGGGAATGTATCACAGTTGTTATCTACATGAGACAGCTTATTCACAATTACGTTTGATTAGAAATAAATCACATGAATTTACTAATATTGCCAAGCCGTTTTTGGTGCCTGAGTATAAAGAATACGATTACTTAGTGCATATTTGCGGCGAAGGAGATATATTTGACCTCTCGGAAATACAAGAAAAGTTAACAGCATGCCCTGTTATTCAGTATTCAAAAGTTATTCAAGTATCCGATCTCAAATCAAAAGACAATCTTATATTTAATTAATACTAAAATGGTAAACAAGAAAACTAAGATCATTGCCACCGTTGGACCTGCATGTAATACGAAGGAGAAACTATGGGAATTGGTACAATCCGGTGTGAATATTTTCAGATTGAATTTTTCTCATGGAAGTCATGAAGTACATCAAAGTGTGATTAACGCTATCCGTGAATTACGTAAAGAACATAACGTTAATATTGCCATTTTACAAGATTTACAAGGTCCTAAAATTCGTACCGATGAAGTTGAAAACAACGGTGTAGAATTAGTGCCTGGTGCTAAGATTGTTATTACTCGTGATAAAATGTTAGGTACAAAAGATAAGATTTCTACTTCTTATAAAAACTTAACATCAGATGTTAAACCTGGGGACGCTATCCTTATTGATGATGGTAACTTAGAATTGAAAGTTGTTCAAACTGGAAATGGTGAAGTTACTTGTGAAGTTGTATATGGTGGTATCTTAAAATCACGTAAAGGAATTAACCTTCCAAATACAGAAGTGTCAGAACCTTCTTTAACAGATAAGGATACAGAAGATTTAATGTTCGGTTTACAAAATGATGTAGACTGGATCGCATTGTCTTTCGTACGTCGTGCTTCTGATTTAAGAGATATTAAAGCTATCATTGCGAAAGCTGGTAAAGATTCTAAAGTAGTAGCTAAAATCGAAAAACCTGAAGCAGTAGAAGAGATTGATGAAATCATCAAGTTGTCTGATGCTATCATGGTTGCTCGTGGTGACTTGGGTGTTGAATTATTAATGGAAGATGTTCCAATGATTCAAAAAATGATCGTTAAGAAATGTAACGATTTAGGTAAGCCGGTTATTGTTGCTACTCAAATGATGGAAAGTATGATTGGTAATCCTCGTCCAACTCGTGCAGAGGCTAGTGACGTTGCGAACGCAATCATCGACGGTGCTGATACTGTCATGTTATCTGCTGAAACAGCATCCGGTAAGTATCCTGCCATTACAGTACAGTCTATGGCTCGTATTTGTAAAAAAGTAGAAGAGCTTGCTGATATCTATAACAAACCTACATTAGATGATGAAGATAACACAAGTGATAGCTTAATCGCTACTGCTTGTCAGTTAGCTGATCAGGTAAATGCAAAAGCTATTATCGGTTTATCACAATCCGGTTACTCTGCATTCCGTATCGCATCTCATCGCCCTAAAGCAAATATTTACATCGCTACTCCGAACCAACGTTTAATGAATCAGTTAAACTTAGTATGGGGTGTGAATGCATTCTACTTTGATAAATTCACTACTACGGATGATTCTATCGAAGCAGTAAAGAAACATTTAGTGGATACTGGTGTATTGAAGAAAGGTGATATTTATGTTACTACCGCTTCTATGCCAATGGCAGCTAAGCAACTTGCCAATAGTTTAAAACTTGGCGTTGTTGAATAAGCAATAACTTACTAATGTAAACCCTTTGAAAACTCAAAGGGTTTTTTTATTTCAAATAAAATAAAGAATCATATCTATGGAGTTGAATATTGATTTACTAAAAAGGATTTGTGAAACACCTGGTGTACCAGGTTATGAGAAAAAGATTCGTTCTTTGATAATGGATGAAGTACAGTTGTTAGTGTCTTACGTTTGGGTGGATAATATCGGAAACGTCTTCGCTCTTAAAAAGGGTACTAGAAATCATCATGAGAAAAAAGTGATGGCTGCTGCTCACATGGATGAAATAGGATTCATAGTAACACATATAGATGATCAAGGTTTTTTACGTTTTCAACCATTAGGCGGTTTTGATCCTAAAACATTAACTGCACAACGTGTCATTGTTCATGGTAAAAAGGATGTAATAGGTGTGATGGGTACAAAACCTATTCACGTAATGTCTCCTGAAGAAAGAAATAAGCCGGCAAAGATGGAAGAGTTCTTTGTTGACTTGGGTATGCCTAAAGAAGAAGTAGAGAAAGTAGTAAGTATAGGCGATACCATAACAAGAGAGAGAAGTTTGATTGAAATGGGGAATTGTATCAACTGTAAATCTCTTGATAATAGAATATCTGTTTTTGTTTTAATTGAAACGTTGCGACTGTTACAAGATGAAGAAATTCCTTATGATTTTTATGCCGTTTTTACCGTGCAAGAAGAAGTAGGTTTAAGAGGTGCTACAGTAGCAGCACATAGTATCAATCCTGATTTTGCGATAGCTTTAGATACAACCATTGCTTACGATGTTCCGGGTGCAAGAGCACATGAAAAATGTACAGAATTAGGTAAAGGTACAGCGATAAAAGTATTAGATTCTTCAGTAATATGTGATTATCGCATGGTTCAATATTTGAAAGAAACAGCGCAACAAGAGTCGATTACTTGGCAGCATGAAATCTTAGTAGCTGGTGGTACTGATACGGCTTCCTTACAACGTCAAGGTAAGTATGGTTCAATTGCAGGTGCTATATCCATTCCTACACGACACATACATCAAGTGATTGAGATGGTGAATAAAGAAGACGTTAAAAATAGCATTCGACTTTTGAAAGCGGCACTTCAAAAGATGGATGGATTTGATTGGTCTCATCAACGATAAAATAAAAAGAGTCCCGATTTTTCGGGACTCTTTTTATTTGAATGCATTTATCCCGGTAATGTCATGACCGGTGATTAATAAATGAATATCATGGGTGCCTTCGTAGGTAATTACGGACTCTAAATTCATCATGTGTCGCATAATAGGGTAGTCGCCTGTAATGCCCATTCCGCCTAGTATTTGTCGTGCTTCACGAGCTATTTTTAGGGCAGTTTCAACCGAATTCCTTTTAGCCATAGATATCAATGCACTACCTGCTTTCCCTTCGTTTTTAAGAGTTCCTAAGCGCCAAACGAGTAGTTGACCTTTAGTAATTTCAGTTAACATTTCGGCTAATTTTTTTTGGGTCAACTGGAATCCTCCAATTGCTTTTCCGAACTGTTCTCTTTCTAATGAATATGTTTTTGCTACATGATAACACTCCATGGCTGCACCAAGTGCCCCCCAAGCGATTCCATATCGTGCAGAGTCTAGACAACTCAGCGGAGCGCTTAATCCATCCGCTAATGGAAGGATATTTGATTTAGGGATTTTGACATCTTGAAACACTAATTCTCCTGTGATACTAGCTCTCAATGACCACTTGTTTTCGATCTCCGGAGCCGTAAAACCTGGCATTCCTTTTTCAACTAAAACACCTTTGATACGCCCTTGTTCATTTTTAGCCCAAACAACTGCTACATCAGCTAAAGGTGAGTTGGTGATCCACATTTTAGCGCCATTTAAAATGATATAATCTCCATCTTCTTTGAAGTGTGTAGTCATCCCTGCCGGATTAGAACCATGATTTGGTTCAGTTAGTCCGAAGCAACCCAAAGCCGTACCATTAGCTAAGATGGGGAGCCATTTTTTCTTTTGCTCTTCTGAACCATATTTGTTAATTGGAAACATGACTAAAGAGCCTTGTACCGATGCCATAGAGCGCATTCCGGAATCTACACGTTCTACTTCTTGCATCATGATGCCATAAGAGATATAATCTAATCCACCGCCACCATATTCCACAGGTGTAACCGGGCCGAAAATACCCATATCGCCGAAACGTTTCACAAGGTGATTTGGAAACGTATGATCTTGTGCATGTTTTTCAATTATAGGTTTTACTTCTGCTGACATGAACTCTCTTACCGCTTGTCTGATAAGTTTATGCTCCTCATTAAGGAGTTCATCGACATGGTAATAATCCGGAGATTGATAATTGTCATGGTGGTTCATACAAAAAGCGTTTATGTTTACTTGTAAATTGGTTATTACTACTGAAATAGGCAATTAATCACTTAATTCCTATTGTTAAATCCGTGTTAAATAACCATATTTACATATATACTTTAACGTAATATTCTCATAAACGATGCGTCCGCAGGAAAAAGAAAATACCGCAGAGAAAATTCAGAGTTTAATTGAAAAACTATCAGAGCATTACCAAGAAGATGGGCAGGATGTATCTACTCACTTAGAGGGCTTGTTACATAGTAATTACGTTAAGTACTGGGATTATATTCGCTTAGACACCTTATTGACTCTGCAGAATCCTAAGACAGCATTTCCGGACGAAATGATTTTTATCGTTTATCACCAAATTACTGAATTGTACTTCAAGATGGTTTTGCATGAATTGAATCAATTGAAAGAAGAGGTGAATATAACCGGCGAGTATTTTTTTAAAAGAATGGAACGAGTAAACTGGTACTTCGGTCAATTGATAAGTTCTTTTGATTTAATCTCAGTAGGGTTAGATCAAAATCAGTTTTTGAAATTTAGAGCGGCATTATCGCCTGCCAGTGGTTTTCAATCGGTACAATATCGTATGGTGGAAATCGCATCAACGGATTTAATTAATCTAGTTCATAGAGAAGAGAGAGACCACTTTGATGATTATTCTACCATTGAAGAGATGTTTGAGCAATTGTATTGGAAAAAAGGAGCAAAGGATGTTCAAACAGGGAAGAAAACATTAACTCTTCGTCAGTTTGAGGCTGAATACTCAACTGTATTAGTTCGCTTAGCTTATGAGTATAAATCAAGAAACATCTGGTCTATATTTAAACGTTTGAGTAATGATGATCAAACCGATGAAAGGATTATAAGTGCATTAAAACAATTTGATCAACACGTTAATGTCAATTGGCCATTAATGCATTATAAATATGCTTTAGGATATTTGATTAAAAATAAATCTATTTATGGTGCTACCGGTGGTACTAACTGGAAAGAATATTTGCCTCCAAGATTTCAAAAGCTAATCTTCTTCCCTGATTTATATTCGGATGAAGAATATGATAATTGGGGTAAAAATTGGGTGGAGAAAGAAGTGTTAAGTAAAATAAAAGCTGTTAAAGAAGTGTAATTTGATTCGCTTGCAACGTAACATACTACTTTTTCTTACTATTTTTTTTGTGTCTATTCTGAAGTTGTCGGCTCAAACACTTCAGATGAATGAGACTTTTTATGATGTTTCAAAAAGACAAATCAAAGAACGTTATTATATCAATGCTAGCTCTAATAATAGAGATAGTTTGTATCAATCCTATTTTCAAAACGGGCAATTAAAATCTAAAGGATATTTTTATAAAGGAAAGCAGACTGGGAATTGGGAGTACTACTATGAAAATGGTCAATTGAAAATGAATGGGCAAATGAATAATGGAGTTCGTGTGGGCCCGTGGGAATATTTTTATGAAAGTGGTATTATACAGATGGAGGGCGTTTCTGATGGTAGTTCCAAAGTAGGAGAATGGATTTTTTATTATGAAAATGGTGAAGTGAGAGCTCGCGGTACTTTTGTTGATTCTAAAAAAGAAGGAGCGTGGACTTATTATTATGAAGATGGTAGTTTGAAAGCTATGGCCAACTATCATGCAGATAATGGGGAATACATGGAGTTTTATCCTTCCGGTAAGTTGAAATCTCAAGGCCCAATAGTAAATGGTCAAAGTAATGGTGTATGGACCTACTATAATGAAGATGGAACTGTTCAATCAAAGGGAAAAGAAGTGAATGGACAAAGAGAAGGAGAATGGATTATTTATCATCCGAATGGAGAAATAGCGGCTAAAGGTTTTTATCAAAATGGTAAACAAGTTGGGAAGTGGACTTATTATCATGATAATGGCATGGTGAGTGAAGAAGGTGTCATGACTCAGGATGGAGTGAAAGATGGAGTATGGAAAATGTATTACCGATCCGGGCAGTATAAAGGTGAAAGTACTTATGTGAATGGTGAAGGAGAGTATAAGGAATATTATGAAAACGGAAAACTAAAAGCTATAGGTAAAATAGTAAATGATAAAAATGAAGGAGTTTGGAAGTATTACTATCAAACGGGTGAATTAGAAGGTACTTGCTCTTATGTAAACGGTAAAGGTTTATATAAAGGGTATTATGAAAATGGCAAATTAAAAATGGAAGGTCAATTGGACAATGGTAATAACGTTGGTCTGTGGACTATTTATAATGAAGATGGGACGGTAGCCGGATATTACAAAACATATTATGATGCTATTCAAACTACGTTGCCCAAAGATACTATTGCGGTAGTGACTCCCCCAAAAGATTCAACCAACACTTCGTCTACATTACCTAAAATTTCATTACCTAAGAAAAAGTCTAGATATTTTACAGCTAGAATTAATGAAGCAAGAGGTTATATTTTATCTTCTAATCCTTTTTATCTTTTGTTTTATTCGTTTCCAGTGACGATTGAATATTATTTGCAAGAAAGACAAGGCTATGAGTTTGGGGTAATGTATCACAGAAAACCCATGTTTAGTTCTCATAATAAAGTGTCACCCGGAAATATATATAATACCGGTTATGAGATTTTCCTGCGTCAAAAGTTTTATCAAAAAGATAAAGATTATGGGATGTTGTATTTTGCTCATGAAATAAGAGGAACTCTTTATATCTACGAAAATAATTACAAAGATATTAGCGCTGGGGTGATAGATCCTGTTCATTTATCTCAAAATCATACTAGAATAGAATATTCTATATTAATAGGCGATCGTTTTTTGCCAGATCAAAGAAGAGAATGCTGGACTTTTGATTTGTTCCTAGGAATGGGTATTGGCTATCAATCAATTAATCCAAGTTGGGATGGTGATGTCCCTGAATATAGAAGAATGTTTTCCAGTTTAAATAATAATCAGTTAGTGTTTCCTTTTAGGTTTGGTTTTACGGCAGGTTACAAGTTTAATAGGAAGAATTAAGTTTTTTTACGAATTTAGCATCATCGTTTTAAGGATAAAACCCTTACACATATGAGCCAAATAATAGATGTTGCACTTCCTCCAGAAGAAGCATTTGATGATAAAGCAATAAGAGATTACTTGTATTTTTCACATCGTATATCATCTGAAAATATCAAATACAAAGTTCGCAAGCGTTCTATTGATGCACGAGGTAGAAATGTCTTGTATCGATTACAATTAGAACTATTTGATAGTGCAGAAGAAGTATCCAATGGAATTACTTTTTCATTAGATCAATACAAACACGCAAGTAGTGATAAAAGAGTTGTTATAATTGGTGCAGGTCCTGCTGGTCTGTTTGCAGCCTTACGATTATTGGAGTATGGAATTAAGCCAATCGTATTGGAGCGAGGTAAAGATGTACGTTCCAGACGAAGAGATTTGGCAGCTATCAATAAAGAGCATACGGTAAATCCGGAATCCAATTATTGTTTTGGGGAAGGCGGTGCCGGAACGTATTCAGATGGTAAACTTTATACTCGATCGAAGAAGCGAGGAGATATTCGTAAGATATTAGAAGTTTTAGTTACACATGGAGCTACAGATGAAATTTTAGTAGATGCACACCCTCATATTGGTACGAATAAATTACCGAACGTAGTAACAAATTTAAGAGAGCGAGTTATTGAATTTGGAGGAGAAGTACATTTTGACGCTAAAGTAGTTTCGTTTGTACTTACCGATGGAATTTGTAAAGGTGTGCAATTGCAAAATGGAGAAACAATTCTTTCGGATGCTACAATTTTAGCTACAGGCCATTCTGCAAGAGATATATTTGAACAACTAAAAAAGCAAAAGATTGCTATACAAGCAAAACCTTTTGCATTAGGAGTTCGAATTGAGCATCCTCAAAATATGATTGATCAATGCCAGTATCATAGAAATGAGCGTGGATTGTATCTTCCGGCTGCATCTTATTCTTTGGTTACACAAACCTTGTATAAAGGTAAG
Organism: Cytophagaceae bacterium; assembly: GCA_046329235.1. Lineage (GTDB taxonomy): Bacteria > Bacteroidota > Bacteroidia > Cytophagales > Cytophagaceae > JALONH01. The sequence continues at coordinate 1,358,596 of JAXLVA010000001.1, read as the reverse complement.
GAGCGAGGTGTGTTTTCATTCTGTATGTGTCCGGGTGGTTTTATTGTACCCGCTGCTACATCGCCAGGTGAATTAGTTGTGAATGGAATGTCGCCTAGTCGTAGAGATTCTAAATTCGCTAATTCAGGGATGGTTGTAGCGGTAGAACTAGAAGATATTCCGGCTTATCAAAAATACGAAGAGTTGTCTGCATTGAAATTTCAACAAGATGTGGAGCAGAAGACATGGATGGTGGGAGGAAAAACTCAACAAGCACCGGCACAACGTGTAGGTGATTTTTTGCAAAATAAAGCATCTTCGTCGTTACCTGAAACTTCATATCAACCAGGACTTGTTAGTGCCCGATTGGAAGAATTCCTTCCGGAAATGATCTATACTAGATTACGACAGGGGTTGAAAATGTTCTCTAATAAGATTAAAGGGTATGGGAGTAATGAAGGAGTATTAGTTGGAGTAGAAAGTAGAACTTCATCACCTGTTTTGATTCCTAGGGATAGAGATACACTGGAGCATATAGAAGTGAAAGGCTTGTATCCATGTGGAGAAGGTGCTGGATACGCCGGAGGTATTATGTCGGCAGCGATGGATGGTGAGAGAGTCGTAGATAAAATAGCATTACAAGTTTTTAATATTCAATAAGAATTAATTTCTTCTGTTTGTTGTTTTAAATCTGAGGAGAAGAAAATTATGAGAGTCGTATTAATAGGTGCTACAACCAATTCTGACAGATATGCATTCACTTGTACTCAAGATTTGGTAAGGCATGGTCATGAAGTGTTTTTATTAGGTATTAAAAATGGTATAGTGGCAGGTGTTCCCATTATTAATGATAAACCAATTATTCCGAACGTGGATACGGTAACGTTGTATGTAGGGCCTAAAAATCAAGAAGAGTGGCTAGAATACATAGTAGCAATAAAGCCAAGACGTGTCATTTTTAATCCCGGAACAGAAAATTCTAGTGCATATACAAGATTAAATGAAGCTGGAATTTCCTATGAAAATGCATGTACATTAGTCTTATTGGCTACCAATCAATTTTAAGTTGTAAGGGTAGAATAAAAGGGGTTGTAATACACTGTTTTTCAGATAAATAAATGTGGATAAAAAGGGCGTGTTCAGCATCGAAATACGCCCTTTTTTTTGTATTTTTAATACTTATATAATTCTTTTCAAATGAGTGAAGTAACAGAGTCAAAACCTACTAATTATTCAGCGGATAATATTCAGGTATTAGAAGGCTTAGAAGCCGTTCGTAAACGTCCGGCGATGTATATCGGTGACATCGGTGTTAAAGGTTTACATCATTTAGTATGGGAAGTTGTAGATAACTCCATCGATGAAGCGTTAGCTGGATATTGCGATAATATTTTAGTTGAAGTAAACGAAGATAACTCCATCACGGTGACAGATAACGGTAGGGGGATTCCAACAGGGATTCATCCAAAGTTAGGTAAGTCTGCACTTGAGGTGGTATTAACTGTACTACATGCAGGTGGTAAGTTTGATAAAGATACATATAAAGTTTCCGGTGGTCTACACGGTGTAGGTGTATCCTGTGTGAATGCGCTATCTATTCTTTGTCGCGTTACCGTACATAGAGAAGGGAAAGTGTTCCAACAGGAATATAGTCGAGGTATTCCTCAGTTTGATGTTAAGGTAATAGGTGAATCGAATATTACTGGAACAATTGTTCATTTTGTTCCTGATAATACCATCTTCACTGCAACTGAATATAAATATGAAACGATTGCTAATCGCTTACGTGAATTAGCATTTTTGAATAAAGGAATTAAAATTCAGTTAAAAGATCATAGAGAGGTAGACGAACAAGGTCAATCATTATTTGAAGAATTTTATTCTATAGGTGGATTAAAAGAGTTTGTTGAATATCTAGATTCTACTAGAGAACAACTGATTCCGGAACCTTTGTACATGGAAAGTGATAAAGGGGCTATTCCGGTTGAGGTGGCCATGTTGTATAATACATCCTTCTCTGAAAATGTGTTTTCTTATGTTAATAACATTAACACGATTGAAGGTGGTACGCACGTAGCTGGTTTTAGAAGAGCATTAACTCGTACATTAAAAGCATACGCTGATAAATCAGGTATGCTGGATAAGTTAAAAATCGATATTACAGGAGACGACTTCCGTGAAGGGTTGACAGCAATCATTTCAGTAAAAGTAGCAGAGCCGCAATTTGAAGGACAGACGAAAACCAAGTTAGGAAACTCTGATGTAATGGGGGCTGTAGATCAAGTGGTAGGTGATATGCTAAACACTTACTTGGAAGAACACCCGAAAGAAGCTAAACAAATTGTTTCCAAAGTAATCTTGGCCGCTCAAGCCCGTCACGCAGCTCGTAAAGCACGTGAAATGGTACAACGTAAAAACGTATTGAGTGGAACAGGTTTGCCAGGTAAACTAGCCGATTGTTCAGAGAGTGATGCAGAACATTGTGAATTATATCTAGTAGAGGGTGACTCTGCGGGTGGTTCTGCAAAACAAGGTCGTGATAGAAGATTTCAAGCGATTCTACCATTAAGAGGTAAAATATTAAATGTAGAGAAAGCTCAAGAACATAGGATTTACGAAAACGAAGAGATTAAAAACATGATCACTGCGTTGGGGGTAAGTTTTGGAACTGAAGAAGATGATAAAGCTTTAAATATGACCAAGCTTCGTTATCACAAAATTATCATCATGACCGATGCTGACGTTGACGGATCTCACATTCGTACTTTAATTCTTACATTCTTCTTCCGTTATATGCGCCCATTAATTGATAATGGGTATATCTATATTGCTCAGCCTCCATTGTATCTCGTAAAACGTGGTAAAGAGGAACGTTACTGCTGGAACGAAGAGCAAAGAACAGAAGCAATTCGTGATATGGCTAAAGATGGTAAAGAAGATTCTGTTAACGTACAACGATATAAAGGTTTGGGTGAAATGAACCCTGAACAGTTATGGAGTACTACAATGGATCCTGAATATAGAAGCTTAAAACGTGTCAGCATTGATTCAGCTGCAGAAGCCGATCACTTATTCTCGATGTTAATGGGAGATGAAGTAGCCCCTCGTAGAGATTTTATTGAGAAAAATGCGAAGTACGCCAAAATCGATATATAATTAACAGAAGTTTAATGCAAAGGGGTGAAAGCCCCTTTTCTTTTTCCCATTAAAATAATAACGTTGCAGGTAGAATTAAGTAAAGATGGAAGTCGTAAATAAAAAGATGGAAAGTGCAGTGGCAATGACCAATTATATTAGTAGAGACTTAAGCTGGGTAAACTTTAACAGAAGGGTACTTGATCAAGCAGCAAATAATAAACGTAACCTATTGGAGCGTTTGAAGTTTTTGGCTATTACCTCCTCCAACTTAGATGAATTTTTTCAAATCAGAGTAGGTAGTTTGTATAACTATATTGATTATAATAAAGAACGAGTTGACTATTCTGGGTTAAAGGAAAATCAATTCCGTAAAACATTATTAAAAGAAGTTCAGGATTTCTATAAGGATCAACAGGAGTTGTATGCTAAACAGCTAGAACCTGAATTTTTGAAATATAAAATTCAGTTAGTAAAGTCTCAGGATACGCTAACCGAAAGTGAAAAGGATAACGTGTATGCATTTTTTAAGAAAACAATTTTTCCAATGCTTACCCCGATGACCTATGATAGTTATCACTCCTTTCCAATCATGATGAATAAACTCTTGGTGTTTGGGGTTGTGTCTATCAATACTAAAATAATAGGTGATCAGAAACGTCTTACCTTTATTCAAATCCCTCAAAACTTACCACGTTTTTATGAAATAAAGAAAGATGATATGCTTTTGGTAATCCCTATTCAAGAGATTATACGCTGGCATATTCAAAAGCTTTTTAGAAACGTAGAGTTACAATCTGTTTCTTTATTTAGAATTACTAGAAATGGTGATTTCTTAGTGGAGGAGAGCGATGATATTGATGAAGAGTTTATTGATGAGATAAAAAAGAAAATTAAGACTCGTCGTACGGCTAGGGTAGTACGTTTAGAGATAGAAGACAATGCATCTAATTGGATGCTTCAAATTTTGCAAGAACGCTATAATATTGACGATTATAATATTTTCTTAAATCATACATTGTTGGATTTTACTTGCTTTTGGCAATTAGTAAATCATGATGAATTTAAGGATTATCAGTTTAAAGCAGGGCAGTCGGTAAGACCATTAGGTTTGACATCTGCTGACTTAGATAAAGATCGATTTGAATTGGTTCAGGAAAAGGATGTGTTTTTACATCAGCCTTTTAATGATTTTAATTTTGTGGTAGAAATGCTGGAGCAAGCCGCAGAAGATCCAAATGTATTAGCTATCAAAATGACGATATATCGTTTGGCCAAAAATTCCAGAATTACGAACGCTTTATTAAAGGCTGCTGAAAATGGTAAGCACGTTTCAGTGTTGTTTGAAGTAAAAGCCAGATTTGATGAAGAGAATAATATCAAGGAAGGACAACGATTACAAAAGGCCGGCTGTTTTGTGATTTATGGTGTAAGTAGATATAAAACACACACGAAATTATTATTGATTGTTCGTAAAAATCCGGATGAAAGTATCACCCGTTTTGTGCATTTATCCAGTGGGAATTACAACGAGACAACTTCGAAAATATATACTGATGTGAGTTTATTATCCACTCGTGAGGAATATGCAGAAGATATTAGTGAGTTCTTTAATGTAATTACCGGTCATTCTGATCCGAATGTCTATAAAAATATTATCACAGCTCCTGGTAATATGCGTACCGGTTTAATTGAATTGATTCGTAACGAAGCTGCCAATGCAATGGCGGGGAAACCATCAGGTATCGTTATTAAGATAAACTCGTTGCAGGATAAGGAGTCGATTGATGCTTTATATGAAGCGTCAAAAGCGGGAGTTACAATTAAGTTGATTGTGCGTGGTATGTGTTGCTTAAAACCTCAAGTAGCCGGATTGAGTGAGAATATTACTGTTCGTTCTATTATTGGAGATTTCTTAGAACATACTAGAATTTATTATTTCCAAAATGCAGGTGAACCATTGGTTTACTCCGGTAGTGCGGATATGATGGTGCGCAGTTTTGATCGTCGTATTGAATCATTATTCAAAATAGTAGACCCTATAGCTCAAAAAACGGCTATGCATATACTGCATGTAAATTTGAATGATAATGTAAATTCTTATGAGTTGCATGCTGATGAAACGTATACAAAAGTTCCGGTAGGAGCAGTAGAAGTGGATTCTCATAAAGATTTTTATCACACGTCTGTAGAAGAGGTAATGAGTATCAGTTTGTTTTAAACTGATACTCATTAAAGTTTTATGTAATTGACGCTTCGTAGATTTTATCAATAGCATGTCCTAGGACATTAGAGAATTCTTCCGCCGTTTGATTCACTCTTAAGTCATCTAATAAGGCTCTGGAGAAACTAGCGATCATTCCATTGTTCTTACTTAACATTCGCGTTGCTTGACCAAGTTCATAACCACCGGAAAGGGCTACTACTCGTATTACTTTTGGATGATGGACTAAGTCAGCGTAAAAATTATCAATGGTAGGCAAACTTAGCTTTAGCATAACCAATTCATCCGGACTAAGTTGGTTTAATTGGTTAAGTATTTCATTTTTAAGGGTGGCTTCTATTTCTTTTTTATCCGGAGCATGAATGTCTACCTCAGGCTCTATAATTGGTATAAGTCCATTAGCAAAAATGATTTTACCGAATTCAAATTGTTGACGAACAATAGCTGTTATGCCATCATAATTATTGGCGTATATAACGGAGCGCATTTTTGTTCCGAAAACTCCTTTACTTTTGGCCTCTTGTATTTTTTCTGCTAAGCCCGGGATAGGCTTCATAAGTTGCACATCATTGCTTTTATCTTCTAAACCTTTGTCTATTTTAAGAAAAGAGAGGATGTTTTTATTTTTTAAATATTCTGTTGTTGGAAGATTGTCCACTTTAGAGTTTAACGTCTTTTCAAATAAGATTACTCCAAGTATTTTGTCTCCGGTAAAATTAGGATCTGTCATCACTCGTGAGCGCATCTCGTGTATTAATGCGTACATTTCATCTTCTGAATTGTACGCTGTTTCAGTGATTCCATATCCTAATAATGCCTTAGGTGTACTTCCTCCACTTTGATCTAATGCAGCAATGAATCCAAAGTCTTTGCGCATTCTTTCAATTTGCATTTCAAATGTGTTCATAGTCGAATGATTTAAGCCATACTATTAATATAGCTTATAAATAGGAGAATTCAAATTAATATATTGATAATTAGAAGGTTTATATTAGAAAAAGTACAAAAAAGATATGTTTAATATAGATTCGGGATGTCTATGGTAAATGTGGTACCTTGATTATTGATGCTTGTGAAATCTATTTTGGCATTTAATTTTTGAATGCTATCGTGTACTATATATAATCCTAAACCAGAGCCAGTGTTGGTACTGTTAGCCCTAAAAAACATTTTATAAATATCCTTTTTGAAATCATCATGTATGCCAATTCCATTGTCCCTTATGGTAATGATAGCATTTGAAATATTTGTTCGAATATTTATTTCTATAAATGGATTTTCTTCATTGGGGCGTTGAAATTTAATGGCGTTCGAAATAAGATTGTTGATGATAATTTTAACCCGGACTAAATCATTACTAAAGGGGTAGTCAAGCATGAAGTTTTTAATAACACGTATCTGATTTTTGTTTTCAGATTGATAATCGGAAAGGGCTGTGTCAATAAGGGAATCAAAGTCAATCTTTTCAGGTGCTACTGAGGTGTGTATGTTTTTAGAGTAATCAAGAATATTAATGATAAATTGATCTAAACGTTTTAATCCGTTTTCTTGAAGTAATAGGTATTGTTGTACTTCTTGTATGCTGTCAGATTTTTTGGACAGGTTAATTAATCCCATAGCCGTACAAATGGGAGAGCGTAAATCGTGTGATACTCGATAGACAAAACTGTCAAGTTCAGTATTCGATTTTAACAAAGCTTCGTTTTGTAATTGAAGTTGTCGTTCACTTTCTTTACGCTTTTCGAGTTCTTTGTTAAGAGTAAATGTGAAGAATGAAAAAATGGTCATAGGAAAGAATAATAGGTTTATATACTCTCCGTAAGTGTCAAAAGTACTTCCATATCCTAAGTGGTATAGGGAGTCTGAAGCTGTGCCTACAATTAAAAAAATGAAAGAGAATATAAGTTGATATTGGTAAAAGCTTATTTTCTTTCCGGAATTTAGTTTTAAAATTAATATAATGATTGTTCCAATAAGGAATATAATTGTAAATAAGTTTGCTATAATTATTTCCATAGAGCCTTAATAAGTTTTTAATCGAATAGCCCCTATAAGGAATAACAATGCCGCAAAAGTATAGGCTGCATGTTCCATGAAATTATATAGTGTGTTGCAGTAATACTCTTCAATAATTGTAAATATATTACTAAGAATGATGCAGCACATTCCTGCAATCCAAAGGAAGTCAATTTGAACTTCAGATTTTTTTATAAAATAAAGAAAGTATATAAAAAAGCTTATACTTATAATTAAGTTAACTATTTCACTATTTTCATTCATAACGGTCGTAAAAAAATAATACAATGAAATTAGCGAATAAGTTCTTTATAAACAACAAGGAGGCTATGATACAGGGTTTTGTATCATAGCCTCCTTGTTGTTGTTTCGGAATTGTATTTATGCTTTTCTTACAAATTCTGATTTGAGTGCCATAGAGCCAAATCCGTCAATTTTACAATCGATATTATGATCTCCGTCAGTAAGTCGGATGTTTTTAACTTTTGTTCCGGCTTTAATAGACTTAGGAGCACCTTTGACCGGTAAATCTTTAATGATAACTACAGAGTCTCCGTCTTGAAGTATATTTCCATTGGAATCCTTTACTACGTTTTCGTCAGAAATAACTTCTTCTGTCGCTTCTGTTACTGACCATTCATGAAAACACTCAGGGCAGATTAGTAAATCGTCTTGAGGATAGGTAAGTGTAGATTTACATTTTGGACAGGGAGGGAATTCAGACATGACGACAATAGTTATTTATTTTATCCATAAATATACGTCTTTATATTGGAAAAAATAGAAAAGTAGTATTTGTATAAATACTACTTGTAGGCACTTGTTTGAAGTTTTCCATTCAACATACTGAATTGAATCACTCCGGTTAATAATTTGTTATATTTTTCAGGAATTTTCACATCCAAACCTTTATGGGTTATTTGAAATGTAAAATCTAAAAACATGTTTTTGTCTATGAAGGCAATGTCAACAGTTATTGGTACATGTAAAGTAACATCGCCCATAATGACATCTGCAGTCACAGAGAAACGCTGTATCTTATCAGAGCTTTTGTCGATTACTCCGGCAGGAATAACTGTTTTAATATTTAAGTCCGGATACAAATCTTCTTCAAATTCATCCAGTAAATATTGTTGACCGTCTAAACTGTCAAGGGATTTGAATTTTTCAAGTGGAATTCTAATGTCTAAAATTCCTTCTGCTACTTGATAACTACATAGAGCATTTCTTCCTAGAAGAGTGTAGTCTTTTTGATACCCTTTTAGATATAAATATATATCATTTTCACCTTTGTAAATTTGTCCAAATGATACGTTGCATATCATCGAAATGAAAAAGAATAAAAGTGAATATTTAAAAAAGTTTTTCATCAGACTATACTTTTAGAGCCTCTTGGTAAGCAAAAATAGTAAATATTGTACCTAATACTCCTACAAAAATCATAAGATAAAGAAATATTCTACGAGTAGAAGTTTTTTGAATCACAAGACTGATTGCACCAAAGACGATACATATTTGAAGGAACAGAGTTCCTAAATCGAAATAGTCACCGGCCCCACCAAGTTGTTCAGCTGTTTCTTCCCACTGCTTTGCCCCAGTAATATTACCCATTTTTCCGCTGTCATCTTCCAGCATCCAATTGTCTTGACCTACTTCAGAACTACCTAAAAGAATTTCTTTTTTCTCTTTTTTATATCGTTTGATTTCTTCGATTTTCTCTTTTCTGATGGAATCAAGTAGAGATTTACTTTCCTGGTTGATGACGTTGGTGTGTTCTAAAGTTTCAAGTAAATCTACTTGGTTTTCGTGAAGATTTTGTTTGATACTTTTTGACTGATACCAACTGTATTGTTTGGCTTGCTGATTATGTGCAATCATTTCATCGTCACCGTATCGTCCGGCTCCAAGATCGTTAATGGCAAGTATAGCAGCAAAAAGTGCGATTATAACTCCGATGGTCAGTTCAATTTTTTTACCTTCAGTGTCTTCTTCAATAAAAATACTCATTACTTTTGATATTTGTTTACGTTTTTGATTGAGCTTAGATTCTCTATTTTATGTTTGTTTTTTTCAAACAGCATTAACATTAAACCATCTTTTAGACCTACTTCCGGTACTACCATTTTCTTAGATTTAGCAAATTCCATCACACTGATGTAAATCTCTGAAGCAGGAATAATGACATCGGCACGGTCTGGGTTTAACATTAATACATTTATTCGTTCTTCGTAATTATATTGTTCAATTCGTTCTTTTACTTCAATCATTTTCTTTAACGCAATAGAACGTTTGTCTTTGTCTTTACTGCTTTTATCTGCATTGCCAAGTTCGTAAATCTTTCCGATGTTACCTCCGGTACCAATAGCAGTAACAGGTTGGGGTAAACGAATAGTGTTTTCTTTTATCCACTGTTTCATTTCTGCCCATTCTTCCGGTTGATCCAGTCCTTGCATCCTACGTACGGAACCTATTTTGAAAGAACGAGAAGCTACTTTTTCTTTTTTGTAGAATAAGTTGATTTCTGTACTACCACCACCCACGTCTATATGGATATAAGATTCATCATCTAACTCATTATACAAAACAGTATTGATTAAATCGGCTTCTTTTTCACCATCAATGATGTTGATTTCAACGCCTAATAAATCTTTTACTTTGTAGGCTATATCTTTACCATTTTTAGATTCTCGCATGGCAGACGTGGCGCAAACCATATAGTCGGTCACTTCATACAATTCAAAAAGATTTTTAAATGTATGTATGAGTTTAATGAATTTTGATTCTTTTTCAGCGGAGATCATTCCTAGTCGGAATACATCTTCACCTAAACGTAATGGAAAACGAACGTATTCCATTTTTTTGAACATAACCATGCCATTGTATTCCAATATTTTACTCACTTGAAAACGGATGGCATTTGATCCGATATCTACTGCTGCTAACTTCACTTACTTTGGGTTTAGTATCTAAAAATAAACAGTTTATCCGTTTTTCCCAACGAAAATAATCAAGATCCATGTTATTTATGTGGGAACTTTACAGTGTTAAATGTTGTCATTCAGCCAACTAGTATGTAGGTTTGTAGGCTAAATTCAGTGAACATGAATAAACCACCGATTCAAGATCTTTTAAAAGAGCGCATCTTAATCTTAGATGGTGCGATGGGAACAATGATTCAACGCTATAAGTTGGAAGAAGAAGACTTTAGAAACGAAGCATTAAAGAATCATTCTCATCCATTAAAAGGGAATAATGATTTATTAGTTATTACTCGTCCGGATATTATCAAAGCTATTCACATTGAATATTTGGCAGCCGGTGCAGATATATTAGAAACGAATACTTTTAGTGGTACTACTATTGCTCAAGCAGATTATGGTTTAGAGCATTTAGTATACGACTTGAATTACTACGGAGCTAAAGTAGCAAGAGAGGCAATCGATGAGTATATGCAAACCGATCCATCTCGTCCAAGATACGTAGCAGGTTCCATGGGGCCTACTAACAGGACAGCTTCTATTTCACCTGATGTAAATGATCCGGGATATAGAGCCGTAACTTTTGATGAGTTAGCTAAAGCATTTAAAGAACAAGCTAAAGCATTGATGGATGGTGGGGTTGATTTACTTCTGTTAGAAACGATCATTGATACGTTGAATGTCAAAGCGGCACTTTATGCCATCATGGAATTGTTTGAAGAGGAAGGTAGAAGTTTACCTATCATGGTTTCGGCAACGATAACCGATGCTTCCGGTAGAACATTGTCCGGTCAAACAACGGAAGCGTTCTTGATTTCAGTAGAACATGCACCTTTGTTGTCCGTAGGATTGAATTGTGCATTAGGAGCAAAAGAATTAAGACCCTATATGCAAGTGCTAGGTAAAGAGTCATCTTTTTTTGTAAGCGCTTACCCTAATGCAGGTTTGCCTAATGAGTTTGGTTTGTATGATCAAACAGATAAAGAAATGGCAGACCAAGTGAAGATCTTCTTAGAAGAAGGTTTGGTAAATATATTAGGTGGTTGTTGTGGAACAACTCCGGAACATATTAAAGCAATAGCTGAATTAGCTCAACAGTATTCACCAAGACCATTGCCGGAGGTAGAAATATAATGAAGTCATATTTAAAGTTAAGTGGATTAGAACCACTAATTGTTACTCCTGAATCAAATTTTGTCAATGTTGGTGAACGTACCAACGTGACAGGTTCTGCTAAGTTCCTTCGATTGATTAAAGAAAATAAATACGAAGAAGCATTAGAAGTAGCCTTAGAACAGGTAAGAGGTGGTGCACAGGTAATTGATGTGAACATGGATGAAGGGATGATTGATAGCAAGGCTGCTATGGTTACCTTTTTAAACCTAATTGCATCAGAACCTGAAATTGCACGTGTTCCGATTATGATTGACTCTTCCAAATGGGATGTGATCGAAGCCGGATTGAAATGTGTTCAAGGTAAAGGTATTGTGAACTCTATCAGTTTAAAATCAGGTGAGGCAGAGTTTATCGAACAAGCTACTAAAGTAAAACGTTATGGTGCTGCAGCGGTGGTCATGGCTTTTGATGAAGTAGGGCAGGCTGATACGTATGAGCGCCGCATTCAAATTTGTGAACGTGCTTATAGAATCTTAGTAGATAAAATCGGATTTAATCCGCACGATATCATTTTCGATCCCAATATCTTCCCTGTAGGGACAGGGATTGAAGAGCATAAGAATTATGCTTTAGACTTTTTCAAAGCAACCAAATGGATTCGTCAAAACTTACCAGGTGCACACGTTAGTGGTGGGGTAAGTAACGTTTCGTTCTCTTTTAGAGGTAACAATCACGTGCGTGAAGCTATGCACTCTGCGTTCTTGTATCATGCCATTAAAGATGGTATGGATATGGGGATTGTGAATCCGAGTATGTTGGAAATTTATGAAAACATACCGAAGGATTTGTTGGAGCGCGTGGAAGACGTGTTGTTGAATCGTAGAGAAGACGCTACAGAAAGATTACTTGAATTTGCTGAACATGTAAAAGGTAGCGGCAAGGTGCAAGTGAAAGACATGGCATGGCGTGAAACAAGCGTGGAAGAACGTTTGACCTATGCTTTAGTAAAAGGTGAAATTGAATTTATAGATCAAGATACTGAAGAGGCGAGAGTAAAATACGGACATCCTTTGAAAGTTATTGAAGGACCTTTGATGTCCGGTATGAACGTAGTTGGGGATTTGTTTGGAGAAGGAAAGATGTTCTTACCACAGGTGGTAAAAAGTGCGCGCGTGATGAAGAAGTCTGTGGCGTATCTATTCCCATACTTAGAAGCGGAGAAAGCAAAAGGTGGCGCAACAAATGCCGGAAAGATTTTATTAGCTACGGTTAAAGGTGATGTACATGATATTGGTAAAAATATTGTGGGTGTAGTTTTAGCTTGTAATAACTATGAAATCATTGACTTAGGTGTAATGGTGCCTGCGGAGAAGATTTTAGCAGCTGCGAAAGAACATAATGTAGATATCATTGGTTTGTCCGGATTGATTACTCCTTCCTTGGATGAAATGGTTCACATGGCGAAGGAAATGCAACGTGAAGGCTTTACCATTCCATTGTTGATTGGTGGTGCTACAACTTCCAGAATTCATACAGCGGTTAAAATTGATCCTTGTTATGATGGTGCTGTAGTGCACGTATTAGATGCTTCTAAGAGTGTTCCGGTAGCGAGTTCTTTGTTGAGTCTTGAACAAAGAGTAGCTACAAAACAAAAGTTCAAAGACGAGTATGTTCAGATGCGTGAAGATCACGCAGCGAAGAGAGAAGATAAAAATTATATTAGCTATAGCGATGCTTGTGCTAACAAGAAGAAAATAGATTGGTCAGCGTATTCACCGGTGAAGCCTAAGAAGTTAGGTGTGCATACGTTGAATAATGTTTCCATTGGTATCTTAAGAAATTACATTGATTGGACTCCATTCTTCCAAACATGGATGTTAAAAGGGAAGTATCCTAAAATTTTGAAAGATCCGGTAATTGGAACGGAAGCTCAAAAACTATTCGATGACGCCAATATAATGTTGGACACCATCGAAAAAGAAAATTGGTTGCAAGCAAATGGTGTTTATGGTCTGTTTCCTGCTAATACAATAGGCGACGACTTTATCTCCGTTGGTAATCCAGAGAAGCCGGAAGAAGAGATTGAGCAATTTAATCACTTAAGACAACAAGGTAAAAAAGGTAATAATGTACCGAACTTATCCTTAGCTGATTTTATTGCGCCTAAATCATCAGGTAAAACGGATTATATAGGTGGCTTTGCTGTTACTGCCGGTTTAGGTATTGAAAAACATTTAGAGCGTTTCCAAGCACAACATGATGACTATAATGGAATCTTGTTAAAAGCCTTGGCAGACCGCTTAGCAGAAGCATTTGCAGAATACTTACACGAACAGGTAAGAAAAGATTTCTGGGGATATGCTTCTGATGAGAAGTATTCTAATGAAGAATTGATTAGTGAATCATATGTTGGTATACGTCCTGCTCCGGGTTATCCGGCATGTCCTGATCATACGGAAAAAAATAATTTATTCCGTCTATTAGATGCCGAGAAACGTACGGGTATCATTTTGACGGAGAGTTTAGCTATGTATCCGGCGGCATCTGTTTCTGGGATTTATATGGCTCATCCGGAGGCTACTTACTTCGGTTTAGGGAAAATTTCCAAGGATCAGGTCGAAAATTATGCTTCTAGAAAAAAATATTCCATTCAGGATATGGAGCGTTGGTTAGCCCCGAATTTGAACTACGAATCCTAAGATTAATACCAAATTTTGAATTTTGTTAAAAGCAGCCAATTCGGCTGCTTTTCCTTTTTTCATTCGGTACTGAATAGGAATAGAGTGCTTTTAAGGACTATAATATTAGAAAAGTACAATAATTGGGTTTTGCAGGGTGTTTACCTGTGGTTAACTATTTTTATATTTTATGGTAAAAAAATAAGTAACTGATAGACTGACTATTGATTGTTATAGCACTTTAAAAGGTATGAAGATTTTAAGAGAATGTATGATTTTATTTATAAAAATAAAATCTACTTTGTCTTAAAAAAATGCGATTTTGTTTTAATTTCCTCATTTTTTTCCTAAATTAGTATTCCAATCCTTCTACAATTAGTGGAGATACTCCGTCAACATTAATTGATTTTTGTAATTAAATAAAACTATTTGCTTGACTAAAGTTTGAAACTGCCGATCATCATCGGCAGTTTCTTTTTTTATATACTTCTACTTATTCACATCCAATACTACATTTTAAATATTAGTGAAATACAAATTGTTAATAATTGAACTTATGCACATTCTATTTTTAGTTTGAGTCTAAAATCATTTCAGAATACAGATGTTAAATTGAAGATAGATGTGTTTATTAAAAAGGATTCAATTATTTTTGATAGCCTATTCCATAATTATTGAAAGAATGAAAGTAACTGAACATATAAATCAATCTAAAAACAAAACAATTTTTTCCATTGAGATATTACCACCATTAAAAGGGCAAGATCTACAATCTATTTTTCAGGCCATTGAACCTTTGATGGAATTTAAACCTCCATTTATTGATGTAACTTATCATCGTGAAGATTATATCTACAAAGAGAAAAATGGAATGCGTGAAAAAGTAACTATACGCAAGCGCCCCGGTACAGTAGGTATGTGTGCTGCCATCATGAATCGCTTTAAAGTGGATGCAGTACCACATTTGTTGTGTGGAGGATTCACTCAACAAGAAACAGAAGATGTATTAATAGAACTACACTTTTTAGGTATAGATAATGTATTAGCTTTAAGAGGGGATCCAATTAAATCTGAAGGAGTATTTATTCCTAAAGAAGGTGGTCATCAATATGCTACCCAATTAGTGAATCAAATAAGTGATTTGAATAAAGGCATTTATCAAGAAGAGGATTTAAATAATCCATTCCCAACTAATTTTTGTATTGGCGCAGCTGGTTATCCGGAAAAACATATGGATGCACCATCTATGGAGCAAGATATGTTGCGTTTAGAAGAGAAGGTTAAGGCCGGAACGGATTATTTAGTGACTCAGATGTTCTTTGATAACTCTAAATACATTGCTTTTGTAGAAGATTGCAAAAAACGAGGTATTAACATTCCAATTATACCGGGTTTAAAGCCTTTAACTACGAAAAAACAATTAGATATCCTTCCAAAAATATTTCATTTAGAAATCCCTCAGGATTTAAGGAAGGCTGTAGAGGCTTGTAACACAGATGCTGATGTAAAACAAGTAGGTATTGAATGGTGTATTCAGCAATCTAAAGAATTGAAAGCGTATGGAGTTCCTGTATTGCACTATTATACCATGAGTAAATCAGATTCTATTAAAGAAGTTGCCTCCGCATTATTTTAATGAGCAAGTTAAGACCCATCGAATTAGTTGAATGTCCTAGAGATGCTTTCCAGGGTGTGGTTGAATTTATACCCACCTCTGTGAAGAAGGAGTATTATCAATTACTTCTACAAGTTGGGTTTGATGTGATTGATATTGGTTCGTTTGTATCCCCTAAGGCTGTACCTCAAATGCAAGATACCTTGGAAGTTCTACAAGGTTTGGATTTGAGTTCTACTGCGTCAAAGCTATTAACAATAGTAGCGAATGAAAGAGGTGTTCATGAGGCCGCTAAATTAGATAGCGTTACTTACTTGGGTTATCCTTTGTCTATTTCACCTACCTTTCAGTATAATAATACTCGACAAACAATTGAGGAAAGTATTCTGTTGGTAGAAAAAACAATGGGTGTTTTGTCCGATAGTAAACAGTTGGTGGTTTATCTATCGATGGGCTTTGGTAATCCTTATAATGAACCTTATTCTCAAGAAATAGTAGAATCTTATATTGAACTATTAAGAAAGATAGGTGTTAAAATTATTTCTATTGCCGATACGGTAGGGAAGGCAACACCGGAATTTCTTTATACTATATTAAACGGAATTGAAGCTCGGTACCCTGATGTAACTATTGGGGTTCATTTACATTCTAAGCGTGATGAAGCAAAGGAGAAAATGAAAGTAGTATTAGAGTCCGGTATTCGTAGGATGGATAGTGCCCTAACCGGGATGGGCGGATGCCCTTTTGCTCAAGATGATTTGGTAGGTAATATTCCTACCGAAATTTTGGTTGAGTTATTAAAAGAAAAGTCAGTACATTTGAGTTTAAATTGGGGTAAATACCAAGAAGCCTTGCAAATGGCAGAATGGATAAAGTCTCGTTATCATTAATTGGATGAAAAAGAATCGTAAAGTAGTAGATATATTCATTCCTTGTTTTGTTGATCAAGTGTATCCGGAAACAGGATTCTCCATGGTTAAAATATTGGAAGCATTGGGTTGTGAGGTGAATTATAATCCGGAGCAAACTTGTTGCGGTCAGCCTGCATTTAATGCCGGGTATTTTGACGAGGCGAGAGAAGTAGCTATTAAATTCTTAAATGATTTTCCATCCGGTGACAGATATATTGTTTCTCCGTCCGCATCGTGTGTAGGAATGGTGTGCAATAGTTATTCTCGTTTGTTTGATTCCACTTCATATGTTTTAGAATACAAACGTGTACAACGTAATACATTTGAACTAACAGATTTTATCACTAAAGTATTAGGGGTAGATGCTATTCCAGGTGCTGAGTTAGATGCTAAAGTAACCTATCATGATTCTTGCAGTGCTTTACGTGAATGCAAGATAAAAGAAGGGCCTAGAAAACTTTTGTCCAATGTGAAAGGTTTGGAATTAGTTGAATTGAAAGAAAATGAAAGCTGTTGCGGGTTTGGTGGTACGTTTGCTGTTAAGTTTGAGCCTATCTCCGTAGGTATGGCAGAGCAAAAAGTGACTAATGCAATGGATACCGGCGCTTCAGTAATAACCTCTACTGATGTGTCCTGTTTGATGCACCTGAATGGTTACATTCAAAATAAAAAACTGCCAATAAAGACGATGCATATTGCAGATATATTGGCGTCAGGTTTGAAATAATCTAAGGCGTAGGCACAGTTATTAATCTTCTGTCGGCGCTTAGACCTGTGAAAATTCCAATCCCTCCATTTACATTTGATTTTACCACTGCCGGTTGTGCAAATGGGTCTCCGTTTGCGTTGTCTGCGTCATCTGCAGATCGTAGATAATTATAATGATCAGGTGTTAAGTGTAATAAATTTATCTCTATAATTCCGGGTTCAACGGTACTTCTAGATGTGATTTGAATCGTTGAACTTGTGATTAATCTATCTGAAAAAAGTAAATCTCCTTTTTCTGTAAATACAACAGGATTAACTACGACTAAATATCGGTAGTAGTTTTGTACAGTAGGGTCAATGTCTTGGAATCGAATATTACTTGTGGCACGACCTTCATTGTTAAATACAAACCAAATACTATCAATCAAAGGAGGTTTAGGAATGTACGTTGTACTTGTAATAACTCTTCCTTTGGAATCCTTGATATATAAACTGAAAGGGTTGGTATAATCATAAGGTACTTTTTTGCTTGTGTCTCCAACATAGTTATATAATTTACCCTCTAATGTATCGGGAATGATTTGGTATTTTAATGTGTCATTAATGCCATTGTATGTGATGATAACTAATGCATCAGGTAGAGTAGGGTT
This sequence comes from Cytophagaceae bacterium, assembly GCA_046329235.1. GTDB lineage: Bacteria > Bacteroidota > Bacteroidia > Cytophagales > Cytophagaceae > JALONH01. The sequence goes on along the minus strand of JAXLVA010000001.1, from coordinate 1,340,586 downwards.
ATTGGGTATATTAAAATAATCTACGGATTCAAATAGAGCTAAACGGTATGGTTTCCCCGGTTCTATATAACATTCCACTACCGGCTGAGGATTATAAGGTGGTAGATCAATAGTGATGTCCTTTTCTAAGTTGCAACCTGTTGTAACCCCGAATAATATAGTAAGCCATATGTAGATGTTTTTTACCATTTGAAATTAAAGGTTATAGAAGGAATGGTTGGGAATAATGAAACTTGCTTTGCTTGATATTTTATGGTGATATCGTTGGCATCTTTTACTTCATCGAAATAAATAAAATAGGGGTTTAATCGGTTGTAAACATTGTAGATGCTAAAGGTTAAATCAGCATACCCCCATTTAGGGTTTAGCTTCCATACGAGTCCTAAATCCATTCGGTGATACGGTGCCATGCGATAGCCATTGCGTTCTGTATAGATTGGTATTACAATCGGTTTGGAACTATATACGTCTTGAATAATATATCGGCCAATTGGTAATGATATCGCGTTCCCGGTGCCATAAACCCATGTGGCAGACAATGATACTCGTTTGCTTAGTTGGTGGATTAATACAATGCTGATATCATGTCTTCTGTCGTAGCGAGCCGGAAAGTATGCTCCACTATTAATAGAGTCAAATCTACGTTCGGTTTTAGAAAGCGTGTAGCCAATCCAGCCGGTAGTTTTACCTACTTTCTTTTCGATATAGATTTCCCAGCCAAAACTTCTACCTTTCCCAAATACAAATTCATTTTCTAAATTATCATTCACATAAAGTTGAGCTCCATCTTTAAAATCGATGATGTTTTTTAATCCTTTATAATAAAACTCATTAGTGATATAAAATTTATTTCCCGGTAAAATGATTTCATGACCGATAGCTATTTGTTGCGATTGCTGTGGTCGAACCACGTCTGTGGAAGGATACCAAATATCAGTAGGTAGCGAGGCACCTGTATTTGAAGCTAAATGTAAATACTGATACATTTTAGCATAAGATAGTTTGAGGCTTTGCTTGTTGGATATTTTATATCGGATAGATGCTCTAGGTTCTAGTCCTGAATAATATTTTTCGTTATAGAATCCGGAATAGCGAATACCTACTTGTGTTCTCCATTTAGGTGATATATTAAACTGGTCAGTTATGTATATGCCAATTTCTTGTCCGTGAAGAGTGTTTCCACTGCCAAATTGAACCTTTCCATCATCAGATGCTGCTCGTAGTCTTGATACAAGAAAAGAATGATAAGTGTAATTCCATCCTGCTTGAATGGTATGATTGCTATCTGGTTTGTAGGTCCATTCTTGTACAAGTGACCAGTCGCTAATTTTTGATTGTAGGTTTAGGTTGAAGTCTGAAAAACGATTGGAGATATCGTATTTGTATCTAGAATAAATTAAACTATTACTAAGTTTCCAATTAGAGTTAATCTGGTGTTCCCACTTTAAGGTATTAACAAAATTGCCCCAGTTGAATTTGAATTTAAAGTTGTCATCATTGAATTTGAATTTGTCGTTTCCATAATATCCGGAGTAAGATATATTGTTTTTTTTGTCCCATTGGAATTGTATGTTTCCGTTTAAATCCCAGAAGTGGTAGTCGGGTATAGGATTGTATTCCGGATCGTTGGCTTTACTTTGATTTATTTGTCTAGTGAAAATATCAAAGTATGTTCTTCTTCCGGAGATGATCCAGGTTCCTTTTTTATTAGCAAAAGGACCTTCTAAAGTTAAACGAGAAGAAATTAAACCAATACCACCACGTGCGTGAAATGTGGTGTCTCCTGATCGCATGTTTACATCTACAACAGAGGATAGTCTTCCGCCATACCTTGCAGGGAAATCGCCTTTATATAGTTCAATTGACTTTACAGCATCGGTGTTGAATATGCTGAAAAATCCAAATAAATGGGAGGGGTTATATACTTGTGCACCATTCATTAAAAATAGGTTTTGGTCAGGTCCACCACCACGAACATATAGACCTGATGAGCCTTCACCACCATTTTTTATACCCGGTTTTAATTGTAATATTTTTAACATATCAATCTCACCGCCTAGTGAAGGGATAAGTAAAGCCTCTTCTGGTGTGAGTTCTACTTTACTCATTTGAGTAGCTTCTATTTTTTGAGTATAAGGATTCTCTGATATGATGACAGTAGTTTTATTTAAACTGTCAAGCTGGAGTGCAATATTTAAATGGATGTTTTTGTTAATAGTTAGAGTTTGTTGATAGGATTGATATCCTGTATATCGAACTATGATTGTATCAGTAGAAGCAGTAGTTGAGATCTTGAAATTTCCATTGACGTCAGATGTGGTACCTGTGTTTTGATGTTTTAAATAAACAACAGCTCCAATGATGATGTCTTGTGTAGATTGATCGGTTATTTTTCCGGTAATAGAATATAACTGAGCTATGGATGAATAGCCATGGATGCATAAAAATAAAATCCCCAATAGTCTACATATATTCATGATAGCGGGGTGATGGTTATGTTAAAAACTTCGTAGCACGCTCAATATATAACGGAATTCAAAATTGTTTTCTTGTGCACCCGGTTGGTTTACATATACAGGGAAATCGGCTCGTATCACTAGCGGAGTGATGTCGTATGGACTGAATTTTATTGTAGACGCTAATCCAAATCCGGCATCCATATATACTTTTGACCAATAATACTTGTTTAGAGCCTGGTATCGCATAATACCGATATCAGCCAATAGATAATAATCTAAGTGTACGTTCTTAGTTATACCTTTTGCTTTTAAAGGGGTTAGTTGATCAAGTTCTAATTCAAGATTCCAAGAAGCGCCGGAATTACCTTTATATGCGTATACTGTAGTGTCTTGGCCATTTTTATCTTGAATAGTTTCAGCAAGTATGTTTCCTGCGTAACCTCGTAGGTTTAGTCCTCCTCCGTATTGGAAATGATTTGCCGCTGTCCCATAATTTAACCATTCATAAGGCACCCATCCGATAGCCCTTGTTAATCTGTTTTGAAGCATTTGTTCCGGATTTGCTCCGGCGGCATATAAAGCACTTTCGTTAGGTATGTTTTGTAATCCAATCTGACCGTAAACTCTACTTCTTAGGTCTAGTTTTTTAAATGTTTTACTAGTGTTTTTGGATTCTAACGTTAATTGAGAATAGTTGTAGTTACTTCCTACAAATGGAGCTCGAACTTGGAATGTATATTCTCCTTTCCCTTTTTTGTATTGGTAATATTGTGTGATTCCGAATTGGATAAAGGAATTTACTTTTTCGGAATTCCTATCGCCAACACTATAGTCTGATGGGTATAATAAATAATTGTAAGCTGATTTTTCGTTAATTAAATAATTAATGTTAGCGAATGCTTTAAAGTAATTAGGATTCGAACGGTCTTGCTTTTTAAATAGCTTTTCTAATCCGGTTTGAATTCGGGTGATTCCTCCGTAATAGCTTAAGTGATTCATGTTGCTTAAATCTCTGGAAAGTAAATTTAAACTACGTTGATATTTCGCTTGAAAAGAGAAATAGGTAGGTGAACTACCGTTATCCGTATATAAGTTTTGACCTAGTCTAGTATTGCCCCATGCTGTAACACTGTATTTGTATTTGTTGAAGTAAGAGCCGTTCAGGTGTAGTCCAAGTTGTACTCCATCAAAGCCATTGTACCAAATGTCGGGTCTCCAGTAGTTACGTTGTACAGACCATTGTTTGTAAGAAGGTATGCGGTGGTCAAATTGCCAAGAAGAAAATCCTTTTTTCTTCCATTGGTTATTCGTTAAATCATAGTCAGCTAATAGTTCATCCGAATCTATTTTGATTTGTTTTAATTCACTAGAAGAAGTGTCGGAGAAAGTGTAAGTAGGTTGAAGTAAATCCCATCCATACCATTTAGGTAGTTTGATAGTGCTGTCACTAGGAGTGAACCATGTGTTTGGAATATAATAGTCTTTGCTACTGCCGTCTTTATAAGTACAAGTTAAACGAATAGGCATTTGCATTCTGCCTTTGCGTTCAAGAGTAACTTGATTGATATATTGATTGTTTACTTTTTCTTGTTTAACCTTTTGGATTGAATAGTTGATGTTTTTAGTTGTTTCTAACCATTCGTCAAAGAACCAGTTTAAATCTACTTGTGTGTGTTCAATAATAGCATCTCTGAAGTCTTCCGGATACGGATGTTTAAATTTCCACTTCTGAACATAATGTTTCATAGCAGAAATAAAGAGTGAATCACCAAGAATATACTTTAGGTTATATAGCATAGTTCCGGTTTTATAATACACTAGTCCATAATTACCGCCATGACGTACTGCTCCATTAAAAGCACAGGAATGAGTGTTTAATGGTTCGTCTCGATTATCTGTTACATGATTCAAATATGGATTGTATAGATAGTCATATCGGTTATTGGTTGAATCTAAATGGTTTTGAACAAACTTAGATTTATGTAGACGTTGTCTTTTGGATCCTACAATTTTGTCCATTGACCAAACGGTTAAGAATTGAGTAAATCCTTCATCTAAAAAAGCTCGATAGGTTTCATTGGATCCTACCATTCCATAGAACCACATGTGTCCCACTTCATGAGAAAGTAAATATTGATGTTGAGGGTAAGTTCCATTGTCAAGAGTTAACATAGGATATTCCATGCCATCTTTAGCATCAGCTACAATGATTTTAGGCCAGTCGTACATACCGAAGTCATTAGAGTATACACGAATGACTTGAGCCGTGTACCAAGCAGATAGTTGCCATTTGGAGGCGTGAGGCTCTTGCGCTATAGCTATGACGCGCACTCCATTCCAGTTGACTTCACCAATACGGTATAGAGGGTCTGCGGTAAAGGCGAAGTTGTGGACATTCTCCGCATGAAAAATCCAGGTTTTCATTTGACCGTATTCTCTTGGAGTGATAACGGATGATTTTTCTCCGAACGGTTTTTTAGCGAAGTTTTTTAAGTCTAGTTTTTTGCGTAGGGAATCAGGGAGTACCTCACTTTGATTGATTAAATTACCGGTAGCTTCTACTACATATTCCTGAGGGAAAGTAAGTGCCACGTCAAAAGTTCCGAAGTTGTGATAGAATTCTTTGTCTAAATGTTGGTCGGTATCCCAGGTTAATTTTTTATCATATACACAAACGGTAGGGTACCAGAAAACACCATCGTAATGCTTAGTGCTATCAGTAAGGTACATTTTCATACGTCTGCGCATGGTTCCGTTGTCAAAGTAAGTGTCAAAGTTTAAGGTGATAACTACAGAGTCTCCCGGTTGAAGAGGTTGAGGAAGGTGTATTTTTAAAATGGTGTTATCTAATTCTGTTTTTACTACTTGATTGTTCACTCGGATGTTTTCAATGGTGGTACCAAGGCCTTCTTTTTCGTACTTCCCAAGTTGAATAGGTTGTTTGTTATTTTGGATTAGATTTTCATAATAAGAGCCTTTGATAAATGCATTTTGAAAAACATGGAAATACATCTCGTTTAAAGTGTGAGGGGAGTTGTTCCAATAAGTTAATTCATAGTAGCTACCTGTGATTTTGTCAAGTGTATCATCTATGTGAGCTATGATTTTATAATGTACATCTTGTTGCCAATAGTCAGTGTAGGGTTTGTTGTTTTTCCAGTAGTGGCTATTGGATGGACTTCTATAGGTGTTAGGAGTAGAGAAGAAATCGGTTTGAGCAATAGATGTATAGATGAAAAATATACAGATAATCAGTAATGTGTTTTTTAATAAATTCATATATGTTATTCGCAATATATATCAAATGGACGTGTAGGTAGATCATTATCTAATGAATATCCTATCTCAAATTCTTTGCATGCCAAAGGGTAATTCTTTTTGAATATGTATAAGTAACCACTATAATAATAAGGTGCTCCTTTGTCAGGGAAATTATTTTTAATGGTGGCTAGCTGTATAATAGCTCCTAATGTATCGTGTTTGTATAGATAGTTTTGAGCAATCATTAATTGTACATTATAATTCAGACTATCTTTTGCTACTAACTTTTCAAGTAGTGGTAATGCTTTGTCTGTATCTTTCTTTTTACTGTAATTTTGTGCTAAAAGGAATAATAAACTGTCTTTGTAGCTTTCGGTGTCACTAATGGAAGACGCTTTGGTGAGGGCTACGTCTGCATCGTAATATCGGTTGGATAAGGTGAGAGATTCAATGTTTTTATAAAGACTTCTTTTTTTATCTTTGGGGGATTCATAAAGTGAGTAGGCTTTAATAAAATAATAAGAAGCTTTGTCATGATCTTTACTATTGATTAAAATCATGTCCCCTAGTTTTTCGTTCGCCTCCGGGAAATCTTCATATTGTTGTAGTGAAGCTAAATATGCTTGTAAAGCATATGAATAGTTTCCTAGTTGTTCAAACTTTAATCCTTTTTCGTAATAAGTTTTTGCTGTATACTTATTCATGAAATAATAGAAAAATGTACCAAAGACAGTAATCCCAACTGCGAATAAGGCTGTAAAGAAGTAGTATTTGCGTTTTAACTTTCTTTCTTCTTCTACTACTTTTGGGTCTCGTTTTGGTCGTTTGTATGTTGTTTGTTGATTGGTTTGTGTTGTTCTTTGATGCGTATAGTTTGTAGTATTTCCGTATAAAATATACGCATCGTATTTGCTCTTTTTTACAGGATCGCTCAACACTTGGTAAGCTTCATTGATAAGCTTGAATTTTTCATCATGATAGGTACTTCCCGGATTTTTATCGGGATGATGCGCTTTGGCTAATGATTTAAAAGCTTTTTTTATGTCATCCGTGGAAGCACTGGTAGGGACACCTAGTATGGAGTAATACGTCTGCATAGTTATCGTACTAATATACTAAAAATTAACAGGAATCATGTTACCCTTTTAGACTGTATTTTTTACCCGGAAGTGATTTAATTATTCCACTAAATTCTAACTGTAGCAATAAGGATGAAAGTTTACTTAGAGGTAATTGTGCTTTCCAACTTATGTCATCAATATGTTGTGGTTCATTGTTAAGGAGGGTATTTACAATTGACTTTTCGTCGTTACTGAGTTCGCTGAACTCGGATGCTGATATACTTGGTGATGAAGCTTCTTTGTCCCAGTTCATTAGTTTGATTAATGATTCAATGCCTGTGTAGATGTGCGCTTTATGTTGTTGAATCAAGTGGTTACAACCTTCTGAAAAAGTGTCGTTGGTTCTGCCCGGCAAAGCCATTACTTCTTTATTGTAGGAGTTGGCAATTTCAGCAGTGATGAGTGCACCACCTTCTTTTGCAGCTTCTACTACAATGGTTATATCTGTCATGCCGGCTACAATTCTATTTCTTGCAGGAAATTTTGCAGGTTCAGGATTGGTGCCAAAAGTATATTCAGATAGAAGACCTCCTTGTTGGATCATTTTTTTAGCTACCGATTGGTGTGCAGCAGGATATATGATATCTACACCATTGGCCATGACTCCAATGGTCGATAACTTGTTTTGAAGACAGGAACGATGTGCTGCAATGTCAATGCCGTAAGCTAGTCCACTGACAACAAGTGGATTCAATGGAGCTAATTCTTCGATTAGTTTTTCTACCGCTTGTTTTCCATATTCTGTTGCTTTGCGTGTGCCTACAATAGCAATTGTTTTGTCGCAATTGAGATTTGCATTACCTTGATAATAAAGGATGGCAGGAGCATCTTCAATGGTCTTTAATCGATTAGGGTAATCTTTGTCGGTGTAGTGTAAGATTTGGGCGTTGTGTTTTTCTGCTCGTTTTAAAATGGTTTCAGCCGACTCTAATACTTTTTTATCTAAAAGTCGCGTAGCTGTTTGTTCTCCAATGCCTGGGATCTGAAGTAGTTTACCTTTGGGAAGATGGAAAATTTTTTCGGCACCTCCCGTATAACTAATAAGCGTACGGGTTGTAGAAATGCCTATACCTTGGACTAAGCCCAAGGCTACTTGATACAATTTTTCTGACATAGCGGTTGTTGGTTGAAAAAGTAAAGTCTAAAAATAAGTAAAAATGTTAACTGTCTAATTGTTTTTTTAATTCGACTAAAAATGCTCGAACTTTCTTCAATGACTCTAATACTTCTGTAGTGTCTTTTACTTTTTGTTTGTCTTTCTTTAGAAGTTCTTTAGCTCCGGCAAGTGTATAGCCTTTCTCTTTTACTAAAGAATATATGATTCTAAATTGTTCAATGTCTTCTTTGGTGAATTGTCGATTACCTTTCTTGTTTTTTTGAGGCTGAATGGTGTCAAATTCGGACTCCCAAAAACGGATAAGGGAAGGGGCTACTTTGAACATATCGGCTACTTCCCCGATACTAAAGTACTTCTTTTCTATATCTTTCTCTTTGTAAGGCAAATCGGTATTAAGACTTCAACTTTTACTCAAAAATACAAGATTCATCGAGCTAGCCTAGTTGAATCGTACTTAGTTTTTACTGGGATTTATCCACAAATTGGATTTTTGTGTGGATAATGCTGATTGTGTGGGAGTTTTGAAAGGTTCTACTTTCAGCGTAAAAATGCGATTAGAGGACTAAAAATAAGGGAAATCCATCCTCTTTTTGTACATTTGAAGTTCGTTGATAGAATTGTTGAAATCCAAAACTTATTAAGCATGTCAAAGGTGATGACAGCGGCAGAAATTCGCCAAAAATATTTAGACTTTTTTAAGTCAAAACAACATCAAATTGTTCCATCTGCTCCCATTGTAAATAAAAATGATCCTACGCTGATGTTTACCAACGCTGGTATGAATCAGTTTAAAGATTATTTTTTAGGCAATGAAGCTCCTAAATACAAACGTGTAGCTGATACACAAAAATGTTTACGTGTATCCGGTAAACATAACGACTTAGAAGAAGTAGGCTTGGATACCTATCACCACACTATGTTCGAGATGTTGGGTAACTGGTCGTTTGGTGATTATTTCAAGAAAGAAGCTATCGCTTGGTCTTGGGAATTATTAACGAAAGAGTATGGCTTGCCAGCGGAGAGACTTTATGTTACCGTGTTTGAAGGCGATGCGAAAGAGAAGATTGAGAAAGATAACGAAGCGTATAATTTCTGGAAAGAATGGATTGCGGAAGAACGCATCCTAATGGGGAATAAGAAAGATAACTTCTGGGAAATGGGTGATCAAGGTCCCTGTGGCCCATGTACCGAAATTCATATTGACTTACGTCCGCAAGAAGAAGTAGATAAAAAACCGGGCAAAGACCTAGTCAATATGGGGGATCCTCGTGTGGTAGAGATTTGGAATAACGTGTTTATTCAATTCAACCGTAAAGCAGATGGTTCTCTAGAAGAACTTCCTGCTAAACACGTAGATACTGGGATGGGCTTTGAACGTCTATGTATGGCTGTTCAAGGGAAGCAGTCTAACTATGATACGGATGTGTTTACACCGTTGATTCAGTTCCTTGCTACTACTTCCGGAATCGCTTACGGTAAAGATGAGAAAACAGATATCGCTATGCGCGTGATTGCAGATCACATTCGTGCGATTTCATTTGTAATAGCTGATGGTCAGTTGCCGTCTAACGTTAAAGCGGGTTATGTTATCCGTCGTATTTTAAGAAGAGCCGTGCGTTATGGTTATACTTTCTTAAATTTTAAAGAACCGTTTTTACATTCCCTTGTAGCGGTATTAGCTAATCAATTTGCGAACGTATTTCCTGAACTTAAACAACAGGAAGCATTTGTTTCTAAAGTAATCCTTGAAGAAGAAATTGCCTTCTTAAGAACTTTAGATAATGGATTGAAGCGTTTAGAAACTATTCGTGAAGAGTTAAAAGGTAAATCGAATATTATTTCCGGTAAACAAGTATTTGAATTGTATGATACGTATGGTTTTCCGGTTGATTTAACAGCGTTGATTGCTCGTGACTATTCTCTAGAAGTAGATGAAGCAGGCTTTGAGCAAGAGATGGACAAACAAAGAGAACGTTCTAAAAAAGCTGCCAACGTTGAGACAGGTGACTGGACAGTGTTGAAAGATGAAGAGAGCGTTGAGTTTGTAGGTTATGATCATTTAGAAGCTACTTCAACTATTGTTAAGTATAGAAAAGTAGTCACTAAGAATAAAGAACAATTCCAGGTTGTATTAGATGTTACACCTTTCTATGCAGAGAGTGGTGGACAAGTAGGTGATGTAGGTTACTTAGAACAAGACGGTAAAAAATATCCTGTCATTGACACAAAGAAAGAGAATAATTTAATTATTCATTTGTTGGATGCGTTGCCGGCACAACCGGAGAAGTCTGTATCTGCTAAAGTAAATGCAGATAGAAGAAAACGTATCGAAAGAAACCATACTTCTACGCACTTACTTCATGCTGCTTTAAAGCAAGTATTAGGTGATCACGTGAATCAAAAAGGTTCATTAGTCAATGATGATATATTACGTTTTGACTTTTCTCACTTCTCCAAAGTAACGGATGAAGAATTGAAAAAAGTGGAAGCTATTGTCAATGCTAAAATACGTGAAGATATCGCATTAGACGAACGTAGAAATGTGCCTATTGAAGAAGCTAAGAAAATGGGGGCAACCGCATTGTTCGGTGAAAAATACGGTGAGTATGTTCGTGTGATTACTTTTGATGAAAGCTACTCTAGAGAATTGTGTGGTGGTACACACGTAGCAACTACAGGTCAAATTGGTTATTTAAAAGTAACAGCGGAGTCTTCTGTGGCTGCAGGCGTTCGTCGTTTAGAAGCAGTGACAGGTGATAAAGCAGAAGCTTTAGTAGAAGAGCAACAAGATACTTTATTGAAATTACGTGAGTTGTTAAAAACTCCCGGCGATTTAGTAAAAGCTGTTCAAGATTTAGTAGATGAAAAAGCTCGTTTAGTAAAAGAAATTGAGCAGTTAGATAATGAGAAAGTAGCTCAGATAAAAGAATCATTGAAATCGTCCGTTGAAACTATTGGAGATATTCAATTGATTAAAGCTAAAGTTGCTTTGCCTACTACTGAAGCGATTCGCCAGATTTCATTTGAATTGAAACAAGTATATCCAAACATTATTTTAGTCTTAGCAGCAGACGTGAAAGGAAAACCAAACGTAGGCGTGATGTTAGGTGATGAGCTAGTGAAGAAAGGGTATAACGCTGTTCAGATGGTAAAAGAATTAGCGAAAGAAATCCAAGGCGGTGGTGGAGGACAACCATTCTTTGCAACGGCTGGTGGTAAAGATATTAATGGCTTGGATAAAGTAGTGAGTAAAGTAAAAGAATTAATTCAGGTTAACGCATAATTATAGTAAGTGTTTCATGAGTAACGCTATTGAAAAATATCAACCGGTAATTGGTTTAGAAGTACACGCACAATTATCAACCCAAAGTAAAATATTTGCTCCGGATTCTACTGAGTTTGGTAGTATGCCTAATACCAATGTAAGTGTTATTACATTAGGTCATCCGGGCACATTGCCAAAGCTAAATAAGAAGGCTGTAGAGTTTGCTGTTAAAATGGGCTTGGCATGTAATTGTGAGATTAACGATTATACGTTCTTTGATCGTAAGAACTATTTCTATCCCGATCTTCCGAAAGGTTTTCAAACAACTCAAGATAGAGCGCCTATCTGTAAAGGTGGTTTTGTTATGATTAAGTTGAAGTCCGGCGAAGAGAAGAAGATTCGTTTGAATCGTATTCACTTGGAAGATGATGCCGGTAAAAATATGCACTTGGCAGGAGAGGTAGATACTCTGGTTGATTACAATCGTGCAGGTGTTCCTTTGATTGAAATTGTAACTGAACCGGATTTGAGAACTTCCGAAGAAGCGTATGCTTTCATGACGGAGATTCGTAAGTTGGTACGTTATTTAGATGTTTGTGACGGTAACATGGAAGAAGGTTCTATGCGTTGTGATGCTAACGTATCGGTGATGTTAAAAGGTGCTGATAAGTATGGTAAAAAGGTAGAGGTGAAAAATATGAACTCTATCCGTAACGTACAACGTGCTATTGATTTTGAAATTGGTCGTCAGGTAGAAGAAGTAGAAGCAGGTCGTGAGATATTTTCAGAAACACGTCAGTTTGATGCGGTAGATGGCACTACGCATGGTATGCGTACTAAAGAAGAGTTAAACGATTATCGTTATTTCCCTGAGCCGGATTTACAACCGGTAGTGATAAAAGGTGAGTGGTTGGAAAAAGTAAAAAGCTCTATGCCGGCATTGCCTCAAGAATTGACGGCTAAATTTAAAGCTTTCGGTTTGTCGGATTATGACGTTCAAGTATTGACGGATACGAAAGAGATAGCATTGTATTTCGATGAATTGTGTCAGCATACTAAAAATTACAAAGCAGCCTCTAACTGGGTAACAGGTCCGGTGAAATCCTACTTGAATGAATTAGCATTACACGTAGTAGATTTAAAAGTAAAGCCTGTTCAAATAGCAGATTTAATTGCTTTAATTGAAAGTGGTAAAGTGAATACTTCTATTGCTACACAGCAACTATTTCCGGTGTTATTAGAAGGTACAACAAAGACTGCATTGCAAATTGCGGAAGAGAAAAATATTATTCAGCAAAGTAATACGGATGAGTTGATTCCTTTAATTAAAGATATTTTAGCAAAACATCCGGCTAAAGTAGAAGAGTATAAAAAGGGTAAAACAGGTCTATTGGCCATGTTTATGGGTGAGTTAATGAAAGCGACTAAAGGTAAAGCTGATCCTAAAGTGGCTACGGAACTTATCAAACAAACGATTGAAGCATGAGATTAAATATTCTATTTTTATTAACTGTTTTGTTGTTCTCTTGCTCTTCTGAAACAGAGAAGAAAACTGGTAATCCTAATAAAGTTGATTATTCTATCGGTGGAGATATTGCCGGATTAAATAATGGAGTAGTTTATTTGGAAGAGATGCGTGATCAGCGCTGGATTATCATTGATTCTGCTCAAGCTAAAGACAACAGGATAGAGCTAGAAGGTCAAGTTTTTGAGAAAGATATATATCGATTAAGAACAAAGTCGAATCAATTTGTATTGATTTATATTGATGGTAATCCTTTGACTTTTAAATCTAATAGTTCAGGTTTACCTGATTATATGGAGGTGTTAGACTCAGAGCCGAACAAGATACTGTCTTCGTTTAATAAGAGTGTGGTTTTGTATAATCAAAAGCATTCTCGTTTAGAACAAAAACTAGATAGTATAAAAGAGGTTGATTATCGTTCAAAGTATGCTGATGAATTGTTGCAAGATATTAAATCTTTGGAGGCAGAATTTGATGTACACTTACATACTACTATTAAACAAAATGTAGGTTCTCCTGTCGTGTTTAGTTTTTTAAGTTATTTAGATTGGCCGAATGACCTTGCCTTTATCGAGGAAGTGACAAATGAAATAAAAAAATCTCAGCCGGATTATAAATACACTAAGTTGTTGGTGGAGAATTTGAATCAATATAAAGCCTATATTGAACAGAAGGCTGCTGCTGATCAACAAAATCCGGGTGCTATTGGGAAAATAGCTCCAGACTTTGCACTGCCGGATGTAAATGGTAAAATTATTCGTTTGTCATCGCTTAGAGGAAAGTATGTATTAGTAGATATGTGGGCTTCATGGTGTGGACCGTGCCGTCAGGAAATGCCTAATGTGGTTAATGCTTATCAACGATTCAAAGGTAAAAACTTCGAAATCTTAGGTGTTTCTTTAGATAATAATAAAGATAATTGGTTGAAAGCAATTAAGTCAGATAAGATGACGTGGCCACAAGTAAGTGATTTGCAAATGTGGCAGTCTTCTATTGTTTCTTTATATAAAATTGAAGGTATTCCTGCTACTTATTTATTGAATCCGGAAGGGATTGTCATCGCTCGAGATTTAAGAGGTAATGAATTAGAAAAGAAATTAGAGGAAGTACTGAGTAAATAAAATGATTAACGAAGATAAAATTGAATTTTTATTAATAGGATTAGTCTTTGCGTCATCCATTATTTTGACACTTTTAGGATTGTCAATTATTAAATTTATAGTAATTGGCTTTTTGATATTATTGGCCTTATACTATACAAAGGTTGTTATTGCAGATAAGATTGCATCTGGTATACTACTTGTCTTTCTTGTTCAATGTGTTTTAATATTACTTGATTCAGAGTATACAAAAATGGCGAGTTCTTTGTTTTTTTTATCGGTAGCAATATGGGTGATATATATAGCTCTTAAACACTCTCGTGAATATCAATCGCTTGAATTGGTAGAGTTGTCGGTTGGGATCTTGTTGTCTATATTGTTGCTGTCGCACTGGGTAGATATGTCTCAGTTTGGATTGCCTCAAGAAGGTGTAACCTTGATTCTTCCTTTTGCTATTTGCTTTAGTATTGGTACGCTAATGTATAGTCCCAATTTATGGATGCGCTACTCTGAAGGATTTAAAAAGGTATTAACAGTTGTGTTAGTACAAGTTTTATCCCAGTTGTTGATACAGACAATCAAAAATGTGTCCATTTGAATTTTTTAAATAGATCTTTTCCCTTTTACGACTGCAGCTTCAAGGTTATTATAATAATTTATAAAATCGCCTTTTACATCTAGAAGTCCGAATTCTTTAAACCAATTTACAACGGTTTTTATTTTTTGAGGTTGATCGTAGTTTGGACTATAAACATCAAACGTATCTAAGATAATCCATTCTTTAAGTTGCTCGTCTGACATACCGCTAGGGAGTGTTTTGTTTATATCGCAAAGTGGTATAAAACGATTAAAAATATCGAGACCTATATGGGTGTTGAATTTACTTAGTTTGGCGAGCCAGTTTACATTGTTTCGAATAAGTGACATGAGAGTCTCATGTGACATATTCTTACTGAATGGTCGTAATAAATACTTGGCATTAATTTTTGAGTACCATCCTCTGATTGGATAAAAATCTACAATTAATTCTCCTCCCGGTTTTAACATTTGTATTAAACATTCGACACTTTTTTTTACGTCAGGGGTATGTTGTAAAACTCCAAAACAAAATACTTTGTCAAATTGATGTGGGGCAAAAGGTAGTTCGTAGATGCTGGCTTGGAATAAATGTAGTCTTGAGTTAGGGCCATTGTTTTTATAGTTCGCTTCAACAGCTGAAGAGTAATCTACACTATATAAATTAGCTTGGGTATGATCTAAAACAATTTGAGAAAAACGGCCTGCGCCACTTCCTACTTCTAATATATTTTCACCTGATAGACCATTTTTAGCCCAGTTCGTTTGAGCAAAAAAACGTTCTTCTGACACTGTTAATCCTGAATATTTGTCAATCTGTGTTTTTTGAAAAGTATTCCATTCTAATCCAAAATTAGAAGTATAATTATCATCCGAAACTAGTCGGTAGGCGCCGTTTTTTAGAGGGAAAAGTAATTGATTGTCTTTTGAAATTAAACCGTCCTGAGTATTAGTCAGATGGGCTTTAGTTTGAGGATGAATAATTTGAATCATATAGCTCTAAAAGTAACTTGACGTTGCTGATAAGAATAGTTAATATTTAAACTTTTTACGTGGAATAAATGTTTTGGTTTTAGCCTCAAAAATAACGAAATTTAAATCTTATTAATAGTAATAGTTATGTCAGCAGAAAAGATATCTTGTCTTATTATTGGTTCAGGTCCAGCAGGTTACACTGCTGCTATTTATGCTTCTCGAGCAGGATTGAAACCTGTTATGTATACAGGCCCACAACCCGGAGGTCAGTTAATGATTACGAATGATGTGGAGAACTTTCCCGGCTATCCGGAAGGCATCATGGGGCCTGAGATGATGGATGATTTAAGAAAACAAGCTGAACGTTTCGGTACAAAAATTAACTATGCAACAGTTTCCGGTGTAGAATTTGGCGTAAATGGGCATAAAGTTACTATAGATGAGAAAGAAGTAATTGAAGCTGAAACTGTAATTATATCTACCGGAGCATCTGCTAAATGGTTAGGTTTACCTTCCGAACAACGTTTGAACGGTAAAGGTGTTTCTGCATGTGCAGTATGTGATGGTTTCTTTTTCCGTGGACAAGAAGTAGCAATTGTGGGTGCAGGTGATACTGCATGTGAAGAAGCTAGTTATTTATCTAAACTTTGTAAAAAGGTATATATGTTGGTGCGTAAGGATACTTTTAGAGCATCAGTAATTATGCAAAAACGTGTATTAAATACTCCTAATATTGAAGTGTTGTTTAATACAGAAACAGAAGAAATTTTAGGTGAAGAAGGTGTAGAAGGAATGCGAGTTAAGAACAATGTAACGGGTGAATCAAGCGTTATACCTGTGACCGGGTTCTTTGTAGCAATTGGACACCAACCAAACACAGCAATTTTCAAAGGTCAAGTGGACATGGATGAAAATGGTTATATTAAAACTATTCCGGGTACAGCTAAGACCAATTTAGAAGGTGTATTTGCTTGTGGTGATGCTCAAGATCATGTGTATCGTCAGGCGATTACTGCTGCAGGAACCGGTTGTATGGCTGCATTGGATGCGGAAAGGTATTTAGCTGCCAAAGAAGCTCATTTGGCATAATTTAAATTATTGTAATGCGTAAAATATTCTCCCTTAGTATTGTTTTATTTTTTGCCCAATTGACATTCGCTCAACAACCGGGTAATCCCAAAAACAATACTAAGGAATTTAATAATTCTAAATCTCCGGCTATTCAATATCAGGTGCCGGATGCCAACTCCTCCTTATTTGAAGAAGAAATAATTGATACCATCGCCGGTGGACAAGACGGTTTTGGCTTCGACCCTTCTAAGCACGATTATTCTATCATTGAAGAAGATACATTGTGGCAGGAAGGGGAAGAAGTAGGCGAAGATGAATTTGCTATTGTAGAAGTGCAAGAACAAATTATCTATGATACCACTTGGGTTACAATTGCGACTTATTACTCTATTTGGGATACTCGAAATATAGACCCATATAAATTAGACCCCGCCGATTTTAAAGATAGTATTGCAATGCTTTTGTATGATACTATTAATGGTCGAGGCTGGTCAATGCCTTTGGCAACCTCGGTAGTTAATTCTCGATTTGGAATGCGAGGGTATCGATGGCATTACGGAACGGATTTAGATATAACCGTAGGGGATCCAATATTAGCTTGTTTTGATGGAGTGGTTAGGATTTCACAATACAATGCAGGTGGTTATGGTTACTATGTCGTTATTCGACATTACAATGGATTAGAGACATTGTATGGACATATGAGTAGAATTGACGTGAAAGTAAATCAGGTGGTAAAGGCCGGTGAAGTGATAGGGTTAGGTGGTAACACCGGTAGAAGTACAGGGCCTCATTTGCATTTCGAAGTTAGATATGTAGGTAATGCTTTTAATCCGGAATATATATATGATTTCCGTTCGCATACCATTAAGAGTAATCACTTTTTGTTGACACCGGAGCATTATGGTTATGCTAAAGAAGCTCGAAAAATATATTATCATACGGTACGTTCCGGCGAAAGTCTAGGAAGTATTTCACGAAAATATGGTGTTAGTATTTCTCAGTTGTGTAAATTGAACCGAATGACAACCAAGTCTGTTTTGCGTGTAGGTCAAAAAATACGAATACGATAATGAAGAAAGTAGATATCCTAGTCATTGCTGCGCATCCGGATGATGCGGAGTTAGCTTGTTCCGGAACTATTGCTAAACAAGTTCAGGCTGGATATACTGTTGCTATTTTAGATTTAACCGCCGGCGAACTCGGTACAAGAGGGACTCCTGAGTTAAGAGAAGAAGAGGCTAAAGAATCTACTCGCATTCTTGGTGTTAAATATCGTTGGAATGCAGGCTTGAGAGATGGTTTCTTTGAGATTACGGAAGAGCAACTTCTGGAAGTAATTAAATACATAAGATTAGCTAAGCCGGATATTATTATTGCCAATGCTCCTGAGGATAGACATCCGGATCATGGTAGAGCCGCTAGTTTAGTGGAAAGAGCTAGTTTTCTTTCAGGGCTAAGAAAGATAGAGACAAAATGGGAGGAAGAAGCACAAGAGCCTTGGAGACCTAAAAATGTATATCATTATATTCAAGATAGATGGCTAAAGCCTGATTTTATCGTAGATATATCGTCTACTTTTTCAATTAAAGTAAATGCTATAAAGGCATTTAAATCTCAATTTTACGATCCTAATAACAGTGAGCCTGAAACCTATATTTCATCCTCTACTTTTATGCAATACATTGAAGGTAGAGCTATAGAATTTGGTCACCAAATAGGTGTTCAATACGGCGAAGGATTTATCTCCGCAAAATCAGTAGGAGTAGATGATATTTCTACTTTGATTTAAGGGTATAGTCGCTCAATTAACCAATTGTTATTTTCAAGTTTGTAGTGTATGCGATCGTGTAAACGGCTTGCTCTACCTTGCCAAAACTCAATACTTTCAGGGCTTAGGGCATAACCACCCCAATGCTCAGGACGCTCAATTTTTTCTTTGCCAATAAAAAGTGTATTCAATTCTTTAATCTTTTCTTCTAACTCATTACGGTCTTTTAATGTCTGACTTTGAAGCGATGCTATAGCTCCAATTTGACTTGCAATTGGTCTTGATTGGAAATAGTCAGTTGAGTAGTTTGGATCTACTTTAGTTACGCTTCCTTCAATTCGGACTTGACGTTCTAGTTCCGGCCAAAAGAACGTTAGTGCTGCGTATGGTTTTTGTTCAATATCTTTTCCTTTATGACTATGATAGTTGGTAAAGAATACAAAGGAATTATTTTCAATACCCTTCAACAATACAATACGAGCACTAGGTTTGTTTTGGTTGTTAACGGTAGCTAAATTCATAGCTGTAGGTTCGTTGACGTCCGCTTCCAAGGCTTCATTCATCCATTTGCTAAATTGAATGAGTGGGTTGGAGTCAACATCTAATATATCTAATGATTGGGAAGTATATTCTTTTCTAATATCTGCTAAGTTTCTCATATTCATCGTGAAATTATGCATTCGTAGCCATGTTAAATATGACTATTATCATATAAAATAGTAATCTGTTATTTTTAAAACAAATTAAACATGATACTGTTTCCATTTAAGGCTTTTTTTTCGATATTCAAAGGTACAACTTATGCTGTTAAATAAAGGAAATATATTGATATCATATCCGTATTTAGGAGATTCTAATTTCGAAAGATCGGTAGTGTTGTTATGTGATAACAATGATTCCGGTTCTTTTGGTTTTATATTAAATAAATCAACGGATTTGACATTAAATGCTGTAATAGATCGTCCACTATATCATGATATGCCAATCTATATTGGAGGACCTGTAGCACAAGATTCTTTGTTTTTTATAGTGCAACAAGAAACACCACTGTTAAAAGAAGCATCTCAGATTACGGGTGATTTGTATCTTGGAGGTGATTTTGAACATTTGAATGATTTACTGACAAACGGCGATGTGTCTGTAGAGCAATGTAGATTTTTCTTAGGTTATTCAGGATGGTCGGATGGTCAATTGGAAAGTGAGTTGGAATCAAAATCATGGATTGTTTCTGATTTGGATTCAGAACAAATATTTCAGACCAATCCTAAATTAATGTGGCAACAAGTTTTAAAAAATATGGGTGGTAAGTATAAGGAAATCTCCAATTATCCTTCGGACCCTAGATTAAATTAGCATCTATACTTATTATGGTAGACGGTTTACACGTATCGGAAGAGTTAAACAACGAAATGACTACCGATGTTTCGGGCGCTTCATTAGAACAACTGAAGGAATATTTCAGCAGTTATTCTAAAGAAGATTTATTAAAATATTTGAAATCATATTCTGTGGATGATCATGAATATGAAGCTTTGCAAGTATTAAAAACAATCAAAGCTCACTATGATCATATCTTAGAACAAGAGACAGAACAAGCCTTACAGAAGTTTTTAGCAAGTGGAGGAGAAGCAGGTGATTTTGATTACAGAAAAGATGACACTTCTACCGAAATAGAAAAAACATATAATAAATTAAAAGATACTGCTCATCAGCATATTCAACAGGTTGAGAAACAAAAAACTCAAAATGTAGAAAAGAAGAAAGCGATATTAGAACAAATGCGTTTGATTCTTACTTCAGATGAGTCTGCTGAATCACATAAACAATTTAGAGAACTACAAGATAGTTGGAAAGCGGCAGGGCCTGTTCCTGCGGCAGATAACAAAGAGCTTTGGTCAAATTATCAAGCGTTAACTGATATGTACTACAATAAACGTAGTATGTATTTTGAGTTAAAAGAATTAGATAGAAAGAAAAACTTAGAATTAAAACAGCAATTAGTAGCTAAAGCAGAAGCGTTATTGGATAATCCTTCTATTAATAAAGCCTTAGCTGAATTACGTAAGATTCAAGAAGAGTTTAAAAGTATTGGGCCGGTGCCCAAAGAAGAGGCAGAAGCGTTATGGAATAAGTTTAAAGCAGCGTTAGATGCTCTGAATGAAAAACGTAAAGCATTCTTTGATAATCTTCAAGAACAAAAGAAAAGCAACCTAGTTCAGAAAGAATTGTTGATTGCGAAGATAAAGGAGTTAGAAGATTTTGTAAGTGATAAAATAGATGACTGGAAAGCGAAATCGGATTTGATATTAGCTATTCAGGAAGAATGGAAGAAGGTAGGACCTGTTCCGGAAGAACATATTAAAGATGTAACTAAACAGTTTTGGACTTCAGCTAAAAAGTTTTTTGCTAACAAATCTCATTTCTTTAAAGATTTAGATGCTAAGCGTAAAGAAAACTTAGACAAAAAAGTAGCATTGTGTGAGCAGGCAGAAGCATTGAAAGATAGTTCCGATGTGCAAGCGACTGCTAAGAAATTGATGAACTTGCAAAATGAATGGAAGAAAATTGGTCAAGTTCCTATTAAATATAAAGACTCTATTTACGCTCGTTTCAAGGCTGCATGTGATGCTTTCTTTGAAAGACAACGTGGTTTAGTTGCTGAAGCGGAAAATGCATTGAAAGTAAACTTGACTAAAAAGGAAACATTTATCCAAGAGGTAGAAAATAAGTTGGCCGATGGTGTTGAAGTGGTTCATGGCTGGTTATCTCAATGGGAATCATTTGGTGATATTCCTGGAGATAAAAGAAAAGAGGTTTCTGATAAATTCAAACAAGTATTAACTGCTGCGGTAGATAAAATTGAAAATTTAGGAGAGGATAAAGATAAACTTCTTTTACAAATTGAGGTGAAATTATCCGGAGCTAAAAAGGTTGAAAATTTATTAAAAGACCTTCAAAAGAAAGCCGGAATAATTAAAGCCGATGTGGATCGATATAAAACCAATATGGAATTTTTAGCTAATTCACCCAAAGCTAGCTCGCTGAAGGAGGAAGTCCAGAAGAAAATTCAAGAAGCAGAAATAGAGTTGAAGAAAATTAATGAAAAGATTTCTATATTGAGAAAGTTTTAAAAAGAAGCAGCGTCAGCTGCTTTTTTGTTGTCATAAATAACCGTTTGAAAAATATGTCTATTAATTGGGTTACTGCAAAAGTGTACGATGATATCACCTACAAAAAATGTGATGGGGTGGCTCGTATTGCTTTTAACCGACCGGAAGTAAGAAATGCCTTTCGCCCTAAAACTACTGCTGAATTATATGAAGCCTTTTATGATGCTTATGAAGATGCTACCATAGGTTGTGTGTTGTTATCTGCAGAAGGTCCTTCACCTAAAGATGGAATATACTCATTCTGTAGTGGAGGTGATCAAAAGGCGAGAGGAGAGAAAGGGTATGTAGGAGAAGATGGTCGTCATCGATTAAATATATTAGAAGTACAACGATTGATTCGTTTTATGCCTAAAGCAGTTATTGCTGTAGTTCCGGGTTGGGCAGTGGGCGGTGGTCACAGCTTGCATGTAGTGTGTGATTTGACTTTGGCTAGTAAAGAACATGCAATTTTCAAACAAACGGATGCAGACGTAACGAGTTTTGATGGTGGTTATGGTTCTGCTTACTTGGCTAAGTTGGTAGGTCAGAAAAAAGCTAGAGAAATATTCTTCTTAGGTCGTAATTATTCTGCTCAAGAAGCTTTTGATATGGGAATGGTAAATGCTGTTATTCCACATGATGAATTAGAAGATACAGCCTATCAATGGGCGCAGGAAATATTAGCTAAGTCGCCAACTTCCATTAAGATGTTAAAGTTTGCTATGAACCTAACAGATGACGGAATGGTAGGTCAACAAATATTTGCCGGTGAAGCTACTCGCTTAGCTTACGGTACAGAAGAAGCTAAAGAAGGTAGAAATGCTTTCCTTGAAAAGCGTAAGCCGAACTTTAAGAAAGATAGCTACGGCCCTTGTTAAGACTTTAGAATTGCTTTAAAAGATTTGAACTCTTTAATAGACTCATCGAATGGTGTTATCACTTCGATGAGTTTTGCTTTTTTAGAAGGAGTGTAAAAATTACTTAATGCCTTGTTTAACGATTCGAAATCAGCGCAACGATGATATTCGACTTCGTTTTCCTCACACCAAAAGTTAGCTTCATTGTCATGCGGAGCAATAAATGCTTCTATTAATTCTTTTTGTTTAGAAGGCCCGTCAATCATACCAAAGATTGCACCACCACCATTGTTGATGACTATGATACGTAGTTGAGCTGTGTCAACTTTATTCCAAAAGGAATTGCGGTCGTAGAAGAAGGCTTGGTCACCGATGATGACAGTATTGAAGTTAGAATCTACGCTGCTATAACCAACCGCTGTGCTCACCACGCCATCAATACCACTTACCCCACGGTTCGATTGAATCAATAAATCTTTCGTGTTGAAGTAATTGACAAATCGTACACTCATACTATTCGCTAAGTGCAGAGTGGAGTTTTTGGGGATGTGTTTCAAACAAGCGTTAAGTGCACTAAAGTCGTGATAGCTTGTTGGGGAATTAAAGTAATCGTTTGTCTTCTTTTCAAATGAACTTTGAAGTTTCAACCACAGGCTTAAGAATTCTTTGTTAGAAGAAACTTCTAGTTGGCTAATAAAATCGGCTTCATCACAAAGAATGGTTTCTTTCGATAGTTGAAATGGATCGGCCGGATTTACATGTTTGCCAATATGCCAATGCGAAGCTTTTGATTTGCGCAAAAACTCTTTTAATGGTTTGGATAAAACAGACTTCCCAATGCTAATGATTAAGTCCGGTTGTAGTTCTTTTAATTCATTTTCCTTAGATGCAAACAAGATAGCATCGTGTAGGTAAATAGAATGGTCGCAATTTCTAGCATTGCCTATAGAATCAGAAATGATAGGGACATGAAGTTGACTTATTAACTCTTGAAGTTTTAAATC
Source organism: Cytophagaceae bacterium (assembly GCA_046329235.1). Taxonomy (GTDB): domain Bacteria; phylum Bacteroidota; class Bacteroidia; order Cytophagales; family Cytophagaceae; genus JALONH01. The sequence goes on along the minus strand of JAXLVA010000001.1, from coordinate 1,317,335 downwards.
TTCTTGTTGTCCAACAACGAATAGTATTTTGGAATAGCTTTTAACTTTTGCTTTATAAGAAGAAATATCAAAAGTAGGTAAGGATTGTTTTTCTAATTGAATCTGAATGCCGGAAGAGATCTTCGTTTCTTCTGTCGGATATAAAGGTTCCCTGAATGGGAAGTTCAAGTGGACCGGTCCATTGGGCGAAGCGGTTGCTATCTGATAAGATTCCTTGATGATCGAAACAAGTGTATCTTGATTCTGAGCTAAATGATAGTCCGGAGAAAGATTATAACTTTTTCGAACATGAGGTCCGAAGATATTCTCTTGATGAATGGTTTGTCCGTCTTGTTGGTCAATCCATTCCGGCGGACGATCCGCACTGAATATAAGTAATGGTATTTCCTGGTAGAAAGCTTCTACTACTGCCGGTGCATAGTTGTATAATGCGGAACCGGAAGTGCAAATTAATATGGTAGGTGCTTTTTTATTTAGTGCAATACCAAGTCCGATAAATGCAGCTGAACGTTCATCGCTCACTACGTCGATTTGATATTTTCCATAACGGAAAAAGGCTAGGGATAAAGGCGCACATCTAGATCCCGGAGATAATACTACATGACGACATCCTAACTGATATAAATATTCAGGTAAATCATAAATGATTTGAAAAGGATTATTACTCATGAAAAAATGCTCGGATAGTGTCTAGTTTAAATTCAGTTTCATGCCATTCTTTATCCGGATCAGAGTCTAGTATGACACCAGCTCCTGCATATAGAGTTGCTTTATGATGTTCGATTTTAGCACAACGAATATTCACAAATAGCTTGGTGGTTCCGTCTTCATTTACCGGCCCTATGAACCCACTATATAATTCGCGATTTTGCTTTTCGCAAGCATCAATGATGGATATAGCTTTGTCTTTAGGCATTCCACATACCGCAGAGGTAGGATGAAGTAAACGCATCATGGTATCTGCTAAGTCAGGATAGTTAACTTCATTCGTGTCTATTGTGTATTCGGTACGTAAGTGAACAACGTTACCCGCACGCATAGTTCTCGGTCCAATCTCTTCGTACTCACGTAGACGAATTGTTTTAAAACAGTTAATGATGTATCGACTTACTAATGCTTGTTCTTCAATTTCTTTTTGAGTCCAACTGATAGAGCTGATGTCACCGGCTTTTAAAGCTTGTGTACCTGCTAATGCAATCGTCTTGAAAATACCATGGTTATCTTGTCTTAATAATAATTCAGGAGTAGCAGTTAACCAAGTCTCTGTAGTAGGGTGGTAGAAAAAGGAAATGAACGCATGAGGGTAGTCTTTGCTTAGCATGCTTATTTGCTCACCAATATTTACAACATTGAACGGTATTTCTTGGTGACGAGCAATAACTACTTTTTGGATTTCTCCTTTTTGTATTTCATTTAAAGCTTCACGAATAGATTGTTTGTATTCGTCTTCCGTTGTGTTATTAGGAATGAAGTTTACTTTCGTTGGAGCAGATGAATAAATATGAGTTTGAATTTTCTGTTCAATCTCATTTTCTAGTTGTATTGATTCTAGATGACCGGTTTCATCAAAATGAATAACATTCTTTGCTTCTAAGAAATAAGCATACACACCTTCCGGTGTTTCTTTGAACGGAGCGCTAATATAACCGAAGGGAAGTTCTGTTAATTTGAACTCATCTTTCTTCAAAGATTTAGGCTGACGATCAATGATGATTGTCCACTTATTGTTTAACGGAGTGCTCCAACAGGCAATGCCATAACCCAATGATTGAGCTAATGACCATATTGTTGGTAAAGCAGAGTTTAATGTTTGAAGTGAAGAAGGCGTCGTAGATGTGGTATTCATACTTATGCTTTATCTACTACCATAACGGTCAAGGTAGATTTATTTACTAACTGGTTTTTGTCGTTATGAATAACAATTTCCCAGATATGAGTCTTTTTTCCTTTGTGTAATAACGTAGCAACTCCCGTTACGATACCTGAAGTGGCAGATTTAATATGTTGAGATTGGATATTCATCCCCACACAAAACTGTTTGTCGGTATCAATGTGTAATACAGAACCATAACTACCTAGTGTTTCTGCCAATACAACGGAAGCTCCACCATGCAACAATCCATAAGGTTGTTTAGTTCGGTGATCTACCGGCATAGTTCCTACTAATCTTTCAGGGGAAACTTCAATCAATTCAATTCCCAGATGAGATATCATGGTATTGTCCGAAAGTTGGTTAAAGTCTGTAGTTGTCTTAGGAATTATCATTATTTTTGGGAGTATCTTTATTCCGAGGTCTCCAAAATACAAATCTCGGCTTAACAAAAGTAGAAGAATTTTGACAAGCAAAAAAATATACCTTATTCGACACGGTCAAACCGAGTATAATAAAATGGGAATTGTTCAGGGGAGTGGAGTGAACTCGTCTTTGAATGAAACGGGTAGAGCTCAGGCACAAGCCTTTTACGATTATTACAAAGAAGTACCTTTTGATCGAATTTACACCTCTGCATTAATACGTACTAGTGAATCTGTAGATGGATTTATTAAGTCCGGTATACCTACTGAGAATCGTAAGGAATTGAATGAGATTAGCTGGGGAGAGATGGATGGCAAATTAGTTACCGGAAGCGATAGAAATGACTATTGGGACTTATTGGATAAGTGGAAAGGTGGGGATATCAACTTTAGTATGTGGGGAGGTGAAAGCCCAGTTACCGTTCAAAATCGATTGAAAGTGGTGATTAAGGAATGGGAGTCCTTGGATGCTCAAACGATTTTGGTTTGTATGCATGGCAGAGCTATTCGAATATTACTTAGTACCTTAATGAATACCTCCTTAGTGGAGATGGATCAATACCAACATAGCAATCTTTGTCTGTATAAATTGTCCTTTAGGGGGGGCGTTTATCAAATAGAAGAGGCGAATAATGTGGAACATTTGGCTGGTTTGCCTAAAATGTAACTATCATTATTTCAATTGGTTGTTGAAATTGTGTATATTTATTAACAGGTTTGTCAACAAACTACGTACTAATACGGAACTAAAATCTATCCACCTTAGTAGTATTATTGGCTAAAAACTGTATTTTTGAAGTCCGTGAATTGAATTAACCATTTAAAACGAACAATGGCAGAGTTGATTAAAATGCCCAAAATGAGCGATACCATGACAGAAGGTGTTATCGCTGCGTGGCACAAGAAAGTTGGAGATAAAATTAAATCCGGCGATTTATTGGCAGAGGTAGAAACTGATAAAGCTACCATGGAAATGGAATCTTATCAGGATGGTACTTTACTGTATATCGCAGCGGAAGCGAAGTCGGCTGTACCTATTGACGGTGTTATTGCTGTGATAGGGTCTGACGGAGAAAATATTGAATCATTAGTAGCTCAAATCAAAGGTGGTGGATCTTTATCTGTACCGAAGGCAGCGGAAGCTCCTGCGGCAGCACCGGCACCGGCTGCAGCTCCTGTAGCAGCGGCTTCTGCGGTAGATTTATCCTCTATCAAGGCTGAAGCTATCATGATGCCTAAAATGAGTGATACAATGGTAGAAGGTACTATTGTAGCATGGCACAAGAAAATTGGTGACTCTGTTAAGTCTGGTGACTTATTAGCAGAAGTTGCTACGGATAAAGCTACCATGGAAATGGAATCTTACCAAGATGGTACTTTATTATATATCGATGTAAAAGAAGGCGATGCTGTAAAAGTAAACGGCCTGATTGCTATCATCGGTGAAAAAGGAACTGACGTATCAGCGATGGTACAACATTATAAGAGTGGTGCTTCAGCAGCGCCTGCAGCAGCTTCAACTCCTGCACCTGCGGCTAGTACACCGGCTCCTGCGGCAGCAGCTCCATCTGCACCTGCAGCAACAAGTTCTTCCTCTGATGCTCGCTCTAAAGTTTCTCCTTTAGCGAAGAAAATGGCAGCTGATAAAGGAATTGATTTAGCTCAAGTAAAAGGTAGCGGCGATAACGGCCGTATTATCAAGAAAGATATTGAAACATTTAATCCTTCTGCAGCTCCTGCTGCGAAAGGCGCAGCTCCAGCAGTTTCTGCCGGTGTGGTAGGTCAAGAAAGCTTCGAAGAAGTGACCGTATCACAAATGCGTAAAGTAATTGCTAAGCGTTTAGCTGAAAGTTTATTCACTGCTCCTCACTTTAACTTAGTGATGGAAGTTGATATGGACAAAGCGGTAGAAGCGCGTGCTAGCATCAATGAAGTGGCTTCGGTTAAAATATCATTCAATGATATGGTAATTAAAGCAGCAGCAGCAGCACTTCGCAAACACCCAATGATTAATGCTTCTTGGTTAGGTGATAAGATTAGAATCAACCACCACATCCACATCGGTGTTGCCGTAGCGGTAGAAGATGGTTTATTAGTTCCAGTAGTTCGTTTTGCAGATAACAAATCTTTATCTCAAATCTCTGCAGAAGTAAAAGACTTAGGTGGTAAGGCTAAGAATAAAAAGTTACAACCAAACGATATGACAGGAAATACCTTCACTATATCTAACTTAGGTATGTTTGGTATTGAAGAGTTTAACTCTATCATTAACTCTCCTGATTCTTGTATCTTATCCGTAGGTGGTATCAAACAAGTTCCAGTAGTGAAAAATGGTGAAATCAAAATTGGTAACATCATGAAACTATCTTTAGCTTGTGATCACCGCGTAGTGGATGGTGCTACGGGGGCAGCCTTCTTAAAGACGTTGAAAGATTACATCGAAGATCCGGTAAGGATTTTAGTATAAAGAAATAGAAAGCCCCGATGATAAGTTGGGGCTTTCTGTTGTATAAAAGAAAAATTAAAGGTAAAGTTTTAGTTTTTTAAGATTATCTAAATTATTCATATAAGATGTTCGGTAAAACGATGCTTTTGTTTTTTAATTCATAGTTTAAAGTTTCAATATGAAAAAGTTTATATTTTATTGTTTGTTTTTAGTTACTTATTCAACTAGTGCTAATTTTGCTGACTCTTCGATTGCTAATAAAGTTTATTTGAAAAATATTCAATATGGTGAGATAGGTTCACCATCATTATTTGTGAATGAAGTTGATATGGCTATTGGGTCGAGATGGTATGATGTCATATATAAAAATAAAGTTATAGCAGATGCAGGCTTAGTTCGATTATATAAAAAAGTAAATGATACTTGGATAGAAAATGGAATACTACAATCTCCAACTCCGTCAGAAATAGGTAATTTTGGGATTGAAGTCTCAATCAATAAGAATTTTTTATTGATAAATGAGCGACAATCTGATAGAGGAGATGATGGTTATTATTCTGTATTGCATATATATCAAAAACAAAAAGGTATATGGATGCCTTATCAAAAAATTGAAGATAGGAATTTGTTTAAAAAACATTCATGGATTAGCGATTCTAGTTTTGTAACTGCTATAAATATATCCGAATTATTAATCTTTAAACTGAATTCTTCTGGAGTATGGGAGGTGAAGCAAAAAATAAAAGAAGCCTATAATAATACTTATGGTGAAAATGTGATTGTAAATAATGATAAGATAATAGTTTCTTGTCCAGAGTTTAATGTCGGTTGGGGGGATAAAGAAGGTAAGATTTATGTCTATACAAAAAATAGTACAGGTGATTATAAAAAAACTTATGAAATTAGTAATCCTGATAAAAACAATTTGTTTTTTGGACGAATAATGGTTACTAATGGTGATTATTTAATATTATCTTGTCCAATAACTAAAAATAATAAAGAAGATATATCTAATAAGGGTTGGGTAGCTTCTTTTATTTTGAAAAAAGATACTGCTTATATCGAGTCAAATATAACTACGGAGTCAGGTTCTACTATAGGTGAATATTTGTTGTCGTTTGGTAATAAAGTATATGTTTCTAAGAATAGGTATGATGGGCAAAAAGTTTTTGTTGAATATAAATACGAAGGAGAAGTAATCAAACCTACTAATAGAAAGTTTGAGTTACGCTTTGATGACGCTTATTCCTTTCAGATTGTAAATTATAAATTATATTATTTTGATAGTTATTACCAAACTTTTGAATCAGGTCAAACTGGTAGGGGAGGGTGTATAGTTGAAGTCATTCCTTCAGTAAAATAAAATTATATTAATGGCATTACTAGCGCCTGTCTTTAGCGAAGCAGAGACTAGTATCTAAGTTTTAGTAGTTTTTGACTACAAGATATCGAGGTGTAGTCTTTGACTGTAAATAAAGAGGCACCAGTCAAAGAATGCGCTAGTGTCACATTCGCCCAATTCATAACTAATAACTCACAATTCATAACTTATTCCTCTCCATTATCCATTTCCTCCACCGATACTTTTTGACCTTCCAGTAGTTCAATGATATCTTTGATATCGTAAATGGATTTATTTTTTACGTTGCTTAAAATAATAACGCCACAATTATCTTCCGGGTTCATCCAAAACAGTGTGGTATAACCTTTCCACCAGCCATTGTGATAAATGTATTTAGGTGTTAGTTGATCGTCTTTCAACCACATTCTAAATCCTAAACCGTAATTACGAAACCCTTTCTTTTCAAAACTCTGGGGAGCAAAGGCTAATTGGATACTTTCTTTCTTTAATAAACATTCACTGTTTAATGCTTTATACCATAAGTATAAATCGTTCACAGATGAATAAACACCTTTATCACCTAAGATGTCATCCCAGAAGTCTTTCTTCATTTTAGTTTTACCTTCATGTCCATCGGTGTAGTGTAAGGTAGAATCTTCTTTCCATAAATCACCTGCGTACGTGTTGGACATTCCGATAGGTAGTGCAATATGATTGCGGATATATTCAGCATAGGACTTACCACTTACTTTTTCAATGATCGCTGCAAGTATGGCGTAGTTACTATTGTTGTAAGAGAACGTTCTATTAGGCATTGCATATCGAGTAGGCTTTGCTTTGATAAACCATTCGATTAATGTTTGATTGTTGGGAGGAGAAGCTTTACGAATACTATCTTCAAAGGCATAGATGTAATTTGGAATGCCACTTCGATGACTTAATAGATCCATTATCCGAATGGATGGGTAGGGGAATTCAGGGAAATGCTTTTGTAAAGTGTCTTCTAAGGATATATACTTTTGCTCTGCTAATTGTAAAATAGCTACTGCCGTAAACGTTTTTGATAAAGAGGCTAATTGGAAAATGGTATTTTCATAAATACTGTCTTTTGACTTAGAGCTAAGACTCCTTAATCCATTACAATTTTTATAAATAATATTGCCTTGATAGTGCACCAACATGCAGCCGTTAATTCGTTGGTATTTCTTTTTCTCTTTAACTAGGGAGTCAAGTTGGAATTGTAGCTTTTCAATTTTTGGATCGAAATCACTAACTGGAGCTTCTTCCAAACAATCAGTAAACTCAAATTCATCCGGAGAATCAATTTCAGAGGAGGTAGAACAGTTAAAGAGGATAAGACTGGTAAAAAGGGCTATGAATAACTTAAATCCGCTGTTTTTCGAAATCATCTTTAAAATTAAGGCTTATTTAAAGGAAGAATAAGGCTGAAAGACAAAAGTTATAAACGGATACTATTATTTAGGTAGGATTTAGGGGTGTAGTATCAGTGTATTCACTAAAATGTATTTATAAGTTTTTGTTAATAAATTAAATACATATATTTGAATTAAGCTTATCCGTTAAAATACGGATGCCGTTTTAGGGGTTTATTAGGGTTTCCGCACCTTACTTATTATCGTTTATTTGTAGTATAGAAAGGAGAGAAAATCATGAAAACCTTAGTTTCTTTATTCGTTGTGTTCTTATCATTTGCAGCATTTGCTGATGGAGATTACAAGCACATGAAAAGTAAAAAGAAGCCTGTAGTGTCTACAAGTTCTCAAAAAGTAGTTACTTTATCTCATAATGAGTTAAAGTCGTATAAATCAAATACTAAAGCTACAAATTTCTACAAAGGTGGTTCTTCAACTACCAAATCAAGTATTGTAACTAATACAGCTAAACAGAGAGGCTATAAGCATCAGTTTTAGTTCGTAATAAGTTGATAAAAGGGTCAAAAGAGCTACACCAAGTGTAGCTCTTTTATTTTTACCAGTATTTGTTCGGTATTAAGTAGTTTTTAACGTAGTCTTTAATACCATCTTCCAAAGAATGAAATCCTTTAGCATACCCAATAGATAATAGTTTATCCATAGAGGCTTCAGTGAAGTATTGGTATTTGTCACGAATGTCTTCCGGTGTATCAATGAAGTCGATATCTTCCGGTACTTCCATGTTTTTAAACGTGTTTTTAACTAGATCTAAGAACGTACGAGCTTTTCCACTTCCTAAGTTGTAGATACCGCTATTCTTGCGGTGTTGCATTAGGAATACAATCACTTCGCATAAATCCTTTACATAGATAAAGTCCCTCATCTGCTCGCCATCTTTAAACTTTGGATTGTGAGAACGGAACAACTTCATCTTGTTGTTTTTGCCAATCTGGTTGAAAGCATGAAATATCACCGAAGCCATTCTTCCTTTATGAAACTCATTAGGTCCGTATACATTAAAGAACTTAAGACCTGCCCAGAAGAAAGGTTTTTTCTCTTGTTTTAACGCCCAGATATCAAAGTCGTTTTTAGAATCACCGTAAGGGTTTAAAGGCTTTAATTGAGGGATGATTTTTTCATCATCTACATAGCCATGTTCACCATTACCATAAGTAGCAGCGGAAGATGCGTATACTAATGGAATTTGATAATCAACACAAGCCTTCCAAATTTTTTGTGAATACTCAACGTTTAAGCGGTCAAAAATTTCTTTGTTAAATTCGGTGGTATCCGTTCTTGCTCCTATGTGGAAGATGAATTCTACTAATGCTTGATTTTTTTCTAACCAAGGGAAGAATTCGTCACGGTCTACAAACTCCTGTATTTTCTTTCCTTCTAAGTTTTTCATCTTTTCAGGATTGTCAAACTTATCTACTGCTATGATATAGTTGAAGTTAAGTTCGTTTAATCGCTGAATTAGACAGCTACCTATAAATCCGGCAGCTCCGGTAACAATCATCATATATTTGTAATATTAAGGACTTCTATAAATTTTGACCTAAATTTAAGCATTATTCATTAGGGATGAAACAAACCATAGTACTATATCTATCGATTTTACTGTTTAGCCATTGTGCTAAAAATAAGAAACATGAAGATTATGTTGTAGATGCTTTTAGCGATACTTTATACTTTGAAAATCATCCTTTACGAATTATATCCTTGACTCCGTCTGTGACTGAGTTGTTGTTTGCCTTTACAGATACTTCAAAAATCATAGCTGTATCCAATCAGTGTAACGCACCCATTTATGTGGAAGGTAAAAAGCGAGTATCGTCCTATCCGGTGGATATAGAAACGATCGCATCATTAAAGCCCGACTTAGTGGTGGTGAAATCCGATATGATTGAACCTGCAACGTTACAAAAGTTGAAAGACTTGAATATTCCGGTTTTAGCACTGGCATTTAATACACTTAACGAAATCCAACAATCATCCTATACTTTAGTTAAGGCTACGCAAGGGGATACTGTTGCATGGAAACAATGGTGGGAACAATTGAATGATGATTATTCATCAAAATCCAAACTAAGTTATGTGGCGGTAATTACGCACAAGCCTATCTATGTATATGGTGAACATACCTTTGTAACGGAATTAGCTAATCGCTATGGTGAAAATTTAATACAAAATTTCAAGTCTCCATATCCGGAAGTGAGTGTAGAGTATTTGTATAAACATCAGCCGGATGTTTGGTTCTTTAGTGACTCTACTCAGGCAGTGATGTTCTTTGAGGAATATCCTATATTAGCTAAAGGTAGATATATGGTGATAGATGATGATATATTATCACGCCCCGGATATCGCTTGCCATTATTGAATCTACTTTTTAAATCGACTCTTCGTCATGACGGATAAAAGAATTTTACTGGGTTCAATAGTAATTTTAATCCTAGTTCTAATATGGGGGATGTTTCAAGGTGGTGTTACTTTGGATGACTCTGTAGTGCTTTATCAGTTGCGTCTACCAAGATTTGTTTTAGCATTTGTAATTGGAATGTCATTGGGTTATGCCGGATATTTAATGCAATTGTTAGTTCAAAATCCCTTAGCCGACCCTTATGTACTGGGGAGTTCCGGAGGGGCATCTATGATGGTGGCTTTGTTTTATATCGTATTCCCCATTCATTGGTTTATCTATCCGGTTGTGGTAGTACTCACATTTATCGGAGCCTTGTTTACTAACTTATTAGCCTTAAAGCTAGGGCAGGAGAATGGTAAAATAATTCCTTATCGTATGGTCTTAATTGGGATGGGAATTGCCGGAATGTCAATGGCTTTAGTCTCCTTGCTGATGTATGTAAAAGGCGAAGCCGGACAAGTGCGCTCCGTAGTGTTTTGGGCTTTTGGTTCATTTCAGTCAGCTACTTGGTGGGCTGTTGTTTGGGTGACGATTCCTTTAATGATATTGAGTGCATGGGGTGTGAAAGAATATTATAGTTTAAAGATATTGGAAACGGGAGAGGAACATGCAGGTAGACTAGGTGTTCCGGTAATTGTATTAAAAAAGAAAGTCTTATTGATTGCTACTTTATTGACCGCATTATCGGTTTCTTTTGCAGGTCCTATCGGGTTTGTCGGATTGATTATGCCTCATATTTTGAGACAGTTGATTGGCTACAATTTGAGTCATTGGTTTATCCCTACTTTATTGGTGGTTTCAGGTACATTGGTAATGACTTGTGAAGTGTTAGCCGGGGTGTTATTGTACCCACAATTGATACCTGCCGGGATTTTGATGTCACTCATAGGCGTGCCCGTGTTTATCTGGGTAATGGTTCGAACGAAATCCATATAATTTAATACATAAATATTCGTATTTTTGAGGTATGATTTACGTGTCAAGAAAAGAGCATTTTAACGCTGCTCATAAATTATATAATCCGGATTGGACAGAAGAGAAGAATAAGGAGATGTTCGGGCCTTGTTGTAATGCTAATTGGCATGGACATAACTTTGAGTTGATCGTAACGGTAAAAGGGATACCTGATCCTGATACAGGGTTTGTTATTGATTTGAAAAAGTTAAGTACGTTGATACGTACTTTAGTTATCGATAAAGTAGATCACAAAAATTTAAATATGGATGTAGATTTTATGCAAGGCAAAATGGCTAGTACCGAAATACTGGCAATGGAGTTTTGGAAAATTTTAGAGCCGGAGATTGAGAAAGTTTCTAAAGGAAGATTACATTCTATTAAGTTATATGAAACTCCACGAAATTATGTGGAGTATTTAGGAGAGTAATGATGTCTCGTAAATTTTATTTGATTTGTGGGGAACGTTCCGGGGATTTACATTCCAGTAATTTAGTTCGCGCATTAAAACAACAAGATCCTACGGTGCAGTTGCGCGGTGTAGGAGGTGAACAATCACAAGCAGCAGGTTTAGAACTTTTTTCTCATTACAAAGAGATAGCCTTCATGGGCTTTCTGGAAGTCTTCCTAAATATCTTTACTATTATCAAACGCATGAATGCGGTGAAAGCTGATATTTTAAAATATCAACCGGAAGCTGTGATTTTAGTTGACTTCAGTGGTTTTAATATGAAGATTGCTGCGTTTTGTAAGGAGCATAATATAAAAGTGAACTACTATATCTCGCCTAAAATATGGGCGTGGAACACGGGTAGAGCGAATAAGATTAAAAAGTTAGTAGATAATATGCTAGTGATATTACCTTTTGAAGAAGAGTTTTATCGCCAGTTTGATTTTAAAGTACATTACGTAGGAAATCCCTTACGTGATGCGATTGATGCCTTCACACCCAATCCCGATTTTAAGAAACAATATAATTTACCGGAAGACAAACCAATTATTGCTATACTTCCTGGGTCACGTTTTCAAGAGGTAAGTGTATTACTTCAATACATCACACAAGTAGTACCAGAGTTTCCTCAAGCACATTTTGTTATTGCCGGTGTGTCTAATTTAGATGAATCCATGTATAAGCATTATGTAAAAGATAATGTGTCGTTTATTGTAGATGATACTTATAATCTTTTGACTGTAGCTAGAGCAGCGGTAGTAGCGAGTGGTACGGCAACGTTGGAAACGGCTTTGTTTAAAGTGCCTCAAGTAGTAGTGTATAAACTTTCTTCTATTAGTTATTTCATAGGTAAGTTAGTTATCAAAGTGAAATACATATCCTTGGTGAATTTGATTGCAGATAAACTAGTAGTGCAAGAATTGATTCAAAAAACATTTACCAAAGAGCATTTAGAACAAGAATTGAAAAAGATTTTACCGGACGGTGCTGATAGAAGTAAGATGATGGAAGGTTATGATTACGTGTCAGGAAGAATAGGTGAGAGAGGTGTTTCTGCGAACGCAGCGAAGTTGATTTTGGGGTAAACGATTTGAAATATGATTAATAACCCCGTAGGGGTGTAACAATAATAGGTTAAATACGCACGCTGATTTTTAGCCCCGTAGGGGTGATACAAGTGTATTTTTTAGCCGAAGACATAGCGTTCGTCAAACTCGATTTGATTTAGCTTTAAGAAAGAGATGTATTCTTCTTTGAAAGTTTGTTTTTGGTGATGTTCTTTCTGGTTTTTTATATATCTATATATTTTTTCTATTTGCGAACTGGAACAAGAAAATGCACCATATCCTTCTTGCCAGTAAAACTTGAAATTCACAAAGTTATTATCATTGATATATTTAGTAGAACCACTTTTGATATCTCGAATCACATCGGATAAACATGCATTGGGGTTTAAACTAATAAGTATATGAATGTGGTCTTTATACCCATTAACCAGTAATATTTTTTGATTTTTATTAGAACCGATTCCTGCTATGTATTGGTATAGTTTTGATTCCCATTTTTCATTGATCACAGGAGTTCGGTTCTTGGTTGAAAAGACAATGTGATAATAAAGTTGAGTAAACGTATTAGCCATAGATATAAAGCTAAATAGTCTGTTTTACTATGTGAAATAAGCCGATGGAAATATGAATTATATTCCCAATATGGGAAAGAGCGTTTGTGTCACCCCTACGGGGCTGGAGGCTGTGAAATATAGTAGCTATTATTGTTACACCCCTACGGAGTTAGAAGTAGAGTTGTTTACTTATTACTGATTGTAATAAATCGAAATGTTGAATTTTGTGTAAAGTATATTGAAAATATAAACCTATAGCTGTAAGGGAGGGATTCGAACCAATACCCTTTTCATAGTCATATTGGATGTAATTCAGAAAGGCCTAAAAACAAAAAAGCCTTACATTTCTGTAAGGCTTTTGCGGAATGGACGGGACTCGAACCCGCGACCTCCTGCGTGACAGGCAGGCGTTCTAACCAGCTGAACTACCACTCCGTTTAGGTCGTTTTCCTAAATTGTGATGCAAAAATAGTGTTTTTGGTGATACGACGCAACTCCATTTCAATAATTATTATTTAATTTATTAACATAGCGAATTCTCCTTACCTGAAAAGTTGCCTTTCCTCTTTTTTTAGTACTTTTGTCTCTGCCTTTATAGGGAAAGTGTATATCATACTATGTACTTAGATTTCGAAAAACCAATCGGTGATTTGGAGACCAAATTAGCCGAAATGCAAAAAGTAGCTGAAGAAAGCGATGTTAACGTTACAAAAGAAGTTAAGTCGTTGGAAGCTAAAATATTAGAACTTAAGAAGGATATCTATTCCAACTTGACCCGTTGGCAAAGAGTTCAATTGTCTCGTCATCCGGAGCGTCCTTATACGCTAGATTATATCCAAGGTATGTGTGATAACTTCGTTGAGTTACATGGTGATAGAGCCGTGAAGGACGATATGGCCATGGTAGGTGGATTTGGTACTATTGGAGATCAAACCTTTATGGTTATTGGTCACCAAAAAGGCCGTAAAACGAAAGAAAGACAAGTACGTAACTTCGGTATGGCGAATCCGGATGGATATCGTAAAGCGCTTCGTTTGATGCGTCTAGCTGAAAAATTCAATAAGCCTATTGTTACGTTAATTGATACTCCGGGTGCTTATCCTGGTTTAGAAGCAGAAGAACGTGGTCAAGCAGAAGCAATTGCTCGTAACTTGAAAGAAATGTTCATGCTTAAAGTGCCTGTTATCTGTATTATTATTGGTGAAGGTGCTTCCGGTGGTGCATTAGGTATTGCTATTGGTGATAGAGTAATGATGTTAGAGAATACTTGGTATTCAGTAATTTCTCCTGAATCTTGTTCTTCTATTTTATGGAGAAGCTGGGATTACAAAGAGCAAGCTGCTGAAGCGTTAAAACTAACAGCTGAAGATATGTTAAAGAACGGTTTGATTGATGGTATCATTCAAGAGCCTCTAGGTGGTGCACACCAAGATCCGGCTTGGATGTATGATAAATTGAAATCAAGCTTGTTAGAAATCTTAGCAGAATTAAATCAACAAACAGTTAAAGAAAGAATCGCTCAGCGAATTGAAAAATTCGGATCTATGGGCGTGACTGTAGAAGGTCAAGCATGATAATAAAAGCGTTAAATGCCGGAGATTTTAAATTAGATGGCGGCGCTATGTTTGGTGTTGTTCCCAAGTCTATCTGGGAAAGATTCAATCCTTCTGATGAAAATAACTTATGCACCTGGGCAACCAGGTGCTTATTTATTTCTAACGGAAATAAGAAGATTTTAATTGATACCGGTATTGGTGATAAACAACCGGAAACTTTTTTCAAACATTATTATCGTTCCAATTCTAAATCGTGGAACGAGTCACTTTCCTCCATTCAAGAATCTCCTGAAAGTATTACGGATGTCATCCTGACACATTTACATTTTGATCATGTAGGTGGTGCCACTTATTCTAAAGGAGATGTCGTTGTGCCTACGTTCCCTAATGCTACGTATTGGGTGCATAGTAAACAGTGGGAGTGGGCTATCCATCCGAATCCTAGAGAAAAGGCTTCGTTTCTAAAAGAAAATCTATTGCCGTTACAACAATCCGGACAGTTAAAGTTTTGGGATGTAGAAATGCCGGATTGGAAATTCTTAGAAATGATAACGGTAGATGGACATACCGAAAAACAATTATTACCACTGATTCATACGGAGAAAGGAAGTTTGCTTTTTGCAGCGGATTTAATACCATCTTATGGACATATAGCGTTACCTTATGTGATGAGCTATGATGTACGCCCATTACTGACAATGGAAGAGAAGGAATCGGTGTTATCAATGGCAGTTGATCAACAATGGACTTTGTTTTTTGAACATGATCCGGTAAACGAATGTGGAAGTTTGATTCGCACGGAAAAAGGTATTCGAATTAATAAGTTAGGTTCACTAGAAGATTGGTGGAATGAGATTTTATAAAAATATATTATTGTTATTAGTGTTTGCAGCACCATTAGTGACAATGGCTCAACAAGCAAACTACGGAGTGAGAATAGGGGTGTCTGAAAGTTTTTACAGAGGTAGTGATTTTCAAGATACAAGTAGTTTCTATTCTAATAATATCCAGCCTACTGTTGGGTTGTATGTTAATTATTCAGTGACAGATTTGTTTTGGATCAAGTCGGAGTTTAACTATATGAATCGTTCCTTTAACAGAAAGGATATAGGTGGAAATAGTCTTAGAGAGAATTATTACTATATAGATATTCATCCGGTGACGCCTACCATAAAGTATAAGGGCTTTCAAGTTTTTGCCGGGCCTGCTGTTTCACTATTATTAACATCGAAGAAAGATAGTTTAAATACCACTGATAATTCTTTAGTGTCATACAGTGATGCGAACTTGTATGGTAAAAATAGATATGATTTAGGTTTTGTGTGTGGAGTGGAGTATGAATATAAGAATGTGGTGAATATAGGTGTTCGTTATACTCATGGATTTACGTCAATATTTCAAACACCGCAAAATGCGGATAAGAATACTCAATGGTATAACCACAGTTTTTTATTTACTGTGGGGTATAGTTTTATTCACATTAAAAATTAAGAGAAGTGAGCAATGTTGTTTTCATGAATCATGAAAGCTTCTTTAATCACTTCAGGAAGTAGATCAGTGTCGGTGTTATTAATGTCTAATTCGATAGCGACTTCTCTGAAAAAATAAAAAGCGGTACCGAAGAAAAAGGGGAAAGGAATCAAGTTGACTGATGTGTCAGAATACATTTGATTATAAAACTCTTGGAATTCAGCCCAAGCTTTAGGAAATTCATTCTGTAAATCTTGAATATATTTCTGATTCATGTCTCTAAAATCGTTTTTTCAAAAGTATAAAAAATATATGATGACGGACATTATTATGTACGCCATCATGTTTATTAGTATTATTTTATTGATGGTAATTACCCAAGTGTTTTTTAGGTAATAAAAAAGCCCCGAGTAATTCGAGGCTTTCTGTATTATTTTACTCTTTCAACGTAAGCACGTGTACGAGTGTCAATTCTAATTTTATCTCCGATGTCTACGAAAAGTGGAACACTGATTTGAGTTCCGTTTTCTAAAGTAGCAGGCTTAAGCGTTTTAGTTGCTGTATCACCTTTGATGCCCGGTTCTGTATAGTCAACTACCATTTCAACGTGAGAAGGTATCTCACCAAAGATAGCAGTAGTGCCATCAAAAGAGATTAACATTACTTGCTCTTCTTTCACAAAGTCGATAGAGTCACCAAACAATTCAACAGGGATGTAGATTTGGTCAAATGTTTCATTGTCCATACATACTAAACTGTCGCCATCTCTATATAAATATTGTAATTCGCGAACTTCAACTCTTACTAGGTCGATATCTTCATCCGCACCCCAACGAGCTTCAGCTGATTTACCTGAACGAACGTTTTTCATTTTTGCTTGAAAGAAAGCGCGTAAGTTACCCGGTGTACGGTGTTCGATTTCAATTACGTTTACTAATTCACCATTGAAACGAATGAAAGAACCTCTGGAAATATCTTTTGGTTTTGCCATGATTGTCTAATAATTTCGGATACAAAGGTACGTATTCTAATAAAAATCCAAAAATTTATCTTAAAAGAATTATATAATTCTACTATTGTTAGTTGCTGCTAGTCAAATATTTGTAAAATAAATGTGAACTTTTTATCTTTACTTAACGTTATACAAGAGACGATGAGAAGAATTCTGTCCATATTTATGATGCTTACATTATTGGTTTCCACTACCGGGATCAAGGTGTATGATCATTTTTGTTATGGCGAGTTTGTGAATTCCGGTTTATTGGAAACTTCTTGTTGCACTAAATCTGCTTGTTGTTCTACTAAAGAGAAAGTATTTAAAGTTTCTGATTCTTATGAGCAGCTACAACAAGAGAACTTACAATTATCTCTAGTAGCTCTTTCATACATTGTTCCTGCATTCTTTTACGTATTGCCGGACGCTACTAAGATAGAACCGACGTCTGAGTCTGTTTTGACTTATTATGATACAAAACCACCGCTAAATGATAGTAAAAAGAAGTTTGTAGCGCTGGAAGTTTTTAGAATTTGATGATTTTTCTGTTGTATCATCATTATATTGCATATTCAAAACTTATTAATTATTCATGAAATTATATAGCTCAATAGTGGCTTTTGTTGCTGCTGTTATCTTGACATCTTGTTCCTCTGCTAATAAAAATGATTCATTTTATGTAAGAGGAAATTGCGAAATGTGTAAGCAAAGAATAGAAACAACAGCTTTGTCTATCAAAGGTGTTTTTAAAGCAGATTGGAATGTGGATTCTAAAGAGCTTTCAGTAGCATATGATTCTACCCAGACAAATGCTATGCAAATACACGAAGCAGTTGCTAATGTTGGTCATGGAACTAAGTTAGTTCCGATGAACCAAGAGGCGCATGATAATTTACATGAATGTTGTAAAGTTGCTAATAAATGATGGTAGGTTTTATCCTCCAAATGGATTGATATTAATATATATACTCAAAAACATTAATTGAAAATCTTATGAAAAATTTATTTATAGTATTCGCCTTTATCTTTGGTTTGTTTGTAGCACAGTCAGCATTTGCTGCCGTACAAGATAGTACTTCTAAATCGTGCTGCGCTAAGAGCAAGTGTTGTAAAAATCCAACTACTTGTACTCATATGAATGCAAGCTCTGGAAATTCTTCCAGTTGTTGCACAGTGAAGACCGATAATTGTTGTTCAACAACCGCATGTTGTGGTACAGCAGATTGTTGTGATCAATCTAAATGTTGCAAGCCAAAAGGTAAATCAAAGTCTTGTTGTGGTGTGAAGACTTCTTCTATAGAGTCTACTGCTACTTATAAAAATCAGTTTGCAGGATTTAATTTATCCAAAGCTACTTTAGCAGGATGTTGCTAATTAATATAGGGTTATAATGAAAAAGGCCTCGATTCTATCGAGGCCTTTTTTTATGCTATCACTATTTCTTTTTTCTCTTTTTTAAGACGTTTCTTTTCTTTTTTCTTTGCCTTCTTTTCTTTCTTCAAACGTTTCTTTTCTTCTTCATTAATATGCTGGAAACCCATAGCAGTACGCATCTCTTTGCCATAACTAACCATTAGTTCTTCGCCGGCTTCAATATCACGCTTTGCTGTAATTTCTATTTTACCTTCGTTGTCGTAATATTTCACATTAGCTTTTTTACCACTGCCCGTATAGTCACATACATAGCGACCTAAACCGGAAGATGTTTTACGAGCATCAATAACGTATTTAGTGCCTAGGGTCATACCATATTCACCAAAACCTTCTTTGTCGTAACGTTCATTGTAATCAGCTACTTTTAACTTTTCGCCTTCATAAAATAAGGCTACTTCACCTTTTTTAATCGGCTTTAGAGTAAACAATCCTAGACCTGCACCGGGCACTTTAGATTTGGCCACTTTAAAATGTAACACCTTTTGAGTGTGAGCTGCGCAGTAAGGATGGGTAATCGTTGTTTCTTTAGAACATCTTTTCCCTTTGGCATCTACGTAAGTACAACGCTTACGCACAACGATGGTGTGGTCTATTTTACCCATGGGTTATATAAAACGAATTAAGTAGTAATTCTTTTTCCCTTTTTGAACGATTAAATATCGATCTTGAAGTAAGTCGGCTGTTAATACAGCTTCTGTTGAATCTATTTTTTCTTTGTTAATACTAACACCGCCACCTTGCACCATTTTTCTAGCTTCTGATTTAGAAGGGAAAATCTGCATTTGGGTTTCTGTAGTTAATAATTCAACAACAGAAGGTTTAGAAGAATATAAAGATTTAGGTACATCTACCATGGGTACTCCTTCAAATACGGATAGAAGTGTATCTTCATTAATGGTTTTTAAATCTTCGGTAACGCTTTTGCCGAACAAGATATCAGAAGCTTTTACAGCATTCTCGTATTCACTTTGAGAGTGTACTCGTATTGTAATCTCTTTCGCTAAGGTTTTTTGAAGTATACGTTCGTGTGGAGCTGCGGCATGTTGAGCTTCTAACGCTTCAATTTCTTCTTTAGGCAATAAGGTGAATATACGAATAAATCTAGATACATCTTCATCCGCACTGTTTAACCAGAACTGATAGAATTTGTAAGGCGAAGTTTGTTTAGGGTCTAACCACACGGCACCACCGGCTGACTTACCAAATTTGGTTCCGTCGGCTTTAGTTAAAAGAGGAGTGGTAAGAGCATAAGCTTGTCCATCCGCCATTCTACGAATTAACTCTGTACCTGAAGTGATATTACCCCATTGGTCAGAACCGCCCATTTGAAGGCGAATACCTTTAGTTTTGTATAAGTGATAGTAATCGTATCCTTGTAATAATTGGTAGCTGAACTCTGTAAATGAGATGCCGTTTTCTAAACGGTTTTTCACTGAATCCTTAGCCATCATGTAGTTTACAGTTAAGTGTTTCCCTACATCTCTTAGGAATTCTAGGAATCCAATTCCTTTAAACCAGTCATAGTTATTTACTAGTTCTGCTGAATTAGCACCACAATCAAAATCTAAAAATTTCTCTAGTTGAGCCTTAATACATTGTTGATTGTATTGCAATACTTCTTCTGATAATTGATTTCTTTCTGTAGATCGACCGGACGGATCCCCAATCATTCCTGTAGCTCCACCCACTAAAGCAATAGGTTTGTGACCCGCTGCTTGAAAGTGAACTAAAAGCATAATGGTAACTAAATTACCAATAGTTAAAGAAGATGCAGTAGGATCGAATCCTACATATCCTGATGTAATATGTTGATTTAGATAGTTTTCAGTTTCCGGCATGCTATCGTGCAACATACCTCTCCATTTTAATTCCTCTACGAAATTGGCCTTCATGTCATTATAAATTTGAATACCAAATATACAGCCCTTTTAGGCAATATAAAAATGCAAATACAAGGCTAATCGTGGATAAATAACCCTACTTAGACTTATTCACATAGGGGGTATTGTCTTCTGTGTTATGTATTTTTGTTATTATGGCCAAAGTACAATCTTCACCGGACAGTGTTTTAAAGGATTTAAAAGCAGGGAAGTATGCACCTGTTTACTTCTTACATGGAGAAGAACCATATTATATTGATGTGATCTCCAATTACATTGAAAATAATTGTTTGAATGAAAGCGAAAAGTCTTTCAACCAAACGGTTGTGTATGGTAAGGATGTAAATGTATCTACTGTAGTTCAAGCGGCTAGAAAATTCCCTATGTTTTCTGATCGCCAAGTGGTGATAGTGAAGGAAGCACAGGAATTATCAGGGTTGTTTAAGGAAGATAATGAAAAGTTACTTTCGGCTTATTTTGAAAACCCGCTGCCAAGCACTGTTTTAGTTTTTTGTCATAAGTATAAAAAAATAGATTCTCGTAAGAAATTGAGTAAAACCATCGCAGCTAATGCAGTGGTAGTAGAGTCTACTAAACTTTACGACAATCAGGTTGAAGGGTGGATTAGTAGCTTGATTCAGGAGAAAGGGTTGAAAATAACCCCTTCAGCAGCTAAGCTTATGGCGGATTCTATTGGGACTGATTTGTCTCGTATAGCTAATGAAGTTGATAAACTAAAGATAAATATAAAAGATACTTCTAAACCGATAGATGAAGATTTAGTGGAGGAATATATCGGTGTTAGTAAAGAATACAACGTATTTGAGTTACAAAAGGCGATAGGGGAAAAGAATGTGACGAAGGTGTTTAAGATTATTAATTACTTCTCTTTAAACCCTAAGGTGGCACCTTTGATTATGGTGATAGCTAATTTGTACTCTTACTATGTAAAGTTGTTACTACTACATTCTTCGGAAGATAAGAGTAGAGAAGCAATAGCTAGGCTACTTTCAGTGAATCCATATTTTGTTAATGAATATTTGACGGCTGCCAAGTTTTATAATAGAGATAAATGTGTTTCCTCTATAAGCTTTCTAAGAGAAGCTGATAAAATGGTCAAAGGTTTTGGTTATTCCGGATTGGATGAGCATGCCATCATGAGTGAGTTAATGTATAAATTATTACACTAAACATAAGATTCGATTAAGACTACTCGTTCTTAAGTCAAGGTTATGAAGAAAATTATTGTATTACTTAGTTTTATCATGTGTACGGCTCTGTATGCCCAAAATACAGCTACACATAATCAAACCGACAGGTTGTTCTATGATGCATTGGAATTGTATGATAAAGAAAAGTACGGTTCTGCACAGGAGATGTTTGAGCTATTTATTCAGTCTTCCGGAAATGATATTCGGAAGGTGGAGGCGGAATACTATAGTGCTGTTTGCGCATTAGAGTTATTTCATGATGATGCCGAAAATCGTTTTGTTTCATTCTTAGAGAAATATCCGGAACATGTAAAAGCCGGACGTGTAGGATTTGATGTAGGTAATTTTTTCTATCGCAATAAGAATTACGATAAAGCCATCGAATACTTTACCAAAGCAGATTATACCTCTTTATCTACTAGTGAGAAAAATGAAACCTATTTCAAGCTGGGGTATTCTTATTTAACCAAAAAAGATTTTGATAACGCATTAACTAATTTTAATCAGTGTAAATCAGCAAAGCATAAATATACTTATGCCGCTAACTATTATGCCGGTTATTTGGAGTTTAAAAAGGGAGAGTACGATAGCGCTTTGGTTGATTTACAAAAGTCTGCTGAACATCCGGATTATGCTAAATTGGTTCCGGTATTAATATGTAATATTTATTATCGACAAGGAAAGTATCAAGACGTAATTCCTTATGCGGAAAATGTCTTAGACAAGAAATTAGCAGGGCCTAATACAAATGATGTAAAATTGATTTTAGCAGATAGTTATTTTTTTACTTCAGAATTCGCTAAAGCAAATACTTTATTCAAAGAGTATCTAACCAGTACTGGTGCTAAAGGTTTAACACCGGATATAAAATATCGTATAGGATACGCAGCTTACAAAACGGAAGATTATGCACAGTCGATAAAGATGCTTAAGGATATGGCTTCTGATAAGGATTCTTTAGGTCAAAGCAGCGCGTATATTTTAGGTTTGAGTTATTTAAAATCAGGGGATAAGCCACTTGCAGCTACTGCAATGGAAATGTCTTATAAATCCTCTTTCAATTTAGGTATTTCAGAAGAAGCATTATTTACGCATGGTAAAGTGAGTTACGAACTTAGTCGTTTCTCTCAAGCAACCAAGATTTTTAAATCTTATCTAGATCAATATCCAAAGGGTAGTAGATATCAAGAGTCGGTTGAATTGCTAACGGATTCCTATATGGGGTCAAGGGATTTTGATGATGCGATACAGTTTATTGAAGGTTTGAAAGTTAGAAGTATGCGTGTAAATATTTCATACCAACGAATCTGTTATTACAAAGGAGTAGAACTGTTTAATAAAGCTAATTATAATGGGGCTATTGAAATGTTTGATAAGTCTGCCAAATACCCATTAGACAAACAGGTACATGTTAATTCTTTATATTGGAAAGGTGAGTCATATAGTATGTTAAAGAATTATCAAGCGTCTTTAACTCCTTATGAAGTATTAATTAACTATGGTTCCGGATTAGAAAATGAGAATGTCAATAAAGCACAATATTCTATAGGTTATTCCTACTATTATTTGAAAGATTGGGAAAAGGCAATTAAGCATTTTAAAATCTATTTGACGGAAAAGGTTGAGTTGAAGGGTAAGAAAGATAAATATTATGCTGATGCACAACTGCGATTGGCGGATTTGTATTTTGTAACACGTCGATTCCCTGAAGCAATAAAAAACTACGATTTAGCAAAAGTAGAAGCGACCTCAGGTATGGATTATATTTTGTTTCAAACAGCCACCATACAGGATATTACCGATAAAAAAGATGCGGCATATCAGTTGTATGGTCAAATAGTATCTCAGTATCCAACTTCCATCTATGTAGATAAAAGTTTACTTCAAAAAGGGGATATCGATTTGAATGCTCGTAAATATCAAGCGGCTATCAGTGAATATACCCAATTAATCAATAAGCCTATAGATGCAAAAGGATATAAAGTAATTGCTTTACAAAAAAGAGGAATAGCTTATTATAACTTAAAAGAATATGACAAAGCAGTTGCAGATAATATGCGTATTATGGAGGAGTATACCACTACTCCTGAAGCATATAATGCTTTGTTAAGTATTCAGCAGATCTATCAGATTCAAGGTAAAGAAGGTGATTTTTCTGATGTATTAGCAAAATATCAAAACGCGAATCCTAAGGATACAAAACTTAAGGATGTTGAATATAGCAATGCAAAAGGATTATATAGTTCTGAGAAATATTCAGCGGCTGCCGATGCATTTGTTAAGTTTATAGATCGCTATCCGGATCAAGAAGAAGTTAAAGAGGCATCTTATTTATTAGCTGATTGTTATTTCCGTTCTTCCCAATGGGGCAAAGCATTAAGTCAATACAAAGAAATCGAAGCTAAACAAGATCAGTATTATAAAAAGGCTGTTTCGCGTCAAGCAGAAATCTATTCAACGCAAAAGGATTATGTAAATGCTATTCAGTACTGGAATAAAGTGTTGCCTGTAGCTACTACCATACGTGATAAGTCAAATGCTTGGAATGGGTTGATGGAGTCTTATTATGAAACACAGAAATATGATTCTTGTATTCAAGTGTCTCAAAACTTAATTGCCAATGGAACTTCCACGCCGGAGGCGGAAAACAAAGCATTATTGTATCAAGGGAAGTCTTATTATAAAAAAGGGGACTTAGTTCAAGCCTCAGATGTTTTATTAAGTTGCTTGAATGGTGCTAAAGATATTAACTCTTGTGAGGCACATTATTTACTTGCTCAAATTTCATACGATAAAAAACAATATCAATCATCAATTGAGACTTTGTATGATTTTAATAATATCTACTTTAATTATGATTATTGGTACGGCAAGTCGTTCTTGTTAATAGCTGAAAACTATATAGCATTGAATGATATGTTCCAAGCGAAAGAAACACTCAAATCTGTCGTTGCAGGAGCTAAAAATACTGAGATTAAAGAAATGGCTGCAAAACGTTTAAAAGAAATAGAAGGTACTACAGTGGAGGGTGGGAAAAATGAATAAGTTATTCATCTTACTATTGCTTCTATGCGGAGTAACTGTGTATGCACAACAAGGTTCTGTACAAGATGCAACCTTCGATGTGGTAGTTGTTGGAAATTTAGAATTACAACCTGCCAATCGTTTCTTCGAACAAAATAGTGATGTTCAACCGGTGCCGGATGTTAAGTCTCAATCCTACGATACTAAAGATTATACTATTAATCC
Organism: Cytophagaceae bacterium; assembly: GCA_046329235.1. GTDB lineage: Bacteria > Bacteroidota > Bacteroidia > Cytophagales > Cytophagaceae > JALONH01. The sequence goes on along the minus strand of JAXLVA010000001.1, from coordinate 1,292,577 downwards.
CCCACGATTTGATGCAAAAGTAGCGATTCCCAAAATGCCGGATGATTCTTTGAATCCGCTTTATGGAAACTATGTAAAGGTGGGTTATGGCAATTATAATACTCCTTTTGTGGATGCGTATTTTCATAACAAACGATCTAAGACTTGGAGTTATGGAGCACATCTAAAACATTATTCTTCATCAAAAGGAGTATTGAATAATTCAGGTAATGCACAGCAATTACTGGAAGTGTTTGGTTCTCGTTATGGAAAAGTAAATAGTTGGAGTTCCCATGTTTCTTATAGCCGTAATAAATATTTTTATTATGGGTTGCCTCAAGATATAGATGTAGATAAGGATACGATTAAGCAAATCTATCAATTAATTCACGGTGGAATTTCTACTAAGAAAATACAAGTGGGTAAAGTATTCAACTATGGTACAGGATTAGATCTGTTTTATTTAAATACAACTTCTAAGGCTTCCGAGTTAGAGATTTTGTGGAATGGGAATGGCGCTTATAAAGTAAACGACGAGCGAAGTGTATTGTTAGAATCCTCTTTGTCTTATGTTGCTAAATCAGATAGTGCATCATTGAATAGAGCCCTTTTTACATTTAAGCCAATTTATAAGATTACTAAAGAAGAGTATGTGTTAAAGGTGGGAGCAACTGTTAATTATTCTTCAGATACTTTAAAAGGCTCGGATGGTGTACATTTGTATCCTTATGGTAGATTAGATTATTTTCTTCAGCCTAATAAATTAACATTGTTTGTTGGGTTAGGAGGGGAGATGCAGAAAAATACCTATCGTACTTTAGTACAAGCTAACCCATATTTAGGTGCTAACCCTGTGATTGCTCATACGAACAATACCATCGAGTTTTATGCAGGGGCGAAAGGCAATTTAAGTAAGAAGGTAAATTACTCAGCTCAACTTCAATATGCGAGCTATAAAAATCAATTCTTCTTTACGAATAGTGTAACAGATTCTAGTCGCTTTGAAGTGATTTATGATAATGGGAATACAAACTTGTTTGCGTTGAAGGGACAATTGTTTTATGATATGTCGTCAAAATGGAGAGCATACGCATCAGCAGAGTTTAATAAATGGACTACAGATAACGTAGCCAAAGCATGGCACCGCCCATCATTTATAGGAACTGCCGGGGTGTCATATAATGCATCGAATAAGATATTAGTTAATTCGGAATTGTACTATATCGGTGGGCTTAATGGATGGAATAGGGAGTCCAATACCGTGGTGGATTTGAAAGATATTATAGATTTGAGTTTGAAGGTAGATTATAGATTCTCCTCAGATTTTTCTGCATTTATCGAATTAAATAATATATTAGCACAGAAATACCAACGTTACCTTTATTATACCAATAAGAGTGTCAACGTTTTAGCTGGATTAACGTATAGTTTCTAGATGAATATAGAAAGATATATTAAAGAACTCCTTGATAATCAGGATTGTGTGATAATTCCGGGATGGGGTGCCTTATTGGTACAAACCATATCTGCGGAAATACACCCAATTACGCATAAATTTTTACCTCCGGGAAAAACTTTAGGTTTTAACAGCCAAGTAAAGGTAAATGATGGTTTGTTAGCGTCATTTATCGCTGTTGAGGAATCAATTACCTTTTCAGAAGCTATCCAATCAATTAATCAATGGGTTCAGATGGTCAATAATAATTTGAAGACCAGTAAGTCTCATGCTATTGATCAGATTGGAAGGTTTTTTATGAATGACTCGGGAAGTGTTGAGTTTGTGCCTGAGATGAGATCGTTTGTTACTTCTGATACATTTGGGTTACCTGAATTAGTTTTTAAACCTATAGAAAGAACACCTAAACCTATGGAGTCAACGAGAAAAACTCAATCTAAAAAGACTGAAGATAGTAATAAAGAAAAAGAGGAAACTTCCGGAAACGGAGCATGGAAGGTTATAGCTTTTGTGGCTCCTGTCTTTATATTATTGGGAGCCGGATTGTTTTTAATGAAGCAAAATCCGGAAATTCAAGTAGCAGGATATAATTTTGATTCCTTGTTTGGTAGTGAGACGGTTATTCAAACGGAGGAAAATCAAGCAATAGAGGAAGTTGTTTTAAATAATATCGATTCAGTCAATAGCGTGGTTGAAACAGAAGATAATGTGATGGAAATGAATATGGAGCAACCTGTTTCAGACGCTTCTCTATCCCAAGTTTCCTCCGGTAACTTCTCCATTGTTATTGGTGCATTTAAAGAAGAATCTAATGCAACTAAGTTGACATCTTCATTACAAGCTAAGGGATATGATGTAGTGAAACATGATGTTGATTCCAAAGGTTTTTATATGGTCACCGTAGGTGATTTCGATTCCAAAGAAAGCGCAAAAGAAAAACGAAAAGATTTCGTTAGTGATTTAGGCGAAAGCATTTGGATTAAAAAGTTTTAATAAATCTCAATGAACTTATTACAAATTACCACAACAGATGGTGCAGCTGTTGCAACAGAAGCGACAGAAGCAGTTAATGAAATTACTTTATGGTCATTAATCCAAGCCGGTGGTTGGATTATGATTCCTATTTTTTTACTATCGTTTGTTTCGATATTCTTATTAGTAGAACGTTATTTATCCTACATAAAATATGATAAAGACCCTCAAGGTTTCTTGGAGAAAATTAAGGGCTATGTTATGGAAGGTGATTTAAAATCAGCTATGATGCATTGTGAGACAGTTAAAACTCCTTTTGCTCGTATGATTAATAAAGGTCTTTCTAAAATTGGGTCTCCTTTAAGTAACATTGAAGCTTCAATTGAAAACGTAGGTAAAATTGAATTATATAATCTGGAGAAGAACTTAGCATGGTTAGCCTCTATTGCAGGTTTAGCACCTATGCTAGGATTCTTAGGTACCGTAACAGGTATGATTCAAGCTTTCATTGCTATTGCACAGGAGGAAGGTACGATTTCTCCTAAGTTATTATCTGCCGGTATGTATGAAGCGATGGTGACTACCGTTGCCGGTCTAGTAGTTGGTATTATTGCTTTAGCTAGTTATAACTTCTTAGTTGGTAAAGTACAACGTATCATTCACCAAATGGAATACGCTTCTATCGAGTTCTTAGAGTTATTACAACAACCTAATAAATAATTCGACGTCGATGCAGTTAAAACGTAGAAATAGAATTACCACTGAGTTCAACATGTCGTCCATGACCGACTTAGTATTTCTATTGCTTATATTCTTCTTGTTGACGTCTACCTTTGTTACTCCTTCTGCATTGCCTGTAAGTTTGCCTTCAACTTCCAAAGAAGTAAACTCAGCATCCACAGAAGTCACTGTTACTATATCTAAGGATTTACGTTATTTTATAGGTAATAAAGAAACCAATCTAACTTCGTTAGAGGGTGATTTAAAAGTAGCATTAGCAGGTGTCTCTGATAATAAATATTTAGTATTACACGTTGATAAAGATGTACCTACAGAATACTTTGTGAAAGTAGCAAGTATAGCGAATAGCTTAGGTGCAAAGGTTTCTTTAGCCACTGTAACTGAAAAATAAAACATATGCTAACTAAGCACGAACAACAAGTTAACGACCGCAAAGCATTTATTACATCTGCTGTAATTCATGCCTTGTTGTTATTGTTGTTTTTATGGTTGGTAGTATGGAGACAGCCAGATCCTCCAACACCGGGAATGCCTGGGATTGAATTGAATTTTGGTTTAAACGCTACAGGTAGCGGAGATAATAATAGTATGGATCCAGCCTCCGATCCATCTACTACTGCAGAAACAACACCACAGGAGCCAACACCGGTAGAAACGCCTAGTGACCCTACTACACCTGTAAATACTACTATGCCTTCCGAGCATGTCGTAAAACAAACAACTAATAATACCCAAACCACTCAGACAACACAAACTACCCAACAGACGACTCAGCAAACACAGCAGAAGCCGAATCCGAATAGTATGATGAAACCTAATCCAGGGGATGGGGTAACAGGTACTACAGGTAATCAAGGTAGTGTGGATGGTACAACAAATTCCAAAAACTATTATGGTAATAATGGAGCAGGTACTGGTGGAACAGGAGCCGGTGGTACCGGAGATGGCTTAAGTTTATCCGGTTGGAGATGGAGAAAAAAACCTTCGTTGCCAAGTACTACGACAGAAGAAGGTACCATTGTTTTTAAAATTAAAGTAGATGAGGATGGGCAGATTATTTCTATTCAATTGGAAAGTACTTCTATGTCGCCAGCATTAGTAGAGCAGTATAAAAAACTTTTATGGACTGCCGAGTTTGAACCTAATGGATCCAATGTGGCACCTAGCTCTTCCGGATTTGTTACTTTTAATATCAAGAAAACGTATTAATTTTAATTTCTTACTGTATTGACATATCAAGAGTCAATCGATTATTTGTTCAATGCTTTCCCTGCGTATGAACGCAATGGTGATTTAGCATACAAACCCGGATTGGGTAATGTCGAAGCTTTGTCTTCTTTATTTAATCATCCTCATAAAAAACTCAAAACAATTCATATTGCCGGTACAAACGGTAAGGGTAGTTCTGCACACTTATTAGCTGCCGCATTTCATCAAGCAGGTTATAAAGTAGGTTTGTATACTTCGCCCCATATTTTTGATTTTTGTGAACGAATAAAAATCAATGGTCTTACTGTACCTAAGAAAAAGGTAGTTGAATTTGTGGAGTTGGTTCAATCAATGAACTTAACTATTCCTGCATCTTTCTTTGAGTTAACCACCATGTTAGCATTTCAGTATTTTGAAAAAGAGAAGGTAGATGTCGCTATTATCGAAACAGGATTGGGGGGTAGGTTAGATGCTACCAATATCATAAGTCCTGTTGCCTGTTTGATTACAAATATAGGTTTAGATCATACCCACTTTTTAGGGAATAGTATATCAGATATAGCCTTTGAAAAAGCAGGGATTATTAAGTCGGCAACTCCGGTAGTTATAAGTGAACGTCAAGCCATTGCTGATCGAGTATTTACGGCAAAAGCTACGAAGGAAAATGCGCCTTTTGTTTTTGCTTCTGATGAATGTGAAATAGAAGCAATAGATAATGGCTTGTTCAATATTTCAATGAAGAATCAATTAGTATTAAGCGACGTTGATTTAGCATTAAAAGGGAACTATCAGAGTAAGAATCTGAAGGGGGTAGTAACATTATATGCTCAACTGAAAAAATCATTTAAGAAATTATCTTGGGATGTTTTAAAATTGGCGTGTAAGGATGTTTATACGTTGACCGGATTTCAAGGTCGTTGGCAAGAAATGCGAAAAAGCCCCAAGGTTATTCAAGATGCCGCTCATAATGAAGACGGTATAAAAGAAGCTATGATGGTTTTGAAGGGCTTTCAAGCCAATAAACACATTATTTTAGGCTTTTCTTCCGATAAAGACATAAATAAAATACTTCCATTATTAATACCGGATGCAAAGTATTATTTTTGTGCCGCCCATACGCAGCGCGCTATGCCTGCAGATAAGTTAAAAGCAAGTGCGGCAGCTTATTCTATCCAGGGAGATTGTTATGATGATGTAAATGCAGCCATACAATCTGCTATAAAACAATCCGCTAAAGGTGACGTGATTTGGGTAGGAGGAAGTTTGTACCTATTGGGTGAAATTGATTGGAAGCAACATGGCTAGAAAGAAATTACTACGATTTAAGTTTAACGAAGAAGCATACAACTTCATTCAACCGGGGAAAGAGAAGTTTACAAATATCAAAGGAAAATGGAATGACCATTTTCAAAATCCCAATCCTATCACTTTAGAAGTAGGCTGCGGTAGAGCTGAATATACCACAGGTTTAGCTGCGCTTAATCCTCAACGTAATTTTGTAGGTATCGATATTAAAGGTTCTCGTTTATGGAAAGGGAGTTCACTTTCTATGGACGAGGGTTTAAGCAATACAGCCTTTTTAAGAACGAAACTACAATCGTTGGAAGATTTCTTTGAACCGGGTGAGGTGGATACCATTTGGATTACATTTCCGGATCCACGTCCAAAAGATGGTGATGAAAAATTAAGATTGTCCGGAACTCGATTTCTAAATATTTATAAAAGATTAATGCCTCAAGGCGGTAAGTTGAACTTTAAAACGGATAATCGTCCGTTGTTTGATTATACACTCGAAGTGCTTCAAGACCCTTCTTGGGGAATTAAAAATTTAGAATACACATTTGATTTGGATAACTCACCGTTATTAGAAGAGCATCATGGTATTCAGACTACTTATGAGCGAAAATTTAGAAAGGAAGGTTTTAAAATCAACTACTTACGATTTGAATTTCTTCCTAGTAAAGAAACTGCGAAAATATCCTGAAAATAGTGTTATTTTTGATTGTTGCCTATGTCAGTAGAAGTCAAAAATTTAGTTAAAATATACGATAAACAAGTGGCGGTGTCGGATATCTCTTTTGTTGCAGAAAGAGGTAAGATTACCGGATTTTTAGGGCCTAACGGTGCCGGTAAGTCAACCACCATGAAAATTGCTACTTGTTTTATTCCTCCCACTTCAGGTACCATCTTAGTCAACGGGATGGATGTAACTGAAAATCCTATCGAGGTTAAAAAGAATATAGGTTACTTGCCCGAACATAATCCTTTGTATTTGGATATGTATGTGCATGAGTATTTACATTTCATTGGAAGTTTATATCAAATGAAAGGACAATCACTTTCTTCTGAAGTGAAAAAGATGATTGAGTTATGCGGACTTTCAATTGAACAAAATAAAAAAATAGGTGCCTTATCTAAAGGTTATCGTCAACGTGTAGGTTTAGCGCAAGCTATATTACCTAATCCAAGCGTTTTAATTTTAGATGAGCCTACTACAGGTTTAGACCCAAATCAGATTGTTGAAATTAGACAGTTGATTAAAAATATATCTACTGACAAAACAGTGATTTTCTCTACACATATAATGCAAGAAGTTCAAGCATTATGTGATCAAGTAGTGATTATTAATAAGGGAAAAATTGTGGCGAATAGTACTATTGCTGAATTGAAGCATCTAAATCTTTCCGGTAAGGTTATTAAGCTTCAGTTTACACATTCGGTTGAACTACTAGAATTGTCTCAATTACCTCATGTAGCAAATGTTGTGGCATCTGATAATCATTCATACGAATTGCATTTGTCTACCTCTGAAGATGTACGCTCAGTAATTTTTAAATCCTGTGCTGACAAACAGTGGACATTGATTGAGATGAAAGAAGAAGAGCGTAGCTTAGAAAATATATTTAGAGATTTAACCACATCCATGGAATAAAATATGTGGAGCGTATTTAAAAAAGAAACTTCTGTTTTATTAAACTCCATGGTAGCTTACATGGCTATAGTGGTGTTTTTAACTTTTATAGGATTGTTCCTATGGGTAATTCCTGATACCTCATTGTTTGAATCCGGTTTTGCTGATTTAGACACCATGTTTTATTTAGGCCCATTAGCATTCATGTTGTTAATACCTGCCATCACTATGAGGTCTTTCGCAGAAGAAAAGAAGGATGGAACTATTGAGTTGTTATTAACGAAGCCTATTTCTGATTGGGATATTATCTTAGGTAAATTTTTCTCATCCGGTGCAATTGTTTTGGTTGCATTGATTCCTACCGTGATTTATTATGTATCTGTTTATATGCTTGGTAAGCCTGTTGGTAATATAGATTCAGCTGCAGTGTTTACATCCTATATTGGTTTATTATTCATGGGTTTGGTTTTTGTTTCCATAGGGATATTTTCATCTGTGGTGTCCAATAACCAAGTGGTATCTTTTATATTATCCTTATTACTTTCTTATGTATGGTATAAAGGATTGAATGATTTTGCATCGATTGATTTATGGCAGGGGAGTGCAGTGTTTTTGAAATCATTGAGTTTAGATTATCACTATTTAGCTTTGAGTAAAGGCGTAGTAGATGCTCGTAATGTGTTTTATTTTTTAACTATCATCACCGTGATGTTAGGTCTTACGAAATTAAAATTAGGGAGTCGTAACTGGTAAGGAATGAAAAAGAAGCAGGATATACTGGAGTTATTTCTTATCGTAGGGATTTTGATATTCTTGAATATCATCATAAATAAATACTTCTTTCGATTAGACTTTACAGAAGACAAAAGATATACGCTTTCTCCGGTTACTAAAAATGTATTAGGTACTCTGGAAGGAGATGTACACGTGGAAGTATTTTTATCCGGTGATTTAAATCCGGATTATGAACGTCTTAAAAAATCGATTCAAGAAAAGTTAGAACAGTTTAAAGCACATTCTTCTAAAAATTTCACTTATCGTTTTATTGATCCTAATGAAGAGGCGGATAAAACATTAAGAGAACGTTTTCACATGTTGTTATATAAGCGTGGAATAAAACCTACGTATTATTTAGATGAGAAGAATGGTCAAAAGACCGAGAAATTTATTTTCCCTGGAGCAATTATAAGCTACCAAACGAAAGAAGCTCCGGTAATGTTCTTGAAGGGGAATAAAGTGTCTTCTCAAGAAGAGCAATTGAATCAAAGTGTAGAAAGTATCGAGTTTGAATTACTTCAAGGTTTTAGACAATTAACGACCAAAGAGTATAAAACTATCACGTTGATTGATGGTCATGGTGAGCCTTCTAAAGAGAAGTTTATTGAGATTAGTAATGCTTTGAATAAAGTATATAATCTACAACGTAGAAAACTAGATTCTTTAAACGTTTTGGATAATAGCGATGTGGTATTAATTGCTTCACCAACAATTCCTTTTACAGAAAAAGAGAAGTTTGTATTGGATCAATATGTAACCAAAGGTGGTCGCTTATTGATTGCTATGGATCAAGCGGATATTAGAAAGGATAGTTTGAAGAATGGTGTTACCTATGGTTTGGAAAGACATTTAAACCTGAATGATTTATTTTTTAAATATGGTTTTAGAATGAATCCGAATGCAGTGTCGGATTTGAATTGCGCTACTACTGTTATACAAACCGGATTAAATGGAGAGTCTCAGGCGTTAAGCTTCCCTTATTATCCTATTATTTATCAGTTTGGTAAGCATTCAACAACTAAAAATTTAGACGCAATTAAATTGATATTTGCCGGGACGATTGATACTGTGAAGTCGGAAGGTGTATCTAAAACAGTATTGCTTCAAACTTCTACTCAGTCTAAAGTCTTGAATGCTCCATTTCAAATCGATTTAGATTTTTTAAAGCGTAATTCAGATCCGGAAACCTTTACTGCAGGTCCTCAAATTACCGGATTGTTATTAGAAGGGACGTTTTCTTCATTATATAAAAATAAACCATCACCATGGACGGGAGCCGTGGTAAATGATTCTGTAGTGGCGTCTAAAATTATTGTTCTGTCGGATGGTGATTTGATATTGAATGATGTAGATCCTTATAGAGGAGAGCCTATTCCGTTAGGTTATGATAAAGATATGCGATATCAATTCTCTAACAAAGAACTGATTTTAAATGCAGTGGATTATTTGATGGATCAAGAGTTGATGGAAGTGCGTACGAAAGAAGTGAAGTTAAGGCCATTGAATAAAGAGGAGTTGACCAATAGAGCATTCTTTTGGAAGTTTTTGAATATCGCAATTCCTATTCTTGTGATTGTTAGTTATGGAGTGTTTAAGCATATCCAAAGAAAAAAACGATTTGGTTCCTTTTAATACGATACTATGTTAACAAAGAGAATTATAGTTTGGATGGTGTTGTTTGTTCTAACAGGTATTGGAGCACTTCAAGTGATATGGTCAGATTCTAAAGCATCTAATCCAGTTTTTGACGGCTTTGTAAAAGTCGACACTTCCGATATAGAACAAATTCGATATACATATAAAGGCACTTCGCATACTATTGAAGTGGTAAGTCCAACTAAATGGATGATTGATGGGAAGTATGAATTGCGTCCGGATGTGATTCAATTAATTAAAATAGGTATGGGTAGAATGGAACCCAAAATGGCGGTTTCAAACGAATTGTTAACCCAAGCTTCGCAAACACTAAATGAAAAAGGTGTAAAGCTAGAAGTTCAAGGAGAAGAACAGAATACAACATTTATCATAAGTGCCAATCCTAATGATCAGAATAGTTCATGGTATACGGGAGGTGGGAATGCGCAGCCGCTTGTTATTCAAGTTCCAGGATTTACAGGAGATTATTCTACCATATTTAGAATGAATGTTCAAGATTTAAGAGATCCATTAGTGTTTTCTAGTTCACCGGGGAGTTTATTAGAGTTAGAAGTGAGTTATAAAGACCAGCCTAAATACAACTTTTTTATTAGACAGGGAGAAAGAGGATATGAAGTGGATGGCATAGCTAAGTTGGATACTAACAAGTTGTACGCTTATTTGAACTTGTATCAACAGGTAAATGTGTATAGTTACATGGTGGATAAAGCTAAAGATTCTGTGGAAACCTTGTTGAAAGGGAAAATGCCTGAGGTTTCTATTCGATTGAAAGACAGAGAGATAATAAAGTCAAATACGTTGATAATTTATGAAGCTTTACCTGGGGATAAGTACCTGTATGGTAAAATTGTGGAGAAAAATGAATTAGTCCTATTAAGTCCAAAAACGTTACAATACCTTCTTGTTAGAAGGGATTTATTTATGGATAAATAGGTATAGAATGTGTAGAACTTTAAGTATCAATTGACTATTTTTACACTATATTTTTAAAAGTATAAAACCAACATTAGGTAATGAAATTTGTTGTTTCTTCCTCTGTGCTCCTAAAGCAACTAACTGCTATTAACGGGGTTATCACTACTAATCCGGTAGTGCCTATATTAGAGAATTTCCTATTTGAAATTGCGGATGGGAAATTAGTCGTATATGCTTCTGATTTACAAACCTCCATGATTACTGAAATCAATGTGGAAGCAAAAGCAAAAGGTAGCATAGCTGTACCTGCTAAAATCTTATTAGATACACTTAAAAACCTTCCGGAACAGCCGGTAACGTTTACCATTGATTCTGAAACTTATTCTATTGAAATAAGCTCTGATAACGGTAGATATAAACTTTCAGGTGAAAACGCTACCGATTTCCCTAAAGTGCCAGCGGTAAAGAATGGTTATAGCGTAGATGTATCTTCGGATGTTTTAAACAGAGCGATTGTTTCTACTATCTTCGCAGCAAGTAATGACGAACTTAAACCTGCTATGACGGGGGTGTTTTTGTCATTAACGGAGCAAAATGCAACTTTTGTAGCAACAGATGGTCACCGTTTGATCCGTTACCGTCGTTCAGATATCTCTGCGGAAGTAAACAATACTTTAATTGTTCCTAAGAAAGCCTTAAACTTATTAAAAGCATCTTTACCTTCTGATAATACCAACGTGAAGGTTGATTTTAATGCTTCTAATGCGTTCTTCAGCTTCAACAATATTAAAATGATTTGTCGATTAATCGATGAGCGTTTCCCTGATTACGAAAACGCGATTCCGGTTAACAATCCAAACGTAATGACGATTGGTAGAACTGATATGTTGAACTCTTTGAAACGTATCTCCATCTACGCTAACAAAACAACTCACCAAGTACGTTTGAAAATTGCTGGTAGCGAACTTCAAATCAGTGCTGAAGATTTAGATTTCTCTAATGAAGCAAACGAGCGTTTGTCTTGTGAATATGCTGGTCAAGATATTGAAATTGGATTCAATGCTAAGTTCTTAATCGAGATGTTAACTAACTTAGATAGTGATTCAGTTGAAATGCACTTCTCTGCACCTAACAGAGCGGGTATTATCAAGCCTGCAGATAAGGATGAGAATGAAGATGTATTAATGTTGGTTATGCCGGTTATGCTTAATAGCTACGCATAATCTTATAAAGGATAAAATTAAAAAAGCCCGATATGTTTCTACATGTCGGGCTATTCTTTTTTGTGTTAATGTTATTCGTGAATAATAGAGTCTGTAAATCCGGTCATTTCTACATCGGTAACAATGTAATCCGTATCACCTTTCCAAGGTAATTTAAAGTATAGTTCTTTGTACTTTAATTGAACACGTTTGCCTGTTTTGTTTGCCTCAATAAGTTTATTAACTAACTCTTCATCATCTTTAGCAGAGAAGTGCCATATGTTATTTTGAGCACCTACTGCAGCACCTCCATTATCTGTAATAACCATACCTAAGTTGAGTTCTCCTTCCCAAGTTTTAAGTAGGACTCCTCTTTTGCTAATTTTAATAATAGTACCAGCTCTGTTTCCTTCGCTATAGTGGAAGAAAGAGAAGAATAAAATAACTAATATTAATATACCTAATAAGATAAATCCTACTCGGATGAAAAAGCGTTTTACAGCCTGAAGAAAATCGTTCATATTAATTGATACGTTTAATTTTAGCACCTAATGCATTTAGACGTGTATCAATATTTTGATAACCTCTGTCTATTTGTTCAATGTTATGAATAGTAGATTTGCCCTGTGCAGACATGGCAGCAATTAATAACGCTTGACCGGCACGAATATCAGGGGAACTCATAGAAATACCTCTTAATGGTAATTGCTTATTCAATCCAATAACCGTTGCTCTATGTGGGTCACAAAGGATGATTTGAGCACCCATATCAATTAGTTTATCTACAAAGAACAATCGGCTTTCAAACATTTTCTGATGAATCAAAACAGATCCTTTTGCTTGAGTAGCTACAACCAACACAATACTTAGTAAGTCAGGAGTGAAGCCCGGCCAAATTTGATCAGCGATAGTCATGATTGAACCATCAATGAAGGTGTCGATTTCGTAATGTGATTGAGCCGGAATATAAATATCATCTCCTCTAAATTCCATTTTAATACCTAAGCGTTGGAAAGTAGAAGGTATGATTCCTAACATGTCGATACGGCAGTTCTTAATAGTTATTTCAGATTCTGTCATAGCAGCCATTCCTATGAAGCTACCTATTTCAATCATGTCAGGAAGAATGGTATGTTCTGTTCCTTTTAATTCTTTTACACCTTCAATGTGAAGTAAGTTAGAACCAACTCCGGAGATTTTAGCACCCATTCTATTTAACATACTACACAACTGTTGTAAGTAGGGTTCACAAGCAGCGTTGTAAATAGTCGTTTGTCCTTCGGCTAAAACAGCAGCCATTACTACGTTAGCAGTACCAGTTACAGATGCTTCATCTAATAACATGTAGCATCCTTTTAGACCTTTGGTTTCTATGTTGTAGAAGTAGTCGCCGGAATCGTAGTTGAATTCAGCGCCTAGTTTTTGTAAGCCTATGAAGTGTGTGTCTAAACGTCTTCTTCCGATTTTGTCTCCACCCGGTTTAGGCATTCTAGCCTTGCCAAATCGAGCTAATAAAGGACCGATAATCATGATAGAACCACGTAGGGCAGATGCTTTCTTTTTGAAATCATCTGTATCCATGAATTCTAGCTTCACATCTTTCGCTTCAAATCGATAGGTAGAAGAGTCTATTTTGGTAACTAGTACCCCTAAATCGTTTAATAACTCGATTAGTTTGTTTACATCGATGATGTTAGGTACATTTTTTATGATGATGGGTTCTGGACTTAAAAGTACAGCACATAAAATTTGTAAAGCTTCGTTTTTAGCACCTTGTGGAGTAATTTCCCCTTTTAATTTAGTGCCTCCGGTAATTTCAAAAGACGCCATTAGTTCTTTCTTCTATTTTTATTTTGAAATCTGTTATTATTATTGGAGTTGGATCTTCTACCACCATTTCCACCATTGTTGTAGCTGCTCTTGTTGTTATTGCCATAAGAGCCGTTGTGACGGGTTTCCGGAACTACGATGGTGTCAAAAAGTTTTTCTTCTTTTACCTTTTGAAGGTCTACTTGAAGTTTTCCTTTAGAAATATCTGAAATGTGTTCGGCAATTACTTCGTCGTCTACATTTTCTTTGTTCCAAGTGATGTAGGATTTTTTCATCAATCTGCCTAAGTAGATAATAGCATCTTCCATTTCAGGAGTACCTACTGTACTTAAAGCTTCTTGAACTAAGAGTTGAATGTTTTTTCCGTAGTATTTGTATTTAAGTCGATGCTGATTGTATTCAACTTTCAATGGTTTCTTTGTTAAGATGGATTCATCCGGCATAGGGAATGGGGAGTTGACTTCTAATTTAAAGCCGGACATGATATACAAGTGATCCCATAATTTTTCACTATGATCTTCACCATCTTTCATGTTGGGATTTAATTGACGCATTAACTCAATACATGCAAAAGCGTATTTCGTACGTTGCTCTTTGTCTTCAACGGTTAAAATCCAATCTACTATCTTCTGAATGTTTTGTCCGTATTCTTTTAAAATCATTCCTTTTCCGGGAGCTCCCTTTGTTAAAGCCATAAAATATATTATTTCAAACTACAAGATAATCAAGATTCGTGAATTCTCAGTTTTGCGAAGCTAAGAATTAGTGTTTTTTCTCCAACTTCATCAAATTCTATCACCGCTTTACGGTCCATGCCATTTTGTTGCACTTGTTTTACCTTTCCATAACCAAATTTAGGATGTTCTACCTTCATTCCGGAAGATAAAGAGCTCGTATCACTAGGCTTAAAATCTGCCGGAGGAACATATTTCCCCGGAGCAGGTGTTTTAGGTGCTAAAGGCTTAATAGGTGTCGTTTTCTTGATGATGGCTTGACTTCTATCCTCAAAACCGGTGGAAGTCATCATCTTAGTTGGGGTATTTAAAAAGTTGCTGTCTATTTCATTCAAAAAACGACTTGGTTCGCAATTTTTAAGTATGCCAAAACGATATCTGGAATTAGCAAAACTTAAAGTTAAATGCTTTTCTGCACGCGTGATGGCTACATAAAATAAACGACGCTCTTCTTCCAAATCAGCTCTACTGTTAAGCATCATAGCCGATGGAAATAATTCTTCTTCCATCCCAACTACAAATACATAAGGAAACTCAAGACCTTTAGAAGCGTGAATAGTCATCATAGTAACTACATCTTCATCTTTGTCTTTTTTCTCGTCTGCATCGGTTAATAAAGAAATTTCTTGAAGGAAAGCTCCAAGTGATTTATCTGTTTTCTCCGGATCATCTACGTATTCTTTAATACCATTCAAAAGTTCTTGAACGTTCTCGTAGCGTGCTATACCTTCTACGGTTTTGTCGTCGTATAATTCTTTTAGTAAAGTAGACTTTTTAGCTATCTCACTAGCTGCTTCAAAGGCATCGGTGTTTTGGATGAGCGCTTGAAATGTTTTGATTAATAAGGCAAAACTTTCAAGTAAGGTTCCGGTCTTAGGGCCGAATACGGCAGAAGCGTTACATAATATATCCCAAACGGAAGCACCTTGTTCTTCGGCAGCTACAAATAGTTTGTTTTCTGTAGTGTCGCCTATGCCACGCTTAGGGTAATTTAAAATTCTACGAAGGGATTGTTCGTCGTTCGTGTTTAATGAATAACGTAAGTAAGCAAGTATATCTTTGATTTCTTTACGTTGGTAGAAAGACATACCTCCAATGATTTGGTATTTTATTCCTAGTTTACGTAGTGATTCTTCAAAAGATCTAGATTGAGAATTAGTGCGATATAGAATAGCAAAATCTTTATTGCGAAGCTGGTTGTTCATTTTGGCTTCAAAGATGGCAGTAGCTATTAATCGCCCTTCTTCATTGTCGCTCGCTGCACGGAACAAGTTGATTTTCTCTCCGGATTCATTATCCGTCCAGACATTCTTTTTTAACTGAGCACGGTTGTTTTTAATAACCATGTTAGCAGCTTCTACAATAGTTTGAGTAGAACGGTAGTTTTGTTCAAGTTTTACAACACGTAATTCCGGATAGTCTTTTTCAAAGTTTAAGATGTTTTGAATGTCAGCACCTCTAAAAGCATAGATACTTTGAGCATCATCACCTACTACGCAGATGTTTCTATTAGCAGCAGCTAGTTTTCGAGTGATGAAATACTGTGCAATGTTAGTGTCTTGAAACTCATCCACCATGATGTATTTGAATCGATGTTGGTATTTGTTTAATACATCCGTGTGATCTTTGAATAATTTATAAGTAAAGAATAATAAATCATCAAAGTCCATAGCGCCTGCTTTGAACAAACGTTCTTGGTAAAGCTTATAAAGCATTCCCATGTGTGGTTTCATAGCAGCTTTATCATCTTCCATGAACGTTACATTGTTGATGTATTCATGGTAGGAGATAAGTCTGTTTTTAGCTCCGGAAATTCTATTGTGGACTACAGAAGGTTTGTATACTTTGTCGTCTAAATTCTGTTCTTTTAAAATTGTTTTGATTAATGAACGAGAGTCGTCTGTATCGTATATAGTGAAGTTGTTCGGGTAACCGATTTTATCTGCTTCTACTCGAAGTATTTTTGAGAATACAGAGTGGAATGTTCCCATCCATATATTTTTAGCTTCATTCCCAACTACTTTTTGAATGCGGTGTTGCATTTCTTTAGCAGCTTTATTGGTAAATGTTAATGCTAATATATTGAATGGATCAACTCCTTTTTGGATAAGGTGAGCAATACGATAAGTTAAAACACGTGTTTTCCCTGAGCCAGCACCTGCAATAATCATTAATGGGCCATCTACACATTCTACAGCTTCACGCTGTGACGGATTTAGACCATCTAAATAACTCATAATATGGATAATTATATTAATCCTAAATTTACGATTTAATACCCGTTTTATCCATTATCTTTGTGTACTTCAACGTATTTGTTGATAACTTGAGAGACTATGATTTCATTAGGAAAGACCATTGTTAGTGATGATATCGCAGAAAAGTTTTTTGTCTGTGAATTAAGCAAATGTAAAGGTGCTTGTTGTGTGGAAGGTGATATGGGAGCCCCTGTAGCCCCAGAAGAAGCCGTTATTTTGGAAGAGATTTACCCAATTGTAAAGCCTTATTTGTCAAAAGCCGGAATTAAAGTGATTGAGAAGCAAGGCACTTCTATCGAGATGGAAGATGGTGATTTTGTAACACCTACCATCGGAGAAAATAGAGAGTGTGCTTATGCTATTTACGATGAAAATAATATTCTAAAATGTGGTATTGAACAAGCCTATTTAGATAAAAAAATAGATTATCAAAAACCCATTTCTTGTCATTTGTATCCCATAAGGATTACTCAATATGACGAGTTTGAGGCATTGAATTATGAACGTTGGTCGATTTGCAAACCTGCATGTAAACATGGAGAAGCCCTTGGTGTTCCTTTATATAAATTTTTAAGAAACCCTCTGGAGCGCAAGTATGGTAAAGATTGGTACGAATCGTTGGTTCAAATAATTGAGAGTAGATAAATGCAGCAAGAAGATGTTGTGAAATATTTTCAATCGTTAAAACAACTATTGACGATTGAAAAGAAAGAAGATGAGAGTCAATACGAAATTGATATACATAAACAGTCTATCAATGAGCGTAAAATGGCAGGGATTACATGGTATCCTATTTTTATTAAATCAGAATACTACGGTTATGCGGATTATCTATGTATAGATATCGAGCGAAAGTATGAAACGGATGCGATGTCTATTTTTTCAAATGGTGATAAAGTAGAAGTTTTTTCCAATAATGAACACCATCGT
Source organism: Cytophagaceae bacterium (assembly GCA_046329235.1). Taxonomy (GTDB): domain Bacteria; phylum Bacteroidota; class Bacteroidia; order Cytophagales; family Cytophagaceae; genus JALONH01. The sequence goes on along the minus strand of JAXLVA010000001.1, from coordinate 1,275,007 downwards.
GATTTTGCTCTGAATGGTACCGTATTAGTGGCTTCCGGTAATTTTATGACAATACAATTACAGGTAGACGAAGCCCCATCTTGGTTGAAGGATGGTAAAATAGGAGTAAATCGCTTGTTTGATCAGCATTCCTATGAAGTAATGGAAGAGGCGTTGGAGTATTGGAAAGATGAAAAGATTTCTAAAGAACAAAAACGTATTCGTGAAATTTTACTAAAAGAAGAATTATCTAGTAGAAAGAAATTAGAAAATATTCAATACCCACATCACTTAGATGATGCTCAAAAGGCAGCTTATCTACATGCTTTAGAAACGAATGATGTGGCGGTAATTCATGGCCCTCCGGGAACAGGTAAAACAACTACATTAGTTGAGATTATAAAATCTCTAGCTAATCGCGGAGAAAAAATATTAGTATGTGCTGCGAGTAATGCCGCAGTGGACGTTTTGACGGAGCGTTTAGTAAAAGCAGGAGTAAAAACCGTTCGAATTGGGAATCCGGTTAAAGTAACGGAAGAGAATTTAAAATATTCTCTTACCATGCAGGTAGCTAATCATCCGCAGTACAGCTTGGTGAAAGAATTACATAAACGTGCCGAAGAGTTTTATCGCATGGCAAATAAATATCAAAGGAACTTTGGACGTGAAGAAAGAGAACAACGTAAAGCGATTTTAAAAGAAGCTAAGTCGTTAAAACAGCAAGCTGAAGCTCATAGAGTTCATATTCAAAGTGAAGTGGTTATGCATGGAGCTGTAATTACTTGTACTCCTGTAGTAACAGAGCATAAAGAGTTAAGGACTGCTCATTTTGATACTTTGATTTTTGATGAAGCAGGTCAGGCATTAGAGCCGATGACTTGGATTCCATTAAAGAAAGCCAACAAGGTGATTTTCTCAGGTGATCACTTGCAGTTACCTCCAACAGTGAAGTCGGAAGAAGCGCAAAAGTTAGGATTGAGTATTAGCTTAATGGAGAAGATTGCTAAGATGGAGGGGATTTCTACCATGTTGCGTGTTCAATATCGTATGCATGAAAAAATTATGCAGTATCCATCGGAGTATTTTTACTCAGGGAAATTACAAGCGTTTGAAAAAAACAGATATCATCATTTAGACGAGACTATTGTTCAGTTTATAGATACGGCAGGAACCGGTTTTGAAGAGGAGTTAGTCCATAGTCCATTTGGCCTAAGAAATGAAGGGGAGGCTAATGTTGTTAAAAAAATCGTCAAAAGTTTGCTTGAACAATATCAAGAGAAAATATCTATAGGCGTAATTAGCCCCTATAAGCAACAGGTTATGTTGTTGAAAGAAGAGTTTGTAAAGGTTAAAAATGTACAAGTTCAAACTGTAGACTCTTTCCAAGGTCAAGAAAAAGATGTTATTGTTATCAGTTTAGTTCGTTCGAATGAAAAGCAAGATATTGGTTTCTTAAGAGATTTAAGACGTATGAACGTAGCGATAACCAGAGCCAAGAAAAAATTAATTGTGATAGGAGATTCCGCTACAATTACTTCTAATGATTTTTATCAAGGATTTATTGATTTTGTAGATAAGCAGGGCGTTTATAGTACTGCTTGGGAATGGATGGAATAGATATTTAATAACGGATATCATAAAAAAGCCTCGATAGTTATCGAGGCTTTTTTATTTATGTGTGAGTTGTATTGATTATCGTATCAATGTAACTGCACCATTTATTTTATAAGGACCTTTGAACTCTTCAAGACCTTCATAGATGATGACATAAGCATAAACACCCATTGGCATTATTTCTCCACGGTAGCTACCATCCCAACCCATGTTTTTATCATTGGATACGAAGATGATTTCACCCCAACGGTTGAATACCATGATTTCATATTTGCCTAAGTATTGATCTTTACCAAATCCTCTGAAGAAGGCATCTTGATTATTACTGCCAGGAGTAAATGCAGATGGTACAGAAATTTTCGGAGGACAAATCACTCGTACTAATATACTATCAGTAGTTGTACATAATGAACTGTTGGTTAAAGTTACTCTGAAGTATTGATCTAACGGAGGTTGAACAATAATTGTTTGAGTAGTTTCACCCGTAGACCAAGTGTAAGTGTAAGGTCCACCTGTATTACCAGGATCTAACGTTACCTTAGTCGAATCTTCAATACAGTATTTAGCTTTATCCGCTAAGTTAGATATTGGGTTTGGTGAGAATCCAATATTGTTAGTGGAGATTCCTGTACACTGACCTATGTTAGCAGTTCCGATAAATGTTCCTAACGAATTAACAGTTATAACTGAATCGGTAGAGATAGAAGGTCCACCACCGTTTGTCCAATTAAATGAAACCGGAATTAATAAATCCAAATAAGGAATATTAGTAGGTCTTGCTGTTAATCGAACAGTCATTCCTTGGCAGCTAACACTGTCAATTGCTACCATTTGAGGTACTGGTATTCCTATCACATAAACACTATCTCTTGTTGTACATCCTGTTGCTGTAACAGTGTTGTTGACAAAGTATTTGGTTGTGTCGTTTGCGATAGCAGGAGCAGATATTGTTGCTGAAGAACCTGATAATGGAGCTTCCCAATTCCACGTAGAAGCAGCGATATCTGTAGATGCAGTTAAGTTAGCATTAGAACATGCAATTACATCTTGTACCGATATTCTAGGTGAAGGATTTACAACTGCGTTACCTGTTGTATTACAACCTCCAAAGGAGAATTTGATTTGGAATGCTCCAGATGTAGGAGGAACAAGGAATGGTTTGTCTTCACCTGTCATGATACTACCATTGTTGAACCACTGATAATCACCAGGCACTGTAGGTGTAGGAGTTGGGTTCGAATTAACAACTACATTCTCATTAAAACACAACGGATTAGGTGTGAATGTAAAGGTAGGTAATGTAAATGTACTTACGTTTACAGTATCAGTTGTTTGACAACCCTTCGCATTAGTCGCTCTTAACACAAAGTTTTGATTACCTGTTGCAGATGTTGTAAAGTTGGTTCCATTTATCAATAGTGTACCTGTTGAACTTAACCATGCATATGAAACGCCTGCTTCAATGGTGCCGGCACTCAAAGTAACAGAGTTGTTTACACAAGTAAATTGATCTTGACCTGCATTGGCTATAGGTAAAGGTTCTATTAATAATAGTGTACTTGAACTTACTGCGCTACAAGTTCCGTTACCAACAGATGTTAAGGTAAGAGTTACACTTCCATTAACTATATCAGTATGACTTGGAACATAAACAGCATTAAGTGTCGCATTGTTTACTGAGAATACACCCAAACCTGAAGAGCTAGTCCATGTTCCGGAACTTGCATTAGTAACTACACCTGTTAAGGTAGCACCTGCTAAAGTATCACAAATGATAGGTGAACCAGCGCTTACAATAGGAGCAGGAGCAATGTTTATGATGATGGAATCAGTTACAGAATTACAAACAGTATTTCCGGAAGAGGTTGCATATAATTTCAGACTCGCTAAAGTTTTGTCTTGAGTAGAAAGGATATATGTTACTGGTGATCCGGCTGAGGTTGGGCTATAAGTTCCCGAACCATTTGTAGTCCATATCACTGATGTAGCATTCGCAACTGAAGATGATACAGTAATACTGTTGAAGTCAGCACATATGTTTTGATCTGCTGACGCTACAACTACAGGTGTAGGTTGTAGGTTTAAGATCAATGTATCGTAAACAGGTTTACATGCACCTTGACCAGCAGACTCTACTATGATATTGACAACTTTAGCTGCCGTGTCGATTGATGAAGGAACGTATGTGTTGGATAAAGTTGGGTTAGGTGAGAAGAACACACCTGTACCTGAAGATCTCCAATTTGCTCCTGTCGCAACGGTTACATTTGCTTGTAATGTACTTATGTTATTGGCACATATTAATTGATCCGGTCCAACATTGATAGTTGGTTTAGGAGTTAGAGTGATGGATTTGAAATCAGTGTAAGTGTTACAAGTTCCGTTGTTAACGGAAGTTAATGTAATACCTACTGAACCAAAATCTCTATCATCGTCTGAAGGAACATACACCGCATTAGGGTCTACGGAACTAGGTGAGAAATAACCCGAACCGGTTGCACTCCATACACCACCACCGGCATTTGTTACTGACATTGCTAATTGGACAAATGCTGTGTCCGCACAAACAATAACATCATTTCCTGCGTCGACGATTGGAGCCGGTAATATGGTTAATATCATATCATCGAAGGATGGAGGACAGATACTGTTACCAGTTGAAGTTAATCTAAGAGTAACATTTCCTGTAGCAACATCAGTTACATCCGGTATAAAGAATGGATTTAAATCGGTAACATCAGGGAAGAAATCTCCTAATCCGGAAGACGCTGTCCAGATACCACCGGAAGCAATACCGCCAATAGTACCATCTAATATAATAAAGGCAGCATCCGCACAGACTGTTTGGTCAAACCCTGCATTTACTAATGCGGAAGGATCTGTTAAGATAGTGAACGATAAGAAGTCTTCTACATCTTTACATGGTGCACCACCAGTTGTACGTGCAAATAATATAACACCACCTGAGTTTTTATCAGCTGTGGACGGTGTGTATACAGTACTTGCAGATGTAGGATTTGAGAACGTACCTGAACCCGTAGTGAACCATTGTAATCCAGATGAATTACTAAATGAACCGTTAATAGTGATTACGTTTCCTGAACAAACAGTGTCATTGACACCCGTCACATTCACAGTAGGACGATCGTTGAATGTAATGTCAACTGTGGAAGTATAAGCTCTACAAGTCCCATTTCCTGTAGTTGTTAAAGTTAATGTAACATTACCTGCAGTAGTGTCAGCAGTAGAAGGGATATATTTAGCATTTAATGCTGAATTACTAGGTGTAAATACCCCAGACCCTGCTGTAGACCAAATGCCACCTGTTGCAATACTTACAACGCCATTTAAAGGAACAGAAGACGTATCCTCACAGACTGTAATAGGGTTGCCTGCAAATACATTTGGTTTATTGGTGAAGGTAACATTGATATTATCAGTAGCCGCCGGACAGTTTGGATTATGACCGGTAGTACTTACTACTAGGATAATGTTACCTGCAGTAGTATCAGCAGTTACTACATTATATGTTGTAGATAAGGCAACCGGATTATTGTAACTACCTGCAGCATTAGTGCCTAATGTCCAACTTACTCCGGTGGAATTTGTAATTAACGCATTTACAGGGATTGTTAATACATCTTTACAGATAGTTATATCATTTCCTGCATTAACAGTTGGTCTAGGTTGAATTCTTAGGACTGCTGTATCTTTTGCAATTCTACATGCAGGGTTAGTTCCTGCAGATTGTATTGTTAAAATTACAAATCCTGAAGTATAATCAGACGCAGAAGGAGTATAGGTTGGAGTTAAACTTGTAGAGGAGGAGAATGTTCCTGTACCGCTAGTAGTCCAAGATATACCTGTAGAACTTAAACCATTAGTTGTACCGGTAAGATTTACTAGTGGAGTGTTCGTACAAATCACAGGAACTGTACCAGCATTAACAATTGGGCCATCAATTATAGTAAATGTTACATTGTCAAAGTTAGCCGGACAGGCTCCATTATTGATGGTTGTTAATGTAAGAGTTACAGTACCAGCTGATACTTCACCAGCACTTGGAGTATATAATGCATTCAATGTTTGATCATTTGGCGACATTGTGCCGGTATATCCAGACCATTGAGCAGTGGAACCTGTACCTTCTAATTGGATAGGGAAATCAGTAGAACAAACTGTTTTACTTGTTCCGGCATCAATTGGAGGTAATGCCACAAAACTAATTTGCATTACATCTTCTACGTTAGAACACCCACTATTACCGTTGCCAGTTATCCTTAAAGTAACACCTGATAGTAAATCAGCAGGATCGATATTATAAGTTGTGTTTAATGTGTTATCCGGTGTTAAAGTACCTGCACCTGATAAGATAACCCATTGTACACCTGAAGTATTAGTTTCTGAACCATTTATATTTACAGAAGTAACAGTATTACATACTTGAAGGTTGTTACCTGCAGAAACTGTTGGAATTGGAGTGAAGGTTATGACAACGTTATCTGTTTTGGGTTGACATAAACCATTTCCTGTAGATATTAAAGTAAAGGCTACAGACCCGTTAGTTATATCTGTTGCTGAAGGAGTATAAGTAGGCTTTAATGTGTTTGTCGAAGGAGTAATTACCCCCGTACCACTAGTAGACCATAGTACACCTGTTGCGTTAGACATGGATCCATCTAATACTAATTGATCGGCGCTAGCACACAATGTGTTATCACTTCCAGCACTTAAAAGTACTTCCGGTGTAATAGTGATATTCATTTGATCCGAAACAGCTTTACAAGTACCGTTATTCGTTGTTGTTAACGTTAAGGTAACTGTTTTAGCTGTAGTATCTGCATTAGAAGGTATATAGGTTGCTGTTGGAGTTGTAGCAGAAGGAGAGAATATACCAGAACCACTTGAAGTCCAAATAACACCACCGGCAACTGTCGATGTTCCTGCTAATGTAACACCGGCTGTATCAGCACAAACTGTTTTATCAGTCCCCGCATTTACAGTGGGAGCAGGTGTGATGTTAATTCTAATAGTGTCTCTAACAGGCAAACAATTACCATTGTTAGTAGTTTCTACTTTTAGATTTACAAATCCAGCAGTCTTATCAGCGGCAGTAGGGAAGTAGTCTGGTTGAATAACAGTGTTGTTAGGTCCAAAGACACCTGTACCGCTTAATATAGTCCATTGAACACCACCTGCCACTGTGAATGAGGCATTATTAAGTTTTACACCTAGGCTGTCCGCACAAATTGTTTTGTCTGGACCTGCATTTACAGTTGGGCGCGGAGTTATGGTAAGTGTTCTGAATTGTCTAGCTACTTTACACGTTCCATTTCCAGTTGTTGACATTGAAATTACTACCGATCCTGCAGAAATATCCAATGCAGAAGGTGTGTAACTTACACTTGTACTAGTCGAGCTAGGAGAGAACGTTCCTGTACCGGTAGAAGTCCATTGGATACCTCCCGCTACGGTAAATGTTCCAGAGAAATTAGCTACTGCATTATTAGCACAAACTGTTTGGTCAGGTGAAACGGTTATAACAGGAGCTTTAGTAATCGTTACAGTAAAGTTGTCAGATTGTCCCGGACAAGTTCCATTGGTTGCTGATGTTAAGGTTATTGTTATTGGCGCAACTCCATTTCTATCATTAAGACTTGGTGAATAAACGCCATTTAAATCTGTAACAATAGGGAAGAAATTACCTGTACCTGAAGATGTCCATGTTCCACCACTAGCATTTAATACTTTACCGGCTAATTGAACAAAAGCACTGTCGGCACATATAATTTGATCCGGACCGGCATTTACAACCGGAAGTTTATCGAATGATATGGTCACACTGCTTATAACTGCATTACAAGTTCCATTACCTGTTGTAGTTAATGTTAAAAGCACACTACCGGCAGATGTATCTGCTGTAGATGGGCGATATGAAGTGATTAAATTATTAGCATTTACAAATGTTCCTGATCCGGCGGTAGTCCAAGTACCTCCAGTTGCCGTTGTAACTGTACCATTTAAAGTAACACCACTAGTATTAGCACAAACAGTTTGAGGTAAACCTGCATTAACTGTTGGTGATGGAGTTATAGTAACAATTACTTGATCTGTTTTTGCTTTACAAGTTCCGTTTCCTGTGGTTACTACTGTTAACGTTACTAATCCATTTGAAATATCAGTAGGAGAAGGTGTGTAAGTAGTTGTTGGGCTTGTTTGATTGGCAAATGTACCAGACCCTGAGGTAGTCCAGTTTACAGCACCGGCTACAGTAACTGCTGCATTTAAATTCACGATGGAGTTATTTCCACAAACAGTTTGGTCGGTACCTGCATTTAATGTAACACGCGGAGTAATTGTAACTGTAATCGATCCTGTAACTGCATTACAAGTACCGTTACCGGTTGAAGCAGCTGTTAAGATGACAGTTCCTGCTGTTATGTCAGCAGCAGAAGGTATATAACGAGAGTTTAATGATACATTATCAGCAGTAAATGTACCTGTACCGTTTGAAGTCCAGGAGATTCCTGAAGCTACAGTAATTACTGCACCTAGTTGAACATAAGCTGAATCTGCACAAATGGTTTGATTAGCACCTGCATTTACGGTAGGAGCAGGTGTAATGGTGTAAATAACATCATCTGTGACTACTGGACAAGAACCATTACCTGTAGAAGATAATCGTAATCTAACTGTACCAGCAGCAACATCACCACCACCTAAGTTATAGGTCGTGTTTAATGAGGTAGGGCTTACAATTGTTCCTGTACCAGTAATAATAGACCAAGTACCGCCTGAAGCTACATTGATTGTACCGGTTAATGGTAAACCAGCTACGTCTCCACAAAGGGTTTGGTCAGGTCCGGCAAATACCGTGATGGCAGGTGTTATTGTTAGAGTGAAATTATCAGACACTTGTAAACAAGTTCCATTACCAGTAGATGTTAATGTTAATACAACACTTCCTGCTGTTCTATCCGCTGCAGAAGGGATATAAGTAGCATTTATTGTGGTGTTGTTTGGAGAGAAAGACCCAGTTCCGGAAGTAGTCCAGAATCCACCAGTAGCATTAGAAATAGATGCTGTGATTGGATAATTCGCCTGGCTACCACACATTGTTTGATTGTCAGCTCCAGTATTAACTACTGGCCCTGGAGGTATAGATATTGTAATTTGGTCTGACTTCGTAGGACAAGCACCACTCGCGATAGTAGAAATAGTAAGTGTTACAGTACCGGCTGCAATTTGACCTGCTGTAGGCATGTAGGTTGTGCTTAAACTATTGACATTTCCATAGGTGCCACCAGCTGCTTGCCAAACCGCAGGAGAACCTGTTGCAGTTAAATTGATTGGCAATTCCGTGGAACAAACAATTTGATTAGTACCTGCATCGATAGATGGTTCCGGGGTATATGTTATGATCATTACATCATTAACAGCCTGACATAAACCATTTTCGGTTGTAGTTGCACGTAATCTTACAGACCCGGCAATGATGTCATTAGCTGATGGTGTATAATTAGTTGTTAAAGAGTTGGGAGAACTTAATGTTCCGGTTCCGGTAACAATTGTCCATGTAACCCCGGTAGCAACTGTTGTTGTTGCAGTTACTGTTGCTACTGTTGCTACTGTACCACAGACTGTTTGATCCGAACCTGCATTAACAGTAGGAGCAGGAGTAATGGTAACAGTAACATTGTCAGATACTGCCGTACATCCACCATTACCAGTGGTAATAGCAGTTAATGTTACAGTTCCACTATTGATTTCATTTACAGTTGGAGTATATGTAGTACTTAATGAATTAGGACTTGAGAATGTTCCTGTTCCACCTGACCAAGTTACGCCAGTTGCTACAGTGACGGTAGCCGTTAAATTGGCAACAGGGTTATCCGCACAGACAGAGACTGGATTACCAGCATCTACAGTTGGAGGAGGAGTAATAGTAATAGTTATATTGTCTTGCACAGGATTACAAGTGCCGTTACCAGTTGATTCTAATGTTAAAGTAACACTACCAGAAGCTATTTCAGCAGCTGTTGGAGTATATGATGTAGACAACTGATTTCTGTTTGGAGTGAATCCAGAAGTTGTTCCACCAATCCATTTTCCACCTCCGGCACCTGTAACTGTACCAGTTAAATTAACAGTAGGGTTATTAGCACAAACAGAAATAGGGTTACCTGCATCAACAACCGGAGCAGTTCTAATATTAACAGTTGTGTTACTAGAAACCGGAGCACAATTACCATTTCCTGTAGTTGTTAAAGTAACTGTAACTGTACCTAAAGCAGCATCAGCTGCACTAGGAATGTAAGTTGATATTGGATTGGTTGGTGAACCGAAAGTGCCAGTACCATTAGTAGACCATTGTACACCTGTTGAACCAGAGAAAGTACCGTTAAGTGTAGATGTTACATTGTTTACACAGACATTTCGAACTGGACCTGCATTTACAGTCGGAGGATTGGTTAAGGTAACAACGACATTATCAGTCACAGGATTACAACCTGGGAATGTAGCAGTTAAGGTCAATGTTACTGAACCACTAGAAATATCATTTGCACTTGCCGTATAAGTAGATGTCAAACTGTTCGCATCAGAGAATAAACCTCCGGTAGGTGAAGACCAAGTGAAAGTAGACGTACCTGATACGGTACCATTTAAAGTTCCAGTAGGGTTGTTTTTACAAATACTTACAGGAGGGCCTGCATCTACCGTAGGAGCAGGGTTGATAGTAATAAATACAGTATCTTGAGTTGGAGGACATGAACCACCATTGGTTCTTACAATCACACCTGTTACACCGGCTAATATTTCAGCAGCTGAAGGAGTGTATTGTACACTTGGCGCAGCTGTGTTTGGTACAAAAGTACCACCACTACCTGTCCATAATACATTCGGAGCTCCGGTAAATGTAGCAGAAAGATTTACAGTAGAATTGTTCTGACAAACTGTTACATCAGGTCCGGCATTAATAGTAGGAGCTGGCGATAAATTAATAATCATTTGATCTGTAACAGCCAAACAATTTCCATTTCCAGTACTAGTTAAGGTAAGAGTAACTGAGGTTCCTAATAATTCTGAAGCAGATGGTTTATAATTTGCTGTTAAAGTGTTCGCATTAGGTTTGAATGAACCTGATCCACCAGACCAAGTACCACCAGTAGCCACCGTGACAACACCGGCAAGATTCACAGAGTCATTTTTACAAATGGTTCTATCTGTCCCTGCATTTACAGTTGGACTAGGTGTTATAGTAACCGTAACATTGTCTGTTACCGGATTACAACCTGCTCTGAAAGCGGATAATGTTAATGTAATGTTAGTAGTAGCATTATTTATCTCCGTAGCTGAAGGTATATAGGAAGATGTAACAGATCCTGCTGAACCGAAAGACCCGCCTCCGCCAGACCATAATACACTTGTAGAATTCGCAGTAGTTCCTACTAAATTCACATTGACATTATTGGCACAAGTCGTTACAGGATTACCAGCATCTACAGTAGGTGCCGCTTGGATGGTAATTGTCATTTGATCGCTCGCCGCAGGACACAATCCATTACCCGTTGTAGTAAGCGTTAATGTAACTGTACCCGTAGTGATTTCGGCTGCTGTAGGAGTATAGGTAGCCGTTGCCGTTGTGCTATTAGGTACATAGGTGCCTAAGCCTCCCGACCACTGCACTCCGGTAGCAACTGTAAAAGTTCCGGCTAGGCTAGCAGTTGCATTGTTGGCACAGACCGTTCGATTTGGCCCGGCATCGACGGTAGGGCCGGGGTTAATAGTGATTCGAATAGAATCTTTTACAGCAGGACAGGAGCCATTACCAGTAGATGTTAAGAATAATTTTATAAATCCTGCCGTGAAATCCGCCGTAGAAGGCGTATAGGTTGTTACAGGAGATGTAGCACTACCGAAAGTACCACCTGAACCACCTGACCATACACCACCGGTAGCACCGGAAACTGAACCGTTCAAGTTAATAGTATTTATATTAGAACAAACGGCTTGGTCATTTGCCGCACCAGTACCAGGTGTTAATGTATTCGCGTCAACAGCAATATTTCCTGGAACGTCATAGTTAGCATTTACTTGGATGATATTTGCATACCACCATGTGTTAATTGTTCTATTATCACCATAATTATTAGAAATACCGCCAGCTACTACAGCACCACCTGTAGTTGTCCCCCATCTATGACCACCATTTGTTGGAGCGGATGTTGCGTAACCTGCAAGTTGAACACCGATACCAGCACCTCCACCTCCAGGAGGTATATTTCCACCTGGTAATTGGGAATCATCCCAAAATAATCTTGGAGCAGGACCTGCAGGTCGAACTAATGTAACTATAAAACCGCGAGGGTGGTTTTCAACGTCAAATAAAGGTAAGTGAGTTAAACCGTCAAAATAATCTAATCGCATTGGAATGTTAATGCCTGTTGATACTAGATTACCTAAACCATCACGACCATTCCAAGGAATACAATTGGTACCAACTACTAAATTTGTACGAATTAATACATCGGCAGTTCCCGGTTGGTATCCGGCTGTACCATTTAAGTCTAATAATAAATCGGCCGGACCGGCTTTGTTTACTGTTACGTTAATACACCTGTTGTTTACATCACAACCAGTAATTGTAACTGGCGAAGTGACAGCTCCGAATGTACCTGTAGGGAAACAGTTTTCATCCGGATTATTTAAGAATATTTTATATTGAGCATAGGTAAAGTTACCTGCAATAGATTGTCGGTCAGTATTTGGGTTAGGTGAACTTGTAACACCGGATGGGTTGCATGATATTACGAAACCGTGTGGACGAATACCGTTAAAGTTTAGTCCGGTAACAATTCCATCATCTGCATAAACATACATAGTTGCATTATACTCGTTACCAAAAGCATTTGCATTAATATCCCAAGCTTGAGAGAATAATCTTCCTCTACGAACTCCGGGTGTTAAGCCAAATACCGGACCTGACACTGAAGCATCGTCATGTATAGTTAAATCAAAATATCTGAAACGAGTTTTTCTACGAGAACCAGCTGTAGAAGTGTTGTTTGGAGGGATGGCATCTGTATATGTATTAGGGTCATTTCTGTTAAATTCTATCCAGTATCTACCAGGACCCGTACCTACAGCCATTGGATCAAATGTTCTAGCAACATAACCGCCCGCTGCTCCACCCGGCATGTTGGAAGGACCCGCTACTGCCTGAGCATAATTAGCTATAGAACCTGCACCTGCATTGGTTATTTGGAAAGGACCTGCAACAACTAAACCATTGGCAGAGCCATCGTCAAACTTGATTCTATAATGTACAGTAGCCGGCGCTCCTAAATCACCTGGATCGTAGTTAACTCCAAACCATACTGTTTCACCTGGTAAACATATATCAAAATATAATCTTCTATTAGCGGGGGCTACATATGTAAATGAGTTACGACCCGCGTCGTTATTATCCCAAATTTGTAACACCCCATGGTTGTCATCGGCAGCCGTAGGTGTTAATTCTTTTGTCCCTTCACCATAGCTAAAACTCGCTATCAATGATAGTAACAGGGGTAAAAAGAATTTTTTAGTCAAGGGTAATAATGTTTTCATAAGCTGAACAGACCTATTTCTATGCCTTTATTTACGAATTTGGGATACTTTGGTTATTCAATAGTCGGAATTTATTTAAAGAAAATATTAACATTTCTAAAATAAACCATATTATATTATCGATGAACATATCATTTTTCTGGACAAAGAAGTATTGTTGAATTTACTTCTTTGTACTCGCTAAGTTGTCTAGTATCAACTGTTTCATCACAAATCTTATATCTATCAGATTCTATGGTAATCAAATATTGACTACCTTCAGGAAACACCATGATATATTTTCCGGTAGACTTATTGGAATTGTAAATACCTATAATTTTTTGTGTTGTTTTGTCAACAACTTTTATAGTGGCAGCAATCGGCTCTTTGCTAATAGAGTCTTTAATTGTACCAACCACTACAAGTACATTATTAGTAACCTCTTTTTCCAAAGTAGCCATATAAATGTCTTTGTCGCCAAATCCATCTGGTTTGCGAGCTGCGAAGTACATTCTTTTACCATCCGCTGTAAATGTAAAATGTAATTCGTCATGGGCTGTATTAATAGGATACCCCATATTAATAGGAGGGTTCCATTTACCTAAAGAGTCATTGTATGTGGTATAAAATAAATCGAACCCACCCATGGAATTATGACCTGTAGAGCTGAAATAAAGAGTTTTTCCGTCCGGATGTAGATAGGGAGAGTCTTCATTATAAGGAGTGTTAATTATATCTCCTAGAGATTCTGGTATACCCCAAATGCCGTTACTCTGTTTTTTACTTATATATAAATCCAAACCTCCTTTACCGCCAGGTTTGTCACTACTAAAAATTAAAGTGTTTCCATCATTGATTAATGATCCAGACGGTTCCCAAAAAAGTGTATTGATATTTTCATCCAGTTTAACAGGTTCAGTCCAATTATATCCAACAAGCATAGATATATACAAATCTCCACTACCAAGACCAACTGCATTTTCAGTATACTTATATAATAGTAATTGTTGCCCATCCGGTGTAAGAGAAATGGAGGCATCATGTCCATTAGAATTTACCCCAGAAATCGGAGATGCTTCCAACCAAGTAGTATCCATTCTTCTAGATAAATATATATCTTCATAATAATGCCCATCATAAGGATCTAAACCACCACCTTTTGTGGAAGGTCGGCTTGAAGTGAATATTAGTTCTGTTTCATCGGCACTTAACACGGGTGCATATTCAGGATATATTGTATTAATAGTTGGACCCAAATTAACAATATCAATTTCTTGAAATTGCTTAATTAAATCTTTCCCATTTTTACACATCTCTATTTCACGATAGACTTCTTTAATAATGTATACGTTTTGTTTCTTCTTATAATATAAATGAGATAAATACGATTCGTAATAGTGGATGGCTAAATCAAAGTTCAAGCTAAGATGGTAGCATTTAGCTAAATAATATAAAAGTGTTTTAGGGTAAGCTTTTTCGTTTTTAAGGCATTCTTGAAAATAAATCAATGCTTCCTTATCATTATAATTAGCATTGATATGACAAATACCTAGAGGGTAAATGTATTGTGGGTTATGAGGGGTAATACTGTCCAAGACTTGATATAAAGGTAAAGCTTGAAAATAATTTCGTTGATCGAAATAGATTTTAGCACTAACCTCCAAGTTCCTAATTTCCTTTTTGCTGTATTCGCTTTGTGCTGATACTAAGGAAGTAAAACAAAATATATAAATAGTAAAAATTGAATAATAGACTGCTTTTTTAAGAGTATTCATGGTTTTCAATAAACAAGTATCGTAAATATAAGAACTTTTATAGTTAATACTCGTATAGAATAAATGGTAATTCCATATATTTGAATTAGAATGTAGAGTTCAATTTAAAGATAAATGAAACTGAAAACAATCAATAAAAACATAATTAAGCATTTAGCTTATTTTTTGATTACTATCATTGGTATTACCAATACGATGGCTCAGGATATTCAATTCTCTCAGTTTTATGCAGTTCCATTGTATCAAAATCCGGCTTTTGCGGGCGCACTTCATGCTATGAGAGGAATTGCTCACACGCGTATCCAATGGCCAGGCTTAGATGCTAATTATAAAACCATGTATATTTCCGGTGATGGTTATTTTGATAAATACAAAAGTGGGTTAGGTTTTCAGGTTTTTAGAGATATTCAAGGATCTAGCATAATTAATACTAATGAGTATTCATTATTATACGCATATGAACTACCTGTAACAAGTTCATTTACAGTTAGGGCAGGTTTACAAGCAACAGCTACCAATAGAACATTAAATTATTCTCAGTTAACATTTCCAGGTCAATATGATGATAATTTAGGTTTAGTGGGTGGTGGAACTTATCCGGGAGGAATCCAAAGTAAATGGTATCCGGATATTTCATCGGGTATTTTAGCTTATTCTGATAAGTGGTGGGGAGGTTTCTCTGCTCATCATTTAAATATGCCCAATCAATCGTTCCCTGGTGGTGGTAATGCCGGTTTGCCTATGAAGTTTGCTTTGACAGGGGGGTATAAGTTTAATCTTTCCCATAGAAAATATTTAGCCTACACAGATGAGGAGCCTGAGATTAGTATTACTCCTACGTTCCATTACAAGTCTCAAGGGAAATCAGATCAGGTAGATTTTGGTGTTTATGCTATTTATAACCAATTAATGGCTGGTTTTTGGTATCGCGGTATACCGGTAAAACAATATGATAATTTCCAAAATAACGAGTCAATGGTATTCTTAATTGGATGGATTTATAAAAGTTGGAGTATTGGTTATAGTTATGATTATGTGGTTTCTAAACTAACTACGACAAGAAATGGCGGTGCTCATGAATTAAATGTCACTTATATATATAAGCCCACTAAGAAGTATAAGCCTATGCGAAGACTTCCATGTCCAAGCTTCTACAAGCACTAAAATTAAAAAGGCTATTCAAATGAATAGCCTTTTTAATTTCCATATAAAATTCAGTTATATTTAATTAATGGGCATAATGGCCAAACACACCATGGTGTTTTTTGGTTTTATGTTGCACTGCAGCTTGTTGATTGGACTCTTTATTTAATTGCTGACGGTGTTGTTCAGAATGCTTTTGATTAGCATGTCTATTCTTAGCATTTTTATCAACCACTTTCTGAGCTGTATTAGCGTGGTAGCCACGTTGTTTGGTTTTGTCAGAATTGGACATATGGTATTTGTTAGCACCGCATGATGCTAATAATATCCCCAAAATGACATATGAATATAACTTTTTCATGATTTCACCCGTTAACGTATTCTACGAAGTTATATAAAAAATGTTTTTAAAAAAATATTTATGCGCTACTGTATCTATGTATTGTTTATAATCTTTTTTAACCATTCGGTCATAGCTCAATCCAATACAAAGGAAATAAGGAAGTGGATGGAAGAAGGGAAAGCGTATTATGACGCCGGTTATTTATTTAAAGCAATAACCGCGTATGAGAAAGCCTTAACCCTGAGTCCTAATGATCCGGGCATAAACTATTCTTTAGTATTATGTTATTATAATACAGGTCAATATAGAAAGTTATTAGATCCGGCACAGAAGTCAAAAAGCGGAGGTATAACGGATCCAACATTACTCTATTATCTAGGGTTAGGATTGCATTCTAATTACAAATTTCAAGAAAGTATTGATGTTCTCCATCAATATAAAGCCACATTAAAGTCGAATGATAAAGAAGGGCATTATAAAGTTGACTTATTAATCTCTCAATGTAAGAATGCTCAACACTTAAAAGTGGTTCAGGATATTACAATAAAAAATCTGGGGCCATCCGTAAACTCTACATTTCCTGATTACAATCCTGCCATTTCAGTGGATGAAGCTACTATACTATTTACTTCACGTCGACTAGGTTCTACAGGAGGTAATGTTTATCCATTAGATGATTTATATTTTGAAGATATCTATCAAGCCTCAAAAAATGGTTCTAATTGGGGAGGCGCTTCTAATTTGGGTACCAAAGTAAATACACCTATCCATGATGCTTGTGTAGGCTTGTCTGCAGATGGTCAAAAAATGCTGGTTTATAGAGATGAAAATGGTAATAATGGAGATATTTATGTGAGCGATTTAAAAGGGAATGAATGGTCTGCTCCAATAAATCTAGGGAAGATCATCAATACCAACTACTACGAACCTTGTGGTTCTTTTTCTGCTGACGGTAATATTTTGTTTTTTGTAAGTAATAGACCGGGAGGCTTCGGAGGATTAGATATATACTATTCTAGAAAAAATACGGATGGTACTTGGGCTAAGCCACTCAATATGGGGCCTGATATAAATACTATTGAAGATGAATTCTCTCCTTACTTACATGCCGATGGTAAAACATTGTATTTTAGTTCTGATGGGCATTTATCTATGGGTGGATATGATATATTTCAAGCTACCTTGAATATCTCACTTACTGGTATTACCGTTCATGAAAAGCCATCTAATATGGGGCAGCCTATAAATACACCTGAAGATGAGGTATATTTTGTTTGGTCTGCCGATAATAAAAGAGCTTACTTTTCTTCCGTACGCGAAGGTGGATTTGGAGATAAGGATTTGTATGTATTAGAACGCAAAGAAGCTAAGGCTCCTTTAGTAATGTTAAAAGGAACTATTGTGGATTGCAAAACCAATTTACCTATTGAAGGACATATAGAAGTTTTTGATAATACATCGGGTAAATCATTAGGAAGTTATACTAGTAATTCGTCCACAGGTAAATATGTAGTTATTTTACCTACCGGGAAAAATTACGCGATTGAAGTAGATGCTAAAACCTATTTATTCTATAGTAAAAACATTGACATCCCTAATTTGACAGAATATAAAGAGATTGAAGATTTAATTTGTTTAGAAAGAATAGAGAAAGGGACAAAGATTATATTGCATAACGTGTTTTTTGATGTAGATAAAGCTACGTTAAGACCTGAATCCGAATTAGAGCTAAATAAACTTTATGAAATCTTGTTAAAGAATCCATCATTAAAAATTGAGGTGTCCGGACATACCGATAGTGATGGCGATGCAGAGCATAATCTTAAATTGTCAGACGCGCGCGCACATGCTGTCAAGGATTATTTAATTGCCAAAGGAATTGATGCTACAAGAATAGTTTATAAAGGATATGGTGAAACCACACCAATTGCAGAGAATAATACTCCGGAAAATAAACAACTAAACAGAAGAACAGAAATAAAGATACTGGAAAACTAGTCTAGTATCTTTATTTTTTTCTACCTACATAAATAATCTCTTCTGAAGGCAATGCATATCGTTTAACGTCTTCTTTGCTCAAAGTATAAACGTAATTGTCTTCTAAAACATCAAATCCAGCTTGACGAATTCTGTCAGCATAATCTAATCCATAAGTTCTTACGTGATCATCCTGTCCGTGAACCGCTTCACGTTGCTGAGGAGTGGTAAGGGTAGGGTCTTCTAAAGTAGTAGCACGAGTAGGATCTAAAGGGCTTTGTAGAATAGACCATCCTCCCGGTTTTAGCACTCTGTAAAATTCCTTCATACATTGAATATCGTTATCTACATGTTCAAGTACGTGGTTACAAAATACTACATCTACACTATTGTCTTCTAAAGGTATATTATGAATATCCATTTTTAGTTTAGCTAAAGGAGATTCGATGTCGGCCGATAGGTAGTTTAAGTTTGGCATAGCTTCAAAACGCTTGATGAAACAATGTTCCGGCGCTATGTGTAATAATGTTATTGGTTGTGAAAAAAAGTTTGTTTTGTTTTTCAAATACAACCACATTAAACGATGTCTTTCCAATGATAAACATTCCGGACAAAGAGCGTTTTCTCTTGGATTCATTCTTCCGTACGGAAGTAGCTTAGAATAGGTAGAATTGCAAACCGGGCATTCGTAGTTATTCCCCTTGTACCATAGTTTCACACCTTTCATAACAAGAGGGGATACTATTTGTAAATATTTTCTTGGCACTTTTCGAATGGCCAAACTGATAATAGCTTTCATTAAAAAGGAATCCCTGTGTAATTGTGTGGACTTATTTTTCTTAATTCATTTTTTATAGAGTCATTCACATCTAATTCGTCAATGAACGTTGCCATGATTTCGGCATTGATTTTTTGATTTCCTCTAGTTAATTTTTTTAATGCATTGTAAGGGTCAGGGTAGTTTTCTCTGCGAAGAATTGTTTGGATAGCTTCTGCTGTAACGGCCCAGTTACCCTCTAGGTCATTCTCAATGGCTTTTGGATTAAGTTCTATTTTGTTTAATCCTTTTTGTAATGATTTTAATGCGATTAAGAAATGAGACAAAGGAATACCAATGTTTCTTAATACGGTAGAGTCTGTTAAATCTCGTTGAAGTCTAGAAATTGGAAGCTTAGTAGAGAAATGCTCACAAAGAGCAATGGTAATACCTAAATTACCTTCGCTGTTTTCAAAGTCAATAGGGTTAACTTTGTGTGGCATGGCAGAAGAACCTACTTCATTTGCTACTACTTTTTGTAAGAAGTAGTTCATAGAAATATATTGCCACATGTCTCTATCTAAATCAATGAATATGGTGCTAATTCTTTTAATGGTGTCAAAGAAAGCACCCATGTTATCGTAGTGTTCAATCTGAGTTGTGTATTGGCTACGAGTTAATCCTAGGATGTTATTTACAAAGTGATTTCCAAAATCAACCCAGTTGTGGGATGGATAAGCGATGTAATGAGCATTGAAATTTCCTGTTGCTCCGCCAAACTTGGCACTGTAAGGTATTTGAGAGAAATAATTGATTTGGTTTTCTAAACGATTAACAAATACCATTATTTCTTTTCCTAAACGAGTAGGAGAAGCCGGTTGTCCATGTGTTTTAGCTAACATCGGAACGTCTTTCCATTGAGTAGCTAAGTCTTTTAATTTTTGTACTGTTTTGGTTAACTCAGGCAGTAATATTTTTTCAAACGAATCCTTCAGCAAAAGTGGAATAGAAGTATTGTTAATATCTTGAGATGTTAAACCAAAGTGAATGAATTCTAGAACATGTCCTAATTGTAAATGATCAAGTTTTTCACGAATGAAATATTCAACCGCCTTTACATCATGGTTGGTCGTTTTTTCTATTTCTTTTACACGTAAAGCATCTTGAAGAGTAAAGGAATTATATATAGCTCTAAGAGTAGCGTAATGTTTTTTGTCAAAAGAAGTTAATTGAGGTAATGGGATTTCGCAAAGAGCAATGAAGTATTCAATTTCTACACGAACTCTGTAGTGTATTAGACCGAATTCAGAGTAATAGGGCGCTAAAGATTCTACTTGATTTCTATATCGACCATCTACCGGGCCAATCGCTGTCAATGCGTTTAATTCCATTGTTTTTAAGCAAATTTTAAGGAGCAAATATACAAAAAAGGTCCAATTTATTTAAGTTGTTAACAAGGAACATTTTGTTGTTCATTTAAGTTGTATATTGCGGTATCATACTTAAGTTGAATATGTTGGAATTAACTGTTAAAGAAAAAGTTAAAGAGACGGCAGAAGCAGTAACATTAATATTAGAACCTAAAGCTTCCTTTCAGTACAAAGCCGGTCAATTTTTAAATATTGAAACCGTTATAGGCGGACAAAAAGAAAGAAGATCTTATTCGTTTTCTTCTTCACCTTCTAAAGATAAGCTACCTGCTATTACCGTGAAAAAAGTAAATCATGGGAAAGTGTCTACTTATTTAGTGGATAATGTTCAAGTAGGAGATTCTATCCAAGCATTACAAGTTTCCGGAATCTTCACCCTTGACAAGGCTAAGAATAATAATGCTGTTTTTGTAGGAGGAGGAAGTGGAATCACACCTTTGATCAGTATGATTAAGGAAGCTCTATTATTGAAAAAGTATCAGCAGATAACCTTAGTCTATTCAAACAGAAATTCTGTATCGGAAATATTTTTAAATGAATTAAATCAATTAGAATCTCAAAATTCTAATTTTAAAGTCGTAAGATTTTATTCTCAAGAGAGTCACGATTCTACTCGATTAAATCAAAGTCAATTCATCAAGTACATTGAAAGTGAAAAGTCTTTAGATTGTAAAAAAGTAGATTACTTTTTATGCGGTCCGGATGGATTAATGCATGAAGTGAAATCCGCATTAAATGTATTAAATGTATCAAAAGATAATATTTACCAAGAAGTTTTTACTTCTTCTAAAAGTGGTGATGAAATTTTTGCTGATTCAACGGCAAGTGCTGATGCTTCATTAATTACCATTATTTACCAAGGGACAGAATATAAGTTTAATGTAGATCCTAAAATGTCTATTTTGGAATCTGCCTTAAAGCAAGACATCGATTTGCCGTATTCTTGTATGAGTGGTATGTGTACTGCCTGTATGGGTAAATGTAAGTCCGGTAAAGTAGAAATGGCTGAACAAGATGGCTTGTCGGATACAGAAGTAAAAAGTGGATTTGTGCTAACTTGTGTAGGTAGACCTGTAGAAGCTAATACTATTATTGAAATTGATTAATCATGAAAAGAAGTTATATACCAACGGACTTTAAGATTACCGATTGGGAATCTTTGAAACCCTACTTTGTAGAACTTACTGAAAGAGAAATTAAGTCCTCAGAGGAACTATATAAATGGTTCTTGGATAGGAGTGAATTGGAAAGTGTAGTTTCTGAAGATCAAGCATGGCGTTATATTAAAATGACCTGTGATACAACGAATAAAGAGATATCAGATGCTTTTAACTTTTTTGTATCTAAAATTTCTCCGGAGATGGCTCCGTATTCAAATTTGTTAGATAAAAAAGCTCTAGAATCTCCATATCTGGACAGTTTAAAGGGTAAAGAAGGGTTTGATATTGTTATCAAACTTTTGAAAAAAGACAAAGAAATATACAGAGACGAAAACGTACCCCTTTTTTCTGAGCTTGAACAAAAGGCACATCAGTTTGGAGCTATATCCGGAGCTATGACCATTCAATGGGAAGGGAAGGAGTTAACATTACAACAAGCAGCTGATTTTTTATTAAAACCCGACAGACAGTTAAGAGAATCTGTATGGAAATTAATACAAGAAAGAAGATATCAAGATAAAGATGCTTTAAACAATCTTTATACGGAGTTAATTGCCATGCGTCAGCAAGTAGCGATAAACGCCGGTTTTGATAATTTCAGAGACTATATGTTTGTGGCTATGGGCCGCTTCGATTATAATAAAGAAGCCTGTTATGATTTTCATGAGTCGATCAAAGAAGTAGTAGTACCTATACTTACGGAATTTGCCAAAGAACGTGTTCAAGGATTGAAGATTGATTCACTAAGACCTTGGGATTTGGCTGTTAATTATGCTTCTGATAAGGTATTGAAAGCATTTGAAGATGGTAATGATCTAGTTGATAAAACTATTGTAGCATTTGGTAAAGTAGATTCCTATCTGGGTGATTGTATCAAGACAATGAAAGAGATGAATCACTTGGATGTGATGTCAAGAAAAGGTAAAGCTCCTGGAGGATACAACTATCCTTTAGATGAATCAGGTGTTCCTTTTATCTTTATGAATGCTACGCAGTCTTTACGAGATCTAGTAACCATGGTTCATGAAGGTGGACATGCCTTGCATTCTTTTGTGACGGCAGATTTACCATTAAACACTTTCAAACATCCTACTTCCGAAGTGGCTGAACTAGCTTCTATGTCTATGGAGTTGATAAGTATGGAATACTGGGATGTATTTTTTACCAATCCGGATGATTTAAAACGAGCGAAAAAAGAACATTTAGAAAGTGTAATTCAAACATTGCCATGGGTAGCAACAGTAGATCGTTTTCAACATGTTGTATATGAAAAACCTAATCATACATTGGAAGAGCGTGAACAAATGTGGTTGAACTCATATCTTCCTTATTCTAACCCGGAAGTGAATTGGAATTCACTAGAGAAATTCAGAAATTTAACTTGGCAAAAACAACTTCATCTATTTGAAGTACCGTTCTATTATATCGAGTATGGAATGGCTCAGTTAGGTGCTATCGCTGTATGGAAGAAGTATAAGGAAGATAAAGTAAACGGATATAAAAATTATAAAGCCGCATTAGAACTAGGTTATAAAAAATCAATTCCGGAGATTTATAAGACCGCCGGAATTAAATTTGATTTTACTAAAGAGTATATAAAGGAATTGATGCAATTCGTATTAAACGAATATAAATCAATCTAATATTATTTCTCTAAAGAGAATAAAGGGAATTTATCAGGTAAAGAGTCAATTTGGATTTTGCTCCAATTGGCTCTTTTTTCATTATAAAGCTTAGCATAGTAGTCATAAGATGAGCGGAATCGAATCACATTGTTTAATTCCGACTCATTGATTTGATTTACTAAATCATCCACAATGACATGGCTTTCCAATTCTTTTGTATTGTCTTTGAGCTCATATAAATCTTTTATCAATTTTTCCATCGATTGGTCATATTCGGAAATTGCTTTGTCGCCTAAAGAGCCTAATTTAAGTTTTAATTGTTCTAATGATTTGATTTCTTCGGCTAGTTTAGCTACAGCTGCTTCATCATATTCGTTACAGTAAGTTACTTCCTGTAATAATCTCTTGATGTTGCTAATTTTTAAACTGTCATCCACGGTTAGGGAATCCCAGTACATAACTAAACTATCCTTGTAAGGACTAATGCTTGTAATTACTTCTTGGGAGTTAAGATCTTTAGAATCGGTATTACATGCGCTGAAAAAAAGCACAATGGAGAACATACCTAATGTTGATAATTTATTCATATTCATCGTGTCGTGGATTATATTTTGTACAAAAATAGAATAAATACTTACTTTTTCTGTATTATCGTAATTTAGTATAATAGTAGTTTATCGTTTCCGTTTTATAGGCATGTCAACCGTTAGGTTAAAATACATATTATTTTTATATCTATCTGTATATCAGGTTAATACACTCTATTCTCAGATTAGTACACCGAAATATAGTAATGAGTTTTTAGCGATTGGCGTAGGGGCCAGAGCTTTTGGTATGTCTGGAACTCAAGTAGCCGCAGTGAATGATGTCACGGCCGCTTACTGGAATCCTGCCGGTTTACAGAGGTTAACTACCAAGTATGATATATCCTTGATGCATGCAGAATATTTTGCCGGAATTGCTAAATATGATTATGCAGGTTTTGCAACTAGATTAGATTCACAAAGTGTAATCGCGGCAAGTGTTATACGTTTTGGAGTAGATGATATTCCGGATACAAGATTTTTGTTTGATGCTAATGGAAACTCGACTAGTTCTATTAATTATAATAATATAAAATTCTTCTCATCTGCTGATTATGCTTTCATGGCATCATATGCTAGATCTAGTAATCTAATTCCAGGTCTTACCTTAGGCGCTAATGTGAAAGTAATTCATCGTATTGTAGGAAGTTTTGCATCCTCTTGGGGCTTTGGTATAGATGTAGGTGCACAGTATAAAAAAGATAAATGGTTTTTGGGTGTCGTAGGAAGAGATATTACCGGAACCTTTAATGCATGGTCTTATAATACCGATTTGTTAAAGGATGTTTTTGCTAAAACAGGTAATGAGATTCCAGAAAACTCAATTGAATTAACTGTTCCAAGATTAATTCCCGGTGTAGCTAGAACAATTATTATCACCAAGAAATTTGGTTTGTTAGTAGCTAGTGATTTGAATATTACTTTTGATGGTAAGAGAAATACAGCTATTAGAACCGGAGTATTTTCAATAGATCCATCTTTAGGGTTAGAGTTAGATTATAATAAATTAGTAT
This sequence comes from Cytophagaceae bacterium, assembly GCA_046329235.1. Taxonomy (GTDB): domain Bacteria; phylum Bacteroidota; class Bacteroidia; order Cytophagales; family Cytophagaceae; genus JALONH01. Next base: position 1,250,018 of record JAXLVA010000001.1, on the reverse strand, counting down.
ATCTGCGATTTGGGTTTGGAAATATTCAACGAATTAAAGGCTTTGAAGGAAATTACAGCACACAGATTCAACCTAACTTTGGTGTGGGTTTACGTCTTAATAAATTAAGTATAGATTATGCACTTACAGATTTAGGTAACTTATCAGAATCACTTTATTCTAATGTTTTTTCACTACGCTTTGCATTTGATAAAATTAAATGAGAAAGTATGTAGAACATATCGTTTGGTTGGGTCTACTATTCGCAAGTACAATTGCGAAGGCTCAATTTGGATATGAGTGGATAGTTCCAAATCAACAATATTGTAAAATACAAGTGTGGGAGAATGGGTTTTATAAAATCCCATTAAGTCTAATTCAACAAAGTGGAGTAGATATTAATGAGCAGAATAAAATTCAAATGTGGAGAAGAGGAGAAGAATATGCTATCCAGATTCAAAATGATTCCATTGTTTTTTATGGTGAAAAGAATGATGGTACTTTAGATTCTATACTTTATTTGCCCGGGGCACAAGCGCACAAGTACTTTAATTTACATTCAGATACCAGTGTTTATTTTATTACCAAAGGATCGGTGGATGGTAAACGCTATAGTCAACAACCGAATATAAGTAATAGTACGGTTCTTGGAAATGTCAATTCAGAGGTATTGATTGTATTTGCTGAAGCGTATAATACCGGACCGGAATATAGTATTGAGACTTTAAAATCAGATTATGATGTAGGTGAAGGTTGGTTTAGTGCCAATATTTGGAAAGCCGTTAGTCAGCCTATAAATAAAACCACACTTATCAATATTAATGACCCAATTGATAATGGAGGGTTTGCTACGATTGAAGCTCAAGTGGTGGGGTATAATAACTCCTCGCATAATGTAAAACTGTTAGTTGGAGATCCGTCAAGTCCTGATTTTACCTACGTCATTCCTACTTTTAATTATACTCAAATTGCCAAGGGAATAGTTAATATACCAACATCCTATTTAGTAGGTAAAACATCTATTAGTTTTACTATACAAGTTTATGGAAGTGGTACAAACGGCATAGATGCAGTTTGTGCATCTTATATCAAATTGACTTACCCCAAACAACCCAAACTTGTTAATAGCATAAAGAATCAAACTTTTAGTGTTCAACAGGTTGGAGACTATCGTGTGATATTTGATAATACAAATAATAAACACGTTTTCTATAATTGTACAGATGATAAAAATCTGGAAGTGTTGTCTAAAAACTTTACGGTAAATCAGACCACTTTAAATATAGATTCTGATGTTCAAAAAATCTTGGTTCATAATGGTGAGTATCTAACTAACTATAAAGTTAAGTCCGCTAATCTTACGGTAAAAAGCAATACGGCAAATTTTATCATCTTGTATGGTGATATATTAGGCGTGTCCTCTAAAGAATATGCGATTTATCGAGCTTCGTCGAGTGGAGGAAGTTACGATACGGCTAGGTATTCAACATCCGAAATAATGGATGTTTTTTCATTTGGAGAATTTACTCCTTTGGGAATAAAAAGATTAGTTGATTATCATTTGTTAGATTCAGATGATAAATATTTATTGTTTATTGGGAAGGGGGTAAATCTGGGTGCTAATTTTTGGTTTAATGGACCGAAGTATCAACGATTGAATCCGGAGTATTATTTGACTAATTCGGATCCGAATTATCATTTTTATAACATGTTACCTACTTATGGGTTTCCAGGGTCAGATTTAATGTATAGTGTAGATAGCGAATATAAATTTAGAATACCTACCGGAAGAATAACTGCCCGTACAAACGATCAAGTAATTGCTTATTTAAATAAAGTAAAAGAGCACGAAGCTTTACCTAAGGATTTGATCTGGAGGAAACAGTTATTGCATTTGTCAGGAGGTAAGTCGGCTCCCGAAATTTTACTTTATAAATCTTATGTAGATGAATATAAACAATATGCTGAAGGCGATTGGTTTGGAGGGAAAGTTGTAAAAACACTTGTTAAAAACTTGCAAAATGGTGCGGTGGATGATCAATTAAAATATTCCATATCAGACATTCTTAATGATGGTGTTGGACATATGTGTTTCTTTGGTCACTCATCATCTCAGACGATAGATGTAGATATCGGATTTGTTTCAAATCCATTGTACGGTTATAATAACAAAGGGAAATATCCTTTCTTTTTAATCAACGGATGTAGTTCGGCAGATATTTTTGACTATTATTCATTTACGGAAGATTGGATTTTAACAGCTGATAAAGGAGCATTAAATATTTTAGGGCATTCTGATGTTGGTTATTCTTTTAATTTGTATGACTACAGTAGACGTTTTTATTATGAACGATTTGCCAATAAGGAAAATGTAGTAAAGTCAATTGGTGGAGTACATAAAGATCTTGTTGATTCATTATTAAAAGGTGTTCCTTATGATGTTGTTCGAATATCTCATGGTGTTCAAATGGTGTTATCCGGAGATCCGGCTATAGTTACTTATCCTATGGCTAAACCTGATTACGCGATATATGGCGATGAATCTTCTAAAACGCCTAAGTCCTATATTAAATCATATTCAACCAATATTATCACAGCCAAAGATTCATTTCAAATAGCAGTTCCAGTTACTAATTATGGTAGTACAAATACCAAACCTGTTGAAATGTTAATTAAAAGGTATGTGAATAATTTATTGGTCGAAACCTATTTTCAGCCTGTAATTAAAGTTAGGTATGTTGACACATTCTATGTTCGAATTCCTGCTTCATCTAAAAATTATCAAGGGGAGAATCGTTTCGAAATTCATATAGATGCTCTTGATTCTTTAAGTGAATACTCCGAATCTAATAACTTAGCAATACTGAATTATTATATGCCTTATAGTTCTGTGTTATGTATATACCCATATAATTATAGTATTGTAAATGCGCAACCTCTGACTCTAATAGCACAATCTTCTAATAATTTAATTTCTGAAAATCGAGATTTTTATTTTGAGTTAGATACTAATAAAACATTTTCCAGTCCGGCATTACAAACAGGTGTAGTTAATGGAAGTACTTTAGCAAAGTGGAATGTGAACTTATTAACGGATTTGTATCCATCAGATAGTATAGTCTACTTTTGGAGGGTTCGTTTTAAAGATGTTTCTGTTGGTCAAGATACTATTTGGGATAATCATTCATTCATTTATATGAAGAATAGTAATTTGGGTTGGTCTCAGACTCATATAGATCAGTTTAAAGAGGATGTTTTTTCCGGAATTAATTATTCCGCCAATTGGGAATATATTAGTACAACCGTAGATATAAGTATCAAAGCTGTAGGTACACCTACTATTTCAGATAGAGCTCAACAGTCAGAATTGGTTTTAAATAATGTTCCATTATTAACCACTAACATATATAACAATTGTAATGGTTATGGAGGTTTATTGCTTTTAGTATTAGATAAGAATACCTTAAAACCGGTAACTGTAAATCCTAATAGTTACGGTTGGAGATATTGTGGTCAAAATTATGACACAAGGGTAATTGGTTATTTCCCATATGTAACGTATGATCAAAATATAGAGACTAGCACACGTGGGATAGAGGCACAATCCTTTATGGATGCTATCATTCAAACGAAAGTGGGTGATTATATCGTTGTGATGAATAATGGAAACTCATACACACAAACATGGCCTAACTCAATTGCTGATCCTAGCAAGGTATATCCTCCTATGAGAGATTTTTTTAGAGATACCTTAAAGTCTGCTGATGTTTATAATTGGATGAATGGAGATCCTTTTATAATGATATATCAAAAAGGAGCTGCTAGTCCAATTTACGAAGGATATGTAAGTTCGAATGGAGCTGATAATACGCCGTTACAATACTCGACAACTTTAGTTGGTAAAACCAATGCTGGGATTGTTACAACTAATACAATAGGGCCTGCTTTGGAATGGAAGAAATTATACCTTGAAATAGATAGTTTAAACGAGGATCATAATACTGTTAGGTTAGTTCGATATGATTTGTCCGGAAAAATAATGGATACTATAAATGTTCCTATTCAAGATTCATTAGATTTATCTAATGGGTATCTTGCTGATGGGATTCATGGCTCTTGTAAATTAATTTTCATAACAACGGATACTCTTGATTTAACACCATCTATTCTAAAGAGATGGCAAATAACATATAATCCGGCACCGGAAGCTCTGTTAGATCCTTCTTACTTTGCAGCCTCAATGTATCAAACACAGCAGAAGATTGAAGGAGATACTGTATATGTGACTTATGTGTTTGAAAATATTTCGGCAGTTGATTTTTTAAATCCTATAAAAGCCACATTTGAAATTAAAAACTCCAGTGGTACATCCATAATAGATACCGTACTATTGTCGCCATTGTTAAGTGGAAATAAAATTACCTATACATACAAGAGGTCTACCAAAGGGTTGGTTGGGAGTAATAGTTTGATAGCTTATTTTAATCCTAGAATACAACCTGAAATTATATATGATAATAATTCAATTCAAACATTTTTTAATGTAGATGCAGATAAAACGCAGCCTACTATGGATGTGGCTTTTGATGGTATTAAAATTTTTGATGGTGATATTGTGTCTCCTTCACCTGTAATTTCTATTAGTTTAAGAGATAATAATCGTTATCTCTTAATGAATGACCCTAGTTCTATTGAATTGTTTTTATTATATCCGGGACAAACAACTCCTGTTCAAATTACATCTACTCATCCTTATGTTTTGTCATGGCGTCTAGAAAATGCGAATACCAATACATTTGTGGCAGAAATTAAACCTACTGATGTGTTGCCGGATGGTGTATACACCTTATTTGTAAATGGCCAAGATGCTTCCGGAAATAAAATTACTAATAATCGATATTCTATTAAGTTTAATGTAGTAAACACTCCGTCGATTAGTAATTTCTACCCGTATCCAAATCCATTTTCTACTAGCTGTCGATTCGTATTTACTTTAACAGGTAGTAAGATTCCGGATAATATAAAAATTCAAATAATGACTGTTTCCGGAAAAGTGGTCAGAGAAATAATGAAAGAAGAATTAGGTGTGATTCGTATTGGAAATAATATTACCGATTATTCTTGGGATGGCACAGATGAATTTGGAGATAAATTAGCGAATGGTGTTTATCTTTATAGAGTAGTGATAAAAGATTCAGCTCTCAATCTGGAACATTATAACACAAATGGAGACAAAGCCTTCCATAAGGATTTTGGAAAGCTTTATATTCTTCGTTAGTTATTTTTTAGTGTAGTTTATAAAGCTGTATTGATAATTGTTTTTCTCGTCCGGCTCATGAGTTTCTTTTGATTCTATTATCCAATTTGTACTCAATGGTTCTAGAAAGGTGTCGCCATCTATCTGTGTATGTATTTCGGTTAGATAGATTTTTTCACACTCTGCAATAGCTTGTTTTATTAAGTCCGCACCGCCTATTACAAAGGCTTCCGTTTCATTGATGCTTAATGCATAATTGTAAGCTTCCATTAATGAATGAACAATCACACAACCTTCTATCGTAAGCAATTTGTTTCTTGTAACTATAATATTGGTTCTACCAAGTAAAGGTCTGCCTATTGAATCATAAGTTTTTCTTCCCATGATAATACAGTGTCCCATAGTGATTGATTTAAATCGTTTTAAATCTGCCGGCAAATGCCATGGAAGTGTATTGTTAATACCAATGGCTCTGTTTTCTGATTGAGCTACTATAACTGAACGAATCATATCTTATTACCTAAAAAGAATTCTTTTACCTTTAAACGTTTTTTTCCTTCTGCTTGAATTTCTAGAACTTCAAAATAGCCATCGGGACACGCAAACTTGATATATGTTTTGCTATCTGTTACTAGTGTTCCTGTTGGTTGGTTATGCTTAGTAATTTCGTATTGAGACAAATGCACTTTGAAGTTTTTGTCATGGTATTCAAAGTATGTTCCGGGAAAAGGGTAGAGGCCTCTAACTTTATTATGTAGTAATACACAGCTTTCGTTAAAGTCTAGTTTTCCTGTCTCTTTATATATTTTGGGCGCGTGAATAGATTCTCCTATCTGTGGAAGTAGAGTATATTCTTTGCCTTCAATGATTGAAACTGTTTTGCTGACTAATGACGCCCCTTTGATTTTTAATTTGTTGTATAGCGTTTCAAAAGTATCTTCCGGCAGTATCAGTTCTTTTTCTTGCAGAATAATATCGCCGGTATCTATTTCGTGTTTTAAGAAAAAGGTGGTACAACCGGTTTCTGTTTCTCCATTTATGATTGCCCAGTTAATAGGAGCGGCACCTCTGTATTTAGGGAGTAAAGATGCATGTAAGTTGAAAGTGCCAATCTTAGGCATATTCCAAACTATCTCAGGTAACATGCGGAAGGCTACTACTATAAATAAGTCTGCATCTAAAGCCTTTAATTCATTTACAAAAGTTTCGTCTTTAAGTTTATCCGGTTGTAATACCGGAATGTTATGTTTTACAGCAGCATCTTTTACAGGAGAAGATTGTAACTTTAAACCACGACCTGAAGGTTTGTCAGGTGCGGTAACCACCGCTACTACATTCTGATTATCTTCTATTAATCTTTCTAATGTTGGTACAGCAAAATCTGGTGTACCCATATATACTATTCGTAACCCCACTATTCAAAATCTTTATATAATAAATATTTTACTCGTTTGGATTTATAACTGCTTAAATCCGGTTCCCATGTTTTGCGAATATCGGCTTCTGATACTCCATTTTTTATTTGTTGACGAAGCTGGTTGTTGCCTGCTAATTTTTCAAAGAAGTTGTTTTCAATGAAGAACTCTTCTTTAGGAGTGTAATTATTGATAGCGTCAATAATGTATTTTAAAGTAAATCGATAGGTTTGTAGGGTATCGGTAGATATATTGTTGCTTATAAGATTAACACCCATGCATAGTTGATTTTCATAAGGTGGATTTTTTGCCATGCCTTGAATGCTAATAGGTGTGAATGTATATGAACCTTTGCTTTTAGGTGATCCATAAATTTGAAAGGCTTGTTGTGTTCCTCGTCCCATACTAATTTTAGTGCCTTCAAATAAACCTAAAGAAGGATATAGCCGAATTGATAAATCATTAGGTAGGTTAGGTGATGGTTTAATATCTAAATGATAGAAAGTAGTATGTGTGTAATTTTTTAATGGTATTACTTTAACTTTACAATGTAGTGAGTCCTTTAACCATTTTTCTCCGTTTATCATACCTGTCATTTCACCTAAAGTAAGTCCATATACAATGGGAACCGGAAGTATCCCGATGAAAGATTTATACTTTAAATCTAATACAGGTCCATCTACATAATGATTATTCGGGTTTGGTCGATCTAATACTAATAAAAGCTTATTGTTTTCAGAACAGCTTTCCATAGCATAGTATAAGCTACTTAGGTACGTGTAAAAGCGAACACCTACATCTTGAATATCAAATATTAAAACATCTATCTTCGCTATATCTGTTGCGGCCGGTTTTTTATTATTACCATAAAGTGAGATAACAGGTAGTTTGGTTTTCGGATCCGTATAACTAGCTACATGTTCACCCGCGTCCGCATCACCTCTAAAACCATGTTCTGGTGCAAAAATTAGCTGGATATTTACACCTAGCTTTTGAAGTGTGTCAACTAAGTGGGTTTTCCCAATTACAGAAGTAGTATTAACTAATAATCCAACTCTTTTATCTTTCAACAAATGAAGATAAAGTTCTAGTTGTTCTGCACCCGTTTTTAAAATATTATCAGGTGATGTGATACTTGTATTTTCAGGAGGTACTATTTTACTGGTGGAGTTAAATTGACAAGAACTAATTCCCAGATATAGAGCAATAAAAACTCCTATGAATGAAATAAAGGTAATAAACGGATTATTAAGTATATTTGACTGCTTAAACATGTTCTAAAGTTACGATAATTGAACCTATTTTATTTTATATCATCCAAAATAAGAAAAAATGAAAGGAAATCTTTTTCCTCATTGGTTCAACGAATAGCGATAATAGTCATTTTTCTATCCTTCTTCTTAGCTATTATTTCCCTTTGTGTGCTTCAGGGCTTTAAATCATCTATTAAGAAAAAGATATTTAGCTTTAGTGCTCATATTATCATCAATAAATATGATGCACAAAAGTCCTATGAAGAAGCTCCTTTTTTCATGGATAAAAAGAGCTTCTTTTATAAATACTTAATGAATAATACCAATGTGGCTAATGTGCAGGAAGTGGCTCATAAACCGGCATTACTTAAAACCAAAGAGGATGTACATGGTATAATTTTTAAAGGTGTTAGGGCAGAATATGAACAGACTGAGTTTAAGAGTAATATTAAACAAGGAGCATTCCCTCATTTTGAAGATAGCGTTATCTCTAAAAATATTGTTATAAGTCAGAAAATGGCGGATAAACTTCAGATAAAAGTGGGGGATTCTCTATTGTTATATTTTGTTCAAAATCCTCCTAGATTTAGAAAAGTAGTTATAGGTGGGATATATGAAACTGGACTGGAAGAACTGGATGAATATTTTGTATTGGGAGATTTGAAGTTATTACAACAATTGAATGCTTGGAAGCCTTATGAAATAGGAGCTTTAGAAATTTATTTGACTGATTTTAATCGAATCGATTCACTTAGCAATGATGTGTATAATAGCATGGATTATGATATGCAATTGCAAACGGTAACTGACAAGTATCTGCAATTGTTTGATTGGTTGGATATATTAAATAGAAATGTTACGGTGTTTTTAGTTTTATTATTCATGGTATCCGGATTTGTAATTTCAGCAACACTTATAGTTATGATATTAGAGCGCACACCAATGGTAGGGTTGTTTAAAGCCCTTGGGATGTACTCTTCAGAAATCCGATGGATTTTTATTTTGAATGGACTGGAGATTATTCTAAAAGGAATGTTGGCAGGGGTAGGAGCCGGGTTATTATTCTGTTGGTTACAAATGGAATTTCAATTTATCCCATTAAATGCTGAAAATTATTATATGAATACCGTTCCTATTGAGTTTCCTTGGGTTCCTTTAGGGATTATTGTAGCAGGATTTTTTGTATTATTATTACTAATAACATTCTTGCCAACCTTCTTTATTACCAGATTAACTCCGGTGAAGTCAATAAAATTTAATTAATGAAAAGTCTGAAATAGACTTTTGAACTTCATTGTTAATACACCAAAAATTGCTTCTTTGAAAATATTCGTAGACATCTTAGATGTGCCATTAACTCGATCAATAAAAATGATAGGGACTTCTTTTAATATAAATCCGTACTTCCAACATAAAAACTTCATTTGTATCTGGAAGGCATAACCGGCAAACTTAATAGTGTCAAAAGGAATTTTCTCCAATACTTTTCTACTATAGCACTTAAAACCGGCTGTTGTATCTTCTACAGGAATGCCTGTCACAAAGCGAACGTATCTGCTAGCAAAGTAAGACATTAAAACACGTCCTATAGGCCAGTTTACTACAGTAACTCCGTGTATATATCTACTGCCGATGGCTACATCTGCACCTTCTTGTAAGCAGGTATTTAGTAGTCGAATTAGATCATCCGGGTTATGAGAGAAATCAGCATCCATCTCACAGATATAATCGTATTGATGAAGAATGCCGAATTTAAAGCCCTCGATATAGGCAGTTCCTAATCCAAGTTTACCCGTGCGTTGAATCATGTGTAAACGACCGGTAAAAATGGTTTGAAGTTCTTTTACTTTATCAGCTGTTCCGTCCGGTGAATTATCCTCAATGATTAATAGGTCAAAAGAAGGCTCTAGCGACATAACTTTTCGCACTAAAGCTTCTATGTTTTCTATTTCATTGTATGTGGGTACTACAACCAGATTTTTGGACATATACAAAAATAATATTCTTTTTTAAAGTATCGTACTTAATTGACGAGCATTTTCTATACATGTGGGTAAAGCTATGCCGTTTACCCAATTAGCACAAAAGTATATTTGATCTTTTTCAAGTGATTTTACTTTCTCAACGGCTTGTTTTAATTCAATTGTATATTGAGGTATCCCTTTTTTCCACTTTTTTAAGAATGAAAAAACAGGATTTTGATTAGTTTGCAAATCACGTTGAAGTTGTTTAAGAGTTCGCTCAAATATCTCTTCTTCTTTCATGTTCCATAAGTCTTTTTGAATTATATCACTAATAAAAGAAGTGCATATAAATTCTTCACTAGGAGCACGGTCTTTAAATATACATGAATTCCATATGGTTCCAGAAATCCACTGTTTTTCAATAGGAGGAAATAGAACTCCAAATCCGTCTGTATTCAATTGGATGTCTTTCTTTTTAAAAGAATAATACATACCTATTACCCCTGCGTATTTTACTTGATCTAATGATTCTGAAATATTTGGGTAACTTGATCGGAGTATATCTGAAGCAGCGAAGGTGGGAGTACAGATAGTGACGGTTTGGGCTGTTATTATTTCATTGTTACTAAGTTCTACATTCCACTCATTGTTTACTTTTTGTAACGACTTAACGGTACCCTGTTTTATATTTTTTAATTTACTATGTAATCTTTTGGTCAAAGTAGTAAGCCCACCTTTAAAACTTCCGGTTTTCTTTCTGCCAGTACCTGATTTGATTGCCGATTTAATAACACTGCCATTATTTTGATACGTGTGGTATAGGCTAGGAAAAACCGATTCCATGACAATATCTTTAGAGTCACCTGCATAAATGCCTGCAATGAAAGGTGCAGCCAAATAATCAGCTACTTCATTAGTAAAGTGTGAGGATACAAAATGATTTACTGATTCATTTGTGAGGGTGAATGATTTTTTTTGAAATAAGTCTTTTAATATGGCATTTTTGCTATTGAATGATAAGAAGTTGCCAAAGAATAATTGTAATGGACCGGAAGGGGCTTTTTTGATTTTGTTATTCTTGTAGATGTACCGATTTTTGTTGGCTGAACTTGCTTCGACGAAATCATTCATTAAGTCTAATTCTTGAAAAAAAGATTCTAGTTCAGCATTAACTAGAATAGAATTAGGTCCTAATTCTAACAGGTAAGGTCCAATAGATTGAGAATCTATACTTCCACCGACTTTAGAAGTTGATTCAATTAACAAATATGGTTTGCCTTGTTTTTCAAGTTCATAGGCTAATGTCAATCCGGAAATACCTGCACCAATGATAACATTCATTTCTAACTCCCCTTTTTTTGTTAATTTTGAGCAAAATAACGATAAAATGGCAAATAAGTGTGTTTTTCTAGACAGAGATGGCGTAATCAATAAAGATTATGTTGATTATACATATACTGTAGAACGATTTGAAATATTAGATGGTGTAGTTTCTGCTCTAAAGGCGCTGAAGGATGCAGGGTATTTATTAATAATTATTACCAATCAATCCGGTATAGCAAAAGGAATTTATGATCATCAAGATGTATTTAATTGCCACAATTATTTCGATAAAGAATCAGGTAATTTAATAGATGCTTATTACTATTCTCCTTATCATCAAACCATCACTGCTTCATTAACTAGAAAGCCGGATTCATTAATGTTTGAGAAAGCGATTGCTAAGTATAATATCGATATCACTCAATCGTTTATGGTAGGCGATAGAGAACGAGATATAACACCGGCATATAAATTAAATATACCAACCATTTTAATTGAAGAACATCCGGGAACAGAAACTAAGGCTAAACATAAAGTGAATAGCTTAGCTGAAGCTGCTGCTTTGATTTTAAAAAAGTAAAAAAAGACCTTAGTAACCTAAGGTCTTTAACATATTTTCTTCTGTTTGCTCTTTAGCAAAGAGTTCGTAATGGAATTTACCATCCTCATCTTTTGAAATCAATACATGCTTTGGAGCAGGTATTAAACAATGTTGGATTCCACCGTAACCACCTAAGGACTCTTGATATGCACCCGTGTGGAAGAAGCCTACAATTAGAGGTTTTCCATCTTTAGGGATCTCCGGTAAGAATAACATATTTTGATGAGCTTCTGAGTTGTAGTAATCCATACTATCACACGTAATTCCACCCAGTTTTATTTTCTTATAAGGTTTATCCCAGTTGTTAACAGCAAGGAATAAGTATTTTTGATTCAAGCCCCAGATGTCCGGTAAGGTAGTGATGAATGAGCTATCAATCATATACCATTCTTCCTTATCATTTTGAAGCTTGCTTCCTAAGATAGAATAGATAGCAGCCCCACTTTCACCTACGGTAAAAGAACCAAATTCTGTGAAGATATTTGGCATAGGGACACCTTCTTCTTCACATACATTTTTAATGTTCTTTACAATTTGATCTGCCATATAAGCATAGTCGTAATCAAAGTGTACGGAAGTTTTAATCGGCCAACCGCCACCAATGTCAATACTATCTAAGTCAGGATTGATTTTCTTTAGTTCAGCGTATTTGTGTACAAATCTTCTCAATTCACTCCAGTAGTAGGTAGTATCCTTCATGCCGGTGTTGATGAAAAGGTGTAACATCTTAAGTTTAAACTTAGGATTGGATTCAATACGTTGCTTGTAGAAATCCATTACATCATTATAGCGAATGCCTAAACGTGACGTATAGAATTCAAACTTGGGTTCTTCATCAGCCGCTAGTCGTATACCTAAGTTACAGCTAGTAGTGATAGTTTCTTCATACGTTTTAATCTCATCCAGATTGTCTAAAATCGGAATACAATTAAAACCATCATTCACTAATTGAGTGATATAATCAGTGTATAATTTCTTCTTATATCCATTGCAGATAATGAATGTGTTCTTATTAATCAAACCTTGGTTATATAGGTTTCTAACAATTGGAATATCAAAAGCAGAAGATGTTTCTATATGAATGTCATTCTTTAAAGCTTCTTTCAAAACAAAGCTAAAGTGAGACGATTTGGTGCAATAACAGTAGGTATAAGTACCTTTGTATTGATGTTTTTCAATCGCCTTATTAAATAAGGTTTTTGCTTTTTGGATTTGAGAGCTAATCTTAGGTAAATATGATAGTTTTAAAGGTGTACCATATTTCTCTACCAGTTCCATCACTGGAACCCCATTAAACAATAATTGATTGTTATCCAATTTGAACTCTTCCGTAGGAAAGTAAAAGGTTTGATCAATTAAGTCGAAGTATCTATCCATTTTTATTTAAGAAAGGTGCAATATTCTAATAAAAATAAGTCTAAATCAATGGTTTCAGTCGATTCAGTAGTTTATTTCTTTGTTAGTTTTATACATTCAAAGTTATTTTATTGATTATCAGCGAATACAGTAGAGTCTCAAGGAGCATTTTATCGATAAGGTGAACGATTAAAAAAAATATAGCATCTTTGTAATTCGGAGGAAAATATGAGTTTAGAAAATAAGATAAAATCTGGATTAGCACAGGCTCTAAAAGAGCAATTTAGTATAGAAACAGAATCGGATAAAATTGCTTTAGAACCTACAAAAAAGGAGTTTGAAGGTGCATTAACCTTTGTTGTTTTCCCTTTTGTGAAATTGGCTAAAACCAATCCGGAGGCATTAGCAACTTCTTTAGGCGAGAGCTTGAAAAATTCAATAGGTGAGGTTACCGGTTTCAATGTAGTGAAAGGCTTTTTGAATATTTCAATTAGTGATAACCACTATGTTCAAAATATTCAGGATATCATTCATGGTAAAGTGGTTAAACCTGCCAAAAAAGCAGATAAAGTTATGGTGGAGTATTCTTCACCGAACACAAATAAGCCTTTACACTTAGGTCACTTACGCAATAACTTTTTAGGCTATTCTATTAGCAAGATACTAGAAGCGAACGGTTATGATGTAGTAAAGGCTAATTTAGTAAATGACCGTGGTATACATATCTGTAAATCCATGATTGCTTATGAAAAATTTGGTAATGGAGAGACTCCTGAATCAAGCGGCTTAAAGGGCGATCACTTAGTTGGTAAGTACTATGTGGCATTTGACAAAGAATACAAATCGCAGATCGAAGCATTAGTAGCTAAAGGTGCCGATGCGGAACAGGCAAAAAAAGATGCTCCCATCATGAAAGAAGCTCAGAAAATGCTTTTGGATTGGGAGAATCAAGTGCCTGCGGTAGTAGACCTTTGGAAGAAAATGAATGGCTGGGTATATGATGGCTTTAATGCTACCTACAAAAAAATAGGCGTTCAGTTTGACCATTTTTACTACGAGTCAAATACGTATTTATTAGGGAAAGATATCGTTGAAGAAGGATTAAGCAAAGGTGTTTTATATAAGAAGGAAGATGGCTCCGTATGGATTGATTTAACATCCGATGGACTAGATAATAAGTTGTTATTGCGTGGTGATGGAACATCTGTATATATCACTCAGGACTTAGGAACTGCGGAGTTAAAATATAAAGACTTCGGTTGTAATAAGTCTATTTATGTGGTAGGTAACGAGCAAGATTATCACTTTCAAGTACTTCAACTAATCCTTAAAAAACTTCAAAAGCCATATGCTGATGGTGTGTATCACATGTCATATGGGATGGTAGACTTACCTAGCGGTAAGATGAAGTCTCGCGAAGGCACGGTGGTGGATGCGGATGATTTAGTAGATGAAATGATTCAAACGGCTAAGTCTAGAACGTTAGAATTAGGAAAGGTCAATGAGCTTTCTTCAGAACAAGCTGAAAATTTATATCAACAATTAGGATTAGGTGCGTTAAAGTATTTTCTTCTTCGTGTAGATCCTAAAAAACGTATGTTGTTCAATCCTGAAGAGTCGATTGACTTTCAAGGAAACACAGGTCCGTTTATTCAATACACACATGCTCGTATCGCTTCCTTGTTAAGAAGAGCGGCAGAAATGAATATCAATATATTTGATTCATATGAGTTGAGTTCGGTGTTAAATCCGGCAGAAGTAGATGTAATCGAACTTCTCATGAGAAATAATGCTAAAATTGAAGAAGCCGGAAGAGAATATTCTCCAAGTGTGATTGCTCAATATGTGTATGAAGTAGCGAAAGCATATAACCGTTTTTATGCGGAGTGTCCGGTATTTCAATCAGAAGATAAAGTGTTGCAAACCTTCCGACTTCAAATTAGTAAAGCAGTGGCCGAAACAATTAAAGCCAATATGTTGTTACTAGGTATAGAAGTTCCTGAAAAAATGTAATTAATATGAAAATCCCATATTCCTTAGTGATGTTTTTTTCGTCTTGTTTTGGCTATAACAGCGAGACGAAAAGTAAACCCGAAAATATGAATACTCCACCTGTTTCCTTATACTCCATCTATGTGACTACTATAAGCGGAGATACCTTTAATTGGGATTCAGCAAAAGGGAAAAAGATATTAATCGTCAATACAGCTTCTGAATGTGGTTATACACCTCAGTATGAAGATTTGCAAAAACTTTACGATGAATATAAAGATAAGCTGGTCATCTTAGGTTTTCCTTGTAACGATTTCGGTGGACAAGAGCCTGGCGATGCCGGTAAAATCCAAGAGTTTTGTAGGCTGAATTATGGTGTTACATTTCCAATGATGCAAAAGGTAAGCACCAAAGGAGCTGAACAACATCCAATTTATAAATGGTTAACTGATTCTACTCAAAATGGTTGGAATACCGAAGCTCCTAAATGGAACTTTGGTAAATATCTTATTAATGAAAAAGGGGAGCTGTTAAAATTTTACGGATCCGGAGTAAAGCCATTTGACAAAGATTTAATCGCTGCAATAAAATCCTAATGACAAAACATATAGTAATAGGGGATATTCATGGGTGTAAAAAAACATTAGAAGCTCTTATTTCTAAGCTTGAATTAAGTTCAGAGGATTTGTTAATTTTTCTAGGTGACTACGTTGATCGAGGTCCAGATAGTGCAGGTGTAATAAGGTTTTTGATGCAATTATCTCAAACCTATAATTGTGTATTTTTAAGAGGGAATCATGAACAAATGATGTTGGATTCCTTGCGTGATACTCAAATGATGCAATCTTGGTTGAAGTTTGGTGGTGCTGAAACACTTATGTCATTTAATGTGGATAGTGTTTATGATGTACCTAAAGACATCATCGAATGGTTGGAACATTTGCCTTACTATTACGTAACACATCAAGCAATCTATGTTCATGCAGGGATTAACCCTGATAACATAAATCCGTTAGAAGATAAGGAAGCAATGTTATGGATTCGTAAATTCGAGGCGGATTCAAATAATACAGATGGGAAATGGGTGGTTCATGGTCATACTCCTATGGAGATGGATCAAATTGAAGCCGGAATAAATCAAGTGGATACAACATTTAACTTGTGTTTGGACAACGGTTGTGTGTATTATAAAAAAAGAGAGGGAATGGGACATTTGTGTGCTTTTATTTCTAACACAAAATCCTTAATATGTCAGTTAAATTTAGACTTTTAATAAATATCAAATGCAAAATTCTAACTATTCAGATTGCTTGTTAACCGAAGTAGCTTGGGAAGTATGTAACCAAGTGGGTGGGATTTATACCGTTATACGTTCTAAAGTTCCTACCATGCGTGAAGTTTGGGGTGATCGTTATTGTTTAATAGGACCTTATTTTCATGCTAAAGCTAACGCTGAATTTGAACCTACGGACGATTACAATGATGTGTTTGGTCAAGCAGTATTAAAACTTAGAGCAAAAGGAATAGAAGTACAATATGGTAACTGGTTAGTTTCCGGTAAGCCTAAAGTGGTTTTGTTAAATCCGTATAGCATTTATTACAAGTTAGGTGAAATCAAATATTTACTTTGGGAAAAACATGGTATCTCTTCACCGGAAGGCGATGATTTATTAAACCAAGTAATGGCTTTTGGTTATTTAGCCAAAGAGTTTTTAGCATGTCTGGACGAAGTGAAAGGAGAAGTTTCTTCAATAGCTCATTTCCATGAATGGATGACCGGTACAGCTATACCTGACATGAGAAGAGATGGTCAATCTTCTGCCATTGTATTTACTACTCACGCTACTTTATTAGGTCGTTATTTAGCAATGAATGATCCGGGATATATGGATCACTTGCCTTTCTACGATTGGAATAAAGAAGCTATTAATTTTAATATAGAACCGGCGGTTAAAATAGAAAGAGCTGCTGCTCATGGAGCCCATATATTTACAACAGTCAGTGATGTAACGGCACAAGAATGCGTGCACTTACTTGGTCGTCAGCCGGAAATGATATTACCTAACGGTTTGAATATTGAACGATTTACAGCCGGGCACGAACATCAAAACTTGCATGCTAAATACAAGGATAAGATTCATGAATTTGTTACCGGTCACTTCTTTCAAAGTTACTCCTTCGATTTAGATAAAACGTTATACTTCTTTACTTCCGGTAGATATGAGTATAAAAACAAAGGGTTTGATTTGACATTAGAAGCATTAGCTAGATTAAACTGGAGATTGCAACAAGAGAACAATGATATTACAGTAGTAATGTTCTTTGTTACCAAACAGCCTTATCACTCTATCAATCCTCAAGTATTACACTCAAGAGCAGTGATGGAAGAGATACGTGATAACTGTCACTCTATTGTAGAACATGTGGAAGCTAAATTGTTCCAAGAAACGGCTGCTTCTAATGATTTGAAAATTCCGGATTTAAATAAATTCGTAGATGATTATTGGAGATTGCGATTAAGAAGAACATTGTTGTCTTGGAAATCTAATGATTTACCTAAAGTTGTAACTCATAATTTAGTTTACGACGCACAAGATGAAATTCTTAATTTCTTAAGATCTTCTAATATGGTTAATAATCAGTATGATAAAGTAAAAGTAGTTTATCACCCTGATTTTATTACGTCTACCAATCCATTGTTTGGTTTAGATTATAGCCAGTTTGTTCGTGGTTGTCACTTAGGTGTATTCCCTAGTTACTATGAGCCATGGGGCTATACTCCACTAGAATGTATGGCATCCGGTGTGCCGGCTGTAACATCCGATTTGTCCGGTTTTGGTGATTATGTGTTAAAGAACGTTCCTAATAACGAAGATAAAGGGGTGTATGTAGTGAATCGTAACTACAGAAGCTTCCACGATGCTGCAGAGCAGTTAGCAAGTCAAATGTATGACTTTGTACGCCTAAGCAGAAAAGATCGTATTATCCAACGTAACCGCGTGGAAAGTGCTTCTGAACATTTTGACTGGCAAAACTTAGGAAGCTATTACGATAGAACTCATCGTATGGCATTTGATATGATTAAGTAATTCGATAAAAAAGTCCCCTGTTTTAAGGGGATTTTTTATTTTTACCCTATGAAGATTAAAAGTATAATTTCTAGATTCATTAAATCCGAATCTAGCTCCGGTTGGATTTTGTTGTTTTCAGCTATTGCAGGTCTGGTAATGGCTAATTGGGATGCCACAGAACATTGGTATCATCATTTTACTCACTTACAAATTCATTTTAAAATAGGGGATTTTGAAATAGACAAACCTCTTCATCACTGGGTGAATGATGGATTAATGTCTATCTTTTTCTTTGTAGTGGGGCTTGAATTAAAGCGAGAAATTATAGCCGGTGAATTATCTGATATAAGAAAGGCCGCACTACCTATTATTGCCGCTATTGGAGGTATGATTGTTCCTGCTCTAATCTATTTGAGTTTGGATGGAGATGTACCGGATTTTCATGCTGGCTGGGGTATTCCTATGGCTACAGATATAGCTTTTGTATTAGGCATTATGGCATTGTTGTCTACTAGAATACCTTTGACATTAAAAATTTTCCTAACAGCATTAGCTATTGTAGATGATTTAGGGGCTGTAATAGTTATTGCTTTATTTTATACCTCCAATATATCGATTCCAAGTCTCGTGAATGCCGGTGTGTTTTTGGGTGTACTATATATGATGAATAGGATGGGAGTTAGAAATGTATGGTATTATGCTTTTGTAGGGATCGGTGGCGTATGGATAGCATTTTTAATGTCCGGAGTTCATGCTACTATTGCCGGCGTTGCAGCGGCGTTCTTTATACCTGCTCGAACTAAAATTACGGAAGAGGAATACAATAATCAGATGCATGATTTAATCGAAGAATATAATCATGTTCCAGCAATACAATATACTTTGACTTCCAAAAGACAAAATTTGATTTTAGAAAAAATACGTGAATTAGTAGATGATGCACAAACTCCTTTACAACATTTGGAGTATGGGATGCATGATTTAGTTACTTACTTGGTTATGCCTTTATTTGCTTTTGTAAATGCCGGAGTGCTTATTGAAGGAAGTTTAATTGATATTATGGCACACCCAGTGAGTATAGGTGTTATGTGTGGTTTGGTGTTCGGGAAATGTATAGGTGTATTTGGCTTTTCGGTACTTGCTATTAAACTGAAATTGGTAAAATTGCCGGACAATATAAATGGGAAGTTGTTGTTCGGGGTAGGGATTTTAGCAGGTGTCGGTTTTACTATGTCAATGTTTATAGCTGATTTAGCATTTGTGAGTGAAGAATTGAAATCACATGCTAAGCTTGCTGTTATGTTTGCTTCATTAGTAAGTGGTATTCTAGGGTATTTATATTTTATCCTATTTGTACCTCCTAAAGAAAATATTAATGAATAATTTTTATTCCAATCATATCGGAGGGCATTTCATTGTCCTCTGATATTTTGATGGAAGAAGATGGTAGTGATTCTTGAATTTTATTTTTCAAAGCTGTAACACTTGATAGATTATGATTTGTGGTTACTATTTCAAATTGAGTGTAGGAATTGTTTTTCAAGGTTTGAATAATTTGATTTAAACTGGTAAGCGAAATGGTTTCGTTTTGAAGCTTTACTGTTAAAACACTATTGTCTCTTACTTCAGTATAATCCAGTGTTACATTTATTTCTTTGTATGAGATCGAATCTTTACTAAGGCTTATTTCAACCGGTTGAGTATATTGATAATTGTTTTTTAATGTAATAATGTAGTCACTACCGTAGTTCAAGAATAAAGTAAACTTGCCGGTTGTAGGATGGCAGGCACTTTCTTGAATAATTTTATTGGTGTTGACGTCGATAGCAACAACCATCGTGGATATTAATTTATTATCATTGTCTTGGATGGTGCCTGTAACCATAGCTACAGGTGTAGGCTGAGCAACTTGTGGTAGTCTAAATCTGAAAATGTCAGATTCTCCATAGCTATCTTGATTGGAAACAATATAGGCATATTGAGCTGAAGCATCCGTGATAAAATAAGCATCCCATCCTTCTGTATTGATAGAATCTCCTAGGTTTTGAGGAGTAGACCATTTCATCCAAGTATCATCTAAACGTTGAGTCATATAAATATCACGTCCGCCAACTCCACCTGGTTTATCACTTGAAAAGTATAACGTTTTATTATCTGCAGCTACAAATGGAGTAGACTCTATATACTTTTTGGTGTTCAGAGAGGAAATGTATTTAGGTTTCGACCAACTATTAGGACCTGTTTTAAAAGATACATATAGGTCGTTGATTTTACTTCCTTTTTGTTGACTAAAAGCTAAGATCATGGTTTTATTATCACTGCAAATATGCATAGCATCTACCAATCCCTTATTCATTTTCTCTAAATCCTGAATATTCATTTGAATGGGATTAGACCAGCCGGTTTTAGTTTTTATAAGGTAAGAAAAACCGGACCCTATATATTCACCATCTTTATAAGCACCTCGGATATACACAACACTTCCGTCTTTACTAATACATTCAATACTATTGTATAAACGCTGATTAAAAGGTTTAGTAGCATGTTTGGCAACAGACCATACGCCATTACTGTCTTTTTCAGAATACCAAATATCTTGTGAATTGCTATTATATGAACGAGTGTTTTTGGAATGGCCTTCTATGATAAAATATAACGACTTACCATCCAGTGATAACACCGGTGCTAAGTCGTTTAGTTTTGTATTAATGTTGGGACCTAAATTTTCCTTTTTAATACTTTGGGCAAGCAAGGAAATAGGTAGCAATAAAAACGGTAGTATTAATCTCATACGTATAATTTACGTAAAAACGATTAAAACCTATTCATATTTTCTGAAAATAATAGAAGCTATATGACCACCAAATCCAAATGTGTTATTTAAAGCATATTGGATAGGGTGAGATTTGCTTTTATCCATAACCAAATGAAGATTATCCATTGGTAATGGGTTTTTAGTATTGATGGTAGGAGGTATCATTTGTTTTTGAATTGCCAATACACAGATAGCAGATTCAATAGCACCGGCAGCCCCAAGTAAGTGTCCAGTCATAGATTTAGTAGCACTTACATACGTTTTAGTAGAATTAGCAAATAGCTTTTTCATAGCATGTAATTCGCTGTCATCTCCTACAGGAGTGCTAGTTGCATGCGGATTGACATAATCAATATCTTCCGGTTGGATTCCTGCTTCTTGAATAGCTTCCGACATACCTCTAAATGCTCCATCACCTTCGGGATGAGAACCTGTCATATGATAGGCATCAGCACACATGCCCGTACCTACTAATTCAGCTAGAATAGGAGCATTACGAGCTATGGCATGTTCTAAAGATTCTAATATTAGAGTTGCGCCACCTTCGCCCATCACAAAACCATCACGTTCGGCATCAAATGGTCTGGATGCCTTGGAAGGAGAGTCGTTTTGAGTTGACAGTGCTTTTAGAGCACCAAATCCACCTATTAAGGATTCATTAATTGGGGCGTCAGAACCACCTGAGATGATTACATCGGCTTTTCCCCAACGAATATAGTTAAAGGCATCTGCTAAAGCAGTTGTAGCCGATGCGCAAGCGCTTACGGTAGTATGGTTAATCCCTTTAAATCCATGTTTCAATGAAATCATTCCTGAAGCGGTATCCACTAGCATTTTTGGAACAAAGAATGGGTTGAAGCGAGGTGTTCCATCGCCTGAATAATATTCACCTATTTGTTGTTGTGTAGTGAGGATACCTCCATTCCCTGAACCCCATATAACTCCTACTCGAAGAGGATTAAATGGATAGTCTAATAATTTAGATTGGACTAGAGCTTCTTGCGTTGTAATTAGAGCATATTGGGTAAATAAGTCGTATTTTCTATGCTCACTTTTGGGGAAATAGTCATCCGGATTATACCCCTTTATCTCATTAGCAAATCGAGTTTTAAACTTTTCTGCATTGAAATAGGTAATGGGGGCAGCACCGCTATGTCCTTGAAATAGATTGAATTCGAATTCTTGATTGTTTTTACCCAGAGAACAAAGAGTTCCCATTCCGGTGATGACGACACGCTTCATTTAGTCAATAATATATCCTCGAAAGATAATTAAAAATAGAGATTACTAATCCACAAATCTTTAATTATATTTAAGATAAAATAAAGCAATAAATTACATTGGAAAAGATTAGATCAACTACTGTTGTAGCTATTAAACATAATGGGAAAGTGGCGATAGGAGCAGATGGGCAGGCTACATTAGGTAATACAGTGGTAAAAGACCATGTGAAAAAGGTTCGAAAATTAAATGACGGTAAAATACTTATAGGTTTTGCGGGCTCAACAGCCGATGCATTTACTCTTATGGAGCGTTTTGATGAAAAAATAAGTGCTTATGGAGGTATAATGAAGCGTGCTGCTATAGAATTAGCTAAAGATTGGAGAACGGATCGCTATTTGAGAAAACTGGAAGCCATGATGATTTGTATCAACAAAGATGAATTGCTTTTAGTAAGTGGGACAGGTGATGTGATTGAACCTGATCAGGATATTTTAGCTATAGGCTCCGGTAGCATGTATGCTCAATCGGCAGCATTAGCTTTAAAAAAACATGCTCCCCATTTAACAGCCGAAGAAATGGTGCGTGAAAGTTTAACCATTGCAGCAGATATTTGTATTTATACTAATCACAATTTTATTATTGAAAGTTTAGGTTAACCAGTATTATAAATGAAACGATTATTTTCTGTTCTCTTTTTATTTTTCTTACTTCATTCTGTTTCTGCACAAATAGAAACACCTCCTAGAAAACACTTTAATGTAGGGGTGTTTATTGGTTATGGAGGAGCGAGCTATGTGCCCATACCTGCATTAGATTTAAGATATAGAGGTACTAATTTAAGATTGGCTCCCGGTATCCGTTACAATGGTATTGGTGTTTCACAAGAAATTATTCCAATCTCCAAAACGTTTTACAACTGCTATACTATAGCTTCGTTTCATTATGTGAGGGGTGATAAGGATGTGCATAGAGGTATCGCTACTGATTTCGAATCCTATAGTTTATTAGCAGGTTTGAAGTACTATGTTGGTGGGAGATTTTATACTGAATTACAAGTTGGTATTAACAAAACAGTAAATACAACACCTGGTTTTGAAGATTCTGACCCAACAGGCCCTGCATTCTTGTTTGGTTTTGGAATTAATATTTTCAAAAACTTTAATAAACCTGACTTAGAAGATTAAGATGAAAAATTTATATACCATCATCTTAAGTATTGTGCTACTTGTTATTATTGTTTCTATTCAAAGTTTCATCCGAATAGATTATTTGTTATTAGTTTTGATTATTAGCGGAACAACAGCATTTTATTTGTACAGAAAAACTGACCGTGGAGTATGGGAAATTGTATTTAAGTCCATATTAATTGTAGTTGTGTATTTAGCAGTCTTTACCCCCGTTATTAAAAATATTTTCAATTATTATTTTAAATAAAGTCCAACTTCTTGTTTGGGTTTTACTTGAAGTCTTTCATTTATTACAATAGAGAATTTGGATTCTAGACTTTAGTTTTTTTGACTAAATTATAAAAAGCAAAGAATGGTTCTTTAGAAGAATATAACAGAAGGCCTTTTTTATTTTATTAAATAGAGCTATCTTTTAATATGAATTTCTTAGCTCATCTATATCTATCCGGTGAACCTTCTGATTTAATGGTTGGTAATTTTATCGCCGATTCTATTAGAGGTAAAGAAGTTCAAACTTTTTCTGAAGATATTCAAAAAGGAATAATCCTTCATAGATTTATAGATCATTTCACCGACACACATCCCGTTACTCATGATATTAAGTTAAGAATCCAGGAGGATTTTCATAAGTACAATGCTGTAGTGGTGGATTTGTACTATGATCATTTTTTGTCGAAACACTGGTCAAAATTTCATCCAACTCCAATAGAAGAATATGCTGCTATGATCTATCAATTCATGCAACAACAGCCCAATATGCCTGAAAGGGTAGAAGAGTTGCTTCCTTATATGATGAAGCAAAACTGGCTGGTCAATTACGCTAATTTCGATGGCTTACAACGTGTGTTTAATGGTATGTCACGTAGAGCGAATTTTACCTCCAATATGGAAAAGGGGATAGAGGTACTCCAAAGAGAATATGACTTTTTAGAAGAGGCTTTTTTTACTTACTTCCCTCAATTGGAAGTGGCATGCAAAGAAAAAATTGAAGAAATTTATAAATAAAAAAAGCGCAAGCAGGGTCTACTTGCGCTTTCCAATCCAAAGCTGCTGATTTGCTAAGCTAGCGACCTTAAGTCTACAGGTACAAGTCGGGAGACTCCCTGTTCAATCATGGTAATACCATAGATTACATCGGTGCTTGACATAGTGCGTTTGTTGTGAGTTACAATGATAAATTGAGATTCACCGGCAAATTTACGAATGATGTTATTGAACTTGTCAATGTTTGCATCATCTAATGGAGCATCCACCTCATCAAAGATACAGAATGGAGCTGGCTTTAATAAGTAAATAGCAAATAGTAAGGAAATCGCAGTTAAGGTCTTCTCACCACCGGATAATTGGTTGATGGTTAACGGACGCTTTCCTTTTGGTTTTGCCATGATGTCAATCGCAGACTCTAATGGATTCTCAGGGTCTACTAATTTCAAATCACAAGTATCTTCTTCCGTAAATAGAGAACGGAATACATTAATAAAGTTATCTCTGATTTTTTCAAAAGCATCTAGGAAGGTGTCTTTTGCTACCCCATCAATTTCACTGATGGTTAACAATAAAGAGTCTTTCGCTTTTAATAAATCGTCTTTTTGTGTAGTGATGAATGTATGGCGTTCTTTGATCTCTTGGTATGCTTCCATCGCCATTGGGTTGATAGGACCTAAGCGATCTAAGCTATTTTTAATCTTTTGAACACGTTCTTTTAATTCCTCTTCAGATGGTAACTCTTGTTGTGATTCCTCTGAAGAATGATCCATATTTCCTAATACTTCATCTAAGTCTAAGTTGAACTCAACAGATAGACGTTCTTTGATGGAGCTTAAAGCAAGTTTTTTATCAGAGATACGAGTTTGAAGTTCCATGATCGCTTCGTCACATTCTTCACGTGAACGACGTAAATCACGAACTGCTTTCTCCATTTCATCTACCTTAATCTTGAAGGCATAGTATTCCTTTTCAGCCTCATTAACACCAAGGTCAATACTTTCTTTCTCTTTGTATAATTCTACTAATTCGTCTTCGCTTACATCCGCACCATCTACTAATGATTTAATCTCATCATTAGTTTTCTCAAGGTCTTCGGAGTTTTTCTCAATACGAACCTTGCTTTGGTCAAACGTAGATTGTTTGTATGATATTTCTTGGTCTAAGCTATTAACTCGGTTTTGTTGTTGATGGAATAACAAGTTTTCGGAGTTATAAACTGCCGACTTATTACTTAACTCCGTGGTTAATTCCGATAGCTGATCGTTTAATACATTAAGCTTTTCTTCTAATGCTTCTAAATCTATTTTACCGGTTTCCGCTTTAGGTTTTGTTTCTTCTAATTCATCTTGAACATTCTGAATTTTCTCAAGAATATCTTCATGTCTTAATGAATTATCAGATAAGATTCCGGCTAATTGTTCTTTCTTCGTTTTTAAAGCAATGTACTCGTTGTTAATCAAGTTGATTTCACGACGTACATCTTCAATTGCCGACTTATGCGTATTCTCTTTTAAGTAGTAGAACTCTTTTAATTTGGCATCTAAATCAACTTTGATATGCTCAATTTGAAGAGTTGCTTGTTGAATGTCTTGTTCTAGTTTTTCAAGGTTCTTAGCACGACCTATACGTTTACCTTCAAATAAACCAACCGAACCACCGGAGATGCTAAATTTACGCTTAGCAATCTTACCATTTTGCGTAATAAAAATGGAATTAGGAGCATCCGGAAGTGCCTCTTGGTTTTCTTTTACTACATAAACCGCATCCAAGATGTATTGGATTAAGCCTTTGTATTTAGAATCATATTCAACGATATCTAAAGCAGCTACACAACCATTATGATTTTGAACTGAAGTAGGATTGAATTGTTGGAAGCGCGATAAAACAAAGAAGTTAGCTTTTCCTTTTGACGCATCACTTAATAAATTGACTGCTTGTACTGCTTGAGCTTCAGTTTCTACTACATAGTAGTTCATGAAACTTTCTAAGTAATTCTCAATACATAAACGGTACTGCTCGTCACACGTTAAGATATCTGAAAGGAGAGGAGTATCCTTGCCCCAAGCAGCATTCACTTTTAAGAATTTGATGGCTTCAGGGAAACCTTCTAAATTCTCCACCATCGATTTAGTTAAGCTATATTCGTTTTGTTTAGCATCCAAATTACGGTTCACCACGGTTAATGATTCGCGTATTTGTTCAATGTCTTTCTCTAAACTTTGAATACGGTTTTGAACATCTTCTTCCTGTTGGATCAACTTCTCTAACTCTGCATTTTTCGCATCCAAGTCCACTTTAATTTCATTGGCTTTGGATTCAAATTGAGCTAGGTTGGCTGATTGGTTATTAGAATCGGTGGATGTCTTTTCTAATTCTTGCTTGAATGTCGAAAGTTGCATCGCATAGATTTCTAACTGTTTATTCCATTGGTAAACATCTTCCTGCTTTTGTTTATATTGAGCAGTAGCGGTGTTTACTTCGTCTTGGATTAAACGATTCGATTCTTTTTGAGCTTCGTAATCTTCTTTCAGTTTGTCAACTTTCAGACGAATCTCATCCAACACTTTCTCAGCGCTTTCTTTCTCCGTAACTAAACTTTCTAAACTAAAGGAAGCTCTTTCATTGCTTTCTTTATCCAGTTCAATTTGTTCGGTTAGGGAAGTGCTTTTATCCGATAAGTATTTTAAACGCTCGTTTTTGATTTTTTTATCACTTTCAAACGTTCTGATTTTATTCACGTGCTCATTCAACGTACGTTGACGATCCGCTAATAATTTCTCTGTCGTAAGGATTTCTAATTTCGATTTTTCAACGGTACTTTCTTGCTCGTTAATCTCAGCATTTAATTGAGTTTTACGATCATTTTTCTCGTCTATAAACTGAGATAAAGTCTGAAGTTCTTCGTGTTGTGTTTTTACACTCACTTTAGCTAGATCGATACTAGCTACTTTATACTCTTCTTTAATCTCGTAGTATTTCTCAGTCTGTTTAGCTTGTTTCTCTAATTGCTTTAAGTTTTTATTGATTTCAAAAAGCAAATCCTCTACACGTTCTAAATCTTTATCAGTTTCCTCTAATTTCTTTAAGGATTGTTTCTTACGTTGTTTGAACTTAGAAATACCGGCAGCTTCTTCAAATAATTCACGACGAGAACCATCTTTATCGTTCAAGATTTCTTCCACCATTTTTAATTCAATGATGGCGTAGGAGTCAGAGCCAATACCTGTATCTAAGAATAAGTCATGGATATCTTTCAAACGACAAGTAATACCGTTTAAAAGGTATTCGCTGTCACCTGTACGATAATAACGACGAGTGATAGTTACCTGAGAATATTCCGTAGGAAGTAAGTTCTTAGTGTTGTTAAACGTTAAGGAAACCTCTGCCATTTGTTGTGGCTTACGGTTTTTAGTACCGTTAAAAATCACGTTCTCCATTTTGTCGGAGCGTAGTGCACGAGTTCTTTGTTCCCCTAGTACCCAACGGATGGCATCCACGATATTGGACTTACCACAACCATTAGGCCCTACAATCCCGGTAATACCTTCGTCGAAGTTAACGACTACTTTATCACCGAAACTTTTAAATCCCTTAATTTCTAATTTACTTAATTGCATGCCGCCAAAGGGGGGTTAATTATGGTTTTATAAGGTTTAAAGATACCATAAGCAAAAGGGACGTTGCACCCCGTTTTTCAACAGCTTTATACACAGAAAAAAGATAGGGCTAAAAATGAAAAAGGGGCTTTAAAAGCCCCTTTTATTATGCTGTCGTATTGACGATTCGGATGATGTGTAGATAATGTAATCCTTTCATTATCGGGTAGGTAGGGTCTATTTCAAACCATTTCATAGCGAAATTAGGACGGCTACCGTATTTGTGGTGATTGTTTTGGAATAATTCTCCACCTAAGAAGATATCCATAGGAAGTGAATTTTTAGAGTTATCACCATTGTCAAAGTTAACATAACCAGCTTTATGACCAAACCAGTTAACAATAGCACCATGTACAGGTCCCATTAAGAAGTGGATAGGTAATAATAGGTATAAATACCACATGTTAGCCGGTACGAAGTACACGTAGAAGGAGATGTAAATTAATCCCCATACAATTCTTGAATACCAAGAATCACCGATATTATCGATGAACGCCCACTCAGGTAAATTCTTTTCGAATTTCTCTTCTACTTTTTCTGTACGTCTAAGTACAGCGTTGTAAATATCCTTTGTTCTCCACATCATCGCAACTGCATTACGGTAATATAACGGAGAGTGTGGATCTTTTTCAGTATCACTATAAGCGTGGTGCATACGGTGTAAAGCACCATAAGCTCTAGGAACTAAATAAGAAGAACCTTGAGTTAGATATAAGAATACATAGAAGAATTTTTCCCAAAACTTGTTCATATGGAACATAGCATGAGCAGAGTATCTATGTAAGAAGAAGGTCTGACTGAATAAAGACAGATACCAATGGGCAATAAAGAAGATGATTACAGCGGTCACTTTTATATTTTGTTTGGTTGAACTCTAATTAGAACAACAAAAATACGAAAAAAGTTGACAAAAATCATGTAAAAATACTATTAAAACTACATTAAGGTGTCGTAAGTGCATAAGTAACAATATTAGCACCCATTTGAAGCGCTTTTTCCCTTACATCTTGTGGATTATTATAGATTTGTTGGTCTTCCCACCCATTTCCTAAATCACATTCATAGGTATAAAAAATGACTAGTTTCCCTTCGTATAAAATACCAAATCCTTGAGGACGCTTACCATCATGTTCGTGCACTTTAGGTAAACCATTCGGAAATTTATATTTCATACTATATATGGGATGTGTGAATGGTAATTCAATCAATTCAGACTCCGGAAATACTTTCTTTAATTCAGCACGAATGTATTTGTCCATTCCATAGTTATCATCTATGTGTAAGAATCCACCACCAATTAAATAGTTTCTAAGATTTTGTGCCTCGGTAGATGAAAATACTACATTTCCGTGACCGGTCATGTGTACAAAAGGATATTGAAATAGAGTAGGGCTGCCTACTTCAACAACGTCTTCATTAGGAAAGATATTGGTGTTTAAATATTTATTGCAATAAGCAATTAGATTAGGTAACGATGTTTTGTTGGCATACCAATCTCCACCACCTGCGTATTTTAGCTTAGCAATTTTAAATGACGGTGAGTGAATGGAAGATGAAAAGAACAGTACACTAAAAAAGAGTATACCAACTAACGTTATTGTTGATTTAATTCGATTCCAAAACATGTTTTAAATGTATCATATTTACAGCTAAAAATCCAGCAGTTTCTGTACGTAAAATACTATCTCCTAAACTTACGCCGGAATAACCATTTTGGATAGCTTTATTTATTTCGCTTTCTGAAAAATCACCTTCAGGGCCAATCAGGATAATAATCTTACCGGAAGTTTCTGCTTTCTTACTCAGATGTGATAATTTTTCTTGGGATAAGTAAGCAATGTATTTTTGATCTGCTTGAGAATTCTGAATAAAGGATGAAAAAGAAATCATATCATAAAGTTGAGGCATCCAAGCTTGTCCACTTTGTTTGATCGCAGATACAACTTGAGCTTTTAGCTTATCGATATTGATTTGTTTTCGTTCACTATGTTCCGTTTGTAAAAAAGTGATTTCATTGACACCTGTCTCTACTAACTTTTCCAACATCCACTCTAAACGATCAGATGCTTTAGGTGGAGCTATAACTAAGTGAACAGAATAGGGAATAGTGTAAGGAATTTCCTTTACCTCTAAAATAGTAAAAGCACACTTTTTAGGGTGTGCTTGTGTTATTTTTACTTCGGCAATTTTGCCTTTACCATCCGTTAGTGAAATGATATCACCTTCAGATTTTCTTAATACTCGAACTACGTGACCGGATTCTACTTCATCCAATACACCTGTTTCGATATTATTTATGAAGTGTAAATGGCTCAACGACCGTTTGCAATTTCGATATTGACCATCTTACCTTTGATTTTGTTATTCTTCATTCCAGTCATCACTTTGTCTACTACATCGTGAGGAACTTCAACGAAAGAATATTTATCGAAGATATCGATTTGACCAATTTGGCTTCCTTTGATATTAGATTCACCGGTGATAGCACCAACGATATCTCCAGGATTAACTCTATCTTTTTTACCTAAGTTAAAGAATAAACGAGTCATGTTTTCACCTGAGAATTTACCGGATTTACCACCGCTACGCTCACGACTTTGGCTTCTGTTATTACGTTCGAAACGGTCACCGCTTCTACGCTCTCTGCCACCGTCATCTCTACGCTCTCTACCGTCTCTATCTCTGCTAGAGTTACGCTCTTTTGGAGGAAGTTCCGGCTTCAATAAATCTTGTAATTCAGGGAATACTTGACGTAATAAACTTACAGCTACGTCACGTACATTTAATCCTTCAGCTTCGAACTCATCTAATACTGCAGCCCAATCTTGATTGTTTTCTTCTGCAATTGAAGATTGAATACGCTGAGAAAGTTTCGCTTTTTTATAAGCTAACATTTCTAATTTAGTAGGAGTAGGCGTACGTTTGATTTCAGCTTTAGTATACGTTTCGATGTCACGCATTTTGTAACGGTCTTCACCTGTTACTAAAGTAAAAGATTTACCTAATTTACCTGCACGACCAGTACGACCAATACGGTGTACATAGTTTTCAGTATCCAAAGGTACATCATAGTTAATTACAGCGTCCACACCGGAAACGTCAATACCACGAGCAGCAACGTCAGTAGCTACTAGGATAGAAGCGAAACCTTTACGGAATTTGTTCATTACATCGTTACGATCTTTTTGAGATTTGTCACCATGTAAACCAACAGCTTTATAGCCATATGAACGTAACTCTTCAGTTACTTCATCTACTTTTCTCTTTGTGTTACAGAATACTAACATTAACTGAAGGTTGTTCATGTCGATTAATTGCGTCATGATTTCCATTTTCATGGATTCCTTCACCATGTAATAGTACTGTTCAATGGTGTTAGTCGTTACTTCTTTGTTCTGAATTTTAACGAATTCAGGATTTTTTTGATAACGTTTGGTTAACTGTAAAATAGCAGGAGGCATGGTTGCCGAGAAAAGAATCGTTTGGCGATCTTCATGCAATCTGTCCAGCACTAATTCAATATCTTCGCGGAAGCCCATGTTCAACATTTCATCCGCTTCATCTAAGATGATTTGAGAAATAGTATGTGTTTTAAGCGTACCGCGATCCATGTGATCAATCACACGACCTGGAGTACCTACAACGATTTGAACTCCTTTTTGTAAGTCTTTTATTTGGCGTTCCATAGACTCACCACCATAGATAGTAGAGATAAAAACACCTTTTTTGAATTTCGCTAACTTTTTAAGTTCTACACTAACTTGTAATGCAAGTTCACGAGTAGGACATAAGATTAATGTTTGAACTCCTTTTTTATCCGGGTCAATTCTTTCAATTGCCGGGATACCGAAAGCAGCAGTTTTACCGGTACCGGTCTGTGCTTGGCCTGTAACATCTGACCCGTTCATGATCACGGGAATAGCTTGAGCTTGAATAGGCGTAGCTTCTGTATAGCCAGTTAATTCAATAGCTTGCATTAAGGCTTCTGATAAGCCTAGGTCTGTAAATAACATAGATTTTTTTTAATGGATTAAAATGTACACTATTCGGGAGAAAAATACCTTTAGATAACCGAATCAGCGATACATTAAAGCTTCAAGAGCTTTGGGACGAAGGTATTTTTCAGAATACTCAACCTTACGACGTGAATATACCGAATGACACAAAATTAGGTGTTTAAAAGGAGAAAAACAAGTGATGTATGAAAGAAAGGCTTTTTTGACGTTTTTTAGGATGATAAATATTGATTCAAACTAAACTTAAAGATCCCCACGGTTAAAACCGTGGGCCGCCTAAAACCTCCGATGATAGTTTATCTCAACTTCTAACGGTCATCTCTGTAGGTAGCCCACCATTTTAATGGTGGGAATTTTATAATCTAATGGATTAAAGTGTAAGGATAAACACAAGTCGTCGAATGTCGACTCTATGTATTAAAATCATTTATTATATTCAGAAGTTAATTAGTTTTTTACCAAAAGTAGAACATGCAAAATAAAAATTACGAATGGACCTTTTCTTCTGTTGGAGGTGTAAAGAGGGTTAATTTTGATTCAGGACGAGATATTTTAGCTCTAGAGCATTTAGATCAAAAGTTATGGACGGTATTAAGTTGTCCTACAGGCGGACTAGAAATTGATGCTGCTACGTTGAATTTAATAGACAGTGATCATGATGGACACATTAAAGTGAACGAAGTTTTAGCTGCGGTAAAATGGATTGGTGGTATTATCAACAATCCGGATGATTTAAAAAAAGAGTCAGCTGTATTCCCATTAAGTGCTATCAATGAGAATAGTGAGGAAGGTAAGATTTTAATGGCCTCTGCTAAAAACATACTGAAGAATTTAGGTAAACCAGATGCGGATAGCTTAACTGTTGAAGAGACATCGGATATTGTTAAGATTTTTAATGGTACGGCATACAATGGCGATGGAGTCATTACCGAAGATTCTTGTTCCACTGATGCTCAGAAACAATTATTAAAGGATATTATTAGTTGCTTAGGAAGCACAACGGATCGTGGTGGGAAAGAAGGTATCACTCAAGAACATTTAACTAAGTTTTTAGAATCCTGTCATCACTATTCGGAATGGTACAAAAAGGCAGAAAGCAATATTCATATTCTGCCATTCAAAGAAAACACCGAGTTAAGTTACTTATTATATTTATCCATAAAGTCAAAAGTTGAAGATTATTTTTTGCGTTGTCGATTAGCCACTTTCGATAAGGATACAACTGCTGTTTTGAATTTATTGACTGCCCGTGTTGAATCTATCACATCAAAAGATTTGACTAATTGTTTAGGAGAAATTGAGACATTCCCATTAGCGAAGATAGAATCACAAAAAGAACTTCCCTTGGAACAAGGGATTAATCCTGCTTGGGAAGGTAAAATTTCTCGACTGCGATCTTTAATCACGGATCATCTATTTCCCGGTAAAAAATCAATAACTGAAAGCGATTGGAAAATAATTGCTGAAAAGTTTCATGAATTTGAAGCTTGGAAAGCCGAAAAGCAAGGTGAGGAGATAGAGACTTTAGGATTGAAAAGAATTCGAGAAATATTAGCTGAATCAATTTCTAAAGAATTATTTCAGCTGATTGAAAATGATAAAGCATTAGAAATAGAAGCTAATAATATTATCTTAGTAGATAAACTAGTTCGTTATTATCGAGACTTATTTACGTTAATTAAGAATTTTGTTACTTTTTACGATTTCTATTCACCCAATCATAAAGCCATTTTCCAATCAGGCACTTTGTATATTGATCAACGTAGTTGTGATTTATGTATTAAAGTGAGTGATATGAGTCGTCATGATATGATGGTATCCTTAAGTGGTATGTATTTGATTTATTGCAAATGCGTAGCCAAAGCTACAGGAGAAGTTATGACTATTGTTGCGGCGTTAACCAATGGAGACATAGATAATTTAATTGTAGGACGAAATGCTTTATTCTACGATAGAAAAGGATTAGCTTATGACGCTACTATTATTAAAATTATAGAAAATCCTATTAGTATTACGCAAGCATTTTGGTCGCCTTATAGAAAAATCTCTCGTTTCATTGATAAGCAAATAAATAAATTCGCTTCCGAACAAGATAATAAGGTAATGACTGACATGACCACCAATATTGAAGGAGTAGAAACGAAAGTAGCTACGGCACCTACACCTGCAGCGGCAACTCCGCCACCAGCACCATTTGATGTAGGAAAATTTGTAGGGATCTTCGCTGCGATAGGTTTAGCTTTAGGAGCTATAGGTACAGCACTCGCATCTGTGTTGGCCGGATTCATGGGACTTACCTGGTGGAAAATGCCTTTAGCTGTTTTAGGTATTTTATTATTAATATCAGGACCTGCTATGATTATGGCTTTCTTCAAACTTCGTCAACGTAACCTAGCTCTTATATTAGATGCTAATGGATGGGCTGTCAATGCGAAGGTAATTGTGAATATACCTTTTGGTAACACCTTAACTCAAATTGCAAGTTTACCTAAGAATGCAAAAGTTAATGCCAATGATCCATTCAGATCAAAAGGTATTCCACTGTGGCAATATCTGTTGTTTATGATATTATTAACCGGAGGGGTATTATATCTTCTTTGGAGATTCCAACTAATTTCATTGGCTATGTTTAATTAAAAAAAAGGCTGAGTAGGGAAGATTCTTACTCAGCTTTTTTGTTTATTTAGTTCTCGATAGGCTATTATTGCCTCGCCGTTGGTGTTTAGCGGTACAATAATCTTTTATATATGATTCAAACAAAACTGCCACGTCACCCACAACCTTCTGTGGTTTTTTATCTTAATTCAATTTATAGAACTGATAATAGTTCTATTTGAAAGGGAAAGTTATATTAGGTATATTGAGTCATTGTGAAAGTTTAGTATAAGTTCTAGTAACCGATTGTTTTACACTTTTTATTAATACATATGAAAAATCTATTTTGGCTGTTTTTAGCATCCCTTTTCAATCCTTTCTTTTCTTTATCACAAGTTAAGATGGAAGCTGTTACATTATATCCCATGTTAGGAGTAGGAGCTGCTTCACCACTATTTACTACCAATATGGATGTAGATGGAGATGGCGTATTGGATATTATTTGTTCCGATAATTTAATGGTTGGACAAATTTATGTCATGAAAGGTGTTTCAACTGGAGGATTTAGTTCTGCGGTGGCATATGATGGGGGCGCTTATCCAGCTAAATTAACACCTGCTAATATCAATAATTCGGGAGGAATGGATTTAATTATAGTTAGTCCTTATTCAGATGGAATTTATATACTCCTAAACGATGGAACGGGAGTGTTTTCAGCTCCTGAATTTTATTCCGTAGGGGATTCCCCTTCAAATGCTATTGCAGGAGATTTTAATGAAGATGGGAAAACAGATATAGCTGTTACGAACAATTATGGTTATTCTGTCTCTATTTTAATTGGAGATGGTACGGGAAATTTCGCTGCAGCTGTTAATTATACTACTGCAGCTCTTCCTAACGATATAGCTATTGGTGATGTAAATAAAGACGGGCATTTAGATTTAGTAGTTGCTGCTGGAAATGGAGTTTCCGTTTTAATCGGGCAAGGAACAGGTGTTTTTAATACCTATAGTCAAAAAACGATTACTCCTGCTACTAGTGTTTACGGTATTGCAATAGCGGATATTAATAATGATGGGAATCTGGATCTTGTTAGTGCTGGAGTGGGAGGTTTGTATGTTGCAAACGGTAGCGGAACAGGTTCTTTTTCTTCATTTGTTAAGTATGGTTCTTTGCTTGGGCAGCCCGATCGTATTGTGTGTATGGATTTAGATAACGATGCTTATTTGGATGTAATTATCCGTTGTTCGGGAATAAATATATTTATGAATTCAGGTACAGGTACATTCCCAACTAGTAAAACGTATTCCTTGGGTAATGGAATGATTGATTATATATGTAAAGATTTTGATCAAGATGGGATAAATGATATTTTATCTGTAAATGATGCCTCTAGAAGTTTTGGATTTGCAAAAGGGAAAGGAGATGGATCCTTTGTGGCTGTTAGAAGTTATGATAGACCTGGTGATGCGCGTTGTGTAGTATCTGCGGATTTTAATAATGATGGAAATGTTGATATGGCTGTCAGTACGGGAGATTACAGGATATATGTATATTATGGAGGAGGAGACGGGGCGTTCACTTCAATATCTACTCTTAACCCATCAAGTACGGGTGTGGTTGGTCTGGTATCTGTTGATTTGAATATAGATGGTAAGATGGATTTAGTAGGATGTGATATCTCCACCAATAGATTAGTAATATTTGTTAATAATGGCAATGGCTTTAATTCTGCTATTTTAACAGATGCAGGTGCTAATAAGCAACCCTATTCAATTGTTTCAGCAGATTTTAATAGTGATGGATATCCGGATTTAATGACAGCGAACAATAGTACAAACGGAGGGGTTTCTTTATTCCTGTCTGCTGGAAATGGATACTTTGCTTCTCCTGTTACATTTTCAATAGGAGCTGGTGCATTTGATCTTGTTGCCGCTGATTTCAATGGTGATGGGAAAATGGATATAGCCGCATCAACTGTTTCTTCATTTGATTCTAAGATTGCAATTTTAATAGGTGATGGTGCAGGTAGTTTTGCTCCTTTTACAACTTATTCATGTGTTTATGCTCGAGGATTAAAAGCGGCAGATGTCAATCAGGATGGCAAAACAGATTTACTTGTTGTTCAAAAAAACACCCCTGGTAATATAGTTATTTTTAAAGGTAATGGTGATGGTACATTTGGTACGCCGGATTTAGTGTCTGCTGGAATGAATGCGCAAGGTATTGTTGTTGGAAATTTTAATTCAGATGCTTTTCTTGATATTGCTGTTACGGCGGATGAAGGAATTGTTTTTTTTACGAATGATGGGCAGGGAGTATTTACAAAAAATATCACATATGGTGCAGGCTATAGAGTTGTTGCTTCCGATGCATATAGCAATATTTGCACACAATTTGGATTGGCAGACTTTAATGGAGATGGGAATCAAGACTTAACGATTGCCAATACTGGTGGAGATGTATGCTTAATGTTAAATAATAATGCTACAAGAGAACCGCTTACACCCTCATCTAATATTACATTTACCAATTTAAGCTCAGAAAGCGTAAACATAAATTGGACTAGTGGAGATGGGAAATCACGTATCGTTATAATGAAGGCAGTGTCTACCATCACACAATTACCTGTAGATGCTACACTATATTCAGCTAGTAATAGCTATGGAAATGGAAGTCAGTTAGAAGCGAATTCATTTGTCATTTATAATGGTGCAGGTACATCAGTTACAGTTACTGGATTAAATTCCAACACAACATATTATGTGGCAGTATTTGAATATAATGGTACCGGTACAAATATTAATTATCGTACATCAACATATGCGACTAATCAAATTGTAACGCTTACAACTTCTGTTGCTGTAAAGACGGCTTTAAGTGGAACAATGGTTTACCCAAATCCATTTAATGAAAGTGCGATATTACTTCTTCCATCTGTCTTGAGTGGAATACTAGTGATTACTGATATTTTAGGTAATGAAGTAAAACAGATTGAGTCTATAAATTCTGATAAAGTTTCAATTGTTCGTGATGAACGAATGCCTGCAGGTATATATCTGTATACATTTATATCATCAGAAAATAAGATAACAGGAAAGTTGACTGTTTATTAATTTTCATCCTGCTTTAGGTTACAAACTAATATTTCAATCTGTAATAATTGATTGTGACTTCTTTCAACAACTACGGTAGAATTACAGATGTAGATGAGTATGCCCAGACTAATTTTAATCTAGCTAAGTTTATAAAATTAGGCAGATATGTTGAACAATTTTCATTTGAATTGCCTACTCAAGATATTTTTGCTAAGAAAAAAAAGCTATAATATTTATATTAAAAAAATATAAATATTATATATAACAATGTTAATACTGATAATATAGTAATAGAAAGTATTGAAAAGTATGGATATGTGATAGATAGTGTTCTCGGTTCTTCGCCGTTGTCGGAGTTTAGCGGCACAAAAGCAAACAAAAAAAGAAGAAAAAATTGTTGCCGCGTCTCCGACAACAAACAGTAGGTTGTTGGTGACGCGGTAGTTTATTATATTTGATAATGGTAGAGTAGCAAACCGCGAAACACCAACAACGGCGAAAATGCAGGAGATCAACAACGTACCATAGATCTAAGTAACCTATTACCTGGAGTATATATGGTGCAAGTACGTACTACAAATGGTAGTAGCGTTAAAAGAGTAGTGGTGGAGTAAATTAAAACTACTTGTAATTTGATATAAGTATATATGGAATATATTTTGAATAAATTCATTAGAATAAAAGGTGTTATTTTTATTGTATTTCTTGCATCGAATTTATTTTCGACACAAGCTCAAACATATATAGATACATTAATCACAAAACATCCTGATGTAGAGTTTCAAAAATATGATTCTTTAGCTGAAATTCTTTTTGTAATAAATGGAGAATTAAATATAAATACTCGACAGTGGAATCTTGTCATAGATATTTATGGAGAAAATGATAAAATAAAATCCATAAATAAGGAATATATTTCATTTTTTATGAAACGAGTATATTTTGAAAATGTATATAAAAAACAAATAGAAAAAGGGGATTGGGTAAAAGGTGATACAGTAAAAAATGGTTACTGGATTCAATTTAATCGCGTCGAAGGTCGAAGTGTAAAAATCGAAGGGTTCGTAGTAAATAGTATTCGAGAAGGTAACTGGAAAAATTATATAGATGGATATTTAGTAAGTGAGGGTATTTATAAGTTGGGAATAAAAAATGGCACTTGGGATGAATGGATAGAAGATTACGGATATCAATACAAACTAATGAAAACAGGTTGTTATATTAATGGAAAAAAAAATGGACAATGGAAAGAGTACTATTATCCTAATAGAAATACCCAAAAAGGAGTTCTTAAGGCAATAATGTTTTATTCGAATGATTTATTGGAAGGTAATTATAAGAGTTGGTGGACTAAAAAAGATATTTTAGAAAAAGGGATTTATGTAAATGGACTACGTGATGGTAAGTGGGTTGAATTAACGAAGAAAGATACTTCTCAAATTTGTTATTGGGACAAAGGGGTTCCTATAAAAGTAATAATATATATACACATAAATGGGATTGACGACCCTATCACTAAAAGACCTATTCCAGTACCATATGAGGTTAAGCTTATTAAATGGGAATTCAAAGATGATATTAGGTTTGGAGAATGGCAATTTGTTGCACCCCCCATTGATGCTAACTCTCAATTATATTACGACTGTTGGGGAGTAGAATATCATAAGTATATGCCTTCTTCATATTATTATTTAGGTACAATTTTACGTTAATTTATAAATACATATATATATGGCTGATTATTTTTTTACAGATCCTGATTTATTATTATCTCAGGATTCAAGGCGTGTAGCAGACGGTTTTGGATATGTAAAAACAACACAAAACAAATTTAGTGTTACTAGTTTATATTAAGTATTGTGAATCATGAAATTGTATTTTATTCTAATTCTCTCCTTTTTTTTATTACATAATTTATCTTACGCAAATAAGAAGAAAGGCAAAAGGTTTAGTTTTATTGTAATACAAAAAAAAGGAGATTCTTCTAAGTTTACTAAGCTAATAGATAAGTTTCAAAATAAATATTCATTTGAAACTGGAATATTTATTCAAGGTGGAAGTAAATATAGTAAAAGTTTATGTCTAAAAAGGTCACAAGTAACATTTATTAGTTCTATTTATTATAGAACAATTCTGTTTACTAAAGACGTTACTCATAAAGATTACAAAATATCTTATGTTCAGTATAATAATGAACGTAAAAGAAGAATTACTTTATATTAATTCAATGTATAATCTGAATAATAATATTTCATAAATCAATAACTAGTTATGTACTTTCACTTAAGAAATATAATTACAGTATTGATTGTTATGATATCTCAGAATACATATTCTCAAACCTATAAAGTTGATTCATCCTTTAAAGAATTGAGTAGTGATTATTATGGTAAGGTTTATATAAAATATTATAAGTGGGATGGCCCATGTGGTGGAGAGGCAGGGCCCGCGACTGTATTAGTCTGTTTTGATTCTATTGGACATGAGGTATTATATGCTGAATTTGCTGATACCTTTTATTTTGAAAATAAATATTATGATTATAATAATTTAAATGGATTTTGTAGAATTTATATTAAATCCTATGATAAAAATGGAAGGTTAAGAAAGCAGTTTTATAATGATAGTAAATTTGACTTTCATTGTTTTACAATTTATAAGTATAAGTTATTTAGTGAAAATAAAATCAAATCTGTGGTGTTTTATCATGGTGACTATAATAATCCAAGTTATAAAACTGATAATTGCTATACAAAGAAGAAGTATATATATCGTTTTCCTCCTTTAGTATTTTATAAATATCGGGTAGGTAGAGGATTATATTTAAAAAGAAAAAGGGAGTATAAATTGGCGCCCGAAAATATGTTCAACTGATTCAATATACTATTGGGCTTTTGGTCGTTAATGCAATAGCAAAAGCAGTTGAGATATGGAAATAGAAGATAGATACCAATTAATAAGAGGAACTAATCCATGAAAATATTATTTAACTTATTAGTATTGATAATAAGTTTTGCGTCATATGGACAAGATAGTTGTCATTTTAATAAAATGAATTTTAGAAAAATAAAATCCAAAAAAACGATTTTATATTCTGTTCATAATTTTGAAGATTCAATTATTAACTATCTTGAAATAACAAATACAACTGTAAAATCTGATAGCTTATACAGTGTCGGTAAAGTAATGACTCCAACAGAAGTTGAATACATTAAAAAATACGACAGTATCAATAATATTTATATTATTGATGACATACGAAAATGTTCTAAAATTAAGATTGGTGAATATGAGGCATATATAGTGAGATTTGTATACAATACAATAAGTTCTACAATTTTATTATATATAGTTCATGATGAAAAGATTCTGTATACTAAAATGATAGCCGATTATTCATTTGGTGAGAGCGGCTTTGGTAATCTTGCTAGTTTTGTTAAAGTTGATAAAAAAAATAAACACATATATATACAATCCTATTATGAAGAAAAATATGTTGTGTATAGTGAATCTGATAATAGCGAATTGCCTTTTTGCGAAACTAGTTACTTATATATTGATTTTATTTCAATCAACATGGATATTTTTAATGTGTCAGTTTTAAAATATGAGTCTCGCCGTTGTCGGAGTTTAGCGGCGCAAAAGCAAATAAAATAAGAGAAAAGAATTATTGCCGCGTCTCCGACAACTAGCTGGTATATCGTCGTCTTATTGAAACTATTTAATATACTTGTGTTATCCCAAATAATATAATTATGCTTTCATTGATTTCAATTTGATAGGTAATGATAAATCAGGTATATTGAGTCATTGTGAAGGTTGAGTATAGTAGTTGCTTGTCGGAGACGCGACAGAATATTAGAAAAAAATGGTAATGCAGTACGTCGCTAAACTCCGACCTAGGGCGGAAACGGGTAATGACACTATTACAAATCCTAGTGGAGTTAGATTTGAGAGAATTGGACAATTTAATCCTGATATCTTAAATCTTGTAGAACTAAATACATTTATTGGTGAACAGACTTCGACAAATGAATTAGATTATGTTTTGAATAAGTTTTTGAATTATGTTAAGACACAGTATAATAATGAAGATTGATGTTATGACTAAATGGAATAGTGTTTTCAATTTTATTCTAGGTGAAAAAATGTATAAATATTGAAATTATGATTACAGGTTTAAACAGATGTATTAGATTCAATCAAATATGGATTTTATAAGGAAGCTTAAAATTGATATACTTTTATTTATCTTGAGTATATATATTAATATATATATATATATTAATATATATATCAGATTACAAAACCCGTTACTATCAAGAGTAAATTCAATAAGTCGTATTGAATTTACTCTTGATAGTAATTTTTATTTATTAATAATCTCATCTATTTATTCATTGATAATTGGACGCTTTCGTTGGGGGATAGTATTTTACTATATCTTAATTTTAATTATAACTTTTATTGTTGCAGTTCTAAATAAATTAAATTTGCAAACTTAAATATATGTCAAAATCATCTCTTTCGCAGCTACTATCAATAGAGGAACTACCAGGTGAACTTGGCGTAGTGGAGGAAACTTCCAATAACCTTTTTACGGAAATATTTTAGATAATAAAAATGTCCGCTGAGAATAACAGCGGACATTTTTATTCTTCTTCTCCTTGAATATACGTCTTGCCTTTATATCGTGAGGCGACAAAAGAAAATACGATCGCCGTCACAATCATAAAGATAGCGTAGAAATAAAAATAAGCTCCGAATTTCATTTTACTGAAAGAGGTACCTTTGATGACTGACGGTCCGTCTTTTTTAGTGAATGTAGCAATAGATTGCCATCCTGAATCTACTACTTCAAATGATTTTTTATCGGCTGATATATTACCAATATGGAATGTGCCATTGAAGGACATAGTATCTTTTTTAGCATCTACGAAAAACATATTGATAGAATTTTCAAAAGATACTTTCTCGCCATGAACTAAATCTCTAGGTTCAGATAGAGTTAACATGGTACGTTGACCTGTCTCTATTTTATCAATAATAGCGTCTTGCGTATTATAATTATTTACTCCCGTTACAATAAAGTTACCCAAGGAAACAGAAAATAAATATATACTCATCACTGATGATTTCAACTGTATCGGCGCCTGCGTATAAGAAAACTCTAACGCAGTTACAGATATCAATATCTCCGCTACAGTAATAACAACAAAGGCTAACAGCTGCCACCAAACAGACATTACGATACCTTTACTCATTTGATCTTCCGTATAAGCTACAATCAAATAGGAGAGAGCTCCTATCACCATCCCCAATACTATCTTCTTTAATGGAGGTAATCCTATCTTCTTGTCTAACCAAGGGTAAACTAGATAAGTGAAAATAGGAATCAAGAATAGAATTAAGAACGGATTAATTAATTGTATTTGATCCGGTAAAATTTCAAACTGAACAAAACCTAGATTAATCGTTTTATCCATGAATCCGCTCTTAGCTTGGAAAATCCAAGTGGTAGAGTTTTGGTCATACAATGCCCAGAATACGGATAAGAAAAGATAGATAAACATTAATCGACCTAAAGCACCTAAACCTTCTTTACTGGTTAATGTTTTCCAATACTCTTTACCATAAGGAGGGATATGTACGAATTTGTAACGACCTAACCAGAATACAAATGTAGCAATCAGCATTAACGCTCCAGGTACCCCAAATGCCACGGACGGACCGTAAGCTCTTAATAATAGCGGGGTAGCAAAGGAACTGATGAATGCTCCCACATTGATAGCGATATAGAAGAAACCAAATACTTTATCTA
The DNA here is from genome assembly GCA_046329235.1 of Cytophagaceae bacterium. Taxonomy (GTDB): domain Bacteria; phylum Bacteroidota; class Bacteroidia; order Cytophagales; family Cytophagaceae; genus JALONH01. Next base: position 1,206,408 of record JAXLVA010000001.1, on the reverse strand, counting down.
ATAGATGTTTGTTGCCCGGTCCAAATTGATCTCCCACGTGCGCGGAAGCACAAGGTTTAATACCACCCGAACCAATAGCAATTAAAGTTAAACCCCACATTAATCCGGATTGAGTTTCATTCAAAGCCAACATCAAGTGTCCTAAACAATAGATGACCGATAAGGATAAAATGGTTTTGTATTTACCTAAAAAGATATCCGATAGAAGCGCACCAAAGATAGGCATGAAATAAACCGCAGAGTAGAAGGTGTGTCCCCAATTGGTCGCATCGTGTTCTGTCATACGTAGGTAATCCACCATGAAAATAGTCAGGATGGTACGCATGCCGTAGTAACTAAAGCGTTCTGCGGCTTCGTTACCTATAATAAAAGGAATACCCGAGGGCATTCCTTTCTGATTTCTTGGAGCGGTTTCGAATTTCTCCTTTGGAGAGTCAAACTGATCGATCGTACTCATATTATTGTTTAGCGTGCTCGTCTATCCATTTATATAGAGATTCCACATCCGGTTTTTTAAATAATTCAGTTCCTGAATTCATAGTGGCAGCAGTACCGCAGGCAACACCATATTTCAAGGATTGGAACAACGATTTGCCTTGAGATAAACTATAGGTAATACCTGCCACCATACTATCACCGGCACCTACCGTACTTTTCTTGTTTACAGAAGGAGCAGGTACGTGATATACGCCTTCTTTAGATGCCATGAAAGCACCAAATGCCCCTAGTGAAACGACAAGCACTTCTACTTGACCTTTTTGAATAATGGACATAGCGGCTTTTTCTTGTTGAGGAATGGTGTTTAGCTCTTCACCAACAATTTCACTTAACTCGTTAATATTCGGTTTGCACAAATACACTCCGGATTTATTAAACACTTCTTTCAAAGCAGGTCCGGAGGTATCTAATATTAACTTGGCATTTTTTTCCTTCACAATGGCAGATAACTGACCATAAAAGTCATTAGGTACCCCTTTAGGAGTACTACTACTTACCACTAGATAATCAAATTCATTATCCTTGTCTTTTACAATATCTAAAATTTGTCGCCACTCGTTTTCAAACAACTCCGGTCCAGGCATACCGAAACGGAATTGTCGGTTGGTCGTCGTTTCAACAACGATAAAGTTTTCTCTAAGCCAATTTTTAGATGGAATGGTAATTTGTTCAATACCTTCTTTGTTCAATAAATCTTTGAATAACTCACCCGTATGTCCGCCTACAGGATAGATGGCTACAGAGGAGCCTCCTAATTTATGAATGGCTCTGGAAACGTTAATGCCACCACCTCCCGGCTCAAATTTAGGAGTATCACAACGTAATTTACTTTCTGGAATAACTCTTTCTACTGCTGTACTTTTATCTAAAGCGGGGCTAAGTGTCAGAGTGAAAATTTTGTTTTTCATATTAAAATTAATCTTCTAATGCTTCTAAAATATACATGATATCATCTAAATCTTGCCAACCCGGACGGTCTTCTACGCCGGAATTAAGGGCAATACATTGGATACCAAATTCACTTTGTAATAACTTACTTACATTCGTTTCGTCGTATGATAATTGCCAAATAATGGAATACGACTGTGATAGTTTTGAAATAATGGAGCTATAATCTGTCCAGTTTTTACAGCTAACCGCATCCACCAAAATACAATCAGCCTGAGGAGATAGATTTTGAGCTATGATTGTTTCCAGTTGACTCAAATCGTCCACATGAACAGATTGTATCCATTCCACTCCGGGAGCTTTGCTCACTTCTTTATCAACTGATTTGAATTGAATAAAAGGAACTTCCCATGCTTCGGATAATATCTCGTGTGTTTTTACATCTAAATGATCTACCTCAACGATAGGTTCCACACCGGCTAACCATCCCATAATCCCTTGAAATTGCTCCAAAGTCTGTGCTTTTTCGCCTGAAAAGGCAAATCCAAGCCATTTTACACCCATTCCTGCAGCATATCTAGCTTCAGAAAGGGAACTAATTCCATTGACTTTAACGTCTAACAATAATCCCATGTCAGTACGACTCTCTTTATATTTCCGTTTATACCAATAAAAGGACAATTTATTCATAAATTTGGGAAATCAAAGGGTTTGTGGATAGGATTTAAGAGGGGTTACCCTTTAAAACAAAGTAGAATTAATTGTAAATGAGTACAAAAGGTAGAGTTTTGGTAGCCATGAGTGGCGGTATTGATAGTTCCGTAGCAGCAGTAATGTTGCACGAAATGGGCTATGAAGTGATAGGTATGACCATGAAAACATGGGATTATGCCAATGCCGGTGGTAGTAAGAAGGAGACAGGTTGCTGCAGTTTAGACTCTATTAATGACGCCCGTAACATTGCTGTTCAGTTAGGATTCCCACATTATATCATTGATATCCGTGAAGAATTTGGTGATTATGTGATTGATCATTTTAATAAAGAATATCTGGACGGTCGTACACCCAATCCATGTGTGTTGTGTAATACCCATATTAAATGGGACGCTTTATTGCGAAGAGCGGATAAAATGAACTGCGAATTTATCGCTACCGGACATTATGCCAATGTTCGTGAAGAAAACGGGCGCTTTGTCATTTCTAAAGGAAAAGACGAAAACAAAGACCAATCCTACGCTCTTTGGGGTATTTCACAACAAAGCTTAAGTCGAACTAAGTTTCCGTTAGGTCATCTAACCAAACAATACATTCGAGAATTTGCTACGGAAAAAGGCTTTACTGAATTAGTAAAGAAAAGTGAATCATACGAAATATGTTTTGTTCCGGATAATGACTATCGCGGATTCTTAAAACGTCGTAATCCCAACTTAGAAGAAGAAGTCAGAGGAGGAGAATTTGTTTTGGAAGATGGAACCGTAGTAGGCCAACATGAAGGTTATCCATTTTATACCATTGGTCAACGCAAAGGTTTAGGTATTACATTAGGTTATCCGGTGTTTGTATCCGAAATTCAAAAAGAAACTAATAGAGTTGTATTGTCGGAAGAGAAAGGTTTGTTCAAAAATGCTATGTGGGTTGACCAGCTCGTAATGAACAAATATGAAAATCTTCGCAATGTCACTAAAGAAAGTATCACCAAGATTCGTTATAACGATGATGGAGCTCCTGCAATCATCGAACAAATAGGAGATGAAATGCGTGTGTTGTTTCATGAACCGGTAAAAGCCATCGCACCCGGACAAGCAGCAGTCTTCTATGAAGGCAACGATGTCATTGGTGGCGGATGGATAAAAAAATCATTTAACCATGAAGAATAAACACCTTCTTATTTTTTTTATATTATTAAGTTTTGCTTGTCATCGTAAAACGGTAGAAGTAACACCCTCTACAGTTGATTATGATTACTATCCTTTAGACTCCGGAAGATTTTGGGTGTACCAAGTGCATCATGTGAACTATAATATTACTGTAACAGATACTACGTACTTTGTAAAAGAATTAATTTATAATATTTACGAAAGTGCCCCAGGAGTTGTAAAGCATGAAGTTTATCGTTTTTACAAACCGGAATTAACAGATGATTGGCCTGTACAACCGGATAGTGTTTGGACCGTTTATAAAACAACTGATCAACTATCTAGGGTAGAATTTGCCAGAGAATATATTAGACTAGTATTTCCGGCAGATAACAATAGGTCATGGAACGGGAATGCTTTAAATACAAGTTTTGAAGACTTGTATAAAATCAAAAACAAAGGCCTAAGTAGAACGGTAGGTAGTTTCAATTTTACAAGCACCTTACAGGTAGAAGAGGAGAATAATAGTAATTTAATTGGTAAAGATGTTCGTTATACTTACTATGCTAAAGGGGTAGGGCCTGTTGAAATTCATAAGGAAATCTTGAGTTACAAAATTCCAATTACATCACCACCGCAGATTGATTTAGGTGATATTATTGACTATACTCTTATAGATTATGGTACTCCGTAATTTATTGATAGTCGTATTCTTTGTTTTACATCTGCTATGTGTACAAGCACAAACCGACACAGTTGTCGTTTTTTTTAAAGATAAATTATTATCTAGTTTTTCTGTCTCTCAACCTGAGCAATATCTTTCACCTAGAGCCATTCAAAAAAGGAGTCAAAATCAAATTGAAATAGACACGATTGACTTACCTGTAAATTCTACTTACTTAGAAGATTTACAACTAAGCGGAGCCAATATCTTATATTCTTTGAAATGGTTCAATGCAGCTGTGATAACCTATCCACTAACGAATCATAACACCATTTTTACTAAGGCATACATAGACCACATAGACGTACTCATGAGTAGTACATTAGGCGGTACCTTAAGTAGTTCAAATACATTGACTGATTATGCCAACTCAAAGAATGTGCTTGATTATATGGATGTGCCTTATATGCATCAATCAGGTTATCGAGGGAACGGAGTGCTAATAGGTATTATTGATTCCGGTTTTGAAGGAGTTGATACACTAAGTATTTATAAAAATCTAAGAACACAAAATCGAATCGTTTATAGTTATGATGTAGCCGATCAAGAGAGCGATGTATATAATGACCACCTTCATGGCACTTATATTCTTTCGGTATTAGCAGCTGATAGTTCCGGCTATTATGTGGGAGTAGCACCGGATGCATCTTTTGTTTTGTTAAGAAGTGAAATTTCTAATCGAGAATTAAGAATTGAGGAATACAATTGGGTGAAAGCGTTGGAAATTGCCGATAGCTGCGGGGTAGACGTTGTTAATACCTCATTAGGCTATAACCAATTTGATATTCCCCATCAATCGTATACCACCAATGAAATGGATGGCAGTACATCCATTTGCGCCCAAGGCTCCTACTTGGCATATAAAAAAGGCATGATACTAGTAGTTAGCGCGGGGAATGAAGGCAATAAGTCTTGGCAAAAAATAACTACTCCCGGTGATTCACCTTATGTAATCACTGTAGGTTCTGTCGATTATTCGGGTACAAAATCTGATTTTAGTTCTGTGGGTCCAACCGCTACTGGAACTATCAAACCGGATGTAGTAGCTATAGGTAATACTTTCCCTTGTATTGGACCCGATGGAAATATAAAAATTACCGGTGGTACTAGTTTGTCAGCACCCATGATTACAGGCCTAATAGCCGGTTTACTGCAGCAATATCCTAATGTATCTCCCACGGTTATGATGGAATTACTCAGACGTTCAGGAAGTAACTTTCAAGATCCCAATAATCAAATAGGATATGGTGTTCCTACATTTATAAGGGCTTCTAGAACATTCGCCCTTCATAATAATGGTCAAAGTATATACGTATATCCTAATCCGGCTGAAGTAGGAGTAACACCCAAATTAACATTACCTAGTAGTAAGTATAATGTAAGAATCTATAATACAAGTGGCGCCTTAATGTTAGATAATGAGATTGAATCCATATGGGGTATAGCCGATCTTCCCAATGAAATGAATCAATGGATAACAGGTATGTATCTGATAGTTATCCACAACGGTTCGGATGTTCAAACGATTCGATGGGTAAAGCCATAGTAAAATGATTATATTTGCCTTATGAGTACGATTATAGCCCCTAGTATCCTATCTGCCGACTTTGGCAACTTACAACGTGATATTGAAATGATTAATTCTAGTGAAGCCGATTGGTTCCACGTTGATATCATGGATGGTGTTTTTGTTCCTAATATTTCTTTCGGTTTTCCAATTATGAGTGTGTTAAAAAAACACGCTAAAAAACCTTTAGATGTACACTTAATGATTGTACAACCTGAAAAGTATATCAGTACGTTCAGAGAATATAATGCGGATACTATCTCTGTGCATTATGAAGCTTGTACACATTTACACAGAACAATCTATCAAATTAAAGATACAGGTGCTAAAGCAGGTATTGCGATTAATCCTCATACACCGGTTCACTTATTAAGTGATGTTATCAAAGATATTGACATGGTTTGTATGATGTCTGTAAATCCGGGATTTGGCGGACAGAAATTCATCGAACATACCTACAAGAAAGTAGCTCAATTGAAAGACTTAATTATCCAAAACGGCGCTTCTACCAAAATTGAAATCGATGGTGGGGTTAACGAAGTTACCGGACCTAAATTAGTAGCTGCCGGTGCAGATGTACTAGTTGCAGGTAATTATGTATTCTCTTCTGCGGATCCTAAAGCTACTATAGCAGGAATGAAAAAATAATATTCCTGTTATAACGTTTAAGTTAGACAGCATGCGCGCAATACAATTATTATACTTTTTTACTGCCCTATGTCTTTCTTTACATTGTAACGGACAATCGGGAACAATACGAGGTACTGTATCAGACAGTACAGGTAGTGTTGTCCCCGGTGTTTATATTTTTCTTAATGATTCTACTTTTCTTTCTCGCACCGATTCTTCAGGAGATTATAATTGTCAAATCCCTTGTTGTACACGTCAACAATTAGTTTTCAAATACACAGGATTTCAAACCCAACGCATCTTTGTTACTGTTCCGGAAAAAGGTAGTCAATATGAAAATGTAAAACTCATTACGACTCCTGCATTAGCCGTAACCGTACAATCAAATAAATCTGTTTCCGCCGGAATTATGGAGACTGAATTAAATCCAATAATTCCTAAATATCTACCTTCGGCTTTTGGTGACTTTTCAAAAAGTATTACTGGAATGGGATTAGGGGTGACTTCTCCTAATGAATTCTCAGGACAATATAGTGTAAGAGGTGGTAACTATGATGAGAATTTAATCTACGTTAATGATATTGAAATCTATAAAACTCAAATCATCAATGCCGGTCAACAGGAAGGATTAAGTTTCGTTAATCCGGATTTAGTTCAACGAGCTACTTTTAGTTCCGGAGGATGGGAAGCTAAATATGGTGATAAGCTGTCATCCGTTTTAGCTGTTGGTTATAAAACACCCACTAAATTCAAAGGTTCATTAACGGCAAGTATACTAGGAGGAAGTATCCATTTAGAAAACAAACTATCCAATCGAATCTACGTACTTACCGGAGCTCGTTTAAAAAGTAGTAGGTATTTATTAAATACATTAGATACCAAAGGAAATTACCTGCCATTATTTTGGGATTGGCAAACAATTATAACCATCGACATTACCAGCAAAGATCGTATTCAAATTCATCCACTTCGATCTAGTATAGAGTTATTATCATTTACTTCCTTTAATCAATATTTAATCAAACCTACTAATAGAAAAACAACCTTTGGAACATTAGACTCTCCCATGCAATTAGATATAGGGTTTGATGGTAGAGAGGAAGTCTTAAATCATTCTATTCAAAATGCTGCACGTTGGAATAAATCATGGAGTAACCGTTTACAAACATCATTGTTTGGGAGTTATATCTATAGCGTAGAAAGAGAGTACTTTGATATAGAAGCAGGCTATCGAATATCTGACGTAGATCCGGATCCTTCTACCTCTTCATTCAATCAAAATTTAGTTACCAAGGGACTAGGCGCCTATTTTGACCATGGTAGAAATAAATTACAATTTGATATTATACAAGTAGGCGTAAAGACGGCTTATAAAATTAATTCTCAAAATCTAATTGAATCAGGTATCTCTTATTATCATGAACAATTTAAAGACGTATTAGATGAGTATAGTTTTAAAGACTCGTCTAACTATGTAACCATGACAAAATTATTATATAAGGAAAATACGCTCATTAATCAACGTGTACAACCTTATGTTCAATACACACATAAAATCGATTCTACTCATGTTCTAGTCATGGGAGTAAGAGGACATTATTGGTCAACATCCAATGAATTTTTAATTTCACCAAGAATTCAATATCAATATTATCCTAAACGAAATAAAACGATAAGCTATAAGGCTGCTGCCGGCATTTATCATCAACCCGGATTATATAGAGAATTACGTCAAATGGATGGAACATTAAACACCTCCATTAAATCTCAGCATTCCTATCATCTTATTTCCGGAGTGCAAAAAAAATACAAATGGTGGGATAGAACATTTGTGCTTACAAGTGAGATCTATTATAAATACATCACGAATGTCATTCCATATGATTTGAATGATATTCGTATTCGATACTATGGGGATAATTTAGGTACAGCTTATGCTTATGGTGTTGATTTTAGGTTAAACGGAGAATTCATCAAAGGATTAGAGAGTTGGTTTAACCTAGGTGTATTAAGTACTCGAGAGAATGTAAGTATAGATGATAAAGGATATATTCGTCGTCCTTCCGATCAAAGAGTAACGGCTACCATCTTTTTCCAAGATCATTTACCAAATAATCCAAGCATAAGAGTTTTTCTTAATATGGTATTTGGTAGCGGTTTACCTTTTGGGCCTCCCAGTCAACCTAATCAGCGCTCAATCGTGAATGCGCCATTCTATAGAAGGGTAGATATTGGGTTTTCAAAGCTCATTACCTTACACGACAAATCAGTTGAACCCAATAAATTATTTGAATCAATTTGGTTAAGTGCTGAGGTGTTGAACTTATTGGGTACTCCTAATACAATATCTTATTTATGGCTAGCCGATTTTAATCAAAATCAATATGCTATTCCTAATACTTTGTCCCAACGTTTTATTAACTTAAAGTTGATAACCAAGTTTTAATGAACTCGATACTTCAATATTTTAGTAACAAAAGTTTTACGACAAAACTTTCCTTTTATTTCTTCTTAACAGGAACCTTGTCGCTATCCATTATTTCTATTTTTATTTATCAAGTTGTAAAACAGTCTTTACTTGAACGTACTACCGAACAGTTGTTATCTGTAAACGTGTTAAAGAAAAGAAGTATCGAAGAACTTTTTAATGAAATACGATATGTTATTAAAAATGACCGTAATCAAATATTAACAGATCCTTTAGTGTTCCCTGAACATGAAGGTATCAGTGATGATATTAGTCATATGTTTGAAGGATATTTTATTATCGATGATAGTCTAAAACTATTATACGGTTCTTGTCCTAAACCATTAAAAGATGAAAGAGATATATTGTTTAAAGACACGGTATTTTTAAATGTGATTCACAATGTAGCTCCCGGTGAGTATAAATTATTTGATGTAGAGCCATATGTCTTTTCTTATGATTTGAACATGGTAGCTGTTCAAAAGGTGAAAGTAGACAAGAAGTATTATACCTATTTGTATTTTGTGTTACCGGAAAAGATCAACAACATTGTAGAAGTTCGCTCAGGATTAGGTGAAACCGGCGAGACATATCTAGTGGGCGATAATCGACACATGCGAAGTAAATCTAGATTTATTAAATCGCCTAAACAACCCATAGAGGTAAACACTGCTGCTATCAATACTAACAATGCTGATAGTGTCTATATTAATACCATTCAAGATTATCGTGGAGTAGAAGTAATTAGTGTAAGTAGCAATTTATATGACAAAGATATTAATTGGAGAATCGTTAGTGAGATTGACTGGAAGGAAGCGATGATACCGGTTTATAAACTTCGAAATCAATTAATATTAATCACCATATCTATTTCTGCTTTACTTGGGTTACTTGCGCTAGGATTAACCTACCAAGTATCCAACCCAATTATTAAAGTAAATGATCGAATAGTAAAACTAGCTCAAGGATTAACAGCTGAACCATTAACAGAAAATCAAAGTAGCCGAGAAGTAAAACTATTATATAGTGCTATTAACGAACTTATCTTAGCTATTAATAACACGATCAATTTTGCTGAAGAAATTGGTAAGGGAAATTTAAATACTTCTTACCAGCCATTGAGTGCTTACGATAAATTAGGAGCTGCCCTAGTATTAATGAGAAATAACCTGATTGAAAGTAAACAAAAAGAAGATGCATTAACACGACAAAAATCTCAAGCCTTAATAGAAGGGCAGGAGAAAGAACGTGAACGTATTTCCAGAGATTTACATGACGGTATTGGGCAATTATTAACCGCTCTAAGACTGCAAATAGGTTTGATTGAAAACATCGATGAATCAAAGCGACAAAAACTTATTGCAATATTAGATGACACTATTATAGAAGTGCGAAGAATATCGAATAACTCTATGCCAAGTGTGTTGATTGACTTTGGATTAGAGGCCGGATTGAAACATCTAATCGATTATATTAACAAACTAACCCCAAATATAAATATTCAACTATTTTATATAAATGACGCTAGAGAACATAAATCGCCTTATGAAATTCGAATAAATTTATATAGAATAGCACAGGAAGCCATTAATAATGCGTTGAAATATGCCAAAGCAACGGAGATTAGTGTTTCTGTTTTTAGAGATGATACCAGTATTCGAATGCAAATAGTGGATAATGGTGTAGGTATTAAAGATGAGGATATTGGAAAAGGTAAGGGGATGATTAATATGAAGGAAAGAGCGACTATGTTAAATGGTGTTTTTGAAATCGAATCTTCTCCTTCGGAAGGCACAAGCTTGTATATAGAAATTCCGGTTAAGTATGAATAAAGCTATACGAATTGTTATTGCAGACGACCACGTACTACTACGTGATGGCGTAAAATCATTATTAATAAATCAACTAGGTGCCGATATAGTAGGAGAAGCCTCCGACGGAGAAAGTGCCGTAAATACTATTTTAGATACGATTCCGGATATAGCATTGTTAGACTTGAACATGCCTATTAAAAATGGAATACAAGTTATTAAAGAAGTAAAAGAAGTAAATCCAAACATCAAGTGCATGATTTTATCTATGCACGAAGACCCTGAATACATTATTAAAAGTGTACAAGCCGGTGCTATGTCGTATTTATTGAAAAATGCCGATCATAGTGAGATTATCATGGCGGTAAAACAAGTAAGTTCAGGTAATAAATACTTCAATGCCAATGTCTCTAATATATTAATCAACGGTTTAAGTAATACCAGAGAACCCGAAGAATCATTAGAGCATATTTTAACTACTAGAGAAACAGAAGTCTTAAAAGAAGTAGCAGAAGGCTTGAGTACTAAAATGATAGCCGAAAAATTAAACATTAGTACTCGTACGGTTGAAACACATCGTATCAATATCATGAAAAAGCTAAAAGCTCAAAATACGGCGGAATTAATCAAAATCGCCATGGAAAATAAAATTATATAAACGTTTTATTTTCCATTTTTCCATTCTACATTTGTCACATCTAATGGTTCTTTATTCTATGAATAAAGATTAAAAGGGAATCCGGTGTGAATCCGGAACAGTTCCCGCTGCTGTAAGTTCATACTAAACTTAGCTCAGTTTAAGCCACTGTTTATCGGGAAGGCGAGCCAAGTGAACGAGTCAGAAGACCTGCCATAGATAAAGTATTCGAAGCTTTCGGTGAAAAGGCAGCGAGTAAGTCATCTGATTTATTCTTCCCTTTACATGTGTTGCTGTCGATGAGTCTATCTCATAAGGCGATTTCTATGTATCAAATTCTAAGAAGAGTATTAGGAAGTTCTCTCCTAATAATTTCTTCTGTAACGTATGCTCAAGTAAAACAAGACTCCACTAAAGTCACGGATAGCGTTATTGTTACTGCCGATAGAATTTATACTTATACCGTAGGCTCCAAGAAAAAAGAAATCGAACTCTCCACCTCTTTAAATACAACAGACGAACTAATGTCTGTTGCTTCAATTTATATTAAAAATTATGGTGCCGCCTCACTTAGCACCATTACTTTTCGAGGGGCAAATCCAGCACAAACCAGAAACTCAGTACAAGGAGTCAATATCAATTCTACATCCACAGGAATGGTCGATTATGCTATTGTGCCAACCTTTTTATTCACACACTCTCAAATTCAATACGGAGCACAATCGGCCTTAACCGGTAGTGGTTCTATTGGAGGTAACATTGATTGGTCAGTTCAAAATGATACTTCTAAAAAAACATCCTGTTTACTATTAACTCATATAGGAAGTTTCGGTCAGTATACAAATACTATCAAGGTACAGCAAAGGATTAAAAAATCCACACTATCCATTCAGCCTTATTTTACCTATCAAGAAAACAATTATTCTTATTGGAATAATTCTGCAACAAGCAAAACGAAAGAAAAAGTAAACAATGCTTCCTTAAGTCAAAAAGGAATCTTTATTCAAAATGAAACCTTAAGAAAAAAAGGTACTACCACTATTTGGTTTTGGTATCAACAGGCCGAAAGAGGTATTATTAGTACGATATCCGTTCCCAATGACGCTACTCAATATGATCGTTGGATAAAAGGAGGAATTACACACACTATTTTAGCTAAAAGAAGCAAACACCTATTCCGTGTAGGCGGACAAGAAGACTATTTTACTTATCAGTCAGCATTAAATTCCATCGACTCTAGAATAAAACCAAAGCAATATACAGCCGATTACGAATGGTATTATAAATCGGGAAACAAACTGCAATGGATTAGTGGGATACAGTATATAGGACAGTGGTCTACCTCATCCAACTATACTTCTAATACGATTAATCAACAACGATATGGAGTGTTTGTTTCGGCGATTTGGAAACCTATTAACAAACTACAAATTCAACCGGCACTTCGTCAAGAATATCAACAAACATGGTTACCACTAATTCCGAGTATAGGAATTCAATATAATTGGTTTTCATTTTTACAACTGAGAAGCAAGTGGAGTAGAGTATATCGAGTTCCTACGTTGAATGATTTGTATTGGAATCCCGGAGGAAATCAAAAGTTGAGAGCAGAGCAAGGATGGCAGGGGGAAGCCGGTGTTGTTTTTCAAAAGAAAATTCAATCATGGAATTTTCAAATGGAACTAACCGGTTTCTATGGTAAAATTAGTAATTGGATACTATGGGCTCCTACAGCCGGTTTCTGGACATCATCTAATGTAAGAGGTGTTACTACTAAAGGATTAGAATTAACTGCCAGTATTCAAAAAAAATGTGGGGAATGGATGGTTGGAATTGGAAATGAATTCTCTTATAACAGTACTGTCAATTCAAAAGTAGAACCAGGCAATGAAACTGTTTTAAACAAACAACTTATTTATACTCCGCCCTACAGAAATATAAGCTATATCCAAATACAACATAAAGGCTATCGAATGAATGTGCAAGAGCAATATACCTCTTGGCGCTTTGTTACATCCGATAATACTCAGTTCTTGGATGCCTTTTATACAACCAATATTACATTGGCTAAAACTTGGACAATCAATAAAAAGTCATTAAGCACCGATGTAGGTGTTTATAATGTTTTCAATAATACATATGAATTAATGGCAGGAAGGCCAATGCCATTAAGAAATTACCAATGCACAATAAAACTACAATTATGAAAAAAATCGTATGGAATATAGCCGTCCTGATAGGATTACAAATTTCATCATTCGCACAAACTTCTTCGTTTGAAACACAAACGTTAGCTCCGGAATCTAATTTCGAATCAGCATCCAGCACATGGTTTACGGATGGGAATGCAGAGTTTCAACATTTAATTACTACCTCACCTTGGGGTGAATATTTTAGTAATGGATTTGTTTACTCTAACAAAACAGATGTAACCAATGGTGATTTTACAAATGAATTTTCAGTTATTGCTGGTAAAGGAGTAGGCGGTAGCTCTAACTACGCTGTTGGCTATGACACAAGTATTATTAATTTAACCGGAAATGCCCGACTTACTCCATGTTCCGGTTTTTATGTATGTAATACCACATATGCATACAAAACAATTCAAAATGGATATCCGGGAATCTCGAAAAAATTTGGTGGTGATACAGGAGATGATCCTGATTACTTCATATTACAAATTACCGGTTTTAAAAATCAACAACCGGTTAATGATACTATAAAATTTTGGTTAGCTGATTATCGATTTTCTGATAATACTAAAGACTATATCATAAACAAATGGACATGGATTGATTTAAGAAGATTGGGAGCAGTAGACAGTTTGAAATTTTTCTATACCTCTTCAGATGAAGGTGCTTGGGGAATTAATACTCCAGTATACGTTGCTATAGATCATCTAAACGAACCATTATTCGATCCTTCAATGTCGAATGGTGGTGTCAATGGAGTTGCTAAGAATGCTTCATCAATTGTTGCTTGGGGTACTTCTGTATCCGTTACTCGTGGTTATTTAGATATAAATAATAAACCATCAGGAGTTGTCACTGCCGGTGCAGACAATAATGTTATAGGAGCGGCAGATGGAACTATTGTATCGTTGGGTGATAGTGGTGTAGCAGTTATTCAGTTTGCTAATCCAATCTTAAACGGTCCAGGAGCAGACTTTGTGGTATTTGAAAATGGTTTTAACGTTTCTGCTAATAATGATTTTGTTGAATTGGCATTTGTAGAAGTAAGCTCTGATGGTTCACATTTCTTTAGATTCCCCGCTGTAAGCAAAACGAATAGTGCAACACAAGTAGCAAGTTATGGTACGATGGATGTGGCTTTAATAAATAACCTAGCAGGGAAGTATGTTGGAAATTATGGTACCCCTTTTAACTTAGACGACCTACCTGAATCTACTTTGTTAGACAAGTCAAATATTACTCATGTTAAAATTATAGATGTGATAGGTAGTATTTATGGTGTTGTAAGTAAAGATAGTTTAGGAAATATTATTAATGATCCGTATGCTACTAATTTCGCTAGTGGAGGCTTCGACCTAGATGCAGTAGGTGTTATTCACCAAAATGTAACAACTTCAACCATTTCGAAATATACGAATGCCTCTATCGAAATATTCCCTAACCCAACTACTGATTATGTGAATATTAAATCTAAAAAATCCTCTTCAATGGATGTGCGGATTTACAATGCAATTGGTTTACAAGTATGGAATCAAGAGATTAATGATGAAGTACGACTTGAAGTTTCTAGCTGGACAGCCGGCATTTATTATATCAAAGTACAAGATGAAACTATTTCTTTTATTAAATACTAGTATATTTTTTTTCATATCGTGTAAGTCACCGGAGCGCATTGAACCCAGCGCTCCGAGTGTATTTACTAATGGTGTATTCGTAGTAAATGAAGGTAATTATCAAAGTTCAAATGGTAATGTTGCTTTTATTAATTACAATACCAACGAAGTATTTGATAATATCATTAAAGCCAACAACCCATCATTCACCATTGGAGATGTTTGCCAATCATTATACTTTTATAACAATTATTATTTTTTAGTAGTAAACAATTCAGGTAAAATTGAAATATTTGATTCTAATTTTCATCATTATAAAACTATAACAAATCTTGGCTCACCTCGATTCATTAGTTTTAAAGATGATTTATTTTATGTGAGTAATATTAATAGTAATACTATTGATATTGGCTCTGTAAACACGTTGAACATTATTTCTTCTATTAGCACTAATACATGGACTGAAGAGATGGTAGTAGTAGAAGATACTTTATATGCTACGTGCCCTAATAAAGATTTTGTATTAAAAATAAATTTAACTTCAACTGAGATTGTTGATAGTATTTTTTGTGGTGTAGGTAATCAATCCATCGTTCAACAAGGTGATTCGGTTTTATGGATTCAATCAGTAGGAGATGATACTCACCAAGGGAATATCTCTAGTTATCATATAAAATCAAACGAGCTTCATGTTGTAGATACATGGAGTTATTACGCATTAGTTTCTAGATTATGTATAGATAACAAGAATCAAAAATTATATTGGATTAATAAAGATGTTCTATATATTCCAACATCCAACAGACTACTTTCGTCTACAGCTTCAGTTGTGATTCCCGGAGGAACTAAAAATTTTTATGTAATAAATATTAATCCCAAGAGTAGTGATACTCAGTTATGGATAAGCAATGTGAAAGATTACGTACAGTCTTCTGATATTGAAGTCTACGATGCTCAATACCAGTTGACTAATACATTCAAAGCAGGTATAATATCCGGATATTTACTATTCTCAAATTAAAATTTCATTCCAAATCTAAGCCCTGCTCGAGGGGCCACTCCGGTATAATCATATCCTTCGATAACATCGAAAACATAATCTCTATCGCCATACCACTGTGGTTTAGTATTTTCTGAATATTTCAAACAACCACCAAAATACATATCCATTAAAAATTTATCTGAGAATACGGCTTGATAGCCAAATAAAAATCCACCTTCATACATTTTTAAATTATATTCAATTTGCTGATAGGTATATGAATTTCCTGTGGTGGTAGCCGCATAAGTATTGATATTAAAATCCAAGTTTTGAAATCTACCATAAGGGCTAGCATAAAAACCTCTTAAAGGGCAATGATCATTAGATAAGTAAAATCGAATAGCACCTTCAACACTATAACCAAACACTTTATCTTTATTGGTGTAATAATTAGTAGTTGGATTGGTTCTATAACTATCCTTTTCTCTAGCTGTTAGTCCGGCTGTGATTTGTAATGAAATAGATTCTTTTAACATTCTTTCATAAGAAAGTACAAAAGAACTTCCGAAAAATGCGGTTGCGCTAATCTTAAGAGCATTTGATTTATACACAAATTCATCCGTTTGAGCTTGAACCTGAGTGACTTTCATTAATAAAAATATTATCCCCAACAGAAAAATATACCTAATATTCATAATGTTTTTTTGTAAGTTTATTACGTTTAAAATTAATGTTTGTTATGTTTTTAACCTACGTTTGGATAGCCTTTTTTACATTAAGCTTTATTGTAGTTTTGGCTAAAACTATCATTTTCCATGATTTAGAAGCATTTCCATTGGTTATTAAGGCCTTGTTTGATATGACAACTACGGCTTTTACTATTTCCATAGAATTAACCGGGATGCTTACTTTCTGGATGGGATTAATGTTAGTAGCCGAAAAAAGCGGTATTATTCATCGCTTCTCTTCAGTAATAAGTCCTTTTTTCAGTAAACTATTTCCGGAAATTCCGGCGAACCATCCGGTCATGGGCAATATGATGATGAATTTTTCAGCCAATATGTTGGGCTTAGATAATGCTGCTACTCCATTAGGATTAAAAGCTATGCAAGGTTTACAAGAGCTGAATCCAATGAAGGAAGTTGCTTCCAATGCACAAATAATGTTTTTGGTTTTAAATACATCCGGTTTAACACTCATACCGGTTAACATCATGCTATTTAGAAATCAATTAGGAGCGGCAGATCCTAGTGATGTTTTCTTACCCATACTCATTACCACCTTTGTTTCAACCTTAGCAGGACTAATAGCTGTTTCAATCAAACAAAAAATAAACCTATTACAACCTATTATCTTAACATCATTAGTTACTGCTGTACTTACTATAACACTCTTTGTATGGTTGCTTATGGCTTGGTTTCCTAGCCAATTTGGGCAAATATCATCCTTAATAGGTAACTTCTTTCTGTTTGCTGTTATATTATTATTCATGTGGTATGCATGGTATAAGAAAGTAGTAGTTTTTGACGTATTTATTGAAGGTGCGAAAGATGGATTTAATGTTGCTGTTAAAATCATTCCATATATGGTCGGATTATTAACCGCCATAGCGGTATTTAAATCCAGTGGTATATTTGAATTTCTTATTCAACAGGTTCAACAAGCAGGAGGTAACGGATACATTTCGGATGTAGTGAAAGCCATACCTACAGCATTAATGAAACCTTTAAGTGGTTCCGGTGCACGTGCAATGATGTTAGATACCATGACACAATATGGCGCAGATTCTGTACCTGGTAGATTAGCATGCGTATTCCAAGGCTCAGTAGATACAACTTTCTATATCGTTGCCGTTTACTTTGGCTCCGTAGGTGTTAAAATGACAAGATATGCCATCACCTGTGGATTAATTGCTGACGCAGCCAGCATTATCGCTGCAATAACTGTTGTTTCATTTTGGCAATTTTAAATAACCATGAAAAAAATATCAGCCACATTATTTCTATTCATTTATACTCTTATATGTTTTGGTCAACAAGGTAATTCTTGTCCGGAAGATTTATTCCCTTACTATGATAAAGAAAAAAGAATGTGGGGCTATGCAGATATAATGGGTATGCCCGTTATAGAACCCATATTTACGAAAGTAAGTCCGTATAGTGCTAACAAGGCAATTGTTCAAAAAGGTGATTTATGTGGAGTAATTGATTGTAATGGAAACTTAATAGTGCCGGTAGTATATCAAAAAATACAAAACTTTCGATATGACAAAGCATGGGTACTTAAAGCGAATAAATGGGGATTGATTGACGAAAAGGGTAGGACTGCGCTAGCTGCAGTGTATGATGAAGTACGCCCAATAGAGCATACAGAATTGACTTGGTTAAGAAAAGATACTCTTTGGGGTTTGTATGATGAAAGTAAATTAAAAATGATGTGTTCATTTCAGTATACGATGATTCAGCCCATGTCACAACATTGTACTTTAGTAGAAAAGAACAATCGATTCAGTGTATTAAATCATGTGGATTGTGGTCAATTGATACAAGGTGACATTAACAAAGTAAAAAGAGTTACTGCTCGTACAATTTTATTTGAACAACAAAATAAGTGGGGGGCATTTTCTACTGAAGGTAAGTTATTAATTCCTTCTCAATACGACACCTTATATCTTGCTAAAGATGGTCTTTTGGCTGCATCTAAAGATAAAAAAATGGGCTTGATTTATACTAATGGTACGGCAGTGACCAAAATGGAATACGATAGTATATTTCCTTTTAGCAGTATTTTATTTCGAGTGAAAAAAGATAATAAATATGGATTCGTTACTTCCTTTGGAAAAACGCAAATCCCTATTAAATATGAAGAAGCGGATGATTTTTATCATGGGGTAGCTAAGGTGAAAACTGCGGATGGATACAACTTAATTACATTTAAAGACTCTTTTATTTTAGCTCAATCCTATAAAAAAATAGATGTAGTTAAAGAATATCCAATCTATGTAGCACAAAACAAAGATGGTAATTTAAAACTGATTTCAACCGTTGGTATTCATACTATCTTTTTGAGTAAAAATTGCAGTTCGTTTTTTGTGGATGACATTCAGTCGGATATTATTCGAATAGAACTGGAGGATTCCAAAATGGAGTTTTATAATATTAAAAATGGAAAATATTCCACCGCATTTGATAGTATTCACTACCTTGAATCAAACAGATTTGTATACAAACAAAACAATAAGTATGGACTAGGTTTTATTAATGATGTTGCGACACTAAAGTATACATCTATCATACCAGCTGAAATGGATAGGATAGAGAGTGACGTGGTAGGTCAGCAACTAATTTATTATGTTACTAAAAATAATTTAACAGGCGTTTATTCTCAAGACGGTAAAACCATATTACCTATCCAATATTCTACCGTGAATGTATCAGGAACGAATTTTATCTTATCTCAAAATAATCAATGGTATCTTCAAAAGTTTAGTGGACAAAAAATCAATACGGTTGCGTTTGACTATATCGATACCACTCAAAGTAATGGACCTTGGATGGCAAAGCGTGCCGGTAAATGGATCATAATAAATGATAAAGGAGTAGAGTCACCTGCGATCAAAACCAAACAACTAACCTCCATTGGTTATGGCTGGTTTGCAGCGTTTGATGGTAAGTCCTATAAATTATGTGATAAGGATGGAGTCTTACAGAAGGTGAAATATGATTCTATTTCATTTTATAAAGATGCTATGCTTGCGGTTAAATCTAAAGGCTTGTGGGGCTTTGTAGATGCTAGCGGAAACATGGTAATACCTTGTACCTATGAGAAAGCTTGGGGCTATATGTATGGAAGAGGGATTGTTAAAACCAAAGAGGGATATATTGTTATTGACAAAAAAGGAAATCCTGTGAACAACGAAGTATATACGTCCTTCATTCTTGAAAAATCGAATGATATCGTAATTCCTTTTTTAATTAAAAATAATATGATATATACCATAAAACCATCCGGTCAGGTTCAAAAAAAATAGAAAAGGAATATTTGATTTTCGGTTTAGTAATGTATATTTGAATATAATTTTAAACACTATACGAACATGAAAATGTCTATTTTAAAATCTGTAGGATTGTTGTTAGTATCTGCAATTCTTTTCCCTACTATCTCTAACGCTAACGTAGAAGGAAACATGACTCCATCTATGGATGCTACTGTTGAAGCTGCTCCTGTGGCTGCTGCTCCTGCATCTGTAGAAGTAAAACCAACTGTAGTTGAGAAAGTATCTACTATTAAATCTGTTAAAGAAGTAGTATCTACTGTGAAAGCTATTAAGAAAAACGAAAGTGTAGAGAAAAAAGGTGGTTTACCTTCAGATTCTAACTTAAGATTAGCTATCATTCTAGGTATCATCGGTATCGCTTGTTTATTATTAGAAGCATTAATCGGTCTAGGTGGTGTATTCTGGATCATTGGTTCTATCTTATTAGTTGTTGCTTTAGTATTCTTAATTCTTTGGGCAGTAAACCAATAATTAACAGAATTGTTAAATAACTCAAAAGCCTCGATTCGTCGAGGCTTTTCTATTTATATTATATTATGACGATTGCAGAAATTACAACAGAAAAAGGAGTGCTTAAAGCCGAATTATTTACGGAAGAAACTCCCATCAACGCAGGTAACTTTATTAAGTTAGCTAAACAAGGTTTTTACGATGGATTAACTTTCCACCGTGTATTACCTCGTTTCGTAGTACAAGGCGGTTGCCCTAAAGGTACCGGAGCAGGTGGACCCGGCTATACCATTAAATGTGAAACCAAAGCCCCAAAACAATTCCATGATAAAGGGGTATTGTCTATGGCTCATAGAGGTAAAGACACTGGTGGTTCTCAATTCTTTATTGTACTATCCCGTGAACAAACCAAACATTTGGATGGTGTACATACCTGTTTTGGTAAAATTACGGAAGGCTTAGACTTGATTGACTCCATCCGCCAAGGTGATAAAATCGTAAGTATTAAGATTATAGAATAAAATGACCGCCCCGACCCAAATCGGGGCTTTTTTCTGTGGATAACTGAAAATTCCATCCGCCCATATTTTTAGTAAATTTATACCATGGCACAGCAAAAATCAGCTCAATATACCGAAGACAGTATACGTTCCCTCGATTGGAGAGAACACATCCGACTACGTCCGGGGATGTATATTGGTAAACTAGGCGACGGTTCTGCTCAGGATGACGGTATTTACGTTCTGGTAAAAGAGATCGTAGATAACTCCATCGATGAACACATGATGGGGTATGGGAATCAAATTGACATTGAAATTACCGATAAAAAAGTAGAAGTAAGAGATTATGGTCGTGGAATCCCTTTAGGAAAAGTCATCGACTGTGTATCTAAAATCAATACAGGGGGTAAATACGATAGTGGTGCTTTTCAAAAATCTGTTGGTTTGAACGGAGTGGGTACTAAAGCGGTGAACGCTTTGTCATCCTACTTCCGAGTGCAATCCATCCGTGATGGTAAAACAAAAGTGGCCGAATTTGAAAAAGGTGTCTTATCCAACGATCATAAAGAGACTTCGATTAAAGATAAAAATGGTACGGCCATTCACTTTACTCCGGATAACTCCATTTTCAAAAATTACCATTTCATTCCGGAATACTTAGAGCAACAAATATGGAACTACGCCTATTTGAACTCCGGGCTTACCATCAATTACAATGGTAAAAAGTATTTCTCCGAAAGAGGTCTTTACGATTTATTAATTCGTAAAACGGATGAAGAGTCCATGCGCTACCCAATCATTCACCTGAAAGGGACTGATATTGAGATAGCCATGACCCACGGTAATCAGTACGGGGAAGAATATTATTCCTTCGTTAACGGACAGTATACTACGCAAGGAGGTACACACTTAGCAGCCTTCAGAGAAGCGATAGTTAAAACCGTACGTGAGTTTTATAAGAAAGACTTTGATGCAGCCGATGTGCGTGCATCCATCATAGGCTCTATCGCCATTCGCGTACAAGAACCCGTGTTTGAATCTCAAACAAAAACAAAGTTAGGTTCTCTTAACATGGCACCGGAAGGTATGTCGTTAAGAAACTTTGTAAACGACTTTGTAAAAAAAGAATTAGATAACTATCTACATAAAAATCCAACAGTAGCGGATGCTATGTTAAAGCGTATCCTTCAATCGGAACGTGAGCGCAAGGATATTGCAGGTATTAAAAAATTAGCGAACGAACGAGCTAAGAAAGCCAACCTTCATAACAAAAAATTACGTGATTGTCGTGTTCACATGGAAGACGAGAAAAACGATAAGCGTTATGAAACCATGTTATTCATCACCGAGGGGGACTCTGCGAGTGGATCCATTACGAAGTCTCGTAATGTAGAAACACAAGCGGTATTCAGCTTACGTGGTAAGCCACTTAACTGCTTTGGTCTGACCAAAAAAGTAGTGTATGAAAACGAAGAGTTCAACTTACTGCAACACGCTTTAAATATTGAGGACGGAGTAGAAAACGTTCGTTACAATAAAATCGTAATTGCTACCGATGCCGATGTGGATGGTATGCACATTCGTTTGTTGTTAATGACTTTCTTCTTACAGTTCTTCCCGGACTTAGTAAGAAATGGACACGTTTATGTTTTAGATACTCCATTATTCAGAGTTCGTAATAAGAAAGAAACGATTTACTGTTACAGTGAAGAGGATAAACAAAAAGCGATTCATAAACTAGGTAACAAGCCTGAAATCACTCGATTCAAGGGGTTAGGAGAGATATCTCCGGATGAGTTTGGATTGTTCATTGGAGATAATATTCGTTTAGAACCTATTCTTTTGACCAAAGAAATTACGATTCAAAAACTGTTAACGTACTTCATGGGTAAAAACACACCGGAGCGTCAACAGTTTATTATCGAAAACTTACGAGTAGAGAAAGATGAAGCAATAGCTCCTGAAAAAGAAGAAGCTGTTACTGCATAGTCTGCACATATAACATTTGAATAAACCCTGTGGCATTGAATTCCAACACTAATGCTTCAGGGTTTATGTTTTTACAATCAGCCGATTGAGAAACATAATACACAAACATTTTTCTACCTCTTTCGCTATACGACACACGATTAGGTTTACCTAAATTAGTAATCGCAAAAACATCGTCTTTGCCCATTAATAGGGCCTTATTGCTTTCAAATTGAGATTTTACGCTATTTCTATATCCCGTACACCCATTTAAGTCTTTCTTCCACAAAGCCGTATCTACAAACGGAATTTCGTTACCGGAACAAGATAAGAAAAGTCCTATAACACAAGCCCATAGCAAGATTGACGTAATTTTTCTAGTTTTCCACATATGTTTAGATTAGCGGGATAGATTAGTTATTTTTAATACTTCGAAGTTAAGTTTAATATTCGAAATTAAGTTATTCCAGTTAAAATGTCTAAGTCCAACGATATAAATCCGGATTTAAATTCCAATGCAGAAGATCATGGTCATGATGTGCTGCCTATAAACAACTTATACGAAAATTGGTTTTTAGATTACGCCTCTTATGTAATCCTTGAGCGTGCCGTTCCTC
Source organism: Cytophagaceae bacterium (assembly GCA_046329235.1). Lineage (GTDB taxonomy): Bacteria > Bacteroidota > Bacteroidia > Cytophagales > Cytophagaceae > JALONH01. The sequence continues at coordinate 1,182,951 of JAXLVA010000001.1, read as the reverse complement.
ATTTAAATGATGGATTAAAGCCCGTTCAACGACGCATCCTACATTCCATGAAGGAAATGGATGACGGTAGATTCAACAAAGTGGCGAACGTGATTGGTGCTACCATGCAGTATCACCCACACGGGGATGCTTCTATTGGAGAAGCGATTGTTTCTATTGGACAAAAAGATTTATTGATTGATACCCAAGGTAACTGGGGGGATATTCGTACCGGTGATGGTGCTGCGGCTGCTCGTTACATTGAAGCTCGTTTATCTAAGTTTGCTTTAGATGTAGTATTCAACGGTGACACAACGGAATGGCAAGCTTCTTACGATGGCCGTAAAAAAGAACCGGTAACACTTCCGGTGAAGTTCCCATTACTATTAGCTCAAGGAGTAGAGGGTATTGCGGTAGGTCTTTCTACTAAGATATTACCTCACAATTTTATTGAACTGATTGAAGCGTCCATCGCTATTCTTAAAAATAAAAAGTTTGAAATCTATCCGGACTTCTTAACCGGTGGCTCTATCGATGTATCCAATTATAACGAAGGTTTAAGAGGAGGGAAGATCCGCTGCCGTGCTAAGATTGTAGAAGAAGATAAAAAGACTTTATTAGTTAAAGAGATTCCTTTTGGTACCACTACTACCTCCATCATTGATTCTATTATCAAAGCAAGTGATAATGGTAAAATCAAGATTAAGAAGATTGTAGACAACACCGCTAAGGACGTTGAAATTCAAATTCAATTAGTACCGGGAACCGATTCTAATGTTACGATCGATGCCTTATATGCATTTACCGAGTGTGAAGTTTCCATTTCACCTAATGCATGTATCATCGTAGATGATAAGCCTAGATTCATGAGTGTACATGAGATTCTACGATTGAATACTCATAACACCGTGGACTTATTAAAACAAGAGTTAGAAATTCGTAAGAATGAACTCTTGGAAAAAATATTATTCTCTTCGTTAGAAAAGATTTTCATAGAGAATCGCATCTATCGTAAGATTGAAGAATGTGAGACTTGGGAAGATGTATTATTAACGATTGATAAAGGATTAAATCCTTACAAGAAACAATTCTACCGTACCATCACTCAAGATGATATCGTACGTTTGACAGAAATTAAAATCAAACGTATTTCTAAGTTTGACTCCTTCAAGGCTGATGAATTGATGCGTAATCTTCAAGAGGAGTTAAAAGAAGTAGAACATAACTTAGCTCACTTAGTTGATTTCGCTATCAAGTATTACCAAGACATTCTTAAGAAGTACGGTAAAGGCAGAGAGCGTGCTACTGAAATCAAAACATTTGATGTTATCAATACTACTTTAGTAGCAGCTAACAACCAAAAACTATATGTAAACCGCGCTGAAGGTTTCATAGGTTATGGTTTGAAGAAAGACGAGTATGTATGCGACTGTTCAGACATCGATGATATTATTGTCTTTAGAAAAGATGGCGTCTACACAGTTAAGAAAATAGGGGAGAAAGTCTTCGTAGGAAAAGACATTATGCATATAGCCGTATTCCGCAAAGGAGATGAGCGCATGGTGTACAATGCTATTTATTTAGACGGTAAAACAGGTAATGCCATGGTGAAACGTTTCTCCGTATTAGGTGTTACCCGTGATAAAGAGTACGATGTTTCTAAAGGAGCTAAAGGTTCTAAATTATTATACTTCACTGCCAACCCGAACGGAGAAGCAGAAGTGGTGACTATTACGTTAACACCAAGTTCGCCTGCTAAAAACAAAGTATTTGATTACGACTTCAAAGAAATCGAAATCAAAGGCAGAGATGTACAGGGGAATATATTAACCAAATACGCTATCAAAAAAGTAGCATTGAAAGAAGCCGGTGTTTCGACACTTGCCGGTACAGATATTTGGTTAGATACCACTACCGGTCGTTTAGCAACGGAAGACAAAGGTACTTTTCTAGGCACTTTTGATGCTGAGGAAAAAATCTTCGCCTTATTCAACGACGGTACCTATGAAATCACCGGCTTTGAATTAACCAACCGCTACGATTTAGAGAAATTGCTCATTATTGAGAAGTGGAATCCGGACGCAGTTGTCACAGCTTTGTATTTGGATACCGCTTCCAAAACTTATTATATCAAACGTTTCCAAATTGAGACATCCACAGTAGGTAAGAAATTCCAATTCATTAGTGAAGAAGGAACGGTATTATACGCCACTAATCTGCCTAAGCAAAAGCTTAAAATCGATTTTGCCAAAGGCAAATACGTAAGCAATCCTACCGTTGAAATCAGCCTAGACGCTTTTGTGGAAGTAAAAGGATGGAAAAGTGTGGGTAACAAATTAGGAAATAATAAAATCACATCGGTTCAGCCGATTGTAAAAGAACCCGCAAAATCCTCTAAATCAACCGATAAGAACAAGTCAGATAAAGGATTTTCAGCAGGAACGACCATCGAATTAAATTTCAATTAATGTAACCCGTTAGTATTACTTCTCGTTTAAAGAAAAAGGAAGTAATACTAATAATTGGGATATGCGAGTTGAAGAAAAAATAACGGAACGATTAAGTCAGTTGGGGTATGTACCACAAACGGCTGCTATTGCTTACGACACCTTCTTAAAGAGCTTAAAACCGGAAGAAACGATTTTATATCTTATGGAGGGCTCCATCAAAAATACCATCGGATTTATCGTCGCTTCAGATATGCGTTTATACTATGTAGGTATAGGCCGTCACGGGAAGCCATTTTTAGAATTATTAGATTACAATGACATTGATCACATTAGTTTCCAAGAGTACCAAACACCTGCACTAGAAGTTTTAGTTACCACCAAATCCCAACATCAACAATTCCATATCAAAGGCTGCGATAGACAACAGGCCCAAGACTTTGTAGAATTGATAAATTTGTTAACGAAACGACCTTCTTAATCCCAAAAAATAATATATTTGCTACAAGTGCTTTGTACAATGTGTTTATTGGATTCAGAATAATGCGTGCTATACTATTTGTATTTTTTTTAACAGTAATATCACTCTTATCATCCAATGCACAAACTGTAAAAGTGAGTGGGTATGTCCTCGACCGACATTCCAAAGACACACTCTATTTTTCGAATGTATATATCAAAGGCACTCCCTACGGAACAGCTACTAATATTAACGGTTACTTTTCGTTAAGCTTTCCCGCTTCTTACGATACTATTACCTGTTTTTATACCGGTTATAAACCCACTCAAATTTTGGTGGATACCTTAACCAAGAAGACCAACATAACCATCTATTTAGATTTAGATACCGAGGTTGAAGCCGTTATCATTACACCTAAAGAAAACCCGGCCTTCCGAATCATTCGTACCTGTAACGAAAATCGAAAATACCATTCCAAAGAGTTTATACCTCAATACGAATATCAAAGCTATAATCAGACCGGTATATACATCACTAATATATCGGATAGTTTACGCAAGCGTAAAGTGATGCAGGAAGTAGGTGCTTTGCTAGATAGCTTACCAAACAACAAAGATATCCATGGCAAACCTATGTTGCCGGTTTTGTACTCTGAATCAGTATCATCAACTTACTTTAGAAATAAACCTAAGGCGAAGAAAGAAATAGTAGAAGGTATTAAAGTACGTGGAGTAGGGATGGGTGACGGTAGTTTATTATCTCAACTTTTAGGTAGCACCTTCCAAGACTATAACTTTTATGACAACTACATTCAAGTATTGAATAAAGACTTTGCATCTCCTATAGGTGATGCTTGGAAACTAAACTACGACTTCACTTTAGTAGATAGTGGATTTTATCATGGCCGCTATGGTTATAAAATTCTATATGAACCAAAACGTGTTCAAGACCTTTGTTTTACCGGTGAGCTTTACATTGCCGATTCTTCTTTTGCTTTATATCATTTGACTGCTTCTATTTCCAGAAGAGCTAATTTGAATTATATCGATAGTGTATATTTTGTACAAACACTACAACCTTATGATAGTGTAGGCTGGTTACCCTCTAAAACGAATATACTGGTTGACATACAAGATTTAAGTAGTAGTACACCATCAATTGCTGCTGATTATTCTTGCACCTTGTTAGATGTAAGAAAAGGGCAAGTACGCACCGATGCTTTTTATGATCCTGCGATTGAAGTATTAGAAAATGCACAACAACAAAACGTAGACTACTGGTCTAAAAACACTCCGTCCGACCAAGATTCAGTCAAACAAAAATCCTACGCTTTGATTGATTCACTTAGAGACTTGCCTACCGTAAAGACTTACATCGAAATTATAGACATTGCTATCTCCGGTTATAAAACTGTAGGTAAATTTGAAATAGGACCGTATCTATTTGCTTACGCTTACAACTATACCGAAAGACATCGTATACAAATTGGATTTAAAACGAATGAACACTTCTCTCGCAAATGGGTGTTCAGAGGACATTTAGCTTATGGTACCGGTGACCAACGTTTTAAATACAAACTAGGCGCTCGTTATATCTTTACGCGTAAACACTGGACGGAAGCTGAAGTCTATTACTGGAATGACATAGACCAAGTATCTGCTCCGGCAGCTGCGCTTCAAGATAATTACATCTTCTTAGCCGCTACACGTTGGTTGCGATTAAGAGGTCCGTTTTATAAGTCTCAGTGGAATGCGGAAGTTTTCAGATACTGGCATAAGTTTGCACAAACAACCATAGGAATTCGTACCATAGATTTCAATCCTATTTATGATTTTGCCTTTTACGAGTCCGCGAATAATACCAATCTTCAAACTCGTTTTCAAACCACCGAACTCTTTGCCGGTTGGCGTATAAGCTTTGATGAAAAGATATTAATCAACGGTAATAACCGATTAAGTTTAGGTGATAAAAAATTCCCGATTATAGAATTAAAGTATATCTATGGTTCCAAAATATTAAACGGAAATTTTGAATACCATAAAGTTAAGTTCGAATTAGACCACAGTTTTAGAATAGGCGTATTAGGCCGTACTACTTATAAAATTGAAGCAGGGAAGACCTTTCAAACATTGCCTTATCCGTTATTACAAGTACACATTGGTAACGAAACTCCGTTTTACACTACAGCTGCGTATAACTTGATGAACTTCTTCGAATTTGCCAGTGACCAGTACGCAGGACTTCGTTGGCAACATGATTTTGAAGGACTATTCTTTAACCGAATTCCGGCCATCCGCCGTATGAAATGGCGCTTCTTTGTTACTTCCAACGTTTTATTTGGTTCCTTATCTACAGCTAACCAAGCTATATTAGCACCTACCACACCGGATGGAAGAACTACTTATCAAATTAATTCTCTAAATCCGAACATCCCTTATGCAGAAGTTGGGTATGGTATTGATAATATTTTTAAATTGCTTCGAATCGATTTTGTACATCGGGTAACTTATTTAGACAATCCTGATATACATAAGTTCGGCGTAAAAGCTTCCGTTCATTTCAGTTTATAAAATCATTATTTGTGAAAAAATATATACTTAGTTTATTCGTACTCGCAACCCTTTTATCATGTTCCAAAAGCGAACAAAAAGATGAGTACACTTTAACTGAATTACAATACGCCTCTGATATTAACCTGAACGTTTTGAATGAAGCCATCGAATCCGACCCGGAAAACGATGTGTTGTATTATAAACGCGCACGCTATTTCTATCAAACAGGTGCTTTCAAAAACGCGGAGAACGACATCAGCAAAGCCTTGCGTTTAGAGACTTCTAAGAATAGCTACTGGTTACAAAGTGCACAAATTCTTCTAGAGTTAAATCAAATAGATAAAGCTTTAAATGATGGTTTGAAAGCAGAGCAGTTAGGTAGTAAAGATCCCAACCTTTACATTCTTTTAGCCGAATGTTATTTAGAAAAAAATGACAAAAGCTCTGCCGATAACTATCTATTCAAAGTAAAAAGTATAGCTCCACACTTAAGTGAAATCCCCTTCTTGGAAGGCTTACGTTTATTGCAAGTAGGAGATACCCTACAAGCTAAACAACGCATCAAAGAAAGTATTCGCTTAAACAATGACAACATTGATTCTTATATCGTGTTAATGAAACTTTATTATGTTTCTAAAAATTACGATTCCATTATGCCTTTATTGATTAAAGCGAAACGTGTGCGTCCGCATGCAGCAGAGTTGTTTTTGTATGAAGGTAAATTCTACGAATCCATCAGCCGTATGCCATTAGCTAAGATTGCTTACCAAGAAGGTATCCTTTGTGACCCGAACGAAGTGAGCTTATATCTGCCACTAAGTGATATTTATGCGAAGGAATCCAACTATAAAGACGCCATGCTTTACCTGACCAAATGGTTAGATAAGAACCCGAACGATAAAAAAATCATGGAAAAATTAGGGCAATATTCCGTTAAAAACGAAGATTTAGCCGGCGCCATTACTTACTATAAAACTCTTTATCAACTAGATACCAACCAAGTTCAAATCAAAAAAGAAATCGATCTTTTGCAAAAGCAGTTGTTGAAACAACAAGATACTTCTTTGCATAAGTAAACATTTACTTTTTTAGACTAAAGTAAGTAACTTTAGCACCTATTTTGAGTTCACCACACATGATTACAATTACTTTACCTGATGGTTCTAAAAGAGAATATGAATCAGGTATCACAAGCTTAGGCATTGCCTTATCCATCAGTGAAGGATTAGCAAGAAACGTATTAGCGGCACAAGTAAACGGTGCTGTATGGGATGCCACGCGACCAATCACACAAGATTCAACGGTTAAATTATTAACCTGGAATGATAGAGACGGGAAAGAAACCTTCTGGCACTCTTCTGCGCACTTAATGGCAGAAGCCCTAGAAGCGCTTTACCCGGGAACTAAGTTTGCTATCGGTCCTCCGGTAGAAAACGGTTTTTATTACGACGTAGACTTCGGCGATAAACCCTTCTCTCAAGAACAGTTTGATGAAATTGAGAAGAAGATGATGGAATTAGCGAAGCAGAAGAATCCATACGTTCGTTCCGAAGTATCGAAGAAAGACGCTATCGCTTATTTCACCGAGAAAGCAGATCCTTACAAATTAGAATTAATCGACGGTTTAGAAGACGGACAAATCACCTTTTACCAACAAGGCGGTTTCACTGACTTATGCCGTGGGCCACATATCCCGGATACCGGCTTCATCAAAGCAGCTAAGTTGTTAAACGTAGCCGGAGCTTACTGGAGAGGCGACGAGAAGAACAAACAGTTAACTCGTATCTACGCTATCACGTTCCCTAAAGCACAAGAGTTGAAAGACTACTTGTTCCTATTGGAAGAAGCAAAGAAGCGTGACCACCGTAAACTGGGTAAAGAATTAGAACTATTCACCTTCTCTGAAAAAGTAGGGATGGGCTTACCCCTTTGGTTACCAAAGGGAGCTACCTTACGCGATCGTTTAGAGAGCTTTTTGAAAAAGGTACAGTTACGTTCCGGTTATTCTCCGGTAGTAACACCACATATTGGGAACAAGCAGTTGTACATCACTTCCGGTCACTACGAGAAGTATGGTAAGGATTCCTTCCAAGCGATACACACTCCGAACGAAGGAGAGGAGTACCTGTTGAAACCAATGAACTGTCCGCATCACTGCGAGATTTACAAAAGTAAACCACGTTCGTACAAGGATTTACCGGTACGTTACGCAGAGTTTGGAACAGTTTATAGATACGAACAAAGTGGTGAGTTACATGGACTTACACGTGTACGTGGCTTTACTCAAGATGATGCACACATCTTTTGTAGACCGGATCAGGTAAAAGAAGAATTTACAAAAGTAATTGACTTAGTATTGTACGTGTTCAAGGTGTTAGGCTTTGAAGACTTCACCGCGCAGATTTCCTTAAGAGATCCGGAGAACAAAACGAAGTACATAGGTAGCGACGATTTATGGGAAAAAGCGGAATCCGCTATCATCGAATCAGCTGCTGAAAAAGGATTAAATACTGTTACCGAATACGGTGAAGCGGCTTTCTACGGTCCAAAGTTGGACTTCATGGTAAAAGATGCGTTGGGTAGAAAGTGGCAATTAGGAACTATCCAGGTGGATTACAACCTACCGGAACGTTTCCAATTAGAATACATTGGCTCGGATAATCAGAAACACAGACCGGTCATGTTACACCGTGCACCGTTTGGATCGTTAGAGCGGTTTGTGGCGGTATTGATTGAGCATTGCGCAGGGAACTTCCCATTATGGTTAGCACCGGAGCAAATTGCGATTTTACCGATTGCCGATAAATTTAACGACTACGCCCAAGAAGTTTATAACGTACTGATTGGCAAGGATATCAAAGGATTTATTGACACCCGCGATGAGAAAATAGGCAAGAAAATCCGCGATGCGGAAGTTAAAAAAGTGCCTTATATGTTAATTGTAGGGGAAAAAGAGGCGGCAGAAGGCAAAGTGGCCATCCGTAAACACGGCGAAGGCGACCAAGGAAGTGTGTTATTGGAAGACTTTATTCAACAATTTGAATCCATCGTAGCAGGGCATTTTAGCGTCTGAAAATAAAAATATTGTATTCAAATTTCTTTAAAAGTAAAAAAAATACGATATTCGCAACTCGTTAATTTACAAGGAGGATAAAAACAACCGAATGGCGCAAACAAGACCCGGATTCAACAGACCTTTTAGGAATCCAAAAAAAGAAGATGAGCATCGTATAAACGAATTTATTCGTGCTCAAAAAGTGAGAGTGGTAGGGGAAAATGTAGAGAGTAATGTATATGATTTGAAAGTTGCATTACAAATGGCGCAGTCGTTGAATTTAGACTTAGTAGAGATCTCTCCTAATGCTGATCCACCGGTATGTAAAATAACAGATTATTCTAAGTTCAAGTACGAACAAAAGAAGAAACAAAAAGAGCTGAAGGCTAAGCAACATAAGGTCGTTGTAAAAGAAATTCGTTTCGGCCCGAACACAGATGACCATGATTTTGATTTCAAATTAAAACATGCGAACGAGTTCTTAAAAGAAGGTCACAAAGTAAAAGCGTATGTACACTTCGTAGGACGTACGATTGTTTACAAAGAGAGAGGTGAGATGTTGTTACTTCGATTTGCCACAGGTTTAGAAGAAGTAGCGAAAGTAGAAGAGATGCCAAAGTTAGAAGGAAAGAGAATGTTCCTTATGTTAACGCCAAAAGCATCCGCAAAAAAGTAATTTCTTTAAATTAATATAAACAATTAGTTCAGATGCCTAAAGTAAAAACCAAATCAGGAGCTAAGAAGAGGTTCAAACTTACAGGGACCGGAAAGATCAAAAGAAAGTGTGCTTACCACAGCCACATTTTGACTAAAAAGTCCATCAAACGTAAGCGTAATCTTGCTTCTCCATCCCTGGTAAGCAAAGCCGATGAGGCTAACGTTAGAGCAATGTTACAAATCTAATTTGTACTTGCCGGTTCAAATGTTCAACCCGGTCAATTGGTATTAAGAGTAACAAAGAGTTTACCACCAACTAACCAAAAACAGTAAAAAAAATGCCTAGATCAGTACCATCCGTCGCTTCAAGAGAAAGAAGAAGAAAAGTTTTGAAGCAAGCCAAAGGTTACTTTGGTAGAAGAAAAAATGTATGGACCGTAGCGAAAAACGCAGTTGATAAAGCGAAAGTTTATCAATACATCGGTCGTAAACAAAGAAAAAGACACTTCCGTGCTCTTTGGATTACCCGTATCAATGCAGCAGCAAGAGCTTATGGCTATTCTTACTCTGCGTTCATGGGCGCTTTAGATAAAGCAAATGTACAGTTAAACAGAAAAGTATTAGCTGACTTAGCTCTAAACGATCCAAATGCATTCAAAGCAGTAGTTGATCAGATTAAAAAATAATCACCGATTAACTTAAATATTAAAAAAGCCTCTTCGATTTTCGGAGAGGCTTTTTTGTTTTAATGGTGAATAATTGTTTTCTAAGTATTAATTAGAAGACTAGAGAAGAACCACACAAGGATGATATTATTAAAATAACTTTAACTGATTTGTTTTTATATTAGGTTTAGCGCCATATTTCCCAGTATCATAATCTTTTTTATAAGAAGCGTCTTTTCTTACTTTCTTCTTTAGCATTGTATATGAAATAGAAGTTTCACCTCTACTGTTTTTTTCTACGAAAAATACTTGATCTCGTCTCAACAATTTATCTTCTAGAAAATTGTGATTATGGGTAGTAAAAATTAATTGAGCATTATTGGGATTTTTATCTTTAGAGTTAAACATTTGTATGATAGCAGAACTCAAATCAGGGTGAAATCTGGAATCTAGTTCATCAATAAAAAGAGGCTTACCAGCCATAAGACATTCAATTATAGGCCCTGCAAGTGCGAAGTATTTGATTGTACCTTGAGATTCTTCACTTAATAAATCGAAGTAAATATTCTCAACGATGTTCCCCGAATTATCGAATCTTTTGTGAATTGTTTTTATTTGAGGTTTTTGATTGCTTTTAAATTGTTTTCGTATTTCTTCTGGTAAAGCGTTAATTATATTATGATCATAATTAACTGTTATTATTTCAAAATCTTCAAATCCTAAATCTACAACATCTATCAGTTGTTTGAAATAATTTTTAAATGTTGAGTTTTTATCTATTTGTAATGCTGTAGATTGTATAAAGTCTTGATGATTTGAATCAGAAATAATAACTAAATCATTAAACCACTTAGAAATCTTTAAAGATATACTACCATTATGCTGTGCTGCGGTAGATAATAGTAATGCATTTGACCTTGTCAAGGATTTGTTTTTTAGACCATCTGTAAAGTCCTTCAGTATATCTATTAAATTATCTTCTCTTTCAAAGTATTTTTTTTCAGATTTTTTTGTAGAATAAAATAACCATTCTTTTTCGACTTTAGTTTTTGATACTTCAAAACCATACCGGTATTTAATATCTTCAATAAGAAAAGTTATTTCAAAAAATGATGGTAATAATGTGAATTTGGAATTCAGTTTGAAACTTTCCACGTCTATCGGATCATTAACACCAGTATGCCATGACTCTAATATGAAACGGCGCATAAAACTTATTGCCTTTAGCACATTACTTTTACCTCCTGCATTTGCTCCAATAAAAGCTCCTCCTTTTAATAGTTCCAAGTCACTGTATTTAGTAGAAAAAACAGCTTCATCTTCATTATCTTTAGTTGATTTTGGAGTAAATGAAATCGTTACTTTTTCTTTAAATGATAAGTAATTTCCTATGGTTAAGCTAACAATCATGATTTATTATTTCTCTTACTCAAAATTTAATTAATACCTACTCTCACAACAATACAAGTGAAAATACCTCCATTTTCATATTTTTTATAGCACAAAACACGAATATGTGTGATATTTTCACATAAATGTGGAAAACTATTCATAATGACAAATAGACTTTTGTGTGAAATATTCTCAAATTTACAACTAATACAATATAAAACATGGTTAAACAACAAAAATTTAACAAACAAGCTTTTTTTTGTAGGGTAATAAAATTGAATATTGTTCAAGATTAAAAAATAAAAGACTTTGGGCAGATTGTCTATAGGTTGACTTAAATTAATAACAACTACTTAATAATTAAGAACTAATGGCAACGGATAAAAATAAGCATTTAGAATGCGTTTTAAGCTCTCATAAAGTAAGCAAGGAGCAAAGTTTATTAGATAAACACAGTGAAAGGAAGATTGAAATAAAAGAAGCTATGGAGCAGGAATATGGTGATAGAATGTATTCACCATTTCTATCTGGTTCTTTTGCCAAAAACACAGCTGTTAATTCAAAATTTGACTTTGATTTGATGACACCGTTTAAACGTAATGCGTTTGGTTCTACTGGAACATTGAAGGAGATGTATGAAAATGTATTCAACTTCTTATATGAGAAATATATAAATGAAGCTACTGTTCGTAAGCAGAAAGTATCTATAGGCATTGAGTTTTATCCTGATAAAGATGGCCATGTTGTTAAAATTGATGTAGTACCTGGAAGAGAATTAAATCTGAATCAATATAAGGATGACAATAAAGTGAACTTATATGTGTATGAACAATTTGGTAATATTTCTCAAGGCTCTGATTATATTCTAAGTAATATCCAGGCACAAATAAAGAATATTAGAGATCGTGCTACTGCAGAAAAAGATTCGATTCGCAAATCAATTCGATTGCTTAAAGTATGGAAAATAGGTAGAGGGTATGGACCTAAATCCTTTTTCTTAGAATTAATTACAATAAAAGCCTTTGATAGCGAAACCATTACTGGTAATACATGGGATAAGCTAAAAAAAGTAATGGAATACATAAGAGACAATGTTAAAACTGTTCCTTTACCAGATCCAGGCAATAGTGGAAATGATGTTGCTGAAACTCTAACTGCTTATGACAAAACATTATTAAGTGATGATATGAAACTCATGCTGGAACGCATAGAAGAGAATAGTGATAATATTAAAAGTTACTATCAAATTAATGAGAAGCATCCATGTGAAGAAGAAAAAACAGATAATAAATATGGAGTAAAAAAAGATGAAGTATCAACTCCTCCAGTAACTAGATTTGGGTAATATGAATACACGATTATCAAATATAGTTGACTTAATTAGTACTATTGAAAATGTTGAAATAGTTAAATCGTTTGAGCAAAACGGACTAATTATCGAAGGGAGTATCTATGTTTTAACTGGTAGTACTAAACTTTTATTTGAAGTCTTAATTACATCAACTTACCCATTTCAATTTCATAATGTTGAAACTATAAGATTTATTAATAAGGAATTAATTAGTTACAATCATGTGAATGTGGACGGTTCTATATGTATTCATACACTTCATAGTCCTGATCTTAAGACAAAACTCAAATATGATTTTGATTCACTTAAACAGTGGATCGTAAAATATTATATTCAATGTGAAGTAGATCATCATTATGAGCATATAATTGCTCCTTTTAGTTCTCCAATTGATAAACAATTCTGTTTTTTATTTACTGAAGTTGATCACCAATTTAAAAAGGGAGACTTTGGCTTTATGAAATGTTCATTTTTGGCTAATGGGTTTACTGGTCAAGCAAATGAAACGTATATTATTCAAAGCTTTAAAGTAGGTAGGGAGTATATACCTTGCAAATGGAGTGTGCCATACAAATCTTTGGCAGATGCTGATGCTATATATGTATTTTTAAAAAATCCTCCTGTTACAAATAGACGATTTATTGTCGAAAGCTGGAATGATTTAGAACCGTACATTGATCAACATTTTTTGAAATTTTTATATGATCATAAAAGGACTGCGCTTAAAACATGCGTAGTAAAAATACTTCCATTATTCATTGGATATGATATTTCTGATAATGAAATTCACTGGCAATGTGCTGCAATCGATTTAAATGATTACCCCAATTATAGTGAAAAGGTTCCTGGAAAGAATGAGTATATAGGACATTTAAATGATGAAAAGATAAATTGGCTACAGACAAAAAATTGTTCGTATAAATATTTTTTTGGAAGAGGGGTTTTAAATAAGCGATTAACCGATCAAAAAATATTAGTTATAGGTCTTGGAGCGATAGGTAGTATTTTATCTACTACTCTTATAAGAGGAGGCTGTAAAGAGATTAGTCTAATAGACTATGATATTAAAGAGCCTGAGAATGTTTGTAGATCTGAATATAACTTTAAAACAGGTGTTACAAGTAAAGTTATAGACTTAGGTAAAAAGTTAATTGATATTTCTCCTTTTATCGAAATAACCGCATTTGAAGGTTTTACAGATACAATAAAATACTTTATTAATACCGGTAAATTCAATAAAGATATAAAATCAGAGTTGGAAAATTATGATGTGATATTTGATTGCTCTACTGATAATGATTTAGCTTACATTCTTGATTCATTAGAATTAAATTCGTCAGTAATAAATCTTTCAGTTACAAATTATGCTGAAGATTTAGTATGTGCTGTTAATCCAAATTTATATAAAATGATGAATCACATGTATAGTATACTTAATAAACCAGCAGAAGATTTATACAATCCTACAGGTTGTTGGAGTCCTACCTTTAAAGCTTCTTATAATGATGTAGCTCTTATGGTTCAATATGCCATTAAACAGATTAATAATTCGTATAATAAGGATCTTCCATTAAGAAACTTCTATCTTCAAACAGATGAAAACGGTACTAACATTAAACTTCACCAATATTGAATTTACGATGTAATGAAATTGGCTTAGATCTGATTATATCAGAGAGCTTGCTAGAACATATGTATAAAATAGGGATGGAACATTATCCTAGTGAGTTTGGAGGAATATTAGTAGGATATTATTCTGAAGATATGGTAACATGTACTATTTGTGAGACCATAATCCCCGAAAAGTATACAACAAGCAAGTATTCTTTTGAACGAGGAAAAGAAGGACTATTTGAAAAACTAGAATTGTATTTTAATCAAGTTCCTAAATTGATTTACGTTGGAGAATGGCATACACATCCGGACATGTCAACAAATCCTAGTTTAACTGATAGGCAAGCACTTCAAGATATTGCAAATAATAATGAGGTAAATATTACTAATCCTGTATTAATAATATTAAGTAATAACAAAAATGGATATACATTTTCTAGTTACATTCAATTTAAAAACCAATTATATAAATATGAAAAATAAATTCTTGCTAGCTGTATTATTACTCACAGCATTTCCATTGATATTATATCCAAATGATACTAAAAGCATTGATCGATTAGATAAAAGAGTAGAATTTTTGGAGAATTATAACAAAGAGATAATTGATAAAAAGTTCGAAAATAAGTCAACAGAATTATCTAATAAAATTGATAATGAACTTTTGCAAGCAACTAATAAAATTAGTGACCAGTATAGAGTTATTGAAATAACAGGAGGTGTCATAGTAGTTTTAATTGCGATTGGGGTAGGTGCTATGGGGTATCAATATATATGGGGATTTAAAAAACAGGCAGATAAATTATTAAGAAATCGATTAGATACTCATATTAAAGAAAATACACATTTAATTATTGACATTATTGCTTCACAGAAAACAGAGAATATTATAAAAACTAAACGTCAAATACTCATTATAGCCGGTAGTGAAAAGGAAAAAGAGCAAACTTATGACCTCTTAAAAAAATGGGGATTTAATCTTATAAATTCAGTAGTTGTTAATAAATATCAAGATGTACCTAAGTCAGATCTTATTGTTTTTTCTTGTAATGATAGAACCCTTCCTCATAATCTAATACTTGATTTTATGAAAAAAGATTCAGAAGAATGCAGTTTTATTTTTTATAGCAATGTTGGTAGATTGAATGTAGAGACCGATGAGGCGTATTCTGAAAGAGTTAATTTCGCAAATTCTAAATACACACTTTATCATCAAATAATTAGTACACTTTCTTTTAAAGAAGTTTTTAAAATTGTAAGTCATGAATAAAAAAATAAAATATGCCATTAATGGAGCAGCAATAGGTGCGGGTGCTGCAACACTTTTAAATACCATTAAACAATGCCAGCAAATGAATCAAGATCCAACAAAGTTATTTGATTGGCAAGAATTACTGACACAAGCTGGAAAAGGGGCATTAATCGGAGGAGGAGCAGGCTTAGGTATTGGTGCAATAGTGGACTATCAAAATTCACAGGAAACACCTATTAATACTGATGCTTTTCTGTATTCTATAATTAATAATGTCTCTCTTAATAAATCTACAAATATTGAATTCAGTAGGTTAGATAGCAAAGCTAACAAAGTTATATCTATTATTAAAAGGAATGTGGGGCATCTATTGGCTGAAGAACCTACTCGACTTGGTTCTACAGAAAAAGGCACAGCTCTTTCTAATAAATTTGATATTGATATCGGTTTATTATTTAAGCCTGGAAGTTTTAGTTCAACAGAAAAAATGTATTCTTATTTATTAAATTTATTTGAAAGACGTATTGGAAAAGAATCGATAATAGATGTACGTGATCAAAAAAAATCTATTGGAGTAGTCTTTTTATTGTTTAATAAAGAATATAAAATTGATGTAGTTCCCAATAAGCAAAGTTTTTCAGACGAAACTGCAGGGTATCTATTTGTAAATAATGGCTCAAACTCTACGTATACTAAGACTGACTTTAAGGCATTAAAAAGTATTAGATATTCTAAAACACAAAAGGAAATTATTGTTTTATTGAAACATTGGAAACAAAAACACGATTTACCTTTAAGTTCTCATTTACTTGAAAACCTAGTAAAAGATGCCTATGTATATAATTCTATTCCTAAAAGCTTTACAAAAAAAGTAATTATGGTTATGAAGCATATTAGAGATAATTTGGACTGTATTACAATTAGAAGCATAGAAAACACAAACAATATTCTGACTAATATTTCTGATAGTAAAAAGCAAGATATTATAAGCGCATGTAATAAAGCTATTAAAGAATATGAGTATCAACCTAATTCAGTAGTTGAAACATTCAAAGTAAAATAATCTTTGGCCACTCTTCCGCCTATATAATCTAACGGTCTGTGACCGCTACTTAAATATTTTTGTGGGTTGTTGGTCGTTGACACAACAGCGGAATCGGTAGAGATAAGGAATCAGTAGATAAGTACTAACAGGTGAGAAAAAAATACCATTTTCCCATCCATTTCACCTATATTATTTTTCCATTAACAACTTGCCGAAAACACCTTATTTCATTAAATTACATTACCCGCATAAAATACTCTCCGTTGTTGGTGCACATCTTCTGTTTGCTAAAAACCCAAGTTTCCGCTTTTCTCCGTTGTTGTTGCTCATCTTCTGTTTCCTAAACACTGTCACGTCCTGAAAAAAGTTTACATATTTATCAAATATACTAGAATAGCTTTACAGTGTTATCAATTATCCTGAAATAGCTTGTCATTTGTATTTTTCTTATAATAACTTTTCCACTTTCTTTTAGCCTTAATACTAGTTGAATGAACAATGGAGGGTGTTAAGTATTCTATACTCAAATGTGGTCTTTCGTTATTATATTTATTTACAGATTGCTCCAAAGCATCTTTGGCTTCTTCTAAAGTATTTACCTTATAGTCTGCTAGGTATTCATTTTTTAGTATTCCATTTACTCTTTCTGCAATCGCATTGTCTCTAGGATCACTATCTTCAGTCATACTAATTAAAATATTATTATCCTGTAATAGCTTTACATATTGACTAGAACAATACTGTATTCCTCTGTCTGAGTGATGAATGAGCTGGCTTGCCTGACCTCTCAAAAGGTCAGGCAAAGCTAGCTCAAGGGCTTTAATACTTTCAGACGTTTCTAGGGTGTCTGATACATTGTATCCGACAATTTTATGCGAATAGGCATCCGTTATAAGACTAATGTATAAATGTTTAGATTGTACTTTCCAGTATGTTATATCACTCACTACGATATGTTGAGGTTTCTCTGGTATGATATCCTTAACCAAGTTTGACCATTTATAAAACTTATGGTAACTCATGGTGGTTTGTATTCCTCTGCGTCTTCTCTTGATAAGTAAATCCTCTCTTCTTAATAAATCAAAGAAAGAATCTCTACCTATTTTTAGATGATTATTTACAAAGAACGGTTGTAGCATATGGTACAGCTTTCTAGTGCCTATTCTTTTATGAGCCAGACGAACTTCTTTCACAGCATCAACTATCAGTTTAGACTGTAATTGGTGTTCTTCATATAACTTGCAATATTGATAATATGCCTGTCTACTGATACCAAATAATCTGCAAATACTCGACAGACTTTTCTCAGGGTACTTGCTTCGTAGTTCTTCTATTATTTGGTATTGGACTTTTTTCGGATAGGAAGTTTTAACTCTTGTTCGGCTATTTCTATTACTCTTAAATAGGCTTCTGCTTTAAGCTTAGCTTCTTCAAGTTCTTTTTTAAGTCGCTTTACTTCTTCAGATGAGTTATCTTCGATATTATCCGCTAGTTGATTCATTGGTAAGGGTGGACTTTTAGCGATCCCAAAATTTTCTAATCCAATTTCGATGGTATCGTATTGAACTCTAATATCGCTTTTATTTTCCCTATATCCATACCTCTCTAGCCAATGAAATAGACTTGAATGACTAGGAATACCGTATTTTATACATAATTCTTTCATCCCTCCTTTACCGGCCATAAATTCCCTACATACATGATGCTTGAACTCAGTGCTGTAATTGTACTTTTGTACGACTACTACTTGCTTGTCTTTCTTTTCTCTTTGTCCCATTTTGTTTACTTTTAGTGTAAACCTATTTCAGGACGAGACAGAGATAAATAAACAGAAGACGAGCACCAACATGGGAGAAAAAATGGGATTTTGAAGGTAAGGGGCGATTGAGTATTTTTAGAAATATACATACGATTATTAGAGATGTATTAGTTGGTTAAGAACATAACACCATGCAAGAAGTACTATTTGACTTTATATCAAAATATATTACTCTGACGGAAGAAGAGAAGAATGTATTACTTTCATTAGACCTATTTCGTTCGGTAAAAAAGGGGACTATTTTACTCCAAGAAGGGCAAAGAACCAAAGAAAGCTACTTTGTATTAAAAGGTTGTATTCGGACGTATTACATTATAGATGGTGAAGAAAAAACAACTGATTTTTACACGGAAATGGATGTTTTAAGTCCTCCTTCTGTAGTCACTAAAACTCCTTCTGAATATTATATAAGTTGTGTAGAAGACTCTATTATTTTAGTTTCCAATTCAGACATGGAAGCAGAGGTAAACAGTAAATTCCCCAAGTTTGAAATGATGTGCAGAGTCTTGTCGGAAGAATTGTTAGCCAAAGAACGAATTGACTTTGACGAGTTTAAGACCTCATCACCGGAACAACGCTACCTGAACTTAGTTCAAAAACGACCTGACCTTATTCAGCGTGTACCTCAACATCAATTAGCCAGCTACTTAGGTATGCAACCTCAATCTTTAAGCCGACTAAGAGCCCGCATTCAAGAAAAAAAGAGCTAAGGCGCATTTCTTAACTTAAGTGAATGAGTTATTTTTTCTCATCCATCTACTTTTGACCTATCATTTAACATCCATTAAAGAGATATGCAAAAGAGAATGGTATGGGTCGCTTTGACCTTCCTATTAACGAGTCATCTATACGCTCAACAGACCAAAAAAGACAGTACATTTAAAAGGTGCTACATAGGCAGTACGCTGTATGAATTAGGGAATTTGGATAACGTAAATAACCCGGAGTACATACAGATAAATTTTGGTTATCGAATCACGCCTAAAGATGTTATTTCCTTTAGATTTAAACGATCTGTTTATGCTTGGCCTTTAGGTATTCCATTTGGTTCTTCTTCTTTTGATGCACCGGGGAAAAACTATCCCGGACACGCACGCATACTGGCACCTACCATAGGATATCAACGCTTTTGGTGGAAAGGGGCCTACACCGCAGTGTATGCATTAAATGCCTTTGAAAAATACATAGATGAGAATAAAAACAAGATAGGTAATGGATATACGTTGTATCTAGATTTCTATGCAGGGTATCAATTTAAGTTTTTTAAGAACCGATTCTTTTTTGAACCCGCAATCGGAATTAGTTGCTGGCCCATCAGAACCAATGTGCCCGAATCATTTAGCTCTTTAGAAAGCGAATGGCCTGACTACTTTATTCAACCCGGGTTTGATTTTGGGTTCAACTTTTAATAGGAATATCTAGTATTAGTAGCACTTTATTAACTTAAGTGAATGACTTTTGGAGTCCCGTCCATCTACTTTTGTAGTATCATTTCAAAAAATATGAACAAGATGCAAAAGAAAGTTTTATGTATGGGGCTTGCCTTCTTCTTGGCAAGTAGTTTACAGGTGAGTGCTCAATATGCCAAAGAGGATAGTACTTTTAAGAGGTGTTTTATTGGGAGTTCTTTATTCGTTTTATTGGGTAATTTAGATAAGACAAATCCTCCCAACTTTTTTCAACTTAATTTAGGTTATCGGATTACGGGGAAAGATGTGATTACGATAGAGCCTAAAACTTGGCGATATGCTTGGCCCAATGGTATTCATCCTTTTTTTAATGATGCATATCAAAAGCCGGAAGAAAAATTTCCCGGCTATGTGCGCGAGTACGGTGTGTCCGTGGCCTACCAACGTTTTTTTTGTAAAGGACTGTATGCTGAACTGAATGTAATGCCCACGTGGCAAAAGTTCGTGAATGAAGACGGCGATAAAATTGATAATGGCTTTCAGATTTTCAACACCTACCGTATTGGATATCATGTAAAGTTATTTAAAGATAGGTTCTTTATTCAACCATCCATTGCAATCACTCACCGTGCCTATCATACCACCTTACCGGATGGGTTTAAAGAGTTAGATGATAAATGGTCTAAATTCATTTTCGGAGAACCCGGGTTTCATTTTGGATTTAATTTCTAATTAATAATTTATGGATACACCAAATCCACTTGAGGATATTCAAGTCCCTGTGAAACTAAAACTGGCTACACTATGGACGAGTTTTATGTTTCTCTACATCTATGTAGATTATTTTCACTTATATATGCCGGGTACATTACAAGATATGCTGAATGGAAGAGTCTTTATCTTTGATATATCGCAAGTCTTTCTGGTGATAGCGCTTATCTCCGTGAGTATACCGACACTGATGATCTATTTATCGGTTGTTCTGCCGGCAAAATTAAATCGCAGAGTAAATATTACGATTACATCAGTATACATACCTTATACTCTATTTAATTTAGTAGGAGAGGCGTGGGCACACATGTTTTATGGTGCTATAATGGAAGTCGTTCTCCTATGTTTCATTATTCGTTATGCATGGAAGTGGCCTCGAACGGAAGTATGATTTTTTCAAAACAATAAATTGGAAAGCCTCTTTAATAATAAGAGGCTTTTTTGTATTTTTAGATATGTTCCGAAGTATTCTATTTTTATTACTAGTCCTTTTTCAAGTTTCTTGTAGCTCTTCAGAGGTTAAAGAGGAGTCTATTTCTAAAGATACTATTGCCTCTATTGTTGATACATCAATAGTAGTTAGTGAAATTTTCGACATGGAAGAGGAGGCGGTCGGAGAAAATATGGAAGTTGTTAATTTTGATTTTTTATCAGACTGCGATTCTTTAGAAATGTGGTTAGGGACAATTCAAGGTATCGACAGATTTGATTCCACAGGCCCATTCATCATGGCTCAATGTTTTGCTAATATGCATTATGATTTAATCGTTTACTCTTCTTCCAAATTAGAATTAAATAATTGTGCTAATTACAAGGAAAATAGAATTGTTTGTAATGTTAGTAATGTCGAATATTATGCTTTTCAAATACCTAAAAAAGTTCCGGAGAATCCGGAAAACGAATTCGATGTTTTTGATTATGTATATCCAAGCGAAGTAAAAATCTACAAATTGTTTGGTAAAGGTTGGTATCAAATAGATCAACAAACCATTAACTCGTTTGAAGAACTAGGTAGATTAAAGTTGAAAACTATACATACTAAATGAAATAATTAGCCATGACGTTTGACACTATAGATTACGTAGGATTAGGATTATTATTAGGTGGAGCATTATACACTTACGGATTTATTCAAAGAATAAAAAATGGTATTAGAACTACCGGAATAGTGATTGTAAATGAAAGTGAATTCTCATTAAGAGGGACCTCTTTAAAAAAGTATTATAATCCAATCGTTAGACTACAAATAAATAATCAAAACTTAGAACTTAAGTTGAATACCGGAACTAATATTCCACTATATACTGTAGGTGATAAAATAGAGGTGGTGTATTACCAAGGAAAACTGCACACCGGTGGATTCGGTTCAGTAATACTAAGTAGTATTATCATGATGATTGGTATTGCTATAATACTATTGAATAATTTATAGATAAATTTTCTTTAACTTTTCATGGACATTCTTTCCCATACATTTTCAGGTGTTGCTATAGGAACCGTTTGCTCGTCCTATGCGGCCAACAACTGGAAAGACCAAAGCAAAATCATATTAATCTCTGCTTTAGGTGGAGCCGTACCTGATTTTGATGCCATCAGTCTGTGGTCAAAATTTGATGCTACCATAGGGAAGGTATTTCATTTACCTTATTCAGGAAAATACATTTACTCTGCCAAGTTATGGTATTCTCATCATGGCTTTTTGCATAGCATCGCCGGATGTTTGTTCATGACTACCATGTTGGGTTTATCCTTATTTCTATTTTCTTATTTCCGTAAAACCAATACTTGGAACATCCATACGTTAAAACTTCCATTAGCAGGTTTCATGTGTGGCTTCCTCCTACATTTAATCGAAGACATGCCCACACCGGCAGCCAGTTGGGGAGGAGTGAATCTGTTTTGGCCATCTAAAGGTTATATCGGAGGCAGTGGAGATATTTGGTGGTGGAACAACTACGATATTTTCTTAATTATCTTAAGCATCATTTCCATTAATATCATTGCCTTACTTGTTTTCAAATGGAAACGATTTTCCATCACCCGATTCACTTGGGCTGTATTTGTGATAGGTGTAGCATTATCCTTTTACCAAATCAAACACCGTGGTTTTGATTTTGCCTATTCAGGTCATGCGGTCAACTATGAATTATATGAACTAAAGTCTAAAGACATTCAGAAGCAACTACTGGGCAAAAAAGTATTTTCCATGATGGAAAAATTGGATAGAATGTTACCGGTTTATTTTTAATAGAAGACATGAAATATTACTATGAGCAATGGTTATCTTTAAATATTAAAAAGTACAAATCTTCATGCTACGCATCTTATTTCTTTTTGTACTAATACTAATTATCACTTCCTCTACTCACAAGCCACAAGGTTCGAGTAAAGGATATAGTGCTTACATTCAAAAGGTATTAGACAGTTTACATCTCAACGGTACTATGGTGATATGGGATGGAACGAGTAGAGAAGTGTGGAGTAACAATTTCAAACGTGCTAAAACAGGTTTCCTTCCGGCATCTACTTTTAAAATACCTAATTCCATCATAGGATTAGAAACAGGTATTATTATTTCAGACACCTTTACTTTTCATTGGGACGGCAAAGCTCGATTCAATAAAATTTGGGAGAAGGATATGCAACTCCGTGAGGCATTTCAAATTTCCTGCGTGCCCTGTTATCAAGAGTTAGCTCGAGAAATAGGACCGGAGCGAATGAAATCTTGGCTTCACCAACTTAAGTTTGGTAACATGGTCGTGGATTCCGCTACCATCGATATGTTTTGGTTGGAAGGTAATTCCAGAATTACTCCGATGGAAGAAATCGATTTCATGATGCGCTTAGTGCATCAAACACTTCCACTTAAACCTTCTACTTATCAAACCATGCACGAGATCATGCGGATGGATGACATCAGCGATTTAAACGTATATGGTAAAAGCGGTTGGGCGATACAAAACTACACCGATATTGGCTGGTTTGTAGGTTACGTAGAAAAAGAGGGACGTTATTATTACTTTGCTACCAATGTAAGTCCGCAAGACGATTTTGATATGACGCAGTTTCCTTCTATTCGTCGGATTATAACATATCAGGTGTTGAGGAAGGTGGTAAGGTGATGAAGGTATCGTTACACTCGACTCGTTCTAATGGAATGGGGAATTGATTTTCTATTAAAATGTCACCCCTTCGGGGTTACTAAATAAATAGAGATGGAGGCTAAAATACACACCACCCTGCATTAAGCTTTAAGCCTTCAGCTTTCCCACTTTAAACCTTCAACTTTGAACTAAAAAAACAAAAGGCCCAAAGTATTTCTACTTTGAGCCTTACACGTAGCGAAGACGGGAGTTGAACCCGTGACCTCAGGGTTATGAATCCTGCGCTCTAACCAACTGAGCTACCTCGCCATAACATTTTGGGATGGCAAAAATAGTCATAACATCCATACGAACCAACACCAAACCCAAAAAAATACGCACAAAAGGCGTTTTTTTGAGCATTTTATTCGTCGATTTTCTTAACCCATTCAAACTAAGCACTCTCTATTTTTGTTATTACCACAAGCAACCTCTATTTTAGTCGGGTTGTGTATAAAAAACACCTGCAATCATTGAAAACCATGCATCCCTTTTTGAAATTTGGCAGCTTTACGCTCCTGAACATCTTATGCTTTTTAGCATGTAGTTCACAAAATGACCCTAAACGTATTTCTACCATGACCTCTGACAGTACCATCGCCGCTAAAGATACTTCCAAAACCTTGGATTCGGCCACCTTCGGTAATGGCTGTTTTTGGTGTACCGAAGCGGTATTTCAACAGTTAAAAGGGGTGGATAGTGTAGTATCCGGATATTCGGGAGGACAAATCAAAAATCCAACCTATAAAGAAGTATGTAGCGGTCTGACCGGTCATGCTGAAGTGCTTCGTATTTACTACAATCCTAAAATCATTTCCTTCACCGAATTATTGGAAGTGTTTTGGTACACACATGATCCAACTACGTTAAACCGACAAGGCAACGATGTAGGGACACAATACCGTTCCGTGGTTTTCTATCATAATGAAGAGCAAAAAAAGCTAGCCGAGTTTTATAAAAAGAAATTAACAGATGCAAAGGTGTACGATCAACCCATCGTAACTGAAATAAGTCCGCTGATTAATTTCTACGCCGCTGAAGACTACCATCAAGATTATTACAACTTGCACGGTTCTCAACCGTATTGTCAATTTATCATTCGTCCGAAACTAGAGAAATTCAAAAAAGCATTCGGCGATAAAACTAAATAACATGTCCTTCGACTTTCTTACTTCTACCTTACTATCTACTAATAACTCCATACTTCACGGTTTTACCTTACGCAATCCAACTAAGTTTCCGGAGAGTGTTTATAATGGATTCAACCTAAGTTATCAAGTCAAAGATCATTCGGAAGTGGTGACAGCTCATCGCACAGCCATTGCTACTTCTGTATTCAACGACAACCGCAAAGTGTTTTTTCCGGTTCAAACACATAGCAATATTGTGAAAGAAGTTCAACATGATACATCTTTAGAGTCGCTCGAAAATTGTGATGCTTTAATATCTAATGCCCCTAATGTAGTCATTGGTATTCTTTCTGCTGATTGTGTTCCTATCCTTTTATTCGATACAAAAAACAAAGCTATCGCAGCCATACATGCCGGTTGGCGTGGAACAGCCGCCAAGATTGTACAAGAAACCATCAAAGCCATGCAACATGCGTATGGCACCCATGCTCAACATATTTTTGCGAGTATAGGTCCGTCTATATCCGCTGAAGTGTATGAAGTGGGTGAGGAAGTAGTGAAACAAATGCATCCGGAAAGTATAGTGCAACGCAGTGAAACGTCTACCTGTTGCGACTTATGGATGGAAAATAAAATTCAATTAGAAGAGAGTGGCGTACCTACCAAAAACATTGATGTATTGGGAGTGTGTACATATAAAAATCCCGAGCAATGTTTCTCTGCTAGGAGAGAAGGACTTTACTCGGGACGAATGGGTGCGTTTATTGGATTGAAATAATTAAAGACTACTTTGAATCCCACGGTTAAAACCGTGGGCTGCCTAAACGCAATGAATTAACACCACAGATTGTGTTAAGCGATAGTAAGCCCACCATTTTATGGTGGGAATATACCCACCTAATAAATAAACCTGCAAGGTTTATAAAATCTTGCAGGTTTGTCAGTTGATATACTTTCTTTTAGAAGTACTACGCGAAGTGAACTGCTTCCGGTTCTTTCTCCACAAATACTTTATTAGTATACTTACCTGATTTAGGTATTTTTTTAGTTCTTTCTTTCATGATGGCAATCGCTTCTTCTCTTGAAGCAAACTCATTCCCATTCAAATTCACTAAGTGATCTGCTAACCAATCGTATTGTTTATTCATCACACGATAAAAGATAGGCAGAAAATCTGTTTGGTCAAACACTAATGCTTTGTTAGCTGCATATACATCTAAGTTGTTGCGCAAATGATTTGGGTGTTCAGTCCAGTGCATACCAGGACGTACGTGGTGACTGATGTGGTAACCATCGTTCCAACACTTTTTGTTGTATTTCGTGTTGATACAAGTGATACTGTTTTTATAGTGGTTTTCCGGATCGGTAGGATCGATGAAGGTATGTTGTGTAAAGTTACCTGCCATCATAATGAAACGAGACACAATGAAAGGGAAGATAAACACCATGAACGTGGCAGGGAAGTTAAAATAAGAAAGTATCCCGCAGAAGATAAAGAAGGCAAACTCACCGAATAAAACTTTATCGCGTAGTTTTTTAATGTTACGTACGTGGAAGTAGTTTACTAATTTCACTAATCCTAAGAAGAAGAAATCTAAGAAGTATTTCATGAAATCAGCAAAGCTATCTCTTTGATAATGCATCGTGGAAGACAAATCATTTTCATTGTTGTTTTCTACGTGGTGCATTCCTAAGTGGTGAGAGAAATAAGTCTCCGGAGTTTGTCCGAAGAAGGGACCTATTATCCAAGGAAGGATTTTGTTTAAGAAGCTATATTCCGATTTAAACCAAGGTCGGTGGCTGGTACAGTGTAGCATCAACCCAAAAGAACCTTTATAAACCAAGTTATTTAAGTAGAAATAGAAGACAGCGGTAGCCCACCAGATATAATTATTATCGACGAAATACAGAATAGCAGCGATAGGGAAGAACCAAGCTGCGATTTCTAAAGTAAGTTTAATAAAAGGTAAATCCCTTTCATCGCGCATTTTAGAAAGCCAAAATTTTTCAAAAGCTGAGTATTTTTCCGGTTTTACGAATCCGGGATCGGTAATAAGAGGTAATGGTCGCATTAAATGGTATTGTGTGTGTTAATCCTTAACTAAAATGAAAAGTCCTTTAAAAATATACCGAAAACCTTACGAATCCAAAATATAGTTTTTAACGAAAACCCTTATTTATTTCAAATAGCATATTTGATTAAACCAAAAGCGTCTTTTTTTTATCCAATATTGCCTCGTTTTATTTAGCAAAATATAGACAAAAGTAAGTACACACCTTACATATGGTCAGGGTAAATCTTTTCAACTCCACTTGAAAAATCCAATTATTTATACAAATTTAGTATCAGGTTAAAAAAACAACCTGTTTTTAGATAAAAGACCAAAAATTTAACACACAACACCAAAATTATATGTCTAACAATGAAAAAAAACTCATTTATCTAGAAAACACCCTTAAAAAAGCGCTGTATGTTATAGGTATGCTGACTCCAGATCCAAAGGATGACCACCTGGAACACATTGATTTATATGAAGAAAATACAATTGAAGAGGTATTTTCCAATGCACTAGGGAATTTGAATTTTTCCAATCATGCAAGTAATAAGTCCAACGAGGCAAACAACACCTACCTGTTTATTAAAATGATAATTGAAAGTTTACCATTCCCGGTATTCTTAAAAGATCATGAAAAGAAATACATGATGTTGAATAAACAAGAGGCTGACTTATTCGGATTAAAAGAGAGTGATATTATTGGGAAAACAGATGAAGATTTTGTAGCAGATCCGGAAGAACTAGATATGATTCATCAGTCTGATTCATTGGTACTTAATGATAAAATCGGCATCGAACTTCCACAACAAAATTTCTCCTTACCTAACGGTAATTCATACGTCTTTAAAACACATAAATTGCCAATCATTAATCCTTATAGCGATAAGGTAAATATCTTAGGCTTTAGTGTAAACATTACTGATACTGTAAACTTGGCTAGATTGAATAAAGTAATTACGGATTTCAATCACCCTTTCTTGTGAAGAACACTTCTTCGTCATGCGTATAACTTACCTAAGTAAATTTGTACGATTTTTGGTAAGTTTACTTAACCATGACGAAGTCAAACAAAATTGTAGTTATACAAACTGCCTTCATAGGAGATGTCATACTTTCTACTGCGTTACTAGAAACGTTGCACCTCAACTTTCCGGACACCAAGATTGACCTTGTAGTCCGGAAAGGCAATGAAAGCCTTTTTCATCAACATCCGTTCATCAACAAAGTTTGGACTTGGGATAAAAAGAACGGCAAGTTCAAAAATCTAATTACCCTTGGGCTTCAGCTGAGAAAAGAAAAATATGATTGGAGTATTACACTACAACGTTATTTTTCAGCCGGACTACTTACATTAATCACAGGAGCCAAACTCACTTGTGGCTTTCGCAAAAATCCTTTCTCCATTTTCTTTACCTTTCGTGCCAAACATCGTTGGGGGAACCATGTACACGAAATCGATCGTAATCATGATTTAATACAAGACTTTGTTCATCAGTTTGTCAATCGACCGGTATTATACCCAACTACAGAAGCATACGAGAAGGTTAAGCCTTACATCAAGGACTCCTATATTTGTTTAGCACCTAATTCTGTTTGGTACACCAAACAATGGCCATTGGAGCATTGGGTAAAATTGATTCAACATTATCCCAAAGAAACGACCATCTATTTAGTTGGAGCCCCGAATGATAAACCTTCCTGTGATGAAATTGCTCAAAAATCGGGGCATCCGAGAGTGGAGGTATTAGCAGGTAAACATCAACTAATAGAAACTGCAGCCTTATTTTCTAAAGCCTCATTGGTTGTTGCTAATGATTCAGGACCGTTACATTTAGCCTCAGCGGTAGATGTACCAACGGTAGCTATATTTTGCTCTACGTCACCATCGTTTGGATTTGGACCTTTAGCGCACAAACATGTGGTAATTGAAACCAAAGAGAATCTAGATTGTAAACCATGTGGTATGCATGGCAAAAAAGCTTGTCCAAAAGGCCATTTTAAATGCGGACTGGGCTTATCACCTAAATCGGTGTACGAACAATGCCAACAACTCATCAATGCAAGCTAAGTACTCTTACTATAGCGTTATTTTTTGCATCCTAGCTCTTCTCAGCTCGTTAAGTATCACCCGTAGATGGGGTAACGATGTAGTGCAATGGGATATTAAACATTATTACTTATATCTTCCTGCCACCATAATAGAACATGATCCGTCTTTACATTTTTTAAATTCAGACGCAACTATTTACCAAGACAAAACATGGAAGTATACCAACGAAGAAGGAGAGTATGTATATAAAATGTCAGGCGGATTAGCCTTTTTATATTTACCTTTCTTTTGCTTAGCACATGGTGCAGCCCTTATGTATCCTGAGACTTCAGCTCCCACTGGGTATTCACTTTTTTATTTTTTAGCATTGCAATGCTCTTTATTATTTTACGTGAGCATAGGATTAATATACTTAAGGAAATTCTTATTGTGTTTTTTCAATGAGATAACTACCGCCATAACAATCCTTTTACTATTCTTCGGCACCAATCTTTTTTATTATTCCTTTGTAGAGGTAATGCCACATGCCTACTCGTTTAGTTTAGTAGCCATACTTTGTTATTATACCATCCAATACTACCAACAAGCCACTCTTCAACGCATCATCGTCATTGCCTTGACAATAGGCCTGATTGTTTGGATACGCCCGGTAGATATAATCATTACAGCTATTTTCCCATTATGGGGAGTCTATTCATTAGACAGTCTTAAGAAACGAATACAGTTTTTTATTCAACAAAAAACACACTTGTTATTACTCGTTCTCATTCCTTTTTTATTATGGTGTATTCAAAGTTATTATTGGCATCAAACCACAGGTGAATGGATGTATTGGTCGTATGTAGACGAACATTTCTTTTTTAATCATCCGCATGTATGGGAAGGCTTATTTGGATTTAGAAAAGGATGGTTTATCTATACACCGCTGATGCTCGTGGCTTGTCTGGGGTTTGTTCTTTTGGCTAAGTATCTAAAGGAGAGTAGAGCTATTATCTACGTTTTGTTTCCGGTGTTCTTGTATGTTACGTTCTCCTGGTGGTGCTGGTGGTACGGAGGCAGTGTGAGTTGTAGACCGTTAATCGACTTCTACGCTGTGATGGCGTTAGGCTTAGGTTTTATGGTACAAACGACTATTCACTCGAAGAAATTTATGGGAGGCGTACTGTTAATCCTTCTAGCTTTCTACGGCTTGTTTTACAACATTCAATATGAGCGAGAGATATTGCATTGGGATAGCATGACTTATCCATCATGGAAGGCAGGCTTTGGGAAGTTGCATATGACAGACGAATATGCTCGAAGCTTTCAAAAGCCCGACGAAGAACATCAGAAGAAATTTGGGTGGGAGAGGAAATAAAAAAAGGCATCAAAATTTGATGCCTTTTTCGTTTGAGAGAGCCTCCTGTCGGAATCGAACCAACGACCTACTGATTACAAGTCAGTTGCTCTACCAGCTGAGCTAAGGAGGCAATTCAGAGAGTTTGTTTCCGAATTGGTTTGCAAATATACGAGTGATTTTATTATCTGCAAACACTGATTCGAAAATTTCTTTAAAAACTTTCAACATAAAGGCTAAATAGCATGGAAATAATAGAGTTACAGGACTAAAATTTTATCAACGTAGGGTTGGATGGGGAAATGGTATTCCAAGATGTTCCAAAGGAGGATTTAGGGGCTTAAAAGGCCCTAAAAAATGTAGAAAACTTTTACCTCTTAAGCCCTCGTTTTTACAAGGTTAAATGAGACTTTTTTTGTATTTTTAATAGTTAAATTTTAGATCAAAAAATACAGTTTTATGTCTGATCAGCCGCTTTCCGGTGGGACGAATATCATCCCTATTAATATTGAAGATGAGATGCGTGGAGCCTATATCGATTATTCGATGTCGGTTATCGTTTCTCGTGCACTTCCTGATGTACGTGATGGGTTAAAACCGGTACATCGCCGAGTTTTATTCGGGATGGAAGAATTAGGGGTAAACTACAACAAACCATATAAAAAATCTGCCAGAATCGTAGGGGAGGTTTTAGGTAAGTATCACCCACACGGTGATGCCTCCGTATATGACACCATGGTTCGTATGGCACAAGAGTGGTCATTACGTTACCCGATGGTGGATGGTCAAGGTAACTTTGGTTCTATTGATGGTGACTCTCCGGCAGCGATGCGTTATACGGAAGCACGTTTGAAACGTATTGCAGAAGAAATGCTTTCAGACATCAACAAAGACACCGTTGACTTCCAACCAAACTTTGATGATTCCTTAGAAGAACCTACCGTATTACCGGCTAAAGTTCCTAACCTACTAGTAAACGGTACTTCCGGTATCGCTGTAGGTATGGCTACCAATATGGCTCCGCACAACTTAACTGAGATTTGTGACGGGGTAATCGAATACATTAAAAATCCTGAGATTACTATCCAGGAATTAATGCAGTTTATTAAAGCTCCGGATTTCCCTACAGGTGGTACCATCTACGGATTTAGCGGTATTCGTTCGGCTTTTGAAACTGGTCGCGGACGTATCGTGATTCGTTCTAAAGCATCCATCGAAACCAACAAAAATGGTAAAGAACAAATTATCGTAACGGAAATTCCATACATGGTGAATAAAGCTGCCATGATTGAAAGAATTGCCGGATTAGTTAATGAAAAGAAAATCGAAGGTATCAGTGATATCCGTGACGAATCGGATAGAGATGGTCTTCGTGTAGTATTCGATTTAAAGAGAGATGCTATCTCTAACGTTGTACTTAACAACTTATACAAATACACTCAATTACAATCATCTTTTGGTGTTAACAACGTAGCATTGGTAAAAGGTCGCCCGATGACCTTAAACTTGAAAGAGTTAATCCAGTACTTTGTAGAGCACCGTCATGAAGTAGTAACGCGTAGAACACAATTCGAACTAAACGAAGCGGAGAAACGTGCACACATTTTACAAGGTTATTTAATTGCCTTAGACAACTTAGATGCTGTTATTAAATTAATTCGTGAATCCAGAGATCCGGAAGAAGCGAAAGTTGGTTTGATGAGTAACTTTGGTATGTCTGAAATCCAAGCTAAAGCAGTGTTAGACCTACGTCTACAACGCTTAACAGGCATGGAGCGCGATAAAATCTTAAAAGAATATGATGAGGTAATGGCTTTGATTGCCAAACTTCAAGAGATTTTAGCAAGTAAAGAATTACGTATGCAAATCATAGTGGATGAAACCACTGAGATGCGTGAAAGATATGGTGATAACCGTAGAACAGACGTAGTTCATGCTTCCGATGATATCACCATGGAAGATATGATTCCGGAAGAGCAAATGGTAATTACTATTTCGCACGAAGGATATATCAAACGTACAGCCTTAACAGAATATAGAACACAATCACGCGGTGGTGTAGGTTCAAAAGGGGCCGGTTCAAAAGAAACCGACTTTACAGAACACATCTTCGTAGCATCTACTCATAATTACTTATTATTCTTTACCGAGTTTGGTAAAGTATTCTGGTTAAAAGTATACGAAATTCCGGAAGGTTCTAAAACATCCAAAGGACGTGCTATTCAGAACGTGATTCAAATAGAATCCGGTGATAGAGTTCGTGCCGTTATCAACGTGAAGACATTAAACGATGAAGATTATATCAATAATAACTACATCGTTATGTGTACGGAACAAGGTACTATTAAGAAAACATCTTTAGAAGCTTACTCCAGACCTAGATCAGGTGGTATCAACGCTATCACGGTACATGAAGGTGATCGCTTATTAGATGTGAAGTTAACATCCGGTAGTGATGAGTTAGTAATTGCACTTCGTTCAGGTAGAGCTATCCGTTTCAACGAAAGCCAAGTTCGTCCGATGGGTAGAACAGCTGCCGGTGTAAAAGGTGTTACTTTAGCCGGTGATGATGATAGAGTAGTAGGTTTAGTTGCCATCAATAATCCTAACATGAACTTATTAGTAGTTTCTGAAAAAGGATATGGTAAACGTTCCGATATTGATGATTACCGTGTCACTAACCGTGGTGGTAAAGGTGTAAAAACACTTAACATCACTGATAAAACAGGATTATTGGTAAGTATCTTAGGTGTAACCGACGAAAACCAATTGATGATTATCAATAAATCAGGTGTAACTATCCGTATGGCTGTTTCTTCTCTTCGTGTGATGGGACGTGCTACACAGGGTGTACGCTTAATTAAATTACAAGAAACAGATCAAATTGCATCCGTTGCTAAAATCGACGTGGTGGAAGGAGATGAAGATATCGACGCAGCAGAATTACACAAGCCGGATGAGGCGGATGTATTACCTGCCATGGACGACGAAGCACCGGAAGAAACTCCGGAGGCTTAACTCCACGAATTCATCGAAATTAAAGCCTATGTATTTATTGCATAGGCTTTTTTGTTTGTTTTTTTTGTAACTTACCTACGCTACTTTATTATAAAGTTTAATGCCTATTCATTTTCTATGAAAAAAATCTTTTTACTAACTCTTTTTTCAATTTTCACTTTTACCTCCTTTGCGCAAAATAGTGCTGTAAATAATGCGGCACTATATCTGCAACAAGGTGATATTGCCAAAGCAAAAGTGGAAATAGACAAAGCTACTACCAATGAAAAAACCATGTCGCAATCTAAAACATGGTATTATCGAGGTATGGTCTATAAAGGTATTTACGAGAGTAAAAAACCGGAAGTTAAATCATTAAATGATGCCCCTTTAAAAGAAGCGGGTAAGTCGTTCTTGAAATCCATTGATTTAGATCCAAGTGGAGGTGAGTTTGCGTCCAAATCCAGAACCGAATTAACTATCGTATACTCATTACTGGTCAACAAAGGAGTAGAGCTATACGAAAACGCCGATCACTTTAACGCCTTAAGCTATTTTAGCCAAGCACAACAAGTAAATCCGTTTGATACTACAGCTTATATCTATGCATTATATTCAGCGGAGGAAATGGAAAGCCCTGAATTAGTAAAAGAATATTGTACCAAATTGGTAAGCCTTAAATCTAAGAATCCATATCCTTATTATCGATTAATCGACATTGAATTTAATCAGGAAAAACACCCGGATAAGGCTTTTCAATATTCCGACAAAGCGGTGGAGTTATTCCCTAACAATGCCGACTTATTACTTCAACGTGCCGATATGATGGTACGCATGAATAGAGGAAAGGAAGCTGCAGACATTGTAGAAAAAATAAAGGCAAAGTATCCTACTAATATTGATTATATCATTCAGTTGGCTGTCATTTATGACAAAACAAAACAAATCGATAAAGCTAAACTCAATTATAAAGAAGCATTAAGTAAAGATAGTTTAAACTTCATAGCCAATTTTAATATGGCAATTTTGGGAATACAAGATGCTAAGAAGCAAGAGAAACGTATTTTCAGTTCTGATAGTTTGGCTAAGGCAAATAACAAAACAGGCAAACCTTGGGCACCGGATATTACAAAGGACATAGAACGCCAAAAGTTAAATTCCATCCTAAGCGAAACTCAAGTTTATTATAATAGAGCAGCTAGACATGTAAAAGATGTTTCCGAAAGAAAACGTTTAGAAATGATATTAGCTGAAATGACTCGCTTGCGCAGTACTTATTTGGTGAAATAAAAAAAACTACGATAAATCGTAGTTCGATATCAAATGATTGATTTATTATTAATGAATAATAAATCAATCATTTATTAAAGTTCTTATTTTTTGTTTGGAACAATCTTTACTTCTAAAGCAACAAGGCCTCTAGGGCTGTTTTCCACTTTATAAGTTATTTTCTCTCTACCTTTGATAGGATCAATGATGGCAGTGGAATGTATAAAGATACTTTCACCGGAAGCATCGTCTTTTACAAATCCGAATCCTTTTTGTTCGTTATAAAAAGTAACGATACCAGTGTGGAATTCATCTTCCTCTGTTTCGTCTCTACGAGCAGCACCAAGGGTTATAGACTCAAGATCGACTTCTTTTCTTTTTTGTAAATCTTGTGGTACAGAAGTTATATTACCATTCTCATCCACATATGCTAACATACTTTCTAAAGAATTATCCTTAGATCCATCTGATTTACGAGCTTCTCTTTTTTCAGCTTTATCTTGACGTTTTTTAATCTTCTGTTTTTCTTTTTCTTTCTTACTATACGTTTCTCTAGATTTTGCCATTCTATTTTTTTGAGTATTTAGTACTACAAATTGATTTTCAATTTGTCATTATATTTGATGGGCTTTGAGAATAGGAAATTAGTGAAAGGCTAATATCTGTATAAAGAAAGACCGTCCGTTTAAAACGCATAAAAAAATGTGTATCTCAAACGCGTGTGCAAGTTCGGTATTATAACCATCATTTGCTAATATATCTAACTATAAAACGCATGAATACACCCATTTATCTGTCATTTCAATTTATCTTCTATATCCTCCATTAAAATAAACAAGGCTTTATTAGAAAAGAAAACCTCTACAGCACAAAAAGTGAGGGAAATCAGTATACCTAATAGGGCTATAATGAAGGTTAATTCCGCCCATATGATATAGTTAAAATAGATTAATGTCATGGTAAAAGCGGCAAAAAACATACTTCCAATTCCAAATAACTGCATGTTACGAATTAGAGAAAGTCGCTTTTTTAATATACCTATTTGTCTCAATACAACATCGGAAGGCTCATCTTTATAAGTGGCGTACAAGTTTCTTATACGAACGCTCACTGCATTATAGCGATTTGTATAGGCTAATAACAATAAGGATACTGTAGGGAATAACAGTGCCGGAGTGGTGATGGACAGTTCGTATAATTGATCAAACACTTTCATGGATATAAAAAAAGCGAAGGGTTAGCTTCGCTTTTGATTAATATGATAACGTATAATTAGTTGATTGAATCTTCATCAGTAGTGATTTCTTCTTCATCGATATCTTCCGCATCTGCGTCGTCTACTTGTTCTGTATCATTACCTAAATCTAAATCATCTGTAGGTTTTGCAGCAAAGTTAAATGCGATAGAAAAACCAAGGATAGCAATAGCTAACCAAATAGTGAATTGACTTAAGAAATCACCTGTTTTTCTTGCACCAATTAATTGAGTAGAAGAAGAGAAGCCATCAGCTACTCCACCTTTAGAATTTTGAGCTAAAACTACCACTACCATTAAAAAGGCAGCGATTAACAATAAAACGGAAACTGCAATGATCATATTTAATTAACTTAATTTCTTTATTAGGTCTGCAAAGTAAGCACTTTTTTCGGGATATTTCAACCTTAAAGCCTCATATACCTGTATGGCTTCTTTGATTTTACCTTGTTGCGCTAATATTTTACCCATGGTTTCGGTGGCAAAGGTCAAATCTAAAGCATCTTCTTCATCATATCCCTGTTCATCAGACACTTGAGGTAAACTACCTGAATTTCTCATCGGAGGAATACTAGGATCTTCTTGGATAAATTTATCGATTAATTTTTGTTCCCTTTTCTTATCCGGACGCTTCTTCTTTTGGCGTTCTTCTTTTAAATAATCCAGATAATTTAAAAGCAAATTGGTACTATCTTCTTCTAATCTACTGTTTTCAATAGTCCAGTCTTTGATGGTAAAAGGAATATGATAATCTGTAGAGGCGGAAGGAGTAACATCCACTTTATCCTCTTCATTTACTTCAATTTTCTCTCCGGCAGCATTGGTCATGGATTCCAGATCGAAATAATCTTTTACTCGATTATCAAATCCTAAAATCATATCCAACACATCATTGGAAGCATTACCGGTATTAATGTTAAAGCCTGGTAATTGTGGAATTTGCTTGCGCTTATCCTCCGGTTTTGCCTCCGATACTGTAGGTTTAGCTTCTTCTGTTTTCTCCGATGTATCTTTAACCTCTGAAGTTGGTTCAGAAACAATCGTTGTTTCCTGAACTATATCTGGAAGATTATTCGCAATAACCTCATCTACTATTTCAGGATGCTCTTCTTTGCCGGCAGCTTTAGCTTTCAACGCACTTAACTGCTCCAAACGCTCTTGCAGAGACTGAATAAAAGCATCTACATTCGTTTCAGCTTTTTGTTGTGCAGTTGCCGGTACTTCTTGAATAGGAGTAGAGTCTATAATTGGCTCTATCTTTTCAACTTCAGTAGTAGGAACAATTTTGTCTACTGCTTCAACCGGAGTATGAATGATCTTTGGTAATTCAGTAACAACAGTAGAAGGTTTATCTACGAGCGGAGTTGGCTTC
Source organism: Cytophagaceae bacterium (assembly GCA_046329235.1). GTDB lineage: Bacteria > Bacteroidota > Bacteroidia > Cytophagales > Cytophagaceae > JALONH01. Next base: position 1,145,875 of record JAXLVA010000001.1, on the reverse strand, counting down.
TTATCCAACAATGCTTTTAACTTACTTCTATCAGAAGTATACAATGCCGCTCTACGAGCACTTTTAGTGGCATTCATACTACCGGCATCATGAGTGATTTTGGCCATCAACACATGAGCAACTTGACAGTATGGATATTGCTCCATCAACGATTCTACCGCAGAAACATCAGAACCCTGATGATTTTCCGGAGTTCGTAATAGCTCTATGAATCGTTGTTTGTTCATTACCAGTTCGAAGTAGTTTCGTTAAATATCATTAACACTATTTCATTCAAGATATAATCTACTTTTTCAGATTCTACACTTGCCAAAGATTGCGACTGAGAAAAATCATCAAAGTAAGTAAAGTCTTTAGTGAAGGTTCGATTGTTTACTTCATCTTTAAACGTAGCATTCACCGTAATGGTTAAACGAGTTAAACCTGCCGTCTGACCTTGTTGAGGTGCCACCGGCTGAAGAAAGTATTTAGTAATTTTACCTTCTAGATTCCAGTCGCCACTTTCTTTATTCACCAATAACTTAGTATTGTTCTGATAGAAAGATCTCAACTTTTCTGTCAATTGTAGACTCATGGAAGGAGGACCGTTCCCAGATTGATTGAAGAATGATTGAATTCCAATAGTTTTAATATTGGGGTCAATACTACCTCCGGTAAAGTTAATGCTTGGTTTACAACCTAATACTACCATGAGAAGCATTACATAAACGACTAGTCTTCTCATGCGTCGATGTGGTATTGTTTAATTTTTCTATATAATGTACGCTCAGAGATACCTAAATCTTGAGCCGCATACTTACGTTTATTATTATGCTTCTTCAATGCTTTTAATATCATCTCTTTTTCCTTGTCATCCAATGAAAGGGATTCATCTTCGATTTGGGCATCTGCATCTTCCGTCACATCTTCAATTTGATATTCCACATCATCATTATGACCATTGTGATTAACATCGGAATTGATAACATAACCGGAACTAGGAGTAACCGTAGGAATCAACTTGCTTTCATCTTTACTGAAGTTATCAAATAAATCCGAATGTTGTTGAATGATTTGATTACCATATGCTTCATGTTGTAATGAATCGTAGACTAGCTTTTTCAATTCATTCATATCCTTTTTCATATCAAAAAGGATTTTGTACAACAATTCTCTTTCGGTAAAATCATCTTGACCTTTCGCATCTTTAGCAAGAGCAGGCAAGGATTTTTCAACCGGCAAATAAGTTTGTAACTGAGCAGGAGTGATGTCTCTGTTGGTTTCCAACACTGACATTTGCTCCACTAAATTTTTTAACTGACGAATATTTCCCGGGAAACGATAAGCTAACAATACCTGACGAGCTTCATCGGTCAATCGTACCGCTTGCATTTTATACTTTTCAGCAAAATCGCCGGCAAATTTTCTAAAGATTAATTCAATATCATTCCCGCGTTCACGAAGAGGGGGAACGAAAATAGGCACCGTGTTTAAACGATAATATAAATCTTCACGGAACTTACCTTTCTGTACAGCGTCGTATAAGTTCACGTTGGTAGCTGCTACTACACGCACATCTGTCTTTTGAACTTTAGAAGAACCTACACGAATAAATTCTCCATTTTCCAACACACGTAATAAACGAGCTTGTGTACCCAATGGCATTTCACCAATTTCATCTAGAAAAATAGTACCACCATTCGTCACTTCAAAATAACCTTTGCGCGCATCATGAGCTCCTGTGAAAGAACCTTTCTCATGACCGAACAATTCAGAATCAATCGTTCCTTCCGGAATGGCTCCACAGTTGATTGCTATAAACTGACCGTGTTTGCGAGCGCTCAGGTGATGAATAATTTTAGAAAACGATTCTTTACCACTACCACTTTCACCGGTAATCAATACCGTCATATCGGTAGGAGCTACTTGAATCGCCACTTGAATCGCATGATTCAAAGGGGTTGAATTTCCAATTATTCCAAAACGTTGTTTAACACTTTGTATCTCTTGAGACCAATTCATCATAGTTTGTTACTCCGTATAACCTTCCACTATATCACCAAATAAAGTAGCCTTGTTCGACTCTTTTACTTTTACATAGACGTACTGTCCTTTTGAATAGTGTAGTTTAGGGAAAATAATCATGGTATTCTGACTATTTCTTCCTTTTAAAAATTCATCCGAACGTTTAGATGCTCCTTCAATTAATACTTTTTGAATTTTACCAACGTGTAGTTTATTTCTATTCGCAGATAAAATCGTCTGTAAAGCGATGATCTCATTCAAACGTCTTTTCTTCGTTTCAATATCGATATCATCTGCCAATTTCTTCGCCGCAGGTGTACCCGGACGTTCGCTGTAGTAGAACATGTAGGCAAAATCATACTGCGCATATTCCATCAACGATAAAGTATCTTTATGTTCGTCTTCTGTTTCACTACAGAAGCCTGTAATCATATCCGTAGAGATACCACAATCATCACCTAAGATTTCTTTGATACGATCTATTTTTGATACATACCATTCTCTATCGTAGGTACGATTCATGATATCCAATATTCTGGAATTACCACTCTGTGCCGGTAAGTGAATGTATTTACAAATGTTCTCATACTTCTTCATGGTATAAAGAACATCATCCGTAATATCTTTTGGGTGAGAAGTAGAAAAGCGTACTCGTAAATCAGGATTCACTTTGGCAACTAACTCTAACAGTTGTGCAAAATTGATTTTATCTGACCCATCTTCAGCACTCCATTTGTACGAGTCAACATTTTGCCCTAACAAAGTAACTTCACGATAACCTTGTTCAAACAAAGATTGAGCTTCTTGTAAAATAGTTTTAGGATCTCTGGAACGCTCACGACCACGAGTATATGGTACCACGCAGAAGGAGCACATGTTATCACAACCACGCATGATAGAGATAAAAGCTAAAACCCCATCACCGGTTAAACGAACCGGGTTGATGTCGGCATAAGTTTCTTCACGTGATAAGAACACGTTTACTGCTTTAGTTCCTTCATCTACTTCTGAAATCAAACGAGGTAGATCTCGATAAGCATCAGGCCCTACGACCATGTCTACAATTTTCTCTTCCTCTAATAATTTTGATTTCAAACGTTCCGCCATACAACCTAATATCCCAACTAACATATCCGGCTTCTTGCGTTTGATGTGTTGGAATTGAGCTAAACGATTACGAACCTTTTGTTCTGCATTATCACGAATGGAACAAGTGTTCATTAAAATCAAATCTGCTTTATCAGGAGAGGAAGTAGTATCAAAACCATGATCCGTAAGGATGGACATAACGATTTCACTATCCGAGAAATTCATTTGACATCCATAGGATTCTATATATAATTTTCTGTTTTTACCCGTATTCAATTCTTCCGAAATACGAGGTAAATCACAGGCTGCTTTTTCTTCTTCCGTAGGAAGTATTTCTAAATCTTTTACTACTTGCTTCATAGGAGAGCTATTATTCCCTTTTTAGCTTTGTTTTTAGGACACAATTACCATACAAATATAGTAAAAAAGAGGCTAAAACTGACAGAATGTCAGCGATATTTTAGGTTAAATTACTTGTCAGAACTTACTCTGTATTTGCCATATGTATAAAAAATAATCCCACCGAGGGCTAACCAAATGATAAATCGAAGCCAATTCACATCGCTCATGGTGGAAAGTAAAAAAAGATTACTGCAAACACCCAATGCAGGAAGCAAAGAAAGTTGCTTTATAAAGGTAAAACGAACGACCATTACTATGGCTAATAAGCATATCATAGTCATACCTTTCCCTATGAAAGATAAAGCCCCGGGATTGATGGTTAAAATATAAAATAGTAAAGTAGGTAGAATGATTAGAGCGGTCCAATACCGCCCATTGATATAAGGAACTTTAAAGGATGACTCCATTCTAGGTTTCCACCAAACGCCTGCACATACCACTAGGAAAGCGAATAAGGTACCAATACTAGTCAAGTCAACCACTTCTTTCAAGTCTAAAAACAACAAAGGAATTGTGATACTAAAACCTGTCAACCAGGTAGCCCAAGTTGGTGTATGAAATTTAGGATGAATAGACGAAAGAAAGGAGGGAAGAAGACCATCTTTACTCATAGCCATCCATATACGTGGTTGTCCTAATTGAAATACAAGTAGGACACCTGTCATAGACAAAATCGCTGAAATGCCTACCCATGGTTGCATCATGACCCAACCCACTTTTTGAATAGCAAATAATAATGGGTCACCTACATTCAATTCGGTATAGGAAACCATTCCTGTTAACACAACAGAAAGTAGTACATAAAGAGATGTTACTATCAATAAAGAATATAGAATAGCACGGGGTAATTGCTTACTAGCATCTTTGGTTTCTCCGGCTAAAGTGGTAATGGCATCAAACCCAATATAGGCGAAGAATACCGCTGCGGTGCCCGAGAATACACCTGTCCAGCCATTTGGTAAAAAGGGAGTCCAGTGCGTAGGCTGTACAAAACTCCAACCCAAAGTAATAATGATTAATAGAATGGATAGTTTGACGGCTACTAAAAATAAATTCACACCATTTGATTCACGAATACCTAACCAAACTAATAATGTAATAATGAATGTAATTCCGATAGCAGGAATATCCGCGATAAATTTTGTTCCAAAGAAACGAGGTGCTTGAGCCCACGCTAACACTGCATCCTGCGAAGCTTCCGCTTTTGCTTCAGTATATGACATGGTCAGCCAAGCTGGTATATGGATATCAATGGTAGAAAGAAACTGCGATAAATAATCTGACCAAGAAATCGCCACTGCCATGTTACCAACTGCGTATTCAAGAAATAAATCCCAACCGATAATCCATCCTACCAAAGGACCGAACCTTCGAAAAGCATAAGTATAGGCACTTCCGGTTTCAGGATGTGCTGCGGCTAATTCAGCATAACACAAAGCGGAAAATAAACAGGTAATTCCGGTAAAAAGAAAAAGTAATATAACACCCGGTCCTCCTGCATGAGCGGCCATTCCAATGGTTGAGAATATTCCGGCTCCCACCATCGAAGCGACACCCATCGCCGTTAAATCCCACGTGCCTAATACTTTTTTCATGAGGGCAACATACTTTTAATGACAGATGCTTTCAACAAACACTCTTCATATTCTTGCTCTGCATTAGCGTATATGGTAATAGCACTTCCGGCTTCGAAGTAATAGTCTTTATTTTTTGCATCGTAGAACAGAGAACGTATCAAAACGTTTCCATCAAAATGATGTTGATGCAATTTATATCCCATGGTTCCAGAAAATGCGCCACGCTTCACAGGTTCTATTTCCGAAATATATTTTAATGCGTTGTACTTGGGAGCCCCCGTCATACTTCCCATAGGGAATGTAGCTTCAAAAACATCCACTAAACTTGTTTGCGTCACATCTATCTCAGCCGCTACCGTTGAAATCATTTGATGTACGGTAGGGAAGCTATAAACTCCATACAACTCTTTCACTTTAACTGTGCCATCAATCGCTATTTGAGATAAATCATGGCGAACTAAATCTACAATCATACTATTCTCAGCTCGCTCTTTTTCTGAATCAATCAAACATTGTTTCTGTTTTTCATCCAACTCCGAATCAGACGAACGTTTGGCTGTACCTTTAATAGGTTGAGAAATAACAAATGAATAATCCTGTTTTAGAAAGCGTTCCGGAGAGGCTGAAAAAATCATGAAATCATCAGCCTTTATCCATCCACTGAAGGGCATAGGAGAGAGTTCATTTAACTTCAAATAATAATCTACCGGATGTATGGTAGCTTTACCTGAAAATGGGATACAATAGTTTAACTCGTATATATTTCCACGTTGTAACCATTGTTGGATTTGATGTACCTGTTGAATGTATTGTTCTTTGTTGATCCAAGCATGTGGTGCTTGTTCCGAGATGGTAGGTGTCTTACTCTCTGTAGTAAATGTATCCAATCCATCTAGAATAAAAGAAATATCAGCAGAAGTGGAATAACCATCCTTGCGGAAATAGATAACAATTTCCGGCAACCACCAACAAGCGACGGGCATTTGAGGTAGTATACTAGGTTTGTCAGTAACTAATTCAGAATACCAATTTTCATAGGCATCATAAGCGATATAGCCACATGTAAATGAATTATGTTTTTGCCAAAAACATTCTAACTCATTCCAATCTACATTTTTTTCAAAACGGACATCCCGTTTATTACCTAATGCTAGTACATGATCAAAACCTCCCAAAGGATAATTCGTGTAATCATTATCTGTATAATAGGCTACATGGGAGAAATTCTCATGAGCATAGTACAACAGAAAACGAATAAACGTTTCTTGATCGGTGGGATAAGCGTGCATCATTTAGGTAAATAAGCTAGACCTGCTTTCGCTTTTTGTTCTATACTGGATTCGTATTCGTGATTTTTGTAGTTAATCGCTTGCTGATAGTACATTTTTGCCATAGGGTAGTTTTTCATCCCTTCAAATATATACCCCAGCTGAAGAGCTGAATTAGGTGCAAAGTAATAAGAATTGTTCTTAGATAATTGAATAACCTTTTTATAATAATCAATCGCATCATTCAGTTGTCCCATTTTATGATTTAATCGAGCGATACGATAGTAATATTCCAACTTATCTTTGTAGTTCGACATATCATTTACACCGGTTACTTTAAGTATGGCTTGCGCTTCCTGATACAAACCACCATCGGTGTATAATCGAATTTTAGTTAACGTTTTATTAGGTAATTCATTTGCTTTCACAATTTTATCGGCATACTTATCAGCTTCATAAACTACTTGTCCCACCTGATTGATTTTATTCCAATAAATCATCGCATTGGCATCTTGATTGAGTAACCAATAGGATAGGAATAATTTAAAATAACTATCCTTCAATAAATTCTTCCCTTTATTATTTTCTATAAACTGAAGGAAATAAGTTCTAGACTGTTCGTATTTACCGGTTTGCATCAACGCTTCCCCATGCACATATTCAATAAAAGGAAAGTTGACATAAGATTTTCCGGTAGGGTGTTTTTCCACTATCAATAGGGCTTCTCTAGCGTTTCCTTGTTTGAGTAGTAAACTAGTGGTGATATAATTCCAAAGTAAATTATCCGGATAAACTGAAATAAAATTCTTCAACGAGTGAACATCTGCATCTTCATGTAAAACATATTGATTACATAAGGCCAAGTACAAATTGGCTTCATGCGAAAATATAATTCGAGCTTGAATCACTTCTTTCAAATACGTTTTACCTGTTTCTACATTACCTTTAAATCCAAGTGTGTTGGTAACCCAAGTATATTGAGATGGGATAGAGCCTAACAACATATTCAACATACCCAATGATTTTTTTGTAGGTAAAAAAGAAGGGTAGAGTTTAGCATTTTCATTTAGAAGATTCAATGCTTTTTTGGCATCCATGGTTGCACTCAATTCATCCTTGAATTTCATCTTCACCATTGCCCATTGTAAATATACTTCTGCTAAACAAAAGCGATAGTATGGGTTATTTGTAGGGAGCTTTCGAATATTCTCTTCATACTCCGATGCCAGATATTTATGCTGGTTGTATAAACTCACATCTTCAGAAACAAAGATCTCAGTAGTGGTTGCTAAAGACTGTAAATAATAGGCTATACCATTTTTACCATTCTCTTTTAAGTAGGAAGTAAGAATAGAATCTCCGGAACTTATTTTAAGTTTTATTATTTGATAATAGGCCTTCTGTAATTCAGGGGCAAAAGTATATTGCGCTTGTGAGGGGAGAACAGCACAAATGAAAAATAAAAAAGGGTGCATCCAAAAACACACCCTTTTAAAATTTATGTACGTAACCAGTTTCAACCGATACGATTATTTTTTTGCAGTTTCTAAAATGTATGTTTCAACATTAGCTAAGATACGACCACAATGTTCGCAAACGATGATTTTCTTTTTCTCACGAATTTCACCTTGACGTTGCGGAGGTACAGTGTTGAAACATCCACCACAAGCATCACGCTTAACAGATACTACTGCTAAACCGTTTCTGTAGTTTAATCTTAACTTGTCGTAAGAGTTTAACAAACGATCTTCGATGTTTTTCGCTGCTTTCTCACGCTCTTTCATCAATTTCGTTTCTTCCTCTTGAGATTCAGAAATGATAACTTCTAACTCTTCTTTCTTGTTTTTTAAATCTTTCGATCTTTCAGAAAGGTTGTTTTCCGTTTTCTTGATATCTTCTTTCTTCAAATCAATTTGATAGTGCATTTCTTTGATTTTCTTCTCAGAAATTTGAATCTCTAATTGTTGAAGTTCTACTTCTTTACTAATCGCATCAAACTCACGGTTGTTACGCACGTTCTTTTGTTGCTCTTCGTATTTCTTAATTAATTTTTCAGAATCTTTGATGGCATTTTTGTAATTCTTAATGCCTTCTTCCATGTTGGCAATATCATCTTGATATTTGCTTAATCTGGTTTGATATCCGGCTAACTCATCCTCTAAGTCTCTTACTTCTTCCGGAAGATCACCTCTTACAGTGATAATTTCGCTTAATTTTGAATCGATGGATTGAAGCTTTACTAGCGCTTCCAGTTTTTGAGCAATTGTTAGATGTTCCATTTATAAGGTAAAATAACCGATAGGGTTTGTAATCTTTTCAGACAAATAGACCGCAATATTAGTAAATTTTTTGGTTAAAATATCTTTTATTAAAGCTTTTGTATGTTTTTCTGTTTCATAATGTCCAATATCCGCTACCAGAAGTTTGTTTTCCGCATCAAAAAACTCATGGTACTTCACATCTGAAGTTATAAATGCCTGAGCACCTGAATATAATGCAGATTTTATTAAAAAACTTCCAACACCGCCGCAAACGGCCACTTTTTTCACTTTTCCGGTAAACCCGGTCGTGAATCGAATATTGTTGATATCCATTTTTTGTCCCACATAGGAAAGGAATTGTTCCACTTCCATTTCCTCCGGTAGTAACCCCACAGCTCCACTTCCAACTTGGGTCCATGAATTACGCAGAGGTATTAAATCATAGGCCACTTCTTCGTATGGATGGGCTTGTAATAAAGCTTTTACTATAGACGATTCTAAGTACAACGGATATATCACCTCCAAACGATTTTCATCAGTCGATTCTCTCACACCAGGCTCTCCAACGGTTGGATTACTTTGGTCATTCCCTTTAAACTCTCCTGTACCCGTCACTTGAAAACTACATTCATCATAATTCCCCACGGTTCCGGCTCCGGCTTTAAAAAGTGCTTCTTTCACAATCTCTGTCGAATGAATTGGCACAAATACAACTAACTTTCCTAAAACCAAAGACTTAGGTTGTAATATTTGAATGGAATGAAGGCCTAAAATTTGAGCCAAACGAAGGTTTACACCCTCCGGATGATTATCTAAATTAGTATGCATCGCATACAATGCTATCTGGTGTTGAATCGCTTTGATGACAATGCGTTCCACATAGTTTTTACCGGTTAACTGCTTCAGCCCTTTGAATATCACCGGGTGATGGGAAACAATGAGATTACAGCCCTTCTGAATCGCTTCATCTAATACCTCTTCTGTAACGTCTAACGTAGTTAAAATACCAGTACATGCGGAAGAAGTATTCCCCACTAATAAACCTACATTATCATAATCTTCCTGTAAGGCTTTAGGTATAGCTTGATCTAAATAGCGTACGATTTCAGATATCTGCATAATTCATTCTTGTTAATGTCAATAGCTCTTTGCAATTTGCTATTCAATTTCTATTCGAATGTAAGGTGTTTTTACGAAAAATTATACTATTCCCATTTTCATTTCTCTATTTGCTAATTACTGGCTCACGTAATTGGCTTTACTCTTGGGGGTGGAAAAAATCTTATCAAGCTCCTCAAATAACCATAGGAGTTGGGAATTTAAAAGTAGGAGGTACCGGTAAAACACCATTCACCATTTATCTACTTTCATTACTTTCTAAATCTTCCAACGTTGCGATGCTGAGTCGTGGTTACGGTCGAAAAACCAAAGGTTATTTAAAAGCTACACCACAATCCGATCCTTCGCTCATAGGAGATGAACCTTATATGGTTTATCAATCCTTTCAACAGCAGATCCCTGTAGTGGTCTCCGAAGATCGCTATGAAGGTTTAACCCAATTTCATCGAGAAGATTCTTCTATCACTCATGTTGTTTTAGATGATGTATTCCAACATCGAAAAATAAAATCCAATATCTTATTTCTATTAACAGAATATAAAGATCCTTTCTTTAAAGATATGTTATTGCCGGGAGGTATGCTGCGCGAAGCACCGAATAATGCTAACCGTGCGGATGCAGTCATTGTCACCAAATGTCCGGAAGAAATTCAAAAAGAAAAATTTGAAAAGAAATTATATAAAACCATTTCTAAAGATATTCCTGTATTCTATACACGTTTGTCTTATGGGGATTTAAAAAATAATAGCACAACATTACAACCTGGTAATGCTCAAGAAGTATTATTAGTAAGTGCTTTAGGGAATCCTAAACCTTTAGACAAATACATCACTCAGTCGTACCGATTGATTAAACATTTTTCCTATATCGATCATTTTGCTTATTCAGAAGAAGTATTTAAAACCATTGATACTTGGTTGGCAGAATATGAAAATGCGATTATCATTACGACGGAGAAAGATTGGTATAAATTACAACCCTTTATTTCTCAATCGTGCCGTCCAAATTCTTGGTATTATTTACCTATTACCGTAAACATTGAAAATGAACCGGCATTTTTACAATGGTTTCAAACTAAACTTGCCGCATTACCAGTTACTAAATGAAATTAAGTTTTCTATATAAATTACTTCTTTGGATAGGTGTGTTATTGCTTTCTTCCAATGCAATAGCACAGATTCAAGATGATAGTTCCAAACAATCTTACGGTTATCATTCTATTCGATACACAACCGAAAATGATGTGTATATGAATCAAGCCTACACACGTACGCTTGATAGTACCTTATTCAGTTTTCAACGTTATACTTCCAACTTTAAAAACGGATACTTCCAACAAGATCTGGGCAACTGGGCTACACCTATCTATAATTTTCAACCACTCAACTTGAGTACTTTAGGTGTAACAAATGGTTATCATACTACTGATGCCTTTGCTTATAATGCGGATCGTATACGTTATTATAACACCCGTTCACCTTATACAGAACTACAATATTATCAAGGTAGTCGCGGACAACAATCCATGGAGGTTAATTTTGCTCGTAACATTAATCCTCAGTGGAATGTTGGATTTGATGTACGCAGAGTGGTGTCCAAAAAAATCAATGGTAGAATAACTCGTAACGATCGCTTAGCGGAATATTGGGTGGCGGATGTGCAAGCATCTCACTTATCTAAAGATAAAACTCGAGCACTCTTAGCTTCATTTAATCATTTATATTATCAAAACTATGAGACCGGTGGTATAAAACCAGACTCAGGAGATGCAAACAAAGACTTGTTTGATTATTACATCGAGCGAGTATGGTTGAATAAAACACGCACTTTAGACAGAAGATATCAATATAGATTATATGCTCATCAAGCGTTAGTAGGACAGGAGAAGGTTCAACTATTTATGAAGTTGGATCATACCCGACAAACCAATCGATACGATGACATTGACTCCAGCAACAACGCCGTGTTCTATGATACTACGTTCGGTTGGACTATGGGTAAAAAATTAATAGCAGACAGAACTAATTTTAATTCCACCGATGCCAGAGCTGGTATTAAAGGAACGATAGGGAAATTCTTTTATGCTACTTATGTACAACAACGTCATCTAGAGCGTCAGAGTAAAGTTTGGGATTCAATAGCCTACCCAAAAACATATGATGAATTATATGGTGCAGGTCAGTTGGAATATCGACCAAATGATAGTTTGAAAGTAGGGGCCATATTAGAAGCTGGAAATAATGAAACTTATCGTGTAGAATTATATGGTAAAGGGAAGTTTTGGAAATTTGAAATACTACAACTTGCAAAATCTCCTAATTCATTACAACAACGCTATGTAGGAGGGCTGCAACAATGGGATAACTCATTTGTGAACCAACAAATGACACAAGTGCATGTAGGTCTTCAATGGCAAAATCATTTTTTTAGAATAGAACCCTATGTTCGTTGGACTCAATATCAAGACCTAATTTACTTAGGTAAAAATGCATTGATGAGTCAAGCTGATGAAAAAGTAAATCATACCCAAGCAGGCGTAGATCTGCATTTGAAAGTATGGAAGAAATTTAACGTACATCATATTAGTACCTATCAAAATGTAAGTGACACCTCTATTTTACGTATTCCAACCTGGACAAATGCCACTCAAGTTTATTGGGAATCTTGGTTATTTAAAAAGGCAACTTTGGTTCAGTTTGGTTTTGATGTATGGCATCGTAGTTCTTATATGGGTTATATGTATAATCCTTTAATGCAACAGTATTATGTTAGCTCTGGTGATAATCCACTTCACCAAATGCCGATGATGATATCTACCGATGTGTTTGTGAATTTACAAATACGCAAAACACGTATCTTTGTAAAACTATCCAACGCACTTCAAGGCGTCTTACAAGACGGATATTTCACCACACCATACTACACAGGATTACCCAGATCGCTTGATTTTGGTATCAGTTGGAAGTTCTTCGATTAAAATCATCACCGATTATGTTAGGTTTAAAGTTACCTACCGACCCACGTTGGGTTGATATCGCATCCAAAAATATAGTTGACATTTTAGTTGACCATGCTTACTGTGAGCAAAAAGCAGCCTCCAGCTGTATTTCGCTCATAGTGATGAATCCGGAGAAAACCTATTTGGTTGATACCTTAACTCCAATTGTAACCGAAGAGTGGGGACACTTCCGAATGGTGCTTAGAGAACTTCACAAACGAAATGCGCAGTTAGGTCCACAACGGAGAGATGAATATGTTATTGAATTACAAAAGTTAGTTCAAAAAGGAGGGAGGGCTATTGACCGCCTATTGGACAACTTATTAGTGAATGCTTTAATCGAAGCACGTAGTTGCGAACGTTTTAGAATATTATCCGAAGAAATAGAAGATCCGGAGTTAAAAGTTTTTTATCACGAATTGATGAAATCAGAAGCCGGTCATTATGTTACTTTTATAGACATAGCCAAACACTATCTACCGGAGGAAAAAGTAAAAAAACGCTTAGAAGAATTTTTAACTGCTGAAGCTGAAATTATTCAAGCGATGGAGCCAAGTAAACGGATGCACTGATTGAATTTTGAATGGTGAATGGTATTGGGTGCGAATCAATTCAGAACTTACCATTCACCATTCAAAATTATTTTAGGTTTTCTGTTTCTTCTTCTTTGCTGCAGGGAAGAGGATATTGTTTAATATTAATCGGTATCCGGGTGAGTTGGGATGGAGATTTAAGTCGGTTGGTTCTTCTTCTACCATGTGCATATAATCTTCCGGATCATGACCACCATAGAAAGTCCACGTTCCTTTACCGTAAGAGCCATGTATGTAACGAGCTTCATTAATATCAGACGTTTCACCCATGATAAGTACTTCCGGTTTCACCATTGATTTTTTAAAACCTGTAGTTTGTCCCATAAATCCTTTGACCACTTTCGTATGGTTTTGAGATAACATGGTAGGGATAGGGTCCCACTTAGCACTAAAATCAAATAAAGTAAAATAGTCGTTGTCCTCTCTTAAACCATGACGCTCTTGAGGGTTGTTGTCAATGGTAGAATATTCATATTCCAACGGATCCATTTTTAATCGGAAGTTTTGAAAGGCAAATGTATTGGTGAAGTTCAGTTTGGATTGAGCGGCAGGATCTGCAGGATCGCCATCATACATGGATTCACAAATATCTACACCATCGGCAGCTAAGGCTATATCATAGGTATCCGTAGCAGAACACATCGCGAATAAGAAACCACCACCGGCACAAAAGTCACGAATCTTTTTTACCACTGCTAATTTCAACTGTGATACCTTTTGAAAACCTAAACGTTTAGCCGAAGCTTCATACTCTTGTTGCTGCTTTATATACCAAGGGTGATAACGATAGTTGTTATAAAACTTCCCATACTGACCTGTAAAGTCTTCATGATGAAGATGAAGCCAATCATATTTGTGTAAATCATTTCCTATGATTTCATCATCATAAATAACGGTGTAGGGGATTTCGGCATAGGTAAGCACCATAGTCACGGCATCATCCCACGGAAGTTTGGTCTTAGGAGAGTAGACCGCAATCTTGGGAGCTACTTCCAGTTTAACCACATCCATATTCACTTCCGGCAGTGCAATCTGCTGACAGATAGACTGATAGTTAGCATCGGAGATAATTTCATATTTTATCCCTCTGATAACCAACTCACTAACAAAAGACGGTTGGTAGGCAAAGGCAAAGCTTCCTCCTTTATAATTAAGCATCCAGTCAACTGGGACTTCTTTGGTAAGAACCCAATAAGCCAAACCATAGGATTTCAAATGATTGGTTTGGGAATCATCCATGGGGATAACTACTTGGTTGGCAAAAGCGGAGCCCCAACCCAAAGATGTGGACAATATAAATATTTGTATTAATCGACAGATTCGCATTAGCTTACGTAAAAGTTTCAGGTTATAAAACGTAAAATGTGGACATTTTTTATGTAAAAATACTATAATCAGGCCTTAATTGTTTTAAAATTATTACTTTTCTTACTTGTATAAAAGTAGAATATTAAGCATATTTGCCTAATACAAATACTTTTTCAAACTTATTTAAGCAAAACGTAACGATGTTAAAAATTCGTTTTTCTAAGAAATCATTGTTTGCAACAGCAGCTCTTTTGGCAGCCTTTGTATCCAACGCCGGAATCCTAACGTTGACCGGAGTCTATCAAAACAAGAACCTTTACGTTCAAAACCCATTTGCAGGTAACATGCGTGACTATTGCACGAATGAAGTTTATGTGAATGATGTAAAACGTGAAGTGAACGTAAACAGCAGTGCTTACGAGATTGATTTAAGTTTCCTTAAAGTAGGTGATCCTGTAACGGTTAAAATCGCTCACAAAGATGATTGTAAACCCAAAGTATTAAACCCACAAGTTATCAAAGCAACTAGTGCGTTTGTATGGGCTTCTTTTACTGTAGATAAGAACAACATTTACTGGTCTACTAGAGGTGAAGTTTCTAAAGGCAAAATGTTCATTGAGCAGATGCGTTTAAATACTTGGGTAATTGTGAAAGAAGTATCGAACCAAGGTTCTGCTGTATTGAACAACTACCAAGTAGAAAGTTTCCACCACTCAGGTTTGAACCAATATAGAATTAAATATCTTCAATCAGACGGTCAAGTATTCTACTCTCCGGTAGTTGAATTTACTTCTGATTTACCTCCGGTATCTTTCTATCCTAAACGTGTAACTGATAAAATCTACTTATCACGCGAAGTGGAATATGAAATCCAAGATGCCTTTGGTAACATGATTAGAAAAGGTGTAGGTCAAGAAATTGATATCGCTTCATCACCAGCAGGTGTTTACTACTTGAACTGTGATAACCAAACATTCAAAGTATATAAGAAATAAGTTTTGAAAAGTATATAAAAAAAGCCCGATGTGAAAACGTCGGGCTTTTTTTGTCTTTGACCATGATATACCAGATTGAAAGATTAGTAAGACATAGGTTACCAATGCTTTGTATAGGATTATGAAAAAAAGTATTTTAAGTTCAGTTGTATTTACCGCATTAATTCTTGTTTCATGTTACCATCCCATACCAGAAGCAAAGCGGCTGGAATATGAACAGAATATGGCCAAAGTGAAAATATTTGTTGAAAGCTTAGATAACAAGGATATTTATACGGAAGATAAAAAGAAGTATAAGGATGCTTTTCAGAAGTTGTCCGAGACAGATGCTGATGATTTAGAACGTATGTTTTTAGATGAGCAGGAACTTATTTTACAAAAATCACTGAAGGCAGGCTTGAAATTAGATTCCATTAATTCCTTTATACTCTCAGATGCACAAGTTGCACGTTATGATACCGTGCATACAATGCTCATAAAGATCTCCCAACAAACAATAAATCGTTTTGTAGAAGAAAATACTCCTACAGTAAATGAAAGTGAAGCATTAATATTTGAGATCAATAAAATCAAAAAATATACAGCGGCACAATACGTTGCACATTCTATTCACACAACTGCAACTTTTGACGAAGCAATAGATACCTATTATCAATTGGGTTTAATGATGTCTATTAATGAATCTCTTAATCAACTTAATGAGATGATTAAGAAATAGCTTTCCCAGTCATTTGTTTGATATATAGCCACTCGCTGTTATTAATATGAAGATATGTGAATAAATGCGACTTCACCAACAACTGTTAAATATTGTAATTGAGAACAAAACATGCTTATCAATACTCCATACATTTTTACTTGTGCCATTAGTGTCCTAATCCTTTTAGGTATCATGATTTATACTCGTATCAAGGGACCTAATAGTTGGATGGCGAATATTAGTTTTTGGGTTCCCGTTATCGCAACCATCGTACTATTGGTCTTAGTATTTTATACCGACAGCTTTTGGTGGGCTTTGCTGATAAATGTTGTAACACTTTTGGGTATTCAGATAGTAGGATTCATGGCCATGGAAAATGCATTAGAGGATAAAACCGGAATAGGAGTAACCATGTTCTCCGGCTTTCTTGCCATCTATGGAATGGGAGTAGTATTAATCGTAAAATTGATAATAAGTATTTGGTAGGTTGAATAATTAACTCACCACTTCAACAAGTGTGTTTTCCCAATGGCTTCCATTTGAGATTTTTCCATTCCGGCATCTTTTGCATATTTATTCCAATCCGCTACGGTAGAAGAAACTCGCTCTATAATTTCCTTCGCTTTTTTTACATTCATTTCTTTAGCTAAGACTAACAAATCTTGCTTAGTAAAATCTTCACGTTTGCCTTGAATTGCCATTTGATGGCGTGCTATCCATTTATTCGTTGGATTATAAGCATAGGTAACATCATACGCCGGAGAAAGCTTCCACGTTCCTGTTTTATCCATCAAGAAAGAAATGTTTTTAGTATGATCATCTTGATTACGAGCCACTACATTAAATACCATACGAGTGTACATCTGCTCAGCATCCGAGTAGGGTAGACGTAATTCACGCATCGCTTGAAATGCTTGCTCATAGGAATAAGCATTCGGATTATTATAATCAAAGTGGCAAAGTCCGCACAAGGTTTGCATGTGCAGCTTGTCATTATTCCCTAAACGATCAAAACGCTTGGTCATAAAATGTGCACGACCATTTTCTTCTTTCAACAAACTAGGCATCATATGCACACCTGCCGCTAAAGCCATTAAGTAATAAGCATACTCTATACGACCGTACCCTTTAGGGTCGCCTAGCTGATCATTCGTAACGCCATCAAACTTAATTAACCAATGTTCAAATCCGGCAGGTACTTGTAGTTGTCCGGAGCGCACTTCACCGGTGTTTTCATTGTAAGCAATAACCGCCTTAGCACGAGCACCTCCCGCAGAGGTACCTACCCGTATGATATCGGTAAATGTCTCGGCATCTTCTTTAGAGAAATACACATCTAACGATTCTTTGATAGATAACGCTTTCTTGGATAATGCAACTAATGTATCAATATCTACTCCGGTAGATTTTTCCTTCTCCGTACGTTCAGCCGGTTCAAATTCCAGAGCACCCATACCACGAGCCCCCATATAACATAAGCGCTCTACCGGGGTTACTATAGTAGCATCACGCCCATGAGAAGCTAACCATAAATCAATTAACTGATTCCCGAATCGGTCGGGTAATACGTCCGATAATAATCCGGGTAAACCATGATACGTCTCTTTGGGTAATTGAGCAAACTGATAAATCGTACCTTTATTTGCTCTAGCAATAGGCATGGTGATAGGAGCAATGTCCCAACCTAAGTTGAGGAACTTCTCATCAAACTCAAAACTGGCGTAGTCTCTAGCCTGATTCCATAACACAGCACCTACCAACTTACCCCATAAGTTTATATTAGCAACTACCATTCACTTGCCGGTTTAGTGTTGTCAGATGATTTTCTTTTATGTGATGCTCGTTTACGTAACTTAGCCTGCTGCTCAGCAACTAGGAGAGGACTAATTTCATCCATTTGAATAAATGCATCTAATACTTCTAAGAATTGTAAGCCTCGTAACAACTGCACCAAACTCAACAAACTACTAATTCGCCCATTCTCAATTTCACTAATCGTACTTCGAAATAACCCGCAACGATCCGCTAACCCTTGTTGAGTTAAATTTTGGGATAAGCGCTTTTTTTTCAGCTCTTTACCTAAAGATTGAATAATAGCAGCATCACTTAATGAATACCAATTTATATTGTTGCTCATATACGACATAATAATTTAAATTAAATAATATTGTTGCTAAAAAGCAACAATATTACATATTTACGTAAAAATACATACAATGTTGCTAAAAAACAACATTATGTTTATTTTAATAATATAACGTTGTTTTTTAGCAACAAAATATAAAAATAAATGAATTTTCCTCCCATATTGGTGCTCATCTACTGTTTCCTGCACTGTCACGTCCTGAAAAAAGTTTACATATTTATCAAATATACTAGAATAGCTTTACAGTGTTATCAATTATCCTGAAATAGCTTGTCATTTGTATTTTTCTTATAATAACTTTTCCACTTTCTTTTAGCCTTAATACTAGTTGAATGAACAATGGAGGGTGTTAAGTATTCTATACTCAAATGTGGTCTTTCGTTATTATATTTATTTACAGATTGCTCCAAAGCATCTTTGGCTTCTTCTAAAGTATTTACCTTATAGTCTGCTAGGTATTCATTTTTTAGTATTCCATTTACTCTTTCTGCAATCGCATTGTCTCTAGGATCACTATCTTCAGTCATACTAATTAAAATATTATTATCCTGTAATAGCTTTACATATTGACTAGAACAATACTGTATTCCTCTGTCTGAGTGATGAATGAGCTGGCTTGCCTGACCTCTCAAAAGGTCAGGCAAAGCTAGCTCAAGGGCTTTAATACTTTCAGACGTTTCTAGGGTGTCTGATACATTGTATCCGACAATTTTATGCGAATAGGCATCCGTTATAAGACTAATGTATAAATGTTTAGATTGTACTTTCCAGTATGTTATATCACTCACTACGATATGTTGAGGTTTCTCTGGTATGATATCCTTAACCAAGTTTGACCATTTATAAAACTTATGGTAACTCATGGTGGTTTGTATTCCTCTGCGTCTTCTCTTGATAAGTAAATCCTCTCTTCTTAATAAATCAAAGAAAGAATCTCTACCTATTTTTAGATGATTATTTACAAAGAACGGTTGTAGCATATGGTACAGCTTTCTAGTGCCTATTCTTTTATGAGCCAGACGAACTTCTTTCACAGCATCAACTATCAGTTTAGACTGTAATTGGTGTTCTTCATATAACTTGCAATATTGATAATATGCCTGTCTACTGATACCAAATAATCTGCAAATACTCGACAGACTTTTCTCAGGGTACTTGCTTCGTAGTTCTTCTATTATTTGGTATTGGACTTTTTTCGGATAGGAAGTTTTAACTCTTGTTCGGCTATTTCTATTACTCTTAAATAGGCTTCTGCTTTAAGCTTAGCTTCTTCAAGTTCTTTTTTAAGTCGCTTTACTTCTTCAGATGAGTTATCTTCGATATTATCCGCTAGTTGATTCATTGGTAAGGGTGGACTTTTAGCGATCCCAAAATTTTCTAATCCAATTTCGATGGTATCGTATTGAACTCTAATATCGCTTTTATTTTCCCTATATCCATACCTCTCTAGCCAATGAAATAGACTTGAATGACTAGGAATACCGTATTTTATACATAATTCTTTCATCCCTCCTTTACCGGCCATAAATTCCCTACATACATGATGCTTGAACTCAGTGCTGTAATTGTACTTTTGTACGACTACTACTTGCTTGTCTTTCTTTTCTCTTTGTCCCATTTTGTTTACTTTTAGTGTAAACCTATTTCAGGACGAGACAATCCGCCTGCTTCCGCTGTTGTGTCATCGACCAACAGCCCACCATAGTTAAAGTGTATTAAAATGTTTATTATTACTTAGCTATGGAAATAATAAACTTAGTTGAGTGGTCGGCGTTCTTGAGGAACGCACAACCACGGATTCAGTAGTGCCTAGGAAACAGAATATGAGCACCAACCAGGGAGAAAGGGCGGGGGGGATAAATGGTAAAAGTTATTTAACAAGACTTAGATTTAACAAACATGCTTATCAATACTCCATACATATATACTTGTGCGATTAGTGTCCTAATACTTTTAGGTATCATGATCTATACACGTATCAAAGGACCTAACAATTGGATGACAAACGTTAGTTTTTGGATACCCGTTATTGCAACCATTGTTCTGTTAACTTTAGTATTTTATACCGACAGCTTTTGGTGGGCATTACTGTTGAATATAGTAAGTCTTTTAGCCATTCAGATACTAGGATTTATGGCCATGGAAAATGCCATAGAAGATAAAACCGGGTTAGGAGTTACCATGTTCTCCGGCTTCTTAGCTATCTATGGAATTGGTATTGTGGTGATAGTAAAGTTGATTTTGTATTTGTTTTAAAAGGGAGCATAAAGAACAATGTTCAATAAAAAAGAATTAATAAGATCAAATACACCTGTCATAAATTTAAAAAATCGATTTTTAAATTATGTAGATAACCAATGGGATGGTGAAGGATTTATGCAAAACAATTTGTTTATCATGAAGCCTAAGTTTAAGGGAGTATTTTTTCAGGTTTACATGGAGTGCAACTTCACAGATAAAAAAACATATACTGAAGTTCAAGTTGAGTATAAAATTGAATTATGGATTAAAATTTTATTACTAATATGTCTAATAGCCAGCCCACTATTTTACTATTATTTAAAAGCAACCAACTCTTATTATATAGGATCGAGCATTAACAACAATCTAGATTTTCTATTATTGGTAATGCCCTTTATTACAATATCCATTTCAAGTTTATTATTTTATAACGAATTAAAAGAACTAAGAAAACTAATTCATTATTTATGTAGATAATGGTCGGAGAAAAGTATAGACATGACTATTTGGGATATTTTAATTATTACATTAATACTAATCTATGGTCTATCTGGCATTTATTATAGATGGAAGATAGATGTCTTGATAAGAAAAGGAGCCATTATAGGAGTTAGAAAACACTCAAAATCCGTTGGTTTCAGAGAGCTTGTCAAAGCCCTTAAGACCAATGAGAATATAAAATTCATACATGATATAAGATTTTATATGTATTTGTTATTTATAAACTACACCATATTTTTATCACTATTAGCAACTATTTTCTGCAGGCTTTGGTAATTAAAGCTATATCTTAACTAGATGTGACATGTATTTTAAATTTTCAATATTGTTTTGTTCCTTATTTGTGATTGGTTGCAACGATGAAAAACAGCAAATTATAAAAGGAGACAATAGTTTGTTATTAAAAGAATTTGCTCAAGATATCATCCATAATAAATCTGATGATTATTTATATGAAACCTATTTTGATGATCAAAATGAACAATTCAGAACTTTTTTAACTATAAGAAAGAGTGTTTCAGATGCTAGATTTCAAAATATTAAAACAATAATTAAAACTGATAGCTTTTCGCTCATTCCCTATAAAGAAGCTAGTAAAATCCACTCATTAGCAAGCTGTAATTCTAACCAATTGGATGTTTACATTTTGACTTACAAGAATATAGATGCTATATATTATATTAAGTTTAAAGAAAATAAAATTTGGTCTTGTAGTCCAATAATAAACAATGGTGTCATTATTGGATGGGATAAATGGTAGTTAGTTATTTCCCTCTTTCAATTTTCCACTCATCAATCATCTCAACCACTGACTTTTGTCATTCTTTAATTTTTAAACTCTAGGTATGTTTGAATATAGAAACAAACTACCATGGAAAAACACGACTTACTTCACGAATTCCCGGATTTAAAAGATAAAATCCATGAATTAAAAACGAGTGACAATCACTTTCGTAAACTTTTTGATGCCTATCATGAAGTAGACCACTCCATCCACAGTATTGAAACCGGCGCTACACCTACCACCGATGAACACCTAAATGATTTACGTTCCCGAAGAGTTTATCTGAAGGATGAGTTATATACTTATTTAAAAAATTAGTAGTCTACGTGTTGGTGACGCCGCAATGAACTTGAATCCTTGTGCGCGGCTAACACACAACACGGGCTGTACCATATCAAAAATTGTTGTGATGTAGTTTGAAGCGTGTGTGAGTAGCAATACTCCACATGCTTCTTCTTCTTTATTTATGCATCATAACCTCTTCCCACTTAGGCTCATGTTTGTATTTTTTCTGATAGGTTTCAATATAGGTATGAATCTTTTTTCTAAAACCCCAAATCGTATTTTTATTCAACGCTAAATAATCGGATAGAGCTTCCAATGTCTGAGGATTAGAATTCCTTACCGTATCATACACAATATAAAATGCTTTATCTAAAGGTATACGAACACCGTGAAATAGAGTAGAAGCCGTCACCGATTCCACATGTTTACATGTGGTACACTTACGAACAAAGGGGGACTGATGAGCCATATATTTATTATGACCGCACTTAATACAATGGTATCCATTACCCCATTTTAACTCTTCCAAATATCTTAGACAAGCTGCCTCATTGGGGTATATTTCCTTAAATCGTTCTTGAGTTAATACTTCATCTGTTAAGCGAGCTTTAACTTCTTCTTGAACTTTTTGCTTTAACTGCCAGTTGTCCAAATCCAACTTGATGTTCATCGAGTTTAGCTCATCTATCAATCCGGATAATTTCTGGTTAAAATTTTCAAGCTCTTCTGATTTATGTTTCAGATCAATGGTACGCTCATTCACTTTTACTTCTAACTCACGATTGACCTTATCTTGTAGTTCCTCTTTAGTTCTTAATTCTTCAATTAAGGTGTTTTTTAAATCTTCATTCTCTTTCAATTGTTGAATCACTGTTGACTGAGCTGCTTCTTTTTGAACACGCTCCATTTTAAAACGGTCACTTAATGCAATGGATAGAATAACTACTTCTGTCAAAAAACCTAGGTTGAAACTATAAATAATGTAAAGTTCATTTTTAATCATACCCATGGTTCGTAAAATGAAAATCACAAATGATAGTACAATCATTGAATACGCTAACACATAAAAACGCGCGAATTTCTTCCCCTGCCAATACATTAAGAAAGAAGACAAATACAGCAACAAATAGGGCAGAAGGTAAAATGCTGTTAAAGTCAGTCTAGGTTGAGTGAAATAATTATATAAATGAATAGAAACAAAAACACCAAAGGCAATCCATACAGCACGATACCAGTTAGGTTCATATTTTTTCAACTCTAAGAAGGCATTGGAATACAAAATAAAAACAGATAATAAGAATACAGGAGTAAGAAAAGTGATATACAAGTTCCAAGCAGGGTGATTAGGCCAAAGAAACTGAAAACCTAATCCATCTTCCGTGAAGGAGTTAAATGCACAACCAATAACATACAATATATAAAGTAGATATAAAGAATCTCTGGTACTAAAAAACAGGAATAGATTATAAATCCCCATAATCAAAATAATCCCATAATAGATCCCTAGTAAGACATATTCCACTAGGGAATAGGAGATAAAAAAAGACTGTCGCTTAAGAATAACCGTCAAACTAGACGTCATAAAAGAACGTGTTTTCACCAAAACAGTCATTTTACCGGAGTATTCCGGAATCTCTACGACATGGTTTTTATGCTGGATGGATTTTAAATCAAAAGAATAAGTGTATCCAAAAGGACCATAATGATGAAGCACTTTCCCTGAAGAATCGATATAAAAAACTTCAATATCAGTCAAATGTGGATCAGGTAGTTCTAGTAACCATGGATTGGAATCCATTTTATGAACTTGAAATAAAGCCCAATAAATAGAATCTTTAGACAATGTAACTCCGGCATTTTGTACTCGAAAAAGTGTTAAATGATTCTGAATCCATTCAATTGACCTTTCTGTTGTATCTACATATTTATCTATTTGTATATCAGGCCCTAAATAAACAACACCTAAACTATCACTCAAGGTTATACTTGTGGTTTTTGCTTGTGTTTTCGAACTGATTACCAGCAGAAATATGAGTATGAACAACCTACCCAATTGTGATGGGGTACTGAAATAATATTTTAAACTACTTTTCAAATCAAACTATCTGATTTATAGTGGGGTAATGTGGTAACAAAAATGGATTTTTATTATTAATAAATCAACATTAAGTACTACTTTTTCTAAAAATTTTTCAAAAATAAAATCACCTTTGATTGGATTGCAGTATTATTGTTAAAAATCCGAAAGAAATGAAGAAATTATTGATTTTACCGTTGTTGTTATCTCTTTGTTTTTCTGCAATTGCTCAATTGGGGACCTCTGATGATTTTACTGATGGGGATTTTACCGGTTGGACAGGAAATGCCTCTTATACTTTAGCGATTTCCTCTATTTCAGGAAATAACGCCTTAAGAGTAAGTGCATCAGCCGCCGGAAAAAATTACACTTTCTTACCTTTTCAGTTTAGCTCAGTTAATGTTCAGGACAATCCATATGTTTCAGTAAAAATTAGAGCCGGTGCCGGAACAGGTAATTTTATCATGCGCATTGACATGATGGATGTTAATGGCAGAATCACGAATCGCTCAGACGTAAAAAACAATATTACTGCAGATGGCAATTACAATGAATACACATTTGCATTCTCCGACTTCTACCAACAATACGGCACCAATAACGGTCCTGTAGATCCTACACAAATTGTTGGCATATATATATATCTTAACCCGGGAAGCAGCTCAACTGCTGGTTATACAGGAACCATCCTATTAGATGATGTAAAAATTGGAGATCAAGCTACGTTAGTTTCCGGATCTGCAGCCTTAAAAACAATCAAACTATCTCAAATAGGTTTTTTTCCAGAATCTCAAAAGATTGCCATTGTAAACGGGGCTACTTCAGCAACATTCAATATCACAACCGAAGATGGTTCTCAAGTAGTTTATTCCGGAACCTTAAGCGATTTAAATAACTGGACATTCTCCGGCGAATTTGTTAGATCTGCCGATTTTTCAGATTTCAAAACTCCGGGTACTTATAGAATTACAGCTCCGGGTGTTCCTAATCCATCTTACGTTTTCAAGATTTCTGACAAAGTATATAACGACATAGAAAAGTCAGCTATCAAGATGTATTATTATCAACGTGCATCTATGGCCTTAACTTCTACTTATGCAGGTACTTGGGCAAGAGCAGCCGGCCATCCTGATAATACCGTTTACATACATGCCTCAGCAGCTACTACTGCACGCCCTACCAACACTGTAGTGTCAGGTCCTAAAGGCTGGTATGATGCGGGTGATTATAACAAATACGTAGTCAATTCAGGTATCTCTACTTATACGATGTTGGCTGCATACGAACACTTCTCCAGCTATTTTGATACTTTATCCATTAACATCCCTGAAAACACCAACCAAATTCCAGACATCTTAGATGAAGCTCTTTGGAATTTAGAATGGATGTTGACTATGCAAGACCCCAATGATGGTGGTGTATACCATAAACTAACGAATGCTAATTTTGACGGAAATGTAATGCCTGCTAATGCTACTTCTGCACGTTACATGGTTCAAAAATCAACAGCGGCTGCATTGAATTTCACAGCAGTTATGGCTCAAGCGGCTCGTATTTTCTCTAAGTTTGAAACACAAAAACCGGGCTTTAGCGCACAGTGTATGGCTGCTGCTCTAAAAGCGTATCAATGGGCTTTAGACAACCCATCGTTATACTATAATCAATCTACATTAAATGCAAATTATAGTCCGTCCATCAACACCGGTGGGTATGGTGATAACACCGTAACGGATGAATTTAACTGGGCTGTAGCTGAATTATTCCTTGCTACCAAAAAACCTACCTACTTTTCCAACTACAACTCTTCTCAATGGACAGATGTACCAAGTTGGCCTACAACCAATATGTTAGGATTAATTTCTTTAAATCATTATCGTAAACAAGTATACGAAGTAGTTGATACTACTTTTTTACGTGATAAATTAATTACAATTGCTTCCGGATTAAGAGACCATGCTATCAATTCTTCTGCCTACAAAATCCCAATGGGAGCAGGTGGAACAGGTAACTTTAACTGGGGTAGCAACTCGATTGCAGCAAATCAATCCCTTGTTTTATTGCAGGCATTCTATTATACCAACGACTCTACTTATTTGAAAGCAGCTATGAGTAACATGGATTACATCCTAGGTCGTAATCCTTTAAATTATTGCTTCATTACCGGCTATGGAACTAAATCACCGGCAAGTCCACACCATCGCCCGATGGAATCGGACAATATAAGTGCCCCTATACCGGGATTCCTAGTAGGGGGGCCTTATGCTAGTGCTAGTACTACAGGTGACTGTAGTAATTATCCATCATCATTAGCTGCACTTTCTTACTTAGACATGACTTGTAGCTATTCAACTAATGAAATTGCTATCAACTGGAATGCTCCCATGGTATATAACTTAGGATCTATTCAAGCTTTATATGCGGGAGGCCGACCTAACGATTTCACGTATACAGTTACTCAACCTACCTCGACTAAAAACGCGGTCATTAAGAATGCTAACATCTTACTTTATCCTAATCCGGCTAATGACCGTGTTACGATAGAAATGCCATATAAAATAGATGGTTCTATTGAAATGGTTGATTTACAAGGTAGAGTAAAATCAATCAACTATGTAGAATCTTCCAATCAAATTGAATTCAATGTTAATGGTATGGACAAAGGTCTATACTTAATTAAGATTCAAACTGAATCCGGCATTATAGTAGATAAGATTCAGATTCAATAAAAATATCCTGCCCCTAACAGGGGCTTAAAAGTCTCACAGTTGCGCAAACAGGGTGAAAGCGGGACGATGAAACGGTACGATTCCTAGCCCGATACGTATCATTCATCGCCGCTTTTCCTTTTTTATGTAGTATATTTACTTTGTGAAATTACTACACTGGGCATCCACCTTTCCTGCACTTCAAAATAAAGCGTATCGTTTTTATTTTATAGGCCAAACTATTTCGATCTCCGGAACTTGGATGCAATCCGTTACCCTTGGGTGGATGGTATGGGAGTTAACACATTCACCGGTAAAGGTAGGATTGGTAGCCTCCATGATGACCTTACCCAATTTATTGATTCCGCTACCGGCAGGTGCCATTGCCGATAATTTTGCGAAACGAAACCTCCTCCTTATTACCCAAACAACGGCAATGATATTAGCCTTCTTGTTTTCTTATTTCACCTTCGTTCATCAAATTTCCTTTATACACATTATCATCTTAACCTTGCTGTTAGGAAGTATTAATTCGCTAGATGCTACTATCCGACAAGCCTTTGTCATTGAAATGGTACCTAAAGAACATTTGTCATCCGCCATTTCACTTAATTCGGGATTATTTAATATGGCTAGAATTATAGGTCCTAGTTTAGGAGGATTTATCATACATTGGTTTGGACCCGGTTTTTCATTTTTATTAAATGCCTTGTCCTTTCTAGCCATGATAGCGGCATTAATTTATATGAAACCTTATTTATTGATATATCAAACCAATAAACAACGTGTAGATTTAGAATCTATCAAAGAAGGTTTTCTTTACAGTTGGAAACACCCCATCATCCGATCGTTACTTCTTACTGCTGCCTTAGTATCTATAGGAGGTTGGTCATTCTTAAGTATGATGCCTGTAGTAGCGGAACAAAAATTTGGACTGAAAGCCGATGGATTGGGCGTACTTTATTCTGCCTGCGGAGTAGGAGCATTTATCGCTGCCATGGCTCAAAACTTCATCGGTAATAATACCAATCCTTATAAAATCACCTTTATAGGAAGCTTGATATTTGCCATTTCTATGTTACTCTTCTCTTACATTCACATCTATACAATTGACTTAATTCTACTGATGATGGCGGGCTTTGGTCTATTGTTACAAACCTCTACAGTGAACATTACCATTCAAAAAATTGTCCCTCAAGATTTACGAGGAAGAGTAATGAGCTGGTATGTACTCTTGTTTTTAGGATTAAATCCTTTCGGTACTTATTGGATGGGCTTTTTAAGTGAATGGGTAGGAACTGACGGAGCCTTTCTTTTTAGTAGTTTATTCATAGGTATTATCGGAACATTAATTTATTTCACATATCAGTCTAAAATTCATTCTTATCTTACTATTCCTTTAAAAAATAAGTAGATTAGAGAAAGTAATAATTATGGAGTGGCAGTATTTGTTTCATTCAGGAAGGGTGGGTAAAAGCTCAACAGAGCTTACCGATGATCAACGAAATCCATATCAAAGAGATTATGATCGTATCATTTTTTCCTCTGCCTTTCGTAGACTACAAGATAAAACGCAAGTATTTCCACTTCCCGGAAAACACTTTGTACATAATCGATTAACTCATAGTTTAGAAGTAGCAAGTGTAGGTAGATCATTAGGAAGTAGTATCGGACAACGCATATCTGAATCGACCGAAGGAAAGGACAAATCCTTCTATCGTTTTTACACCGTAGAGTTAGAATCTGTGATTGCTGCTGCCTGCTTAGCACACGACATTGGAAATCCCCCCTTTGGCCATTCAGGGGAAAAAGCCATATCAGGTTATTTTGAAGAAACGGATGGTAGTATTCAAAACCATATACATTCCAGATGCTCCGATGCTGAATGGAATAATTTGATACAATTTGAAGGGAATGCCAATGGTCTACGAGTACTCACCTCTGACCTTCACGGCAGTACCGGAGGAATGCGATTAACCTATACCACATTGGCTTCGATGATTAAATATCCATGCGATGCCAAAGTAGGAGGGGATAAGAAAACATTAAGTCGGAAAAAATACGGATACTTTGAAACTGAAAAGGAACTCTATCAAAATATTGCTCAACAGTTTCAGATTCCAACTACGATGGATGGAACGGCAGCTCATGCTCGTCATCCATTTGTGTTCTTGGTGGAAGCGGCTGATGACATCAGTTATCAGGTGATTGATTTGGAAGATGCCCATCGATTAGGCATTGTATCCTACCAGCAAGTAGAGCAATATCTGTTACCCTTTGTACCGGAACAAAGTAAAGACAAAGTGATGGTCACTCTTCAAAAAATTAAAGAAGACAAACAAAAAGTAGGATACCTAAGAGCACTTATCATTAGTGAATTAATTGACCAATGCATGGAAGCTTTTTGGCTTAATCATACAGCTATCCTTTCAGGTACATTTGAGAAAAGCTTAATGGATAGCATTCCGGATCATTTGGTCACTGCATATAAAAACCTAAGTAAGTTCTCAGCAGAATATATTTATAACCATAAATCGGTTGTAGCATTAGAATTGGTTGGTTATAAAGTATTAGGAGGATTATTGGAAGAATGGATTCCTGCGGTATTGAACCCTAACACCAATAAATCTTATAAGCTATTAAAGTTGCTACCTAATGAATATAAGAATGGTTTTGAAACAGAATCTACTTATATTCGTGTATTAAGAATATTAGATTTTATATCCGGAATGACCGATAACTATGCAGTAAGTATGTATAGAAATTTAAAAGGAATTGAACTTCCGGAAATTCGATAACTCATTTTATATTTATGGATTCACTTACATTGACCAAAGAAAACTTATTTGACAAAGAATGGTTGGTTACTAACGGACTGGGTGGCTATGCTTCCTCTACTTTTAGTGGTGCTAACACACGAAAATATCATGGGCTTTTAGTAGCAGCTTTAAATCCACCGGTAGATCGTCAAGTTATAGTTTCCAAAGTGGAAGAATATATTGTAAGAGAAGACAATAGTTTAATACACCTTACAGCCAACCAATATCCGGGTACCACCTATCCACTGGGTCATGATACCATTAAAGAAATTGATGCCGATCCTTTTCCAAGAACAGTATGGGAAACGGAAGGTTATGAGTTAGGTAAACAAGTGTTCATGCCCCATGGAAGTAACACTACCATTGTAGAGTATTACAACCTTGGATCTGAAACTATTGTAATCAACGTACACCCGCTATGGGTTTATCGTAATCACCACCAATTACAATATGAGTCCGGTTATTATGATTTTTACTCATCACAAGGGGGAAATAGAATCACCATATATCCACACCATAATGCCGAACCGGTATATTGGATGTTCACCAAAGGTGAATTCTATGAAGATAGAACTTGGTACAAAAATGTATTCTATAAAGAAGAAGCTGCCAGAGGATTTGATGCTACAGAAGACCGCTATCAAATAGGTTATGTACAAGTATTATTAGAGCCGGGTGAAAATGCCTTTTTTACTTTCAGTACTGAAGTAGATAAGATGTTTGAATCTCCGGAAGTATTAAAAAGTCAAGAAGAGGCACGTCAGAAAAGCTTAATTCCTCCTTACGTTCATAATAAGTTTATACAAGACTTAGTTAAATCCGGTGATCAATTTGTAGTGCATAGAGCTTCCACTCAATCCTCTACCATTATTGCCGGTTATCATTGGTTCACCGACTGGGGCAGAGACACCATGATTTCCATGTTAGGATTAACCATAGGACTAAATAAACAAGAAGAAAGTGCTTCCATTTTACGTACGTTTTTAAGCTATGTAAACGAAGGTATGATACCTAATCGATTCCCTGATAAAACAGACGATGAAGTAGAATATAACACCATCGATGGTACTTTATGGATGTTTGTGGCTTTGTATGAGTACGATGAAAAATTCAAGGACACGGATTTATTACATCAATTCTTCCCTGTATTAGAAGACATATTAAAGCACCATATTTTTGGTACGCGTTATAATATCCATGCAAATGCCAAAGGATTTTTATACGGGGGCGACTTTGGTACTCAATTAACATGGATGGATGCTCGCATCGGAAATTTCACCGTTACTCCACGTTATGGATGTCCGGTAGAAATCAATGCACTTTGGTACAATGCATTGAAAATATATTCTCATGTAGCCTTCCGAATTAATGAAGCTGCTAATCCTATGATTACCGGGGTAATGGATACTTTCGAGAAAAATTTTGAAAAATATTTCTGGAACGACAAAGGATATCTAAATGATGTATATATCGATGATGAGAACATCGATGATAAAATAAGACCTAATCAACTTTATGCTATTAGCTTACCATTCATAGCATTAAAGGATACGGAAAAACAATATAAGGTATTAGAGACGGTAAGAGAATATTTATATACTCCACTAGGCCTAAGAACATTAAATAAAGAAAATCCGGACTTCCGACCTGAATATGAAGGCGACGGATGGAGTAGAGATACTGCTTATCACCAAGGTACTGTTTGGCCATTTCTAATCAGTGAATACTGGTTAGCATTATTACAAATTCAACATTACAGTGATGATGCTAAAATTTTATTCTGGAATAGCATGGAAGAGTTTAAAAAACATTTCTACAATGATGCCGGTATTCGTGGTATGTCAGAAATATTTGATGGAGAAATACCTATACATGGCAAAGGCTGTATTCAACAAGCCTGGTCGGTATCCACACTATTGCGTGTACTAGACAAAGCTCAAATGATGCACTGGTGGTAATAAAAAAGCCCTGAAATATTTCAGGGCTTTTTTTATATCAATGGTATCGCTGTTGAATTTTTTATTTGTCCGAGAACAAACACACTTTGAGTACTACCTATATTAGCAATAGAACCTAGCTTATACATAATGAAATGCTGATAGGAGGGCATATCGGAAACGATTACTTTTAACATAAAATCATATTCTCCGGCAACGTTATAAACTTCTGTCACTTCTTCTAAGGAAGTAATTTCCTCCACAAACTTTTTACCAATAGCTAAGTCGTGCTGTTTTAATTTGATGTTACAAAATACGATGAGCGTTTTGTTCAATTTAGCATGATCTAACAGTGCTACATATTTTTTAATAATACCATCTCGTTCCAACCTCTTTAAACGCTCATGCACCGGCGTAGGAGTAAGGTGAAGAAGCTGAGCCAACTCTTTAGTAGTCTTGGAGCTGTCTTCCTGTAAATATTGTAACAACTTAATATCAATCGAATCTAACTGTAATGCCTGCATTATAATATTGTACTTTTCCTATAAATATATTAATTAAACCCAATATTATGTATGTATTATCTTATTTTTAAGTTTAAAAATATTACATAACTAATAATTATAACATTTAATTCAAAATAATACAAATACACTCTATACTAGAACTTTAACACTATTTAATAGTAACTTTTAAAGTATTTTATTGACCATATATTACATGACAAACCAGTTTTGTAAATTGGTATATAGCCCTCAATTCTATGAAACGAATTATACTTATTCTTATATCTATTTTTATATCGACTAATGTTTTTTCACAAAATTATAACGTCACATCATTAGCGGATGCAGGTGCAGGCACTTTGCGAGAAGGTATCAACAATGTAGGAGCAGGGGGGACTATCACTTTTGATGCAACAATTGCCAATGGAACTATCAATTTAACTTCCGATCATTTAGCCATCAATAAAAGTAACTTCACTATAGACGGAGGTACCAGAAATATCACCATCAATGCATCAGGACTAAGTACACTCAGTACAGCTACGGTTTCCAAACACGTGTTTTATATTAATTCAGGTTCTAATATCACAATTCAAAATTTAACTATTACCGGAGCTCCTTTACCTACAGGTTATGTATGTGGACAAGAATACCCATTGGGGACTGGTGGGGGAATTGGAGTTTTTTTAAGACCCGGAGTTACTAACGTAACCATACAAGGAAACTACATACATACCAATAGTTCACATGGGATATTCCTTGAACAAAACAATACCGGTGTTGTGATTCGGAATAATACGATTTCTAACAATTGTCAAAATGGAATTCAAGTAAATTCAGGTGGTACAGGAGTAAGTATTAAAGGAAACAAGGTGGGCACGAATATAGCCGGTACAGCAGCCTTTGGTAATTATTGGGATGGAATAGTAATAGATCAGGCAGACGGTTTTACTATTGGTGCTACAGCAGTAGCAACTGCAGCAGTTGATCGAAACATTGTTTCCGGTAACGGAAAAAATATACCGTCCCCTTTATTATCACAAGCAACCGACAGAGGCATTCGTATAAGTAACTCTAAAAATGGAACCATAGGTTTCAACTACGTTGGTACAGATGTTACAGGTACTGTTGCCATAGGAAATGCACGTCATGGTATTTTTTTACATAGTCCTTGGGCGGGAACTCCAGCCATCACAACAAGCAATAATCTAATCATTGGAAATTTAATTTCCAGTAATGGCACACTTGCGAGTGGTGAAGGCCATGGCATTAGTTTGGCAGATGAACGAACCATTAACAATCGAATTGAAACCAATATAATTGGAACAAACATTACCGGCACCTCTGCATTGGGAAACAAAAACGATGGTGTCTCAGTATTTTTTGCCGGTAACAATACTATAGGTGGTGCATTGGCCACGCAAGGGAATTTAATTTCCGGTAATAATTTTGGTGTGTTTTTGCAAGCATATGCAGTTAACAATGTAGTGCAAAACAATTTAATTGGAACCAATGCTTTAGGAACAAGCGCCATACCCAATAGAGAATCCGGCGTGATTATTCAAGGAGGATATTACAGTTGGATTACCTGGACTACACCATTATACGATGCACCATCTACGGGAAATCAAATTTTAAATAATCTTATTTCAGGAAATACATTGCATGGTGTCATTATAAAAAATGGAACATTCCCTGATGGTACTTCCGTTTTACCTACCACAAATAATGTTGTTAGAGGTAACAAAATTGGGGTAGCAACAGATGGGATTGCACCACTAGCCAATGGAAGTAATGGTGTAGTCATTGAAGATCGTGCCAGCGGTAACACCATTGGTGGAAGTACAGCTGCACAAAGAAACATCATCGCTTATAACACCGACAATGGCATTCATCTTACAGATGGTTCTTTCAGTAATAATATATATGGTAATTATATTGGGGTGGATATCAATCAAGCACCTGCGCCTAATGGATTAGATGGAATCTTTATTCAAGAATCCAATACTAATAATATTGGAAGTACTACAGCAGGAACAGGAAATGTCATTTCATCTAACACCAATAATGGTATCCAAATTTTAAATGGTTCCAATAATATTCTATTAAATAATTATATAGGTACTACTACGGCAGGAAATGCAAACAGAGCCAATGGTCAATCCGGAATTTATATTACGGAGTCTGGTGCATTAACTTCTACAGGGAACCGAATAGGGGATCCTGCCACCTCTACCAATGCGAACTACATTGCATACAATTCGAATGGTATTTTGATAGACAACGGAGCACGAATCAATCCTATTCGAAAAAATAGTATTTATTGTAACGCAGTAAAAGGAATAGAATTAGTGAGTGTAGGCGCAGGAGGAGGTAATGATTATTATGCGACTCCAATGACTGCCCCTGTGTTTGATGCTACACGCCAGTTTTTAAATGGTAGTGGCGCCGGACCAAATGCAATAGTAGAGATATTTAGGATTGATGCCGTATGCTTGAGTTGCCAAGGAAAAACATACATTAATCAAGTGACTGCGGATGGATCCGGAAATTGGACTTATAATTTTGGTGCAGCCGAACCACTGGCTAACGCTAATTCCTATGTAGTCACAGCTACTCAACAAGGTGCCGCTCCTCAAAACACCTCTGAATTTTCTGATTGTTCCACTTTACCGGTATCCATCATTACCTTCAATGCTTTTCCAAGTGCTGAAGAAACAACTGTGACTTGGACTTATTCAACTGAAGATCATGTAACAAGTTTTGATTTATATGGCTCATCAGATGGCTTCAGCTTTGAGCTAATACATACTTATAATGTAGTAACCACATCACCCTTAGCATCTTCCTCTTATGCAGATAAGACTGGATATAGTTATTATAAAATCATTGCATACTATCCAACAGGCAAGACAACTAGTCACGGTCCCATCAATAGTACATCTGAATCAATACTCACTTGGTATCCCAACCCGGCTAGTAATGAGATAACTATTAAAACAGTAGAAACAACATCCATTAACATCACAGATATAAAAGGAAATACCATAATGAAATTAGTACTTGAAACGGGTGAACATAAAATCTCATTGGATGGGATTTTATCCGGGATGTACTTGATTTCTTGTCAAGGTAGCTATGGAGTAAGTAAAAAATCACTCATTGTTATCAAATAAAAAGAGCGTCCATGTGGACGCTCTTTTTATTTTTCTTATAAAGGGTAGAAATTATTCTACTATTAATTTTTGTACAAGTACTTCGTCGAAGAAACTAACTTTTATCAAATAAACACCTTTGGTTAATCCGTCGATAGAAACAGAAGATTCCGTTGTTGTTAATTTAATTACTTCAGCACCTGTCATCGTTAACACTTGAATCGTAGCATTGGTAAACTCTCCGGATTGACTTAACAAGATGGTAGCTTGACCGGAACTTGGGTTAGGGAATACCATAAAGGATTTATGTGTATGATCCACCACTACAAATTCACTGTAGGTAAAATCACCGTTCATATCAATTTGTTTTAATCTATAATAAACAATTCCGGATGGAGCGCCAAAGTCACTATAGTCATAGGTTTTAATGATTCCATAAGAAGTAGCTTCATACACTTTACTTATGGATTCAAAGGTTTTTCCATCCGTGCTTCGTTGAATTTCAAAATGACTATGAGAAACTTCTTTGGTGGTAATCCATTGTAAGGCAACCGTTGTATTGCTTACTGTTTTTCCAGTAAAGCTTAACAAATCAACCGGCAGCGGACAACTTTTGGTCACTTCAATCGCAGGAGAAACAGAATAGTCTTTACAAGGGTCATTAATGTTCGCATTATCAGCACCTACGAAGTTATTATTCGCGGTAAATATAGTAGGAGAGGCCGCGATTACACGATAGTAGATTTTATCGCCTGTCCCAAATCCAACGTAAGGTGGTGTAGTAAGAGCATCTGCAATATTGAAATTATCTAAAGTTTGAGGAGTTGCATTAAGGTTTTGCCAAGAAGTAGTAACTAATGGTGTTTTAGTCCATTGGAAAATATAACGGGCATTACCTCCATAATAACTATTCAATAAAGAAGTTGCCTTAGTAAATAAAGATACATCATCTGTATTTTCACATATAGCAATTGATTGACTTAGTGTAGTTAAGTCAAAATATAAGTCAATGGCAGGTGGGGAACATGCCATGATTTTAATATCATCTAACACCAAGTCATTCCCATTGACAGATACGTTTTGGTTATTAATGATTTCCATTAACACAGATGTTCCTGTAAGTGTAATCTGAGCATTAATAGGAACCCAAACACCACCACCATCAGCTTGACGTGTAGCAGTAGCTGTCACTTCAACTACATTGGCAGCATTACCACCATCCGTTAAGCGCACTTTTACGTTCACCGGATTATAAGCACCCGCAGCACTATTTGTAAATACAGCTATCCAACATTGGAAAAACAATTGCTTTCCAAAACATAGATTATTAATATTTCTGGAATATAAGACTTGGTCTTGAGTATTAGGAGGACAGTTTAAGAATAAAGCACCTCCATCACGTTGTCCGGAGTGATCATACGTTAAATCAGGATTGGGAATAGTTGATTGTCCGGTTACACGATTAGCCCATTCTAATCGAGCACCATTGTAACCATCAATCGGATAATTGTAACCAGTTAAAAACGCAGCCACAGCGTATTGACCATCATTTAATGGACCCGGTGCACCATTAAAAGTTGCCCCTAAAGGAGCAGGAGAGATGGGCCATCGGAATGGGGTAGCAGTAGTCTTTAATACTTCAACTGGATTTAATACATCCGAATAATCCCATTCATAATATGAGGTTCCGGCTGTATTGGCCATGTTTAGACGACCAAAATTATCATAAAATACGGTTTTACGAGAAGCGTTCACCGGTGGGCTTCCCACTTGACAACATACAATTGTATTCACCGAGATTGGTGTAGATGTGATGACAGATCCGGATGGTAATGGAGTGATTAAAGTTCTAAATTGATAAGCACCTACAGTAGTTGGCATATCATATAATAGAGATTTGTTGGTAGCACCGGCAATATTGCTCCAAGTAGAACCATTGTAGAATTGCCATTGGTAAGTACCATTATAATCTTGCGTAGTGGATACAGCAACTTGTTCTCCCACACAAACATCCGTTCCTTGAGCTACAAAAACCTTAGGTGCCGGAGTTCCCCAAATTTCAATACTGGTGATAGCTATAGCTTTACATAAACCACTTTGTTGGGCATTCAAATAAAATGTCATATCACCACTAGTACTAATTGCCTGAGAGTTATTAGTAGATTGAGTGATTGTAAGCAAATTAGCACAATTAGTACGACTAACTTGTTGACCTTCTAAACCATTAGTTGTATTGTATTGATCAGGATTGATAACACCTTTAGTGGATACAATTTCACCGGGACCACAAGTTGTTTGGGTAGCATTAAATGGATTACAATAACGAATTCGAACTTCCACATTTGATCCAGGTTGTAATCCACTTACCTTATAAGTCAAGAAATTTCTAGGAGTTCCGGTAGGTCCGTTAAATACCAATTGGTAATCTGGAGTTGCTATATTGTTAAAAAGTGCGTTATCTAATTTATATGGATTATCCGTAATGGCATAATATTCTGTGGTTCCATTATTAAAAACACCGGCATTCACGTTGGGAGCTATAGGTGGATTAATCGTCAAATTCCCGGTTTGAAATCCATATTGAACAATATCATTAGAGCCAATAAAAGTTCGTCCTGCGTTTCCTGGTAATGGATCAAAACTGGTACCGGCTAATAAAATTTGGCCAAAACTGTTTAGCTGAATCCCCAATGCTAAACACAATGGCAATATGAAGACTATAAGTTTTTTCATTATCAAGTTGAAAGTAAGTAAGCAATAATTAGTTTGTAGTTAACCTTTAATACCGAAACTTGAAGGAAAGTAATCCGTATATGTCAGGTTTTTGGTATCTTTTTTATAATGAATAGTAGTTTGCAAATATATAAAAATTTGTAAACTTAGAATAATGCCACCCAAAGCAAGTCAACAACTACCTTAAAATAAGCTAGTTATAAAATTTTCAAACATGTAAAAATGGCTGAAATTGAATCTAATACATTTAAAATCAGTCGTTTTTTTTTAATCATTTAACAAATCCTTATAATTGAGAGGCAATCCTCTTTTAATATCATTTCCGTACAGTTTAACGACCCCAAAAATGAGATAAATGACATAAACGACGAAAACCCAGTCGTGCCAGTTTAAAGGATCGCCTTTAATTAAATTTCTGGACGGTGGCGTGGTCAGGCCAAGAAGTTGATAAACTTCCGGAATAAATAGCAAAAGTGGCCCCAATAATAAAAAAGGGATGATGATCCAGCCATAGAGGTAAGTCTGAAGAATCGATTGACGATTGAACGGAATTTTCTGAATTGTCTGATATTTGAATTCTTTTAAAGGCAGTTCAATTTCACGTTTAACTAATACAGACCATAACGGGATTATGGGTAGATATAAAAAAGTAAACCACAAAGTCGCAGTGACATTACCATTTTTATCCAGTTCAGATACACCATTATTTATGGATTTCAAGCCCTATTCGAACCATTTCCATTTGTTATATAATTTACATTATGTTAAATTGTAAAATAAAGAATATCACCCACTAACGGCATTTTAAACAATAAATCTATTTTGAAGGTTTTCCCCAAAACGATAAGCCCCAATATGCTGTAACCATAAAATTATTTAGATGCACTCCCGGATAATAAGATAATTCGTATCCCATATAGCCACCTAAACTTTTCCCTTTAATTGGATTTTTACCATTTATATGACGACGAATACTAAAAACTCCGGATACTAATAGTTTCCCTCCAATTCTACCTCCTAAATAATGCACTGGTAATAAGTTCTTATCAGAATTGGGTAAAGTTGTATATTCGATTCGCTTGGGCATATATCGAATGGATTCACCCAAAACATCAATCATTGGTGCATAAAGTACATCTAAATACATCATACCCAAATATTTATAGTTCTCAACACCAATCCTTGAGGGAACTCCTTTAAATTCATAATTCATCCACTTAGATAAACAAATACCTAAATTTAAATACAACGACCTTTGTCCATATACATTAAATATACTCTGATCTTGATACTCTATTTCTGTATAAATGGTACTACTCTGTTGAATATTAACAC
The DNA here is from genome assembly GCA_046329235.1 of Cytophagaceae bacterium. Taxonomy (GTDB): domain Bacteria; phylum Bacteroidota; class Bacteroidia; order Cytophagales; family Cytophagaceae; genus JALONH01. The sequence goes on along the minus strand of JAXLVA010000001.1, from coordinate 1,106,337 downwards.
CATAACGGAATCCTAACTTGAATAATTTATCTAATGAACTTCTTTCTGTTTTTAATTTAATCTCTTGCTCAGAAAGATAATTATAACCCGTATTGGTAATATTAGTTGATTTATGCGTTATAATCCTTCCAGTATAAAAATAATCATATGGTAAATCTTTGTAGAATTGTTTTTTCCAAGTTTTAAAAAAATGGGTGCCTATTAATCCGGTTGAAATATTGGGGTATTTTTTATCATCCGATGGACTAAGTAAAAATCTAAAATCCAATGGTTGAAGATTCAATGATACCTCCATAATGTTATTTGGATTTAATATTCTAGAATACTTTAGATCAAAACCAAAAGGCCCAATGGCGTTCTGATTCATTAAACTAAAATTGAAAATAGTAAAATAGTAGATATTATGAGGTAATCGGTTGGGGTCATTATATATCAATACAACACCTTTTACAACTGGTATAGTATCCACATTTGACTTTTTCATATTGTTTAATTGTTGCTTTAGCAACAAAAGAGTATCTATTTGAGCTTTTCCTTCCTCAATAAACCCAACACCCAAACATAGAATTAATAAAAATCTAATTACTAGACTCTGACCTACCACTTTCATACAACTTTTGACTACAACCTATTTCTTTACTTCTATCAAAAAAATATAATCTTCTACTTTCAATAATAAATAAGTGCCTATTAAATTAAAAACAGGCACTTTTTACAATCTTAAATCCTATTTTACAACTGTAAAACTACTTCAAAAACAGTAATTCTCTGTATTTTGGCAATGGCCACATGGCATCATCTACAATCAATTCCAGCTTATCTACCGCGTAGCGAATAGTATCGTAAAACGGCTTCACTTTCTCACAATACATCTTCGATTTTTCCGGAACTTTATCCAAAGCATTCGCCTTTTTACGCTCTTCAGTCATCGCTTCTACGTCATTTGTAATAGTCGCAATATGCTTGGAAATCTCTTTAATGATCTCAATCGTAGCTTTAGCTTCTTTATCTAAACCTATATCTTTCAACCCTTTAGCATTTTCAATTAACTTATTCTGATAAGCTACTGCCGTTGGAATAATATGGTTTAAAGCTAAATCGCCAATCACACGACCGTCAATCTGCACCTTCTTCACATAACTCTCCTGCATGATTTCATAACGTGCTTCTAACTCACGTTCCGAGAAAATATCATGTCCGGCAAATAACTTCTTCGACTTATTACTAATCCAGAAATCTAAAGCATGTGGAGTCGTTTTCACATTGCTCAAGCCTCTCTTCGTAGCTTCTTTTACCCAATCCTCACTATATCCATTCCCTTCGAAACGGATTTTCTTGGAAGCCACCACATATTCTCTCAACACATTGACAATCGCTACTTCTTTCTTCTCTGCTTTGTCAATTTGCTTGTCTACCTCTTTCTTAAACTGAAGTAATGTATCTGCCACAATAGTATTCAATACCGTCATTGGTGAAGCAGAGTTCGTCTCACTACCTACGGCTCTGAATTCAAACTTATTACCGGTAAAGGCAAATGGTGACGTACGGTTACGATCCGTGTTATCTAACAATAACTCAGGAATCTTAGTAATCCCAAGTTTCATGTACATGTTATCCCCTTTGTCAATTTTGATATTACCGTTCTTCTCCAACTCTTCTAACACATCAGTCAACTGCTTACCAATGAATACAGAGATAATCGCCGGTGGTGCTTCATTAGCCCCCAGACGGAAATCATTCCCTGCTGAGGCAATAGAAGCTCTTAACAAGTCGGCATTGTCATGCACTGCCTTAATCGTATTCACTAAGAAGGTTAAGAATACTAAGTTCTCCTTCGGTTTGCTACTTGGGCTCAATAAGTTTTTACCCAAGTTGGTCATCAACGACCAGTTATTATGCTTCCCACTACCGTTGATTCCGGCAAATGGCTTCTCATGGAATAAAACTCTTAAATGATGACGTTCAGCTACCTTGTTCATAATGTCACGTAACAACAAGTTGTGATCACAACCTAAGTTACATTCTTCAAAGGTAGGTGCTACTTCATACTGTCCGGGAGCCACCTCGTTGTGACGAGTTCTCACCGGAATACCTAAACGCAGTGCCTCCGATTCAAAGTCTTTCATGAAGTCGTGTACACGTGGAGGAATAGATCCAAAGTAGTGATCATCCAACTGCTGACCTCTAGCCGGCTGATGTCCGAAAACGGTTCTACCTGCCATCACTAAATCCGGACGAGCATTGTAAAGTGCTTCATCCACTAAGAAGTATTCTTGCTCTGCACCTAAGGTGGCAGTGACTTTTGTAATGTCTTTATCGAAGTAATCACATACAGCTGTAGCTGCCTTATCTATTAAAGTAAGTGACTTTAACAAAGGAGCCTTATTATCCAATGATTCAGATGTATATGAAACGAAAATAGTAGGAATACAAAGTGTTTGGCCCATGATAAATGCCGGCGAGGATGGATCCCAAGCCGTATATCCGCGAGCCTCAAAAGTGGAACGAATACCACCATTCGGGAATGAGGAAGCATCCGGTTCCTGCTGAACTAAAGCACTTCCTTTAAACTTTTCAATTGCTCTACCTTCTTCTAAGTCGAAGAATGAATCATGCTTTTCTGCCGTAGCATCTGTTAAGGGTTGGAACCAGTGGGTATAATGGATGGCTCCTTTTTCAATTGCCCAGGCTTTCATACCGGCCGCTACCGCATCAGCTGTAACCGCATCAATTTTCTCCCCGGTATCGATACTTGACATAACCTTTTTAACCGCTCCCGTAGAAACATATTTCTTCATCGTATCTAAAGAAAATACCAATTCTCCATAATACTCCGATATTTTCTCTTTAGGTAGTTGTAAATTAATACGTTCTCGATTGGAAACTTTTTCGAGTGCTTTAAAACGTAGGTATGACATATTGATTTATTGCTGTTTAATGTAAAAATGCAAGGTAAATCTATAAAAAAATATCCATTTTTAAGAAAGCACCCTTAATTTTTAGGGATATTTTCTGTTATTTTGTCGAATATTAACCGTTGCCGTTCAATTCTTTAAACTGAAACCACTACCCATTTATGGTCTATATCCTTGGTTTACATGTGAGATACTACCTGTTTTGGATGTTATTTTTCTTCGTTTTGCGTCTTGCTTTTGTACTATATCACGCTAAATCCGTTTTTGAATTCTCTTTTTCTGAAATTCTACCACTCTTTTATTACGGGTTGAAACTAGACAATTCTCTGACTTGCTGGATTTTACTACCCTCTATCCTTACCTTATCTCTTGTAAGTTATACTCGATACTATGCAAGCATATATTCTATCCATAAAGCCTACACCTTTATCTGCGTTTTAACAATCAGCATTCTTACTACCATAGATATTGAGCTATTTACCTACTGGGGCTTCCGATTAGATAATACCTTTCTTCGTTACCTAAACACTTTTTCTGAAGCCTTCGGAACAAGCTTATCTTCGCCTTGGTATATTCTACTTCCATTAGGAATAGCTCTATTTTATTATGGCTATAAAACCTATACACTCCTACTTCCTGAAAGGATTTTTACAAATGTAAAAATTGAATTATTGGGACTTATTACAAATGTCATCATCGCCTCTGCACTCATCATTCCTATTCGAGGTGGATTACAACAAATACCTATAAATGAGAGTATTTGCTTTTATTCTAACCGCCCTATTTTAAATCAAGCTGCCATCAATCCTATTTGGACTTTTTTACGCTCCTTGATTGAGAAACCGGAGGCCAACCCTTCTAAGTATGAATTCAATGAGGCTTTTGCTAAGGCTCCCTATTTCCCGGATTTATCCTATCCCATGGATACATTATTAAAGACCTCTAGACCAAACATTATCTTAATTATATGGGAAAGTTTAACGCATAAAGTTTTCGAACCTAAAGTGGTTCCAAACCTATATCATACTGCTCAAGAAGGACTCTATTTCTCCAATGTTTATGCTTCCGGAGATCGGAGCGATAAGGGTTTAGTAGCATTGCTGAGCGCCTATCCTGCTCAACCGGATTTTTCCATCATGACTGATCCGGCAAAATCATCTAAACTTCAACACTTACCTAAAATTCTTAAAAATCAAGGTTATAATTCCTCTTTTAACTATGGCGGCGAACCCGCTTTTGCCAACCTAGCCAGCTACTTATCCTTTGCTGAATTTAATCAGGTGATTTCTAAATTCAACTATGCTACTTCTTTATCCACTAGTAAATGGGGCGTACCGGATGAACATACTTTTGCTAAAGACATTGAACTTGCCAATCAATTAGCTCAAAAAGGAAAACCTTTCTTCTTAACGCATTTCACTCTTAGTAGTCACGAACCATTTGATGTCCCTACTCAAGGGCCTACACAAACTGGTAGATCCATCGACCAAAAGTTCAAAAATGCACATTACTATACCGACCAAAGTTTTCAATCTTTCATGACACGTGCACGTCAACAAACTTGGTGGGACTCTACATTAATTATTATCATTGCTGATCATGGCAGTGTATTACCGGATGGCGAATATGCTAACCACCAGCCAATGGAAACACATATTCCAATGATATGGACAGGTGGAGCTCTTCGTTCTTCTTCACAAACGATACCTACACTTCTGTCTCAAACCGATCTTGCTGCCATCCTTTTACAACAAATGAAACTGCCTAACACCTTCGAGTTTTCGAAAGGCTTATATAAAGACACTATTCAACCTCCGGCCATCACTATTTTCAATGATGGCTTTGCGGTGGTACGTTCTGATTCCAATTTTGTGGTTTACGATTTTCCTCAGAATGAATATAATGTAAAAAAGGGCGCATTAAGCCCTACCGATAAATTGTACGGGCAATATTACATACACCGATTAATGAAGGATTTCCTGGCAAAATAACCTTCCCCCCTCCGATTTTTTTTGTATTTTTGTAGCCTGGTTTACTGAATTGAATATCAGTGAACTATATCGCATGTCTAAAAAAGTAGCCTTTTACACTCTGGGTTGTAAACTCAACTTCTCTGAAACCTCCACTATCGGACGTATGTTTTCTGATCAAGGGTTTGAGAAGGTGGAGTTTCATGAACCGGCCGACGTTTACATTATCAATACCTGTTCAGTTACTGACCATGCCGATAAGAAATGTAAAAAGGTTGTAAAAGAGGCGCTGAAAATATCTCCTTCTGCCTTTGTTGGAATTATAGGTTGTTACGCTCAGTTGAAACCGGAAGAAATTGCCGGTATCCCCGGAGTTGATGCGGTACTTGGTGCGTCAGAAAAATTCAAGTTATTTGAACTGATAGACTCTTTTGAAAAAACACCCAAAGAGAAAGCAACCGTTTACGCCGGATCCATCGAAAAGGCAACGGAATATTATTGTTCCTACTCCGTCAACGATCGTACGCGTACGTTCTTAAAAGTACAAGATGGTTGTGACTACTCCTGCTCTTTCTGTACCATACCTTTAGCTAGAGGAAACAGTCGTAGTGATACCATCGCTCGTATTATTGAAACAGCTAAAGAAATTGCTGCGCAGGAAGTAAAAGAAGTGGTGTTAACAGGTGTTAACATTGGCGACTTTGGAATTCAAAATGGTGAGCGCAATGAAAAGCTAATCGACTTACTAATTGCTTTAGATGAAATAGATGGTATCGAGCGTTTTCGTATCTCCTCTATTGAGCCTAATTTGTTGACAGATGAAATCATTGAGTTTGTAGCAACTTCTAAAAAGTTTGTTCCTCACTTCCATATTCCTTTACAATCCGGTAATAACAAAATCTTAAAGTTAATGCGTCGCCGTTACCAACGTGAGTTGTATACAGAACGTGTAGCGAAGATTAAATCGGTGATGCCACACGCCTGCATAGGTGTGGATGTCATTGTAGGATTCCCTGGTGAAACCAATGAAGACTTCTTAGTAACATATAATTTTTTAAACGAATTAGATGTTTCTTATTTCCACGTATTTACCTATTCAGAAAGAGAGAACACTTTAGCTGCGGAGATGAAAGGTCGCTTACCGAATAATATTCGTAGTGAACGTAACACTATGCTACGTACCTTATCAGAGAAAAAACGCCATTACTTCTACCAACAACACGAAGGAGAAATCCGCAGTGTGTTATGGGAAGCAGATGCGGAAGCAGGTGAAATGTTTGGCTTTACGGATAACTATATCAAAGTAGTTCAAGAGTATGATCCTCTATGGGTAAATGAAATTAAACCGGTGAAGTTGAAACAACAACGTACCGACGGTTTAATGGATGTAGTGCCGGTACTTCCTGAAATGGTTACTAAATAAAAATGAGCTATTCTATTTTTGATGTAGATTTTAAGAATCCTACACATCAGTCTGACTTTTGGATTTTATTAAATACCTATGCTACTGACATCATGGGTGGCGGTACACCTTTATCTGAAACTATCAAAGACAAACTTATTAAAGACTTAGCTTCATCTTCAATCGCTTATAGTTTTATAGCTTATGATGGTAGTAAAGCCATAGGTCTATTGAATTCGTTCTTGGGTTATTCCACTTTTTATGCAGCTCCCCTATTAAACATTCACGACTTAGTAGTTATTCCGGAATATAGAGGAAAAGGGATCTCTACTTTGTTATTACAAGCAGCAGAAGATAAAGCAAAATCACTTAACTGTTGTAAGTTAACATTAGAAGTATTAGAAAATAATACCGTTGCACAACGCGCTTATCATCGATTCGGCTTTGCGAGTTACGAATTAGATCCATCTGCAGGGAAAGCATTATTTTTTGATAAAAAACTTACCAAGTAGTATTTAGTAATCTTTCGAGAACATTCAGTTCATACTTACTCTTTAGATTAGTGTATACAAATCAAGGGGAAGAATGTATTCCATATTCGCACATGACCATCTGCTCATCCCGATGATGACAGAGAAATCCAAAAGGAAAAGAAGTAGAAAACTCCAATGGCATTGGGGTAAAACCATTAAAGTAGTTGGGTGTTAAAAAATCTAACTACTTTATTTTTTGTATACCATAGACACCAACAAACCTCCCGCCTTCACTTTTTTACTTTGTAAAGAATAAGATGAATTCGTAAAACAAGTTTCTATATCCGGCAGCTTATTCGTTTTTAGTTTTACCATCCACTCAAAGAATTGATATAACATTCGAATCAAACCTCTGTACAACCAACCTAACATTCCTCGCATATGATATATCTCAGGATTAAAATCACTCACATACCAACTCCCCTCTACTTTCAAACATGGGCTAACTAATTGAATCAACGCTCTTAGTTTTTCATTTCCCCATAAATCTAAAACGTAGGGTGTCAAAATTAAATCAAAAGTGGTAGGCGGTAATTCTGATTCAAAAATGTCCTGTTGAAGAAAATGAAACCTAGTTGAAAGCTTATGTTCTTCTTTCAACTTGTTCAGTCGTTTTTCAGCTTTGCTTATTAGTGTAGGTGAGAGTTCAATATAATAAATTACTTCTACCGAATGATGCTTCAATAATGCTTCCGTAATTCTACCGGAACCGTCTCCTATGACTAAAACACTGGAGGCATTTTCTATTTCGGAAAATAGGGAAATAGCATTACGGTATAACAAATTGCCACTTGTGATTCGAACCAAGCAATCGTAATAAGTTGCTATGGATTCAAAACCTTGAGCCATATTAATCTAACTTATCCGGTCTGAAATTAAAACCCGGTTTTGATTGATCTCCCTGTTTGTAATTAGCCGGAATCGTTGTTTGATTTCCATCACGCTGTGAACGGTAGTGTGGTGACATAATCTCTATTCCTTTTTCATTACATACATCTTGAATGTTTTGGTGCAATAAAGAATAAATCAATGCTTGTTTACCTGCATCTCGAGTAAAAGCATTTAATTGATACGACACATAAAAATCATCTAAACTTGTTTGAAAGACAAACGGTTTAGGCTCTTCCAAAATCATATTGGTTCTCAGCGCTGCTTCAATCAACGCTTTATGCATATCACGCCATGGCACATCATACCCAATGGTAACGGTAGTATACAATATTAATCCATTATCTTGAGCTTCGCTTGTATAATTGGTTGTGTTACCGGTTAAAACTGCTGAGTTAGGTATCGTGATGATTTCATTTTTAATCGTTTTCACTCGTGTTACTAAAAGTGTTTTTTCAATAACATCACCGGTCACCTCTCCTATTTTAATTCGGTCCCCTATTTTGAACGGACGCATATAAGTGATGACTAATCCAGATATCACATTGGCAATAGCAGAAGAAGAACCCAATGAAAATAACACCCCAATAAACACAGATACACCTTTAAATATATTAGAATCGGATCCCGGTAAATATGGGAATATCAACACAAACATAAATGCATACAGTAAAAATCGAATGATACTAAACGTAGGCATAGCCCAGTCTGCATGGAATCCGGTAATTTTTAATTTCTTTAATTCAATTTCATTAAAAATATATTTCACCAAACGGATAACATATTTCATCACAAAGAAAATGATGACGATACTTATCAAGTTGGGAATATAATCCCAAACAGCTACAAAGATATCTTTTAATGGATCCCAGATTAAGGAGAACAAAGCATCCGCCCAATTTCTGGAGAATGGAAAAATACTAAATATGACAGGAAGTGATATATATAGCAATAAGGCGTATATAAACCACAAGGTTACTCTTAATAAAGCTTTAATAATTTGAAATTCCTGATTCGCCGATAGGAAGATATAGTCGTTATACTTTAACGACTTTAACCAAGACGTTTTGTTCGTTTCTAAATAAGCCAATATCCTATTATGGCCCTTCTTTAATAACCAAAAAATAAACCATACTATTACAATAACGAGCAAGACCATACCTACTCTAGTAAGCATCTTCGTCCACGAAAGCTCTTCTCTTGCAGTACTGATGGAAGATTTTATTTTCTGAACAGCCTCTTCTGCTAACTCCTGCATGCTTTTTTGATACCAGATGGCATCGTTTTCAGAAACGGTTAAGATGATCATATCATCGTATACCACATCTATGGTATATTCTGACTTAACAATCTTAATGGAATCCGGATGAAAAAAATCATCTTCATATAATCGATGTATTTTCTCTGTAATGTTAGCTGCACGTTCAGACGGAGAAGACGATGCTATTTTAGTATAAATCTTGAATATCGTGTCATGCATTACCCCTAGAACAGGGAAGCCTATCGTAGAATTTCTTAAGGAATTAATATGTGCTTTCTTAGCTTCGATACGATCATATTCTTTTTCTTCTATCGACTTAAGCTGTTTTTCTAGTTGTTGTTTTTTGAGATTATCAGTGGTTTTTAACTTAGACAATTGGTCTTCTAAGTCTACCTTTTTTAAGTAATCTTCTATTCGCTGATGCTCTAATTCCTTTAATTTTAATTTATATTCTTTTAATGCCGCTGCATTAGCTGTGTCTATTGCAAATACATTAATGCTATCCTGAGCATGGGTGGTTAACACCAATAAAAAAAACAGCGGTATAAAATTCAAAATAGATCGAAACATATAGTCAAAATTTGAAATAGAATTTCAAAAAGGTTAAAGTAAAATCACACCAACAAGATGGTTCTAAATCCTCGAGCAGCGTAATAAGATTCGGCGCCATTATGGTAGAAAAACACTCGTCCGTATCTTTTATCACCGAATATAGCTCCACCTTTGGCGCGCACCTCTTCTGATGTTTTCAGCCAACTGGATGTTTTTAAATCAAAATCTCCTAGCTTCTGGAGTTGTATGTATTGCTCTTCGGTCATAACTTCCACCCCCATCTCCTCTGCTAAATCCATAATATTACCTTTAGGCTTATTCTCTTTTCTAGAAGACCAAGCTTCCAAATCATAACATAAACTTCTACGATCTTTAGGACTCTCCGCCGAACAATCCGCAAAAATGATTTGCCCTGATTTTTTATCTTCGCCGATTACGTCGGGTTCTCCACCACTTTTCTCCATCAACTCCAGCGAACATAACTTATCTGAATTTTTCAGCAATGCTTCCTCAACCCTATCCCAAGCTATGGTTTTATGTCGATTTTTATTTTTCTCAAATCGCTGCTTTAATATTTCTAATAAAACACTCGATTCGGAGGAACTAAGTTTCTTTTTACTTTTCATGAAAAGGAATCAACGCTTAATAGTTAAAAATACTTAAAATAAAACGGATTAACCAAGACTATTTCCTACATTGAACTTATATTTTATTAAGTATAAACATATTATGCATTCCCTCTTTTTACATGTAAAAACAAAAATCTTAATGACAGCTTTTTGTTTAAGTTTATGTTCATTCGATACCCTGGCTCAAGATGTAGTAAAAACAGATGAGGAAACTTTCTTCCGTCACAAAATAGTTAGGTTCTATTACACATACGTTTATACCTACAGCATTAAATGAAAACGGAGACAAATCGCTATTAACCTTCCCTAGCTGGGGACTTGATTACAACTATAGTTTCTCTCCTAAATGGGGATTGGGACTACATACAGATATGGTTATTCAAAATTTCGAGTACCACTATGCGGATGTCATTCGCAAACGTAAAAAACCTATTTCATTAGTTTTGGTGGGAACTAGAAAGTTTGGAAAACACCTAACCATCTATGGAGGGCCCGGTATAGAAATATCTTCCGGTGAGGAAACATTGAAACTTATTCGCTTAGGAATTGAATACGGTTGGGAATTTGAAGAAACGTGGGAAGTATCCGTAGGGATATTAAATGATATAAAAATTGATGCTTATAATGCAACCGTAATTGGTATTGGAATTGGCAAGTGTTTTTAAAAACAATAGGGATAAAAGTAATGCTACTCTTATCCCTATTATAAAATTATTTAACGGTAGGTTGCGATGAACCATTTAGATTTTTTCTTAATACCACATCTACATGTCCGGTTACCTTTGGACGATACGATACATAATTATTTACTCCATAATATGTATTAAAATAAGGATCGATTTCCATTACAAAATCAAATATCAATGCTCCTGTAGATGCGTTAAAGTTATAGTTCGAAATAACTAAAGTACTCAAATCACTACTTCCATTAAAATTACTATAGGAGCCAAAACCATAAACGCCATTGTTGGCCAATATTCGGCTCAATCCTAATTCGATTTCAAAATCTGAAGGTATTGGTCCTGATGGCACACCATAATTGTAAGTAATATACATGTAGTCATAATTATCTTTTAATGAACGTCTGGAAAATTCATAATTATGAGAAACCACGGCTTGGGATTGAGGATCTACCGTGTAGCCATACAAGTTATCTTGTTCCGATTCATAATACTCAAAATTAAAAGGTAGAATTAAGGTATCATTAGTTGCCGTATATTCATTATAGTAACTATAATTGAATGTACCGGATATAGATCCTTGCTTATTTAAGTTATCAGAACCTGCAGGTCCCGGTTCACCGGCATCGCCTGAGCGACAAGAAGTAAATGCCGCTGCCATAGCAAGCATTAGTAGTAATAGTTTATTTTTCATGGTGTTTTTAAAAGTAATTTATCTAAGCAATATAATGAATATCATTATATTTCATATATAGCCGTACCTATTTATTTCATAGAAAAGTATGTTTTCCTCTTAACGAATCACTAAATCATACTTCTCCAGCAATCCTCTTAAGCCATCCGGTGAAAATATAGCTTTCTTCAAACGATTCCGTTCCGGGTCTATTCTAAAATTATAAGCTGTTCTAAAATCAGCCTTTTCTAAATTGGTTTGATCAAAGGTAGCATTCAATAAATCACAATTATCCCAAACCGACTGAGTTAAATCTGCTTCCGTGAAATCGACCTCCTGTAATTGACATTGATGAAATGTCATTTTCTTTAAGTTCAATTTATAAAAGGAAGAGTGATTCAACTGGCACTCCTGCATTTTAAAACTTAAACCTAAGGTATTACAAGTATCAAAACGCATCCCTAACATTTTGCAACTCAAAAAAACAGCATCTCTAAAAGATGCTTTCGCCAGTTTGACCAAACTCAAATTACATTCCTTAAAAGAGCAATCAATGAATTTGTAATCGGATAGATTCAGCCCACTGAAATTACATCCAATAAACTGACAGTTTTCATACTCACCTTTAAGTAAAGGTGTATTGGTAAAATCTTGTTTATCAAATGTAATTTCGTAGGAGTATTCGCTCATATATTAATCATTTAAATCCTTTTCTTTTATAATTACTTACAACTTCAACAACCTACATGAAGGTTCCTATTTTTTATTCGAATATAGGTTCTGCTTATTCTACATCTATACTATCGCGTCCCCGAAATGTTCGATAACAATCGCAATCACAATCCGTTGGTTTCAACTTCTCCACTTCCTCCAAAATCGTATCTATATCATTAATCTTTTCATCAATTTTACGAATTTCCTTAGAGTTTTTAGAATCATCTGCTGTTACTCTGTTTTCACCCAAAAGATTATTTATTTCTTTAGTAAAATTTTCTTTAGTATAAGTAGCTAACTTAAGTGTTATCTCTTTATTGCCATCAATAGTAATTCTAGTAAAAGCAAATTCGATCCCCTTAGAGGATTCATTAATAGCATAAATAATAGCCTCTGTACTTTCCGGAAGCTCAATGGTTCCATCTTTATAAGCAAAGCCATATGTTTCTGTACTTTCCTGCAAGAATCCTCCTTGAGTATGTAATCTCAATTTAGGTATCAATAAAAAAACCTGTGAATTTGAATTATTTGCATTTTCTATTTTGGCAGTCAATTTCACTTTCTTCACTTTCATAGAAAGTTTAAGCAACATATCAATATTGTACCAGCCAAAAGTATTGATTTCAATCTTATAATATTCAGATTGTTTCGTTATCGGATTGACCAAACTAGAATTGCCGAAATTTACATTATTGTTAGGAACAATATTGTTAGACCTTAAGTTTGCAGACATAATGTTAATTTGTTGAGCAAATTGACCATTGTCATTTACTTTTTTACTCCGTTGATTCATCAATGAATACTTTTTAATCATTGTTTTATTATATAGTTCATCAAATTCTTTGCATCGTTTAATACAACTATTTTGCTTTTGTAAATCAGCATTTTTATCTGCAGTTATTGGATATTTTTCAAAATAAGTTAATAATGATTGAATCTGCGCATCTGTAAAAGTAGGGAAACTAGTCATTTGAGTTTTATTATATTTATTAAACAAACAAACAGCTAATGGGTCACGACTAGCAATCAATTTAGATGAATTTCGAATATATTCTGCCAACCATTTTTTATTACGAAATTGACTAATACTACTTAAATCGGGGCCTACACTCTCGCTTCCCATTACATGGCAAGACTTACAATTCTCTTTAAACAATTGTTCTCCTTCACTCACAACTTTCAATTTTTCTTCATTGTCTTTTATTACTTGTGGATTAGTCCAGTTCATTTCTCCGCTAGAGCTTAGTTGTCCTTTAAACAACTGCATGTTAGGATTAACATTTGCCGTAGGAACTTCTATTTGAATAGCAGAAGCGATCATCGTCTTTTTACTTTCCGGTACCAAATTAAACATTCCCCCACTACTCAGTAATTGCCCATCCGACATGGTAGTTAAGCCGGATTTTAATATTTGCTCCGGAGTGTAAGCTTCTTTTAGCAACAAGGTTACTTCATTACTTTCATCATTCTTTAAGGTGCCTGCCTTAATCGTAATTTTAGCACCGTTCAATGTTGTCAGTATAGTATCTTTCAAAATATTAACCTTATACTTTTGCTCCGGTAACTCATCCGTAGTAAAAATCATTTTCTCCGGACGAGATCTATACAAGGTATCTTCACTACTAGCCATATTAAAATGATGACGAACAGTAGTGCTATTGTACACCACTATACCTAAGGCTACAACTAATAAAGCCGAAGTTCCTAATAACAACTTTTTAAAATGTCTTATCTGATTCCATATACCACTATTGGTAGTATACGCTTGAAGAACGTCTTTAAAATTTTTCATTTTATTGATTTCCTCTGAAGACAAGCGGGAACGATCTATATTTAATTTAGGTTTCTTTGCCATAACTCAACGGTTTGTAATACATTTTTTTAGTTTATCCAACACTCTCAACATTCGTACTTTAGCTGTGCCTTCTTTAATTTCCAGCACATCAGCTACCTGTTTATAAGGTATCTGTTCAAAGTAACGCATCTCTACTAATTGCAATTCCGGCTCATTAAGTTGAGCCAGGCATTTTACTAAACCTTTTTGTCTACGTTCATTGAGTTCATTATCTATTCCGGACTCCTCCATGATGGAGGTAAATTGTTCGGAATAAACATTCAGCGTTCGTTGTGTCTGCTGCTTTTTTACCGCAATTAAAAATTCATTGCGGGCAATTCTATATAACCAAGAAACAAAGGGTACGCCCTTGTGCTCATAACGAGCAAGGTGCTGAAGCGCTTTCACAAATGCCTGCTGTGTGATATCAAATGCCTGATCTTTGCTATCACATCGTTGATACACAAAACGAAAGATGGCTTCGAAATAACGATCATATAGAGGCGCAAAAGCTTCCGGATTTTTAACAGCAAGTCGAATCTGTTCTAACTCTTCTTGCTCCCGTTCCGGAGATACATGGTAATGGTTGGTATTCATACGCTTGGTAAAAATATTTATGGCTATAACAACCTATGTTTCAAAAGTTACAGATTGAAAGAAACTTTTTTAAAAAATAAGACACTTAACCATTAAAAAGCTAAGTGTCTATCACTTATATTTCATTAACCTACCAACTTTCTATCCGCAGGTCTGAAATACCATGACACTGCTGTTAATACGATTAATAAAGATGGCCCAAATAATTCCGTAGGCTCATCCCCTATGGCTAAATGGGTAAACAAGGCACCGGTAGCTACAAAGAAAAATCCGGCATACGCCCATTCTTTTACTAAAGGAAATTTAGGAACAAGTATCGCCACCACTCCTAGTATTTTCCATACACCAATAATAGTAAGGAAATACAAAGGGATACCCAACTTCACCATTTCTGCCATCTGTTCTGCCGGTTGAAGAATTTGAACAATTCCGGTAGATGCCATACCTAATGATAACCACAAGGTAGCTATCCAATAAATGATTTTATCTCGTTTACTCATTGTTTGTGATTTTAATACCAACGAATATACTTATTGGAATGAATATGCTTATCATTTTTAAGATTAATCTTTCAGTTTTGTCGATACAAAATCACTGCAATACTCTTTAATCATTTGTCTTACTGCACGAAACTGTTCTTTTACTTCCTCCTCCGTTCCCGTAGCTTTTGCCGGATCAGGGAAATTGTAATGAAATAACTCAGCCCTAGAAGGAAAATAGGGACAACGCTCTTTAGCATGATCACAAACTGTAATCACATAATCAAAATCAACATCACGAAACTCATTCACATTGTTGGAGGTATGATTGGAAATATCAATACCATCTTCTTTCATAGTGGCGATAGCTTTAGGATTCACTCCATGTGTTTCCACACCTGCACTATATATTTCTGCTTTATCTTGTGCAAAAAATCGCAGATAACCATCCGCTATCTGACTTCTACAACTATTTCCTGTACACAGGACTAAAACCTTTTTCATATCTATTATACAAACAACCAAATGATATTGATGAGACAAAACTTAGGATCAAGACCAAAGATAAGTTGTAATACCACAACAGACGTGAGTATTACAACTTGTTTTTTATATCTAATAATAAATGCTTTCATGCTTAGCAACATCCACCACCGGGAGCGCAACAAGAGGTAGCCTCTCCTATTTTAACTTTCGTTTTTTCAGCAGGTACACCGCAGTTGTCTTTTGCTAAACAGTCGGTATGTTTTGGTGTTAAAAGGAAATATTGACCGTCGAAATCAATTCCAAATCGACTGATAGTTTCCATTTGATATTCTACTTCCACCTCCACATCTTGTAACCCTACTTTGGCTTCAGAGATGTTAATGATGTTTTGAAGTTTAGTTGGCTCTAAGCGATGATCTACATCACTAGCCACCCATAATTGCAAACTGATAGTATCTTCTTTTCGAACCGTTCCACCACAGTCGATAAAGTGTTTAGACACAACCCCAACTTCGGTAATGTGAAAATGATTAGGAACGAACGAACCATTAGGTAAAATGAAGGCTACTTCATTGACTTCATTTAAATATTGTTTTAATTGTGATAATTTCATTGTGGTAATTAATTAACAACAGTTAGATTTTGTTTTTTGTAATTCAGTTGAAATGTTAGCGAAGTAAGCTTGTAGTATTGCTACTGTTTCTTCATTGATACAATAGCAAATTGAAGTACCTTCTACATTCCCTTTAATAAAACCGGCATTTTTGAGCTCTTTTAAATGCTGGGATACGGTTGGCTGTGCGAGTGGCAGTTCGTTCACGATGTCACCGCAAATACATGTGTTCACCTTCATCAGATATTCGATGATGGCCACACGTGCCGGATGGCTCAACGCCTTAGCTAAGGAAGCAATGGCATTATGACTTTCAGAGAATTGATGGGATTTGGTAGCACCCATGTCTTTGTATTTATATATTGCAATATTACGATATAACAATATAGTAAAAAAGAAAAAGATTGAAAATATTATTACTTATTGATTATCTGTTAATTAGAATTAGTCATCCAACCTAGCCATTGAGTTATTACAGCTAAAAAGAAGACCACTATGGCCCAAGTAGGCATACCCAAAAGATAAAGACAAAGAGCTCCCAACCCAAACATGAACACTCGAAGAAAAGCTTGAAATGGCATAGCTAACCTTCTCTTTGATTTAGGTGCTGCCCATAAAGCCCAGATGGTAATAGCTATAGCTAAAAATAATGCGGAGATGAAATAGGCTTGTATCCCTTCACCTAAAGAATACCCATAACGAGCAAAGGCATACAACATGATAAGCTCAAGAGAAAATACAATGAAGGAGTTGATAGCTATTATCATTCGTATTTAGGGAATTAAGTTATTATATGACTAAAACTGCTCCGATTTAAAATATTGTTTCCTAGTAAAATAATTTAAAATATATTCCGCCTCTCCTTCCGGCAGCCCTATTCCAAAGGTAACTTCTGCAGCATCATACTCCCATCGAATAGTGCCTTTCAGAGATTTGACCGAATTAGGTCTTTGTTTTTGATTCATGGAAACATATGGATCTAATTCTATTCGAATGTTTTGAATCTTTATCACATCAAAACTTTTGATTTGATTACCAAACAAACTGGGAGTAGTAATCTTACAAGAATATTTATTGATTTCTAATGTCTCCTTACCAAAAATAAAATAACGAGCCATCATTAAAACCGTAATTAAGGCTAAGGTAAACATTATATAAAACACAACAAATATCATGGCAAAGCCTATGTAACCCTCCCCGAAACTAGGACAGTTTAAAATTAGACAAATTTTGTAAATTAAACTGACTATGAGAAAGAGCAGATACAGTGAAACACAGATTATAAAAGCTCTAAAGGAGCATGAATCTGGTAAAAGCACGGAGGATTTATGCCGTGAATTAGGCATTAATAAGGCAACGTTGTATAACTGGCGAAAGAAGTATGGCGGAATGGAAAGCAACGAACTCAAGCGATTAAAAGAGCTAGAAGAAGAAAATCGTAAGCTAAAAGCCATGTATGCAGATTTAGCCTTAGATCACAAGATTTTAAAAGATGTACTCACAAAAAAGTTCTAAGGCCCAATCAGCTTAAGGAAGGAGTCGACTACATAGTGTCTGCTCATCAATTAAGTTTGAAGAAGGCCTGTCACATTTTATCACTTCAAAGGTCTGTTTACTATTACCGTTCAGTAAAAGACGATAGAGAGGTCATAGATAAACTTACAGAGCTGTCTTCTAAGTATCCAACACGTGGTTGTGACAAGTATTATGACATGATTAGGCTAGAAGGTCTTAGATGGAATTACAAGCGTGTTAGAAGAGTTTACTGCTTAATGAAACTAAACATTCGAAGAAAAACCAAAAGAAGAATCCCTAAACGAGTAAAAGAATCATTAACAGTGCCTATGACTTACAATAAGAGTTGGTCAATGGATTTCATGAGCGACTCCTTAGTAACAGGTCGAAAAGTAAGAGTATTAAATGTGATAGATGATTATAATAGAGAAGCTATTTGTATAGAAGCAGCAAGCTCTATGCCTTCGCAAAGAGTTACAAGGATACTAGATGAATTAGTTGATTGGAAAGGGTCACCAACTCAGATAAGAGTAGACAATGGCCCTGAATTTATCTCCGGCACATTTAAAGACTGGTGTTTTAACAAAGGAATTGACGTGAAGTATATCCAACCGGGCAGACCTATGCAAAATGGCTTTATTGAACGTTTTAATAGAAGCTTTAGAGAAGAAGTACTAGATGCTTATTTGTTTGAAGATATAAGACAAGTACAATCTTTATCTCAACAGTGGATGGAAGATTATAACAACAATAGACCTCATGAATCTCTAAATGGACTTACTCCTAAAAAATATATTGAAATGAATAATTGTATTTAAACTAGAACTATTCTATTATTACCTTGTCCTAATTTCGGGAGGGTTACACCTAAAGGCAAATCTACGACCAATCTCCAGGTTTGGTAAACCATAAATGCAAATACTCCGGAAAAGAAAAGAAACATAAACACTAAAACCTTCCATACAGATTCTTCTTTTGTAATAGGTATTTCAACCAAAGTAGAATCATACAATGATTTCATGGTAGCCTTTTTCAATGGATGATTGTCAAAGGACGTGGAATATGGATTCATGTACTCAAGAGGTAAACTATTATTAAAAATAATTAATTATTTGATATCACATCCACCGTAATAATCCTAAAAGTATAGGAATTAATCGTCATCCTTAGATTCCTTGAAGGGTTGCTTACATAAAAATTCTTACCCTTCTTTTGAAAGTCCGATTCCGGCGCTTCAGTGAGTGCCTCTCTTATCATCTTTTCAATATCAGGATTAGAAAGCTGTGTCTTTAACTTTTTATTGATTCGACCATAAACCAATTCCGTATAACACAGTTTTTGTAGTATTTCTGATTTAATGTTTTTCATAATCCAAACCAAGTCAATGATAACAAGAATCTCTATGCTTGGATTGAGAGCTTCTTCTTAAACTCGGCGGGTGTAGTGCCGGTATGTTTTTTAAATGCCGAATAAAAGGTGGTACGTGACTTAAACCCACACTCCTGCCCTATACCTTCTGCAGAATAGTTATCATATTTAGAATCTGCAAAGATTCTTTTAGCCTTTTCTATGCGGTGGTAATTAATGAAATCTGAAAAATTCTCATACGTTCCTCTATTAATATATTGAGATAAATGATGAGACGAAAGACTAAGAGCATCTGCCAATTTTTGCAAATTGATATCTTTATCCAGATACAGTTTTTTTTCTTCAAATAAGATCTTAATACGTTGAGCGATTAGTTCCATTTCAGAATCAGCGAGAGCAGCATTCCCATACTTTTTCTCTACTGGATGAATTGTTCTTTCTTCTATGAAATCATTAAATGGTTGTAATAACAGTTGATACTCTTGATATTCTATGGTTGAAAAAATGGAATGATTATTAAATGCTTGAACCATAATCAGCATATAAAAAACAAATGTTACAGAAGGTAACATAATCATATCTACATATACATATAATCCGGGGAAAAATAAAGCTTGTAGTCCATAGCCCAAAATACACGTTACGCTGATACTTATTAGCAATAATAAAAATCGATTAATCCAATCAATTTTAGTGTGATCCGTTTGCAAATAATATTGATTTAGTTCCGATCGGTATTTTCTTATAAGAAAACCGCTAACTGTAAAATAACAAAGTGCATGAAAAAATATCACCTGATTAAAAATATTGATTTTATCACTCACTCCATTTCGCATTTCATCCACTTCCAATATTTTTTGTTCATAAGGAATAAACTGTTGTTGGATACCATATAGCATGACCAATAAAGCCGGTAGTATATGTAACACATGATACCAATGAAGTTGTATTTTTCTCCCCATCATGGTTGTGAAATAGGACAACAACGTAGGCCCTGTTAATAATTGAAAACCAATATTAATATAAATGAGTGGGTAGGCATAATAAATAGTATCGGTATATATTAAAACATTATTAACCAATGTGATGGGAGCATACAATAAAAACAAACCCAATAAAACATTAGAAAATGTAGTGTTTTTCTTAAACCATATTAAAGCCGCCATTAAGAGCAGATTTATGGCTACAAACAAATTGAGTACTATGATAAAAACGTACATAAAAACTTAAGAATACGGTACTAAAATACAAAATAGGATATTCCCTTATTCCACAATTCGACAGACTTTAATTAATCAAACATAAATTGGGGGACTTTTAACCACCCCATACGTCCTGCTCAATCTAACATATACACATTGAATTACAGAACATTACACATGTTCAGTTTTATAAATCCGAACACTATTCAACGGTTTAGCATTACTTTTTAAGATAATTTTGCTTGATGACTTTTACCCAAAAGTAGACACTGACCTGTTACAGTTTTTTATTACAGGGGCAATACCGAAAAGCCAAATTGTAGGATATTTTAAATTCAAAAAAATGAAAAAAAGACTTTTACTTTTAACGTTATTAATTTTCGCTTCTGTTAAATCCAACGCTCAATGGGTGGAAGTAGAACCACCGGTATCTAATCAATTTGCCAATTGCCTGCTGAGTAAAGATGGTAAACTATATGTAGGTATGAATTCAGGAGTATATTCCTCCAATAATAATGGTGACTCGTGGGATGACACACATAGTACCGATGTTAATACCGGTATGGCAATTAAATTCATGATTTCCACAGCCAACAATATCTATGCTGCCGGAGTATCTGGAGGAAGCGGAACTTATGTTAATCCCATAAAATACAATGGTACAAGTTGGGTCGCCGATACCATAGGATTACCTCAACGTGAAACCCAAGCGTTTTTCACAGATGGAAACAGATTGTTTATTGCTTTTATTGGAAACACCTCTCTTTCTATGTATACTAAATTAGAGAGTGAAACATCGTGGACAGCTGTTTCAAGTATAGGCGTTACTAGTAATCCTTCTATATGGAATGCGGTCTATACTATTTACAAAGTAAACACTACCTATTATATAATCACTGGTGGTTACAATAAAGTTTGGTCATCTACTGACGGCATCAACTTCACTGAATCCTCTTCAACTATCCCTCAGGAAGCTACTTGTGCTTATTCAGACGCGTCTGCCGCATACATAGGTACAAAGGCTGGTCTTTATAAAACTACAGATGGCAGCACATTTACTCGAATCGACTCCGGATTCCCAATGTATGCAAGTGTCTTGGGTCCTGGAGTTCAATATGTTTATGTAAGCGGAACGGATATTTATGCCTCCTCTAAATGGGTAGACGCAATCAACCAATCCACCACAGGAACTATCTCTTGGACTGATATAACCTCCAGTAGCTCCATCATAGAAGCTCAAATTAATTCAGTTGTCTCTCACAACGGAGCTCTATTTGCCACTCAGCAAGTTTGGGAAGCAGCTAAAGCTCCAATTGTACGCTATGGAACACCTACTACCACTGGAATAAGCAACTCGAATAAAAAAGCAACCTTTGGTGTATACCCTAACCCATCATCGGAGTTTATTACAGTCAACAATGTTCCTAGTGGTTCGACTTTGAATATTTTAGACATTACAGGAAAAGTAGTTTATACTTCCGTAGTTACTAATGATCAAATAACTATTAATACATCTGAATTAATCAATGGTATGTACTTAATTCGCTTGGATAACAATGGACAAAGTACTAGTAAACAATTAATCGTTAACAAATAAGTAAACGATCAGTAATTAGTATAACTCCATCAAAGCAAACAATGTTTAGCTTCAACTTTCTGGTTTAATATTTTTTCAACTTCCCTGTTACAACCCCACCTATCAGTAAAAAATACTAGATGGATGGGGTTTGTAATTTTTAGATCAACTATTTCCGACATACTTCATCGCTTCTAGCAAGCGTTCCATTTGTTTCATATGGCGCACATTGTGATGGATAAAAAACTGAAACGTATCTCCCAGATTAATAGTAAGCCAACCCGAAAGTGTTGTTTTTACTTTTACCTTATTCAAACTCACTTTCCTAGATTCATTTAATAAATTCAACAACTGCATTTGCTGATGGATAAACTTTTCTATCACCAATACATCTACATAACTATGTATCGGATTCTTACTTTTAAACGCCGGCATTTTGAGCATATCCTCTTTTGGTAACATGCTCTTAGCAAAGTAAGCTCCTAACAGACCACTTTTAAATTCAGATTCGGGATTGGTTGTAGAGTTTCTAATTTGAATATCTATTTGAGGTAAATAGAAATCGCCATAGCGATTCAAGTGCTCTATGCATTCCAATATATTCCATGAAGTATCATCCGGTCGCCAGGTTTGAACTTCCTTATCCAAACCTTTCAACTTCTCAGCCTGATTCAGAATCGTGCGGGATTGTTCAATTAGATGTTGTAGCAGCAACTCGGAATTCATCTCGATTGATTTTTTTAGTTAATAATAACAATCCTATACCTATCATACTGAATACGGTTTCGTTCACCATCCAAAAGGTACCAAACTCTCCTAACGGTCCTTCGGAATACATGGTAATCAATCTTGACACTGCATAGGATGCCCAGAACAGTGATAAAAATAGTAAACCTTTGGTGTAATCTGTCAACAAGAGATAGATAAGTTGAATCGTAATCACCAAGCCTACACCACCGTATATTCCTCGGATGGAACTGATGGCATCTGTATTAGGTAAAGGGGTGGCTACTAAATTCATGGTCGACTGCGGACTAATCAAGGATAGTATAGCTACGTATCCCAAACTGAAAGCGGAAAATCCGATGTAGATTTTGCTGCCTATTTTGATATTTCGTTGAGCATTCATCTTCTTGTTTGTTTAAGTGATGATGCAAAATTGGTTTACTTCTTCGAATTAAATCTTGATTCAAATCAAGACTTTTTGAGTCGGGATAAAGTTTCCGGACTCATGCGTAAATAATTAGCGATGTACTTATTGGGGATTTCTTGAAACAACTGCGGACTACGCTTCAATACCCTTTCATATCTTTCTTTAGGTGAACTGGTCAAAATATCTACTTCTCTTTCCATTTGCTGTACTACCAATGTTTCCAGCAGTTTTGTCCACCACGCTCGATTAGTTTCGGATTCTAAAAATGTATTGAACTGCGATTTAGGAATCACATGAATAACCGATTTCTTTATCGCCTGAATATATAAGTCGGAAGGCTTACCGGTTAAAAAAGAATCTAAGGAAACGATTAAGTTCCCTTGATACCCAAAGCGGATGATTTGCTCTTCAAACTCATCCATCACATAAGCTATCAAACTACCATTTTCAATGTAATACACATTGGTATCAATACTCCCTTTGACTTTCAAAAACTCGTTACGGTCAATGGTTGTTGTTTTGGTGGATAGTGCTATGATTTCTTTCATTGGAAGAGTTATAACGAAACGTTGCCAAGTTTTAAACAGAAAAATGAGGGTTATAAATCAAGCCTATCACATTCCCCCAGGGATCTTTGACTTTAGCTACCACAATACCACCTCCCACCTCACGAGGAGTATCGTATTCTGTAGCTCCTAAAGAGATGAATCGTTGATATTCAGAGTTTATATCTTCCACGCCCCAATACGTCTCTACACTATCGGGTTTATCTGTAGTCGGATGGACTTCCGGTTGTAAACCTAATTCATATCCGGCTATATTAAAGCCTACATAAAACGGTTCATCAAAGTAAGGCTCTGTTTCAAAAGCTTGTGTATACCATTTCTTAGCAGCAGTAATATCTGCTACTCTGTAGATGGCGGTTCTTAGACCAAGGATTTTATGTTTCATACTTCTGTTTATGAGATCAATGTAACGCCCGTTAAATCAGCCTGATTATTTTTTAAGAAGGCAAACGTAATACTGTCTACCTGACAATTGATAAACTGTACTTTTTTAAAGCGATCATTATACTTGAAAAAAGTATTGGTAAGAATCGCATTTTCAAACGTCACTTGATAAAAAGTACAATGTTCAAAATGGCAATCCTCGAACCTACCGCTAAAAGTAACTTTACTGATATTACTTCGGTTGAATTTAGTAAACTTCCATACGGCTTGATCCAAGGTAATAGATTCCAGATTAGATTCCATAAATTCCAAACCGGAGAAATCCGCAGCATCAAAAGTACATTTCTCTATATTGCATTTAGTGAAGAATGCATCGATAAAGGAGCACTGTTGAAACTGATTGCTTAACAGGTTGGAGAATTGAATTTTACTATCCCGAAAGTCGGAACCGGAAAAATCACAACGTTCTATATTATTTTTGGCAATTAAGAGTCCGGATAAATCCGAGTTCTTGAATTGGCAGTTCTTGATATTGGAAGAAGTGAATTTTTCTTTTAGATTTCTCAGACCTGAGAAATCGGCATCACTCCAGTTTCCTTGCGACATGTCCCAGTTCCAATCGAACTTTTTATTAGATTTCACAGGAACATCCATGGTAAGCGGTTCTTTTTTATGACTTACCATCTCCTCTCTAGCCTCATTAAGTGTCGTGTCAGAGAAGTAGTTAAGATCTACGCCAAAAATATCTGCCAAACGATTAAGAGTGGTAATATCCGGCATGGATTCCCCACGCTCCCACTTACCTACGGCCTGCGGACTGATAGAAACCAGTTTAGCCAGTTCCGCTTGAGACATATTGATTTTCTTTCTAGCTACAGCAATCTTATTGCCAATGGAATTTGAATTTAGCATCTGAATATTTTATTTTTTTGTGATGCCACAAAGCTACTGGTACCCGACTGTAGGATAACTATTTAGCCGACTACCCTTAGTTGTATTGACACTACTTTTGGTTGTTTTATGACAACGGAGAGGTTGTTTTCAAAGGAAAATATAAGTTATTCAATTATAAAAGTCTTTTCTTTCGCTTCCTTATCATCCACAGCACCATAACGAAGTAACACTTCAGCGTTTTTCATAAAGGAAGTAGCTTTTAGTGTCGATTCTATTTTAGAAAATAATAAGTCTGCATTCTCTCCATATAAATATAGATAACCATCTTCATAATCCGTTGCAATTTCATGTCCATCATATTCTCCCACTGTATCAGTCGCCAATACTGTTTCTAATCTTTCTTCAAGTTGAGAAAGAGAATCTAATCCTTGAATACCATATTGAAAGTGAATGATTACCGCCTGTTCGTTTTCTTCTATCATTTCTTCCTCCGTAGTAATTTTAGTTTCCTTACAACTAAATACTGTTTGAATTAATACTAAGATAAATATTATATTTTTCATGAAGTTAAATAACGGTTAGCTCATCTTTTTCAACTCCGCCTCTAGCCTATCAAAATTTTCTTCGTTTTTAGGGCCGGCAAAAGATTGAATTTTATCGCATAATTCGACCGTTTCAAAACTCATTCGAAAGGATATTTGAGTATGAGACGCATCGATTTTTTCAAAACCAATTTCCATATCAAACAACGGTTGTGATTTTCTAGTCCACGCAACTAAATGGTATGGTTCCACCACTTTAAATACAGAGGAGTTTCCATAATTCCCTTTATCAGGTCCGTGCATGGTGAGTATCCACTTCCCACCCGGACGCAAATCAAACTCGTGTATGGTATTAGTAAAACCTTCCGGTCCCCACCAGTTCTTTAACTGTTCATGATTAGCAAAGGCATCATACACCTTTTCAACAGGTACATTCAATATTCTAGAATTGTATATTTCTTTATCGGATGGAGGCATGGGTTGAAGTTAGAGAATTAAGTTGGTTATTGAGAATTGCAAATCCGCTTTATCCGGCATTCGATATTACCAATGCCAAAGTGAGAAAACTTGAGATGGAAAAATTATAAACTTTAAAGTAAACGGAAATCATATCATTATAGAATCACGTCGTTGATTTTTTCCCATAAATCATTATCAAATCCGGAAACAGCGAAACTTGGATTGGAGGGATTGGAAGCATCCCCCATACGTACTACCACCATCTTTTTACTTGGTATCACATAGATACGTTGATCATTTGCCCCCATGGCAGCATACATATCCGCCGGTGCATTAGGAACTAATGTTCCGGTATAAACTGTTTGTTCTCCGGGTATCATATAACTGGTCTTACCATTCAACCACCACAAATAACCATAAGAGGGATTGATATTCTGTGAAGTGGAAACGGCATCCGTAAAAAAGGCTTCATTAACAATTTGTTCATTATCCCATTTACCTTTGTTTAAAGCTAAAATACCAAAACGGGCCATACTTCTGGTATTGCTATGGTAGATAGTAAAAATGGGTCCATAATTCCAGAAACCATCCATCCCTATTTTACTTTTTAACTTATCATTAAAATAGGTGTCATAATCTTGATTGGTAGACTCCGCTACCACATCAATCAATTTTTGAAATACATTATGATAAGACCAACGCGTTCCGGCATCGGCCAAATAAGTTAAATTCGCTTTAATGACTAAATTTTTATCATCACTGATTCCGGATGTCATGGTTAAAAGATTTTTAGAGGTAATTAAATCTTCTTGTGCCTGAGTTTCACTCGTCCAGCCGGTACCCAAATAATCCGATGCTTTGTTATCTATGTCTATATATCCCTCCTGCTCCGCAATACCGGTCATTGTAGCTACTAATGTTTTTCCCGCACTATTCCACTGCCAAGTATCGGTAGCGGTATGTCCGTTAAAATACTCTTCCATCACGATTCTGCCATTGACTAAAATCATAAATGATTTGGTGTTTTTAGCTACCAAAAAATCCTTTAAATCCTGCACAGCTCCGGTGTTCCAACCCAAGTCCGACATACTTTTAGTTTCCCAATCGGTAGTGGTGGTGGATGGGAAATACATCGTCTCTGCAGGTACCGTGTTATCCTCCTCCTTTTTCTTTTTACACGAAAAAAGAATCAACAACAAAGAACAAAAGATGATTTTCATTTTCATATCCACTTATCTTGTTAACGGTTCAGGTAATCTATTCCAAAAAAAACACCTAATAGGTATGTCTAAATTAAAGAATAAAATAACCATAAACAATAGTAATTCAAGGGTTTGAAAATAAATTCATTAGCCCTACAGGTGGTATGATTTTTTGGAATTAGCAAAAGCTTCCTACACTTGCTCTACTGGTGTATTGAGAGTTCTGTAATTATAAGATTAGAAAATCAGATACCATGACCTAAGGATAAACATCAAATGTAATTTATCAATCTTTTCTAAAAAACTACCATTAAAACTTTTACAAAAAAATCGATAATGTAAACATATCAATCGATTACTATTTTAGTTTAAATTGGATTTGTAAATACTAGACCATAAATTAGTCCGTCTTTAATTATTATCAGGTTGTGGGTGGGATTAACAAACTTTTATCTTTTTTAATTCTATATGGTATCCTTTCTTTCTCTTCGTTTGCCAAAGAAGGACTACCTGTCATTCGTAATTATTCGGTTGAATCCTATCATGCAGGAATTGAAAACTGGGATGCGGTACAATCCGATAGAGGTCTCATGTATTTCGCCAATAGTGAAGGTATCTTGGAGTACGATGGTGTTCACTGGAGATTAATAGAAACAAACTACCACGGTATTATTCGATCTATTTGTAAATCTCCCAAAGGAATTGTATACGCCGGTGGTGATCATGATCTCGGATATTTAGCTCCGGATGAATACGGTCAACTTCATTTCAAATCTCTTGAAGCTAAGTGCCCAACAGAGCATCGCTCCCATTTAAAACACATTTGGAAAGTCTTGTTTTTTGACTCAAAATTATTTGTTCTTGCCAGTGGTACCATCTTAATATTTGACGAGCAACATCGATTTATCAAAGCACTTGATGAAAAAGTTTACCTACGTACTCTGTTTGAAATAGATGGTAATCTAATGCTTTACAGCAACGAAAATGGATTTAAACTATTTGATAAAAAAACACTTCAATTTCAAACTTATCTAGCTACTCCGAATATACTTCATCGTTCCATCGAAGTGATGACCAGCCACCCTCAAGGTGGAATTCGTTACCATATTTTTGGCGAAGGTTTTTATTGGACGACAGGCAATACTACTAAACTTGAAAAAAAATATCCTTCAGAATCCATCGACTCCGATTATCTTTTCTGTCGTGCTAATTCCGGAAATCAACTCTGGGTTGGAACTACCACCAAAGGTTTATATACATTGAATGCTGACAATTTGGATCTACTATTTCAATTGGAAATCAGTAGTGGTCTTAATGATAATAAAGTATTCTCCATCTACCCTGATGCGAATGGAAATATTTGGGTTTGCCATGAAAATGGATTGAGTTATGTTGAAATAAATACTCCTGTAAGATTACTGAATGCTAAGTCCGGATTAGAGGGTTCAGGTTTCTGCACCATGGATTATCAAACCTCTCTTTTTGCAGGTACCTCGCATGGTCTCTATCAAGCCATCAACAAAGGAAACGGATTTTATCAATTTCAGTTATTTCAACAAATCAGACAACCGGTCTATTTTTTAGAGAAAAAAGAAAAGTCTTTATTGATAGGTTGCTTACATGAATTAATGGAGTATGACGGTAAAACGTTACGCGTGGTAGCACCCATCAAACTCAACAGGAAAATAGTTAAAATACCCGGTGACAAACCATTTTATATCGTATCCACCAACGAAGGGTTGGCTCTAATTGAGTATCAAAACGGCTTTCATTTTCGTCATCGTATATCCGGATTCCCGATTGAAATCGAAGATTTCAACTTCACTCCGGAGGGTAAATTAATCATCATTGATAATCAGTATCGATTGATCACAGCTACCTTAAGTGAAGATCTTAAAAGTTTGACCGGACTATTAATTCGTACCGAAGTTAATGGCACACCTCTTAAATTTAACTGTATATCTCTATATAATAATTCCATCTTACTTGGTACAGCCAATGGTTTATACCGATTCAACACCAAAGGAGAAATTATACCTGAATTGAAAGTGAATACTACAGATAATTATTCCTCCTCTTGGATGTTCAATCAACATAATAATATACTCTGGTTTGAACGTGCCATCTTAAAAAATGGAAAACTTAAGTACAGTATTGATGCACTTTCCAACAGCGGTAAAATAAATGTAGATAATATGAATTCATTGGTTAGAGGAAATAAAGCCTTTGGATTTGGACAGCTATCCTCCAACTTAATGGTGGTTGGTACATCGATGGGCTTTTTGATCTATAACCGAGAATTCCAAGGAACCGGTGATACACTGTCAAAAAGTAATATCCGACAAGTATTTTTATCGGGTGGCAATGACACTACATGGGCAATGGGAATTTGGCAAAAGGAAGAAAAAGTATTCCCCTATGTGCAAGACGGCGATATCACTCAAGTGGAGCTTACTTGTGCCGCCAACTTTTTTTATTCAACGGATAAGATACAATACACTTACCGCATCAGAGAACATAACGAATCATGGCACCCATGGAGTACAGATAATATCATACGGTTTAGGTTAGCGCATGATGGGAAATATACGGTGGATATTATGGCTACCGATAATTTTAGGGAGATGAGTCAAATCAGTACGGTAGTGATTGATGTAAAAAATCCTTGGTACCGAACCTTGTGGTGGTATGGATTAGAAATATTTTTGATGGCCCTAATCATGATGATCTCCATCTATTTTAATCGTAAGGGTAATTCCAGAATCAGTAAAGTAAGTGCCTTTATGATTGTATTAATTATACTATCCGTATTCGAGATTGGTAGTGAAATTATTCAGGATTGGATCGATGCACAAGGAGAAACCATCTTTGCCTTCCGTATAGCCATCAACATACTCTTAGCCTTAAGTATCGACCCTATTGAAAAATGGCTACAAAAGAAACTCATTCATGAAGTTCCGGAGGAGGTTGAGGTAAGTGAATACGTGAAGTGATTTTTCTTTAACGGATAGCGTTACTGCTATCAAGAATAGTTAATCTTTATCTTACCTTTCTTTATGTTAAATTTTTCCCACCGTTGTTGGATATCTATTTTATAGATCAAGTTGTTTTGTGTTATAATATCGGTTATAAACCGTTTGTTGCCTACTTGTTGAGCCTGATAAGAAATTATTTAGACAAAGGATTAGGGCGTGCCCCCTCGCTTAGGCAGTGTACATCGGATGAATATTCGTACGCTCGGGGTCGGGCTATTGCTGCAATCTTTTACTCGTTCCTCGCAAAAGGATTTCCGCTGCTATCCCTCACGCAGGGCGAATACAACTCTACCACCGGTGAGCCGCTAAACACAAGACAACGGCGAGTGATGAGAGTGGGTTTATTGCGGATTACAAAGATTTTTTATATTCCCTATTCAAAACAAATCCATTGACAAAAGTCCAAATGAAAATAGCAAGTCCTAAGAACATTCTATATCGTTCAATCATTTGATATGGTAAAAAAGCTAATCCACTGAGTATGGATACTAATAAAATAATTGGTAAAGATAGATCCTTTTTAAGCATATACCTTATTGATAATAGGTATAAAAAGGAACCTATAAACCCGGCAAACAAAGAACTAAATCGAATATACGATTCTCCATAAAACAGCCATGAGCTAACATGATAAATAACTACAGAAACAATCAAATGCGATAACTTTTTCCTTAGTGAATAATAACTACTTCCATTTTTATAATAACTGGTAGTTAACGGAAATGTTACGCCCGGCAAGAACAACATCCAAAATATAAACCAGGCTTTGGAAGTATCACTATATTCAAAATACCAACAAAACAAAAAATAAAATAACCCCATAATAATTGAGTTTATCAAAGGTTTATTTAAGTGATATAAATTGTTAAGGCTCATCATTAAACTTAAGTAGATTATATTTACCCAATTGTAGGATTCAATTGATATTATCGGATTCGGAATTGATAAGAGCAAATATCTCTTATTTCATCAAAAGTATTTTTACAACAATAAACAGCAATGTACTTATAGATCCTACTATCATCATTAGTTTCCCTTGGTATCGATCAAAGGACGCATACTTTGGAGCTTTGATTTGGTTCGGTAAAGTCTTTTTCTTCGTTATTAAATAATACCCGATAAGTATTCCAAACAATCCACCCAAACCGGAACACAAATAACCAAAGAATAATAACACCTTTGATGCTTCTTCAGAGGTATTGGTGATTCATCGATGTTACTATGGGGATTGTTCATGGTTTATAAAGTATATTAAGCGGATTACAAATCTTCTATATCAGTCTTGTACATTTCGGGTGACGAAAAAAGGTATACCTTGTTTATGTTTTTCTTACAAAAATCAAAATACTATATATAGTTAGGGAAATGATAAGCACAAAACTAAAATAGATGAATAAGTTAACTAAAGTTTCTATGCTGAAAGACTCTTTTTTATTTTGGTAGATTATTTCATCTCCATTTTTTATCTCAACTATTTGTGTATTATTATTGGTTAGTATTAATTCTTTATAAGAAACTGTTATTAGATTACCTCTTTTCATTTCATATAAAATTCTACCTAATTTAATTTTATGGTCATCTGTTATATCACTTAATTTTATACAAAAGACTTGAGAACAATTTCTAATCTTAAAACTCAACTGAATATCATCTAAATAAAAGCTTCTATTATACTTGATATAAGTTTTATCTTTAATTATTTCACCCTTTTCCAAAAGACCACTTACAATGAAAACTCTAGTTGAATTATTATAACCATACCTAACTAACCAAGTTATTATAGACGCTGTTAATACAATAACAAAAATCTTCCAGAAGCTCATATTAGTGAATATAGTATCTAATTTTTTGACTACAAATCAAACTCCGAATTACCTTGTCGTTGTTGATGTTTAGCGGCGTATCTTTCTCTATAGTTATATTTTTTAATTTATTGCTGTGTCATCAACAACGGCGAGTACTTATTGCCGATTACAAATTCGATTTATCTGGACTTGAATGTAAGCACGTCACCACGCATGACGCCAAACGTGTGTTGACGGTTGTTATTCTTTTTC
Source organism: Cytophagaceae bacterium (assembly GCA_046329235.1). Classification (GTDB taxonomy): domain Bacteria; phylum Bacteroidota; class Bacteroidia; order Cytophagales; family Cytophagaceae; genus JALONH01. Next base: position 1,074,158 of record JAXLVA010000001.1, on the reverse strand, counting down.
ATATTGTTCAGTCGGTGGTTGGGTTGTGAACTGGTCAATAAGTAGTTGCTTTGTTATCTCGTCAATTTTTTTATAATCTGATTTTGCTTTAATATATGTCGATTCTTTGGATTTCTCCTTTTCTATAATCTCTTCTGTCTTGTCTGCTGGTGCTGATAACAGTTTTACACTATTACCTTTTATAATATGTTCAGTCACAAGTTTTGCAACTTCATCAATTTTCTTTTCTAAGGCTTCGTGTTTTTTCATTTTTTTAGCCTGCTTTTTGAGCTCATTTTTCACAGCAAGTCTTACATTCTCTAATAGAAGCTTCTCTCTTTTTTCTTCAAGTTGTATTAGCTCTTCATTACCATTAAAAGTCTTTACTAATTGGTCGTGAACAACGGTTTTATATGCTAAATAAGCTGCATAAACTTCAAGTCCAGTTTTGAAAAGGTCTAGTAGATTAGTTCCAACTTCAAATAATAAATTAATAACAACTTCAATCGATCCTTGGTCAACTTCAATAATTTCAAATGATTTTGGAGTCTCATCAGAAACTATTTGCTGATAGATAAATAATGCTCTGTCCCAGTTTTTTAGTTCAAAGGATAATAGTTTTAGACTGTTGTACGTGTTTTCATTTGCAAACACAATTGCGAAAATGGCATTATTCTCTGCTTGTAAAGTTGAATAGTCTTTAGATAAAAAAGGTCTGACCGTTTGAGCTATTTTGTCAAGTTCAGCAATATTGTTATTCGTTAGCGACTGTATGTTTGTCAACAATGAAATAAGCTGCGAGTATAAAGTATTTGGGTCAGTATGATTTTGACCTTTTAAGTCAATAAGTTGTTGGTAATATGCATCTCTTGTAAACGGTTTTATTTTATTTACTAAAACCTTTTCAAGTAAAGCCGGAATTTCTGCTTCTATAATGTTCTCGTAGTCTGAAATAGCCTTGTCATTAATTTCCTTTAAAAGTACAAGGTTGTTTGGACTATTCTGAATTGTAACAATGTAGTCTTGTAACCTTGATGAAAAGGAGTCTGTCCCAATTTTCGACTTTATAAAATCAATGAGCTCAATTATTTTTCTTACTGTCATTTTCTTGTTTTTTACTTGTTTAACTGTGTGGCACTTATAATTACCGCAACGTTTTGCCGCTTACTGCAGTGGGGTATTTCGAAGCATTTCACTGTCAGCCAAGCAGAAAATTTGATAGAAGCACAACGCTTGATATAACCACTGAATCGCCACTTTTGGGTAGCTGCTGTTAGGTGATGTTTATTTCAATTTTTCTTTGTCAGATAAGTTATTGTAGTAGTTAAGAATGAAGTCTTTAAGTTCAGAGTTTGAAATGTCAACGCCACTAATGGCTAGTTCATTTCTCAAGATATTATTGAATTTTGAGTTGTCAAGAAGCTCATTATACGAAAACTTGTGTCGATAATTATTTAATAAATTGGAGAGAATTTTGTGTTTTTCTTCTTCATTTAACATGTTTAAATTTCTCCTTCTGATATCCGTGTCACGCCTTTGTTCGATTCGCATTATCTGCATTTCCTTGTTCAAATTTTCAAGCTGAGAGAGAATATACTTTCCTTCTGGAATTTCAGTTTGTTGTAAAGAAGCTGGAACAATTGTCTTTCCGAAACTCTTTAAAAACGGAGAGTAGTTGGGCTCAGTTTTAGCTTTTTTGTATGTCGCATTTATTCTGCGAATTAATTCCTCTTTAAACTTTACTATTTGGCTAAAACGCAATGAAGAAGGATATGGGATGTGCTCAATTACGCCTGTGTCAAACGAATATCCTGTAGTTTCATCCTTAACAATAATTGTTGGTTTGTCAAATGCTAGTCTTAATCCAAGTTCAAACATCACATTTGGGTTTTTCGAACTCACATCACAAATTACAATTTCATTGTTGTATATGTTTGTAACAATTCTGTCGTGAATTAGACCTATTGCAACGTCGTCACTTACGAGTTTAGGTTCAAATTCTGTTTCATTTACAGCTTCCGTCAGAATATTCAGTACATCTTTCCAATGGTCAGAAGGATAGTCCGGATGAGGTGCAATTGGCATGATGATTCCACATGTCATTTTAGTCTTTTCCGCATCTGTTTTTTCAGTATTCTTTGTTGTCATTTCTTGGTTCTTTAAATATCACTAACTACTCTATACACGCACCCTAGTGCCTATATCCCACCTCCTAGAGAAGATATAGGCGCACCTTTAGTGTAGGTATATCTTCTTTAGTCTATCTAAAATACACATTGGTCTACTTTATTCAAAATATGGTAGAAGGAAAATAGGAACGCACCTCTGCGAGGTGGCACGTTGGGGCTGGAGTTTAAAGTCGAAAGTGTAAAGTGTAAAGGAGCTTGTCGCCAATGATTAAGATGAGTTGAAAGCTAAAAGTTTAAGATTTAAAGTAAGATGAGCACCGGAGTATCGTTTAAGTCGGATCTGCTTTGAGCCTTCGGCTATTAGCTATAAAAAGTAGGTGACATTTGTGCCCCCCCCCTTAATCCCTCCCGATAAAAATCGGGACAGGCTCTCCAAAGGGGGAATGAGATGAGCGCCGGAGTATCGTTTAACTATACCGCCCTCATAACTACTATTATTGTTTAATAAACTTCACTACTGAAGAAAATTCTTTAGTATAAATGGTACAAACATACATTCCTGGATAAAGATTTTCACAGTTTAAACTCACTTCGTTACTTTGTGTAAATTCTGTCAAGGTTTGAATCGTTTGTCCAGTTAAACTTTGAATTTGAATTTTCTCGATGGGAGGTTGATCTTTATCCATTGTAATATTGATTTGATTAGTTACCGGATTAGGAAATAAACCAAGACCAATACTTACAGGATTAACCAATGGAGAACTGGGAAACAGTCCCATAGGTGTATCTTGAACTCTAAAATAAGAAATTGAAGATAACGGATAATTTGAAACAGTATTATCCTGTTTTTGAACTAGCATTTCACCTAAACCAGTAAAGGATATTTTCTTGATAGAAGGAGCTAAAGTTGACACGGCCGTTCCGTCCGAATTTTTAATAATCAAATTTTGAGCATTAAGTTGTCTTGTACTAATCAATAAAATGCAAATTAATAAGGTGTTTATTTTCATACGACAAAATTTAAAACTTTTACTATGGACATGTAGGAAGACTGGAAGTAGAAAAGACACTAATTGTATGACTTAGTATATATAAATCATTAAAGGATAATCTTCCATATACATATAAGTTGTAAAAGCTATTCGTATTGATACTATTAACCAAAATTCCGTAACGTGAAGTCATTGGGTTAATTAAAGTAGCAGTCGAAAGAGGAACTAATATTGGATTGGCCGGAGAATTACTGATGATAAATCCATTACTGTATAAAGCACTGGAATTAAAACAATTAAATGTAATATAAATAGAATTAGAGTTTTTACACTCAACGACTATATTGGTAAAAGTATTACTACTTAAGCCAGATAACCAACTAATTGTATAGGGGAGACCTTGGATTCTTTGATTATCTACAGTATTTATAATGGGAGTTACACGATTTGCACCAAGAAGGCTGCTATGTTCAACAAAAGAAGATTTTAATGTGACAACTTCATTTCCTGTACTGCAACTAAGTTCCCTTGTAGATATTGGTAATACAGGCGGATTATTAATACCACTTGACAATTCAAATTGATAAGTATTTCCTGTGTTCCCATTTTCTATAATACTTGATTCAAACATTACTCGAGTGGATAAACTTTTAAAGTCAGATGTCATTCCTGAATATTGAGGAATGTAATAAGTATTTTGTACTGATGATATCCCCCTAGGTTTTGTTTTAAATTTTACCTGCTCGCTATAAACTATTTGACTACCTGTATTAAAGTAAGCACGTGCATAATAAATTTTATCCGTTAATAAATCTTTAATAGTAAGCATTTTACTTCCATTACCTGCAGAGCCGGCTACCTTCAAATCATTAACTGTTGGGTAAGGATTCGTGCTATAACAAACACCGGAGGCTGTTATACTATTGGTACTTTGAATAACATAGTTAAAATTAGCCATGGTAAAACCTACACAACTTTGTGCAGTAAAGTATAAAGCATTATACTGACTAGGATTTTGAACAGGTCGATAAAACGCTGTATCAAATAAATCAACCGGTAAAACAGTTACCAATTTATTTTTTAAGTGAATATACATTGTATCATTATACTCACGAGTAACCGGATTAGAATAAAACACGATGCTATCAACATCAGTTATCTTATACTTGGTTAATGTTTTGTTGGTAGATACCAGATATATTGAATCATTCTGAGCTTTAAGACTAAAAAGAATGACAAAATAAAAGAAAATAGATACTAATAACTTCATAGAAATAATAGATACTTCACAAATGTAATAAACAGATTTTTAAAAGTAAATACTTAACCATCAAATGTAACATTAGCCTGTGTCAATGATTAAGATGAGGATTGTGAATTGGTTCTCCGTGGGCTTTTGTTTAAAAACCTCCCCCTAGCCCCCTCCAAAGGGGGAAATGAGATGAGCACCGGAGTATCGTTTAACTCTGATCTGCTTTGAGCCTTCGGCTATAAGCTAAAAAAAGTAAGTAGCATTTGTGAGAGGTTGATTGTTGGTAGCATCTCGGATACGGTAGTGCTAAAGTCTGTCATCTTAGTACTTACTACTCCGTACTCTTGTCTAATTACTAAAGACTAGTAGCTAGTAGCTAGATCAAAACAAAAAACCCCGCCTTGATGTAAGACGGGGTTTTGATAATAAGTTGGCAGCAACCTACTCTCCCACATGTGACTGCAGTACCATCGGCGCGACAAGGCTTAACTTCTCTGTTCGGAATGGGAAGAGGTGAACACTTGTGCTATAGCCACCATTAGACTTTTACTGACTAGTCAGCGTTTAATGATTTATGACTTCATGATTATTTCAGTATACCAAAGTTCAGTTGTTGAAAACGTTCGGGTAATTAGTACTGCTCGACTTTGCCATCTCTGACTTTACATCTGCAGCCTATCAACGTCATAGTCTCTGACGTCCCTGTTTGGAAATCTCATCTTGAGGTGAGTTTCGCACTTAGATGCTTTCAGCGCTTATCTCGTCCCAACTTGGCTACTCTGCACTGCACCTGGCGGCACAACAGATACACCAGAGGTTAGTTCAACCCGGTCCTCTCGTACTAAGGTCAAGTCCTCTCAAATTTCCTACGCCCATCACAGATAGGGACCGAACTGTCTCACGACGTTCTGAACCCAGCTCGCGTGCCACTTTAATCGGCGAACAGCCGAACCCTTGGGACCTTCTCCAGCCCCAGGATGTGACGAGCCGACATCGAGGTGCCAAACCTCCCCGTCGATGTGAGCTCTTGGGGGAGATCAGCCTGTTATCCCCGGCGTACCTTTTATCCTTTGAGCGATGGCCCTTCCATGCGGAACCACCGGATCACTATGCTCTACTTTCGTACCTGATCGACTTGTTAGTCTCACAGTCAAGCTCCCTTATGCCATTGCACTCTGCGTACGGTTACCAAGCGTACTGAGGGAACCTTTAGAAGCCTCCGATACTTTTTTGGAGGCGACCACCCCAGTCAAACTACCCACCATGCACTGTCTCTCTTAGAGGTTAGACACCAAGTAATTAAAGGGTGGTATTTCAACGTTGACTCCACGAACACTAGCGTGCCCGTCTCATAGTCTCCCACCTATCCTACACATCAATTACCCAGTGTCAATGCAAAGCTATAGTAAAGGTGCACGGGGTCTTTCCGTCCCGTGACGGGTAAGCGGCATCTTCACCGCTACTACAATTTCACCGAGCTCACGGCTGAGACAGCGCTCAGATCGTTACACCATTCGTGCAGGTCGGAACTTACCCGACAAGGAATTTCGCTACCTTAGGACCGTTATAGTTACGGCCGCCGTTTACCGGGGCTTCGATTCAGACCTTCGCTTGCGCTAAGCCCCCCTCTTAACCTTCCGGCACCGGGCAGGTGTCAGGCCCTATACATTATCTTTCGATTTCGCAGAGCCCTGTGTTTTTGTTAAACAGTCGCCTGAGCCATTTCGCTGCGACCTTCTTTATTGCTAAAGTTAGGCACCCCTTTTCCCGAAGTTACAGGGTTAATTTGCCGAGTTCCTTAGCCGTGACTCACTCGCGCACCTTAGGATTCTCTCCTTGACTACCTGTGTCGGTTTGCGGTACAGGTTGTATACACCTGAAGCGTAGAAGATTTTCTTGGAAGTCTGTTTACTGTTACTATCAACGCAGCCGAAGCTTTGTCGTACTATCACCTTCGACATTCAGAACGGATTTGCCTATCCCGAATATATCTACTGGCTTTAACGTAGTATTCCGTCACTACGCGAACATTTCACTACTCCGTCTCTCCATAGCAGTGTATACAAGTACTAGAATATTAACTAGTTATCCATCGACTAATCGGTCACTACAACCGAGTCGCCTTAGGCCCTGACTAACCCTGATCCGACGAACGTTGATCAGGAAACCTTAGTCTATCGGTGAGCAGGATTCTCACCTGCTTTATCGTTACTTATACCTACATTTGCTTTTCTAAAAGCTCCAGCATACTTCGCAATACGCCTTCTCCGCCGTTAGAATGCTCCCCTACCAGTTGCATTGCTGCAAATCTAAAGCTTCGGTATTATTCTTGATGCCCGTTTATTATCGATGCTCTGTCGCTCGACCAGTGAGCTGTTACGCACTCTTTAAATGAATTGCTGCTTCCAAGCAAACATCCTGGCTGTCTAGGCAACTGAACCTCCTTTGTTCAACTTAGAATAAATTTAGGGACCTTAGCTGTTAGTCTGGGTTCTTTCCCTCTCGGATACGGACCTTAGCACCCATACCCTCACTGCCGAGTATATTTAATGGCATTCGGAGTTCATCAGGATTTGGTAGGTTATGACACCCCCTAGTCCTATTGGTAGCTCTACCTCCATTAAACTTAACCTCGACGCTGTACCAAAATACATTTCGGGGAGTACGAGCTATTTCCCAGTTTGATTAGCCTTTCACCCCTACCCACAGCTCATCCGAAAGCTTTTCAACGCTTACCAGTTCGGACCTCCATAGTGTGTTACCACTACTTCATCCTGGCCATGGGTAGATCACAAGGTTTCGCGTCTACCTCCACTGACTATACGCCCTATTCAGACTCGCTTTCGCTCCGGCTGCGTGATTCTTATCACTTAACCTTGCCAGTGAAGAGTAACTCGTAGGTTCATTATGCAAAAGGCACGCCGTCACCCCACTAAAGGGCTCCGACCGCTTGTAAGCGTACGGTTTCAGGTTCTATTTCACCCCCTTATTCAGGGTACTTTTCACCTTTCCTTCACAGTACTGGTTCACTATCGGTCTCTCAGGAGTATTTAGCCTTACCGGATGGTGCCGGCAAATTCACACGGAGCGTCTCCAACCCCGCGCTACTCAGGATACTGCTCATCTTATAATTTTACCGCTACAGGACTCTCACCTTATATTGTTGGCCTTCCCAGACCATTCGCGTTCATTACTTCGACTAAATGCAGTCCTATTACCCCTAAACGGCCGTAACCGTTTAGGTTTGGGCTTTTCCGCGTTCGCTCGCCACTACTTGCGGAATCACATGTTGTTTTCTTCTCCTCCGGGTACTTAGATGTTTCAGTTCCCCGGGTTTGCTTCCTTTCGGATAACATACCTTCAGTATGCTGGGTTGCCCCATTCGGACATTCACGGATCAATTCTTCTCAGCAGATCCCCGTGACTTTTCGCAGCTTGGCACGTCCTTCATCGCCTCTGAGAGCCTAGGCATCCCCCATACGCTCTTATTTGTTTTCTTTACTGTCTTCTTATAATATGCTTTTGCGACATATTACAATGCTTTTTTTTAATACCATTGAACTTTGGTATACTTACTCTTAATCATTACGTCAAAGAACGTTGTTAAAACCGATTGTTTTAACGAGTGGAGGATAACGGATTCGAACCGTTGACCCCCTGCGTGCAAGGCAGGTGCTCTAGCCAGCTGAGCTAATCCCCCGTTTGTATTCTCAATATTTTAGAGTCGATAGCCATTTGCTACGACTTGTTAAATTCACCTTATATTCTGGTTTTTTTATTGGGGATGGCAAAGGTAAGTAATTCTTTTGAATCCGCAAAGTGGGCCTGCGTGGACTCGAACCACGGACCTCTACATTATCAGTGTAGCGCTCTAACCACCTGAGCTACAAGCCCGATAAATATAAGGTTTCAATAATTTGGATAATGAGTAAGATATAGCGGAATGGACTATAATAGATATCGGAGATAGGATATCATGACCGTCTATAACGGTCTCCAGAAAGGAGGTGTTCCAGCCGCACCTTCCGGTACGGCTACCTTGTTACGACTTAGCCCTAATTACCCGTTTTACCCTAAACCGCTCCTTGTGGGTTACGATCTTCAGGTCCACCAGACTTTCATGGCTTGACGGGCGGTGTGTACAAGGTCCGGGAACGTATTCACCGCATCATTGCTGATATGCGATTACTAGCGAATCCAGCTTCATGGAGTCGAGTTGCAGACTCCAATCCGAACTGAGACGCACTTTTTGTGATTGGCTTGCTATCGCTAGCTTGCAACACTCTGTATGCGCCATTGTAGCACGTGTGTAGCCCTGGGCGTAAGGGCCATGATGACTTGACGTCATCCCCTCCTTCCTCTCTGCTTACGCAGGCAGTCTCTCTAGAGTCCCCGGCCGAACCGTTGGCAACTAAAGATAGGGGTTGCGCTCGTTGCGGGACTTAACCCAACACCTCACGGCACGAGCTGACGACAGCCATGCAGCACCTTGTTTCAGGTCATTGCTGACTGTTCTATTTCTAAAACATTCCTTCACATTCTAGCCCAGGTAAGGTTCCTCGCGTATCATCGAATTAAACCACATGCTCCTCCGCTTGTGCGGACCCCCGTCAATTCCTTTGAGTTTCACCGTTGCCGGCGTACTCCCCAGGTGGATCACTTATCGCTTTCGCTTAGCCGCGTACTGTTTATCGCACACAGCGAGTGATCATCGTTTACAGTGCGGACTACCAGGGTATCTAATCCTGTTTGATCCCCGCACTTTCGTGCCTCAGCGTCAGTTACACTTTAGTAAGCTGCCTTCGCAATTGGTGTTCTTGACAATATCTAAGCATTTCACCGCTACACTGTCAATTCCGCCTACCTCAACTGTACTCAAGCTTAGCAGTATCAATGGCATTTCGATAGTTAAGCTACCGGCTTTCACCACTGACTTATTAAGCCGCCTACGCACCCTTTAAACCCAATAAATCCGGACAACGCTTGCCACCTACGTATTACCGCGGCTGCTGGCACGTAGTTAGCCGTGGCTTATTCTATTGGTACACTCAGCTACATCCGCAGATGTCATTTGTTCCCAATCAAAAGTAGTTTACAACGCATAACGCCTTCATCCTACACGCGGCATGGCTGGTTCAGGGTTGCCCCCATTGACCAATATTCCCTACTGCTGCCTCCCGTAGGAGTCTGGTCCGTATCTCAGTACCAGTGTGGGGGATCATCCTCTCAGACCCCCTAAAGATCGTAGCCTTGGTGAGCCGTTACCTCACCAACTAGCTAATCTTACGCATGCCAATCTACAACCGATAAATCTTTAACAATATACCCATGCGGGTCCCCTGTTTTATGGGGTATTAATCCGAGTTTCCCCGGGCTATCCCCCAGTTGTAGGTATGTTGCATACGTGTTACGCACCCGTGCGCCGGTCGCCGGCAGTATTGCTACTCCGCTGCCCCTCGACTTGCATGTATTAGGCCTGCCGCTAGCGTTCATCCTGAGCCAGGATCAAACTCTTCATTGTAAAGTTTGTAAATAAATTGTCTGATCCTATCTCCTTTGTAATCTATTGTCTTTCCTTAATTTTAATTCTTTCGAATTGAACTAGGTCCGCTATACCTTACTCTCATTATCTCAAAGAACGTTTTCTGTTGTTTCCTTCAGAAGTGAAGTCGAGACCAACCGTCTCAACTTTCTTATTTTGTTACCCCTTGTTGTTGTAAGGGAGTGCAAAGGTAATGGAAGTTTTTTTATCTGCAAAACATTCCTAAAAAATTTCACAGATAGATATCCACATTTTTAGCTTAAAACAGCGTTTTTCTCCCTTAAAATGGTCTCTTTTCTGTCTGGGCCTATGGAAATCAACGTGATAGGTAATTCAACATTTTCTTCAATAAATTTCACATAATCCAATAATTCTTTCGGTAAACTTTCAAAAGTGGTACATCCGGACAAATCTTTGTTCCATCCTTTTAAAGTTTTGTATACCGGCTTCACATCCGTTCCACACAAATCATAAGGTAATTCTTCTACTTTTTTACCGTCAGCTAACTCATAATGGGTACAAACTTCGATTTCTTCAAACGAATTTAATACATCCGCCTTCATCATCAATAAGTGTGTTACGCCATTAATCATACAAGCATACTTTAACGCCGGTAAATCTAACCAACCAGTTCTTCTAGGTCTTCCTGTAGTAGCGCCAAATTCTCTTCCTATCTTTCTTATTTCCTCTCCTACGGCATCATTTAATTCCGTTGGGAAAGGTCCACTACCTACTCGAGTACAATATGCCTTAAAGATCCCAAATACATTTCCTATATGCTTTGGTGCTACTCCTAACCCGGTGCACGCACCGGCTACCATCGTATTAGAAGACGTTACAAACGGATATGAACCAAAATCGATATCTAACAACGATCCTTGTGCTCCTTCTGCTAAAACGGTCTTCTTATCCTTGATAGCGTGGTTCACGAAGTACTCACTGTCTACCAAGTTCATGGTCTTTAAGCGATCAATGTATTTAAAGAACAATTGTTCTCTTTCTACCATGCCGCTATAATCATGCTTATAGAAATCTAATATTTGTTTATGCTTTGATACCAACGCATCATAACGTTGTTTGAAATCCGGTAATAAGATATCTCCTACACGTAATCCTTGTCTAGAAATCTTATCTGTATAAGTAGGCCCAATACCTCTTAATGTAGAACCAATTTTACTCGCTCCTTTGGCATTCTCATACGCTTTATCTAACTCCACGTGCGAAGGAATAATCAACGAAGCTTTTTTAGAAATAAATAAGTTTTTATTCAAGTCTAAGTTAAACGCTGCTAACTTATCAATCTCTCTTTCGAATAAAGCAATTACGTCCAACACCAATCCGTTACCAATCACGTTCTTGATATTGCTACGAAACACACCGGAAGGAATTTGGTGTAGCACAACTTCATGTCCGTCAAACTTCAATGAATGTCCTGCATTAGGACCTCCTTGAAATCGGGCTACATAATCATACTTGGGTGCTAACACATCCACAACTTTACCTTTCCCTTCGTCTCCCCACTGTAAACCTAATAATACATCAACTGCCATGGTGGTATTTACTTTATTAAAATTATTGGTATTGTTTTAAAATGATAATTATGCCGATAAACGTTTCATCGCATCTTCTTCTCCATCCGCAATGTGGAAGATAGAATTCAACTTAGTGATGATTAATAACTTTTTAATCTGCTCGGATGGACTGATTAACACTAGCTCTCCGCCTTTATTTCTAAACTTGGTTAACAATGTAATTAAAACTCCAATCCCGCTACTGTTCATGTATCTTACTTGAGATAAATCAATGGCACATTTTTTTATTTCATCATTGATTTTATCATTCACTAATTCCATCAACTCTAATCCATTGCTCTCGCCGATTAAATCGCCTTGCAATTCAAGAATTAACACGTTATTCTTTACGGAAGTAATATATTGCATAATGCTAACTAAATAATTTAATGATTAATTTTTAGGCTTGTGTTCGCAGTTGGCGTTGGTACACGCTCCATACAGGATCAATGAATGGTGCATCACATTGAAGTGTAACAACTCACCCACCATGTTTTGAATGTTCTGAATTCGTGGGTCACAGAATTCAACTACGCGATGACAATCGGTACATATCAAATGGTCATGTTGGCGAAAGCCAAAAGAACGCTCATACTGAGCTATATTTTTGCCAAACTGATGTTTCGTTACTAAATCACAGTCTACCAAGATGTCTAAAGTATTATATACTGTAGCTCGGCTCACTCTGTAATTTTTGTTCTTCATACTGATATATAACTGCTCTACATCAAAGTGTCCTTGACGGCTATATATCTCTTCTAAAATGGCAAAGCGTTCAGGAGTTTTTCGTAAACTCTTGTTTTCCAAATACGCCGTAAAGATCTTTTTTACTTCTGAAAGTATTTCCTGCAAAGAAGCCATAAGAGGCAAATATACAATGTTATTTTCCCAACTTCCAAAATTATGTATCAATACGGGTCACGCTGATGATATCGGAAATATTCTTCAGCTTGGTTATTAAGGTATTAAGGTGTGTTGTATCGTTTACAAACAACATAATCAAGCCTTCAAACATCCCATCTTCTGTTTCAACAGTAATGGAACGTATATTGATATTCAACTGGTTAGAAATAACCTTGGTGACATCATTCAAAATACCTACCCTGTCTGCTCCCACAATTTTCAACCCGGTTAAGAAGGCTAATTCGGTCTGTGATGTCCATTTTGCCTTCACTATTCGGTACCCATAATGCGACATTAATTCCACCGCATTCGGACAGTTCGTTCTATGGATTTTAATCCCGTCACTCACCGTAATAAAGCCAAATACTTCATCGCCCGGAATTGGATTACAACACTTAGCATAGTGATAATCTAACTTCTGCAAGGTGTCTCCAATCAATATCATGTCTTTATCAGACACGCTAATGGAGGTTTGCTTCTTGTCAACTGCCGGTTCTTTCTTAGGTGCATCCGGTTTTTTCTCCGGTTCTTTAAGTTTCTTTAAATCGGCCGTGTCAATAATTCCTTTGGCTACATTATAATAGAAGTCCAATGGGGTCTTCACATTAAACATAGCCAACACTCGATTCACTGTTTCATTATTCCACTCGATTTTTAAATGGTTAAGCTTACGCTCTACCATGCCTTTACCATCTTCGGCAATCGATTTCTTCTCTTCTTTTAAAGCTTCTTTAATCTTCGCTCTGGCTTTAGAAGTTTTCACAAATTTCAACCAATCTTCCGTAGGCTTTTGCTTACCGGAGGTTAAAATTTCTATCTGATCACCATTATTCAACTGGTAACTTAAAGGAACTAACTTTTGATTTACCTTTGCTCCTAAGCAGTGCTCTCCTACCTTGGTATGTATTTCAAAAGCAAAATCCAACGCCGTAGCTCCAAACGGTAATGTTTTTAAATCTCCTTTAGGTGTAAAGACAAATACTTCTTCGCTGAATAAGTTTTGACGAAACTCGTTCACAAATTCAAGTGCGGAGTAATCACTCGTTTCAATCAAATCCCTTACTTTACGAATCCATTCTTCCAAGCCGGATTCCTGCTTACTCTTCGCATCGGTATGTTCTTTATACTTCCAATGAGCGGCATATCCTTTTTCTGCGATATCATCCATACGCTCCGTTCTAATTTGAACCTCGACCCACTGTCCGGTATGACTCATCACCGTGGTATGTAAGGATTCATAACCATTAGCCTTGGGTGTACTAATCCAATCTTTTAGTCGATCCGGATTAGGTTTGTAGTAATCGGTAACAATGGAATAAGCTTTCCAACAAGCGGCCTTCTCTTCATCAGGCTTTACTTTCAAAATCACTCGAATGGCAAACAAATCAAATATATCCTCAAAAGATATGTTGGAGTCTTTCATTTTATTATGAATGGAATAAACCGATTTGGTTCTTCCTTTCACCATATATTTCAGACCTGCTCTACGTAAGGCCATATCAATGGGCTCTACAAAGTCCTTAATGAATTTTTTACGAGCAGTATTCGTTTGTTCTATCTTTCCTTCAATGTAATTGTAGCGTTCGGTATCCGTATATTTCAAATACAAATCTTCCAACTCTGATTTAATCGCATACAAACCTAAGCGATGAGCTAGAGGTGCATATAAATACATAGTCTCGGATGCAATTTTCAACTGCTTCTCGCGCGGCATGCTCTCCAGCGTACGCATGTTGTGTAAACGATCGGCCAGCTTCACTAAAATTACTCGAACATCTTCCGATAGTGTTAAAATCATTTTACGGAAGTTCTCTGCTTGCTGCGAACTTCCGTGTTCAAACACACCGGAAATTTTAGTTAAGCCATCTACAATGGTAGCTACTTTAGGGCCGAAGTCACGCTCTAGGTCGCGCACCTCTAAGTGCGTATCTTCTACCACATCATGTAATAATGCGGCGATGATAGAAGTAGTACCCAAGCCAATTTCTTCCACCGCTATTTGCGCCACCGCCAATGGGTGAAAGATATATGGCTCACCTGATTTTCTACGCATGTCTTTATGCGCTAACATGGAGGTGTTAAATGCTTTCTTTATAATCTTGGCATCACCATCTTTAAGAACCGGTTTAGCGGCTTTCAATAAAGCGCGATATCGACTAATGATTTCTTTATTTTCTTTCTCTATATCAATCTGCATGCAACCCTCTTTCCTTAGTAAAATTTAGTTGAGACTTTGTTATACGAAATTCGTGTTTTTTTAGCTAAAAAAGGAGTTTTAAATAAAATTACAAGGCATGTTTGGATTTGATATTTTTTTACTACATTTGCAGTCCTGTTTGAGAAATAAATGATTTCTCGGGGATAGATTGATGCGGATGTGGCGAAATTGGTAGACGCACTAGACTTAGGATCTAGCGCTGCGAGGCATGGGGGTTCGAGTCCCTCCATCCGCACATATAAAACTTTGGGGTTGATTAATTCACTCTTAAAACGTTAAACCCTCCAAACGAGGGTTTTATTATTTACACAAACTCTTAATTCATACGACATTGGAAATTGTACTTGACAAAAAAAGCACCACGAACGCTACCATTAAGGTTCAATTGACAGAAGCTGACTATCAGCCAAAAATCAATGCTAAACTTAAAGAATACGGAAAAAACATCTCTTTAAAAGGTTTCCGTCAAGGTAAAGTTCCTGCTCAATTAGTAGAAAAAATGTATGGTAAATCCATTAAAGTGGACGAAATCAACCATTTATTAACTGAATCTGTTCAGAACTACGTTAAGGATCAAAATCTTAAAATCATAGGTTATCCATTACCGGATCAACAAAAAGCTCAATCGATCGATTGGGATACTCAAAGCAATTTCGAATTCTATTATGAAATCGGTTTAATCCCTGATTTCAAATATGAACTATCTGATAAAGTAAAAGTTACTAAATATACTATCAAAGCGGATGCTGCGAAGGTGGAAGAAACCATCGACAACATGCGCCGTCAGTATGGTAAAATGGACGATGCAGAAACAGCTTCTGAAGAAGATTACCTAAACGGTGATATGAAAGAAGTAGCTTCTGATTTCGAAACTAAAACATTATTACCAATGAACAGAATTAAGAAAGATGCTCTTTCTTTGTTCTTAGGTAAAAAAGCAGGTGATGTTATCACTTTTGATATCGAAAAGATATTTGAAGATGCTTCTTACATCGCTTATTCTACAGGTCTTTCTAAAGAAGAAGCTGCTACTAAAAAAGGTAAATTTACTTTCACAGTAACAGGTGTTCGTCGTAACACTCCTGCTCCTTTAGACCAAGAAATGTTTGACAAAGTATTTGGTAAAGATGCAGTAACAAACGAAGCTGATTTCAGAACTCGTTTATTAGATACCATCCAAAATAACTACACTCGTGAAGCTGAAGCTTTAGTAGCTCGTGATGTACGTGAGTATTATTTATCAAACGTTAAAATCGATTTAGATGCTGAATTCTTAAAGCGTTGGTTAAAAGTAAACAACGATGGTAAGATGACCGACGAACAAATCGAAAACGATATAGAATTATATACAAAAGATTTACGTTGGTTATTAATCCGTAACAAAATCGGTGAAGACAACAGCATTCAAGTAGACCACCAAGATGTATTGAACAAAACGAAAGAATTGTTCTTACAACAATTTGGTATGTCTCTAGAAGCTATGGGCGAAGAAATGGCTGAAACCATTGACAAAGTAGCTCAAAACTACCTTACTTCAGAAAACGGTAAAAACTATAACCGTACATTTGAAGAAGTGTATTACACTAAGGTTTTACAGTTAATTGAGTCTAAAATCACTCTTCAAGAGAAATCGATCTCTGTAGATGAATTTGAGAAATTAGCCTCTGCTAACTAAGCACTTACAAATCTCTAAATATGTCAAAAGGTCCTGACTTGCATCAGGACCTTTTGTTTTTACAATATATCCCCTCCATATCCGTCTTTTTATAAAACTTATTAGTCAAAAGTAGTGTTGAAATAAAAAACTTTGACCAATAGAGTTTTTTAATAGATTTGTATTACCTAATAACTTTTAAAAACTATGTTAAACTCGGAAGAATTCAGAAAGTTTGCTGTGAAAGGCCAAGGAATCAGCGGTACTACAGTAGATAAATACATGAACCATATTCAAAGTATTGCCACTCCTTATGTAGTAGGCATGACTCCGAATATTGTGGAAGAGCGTCAGATGCGTGCGACGGTGATTGATGTATTCTCCCGATTAATGGCAGATCGTATTATCTTCTTAGGTACAGGAATTGATGACTATGTGGCGAACGTAGTAACAGCTCAATTACTATTCTTAGAATCTGCAGATGCTAAGAAAGACATCATGATGTATATCAACAGCCCGGGTGGTTCTGTATATGCAGGTTTAGGTATCTACGATACCATGCACTATGTAAACCCTGACGTATCTACTACATGTATAGGCTTAGCGGCTTCTATGGGTGCAGTATTATTATGTGGTGGTGCAGAGAAAAAACGTTCTGCGTTACCTCACTCCCGCGTCATGATTCACCAACCACTAGGTGGTGCTCAAGGTCAGGCTTCTGATATTGAAATCACTGCTCGTGAAATCCTAAAATTAAAAGGTGAACTATATGCTATTCTTGCTAAACACTCCGGCAAAACAGTAGAACAAATTGAGAAAAACTCAGATCGTGATTACTGGATGATTGCTCAGGAAGCAAAAGAATACGGTATCATCGATGAAGTATTGAAGAAATAATACTTCTTGTTGAAATAACAAAAAAGGAGAGGCTATCACCTCTCCTTTTTTTATCTTTGCACTACTAACTGATTATTACAATAACTATGGCTGCACCTGTTAGCTGTTCATTTTGTGGGAGACCAAAAAAAGAGACTCAACTTCTGTTGAGCGGAATCGATGCACACATCTGTGAGCATTGTATAGCTCAAACCAATGAAATATTGGCTGAAGAAATGAAAAAACGCAAAGTGTCTTCCTCTACTGAATTTAAGTTGATGAAGCCTTTGGATATGAAGTCTTACTTGGACCAATATGTCATAGGTCAAGACGAGGCTAAAAAAGTGATGACGGTAGCGGTGTACAACCACTACAAACGTTTGATGCAACCAAAAGGGAAAAAGGATAATGAAATTATGATTGAAAAATCAAATATCATTATGGTGGGTGAAACCGGTACCGGTAAAACATACCTAGCTCGTACCCTAGCTAAATTACTAGAAGTTCCTTTCTGTATCGCTGATGCTACGGTATTAACCGAAGCCGGATATGTAGGCGAAGATGTAGAATCGATTTTAACGCGTTTATTGCAGGCTTCTAACTATGATGTGGAATCAGCTGAACGCGGTATCGTTTATATTGATGAGGTGGATAAAATTGCCCGCAAAAGCGATAATCCGTCCATTACTCGTGACGTTAGTGGTGAAGGTGTTCAACAAGCCCTTTTAAAGCTATTAGAAGGTAGTATCGTGAACGTTCCCCCTCAAGGTGGGCGTAAGCACCCGGATCAAAAAATGATCGCTATAAACACGGAAAACATCCTATTTATCTGTGGCGGTGCTTTTGACGGTATCCAACGAATTATAGCGAACCGATTAAACACTCAACCAATCGGATTTAAATCCGGTGATAATACCTTTGGCGAATTTGATCAAGACAATTTCTTACAATACATCAACTCTCAAGATTTAAAAACCTTCGGACTTATACCGGAGTTAATAGGTCGTTTACCTGTAGTGAGTTACTTAGATCCGCTGAACCGTGAAATGCTGTATAATATCTTAACTCAACCTAAAAATGCTTTGGTAAAACAATACCACAAGCTATTTGAAATGGAAGGGATTGAATTAGAGTTTACCAAAGAAGTTTATGATATCATCGTAGATAGAGCCATCGAATATCAATTAGGTGCACGTGGTCTACGTTCTATTTGCGAAGCTATCCTTACGGATGCTATGTTTGAATTACCTTCTCAAAAAGAGGCCTCCAAGTTTGTTTTAACAAAAGATTACGCCCTACAAAAACTGGAAAAATCTAAGTTTAAACATTTAAAAGTAGCATAAAAAATCGCTTTTAGATTTTCCATGGTAGACAGTAACGATAACAGACAATTGGTCTCATTCCAAAGACTAAAAGTTTTATAAAAAAGCCTCCTGATAACTTATCAGGAGGCTTTTTTGTGCTAGAGAGTTTCTAATTAGAAAGAATAACCTAAACGAACACCTGTTCTAAAATAGAAGTTACCATTACCTAATCTACCTGAATCAAAATCATTCGCATCCGCTGTGCCTTCGTATTTAACAGAAGTAGAAGTAAAACCAGGTCCACCGTAAACATCAAAGTTTACTTTGTCACCAAAGTGCCACTGACCACCTACTACAACACCACCACCAATTTGATTCCAATTTGATTTCAAATCAGTTGTAGTACCATTCGTAATATCTTTTTCAGTAGTATTAAAGTCAAAATGTCTGAAACGAATATGTGGTCCTACATAAAACCCTTTGATACCATTACCCATTGGGTAGAATCTTAATTCAGGAATAGCACCCCATCCTGAAAATTTAGTTTTATTTTCATACGTTTGACCGTCACCCCAGTTTTCATTATAACCGAAGAAATAGTATGCTGCCATTTGAAGACCAACACTTTCTGAAACTTGTTTTTCATACGCCAAGTTTAGTGTTCTTACAGGCAAACTAAATAAGTTAATGGAAATTTTTTGAGTGGGTTGAGCTACAGCACTAGTAGCACCTGCAAAAACAAACAAAGCAACGATTTTAGATAAAGTAAAAACTTTTTTCATATATAAAATATAAATTAAAATTGGTTACAAATTAAATGATAATGGAATGTTAAACGCAATAACTATGCCTAAAGTATTTTTAACAAAAAGATTAAAAAAAAGAGAGATCTACCCCCTATTTTCAATGTTCAAATTTAAATATTTCATACTTTCGCTCCAATAGTTGGAGTAAAAGTATTCCCGAATTTTAATTATTTATTTCCACAATAGCAGCTTCAATCACATCCGTTTGATATACTAATGTTTTACGAAAACAAGAATGAGAAATGATTTTAAAACCAATACTGTCGATGATTTATAAATAAAAAAAGACCACATTGCTGTGGTCTTTTTTTATTTCATTTCATCTGTTTTTTATCCTAAATAAGGTTTCAAAGCTTTACTTCTGCTTGTATGTCGAAGACGACGAATAGCTTTTTCTTTGATTTGGCGTACACGCTCACGTGTCAAATTAAACTTCTCTCCGATTTCTTCCAGTGTCATGCTATGCTCACCGTTTAATCCGAAGTATAAAGTAATTACATCTGCTTCGCGTTGTGTTAACGTAGATAGAGCACGTTGAACTTCTCTTCTTAAAGAGTCATTCATCAACGTAGAGTCAGGAGATGCTTCTCCGTCGTTCTCTAATACGTCTAATAAACTATTTTCTTCTCCTTGAACGAACGGCGCATCCATGGATACGTGACGACCGGAAATTTTTAAAGTATCTACTACTTCCGCAGTAGTTACCTCTAATACTTCCGCTAATTCATCCGGAGATGGTTCACGCTCATATTTTTGCTCTAGTTCAGAGAAGGTTTTAGAAATCTTATTTAATGAACCTACACGGTTCAATGGTAAACGTACGATACGTGATTGTTCTGCTAATGCCTGAAGGATTGACTGACGAATCCACCATACGGCATATGAGATAAATTTAAAACCACGAGTCTCGTCAAAACGTTGAGCTGCCTTAATCAAACCTAAGTTACCTTCGTTGATTAAATCACCTAGAGATAAACCTTGGTTTTGATATTGCTTCGCAACAGAAACCACGAAACGTAAGTTCGCTTTAGTTAATTTCTCTAAAGCTAGTTGATCGCCCTCACGGATTCTTTTCGCTAAATCTACCTCCTCATCCGGTGTTAACAGATCTACTTTACCAATTTCTTGTAGATACTTATCCAGGGATTGACTCTCCCTGTTCGTTATCTGTTTGCTGATTTTAAGTTGTCTCATCGTTAATTACTCTTGCACTTTACTTATAACGTAAAACGGTCAAAATTAGTTTTTTAATGTATTAATTTGCGCTATTTTCAGTTTTTGCCGGTTCTTCTTTCTTTTCCGGCTTAGGCAATAATACTTTTCTAGATAGCTTTAATTTACCTGTTTTTTTGTCAATATCAATCAATTTAACCTTGATTTCTTCACCAACTTCTAAAACGCCATCCATATTCTCTAATCTTTCCCATTTAATTTCGGAAATGTGCAATAAACCATCCTTATTTGGTAAGATCTCAATGAAAGCACCAAAAGCCGTAATTGACTTCACTTTACCTTCATAAATTTCGCCAACTTCAGGAATAGCTACGATTCCTTTCACCATCGTTTGGGCTTTCTCTAAAGCATTACCGTCTTTAGCGAAGATATTTACCAATCCGAAGTTATCTTTTTCTTCAATAACCACAGTAGCACCAGAAACTTTTTGAATTTCTTGAACCACTTTACCACCTGGTCCGATTACCGCACCAATTTGGTCTTTATTGATTTGTATTTGAACAATGCGTGGAGCATGTGTTTTTAACTCAGTTCTAGGAGCAGTTAACGTTTTATTCATCTCGTTTAAGATGTGTAAACGACCTCTCTTAGCTTGTTGTAAAGCTTCTGATAATAACTCGTAAGAAAGACCTTCTACTTTTAAGTCCATCTGACAAGCTGTAATACCATTCGCAGTACCGGTAACTTTAAAGTCCATATCACCTAAGTGATCTTCATCACCTAAAATATCAGACAATACCGCTACTTTACCTGATTTGTAATCAGAAATTAATCCCATAGCAATACCGGAAACAGGACCTTTTACAGGAACACCTGCATCCATCAACGCTAATGAACCTGCACAAACAGTAGCCATAGAAGAAGAACCGTTTGATTCTAAGATATCAGAAACTACACGGATCGTGTAAGGGTTTTCTGCATCCTTAGGAACTACTTTCTTCAATGCACGAAGTGCTAAGTTACCGTGACCAACTTCACGACGTCCAGGACCTCTATTTGGTTTTACTTCGCCGGTAGAGAAACCAGGGAAGTTATAGTGTAACATGAATTTGTTCGTACCATTGAACGTAGCACCATCAATCAACTGCTCATCTAACTTAGTACCTAAAGTAACTGTAGTTAACGATTGAGTTTCTCCACGAGTGAAGATAGCTGAACCGTGTGCAGATGGAAGGTAATCTACTTCTGTCCAGATTGGACGAATATCTTCTAAACCACGACCATCTAAACGCTTACGAGAATCTAATACTTGATTACGTACGGCTTCTTTTTCGATGTCATGATAGTAACGACCGATAAGACCCATGTCTTCGGTATGATCTTCCGGTAAAGTAGCAATGAAATCTTTGATGATTTGTTTGAAACCTTCACCACGAATAGATTTGTTAGCTATACCTTGACCTGCGAAGTCGTATGCTTTTTTATAACAAGCATCATAGATACGTTGATACAAAGCTTCGTCATTTTTCTCATGACAATACTCACGTTTCTTCGTTTTATCTGCTGCTGTTTCTAATTCTTTTAATACTTTACATTGTGCTTTGATAGCTTCATGAGCTGCTTTAAGAGCACCAATCATTAACTCTTCAGACACTTCACTCATTTCACCTTCCACCATCAAGATGTTCTCTTCAGTAGCAGCTACGATTAACTCTAACTCTGCTCCTTCGATTTGTTTTCCTGTAGGATTGATGAAATATTGTCCACCAACAGAAATCACACGTACTTCTGAAACCGGACCATTGAAAGGAATATCGGAAACGGACATTGCTGCTTGCGCAGCTAAACATGCTAATGCATCGGGAGCTACTTCCGGATCATAAGAAATCATTACTACGTTTACTTGAGTGTCTGCGTGATAATCATCCGGGAATAATGGACGCATAGCACGGTCAACTAAACGAGAAATCAAAACTTCATAATCAGATAATTTACCTTCGCGACGTAAGAACCCACCAGGGATACGACCTGCAGAAGCAAATTTTTCTTGGTAATCAACAGAAAGAGGCATGAAATCAACTCCGTCTTTTGCTTCTTTAGCAGAAACAACCGTAGCTAATAACATGGTATTACCCATACGAACCACAGCGCTACCGTCAGCTTGTTTTGCTAACTTGCCGCTTTCAATATGGATTTCACGACCATCCGGTAGTGTTATAGTTTTATTAATGACTTTCAATCCTGGATAAGACATAATCTTCTAAGAGTGTTTTAAAATGTACAAAAATGGTATGGCCAATAAACTAACAAAGGGAACTCATGCGAATCCCCTTTGTTGATTATTCATTTAACTAAGAAATTACTTTCTTAAGTTTAATTGGCTAACAATAGCACGATAACGGTTGATATCGTTCTTTTGAAGATAATTTAACAATCTTCTTCTTTGACCTACTAATTTCAACAAACCTAAACGAGTAGAGTAATCTTTAGGGTGAGTACCTAAGTGACCTGTCAAATATGCGATTCTGTGAGTGAATAACGCGATTTGAGATTCTGCCGATCCGGTATCTTTGTTGCTTTTTTGTAAGCTGTTTTTTTGGAAGATGTCTTTCTTAATGTCTGATGTAAGATACATGTTTCTTCTTATTTTTCTTTACTTTTTCTCTAAATATCATGCAAATGTACAATATAAATTTAGTTTGTACAAATCTTATTTTTTATTTCTCTTCAACCTATTTTTGATTTTATCCCACCAAACAAGGTAAATATCCGATTCCAAGATTCTAGAGTCATTTTTAGCCTGTCGAAGGAAAAACAGCCCAACCGGAAGTAACATCAAGTTACCGAACCACATAGCCACATAAGGTGGTAAAACCCCCTCTTTTGTCCATTTTTCCCCGGTAAGTCCAAAAACGTAATAGAATATAAAGAATAGAATAGCAATTAACACAGGAACCCCCAACCCTCCTTTTTTGATTATTGAGCCTAATGGAGCTCCTATCAGGAATAAAACCAAACAAGCCACAGCTTGTGTATATTTCTGATACTTGGAAATAGAGAATAAGTTAATTTCCTTTTGCAGATAGTCATCTCTTTCAATATTCCCTTGTAAATAATTTTTCAACGAACGTATCTGATTAGCAGCCCGTTGAGCATTTCCTCGGATAACTTTAGGCTGATCATCCAATTTTTCTGCTATTCCGTCAAAGTTTTCACCTACCATTCTAATTTTCAATAAATTAGAATCGGTTTGAATATTCGCATATGGGAAAAATGGTTGAAGCCAAAATTCCGACTGCATTTTATTCTTCTTATTCTGAATCTTCATGGAATCGATCCCTTCGTCCAATTCTGTGATAGATTTCATTAATCGACTACCCGAAAAAAGCTCCTCCTGCGTCCTTTTCAAATCAAAGGAGGATAAATCAAAAACCAACTTGGTCTTATAAAAATCATTTCGAACAAACTCCTCCGGATACAAAACGGAACTGTGACGGTGGTCACCTTGATGTTCCGAATAACTCTTTCCATTAAAAAGCTCTAATACTAAATATTGATTATTATACATCAAATACATGGTTCCGGAATCGGCCATAATTAAGTCTGTATTTCCCCTACCACGATTATGGTCATATATCATCACATCTTTAATCGATGTATCGTTGTCGTATTTTTTAGATATTTTGATGCTATATCCCGGAATACCATTATAAAATACCCCAGGTTTTAAATCCAAGGATGGTTTCTTTTGTCTTAAATCATATAGTAAACTATAAGCCTTCAGATTGGCTTTAGGTACGATGTAGTTATTAAAATAAAATAAGCCGATAGTACATCCAAGCACCCAAAGAAATATAGGCAGCAATACCCTAAGTAAAGTAATACCGGATGATTTAACAGCGGTCAATTCATTAAACTGTCCCAAATTACCAAATGTAATCAAGGAGGAAAGTAAGATAGCTAATGGAAACGCGATTGGTAAAATGTTCATGCTGAAATAAAACATTAACTCAGCGTAGTCCAAAAAGCCTAATCCCTTACCCACTAACTCATCAATATATTTAAGTATGGTTTGTGTAAGAAAGATAAACGTTACCACCATGACCGTTAATACAAACGGGCCCAAAAAAGCTTGAAATACTAAACGGTCTAATTTCTTCATGCGCTTTTGAAATCGGATTTACGAGCTAAAGACTGTAATTCATCCGACAAATATACACGAACATGTTGATTAGGTGTATTGGAAGCTAAAGAAACCATAGCTTTGGCTACATCTTCCGCTTTAATTCCCTTATACTTTCGAAGACTTCCAATCATTAAAGGATTGATGATATTGGCTAATCGGATAGCAAATTTTTCACCGGGTCTACTTTCTGTTCTTAATCCCATAAGTAGTGATGGTCTTAACACTGAAACGTAGGGGATTAAATATTGCTGTGAAAGCGTTTCCTCTAGTTCACCTTTTACCTTATTATAAAAAAAATTCGATTTTTTATCTGCGCCCATGGCAGTGATGACTAACAGATGCTTTGCTCCTTTGGTAGCTGACCAAGCACATACCTTAACAGGATAATCATAATCCACTTTACGAAAGGCTTCTTTACTCCCTGCTTTTTGGATAGTAGTACCCAAACAGCAATAAACATCATCAATTGAATCTATAGCCACATCTTCGATATTATCTAAAGATTCTAAAATGATTTGCTGGATACTAGCCGGAGAATCCTCTACCAATTTTCGTTGAATGGAGTAAATTTTATCATATCTACCGGAGGCAGCAGTGTATTGCAACACATAACTTCCAACCAATCCGGTTGCTCCAACTATTAAAGCATTGGCCATTCTTTTGTACTAATCAACTATAAAATATTTGATACGCTTAACTTCATTAGCGTAATAGATGTTGAAAATACAGTATTTTTCACTAAAAAGATATTTTTTAGTCCAAAGTTCTGCTAAATCTTTAGCAGTAATAATGGGCTGTCCCAACAAATCGGTTACAACTACTTGAAGTATAATTGTATCAGATATGGCTGTAGTATCTCCCACTTTAGAAGTTGCTTCATACTTTAGTTGTACCTCTTCACAGCGTATGTCCGGAATGACAAATCGATTAGTAGAAAACTCCCATAAATCTTGATTAGCCAACGCATGTAGATAAGCGTCTTTATTCCAATCCAACATGGCACAAGTGAATTTACCATTTCTATTACCTTCGTGTCTAATAGCCGTTTTACCATCCTCTAATCCCTGAGGTATTCCTGAAGTATTATTATCTGTCACCGTTTCTTGCCACTGATTATTATTGGCATGCAAAGAGAAGATAAAATGTGGCATTGAATAGGATGATTGAAAAACAGTAATTTGATCTCCGGCAGCATTAAATCCAAAAAATCCACTCACTCCTACTTTGGTAAATGTACCACCATCCGGATAAGTAATAATCTGACCAAACGATAATCCTCCTGCCGGAACCGTGTAAGTCAAATATCCCTCACCTGCTCGAAACTGTTTCAAAGTAGTATCATAGCCTGCATCTGTAAAATAGAGTATTGTTCCTTGAGGGATTTCATTTAAAGCTACAAACGAAAACTGATCCGGGTCTTTGAAATTATACCCAACGATAGCAATATCTCCAGGCTGTAATGTTTGTGAAAAAACGGATATGATTGGCAATAACAACAGGTGTTGCCCAACCAAAAACTTGATTAAAATTAATTTCATAGCTGTAGTAATTCTTGAATTTACTATCAGCGATAAATACCTTCCAAGTATTAGGGTTAATTAGAGAGATTATTTCCCATTATGGGAATTTTGGGGATGATTAAACTAAAAGTTGCGCCTTTCTCCTCATTATTTACGGCCTTTATTTGACCGTTAATTAACTTAGCAAAATACTGACATAGAGCCAAGCCTATACCATGTCCTTTCTCCTTTATGATAACCGCATCCACCGATTGTTCCATGGTATTAATTTGATATTGCGGCGGTAACCCATATCCGTTATCCATTACTGAAACGATAAAATTAGACTCATCTTCAGTCAAAGTAATGGTAATTTCATCTCCGTGAGAACTGAATTTTAATGCATTATGAATAAAGTTTCGAAGAATCAAGGCAACAATATTTTTATCCGAAGGGATATATATCTTTTCAGGAATTAGATTTATCAATCGCACCTCTTTCTCCAACATCTGCAATTCAAATAACTTTCGAATATCTTGAATCACTTGGAATAATAGGACATCGGATACAACCGCAGTCTTTTGAACTCCTCTAGCTTGTACCCATTTGATAATGTTGTCTAATAACAACGTAGTTTGATTGGTCTGAGCATGTAGCTTACGCAGTAAGAAACTATTTTCCTCCGGCTTTAATCGATCATTTTGAAGTAATAATAAAGAGCCTTGAATAGAAGCTAATGGATTACGAATATCATGAGACATGATGGATAAAAACTTGTCTTTAATCTCAGACAGCTGCTCTAATTCTTTGTTTTTATTTTCAAGTTCTCTACTATTCTTTTCCAAAATCTTAACGGTATTCTCTACTTCTTCTTTGGAATTATTGTATTCACTAATCAATGAGAACAATAACATTCCAAAAAATAAGAAGGCAAAGATTAATACCGGTAATCTCAACTTTAAGGCCGTGTCCATATCGATCAAGTAATAGCCTATATCTAATTCCATTTCAATCGTTAATATGCAAATAGTAACAAATGTATAGTATAAAATAATAGCCCATTTGTTTCTAATAAATTGAAATGGTAATAAATAATTACTGAATAACAGATACTCTACACCCATTTGGTTTCTACACAAATAAGAGGATAAAGTAAGCATGATTGGGGGTGCTAAAACATGTATGGTGGTGCTGAGATAGTATTTGCCCCAACGTATAGAAATGTATTGAGTAATTAAAAGTAAATAAGCGACTCCGGTTAATAAGTAAAATCCAACGCCGGCATCATACCAATAACCGGTAATTAATACCGTGGTATTGAATAACAGAATAATGGGATTTAGACGGGTAATTGTCTTAATTTTTTCCTCTGTTTGGCGTTGATATAAATCGTTTAAAGTTTCCGTAATCTGTTGCGAATGGGTCATTCTATCAGTATTCCATGAACCTAATTATACGGATATCTGAGCTTTATGTGAGTAATATGTAAGATATATAGTGAAAAAATCGGTAAATCAACGAGTTTTCATCCAATCCAAACGCTCTTTCAACTTTTGCTGAATTGTATTTTTCTGAGGAGTTAACAATTCAGACACAAATTCTTTAATAAATCCAACACCATAAGCAAACAATTGAATATAACCTGCTAATACACTGTACAATCCAATTTTTACACTCTGATATTTGATAGATGCATCTGTAAATAACAACATAGCTAAGGTTACAATCCCTAGTGAATATAAGGCTCCGACGAACGGCAACGTTAATCCTATAAAAAAGAAAAAGGTCACAACCAACACAAAAATGGTCGGTAACATATGAACAGGTTTCAATTCCTCTGAATAGAATCTGCTTACATTAATTCTTGCTCTTCCGAAGAAATGTAACTGTTTGAAAAATTGAATAAAATCAGTACGACGCTTATGAAAAACATAAGCATCCTGAATAAGCCCAACTTTAAAACCTGCATTGATGATACGTATGGAAAACTCAATATCCTCTCCCATTCGCGTGATAATGTAGCCACCTGTCTTCTCCCACACCTTTCTAGAAATGCCCATGTTGAAGCTCCTAGGATGAAAAACGCCCACATGTTTTTTATTTCCCCTGATTCCACCGGTGGTGAATGGCGAAGTCATGGAATAAGATATGGCTTTCTGAACATCCGTAAACGATTCATGTGCTCTATCCGGACCACCAAAGGCATCCCAATGATTGATATCAAAATCGCGCTCAACCGATTCTAAATAATGCTCAGGTATGATACAGTCTGAATCGAATACGATGAAGTATTCCCCATTTGCACGTTCATACGCAAAATTACGTGTTAGTCCTTGTCCTGTATTTTCTTTAACATAATAGAACAGTTTAAAAAATTGATTCTTATACTTTTCTATAACTTGAGCGCAATCCTTTTTAGATCCATCTTCGACCACAATCACTTCAAAGTTTTTATACGTCTGAAGTGTTAAACTGTGAAGCAATTCGTCGATTTCATCCGGTCTGTTATACACCGGGATGATGATGGAATAAAATCTCATAACCCTATACTCTCTTCTACTAAATAGTCGCTTTTCTTATCCGACTGTTGAATCATCATTTCACCTAAAAAGCCTGCAAGGAATAATTGAACACCTATCACGATGGATACTAGTGCTAAATAAAACCAAGTATTATTCACTACATCCCTTTGCACTCCACTATTGGAAATATAGATATGATATAATTTATCAGTAATCAAATAACCTGTAATTCCGATACCTAATAAAAAAGCTAAAACTCCTAAACTACCAAAAAAGTGCATAGGGCGTTTTTTAAATTTAGATACGAAAGATATAGATAGTAAATCCAACGGGCCATAAATAAAGCGCTCTAAGCCAAACTTAGTGGTGCCATACTTGCGAGCTCTATGTTGAACTACTTTTTCACCTATTTTATTATAACCATTCCATTTAGCAATCACCGGAATGTAACGATGCATTTCACCATACACTTCGATGGACTTAACCACCTTGTTATGGTATGCTTTTAAACCGCAGTTAAAATCGTGTAATTGAATACCCGACATTTTACGTGCCGCCCAGTTATATAATTTGGTAGGTATTGTTTTGCTAATTGGATCAAAGCGTTTTTTCTTCCACCCGGATACAATATGGTATCCACTTCGAATCATTGCAACCATTTCAGGAACCTCATCCGGACTGTCTTGCAAATCCGCATCCATAGTAATGACTACTTCTCCCTTCGCTGCTTTGAACCCCATATGTAGACCGGCAGATTTGCCATAATTACGATTAAAGCGATGTGCTTTTACCGCAGCATTATTACCTGCTAACTTTTGAATAACCTGCCATGAATTATCCGTACTTCCATCGTCAATAAAAATAACTTCGTAAGATAAGTGGTGCTTCAACATCACTTCACGAATCCAGACTTCTAATTCCGGTAATGACTCTTCTTCATTGTAAAGAGGTATCACAATGGATACATCATAAGGATAAGATGAAATCATATAGTAGCCGGTACAAATTGTTTTTGATTATAAATACCCAACACTTTCCCTTTTAAGCTTTTGCCTATAAATGGCGTGTTCATGGATTTGGATTTAATATGTTTCTTTTCAAGCGTCCACTGAATGGTAGGATCAAAAACGGTTAACTCTGCTTTCTCCCCTTCTTTAATTACCGGTTGTGACACTTGTAAGATTGTTCTTGGTTGAACGGAAAACTTCTCTACTAATTGTTCCAGCTCTAATTTTTGGTTCACTGTATTGGCAACCGCAAAAGCTGTTTCAAGACCTATAATACCAAAGTCAGCCAAGTCAAATTCTAATTGTTTTGATTCAATATCTTGCGGACAATGATCTGAAATAATGGCATCAATAGTTCCATCCGCCAGGTATTTCCAAAACGCATCAATATCTTTTTTATTTCTTAACGGAGGATTCACTTTCAAATTCGTATCGAAGCTAGTCAGTAAGTTATCGTCTAACATCAACTGATAAGCTGCAATGTCACAAGTTACCTTCTGCCCTTTGCGCTTGGCATCTTTCACTAACTCCAATGATCTGGGACTTGATAAATGCGAGAAATGTAATCGTCCGCCGGTGTAGTTTAAGATAGATAAATCTCTTTCTACCATTATTTCTTCAGCCAATTTAGGCATACCCTTCAGACCTAATACAGTACTTGTTTTACCTTCATGCATCTGTCCGCCCATGCTTAAGTACTTATCTTCCGCATGAATCATTAAAAGCGTATTTAAAGGCTGGGTATACAATAGAGCTCTTAACAGCAAGTCAGAATGCCACATGGGCTTATTGCCATCCGTAAAGGCCTTAGCTCCCGCATGATGCATGTCTATCATTTCGGTTAACTCTTCGCCCTTATTATTGATACTGATAGCACCTAAAGGGTATACATGAACAGCCGCTCCCTGAGTCTTGGATAAAATATAGGCAATGGATTCTTTCGTTTGAACCGTTGGGTTAGTAGTAGGCAATACAGCAATGGATGTGTAACCACCCTGCGCAGCTGCATTCACTACCGATTTTAAATCTTCTTTGTGCTCAAATCCCGGATCACCTGTACTTACTCTTAAATCTAACCACCCCGGAGACAGATATAACTTGCTGCTCTCGATCACTTGAGAAGCATTTACGTCTTTATCAGTGATGGTTTTAATGATTCCATTTTCAACCAAAACGTTTCTTTTTTTACCGTGAAACGGGCTGTTGGGATCTAAAATGGTGGCGTTTTTGAATAAGACTGTAGACATCGTTAACGTAATAATCTGATCAATGCGATTTCAAGCAGTAGGAAAATCAAGGCTAAAATTACACAATATTTCCATAGTGGCTTCCCTTCTATGGCAGATTTTACAGATTCCGCAAAATCAGAAACATTGGTATCTTTTATTATTTCTATATGTTTCTCGTTTTCAAACATTTTTGCCATTTCATCACTTGACATGGCCGGCAAATTAGATTCCCCACGTTGAATGTTAAAGGCTAGATTTTTCCATGCCTTATTCTCTGACCATACGGTAACAAAACCGGATTCTGTAAGTTCGTTAGGAACCTCTAAATGCCATATATCGCCTACTTTATTTTGAGATGGGATAATCTGTAAAGAATCTTTTTTAAACAGCAATAATGACTCCTTATAACCGATGTGAGCATCCGACCTTAATGAAATATGGCCATTCCCTAGTCGATAATAAAGCGGTAAACGATCTCGAATACTACTCCATATCATCTTGTAAAACAAGGGTACAATCAAGGAATGTCTAGGTAAAGAAGACAATTCATCCGTTAATGGTCCTGAAATCACATAAGTCGTACCTTTACCTTGGGTCAGTTGTTTAGCAAAGGAATTACCATTCTTATATTTTAGTAAAACATCCCCGGGAGTTTGAACTAAAAAACTCGGAACCGAATAAGGCATTGGAGTAGTCGCTTTTTGCTTACCTGCAAAAACATATTCGTAAAATGGATTACTAGGATCCGGGAAATCCAATACCCAGTCGTTTCGCTGAGTAGAATCTTTTTTACCACTAGGTAGTATACTAATGTTTAATGTACTCCACCAAGTTTGAACGTTATTCCATTGATCCGTTAACTTGGGCGCAATCAAAATAGTTGTTTTACCAAGTTTGGAATATTTCACAATAGCATCTTGAACAGAGGTATTAGGTAAATTCAAGTAATCTATAATCAACACATCTGCTTTTTCGATTTTGGAATAATCCATTGAATATTCATTCATAGTTACGGTATGAAACATAGGTTCATTCTGAAGCACCTTGGAGACATACGAGGTAGAATAATCGCACAAATGCACTACTTCCATCACCGGTGAAGCCGGTAAGGTAAAGTAAAAAGTGTTATCAAAGGATACCGGTGAATCGTCCAGTTGAATAAATCCTTTTCCACTAGTATTTTCCGGAGGAGTTAAATCTAACGTTATGGACTTAGATTGACCTGCGTCTAACTCAATCTCAGCAGAGCTAATTTGAATATTGTCTAGGTATAATTTTACGACAGATTTTTTGGTTCCCTTACCAAACGCTGCTACCAACACGTGTAGTTGAATCTTTTGTCCCGGTCTGAATACCGGTTGATCCAACCAAATGGAGTCAATACACATGGTATAGGCATCCGGATTAGCTATAGGTACCAAATAATAGGAAGTAGCCGTATCCTTTTTTAATAAGTCCCAGGTTGAAGCATCCCAATACTGTTGCTGAAAATCACTTAACAGAAATACACGATTCCCTTCCTCTTTAGAAGTAACCGATTGAATTCTCCGTAGCACCTCTTCCCCTTTTTTACTTTGGCCCGAATACGATATAGAGCTCACTTTTTCTGAAAACTCTACTGCGGATAACTGCGACCAATTATCCCCGGTGAAATCATTCGAAAACAACTGCCACCCTGTGCTGCCGGTGCTAATCTTACTAAGTTGTTGGGCTAAAAGTGTAGCATTTTCTAGTGCGGATTGAGCATTCAACTCCTGCTCCATACTTTTAGAATTATCTACATAAGTAATCACCTTCTTACCACCATTCCCTTGGGAAGCATTGTAATTCCATACCGGTTGAGTGAAAGCTAAGGTTAAAGAGATTAAAAATAATATTCTACTAAGCAGTATTAACCAATGTTTTAATTTACGAGTAGAGCTTTGCTGCTGAATGACTTCCTTTAAAAAATCAATATTAGAAAAGGTGATTTTTTTAGGCTTTTGAAAATCAAACAAATGAATGATAATCGGGATGAAGACCGACAAAAGTCCAAAGAAAAATACAGGGGCTAGAAAACTCATATCTTGGTTAACAAAAATAGTTTTTTTTATGAGAAGGACTCAAGGAAACTGAACTTAGTGGAAAAAATTTGACATTTTATTGTCCTTTATTTAGTTTAGGATGTATTTTTACTAAAAATTTGGAGACCCGTATTATGAACAAGTTAATTGTGTATTCTTTAGGAGCGATAGCAGCAGTTTCTTTGATGTTGAATATTTCCTCTTTCACTAGTGTTAAAACGGAAGGTGAAGCTATGCCTTACGTAATGATTGATGTTTATGAAATTCCTGCAATGGACTATAAAGGTGTTCACGTACATTATGGTAACGGTAAGACAGAATACGTTCCTTTCAAAGGTATGAACGATCACCACATTGATGATAATGGTGAAGTTTTATTAGGTGTGGTAAACAAATTTCACAAAGAAGGTTATGAAATCGTTTCTACTACTGGTGGTCTTGGTGACAAATCCGGTATGATTACTCGTATCTTTATGGGCAAAAGAGACTAATTAAAACTCTTATACGATATTAGAAAAGCCGATTGGAAACATTCGGCTTTTTTTATGCCCAAACCTCAAGGAACTTTCCCCTTTCACCTTCGGTTATACCTCCACTATATCGGAAGTAATAAACCATGAATTTGAAGTTAAGCGTATTAGATCAGACGCCCATTAGAAATGGTAGTAATGCCGTAGAAGCATTAAGAGAAAGTGCTCAATTAGTGCACTTAGCAGACCAATTAGGATATACTCGTTATTGGCTATCTGAACATCATAACACACGATCCTTAGCTGGTGCTGCACCCGAGGTTCTTATATCTCGTTTAGCTGCTCTAACTACACGTATTCGACTTGGGTCCGGCGGAATTATGCTCCCTAATCATAGCACCCTTAAAGTAGCTGAAAACTTCCGTTTACTAGAAGCGCTCTATCCCGGAAGAATAGATTTAGGATTAGGACGTGCTCCCGGTGGCGATCGACTTACCTCTAGCCTACTGAATCCTTCTAATACATTCAACCCGCAAGATTATGTGAGGCAACTCTCCGATCTAAAAGCCTTCTTAAGCGGAGAGCCTGATTCCGAATCCGGAGGTAAAGTTCTAGCTATTCCTGATATTACTACCCAACCGGAATATTGGATCTTAAGCTCTAGTGGAGAAAGCGCCTACTTAGCAGCACACTTTGGTATGGCGTTATCTTATGCTCAATTTATCAATCCACTTATGGGAATTGAATCTGCGAAGATATACCGTGAAAAGTTTGTCCCCTCTGAACAACTAGAACAACCCAAAATCAATGTTGGGATCTTTGTGTTTTGCGCACCCACTGAAAAGAAAGCGTACGAAATGCAACAGATGATGGATTATCGTTTGTTCTTATTTGAAAAAGGAAGATACGATGCTCGTTTCTCTTATGAAGAAGCTAGTACATATCCATATAGTGAAGCTGAATGGAATCGTGTATTGTTCAACCGAAGCAGAGCTGTTTCAGGTACTCCGGACTTAGTAAAAGAAAAATTAACTCAACTAGCTCAAGAAGTAACTGCCGACGAAATTGTTGTTAGCACCTTTACTGAACATGCAGAAGACCGATTAAATTCTTATAAACTATTGGCAGAGGTGTTTGAGTTGGGGAAAAGCTGAAAGCGTAAAAGTCGAAGGCTTAAAGCTGAGTAGTGCGTTCCTAAATATCTATGACTAACAAATAAAAGAGCCACCTTGTTGTATAGGTGGCTCTTTTATTTTTATGCTCGAAGTCTAACTACTAGTACCGAATGACTAATAGATTACTCCTTCTTAGCGATATACAAAATCATATTCTTTTGTAAAATATACTCTCTCAATCGAGGGCTATTAAATTCTACCAATTGATCTACCGTAAGGTTATATTTAGCGGCTATACTCTCTAGAGTCTCTCCTTCTTTTACTATATATTCATTAGCAGCAGGCTTATATGTACCAACTTTTACTTTAATCAATTGATTAACCAAAATAGTATCACTTGTTAAGCCATTTAATGCTTTCAAGCTAGGAACATCCATACGGTATAATTTAGATATGGTGAATAGTGTGTTCTGAGCTTGTACTGTATACACATCTTCTCCTTCTAAAAGCGTAATTTTTTGTTCTCTTACTACGATTTGTTGTTGAATCTCTTGGTTCTTCTGAGCAATCACTTTGTTCTTCTCTACTATATCTTGGTTTTGTAATGCATAAGACTGATCAATTGCTGCTTGTTTTTTCATATAAGCAGAGTAGTCTTTTTTATTCAGTTTAGAATCTTTGCTATAAGATGCAGACATGGTGGATTGAGCAATGATTTCACCATCACCGGTATTTCTACGAACGCGTAATGGTGTAAATGGAATCAAATTGCTAGTGGTTAACGCATTTATTTCTTTGATTTCTTCCACGGTCATGTTAAATCTTTTCGCAATCGCTTCTAAAGTCGCTTGTGGCTCTATCACATAGGTCATGTTTTTAGTTTGATAGTCCGGACCACCTAAGACAAACAACTCAACACGACGATTCAATTGACGACCAATCTCGTTTTGATTGGAAGCTAATGGTCGAGCAGAGCCTAATGCAGTCATTACAATACGAGATGGATCTACACCATGCTCTATTAAATATTGCTTGGCAGCATTACCACGTTTTTCAGAAAGTATTTTGTTGTATTGAGCAGAACCTATAGCATCCGCGTTCGCATTTAATTCAATTTGAATGCTTGGATTTTGTTTAGCATAAGCAACTAATTCGTCCAATGTTTTTACTGCTTCCGGACGTAAATCAGAACTGTTAAAGTCGAAGTAAATATTCTCGAAAGTAATCGTTTTAACATCTTGATTGGAAGCCAACACATAAACTGTATCCACTAAGTATTGAATCACCTGAGTTACTTTTGCATCTTTCTCAACTAATACAACTCTATAAGATTTAGTAGCTGATAAGTTATCAAAACGAAACTCCCCTTGATTATTAGTAGTCGTGGTTTTTAAGTGATTTTTACTATCATCTGTTAAAGCTACCTCTACGTTTGTTGCCGGGGTGTTGTCATTAGCGTTAACAATAGTACCTACGATGGCTATACTCTTGGTGTCTTCCGGAATGGAATCTTTGTTAACAGAAGCTATTTGCGCATCCGGTTTAGCAATTTTTTTGAATAAATAAATATCATCATTACCTAATCCACCGGGTCTGTTAGAAGAAAAATAACCAAAATCGGTACCTAAAGTATATGAGAAATCGTCTCGAGACGAATTGAATGGTAAACTCAAGTTGGTAGATGTTTCAAAGTTTTCAATTTCATAGGAAACGAATATATCAAAACCTCCAAATCCAGGACGACCATTGGAACAGAAGTATAATGCTTTTTCTTGAGGATAATATTTTGGATAAATATCATTGAATACGGTATTTACACCTTCTCCTAAATTCAATGGAGCTGTCCAGTTTTCATTACCCGTGTTAATAGAATACCAAATGTCAATACCACCTAATCCACCGGGACGACGGGATGAGAAAAATAAGACTTTACCATCCGGTGAAATACTCGGATGAGAATTCCATTCGCCTTCCATGTTGATTTGACTATTTAGCATTTCAGGTTGCCCCCAATTACCTTTATCATCCTTCTTCACTACATAAATACCACAGTTAAACGTTTCATACTGGCCTACTTTAACAGCCATATCACAACGAGCGAAATAAAACTTTTTACCATCCGCGGTGAAGGATCCGCTTTTCTCCGTGTATTTAGAATTTAAAGATTCAAAGTTGTCTTCTGTTTCGGGTACATATTCCTCCCAGCCTGCTTTGGTTTTGATGTAT
The DNA here is from genome assembly GCA_046329235.1 of Cytophagaceae bacterium. Taxonomy (GTDB): domain Bacteria; phylum Bacteroidota; class Bacteroidia; order Cytophagales; family Cytophagaceae; genus JALONH01. The sequence continues at coordinate 1,037,442 of JAXLVA010000001.1, read as the reverse complement.
CTCAACATATCCGCATGGTCTTGGCCTGCATGTTTATCCTGAGAACCTACAGCATCCTTACGCGCTGTGGTAATAACTAAAAAACTATCATTTCCCGGAACAATAGTTGGATCTAAATCGGAGAATTCAGAGTTTGTAGGAACAGGAAGTAATTGTAAATCATAATCACGTTGTGGTCTTTTCAACTCTTCCATGACAAACTTCAAACCTTCAATGGCTTGCTTAGCACTTTCACGAATCTCTTCACCTTTTAAGTTTGGAGCGTGATACTCATTCAAAAAGTTCTGGAATTCATTCAATGACTGATCATACTTATTATTATCCCTAAGCATTAACGCATAATAGTATCGAGCAAAAGGAAATTCTGTTAGCCCACCATTACGAATAACTGCTGAATAAGATTTTTCAGCATCTATATAATTACCTAATTCTCTATAACATTCTGCCAAATAATAATGACAATGAGTATTGGTTGGCTCTGTAGTTAATACTTTTTTATATTCCGTTATCGCATAATAATAAGCATTCACTTTAAAGTGTTGATCCCCTAGCACCTGATAAGGAGATGCTTTTACTTTTTTGGATTGAGCCAATGAAGGAAGGGTATATAACAATGAACCTAACACCCAACAAATACATAATAATGTTTTTAACTTCCTCATAATACTATACACTGTATGTAAATATAATCGAATATTCGAATTTTAAAACCTTGGACTACCATAAACTCTAATTGTTTTTTGAAGTTTAGGTGCACTTAATTTTATTGAAAGCTCATACGCGCCTTTTCCTCTGGAGCTTTCTCTTAAAGAAGAACTATTCACGTCATAGCTAAAAGCAATCGTATAAAATTCATTTCCAAATGCCAAAGTAGCGATATAAGCATCCTTCATACGATACCATGCGCCTGCCATTAATTTATTGGGAGCCAATGTCCACTCCTTCAAATCGTGCTCTTCGCCCATAATATACGTAGAATACAATCCAAAGTTTAATTGAGTAGATGCGTTTTGCTTAGCATATAACAAGTTAGGAGAAAAATTCCAATGATCATTCATGGTAAATTCTAATCCGGCGATACCTTTATGCAACACAGGTAAGTTACTTTCTATACTTTTCACCACTGATTCATTCGGACGATTCATGTGATAGGCTGAATAACCGGCATAAAAACTAGCTCCGGTTTCGCGAATGTTTCTTCCCGGTTTATAATAGTAAACGAATCCGGAACCTACATCTAAATAAGAACTAGAGGCAAGGAAATTAAACTCCCCGGGATTGATACTTGAATCCCATCCATTAATAGGATCAAACTGACTTCCCCACTGTCCGGAACCAAAATCTATTTTCTTTTGAATCCACCCTACTTGTACACCTGCAAGGATATGATGGTCGTCTGACAATTGAATCACATAAGCTAAATTCAAATTCACTCCTGTAGTATTTAATCCTATTTGACCTGCCTTATGGTTAAAGAATGATAATCCCACTCCACCGATGTTTTGAAACTTTTCAGTTTTGGAATAGATAGGTAAAATTGCAGTAGCTTGATTGGTTGTATAGGGTGCCACTATACTTTTCCATTGAACACGAGAATTAAAGCCCGCCGTTATGTTTTGTTCGGAAGCTGCTAAAGCAGGATTTAAATACAAAGAGCTAGCGTAATATTGAGAAAAAATAGGGTCCTGTGCCACTAACTTTGTGATAGCTAAAATACTAACTATCAAAGTTATAATCCAACGACTTTGATGTGACACACTTCTATTCATGTATAAAAATAATAATCTATACAACGCACCAACCCTTTTGTAATTATACTTTTTAAGGATGATATCGTTATTTAAATACATAAATAGCATTTTTTTTAGACAAATCCACTTTTTTATCATATGAAAAAGTTTTGCTATCTTTAGTTTTTCATTTACTTTTTCATAAAAAGTTGGATATATTTTATGAAATAAACGTATAATAGATAGGATGGTTCGGATTCTACTTACGTATTGCTTAATATTACTTACATCGTTTATCGATGTAAACGGACAGTCTATAACCATAGGAATCAAGTTAAACGGAACCACTGTAGTACCTGGAGGTGCCAAAACAGCCAAAGTCTGCCCTAGTTCGACCTTTAACTTACAAGCAAATAACATATCTCTAGCGCCGCCTTCCGGTGTCCCCATTTATGAATGGCGAAATTTGGACAATGCTACGACACAAAATGCTCAAAGTATTAACACAACTATCATAGGACGTTGGGTGGCAAAAATATCCTATTTCAATTCCGGAACAGGTACTTGGAATTCCGCTGAAGACACTATCACTATTACCTTACACACCCCTGCTACGTTTAACATGTTGAATGGTAGTGGCAACCCTATCACAGCAACGAACTTTTATGCATGTAGTAGTCGAGATACAACCGTTAGCGCTACCAATGGGTTTACCGATTACAAATGGTATAAGGCAAACTTATCTAACCTCATTGCTTCTACTCAAAATTTAACTGTTAACACTACGGTATTATCCTCCACAGAAGGCGTTGTAACATTTATCGTAACAGCAAAAGATGTTAACGGTTGTAATGTTTCTGCTCAGAAATCATTCCGACGAGATGTATCTGTTGGTTTTACTTTAGGAAATGATACTACTATATGTAGTGGTAATTCAGTTCAAATTAAACCCACTACCACCACCGGTAACGCCTTACCCCCTGCGGGTTCATCGCCTTTATTTAAATATAGCTGGAGTACAGGTGCCACTAATGTAGACGCTATAACTGTTAGTACCGCTGGAACCTACAGATTAATAATTCAAAATTTAGGTACCGGATGTGCGTTTAGAGATGATAAAGCTATTCTATTTAGCCCTGCACCTGCCATTAATATAACTCCTGATACGGCTATTTGCTTTGGAACCAACTTACAAGTAACTTCTAGTGCTGTGGGTAATGGACCATTTACCTACTCATGGTCTCCTTCAACCGGAGTTAGCAATGTCAATATCAGTAACCCGGTAATTACTCCTTCTACTGTTGGAACCAACACCTACACGGTAACTATTAAGGATGGTATTCAATGTACCGTTAATAAGTCCATCAACATTTATCAGCATCCACCGGGAACATCTCCTTACTTCACATTATCAGCTGGCAAGGACACTAGTATTTGTCATGGTGCAACCGTACATCTAGAAGCATTAATAGTAGATACCTATTTAGCAAGCTATACCTATGTATGGTCCGGCGCACCGGGATTGAGTACAACCACTGGTAGTAGTACTAATTACACTCCTACTAGTACAGGTGTAAATACTATCACATTAACAGCTACGGATAATAGAGGATGTGTCAATTCAACGACAGTAGATGTTAATCAACTAAGTAGAATCACGGTTACCCCTAATTTTATTGATACAATTGCTTGTGCCTCCTTAAATGTTCAGATGATCGTTTTTGCTAATGGTGGACTTACCGGCGGTGTAGGCTATGAATATACTTGGGCACCTTTAGGCACAACCACTCCCAACAACAACTCCTACATAGTTCCGGTAGGAATTGATGAAACTATTTATACTGTTATAGCAAAAGATTCCATAGGGTGTATGGGTGATACAACCATACGTACTCAAGGATATGGCCCGGCATTAAAAGTGTCCGGCTCTCCCGATACCATTGGCTTCAATAACAACCCTATGGTATTAACAGCCTATACCGATCCTAGCTTTACCGTTGAATGGTTTGATACTTTTGGCGGATCATTATTAGGTACAGGTATCAACCATACCCTTGTTGCAGATGGGAAAATATATGCAAAAGTATATGACCCTATTAAAGACTGCTATAACTCAGACACTGTTCAAGTAACATTCTTTACGGCTAATCCATTTTTAGTTTTTGTTCCTAATGTATTTTCACCTCAGGCCAGTCAGGAGGAAAACAGAGTTCTAAAAGTATTTGGATTTATGATTCAAGATGATGGCTTTAAGTTCATAGTGTACAACCAATGGGGACAAATTGTATATCAAACATCCTCTTTTACAGAAGCTAATAAAGGATGGAGTGGTGAGATTAACAGTAACTCTTATGATCAGTCGATTGCTGTTTATACTTATGTAGTAAAAGGTAAATATTATGATGGGACCGAATTCGATTTAAAGGGTACCTCTACTATGCTGCATTAATTTTAAATTCAGCGGTATTTTTTTAATTTGTGAGTTCGATTGCTAACTCACTATGTTTAAACCCATCCTTGTTAAATGCACACTAAGCACTTTGATTGTGTTAGCTTTTGTCTTTATCTCTTCCGCTCAGATAGATAAACAATTTTGGTTTGTGGCCCCGGAAGTAAGTTCAACCCACGCAGATCGTCCCATATTTTTCAAAATCCAATCCTACGACCAACCTGTCAATGTCACTATCAAACAACCGGCTAATAATTCATTGGCTCCAAAAACGGTTTCACTTCAAGCGAACTCTATCGTTTCTGTTAATATGACCGATTGGATAGATGCAATAGAAAATAAACCCGCCAATACAGTATTAAGCAAAGGCATTTATATAGAATCAACAGATTATATTTCAGTATATTACGAGGTTTACGGAACAAATTCATTTGCTCCAGGTACCAACTCTGATATATTCACTTTGAAAGGGCGAAATGCTTTAGGAACCAATTTTATATTACCATTTCAAACTGTTTGGGATAATCAAATAACTGTAAATGCTACGTCAGGTTTTGATATTGTAGCTTCAGAAAACCAAACAATAATTGAAATCACCCCCACCAGATCCATTGTTGGACATAGTGGATTTACACCCTTTACCATTACCCTAAACAAAGGGCAGACTTGGAGTGGAAGAAGCATTAGTGCGTTAGCCTTTGGACACCCTTCCGGTAGCAAAATTACTTCCAATAAACCTATCGCTGTTACCTTGTTTGACGATTCAATGGTAAGGGATGTCAATTATGACCTTGGTGGCGATCAATTAATTCCTGTTTCTAAGCTGGGACTTGAATATATTGTGATTCAACCATATAACCCTATCGTAGGTGATTCTACTAACATGGTCACTATTGCTGGCACTGAAAACAACACCTATATAGACGTTATTCAGGGGACGATTTCCAATACTTATCTTTTACACTCCATGCAGAGCGTGACCTTGGATATTCAACAAACAGCTTATATTAAAGCCGACCATCCCATTGCAGTATTGCAAACAGCTTCTTACGGAAATGAACTTGGGCAATGTATTCTACCTACGATCCAATGTACTGGCTCCAAAAGGATTGGATTTTTCAGATCGAACGAAGAACCCTTTCAGCTCGCTCTCCTAACTAAAAAAGGTAATGAAAATAGCTTTTTGATTAATGGTCAGCCATTTACGCAAATGAGTTCATTTTCAGAAGTGGAGGGAAATATTGATTGGGTTTTTGCCATCAAAACATTTACTACATCTGAAATTCAAGTAAATACCCCCTATATCGTTTCTAACCCTAATGGATATTTCCACTTAGCCACCTATAACGGGTATACCAATACCGGATTTCGATTTGGCTATTTTTCCGATTTTGGCTTTGTAGACTTAGGAAGAGATAGTGTTATATGTAAAGGTAGTAGTATCACTTTGGATGGAGGAATTGATAAAGATAGCTACCTCTGGGAACCAAACATGGAGACCGGACCTCAAATCGTAGTTTCAGATACTGGAACCTATAAAGTGACCATCCAAAAAGATGTTTGCGTGTTTACCGATAGTGTAAAGATTGGCTGGCCAAGCTTTACCAACGATATCATAAGCGCCGACCTAGATTCTGTTTGTATGAATGATACCTTGATTATTCATACGCTACAACCCTTCAGCTCCTATTTGTGGAATAATGGAAAAACACAAGACTCCTTATTGCTAATAGGCTCCAATACTCCTTTAACAAAATGGAGTATTATTGCAAAGGATAGCTTTAATTGCTCGTATTACGACACCATTACTATAAAAAGTATATCTTTACCTGAAGGTATCATATCAACAATCCCTCAGGAACTTAAAGATTTTTGCACCACTATTCAAGTAGCCCTCGAATTACAAACCACTGCCGATACTTGGCAATGGTATACCGGAGAAACTACAAGTACTATTCAGGTGAATAGAAATGCCAAAGACCTTTATTTTGTACAATTAAAAAATAGTGTTACCGGTTGTACTAACCGCATCAACTATCAACCCGATTGTAGTGTATTTATTGAAGTTCCTAACCTTATTACGCCAAATAATGATGGGAAAAATGATATCTTTGAAGTGAAATACCTTCCGTTGGATATTTTTGAACTTGAAGTATACAACAGTTGGGGATCCAGAATTCATTACCAATCTGTTTTCAACAATGACTGGGAGACATCCGGCAAACTTCCTTCCGGAGTATACTATGTCATCTTAACTCAAAAATACACACATTACACTTATAAAGGCTGGCTACATGTTACACCTTAATAAAGTTTATAAAATACTGGTTAGTATCACATTAATACTAGTTAGCTTAAGTGGCTATTCAGCAAAAAACAAGCCTGATACCGTTAAAGTGGGGAGTTATTTAATGTCGTTGCATGACATCAATTTCCATGATAAAGAGTATACCATGCGTTTTTGGCTATGGTTTTTATACTCCAATCCGGACTTCGATTTCACTACACAGGTGGAGATTCCCAATGCTAAATCATTCGAAAAACCTGATGTGATTGTAGATACAATCCAGGGCAAAACATGGGTATTAATGAAATTGATTGCTGTAATGAAGCAATCATGGAACGTTCAAGACTACCCTTTTGATGAGCAAAAATTGAATCTGAGCATTGAAAATACCATGTACGACAAACGATACCTGGTATACAATCCTGACACGCAAGGAAGTACTTATGCCCCCACGATGAACGTAGATGGATGGAAAATAAAAGAATTTAAAGTTTTTAGAGATACCAACATCTACGATACCAAGTTTGGCGATCCTAGGCTTACCGAACAAAGAACTGAATACGACTGCTTTAATATAGAACTTACCTTAACAAGAGATGCCTTAGGTCTATTCATGAAAATATTCTTGGGTATGTATATTGCATTCTTTATTGGAACACTTAGCTTTTTGATTGATGTAGAGGAAGTTGAACCAAGATTTGGATTACCAGTAGGTGGTCTTTTTGCGGCAGTCGGTAATAAATATATCATAGACTCATTACTACCAGAAACATCCGATTTTACATTAGTAGACACTCTACACACCATCACGTTCCTATTTATTTTCCTTACTATATTTTTCAATGCTTTATCATTAGTAATGATTGATCGAAAAGGAAACCATGCCAAAGCAAAAAGAATTAATAAAATAGGATCTAGAATTGTATTAATCAGCTACATAGTACTTAATACATTCTTTGTAGGTATTGCAGTATTTCTATAACATTACCGTTTAACCAAGGTCAACATATTGGCATAGATCTTCATTTCTATACCTTTTTGAACAGGAATAAAGCCATCTATTTGAATTGAATAGGTGGCTTTTTTGTAAATAAATTCAATGGAAGTGTCATAGCTTTTATATAAAAAACCGGAAACATTCCTTTCCCTGTAATGCACCTGCACGGTTTTTAACTCCACTTTGTTCCATTTTATCTTGTAAACCTTCGCAGCTTTTGCCTTAACTAAAGCTATATCACCATAAAACTGAACATAATGATAGGTTCTAATATTGTAAAATCTTCTTTTTAATGTATCCTGAACCTCTCCTAAAACATAGGATTCCTTGGCATATAACCAAAACTCTTCTCTTGTAGCATATAAATCACTGATTTCCAAAGAATCATCTTTCAAAAAGGCTTCCCAAAATCGGGCTGACTGAACTTTCACTAGACTATCTTGTGCATAAACTTGTGAACAAGTGAGTATACACCATAGTAACAGTTGTAATCTAATATTCATAAACCAAAAAGGGCTCTTATTTAAGTAAATCTAAAACATTTTCGATTTACATTTTTAATATATCCACCATAATGTTTTCTAATATTTCACTTACCAACATACCTTTCCACTTTAAATTCCAGTTATAAACAATATACATTTGTAACATCATATAGTTTACATTTGTAATTACAAATGTAAACTATATGATTAACTATTTATTATTCAATTGTTTAAATATATTTAAATAAAGTTACAGATGTTATTTCTAAGTTTATTACATTTGTAACTATGGATGAAACAATTGTAAATAGGTTGTTATTACTCATGGAGGCTTACGGCTTCTCAGCAGGTGCTTTTGCTGATAAGATTGAAGTACAGCGGTCGAGTATTTCGCATTTAATGTCGGGCAGGAATAAGCCCAGCTTAGATTTTATTCAAAAAGTATTACTTCAATTTCCGGACATTAACCCCTCTTGGCTTATTATGGGCAAAGGACCAATGAAACAACTGAACTTATTTGATGAAGTTGGTAAAGTAGCAGAACCGGCTCCCTTACCTCCTGCTGTAGCTAATAAATTTGAGAGCACACCTGAACCTACAGAAGCGAACACGGCCATCAATACTAAAGAGAAGAAAGAGACTAGCCAGGCAAGTGAACCATCTAGTCCTGTTGATACTCCTATCGAAACAATAGAACAGACTCCTGTAGCTGTAGTAAAGCCTGAGCCTGCTCCTTTAGCAACAACAACCCCGACCAATACAGAACCCAATCCAACCTCGTTAGCAGGTGCCCCTATATTTGAGCCAATTGCCACTACAAGTAAACCAAACCCAAGTACAGCTACTAGAAAAGCGGTAAAAATTGTCTTTTTTTATGACGATAATACATTTGAGACCTTCTACCCAGGTAATTAATGAACTTTTTTTATAACTTAGGGTTGTAATGTTTATATGCGCCTAAAGTTCACATATTCTATTTTTCTCGTTGGAATACTTTCAGTGTTCATTATTTCCTGCAAAACAGGAAAGCAAAAAGTACCTAAGTCTAAAAAATTAGGTAATGCTACCATCAATGATGATCGTCAGTTCTACAATCATGAAGACGATGCTGCATTGCAAGAGCAACAAGATAAATCAAAACAAAAAAGAAAAGAGCTAGAAAAAATCCATCCTAGAGAGCTCAATCAGGATTACGATGTTAATAAGGCTAAGCGTAAAGGGCCGCCTACCCCACAAACATATTATTAAGCTGAGGGTTTAAAAGCTGGGTGAAGCAAGATGATTATTTAGGATACCCAGATTTAACTTAAACCTATATAAAAAGAAAAAGCCACCTCTGTTAGGTGGCTTTTTCTTTTATTTCGACTAGTTCTTAAATACCTTTAACTCTGACTAGCTTTTAGCCTACTGGCTAATAATCTCAAACTCCGTTCTTCGGTTTAGTTGTTTATTTTCAGGAATATCGTTCGGTGCCATAGGCTTCGTTTCTCCATATCCTTTGAAAGTTAAACGCTTAGCATCAATTCCTTTTGAAATCAGATATTGCACTACAGCTCCTGCTCTATCATCCGAAAGTTTCATATTTGCATCATCATTACCATCACTATCGGTATGACCTGAGATCTGAATTTTAATTGTCGGATTCTCTTTCAAAATAGTTACTAATCGATCTAATTCCTGAACTGATTCTGGACGTAAAGTAGATTTATTGACATCAAAAAACACGTTACGTAAAACGATGGCTTTACCCACCTGAATCTTATTCATACAAACGGTATCTACGATTTCAACATACTTTTCCAATAAAGGAATATTGATGTTACTTGAATGGAATAAATAACCCGGAGCCTCTACTGCTATCGCGTAATTTTTACCTGCAGGTAACACTACGGTGTACTTCCCTGTAGAAGCATTGGAGTTATAAACCCCTACTAGCTTTTGAGTGGCTAAGTCTGTTACTTTGATAGTTGCAGCTACCGGTTTTTTACCATCACAATGAATGATTTGACCTTTCACCATTACTAAAGCGGCTTTAGCTTCTTCACGAATTAACATGTATAAATCCTTCTCACCGTATCCTCCATCTCTTTCGGATGAAAAGTAAGCGCGTTTATTATCAGCTGACCATACAAAGAATACATCATCACCCGCTGTGTTAATCGGATAACCAATATTTACAGGTTCAGTTAAAATTTCTCCAGTTTCGGTATTGATGGTACAAGAGAATATATCAAATCCACCCATCGTTTTATGACCTTTGGAGCTGAAGTATAGAGTTTTACCATCCGCATGAATAAAGGGTGAATCTTCGTCTTCAGGAGTATTGATTTTAGGCCCTAACAAGATGGCAGGTCCAAACTGTCCGTTCTCTTGTAGTTTAGTCATGTAAATATCTCTTCCACCATAACCACCATCTCGATTACTGGTAAAAAAGATTACTTTCTCATCTGCGGTGATAGTAGCACTTGGTTCCCAAAACTTAGTATTGATGGTATTACCAAACTTTACCGGCTTAGACCATAAATCTCCTTTTAGATTACTTACATATAAATCTCCCCCATCACTACCGGTTACACGATATAGAATCAACTCCATACCATCCGGTGAAAGTGCCACGCAAGCATCATGGGAATCGGTATTAATCCCATTCCCAATATCTATTGGTTTAGACCAGGTACTATCGTTGATTTTATGTGATTGGTATATATCTTCCATAAACTCACCATCTGTATCTCTCTTGCCCCCGGTTGTATTGTCTCTTCTGGAAGTAAAAATTAAAACGGTCTCATCAGCAGATACTACCGGTACATAATCCGGATAGGGAGTATTCACATTAGGCCCTAAGTTTTTAATGATTACCTTTTGTGGATTTTTCATTAACTCCATCCCATATCTACATTGCTGTATATACTTTTGAGTTAATTGCAATTCATGGTGTTCATTGCTTTTTAAGGTAAGCATATAGGCATTATAAGACTCTATTGCTTCCGGAAACTTATGAAGTCTATGGTAAGCTCTACCAAAGTAGAAGTCCATCTTCTTCTCTTTTATACCACCCTCTTTAGCCGCTTTCAAATAAGGTAGAATACGATCTTCATCATCTATATCGATATAACATTGATAGATTTTTTGAGCCAACATTGGACTCGGTTTTACTTTATACGCCTCGACTAAATACGGTATAGCCAAATTGGGTTCTTCACTTAACATGTGAAAATCTCCGGCTTTGTAATTTTTGTTGTAATCCCCCGGAATCACTTGGCTAAAACCTGCCAAGACAGAACAAATTGAAATAATAACTGTTGAAATGAATTTAATCATGATAAACTGGTTTAGTAAAAAACAATTTCTTAATAATACAAAAAAAGCATTCAAGTACTGTACCTGAATGCTTTAATTATCTTCTATAAATTGTATTTCTTAGTACTGAAAATACAGATTGGAGTTATTGGTATTATGAAATACTAATTTTACTACACCACGCTCACGCTCTGCATCGGATAGATTAATACGCTTACCATTTAAATGTTGAAACACATATGTCTTCATGCTTTCATCATTGGTTAGGACTTGCTGCACATGCATAACACCCTGATTATCTACAGAAAATGATACTAACACCGATTGTTCTCCCGCTTTTACCGGAGCACTCAGCATTAGATCAGAAATTGTCCTATTAGTCGACCTAACTTTTGTTCCTTTAGAGGATTTGCTACCTGAATTTGACGCCATAGTTACAGCACTAGCTGTAAAAACCATTGCTATGATAAAGAAGAGCTTTTTCATAATTAATATTAGTTTAATGGTTTCTTAACAATTTCTTAATACTAGTTACGAAAATTATTGACCATTAGTTCATTATTTCCGGTTTTTCCAATGTTAAGAAATTTCAATAAAATGAATTATTGTAATATTTGAATATTTTTTAGTATTTTGCACACATTAATCAGACCTGACCATGAAAACTTATTTCACTAAAACTGTTACATCGATTGTATTTATACTTTCGATTGTATTTCTATCTACAGCTGTAGTAAGCTCTCCTCCGGAAAGTAAGAAAGGAAAGCACCATAGTCACAAAAAAGCTAAGAAGCAGAAATCGAAATATCTGTTCAACTTCCAACATTAATTGGAAATTGAAAGATTCAGAAAAGTTTAACTTTCAAGATGTATATGAAGTTGTCCGACTGATACCCAAAGGTCGGATTTCTTCTTATGGGGCTATTGGTAATTATTTGGGAGTCTCTGCTAGAATGGTTGGCTGGGCTATGAACGCAGCGCATCAAGTAAAACCTAAAGTTCCCGCCCATAGAGTTGTCAATCGAAACGGACTTTTAACAGGCAAACATCATTTCTCCACTCCTACTTTAATGCAAGAGCTTTTAGAAAAAGAGGGAATTAAGGTGGTGGATGATCAAGTACAAAAATTTGAGGAGTTATTTTGGAATCCGATGGATAGTCTCTAGCCGCTAGTATTTAGTAATTAGATAAAAATGAATTAGCGAGGGCTAATCTTCATATACGTTCCTGACTTTTTAGTTTTCTTTTTAATATTAACCTCTTTATCCAATAGGACTTTATCTTCTTTTTGCAATCCAATACTCGTCGGAAAATCGATCACATAACATTTATATTTTCTTTTTCGAATGTTTTCAAATGGAATTAACTTCTTGTATTCATTTAAATAATAACCGGGAACGTACCCCTTCTTTATTTTTACAACAAAATAATTCCCAGTTGGAGCTGTAAATGAAGTATAATCTTCTTGTTTCAACTGAAATATAGCTTGTCCATATTGCCTAGTATATTTTTCTCCTAAATAAAGGAATGAACTAGTATCGGTTCTTTTATACTGTTCAATATCACCCTTCAAATAATAATAGGTAGAATCAAACATAGCAATACTGTAAACATTGGGAGATTCATCAAAATTAGTAGTACATTTCCAATCTCTCCATACCAATTCATCCCTAACAACAACCGTATCCGCTCTATGATATCTTACATACGAAAATGTTGTTACATGTGTCATAGTTTGTTCAGGAACAAAGACTATACTTTCACAAGGGGGTATTGCTCCTGCACAACAAACACCTCCAGGTAGATGACAATCAACAATCAAATAGTAACTTTTCGAAATGCTATCATATAAAATTTTATCTGCATTATAACTAAAGTTAAGTGAGTCTTGATCAGGTGAACAATGTAACAAATCAAGTGGTGGATCAAATACACCAATATGTGTTACTGGATTATAAAATGAATCCGGTAATACATAAACACTAAAACACCTGTTAAATATATAAACATTATATGCTTTTCCTCTATCCGATAATGGTATTGCTGGATAAACATCACCCCACTGTTTATAATTAAACCCTGTGACCTTCATGGTGAAATCGCAAGATTTACCTTCGCCTAACAACTTTTTAGTATTAAGCCATAACTCTGCCTCTCCTTGTTTACCTAGGTTTATCAATGTATCTAATATAATCGTAATGTTAGTACATCTATTTAGGGTTAAATCTGTCAATGAAACAGGGTTCAACTCTCCATTATTAATTGTTTGAATTTGGGTATAGGAATTAAGCAAAGGTTTTAGAGCTAATACGGTTGCATCAATTCTTCTCTGAGAAAGGATAGTATTACTTTTTTGACTTCCGGTTGTATCACTATGACCTTCAACTATAATCTTTGCAATTTTATAGGAAGATGCGACAGATATTACATGTTTGATTTTTATTACATCTTCTTTGGTCAAAGAATACTTACCGGGTCCAAAATAGATAGAAACAGCATTACATTCCTGAGCATATGAATAATGTGCAAGAATTGTCATACATAAAAATACACTTATTGTAAAAAAATGCTTTATGCTCATTACTAACTATTCTAAATTATTCCAATAGTCTCTAGTTGCTAGTATTTAGTAATTAGACAAAATCAAAATTACTAAATACTAACTTCTAGTAACTAAATACTATTTCTTATCCATCATCTGTGAATGTGCCATCATTTGCTTCATCGTTTTCTCCATTCCTTCCGGAGATCCATCTAAGAAAATAACATTTCCTTTACCATGTTCAGCAAAGTGTTTGATGGATTCTGTCCACATGGAGAATAACAAATAAGAACTGTCTAATTTATTATCTGTAAACTGCTTGGCAGCACTCGCCATACCGGCTGCTACTTCCTGACGGAATAAAGCAATACCTTGTCCACGTTGAATAGAAGCTTCTTTTTCTGCCTGAGCAGAAATCTTAATCGCATTACCTTCCGCTTCTGCAGCTTTTGTTTTAGTAATCAATAAAGCTTGTCCTTCATTTTCTGCTGCAGCTTTTAAGTTATTAGAGGCAACTACCTTTGCCATGGATTTAATAATCTCTTCATCAAACGTAATATCGTTTAATTGAATATCAATCATATGATATCCCCACTCTTCCAAAGTAGCATCTAAATGTCCTTTCACTTCTTCTACAATCTCCGTTCTTAAGCCCAAGATTTCTGATTGTTTCTTCGTCGCTACAAAACTACGAATAGTACCTTCAATCGTTCTCACTAACGCCTGCATGAAGTTCTGATAATCCACAAATTTAAATGCTACGTTTTTGATAGTGCCTTCCGATTGATTTATAACGGCATATAACAACATCGCTTTAAAATATACATTCGCTTGATCTTGTGTTACGGCTTGAAACTCTAATTCTACTGAACGATTTTGAATTGAAATACGTGAATGAATTTTCTCGATGAACGGAATTCTAAAACTTAATCCGGGAGATAACAAACGTTGGTATTTACCAAAGATGGTAATCACTGCAATTGTACCTTGATTCACAGTTACAAATCCGGAGAAAAGTAAAAAGACGACAAGTCCGATGATGATGTAAATAAACATAGTATTAGGTTGGTTAAATTGTTTTAAAAATTTTGATACATGGTATTTTAAAGAACTTTGACTTCTAGGCGTCTATTTTTGGCTCTGCCATCTTCAGAGGTATTATCTGCTACGGGTTGAGTAGCACCTAAGCCTTTCGTAACTAACCTCTTTGAATCGATGCCTTGGGCAACCAGATAATCATGTACTGCTTTAGCTCTATTAAACGACAATGTCTTATTAGCCGCATCAGATCCCACATTATCCGTATGGCCACTTAACTCTACTTTCATGGTAGGATTTTTCTGCATTAAATCAACTAATTTCTTTAATTCTGTTATCGATTTATCTTCTAATGTGGTGGAGTTAAAATCAAAGAAGATATTGTTCAAGGTAATGTTTTCACCTGACTTGATAGGACCTAAATAAGCATCCATACTTACCGGATTAAAATTGGCCGGTTGTTTATAATTTAAGTGTAGGGATTCAAACAAATACCCTTCTTTACTCACAAACAATCCATATTCTTTACCTTCCGTTATAACTACCGTATATTCTCCCGTCTTTCCATCGGAGCTTACTTTTTGAATTACTTTACCGGTAGATAAGTCAATCAACTCTATGGTAGCAGCCAATGGAAGTTTCGTTACTTTATCATAAATATGTCCTTGTGCGTAGGTACTTATTTCACTAGGCTTAATAGCATCCGGGAAAGAGAATTCATAAAGAAAAACTCTTGACATATAGTTATTCTGATTATCAAATCTAGAGTAATACCCTTTTTGATTATCGATGGTAATGAACATAGTACCATCATTCAAATGAGTATTAATGGGGTAACCTAGATTCACAGGCTCTGACCAAGCAGTATCTGTCAAGTTGGAATAAAACACATCTTCCCCGCCCATTCCTAAATGAAAATTGGAAGAGAAATATAATCTACCGGAAGAAGGGTGAATAAATGGAGAGGTTTCACTACCGGGTGTATTAATAGGTGCACCCACATTTTTAGCTTTAGACCAAGTCCCATCTTCTTTCATATAACTCACATATATATCTTCTTTTCCAAGCCCACCTGCTCTTCCGGAAGTAAAATATAACACGCGACCATCCGGACTTAAACTTGGATGTGAATCCCATGCGGTACTATTGATGGCATCTCCCATATTGACCGGCACTGTCCATTCTCCATTTACTTTTTTAGAGATGTATAAGTCACATGAACCTAAACCATCTTTTCGAGAACAACCTACAAAAACTAAAATAGAACCATCTAATGACATACTACAAGTACCTTCATTATTAGTGGAATTGATTTTATCTGAAATAGGAACCGGCGTAGACCATTCTTTACCATCCCATTTGGTCATCACAATATTTTCATCATCATTATTTCCAATACCAGAACGTACGGTATACACTAACGTTTTTTGATCGGCAGAAATAACCGGATGGGAATGTACATAATAAGCATTCACTACCGGAGGTAGTTTTACAGGATTAAAGGGCAAAGGGTGTTGCATTTGTTCTAAGGCAAAATCACAACGTCTCAAATACATTGGGGTTTGTTCCAGTATTTTTTTATCGTTTGGCTGTACATCTAAAGCGCGTTGAAAATAGGTCTTAGCCTTTTCATATTCGCCTTCCAAATAACATAACTCCCCTGCTGTATAATATGCTCCTGCAAAAGACTTCTCATTAGTTATTAAATCAGCACCTCTACAAAAATATTGTTTTGCTTCATGTTTATTACCCATGGCATAAAACAATCCTCCTACCTTGAAATAAGCTTCCGGAAACGTTGGGTCTTTTTTGATTACTTGGTCTAATAAATTAATCGCTTCATTATATCGTCTTTGTTGCTGCAACAAATCAGCTTGTTTATATGCGGCAATAGACTTTTTATTCTTGGTATGCAGATTGGAATAATTTTGAGCGGACAACGAATAACCACTTAAAATCAGTAGAAAAAGAAACAGTACTCTCATTTTGCTTAGTTAAAGGTCTATGAAAATACTGTTTTTAAAAGTTATATCATAATCTTAGAATTAATTATTCGAATCCCCAATAATTTGTACCCAACCTTTATATTCAACATCGCCACATCCCGTTTTGATATAATAAAAATACATACCATCCGATGTGTTAGGAGCACCCCAATTACTTTGATAATCATTTGCCATATAGATACGATCACCCCAACGGTTGTATATTTCTAAATAACTACCGGTAGGTATCATAAATCGACCTTGAACATCCGTATCTAATATTTGAAACACATCGTTTTTACCATCTCCGTTAGGCGTTAATAAATTTGGTATAAACAGGTTCTGTTTTTCCAGAGCTGAAATATGAATAGGTAACGTATCTGTCAAACAACCTGTGTTATTTTTATCTTCCACATATACATACCAATCAGAAGACACAAATTGCGGCGTAATTTGGTAGGTATTAATCGTAGTAGAAATTTTAGTTTGATTTTGAGAGTTCACCCAGGTATATAAATAATTACCTGAACCACCTAGGGCATTCACACTAACAGTTCTAGCTACACCCACACATAGGGTATCAGCCGGCACTTGTAATCCGGACAAGCCAAAATTGTCCAAACCAACAGACACTTTCACAGTATCGCTACTTGGTAAACCACAAGCACCGTCTACAGTATAGACAAATTCATAAATAGATCTATAAGCTAAATTGTCGACCGTAGCACTCATCCCATTGGTAGATGCGATAGTAATAGGTGCAGATAAAGAAGAAACCGTCCAAGTGCCAACACCTGCTGTAGGTGTATTCCCTGTTAGGACTATGGATGAATTACATATTACTTTATCCGCACCCGCAACAGCCATCGTATTCAAGGGCAACATACTTACTGCGAAGGGGATGCTTTGAGTGGATACACAAGATTCGCCGGAAACAAATCGGACAGAATACGTTCCGGCTGATTTAATAATGAGAGAATCTAAAGAAGACAGTAGGGATTGATTTTCGTTATACCACTCAAATAATCCATTCGGTAATACTCGATTGATTTTAGCTATCACAGAGTCACTGGGGCAAATACCTAAATTTCCGGAATAGGAAACAACAGGTATTTCCGGAGTTGGGTAAACAATTACATTAGTAGTGTCCGATGCCGGAGAAACACAACTTTCATTTGAGGTATATGTTACGGCAAACTTGCCGGATACGGAAACCAATATACTTGTGGAAACTTCTCCATTAGACCATTGAAGAGTACCTCCGGTAAAACCTGGAACCAAGGCCGAAAGTGTAACGGAACCACCTTCACAGAAGGCTAACGGTCCACTAGCATCGATGGTTGGTTTAGGAGGAATCGGATTCACCGTTACGACAGTGGCAGCCGATGTTGGTGCCGTACAGCTCACTGCTGAAGTATAAATCACCGAATAGCTACCAGAGATAGTAATAGAAGTGGATTCAGAAGTAGCGCCATTCGACCAAGTGTAAGTACCTCCCGTAAATCCGCTTACAGATGCAGTTAGAGTCACACTTCCACCATCACAGAAAGTAAGTGGACCACTTGCTCCTATCGTTGGTTGTGGTGGAATTGGATTAACAGTAACTGTGGTAGCTGCGGAAGTTGGTGCGGTACAGTTTTCAGCAGATTTATAAATAACAGAAAAAGATCCGGAAGTACTTATGGTTAATGGGTTGACATGGGAACCTGTAGACCAAGTGTAAGTACCACCGGTGAATCCTGTGACATCCGCTGTTAAATCGACGCTACCGCCATCACAGAAAGTCAACGGACCGCTGGCTGCTACCGTTGGTTGTGGAGGTATAGGATTTACTGTTACCATAGTCGCTGCCGATGTTGGGGCTGTGCAGCTCGCTGATGAAATAAAAGTAACACTATAAGAACCGGAGGTTGTTACACTCAATGGATTCGTAGTTGATCCTGTAGACCAAGTAAAAGTTCCACCTGTAAAGCCAATCACACTAGCAGTTAGATTTACACTTCCACCATCACAGAAAGTTAACGGACCACTTGCTGCTACCGTTGGTTGCGGAGGTATAGGATTTACTGTTACCGAAGTTACAGCCGATGTTGGGGCTGTACAATTTTCAGCAGATTTATAAATAACCGAATAAGATCCGGAAGTAGTTATGGTTAATGGGTTGACATGGGAACCTGTAGACCAAGTGAAAGTACCACCGGTGAATCCTGTGACATCTGCTGTTAAATCGACGCTACCGCCATCACAAAACGTTAATGGACCGCTTGCTGCTACCGTTGGTTGAGGAGGAATCGGGTTAACCGTTACAGTGGTAGTTGCGGAAGTTGGTGCGGTGCAATTCGCAGAGGATACATAAGTCACACTATAGGAACCTGAAGTAGTTACACTTAATGGATTCGTAGTAGAGCCTGTAGACCAAGTATAAGTTCCACCCGTAATGCCTGTCACACTTGCTGTCAATGAAACACTACCACCATCACAGAAGGTCAATGGACCACTTGCTCCTATCGTTGGTTGCGGTGGAATTGGATTAACAGTTACTGTGGTAGTTGCGGAAGTTGGTGCGGTACAATTTTCACTTGAAGTATAGATAACCGAATAAGATCCGGATGTTGCCACTGTAATTGGATTGGCTCCTGCTCCGTTCGACCAAGCATAAGTTCCGCCGGTAAACCCGGTAACTGTAGCCGTTAAATCAACACTACCGCCATCGCAGAACGTTAACGGGCCATTTGCTACCACTGTTGGTTTTGGAGGAATAGGGTTAACAGTAACAGTTGTCGCTGCAGATGTTGGTGCGGTACAGTTGGCTGCTGAAACATAAGTAACACTATAAGATCCACTCGTCGTTACACTTAATGGGTTGGAATGAGAACCAGTAGACCAAGTATAAACACCGCCACTAAATCCACTTACAGATGCAGTTAGATTTACACTACCGCCATCACAGAACGTTAATGGACCGCTTGCTCCTACAGTTGGTTGAGGAGGTATAGGATTAACAGTTACTGTAGTCGCTGCCGATGTTGGGGCCGTACAATTTTCACTTGAAGTATAGATAACCGAATAAAATCCGGATGTTGCCACTGTAATTGGATTGGTTCCTGCTCCGTTCGACCAAGCATAAGTTCCGCCGGTAAACCCGGTAACTGTTGCTGTTAAATCAACACTTCCACCATCACAGAACGTTAATGGACCGCTGGCTCCTACTGTTGGTTGCGGAGGTATAGGATTAACCGTAACGGTAGTCGCTGCCGATGTTGGTGCGGTACAGTTGGCTGCTGAAACATAAGTAACACTATAGGATCCACTCGTCGTTACACTTAATGGGTTGGAATGAGAACCAGTAGACCAAGTATAAGTTCCACCCGTAAAGCCTGTCACACTCGCTGTCAACGAAACACTACCACCATCACAGAAAGTAAGCGGACCGCTTGCTACCACCATTGGTTGCGGAGGTATAGGATTAACAGTAACCGTGGTAGATGCCGAAATTGGCGCTGTACAATTGGCAGCTGAAGTATAAATAACAGTATAAGAACCGGAAGTAGATACAGATATAGGATTGGTAATTGCGCCATTAGACCACGCATAAGTACCACCGGTAAACCCTGTGACTGTAGCTGTTAAAGAAACACTACCACCATCACAGAACGTTAATGGACCACTTGCTGCCACCGTTGGTTGCGGAGGTATAGGATTAACAGTAACCGTGGTAGATGCCGATGTTGGAGCCGTACAGTTGGATACTGAAACATAAGTAACACTATAAGAACCGCTAGTAGTAACACTTAATGGATTTGTAGTAGAACCAGTAGACCAAGTATAAGTTCCACCCGTAAAGCCTGTCACACTCGCTGTCAACGAAACACTACCACCATCACAGAAAGTAAGCGGACCGCTTGCTACCACCATTGGTTGCGGAGGTATAGGATTAACAGTAACCGTGGTAGATGCCGAAATTGGCGCTGTACAATTGGCAGCTGAAGTATAAATAACAGTATAAGAACCGGAAGTAGATACAGATATAGGATTGGTAATTGCGCCATTAGACCACGCATAAGTACCACCGGTAAACCCTGTGACTGTAGCTGTTAAAGAAACACTACCACCATCACAGAACGTTAATGGACCACTTGCTGCCACCGTTGGTTGCGGAGGTATAGGATTAACAGTAACCGTGGTAGATGCCGATGTTGGAGCCGTACAGTTGGATACTGAAACATAAGTAACACTATAAGAACCGCTAGTAGTAACACTTAATGGATTTGTAGTAGAACCAGTAGACCAAGTATAAGTTCCACCCGTAAAGCCTGTCACACTCGCTGTCAACGAAACACTACCACCATCACAGAAAGTAAGCGGACCGCTTGCTACCACCATTGGTTGCGGAGGTATAGGATTAACAGTAACCGTGGTAGATGCCGAAATTGGCGCTGTACAATTGGCAGCTGAAGTATAAATAACAGTATAAGAACCGGAAGTAGATACAGATATAGGATTGGTAATTGCGCCATTAGACCACGCATAAGTACCACCGGTAAACCCTGTGACTGTAGCTGTTAAAGAAACACTACCGCCATCACAGAAGGTAAGCGGACCACTTGCTGCCACCGTTGGTTGCGGAGGTATAGGATTAACAGTAACCGTGGTAGATGCCGATGTTGGAGCCGTACAGTTGGATACTGAAACATAAGTAACACTATAAGAACCGCTAGTAGTAACACTTAATGGATTTGTAGTAGAACCTGTAGACCAAGTGTAAGTTCCACCCGTAAAGCCTGTCACACTAGCTGTCAATGAAACACTTCCACCATCACAGAAAGTAAGTGGACCGCTCGCTCCTACTGTTGGTTGAGGAGGTATAGGATTAACAGTTACCGTTGTCGCTGCAGATGTTGGTGTGGTACAGTTGGCTGCTGAAACATAAGTAACACTATAAGAACCACTAGTAGTAACACTTAATGGATTAGAAGTAGAACCTGTAGACCAAGTATAAATACCTCCTGAAAATCCTGTCACACTTGCTGTCAACGAAACACTACCTCCATCACAGAAAGTTAATGGTCCGCTAGCTGCTACCGTTGGTTGTGGTGGTACGGGATTCACTGTTACCGTCGTCGCTGCTGATACGGGAGCCGTACAATTGGCTGCTGAAGTATAAATAACAGTATAGGATCCGGAAGATGATACAGATATAGGATTGGTATTTACTCCATTTGACCACGCATAGGTTCCGCCTGTAAACCCTGTGACTGTAGCCGTTAAAGAAACACTACCGCCATCACAGAAGTTAAGTGGACCACTTGCTCCTATTGTTGGTTGCGGTGGAACAGGATTCACTGTAAAGACAAACGGAGCACTTGTTGTGCTACATAAGGTAGGATTAGCATTATCAGAAACAACCAAATAATAGGAACCTGTGGATGATACCGACATCGTTGAAGCATTACTTGGGTTACTTAATAAGTTTGCCGGTGTAACCGAATTGATATACCATTTATATGTATAAGTATGTGTAGGATTCAATCCAAATACATTACCGGTTAATACGATGGATGTACCTTGACAAGCTTGCTGGAAGGGAGCCGATATAGAAACACTGGTTGGTGCTACACATACAGGTACACATACTTGTCGAGCTGTAGGACATGTACAACTCACCGTTGCAGAGCCTAATTGAGCTACTGTAGCTGCTCTACCACAATAATTAATCTGTGAAGAATTGGTTAATGGTGCATTCCATGCGGAATAATCAGGCGTCTTGAACATAGCACAAGCACCGGCATCCAAACTATCCGCTCTAATAATATTAGCTGTATTATTGGTTGTTAAGAAAAGTCTCGCTTCTAATACCGCTCCGTTATTAGGATACACAGGACCTGCATTACTATTGATCGTAATTCGATCCGCTATGACTACCCCTGCATTATAAAATAAGCCTTGATTGATGAATAACTGCCCACTAATGTTCACTTCTGATTCTCCACATCTATTGACAATCGCATTTTGTGAATCCCCTTGAATGTACAAGTCACCCGTTACATTTAACTTGTTATAATTAATTAGAGTACCATAATTCTGTAAGTGTAAAGTACCGTCTACATTAATAACCGCTTCTTTGGCTATACTTATAATACCTCCGTTATTGGAACTTATCCCTTTAGTATTAATAGTAGCTCCTTGATCTGCATTAATAAAAATTCGATCACCTGGTGTAATGGCCGATAAGATGGACAGAGAAGATTGACTTTTAGCCGTGAAAACGGTTTTTCTATTTAAGGACGCTTGTTGAATTTGTGTATTAGTAGA
Source organism: Cytophagaceae bacterium (assembly GCA_046329235.1). Lineage (GTDB taxonomy): Bacteria > Bacteroidota > Bacteroidia > Cytophagales > Cytophagaceae > JALONH01. The sequence continues at coordinate 1,014,317 of JAXLVA010000001.1, read as the reverse complement.
AAAAGTGGAAAGCTTAAATGTATCCGCATCTACTAACAGATTAGAGAACAAAACATTTTCAGAATAGACTTCTACTTTGTTATTAAGTGCACCGGTCATTACTCTAAAAGTTGATATAGTAACACCCGGTGCACAAATTTTAACCGTAACATTGGAAAAAGTTGAAGTGAAGCTAAAGTTCGTCCCTCCGGTGATGCATATCACTTGATTATTAGCAGAGGGTGTAATTGTGGCGTCCGCTGTAAAAGTTTGACTACAACTATTACATTGCGACCATACCGGAATAGAACTTCCAACAATCAACACAAAAAGTAAAAGTATATTTTTCATTATAATTTTAGATAATCATTCAAAGAATGTAAATATTACATCAAAAAAACTTAATAAAATCAAAATAGTCCAATTTTATATACAAATAATCAAAAGGATATATGGACTAACCCAAGCAGTAGTAGTTATTAATTCAAATTTAATTAATTGATTTAAAGAACAATAAAGATTGTATTCTTTTTTATCGACATCTATAAATAGGGAAAAATTTTATAAAAAAAATCACATTATACCTTACATTAAAAAACAATTACTTTGGAAAGCCTACGGCTTGTCTCTTCCAACAAATCTGTTTTTACCCAGTAGAAAACCAATCGCTTTTTCAATGTTCTTATTAATACTCTCCTCCGATTTGAGATTGGCAATGTAACGAACAATCTCTTTTTGCTTCGAAGGTGCTAATTGATAAAAAACCACCTTCGCTTCTTTATTTTCCTTTAAGGCTTTAAGCCAATTTGGATGAGGTTCGATAGTTCGGTCTATAGGATCAAAAGCAATGGTTACTTCAATCTCTTCTCCTATCTTCTTAGGCGAATTAGGCAGCATAGTAGTATTAATATACAAACGCCATTCTCCACTATACCTAACTAAAGTCTGGATATACTTCTTTCCATTGATTGTTCCACAGATAGGTATGTGTCCCTTGTTTTTTTTCGCATCTAAAAATATCTTCTCTAATATATCTTCCGGAACGAAGACAAAGGGATTCGCTCCGATGATTTCTAGTATAGCACAGAATTGATGCATGGTTACTTTACCACCTCATAATACATTACCACAGCTCCTGACCCAAACAACTTCGTCTTATTTAACTTAAACTCTCTTCTCTGTGTGATGTTTTTAAACAAAGGTAAACCCTCGCCCACTATTACCGGATGTATGCATAATTGAAGTTCATCCAACAGATTTAACTCTAACAACTGCACAATTAAACTTGGACTCCCCACAAAAATATCGGTCCCCTTTTGCTGCTTTAATAATTCAACTACATCTTTCAAGTTCCCCTTTGCCAGTTGTGCACTCTTCCAATCTACACTGGATAACGTTTTTGAAAACACCACTTTTACAATCTTATCTATCGCCTTGGCAAAGTCATTCATATCTTTTTGATCGGAAGTATTTTCTAAAAAGTCTCTCCAATATTCCATCAACTGATAGGTTGTCCTCCCATATAATATGGTGTCCGCACTATTAATCAAGTCGGTATAATGATCATGAATTTCAGCATCCGGATTAATGGTGGTATGATCTGCATACCCATCTACTGTCATGTTAATAGCAGCAACGATTTTTCTCATAAGATTCAAATAAAAATTTTACATCATCGAATGTAGACCTACTCTATTCCCTTCTGTATCGATGATATGCGCCATAAATCCATTTACTCCAATGGAAGTTTTAGGAAAGATGATTTTACCACCGGCAGCTTCTACTTTGCTTAAAGGATCATTCACATCTGTTACTGCATTTAGGTACACAATCGTACCTTTAGCAGAAGGATCCATGCCTTCGCTTTGCACAAGTCCACCGCCTACGCCTTCTTGATCGTAAGCCATGATACCATACTTGCCATCCGGAAAAGGCATCTCACCTATTTTCATATCTAAGATGGTTTCGTAAAATTTAACGGCTCTAGCAAAATCTGTTACAGGAATTTCAAACCAATTAAGTGCATTTTTCATATGGATAAGGTTAGGTTAGTATACTATTGATTAATCTTCTTTTACACTCAAAGTACCAGTGGAACTAATGGTTACTGTCCATTTATGATTTCCATTACCGGTAGCAGTAACGCTCCCTTTTAATAATACTGTAGGGTTTGATTTATATTGGCCATTGACTGCGCTGTTCCCTTCGGGGATTCTATAATAACTGGTAGTACTTCCTGATGTTACTGCCCCAAATTTTGCAGACCCTACCGTTACATTAATTAAGTCATCTGAATTCTGGTTGGTGATTCTAACATAATACTCCGATGACAATTGACAGGCCAACAACAACCATGTCCCAAAAAACATGATTATTAAAATCGAAATTCTAAATTGACTTATTACCAATTTCATAAATCCATTAATAAGATACGACAGTTAAAGGGCAGACAACTTGAAGTAAGTTAATAGATTTTCCCTATTGCTAAAACCATAGGCTATTAATCTTTTGTTATATCCCAAACCGGCTCATAGATCTCATGGATTTCGGGTAAAAATTGATAATGCTCTTTTTCAAAAGTGTATTGATGGTCTTCATCGGTAAAAGTGATGAAGTATTTAGGTCCTGTAGAATAAAAATAAATCTTACCACGGCTGCTGTCCATCCCCTTACAGAAAGATAGATTTAAAAACTTCAGACATTCCTACGCAGCTTCAACGGATATATTTTTCTTAAATACAACTATCAGTTCAAACTTCATGATATCTATTTAAGAAAAATATAGAGGGATTGCAAATTAGGTTGTTTACAACCTGATAGTAGGGTCAATTCTCTTTAAATTTTAAATATAGTGTTACACCACCTTTTATAAACGTATTCACTGTAAATAACATACCTGGTAATGCAATAAAAAAGTAAAAGAATTTTCTCCATTTAGGATGATAACTATCTATATCAAAAGATAGCTCATACTCATCCAGATCGTTTGGATTATAAATGGCTGTAGCTCCTATATATTTATCAAATTCATTTCCACATTTTCTAATCTCTTGTATTTGTCGTCCTTGCTTAGTAATAAAATAAAATTTGGCATAATTAACATCCCAAGAAGAGTATGTTGTAGCTACGATTGGTACTTTCTCACCTATTAACAATAGTCTTTCAAATCTATCTTTATCAGTATTATACATATACAACACATATGCTAAACTAATTATAGCAGAGATAATAAATACAATATACTTTTGTTTTCGAGTCATTTATCAGTTGTACTTAAACACATAAAGAATATCTTATTATTGAAATTGTTAGCTCTTACTTCTACTACCAATTATTTCTCTTTTTAGTTTCTGTTATATGAGCCAGATGATGATTACAATGCCAGGCATAGACTCCCATATTTTCATCAACTCTAAACATTCTACCATGTTCAGGATGAATAAAAACACCTTCTAACTGTTCAACTTTTAATGATTTCAACAATACCACCCATCGGTGATGTATCGCCTCTATCATTAATAGAGATGGAGTAATAGATAATGTTTTCGAATCAGGAAGTTCCGCCCAACGTTCTTCATAATAAGGTTTGATAGTGGGTTGGTCTTCGGTTAAGGTTAACTTCAATCGAGTAAAGCTATTCATGTGACTATCCGCGCAATGATGCACTACCTGTCTAATTGTCCAACCTTCAGGTCGATAAGTAGTATCTAATTGTTCGTCGCTCAAATGTTTTACTTCTTTAGCAATCCGCTCCGGGAAAGTACTAATCTCCGTAATCCATTTTTCTAAAAGTTCTTTAGTAATAACAGCAGGCTTTTCAAACTTCCCTATGGGAAAACGTAAGGTTTCAATATCCATCCTCTAAAATTAGTTAGTTAAAAATAGTTAACTAATATCCATATAATCTTGGGGGATTGCAAATTGAGGTTAAAGGTTTAGATTTTAAATTTTTTATTTAACAATTCCTTTCCTTCGGAAGAATAAACAACAGAATATTCCCCATTCTTCCAACCACCCACTTCCAATTTAAAATCGAAAGTTATAGAACCTGCAGGAAACTTCATTGGATGAGGAAATTCCCACAAGACATTTCCTAAATTATCTTTAACCTCACCAATCAATTCCATAGGCTTAGATGATTCAATTTGAATTTGTCCCGTTATTTTATTTGCTGTATTAATAATTCTTCTGTCTTCCGTAATTACAGGTTGTCTTGCTGTAGAATACCAAGTATCTTTTTGTCCGGTCTTTGAACAAACATACTCTCTTATTTTTTTAGCGTTCAGAGCATCAATACCATTAATATTGGCAACATCATTGCCATCTGTAATACACCAAATCGATTGCTGGATAATACCTCTTTCAGATACAGTAGTTGTCTTTAAAAATTCAATCAATTCTAAAAGAGGTTTTCTTTCATCGTTGATTATTGTAAATGTTGAAATATCACTAGATGCATAATCATTGGATTCGGTACAATATCCGGGTACTGTAATATTTTTAGTAGTTGCCTTCTCAATAGTTACTATATATTCTTTAGGAGTAACTAACGTTTGCTCCCCTGAATTATCAGGTAAAAACGAAGTACCTCTTTTGATAACTATTATTTGTGTTTGATTGGTTGTATTTTTTAATGTTAACAATAGATTTATTCCAGTGGTACTATTGTAGACATATTTAACATTTGACTCGATTTTATTTTCTTTAATAGCTGTTACAATATCTGTTTGAATTACATTTTCTTTCAATGCTGTTGTAGTAGACATCAGTATTAACAAGCCAATAAATGAAATATATTTTCTCATAACACTTATTTTTATTTATTAAAATGCAAACACACCTAATACGATAAAATAAGGGATTTAGTATTTTGAGCCGTTGCTATATTAAATTCGCTTGAGTGTTCACCTATTATAACTAATCTAGGTGAATGATTTTTTAAACTATTTATATAAGTTAGAACTTCCCTTTTGGTAAATTATGACCGAATTCTAGAGGCAATCATGAAACTACAACAAATCTTAGATGAAATTTACACTGAAATCCAACCCTATATTGGCAAAGGTAAAGTAGCAGATTATATCCCTGCATTAGCGCGCGTTGACGCACAAAAGTTTGGTATGTCGGTCTATACGGTGCGTGGGGAACATGCGAGTGTAGGTAACGCTACCGAAAACTTTTCCATACAAAGTATTTCAAAAGTATTCACGCTGACCATGGCCATGAAAATAGAACATGATGCGGTATGGAAACGTGTAGGCCGTGAACCTTCCGGAAATAGATTTAATTCATTGGTGCAACTGGAAAATGAAAATGGTATACCTCGTAACCCATTGATCAATGCCGGAGCGCATATCATCACGGATATATTAACTTCCACCTACGAACATCCGAAAGAAGAAATATTAAATTTTGTACAGCACTTAGCCGGCAAAGATAGTATCCAATTTGATTTGGAGGTAGCAAAATCAGAGCGAGAAACCGGCAATAGAAACCTAGCCATGGGGTATTTTATGAAAAGTTTTGGCAACATAAAAAACCAAGTACGAGTGGTATTGGATGTTTATTTCCACCAATGTGCCATAGCGATGTCTTGCGAAGAACTAGCTAAAGCATTTTTGTATTTAGCCAACGATGGCCTGATACCCTCTTCCGGTGAACAGATCGTAGAGAAAATTGACACCGACCGAATCAATGCGTTGATGTTGACTTGCGGTATGTACGACTCCGTGGGAGATTTTGCCTACAGAGTTGGCTTGCCTTCCAAAAGTGGTGTAGGTGGCGGGATTTTATCCATCGTACCCGGGGAGATGGTCATCTGTGTATGGTCACCCGGACTAAGTGAAAATGGGAATTCCTTAGTAGGAACTAAAGCCCTTGAACTCTTTGTGCAAAAAACAGGTAAAGGAATATTTTAAAATTAGTAGTTAGTTTCTAGTCTTTAGTATTTAGTATCCGACGCCATGGTTCGTGTCTTCACGAACCATAATCAATACTAACTTATATTAAAAAATGCGGATTACAAATCCGCTTTATCTGCCACCTAGATCGGAAATTTAGGTGAGCTGCGTGCCAGTGATTTAAAGAGATTTCAATATGATAAACTAATCCTCAAAAAACTCTACCCCATTCTGCCCTACATATACCGTTTGTCCTGATTTGTTTTTCACTTCAAATAATCGGAAAGCTCCTATGGATTCATGCTCATACTTAGTTACAGAAGTATAACTATGATGATTTATGAGCTTAAAATTCTCTACATCATAAATATGATATTTCCCATCTTTATTAACTAACCAATAAGAAAAATATAACTTAGTAATAGCATCATACTCGAAAGGTAAAAGCGTTGCTAACGAATCCTCCTGATCATTCTTTTTACCCAAAATTCCCCATTTTCCATTATTTTGAACGACAAAAGTTCGATGGTAAAGATTCCAGTGTCTAAAATCTTTACTCAGTCCTATGTTAATACTATCGTATTGAATAGGTAAAAGAAGAGTTTTGTTGCCATTCATCAAACCCCATTTCTGATGTAATTTCACTCCAAAAATCCCATCTTGTGTAAAGAACTGTCGGCCGAAATCATAAATACTAATATCGTCATAGATAGGAGGTATTATAGTATCTGATTTACGATAACCAACTACCACCACTCCTTTTTTACCATTCATATTAATTAATCTAGGGGTTTCGTTATAATAGTCGGACATCATATCTGCATAACGAATTACCTCTTCCATAGCTTCTACTTGTTGCTGAGTAAGTTTTTGCCCATCAATAGTAAAAAAGTCTTTCGCCGTTGAGGTATAACAGTAAAAAAGTTTTTTATTCAAGTCATATTGCACCTTAGAGTAATTGAAAGGAATTATGATTTTAGGTTTTCCAGCTACTAACTTTAAAATGCCTACTTTTTGATTCAAGGATACAATATATCGATTCTCATTGGCATCATCCGGTGACCAACTACGGTTGATATGAATATGCGGATAGGTTTTAATACCCATACTGTATTCTTCGTGATACACTTCATACGTACGGTAACAAGAGTCATAAACCATAGGAATAACCACCACTCCTTTTTTATCAATATAACCGTACTTCCCACCTTTCTTCACTTTGGCCAAATTATCATCTGAGTAAAAATCAACCTCTTGATAAGAACATGGAATTGTTATCTTTCCATCGGTGGTTGCAAATCCCCACACCCCTTTTTGACAATACGGAATGTATAACTGACTAAAAGCAGTGGTATAACTTGAGATAAAAAAGAGGAATATTACGAGATGTTTAGGATAGAAAAACATTGGGTATTGAATTGTTTGAATCTATAAATGTAGTAATGAAAAATACAGATTACAAACTACTACGACTCGGTATGTGTCTTTACAAACTGAAATGGGATAATATGTAAATGCGGATTGTAAATCCACTTTATTTGCCTCCTAGATTGTAAATCTAGGTGAGGGGTTAAAGGAATATTTTAAAATTAGTAGTTAGGTACTAGTCTTTAGTATTGAGACGCAGGTCTCACCCCTCGCTTCGATTAAAAGTATCAAGCTTACGAACAGCCCCCATTCATAACTCATAACTCATAATTCATAACTTGTCTAACTACTAATGACTAGCACCTAGTAGCTATTACGGAATATTCATGTACTTATGAATCTGCAGAGAGATAGTCCACTTAGGATTTTCTTTGATGTAGGAGATGATGAGTGGTAACATCTCTTCTTGGCGAGACCACTCCGGTTGTAAAAAAAGTTTGCACTCGGGTTTTACTCTAGAAACAAACGTCTCCGCCCATTCCAAATCGTTGGGATGAAAAACTATAATCTTTAACTCATCACACACCGCTAAGACTTCGTCTTTCGCAGGCTTAAACTTCTTCGGCGATACACATACCCAATTCCAACTTCCTGTCAAAGGGTAAACGGCACTGGTTTCAATATGGGTACGCACACCTTGTTTCTGCAAGGATTGTGTTAACGAGGATAAATCGTGCATCAAGGGCTCTCCGCCCGTAATCACCGCTATAGGACTGCCGGATTGTGTTACTTCTTCCGTCATAGCTTGAACGGAAACTTTTGGGTGTGCCTCGGCATCCCAACTATCTTTCACGTCGCACCAATGACATCCTACATCACATCCTCCTAATCGTAAAAAGTAGGCAGCACTACCCTGATAATACCCTTCCCCCTGGATGGTATAAAAGGATTCCATTAAAGGTAATACTTCCAACATTCGCTCAACTTAGGATTGTAGTGTTCTTGCTAATAAAGTATTAGATAATAAAGCCACAATTGTCATGGGGCCCACACCACCGGGAACCGGTGATATATACGAACATTTAGGAGCTACTTCATCAAACTTCACATCACCTAATAAACGGAAGCCGCTTTTCTTCGTAGCATCTTCTACACGATGAATTCCCACATCTACCACTACCGCTCCCTCTTTTACCATATCCCCTGTTACGAATTCAGGTTTGCCTATGGCAACAATTAAAATATCAGCTTGTAAAGTTAACTCTTTTAGATTCTTGGTTCTAGAGTGCACCATAGTCACGGTAGAGTTACCCGGATTGGTATTTCTACCCATCAAGATACTCATAGGTGAACCTACGATGTGGCTTCTGCCCATCACCACGCAATGTTTACCTGCGGTTTCAATACCATTCTTTTCTAACAACTGCATAATCCCGTAAGGAGTTGCAGGTAAAAAAGTAGGTAAGTTCAATACCATTTTCCCTAAGTTAGACGGATGGAAACCATCTACGTCCTTCGCCGGTGCTATAGCTTCTGTTACCTTCTGCTCATTGATATGATGAGGTAAAGGTAATTGAACGATGTAGCCATCTATATCTTTAGAGTCGTTTAACTCTTTTACTTTTGCTAGTAAAGATTCTTCTGAAATATCTTCCGGCAAACGGATTAAAGAGGATTCAAAGCCTACTTCTTCGCATGCTTTTACTTTAGCATTCACATAAGTTAAACTGGCACCGTTGTTACCAACTAATACTGCTGCTAAATGTGGCGCTCTACCACCAGAAGCTGTAATCGCTTGAACTTTTTCTTTAATCTCAGATTTGATTTTTTCTGAGGTGGCTTTACCGTCTAGTAATTTCATCGGGATTATTGATCTAATTTAAGAACCGCCATAAATGCTTCTTGTGGAATCTCTACGTTACCCACTTGACGCATACGTTTCTTACCTTTTTTCTGCTTATCTAATAACTTACGCTTACGTGAAATATCACCACCATAACATTTTGCCAATACGTTTTTACGCATCGCTTTAATGGTTTCACGTGCTATAATTTTATTACCAATGGCTGCTTGGATTGCAATCTCAAACATTTGTTTTGGTATTAAATCTTTCAATTTTTCACAAAGACGTTTGCCCCAATCGTAAGCTTTGTCTCGGTGAACGATAGCAGATAATGCATCTACCTTCTCCCCGTTCAACATGATATCTAACTTCACTACATTCGACTGACGGAAACCAATTAATTCATAATCCAACGAAGCATAACCTCTGGAAATGGATTTTAGTTTATCGAAGAAGTCGAATACAATCTCTGCTAATGGTAATTCAAAAATCATCTCCACACGATCGGTGGTTAAGTAACTTTGATTTTTGATGATACCACGTTTATCCATACATAGAGAAATGATATTCCCTACATATTCTACTTTGGTAATGATTTGTGCTTTAATGAAAGGCTCTTCGATATACGCTACCGTAGTTGGGTCCGGCATATCCGAAGGTGCGTTGATAGCAATTTTCTCGTCGTCTTTAGTCAAAGTAGCGATGTACTGAACGGATGGAACGGTAGTAATCACCGTCATATCAAATTCACGCTCTAAACGCTCTTGAACAATTTCCATGTGAAGCATTCCTAAGAAACCACAACGGAAACCAAAACCTAAGGCAGCTGAAGTTTCAGGCTCCCATACTAACGAAGCATCATTCAACTGAAGCTTCTCCATAGAAGTACGCAGTTCTTCAAACTCAGTAGTGTCCACCGGATAGATACCGGCAAATACCATTGGTTTTACATCTTCAAAACCTTTGATGGCTTCACCCGGTTGGTCAAAGCGAGTGATGGTATCACCTACTTTTACCTCTTTGGCATCTTTGATACCGGAGATGATATAACCTACGTTCCCTGCCTCTAACACTTGAGCAGGTTCTTTCTGTAATTTTAATATACCAATTTCATCCGCATAGTATTCTTTACCTGTGTTGATGAACTTTACTTTATCGCCTTTTTTGATTCTACCGTTGTACACACGGAACATTACTTCAATCCCACGGAACGAGTTGAACTGAGAGTCAAAAATCAATGCTTGTAACGGCGCTTCCGGATCTCCTTTAGGAGCAGGAATACGCTCTACGATAGCGTGTAGAATATCTTCGATCCCGATACCTTCTTTACCACTGGCATGAATGATAGAATCTCTATCACATCCTAATAAATCTACCACTTGGTCTTTTACCTCTTCAGGCATAGCACCGGGTAAATCGATTTTATTCAAAACCGGGATAATTTCCAGGTCATGACCTAGGGCCAAATATAAGTTTGAAATCGTTTGAGCTTCAATCCCTTGAGCAGCATCTACAATTAACAGCGCACCTTCGCAGGCTGCTATCGAGCGGGATACTTCATAAGAAAAATCTACGTGACCCGGAGTATCAATCAAGTTCAGCGTGTAATTTTTTCCATTGTAGGAATAGTTCATCTGAATCGCGTGACTCTTGATGGTAATTCCTCTCTCTCTTTCCAAATCCATATCATCCAACACCTGCGCTTGCATTTGTCGGTCCGTTACGGTTCTTGTAAATTCTAATAAACGGTCAGCTAATGTTGATTTACCGTGATCAATATGAGCTATGATACAGAAGTTTCTAATATTTTCCATGGACACAATTCTTCCGGTGCAAAAATAGGCATTTTATGGTGAAAAATAACTGTATCTTATCCACCTTCCCTTACGTTAATTGTATAGAAAAGTGTATTTTGGAGAATAAATAACCCATTAAGTCATCGATAGCATGTTCCATTTGAGAAGAAAATACAAAGTATACTGGGATAACTTGTATTACTCTTTTCCTATCCAGCTATTACTGAACAACTTCAAGAAGAACCAAATCCTATTGTTACTTTGGTTCCTGCTCATAGGGATTATTACCCGATCGGTGGGGAACATGGTAGGGATACCCTCCCTTTTCCTTGATCCGGAGTATTTAGGGCATACTGATTACCGAGGATTCCTAATCATTGGGGTCGCTTTAGGTATTTTTATTACTTCCTTTCACATTACAGTTTACATTCTAGATAGTTTTAGATTCCCGTTTCTGGGAGCCACCCCCTTACCTTTTTCCCACTTTTGTTTGAATAACAGTATTATCCCCATCCTCACGGTGGCGTTATATGTGTTTGAAGTCATTCAATTCCAATATCAACTTGGTTTTCAAAGTAGGTTAGAAATCTTCTTTGAAGTGACAGCTATGGTCAGCGGATTGCTCATCACCATTTTGTTGATGTTTTTATATTTCAAAAAGACCAACAAAGATATCTTCTTATTCCTAGCCGATTCCGTAGATAAATCCATAAAGAAAAATCCGATTAGCCGTGTGAACGTGTTGAAAGATTTTAAAATCAATAAACGTAACAAGTATCGAATCAATCATTACTTAAGTTTAAAAGGAAAGTTTGAGCCGGCTCCCGACCAAACAGCTTATGACAAACATATTTTATTACGTGTGTTTGATCAAAATCACTTGAATGCGGTGATTGTGGAAGTGTTCCTAATCGTAGTTATCATCCTATTAGGCTTATTCCGTGATGCTCCCATGTTTCAAATTCCGGCAGCAGCCAGTGGTATTTTATTCTTCTCTATAATTGTGATGTTTACCGGAGCTTTCTCTTATTGGTTAAGAGGCTGGGCTATTTCAGTGCTTATTATAGTTTTGTTTCTCTTTAACTTCTTGATGAAAAATGACTGGATTCAGTCATCTTATCAAGCTTTTGGGATTAACTATAACAAAGAACCTGTTCCTTATAACTTAACACATATTCAAAGCCTATCGAATAGAAAATCCTACCATGACGACCGACTAAAAACCATTGAAACTCTAGACAAATGGAAAGCCGGATTCCCGGAAGGGGTTAAACCTAAAATGGTTTTTGTATGTGTAAGTGGTGGAGGTCAACGAGCTGCAGTATGGAGCATGCGTACGCTTCAATACATAGATAGTGTCACTTCCGGTAAAGTAATGCAACACACCCGATTGATGACCGGTGCCTCCGGTGGATTAATAGGTGCCGCTTATTACCGTGAGTTATATCTACGACAGTTGAAGGGTGCGGATATCTCGTTGAGTAATCCGGAATACCTGAATAACATCTCCAAAGACGTATTAAACCCCATCATCTTCAGTATGGTGGTGAATGATTTGTTTTTCCGTTTTCAAAAATTCACGGATGGAAAACATGAATACTACAAAGATCGCGGTTATGCTTTTGAGCAAAAACTACATGAGAATACAGGTAATGTGTTAAACAAACCAATCATAGCTTACCAAGAAGCTGAAGCTAATGCAGAGATTCCAATGATGTTAATTAGCCCTACCATCATCAATGATGGTAGAAGATTATACATCTCTCCCATGGATATTTCCTATATGAACTTAGTGTCTGACAATGGAGCTGCACTTTACAATTCTAAAATTAAAGGAATAGAATTCCGTAAGTTTTTTGCACAACAAGAAGGCGACCAATTACACTTTATGAGTGCTCTGCGTATGAGCGCCACCTTCCCTTACGTTACTCCCAATGTGGACCTACCAAGCTCTCCTTCTATGGAAATCATGGATGCCGGACTATCCGATAATTTTGGGATACGCGATGCAGTGAAGTTTATGTACGTATTTAAAGATTGGATAGAAGAAAATACCTCCGGAGTTATCTTCATCAACATACGTGATTCTGAAAAGAACATCGAAATTGAAAAAAATGAACGTACTTCAATCTTCCAAAAAGTACTAACCCCTATAGGTAGTTTATATGATAACTGGGACTATTATCAAGATTTGAATAATGATAATATGTTGGACTTTGCTACTTCGTGGTTAAAAAGTCCGCTGGATGTAGTTGAGTTTGAATACATACCACAACCTATCAAGTGGGATTTATTGAAAGAAAAAAACATCAAAGTCAAACCTAACGCTCAGGCTCCGAGTGAACGTGCTGCCCTAAGCTGGCACTTAAACACCCGTGAAAAGGAAAGTTTGCGAAGAACGATTATGGAATTGAATAACCAATCGGCAATGAAACGTTTAGTATATTTGTTGGATTATTAGTCCATGCGATTTCTATCCTTCTCCATCCTCCTTTTATTGAGCATTGTCTGCCATGGACAAAGTAAACAGGTTCATTTTCATGTGACCGAGACGTTTACGCAACAAGAATTAGCCTTTGTTCATATTAAGTACCTCAATAGCGAACATGAAATCCTAACTGATATCAGCGGTAACGCTACCATCACTGTTCCCGACTCTACAGTCACTCTTCGATTCAGTCGTTTTTTACATCGAGTGGTGGATATTGAAATCAATCCCGATGAGTTTATTCCGGATACCATTGATGTACACCTCAACCGCTATTTGTTGTTTCACGAATTACCCGTGTCTAAAGGCCCGGTGATCGAAGTGATTAAAAACACCATTGCGGCCTCTAAGCATCATTCGATACACCATATTACCAACATTGAATACTCTACATACTCTAAGTTACACATTGGGTTTGGCGATAATCAAAAAGCCAATGAATGGATTCGTAGATTAAACAAAAAAGGTATTACCCATACCCAAGAGTTTGTAGATGATCAATACTTGTATGTAACGGAAGCTACCACGCTGCGTCAAATCTACAATGACATTAACCAAACAGAATGGGTAAACGGATTAAACACTTCCGGTGTGCGACTGCCCGGAGTAGCTCTATCAGGTACGCACCTACAGATGTTTAATATATACTCAGACTTCATCACCTTCAATGGTAAGGAATATATCTCCCCACTAGCTCAATACCACAGTATCAACCGATACAACTATGAAATAGTAGATACACTCATGTTGCCCGAAGGCTTGAGTTATGTAGTTGCCTTTTGCCCTAAGCGTATCAAAAACTTCAGTGCTCTAAAAGGTATCTTATACATTCGTGTCAAAGATCATGCTGTAGTACAAGTGATTGCTTACCCCGCATTCAATAAAAAAGGTATTGTAGAAATAGCCATCGATTATCAAATCGTGGGTAATCGCTTACTGCCGGAACGTCAACGATTATACATGAAAGGAAATCAAAATGTGGCGGGACTCATGCCTACGATTGTTTCGGATGTATGGTATTATGATTACAAAGATCACCAGCACTACCGCAACAAAGATTTTGATGAACGAGTATTGAGTTACTATGACGAAGAAGCGTATACCAAAGATTCTATTTTTTGGGAATCGGCACGCAGAGAACCGCTCACCGTCACCGAAGGAAATACCTATAAATACTTTAATGAAAACCTGAATACACTCGTACTACAGAAAACATTGAATCTGGGGCAAAACATCTATTTTGGTAAGCTACCGATTGGCTTCATCAACTTTGATTTAAATAAATTCTTAAACCACAACCGAGTAGAAGGAACACGTATAGGTATAGGTGGGGAAACAAATCATAAGCTATCCGATAAATATAAGATATCTGGATTCTTTGGTTATGGCACAGAGGATAGAGAAGTTAAGTTTGGACTGGGTTATGAGTATTATTTCTTAGAAGATTACCGTTTTGCTATAGGCGCTAAGTATACTAGAGACTTGCAAGAGGCAGGTAAATCCTATTATAGTTTTTTAACCTATCAATACTCCACAGAGTCCATCCGACGATTAGCTGTTGGGACCATGGACTTCACCGACCGATATGAAATATATATTAAAAGTCACCCACTCACCTATTTTGATGTGGAGTTTAATGTAAGTCGCTCCATTAATCATTTAAGATATAACTATGTTTTTGATGGCTTAGGTTATGGTGTTATAGATATCACAGAGGCTAAACTTGACTTCCGCTGGGCCTACGGAGAAAGAGAATTAGATTTTAATGATGAGCACATTAAACTTACCTCCCATAAACCTATTGTGTATCTATCTCTAACTAAAAATATACCTTCTGCTCAAAATCCATTTGACTACTCACGTATTGAGGCACGCGTAGATCAAAAGTTCAGAATCTTAGAATTGGGAAAAACAGGTGTTAGTTTTCAAGGTGGTGTAATTTCAGGTACGACTCCTTATAACCGTTTATTCGTAGGACATGGAAGTAGAAATGCCGCCGGTGTAGTGGTGCACAATTCCTTTGAAACGATGGGGTATAATGAATTTGCCGCTGATCAGTTTGGAGCTATTTACCTAAGTCATGATTTTGGTAGAATGTATTACCGCAGTAGTTTCTTTATGCCAAGCATCATGGTAGTGTATAACGTTGGTTGGGGTTCTATCCGTCATCCGGAGGAACATAAATGGGTAGAAGTAAAAAGCTATGAAAAGGGTTATAAAGAAGCCGGTGTATTTGTCAATAACATTGTATTAGTGAAACTATCCGGTTTAAAAGCCGGTATAGGTGGTGGCGTGTTTGTGCGCTATGGCGAATACAAACTACCTACAGCTTCAGACAATATATTATTTAAGTTCTCCGTCTACCTTAACCCAACCGGTTAGGTCTTTTGTTCGGAAGTACAATCGTAAAGGTAGTCCCTACTTTAAGTTTAGAGTCTACTTTAATAGAACCTTTCCATTTTTCTACAATTAATTTTACAATATACAAGCCCAAGCCGGTGTCCTCTCGGGAGTTTTCATTCCCACGATAGAACATTAAAAATATCTTAGGTAAAATATTATCAGGAATACCTATTCCATTATCCTCAAATACGATAGTTACATCATCCATGGAAGGTTTGATGGTCACATGTAAAAAGGAATTATTTTTTTCCTTGTCGGCATACTTTATAGCATTCTCTAATACATTCTGATAAATGATTCGGTAGGAAAACTCATCAAAATAATAGTTACTAATAGAGGAATGACAATGAAGCGTCACACTTACATTTTGAGATTTAACCAGGGTACTAAACTGCTCCGTAATCTGCTGATGGATACGTTCAAAATCAATTAATTTAATTTGATTGGTATTGGATTTAATTTTAGTAACGGCATTTAAATCTTTTACATAATTTTCTAAAGAAGCTACTTTCTTTAGAATCATATCCAGCAGTTGTTCTTTGGGTATGGTATCATCCACTTTAGCTAATTTACATATCCCTTCAATGGATTTTAATGGACCACGTATATCGTGTGAAGCGCTATACAAAAAGAGATTTAATTCTTCCGTTCGTTCTTCCACTTTTTGTTCTAACATCGTATTCGTTTCCGTTCTACTCATTGCTTCAATTTGAATTTGCTTGAAACGCTCAATCAAGGCTAGAGTCATTAATACACTTTCAAAAGCTACACCATAGTAGAAAAGGAAAAAACCTACTTTACCCCAGGTAGGTATAAACAATACAGAACAGTAATAAACAAAATAAGTAATCGATAATACGACCAAACCTAAAGACATAAAAATGGCATCTCTACCGGTTCTAAAGTAAGAACGTATGGAAATCAACGTACAGAATAATATGATAAACATTTCCATATGAAAGGTAATGTTAGTATAATCCATTAACATGATAATGACATAAACTGTACGAATGATGATAAGTGCATTGATTATTTTACCCAATTTAGATTGATTGGATACTCCTAGAAAGGCTTTGGTATAAAACAGTAAAAACACGCTAAAGGTAGCTCTGGATAAGCTCTTCAATATCTCAGCCCACTCCGGATGTTCACTGATGATGTACAAACCGGTACCATCTCTAAACATCATATGAAATATTTGCCCTAGGGTGAACAAGAAATAAAACAATACCACTTGATCTCTAAAGTAGGCTACATAGAATAAGGAGAATAAGAGTACAAAAACGATGATACCATAGAATATCCCAAAGTACATATTCTCCAACATGAAGTGGGTAAAGAATTCTGAATAGCTATAAAGAGCAAAGGTGTATTGGTAGGCAGACTCATTACGCAACCAAATCTCCACATCAACCTTCTCTCCGGGCTCCAGTGTAATAGGAATAACGGGCTGCTTATGATGTACATACCGATCTTTTAAAGGAATGGTATTGGTGAATATCAATGTATCTAATCCCTGCTGCGAATAATTAAAATACATTCGAAACTCATCAATCGTATAATTATAGGATACCACCACCCTATTAATAGGCTCTTTCGTTTTATTTTCTAACGTGAAGCGATATTTGAAAAAGGAAGTCTCGTTAGGTGTGAAAAAGAATAACGTTTTATTCGGTATAATATGACCTTGATTATCTATTGATTCAAAGTAGTTACTATCCAACAATACGACCCCATCTTGCTCTTTGAGTGTAACTACAGAGGAGGAATATCCACGGTAGGAAAACAGAATAAATAGCACAAACAAGATTCTTTTCAACATGAGCAAAAGCAAGTATTCAACTGAGGTCTTCAGCGATGAATTATTAATTATATAGTACGGATTAAGCGAAAATTAGGATGAATAATTTCTAATCATCCAACAAAATTTGACGAATTTTCATCAATTCAGCTTTTTGAGCTTTACTTATAGTTGGGTAATCAAAGCCTAATTTTTCAAATTCTTTATAGATAATCCCTGCGATACATAAACGAGTAGCCCATTTATCATCCGCTGGTAACACAAACCAAGGAGCCTCTTTGGTAGAAGTAGCAGACAAGGCTTCTTCATAAGCTGTTTGGTATTTATCCCAGTGTTGGCGTTCTTTAACATCAGCCGTAGAGAACTTCCAGTTTTTAGCCGGATTATCAATACGTTCCATAAAACGTTTCTTTTGTTCACCTTTGGATACGTGAAGGAAAAACTTCAGGATAATGGTACCATTTTGATTCATGGTATGCTCCAAGTTATTTATCTGGTCATAACGCATTTTCCAGAATTTCTTGTCGATATCTTCTAGCTTATCTATTCCCGGTATATTTTCACCTAATACATATTCCGGGTGAACTTTGGTCACTAACACGTTTTCATAATGGGAACGGTTAAAAATAACGATTTCTCCACGAGCCGGTAGGCACAAATAGTGTCTCCAAAGATACGAGTGATCTAACTCCGTAGAATTAGGAGCTTTAAAACTATATACTTTTACCCCTTGAGGGTTTAGTCCGCTCATCACATGTTTAATAGCGCCATCCTTTCCGGCAGCATCCATGGCTTGCAGCACTATTAAGACATTGTATTGATTGTGGGCATAAAGTTTATCCTGTAATTCAGAAAGCAACTCTATACTCGTTTTTAATGCCTCTTCACCTTCATCCTTCTTCATGGCATATTTAAACTTTGTAGAAAAGTCTTTTTTCAAAGACACTTTTTTACCCGGTTCTACTTTTAGAGAATCTAAGTATTGGAAAAATTTCTTTTGATGAATTTTCAAAAAAGACATACGATTTAAAATATGGTGAATAGTGAATTTAAGGTAAAAAAAAGAATAAAAAAAGCCTCACTGTTGTAAGTGAGGCTTTTCTATCGTAACAGACTTTAAAAGTCTTAAAATTATAAAGCAGATTTAACTGTTTTAATGATACGAGCTGCTACTTTGTAAGGATCTGCAGCAGAGTTCGGACGACGATCTTCCATATAACCTTTCCATCCTTTTTGAGGAACCATTACAGGGATACGGATAGAAGCACCACGGTCAGAAACACCATAGCTGAAATCATGGATAGAAGCAGTTTCGTGCTTACCAGTTAAACGTTGATCGTTATCAGCACCGTAAACAGCGATATGTTCTTTAACTACCGGACGGAATGCTTCACATACTTTGTCAAACAAGTCTTTACCACCTTGGTTACGTAAAGCTGTGTTAGAGAAGTTAGCGTGCATACCAGAACCATTCCAGTCTAATTGACCTAATGGCTTACAATGCCAGTTGATAGATACACCGTATCCTTCACCAATTCTTTCTAATAAATAACGAGCAATCCAAATTTCATCACCTGCTTGTTTAGCACCTTTAGCGAAGATTTGGAATTCCCACTGACCTGCAGCTACCTCAGCGTTGATACCTTCAACGTTAAGACCAGCTTCAAGACATACGTCTAAGTGTTCTTCGATGATGTTACGACCAAATGCGTTTTTAGCACCTACTGAACAATAGTATGGTCCTTGTGGAGCAGGGTAACCATTAGATGGGAAACCTAGTGGCTTGTTCAATTCAGGATTCCATAAGAAATATTCTTGTTCGAAACCAAACCAGAAATCGTTATCGTCATCTTCAATAGTAGCACGACCATTAGAAGGGTGAGCAGTACCGTCAGCGTTCAATACTTCACACATTACTAAATAACCACCTTTGCGTTGTGGATCCGGACATACATAAACAGGCTTCAATAAACAGTCTGAAGATCCACCTGGAGCTTGCTCTGTAGATGAACCATCAAAAGACCACATTGGAAGGTCTGCTAACTTACCACTGAAATCATCAACGATTTTTGTTTTTGAACGTAAACTCTGTGTTGGTTGATAACCATCTAACCAGATGTACTCTAATTTTGCCTTTGCCATGCTATTTTAAAGGGTTAATAATTTAAAATGTTTCTTTCGTTTAAAAGGTGCTACAAATTTAATGGCATTATTGAAAAAAACTACTTTTTTTTATCAACCGTATCTTTTTTTTAAACCCTTCATTCAAAAAATCGTCGAAAAAATATTTTTATACAAAATAATATTAGATAAAGTCAATTACACCCCATCCAAATGGAGCCCTACTACTATCCTATTTTATTCTTTAATGGCACGTAATAACATTCGCTGTACTACCGGTAACAAGGTCTCTTTTTCAGGATATGGAAAATCCACCTCGGCCAGATAGGTAGCAGGATTGGGAAGATCTGGCCGTTGTTTTATTAAGTCTCTTTTCTTGCTTTCTATCGTATAGGAAAAGGTAGGCTGAAAAGTTTCTAAGTGATTCAAATGCATTCCCTTATAGGTGGCATCCGATCTAAGAAATACCGTTGTCTCATATACGTATACCTGCACTTGATTCACCACTTTAGGAAATACTAACAAATACCCAGCATCTTTATAAAGTGGCAAAATTCCTAAAGGTTCTAATGTCACCTTGGATTCTACTTCTTCAAACATGTGCTTACCTTCTTGTAAACCGTTTTCAAAACGAGGCATCGTGAATTCTATAATTTCATCTAAAATTTTATCTATTTCGGTGTCAGGTATCAGTGAGGTATATTCTATTTGGAAGTTCTCGAAATCTGCTTTTGTCATGGTTTTAGGAAACTGCTGACTAATTTTAGACTTACTGTCTACAAATAACTTCAAATTAGTATAGTGATAATACAAATCACTTAAGGATGGATATAGTCGAAAGGCATCGTAATCCTCACGAATACTTTTTAAGTAACTTAAAATCAGGTACTTTTTATATTCATAATCAACTAACCCTTGAGTTAACCAGTCGCTAGATAATTCTTTCATATTTATAAGTTTAATACAAGATCTACACCTTAATTTAACGAAATTATAGATACGATGGATGTGTTAGGGAGAAAAAACATTAAAAATATCCATATAAAAGCCTGACATTTGTGTCAGTGTGTTGGTCAAAAAACTGACAAAATGATCCCATTTCGGGATTGGCATAATAGTAGCAAAAGACCTCGCATATTGTTTAAAACACTTTACATTTAGTACTATTTTAATTCATATGAGCAAAGTTAACATTAAGCCAATTGCGGGAACTTCAAACAGAGTTGTTGTTGAGCCTGCTGCTGCTGAAGCAAAAACCGCTTCAGGTATTATCATCCCAGATACGGCGAAAGAGAAACCACAAAGAGGTACAGTTGTATCTGTAAGTGAAGTTGACGATAAGGGTAATAAACCTGTTGTAAAGGCTGGAGACACAGTTTTATATGGAAAATACTCTGGAACAGAACTGTCTGTTGATGGAAAAGAGTATCTTATCATGAGAGAATCAGACATTTTTGCGGTTCTTTAATCAACTTATCTAACTAATTTTAATCCAAAACATTTAAACTATACCTACACGTATGGCAAAGAAAATTTTATTTGATACGGAAGCACGCGAGAAAATGAAAAAAGGCGTGGATGCTTTAGCTGATGCAGTAAAAGTGACTCTAGGACCAAAAGGTCGTAACGTTATTTTAGACAAAAAATTCGGCGCTCCGGCGATCACTAAAGATGGTGTATCAGTAGCAAAAGAAATCGAATTAAAAGACCCTATCGAAAATATGGGCGCTCAGTTAGTGAAAGAAGTGGCTTCTAAAACTGCTGACCAAGCGGGTGATGGTACTACTACTGCTACAGTTTTAACCCAAGCGATTTTCAATGCTGGTTTGAAAAACGTAGCAGCTGGTGCTAATCCGATGGATCTTAAAAGAGGTATCGATAAAGCAGTTACTGCTATCATCGGTAACTTGAAAGAGCAATCCAAAAAAATATCTGATAACAAAGAAATCGCTCAGGTAGCAACTATCTCTGCGAACAACGATAAAGAAATCGGTACCATGATCGCTAACGCGATGGAAAAAGTTGGTAAAGATGGTGTTATCACTGTGGAAGAAGCAAAAGGCACTGAAACTGAAGTAAAAACAGTAGAAGGAATGCAATTCGACCGTGGTTACCTATCCCCTTACTTCGTAACCAACACCGATAAAATGGAAGCAGACTTAGAAAGACCATACATCCTTATCTATGATAAGAAAGTGTCTTCTATGAAAGAATTACTTCCTATTCTTGAGCAAGTTGTACAAACAGGTAAACCTCTTGTCATCATTGCTGAAGATGTAGACGGTGAAGCGTTAGCTACTTTAGTAGTAAACAAAATCCGTGGTGCACTAAAAATTGCTGCGGTAAAAGCTCCTGGCTTTGGCGATAGAAGAAAAGCAATGTTAGAAGACATCGCTGTATTGACAGGTGGTACTGTTATTTCTGAAGAAAGCGGTTACAAACTAGAAAATGCTACTCTTGAATTCTTAGGTACTGCTGAGAAAGTTAACATTGATAAAGACAATACTACAATTGTTAACGGAGCTGGTAAAAAAGAAAACATCCAAGCTCGCATTAACCAAATCAAATCTCAAATCGAAAACACTACTTCTGACTACGACCGCGAGAAATTACAAGAGCGTTTAGCTAAGTTATCCGGTGGTGTGGCTATCATCTATATCGGTGCTGCTACAGAAGTGGAAATGAAAGAGAAGAAAGACCGTGTTGATGATGCGTTACATGCTACACGTGCTGCTGTGGAAGAAGGTATCGTCCCAGGTGGTGGAGTAGCTCTTATCCGTGCTGGTGAAGCTTTGGATAAAGTGAAATTTGACAACGAAGACGAGAAAACAGGTGTACAAATCATCCGTACAGCTATCGAATCTCCACTACGTTCTATCGTAGCTAATGCTGGTCTTGAAGGTTCTGTGATTGTACAGAAAGTTAAAGAAGGTAAAGGCGACTACGGTTACAACGCACGTGAAGATAAATATGAAAACATGGTAGCATCAGGTATCATCGATCCTACTAAAGTTACTCGTTTAGCATTAGAAAATGCGGCTTCAGTAGCTTCTTTATTATTAACTACTGAATGTGTAGTGGCTGACGAACCGGAAGACAAAGCTCCTGCTGCACCAATGGGTGGTGGCATGGGCGGAATGATGTAATTCTGATTTCCCATTTAAATATTGAAATAGTCCCGATGAGAATCGGGACTATTTTTTTTGGAGATGTTGAGAATCTTCGACATATTTGTTTAGAATTCATTCCTATACAATATATCATCACTAGGGCAATCGATGTATATATTGTATCCCAAAGTCTCAACACCACAACACCTAATAAACAGAATGGATTTTATCCTCCCTCCTCATATCAAGGGACTTATCTTTGATATAGATGGAACACTTGCCGACACCATGCCGGCTCACTTCGCTGCCTCTCAACGAGTTGCCAAAGAAATGGGATTCGAATTCCCCTTGGAATATTTCCTATCTTCTGCCGGAACACCCACTACGAAAGTGTTTGAAGCATTGTTGGCTTCTCAAGGTAAATCTCATATAGATGCTATTGCCGCATCTGCCTTAAAAGAAAAATATTATTTAGAGTTAATCCCTACTGTCCTTCCTATTCCTTTCACCATGAATATTGTGAAAGCATATGCCGGAAAAATTCCTATGTCGATGGGTACCGGTGGAACTTTAGAAATCGCTTTACCTAATATTGAAGTGATTGGTGTACAGGAATTTATTCCAATCCTTGTCTCCGCCGAAGACGTACGCAGACATAAACCTTTCCCGGATACTTTTTTAGCGTGTGCAGCTCGAATGGGCATACCTCCCGGAAATTGCTTAGTATTTGAAGATGCAGAAAATGGTTTTACAGCAGCTAAAGAGGCGGGAATGAACTACATAGACGTTCGTGAATACCACACATCTGATTTTACTCAATCCTTCTTTTAAGTTTTGGCATAATCATTGAAAATAGGTTTACATCATATAACCAATTTTCGAATATTATGAAAAAATTAATCGTTGTTGCTTTAGCTTTTAGCGGAATTGTTTACGCTCAAGCACAAACCGGTAATCAAGCAAAATCTAAATCTAAAAAAGGAACTCCTCAAGCTACCACCACAACTAAAGGTGGTCAGCCACAAGCTAAACCTCAGGAAAAACCAAAAGTAGATCCGGCAGCCAGAGCACAAAAAATTACCAAAATCATGGATAGTGTAGTAACACTTAGTCCTGAACAAGAAACCAAAATTAATGATATTCAAAAACGCCGTGTGGAGGAAATGCAAGCTATCAAAACCAAATACAATGGTGATATGAAAGCTGCAATGCCTGAGTTAAAAACAGCTCGTCAGAAATATAAAACGGAAATGGATGCTGTATTAACTCCGGAACAAAAACAAAAATGGGAAGCTTATAAGGAAACGAAAAAGCAAGAAATGACAAAGAAAAGAGAGGATATGCAAAAAGGTAAACCGGCTAACGCTCCTAAACCTGCACCTACTCAAGAAGAAGTTGAAACAATAGAAAATTTAGATTTAGAAGACTAATAACAAAGAAGCCCCGATGCATATCGGGGCTTCTTCATTTTAATGATATACCTCTACAATTTGTTTTAGAGATTCTAACTGTTTATTATCAATCAATACTTGTAGTTCATCCCCTGTCTCCAGCACTGTACCTCCACTTGGCACAAAATAATTCTGGCCTCTTCGAATCGTTACAATCAAGCTGCCCTTCAATTCAGGAATATTTACAATAGGCTTATTTTTAAATTCCGGCATATCAGGTATGATAAAGTTGATTCTAGTTCTACCCGTCTCTTCTAAATGATTAAACTCATTTGGAGTATTAATAAAGTCAATCGACTCATCTTTCAATTTAAGTTTTTCTACGATCCAAGGTATTGTCCACCCTTGCAACAAGGCAGATGTTAACACGATAAAGAAGACGACATTAAATATCAGCTTGGCTTCCGGAATGCCTGCTATCAAAGGGAAGGTTGCTAATATAATAGGAACAGCGCCTCTTAAGCCTACCCAAGAGACAAAGAGTTTTTCATTTAACTTAAACTTGAATGGTATCAAGGCAATGAATACACTTATAGGTCTTGCTATAAATATTAAGAATAAAGAAATAAATAATTCAGCTCTAAAGGCTGGAATAATCTCATGCGGGAATACTAACAATCCTAAGGTTAAGAACATAATCACTTGCGCAATCCATGCCATCCCATCTAAGAAACGAAAGATGTTTTTCTTATGAACAAAGTTTTCATTTCCAACCACCAAACCGGCCACATATACGGCTAAGAATCCACTTCCGTGACACAGAACCGTTAAAGAATAAACTAAGAATGCGGAAGCAAAAATAAAGACCGGATACAAACCTTCGATTGGAATTTGTAGTCGGTTTAAACTGAATAAAATAAATTTACCGATAAGTAAACCTACCACTAAGCCCACCACCATTTCTAACACAAATCCGATACCTAATGACATATAAGATGGATCAGGATTTTGTATCAACTCAATCATACTAACAGTTAAAAAAACTGCCATAGGATCATTGGAACCCGACTCTAATTCTAATAAAGGTGTCATTTTCCCCTTCACTCGAATCTTACGAGCACCAATAATAGAGAACACGGCGGCGGCATCTGTAGATGCTACAATCGCCCCTAGTAGTAAACTCACCGACAAAGGTATTTTTAAAAAGTAATAGGTGAATACCCCTACAAAACCTGCCGTAATAATAACACCCACAGTGGCTAGACTTAATGCAGGTGCCACTACAGATTTTACGTGACTCCATTTGGTATCCATACCACCGGAAAACAAAATAATAATCAGAGCAGTAATACCTATATTTTGAGCCAACTTAGAATCATCAAAATAAATACCTCCGGGACCTTCGGAGCCCGCAAGCATACCCACTCCCAAGAAGAGTAATAAGATAGGTACCCCAAAGTTGTTACTCAATCGGATGACAAAAATACTTATGACGATAAGTAGTGATAAAGCAAGATATAATATGTTTAAATCCATTCGAACGAAGATGAAAATTCAATTTTTGCTATTGAAGCACATTGAAGATAAGAAAAAATCCACAAAAGACCTTACGCATTATGTTCATTTTAACTTTTTAATTAGATTCATACATCTTAAAACTCTACACTATGGTCTGGATTAATGAACTACCTGCTTGGCTTCTCTTTATTATCATTGTTGGATTTACTTTGTTTTTATCCATAGGTGGGCAAGCAATATTAAACCCTTTTGTAAAAAAACTACATAAGGATGGCGAGTACGACAAACGAAATGATTTAATTAGTTTCTACTTAGCAGCTGTAGGGGTATTCTATGGTATTACCCTTGGTTTGGTAGTTGTGGGTACATGGGAAAACTTTGCTGATGCAGAAGAAAAAGTAAATAAAGAGGCGGCCTCAATAGCAGCTTTATATCGAGATGTAAGTGTGATTCCCGATAGTCAAGCCAAGCAATTGAAAAAGGACTTAAAAGATTATAATCAATTTGTTATCAATATAGCTTGGCCTTTACAAGCGGAAGGTAAAGTGGCTTTACAGGGAAACAAAGAAATTGATACATTACAACTACATCTCTATTCCTTCAAGCCGGATAATTTGCATGAGATGGCTATTTTTCAAGAAACATTAACTCAATATAATAAACTTCTTGAACTACGTAGATTACGAATGAATACGGTAGGTGCCGGTTTACCAACTTACCTTTGGGCTATCCTAATCTTTGGAGGAGTCGTCAATATCGCTATTTGTTGGTTGTTCTATTTTGAAAATAAACTATTACAGTACTTCCTTAACTGTTCTATCGCTTTATTTATTGGTATTATGATTTTCATCATCAGTCTGATGGATAATCCCTATCGAGGGGACTTCCGAATAGGTCCGGATGCCTACCAAGATGTATTAGAACAACTAATGACTGAGTAATAAAAAATCCCCCGAAGGTATTCGGGGGATTTTTTATTTTTTATCTATCGGAATCTCACGCTTAGTGAGTCGATTAGGATCTTTAGGCAAGTGAATCACTAACTCATCTTCTATTACCTCTGAAGAAATTAAATCATAATTCACTGATCGTGGGATTGGGAATGAACCTACCACAAACTCTACAATTTCTTCTTCGTCTTTTCTAGTGAAAAGCAAGTTATAGAAAACGACCAAGCGACTGTTTCTGATTTCAACATGCAACTTTTCCAAGGATACACCCGGTACAAATCCTATGATTAAATACTCTTTATCTAGGCGTTCTTTTTCAAAGATAGGTTGAATAACTCCACCGGTAATGGTGTTCCACACATCGGCCTGATGTGCTAACCATTTTAAATCAACTAAGTTGTTGTTTTCCATAAGCCCCCCATTCTTTAGTATCTATTTCCTTTAGAACAAAAAGTAACCCAAAGTAGTTTCAAGGGACAAAATGTCAGGAACTATTATTCCATATAATCCTTTAAACCAGTGATTTCGTCAGTCTGAAATTTTGGTTCTAAAGTTAAAAAGTCAAAGAGTTTGGAATCGTATAAATGAGATGGATGGATATTCTGTAAAGCGTTCATCATAACCTCTTTACGGTTAGGGTACTTCTCTTCCCACTCCTTCATCATTTTCTTGACAATCTTGCGCTGCATGTTCTCCTGAGAACCGCAAAGATTACAAGGGATAATCGGGAATTGTTGCTCCACGGCATAAGAAGCAATTTCTTCTTCTTTACAATACACCAAAGGACGAATCACCACATGTTTGCCATCATCCGTGCGGTATTTTGCCGGCATGGTTTCCAACTTACCACTGAAGAATAAGTTTAAGAAAAAGGTTTCTAACACATCTTCTCTATGGTGACCTAAGGCTATTTTAGTTATACCTAGTTCTTCTGCTGTTCCGTACAAAGTACCTCTGCGCAAACGAGAACATAAGCTGCACATGGTTTTCCCTTCAGGAGTTTTGTCCATGACAATACTATACGTATCACGTTCTACAATTTTAAAAGGAACTCCTTTATTCGTCAGGTATTCCGGTAGAATATGTTCCGGATATCCGGGTTGTTTCTGATCTAAATTCACAGCAATGATGGAGAAGTTTTTACGTACTTGCTGTGCATGTAAAAACAAATCCAACATAGTATAACTATCCTTCCCACCGGAAAGACATACCATGATATAATCACCTTCTTCGATTAAGTTAAAACGCTCTACTGCTTCCCAAAAAGATTTGCGAAGTCGTTTAGCATTTTTCTCAGATGGAGAGGAAGGCATCATAATTTAATCTATTGTTTTTAATCGGATTGATACGGCATTCTTGTGCGCATCCAGTGATTCTGCTGCGGCCATGGTTTCAATCACAGGACCAATATTTTTCAAACCATCTGCTGTGATTTCTTGGAACGTCACTTTGCGAACAAAGGAATCCAAAGAAACACCTGCATATGCCGTTGCATAACCGTTGGTAGGTAATGTATGGTTGGTACCGGAGGCGTAGTCACCGGCTGATTCCGGAGTATAAGCACCGATAAATACCGAACCTGCATTCACTACACGCTCCACAAATGGCATCGTTTGTTTTACTTGTAAAATCAAGTGTTCAGGAGCATAGGCATTCATCATGCGCATACCATCATCCAACAAGTCTTTTACTAAAAATGTTTTACTATGTTCTAAAGCTTTTGCAGCTAATTCTTTTCTTGGCAACTGAGCTAATTGCTCTTCAATAGAGTTTTGAACTTTAGTGATGAACGAATCACTGTCAGTAATTAAAACTACTTGACTATCGATTCCATGCTCAGCTTGTGATAATAAATCAGCCGCTACAAAGTCTGGATTCGCAGTTTCGTCCGCTACTACAGCCACTTCCGAAGGACCAGCCGGCATATCAATCGCTACTCCTAATTGTGTCACCATTTGTTTGGCCGTCGTCACATACTGATTACCTGGACCAAATATCTTATACACTTTAGGAACACTTTCTGTACCGATTGCCATCGCAGCAATCGCTTGCGCGCCTCCTGCTTTCACAATCGTTTTTATACCTAAGATATCTGCCGTATATAAAATGGCCGGGTGTATTTTACCTTGTTTATTCGGCGGTGTACACAACACGATCTCTTTACAACCAGCGATCGTAGCAGGAACACCTAACATTAAAATAGTAGAGAAAAGTGGTGCCGTGCCTCCGGGAATATATAAACCTACTTTTTCAATAGGTAAGCTCTTTCTCCAGCAAGTAACACCTTGCATGGTTTCTACTTTAATCTCCCCTTCTTTCTGAGCTATGTGAAAACGCTTGATATTTTTAAAAGCTGTATCAATCGCTCCTTTTAACTTATCATCTACTAAGTCTTGTGCTTCTTTGATTTCTTCTTTAGAGGCCAACAAACTTTTTAGTTCTGTTCCGTCAAACTTCAACGCATACGCTTTGATGGCAGCGTCTCCATTGGCTTTCACTTCATTCAGAATTCCCTGTACGAGTTCTTCTAAGGAAGCACGTTCCATTACCGGTCGTTTCAACAATTCCGACCAACTGTCCGACGATGGATAGCGGTAAACTTTCATAGAAATTACTTAACTATTTTTTCGATAGGTAAAACTAAAATTCCTTCTGCACCCGCATCTTTTAACTTACCTAAGATTTCCCAGAAGTCGCTTTCCTTCACTACCGAATGAATAGAACTCCATCCTTCTTCTGCCAATGGCATAATGGTAGGACTCTTTACACCCGGTAATAAAGAAGTAATCATTTTCAACGAATGATTAGGTGCATTTAATAAAATGTATTTTGTTTTCTCTGCATTTTGAACTGCAGAGATTCTGAATAATAATTCATTTAAGATAGCGCGTTTCTCATCGCTAATCTGCGGACATGCAGCCAAGATAGCTTCCGAACGGAATACTACCTCCGCTTCCTTCAGACCATTGCTAATCAAAGTACTTCCGGAGCTAACGATATCACAGATGGCATCTGCCAAACCAATACCCGGAGCGATCTCTACCGAGCCACTGATTTCGTGGATGCTTGCTTTAATTTTATTTTCAAATAAGAAATCAGATAAGATGTTCGGATAAGAAGTAGCGATTCTCATTCCGTTTAAGTTTTCCTTAGATATATAATCAAAGCTCTTAGGAACACCAATAGATAAACGACATTTAGAGAATCCTAACTTACGGATGACCTCCATTTTCTTACGAGTTTCAACCGCTACGTTTTCGCCTACAATACCAATATCAGCTACACCATCGGAAACATATCCGGGGATATCATCATCACGTAAGAACAACACTTCCAATGGGAAATTATGAGCTAACGACTTTAGTGTGCCTCCACCACTGCTAAATTCAATACCACATTCCTTAATCAACTTAATGGAGTCTTCACTTAAACGGCCGGATTTTTGGATGGCCAATCGTAAAACAGTAGACATAATAATCGAAATTCGAAGGTTTAATTCTAAAATACTGGCAAATATGGCACAATTCTGCTTATTATTAAAGTAAAATAACACTTAATACCTTGCCTGTCATCCACTCGACTTATCGTCCACCCTTTTGGCTGAACAACCGCCATTTGGAAACCATTTTCCCTGCGTTATTCAGAAAAACACCTGATATACAAGGGGTACGGGAACGATTTGAATTACCGGATGGTGACTTTTTGGATTACGATGTATATGAATCGAAAAAGGGTACACAGGCTCCTCTCCTATTATTGTCACATGGTTTAGAAGGTGATAGTAAAAGCGGTTACATCCAAGGTATGGTGAAGATGGCATTAGATTATGGCTACCGAGTAGTAGCATGGAATTACCGAGGTTGTAGCGGAGAACCTAATCGATTAAAACGATTCTATCATAGCGGAGAGAGTAACGATTTACGACTGATGGTTCAGCATGTTTTAACACGATTTGAACCGGAATCTATGTACCTGATTGGATTTAGCATTGGTGGAAATATTACATTAAAATATTTGGGCGAAGAAGGCGCTAATCTAGCGCCTAAAATCAAAGCTGCTGCTGCCCTTTCTGTTCCTTGTGATTTAGCTTCCGGAGCTCGTCACTTGGCAGGATTGAAAAGCAAAGTATACATGCGTCGATTTATGAAATCACTATCCGGTAAAATTAAAGCAAAGGCTAAGTTGTATCCTGACTTAGATCCTACAGCGGTAGACCGAATGAATAACTTTATCGAGTTTGATGAGTATTACACGGCACCTTTACATGGATTTGATTCGGCTGAAGATTATTGGAAAAAGAACAGTAGTAAATACTTTCTATCCAACATTCAACGTCCCACTTTGTTACTAACAGCTGCCAACGATCCATTCTTAACACCGGCTTGTTACCCTTATGAAATTGCGGAACAATCACCTTTTTTATTTTTAACGGTTACTGAAAAAGGTGGTCATGTAGGTTACTATCAAAAACATCCGAAAGGCTATTATTGGTCGGAAGAAAGAATCATTGAATTTATCCGACAATATGCCTAACTTGGAGGTACTATGTGTGGTAGATTTTCCCTTTCCAAAAGTAAAGAAGAAGTAGCGAAACGATTTCAGGTGAAAGTAACACCGGATTATCGTCCTAGATACAATGTAGCACCTATGCAAATGATGCCGGTGATTACGTGTGAACAACCTAATGAAGTACAATATTTCAAATGGGGACTAGTACCTTCTTGGTCACTAGATACAAGCACTGCAGCCAATATGATTAACGCACGTGCCGAAACTATTACCACCAAAATTCCTTTCAAACACTGCATCAAAAGCCAACGTTGCTTAATACCGGCGGATGGTTTCTTTGAATGGAAAAAAGAAGGGAAAGCAAAAATCCCTTATCGATTTACATTAAACTCCGACGAGATATTTGCATTCGCAGGTTTATATGATTCTTGGGAAAACCAAGATTCCGGAGAGACATTACACACCTTTACCATATTAACCACCGAGGCTAATCTGTTAATGAAAGAGATCAGCGATCGTATGCCGGTGATCTTACGTAAAGACTTAGAGAAATTATGGATTGCCGATAAAATAAGCGATTCACAGATGAATAGCTTATTGCGTCCTTTGGAAGCGGATATGATGTCTTCCTACAAAGCACATCGTGCTGTCAACTCTGTTCAGAATGACACACCGGAGTGTATTCAAGCAGCACCGAACATTTATCCGGGTGAAACCTTCTCTCTATTCGGATAAGAATGATGTCCGAATTCCCATTACCAGCAGAATTTGAAAAGCGCATGCAAGCGCAGTTGGGCAAGGATTATCAAGACTTCTCCAATGCGCTGTGTAGCACTTCACTTCGAAGCATACGATTACATCCTCTGAAAGGTAATTCCTATTTACCTCATTCCCTATCTCCTGTTCCTTGGTATGAATATGGTTATTGGATTCCCTCCGATTATGTATTCACTTGGGATCCCTTATTACATGCCGGCGTGTATTATGTTCAAGAAGCTAGTTCTATGTTCTTGGCTCAATTACTTCGTCCGGTCGTTAATGAATTATCGGATGGAGTAGTGTTAGACTTATGTGCTGCACCGGGTGGAAAAAGTACTTTACTAGCCGACTTATTAGAAGATCGTCACCTACTCATCAGTAATGAAGTGATTCGAAGTCGCGCGCCTATCTTAGATGAGAACGTACAAAAATGGGGTTATCGGAATTCCATTGTCATTAGCTTAGATCCGGAAGAAATAGGTAAACTACTCACGCATCAAGTAGATGTATTGGTGATTGATGCTCCTTGTTCCGGTGAAGGTTTGTTTAGAAAAGATCCTAAAGCAAGAGAAGAATGGAGTGTGGCTAACGGAGAACTTTGTGCTGCTCGACAAAAACGTATTATTGCCGATGCTTGGGATTCATTGAAACCGGGCGGTTACTTAGTGTATTCTACCTGTACTTTTAATCCGGATGAAAACGAGCATGTAGTTCAATGGATGTACGACACTTACCAAGTAGAACCTGTCTCCTTTGACGTAGAAGCTCGTGATGGAATTCTAGTAAACTCCGTACAAAATATTTCTACATATCAATTTTTACCGCACCTAGTTAATGGTGAAGGCTTCTTCACTTGTATCGTTCGTAAACCGGAAGGTGATGTTCGACACAGTTCTTACCGAAGTAAACGCAAAGATAAAAAACTAGGCTTACCTCCTGTCTCTGATTTATATAAAGAGTGGATGCAACAACATGACTTTGTTTTCAAGGTCAATGGTGAGCAAGTCACTTTAATGGAAGAACGTTGGGATTACATCGTTTCCATTTTAGAAGACACTAAGATGTTGCGTGCCGGTATTCCCTTTGGAACTCCCAAAGGAAAAGAATGGATCCCTTCTCATGGATTTGCCTTATCCATGTATCTGCCGCTAAATGCCTTTCCGGAATATGATTTAGAATATGACCATGCTGTCAAATTTCTAAAACGTGAAGATATTCCGCCTACGGAAACGCTAGGTTGGAATTTAATCACCTATCAAAACAATCCGATTGGGTTCATCAAATCCATGGGGAATAGAATTAATAACTACTACCCAATGGAATGGAGAATTAGACACAACGCACCACAAGACAATAGTATATTCAAACTAGAGGAAGTATGTCTGTAAGCCACATATTCGTATACGGTTCCCTTCAAAAGGTGTTTGAAGATAAGAATGAATACACTCGCTTGTTTCATTCCATGACCTCTTATGTACAAAAAGGTATTGTAAAAGGAACCTTGTACATGGTAGATTGGTATCCGGGCTTACTATTGAACGGGAATACTCCCATTCACGGAGAGTTATATCTGATTAATCATCCGGATTTATTATTCTTAATGGACGAATATGAAAACGCTATCGAAGAAAACTTAACTTCTACAGTGGATGTCAATAGTTATGACTATCTTCGTAAAGAGGTTCTTGTAAACAATATACCTGCTTGGGTATATGAATATAGAAGAGATGTGAACCAAGATAAGTTAATAGCCAACGGTAATTTTATCAAAACTCATTATGGTTTGGAGTAGATTTTTTAATGGTATTCTATTATTACTATTTTTTATAGTACAATCTATTTACGTACTACAAAATCCATTTTGGGATTACGATTCCGTTGTTCATTTTCAAATTGCACAAGAAATTGCCGAAGGAAATTTCAGCAGAGTATTTCAACATGCCGCTCCTTTAGCACACCTAGTCTATGGTCTTGGATTTATCTTCCTCAAACAAAAGTTAGTATTACTCTCCGTCATGATGACTACGTTAGGCATCTGGCTCATATCTACTTTATTAATCAATCAATACCATAAAGATTGGCAAGACAAACCATGGATGTTAACCCTTCCATTTGTCAGTAGTTTTTTATTCGTACACTTAAGTAATCAAATTGGTATTGAGCCGGGAACGTTGTTGTTATTTGCTTTTTGGTGGTACTATCTAACTAAATGGATGAAGGATAATTCGAGAATTGGCTTAATCGTCTTTAGTGGAATTATCATTTTGTGGAACTACAAGATGGTGGCCTTATTGGGCTTCTTAGGCTTACTCATTTTCATCAATAGAAACCACCAATGGAGACAAAACGTCATCATGTTTTTATCCGTGAGTTGGGTACTTATTTTCACTTCTCTCCTATCACTACTGGCTAAGTTGCCCATATTACAATATGTAAAAGTATTCATTGCCATTATTTTTAATCGTTCTGAAATTACATCGGGCAATAGCAGTGTATTAAAGTTATCCTTATTTAGTCACAGCTATTATGTTGCTTATTGGGAAAGCTTCTGGTGTATTGCCGGAATAGTTGCCATGTTATACTTCGTATATCAACATACATTAAATTCTAAGAAACACCCTTTATATCTATTAATTTTATTTTCATTTTATTGGATATTTGTCATTTCTATCCTTCCATCCGCTCCAAGAGTACTCTCTATTTTAATTCCTTTTCTTCTATTCATAGGCTTGCACGGAGCATGCGTGGTCATTCAACGAATCATTCAAAAATCAAAGCTTCAACAATCGGCTTTAACGGCTTATAGTATTTTATTCCTTACCATTCTAGCATCTGTTGCATGGCAGTGGAGTAAAATCAAAACCCATTACATGGAGTATCAGCCAAGTGGATATGTAACTATGACTAGTCAAATCAGACATCATATGCCTAAAGGAGATACGTTATATGTCACTTGTAGCAACGGGATTATTCCTTACTTAAAAGCAGAAGATCAAATTCCGATCAAAGTACTTTTGACCATGGATGAGTATTTAAAAGTTCCTACCGGTGCTTGGGTATTATTTGACATTGAAAGCAGATATAATGGATGGCAAGATTTTGTTCCCACTCCTGATCGTGTATTTGCGACAATCGACAATCCTTGTCGACGTGAGATGATGTTAGGTTTTGAGAATGCTGAATATGCCGGATTAAACTATCATCAGGTATTAAAAATCAAAGATGATTCCGAACGATTAAAAATGGATGATTTGATATTATATCAAAAATAAAAAAGGGAGCAATTCGCTCCCTTTCTTTTTATGACTCCATGATAAGTCCTGCTGCGCCTAAAAGCCCGGCATCATTTTCTAATGTAGCCTGACCTATAAATAGGTTTTCAGTATAATAAGCAGGTAA
Organism: Cytophagaceae bacterium; assembly: GCA_046329235.1. GTDB lineage: Bacteria > Bacteroidota > Bacteroidia > Cytophagales > Cytophagaceae > JALONH01. The sequence goes on along the minus strand of JAXLVA010000001.1, from coordinate 978,982 downwards.
CCATTTTTTGATAGTTGCTTTCATTTCCGGTAAGAAGAATTCTAAAGCACCGGAGATACCACCACCTAGTAAGATAGTGTCTACATCCACTACGCGGATGATGTTCACGGCACCTTCTCCTAATACTTTACCAATGTGACGGAAGATATCTAATGCTAAAGCATCACCTTTCGCTGCATGGTCACGAATTACTTTGGGCGATAACTCTTCTTCTTCATGTAAAGAAGAAGTAATTCCTTTATCCTGTAGTAAACGTTCTTTAGTATAGTTGATTAAGTGTTGGATACCTACTTGGTTTTCCAAGGTAATACCATTCGACATAATCATGTGACCTACTTCTGTAGCGTTACCACGACCACCAATGAATAATTTACCACTCAATACAATTCCCCCACCTACACCGGTACCAAGTGTCAATAAGGCGAAGGTATCTTTTTTGTTTTTACCAAAGTAGTACTCACCTAAAGCGGCACACTTAGCATCGTTTTCAATTTTGAAAGTGATGTGAGGATATTCTGAACGTAGAATCTCTACGATTGGACAATCCTTTACTGTAGGAATATTGGGTAATAAAATGACTTTCTTACGATCTAGTGAAACTAATCCAGGCCAGCCAATACCAACACCTTTGATTTGAGGAAACTCTTTTAAATAGTTACCAATTTCTTTTTTCATTGATTCCACAAAACCGATGGTGTCTACCCATTCAGCCGTCATGAAACGTTTCGCGTGTTTAATTTCTCCTTGCGGAGTCACGATACCAAATTTTGCAGAGGTCCCCCCTACATCAATACCTAAAATCATATCTGTCTGTTTCAAACGATTAAGCAGCTAATAAAGAATATAGCCCTAAATATACCAAAGTACCGGCCACATATCCAAGAAGTGCCAAAAGAGCAATTCGTTTCATATACCAACCGAAACTAATCTTTTCCATACCCATCACAGCAACACCTGCTGCAGAACCAATGATAAGGATACTTCCACCTGTTCCGGCACAATATGCCATTAAATGCCATAATTTATCATCCATCGGGAATTGCTCTAAGCTATACATACCCATAGAAGCAGCTACCAAAGGAACGTTATCAATCACCGCTGAAGCAATACCAATAATGAATACGATAATATCTAAACTTGCAATTTGACTGCTTAACCAATGCGCTAAGCTACTTAACAGATGCATGGACTCTAATGCACTAATAGATAACAAAATCCCCATGAAGAATAAGATACTGGTAGTATCAATTTTACTCAACGCATGTCCTACGGTGTAAGGAGCTTTTAATGCTTCGTCTTTGTGTTTGTTGGTCATTTCAGATACTACCCACACAATACCTAAGGCTAATAACATACCCATATATGGAGGTAAGTGTGTTACAGCTTTGAAAATAGGAACAAACAATAACACGCCCACACCGGCAATAAACATTACCATACGTTGTTGAGGAGTTTCATCATTATGTTCTTTAGGCTCTGTTACTATTTTCAAAGGAACATCACGATCTTTCATGGTGTACGTGATATAAATCAATGGTACTAATAAACACACGATACTTGGAATGATTAACCACAACATGATTTCACTGATGGAAATTTGCCCGCCAATCCATAACATCGTTGTTGTCACATTTCCAATAGGTGAGAATGCTCCACCTGCATTGGCAGCAATCACCACTAAACCGGCGTAGAACATACGCTGTTCCGTATCAGTAACCAGTTTACGTAATAAGGTTATCATGATAATAGCTGTAGCCAAACTGTCTAGGATGGCAGCTAATACGAAAGCTAGTATGGCGATAATCCAAAGTAACTTCACACGATTGGTAGTGGTAATCTTATCCGTGATGACACGAAAAGCGCCATGAGCGTCCATCAATTCAACAATAGTCATAGCGCCTAATAAGAAGAATAAGATTTCAGCAATAGAAGATAAATGGTGACTTAACTCATGTTTGGTAAAGGCACTATACAATTCATGAAAATCGCCGGATTGACCGTCGAAAAAGGCTTTCACGTGTTCTAACATCATGAACTCAGTACTCGGAGTACCTAAGGTCATAACGGTCCAACAAAGCACACCTGTTAGTAATGCCGTTGCTGTTTTGTTTAAATTGATTACGTGTTCGAATACGATGGCCGTGTATCCAACAATAAAGAGCACGACAAGTAATGTAGCCATAGAAATCGTTTGGGGTTAAATAAGTTGTCAATAAGAAAGGGTTAAGCAAAAATAACAGGTTTTGATTAGCATTCTAAAATTATTGTACTAATTTTAGAGAATTACGTCTTATATGGGTGCGTTTCAGTTACATATAAATGGTGTTTTTTGGGACAAAAACCGTATTCTATATCCGGATAGTACTATTCCCATGGAGTATCAATCTCTAATCCACTGTATACGAGAATGGTACTTATCCAATGACACCCTAAAAATTAGCACCTCCGGTTCTACCGGCCTTCCCAAACAGATAGAATTAGACCGACAGCAAATCCGTCAAAGTGTACTTCGTACTCTTGATTTTTTTCAATTAGATTCCTCTTCTACTTTCGTTTTAGCACTACCTCTAGATAAGATTGCCGGTCGCATGCAACTATATCGTGCGCTCATTGCGGAAGCAACTTTATATTATGTTCCTCCCGGCTCTAAATTGATTCCATGGAAAGATCAGTGGTATGATTTTATCACACTAGCTCCGGTACAGTTGTACAACATGTTGCAAGATGAAAGAGAAGTAAGAAAACTAAATCACATCCGACACATCCTTTTAGGTGGTGCCGAAGTCAATACGTCTTTAAGCAATAGTATTCACGAACACATTGCTACTAAAGTATACCTATCATATGGTATGACAGAAACACTTTCACACGTGGCGTTAAAAACTATTTATCCTGAATTGGAGAAAAGTTTTAAAACGTTGAAAGGAGTCACGCTAAGTCAAGATGAGCATTCTTGCTTGATGATTCAGGATGATTGGTTAGGCGTTACGGCGCACACGACCGACATGGTAGAGCTATTCTCTCCTACTGAATTTAAAATTAAAGGGAGAGCAGATTTTGTCATTAATAGTGGAGGTATTAAAATTCATCCGGAAGAATTAGAGAATAAAATTCAGATGATCTATCGCAAGAATCAATGGAGAGGCGATTTTTATGTGAAAGGAAAAACAGATGAACGACTTGGTCAGCAAGTCATCATTCAAGTAAACACCTTACCCTGTAAAGAAGAACATTTTTTAAATATTTTAAAGCAAGAACTTCCCGCCTATCAAAACCCTAAAGCGGTTGAGATAGCGCCCATTGTTTACTCACCTAACGGAAAGGTAATCCGTCATTAATCTACGTGCAATAAAAGCGTAATGACGTAGGTAATTTGAGTAATAGTGTATAAAAATAAAAAAACAAGTTGTAGCATAGTGGTACTAATTTATACACTTAAAACAATGAAACCGTCAAATGGTAACGAGACGTTATCCACCTAACTTTCAATAAATTGTAATAAAAATTCAGTATTTAGAATACGTGTTATTTTGATAATATTTTTTATCAATTAATCGTGTGTGACCATTTTTAATCCAATAATGGATACGATAAGTGTAGTAATAAAAAACAGCCTCCAAAAGTTTATCGGCTCTTGAAAAAAGATAATCCCCATTAATACGGTCCCTACTGCGCCTACACCTGTCCACACAGCGTATGCGGTGCCTATCGGTAACGATTGCGTCACCTTAACCAATAAAATCATACTGATGGTAAGTGATACTAAAAACCCGGCATACCAAGCCCACATCGTGGAGCCTTGTGCTTCTTTTGCTTTTCCCAAACAAGTAGCAAACGCTACTTCAAATAAGCCTGCTATGATTAGTAATATCCAGTTCATTCGTGTAATTAATTAAGGAGGCCCAAAGCTAGTAAAAAGCGATGGGCCTTCCTATGTAATTATTTGGTTCTGAAATGAAGCATCCAATTGATTCCGTACTTATCCGTACAAGAACCATAATAAGCTCCAAAGAACATATCCATCAGAGGCATCGTTACATTTCCACCTTCTGATAAAGCATTAAAAATACGATCGGTTTCTTCTCGAGATGAAGGTTCTAGATTGATGTGCATGTTATTTCCGGATGTAAGCTCGAAGCCCATCTCTTTTGGAGCATCCGTACCCATCAATACATGGCCACCTAACATAGGTAGCTCTACGTGTAAAATCATATCCTTGATATTCTCCGGTAAGTTAGGCGCATCCGGACTTGGAGGTATATCACGGAAGCGTTGCATTCCTTGAATGAATTCTGTTTTGAACACGGAACGATAGAACAAGAATGCTTCTTCTGTATTTCCAGGGAAGTTTACATACGTTGATACACGAGGCTGATTGTTCGGCTTCTTCTGTGCACGTAAATAGAACTGAGCGCTGATGTAATCGTCCAAGTTTTGTAAGCCCATAGTGAATCCTTCTTTGAAGCCCATTTGAATAATGGCTTCAATGTCTTTATAAGAATCAAATTTAATAGCTACATGAACGATGGTTTCATCTCCTTTATCTTCAAAAGAATTAGTCCAGTGCATACGAGGATGATTCGTATTGATGACCGCATTTTCATCACAGAAAGCATCCATTCCACTATATGACTTTAAAGGGTTGATGGTTTCATAATCAAATAAACACCAGTGTTTATCACCTTCCGGGCTTAACATGTAATACAACATGCGTCCACCTTCTCTGAAGTCCATAGAGGCAACTACTGCTTTGTAAGGTTTAGGAGCCCACCATTGTTCTAAAATATCAGGTTCTGTCCATGCAGCCCAAACCAAGTCTACGGGCGCATTAAAGGAACGATCTACACGAATGGTGTTAGTAGACGCGTCTACTTTAAAATCAAATAAAATAGCCTTGCTCATTTTTTCTTTTGTTTAAGTTGTTCTAATACGTTATCCAATTGCTCAAAGCGTTTACTCATTAAGAGTTTAAACTGCTCTAGCCATTTTTCTATTTCTTTCATTTTTTCAGATTCCAGATGATACCAAATCTCTCTACCCTTTTGCTCCTGTGATAACAACTCACATTCACAAAGGATTTGTATGTGTTTAGATACCGCCTGACGAGTACATTGAAAATGTTCAGCCATAGCGTTCGGAGTCATCGCTTGTACTGCTAACAGCATAATGATGGCTCTTCGAGTAGGATCTGCAATTGCTTGGAATATATCTCTGCGCATGATGACAAATGTTAACTTGCAACCATTTCATTGCAAATATCAAAAAGAAACCAAATGGTTGCAAATAAAAAATGGAAAATACTTTAACCATCTGATAACAAATTAGTTAAAAATATATTACAAGGGCATAAATCTATATACTAAAAAGGAAGAGAATGGAGAAATAGAGCGAAGTGTCCCCTCTTTCTCCTCTCTCTAATATGTCAACTCTGTAACCCTTCCCTCCTTCTGTAATTTTTGAATACGATAGGAAATAAGCATACTAATCATCACAAAAGAGATGAATGCATAAAATCCAATTTGAAGGGAGGATTCATTAGTAGTAAGTACACTTAACTGATTCGATATTTTCTCTAAATGGAAAAGCTGCTCTGTAATGATTCCACTAAACCCAATATAAGCCATAAAGATGGCCACCACCATCACATCCGCCATGGACCACTTCCCTGACTTGAACACAAAGAAACGAATCACCGGATGATTCCACTCCGGACGATAGAGTAATAAGATAGAGGATACTAATTTAATCGCGGGGAATAATACACTAAAGGAGAAGATGAGCAAACCAACTATAAACACATCTGTTTTCTTTTGTGTCAACATCAGACTCACCACTTCCATAATACTTTTACTTTTATAATAAAGTACTTGATTCGTAAACTGAACAGACTCTCCTAAAAATGTAAATTTCAATTCGGCTATACGTGCGTCAATTTCAATCATAGGCATGGCAATACCTAAAATCATTAAGGATAAACTAATCAAAATACTTAACAACAGATCTGCCCTACTTAGCGAAGAAATAAGGAATAATATCATCCCTGCAGAACCGGCCAATATGATTAACGCTATTTTAACAATCGTCCACATAGTATCCTGCTTGTCGATCAAGCGTTGAATCTCCGACTTGGCTTCTGCGATACTAGTTTGATGATATTTTTTTACAATAAGATCACTAGCTGTATAATCTACAGCAGCATAGGTTTCCGAAAAGTATTCATCTAATTTAGATTTGATGAAATACTTAATAGCAACTTTATTTTGTGGTTTAGATATAAAATCTACGACTTGTTTAGACAGATTAGGAACTTCGGATTTTATTTTATCCATCATTCCGGTATAAGATACCACCATGTTTTTCATAGAACCTGATAGTGTCTTTTGATTATCTCTATAAAACTTAGATTCAAATTCGTTGATGGTTTTGTACAAAAACTTTTCAACTTTCATTTGAACCACAACTTTATTAGAGTCCTCTAACTCGAATTCATTAATTTTTTTCTCTAATACTTCTGCGATGACTGTTTTCCAATGATCCATATTAAATAGACCATATTTAATCTCTGATATCTCGACCCAATCTTCCTTGAGTTCTTGTCGGCGATGACCGGTCTTTAATATTAAGACGGCATTAACAGCTATTCCCATGAATAAAAACAGGAGAATATAAGTATGACTTTTGAGTAAAAAAGAGTTGTCTTTCATGTTTTGACTATAGAATCGTACCCTAACACTATGAACGTATAAGATATAAAAATCTTGTTTTTTAGCCAAAAATAAGGCTTTCATATCAACTACTTAGCTCTATCTAAGTAGTATAACGGATAAAAAAATGGCGAATTTATAGGAGCATCCGGCATTCAAAAACGCCGTTAATTTGTATAAGAAACAACAACAAAGAAATATCAATTAATTAACAAACCCTAAAACAACATTATTATGAAAACTATTATCACATCTGCTGCCATCTTCTTTGGTATCATCATCGCTGCTAATGCATCTGACCCAATGAAATCGGTAAACAACTACAAACAAATGGGCGCTGCTAACAAAGCAAAACAAGAGATGCGTTTAGCTGGTACTCAAAAAACAAATGCTGTAAACCGTACTGCTACTAACAGCACTGCTTACAAAAACAACTTCAAAAAATATGATTACTCTTACGAAATGGTTCCTGCTCAAGAATTAACTGCAGTGAAAACTACAAACGTAAAAGTAAACTATAAGCATCAGTTCTAATTTTAGGAACTCCTAAAGGGGAAATAGGGAACTCCATCCGAATCGGATGGAGTTTTTTTTATGCCTTGACTTTAGAGAAACATATCTCTACCTTGTATCTTTCCCATTGACATGAAACGTTTTCAACTTTTAATTCTAGATCGATTAAAATCCGACCAATGGATCAGCGAAGAGCAATTTTCCAAAGCGGAACAAAATCAAAATAAGAACTTCTTCTCCTTACACAGCGAACTACTCTATCTTCTCTATACCTCAGTCCTACTTCTTTCAGGTGGATTAGGGATTTTAGTATACCAAAATATTGATACCATAGGTCACTCGGTATTAATTGGACTCATGGGAATAGCAACCATCGGACTTTATTATTTCTTATTTAAAAAGTATCCGGGATTCTCTAAAAATGAACAACCTTTTGAACACGCCGGTTATACCTATCTGGTATTACTAGCTCAAATATTATTAGGGATACTGATCGGTTATATCCAATACCAATATTTAATTTTTGGAGCATCTATAGAAATCGTAACCATTCTAATTTCCATCACCGCATTTATTACGGCTTATTACTTCGATAATATTCCCGTACTTATTGTAGGGATTACCTCTTTCTTAGCCACCTTCGGTATTGTGATCACGCCTGCCGGTATGTGGGAATACTCCGGACCTGAATTCTCTCAAATAGGATTAAGTACGTTTATCGTAGGCTTGGTTATTGTCGGATGGGACTATATCGCTCAAACTATTCAACTGAAAAAACACTTTTCCAATACCTACCAGTCTTACGCTTTACATCTGCTGTTCTTATCTATGTTCGCTTTGCTAATGGAAGATAATGTCTGGGGCTTTACTTTACCTATCACAGCCGGACTTTGGTTCTACTTTAATAAACAAAGTCATCAGCAAAAGTCTGTTCTCAATTACACCTTTACACTTTTATACACTTTGGTAATTGTATACGTCTATTTGTGTTTAGTCTTTTTAGAATTAGACACCGATAGTCTTTTCACCTTTATCATATTTATCAGCCCTTTCTTATTAATAGGAACGGTCATTTTAATTATCAAATTGGTTAAAGATTTTTACAAAAAACATCACCATGACAGCTTATAAAATCGAAGATATTATCAAAGCCGTTCTAGTGAAAGAGGCTTATATATTAGTAAAAACAGGTCTGATGAGTCAAGAAGATTGGGAAAAGTTAAAAACTACTCATACAACTTTCCAACAAAACTCCAAGTGGTTTATCCGCATCCTTTTCTTTTTATTGGGAGTGTTATTGTTAGATTTAATCATAGGATTTTTAGCTCTATTCATATTTTTAAACAATAGTAGTTCTAACGATGGATTATATCTTTGCATTTTAGGACTTATGGCCAGTGTTGCCGGTGCCGAAATAATTGCAAGAGCAAAATATTATGCTCATGGCTTAAGCGATGCCTTTATCATCGGTATTCAGGTAATGACATTTATTACAATCTTCACCATACTAATTGATTTAGAAAACCCTCCTATATGGGTGGCTTGTTTAGGTTTAAGTATTTCTTCTTTGTACTGTTACAAGCGATTTGTTCATAGTATGAGTTTACTTATCTCCGTCGTAGCCTTCATCGCAACGATCATCGCTCTATTCATTCAATTAGGAACCATCACCACTCTCCTATTACCTTTTGTATTAATGCTCATCAGCATAGGTATTTTCTACACTTCTAAAACATGGGGGCAAAAAACCAAAGACCTTTTGCTTTGTAAGGATTTGTACGTTTTATATTATTTAAGTTTTGTTCTTTTCTACCTAGCGAGTAATTATTTTATCATTCGCGAAGCTTCGAATGAATTGTTATACAAAGCAGATGAAGTAGCTACGGACATCCAATTCTCGTACTTCTTTCAGGCTTGTAGTTACCTATTACCTATCGGCTACATAGCCCTAGGATTATGGTGGAGAGACCGAATGATACTATGGATTGGGATTGTAGTAGGCATTATAGGAGTGTTCACATTCCGTTATTACCACCACATACTACCTACGGAAATTGTGCTTACCTTATCCGGGTCAATTCTATTAGCTGCTTCTTTATATCTTATTAAAAAATTAAAACACGCTACGGAAGGTTTCACCTTTCAAAAAGATCCTACTCAGGATTCTTTTACAGCAATGGATTTAGAGATTTTACAATCTGCCTTAAAAAACATTAATTCCTCCATTGACATCAAACCTAAGACAGATTTCAACGGAGGAAGTTCTTCCGGTGGTGGCGCTAGTGGAAGTTATTGAATTATTGATTATTCCCACCATTAAAATGGTGGGCTACCTTCGCCCAACTCCAGCATTTGTGTCAATTCGTAGCGAATATAGCCAGCCCACGGTTTTAACCGTGGGGTTAAAACAATCCTATTATACTTTCACTGCTATCTTACCAATCGTAGTTCCCGACTCTAATTGGATATGAGCTTTTGTCATATTCTCTGCCGTCAAAGAAGGTAAGGTTTGATGGATTGTTGTTTTTAAAACGCCTTTATCGATGAACTCTGCTACTTGAGTTAAGATGCGATGTTGCTGAATTATATCTTCCGTTTGGAACATAGAACGAGTGTACATCAACTCCCAACAAAAGGTCACACTTTTATTTTTTAATTTATTTAAAGCGATAGGTGTAGCCCCACCAGTGATAGATCCTACAATTCCTTGCGGTTTGATTAGTTCAACGATCACATCCCAGTAAGCATTCACATCGACAAAGTCGGCAATGAAATCAATATGAGAATATCCTAGAGCTCTTACTTCTTCCACTATATTTTTTGGATGCACTACAGCATCCGCTCCCATCTCTTCACACCACTTTTTAGACTCTGGTCTGGACGCCGTCGCAATTACTTTCAATCCAGCAACTTTCTTCGCTATTTGAATCGCAATAGAACCAACACCTCCGGCACCACCAATCAACAAAATCGTTTTACCTTTATCTTTTTCAGGTATGATGCGCATACGATCAAAAAACAATTCCCACGCCGTTAGCGACGTCAAAGGTAAGACCGCCGCTGCCTCCGTTGAAAGAGACTTAGGCTTTAACGCCACGATACGTTCATCCACTGCTTGATATTCTGCATAACAACCCGGACGAGTTAAATCTCCGGCATAATACACTTCATCACCAACTTTAAATAAAGAAACCTTAGCTCCTAACGCCACCACTTCACCCGTAGCATCCCAACCAATAATTTTAGGTTGAGGCAACACGGTTTCTTTCGCACTGTTTTGTCGGACTTTGTAATCCACCGGATTCACCGAGATAGCTTTTATCTTCACCAATACATCCTGCTCTTTTAATTCAGGCATGGGCAAATCTGTTTCAACAAAACACTTCGCATCCGAAGTTGGTAAAGAGGTAGTAAAGGTGATGGCTTTCATATATAGTTGAAGTATTAAGTTTGTAGTATACAGACACAAAGATAAGTAGGAAAATAGTATTAAGTAAGGAGTCGGGAGTATTAAGACTTTGAAATAATTATATTTTCAAATAAAAATAAAGACTAACAACTCGTAACTAAAGACTCAATATCATTTAGTCAATATTTTTTATTTTTTTACTATCCCCACCATTAAAATGGTGGGCTACCTATTGAAATGACCGTAAAACATAATGATAAACTATATTCGGAGGAATTAGGCAGCCCACGGTTTTAACCGTGGGGTTTATATAGTCTAAACTAAACGACATTGAGTAAAGACTATACAATTTAAATATTACTTATAAAACAACCTTTTGTATTATCTCCGGAATCTCACAACTCCCCTTAGCATTCCATATTTCATTTTACTACATTCATTGGCACACCTTTTTTACTTTACTACTCAACTAAACAATAACGATTATGGACTCCAAAGTTATCGAGGCGGTACAATCGTCTTTTGAAAAAGTAAAACCCATCTCAGACCAAGCAGCTGAAATTTTTTATTCAAAGTTATTTGAAAAGGATCCATCGCTACAACCTTTATTCAAAGGTGATATGAAAGAACAAGGAAGAAAACTTATGTCTACCCTAGCTCTAGCAGTAAGTAGTTTAACCAAATTAGATTCCCTTATTCCTATACTTCAAGATTTAGGAAAAAGGCATGTATATTATGGCGTTTCTGCTGAAATGTATGATACCGTAGGCTCTGCGCTCATAGAAACATTAGAAGCTGGCTTAGGAAAAGATTTCACCACCGACGTCAAACTCGCTTGGGCGGAAGTCTACTACACCCTCGCAGATGTGATGAAAGAAGCCGCATATGGCGTAAAATAAAAAAGGAGGCTTAAGCCTCCTTTTTTTATATCTCAACCTAAAAGTACAAAGTTAGGAGTATTAAGTATTAAGACTTTGAAACCAAAAGTGCTAATACAATTATTCAAGGAAGGAAAGAAATAATACTTAATACTTAATACTTAATACTTAATACTTAATACTTAATACTTAATACTTAATACTTAATACTTAATACTTAATACTTAATACTTAATACTTAATACTTAATACTTAATACTTAATACTTAATACTTAATACTAGCACCTAAAGACTAAAGCTTTTTCTGCACCTCATCCACCACCTTCTTCGCATCCAACTGTAGAGGATTTTGTTTTACATCTATGGGAATAAAACATTCGAGTTGCTCGAAGTCGGTCACGCGAAGTGCTACTTTAGGATATCCAAAATCTTTATCGGCATCGCTCACATCCATAAATTCGAAATCCAATGCATCTAGCATTTTGGCTTTCATTTTGGTTTGTTGCAATGCGGTCAATACCTGAGTTTGCAAATCGCTGATGTATTTGGTGTTCAAGGCGGCCAATTTCAACTCAATCAGCTGCTCTCGCACGTCATAAAACTCATCGCTAATGCTGTCCCAGATTTCTTCGGCAGTATCGTCACTGTCCAAATCTTCCAAGCCTTCGGCATCTAATGCGATCATTTCCTGACCCCAAATGTTGATGATTAGTGCATCTTCTTCTATAGAGACGCTTAATTCCTTAGTTGTTAAGGGAATCCCGGTTTCGTCCTCGAAACGTTCGATTAATTTTTCTGTTACGGTATTCATATAAAAATGAAAAATACTCGTTAGGAAAGTGTAGTTTTGTACTTGATTTAATTATTAATACATCGTGTAAAACGAATATAAATCATTAAGGTTATTAAATCAAGCGAAAAAATACCCCCAGTAATGAAAAATTGCGTTCTAGAATACGAATATAATGATATGGCTGCTCCCTATTCTTATTTCAAACGTTTTGAAATTAGTGTAGAGGAAAAAGACATCAACGTTCAATACCAACTTACCTATACTGACCGCGCCGATATCTATAAAGAAGATTTAGAAGCGGAAGGGTTTACAGGTAATGATGATGAATCTTGGCAAGGTAACGTAGATAAAGCTTGGTTAACTGCCTTGGAAGAAATGTTGGCTACTCCGGTTCAACAAGAAGAAGGTGCGGAATTATCTATGAACACCATCAACATTCAAGTAGATGGAAAACCGGCTCAGTTTTGTGCTTCGCTTTTACAGTGGGAATATTTTATTCATGAATTCACCCAAGCTTTATATGAATCCGGTGGCGCCGAAGCTCCACTAACCATGCGCTTATGTGATACTTCCAATGGAGATACCATTCACTCCGTTACGGTAAGTTTTGCGCACCGTACTTGTATATTGAAAAAGGGAATTGAAACGCCGGTTAATGTAGATTGGAAACAATCAAGAAGATTGTTAGAAGCATTTTACCGACAAGAATTCGTAGACGGACAGTGGACTAAAAAACTACCGGTAACCTCCGGTGTATACTCTGATCCTGGTGATGGGAATTGGTATCCATTCAACTCGGCTACCGAACATTTAAGTCCGAAATTTAAGGATAGATTAAAAGAGGAATTAAAGAAATGGTTTGAAGTGAAGTAATATCTTCACTTTTTTCATTTAGAGGGATTTATCTACTTCATTTTTTTTCTCTGCACTACCCACTCCGCTGTTGTGTCAACGACCAACAGCCCACAAACAAATTCATGTAATTGGAATATTATAAATCCCACGGTTAAAACCGTGGGCTACCTATTCCTCCGAATGTAGTTTATCACAATATTGACGGTCTTCACAATAGGTAGCCCACCATTTTAATGGTGGGAGTAAAATTAAACCCTAATATCTTTAATGGAGATTCATTTTATAATTTCGAAATAAAAAAAGAGTGTGCTGTTCTAACACTAGTTATTATTTAAGTCAAGTATCTAACAACTAATTACAAAAAAGGAACAGCAGTCACTCATAGCAAATATCTTCACAAGAAAAGTAGCCTAAGGCTTAGCTTTTCATTTGCTGCATCTGTTTCTGTAGATCATTTACGATAGCAGAAAGTTTTTCTACTGACATATCCGCTTTCGGGAATTCTGTACTGATGTAAGCTTTCGCTTCCCACACTTCCATAATATCATCCACGGCTACATCGTAAGGATCATACACGGTGTTATCTGAAATCAAATGTAAAGAGTTGTTCTTTACCACATGATTCAACACACGCTTATAGACTATACCTTCCGTGGCAGTTACGACCACATATAGGTTATTATCTTTTATACTTTTCCAATTGTCCACGTACTGCCCTATTACAATGCTACCCGTTGGCATTGGCAACATAGAATCTCCTTTGATTTCAAAAGCTCTGTAGGAACCTTGATTGGAGAATATAGGCAAATAGAACTTTGGTAATTCGGACACATATTCCGGATCCGCATAACCGTTCAAATAACCGGCAGCCGCCTTTTGTGGTACCAATTGAATTTGCTCTCTATCTTCAGAGTCTACGGTGATGGATAATACGCGAAGTTTTTTCCCTTCAACATCTTTATTCAAAACCGATTTCAAATTACCAGCATCCGTAATCGTTTCGGAGATGAGTACATCCACCGACACATTAAACATGCGAGCGAAAGCTAATAATGTTTCCAAACTTGGTTCGGCTCTTCCCTCTTCGTAAGCTCCTAATAAAGAACGTTTGATGTTCACCTTACCGGCTAGCTGCTCCTGAGTTAAACCTAACTGCTTGCGGAAAAATTTAATGTTATCGCTTACTACACCCATAATGTTTGATTAGGATTTTAATACAATTCCGGTTGATAATTGCTTTAAGATATCACTGATCTTTCCGGATTCCGATTCAAACGATTCGGTCACTTTCATTCTCATGACTTCTGAAGAACAATCCATCGTTACACGTACTGAAGTCTTATCAGCCCCGCGTTTACGTATCAAATATAACAGTTTTGCGCTCATAATTGTCAAATTACTTAGCAAAAATAATCCACCAAATCTTATTTACCAAATTATTTAGCATTTATTTACTATTATTTTTAGCATATACACACAACTAATTGATTTTATGGTTATTAACAAAATTATTTTAATTCCTTTCTATCCTATTATATTTGTCTATGTTTTACAAATCAGCTGTTTTCTTGGCGTTATCAACCGCCATTTCTCTTTGTTGGGCCTGTTCTTCTTCTTCAGAAGTCACACATTCTTCCTCCAATGAATCTATACAAACGAGCTCTTTACCCTTAGAAGTAAAGTCTATTATTAACCACCCCAACATTAAAGTACTTTCCGGTACGGTAAAGGACTCCTTATATAAAGGTAGCGATGGTCTTCTAATTTCTATCGTAGCGTTAATAGAACCCGACGTTTTTACCTCCTTACCCAAACCTTATAAAGCCATTTGGGCGGATCTAATTTACTCCGGCGATACAGTGTTTTCTTGTCGCAATTACGACTACCCTCAGTTTGAAAAAACAACCTTTTACCCGGCAACCAGTAATTTGATCCAAAAGTCAGATACCATTTCCTTACAATTCCATCTACCTTATCGAAAGTTAGCAGCTTCCATCCAAGGTAAATGCAATGTAGAATTTGAAATCGGATTCTTCCCTTTGGCTTTTACCAGCGATGTCAATCGTACAGAATCGAAGACTTGCTCTACTCCATCCGATAAAGCCGTAGCTCTATTCCATTACAACGTAGCAATAGAAAAACCTAAGTTAAACTCAGTACAAGTTTCCCTTCAAGACATTCACCTAGACTCGAAAGGCAAAAAAACGACTTCCTATGATATAGGAATGGGAGGAAAAGGTTTACCGGATCTATACTGGCAATTGTGGTGTGGTAATGAATTAGTATTCTATGCACCTACCATTAAAAATGTAGAAGTCTACGCCGATCGCATTACTTCTCCATCCTTTCAGTTGACCGACAAAGATCAAGTAGAAATTATTATTCTAGATTATGATAACGGTCCGTTTAATCAAGACGATGAAATCTATCATTGGAGAGGCTCCTATCGTGAATTGCGTAAATTGCGAGTATTACAAGACAGTAAGCTTAAAGGTGCCAATGTACTGATACAGTAAAATATAAACTTGGTGCGTGGAGATGCCTTGGTGCGTGTCCTCACGCACCAATATTTTCATACCTTCATCATACATGGTAAGAATTCATAGTAAGTGTTCCATTTTTTTGGTAAATTACTTACAGACATTTCTAATGACCTATTCCTATGTTTACTCTAGAGCAAATCAAAGAAGCACACAGCAAAGTCAAAACCGGAGCGGACTTCCCTGTTTATATTCAAGAGTTAAAAAAGCTTGGACTAGTGGAATATGACGTCTACGTAGTAGATGGACATACCAATTATTATGGTGAAGACGGACATCACGTAGTATCATCAGCACGATATAGCCCTCTCAATGTAGCTAACAAATGTCAATTGGATGAATTCAAAACTCGATTAAAAAATCACCAACAAGGTAAAACCGACTATCCTACTTTTATTAGCGACTGCGCTACGACCGGCATCAAGAAATGGATTATTGATTTTGTAAAAATGACTTGTACTTATTTTGATAAAGAAGGAAATCCAGTGTTGGTTGAAAAAATACCGGCAGCATAAAAGAGTGAAAAAACAGAAAGAGAGCGAAGGTTATCCCCCGCTCTCTTTCTGTTTACTTCAATTTTAAGTTAACTAGATTGTTTTCATCTTCAACATTTTGAAAGCCGAGAACAAACAAAGCATACCAAACAGTAATAATATTAATGGCTTTATTATTTGGTTAAAGACCGTCTGGATTTCTACCTCAGAAGGATTCTCTACATTAATATAAGCGGTGACTTTATCCCCTACCGAGTATGATGCCGGACTAGATCCGCTATTAAAAGCTTCTGCTTTATAATCAACATTATTGTATTGGTAAGCTAAAACAGGGTGATAGAACTTACCATGCATTACATTTTCAACTACTTCAGCATTTACCACTAGACCGGTAGCAGCTAAAGTTTTTTCTCTTTGAAATTCTCTATATGCTATAGAACAAAGTATAATACCTGCCAAAAGTGCTAATACGATATAAATTATTTTTTTCATGTGACTAATACTAATATAGTGTTTGACGATATTATTCAAGTTCTATGCCATAATTTGAGAAAGAGAAACAAAAAGAGAGCGAAGGTTATCCCCGCTCTCTTTCTATTTCTGTTTCTATATTATTGGGCGCATTACAAATTAATCAGCGAACTATGGCATCCGCCCCATAACTCATAATTCTATTTGCTTGCTTTGTAAATATCTTCCGGTTCAAGAATTGTCTTTTCAAATCCTTTCGCTGATATATTAATCATGGCTTGTCCAACTTCTGATAACTTAAGTGTTTTAGCCGGATAGAAAGGGGCCAACAAGGGTATAAGGATTTTAAAAATGGGTTTCACGTTCATTTGTCCTTTAGTACCTTTCATGATGGCCGGTCTGAAATTGAATACTTGTTTGAAAGGTAGTCGAGTCAAGGCGTTTTCCGTTCTACCTTTTACTCGTGCCCACATCACTTTACCTTTTTCAGAACTATCGGTTCCTTTACCGGAAACGTAAATAAAAGTCATGGAAGGATTCACGACCGACAAACTCGTAGCAAATGGTATGACAAAGTCATAAGTCTTCTTGGTAAAAGATTCTTCATTCTCGCCAATAGAGCTTACGCCGGCACAGAAGAAACAAGTATCATAGCCTTTTACTTGATCTTGATAGTCGCCAACTTTCGAAAAGTCTGAAAGCAGTAATTGTTTTACTTTCGGATGTTCTATTTTATATTCTCTTCTACCTACGATAAGGATATCGGATACTTTAGGATTGGTCATGCATTCAAGAAGAACACCTTCGCCTACCATTCCGGTAACACCTGTGATGATAACTTTCATTTCTTTGTTGTTTATATTTTATGGACGGTTGAAGTGGTTAAATATTGTATTTTCAGCTCCGTTCATTCACCCTACCTAACTATTACCTGTTACTTCTTTTCTCCTTTCTTTTGTCTTGATACAAAAGAAACAAAAAATCAAGGCAGTTGAAGTCTGCCGCCTAAAACGATTTCATTCCGGCTAAACGCCCCGTAACTCGCACCTCCCCGCAAACCCTCCCAATGCTCAGACAGCGGGTCGTTTTTTACGCCTGCATTACATCGTTTCTTAACGGCGCATCCTTCAACGGCCGTTTGATATCTCTCCTTGAAAAATTACATTTTAGGTATCCACTCCAAATTCAACGCTCCCATCCCACCGCCACATAATTCAATACGCTATTTTTTTTGAATACATCAGCATTTCATCCGAAAGATATAGGATATACACTCCGCCGGGTAAACCTTGTAGTGGGACGGATTGATTCTCGGTGGTTTTGCCGGAAGTTACTTGTGTACCGGACGGAGTAATGACTACATAATTTAAGACTGCACCTTTAGCCCCCGACCAATCATTCACGGTGAAGTTTTTGGTATCACTGTTCCATATTACATTAGCATTAGCGATGGCTTTGGATTGAGTGCCTGTAGATGTAGGCATCACAATCGTTAGCGACATACGATTGTTAGTAGCATCACACTCAGAAGTTGGATAGGCTGAAATATCAACGATCAAATAAGGATAGGTGCTATTATCTCCTCCACCACAGCAAGTAGGATAAGCACTCATAGATCCGGTATAGGTAGCATTGGGTGCTAATGTGTTCATGTTGGTAGAAGCAATACTCGATCCTCCTGCAGCTTGAGCTCCCGCAATTTGTCCATTGGTAGAAACATAGTTCTGAAGACCTATTTCACTTAAGCTGACAGCACTTGTACCTATATTTTTAATCTCATAAGTATAGTTGTAAGCACTTGAGCTGATAGAGGTAAACGTGATATTGGTAATAATCAAATCCACACCTGTACAATTGGTACTTGCTTGAGTGGTTATAAAAAGGCTCGTCAACATCATTGACAATAGCACTTTAGAAAGTATATGTTTAATCATAGATGAAAGAGTTAAAAGATTTCCTATCTATAAAAGATACGAAGCAAAAATCAAAAAAGATAGGTTTTTAAAGGGTTTGGGGTAAAAATCGTATAAGCGGGTTTGCATTTTATCCTAAACATTGAACACCCTAATCCTTTAACACGAGATATAATTATTAATCTTTATTTTGCCCCACAATCCCAAGTACTACTATGATTAAAAACTGAATACTACTATTTAATAAATAGTTCCATCCCCAAGTAGTATTTGATATTTGTGGAATAAAACTACATAACCAACCGAAAAACATACCCATCCCATAAAATATAGCAACCATTAGAATTCCAGTTCCAACTCTTTGCATTATTGATGTGTTTTTATCTGTAAAAACATAGATAGGCAATATTATAATTGCGATAAAATAATATAATCCACCAGAAGTGATATTAAACCAAAAATCACTTTTTGTTATTTTTGGTTTAATATTTATTACTTCATCTGCTCCCGATTCATACCATTTAAAATTCTTTAAGAAAACTAAAGATTGAGTAAATACATTCCCTCTTTCAATTACCTCAGAACGAATTTTAATAGAGAATGATTTTGTAATACTATCTGTGGAGGCATTATTTATTATTGAATTTAATTTTTGTACTTGTTCAATTTTTTTATCTGTACTATAATAATATGAAAAGCCAAGTATGTTATCTACAATAAAAATGGCCAATATAATCAATACAACAACAGCGGCTTTCGATGAAAGTCTCCTATTTTCATCAAACAAAAACTCCGTAATATGACTTAGAAAATTACTCATATTAATTTTATAACTGTAAACCAATAATTATTCATACACCGGCAACAAATCTTCCTCTATCACCACTTGTCCGGTGTCTACTTTGATGGTGTGTCCGTCCGGTGCTTTGAAGGAAGCAGCAGGATAACCTATCTCCGGTTTGGCTTGTACACCTTGCATATAATAGGCCCAGATAGGTAAAGCCATGCGAGCACCTTGTCCATAAGTCATGGTAGAAAATCGGATGACACGCTTCTCTCCTCCTACCCAAACGCCGGTAACTAGATTAGGTGTGATACCTATAAACCAACCATCAGCCGATTGCTGCGTAGTACCAGTTTTACCACCTATCTCTCCTTTGATATTATACTTGCGTACTAAGTCCACCGAGGTGCCACCTTCTTCTTCTACCGATCCGCGTAATAATTCAATCATATAATAAGCGGTTTGTTCATTAATCACTTGTGAACCACTGCTACCAAACTCTTCCAATACATTGCCATACTTATCTTCAATGCGAACAATCATCTGCGGTTGCATACGATAACCTTCTCCTACAAATACTCCATAGGCATTCACCATTTCCATCAAGGTCACATCTCCTACTCCTAAAGCCAATGAATACGTAGGTTCTAACGGACTCTTAATTCCCATACGTTTCGCAAACTGCACGATAGAATCCGGACCAACTAAATTAATCAACTGTGCACTGATCGTATTCACCGAACGTGCTAGGCCTTGTCGGAGAGTTAACTCTTCATTGGAATATTTTCCATTGGAGTTTTTAGGACTCCACGGACTACCTCCCGGAATTGGAATGACAATAGGAGCATCCGGGAATTTAGAATCCGGTGTTAATCCTTTTTCTTCCATGGTGTAAGCATACACTAATGGTTTGAAGGTAGAACCTGCTTGTCGGCGTCCTTGCGCTACGTGGTCATAAGGGAACGCACCAAAGTCAATATTACCTACCCAAGCTCTAACAGAACCGTTGTATGGATCCATAGAGAATACACCGGTACGCAACATCATCAGGGAATATTGAATCGAATCCAAGGTAGAGAACATGGTATCACGGTATCCTTTGTGTGTGAATACACGCATAGGCACTTTCTCTTTCAAACCTTTATTGATTGCCGTAGAATTAGAACCAAACTCCGCTTCTAATTCTTTGTAATGCGCTGTAGTTTTAGCTAAATCCATTAACAGATTAGGCTCTGTAGCTTGCCAAGGTGTTTTTCCTTTCCAGTGTTTGTAAAACTCCTCTTGCAAAAAAGTCATGTGTTTGTCTACGGCATCTTCTGCTGCCTTTTGCATACGAGAATCAACGGTAGTGTAGATTTTCAATCCGTCTTCATACAATTTATAATCATGCTCACGGCTCCACTTAATCATAATTTGTTTCACATAATTACGGAAGTGTGGTGCTAAACCGGCCGCATCACCTTCTTTACCAAACTTTAGTTTGATAGGTTTTGCTTTCAAGGAAACAGCCATTGCTTCGGAGATGTAATCATATTTCTCCATTTGATCTATGACCGTATTACGACGAGCTAAGGCACGTTCCTGCTTACGGAACGGGTTGTAATAACTAGGTCCTTTTAACAAACCAATCAATAAAGCTGCTTCTTCGGTTGTGATTTGAGAAAGGTCTTTGCTGAAGTATTTACGAGCAGCAGCTTTGATACCGTAGGAGTTATTCCCAAACTCAACGGTATTCAAATACATCATTAAAATTTCTTCTTTGGAATAGGCTTTCTCTAACTGAATGGCTACAATCCACTCTTTCAGTTTATGAATAATTTTATTGTCCAAAGCACCGGTGTAACCTTGGGCTTCGCGAAGTTTAAATAAGTTTTTAGCTAACTGCTGAGTTAAGGTGGAAGCCCCTCTTTTTTTCCCTATCATTAAATACGGAACAATAGTAGAGATACCTATAAAGTCGATACCGGAGTGAGAACGAAAGCGCACATCTTCCGTGGCGATTAAGGCATTAGCTACCGATTCAGGTAGGTCTTTGTATTCCGTATTGCTACGATTATAAATATTAAAGTACTTTCCCAGTAAAACTCCATCGGAGGAATAAACTTCAGATGCTAGTTGGTTTTCAGGATTTTCTAATACTTGAGCATCGGGCAATTCCCCGAATAGGTTGAATGGATTCCAAACGATGAGTAACATCGTAAAGGTGATTCCTATGAAAAAGGCGGCGGTTGACCACCAAAGTATTTTTACAATGCGTGTGTACTTATTGGACATAAAAAAAGCCTTCTGAATATACAGAAGGCAATTTAATGAATTTTGGAAATGTATTGGTATGAAAACCTATCAGGTTATTATTATTCAGAAATTATTTTTTTCAACGCATCATAGGTAGCAGGATTAGAAGGTGCCGGCGCATTGAAGTAAGCAATTTTCCCTTCTTTATCAATCACGATAAAACGAGGAATGGTTGCGATGGCATATCTATCCAATAGTTTTTCTTCTTGTCCGCCACGAGAAATCAAATGAGTACCACCCATTTCTTTCTTAGCCACCATATCTTTCCAACCTTGAATATTGTCATTGTTATCAATGGAGATATAAACAAAAGCGATGCTGTCATTTCCTGCAAAGCGTTCTTTCAGTTTTTTGGAATACGGAATTTCCATCAAACAAGGTTTACACCAAGTAGCCCATACATCAATATAGACCGTTTTCCCTTTGAAAGACGACAAACTCACCATTTTACCATCCAGACTTTCCAAGGTAAAGTTAGGAGCATCCGGACGAGCCTGCTTTTTAAATGAAGCGGCAGTGAACAACACTAAAAGAGATAAAGCAACGATTTTAAACTTCTTCATTGAATGTATTTTGTTAAACTCTATGGAGAGAGAACGAAAATAATGCCAGTTTTAGTTCCTTTTACTTACCTGCTGGTTTATAATATTTTAAAGCTTCCGGCAAGTAGGCTTTTAAATCAGCTATACGAGTTGAATTGGAAGGGTGCGTAGACAAAAACTCCGGTGGTGAACCGCCCCCGGTAGCAGCATCCATACGCTCCCAAAAAGTAATAGCTTCGTTAGGATCGTAACCTGCCATAGCCATAAATACTAGACCCATTTTATCTGCTTCCGACTCTTGTTTACGACCAAAAGGTAATAAAACACCTACATTAGCTCCCACGCCATACATTTGTTGAAACACCCCTTTAACCTC
Source organism: Cytophagaceae bacterium (assembly GCA_046329235.1). Classification (GTDB taxonomy): domain Bacteria; phylum Bacteroidota; class Bacteroidia; order Cytophagales; family Cytophagaceae; genus JALONH01. The sequence continues at coordinate 956,414 of JAXLVA010000001.1, read as the reverse complement.
ATTTGATTTTTTGGAAGTAGCCATATCTAAGGCAGATGCACCATATTGTGCTATGATTTGCTGACTCATGCGTTCGTTACCATGATTAGCAATGGCATGAGCTACTTCATGGCCCATCACTACGGCGATACCTGCTTCATTTTTACATACCGGTAAAATACCTGTATAGAAAGCCACTTTACCACCCGGCATACACCAAGCGTTTAGAGTTGTATCATCTTGAATTAAGTTAAACTCCCAAGCATAGGCTTTCATTTCTTCACTGCGACCATTATCAGCCATGTATTTCTCTACGGCAGCTTTGATTTTGTTCCCAACGTTACGCACCAATTGAGTTTTAGTAGCATCCGTTGATAAAGGCCCCTGCTGTATAACTTGTTGATATTCCTGTGCACTCATCTCCGCCAATTGGGAATTCGGGATTAATGCTAATTGCGTTCTATTCGTTACAGCCACATGACTACAGGCATAGATGCCTCCCAGCAGCGCTAAACCTGCCAGACTTATCCACATAATCTTTTTCATACTTATCCACATACTATGGTTATTGTCAGACAAATATAGGAATTTTGTAGGGTGAAAAAAGTGTATCCAAATCACTTCATTCAAGAAGTTATATACACTCTCCATTCATCCTTCAATACAAAATATTAATATGAAAATAATCGGGGTTGGCAGAAATTACGCAGCGCATGCGAAAGAATTAAATAATGCACTACCTACAGAACCAGTTCTGTTTTTAAAACCGGACACTGCACTGTTAAAAAACAACGATGATTTTTATTTCCCATCGTTCACCAAAGAGATACACTTTGAAATTGAATTGGTGATTAAGATTTCGAAAGAAGGAAAATACATACAAGAAAAGTTTGCTGGCAATTACTTTGATGAGGTAGGTCTTGGGATCGACTTCACTGCCCGTGACTTGCAAGACCAAGCGAAGGCAGCGGGCTTACCGTGGTCTATCGCCAAAGGTTTTAACAACTCAGCTCCTATTTCCGAGTTTATTCCTAAAGGTAACTTTGCTGATTTACAAAATATCTCATTCGGATTACAACAAAACGGTGCCTGGAAACAGCAAGGTACTACTGCCGATATGGTGTTTAATATACACTTTTTAATTTCTTACATCTCCCAATTCTTTACGTTAAAGAAAGGTGATTTGATATACACAGGAACGCCGTCGGGCGTGGGCCCTATTGCCATCGGTGATGTGTTGGAAGGTTATTTAGAAGGTCAAAAAATGTTATCCTGTGCTGTTAAATAAATTTCTATATAGTTTACTTATTCTCTTCATAAGCCTATCCTCGTGGGCGCAGGGCATCACTTACCCTAAAGGGTATTTTATGTTTCCTATCAATCCCGGACAACGTAATTACTTATCAGCTAACATGGGCGAATTACGTCCCAATCACTTTCACGGTGGTATGGATGTGAAGACCGGCGGAGTCACCGGCTTACCTATTTACTGTGCAGCGGATGGGTATGTATCTCGCTTAAAAGTTTCTACCTACGGTTACGGAAAAACACTTTACATCACTCACCCGAACGGATTAACCACGGTGTATGCACATATAGACCGTTTCAATCCAACCATTGCTGGATATGCGTTGCAACAGCAATATGCTTTGCAAAACTTTGACATCGACATCAATCTTGCTCCAGGAACTTTGGTTCTTAAAAAAGGTGACATTATTGCGTACTCCGGTAACAGCGGAAGTAGCGGAGGGCCTCACCTTCATTGGGAAATACGTACACCTCAAGAATATTTATTAGACCCGATGCGTTTTGGCTTTTCAGAAATTATCGACACACAAACTCCTGTGTTTGACAAAATAGCTATCAGCGCGATGGATATGAACGCACGTGTGAGTGGTGAGATGGGAAGAAAGGAATTTACTCCGGTCATCATCAGTGGAAGTAAATACCGCATTAGTGAAAAAATCACAGCGAATGGTTTGATAGGAATTGAAATCAAAACACACGATCGCATGAATGATACCCACAACAGTTATGGTATCACTTGCATAGAAGTAAAAGTAGATGGTCGCGAAACCTTCTTCCATAACTTAGAGACATTTCATTTTTACGAAAACCGCTACATCAACGTGCACGTGGATTATGAAACGATGATTGCCAAAGGTCAGCGCTTCGAACGTTGTTATGTAGCTGACGGTAACAACCTAGCTTGTTATCTAATGAATCCGGATATGGGTAAAATCCGCATCAGCGAAGACAAATTACACGAAGTAGAAATTCGCATTTACGATGCTAGTGGGAATATGTCGGTCTTGAACTTTCAAGTACAAGGTAAAAAAGCACCGGAAGCCATTACCTCTACCGTTACTCCTACGCCTTCCAATAAATTAATGGAAAACACATTAAAGATTGTAGGGAGTGCTAACTCTACAACTTGTGCTTTATATATTAAATCTAAAGGAGTACAAACACTTACTCCTGCCTACAAAATCAATACCGCTCCGGTGTACTTGTACGATATGCGTCTTGGGCTACCGGATTCCGTTCAAGCCGGTACGTACAAAGAAGTTTTTGATTACGTAGCGACGATTTATCCCGGTAAACAAACCTATGTCAATGATAATTTAACACTACAATTCAGCGACAGCACCTTGTTTGACACCCTTTACCTTCGAGTAAAAAATCATATTCCACTGGGAGGAAGTGAAACGTTTGAAATTAACAATCCTACGGTTCCGGTTTTTGGTCCTATCGGAGTGATTTACTGTCCTAAAGATTCGTCCTTCAAAATGAACAAATGTTACTTCTATAACATCAATAATTCCTCTACGGGTAAATATGAAGGTGGAGAATGGACTCAGGACACTATTTCGCACCAATTAAAATATTTAGGCAAATACAAAGTATCTGTGGATCAGACACCTCCGACAATTACCTATAGATCCCATACTGCTAAACGTATTAATTTTAATATATTTGACCGCGAATCAGGCATAGGCTCCATTAAAGCCACTTTAAACGGTGAATGGGTGCTAATGAATTACGAACATAAAACGGGTGTCATTTGGTCTGAATTCTTAGATAAAAATAAAACATTGACTGGCAAATTCGTGTTGGAAGTAACCGACAAAGGAGGGAATGTCATGAAATGGGAAAAGATATTATGAGTTTAAAAGTGGGTGCGAAAGCACCGGATTTTAAAGGCATCGACCAACACGGAAATACCGTTTCGTTGAAAGATTACAAAGGGAAAAAAGTAGTGATTTACTTCTACCCAAAAGACAATACACCGGGATGTACCGCACAAGCGTGCAGTTTGCGCGACAACTACAGTGCATTGCAAAAGCAAGGTTTCGAAATCATTGGTATCAGCTCTGATTCTGTGAAATCACATCAGAACTTTATCAAGAAGTTTGAGTTACCATTCACACTTCTTTCCGATCCGGAGCAAACCATACAAAACTTGTATGGCGTGTGGGGCGAGAAAACCATGTATGGCAGAACCTATATGGGAACTATCCGCACTACGTTCATCATAGATGAAAAAGGTAAGATTGAAGAGATCATCGAAAAAGTAAATACCAAAGAGCATAGTGCTCAACTATTGAAATAATAAAGTTACTCTAAATAACACATGTCAGATTACGCAGAATTAAACAAAGTCGCCTCTCAGGTTCGTCGAGACATCGTACGAATGGTACACGGGGCTAAAGGTGGTCACCCGGGTGGAGCTTTAGGCTGTACAGAACTTTTTGTTCTCCTATACTTCAAAGTGATGAAAGTAGACACCAACTTTAAAATGGATGGTGTAGGAGAAGATTTATTCTTCTTATCGAACGGACACATTTCTGCAGGTCTGTACAGTACATTAGCACGCAGAGGATATTTCCCTGTGAAAGAATTAGGAACACACCGTAAAATCAACTCTAGATTACAAGGTCACCCAACACCACACAGCCACCTACCGGGTGTACGTTTGGCTACAGGTTCTCTTGGTCAAGGATTATCTGTTGGTGCCGGTGCTGCGTTAGCAAAACGTTTGAATAAAGACGATCGTTTTGTATATGTGTTAATGGGCGACGGTGAACAACAAGAAGGTCAAGTATGGGAAGCAGCAATGTATGCTCCTCACAACGGCTTAGATAACTTAATTGCTTTTGTAGATGATAACGGTCAGCAAATTGACGGACCGGTAAACAAAGTCTTAAACTTAGGTAGCATTGGGGCTAAGTACCAAGCATTCGGTTGGAACACGATTGAGTGTAACGGTAACGACTTTGCTGACTTAGAAAAAGCAGTGTTGAAAGCACAAGCAAACAAAGGAACAGGTAAACCTACCTGTGTAGTAATGAAAACCGAGATGGGTTACCCTATCGATTATATGATGGGTTCACACAAATGGCATGGTGTAGCTCCTAACGACGAGGAGTTAGCTAAAGCTTTAGCTCAGTTACCTGAAACTATGGGCGACTATTAATTCATCTCTTAATCGACTACAATTCCATGAAAAAATATACGTTTACAGAAAAGAAAGATACACGTTCCGGATTCGGTGACGGTATGACTGAGTTAGGCAAAAAGAACCCAAATGTAGTGGCTCTGTGTGCTGACTTAACTAGCTCTTTGAAGTTAGATGATTTCAAGAAAAATCATCCGGACAGATTCTTCCAAACAGGTATCGCAGAAGCGAACATGATTGGTTTAGCTGCTGGTTTAACTATTGGAGGTAAAATTCCTTTCACTGCTACTTTCGCGAACTTCTCTACAGGTCGTGTGTATGACCAAATCAGACAGTCGGTAGCATATTCTGAAAAGAATGTGAAAGTATGTGCTTCTCACGCAGGTTTAACACTAGGTGAAGATGGTGCTACTCACCAAATCTTAGAAGATATCGGGTTAATGAAAATGTTACCGGGAATGACGGTAATTAACCCTTGCGATTATAACCAAACGAAGGCAGCGACAATTGCTATTGCAGAACATGAAGGTCCTGTGTACTTACGTTTTGGTCGTCCTGCTATTCCGGTGTTCACTGCTCCGGACCAAAAATTTGAAATTGGTAAAGCATGGATGGTAAACGAAGGTAAAGATGTAACCATCATCGCTACAGGTCACATGGTATGGGAAGCAATCCTTGCCGGTGAAAAATTAGCAGAAGAAGGTATCGATGCTGAAATCATCAACATACATACTATTAAACCTATCGATGCAGATGCGATTATCAAATCGGCAAAGAAAACAGGTTGTGTAGTAACATGTGAAGAACATAACATCCACGGTGGTTTAGGCGAAAGCGTAGCTCAAGTGTTGAGCACGAACGTACCTACTCCAATGGAATTTGTAGGCGTACAAGATACGTTTGGTGAAAGCGGCACTCCGGATCAATTGATGGAGAAATACGGCTTGAAAGATCACCACATTGTAGATGCCGTTAAAAAAGTAATGAAGCGTAAGGCATAATTGTCGATACAGACGGTTATTGCTTACCTTTTTACTACACATTGGATACATCCATGATGAAGAAACTTTTTATCATTAGCATACTGTTCTGGACAAACGCATTGGCGCAAGCTCAATCCACGTCGTACCACCCCTACCTAACGGTAGGGGTTAGTGCGACTTCTTATCGTGGAGATTTAACCAATCGATATTCTTCTTGGTCTTCCGGTTTTGATGCCGGTATTTTACTCAACCGTAAACATCGTACCAACGGTTATTTCCATTTAAGTATGGGTACGGTACAAGGAGAAAATAGTAATTACAACTATTCCAAAGAAGCTACTGCTACTCCGAACACCTTCTTTACTACTTCCTATTTCAGTTTAGGTTATGAAGTACGAATTAATGTAGTCAAAGAAACGAACTATGTAGCTTATTTTAGTTTAGGGATTAATGCCTTTCGTTACAATCCTAGAGATCAATATAAGGAGAGTTTTAATAATCAATTTGCTACCCGTGCTAAAGACGAAACATACGGTTCGTTAGCCTTTAGCTTCCCAATGAAGATTGGTGGCGCTTATTTCGTACGACAAGGTTATGGTATAGGAGCTGAAATTGGCTTTCTGAATATTACCACCGATTACGTTGACAATATCTCTCAATGGGGAAATAGAAGTAAAAAAGATAATCTGCTGCAAGCTGTATTTAAAATCTATATTCCATTAAAGAAAATAGAACAAGAGCATGCGGGAGGATAATAATCCTCCATTTTTAGTCGACACTTATTGGTAGCATAGGTAGCAATACCTTCACATGTGTATACTCATTCTCTTTAGATTCAATGGTAATCTGTCCTTTTAATAATAAAACTGTTTGTTTTACAATATACATACCCAATCCTACACCATTGGAGTTTGAAGTATTTGCTCTGTAAAACATCTCAAAGATTCTGTCAATCGATTTTCTAGGTATCCCTATCCCGTTATCTTCAAATAGGAGCTGATGTTCCATTTCTTTTTGTTGATACGATATTTTTAGATGTCGTAGTGCTTTTTGGGGATCCTGATATTTGATTGCATTTTCAATAATATTTTGAATAATGGAGTGTAATGAGTAATAATCAGTTTTTATCATTACCTCTTTAGGTATATTATTATAAATTTGAATGGTAGACATACCAGGATGTTCCTTCAATTCTAATTGAACACAATGATCAATTAACTCCGCTAATGGAATAGAACTAATAGTTAATGCCTGCGAGCGTTGTTTGGCCAAACCAAGTAAGCTTTCCAAAATCCCTTGTAAGCGTTTGGAACTACTTAATATCATATCAAAATACACGACGGGCTGGTCTTGTTCTTTTTTACCTAAATCGCAAAGTCCATCAATCGATTTTAGTGGCCCCTTCAAATCATGCGATGCCTTATATAAAAAAGTTTCTAATGCCTCTGTTCGTTCTTGAATGATATTGTTTTGATGTTGAATTAATTCATTCTTCACCTCAATTAAAAATTCATTACGTACGTTTTCTTCTTCCTGTAATTGTAATCTTCGAAGTCGATAGGAGTTCGCCAAAGAAAACAGTAATGCTTCCATTAATACGGTATAATATAGAGTCTCATAAATGAATTTTGTATTATCAATCCAATTTAAATGCCAAAGTATATTGATTAAATAACCTGTTATGATAAACAAAAGACTCAACATAAAAACGTATGTTTCTTTTCGTTTTTGCAAAACTACCAACAGGCCAAAAATAAGTGAGATGAGTGTTGTTGAAAAATCAATGGACATCATACACAAATTATAATCAGGGAAGATAAAATTCAATGGAATACGAATCAGTAAAAAGATTAGAATGGTCATCCGTATCCATTTGTTTTTTTTCAGGCCTAAAAAATGCTGAGCATATAATAAAGTAGAAGTGCTTAAACCTAACATAATCCAGCGAAATGAATCGTCGAAATAAGCGGAATGATTAGAAAAGAATAAAGTCAATGCGACTCCATCTCGCATGGATAAATAAAAGACTTGAAATAAAATAAAGATACCATACCAACCATAATAAGACTCTTTTAATTGAAAGTAAAAAAGAAAATGATAGATGGCCAATATTAATAAAGCTCCATAAAAAATACCAAGAACAAGATATTTAGTAATTTTTGTATTAAAGAAATAACCATGTTCTGTAATCTCAAATCCATACTGAGCTACATATGGATGTTTAATTTTTAAGTACAGTGTACATGTATCATTCTTTGGGATTAACAAATGAAAGGTAGGACTGTGATAAGACACACTATTATCAGACAAATTAGATGTAGGGTAACCGTAGTGCCTAGTTTGTATTAGTTGATTTTTATCTTCTAAATAGAAATCAAGGGATGCAATATTAAAGTTATAGGAGATTAAATACCATTCTTTGTCTTCCGGAGACTGATTGACAATTTGTACACGAGACCAATAAGTTGTAGCACTATCTTCAATGGTAATGAAATGCCTTGATAATGGTTTGTATTCTTTAGGTCGATCTACAAAATTAGAGGAGACTCCCCCTTCTAAATCTTCCTGATTCAATTGAATCGATTGAGTATTTTCATTTAAATAAATAGTAGGCATTCCTGAAATCGGATGTATCGAAAAAAACAAATACACTCCTACTGAAATGATATATAATTTAACATCACTCTTGAAAAATCTTTTTATATGTGAGATTAAGTTACAGAGCATACTATCGGAATATACTTAAAAATAACATAATGTATTGAGCATTACGCTGTTTTTATTAAAAAAAACAAAAAATAGCCTTAAGCGTTACTTAAGGCTATTTTCTCTCTAATTAAAATCTAAATCCTATGTCCAATCCTACTAATGTAGTTCGGAATTGAACATCATTCGTTACAGGAGTTTTGTTAGGATCATTAAATTTCAAATCCGGATTAATCATGTTCACTAAAGATGGATTCACCATGATACCACCGTACAATCCAAACTTTTCACTTAAAGCATACTGAACTCCACCGGTAATCATGATGCTTACATCAAACGGATTAAACAATTTCATTTCTTTATTATCACCGTTTTGTCCGCGCGTTGGGTCTAACCATGTTCTATTGTAGGCTAAATTCCAATAATGTGCTCCATCACCACCTACTAAACGATCGCTTAACTTAAGTTCTAAACAAGGCCCCGCACCAACATGTATTTTCAATCCTTTAGCTACTTCTTTGGAAGTATATCGCAACATCAAAGGAACTTGAAAATAACTGATTAAATATTTTGATACTCCACTATAACCTCCGTCTGTGTTACGAATAAGAAGTTGACGTTGAGTAAAAGCTCCGCCTATAGAAAATGCCCAAGTTTCATTGATTGGTAGAATCGCATTCATTCCTAAACTCAAACTACGTTGATTACCTTCATTGGAAGTAAATCCGTCTGATACGTGATTAGAAGCAGAAGGTCTACCATCATTATCGTGAATCTGTCCTACGGTAGTACCAAAAAATAAACGTGCTTCCCACACGGTTTTAGATTGCGCTAAAGCTTGACTATGCATCCCTAATGCAAGCAAGCAAATCCCCATTAATTTGTTCATTTCTGTACTAGTTGATTGTTATTTAAATAAGTATTTCTTCTCGGGCAGGTCTTCAAAATTATATAAATAATTCTATTTTTTGTAAAAATAATCACGTTTTTATCGCCAAACATTCATTTTTACTCGTTAAATAAAGAAAACAAGAATTGGTGTAATGCAGGATACAGGATATTAAATAGTTACAAAATTCATTTTTAGGATACAGTATCCACTGATACCATTCAGAAAGGAGTATGTATGAGAAAAATGGTTCTACTATGGCTCGTTGGTCTACTGAGTATACCAATGTTTGCGCAAACTACCGGTTCTATTACCTACCCGGAATATCCCGGTGGCTTTGATGCCCTACGTACCTACATGGTCACTCATTTTCATGAGGTTTACCACGTCAGTTTAACTGAACATCCGGACACATGGTATGTCGAATTTACCATAGACCCTAAAGGCAATGTAGCCGGAGTCAAAATACTTACCAATCAAATTCCAGAAACTATGAAGGCTGCCATTGAAGAAACATTAATGCACATGCCTGCATGGAAACCGGGAACGGATCAAAACGGAAAACCCTCCACTTTCAAATTTGTGGTCAACTTCTAAGATATAGGCTTCCTTCGGGAAGCCTTTTATTTTATTATATTATCTTCGTACTATGAATTGGATTTGGATTGTTGAAGGTATCGGATGGACGGGCGCCATACTGGTATTATATGCTTATTATTTAATCTCAACGGATAAGGTTGTTTCCTCCTCTCCTTTTTTCCAATGGCTGAATTTAATCGGTGCTATTTGTTTAATCATTCACACATTATTTAATCACGTATATCCCTCTGCATTTGTCAATGTCATATGGACACTCGTAGCCGTATACGGTTTATTAAAAAGTAAAATTCAAAGACCACAGTAATCATCATGTCTACTTTTCAATTGATAAAAAATACTCTATTCGCATTCCTTTTATTTTCTTTTTATTCCTGTTCTGAAGAAACTACTTCACCACCGGTTATCACCACAGCACCTGTAACACAAGACAAACAAGTGTATGTAGAAACCGAAGAAGAGAAACAACAGAAGCTTGAGGCACTTTGGCTTCAAAATTATACCATCGAACAAAAAATTGGGCAATTGATTATGGTGGGGTTAAATGACCGCACTACATTAACTTCTAATGATAGTTTAACATTCGATCTAAAATCTAATAAGATTGGTGGCATCATCCTTTTTGAAAAAAACATTAATAAGACATCCTCCAATGCGCCGGCTGATTTGAAAGCGTTAGTGGACTCCTGTCAAAAGTATGCTACAACATCCTTATTCGTAGCTATAGATGAAGAAGGAGGCAAAGTACATCGATTGAAAGAAAAGTATGGATTCGTATCTTTTCCATCTGCTGCTTACCTAGGAAGTAAAGGAGATACTGATACCATGTATTACTATGCTTCACGCATGGCCAAACAATTAAAAGATTTAGGTATCAATGTCAATTTTGCACCTTGTGTAGATGTTGCTGTAAATCCAGAAAATCCAATCATAGCAAAAGTTCTACGAAGTTATAGCGCTAACGAAGATACAGTAGCGATGTTTGCAATGGCCTTTGTTAAAGCTCATAAAGAACAACAAGTTATAACAACCCTTAAGCACTTCCCGGGACACGGAAGTTCTACTAATGACTCTCACAAGGGGGTAGCGGATGTAACCAAAACCTGGATTCCATCTGAGTTAAAACCTTATCAAGTTTTGTTTGATAAAAAAATAAGTGATGCCATACTTTCTTGTCATGTGACGAATTGTAAATTGGACCCTAATTGTATTCCGGCCACACTCTCTCCTCTTATTACCCAACAATTATTACGCGACTCCTTAGGCTTTAAAGGAGTAGTATTCTCAGACGATATGCAAATGTATGCCATCAGTAAAGCCTACGGCTTTAAAGAATCCTTAGCTATGGCTATCAATGCAGGTGTAGATGTGTTAGTATTTGGAAATAATGTAAACGTATCCGATCGCATGAGTGCGAAACAACTTCATCAAACATTAATGAGTTTATACAAAGAAGGTAAAATATCCGAAGCTCGTATCAACGAAGCCTTCTTGAGAATTATGCGTTTAAAAAAGATGTACGGTCTAGTACAGTAATTACTGGTAGCGACGGTGAAACTTAGGACAAGGAATCGATTTTTGAATGTTGTTTCCTTTTTTATACGGCACTTTAAACTCGTAAATCAAACTGATTTCGTGTGAACCGGCACTACTACGATTGGTTAATTTAGAAATCGTAAAATCATAACTATACGTAAAAGACCAGCCATTCCAGTTATAACCTATCATAGGAATCAAAGCATCCGAAAAAGGTAATCCTTTGGTGTTCGATGCACCTGGAATTCCACGATACCATAAACCAAACATAATGGGATCGTATGTATAGTAAACACCTATATCTAATTGATGAAAGTTCCCTTGTTGTTTATAGATAAACGTAGGTGTTATACTATTTTCTTTAGCATTAGGATTATAACGTGAGTTCACAAATGAATGAGTATATCCGGCTTGTATGGTAGTTTTCATTGGTAACTCTGAATTAACACCCGGAGCTAACGACTGATTAGGCGTATTCAAATGCGCAAAACTAATCCCTGCCCAAAATGATTCATTATAAAATAATGCACCTCCACCTAAATCAGGATACCATTTTGTTTTTTGATATTGTAAAATAGGATCCGAAGAGCCACTTGTGATATTTCCGCTATTATCAATCTGATCACCAAAGACACCTTTGTAGTAATCAATATCGCGCATACCAAAACCAACATTCAAACCGGGACGGAAAATCCAATTGTTCCCTAAACTGACAACGTAGGAATAGGCAGCCATAACTTCCGTAGAGCGCACACGAGTATCACCTTGACCATCGCGAAACAAAGATAAACCCACACCACTCTTCGCCGGAACAATGAAATGATCACCCCAAATACCATATGTAGTATATGGACGATCTATGTTCACCCATTGGGAGCGGTAGTTCATACCTACGCGCGTATTTTCACCCGTACCGGCAAACGCAGGATTGGAGTATAAAGGATTATTATAGTATTGAGAAAATTGTATGTCTTGTCCCCAGGCAGTAGAAAGGATTCCGCAGTAAAAAAGAAGAACAAGGTATTTCATGAATGCTTATTAAACTACAAAAGTAGTATTCTTTATTTATTTTATCCGATAAATAACGAAAGTATTGGTATTTTCGTGCTTTATAAAATCTATGTCGGAAATCAACTGGACTGCTGAAGTTTTAGAACTACCATTAAAGTATGCGTGGACCATATCACGTAACAGTTCTACAGTTAAAAAGAATTTCATTGTTTACCTACATAAAGAAGGAAAGGTATTTCCCGGAGAGGCTGCACCTAACGTACGTTATGGCGAAACTATAGAAAAGTTAGAAGAACAATGGAAGCTATTTTTAGTTAAATCAGGAGATCTTATATGGAATGACCCGAACTCACTTCATCAGATTTTAGAAGATTTAAACCTGGCTTATTGCCTTCGATTTGCCATAGAGTCGGCTTACGTTCATGCCCGTTGCGAAGAGGATGATATGTTCTTTCAGCAGTATACAGGACTGGAAATGAATACAAAAGAGGTGTTTACCTCCTATACAATTCCCATCATTGACCCCGGAAAAATACAAGAATTCATTGCTGAAAAGGACCTAAACCGATTTTCATCCCTTAAAATCAAGACAAACTCTGATAATCAGCATGATATGATAAAATGGACCAGTAAATATTACATGGGGCCATTACGTATAGATGCGAATGAAGCATGGCACGATCCGGACGCCTTGATTCGGAACATGGAATTATTAAAAAAGTTTCGAATTGAGTTTATAGAACAGCCATTTCCATCTGATTATCAGGCAGAATACAAATATTTAAAGCCTATTTCTCCTTATGAAATCTTCGCGGATGAGTCGGTCACTCATCATCCTAATTTAGAAGAAATTCAAAAACTTTTCCACGGGGTTAACATGAAGTTAATGAAGGCCGGAAGCTATCGTGAAGGAGCCCATATTCTACTGAATTCCAAAAAGTTAGGACTAAAAACAATGGTAGGTTGTATGGTCGAAACTACCCTCGGAATTCGCTCCGGAATGTGGTTTTCAGGCATTTCCGACTATGCTGATTTAGACGGATGTTTTGTAATTGACAATGAACGTTTTAATTTAGTATCCGAAAACCGAGGTCGGTTGAATATTAGTTCAAGAAAATTTTTTCTTTAAAAATGGCAAAAAAGGCAGTTAAAGATAAAAAAAGTGCAAAAGTAGTTGCACCGTCTAAGAAAAGCCCTGCGAAAGCAACGAAAACGGCAGCCAAAAAGTCGGCTCCGGCCAAAAAAGCAGCTCCTGCTAAAAAATCTGCTCCGGTTAAGAAAGAGGTTAAAAAAGCGGCTCCTGCTAAAAAGGCAGCACCTGCAAAAAAAGCGGTTCCTGCTAAGAAAGCAGCTCCGGCAAAACCTGTTGCTAAACCTGCAGTAAAAAAAGCAGTAAGTAAGCCTGTTGCTAAACCCGCAGCCAAAAAAGTTGAAAAAGAGAAACCTGCAAAAGTGGCTAAAGTTGCTCCCAAAGCAGCAGCTCCGGTAAAAGAAAAGCCGGCAGCTAAAGTGGCAACAAAAGCAGCGACTCCTGAAGTGAAAAAACCTACACCGGCTCAGGTAGAAAAAGCTAAACCGGCAGGTAAACCTAAGGGCAGAAGAAAGAAGAGTGACGACGACGACGATGATGATGCAGTTGTTGTACCTCCTCCTCCTCCAAAGATTCAACGCGAAAAATCTACATTACCTAAGCGTAATCCCGGACGCAGTGCCGGCGATGAACTGACTCTAGAAGGTCCGGCGCCGAAGAAAATAAGTCCTATTGATATTACTAGCGCTGATCGTATTAAGTTGAAAAAAGACTTATTGAATCGTTGCTTAGAAATACAAAAGACGAATGTCAACATGGCGAAAAAAGCCATGGAAGAAGCAATGAAGAGCGCTAGTGAAGAAAAAGTATCGGAAGATATGTCTGATTCTTTCCGTGAAAACATGCACGCTACACGCGACATGTACGCTCGTCAGGTACAAGAAGGATTAAACAACATAGGATTATTAAACCGTATCATGATTCAAGAGCATGATCGAGTAAAATTTGGTTCTGTAGTGTTTACTAACTTCCAAAACTATTTTATCTCCACCGGTTTAGGTGAAATAAAAGTAGATGACAAAGGCTTCTTAACGGTATCTACCCTATCTCCTCTATTCCAAATTTTAGCGGATAAGAGAAAAGGTGACACGTTCATGTTCTTAGATCGACTATACACGGTGATTGAAGTGTTTTAATTCCGTATTACATTCATAAAAAAAAGGTATCCACGAAAGCGGATACCTTTTTTGTTTTACTAAGGTCTTTCTATTCTCCATACAGTACCGCCCTCCGGGCGGTATCACGTCCGATATCGATGTATGCCTCCATCTCACAGGCTTACGCCTATACCACAGGCTTGCGCCTATGGTTAATCATATGATGTCCTACGGACGAGTACCAACTAATGCTTGAAGAAATACATTCCCATTTTGGGAAAAATTTCACCCAGCAATGTCGACATTTTTAAAATCTTCTTTTTTCTTCTGTTCTTGTGTATTCAAAGTAACAGCTATGCATACCTATCTCAAACCATTTCCTCTTAGTACAATTTCGTTATTGTGAAAGCCCGTACTTATGCGACGCAATTGTCCGTAGGACAGTATGTTATTAACCGTAAGATTTATCTTACGTAGTTGAGTACCATGAACAATCCGCTCGGAGAGCGGCACAAAACAATCAGATGAGCTATATCCAGTCACTACACCACATCATCATAAGAACAAAATACAGCGAAAATGTTCTGCCAATAGAACATTCGGAAGAGTTATATCGCTACATATGGGGATATATCAAAAACAAAAAATCATTTCTATATAGAATTAATGGTATGCCCGACCATATACATATTTTGGTAGGAATTCATTCTACCATAGCACTATCTGATTTTGTAAAAGAGCTTAAAACCTCTACCAATTCTTGGATTAAAAACAGTGGTAAATTTCCCAATTTCAAATCATGGGGCGAAAAGTATGGGGCTTTCACTATTCGCTATCAACAAAAAGATACTGTGATAGAATACATCAAAAACCAACGGGAACATCACAAAACAGTCAGCTTTAAAGAAGAATATCGCAGAATAATTACAGAGAATGGCATTGATGTTGACGAGAAGTATTTCTTGACCGATTAATATAGTGCTGCCCTCCGGGCAGGAAGATTCTCTCACTCCTATTACCACAGGTTACATCTATAGTTTGACAGATCATGTCCTACGGACAAATACCAAGCCTTTCCTCATCCAATAATACTGCCCTCCGGGCAGAATGACTCGCTCTCCTACTACCACAGGCTTCCGCCTATGGTAAATCAAATGATGTCCTACGGACAAATACCAACCTAATACCTAATGCCAAATTATATCTGAATGCAAAAAGGTATCCACTTTCGTAGATACCATTTTGCGTTTATCATTTCAGAATAGGAAATATTATTGTTCCCATAAGTTGTGCTCAAACTCTAATAATTCAAACGCAGCCCATTGAGAAGCTAAGAGTCCTTTGTATTCACTACCATATACTTCATATAAGTATTGGTCTTTGCCATTACCAACTTTAACTATATAAGAGCTAAACAACCTTAATTCAAAAGCAGAAGCATACGACATATGCGCGGCTTCATTTTGAGGATTCATCCATCGAGCGCGTGGATTGAGTGGACTCAAGACCGACTTTTTCGCTTCTTCAAAATCAAATGTAGCTATGGGCAATTGAATCCCTTTTACATTTTCCGGATGATCTGCAGGTAAAAATACTGTAATAGATTTTATTTGCTGATACATTCTCGAACGTTGCTTATCAAAAATCCATTCCTCTTTCAACTCTAATTGATAACAATCTCTACCCGTCAAATAGGTGGTGGGTGGAACCATCTTCTTCCAATCTTCGCCATACTCCATATACCACTCTAAAGTATCTGCTATGACAGTAGAAGGTACTACGAGCTTATCTTTCACATCCGCATAACTCAGTTGCTGCGTGAGCGAATCATTCGTGTACATTTTTACTAGACCTTGTTCACCTGATTGAAGTAACAAAGACGTTAATTCATTGTTGACCGAGAAAAGCGGTAAATTCTGTTTTTCTCTTAAGTCCATGGCACGCCAAATCGTCTTTTTATACATGATATCCGCTTCTCGAATAGAACCGGAATTGTTGTGTGGTGGCGAAGTACCTAGTGAGATAAGTGGAAGCAGGATTACTGTAATCCCAAACAACCTTTGACGTAATGTGTTCATAATGTTTCCCTTTCACTTATAACGCCCCACTTTTCAAAAGATACAGTTATGGGAATAGAAAATTTAATAAAAAATAAAAATCGTATCTTTGAGGGAACAAGATATACGAAGCACAGCATCATGAACGTTGAGGAATACATTAAATATTGGGGAGAACAAGGAATTGAAATGGATAAACTTCCGTTGCAATACGCACACACGATTCCTCTTCCAATGGATTTATTAGAATTTTTATCCGTAGTAGGCTTACCTAAAGAAGCTGCTCCTTATTTAAAATTTCAACTTTCGGCCTTCCCTGCATTTGTGAGTGTGGATGATTTATATGATCTAGAGCGTCCGGATTTATCCGATTATTTAGTTATCGGTGAAAATGAAAACGGAGACCCGTTAGTATTACAACCGATGAACGGTTTTCAAGTAGCATGTATAAAAGTAGATGAAGACTTTGATCAATTGTTTATCAACTCTTCTTTGGACAAACTTTCCATCTTCATGTACTTGTACGATCAGTTTGTACAACGCTTTGCGGACGAAGAAAGCGATGGATTAAAATTCACCGAACAAGATTGGGAATATCTGTTCAAACAATTACACGATTTAGATTCAGAAGCCGTTCAAGAAGGAACCTTCTGGCATTTTTATCTGGAGTATTTACAGTTGGAGAATAGAAGTAATTAAGTAGTTAGCTACTAGTCATTAGTATTTAGACTGGAGTAGTGAGTATTAAATCGAAAGACTTGTTACTTTGAAAGATATCAAAACAAAAAAGCGTCTCGAATTTCGAGACGCTTTTTTTATGAGGTATGAATAAATTCTTTTAGTCTTAATCCTCCCTACTTAATACTTTTTATCTAAATACTAATGACTAGCAGCTAAAGACTAACTAATACCTACTCTACTATCAAGGTTTGTCTCTCTAAGAAAGCGTCCGTTTGTATCACTACAGAATAATGTCCGCTGCTTAAGTTAGTAGGAATAGATGAATTATTTTCTACTACTTGGTCAAATACTATATTACCTAAAGCTGAATATACTTTCACGCGTGCTGAAGTTATAGGCACGTCCCATCGCACATACCATGCATCACCTTTGGATGCAGGATTAGGATATAATCGTACATGTATTTCTTCCGAAGAGTTAGTTGAAACATAAACCATTCCTTTAGCGCCATCCTTTTCATTTGTTATTAAACGATAGTAACCTTCCTTCGCGTTCATCAAAATAGATTGGTACTGCTTCACTCCTCCTGTATTGGTAGCTGTTACTACATCTACTGTAGACCATTCCGATGCATTAGGATTGGAAGCGTATTGTACTTCGTAGTAATCAATCCCTATTTCATTTGCAACAGACCAATTAAATGTAGTAACACTATTTTGTTGTGACGCATAAAAGTCTAATACATCTACCGGCAACGGCGATTGATCTTCTCCAACGATTACTCCACGTCCATTAGAAGCTAAGTACACACGTCCGTAAACACGTGGGTCACCGGTGATTTCTCTACCAATGTTTCCAAACTGATGCAAATCATCATTGATACGTACCCAAGTAGCACCTTGATCAATAGAACGGAAGATACCGTATTGTCCGCTATTGGTACCTATATAATAAATTGCAGGATAGGATTGTCCGGTTGCATTTTTACCAAAACCTAATGTAGCTACATATTGTGGTCCGGTAGTTATTTTAGTAAATGTGACACCACCATCAGTAGAGCGATACATTCCGTCATTCGCAGGAACCCAAATATGATTTTCAAAACCGGGAACCGTTTTTAATTTATTAGAACCGGAAAAACTTAAAGAAGCTCCGGCAGAAAAGTTGACACCGGCATCTGTACTTCTATAAAGTACATTGTTTCTAATAGCATAAAATTTATTGGAGTTCACTTTATCCGAAACCATAGTAGCCGTACCACCGATGCCATTCACAGCAGTCCACGACGCACCATTATTCGTACTTCTATGAGGCGTAAGATTATTCGGAGCCCAAATGATGGTACTACCATTCGCACTCAAAGAAATCATTCCATCCGTAGCACCGGAAGGAATCGTAGGAAACTTTGTCCACGTAGCACCGGAGTTAGTAGAATAACTACCAAAGTAAGTAGGTGTATAATCATGTCCGATGATGACCATCTTAGATGGCAACAATTCAGCAAAGTCAACTGACTCAATATTCTTATACGAAGGGTCTATCATTCCTTGCGGAGGAGATACATGAATATCATTATGAATAAAGCCGGCAACGTCACCTAAACCACTTAACAGATAAGGACCGGCATTCGGACTTTTAATATCCAAAACAGCCGTCTCTTCTACGCCTTTACCTTTTACGGTCCACAAGATATTTCCTCCGACATCAATATTTTTAATATTATCAGAACCCCATACAGTAGCGCCCGTTCCATATACTACTTTGTTCGTATTAAATGGATCAAAAGCCATAGCACTAACCCAATTACCTGTAGTTAACGCAGCATCATCAGCTGCTCCCCAACGCAAATAAGGAGATACCGCTGCCGAGCGAGAAATATTACCAACCGTCGGAGTTAATGTTCCAACGCCTACTGCTTTCCAAGTTGAACCACCATCCGTAGAACGATACACTTCATCATGAGGCCACCAACGACAAATAGTTCCCACCATGATAATGCTTGGATTAGTTGGATCCACCGCTAAACCGGCATACCCACCCATGATGTCTTGGGTTTTCAAAGTAGTCCATGCACTCGTTGATGGATTTAATTTCACTACTACCCCATTTGTGATACCATTAGGACCAGCTCCATCCGAATAAGTTAAGAACATATTCGTAGAAGAAGTTAATACGGCACGATGAGGCATCATACCGGAAGGGCCACCGGTAATGGCAGTCCAAGAAGTACCTCCATTCGTAGTTTTATATAAATTATTACCGGATGCTGTAGCCACTCCCACATAAATCGTTTGAGAAGGGTTTCCTGCAGTAGCAGACGCCTTATCTATTACTACAAAACCTAAGCCTACATCCGTAGGAGTTGATATGGAAGGAAAACTCGTTACTTGTGACCAAGTAGTACCGGAGTTGGTACTTTTCCATAAGCCATTTTGACGAGTACCTAAATATAAAATATTCGGAGAATTAGGATCCACCATTAAGCGTTCGCCCATTCCACGACCATTTTCATTGGCACCTAACTTGAACGATAAATTGGTACGAGTCCAAGTTACGCCTTTATCTGTTGAACGAAAGATAGCTCCATTACCAGCCCAATTGTTGTAGGCATAGGTTCCACAAGCCATATAAACGATATTGGAATTGGTAGGATCAATGGCAATACTTTCTATTCCCATCATATTCCAATCCGTAGCAGAAAATAAGTCGGTCATAGGTTCCCAAACTTGCCCTGTGGAATTAAAACGGTAGGCTCCACCAATATCTGTTCTAAGATAAGCCACACCACTTGCTGTAGGGTGATAGACGAATCCGGTTACATATCCACCGGCAATGATTTCTACATTTGACCAATTGTAGGTCACTTGTGCGGGTAAAAAACCTGCAGTAAAAATAAAAACAGCAGAAATCAGCAGTTTGACAACTGATTTAGAATAGGTTAACATAAGTTGAGTAGTAGTAGGTAGTTATGCAAATATAATTAAATAATTTCTTAGAATTATCCTTTTTATAAAACAATCGACGAATACAGAAAGTAACGAGTTTGATGTACTTTTTTTGTGGAAAATATTTAAAATGAATTACCTAGGCTAGTCTTAAAAAATTACCATTTTCCCATATCATCCCTTATCTTTGTAGCCTGAATTTAAAGGCTTATTCATGATTATTTTCGCAATTAGCAAAGCAGGTACGATCTACGCCGTACAATCCAAGAGTTCACTCCCAACTTCTGAATATCCAAAATTAGAATGGTTACTGGATGGTAAAGTTTCAACCGACAGTAAACTTTCAGGTTTCTACAAAGGTCCTCGCAAGGAAATGATTACACCTTGGTCGACCAACGCAGTAGAAATAACTCAGAACATGGGTATCTCGGGTATTGTTCGAATCGAAGCTTTTGAAAAAGTAGAATCCAAAAATGCAGCACATGATAAAATGCTGGAAGTAATCTATGAAGGTTTAGATCAAAGTATCTTCCAAATTGATATCAAGCCAGAATCGATTAGAAACATTGAAGACATCACTGCCTTCAATCAAGCAGAAGGTCTAGCTTTAAGTTCAGAAGAAATAGCTTACTTAGAATCGGTAGCTAAAAAGATTGGTCGCTCCCTAACCGACTCTGAAGTGTTTGGTTTCTCTCAAGTAAACTCTGAACACTGTCGTCATAAAATATTCAACGGTCGTTTCATAATTGACGGTGTAGAGAAAGAATCTTCTCTATTCAAAATGATTCGTCGTACCTCTGAAGAAAATCCTAACAAGATTGTTTCAGCCTACAAGGATAACGTATCGTTCACTAAAGGTCCATCGATGGAGCAATTTGCTCCGGCGACACAAGACAAAGCCGATTGGTTTACAACCAAACAAGTAGAATCTGTTTTATCCTTAAAAGCAGAAACACACAACTTCCCTACTACGGTAGAACCATTCAACGGTGCTGCTACCGGTGCGGGTGGTGAGATTCGTGACCGTATTGCCGGTGGTGTGGGCAGTGCTCCTCTTGCTGGTACGGCTGTGTACATGACGTCTTATTCTCGTTTAGAAAAAGATAGAACATGGGAAAACGGTATGCCGGAAAGAAATTGGTTATACCAAACTCCAATGGATATCTTAATCAAAGCTTCTAATGGAGCTTCTGATTTCGGAAATAAATTTGGACAGCCATTAATCAATGGTTCTGTTTACACTTTTGAACATCAAGAAAACGGTAAACGTTTTGGATTTGATAAAGTAATCATGCTTGCAGGTGGTGTGGGTTATGGTGTTTTAAAAGACGCTAAGAAAAACACTCCTAAGCTAGGTGATAAAATCGTAGTGATGGGTGGTGATAACTACCGCATCGGTATGGGTGGTAGTGCGGTATCATCATTAGATACAGGTGAACTTCACTCCGCGATTGAATTAAACGCGATTCAACGTTCTAACCCTGAAATGCAGAAACGTGTATACAACGCGATTCGTGCGATGATGGAGAGCGGTGAAAACCCTATCGTATCAATTCACGATCACGGTGCGGGTGGACACTTAAACTGTTTATCCGAATTAGTTGAAGCGAGCGGTGGTAAAATTGATCTAGATAAATTACCTGTAGGTGACCCTACTCTTTCTGCAAAAGAAATCATCGGTAATGAATCACAAGAACGTATGGGCTTAGTGATTCAAGAAAAAGATATTGAAACTTTAAAACGTGTAGCTGACAGAGAACGTGCTCCGTTATACGTTGTAGGTGATATCAAAGGTGATCATCAGTTTACATTTGAATCCTCTACTTCCGGTATCAAACCTATCGACTTACAACTAGAAGACTTCTTTGGTAATCCTCCGAAGGCTATCATAAAAGATGAAACGGTAGCGAATGAGTACCAAGCGGTAAAATACAAATCAGAAGATTGGAAAAAATATTTAGAGGCGGTTCTTCAATTAGAAGCGGTTGCTTGTAAAGATTGGTTAACAAACAAAGTTGACCGTTCCGTTACAGGTAAAGTAGCACAACAACAAACCGTAGGTTCTTTACAATTGCCTTTAAGCAATTACGGAACCATGGCTTTAGATTATCGTGGGAAAAGTGGTGTAGCAACAGCTTTAGGACATGCTCCTGCGGTAGCATTGATTGATGCAGCGGCGGGTTCTCGTGTGGCTATCACAGAAGCATTAGCGAACATTGTGTTTGCTCCAATTGAAAGTGGCATCGAAGGTTTATCCTTAAGTGCTAACTGGATGTGGCCTTGTAAAAACAAAGGTGAAGATGCACGTTTATACGAAGCCGTAGAAGCAGTAAGTGATTTTGCTGTTGACTTAGGAGTAAATATCCCTACAGGGAAAGACTCTTTGTCGATGACTCAAAAATATAAAGACGGGGTTGTTTATTCACCCGGTACAGTGATTATATCTGCTTCCGGTGAAGTGAGTGATATTCGTAAACAAGTTACTCCCAACTTACAACCGAAGGCAGGAACAAGTTTATTATACATTGACTTAAGTTCTGCTACTTTATCTTTAGGTGGTTCTGCCCTAGCGCAAGTAACCAACACCTTAGGTGATACTTGTCCGGATGTATTAGACACCGAATATGTAGTTCGTGTATTCGAAGCAGTTCAATATTTATTAAAAGACGAATTAATCTTAGCCGGTCACGATGTGTCCACCGGTGGTTTAGCAACTACTTTATTAGAAATGTGTTTTGCTGAATCCAACGTAGGTGCTAAAATCGAATTAGACAGCCTAGGAGAAAACGATATTGTTACTTGTCTATTTGCGGAAAACCCAGCATTAGTAATTCAAGTAGCCGATGTAGAAAAAGTACAGAACTACTTAGCTACTCAATCGGTAGGTGCTGCAGTTATCGGTACGGTTCAAGCATCCAATCAAATGGACGTGGTGTTATTAAACACTACTTATACTTTAGACATTCCTTCTTTACGTAAGCTTTGGTATAAAACATCTTACTTGTTAGATACGAAACAAACAAAACCTGAATTAGCTAAAGAGCGTTTTGAGTCGTATGAAAAACATGCTATTCAATATTCCTTCCCTGCGTCTTTCAATGGTAGCTTTGCGGCTTACGGAATTTCTCCGGATAGAACGGCAACTGCTAAAGCGAAGGCAGCGATCATTCGTGAGAAAGGTGTGAACGGCGACAGAGAAATGGCTTACTCTTTATGGTTAGCAGGTTTTGATGTAAAAGACGTACACATGACCGACTTAATCACCGGTAGAGAAGATTTAAGCGACGTTCAAATGATTGTGTTTGTAGGTGGTTTCTCTAATTCGGATGTATTAGGTTCTGCTAAAGGTTGGGCGGGAGCTTTCTTATACAATGAAAAAGCTAAAAAGGCTTTAGATAATTTCTATGCACGTCCAAACACACTATCATTAGGTGTTTGTAACGGTTGTCAGTTGATGGTAGAATTAGGATTAGTGTATCCGGAACATGCTGAAAAGCCTAAGATGTTACATAACAAATCAGGCAAGTTTGAATCTATCTTCTTAAACGTAACTATTCCTGCTACTAACTCTGTGATGTTACAATCCCTAGCCGGCTCAACGGTAGGTATCTGGGTTGCACACGGTGAAGGTCAATTCCACTTACCATACGCTCAAGATCATTATCAAATTGCAGTTCAATATACTCATTCTACATATCCAGCTAACCCGAATGGTTCTCCATACAACACGGCAGGTATTGTAAGTAAAGATGGTCGTCACTTAGCGATGATGCCACACTTAGAGCGTGCTATCTTCCCATGGCAAAATGCATACTATCCTGTAGATCGTAAGAAACAAGATTGTACACCATGGTTAGAAGCCTTTGTGAACGCACGTAAATGGATTGAACAACATCCATAATAATTTTAAATAACATGATAAAAAAAGACCTTGCTAATATCTATTAGCAAGGTCTTTTTATTTAGTTGAAAAGTAGATTACTGCTTTTCAATTTTGATAATGCTTCGCTTATCTTGATTCTGTAGAATGACGATGTATTGTGCTGCCGGTAGATTAGCTCCGACTTGTCCGATGGTATTGATGGTTCCTCTCTCCACTTCATGTCCTCTCATATCCTGAACAATGTAATCCATGGTACCTTCTCCTTCGATGGTGATCACTTCTCTGTATGGATTCGGATAATACGTTACTTGTAAAGAGTTGGCTGATAGTGTTGGGGTAGAAGCAGGTAAAACCGTTACACTTTGTGTTTGTGTTACCTCATTTCCTTCTGAGTCTTTTACTTTTACTACAATATCATGTGTTCCTACACTTGGATTGTTGTACGTGTAAGTATAGGGAGCATTGGTTAAAGTAGTAAGTAAAGTAGTACCATCATAGATTTCTACTGTCAAGGCTCCACCTTCCGGATCTTGTGCATTTACAGCGATATCGATACTACCAGTGGAAGAACTTCCAGGTGTCGGTTGGTTATAGGTAGCCGTGAAGGTGTTTACTATTGGTGATTGATTTACTCCTACTGTGAAGTTTACACTTGCTGAAGTGGTTTGTAATCCACTGTTATCGGTGGCTACTGCATAGAAGGTATAAGCACCTTGAGCTACGTTGGTTAAAGTATATTGGTAGGAAGTAGTTCCAGTGCCTTCACCTACTTTAACATTGTTTTGATAGAACTCTACTTTAGTAATGGAACCATCAGAGTCAGTTGCTTGAGCTTCTAGGATGATGGTAGCAGGTGCGATAGCAGTTCCATTGTTGGTTGGTGATATCATACTAACCAGTGGAGCATTAGCATTTACTACACTAACGGTATTCGAAGTAGCCTGACAAGTACCATTGGTGATTTGAACACTGTAGTTACCTGCGGTAGTTACCGATAAGGTAGAAGCATTACTTCCTACCACCGATGTACCATTGTACCAGGTATAGGTAACACCGGTAGCAGAAGTAGTCGCCGTTAGGGTAATAGGTTGAGATGGAACTAAGGTTTGTATACCATTAGGAGTAACCGATACGCTTATCGGAGCATTCACTGTTACCGTTGTACTAGTCGATGTAGCTGAACAGTTGCCGGAGCTAACAATCACATTATAGTTCCCTGAAGAATTAGCTGTATAAGTTGAACCAGTTGCCGAAGCAATGTTCGAAGTTCCATTTCTCCACTGATACGTTAAACCTGTTCCGGTGTTGGCACTTAGCACCACACTTCCACCTTGACAGAAGGTCGTTGGAGTGGTAGTTGTAATCGTTGCTGTAGGAAGAGTATTTACTGTTACCGTGGTATTCGTGGATGTAGCAGTACAGTTACCTGAAGTAACTACTACATTATAATCTCCTACTGTCGTTGCAGTATAAGTTGCACCTGTTGCAGTTGCAATGTTCGAAGTTCCATTTCTCCATTGATAGGTTAAACCTGTTCCTGTATTAGCACTCAGCACCACACTTCCACCTTGACAGAAAGTAGTAGGAGTACTAGTTGTAATTGTTGCTGTTGGAAGAGCGTTTACCGTAACCGTTGTATTAGTCGAGGTAGCTGAACATGTAGATGCATTCGTTACAATCACATTGTAAGAACCGGCAGTAGTAGCAGTATAAGTTGCACCAGTGGCAGTTGCAATATTCGTAGTTCCGTTTCTCCATTGATACGTTAAACCAGTTCCTGTATTAGCACTTAGTACCACACTACCACCTTGACAGAAGGTCGTAGCACCACCCGCTGTTACGGTTGCTGCAGGAAGAGCATTTACTGTTACCGTTGTACTAGTGGAGGTAGTTGAACAGTTGGAAGCATTCGTAACAATCACATTATAAGAACCGGCTGTTGTTGCTGTGTAAGAAGAACTAGTGGCTATTGCAATGTTCGTAGTTCCATTTCTCCACTGGTAAGTAAGTCCAGTTCCGGTGTTCGCACTTAGTACCACACTACCACCTTGGCAGAAAGTAGTAACACCACCCGCTGTGACTGTTGCTGCAGGAAGAGTGTTTACTGTTACCGTGGTATTCGTGGATGTAGTTGAACATGTTGATGCATTCGTTACAATCACATTATAAGAACCGGCATTTGTTGCTGTATAAGTTGCACTAGTTGCAGTGGCAATGTTCGTAGTTCCGTTTCTCCACTGATAAGTCAAGCCTGTCCCTGTATTAGCATTTAATACAACACTTCCACCTTGACAGAAGGTCGTTGGAGTGGTAGTTGTAATCGTTGCTGTAGGTAAAGCATTAACAGTTACTGTTGTATTAGTCGATGTAGTTGAACAGTTTGACGCATTCGTTACAATTACATTATAAGAACCGGCAGCAGTAGCTGTATAAGAAGAACCGGTTGCTGAAGCAATATTGGAAGTTCCGTTTCTCCACTGATAAGTAAGTCCAGTTCCCGTGTTGGCACTTAGTACCACACTACCACCTTGACAGAAAGTAGTTGGAGTGGTAGTGGTAATCGTTGCTGTTGGAAGAGCATTTACTGATACCGTTGTATTTGTGGATGTAGCTGAACATGTAGATGCATTCGTTACAATCACATTATAAGAACCGGCTGTTGTTGCTGTGTAAGAAGAACTAGTGGCAGTTGCAATGTTCGTAGTTCCATTTCTCCACTGATAAGTAAGTCCTGTGCCTGTGTTCGCACTTAGCACCACACTTCCACCTTGACAGAAAGTAGTTGGAGTGGTAGTTGTAATCGTTGCTGTTGGCGGCGTACAAGGTGTTATTTCTTTAAATACAACATTATCAATAGTAACGCAAGAGGTACTATTCCCAACATAAAATTTAAGTTTAGCCGAAGCGTCAGTTACAGTTGGCGAAAATGTATATGTAAAAGTTTGATTGACGGTAGTTAAATTCTGAGTTTGTCCAAAGTAACTTGTCCATGGATCTCCTTCCATTTGAATACCAATATCCATGGTACGAGCCGCATCAGCTTTTGCCATAAACGACACCTCATATTGTTTACCTGCAACAAATGGAGCATTTTGTCTTACTTGAACATGCCAGTTGGCAGTTCCAGCATTGGTGGCACATATTCTAAGCGCATTTGTACCGGACATATTAGCATTTGTAACAACTGTCATGGTACCATTCGCACCACTATTATTTTGTATATCCCAATTCAATGTACCGGAATCAAATTCTCCATTGGTCAATATATTAGTTGATGTCGGAGGTGTAGTTCCTCCGGTAGTACAATATGGATAGCCAACATCTGTTCTGCCATCTACATAAGATTTCAACCAAGTCATGGCTGGTCGATCAGTACCATCCGTACGAATTAATTCTGTATCGCTTATCCAAGTTTTACCTTGTTCATACCCCCACAGCGTAATACCGGCTACTGCAGAGTGATTCCAAAATGCCGGGAAGATGGTTTGATATCTAGTACTTTGTGTAGCATCACTACCTGATCCTGTTAAATCTAATTCTGTTACATAAATAGGCACCCCTCCCGTAGCCATCAAATTAAGCGAGCTATTCATTTGGGTGGATGTCAAGTTATCCAAATTAAACTGGTGGGCTTGCGTTCCAAAGCCATCTAACAAATTTCGATCACGTAATACTTTAATTAATAACAACTGTTCATTAATCGCTGATTGATCATTTTCTAATCCATAATCATTTAATACCAACTTGGCATTAGGGAAGTATTGACGTGCTTTTGTAAACAACCAAATTACCCAATCGTATCCGGTAGTACCACCACCACCAAGTCCCGTTTTAAAGGCTTGTGTAGCCGGAGCGTGAGTTCTTAATTGTTCGTTTAATACATCTATTTGATCAATGTAATTACCATAACGTTGCGCTACAGCAGCCATATACTCTTCCATCTCTGCTTGAAATTCTGCAGGTGTAATAAGTAATTGATAGGTTGTGTTGTTGATTGCCCAAGTAGGAAATTGACTTCCCCATGCAAATGCATGATAACGGAACATCAAATTATTATTCTTCGCTAAATTAAAAGAGACATCCGCACCAGCCCAATTAAAATTATCTCTGGTAGATTCAATCACTCCCCATTTACAATTGTTTTCAGCCGTTACACCATTCCATAGATCTAAATAATTAGAAGGAACACTACCCGCCACAATGTTGGCAAGATATTTACCTTTACATGCACTTAATCCTCTTTCCGGTGCAGCTGTAGTACCTACTACAACTAGTACCCCTGCTGACCCTGACACATTTCCTGAATTATCTACCGCACGTGCCGTTATGATATGATTACCTGCAGGAGCACTTGTCCATGTATAGGTAAATGTATTGTTAGTATGTGTTGTTGCTTGACCCAGTAACGAGTTATTGACATAAAATTCTACTCTGGAAACAGTACCATTCGCAGCTGTCCCCCCTAGATCCGTTGAGTACACATTGATTTTAATATCATTCCCTGTAGGGAAATATGAATTAGCATGCGGTGCTGTGATAACACATGAAGCAGGTGTACCAGTGAAAGATGTTGAAATTGGAGTACCACAAGTAGATACACTTGAAGTAAATGCAGTAGAGGTAACGGATGTTTTTGTTCCATTAGCTCCGTTGATAGCTCTATCTCCCCAAGAAGTAAATGAGGTACCAGCCCAATCATTACTCATATCTAAGGCTTCCATACCGGTACCGTTGCCTTTCCAAGACCAACCTAACCAACCTATACCTTGTGCTTGACAAGTATTAATAATCGAACTTTCATCAATATCACAAGTCGCTGAACCATCCGGATGATTGGCTGCAAATTCTCCAACAATAACAGGAATACCTGCTGCTTTTAATTGTGGTAATAAAGTTGCAGGATTGGATGGACCTCCAACTTTCCATTCACAATACATGTGTAAAGAAAACAATACATTCTTTTCCGGATCAGCATTTAATACACTTAGTGCGTGATTTAATAAAGTGGAAGCTTGATAGTCTTGCCCATATCCGGGTGCATCAACTACAATAGTTGTTTTGATACCTGCATTTCGAATCGTTTGAATGGCTTGTATGTAAGCGTCACGCCAGGTAGTTTGAGGAGGGTTGTTCGTGGGACTACTCATATACCAGTCTCCCCATTCATTCGCTATATTGATTAAAACATGTTTAGCTACGGCCGGTTGTGTTAGATAAGCCGATTTAGATGCCCACCAGGTAGCGACAGCTTGTAAATCGGCAGTGTTATTACTACCTAAAATATTATGGACTTCTACCATCGGCACCATGTTATTATCTATACATCGCTGAACAGCATTTTGCCAAACATTATCAGGAGTTGACCAGTTTTGTCCTGATCCGTCTGTAGGTGTATATCCATTTCCTACAACTAACCTCAAACAATTGGCGCCTGTATTCGTGCGCATGCTCGCCATATTATTATAAACATCCGTTTGGTACCATGCCAAAGGAACATTGAACCCCTTCATTACAAAGTTGTTGCAATTAGCATCGACTAGGTTACCATTTTGAATTTTAAATCCTTGACCTTTTACTTGAAGGACGAGCAGTATTAAAATTGATGTTACAAGAAGTACTTTTTTCATCATTCCAATATTTTTACTTAGTCAAAAATACTCATTTTAATATTAAAAAAATCACAATATTCATAATATAAGTGCAAAAATGTGATTATTCGACAAAAGTCCTCAGAAAATGAATAAAACCAATTTTCTTGACGATTCAAGTAGATGTAAAAGGATGAATTTATTTGTAAAAATGCGGACAAGGAATTCGCTTCATAGGTTTAGGTTTCTTAGCAGGAACATCCCATAAATAACTCAAATGTATTTCATGCGAACCTGCCGTACCTGCTTTAGTTAATTTGGAAACGGTAGCATCATAACTATAACAAACAACCAATCCTTTATACTTATATCCTAGTTGAAAAATAACTGATTCGTTGTTGGGTAAATTCGGTGCATAATTTTTAAACAATAGTCCTCTATACCAAATACCACCTATCCAATATCCATACTGAGCATAGACACCTAAATCTAATTGATCCGATTTACCTTGCTGTTTGTAATATACCGTTGGAGTAATAAAGTATTGTTGATCTTTATATTTTTCTTTAAAAGGAATCTTATACCCTCCTATCCAATTTGTTTTTATTGGTAAAGGACTATAGTCTCCGTAGAAACTTTGATTCGGTTGATTTAAATGATACGCAGAAATACCAAACCAAAAACGATCTGAATATAATATAGCCCCACCCGAAAGATCTAATATATTGCGACGATCATTACCAAATGGTTCAGCGGTATTCACACCCATGAAACCATTATTGGAATATTGATCAGGGAAGTACAAGGTAGAATAATTTATATATCTGGAAATATAACCTGCTTGTAAACCACCTCTCAAATATAAATTATTACTTAAACCTACTTCATACGAATATACAAGTTGAATTTCTGTAGATGATAAAGTTTGAATCCCTTGTTGATCTTTCAGGACATACATCCCAACTCCACTTTTAGCTTTCTTAAAAAAATGATCTACACTAAAAAACGAAGTGGTGTACTTTGCATCAATACCCGGCCATTGAATGCGTTGATGCAAGGTAGCTCGAGTACCGTGTGAACTACCGGCAAAGGCTGGATTTTGATATAATGGTACATTATAAAATTGAGAAAATTGAATATCCTGAGCCATGGTTATGGATGACCCGAATACAATTAAGAAAACAATATGTAGAATAAATCTAATCATTAATAAAGAGAGAAGGTACCATCCGTACTGTTTGTTTTTTTGACTTTACTAGTTTTATGATTTAAGTGATGTAAATCTTTCACTAACTGTTCTGTAGTTTTAGTACTCTTTTTTTGATTTTTTTCTTTACGTTTTAAATTTTCGTGCGTGATTTTATGTGCTTGCTTTGCCAAATATTCATTCGACTTAGCAGCATGTTTGTTTAATTTATTCTTATTATCTACGCGATATTGCTCTTTAGCACACGCGAATGATAAAAGAGATAAAACGATGATATGTACAATTGAATTTTTCATTTGACTATGGTTACACTTCCATCTAAACGATAAGGACCTTTAAATTCTTCGGAGTCACCTTCATATTCAATAATCCAAGGATAAGTACCTATAGGCATAAAATCACCTAAATATTTCCCATCCCAAGATTGTGCTAAAGAAGTGGATTGAAAAATAATCTCACCCCATCTATTAAATACCATTAGTTTATACTTACCTATATGTTTACCATAAATTATATAACCATCATTAGCACTATCTCCATTAGGACTAAATGCATTAGGTGTATGAATTTCCGGTGGACAAATAGATTGAACATAAATACTATCCCAAACATAGCAATCAATACTGCCGGAAATTTTCACTTTATACCAACCGGATTGACTCACTGTTACTGTAGCCGTATTACCTACATTCGGAAACCAATCATAGGTATAAGCAGCATTAGAACCTGTACTAATAGAAACAGAAGTAGTTTGATCTTCACAATAGGTATATTCTTCGGGAAGTAAACTTACCGGTCTATTCGAAATAGAAACATTGCTTTGTCGAATCGTTTCGCATAAACCGTTGGTTACTTTTACTTCATAAATACCAAAATCGCTTACCGGTATAGATGGAGTAGATAAGTTTAAAGAAGTCCCATTTTTATACCAGTCAAATGTTACGTTAGATAAAGGTAGATTGGATGGAGTGGCATTTAAACTATGACCGGTAATAATACATGATTGAATATCCGACAAGCTCAATATTGGATAACGATCCAGTTTAATATAAACACTATCGTTAACAGAACAATTCAACGAGTTAAATAATCGTAAATAAATATATTCTGATTGAGAAGGAACATAAGAATAAGTAGCTTGAGAAGACTGTATTGAATTATTTTTTATCCATTGAACACTACTTGCATTGGTCGTATTAGAGGTCAGTAGTACAGATTGATTTTCACATATTTTAATAGAATCAACCATCACGGATGTAGGTAATGAAACAATGGACAAATACACACTATCTCTAACCTGACAATTTAAACTGTTATTAGATCGTATATATATGTACTCCGATGATAAAGGAGTATATACAACTTGAGCGGTAGAAGACAATACAGAAGAACCTTTATACCATTCCGTTGATGTAGCATGTTGAATACCGGCAAAAATATTAACTGCCCTACCTGAACATAATTTGATTGAATCAATCACTTGAATTATTGGGAAAGGCAAGAAAGAAATTTGAATCACATCGCTAACAGAATTACAAACATTACCGAAAGCGGTTAGAGTCAGAGGTATAGTGGATGTTAATTCAGTTGAAAGAGGTGTATACGAAGTCGTAGACGTAGTTGTATTGGAATAGTTACCTAATCCACCAGTCCATTGAAAACGACTACCAATAACAGCGGCAGGTTGAATGAATATTGATTGCACTTGAGCACATAATACAGTATCCGATGGTAATTGAACGGATGGTATCACTTCCAAACGAATTCTCATAGAATCACGCTTAGTAGTACAGCCAACAGCAGAAGGTATTGTCTCAAAATACAACAATATATCACCGCTATTTTTTTCCATTGCGGTAGGTTCATAAATAGGATTTCGAATATTTCTACCACCGATAAAATTACCGGATCCTCCTATCCATCTTACCCCACCAACAGCATTTCCACTAGCAATACCACTCAACTGAAATTGAGTGTGAGAAGAACATATTAAAGTATCATTAATTGCACCAGGAGTATTTCTTGAATCGGCATCAATAGTTACATCAGCGTCTACAAACTGAATGTTATCAGAAATAATATTAGGATACCACCATGTATTTATTGTTTGAGGACATTCCGTACCGCAATTATTATCTCCTCTATTTTGCCAACGGTGACATCCGGAAGTAGGTACACATCCATTTAAATTAGTTTTAGAATCTAATACGGTACCACCTTGTAGAGCACTATCATCCCAATACAAATTAGGACGAGGACCTAATGGTCGAATCAAATCAACGATATAACCATTTCTATGATGCTCTACATCATAAAGAGGTAAATGCGTAATACCATTAATATAATTTAGTTGAATTGGAAACGAAGTATTCTGTGCCACATCTTGACCTAAATTATTCTTTGCATCCCAAGGAATACAATTGACACCGGGGTTCACTTGAACAACACGAATAATATCGGCCGTATTTTTTTGATAACCCGGAGTACCATTTAAATCTAACAACAACTCTACTTCTCCAGCTTTATTTACAAAAACATTAATACATCGATTATTCCCACAACCGGTAATAGTAGAGGGACCTGTAATACTTCCAAAAAATCCGGTAGGAAAACAATTCTCATCGGGATTGTTTAAAAACAATTTATATTCCGGATAGGAAAAATCACCCACCCTACTCGCTCTATCGGCAACTACATTGCCGGTATTGGTTAATCCTCTGGAGTTAGCAGATATAGTAGCACCGAATGGTTGAATACCATTAAAATCTACAGAGGTAACTATACTATCTTTAGAATAGATATACATCTTTCCATAGAATGGATTGTTCACATTGTTCGTATTGATATCCCAAATTAACGACCACAATCGTCCAAGTAATGGATTCGTTCCCGAACTAACGGTTATATCGAAGTAAGTAAAAATTCGTTGTACCGAATTAATGGTTGTTGGCGATGTAGGATTAAATTCTATATAATAATCACCCGCCATAGTAGTTGTATAAGTGATAGGTGTATAACCTGATGCATTTACCGTAGTAGGTCCGGCAACAGCTGATGTATAATCCGGAATAAATCCTGCACCACTTGTAGGCAATGCTTGTGCGGCCATGACTATATTACCATTCGGGTCTTTCAAACGAAAATAAATATCATTATCCGGCTGATTGAATCCCATGTTAATCACTTCACCAGGATTACAAATTCGAATGTTTAATCTGTTTACAGTTGGTGAATTATAAGTAGCAAACAATCGACCACGATCAAATATCTGCACATAACCTTGTCCGGTAGATGGATTTGGCATTAACTCTTTAGTACCTTCTCCCCTAACTATTGAGATCACTCCAAATAGAAAACATAATACCGATATACTCCTGAGAGTATATCGGTTCATTATTAGGGGTTGGATAGAAAAAATATTTTGCATAGGCTTATTGTTTTATAAAGGAAAGTGTCGCTTGAACACCTCCCCGTATATTAACTAAATACATACCACTAGATATTTGATCCGGTAACTGTATTTTATCAAGCATTGAACTATTTTTTATTGAATAGACTATACGGCCACTCAAATCAACAACTTCTACATCTACTAATTCAGAGGAAGGCTGAACAAATTCTAATGTGGCTGTTGAACTAGTTGGATTTGGATAGATTTTACAAATAGATAAAGAGTATGAATTGGATATTCCAGTAGTAGTTGTTACACCAAATATGGTAACCGTTTCAGATTGCTCAACCGTATTACCATACATATCCGTTACACGAATTGTTAATGTATAACTTCCCGGAGTAGAATTTTGATAAACAAACTGTGATGACTCTCCTGTGAATGATTGTAATACAACATTACCTTGTAAAACTTCAACCACAAAAGGATTACCATCCGGATCGGATGTATTAATATTTAACACCGTTGATGAATTGATAGTAGATGTAGCCGGTACAATGGTAGATTGTACTTGTAATATTGGTATACGATTAGACTTCACTTCAACAGTGATAGTATTAGAAGTTGCAGTTGCACCATTGTTATCGGTTGCGACAGCCAAAAACTCATATACTCCTATATCTGGATTATTCCATACAAATTCAAAAGGAGATAAATTATCAGAGGCAACTAAAACATTACCATAATATACATCTACTTTAGCTATTGATCCATCCTGATCAACTGCTTGTGCAGACAAATGAATTGCATTTGGTTGATATACTACAAGTGCTGGAGTAGATAAACTTATAGTTGGAGAAGTATTTGTTGTTATTTCAAGTGAAGAGGATAACACAAAACATCCTGATGAATTAGATATTTTAAGTGTATATGTTCCTAATTCATTAGTAGTATAAGATACAGAGGTAGCACTCGGAATAGCAACATTATCTTTTAACCACTGATAAATATATTGAGCATCTGTAACAGACGATTGAATAGTAACTGATTCATTGGCATTTAAATAATAAACTCCGGATGGAGAAATATTTACACTTGGAAGGTTTGAGTTCGATACGACTATTAAATTAGAAGTACTAGAACATGAAGTTGAATTCGTTACACGAACAGAGTATGAACCAGGTTGATCAATGGTAATATTGGTGTTAGTAGCTCCAGATATTTCTGAATTATTTTTTAACCATTGATAAGTAGCATTGTTAACAGGTGTTACAATCAACACTCTTGTATCACCATTACATATACTCGTAGTCCCATTGATTGATATGGATGCGGATGGATAAGTTTCAACGGTTACCGTAGTATTGCTGGATGTAGCTTGACAATTTCCAGAAGTAACAGTTACATTGTAAGTTCCTGCAGCAGTTGCTATGTAGGATGAATTAGTAGCACTAGAAATATTCGACGTTCCATTTCTCCACTGATACGTTAAGCCGGAACCAGTATTTGCATTTAACTGTACACTTCCTCCGGTGCAGAAGATGGTAGAACCACCTGCGGTGATCGTTGCCGTTGGTACAGAAGTAACAGTAACCACAGTATTAGTTGACGTAGCTTGACAATTCCCGGATGTAACAATTACATTATAAGTTCCTGCAGCAGTTGCTGTGTAGGATGAATTCGTAGCATTTGAAATATTAGTCGTTCCATTGCTCCACTGATATGTTAAGCCCGAACCTGTATTCGCATTCAACTGAACACTTCCACCTGAACAGAAAGTGGTAGATCCACCTGCGGTTATCGTTGCCGTTGGTGCTGATGTCACCGTTACCGTTGTATTACTTGATGTAGCTTGACAGTTCCCGGATGTTACTATTACATTATAAGTTCCTGCAGCAGTTGCTGTGTAAGATGAATTGGTAGCCGAAGCAATGTTACTTGTTCCGTTTCTCCACTGATACGTTAAGCCGGAACCCGTATTTGCATTCAACTGTACACTTCCTCCGGTGCAGAAGGTGGTAGATCCACCTGCGGTGATCGTTGCTGTTGGTGCTGAGGTCACCGTTACCGTCGTATTGCTGGATGTAGCTTGACAATTCCCGGATGTTACAATCACATTGTAAGTTCCTGCAGCTGTTGCTGTATAGGACGAATTCGTAGCATTTGAAATATTCGACGTTCCATTTCTCCACTGGTATGTCAAACCGGATCCCGTATTAGCATTTAACTGTACACTTCCTCCGGTGCAGAAGGTGGTAGATCCTCCTGCAGTGATTGTTGCTGTTGGTGCAGATGTCACTGTTACCGTTGTATTACTTGACGTAGCCTGACAGTTCCCGGATGTAACAATTACATTGTATGTTCCTGCAGTTGGTGCTGTGTAGGAAGAATTGGTTGCTCCTGAAATATTTGTTGTACCGTTTCTCCATTGATACGTTAATCCTGAACCCGTATTCGCATTTAATTGAACACTTCCACCGGTACAGAAAGTAGTTGATCCTCCTGCAGTGATTGTTGCTGTTGGTGTAGAAGTCACCGTTACCGTTGTATTACTTGACGTAGCCTGACAGTTCCCGGATGTAACAATTACATTGTATGTTCCTGTAGTAGTTGCTGTGTAAGATGAATTGGTTGCACTAGCAATATTCGAGGTTCCATTTCTCCATTGATACGTTAAACCTGAACCGGTGTTTGCATTCAGAACCACACTACCTCCTGTACAGAAAGTAGTAGAACTGCCGGCGGTGATCGTTGCCGTTGGTGCTGATGTGACAGTTACCGTCGTATTGCTCGATATAGTTTGACAGGTTCCTAATTTTACAATCACATTGTAAGTGCCAGCTGTAGTTGCAGTGTAAGATGAATTGGTAGCATTTGAAATATTAGTAGTTCCATTTCTCCACTGATAAGTTAAGCCGGAACCTGTATTTGCATTCAACTGTACACTTCCTCCGGTACAGAAAGTGGTAGAACCACCTGCGGTAATCGTTGCCGTTGGTAAAGCTACTACAGTAACATTAATTACAGATGAATTACCTACTCCACTACTATTATCCGTAGCTGTTGATTTTAGTGATAAAGTTCCGGCACTTGTCGGAGTATATGAAATAGAATAAGGTGAACTATTATCCGTCCCAATTAGAGTTGTACCGTTATAAAAGTCTACTTTAGAAATAGTACCATCTGCATCATTTGCAGTTGCTGTTATGGTGATAGCAGTCCCCCCACACACAGATGAATTATTTGTAGGAGCCGTTAATGAGGTTGTTGGGTTTTGATTAACCGGAGTACCGCAACCACATTGAGTAGGTCCGTCTAGCGTAGCTCCTGCTCCACAAGCAGTATTGGTTACCAAACTTTTAACATTGGCAGCCGGGGCTATATTTAACGTGTATGGAGGTGTAAAGGAAGTTCCACTACCAGTAGTATTACCTGTAGTATTGGTAAAAATATTATTTCTAGCGGTTATCGCCGTAAAATTGTTTTCATACTTATCAATTGGAATTTTAACATTTTCAAAAACATTTGATTCAATTAATAAGTCAGCTTTGTATCCGGCACGAATACAATGATTAGCTACTGAACTATTATAGTAGTTATTAACTATATGTAATTTACCAAAACGAACACGTGGTAATCGTTCCTTACAACCTTGTCCCCACCAACAATATTGAAATGTGATTCTTAATTTCCCTTCATCGCCTGTAGCACCATCGGAACTACCAATTAAATTACAATATCTATGATCATCAGAACCACCGGAACCACCAGGAATAGGAGGTTTTAAATAACTAAATTTACACCATGTGATAGAAATATAATCAGCCATGTTTTTCACATCCAAATTACCGTCCATCCCATCTTGAAAATCACAATGGTCAATCCATATATTTTGACAATCATCGATAGTCATGTTATCATTACCATCCTCATCAAACGCACCCGGTCCTTCAAAAATGATATTTCTAATGATGATGTTATCACAACGTTTTACATATAATAACCCGGATCCACTAGAAGTTATATCCACAGAAATTAATCTAGCTCCCGGCAATCCTATAATAGATTTCCCAGTTTGATCTTGAAAGTTTATTCTACCATTAGATGGAAAAGTAATAGTACCTGAAACATGAATTACTTTTACGGATGCTGTTGTGATTGCTGTTTTTAAAGCTGAATATGTAGACACAACAGTAGCTGTCGCATTCCCCCCACCTGTTACACCTCCATTTTGTGTAGCCCAACCCACAGGTGTACATTGATCTTGTGCTAATAAAAAATTAGCAGCCAAAATATTTATAAAAACAATAAATACGATTTTTCGCATAAGTGTTATAGAGATTAAGCTATGTTCCTCCTTAACTCTATATCTTATACAAATGAAAAATGCCGCAGTAACGTATTTCCTTTAAAAAAGTTACAACAATATCTTCAAAACATTATACAAAACTGGGTAACAAAGAGTTACCCAGTCATACAGCAAGAAAATGCCCATTTTCTTACTCTGCTCAACTACTACTTTTATTGCTTTTCAATCTTGATAACACTGCGTTTATCTTGATTCTGTAAAATGACGATGTACTGTGCTGCCGGTAGATTCGCTCCCACTTGTCCGATGGAGTTAATGGTTCCTCTCTCTACTTCATGGCCTCTCATATCTTGAACAATGTAATCCATACTTCCTTCTCCTTCGATGGTGATCACCTCTCTATACGGATTCGGATAATAGGTCACTTGTAACGAGTTCGCTGATCGTGTTGGGGTCGATGCCGGTATTACAGTTACACTTTGTGTTTGTGTTACTGTGTTGCCTTCCGAGTCTTTCACTTTTACTACTATATCATGTGTTCCTACACTTGGATTATTATAGGTGTAAGTATAAGGAGCATTGGTTAGTGTAGTAAGTAGCGTAGTACCATCATAGATTTCTACCGTTAAAGCTCCACCTTCCGGATCTTGAGCATTTACAGCGATATCGATACTACCAGTGGAAGAACTTCCAGGTGTCGGTTGGTTATAGGTAGCCGTGAAGGTGTTTACTATTGGTGATTGATTTACTCCTACTGTGAAGTTTACACTTGCTGAAGTGGTTTGTAATCCACTGTTATCGGTGGCTACTGCATAGAAGGTATAAGCACCTTGAGCTACGTTAGTTAAAGTATATTGGTAAGAAGTAGTTCCAGTGCCTTCACCTACTTTGACGTTATTTTGATAGAATTCTACTTTAGTAATGGAACCATCGGAGTCGGTTGCTTGAGCTTCTAGGAGGATGTTAGTAGGTGCTACCGCTGTTCCATTGTTAGTTGGTGATATCATACTAACCAGTGGAGCATTAGCATTTACTACACTAACGGTATTAGAAGTAGCCTGACAAGTACCATTGGTGATTT
The DNA here is from genome assembly GCA_046329235.1 of Cytophagaceae bacterium. Taxonomy (GTDB): domain Bacteria; phylum Bacteroidota; class Bacteroidia; order Cytophagales; family Cytophagaceae; genus JALONH01. Next base: position 916,925 of record JAXLVA010000001.1, on the reverse strand, counting down.
GAACACTGTAGTTACCTGCGGTAGTAACAGAAAGAGTAGCCGAGTTGCTTCCTACCACCGATGTTCCATTGTACCAGGTATAGGTAACACCGGTAGCAGAAGTAGTCGCTGTTAAGGTAATAGGTTGTGATGGAATTAAGGTTTGTATACCATTAGGAGTAACCGATACACTTATCGGAGCATTCACCGTTACCGTTGTATTAGTTGATGTCGCTGAACAGTTACCTGAGCTAACCACTACATTATATGAACCTGCAGTAGTTGCTGTATAAGTCGCACCAGTTGCAGAAGCGATGTTCGAGGTACCGTTTCTCCACTGATAAGTTAAACTAGTACCTGTGTTCGCACTTAGCACCACACTTCCACCTTGGCAGAAAGTGGTAGTACCACCCGCGGTTATGGTTGCCGTCGGTAGAGCATTAACCGTTACCGTTGTATTAGTTGATGTCGCTGAACAGTTACCTGAGCTAACCACTACATTATATGAACCTGCAGTAGTAGCGGTATAACTTGAACCTGTTGCTGAGGCAATGTTCGAAGTTCCGTTTCTCCATTGATACGTTAAGCCTGTTCCGGTGTTAGCACTAAGCACCACACTTCCACCTTGACAAAAAGTCGTTGAAGTAGTAGTTGTTACCGTTGCTGTAGGAGCCGGATTAACTGTTACCGCTTGTGGCGCAGATTCTAAACTACAAGCATTGCTGTTTTTAACTAAGACACTATAGTTACCTGTTGCATTCGCTGTATAACTAGCTGTTGTTACTAAATTAGTTCCATTGTTTTTCCATTGATAAGAACTAGAACTAGCTGCAGTTAACACTACACTTCCTCCTTGACAGAAACTAGTAGCCCCACTTGCACTTAGTATACTACTGCTTACTATTAAACTACTAGTACCGCCAATATAACTAGCTCGTGTCGCATTGGTATAACTACCCGTTAACATGTTTTCACTACCTAAGACAGCTACATTCACTGTTAAGGTATTATCCAAATCGACACCTGCACCATCTTCTACTTTTAGGGAATAAATGGTAGTAGCAGCTTCTATGTCTAATCTACCCGGAGCTTTAGCAATCACACCGCATAGACCTAAAGCTTGTCCGTTGCGTACCTGAATCTTACCTTCGGTAATTATCCAGTTTCCTTTATAGTTAGGAGAAGCGGTTGTTAAACGAAGGGTCGCTAAACCGTTTTTAGTAAGATCAGCCGAACCGGAGATAGGTCCGTTGATGGTAAAGATAGGTCCTGCTAATGAACCGGATTGGATGGTAGAGGCTTGTTCTACTTTAATGGAGTTGGTGTTTAGTACAAAACCTTGGCTACTAGTATAAGCTCTTAACATACCTCCTTGAAGGATGATTTGATTCACTGTGCTAGTATCGAGTAAACGAAGTGTACCTGCTGCTTCGATATACACCGGAGCAGTATGAATCATATCGGGTATACGTACCTCACCGGTACGGATGATGACTGTATCCATAGCACGAGGAACAGCCTTCGGAGTCCAACTGTTGGTATTACTCCAGTTATAATCCCCACTGTTATCGTAATTGTATATATATTTTTGTGGAGGAGTTTCAGCAGTAAGTACTAATGCTGTAGAAGTAGCCGAACAACCATTCGCAGTTACAGTCACGGTATAAGAACCGGCAACAGTGGCTGTATAAGTAGCAGCAGTGGCATTGGTAATATTAGCATTATTCAACTTCCATTGATACGTATATCCTGTTCCTGTAGAAGCATTCAATACTTTATTCCCTTGATAAGGTATTACCGTACCGCTAGAGGTTATTGTGGCGGTGGGTACCCCAACTACAATATTATAATTAGAAGTAGTAGAGGTCGCACCCAAATTATCTACTGCAACAGCAGTAATGGCATGACTACCTGCAGTGGCATTCGTCCAAGTATAAGTGTAAGGCGAAGTATTATCAGTACCTAATAAAGTAGCTCCTCTATAAAAACTCACTGAAGCGATAGAACCATCATTATCTGAAGCTGTGACAGCAAAATTAATAGTACTACCGGTACAGAAATTAGTAGGTGTAGTTGAATTCCAATTAATGATTGGATTTTGATTAGAGTTTGCACCTACAATAGTGATATTAGGTTTCGCAGGTGTCGTCATTTCTTCACCTAAATAATAACCTAAATGTGGCGGTTGATTGTATCCTGAATTTTGCCATGCAATAGCTACACGATATTGAGGATCGTGTAGTAACGTTCTAAATTTATAATTAGAAGGAGTAGTCGTTGTATAAATCAAAAGTTTTGAATTATCAGCAGAGTGTAAAATGATTTCTTCTCTCCAATCACCAAATAAATCACCTGATAAGTTGGGAGTTGCTTTAGTACTATTACAAGGTGTACCACCACCCCACTCCGGTAAATATAGAGTAACTAAACGATTAGAACCATTGGCTGTATAATTCCATTTATCCAATTTATTCCCATCTAACAATTCTCTTTGTAAATCGCCATCCCAATACACGGCAAAGTTGACAGATGGTCTACTGGTTGTAATTTGTTGACCTTTACAATTAAACACACCACCGGCAGTACTCCAACATTCATAACCTTTGTGACGTGGGTCAATATCACCAGCCATAGCTCTTCCAACATCACCTTGATCACCTCCACCTAAGCCCCATATAGGCGTTCCAGTTTTAGCATCATAAAATCCATGTCCATAATTTCCATATCGAGCAGGTTCTTCATGACAAATAAAATATTCTAAACCGGGTCTATCCGGATCCATGTCCGACATGTGTAAAGCGTCACCATGCCCATGCGTAGTTGAGAACAAACCTGTACCATTATCATTGATGGTACATGAACCATTATTAATTTCTTGTCGTCCATCTCCATCCACATCCCCAACGGTCATTTGATGATTTCCTTGACCTGCATAACCGGAATTACCGGATGTATTACTATCAAAAGTCCAACGTTGTGTTAACTGACCATTTCTATAATCCCAAGCCACACGAACTAAACGAGTGTAATATCCTCTACCAAATACCATACTAGGTCTTTGTCCATCTAAATAAGCCACTGCAGCAATAAATCGATCTACACGATTTCCATAACTATCGCCCCAAGAAGATACGGTACCACGTGCCGGAAGATAATTGGCTGTTGCCATGGCTGCACCGGTTTGTCCGTTAAACACTGTTAAGAATTCAGGACCGGATAAAATATAACCGGAGCTATTTCGATAATCTGCAGTGGAACTACCTATTACTACACCTTTACCGTCTTTTGTTCCATCGGCTGTTTTACAAGCCATTTCAGCTTTACCATCACCATCAAAGTCATATACTAAGTATTGCGTATAGTGTGCCCCTGCTCTAATATTAATACCTAAATCAATTCTCCATAAATGTTGACCATTCATTTTATAACAATCAATAAAAACATTTCCGGTGTAACCGCTTTGTGAATTATCTTTTGAATTAGATGGATCCCATTTAACAAAAATTTCCATCACACCATCACCATCCACATCACCTATACTACAGTCATTTGGTGAATAGGTATAGGCTACTCCATCCTTAGACGTACCACCGGCAGGTATTTGTAGTGGAAGTGAATAATAAGGCTGAGCCCAAGGTGTAGCAGAAGTACTCATTGTTCCTTCCACATTATTAATAACAGGACGCACATAATAACTAGGTGCACCGGTTGCAGCATTATCCGTATAATTACATACAGTAATAGGAGTTGCTGTTATTTTAGTACCATTTCGATACACATTAAAACTGATATTATCTTCATTTCCTAACCAACGCCAACTTAAGAAAACACTGGAAGTACCTGTACGCACAGCTACAAGTCCCCTATCCAATTTTTCCATTTGATATTGGGCAGATGAAACAAAAACAATTCCTACTAATAGAAACAAAAAAGAAATAGTAGTACGGTTAATAAAAAGCATACCTAAGTTAGTTTAGTCAAGAGTAATACAAACGGTTTTAAAAAAAGTAACTCTAGAATAAAATTATTCTTGATAACCTAAGCCCAATTCCATTATTTGGGCCAAAGAAGAAGATTGGTATCCTAATGGGGTCATATAGGAAAATGCAAAATGAACCTTTCCAAACGACGCCGGAATACTAAATTGAGTCATAAAAGCGACTCCTATTTTATATTTATATGTTGCCCCAATACTGACTTTTTCGTCCAACGTATATCTGGAATGAATATTTATATCTGAAAAATAAGGCGTTTGTTGTCTATATAATATAGAGTAATGTATCGCATCTTTAAATCGTACTTTAAAAAAACCTTGCGCATAACACGTAATATATCTTTTAAACCATAGTCGACCATTGATTGGTTGAATTTGATTATTTAACAGTTGTAATACTCCAAGTCCTATTTGGTGATTTTTATATTGAAAACTAGTACCTGTTGAAATATCAGGAGCAGTGGCACTCCCCGTAGCGGTAGAAGATGGCGCATTAATATTAAATTGGACAAAACCCATTCCTAATCCTAACGACAGATACACCTCTTTTGAAAATTGAATCCGATAAGCATAGTCCAACCATACCCTCGGACGCTGAATATAAGATCCTTCCCGTTCGTTATAAATTTGAAGTCGTACTACTTGTGCCACATAATTATTCACTTTAAAATACCTCGCTCCGGTTAATGAAACAGTTGAAACAGCATTTAGAGGAGCTAATCTAGATTTATACTGAATCCATCCATCCCATTTATTGGAATAAGAAAAATACGAAGGATTGAAGTGGGAAAGGTTATTGTAATAATTCAACATCATGTCCGGATATAGCTCTACTGTTTGGGCCTGCAGCTTTCCCACCAATAAAAAAACAAACAGAAGACCACCCCGAAACATAATATTTACAAGAAATAGTATGGCAAATTAACGTTTTTTTAAAATATTCGTTACTTATTAGAGTTTTAATTGTAATAAGACTAAGGAAGTGGAAATAAAAGAGGACGACATACCATCGCTCATTAAGAAAGGTTTATACCAATCTGTAATACCTCAACTCTATAAAAAGGTATTACCGGTAGTGCAAAAACAGATTCTTAAAAATCAAGGGCGAAAAGAAGATGCCTTCGATGTATTTCAAGATGCACTTCTTTTGTTTTATAAACAAGTAGTACAAAATACATATAATGAAAAATACAAAGTATATGGTTATGTGTATCGAATCAGTCTTAATCTTTGGATTAACAAAATTAAAAGAGATAAAAAAATAACATTGTCGGAAAACTTACCGGATGACCAAGAATGGTCAGAAGTGGATGGTTCACAGAAACAAATCCCTAGTAAGTTTACGAATCAGTTGTTAGACAAAATAGGTGATAAATGTAAAGAAGTATTAAACTACTCTATTTTCACCGATATACAACTGGAAGACGTTCAACTAAGTTTAGACTACCCTAGTGTAAGTGCTTTAAAGATGCAAATACAACGGTGTAAACAAAAGTTAAAAGAATTATTACAAAGCAATCCGGATTATATCCGAAAGTTAAAAGAAAGAGATTTTAATGACTAAAGATCAAGCATATCAACTTATTGACGCTTATGTTCAAAATGGTTTGTCTCAGGCGGACAAATTACAATTTGAGCAATGGTTAAGTCAGGACAGTGATCTACAGTTAGAAGTGGAATTACAACAACTAACTTCGGAGATCTTGGTTTCTAATCATTTGGATACCGTTCAAAAAGAAATCAATAGTTATCACCAATTACAACTTAGAAAAGCGAAGTGGATGAAATATGGTATTGCTACTATATGTGCAGGTATCCTCTTTATCGGACTTTATCTTTGGAACACTAAATCAATTAATACCTCTTCTAACAAGCAGATTCCTTCCCAAGCGATTGTAACAACAGAAAATAATACAACTGTGGATTCAATCGAAGTAGTGCCTGTTAATACAACAGAAAAACCGGTAACTAAAAAGAATAACAAAATTATCACCGTTCAACCAGATTCTACTACAACAGTATCTAATAATAACAGTAGCAACGATGAGGAAAAAGCTAAAGACCTACCGGTAGTTACTCCTGTTAAAACAGACCCTACAATTACTCAAAATCAACAGCAAACTACTACCGTTGTTAAGAACCCATGTGATGGTGTTCAATTAACCGGTAAATATCAAATAGTAGGTACTTGTCCGAATAAAACGGACGGACAAATTATTATCAGTAAAATAACAGGTGGTACATCGCCTTATCAATATGAATTGAAACATAACAATCAATTATTATCTTTGAGTCACTTAGAGTCAGGTATGTATACACTTACGATTAAGGATAAAAACAATTGTGAAGTTTCCTACTCCAATATCAAAGTACCGAATCTAACTTGTCAGGAAAATTTTGTTTTCAATCCATTTATTGGAGAAACATGGAAAACGGTAGTTGGAAATAAATCCGGACAACTTACAGTTTATGATATTTCCGGCAGTATCTATTATCAAAAATCATTTACTTCCAATGAGGAGATTGAATGGAATGGAAATTCTGTTCGAGGAAATACTCAAAGTGGACAATATATTTACATCATTAAATATTCCGATGGTCTAAGTACTACAGGAAATATAACGTTAGTAGACTAATGAAAAGAATTGTATCAATAATATTATTTAGTTTTTACATTTTACTAAGTAAAGCGCAAACGGTTACTATACCGGATGCCAATTTCCTTAGTTATTTAAAAACAAACTTTCCAGCTGTGATAAACACTTCCGACGAGTTAATTATTTCGGAAGCTGCTAATATTACTGGAACCATAAATTGCTCTAATAAAAGTATTGCCAGCATAGAAGGCATTCAGTACTTCACAGGAATCACTTCATTGTATGCGCAAGACAACTTACTTACTTCAGTTCCTGACTTATCTCCTATTACGAACTTAGAAGTTTATCAAGTACACCGAAATCAAATTACATCATTACCTTCTGTAGCTTCTTTATCTAAATTAAGACTCTACTACGTATATGAAAATAAATTAACACAACTACCTGATTTACGCAGTAATGTACTTATAGAGGAGGTTTTAGCTTATAAAAATAATATTACTTCTGTATATCCATTTACGGGTCTTAGTAAAATCACCAAACTTTATTTATTTGATAACTTAATAGATTCTATCCCGGATTTGACCGGACTTACATCTTTAGAAAACTTACAATTACAACGTAATAACATCCATTATTTACCCAGTTTAAGTGATTTAACCTCCTTAAATCATTTACAGACAAATGGAAACCAACTTACATCCCTTCCGGATTTAACTAATTGTACCAACATTCAAAACCTAATTATTAATAGTAATAAACTTACTTATATACCTTCTTTAAGCACTCTTGTGAATTTGATAAAAATAGATGCCGGAGGAAATCAATTAACTTCTTTCCCTAGTTTGTCAAACAATACATTACTTCAAACTTTAACACTTCGTTATAATAAACTAAGTACTTTACCTAATCTAAATTCCTTAACACAGTTAACTTCTGTAGATATCAGAAACAGTAATCTTTCGTATGAAGATTTTATTTCTATACTATCGCATCCTAATTACTCCTCAAGTACTTTCTATACTACCCCACAAAACACTTTAATTATCAAGGATACGATCATATATAATAATGCGTCCATTACATTATTACATAACTTTGATATTAATTTACCGGGAACTACTTATCAATGGTATAAAGATGGAACCATTATCACTGGCTCAACCGGAAACAGCTTAGTACTTTCCAATACAACTACCGCTCAAAGTGGTTTTTATGTTTGTGGGATCACTAACTCTAGCTTTCCTTCTACATCCATTACAGCCTATACTTTATTATTAACTGTAATGTCATGTCCAAATGATGCCAATGTGAAGCTTGACATCTTAAAAAATATTAGCTGTACAGAAAACGGAGAAATAGTGGTTAACATGAATAATGTTTATACTTCTGATATCAGTTATACTCTAACAGCAACTATTGGAAATAAATCATTCAATAATACCACCGGATATTTCAATGATTTAGATGAATCACAATACAACTTATCTATAAGAGTCTCTGATCAATGTTCTTTCACCTACTCATCTCCTATTTATTTATCAAAAGAAAGATGTAACGAAACGTTCATATCACCTAATGGCGATAATGACAAAGATGAATACGTGTTTGAAGACATGGGTAATATTACTATCTATGATAAAAATGGACGACTAGTTAAATCCATGGCAACGCCCGGTTCTTGGGACGGTACAGATGCTAATGGTAAGCTTGTACCGTTAGGTTTATATATTGTAAAAAACGCTAACAATAAAATTATTTACATTACTGTACTGTATTAATTTTTTCATTTTTTATTCTTTCATCTTCGTTACTAAAATAGGTTTATTCATGTATTTAGTTTGATATTCTAAATACATTAAAATGAGAAATTTTCCTTTCATAGTATTCATACTAATTTTAAGTTTTTCGTTATTAACCACTATCATTTCAAAAGCACAGCCATTGGCTTTCCCCGGTGCTGTGGGATTTGGTAAGAATGTAACCGGTGGTAGAAATGGAACTGTCTATCACGTAACCAATTTGAATGATTCAGGAACGGGATCTTTTCGTGATGCTGTTAGTCAATCAAATCGTATCATCGTTTTTGATGTTAGTGGTTACATCAATTTAATTACGGCTGTTTCATGTAAAAGCAACATCACGATTGCCGGACAAACAGCTCCCGGTGAAGGTATTGGTTTCAGAGGCGGAAAAATTTCTTGCGGTAGTCAATCCAATATCATCATTCGCCATATTCGTATACGTCCCGGTAGTGAAGTAGCCAGCAATGAAGACGTAGGTATCAACTTAGTAGATGCTCATGACATTATCGTTGATCACTGCTCCATTGAATTTGCTCCATGGAATAATATAGGTGGTGTATCTACCAATTGGCAAACCAAACCGGTTAAAAATATCACATTTCAAAACTGTTTAATTGCCAATCCTACTTACCAACAATTTGGTGCACATATTGAATGTCCCGAAGGAACATGGACATGGGCGTACAACATTTTTGCAAATTCTCATAACAGAAATCCTTTAGATAAAATACATGACATTTTTGTAAACAATGTTTTATACAACTGTTCTGCAGGATATACCACTCACACTAGTACGAATTTCAAACACGATATTATCAACAATTATTTTGTCATGGGTCCTGCTTCTACAGGAACCGACAATCAATGGTATCAAGTAGATAAAAATCAAAGTATCTACTACTCCGGAAATATAAAAGACAATAACCTTGATGGTATTTTAAATGGTAACACTACTACTCCCTATTGGTATCAAGGCCCCGGAACTATATTAACTTCTCCATGGTCGACTGAAACGGCCTTAATACCTACTTACTCGGCAGCTACAGCATTTCGATATACCTCTTCTTTTGCCGGTACTTTCCCATATGATGAAATGGACAGATTAGTCATTTCACAAGTTCGTACCGTGGGTGGTGGAACTACAGGATATACAGCAGGAACACGTGGACCTAACGGAAGTTTATATACTTCTCAAACACAAACAGGTTTAGGTAACAATGGTTACGGCACCATCTTAACAGGAACCAAACCTACTGACACAGATAATGACGGCATGCCTGATTTTTGGGAAAAAGCATTAGGACTTAACATCAATAGTAATGATGCCATGACCAAAAGAACTGATGGATACGCTAATATTGAAGTGTATTTAAACTGGCTGGCAGAACCCAAATGTAAAACATTACAAAATAACTACATCGATTTAGATATTAGTCAATATACCGGTGGTTTTGCTAGAGTAAGTCCTGTACATAGTGTTGTATCTGCTTCTAATGGAACAGCTACATTATTATCCGATGGAAAAACAATTCGCTTCACTCCTACTACTAACTTTTACGGATTAACTAGCTACAAATTTAAAGTAACCGGAAGTGATGGTACTTCTTATACTTACACTGTTGGTGTTGTAATAGAACCATCCAACATCACTCCTTGTACACCTCCTACTGCCACAATCACTGCAAGTGGAGCTACCACTTTTTGTCAAGGATCCAATGTAACCATCTCTGCTAATACAGGATCTAATTTAAGTTATGCATGGAAAAATGGATCAACAACTATCAGTGGAGCTACCGGCTCAACTTATAATACATCCACTACCGGTTTATATTCTGTTGTTGTAACTAATACTACGACCAACTGTTCCGCAACGTCTTCTGTTATTATTGTAACAGTTAATGCCACACCCACCGCCACAATAACCTCTAGCGGTACGGTAATACCTTATCAAGGGAATAAAGTATTGAATGCTTCTACAGGAACAGGATATACGTATCAATGGAAGTTGAATAATGCTAATATTACCAATGCCACTGCTGCTACTTATACAGCCACTGTTGCCGGTTCTTATACCGTGACTGTAACTGCGAATGGTTGTTCGGCTACTTCTACAGCATTAGTACTTACTGCTGAAACTCCTCCACAAAAATATATATACAATTACGATAACAGTGGGGATTATAACTGGAGTAATACCAACAGTTGGACTCCGAAGGCTGTTCCTCGTGCTATGGATACAGTCATCATCCGTACCGGTGAGGTACGTATACCCGATATGATTCATACTGCTCCGGTGTATATCGAAGCAGCAGGTACACTTCGTTTACTCGATACTAGCACAGTGAATCAAATCATCCTTCAAGGAGGTATGTTAAGAGCTTATACTAGTAGCCAAGGTTTTGTACTAAACACCAACTCCATTAAAGTAGAACAAGCCTCTACCATCCAATCCGGTTCATTAGCAGGACCTATCTTTACCATCAACGGACCTATCTCCGGTTCGGCTGATCTTACTAAAAACGGTTTAGCGACCCTTCGTTTAACAACCGCTTCTCCTAACTATAAAGGAAACTGGATAATTACCGAAGGTAAGATTCAGGTACGCAACGGACAAGCTTTAGGTCTATGCGGTGTGATTGCTAAAGCTCCGGGTAGATTAGACATAGAAGCTGCTACTACCATTTATTCCCTAAAAGTAGAAGATGGTGCAGGTGTCGATTTGGATAATACCTTAACAGTGAATGTAGCTGTCTTAGGTAGTGAAAACATGTTAACGGGTAGTTATACCAATGCGACACGAGCTAGTTATATTGGCGGTACTAGTAGTTTAATAGTAAGCAGTAGTATACTAAGTGCAAGTGGGGCTACTAGTTTCTGTCAAGGAGGAAGTGTAGTGTTAACTGCAGCTAGTTCTAGTTCTTATCAATGGAAAAACAATGGAACTAATTTAGTAACAACAGCTAGTTATACAGCGAATGCAACAGGTAACTATAGTGTCTTAGTTAAAAACAGCAATGCTTGTAGTTTAGAATCTGCGCCACAAGCGGTAACAGTTAATCCGGCTCCTACAGCAACGGTAACAACTACTACTTCAACGACTTTTTGTCAAGGTGGAAGTGTGGTGCTTAGTGCTAACACCGGAACAGGCTTAACGTATCAATGGAGAAACGGAACTTCGAACATTGCCTCAGCAACAGGTTCAAGTTATACCGCTACTACTGCAGGTTCATATAATGTAGTGGTTAGCTCAGGTAACTGTTCAGCGACATCAACTAATACAACGGTAACGGTTAATGCTCTACCGACGGCAACCATAACCGCGGGTGGTACTACCACTTTCTGCCAAGGTGGAAGTGTGGTGCTAAGTGCGAACACAGGTACTAGTTTAACTTATCAGTGGAGAAACGGTACCTCGAACATCGCTTCTGCAACTGGTGCGACTTATACAGCAACTACTGCAGGTTCATATAATGTAGTGGTTAGCTCAGGTAACTGTTCAGCGACATCAACTAATACAACGGTAACGGTGAATGCTCCGATAAGTGTATCGGTTACTCCTAATGGTATACAAACCTTAATTCCATCACAACCTATTACCTTAACAGCGACTACTTCTGCTACCGGTGTTACCTATACCTGGTACAATGGAACATCGGTGGTAGGAAGCAACTCGGCTACTCTTTCTGTTACTACCGCAGGTAACTACAGTGTTCAAATCACCAATGGTACTTGTCAGGCTACTTCGAATACCGTTAGTGTAGTAAATGCTAATGCTCCACTGGTTAGTATGATATCACCAACTAACAATGGAACAGCGGTAGCACCTACTAACATCCTCCTAGAAGCTCAAGCAACCGACTCCGATGGGTCCATTACTAAAGTAGAGTTCTATCAAAACAATGTTAAAGTAGGTGAAGGTACCGGAACTACTTCCTACCAATATACTTTAACCAACGTAGCTCAAGGTGCTTATACCTTCTATGCAGTAGCCACCGATAACAGTGGATTACAAACCACTTCAGCAAGTGTAAACTTCACAGTAGGAGTAAATCAATCACCAATAGTAAACACCTTCACGGCTACCTATAACCAACCGACACCTGGAAGTTCTTCCACTGGTAGTATCGATATCGCTGTAAATGCTCAAGATCCGGAAGGTGGAGCTTTAACGGTAGAAATCTATGATGGTACTACGCTACTTACTACACTAACCAATGCTCCTTATACTTACACCTATAATAATCCAAGTGTAGGAACACATGACATAGTAGTGAAAGTAAAAGACTCGGAAGGCAACACAGTAACACAAACACAAAGTGTAACTGTAATACCGGCATCGACCCCAACACGATCAGCGAACTCGTTACAAGTAACGTATTATCCGAATCCGTATAGAGAGGTGATTACCATCGAAGGAGAAGGAAGTATGGATTACATTGTTCAAGATATGAGAGGCCATGAAGTAGAGAGAGGAACCATTAACTCCATCGGACAAGTCGGAGCTAATCTACCGGCAGCACAATACATCGTCATTCTACAGAATCAAGATAAACGAAGTGTTATCAAGATTGAAAAGCAATAAAAAAATTAATCTGATTCAAGTTACTTCTAATACATACCAATTGTATTCATCTAAAGAAATTTAAAATGTCAATCATAAGATATATCCATTTCATCTTTAGTATAGTTTTTATACTCACAGTAAATATAACCCATGGACAATCTCCGGTAATTAAATTGGATATGGACATGAGTGGTAGAACACTGGCAGAAGTGAGTGACCCCGATTATGTATCATGGGTACCGGATAATGCTAATACGACAACTAAAACAACCAATGGCGTTACATTCACTTTAACTAGAAAAGGCAGTAATGGTACCGCATTGAAAGCGGACTGGTATAAAGCAGGTGTACAGTCGCCCAATTTCGCACGTCTAGTTTGTGACGGAATCATGGTAGACGGAGGAACAGCCGGTGCTGAAATAGAATTGAAAATAACCGGACTATCTGCAGGAACACATAGTATTTTGACATATCACAATACCTTCTCCGACCCAGCAACAAGCACCTTCTCTCCTATTGATGTAACAGTAAACGGTACCTTAATACATAACAATTTAGCTACTAGTAACAGATCTTTAACGGTTGCTAATACAGCAAGTTCTTATGTTACATTTACTGTTGTGAGTGGTGCTACCGTAACCATTTCTTATAAAGCCGAGACAACTTCTACTGCGAATAATAAAAACGTTTGGATTAACGCCATCGAGTTAAATACTCCCAATATTAAAGATCAAGCTAAAAATCCTTTTCCTGCACATAAAGACGAACACGTTCAGCTAACTAACAATAATGTAATTCTAAGTTGGACAAAAGCTAGCAATGCAGCTAATCACCGAATTTATTTTGGCACTGATGAAACTTGCGTTAAGTCAGGAACAACTACTTCTTCTTGTTATTTAGGAACACAAACAACCACCACTTATGCTATCAATAATTTATATAGTATGACTACTTACTATTGGAGAATTGATGAAGTAACATCAACAGGTGTAGTAACTAAAGGAACGGTATGGTCATTCAAACCCGCACAACTAGCATTCCCCGGAGCGGAAGGTTATGGTCGTTTTGCTATTGGTGGTCGAGGTGGAAAAGTAGTCCATGTTACGAACTTGAATGATAGCGGTGCCGGTAGTTTTAGAGATGCGGTAGAAAATCAAACAGGTCCTCGTACCATTGTTTTTGATGTGGGTGGTATGATAGTTTTAAACTCTCGTTTAGTCGTGAGTGATCCTTATGTAACTGTTGCCGGTCAAACAGCTCCCGGTAAAGGTATATGTATACGAACGGCTCCGGTTGGTTTTACCGGAAATGATTTAATAGTGCGTCATATGCGCGTACGTTTAGGTGCAGGTCCTACGTATGATGGTATGGGTATGACAGGTGCCAATCATAGTATCCTAGACCACTGTTCTATCAGTTGGACAATTGATGAAGCCTTCAGTTCTCGAAGTGGTAAAAATATTTCTCTACAACGTACATTGATTTCGGAAGCATTAAATGCTGCCGGACATCAAAATTATCCGGCCGGAACAGAGCATGGATATGCAGCCACCATTGGTGGTGATATCGGAAGTTTCCATCACAATCTATTAGCCCATTGTTATGGTAGAAACTGGAGTTTAGGTGGAGGTCTAGATGGTAATGCTTACTATGCCGGACGTTTAGATATAACTAATAATGTAGTTTACAATTGGGGCGGTAGAACTACCGATGGTGGAACCATGGAATTGAACTTCGTGAACAATTATTACAAACCAGGTGCAGGTTCTAAAGTATTCTTTGCTTTATCCATTGATCATGAAGGCACGGGATTAGGAATGCAACGTGCCTACTTCAACGGAAATGTGATGCCGGGATATTTTAATGAATCCAACCAAACCGTAGGACGTAGAACAACCTATTCTAACGGAGATAGCTATTCCTATGAAACATTTGTTAACTCCCCATTCTTCCCATCTTATGTAACAACTCAAACAGCATTCGAATCTTACAAAAATGTATTATCTGATGTGGGTGCCAACCAACCAATCTTTGACGACCATGATATACGCATGGTGAATGAAACATTGAATGGAACCTATTCAGCTGTTGGTAGTGTTACCGGTAAGCCCGGTTTCCCTGATCACCAAAATGATGTAGGTGGTTATGAAAACTATCCTACTACTTATAGAGCATCTAATTGGGATACCGACAAAGATGGTATGCCGGATTTCTGGGAATCATATCATGGAACTAATCCTAATTCTGCTGTTGGTGATTTTTCAGAATCCAATGCCGATCCGGATAAAGATGGTTATACTCGTTTAGAAGATTATCTTAACTGGATGGCAGAGCCTCATTATATTATTACTGCACCTGCTACTCAAACAATTAACCTTACTAATTTATTTAGAGGATATTCTATCTACTCTCCTACTTATTCATTCAACACTGTTGTTAATGGTACATGTAATTTATCCGGTTCTAATTTAACCTTCACTCCTGTTGGTTGTGGATTAGCTTCCTTTAATGTAAAAGTAACCGATAACAGTGGTCACACTATGACTAGAAAAGTTGGTGTATTTATACAAGGTACCTGCTCTACTAATCCGGTGGTATCTATCACTTCACCTACCTCACCTTCAACTTTCTGTCAAGGCACTACAATTACCATTAATGCGAACGCTACCGATGCTAATGGAACGATTAGTAATGTGCAGTTTTATCGTGGTACAACTTTATTAGGATCGGACAACACATCACCTTATAGTTATACCTGGACGAATGCTCCGGTAGGTACCCATAGTATTACAGCAATAGCTACAGACAATTCCGGTAATTCAACTACCAGTAGTGCTGTTAGCATTACTGTCAATACTACACCTACCGCCAATATTACAGCTTCCGGACCTACCAATATTTATGAAGGAAGTTCGGTCACCTTATCAACCAATACCGCTACCGGATATACTTATCAATGGAGGAATGGAACCACCAACATAAGTGGAGCTACCAATTCAAGTTACTCTGCAACTACTACCGGAAGTTATAATGTAGTGACAACTTTAAATAATTGTAGTACTACATCCTCTTCTACTAATGTTACCGTTAGTGTATTACCTCCACAAAAATACATTTACAATTACGATAACAGTGGGGATTATAACTGGAGTAATACCAACAGTTGGACTCCGAAGGCTGTTCCTCGTGCTATGGATACAGTCATCATCCGTACCGGTGAGGTACGTATACCCGATATGATTCATACTGCTCCGGTTTACGTGGAAGCTGCAGGTACCCTTCGTTTACTCGACACTAGTACAGTGAATCAAATCATCCTTCAAGGGGGTATGTTAAGAGCTTATACTAGTAGCCAAGGTTTTGTACTGAACACCAACTCCATTAAAGTAGAACAAGCCTCTACCATCCAATCCGGCTCGGTAGCAGGACCTGTCTTTACCATCAACGGACCTATCTCCGGTTCGGCTGATCTTACTAAAAATGGTTTAGCGACCCTTCGTTTAACGACCGCTTCTCCTAACTATAAAGGAAACTGGATTATTACCGAAGGTAAGATTCAAGTACGTAACGGACAATCCTTAGGTCTATGCGGTGTGATTGCTAAAGCTCCGGGTAGATTAGACATAGAAGCTGCTACTACCATTTATTCCCTTAAAGTGGAAGATGGTGCAGGTGTCGATTTAGATAATACCTTAACGGTGAATGTAGCTGTCTTAGGTAATGAAAACATGTTAACGGGTAGTTATACCAATGCGACACGTGCTAGTTATATTGGTGGAGCTAGTAGTTTAATAGTAAGCAGTAGCATACTAAGTGCAAGTGGAGCTACTAGCTTCTGTCAAGGAGGAAGTGTAGTATTAAATGCCGCTAGTTCTAGTTCTTATCAATGGAAAAACAATGGAACTAATTTAGTAACAACAGCTAGTTATACAGCGAATGCAACAGGTAACTATAGTGTCTTAGTTAAAAACAGCAATGCTTGTAGTTTAGAATCTGCGCCACAAGCGGTAACAGTTAATCCGGCTCCTACAGCAACGGTAACAACTACTAATTCAACGACTTTTTGTCAAGGTGGAAGTGTGGTGCTTAGTGCTAACACCGGAACAGGCTTAACGTATCAATGGAGAAACGGAACTTCGAACATTGCCTCAGCAACAGGTTCAAGTTATACCGCTACTACTGCAGGTTCATATAATGTAGTGGTTAGCTCAGGTAACTGTTCAGCGACATCAACTAATACAACGGTAACGGTTAATGCTCTACCGACGGCAACCATAACCGCGGGTGGTACTACCACTTTCTGCCAAGGTGGAAGTGTGGTGCTAAGTGCGAACACAGGTACTAGTTTAACTTATCAGTGGAGAAACGGTACCTCGAACATCGCTTCTGCAACTGGTGCGACTTATACAGCAACTACTGCAGGTTCATATAATGTAGTGGTTAGCTCAGGTAACTGTTCAGCGACATCAACTAATACAACGGTAACGGTTAATGCTCCGATAAGTGTATCGGTTACTCCTAATGGTATACAAACCTTAATTCCATCACAACCTATTACCTTAACAGCGACTACTTCTGCTACCGGTGTTACCTATACCTGGTACAATGGAACATCGGTGGTAGGAAGCAACTCGGCTACTCTTTCTGTTACTACCGCAGGTAACTACAGTGTTCAAATCACCAATGGTACTTGTCAGGCTACTTCTAATACCGTGAGTGTAGTAAATGCTAATGCTCCACTGGTTAGTATGATATCACCAACTAACAATGGAACAGCGGTAGCACCTACTAACATCCTCCTAGAAGCTCAAGCAACCGACTCCGATGGGTCCATTACTAAAGTAGAGTTCTATCAAAACAATGTTAAAGTTGGTGAAGGTACCGGAACTACTTCCTACCAATATACTTTAACCAACGTAGCTCAAGGTTCTTATACCTTCTATGCGGTAGTAACCGATAACAGCGGATTACAAACTACTTCAGCTAGTGTGAACTTCACGGTAGGAGCTAATCAATCGCCAACGGTCAATACCTTCACTGCTACTTATAACCAACCTACACCGGGAAGCTCTTCTACAGGAAGTATTGACATTAATGTCAATGCACAAGATCCGGAAGGTGGAGCATTAACAGTAGAAATCTATGATGGTACTACATTGCTAACCACTTTAACTAGTGCTCCTTATACTTACACCTATAATAATCCAAGTGTAGGAACACATGATATAGTAGTAAAAGTGAAAGACTCGGAAGGCAACACAGTAACACAAACACAAAGTGTAACTGTAATACCGGCATCGACCCCAACACGATCAGCGAACTCGTTACAAGTGACTTATTATCCGAATCCGTATAGAGAGGTGATTACCATCGAAGGAGAAGGAAGTATGGATTACATTGTTCAAGATATGAGAGGCCATGAAGTAGAGAGAGGAACCATTAACACAATCGGACAAGTTGGAGCAAATCTACCGGCAGCACAGTACATCGTCATTTTACAGAATCAAGATAAACGCAGTGTTATCAAGATTGAAAAGCAATAAAAAATATAAAAGCAGTAGTGAGTAGAAATAAGTATAGTAGAACTTATTTCAAAAGCAGGTACGGTTTCGCCCTACCTGCTTTCTTTTTTAACTTAAATTAAACTAAACAAACTTTAGAGTCTTCTATTTTCAAATCTAGTTCCTTCACTTCTATTACTTCAATTCCCATGACGTATTGTCCACGGTGTTTATCATAAATATCTGTGAATAGTTCCGGCAAATAGTTAGTAACGGAATGGAACGTATCTTGTATTAAAACATGTTGCTGACTGAACTCACCATGTGAATCCTTAGCTAACTTCAACTTGTATTCTACTAAGTACATAAAAGGGGAAAATATCTTAGTTGATTAATTGATTACTTATTCATGCATTTAGAGAATATACGCTCTTTCAATCGAGCTTTATCTTCTTCGCTCATATGCTCCATGTGCTTTTTCCACTTATGACGCCAGAAGCCTCCACCACCGCATTGATGGCAGTGACCTTTACGTCCCCAACCGGAGAATAATATTTTTGACATTATTACAATTCCGATGGATTGACAAAAATCAATCACGGGAAGTTGGAACAACTCAGGCATTAACCAGTTCCACAAGTACATAAAACCGAATCCTACTGCCACAATAAACAATGCAGCCATCAATGCGATTTTAAGACCAAATAATAAGAAGTGCTTTTTCATATAATTATAATTCGTTATAGAGTTCTAATAATTTTTTACGTAAGAAAAGAATAGCATATCTTTTCTTTGACAACAAGGTATTCACACCCACACCTGTACGGTCGCTAATTTCTTTGAAAGATAAATCTTCCAATTCATGCCAGATAAACACTTCGCGTTGGTCTTTAGGCATTTCTTCTAAAGCCTCCTGTATGGCGTCCCATATTAAGTTTTTAGAATACTGAGCATCCGGAGTATTTCCTAAATCAGGAAGAATATCTTGCAACATTAAAGGCGCCTCATCCTCCTGCTTAGTTAACACTTCTGTAGCTGACCAAGCCTGATGTTTTTTCTTACGATATCGATCTATGATTTTATTACGAGCTACTTGGTATAACCATGAAGTAGCTTTATCCATAGAATCAATCGTATTATAACCTGACACAAATTGATAGAATACGTCTTGTAGAATATCCTCTGCCTCTTCAACATCTGAAATACGCTTGCGGATAAAAGCCAATAAAGATTGACGATCTCTACGAAAA
The DNA here is from genome assembly GCA_046329235.1 of Cytophagaceae bacterium. Lineage (GTDB taxonomy): Bacteria > Bacteroidota > Bacteroidia > Cytophagales > Cytophagaceae > JALONH01. The sequence goes on along the minus strand of JAXLVA010000001.1, from coordinate 897,235 downwards.
ACTTCTTCTATATGTGCCGTCTGTGCGGTAGTCATAACCATTGTATATGAGTAGAGTCGATGTCCTTAAAAGAATATTGTATCAAAATTAAAAATATTTATAACATATTCATTTTCAGTTATAAAATACAGCAATTAATAGATAAAAGTTCCTTTGGACAGGTCGAATAGAAGTCTGATTTATTCCAAATTTTCCACAATCTTGGACTTACTTCTATTTTTAAGTGACCATGGATTTTCAATAATCACATCAATGGCCAAATAATGAGCTATATACATATCTTCAGCTCCCACCAAATTATTCATATAGCCAATATTAAAAATAGCCGAGACCGTTTTAGGGGAATAAGAATAATAAAAAGTAAATCGAGATTCTTTATAGGCTAACGCATTCCAATTAGAAGTGGAGTTATGATAACTGGTAGAAAATAACACTTCTGCTCCGGTAATGAATCGATGTATTTTTCTTTTATCTAACGTACAAGTCAACTGCGTACGAAAACGAGATCGTAATTGCCATGCTTCATCAAAAGAAGTAAAGTCCGGATTATAAAAACTACGAAATTCTTGTCGGTATGTATTGACCCATTTGAAACGAGAAAACTTAGTGATTAAAGACAAGCGCCCATAAGCACGTAACTCCTGACGAATAGCAGGCGATTCATGTTCATAGGGAGAAAGCTTTTCATATTCATCCTGTCTACGATAACTCAGGGCAAAAGAGTATTGCCAACGATGATGAAACTGATGATAAAACTCTTGATTCAAAACCAAAATGGCAGGCTTGTCAAACGGATTACTATTATCCGGTTTACTTTTTCTACCGATACCAAAATAGGTTACCGACTGCCATGCTTTTAATGTATCTAATTCTTGACGAACACCTACTGCAAACCATGACGCTGAATTAGCTAAACCTAAACCGGGTGGACTTATTTGGGCGGAAGCAAAAAAAGGAACAGTAAAAAAAATAAATAGACTAATGATTATTTTTTGAACGTTTGATAACATCTCCAATAGATCCTTTTTTTTCACTTTACGGATAACGTATCAAATGTACTCAATAAGTATAAAAAAAGGGGGAATAAATTCCCCCTTTTCAAAAACTGTTTATTTTTTCCCCACTATCAGATTGATGAGGAATAAGATGACTATCGCTCCGAAGGCTCCGGTAAGAATGGCTCCAAGTAATTCGGTACCCAGACTAATACCTAGTTTACCTAATAACCAATAACCTACATAACTACCTAAAATACCAACTATTATATTTCCAAGTAGTCCAAGGCCACCGCCTTTGTAAATCATGCTACCTAACCATCCGGCTACAGCACCAATAATTAATGTGATAATAATGTGCATAATCGTTTCGAGTTTAAGTGTTAATATAGTAACGAATAAATATGAATATTGTTTTAACTATTCGACTATTCAAATCGATCTAGATTCATTACTTTATTCCATGCCGCAATAAAATCAACGACAAATTTTTTCTCGTTATCTTTTGTTGCATACACTTCTGCAATAGCACGTAATTCAGAATTGGAACCAAAGATCAAATCAGCGCGTGTAGCAGTCCACTTAGATTCACCACTCATACGATCTTTTCCTTCGAATATACCTTTCATATTCTCACTCTCTTTCCAGACAGTAGACATATCCAATAAATTCACAAAGAAATCGTTGGTCAAAAATTCTTTCTTATGTGTTAATACACCTAAATACGAATGTTCATAGTTAGCATCTAACACACGCATACCTCCTACTAATACTGTCATCTCAGGTATAGTAAGAGTTAACAGTTGTGCTTTATCAACTAATAATTCTTCCGTTGAAATGGAGTATGCATTTTTTTGATAGTTTCTAAATCCGTCCGCTATTGGTTCTAAAACTGCAAAAGATTCCACATCGGTTTGTTCTTGAGATGCATCCATACGACCCGGTTTAAAAGGTACCTTTAATGAATACCCTGCCGCAACCGCCGCTTTCTCTACCGCTGCACAACCGGCTAACACAATTAAGTCAGCCATGGATATCTTCTTCGTAGAAGAACTATGATTGAAATCGATTTGAATTTTTTCAAATGCTTCTAACACTTTAGACAACTGTGCCGGCTGATTAATTTGCCAATGCTTTTGTGGCGACAAACGAATACGAGCACCATTAGCACCACCACGTTTATCGGATCCACGGAAAGTAGAGGCCGATGACCACGCCGTATATACTAAAGTTGAAATAGGGAAACCACAGTTTAATAATTTATTTTTCAATGCTGTGATGTCCGCTTCATTAATTAACTCAGCAGGATTAGATTTAGGAATTGGATCTTGCCAAATTAATTCTTCCGCAGGAACTTCCGGACCTAAGTAACGTGCGCGAGGTCCCATATCGCGGTGAGTTAACTTATACCAAGCACGTGCAAATGCATCAGCAAAAGCACTAGGATCAGCTAAAAATTTACGGGATACTTTTTCATACGCCGGATCAAATCGCAAAGATAAATCTGTAGTCAACATCGTAGGTTTATGTTTTTTACCTGAATCAAATGCATCAGGAATCGATTCATCACTTGTCTTTGCCACCCATTGATGTGCACCAGCCGGACTCTTCGTTAATTCCCATTCATAGTTGAATAAGTTTTCAAAGAAGTAATTACTCCATTGTGTTGGAGTTTGTGTCCAAGTCACTTCTAATCCACTGGTAATAGCATCACCTGCTTTACCGGATTTGAATTTACTTATCCAACCAAAACCTTGTTGTTCGATAGACTCCGCTTCTGGCTCCGGACCTACAAGCGCTGCATCGCCCGCGCCATGAGCTTTACCAAAGGTATGTCCACCGGCAATTAATGCTACCGTTTCTTCATCATTCATGGCCATACGAGCAAATGTTTCACGTATGTCTTTGGCTGCTGCAATCGGATCCGGATTTCCACCCGGTCCTTCAGGATTCACATAAATTAATCCCATCTGCACAGCTGCTAGAGGATTTTCTAAATCACGTTGACCGGAATAACGTTTTTCATCACCTAGCCATTTTGACTCAGCCCCCCAATACACATCCTCTTCCGGTTCCCACACATCAGCACGTCCGCCGGCAAAACCAAAGGTTTTAAAACCCATGGATTCTAGTGCTACGTTACCGGTTAATATCATTAAATCTGCCCAAGAGATTTTGTTACCATATTTTTGTTTGATAGGCCATAACAAGCGACGCGCTTTATCCAAGTTGCCGTTATCCGGCCAACTGTTCAACGGCGCAAAACGTTGCTGCCCTGCTCCTGCACCACCTCTACCATCAGCAGTACGATACGTACCTGCACTATGCCATGCCATACGAATAAAGAAAGGACCATAATGACCAAAATCTGCCGGCCACCAATCTTGAGAGTCCGTCATCAATTGATGTAAGTCTCTTTTTAATGCAGCATAATCCAAGGATTTAAAAGCATCCGTATAGTTGAATGACGCATCCATCGGATTAGATAAAGAAGAATGCTGACGAAGAATATTCAACTTCAAACGATTAGGCCACCAATCATTATTTTGAGTTCCTTGCGAACTAAATTTCTGATGTGAAGTAGCTCCTGTAAATGGGCATTTTCCGCCGGAGGATGAGATGTTTTCCATTCGTAAAATTAGTTAGTAAATAATTAAAATGCTGATTCAACGATTTTGACGAATGAATCAGGTATAAAATTGAATATATAAACTAGTGAATTATTTCCTGAATACAAAGGAATAAAGAAGGAAATAGACAAATGAATTTTAATACTTCATAAGTATGGAATAATCATATTTATCCAACTTATAAATACCTCTAATATTAAACATAAAATAAGGACTCTGTTTTTCCCTCAGTTTTAGAGAACCCAACACATCATCATCGCCTAATATTTTCTCGATAGCATTATAATCTTTAGCATAGTATGCATTTCTCAAATCGATATAATGAAGTTTCACAATAGAATCTATCATATCCACCGATCTATCCGTATCTAATTCAATCATAAAAAATAACATATTCTGTTTAGAAGTGGGAGATGTTAAAGCAAACGAATGTTCGAACGTGCGATTAGAATCACTAAACTGATAATAACTTTTTATGATAGCATCCCCTAGTTGAGTAGAATCGATAACAGGATAAAGTAGCATAAGTACTTCATCATTCTTAGATGACATCCGACTAAAATCTTCGCTCAAATCCAAGGCTCTAACTTTTATATAAATACTATCCGAATTGGAATACGTCCTATCCAACTGAAAAGAGCTCGTCATTCCCACCAAAAGTAGAATGATAAAAATCGAAAGAATGGAGATACGCTTCATAAGAATTGATTCTTTGAAGATAAAGTAAGTTTACCTGACTACCATGTTTCCTCTTTGATTTACATCGAAAAATACCCCTTCTAACTTATCTCCAAAATAAACGATAAACTGATCATCAATACATTATAATTTATTCAAAGTTAACTTATTTAGTATTTACTATATTTTTTAGTATTTTTGTTTTGTGAAAAATCAAGACCCTATCAAAGGCCGTGGAGCTCAGATTCACCTTAAGAACAAATTCTTAAGCCAAACCAAGGTGCGAGAACATGTAGAAGGTATCGACTCCTATGAAGAAAGTCACCTAACCACCTACACGGTCCAACAGGTGAAAACCATCTTGAATAAAGTAGAAAGTCCGGACATAGGACGTTCTTACTCCATGAATCCATATCAAGGTTGTGAGCATGGTTGCATTTACTGTTATGCACGCAATAGTCATGAATACTGGGGTTATGATGCCGGTCTTGATTTTGAAACCAAACTCATTGCGAAAGGCAATGCCGCACAATTACTAAAAGAAACTTTTCAAAAAAATAAAGGTCCTGTTCTACCCATCATGCTTTCAGGTAATACGGATTGTTATCAACCGCTGGAACGTAAGCTAGGCCTTACACGCCAATTACTTGAAGTATGCTTGGAACACCGCCATCCGGTAAGTGTGATTACTAAAAATCAACTTGTGTTACGCGACATCGATCTATTGCAAGAATTACAAAAACTAGAACTGGTACATGTAGCCATTAGTATCACGTCCAATGATGATAACGTGCGACAAAAACTAGAACCAAGAGCGGCGGCTATACCGCAGCGTTTTAAAACCTTAGAAACATTAGCCAAGAATGGGATCTCCACTTTTGTAATGATAGCACCTATTATTCCTAGCATCAATCATCATGAGATTCCGGTGATTATGGAGCGAGCAGCCAACGCCGGTGCCTATTCAGCAGGTTACACCGTAGTTCGATTGAATGGCAGTATTGGAGAAGTGTTTGAAGATTGGTTGAAGAAACATTATCCTGACCGTGCTCAAAAAGTTTGGAATCAAATTAAGGAATGTCACGGCGGACAAGTCAACGATAGTCGCTATGGAAGCCGCATGCGTGGCGAAGGCGAAATTGCTGATATGATTAATAAATTATTCAAAGTCTCCCGCCGCAAATATTTTGGCGATGTTAAACTTCCCCAACTCCGTACCGACTTATTCCGACCACTAACAAATGGGCAGATGGGATTGTTTGAGTGATGGGGGCTAATGGCTCACTGAGACTTGTAATCTCGGTGGCAGATGAAACGGATTTATAATCACAAATGAATATTATTTAGAATAAAATTTATCACCCTGCCATTTTAAAGGGTTATTATTAATGTAATCAGAAATATTTTGATATGATTTTTCGTCACGAATGATATGTTCGTAATAATTGCGTTGCCATACCGTTTCAACATCGGTATTATTCCGAAACCATTTTGTTACACCAATTTTAAATCCGCGAACAACCGATCCAATCGTTTTTGACGGCGATCGTAGGGGCGAATCATTATTCGCCCTATTAATTCCAAGCGAATCATTATTCACCCTGTTAATTCCGGGCGAATATTTATTCGCCACGTTATCCATCGATACGCCATTTTCGGGTGATTTATTATTCGAATCATTGTTCCCTGTCGCATCATTTTCGGGCGAATCATTATTCGCATCATTGTTCCCTGTCGCATCATTTTTGGGCGAATATTTATTCGCCCCTACGGGGGTGGTTAATTCGATGATACCATGAATGTGATTGGGCATGATAACAAATTCATGTAATATCACATTCGGAAAATGTTTGGGAATATCCAACCAACATTGATGTGCTATTTATCCGGCATCATTTAATTTCATTTCTGGTGAATGATTTTCATTATTGATAATTTCACCAAACAAACACTTTTTATGGTGTACACAAATGGTTATAAAATATAAACCTGTTTGTGAATAATCATATCCTTGCAAGCGTATCGACCGACGATGATGAATATCAGGATTGTACTTTGAGTTAAAATTCATGTTCATAGCTGCTGTAAAAATTAAAAGATATTTAAAAATAAATATCGAAGAAGAATGGCTCACCGAGATTTGAAATCCAATGTCGTTTAGTTAAGGATTAGATATTTTTGTAAGGTGGAGAAGGTTTTCGGTCTGGATATCGGTATTTCTTTCGTTCAAATCTTCTATTATTTCTTACAATTTCTTTTGTTCTAGTAATTATGTCATCAAAGTATTCTGCCAAAATATTCCATTTGTTTTTCAACCAAATGGATACCCATGAATCTTTCAATGTAAATAATATATTGGTTCGATTGCTCTTAGTTCGATGTTTGTTTTCATGAACGTCCCTACGAAGTTTTTCTTCAATAGGATAAGACATAATAGCACACATATTCATCATGAAATTTTTTGCATGAAAATCCTGACGTATAGTATTACTCGTCTTACCGCTGTAATTACTTAATTGCATCCGAATTTTCAGCAATTTATAAGCTTCTTCGATATCCCATCTTAACCCATAGAGTGCTTTAATGTCTTCTACCTTATATTTTTGTTCATCCAACAAGGAAGTACATAATACTTCTTTTTCACCTGAATCTAATGTAATACAAACTAATCGACATATGACATAATTAACCGTTGAGTTACATTCTTCTTGAATGTGCTTACTTCTTCTAGGTAAGTCAAGTTTTACAATACGACTTTCTTCCCCTGAGGCTAAAAGATTAGTAACCTCGTTCCAGTTAACTCGCATTCTCATGCAATAATCAACACCCTTATGGTGAAGTTCATACATTAAAGCATTAGAGGTGTAAGCTCTATCGGCAAGCAATATGTCTCCAGTTTTTAGTTTGTTTAAAGATAACTGCCTTTTAAATAAGTTGTATTCTGATTCATGCATGCTATCAAACTGCGCATCTATGGTAATACAGTTTAAAACATCATATAATAATGTCATTCTAGCCATGCTGGATTCTACAGTGCCTTTACAACCAGTTTTAATAACTCCAAAATCCTGTCTTACACTTGAATGTGAAGGTAGATTGGAGGAACTACCGTCAACAGCTAAAACCCTAAAACCATTCCATTTTTGATATTTTTCATTCTCATAAAATTCTGTAACCGCAAGTTCGCTCATTTCTATAAACGCCTCAGGCTTTAACTTTGCTCTTGCTTGGGTAAGTGCACCCTTAGTTACTAATTGGATGCTATAATCTCTATCAGTAAGCTTTGAGAAAAATGAATTAAGTTCTTTCTGAATAGATCTAGTCAAAACGCTACTAATAAATACAATTAAAGTTTTAAAAGTTAAAATTCGATTCCTACTAAATCCTTTACAGCCACTCGTGTGGCGGTTTTTAAATTGCTCATTGTCAATTAAATTTAGTATTTTGTCGATTAATACACCCCTATAATCCTATAGCGTTTGATGATGGTTCAAAATTACACTTTCATTTTATATTCTAAAAGACTTTCTTAACTAAACGACATTGCATTGCAAATATCGAAGAGCGGAGTCCCTCTAATTCCAGTATCTTTTTTTAAATCCATAAATGAAATTGTTTGTTAATCAATCCTTTTAAATTTAAAATCCTGTCCAATAAAGTAAGTACCGCCCAACAGTGCTACTTTTAAATCATTATCCTCTGGTATCCATTTTTCACCATCCCACTTTTTAGGTATACTCTCTCCATAGAAATAAGGCTCCGCTCCTACTTTTTCCAAACACTCAAAGTAGTGTTTTAATATACCTTCAGGACCAGAAGCAAATAAACCATAATCCCATCCACAAAGTGTTGTTAAACTTTTACTATTTAAATACTTTTCAATCGGAATATAATTTTCAAAACCTACTTTGTGAAGATTATATATTTCTGACATTAATAGATATTGATTGGCTACTGATTTTTTGAAATACAACTGAGTATGATTATCTATATATTCAGAAAGCAAATAGTGCTCCGAATAAAAATTAAAGTACCCACCTAGATTATCAATATCTATCTTACTATCTCGATAGCCTAAAACTTCTAATCTCCAATTTTGAGTTTCATTTTTATGGGCATCTCCCAGATACAATAAAAAATCAACATGTAAATCTTTATTTAAATACCTAAACGAACGAATAGTTAAACCTCCATCCTCTTCATAGTCTAAACTACTGAAAACTTCTTCTAAATCATTAGGGATAATTCCTGTTAGCTCTTTCATTACTTCTTCCCCTTCAACCAATTCTTAATCGACTCTGCTATCAACAGCGATTTTCCTGCTACTAACATGCCTACATGAATAAACATAGAGATGACTATATAACCTACAAACTCGATTTGGCGTAGCCATTTATACTTTATCTTAACTTTAATATCTACATGTTGACTTTTAACTTCCGTGATGTTCAATTGATCAATATCGGATTCTGTCATATCTTCCGACAGATAATACAAATTCTTACTTCTGCATCCTCTATAAAAAGCTTCCGTTACCAGTTTAGGTTTTAATATAAAACCGGTAGACAATGCAAACAGATTCATAATCGATATCAATGGTTTTCTACAACTTCTAGAGCCTAACTCCCACGCACTGATTTGACTTTCTCCTACTCGATCAATCCCATACCCCGCCATGATGTGATGCAAGTCGTGAAACTTTAAGTATTTCTTTCGTGCATTAATATTCGGAACCGGAGCTAAAATACAACCAATATACACTCGCACACAATGCGAAGAAAAATCAGCTGTTAAGTTTAACTTATTGTATTTATAAAAACCTATTAAAGCCTCTTGGATCGTTAAGTTAAATTCAGATTCGTAAGGTTTCTTCATGGATATATTTTAATGGAAGTTACTCAATTATTACATTCATCTCCAAACCTCCAAGGTTTTTAAAACCTTGGAGGTTTACGCCTCCGAATAAGCATTCGAACTATACTACCAATCAAACACTGACTCTTCTATCTTTATAGACGCATGAAAGTTGACCAAAGCTTCTCTATCACCTAAGGAAGTAGGACTAAATTTTCTATTTAATCGTGTTTTCTTATCCAAATAATAACCCTGAACGGACGAATAAGGCCAATCCAATATACTTTTACAAAATCCATGTTTCACCGGATTTAGATGTATATAACCCAATAACGTCTGTGCATACCGGTCGTTATCAACCATTCTGCGCTTAAAGTTCTGTTGGAATAAATTTCCTTTACGATCATATTTTTTATTAAACGCCTTAGTGTATGCATTGAAAAAATTACTCCATTTACCTGATATAAAATCAGCTAACCTATTTTCTGCCTTCACCACATCCTGATATTTATTCATTAACACTTCTTTATCTTCCATTCTAACAAAGAAATGGAAATGATTAGGCATTAAACAATAAGCATACGTTTCTGCAATTGGACTAATGTGTTCTACATATTTATGTAGGAAGTATCGATAATTGTCATCTTCTCGAAAGAGAGACTCATCCCCATTGGCGTGATTGTACAAATGGTACATCCTACCGGGTAGTAATGGTAATGTCATAGCTGCTGTTAAAAATTAAAAGATATTTAAAAGTATATATCGAAGATGAAAGAAACAAATACCATGTAAAATGCCTACGCTCATCTCCAAACCTCCAAGGTTTCAAAAACCTTGGAGGTTTAACCAAGACTATTCAGCCTTAAAAACAAAAATCCCCACCTTTATTCAAAGTGAGGATCTAATGACTAACTACTAAAGACTAGCAGCTGTTCTATTCGAATCCAAACGGAATTCGAACCAAAGACCTTCCCGCGCTTCGCAGCGGGATGCTCTAGCCAACCTTTTGTTTAAATAAAAAAAGCCCTGCTTTATTTAAGCAGAGCTTTTACACTTCTGTGATTCCGTTTGGATTCGAACCAAAGACCTACTGCTTAGAAGGCAGTTGCTCTATCCAACTGAGCTACGGAACCTAGTACTTTCAAAAAAAAAGTTTCAGTTTGATCTGAAACTTTTTTTAGTCGGGGTGGCCAGATTCGAACTGACGACCTCCACATCCCAAATGTGGCGCGATACCGGGCTACGCTACACCCCGAACTAGGTAGTTCTCACAACCTAGAAAGAACGTTTACTTCGACCTTTTACTTCCGAAGAACCTGAAAGGCTGAAATTCTCTGCGGAGAGGGCGGGATTCGAACCCGCGGTACAGTTTGACCCGTACGACGGTTTAGCAAACCGCTCCTTTCGGCCTCTCAGGCACCTCTCCGAAAAAGTGAATGCAAATATAGAGGTTCTATTGATATTTACCAACCTTGTTAATAAAAAAAAGCCTTTTTTTTGAAAAAAAATCCATTTATCTCCCAATCCCTTCACGCTCAATCTTATCCCTTTTCTCTCTATTCCTCCCCAACAAAATTTTGTATATTCGTCGTCTTAATACCTTTTCATGCACATTACCTACTCGATTTCTTCGTTCATCTATATCGCCGCAGGCTTATTTGTGCTCTTTTACATCTTTTACTGGCTCAAACTACGTAGCATTTCCAAAGGATTATCTTCCCCTATCCTTGGTCGTGTCTATATTAAAACCATCGTTCGTTCAATCGCATTCGCACTGCTAGCCCTTGCGCTGCTAGGTCCTATGTTCGGTAACGAATCGCAAGTCATCACGATCGATAAAAAACGACTAATGTTTGTAGCCGACGTATCCCTGAGTATGGATAGCCGCGACTTAGCTCCTTCCCGACTGGAAAAAAGTAAACAAATCATTCACCGCATCTGCGCTCAAACCCCCGGTTATGAATATGGTCTTATCATCTTCTCCGGCGATGCCGTTCTGCAATGCCCATACACCAAAGATGTAGATGCCTTTCTAGTATTTGTTTCTTCGCTACACTCATCTATGTTAAGTGACCGCGGTACCTTTCCTAACGCCGCGTTTGAATTAGCTAACATGACCGTTAAATCTATGCCGTCGGAATCACCGGATATCATGGTATACTTATCCGATGGCGAATACATCTCTGAAGCATTACCTTCCGTCTTAAGTAATAAATGGCTAGAACCTTTCTCCTCCCAATACCTCGTAGGTATAGGTTCTCCTGATGGCTCCCGCATACCGGAAGGAAACTATTTCAAAAAAGACAACAAGGGTAACTATATTCAAACCTATTTACACCCCAAAGAATTATCTGAGTTTGCCAATCAAACCGGTAGTAAATACATTGAAATCAGTGAACAAGAAGACAACCTAAACGATTTGATTTATTCTATTCGCTTTGGCTTGACTCAAAAAACAAATAGTCAATACTTAGCTATCGAAAGTAATCGTTTCCGCTATCTGCTGATTCCTGCTTTTATTTTATTATTTTTAGATATGTTGTTCAGCTTTAAAACCATCAAACTATGAAGTTGCTCTGGATATTCCTACATATCTTCAGTAGCTTTCTGTTTTGGATCAACAAAGCCGATATCAGTAATGATCTAAAAAAAGAAGCAGCACAATTGTATGCTGATAAGCGTTACCCTGAAGCAGTACAGAAGTTTACTGAATTGAGTAAAATTTATCCGCAGGACCAACTGATTCAACTTAATCTGGCGCATGCTCTCTATAAATCCTATCAATTTACGGAGGCATCAACCGTATACTCAGAACTAATCATCAATGCGGATCCTATCATACGCTCCACCGCACAGCATCAGATGGGATGTATTTTATATCGTTCCAAAAAATACCAACAAGCTCTTTTCTATTTTAAGGAAGCACTATTATCCAATCCTAATAACATTCAAGCTTCTCATAACTTTGAATTAGTTCGACTACATCTACACCAAGAAGAAAAAAGTAATTCTTCTTCTAGTGGAAAAGGCAAAGGAAAAAACAGCGATTCTTCTCAACCGGATGTGAATAATAATTTTCAAGACAATGGAGACCAGCAAACTGATATGCTAAACCGTAAATATTACCACCGTCATGCGGTTTCGAGCTCAAGAGCAGAAAAAATTTTACAACACTTAGAAGAACAGGAAATTCAATATCTACAACAGTTAAACCGTAGAGTTCGACCTGCACCTAATCAATCTCAATGGTAACTTGTCTATGCAATCAACGTATTATATACTATAACTTTTAAGATGATGACTGCTGTATATATCGTTGCTGCTAACCGTACACCTATCGGTTCCTTTCTAGGTACTCTATCTACATTAACTGCTCCCGAATTAGGAGCTGTAGTACTACAATCTTTACACACGCACCTACCCGACTTATCTCTTATAGACCATGTCTATATGGGGAATGTATTGTCGGCTAATGTGGGTCAGTCGCCCGCGCGACAAGCCGCTATCAAAGCAGGTATTCCTGTATCTACGGATGCTACAACCATTAACAAAGTATGTGCATCCGGATTAAAAGCGATTACGCTAGCTGTTCAACATATATTATCCGGTGAGGCTGATTGTATCTATGCCGGCGGTATGGAATCGATGTCCAATGTACCTCACTATATGGACAAGTCTCGCTCCGGAATTAAGTTAGGCCATTCAACCATCACAGACGGTATCATCAGAGACGGACTATGGGATGTGTACAACAATATTCACATGGGATCCGTGGCCGAACACACGGCAAAATCACTAGGTATTACTCGTGAAGCACAAGATGCTTTTGCGATTCAATCCTATCAGCGTGCGGCGGATGCATGGAAGGCTAATGCTTTTCAAGCGGAAATAACTCCTGTCAACATTACTTCTCGCACCGGTACGCAAACGGTGGCTGAAGATGAAGAATATAAAAAAGTAGATGCAGCTAAAATACCGGGGCTAAAACCGGTGTTTGAAAAAGTTGGAACCATCACCGCTGCCAATGCCTCGGGTATCAATGATGGCGCTGCGGCTGTGCTGGTCGTTTCTGAAAAGTTTTTAAAACAACATCATAACTTAACTCCTTTAGCTCGTATCGTAGCACATGCAGATGCTGCTCAAGATCCGATGTGGTTTACAACCGCACCGGTAAAAGCCGCTCAAGCTACCTTACAAAAAGCAGGTGTATCTCTTCCTCAAGTCGACTTCTTTGAATTCAACGAAGCCTTTGCTGCGGTAAGTTTAGCCATTCAAAAAGAATTAGGTAATGATCCTAATAAAACAAATATCTACGGTGGCGCTGTAGCATTGGGTCATCCTATAGGTGCTTCCGGTGCTCGAATTGTGGCTACTTTAGTGAATGTACTTAAATCCAAAAATGCTCGTTATGGACTTGCCGGCATCTGCAATGGTGGCGGTGGCTCTACGGCATTACTCATAGAAAATATATCTTAACCATATGATTTTATTGGTTCGTATTCCCTTACTTTTCCTTCTTACCATTCTTTCGCTGTCGTTAACAGCTCAAGTAGAAACCAAACAGGTCATCACCTATTACAGGGCCTTTGACAGTATCGGAATACGAACGCCACTAAAGGAGCGCTACTTCGTTCTGAAGAGTGATACTACGATAAAACAAGGTGATTACTTTTTCTATAATCAACAGGGTGACACTTTGATTTACTGTCAGTATAAAAACAATCAATTAGACGGTATCTATCATCAGTACTACGAACATAACTTGCTTAAATACCGTGTACGCTACCAACACGGTGTAAAAAAAGATACCGGTTATTATTACAACCCAAGCGGAAAACTTCAAGGGTATGAAATACTGAAAACTATTTCCGTTAACAAAGACACCACCTTACAACAATATACATACTATGATGCCGGCCAGGTGCGTACGCATGAATGTCAATTAAAAAATGATATCATGGATGGTACTTACAAAGCCTATTATCCCAACCATCAAATCAAGGTTATCATCCATTACCGCGATGGTAAAAAGTACGGACCATTCACTGCTTTCTATGAAGATAGTAAAGTGATGCAAAAAGGTTTTTATAAAAATGATGCATTGGATAGTATTATTACTTCCTATCATGCGAATGGTCAAATGAAGATGGATGCTCATTATTCAGAAGGCGCATTAAACGGCATGGTTCGCCAATACTCCAAAACGGGTACTTTGACCATGGAAGCTTTATACAAAAACAATACTCAAAACGGTCTAACCAAAACCTATTATCCTAACGGTAAAATTCAAACCGAAGAAAATTATCAAATGGGTGTATTACAAGGTTTTTTCAAAACCTATTATGATAACGGTCAATTAGAAAGTATATCCCAACGTCTTCAAGGTAAACGTTCAGGCGAGTTCAAGCAATACTCCCGTGAAGGTCAACTTATTTTATTAGCTTATTATGTCAATGGTGAACCGGATGGTGAGAACAAAGCCTGGTACAACTCAGGAGCTAAAAAACATGAGATGCAATTCAAAGGTGGAAGAAAAATAGGTACTAACAAGTACTACTTTGAAAATGGCAACGTGGAACGCATTGAAGAATATAGTAAAGACTTTACTGAAGTAAAAGTAAAACGCTACTATGAAGCCGGAACCTTGATGGAAGAAGGTTTGTACAGCATTCACCCAAGTGAAACGGTCGAAGGTTCTTTATGGAAAAAACAAGGCCCATGGAAAGGGTATTATGAGAATGGTACGCTTAAATATTCTACTACTTATGAGAATCATAAAATCAATGGAACCTCCACTACCTACCATGAAAATGGCAGCACGGCAACGGTAGCTACCTATGCCTTCGGTATCCAAATAGGTACTTACCAAGCCTTCTACCCGAATGGTCAATTAAAGGAAACTTGTACGTACAAAAACAATAAAAAGTACGGCGCCTATAAACACTACCATGAGAATGGAAAGATTAGTGTTACAGGACATTACGTTGGGGATAAAAAACATGGGGAGTTCCGCTACTTCGATGAAAGTGGTAAACTCACTAAGAAAGAAGTATATAAAAACAATTTTCTAGTAACAGAGAAGTAATCCACTGCTTCTCTGTTAATTATTTTTTTGTGGTTTCCCACGAAGGAATGTATCTTTAAACCTTCAAGTTAAGTCATTATGAAGGCTATAAAAGAGACCTCGTTCCAACTTCCCGGACAATCCGGATTTTACAAAGGAAAAGTACGTGATGTATATCAGTTCCCTGACAAATTAGTCATGGTGATCACGGATCGTATTTCCGCATTCGATGTAGTATTACCTAGAGCTATTCCATATAAAGGACAAGTATTAAATCAAATCGCTGCGTTGTTTTTGGAACAAACCAAAGATATCGTTCCGAACTGGATTCAATCCGTTCCTGATCCATCGGTTAGTATCGGATTATACTGCGAGCCTTTCAAAGTAGAAATGGTTGTACGTGGTTACTTAGCAGGTCACGCTTGGCGCGAATACCGTGCAGGTAAACGTACCTTATGCGGTGTATCTTTACCGGAAGGTTTAAAGGAAAACGATAAATTACCAACTCCTATCATCACTCCTACAACTAAAGCTGCTGAAGGTCATGATGAAGATATCAGTCGTGAAGATATCTTGAAAAAAGGAATCGTATCGGAAGCGGACTACGTGCAATTAGAAAAATATACTTTAGCTCTATACCAACGTGGAACGGAGTTAGCTGCAAAGCAAGGATTGATCTTAGTAGACACGAAATACGAATTCGGTAAAATAGGTTCTACGATCTACTTAATCGATGAAGTTCACACACCGGACTCCTCTCGCTACTTTTATAAAGAAGGCTACGAAGCACGTCAGGCGGCAGGTGAAGAACAAAAACAATTATCCAAAGAGTTTGTTCGCCAATGGTTAATCGCCAATGGTTTCCAAGGTAAAGATGGTCAACAAATTCCTGAAATGACGGATGCCATTGTAGAAGGTATCTCTAACCGTTACATTGAACTTTATGAACAAGTAACCGGTTTAGCATTCCAGAAACCTACGGAGGCAAATCCTCAGGATCGTATCTTACAAAATATATTAAAAGCTCTATAAACTAGAAAAAGTACTATCTTTTTGATATATTCAATTTGGATAGTATATTGAAATAGAATCAACTAACTCGAATACTTTTTAAAGAATAGTCATGAAATATACCGTAGAAAAAACAGAGAAATATATCATATTTCAATTGCAGGAAGAGAAACTTACGTCAATTCATGCTCCAGATTTAAAATCTGAACTAGTAAAATTAAACGCAGAAGGATATCGTAATATCATCCTAAACATGGATGATGTAAAATATGCTGACTCCTCAGGGTTAAGCTCCATCTTAGTTGGGAACCGTGTATGTGTGAATGAAGGTGGATTATTTGTTCTATGTCACTTATCAGAACACGTGATGAAATTGATTAAGATTTCTCAATTGGATAACGTTATCACTATTCTACCTACAGTAGAAGAAGCGATAGACGCCGTGTTCCTACATGAAATTGAAAGTGATTTAGACGAAGAAAGCGAAGCTTAATTGGATTTTGAAATAACGATATTAGGTTCGGGTTCCGCCACCCCGATGAGGGGAAGAAATATGTCGGCCCAAGTGGTAAAACTTAATACCGAATATATCTTAATCGACTGCGGAGAAGGTACACAATACCAACTTCTACGTTATCACATACCACATTCGAAAATTAATCATATCCTCATCAGTCATCTGCATGGGGATCATTTTTTTGGTCTGGTCGCATTGGTCAGCACTATGAATATGTTAGGTAGAAAAACACCATTACATATTTACGGCCCTCCGGGCTTGGATGAAATCCTAACCGTACAATTCCGATACTCTGATACCATCTTAAATTATGATATGGTATTTCATGTATTGAAATCCGATGACTCCGAATGTATCATTGATGAGGAAAGCTGGGAAGTACATACCATTCCACTCTCCCATCGAATTCGTTGCAATGGTTTTTTGATTAAAGAAAAACCTAAACGCCATCGACTACACAAACCTTCCTTACCGGAAAGAATAACTTTAGCCGAGATAGCTCAAATCAAACAAGGTAAAAATATTCATAATGATGAAGGTGATGTCATCTACCATGCCGATGATTATTTGTTACCTCCGCATAGAGCTCGCTCTTATGCTTACTGTTCGGATACTTGTTACTATCCCGAAATGTTTGATATCATTAAAAAAGTAGATGTACTTTATCATGAGTCTACGTTTTTAGATGTGATGAAGTCACGTGCGATAGATACCTTCCATACGACAGCGAGAGAAGCTGCCATCACAGCCACCTCTATCGAATGTCATACCTTAATCATTGGACACTTTTCCTCCAGATATAAAGAGTTACTTCCTTTTCTTGAAGAAGCTAGACCTCTTTTCTCTAAAACTTTTTTAGGGATAGAAGGCACCAGAATATCGATTGACGAACGTAACGAGGTTGCCGAATATGTCCACGTACAAGCTTAATAAATCGGACCAACTCTACTTAGTCTTAAGTTGCATTTTTATAACGAATGCACTTATAGCTGAAATCATTGGGACTAAAATCTTTTCTTTAGAAAATACCCTAGGCATACCTCCTGTTGATTGGCAATGGGGCGAATATCATTTAAGTTTCAATTTAACTGCCGGTGTATTATTATGGCCGGTCGTATTCATCACTACGGATTTAATCAATGAATACTTTGGCAGATCAGGTGTTCAAAAAATTTCTGTACTCACCGCCATCATGATTGCCTATTCCTTCTTCATGATTTATGGCACTACGCAATTAAGTCCTGCTACCTTCTGGTTAGATATTCATCAAGTTCAAATAGGTGCTGTTTCTTTTACCATTGATAATGCCTACGCCATGGTATTAACACAGAGCATGGGAATTATGATTGGTTCTATCAGTGCGTTCTTAATAGGACAATTGATTGATGCTACACTGTTTGCTTGGATTAAAAAGCGTACACAAGAAAAATATTTATGGTTGCGCTCTACAGGTTCTACCCTTATCTCCCAAGGAATAGATAGTTATGTAGTCTTATGGATTGCCTTTTATTTATTAGGTGGTAATGCTAAATGGAGTATGGAGTTAGTACTTGCTGTAGGTACTATGAATTACCTCTACAAATTGGTGGTAGCTATTTTTATGACTCCTGTAATATATGGGGCCCATGCTATTATTGATAAATATCTGAAGGATTAACCTCTTATTCTATCTAAACAAATACCGGTAGCCACGCCTACATTTAAGGATTCCGCTTCACCAAATCTTGGAATGGTTAACTTTTGAGCCTTCGCTCCTTTTAAAGAGATTCGGATACCATCCGCTTCACTGCCCATTAATAACACCCCTGCCTCCGGGAATTGATGCTGATGGATATTAACACCTTCCAGATCCGCCACATAAATCGTATACGGACAATCTTTCAATAGTACTTCCAAATCCCCGTAAATAACCTTCACTCGAGTAAAAGAACCTTTGGAGGCTGCTATTACTTTAGGATTGAATAATTCTACCGTATCATCCGAACAAAGTATTTGTTCTATACCATACCAATCGGCAATTCGAATAATAGTACCCAAATTCCCCGGATCATTAATACCATCCAAAGCAATCGTCCAGGTTGATGCAGTCCAATCCATTTCTGCAGTTTCGGGTATTTCACATAGGGCTATCGCTGCATTATTTGTTTTAAAAGAGCCTATATCTCCCAGTTGTTCTTCTGTACAAACAGTGTAATCTACCTCCTTTAACAATCGACTGTAATTCTTCAAAAATGACTCCGTCGCATAGACCTCTTTTACTTGAATGGAAGAACTGAGGATTTCTGCCACAGACTTTTCACCTTCTACCAAAAATTGACCATTTTCTTTGCGAAATTTCTTAATTTGTAACGATTTAAGGTATTTAACGGTCTGTTTGCTAAGCATGAAATTTTATATTAGGATCCTGTGGATAGTGCTCGGAATTCCGGGTGTCCTATTTTTGGCCGGTTCCTGTCGTAGTCATTTTTATCATTTTACTAATGACCCTGATTACAAGGGCAAATATATGCTTTATGCTCAGAATATTAAAGGGGTAAAAAAATCGAATGACGACGATTTAGAAAATCTTTACAAACAAAAAGCTCAATACAAACTCTTAGGCTTCACACCCTACCTCTATATCCACTATATAGGGAAAGCTAATTACGACACCGTTCGTATCCAAGAACGTATAGAACATACCGAGGCTCACTTTGATAAAAAAATGCTAAAAGCAGGCATCAAAGAGAAAAAATATAATCATCTAGAAAGTAAAAAGGAGAAAAAACTAGAACACTTGTATGATATTCGAAAGAATGGTAACTGGTTCATGGCTTCCTTTGGCGAGTTCCCTTCCATTCTTGACTCACTTCCTTTGAAAAAAACAAAGGAGCAAATGCATATCTATTTACATAGCAAAGGCTTCTTTAGAAACAAAGTACATTATACCATTGATACTTTTGGTAGAAAAGCATTTGTAAAATATTTAATTTTTGAAGGACCGCGCTACACATATAAAGTCATAGATTATGACATACCGGATACTAACCTTTATCGAATAATCACACAAGATGACAATAGTAAAATCAGCGTAGGAGATTATTACGATGAGGCCATATTAGAAGCAGAGCGCGATCGTGTATATAAACTCATAAAAAACAATGGCTACTATGATTTCACTAAAGCCTATATTAATTATAAAATTGATACCACGAATGGTAAGCAACAAGTAAAATTAGTAACTCAAATTTTAAATCCTGAAAAAGGAAGTCACCAGGTTTATCACTACCGTAACATATACTACATTCCCAACACAGGTACGGCCAATACCATAAAAGATACTTTCTATGCACCGGTAGGTATCAACTTTTTAAACCATCAAAAAAATTACAATACCAAAATATTATCCTATCGAATATTTATTCGACCTAATGGATTATACAAACAAGATTCTGTTCAACGATCTCAACAATTATTAGGATCCATGGATATGTTCCGTTTTGTGAATATGAACATGGTAAAAAATAAAACATCAGACAGTTTAGATGTTTACATTTATACATCTCCTCATAAAAAATATCAGATTACTCAAGAGTATGGGCTAAATGTTATTCAAGGTTTAATTCCCGGACCTTACTTATCGCTCAGCTTTAGAGATAGAAATATTTTTAACAACTATGAAATCTTTGATATCACCGGACGATTCTCCATTGAGGGACAACCAGCGGTATTAGAGAACTCTACAGCCTTACAAACAACGGAATGGAGTATAACAACCGGACTTACCTTCCCTCAGTTATACGCTCCTACCAAAATCCGATTTACGTCTTCAAAATACAATCCCAGAACCCGTCTGACCTTAGGCTTTACATCCGTAGACCGCCCTGAATATCGACGTACCAGTTTCCGTTCTCAGTTCTCCTATTTATGGAACAAAGATGATCGACATTATTTTAATTTAACACCTATTGATATCACCGTCATCAACAGTGAAATCAAAATGACTGAATTCAGTGATTACCTGGAGAACTTAAGAAACCAAGGGAACAATTTATACATCAGTTTTTTACCTTCACTGGTAACCAACTTAAACTTTAGCTATACATATACCACTGCTATACTTGGTGTCACTAAGCCTGACTATTATGTGCGTCCATATATTGAAATAGGTGGTATCGTTCCTCATGTGATTGCGAAAGAGATTGTCAAAAGTACGGATAACAAAATTTTCGATTTACAATATTATCAATATGTAAAAGTACAGGTAGATGTCCGACATTATAAACCTTTATCTAAAAAAGCGGTATTTGCGGCAAGACTAAATACAGGGGTAGCTATCCCTTATGGAGAGTCCGGTATCAAACAAAATGGTACCTACGTTTTACCATATGAGAAATACTACTTTGGTGGTGGTAGCAATAGTAATAGAGCTTGGCGCTATAGACGTTTAGGCCCCGGTACTTATGTAGATTCTATTAACCCATACAAATTAGAACAGCCGGGTGAAATTTTATTAGAAACAAGTTTTGAGTGGCGACAAAAGTTATACAAGTTTTTTGAAGGTGCGTATTTCATTGATGCGGGTAACGTGTGGACGATTGCCAAACAAAGTACCCGCCCCGGATCAGAATTTAAATACTTTGCGTCCTTTCCGGATATTGCTATTGGTACGGGTGTGGGAGCACGTTTAAACTTTAGTTTCTTAATCATTCGTCTGGACTTTGCATGGAAAATGTGGGACCCATCCAAAGATCTTGAAGACCGATTTGTATTTATGCAAAAAGGATATCGTTCACCACTACTTAACTTTAGTATAGGTTATCCTTTCTAACAACAGAATTATGTTATCCAAAGAAATCATAGAATCACGATTTAAAGAAGTACAACAACACATCTGTCAAGCTCTGGAAAAGGCTGATGGAAAAGCTACTTTCCATACGGATGCATGGACACGTCCCGGCGGCGGCGGCGGCATGTCCAAAGTGATTAAAGATGGTAATGTTATTGCTAAAGGCGGTGTCAACTTCTCTGCTGTTTATGGGGACACTCCGGAGAATATCATTAAGGCTTTAAACATACCTCCCTCTGATTTCTATGCTACAGGAGTTTCCATCGTTATTCATCCTATCAATCCTTGGGTTCCAATTATTCACATGAATATTCGTTACTTCGAAATGAGTAACGGAATCTGGTGGTTTGGTGGAGGTATCGATTTAACGCCGCATTATATCATCGAAGAACAAGCTGTACACGTCCATCAACAACTAAAAAAAGTAAGTGATCGTTATCACACTGATTTTTATCCCAAATTTAAAAAGTGGGCAGACGATTACTTTTACATTCCTCACCGTGAAGAAACACGTGGTGTAGGCGGTATCTTCTTTGACCGCATGGGTAAAGATGCACCAATTGAAAAAGAACAGTTGTTTAACTATGCCTGCGACTTAGGATATTTATTTGCTGAAGTATATCCTCAACTTATCGAATGGAACAAAGATAAATCCTATGGTGAAGAGGAATTGTATTGGCAAAGAATTCGAAGAGGACGCTATGTAGAGTTTAACTTAGTGTATGATAAAGGAACTAAGTTTGGATTAGACACGAATGGACGTACAGAGTCTATTTTAATGAGCTTACCTCCTCTTGCTTCCTGGGAATATAACATAGATTTGAAAGAAGGTTCTAAAGAATGGAATACCATTCAACTATTAAAAGCAAAACCTGAATGGCTGAAATAATCCAAGATATCATTCATGTGGACCAATCCATCTTACAATGGATGCAATCCTTTCATTCTACCGGTTGGGATATGGTATTTCTATTGATTACCGATAAATGGATATGGATTCCTGTGTATGGATTATTTCTTTATTTGATAGGTAAACAAGCTGAATGGAATTACAAATTAATTGCCGTGCGATTAGTATGTATCGCTTTGTTAATACTTCTAGCAGATCAAATAGCTTCCGGCATTTGCAAACCTTACTTTGAACGACTACGCCCTTGCCATGAACCTAGTATTCAAGTGTGGCTACACACGGTCAATAATAAATGTGGAGGGCAATATGGATTTGTTTCCAGTCACGCCTCCAATACGCTAGCCATTACATTGTATCTTATATTCTTTCAAGTGATACAAAATAAAACAGCGGTGGCAACACTCTTAGCTTGGGCGCTATTAGTTTCTTTCAGTAGAATTTATTTGGGAGTACATTATCCTCTAGATATTGTAGGAGGATGGTTGGTAGGATTGATAAGTGTAGGGTTGATAGCTAAACTACAACCCTACCTCGAAAAAAGATTTTTATAATAAGTTCAGTTTATTCATGAACGTGTCTTTGTAAGAAGCGCCAATAGGAATGGACTTACCTGCACATTGAATAAATTGATTTTCGATACTATCTATCTTGTGAATTTGCACGATGTACGAACGATGTACACGAGCAAATCTACTTTGAGGTAATCGATCCTGAAAGCCTTTCATTGTAGAGTGTACAATATACTTTTGTCCTTCCGCAGTAAATATCATGATGTAATCAGCTAACGCTTCAACATAATTAATAGAAGTAAGAGGAACGCGTACCACCTTTGAATCACAACGCACAAAAATATCTTCCGCTGTTTCCGGTAATGCTTTTTTCTCAATTAACTCTTGTACACGTTTTACAGCTTGTAAGAAACGCGGTAACTGAAAAGGTTTAACTAAATAATCTATAGCCCCCATCTCATATGCTTGCACGGCATGATCTTTATGACCGGTAATCATAATGACATAAGGTTTATATTCTAATGTATTTAAGAATTCATATCCATTCATACCCGGTAATTCAACATCTAAAAACAAGATATCTACCGGATGTTGATTTAATATATTTGCAGCTTCAGTAGCATCTTTACATTCTGCTACAACCGTTAAATTTGAAACTTGCTCCGCCAATTGGCGTACCAAAAGCCTGGACATTTTATCATCGTCCACTATAATACAATCCATAAAACTAAAATATTCATATAAAACTACTTAACTAAAATAGGGCTGTATAAAGAATATACCAAAAAACGAAACTTATTTTTTCAAAATACGCTGTATGTATTTGCCCAAAATGTCAAACTCTAAGTTCACTACAGAGCCCTTTTGACAATGTTTTAAATTGGTATGCTCCCAAGTATAAGGGATGATTGCTACCTTAAAAGTATCGTCTGTAGAGTCTTTTACAGTTAAACTTATTCCATTCACACAGATGGAGCCTTTTTCAACCGTAATATTGCCCTTAGTTGCGTCATATTGAAATGTAAAAACCCAACTCCCATTATCAGAAACCACGTCGATACATTTGGCTGTTTGGTCGACATGACCTTGAACTATATGTCCATCAAAACGACCATTCGCCGACATAGACCTTTCTAAATTTACTTCATCACCGACTTCCCAAAATCCTATATTCGTTTTTTGTATCGTTTCTTGTATAGCTGTCACCGTGTACTTGTCATTATCGATCTTTACTACCGTCAGACAAATTCCATTATGAGAAACACTTTGATCAATCTTAAACTCTGTCGTCATAGATGATACAAGTGTAATATGTAAGTTTCCTGCTTCTTTTTCTATGGAAATTATTTTCCCCAATTGCTCAATTATACCTGTAAACATACTATTTCCCCCTTCCTTGAATCATAATCATAACTGTGTCTATCATAATTTCGATGTCCAAAGACAACGACATATTCTCTATATACAAAATGTCATAGCGTAAACGTTCCACCATCTCCTCTACATTTTCAGCATAACCAAAACGAACTTGACCTAATGAGGTGATGCCCGGACGAACTTTATGAAGATGTCTGTAATACGGAGCTTTTTCTACTATCTGATCAATAAAATATTGACGTTCCGGTCTAGGCCCTACGAGCGACATATCACCAATCAGTACATTATAAAACTGAGGAAATTCATCTAATCTAGTTTTACGCATGATTTTTCCCCAAGGAGTAATGCGTTTGTCTTTATCGGAAGCTAAAGCAGGACCGCTATGTTCCGAATTAGTATACATACTTCTAAATTTAATAATCTGAAATGGATTACCTCCTTTGCCAATCCGCTCTTGTCTATAAAATATAGGTCCGGCAGATGAAAACTTAGTAAGTAATGCCACTAAAAATAAGAATGGGAAACCGATGGTTAAAACTAACATTGCAACGATGATATCTATTGTACGCTTCAATGCTTTTTGCCACACAGGAATTAAATCCTGACTGATTTCCAGAAAAGGGAATTCAAATATGTGTCGAACTTTTACAGAACCTAATATTAATTGATAGTTTTCAGGAATAATGGATGTGGTCACTTCTACTTCTTGGAGTGTGCCTAATATTTTTTCTAGATGAACGACTTCATTCGATTCAAGTGCAATGATGACTTGTTCAACATTAGCTCTTCGAATTAACGTCACCATATCTACATCTTCTTCAAAAGAACGTATTTCATGCAATGAAGTATGTTTACTATCCGTCAGTGGTAAATACCCAATTAGGTTATATCCATATTCTTCCTTCTTACGCTGAATAAAGCTAAATACATCCGCAGCTTTATTACCACTACCTATTAATAAAGTGTTAAAGAAAACTTTTCCGGAACGTACTCTTTCTTTTAAATAAGAGAAGGTAATCAGTTTTAGGAAAGCAATGATTCCGTATTGAATGCCTAAATAAGCGAAGAATGTTTTGTAATATTCTTTATATGAATTAATACCCTCATCATCTAAGAGCAAAGTAAAAAAGATAATCACCACCCCTACTACAGTGACATTAAACACCCGCATGATTTCAGGTATACGCCCTTTACTAAATATGGCTTTATAACTTCCGGATAATCCATATACGATTACCCAAAAACAACCAATTAACACGGCATTACCCAATAGTTTTAAAGTAAACGAAGTGTCCACTTCATTTAACAAACTTTTTCTTTCAAAATAAAAAAGTATCCACGCGAAAACAGCTCCAATAAAATCAGAAATGGCCGGAACGTATTGATAAAATCTTTGCTTCAAAGCAGTAATTGAAATATGTGTACTAATTTTATCCTCTAAATTATTAAATCCCGCGGGATAGCACTATTTTAGTTGATAAAATTATTGTCAGAAAGTCAATTTCTATGGTAGAGGATTCCTATTTACATAAGGGATTACGTAAAAAATTAATCAAACAACTTCGCGAAAAAGGGATTACGAATGATCGTGTATTGGATGCGATTGAATTAATACCCCGTCACGTGTTTCTAGATAATGCATTTTTAGAGCATGCTTATCAAGATAAGGCCTTCCCGATTGGTGAGGGACAAACCATCTCTCAGCCTTATACGGTAGCCGTTCAAAGTGATTTATTGGAATTAAAACCCGGAATGAAAGTGTTGGAGATAGGTACGGGTTGTGGTTACCAGTGCTCCGTATTGATAGCTTTAGGAGCTAAAGTATATACTATTGAATACCACGAATCTTTACATAAAAAAGCGAAAAAAATATTAGCAGAGATGGGCATGTATCCTACCATGAAATATGGCGATGGATCGGAAGGCTGGTTGGAACATGCTACTTATGATCGTATCATTGCTACTGCAGGCGCCCCCTATGTACCGCAATCCTTGATTGATCAATTAAATGTAGGAGGAATTTTAATTATTCCGGTAGGTGATAAAAACACCCAAAAAATGCTCCGCATTCGTAAAACGAGTGCTACATCCGTTTCTCAAGAAACCTTCGGTGATTTTCGTTTTGTTCCTTTAGTAGGTAAAGACGGTTGGACACCCAAATTGAAATAAGTATGATAAGCTTTAAGCATCCTAAAGACTCTCTGGTAATTAAAACAGAGTTAGTTCTTCCCAATGACACTAATACATTAAACAACCTAATGGGTGGACGTTTGATGCATTTGATGGATATTGTAAGTGCCATTTCTGCTCAAAAACATGCCAACAACGTGGTTGTAACGGCATCTGTAGATAATGTATCTTTTTCCGAACCAATTGCATTAGGAAATGTGGTGACATTACAAGCTAAAGTGACTCGCGCTTTTAATACTTCTATGGAAGTACATATAGAGGTTTGGGCTGAAAATATTCCTAAAGGGACTAAATTTAAGAGTAATGAGGCCTTTTTTACTTTTGTGGCCATGGATGATGACCGTAAACCGGTACGTATTCCGGAATTAAAGCCTGAAACAGAAGAAGAAAAACGATTATTTGATGGCGCATTACGCAGACGTCAACTGCGTCTGATTCTGGCAGGAAGAATGAAACCGGACGAGGCTACCGAGTTAAAAAATCTTTTTACTACCTAAATCGAACCATTTCGCCTTGTCGTTGGTTAATCGTTTAGTTTTACAGAAACATACATCGAAATTGAACTAGTTCAATGTACTTTGTTTAACTTGAGGGTACTTTTGCTCTATAATTTGTTATTTAACTATCACTTTTAATAAACTTAAACTAAATCAAAACTATGAAAATGAGAATTTTAGCACTTGGTATGCTAGCCGTTGCTGCCCTTTACTCTTGTACTGAAAAACCAGCTGAAACTACTGAAGGTTCTGACACTACAGCTACTTCTTATGTTGTTTCTTCTGAAGGTTCTAACGTACGTTGGGAAGGTAACATGACAGGCTTAAAAGTTTACGGTCACTATGGTGATCTTAAAGTAAAAGAAGGTTCTATCGATTTAAAAGGATTAGCTGTTAGCGGTGGTTCTTTTGTTGTAGATATGAAATCTATCAACCCTACTGATAGCGGTTACAACGCTGAACATCCAAAAGAATATCTAATAGGTCACTTATCTAACAAAGATTTCTTCTTAGTAGATTCTTTCCCTACAGCTTCTTTCATCATTAAGAAAGTAGAAGGAAATGTTGCTACTGGTGACTTAACTATCCGTGGTGTTACAAACGAAGAAAAAGTAACTGATATCGCTGTAGATACTACAGGTGGTGTGTTAACTGCTACTGGTAAATTAGTATTTGACCGTCAAAAATATGGTGTTGCTTGGGCTGCTGCTAAAGACATGTTGTTAGCTAACGACATCAAATTAGATATCAAAGTTATTGGTAACAAACAGTAATTAGTAACTTAATTACTTTCTCATAGTAAAAGCCTCCCGAAGATCTTCGGGAGGCTTTTTTATTTACTTTATTCCGATATCTATATATTCCCCAAAAAGCATTTTTATACTTTTACAAGGATTAAAATAATACAAAATACTAATCTACAGGCATTTAAATAGTTGATAAAATTTAAATAAATTTGGTTCTTTTTTTCTGAACTAACAATATTTTACATAACTTTGTGGTATCAACAAGGGAATCCTATTCGAATGAATACAGAAATAGTCACTGAAAAACAAAGAATGCTTATCGAACAGTTAGGCATCTTTAATGAAAGAGAGGGCTTGCATCCGGCAAGTGCTCGCGTACATGCTCTACTACTAATTGCAGATCGCAATGAATTAACCTTTGATGAAATCATGGAAACGCTTGGCATAAGTAAAAGTGCTACCAGTACCGCACTGAACTTATTAGTTTCTCTTAAACGAGTAGAATACTTTACCAGGCCCGGAGAACGTAAACGTTACTTCAGAGTAACCATCATGAATTGGAAAACCTACATGAAGGCGAAACTTGAAAGTACTATAGAGATGCACTCGATCATGAAAGAAATCATTGATCAACGATCTCCCTCTACACCTGAATTCAATGCTAGTTTAAAAGAAGTCTATAGTTTTATGAGTTTCTTCCATCAAGAAATCCCAAAAATCATAGAACGCTGGAAAGAAACTCAAAAATAATTTTCCCACTAATACAATATAAATAATCCATAACCGACCTACAGAAATATAATTTAATCATCCCATGAAAACGTATATCATAGGTTTATTGCTGACGATGACCATTGCACCAACCATGGCCCAGCAAAACTATACTCTTAAAAAATGTATCGACTACAGTTTAGAAAATCACTTGAGTAATCAAGTAGTTGCTAATAACGTAGAAATCGCAAATCAACAAGGAAGAGAAGCCTTAGCAGGCTATTTGCCTCAAGTGAATGGTAGTGCATCATTTGATTATAACATCAAACGACAAACGAATATCATTCCTGCCGGTGCTTTTAGTCCTACCGAAACACGTATTCAATTTGGTCAACCTTTCGTAACCAATCCGGCGGTTCAAGTAGATCAAGTTATTTATGATCAATCCTTGATATATGGTATTAAAGCCAATGCACCAAACAAAGAGATTGCTGCATTAAGTGTAAAACAAAATCAAGAGGATCTTATCTACAATACTACAGCAGCCTACATCGAAGCAGTTATCTATGCTGAAAAAATCAGAATACTTGCTGCCAACGAAGAAAAGTACCAAGAATTACTATCGATTAAAAAGCTACAATTTGAAAAAGGTGTAGCCACATCGGTTGATTATAATAGAATTTTGGTTGCCTATAAAAACATTATTGCTGAAAAAACTTTAGCACAAACGAATCGTGAATTAGCGATGAATAAGTTAAAGAACGCCATGGGTATGTCATTAGATGAGAATTTAATCATATCTGATTCTTTAAATTATAATTTATTAACTCCCGATAATGCAGCTATGAACTTTGATGTAACGAACTTATACAGTTACCGCATCAACGCTCAAAAAATCCGCTTACAAGAAATCGATGTACAAAGAAAAAGAGCTGCATACTACCCTACTCTATCAGGTTATGCTCGTTACGGGGCACAAGCTTATAGTGCTACTTTCAGTAATGCCTTTGACCGTTGGTTTGATTATTCTACTTTGGGTGTTAAACTAAACGTTCCAATCTTCAGCGGCTTCAGAAGAGAAAGTCAACTAAGTATTAGTAAACTGAACTTAGATAATGCAAAGCAAAATTTCATTATCAATAACAACAACCTACAACTGCAATATCAAAACGCTAATACTCAATTACAGAAATCTTATAATGATGTAAACAACAATAAGGAGAACTTAGCCTTAGCGGAAGAAATATTTTCAGTAACCAATCTTGAATATCAAAAAGGCACCGTAACCATTACAGACTTACTGAACGCTGAGTACTCTTTAAAAGAAGCTCAAAACAATTACATTACTTCTGTACTTAACTTATTAGCATCTACACTAAACAATGAAAAAGCAAAAGGGACATTAATCAATTTTGCACAAACATTATAATTACATTAAACAATACTAACATGAAAAAGATATTATTTATAGTTGGGGGTATACTACTGGTCGGCTTAATTGTTTTTCAATTATATAGCAACAAAAAAGCGATCAATGAAAGTAAACAAGTAGTAGATCGTACTAAAATACCGGTGGCGGTATCTGTAGCTACGGTAGAAGAAAAAGCATTAAGCAGTTCTTTCCAATTGCCTGCTACGCTAGCTCCGTTTGAAGAATCTACCATATCGGTTACGGTTTCAGGTAAAATTGAAAAACTATCCATTGAAAATGGTTCTTATGTTCGCAAAGGACAAATCATTGGGGCTATAGATGCACGTGTTAAACAATTAAACCTAGAAGCGGTAGAATTATCTCTAGATAAATTAAAACGTGATTACGAACGTACCAAAGAATTATATGAAGGCAAAGCGGCAACTGAGACGAATATGTTAGATGCTAAATACGCTTATGACAATAAACGCATTGAAGCAGAACAGTTAAGAAGACAAATCGCTGATGCTAATATCGTAGCACCATTTACGGGTGTTATCTC
The DNA here is from genome assembly GCA_046329235.1 of Cytophagaceae bacterium. Lineage (GTDB taxonomy): Bacteria > Bacteroidota > Bacteroidia > Cytophagales > Cytophagaceae > JALONH01. The sequence goes on along the minus strand of JAXLVA010000001.1, from coordinate 866,745 downwards.
AAACAAAAAGTTAAATGCCGGAGAATTCACCAATGTAGGAAGTGTCATTGCCACCATCGTGAACATTGATAAACTTAAAGCTATCGTTTACGTGAATGAAAAAGATGCTTACCGTTTGAAACTTGGACAAAACGTAACGGTAAATGCAGATGTCTATGCCGGCCAAGACTTCAAAGGTAAAATCACTTTCATAAGCCCTAAAGGAGATGACAGCCACAACTACATGGTAGAAGTGCTTATTGACAACAATGGTAAATCCACATTAAAAGCTGGCACCTATGTAATGGTTCAATTCCAAGTTGGCGGTTCTTCTAACGCTTTACAAATACCTAAAATAGCTTTGGCAGAAGGTGTAAAAAATCCATATGTATATATCATCAACGGAAATACTGCTGAACTACGCAAAGTAGTAGTAGGTAGAGAAGTAGGTGAATACATTGAAGTGATAAGCGGTTTACAACAAGGTGAAAAAGTAGTTGTAAACGGACAAATCAACCTAATCAATGGTAGTCTTATCAATATTGTTGGTAAATAAATAAAAGGAGAAGTAATATGTCTATTACAGAATTATCCATCAAAAGGCCTTTACTGATTACAGTTATCTTCTTTACACTAATCCTTTTCGGATGGATTAGTTATCGAGCGCTTGACTATAATCTATTGCCTAAGTTTGAAGTAAACGTTATTACTATTCAAACGATTTATACAGGAGCCTCCTCCGATGAGATACAAAGCTCTGTCAGTAAACCTATCGAAGATGCGATTGCTTCTATAGAAGGTATTGACAACCTTACCTCTACATCTATGGAAGGGGTATCCATGATTGTGATTCAATTAAAACCGGGCGTTAGCACCATTAATGCACAACGTGATGCGGAACGTAAAATCAATGAAATCAAAGCCTCGCTTCCGGATGATGTAAAAGATCCTGTGGTACGTCGCGTTAACTTAGATGAAATCCCTGTTTTAAAAATCAGTGCTACCTCTAATGTTTCACAAACCGAACTATATGATTTAATAGATCAACAAGTGAAGCCTTTACTTCAAAACGTAGAGGGTGTAGGTACCGTTAACATCATTGGTGGTAACGAGCGTGAAATCCAAATCAACTTGGATAACGATAAGTTACAAGCATATGGAATTACATCAAGTCAAATAAGTCAAATTATTTCTAACAGTAATTCATCCTATCCGGCAGGTAGTGTAGAATCTCAAGACAATCGATTCTCTATACGAATGAACGCCAAAGTTTCTAATGTGGATGAATTAAGAAATTTGGTTATCGTTGAGAACAAAGATGGAAGTAGAATCTTAATTAAAGACGTAGCAACCGTAACGGATGGTATTGCTGAATCTACTACTATCAACCGTATCAACGGACGAAATGGTATAGGTGTTGAAATCATCAAACAGTCGGATGCTAACACGGTAAACGTGAGTCAGCTGGCACAAGCTCGCTTAAAAGAAATTAAGGCGATGTACAGCTCTAAAGGCTTCGACTATACTATTGCTTCGGATCAATCTGTCTATACTTTAGCTTCTGCAGATGCGGTAATGCACGATTTATTTCTTGCAGTATTAATTGTAGGTACTGTAATGTTATTATTCCTACACAGTTTCCGTAGCTCCATCTTCGTATTGGTAGCTATTCCATCTGCCATGATACCAACATTCATATTAATGTACGTTTTTGGTTTCTCCTTAAACTTAATGACATTGATGGGATTATCATTAGTAGTAGGTATCCTAGTGGATGATAGTATCGTGGTTTTGGAAAACATTTTCCGACACCTAGAAATGGGTAAAGACAAAGTAAAAGCTTCTATTGATGGCCGAAGTGAAATTGGTTTTACAGCCGTTGCCATTACCTTAGTGGACGTGGTGGTTTTCCTTCCCCTATCGTTAAGTACAGGTATCATCGGTAATATCCTTCGCGAGTTCTCTCTTGTAGTAGTATTCTCTACTTTAATGAGTTTAATGGTTTCTTTTACCTTAACACCTCTCCTTGCCTCTAGATGGGCGAAGTTAGAAGTATTAAGTAAAGATTCACTATGGGGACTAATCAACATAAAATTCGAAGAGTTCTTAACTAGCTTAAGAGATTATTATGGTAAAGCATTGGAATGGGCATTAGTCCATAAACGTTGGGTTTTATCCGGAATCTTTGTATTGTTTATCAGCTCTATTGCTTTACTACCGGCAGGATTTATCGGATTCACCTTCATCAGTGCAGGTGACCGCGGGGAATTCGCTATCAAAGTTGAACTGGCACCGGAAACACCTTTGTACCAAACCAACTTAAAGGTGAAAGAAATTGAATCTCTATTACTTGCACAACCTGAAGTAGTGAAAGTATTCACCAATGTTGGTACTCAATCGGGAGCCATGGGTGGAGGTAGCTCTAACTCGAACTTAGCTGAAATCACAGTAACCTTAGTAGATAAATCCGAACGTGCTTTATCTGCTGAGAAATTTGGAACTGCTATGCGAAATAAGATTGGAGAAATTCCGGGTGTTAAAGTTACGATCCTCCCTGTTAGTATTACAGGTAATAGCCAGTCCCCTATTCAAATTGCTGTAAAAGGTACTGATATGGACAGCTTATGGAAGGCCGCTACTATACTTAAACGCATTATGATTGAAACTCCGGGGACAGACTATGTTGATTTCAGTACAAAGAGTTTAAAAACTGAAATTGACATTAAACTGGATCGTGAAAAAATCGCGAATATTGGATTAAGTGTTCCTGAAGTTGGGAATTCGATCCAACTTGCTTTCCGTGGTAATGATCAAACTAAGTTTAAAGACAAAGGTGAAGAATACACTATTAAGATGTCTTTAGACAAAGGAGATAAACAAAACATTGAAAGCGTTCGCAATCTAATCATTCGAAATAGCCAAGGGATATCCGTGAAGTTAAGTGAGATTGCGGAAGTAAGAGAGATACTTGGGCAGTCCGTTTTAGAACGTACCAACCGAATGAACTCGATCAAAGTAACATCAGCTGCCGTAGGACGTCCATCAGGTACCATCGTTGCGGATATTCAAGAGAGTATTGCGAAAGAAAAATTACCGGAAGGTATTTTACTAGACTTCCAAGGTGATGCGAAAAACCAAAAAGATGCTTTCGGTAGTTTAGGGTTAGCCATGTTAATGGGTATTATCTTAGTTTACTTAATCATGGTAGCCTTGTATGAAAGTGTGGTTTATCCGTTTGTGGTATTATTCTCTATACCGGTTGCTTTAATTGGTGCTTTACTTGCATTGGCCTTGACTATGGAAACACTTTCCATCTTCGCTATTGTAGGTTTGATTATGCTCTTAGGATTAGTAGCTAAGAACGGTATCTTAATCGTTGACTTTACGAATCACTTAAAAGCAGAAGGCATGAATCGTTATGACGCGCTGGTAGAAGCTGGTAAAGAACGTTTACGTCCAATCTTAATGACAACCATCGCCATGATTACAGGTATGCTTCCTATTGCCTTAGCTACAAGCTCCGGTGCGGAGGTAAAGAATGGTATGGCATGGGTAATTATAGGTGGATTAACTAGTTCGTTGATTTTAACTTTATTCCTAGTACCATGTATGTATATGATTATTGACGGCGGTATTGAACGTCTCAATAGATTCTTAAATAAGAAAAAAGCCGCTACGGCTGAATAAATAAAAAGCCCTTCGAATCATCGAAGGGCTTTTTTATTCTTATGTTTTTAACGTTATGAAGCTAGAATCTTTTTAATCTCTTGTGCTAAGTCAATCGAAGCTTCAATCTCTTCTTTTCTTATAGCGACACTCTCGATATTAAAACCAAAAGGAATATTTTTAGCATTACAATACTGAGCTAGTTCTTTTGCTATTTGAATGCAAACACGAACCGACAACTTCAAAACATCCTCGGCATGCAACATATCATTGCGTAACCACACAGGAATATGAATACCTAACCACTCCATAAACTCAAGTGTCTTAACCGATCCACAAGGTGTAAGAGTAAAGATGATTGGAACAGGAGCCTCCTCTGTAGTTTGTAAATTATAGTAATAATCCGACAACACATTCTTCGCAGCGTTCACATCATATACACATTGTGTCACAAAAAACTGACAACCCAAAGACTTCTTCGTTTGTAAACGTAAGTGTTCATCTCGTTTCTTATGGTGACGTTCCGGAATTGCAATCCCTCCTACCAAACTATTATTTGTATTCGATTGATACAGTTGATAAGCATCTGTTAACGACAATTGCGTTTGTTGTGTAGTAGATGGAGCACCAACTAATACTTTAGCATGAGGATATCCATCATATTGTTGAATCCATTCTTTAAAAGAATCATTCGTAAATTGACCTACACTTTTGTATAAAATGGTAGGTAGTAGAAGCTCTTTTAAATATTGAAATCGATATACCTCAGGAGCTATAGATGACTGATATGGGAACGGTCTTGGAGCTGCTATTCTACTTGCTTCATCTTGTACATCATACAAAATTAAACCATCCGGTTGCAAAGTAGTTAAACGTTGTATTTGCTTGGCTGCTACTTCATACACTTTATCCTCAGCTGTAGATGCTTTAGGAGGTGTAATACCGTAAAATAAATAATGATTTTCTTTTTTAAGAAATGACTTTAAATCCACTTTGTAAGGGGTTACATCTTCACAATCATAAACTCTACACGACGATTCAAGCGACGTTGATCCTCCGTAAAATTAGGTGAGATAGGTTTATCAGGTCCGTAACCTTTACATTTAATTCGATTAGCGTTAATCCCTTTTTCTACCAAATATTGCTTTACTCGTTCTGCTCTCTCTTCCGACAACTTTACATTTAAATCTCGGTTACCTTGATTATCTGTATGTCCTGAAACCAAAATTTCCATACTTGGATGTTTCGTTAAAGTAGTTACTAACTTATCTAATTCTTCATAAGATTCAGGAAGTAATACAGCTTTACTTTGTTCGAATAACACATGGCGTAATACAATCGTGTATCCTTCTTTCACAATGAACTCATGAGTTGAATCAACTGCTTCCGGAGTGGTAACTATTACAGCGGTATCTTTCACATCTATAGGAGGCTCTACCACAACCACCGTATCCACCACTACCGGTTCCGGAACCTTTACGATTGGAGTTTCCACTATTGGTGTAGGGTTGGGTACAAACATATCAATAGGACGTTTCAACTGAGTGAAATAAATTGATTTGATTTCATCTTCGGTTAAGTATTTTTCCCAAATACTGAAGTCGTCTATAGAACCTTTGAAATAATCATCGGCACCGGCAAAATCAACACCTAACATTAATGCTTGTCCATTCGATGGGAATGAGTAGGACCCAGACATAGAAGTAGCCAAACGGTCATTGATAAATACTTTCAAAGTATAACCATTACAAGTAACGGTCACAAAAGTCCATTTTTGTAATGGAACAGTTACTCCTGTGGAATAGAAAACACCTCTAGATTGTTTATCCTTTCCCCCATCAAAATAAAACCCTTTATCGGTAAATGTAAATCTATATTGGAATTGATCGCTACCGTTCGTTTTAGAGAAAATAGGTGCGTACTGATATGTTTTTATTGGATCCCAAGCTTCGCCGCTATAGTATTGATCAATATATACCCACGCAGTGAATGTAAATACTTCCGGCGCTAGATCCGGTGCTTTTGTATAGGGTATTTCTACGTATGAATTGACTCCGTCAAAATGCAATGCCTGATTAGGTCTACCAAAACGATCTTTGGTAGCAGTTGTGTTTCCTCTCAATATACCGTGGTTACGATAAACACCAGCGTCACCGGCATGACCATCCATCGGGTACATATATACCCATCCGCCCGGAGTAGAGCGAGATTGACTTTTGGCAACACCGATAAACCAGAATCCCATAACCAGAATAAAAATAATTCGGTTTATCATAAGTTATAAAAGTAATGAAAGCAGTTGGTTAAGGCAATTAAGTAGTACTCTTTTTATGAACGATGTAAAGAAAAAGGTCACTTTCAATGATTTGAAAGTGACCTTTTAGTAAGATTCCGTTATTAATATATTACCATTTCAATAACCAGGCAAAAATTAACGGTGCTACAATCGTAGCATCCGATTCTACAATGAATTTTGGCGTATGGATATCCAATTTACCCCATGTAATTTTTTCATTCGGAACAGCTCCTGAATAAGACCCATAAGAGGTAGTGGAATCAGAAATCTGACAGAAGTAACTCCAGAATGGAATGTTTTCCATTTCCATATCTTGATACAACATAGGTACTACACAGATAGGGAAATCACCGGCGATACCACCACCTATTTGGAAGAAACCTACACCTTTACCTTCTGAATTTTTCACATACCAATCCGACAACCACATCATGTATTCGATACCTGACTTCATCGTGGTAGGTTTGAATTGACCTTTGATACAGTAAGAAGCAAAGATGTTACCCATCGTTGAATCTTCCCAACCCGGAACTACAATTGGAATGTTTTTCTCTGCTGCCGCTAACATCCAAGAGTTCTTAGGATCAATTTCGTAATATTGTTCTAAGTCCCCGCTTAGTAACATTTTGTACATGAATTCATGTGGGAAGAAACGCTCGCCTTTTTTATCCGCATCGTTCCACACTTGGAATAAATGCTTCTGTAAACGACGGAAAGCTTCTTCTTCCGGAATACAAGTATCCGTTACACGGTTATAGTGATTTTCTAATAAATCCCACTCGTCTTGAGGTGATAAATCACGGTAGTTAGGCACTCTTTTGTAATGTGAGTGAGCTACCAAATTCATGATATCTTCTTCCAAGTTCGCACCTGTACAAGATATGATTTGAACTTTATCTTGGCGAATCATTTCCGCCAATGATTTACCCATCTCAGCCGTACTCATCGCACCGGCTAATGTAATCATCATTTTACCACCTTCAGCTAAATGTTGCTCGTACCCTTTGGCAGCATCCACCATCGCCGCTGCATTGAAATGCAGGTAGTGGGTTTCCATAAACTGAGATATTGGACCTCTCGACATGTCTTCTTAGTTTAAAATTTGAGGTGCAAAGATAAGTGATTCCAACGTATTGAAAAATCTATGACATGACAATTAGATTAATTCTTTCAATAGCTTTATTAAACACTATAAATCAACACCTTACAATATCGGGTAGAGATTGTGCATATCGTTTCATCGAATTGTGGTAATATAGCTTTATGAATTCGGACGAATTATATGATTCTTTAACCCCGGAAGTATTAGCTTCTATCTACACAGAAACGATCTATGTATTCCCGGATACAACTGTGAAAGAAGTAGTTGCTGCAAGTCCTAAAGCTACCTCTCCTTCTGCAACAACGGATTCCGATCTTAAATTTGCCTCTCCTCCTGAAATGCCCGCAGCTCCAACAGCTGTGAAAACGGCGCCACCGGTGACTCCTAGCATTCCTAAGATGGAGCCGAAGAAGGAAGTAGAAAGCAATCTACCTACCTACCGACCGTTAGGTAAATTCACCAATGGATTATTATTTGTTCAACATGCTAAAGTGGAGTCCACTCCTACGCAGCGTGACTTATTAAAGAACATTATTGTCAATGGTATTAAATACAACCACGAAGATTGTGGTTATCTAAAAATAGATACACCTATATCTCTTGCCGCTATTGAAAAGCTTCCGGCTCGTATCGTGGTATTCTTTGGTATTGCCACTGATAGCTTCAGTCCTGAATTGAAAAAAGAATACTATCAAATTCAGCGCTACAACAAATTGACTATTTTATTATCTGATAGCTTAGCCTCTTTAGAAGAAAAGAAAGAACTAAAAGGCAAACTATGGAATAGCTTAAAAGAATTATTTGGCATCCGATAAGTTATGTTGACGCCTAGACAACTCTTTCAACAACACCTTGCCCCTACGTCTACCGCTCCTTTAGCACTTGAGATTACTCGTGCAGAAGGTGTCTATTTATACGGCCCGAACGGAGAACGTTACATCGATCTTATTTCCGGCATTGGTGTATCCTCTTTAGGTCACCAACATCCTGTGATTACTGATGCTATTAAGAAACAAGTGGATACGCACTTGCACTTAATGGTCTACGGAGAACTGATTCAAACACCTCAAGTTAAACTAGCCAAAGCATTAAGTGATACGCTACCCGATTCGCTGGACTGCATTTACTTAACAAATTCAGGTTCGGAAGCTACCGAAGGTGCCATGAAACTAGCTAAGCGTTATACAGGCAGATATGAAATCATTTCTTGCATCAATGCTTACCACGGTTCAACCCAAGGTTCATTAAGCTTGATGGGGAATGAATGGTTGAAAGAAGCGTATCGACCTTTACTTCCAGGCATCCGACACATTCGTTTTGGTGTGGAAGAAGATTTACAAAATATCACCGAACAAACAGCAGCCGTATTTATTGAAACCGTTCAAGGCGAAGCCGGCGTTCGTTTGGCGACTGCAGATTATTGGAAGAAACTTCGCGCACGTTGCACCTACACAGGTACACTTTTAATATGTGATGAGATACAAGCCGGATTCGGAAGAACCGGCACCTTCTGGGCATTCGAACAAACAGGAATCGTTCCTGATGTATTATTAACAGCTAAAGGTATGGGCGGCGGAATGCCACTAGGTGCCTTCATTGCTTCGAGTAGTATCATGCAATGTTTATCTCACACTCCAATTTTAGGACACTTAACTACCTACGGCGGACATCCGGTAAGTTGTGCCGCATCTCTTGCAACCATTCAGGTATTACAGAACGACCGATTGATAAAAGAAGTAGCGTATAAGAGTGATTTGTTCGTTCAGCACTTAACCCATCCGGGTATCAAAGAAATTCGCCGTAGTGGATTAATGATGGCGGTGGAATTTGAGAATTTTGATGTGTTAAAAAATCACATCGATCAAGCACTTACAAAAGGAGTATTGAGCGATTGGTTTTTATTCTGTGATAATTCCATGCGTATAGCTCCTCCGCTGACGATTACACCTCCTCAAATTTATGAAGCTTGTGCTATTATCAATTCGTTGAAGTAAGCCAATTGGAAAAATCCTTTTTCACAAATTCAAATTCACGCGACATATTCGAAGGAAGTTCGTTGATATTAAACCAACGCATTTGATTAAACTCATCTAAAATCAATGGTAGTTCGTACAATGCTTTTTCCTCTAAGACTACTTTGAATAAAATCACAAAAGCATTCGCTTGATATTCTAGGCGTTTAGGTGATACTTTAGATTGTATATAAGCATCTACTTTACTTTGATAAGATGCAGGTAAGGTCAACTCTTCAGATAACTCACGCGCCACCGCTTCAAAATCAGATTCCCCCGGATCTACCGAACCACCCGGTAACCACCAAAAAGTAGCTTCTAAAGTAATACGTTCTCCCAACAATATCTTAGTTTCTCCTCCCTGCTGAACAGTGAATACAATTTTAGCTTTGCGTTTCATATACTAAACATAAAAATTCACAAGGAATTCTGCAAGAATTAGAATGGAAGTTAGATGTTGATATTGAGATTCCACCAGTTTAAGTTATTTCCCCCCTTCGGGGTTGGTTCGTATTTCATTGGTGATATTCATGTGTTATTAATATTCAACCACTTCGTGGTTGGATACTATATTATTCTTATTGGTAGCTAAAAACATTACGTTACACTAAACCCTTTAATAGGTTATCTCAAATTATGATAAGATCAAATCACATCGCATTCTTCAAATAATACATTGATGATAAGAGTTCAACATATACTTCCAACCACGAAGTGGTTGAATACTAATAGCTAAAACATACTCCTTTGTTAGAACGAGCCAACCCCGAAGGGGTTGAATAATTATATACAATTCTACTATTAGATTTATTTAGAACATATATTTACTACAGTTCACTTAACCTAAAAACTTCATCCAATCCTGTTTTTACAAATCCAAGTTCTGCAGGAAGCTCATCAATACTTAAATAGGTATCTACTGATGAATAAAAATTACTAGGTATAGCCATAAAATATTATTTATTTCCTGTTTTGAGGTTCAATGAATTCTTTATAGACAACTACACCTAATCTAGAATATCCATCCAAATATGGATATCGACTAAATAGCGGAGTCGTAATCCTATTACTTGTTTGCGAAAAATTGGAATCACTAACAAAATCTATGATAAAATTCGTTTTTTTTAGATTTTCACCTATGATAATATCGCTACAACAGTCTAAAAGATTTTCATCACGAGTCTTTCTATTAAAATCACTAATAGATGATAACGGTCTGTCATATTTGATGATATACCCTACAAAAAAAGACTTTCCGGGAGCTAGATAAAATTCTTTGGGTGAATCGATAGTAAAAGACATGAAACCGTTATTTCCATTAGATGGATTATTTAAAGCGGTAGACTTTATCATCATCCCATACGTTTCATTATTTGTAATTTTAAGCAAACCTCTCAGCTCAATATGACAAGTTTCTATTTCATCAAATCCTTTTATTACGCGATTGTATCTTAAAGTATGGAAGATACTATTTCCATACGGTTCCGCAGACACCTTAATATTTTGAAAATTTTCAGGTATGGATATATTACTATATGTATAATTATTTAAACATGCAGTGGAATAGTTATCTATAAATTTTCCATTCCAAGATAAAGGAGTGGAAACCCATGTTCTTGTAGAATCCTCAATATAATATACATCTGATACTAAATTCATTTGTTGTTCCCTATATTCGCATACAACATTTTTCCTATGCAAATTAAAACTATCTTTGTTGACTTTATACATTCTTTGATATCTACATATTAGTTTAAATGTAAAATCATTTATGTATTGTTTTATACCCGCTTTACTTTTTACACATATATTTTCGGCTTCATAGATTCTCAATATTACTTTTATAGCATACTTTTTATGCGGCGCCACATATGGGAAATCATATTCGAACAGTTCAGACATGCCTGTATAATAATCCACCTTTGCTTCCATTTTTACACAACTATTATCCAACTCGATACGATCAGTTCCTAATCTCAAATAATATCCTGAATTATTTTGAAGCTCTATATACCCTTCAAAACTGCACGTATCAGATTTTTTAATTGTATGATCATGATAATTATCTTTGATAATAATTCCAGGATAATTATCAAAGCCTCCGCTTATGGATAAATCAGAGTGCTGACCTAGAACTTGCCAACTATAAAAAAGCAGACCGATTAATATCAGATTAATTTTTATTATATTATTATTCATTTTCGAATCATTAAATATCATTTATTACACAACAACAATACTTAAAATTTAATACTATAAGCCTTTTATTTATAAATAATATACATACACTCCCTATAAGCTTCATATATATAAGATGGTCTAGTATCTATAGGTATTCTAATATTTTTTATTCCTTCACTATCATTCTTAAAAAACCAAGAATCTATTTCAATCGTGTAATTAACAGGTTTTATTTTTTCACAAAACTGCAAAATAACATCTGTCTTATTTATGAAATTATTTATTATGTAATCATAACTTCCTCTTTCATTGGGAGGGATAGAACCTAATAAAACATCATAAGTAACATCTATATATACATTACCTGTTTTCCCTGGAGGGATGTATGTATTATAAAAATGAGCGGTAGGATTTTTTAATCCACTTAATCCTGTCATTCGAGAAATGGTATCTTTAACTGTATAAACGAAGTATGGACCTGCTTTAAATATAATGGGGGTATTGCTCGTATTCTTAATTTGTAATGTTCCATAAAGTTGATAAGTTGCATAATGACCACCTCGAGGCTCGATAGGATTTAAACGTAAATCAAAAGATACGCTTATATCTTTACTCTGAGGCAGGGTAGCTCTACCTGTTTTTCTTATTTGAAGTTGATCATTAGAATAATTATTAATATAACTATGCTCCCATGTAAGCGTATCTGAAACAAATTTATACTTTATACTGTCTATATAGAAAATAGAATATTTAGAATATCTTCCACGGTAAAATTGATTCAATATATGATTAGTTCTATCTAATCTTTTTACTACTTCATACTTATACTGTTGGCTTGAATATGTTTTCAATAAATGTTCAAGACTATCCTTATTACCCTCTAACTCTATTATTTTTTTCATTTTTAGATAACTAAAGCTTAATCTAAAATTCAATTTCTTATCATTTAAAAAATCAGCAACTTTTATGCTTTGATTCAGGCATTCGTTTTTGAGCTTACAAAAATCCATATTAGTAACATAAAGTATTGTTTTTTCATATGGTGCCAAATAGTTTCCCTCATACCAAAAACTGTTATATATCACTTCCTCCCCTCCACTGCCTTTCTTATCAATTTTAATACAACTATCAATAATTAAATCAAATCCATATGATAAAACAATGTAGTCATTCGTATTATTCTGAATTTCAAGTTTTCCTTGATAATAACATTTATCACAACCCTCCGGAGGTCTATTTTTAGATACATCATCACAATCAGCTAAAATCCCAATATAATCTATAAAGCTTTTCGTCACTGTAATATCCGGTACTTGAGCTTTCATTGATATGGAACAATAAAGTAAACTGAACATGATTGAAATAAACCTTTTATATGTGGTCATCTTATTCCTTAGTTAAGTAATCTATACTTGTTTTAATATTAAATATACCGGCAATACAATTACGTTGAAATAACTCTCGGTATTTAATATTCAGGTTTGAAAGGCCAAAATTGTTTTTACTGTAAAGTATAAAATCTTTAACTAAAATAACACATTAATTAAAAAATACAATTATGTCAATCCGATTCTTTTGGTCATTAAAGCTGTTTTTATTAAATATAATCATTCAACTTATACAGAATTAACGTATTCATTATTCTGTATTATTCAACCCCTTCGGGGTTGGTTCGTTCTAATGTATTGTATTCATTTTATCTATTTATATTCAACCACTTCGTGGTTGGTAATATCACGCTATTGTATTAACACATGAAATAATTTTGTAACAATTATTCCTAAGTCGTAGTTCGATGGTTTCAATTAGGCTTTCATTTCAATATCTTCTTACCACCAATCTTACTACACTTTTTCTTCAAATCAATAGATAATTTCTGTTATACATATATAAACCTGATAAATCACCTTTTTCCAACCACGAAGTGGTTGAATATAAATAACTAAAAATCGCCTCTTTATAAGGACGAGCCAACCCCGAAGGGGTTGAATATTTATATCAAGTATTTTTCTTCAAACTCAACTCCATATTCCTTTAGCAAAGAGATATATTCTTCTTTAAAGCTCATTACTTTGTGATGCTCTTCTTGATTTTTAATATATCCAATGATACGCTCCTTTTCCTTTATACTAAAATTAAAAGCACCATACCCTTCTTGCCACCCTTTAAAATGTAAAAACAAGTTATTCGATTTGATATATTCTGAACTTGAAAGCTTTATATCTTTCACTAGAGATGCGAGAGAAATGGAAGGTGGTAAATCTGTTAATATATGTATATGGTCTTCGACGCCATTAATTCGATATAGATGACAGTTTTTCTTCTTCAATACACCCCATATGTATTTGAATAATTCATCTCTATTTTTCTTAGTTAATGTTCGCTCTCGATTTTTAGTTGCAAAAACAATGTGATAAATAATTTGGGTGTAAGTACTCATACTCTATGTTATTCAACCCCTTCGGGGTTGGTTCTTCCTATCAGATTGTATTGTTTTTTCTATTCACATTCAACCCCTTCGGGGTTGCTTCTAAGGTATCGTATTCTTTTCTATTCATGTTCAACCACTTCGTGGTTGGTTATTAGCCCCGATTGTTTACAAAATTATCTCAGACAACGATCACAAACCGGTAGATCAAGCTATCATCATATAGTTACACGAACAAAGTCAGCCCTTCATAGCTTTCAACAGAGTTTATCACAAATTGTGACAACTTCACTCCCAATTCTGCAAATCGATTAACAGATGGGGTAAAAACTTCTGATACACTTCCATCACCCAATCCTTATCTAAACCACAAAGAGCTTGTCGCGTACGTAGTTCCCAATCGGCGATGGATTCTACTTGATGTAGAGTAAACGTATATAAAGGCACACGTGAAGAGGCTTCCGGATGTTCTTCAATAAAAATAGATACCACAGCTTTTTCTTGTAACATCTGCTTCTTTAATTGCCAAGCTTCATATTGAGTAAAATAATGTTGCCAATATTCATCTTGCATTAATACTTTTTTTATTTCCGGTGTAATCGTATGTATTAGATTAGTTGAAGTTGAGTCATCCAAGTCTAAATCATTAAATACGTAATCTGACTCTTCGCTTCTATTCCACTGATATTGCTGTGTTAATGTTTGCTGGAATTGATTTCTAACTACCTCATAGCTTTGTTTCCATATTGGTAACTGAGACAAAATAGAATCTTGTTGATTTACTAAAATAGTATCAACTAATGAACGTAAACAACCTAAAGCTGTCGTTGGCAAACTAACCGATCGAATTGATTGAACAGCCACTTGATGATTGGCTACCGGTTGAATAGTCTGCCCTATTTCAATAGTTGGTACAATGGATTTCAATGCAACCGTATCATTCGAAGTGGTTACTATAGAAGTATTCTCCGACCAAATCAACGATTCATTGATGACATAATAGTTCGTTTTACTCGTATCCGTTAAAAATGCATTATCTAATGGATAACTTGAATTTCCATTTCTATTCGAAGACGAATTAGAAGGATTCAATACATCCTCCATACAAAAGTTAGGAAATGGATTATGTGTTGAAGCAACTCGGTAAGCAGACAAATCTGCTTTCACCGCTACAGCACGCCCTTGAATCGCTTTTCCTCCACTTACCGCAACATTAGTCAATTGCATACGAATAGGAACTCCTATATAAGGAATGTAGGCTACACCATAACCGGAATAAGAAGATGGGCTACCATATACCGATAATACTTTTACTTTAAAACCATTCATAGTAAATACATCATTTACTTGTAAACTAGACAACGTTGTATTTTCATTTACTCCCGGAAAAGTAGTAGGTGAACAACGCTGAATACGATAGGAAGTACTATCCCCGGTTTGAAACGTTTGAACATTAGACCAATCAGTAGTAGTAGTTCCACACACACTTCTAATTTTTATTTCATAAGAAGTAGAAGGTCGCCAACGAGTAAAAATATATTCATTCGAATCAGAAGAAACATGTATCCATTCATTCGAATTCTGAACTCGATAATCTATTTCATAAATATCTGTTGATACTTCTTTACTCCAATCCATACGAACACGTTGTGAATTCTCTTGGGTAAGAGTATGAACAATAGGGATAGTACATGGTGGACCATATTGAAAAGTATAGATTATACTATAGCCATTATTTTTAAAACATTGTTGATTAGTTCCACTAATAATCCTCACACGCCATGCATATGTACTACCTTTTTGCAATGGAGGCTCCGCCATACCATAAACTAAAAATGGTTGTTGTGTAGTAACACGATACACCGGAAATGTATTCTCTACTGCCTGCCAAGGTGATAAAGTAGTCGGGTAAATTTTATGTAATGAAAATTCATACGTTACTTGATACGTAACTGGTAATAGATGCATAGGACTCCATTGAAAAGTAATCCATTGAGGTTGCGTCACCTCTAACACTTGTTCATTACTTGGGAAAACCAACATGGGAGGATCTTGCAACATCAACCAGGTGTACTGCATAGCAACATTGGAAACAACCACATTAGATTTCCACTCCACTACTTCCATCTCCAAGCGATAGTTCCCTTCGGGAAACGGTAGTTGTCTCATCCAAGAGCTGCGCTCGTAACCACGGAATATTAATCGTGAACTTTGAAAAATAGCATCCATATCCGTAGTTGTTAAGAAATATGGAACGCCGGGATAGATTCGTATAGGCATCACCGGAATACTGGGATTCGATTGAATACTCATCCCCACTCCTTCGATTTTTATATTTAGATAGACATCCAAATACGGTTCTTGCAAATCATTTAATACGATGGAGGTTTGAAGTGCCATAGGTGACACTTTCCACATATCTTGAAAATAGACCGTACTTGTTGCCGGCATTTGCATTTGTATTGACACCGGATAAACCGATTGTGCTTTGGCCCTCAATAAAATAGTACAAAGAAGAAGGGTCCAAACTATATATTTAGAACGAATACGCATATTGAAGTTGAGCCGTCCATTCGATAAAACCTGGACTTTGCTTGGTAGAAGATTTAATTGTTTGTTGGATCATCGATTGCAATCGATGCTTTTTGACAAAAGTATATCCTAGTTGTAGGGAGGTATTTTGTCCGTAACCTTGTGACTTCCCTTTATAATACACATCCGAATAAGAAGCAGAACATTGAATCGTAATGGGTAGCTTCTCTCCTTGCCACTGTAAACTAATAGAAGGTCCAATAGCCTTTGAATAAGCACCAAAATAGGGAGAGGCAGAAAACTGCACCCCGCCATAAAAAGTAATTTTCTTTTCTTTCCATGTTTTGCGATAACCGGAAGTAGCTGAATAAAATGGTGTGATTGTTTTCGTGGGCGACACTTGTTGTACTTCCTGATAATTAAAGGTATTCTGCCAACTCTGCATGGATTCAGTTGTTCCCAACTGATATTGTACTTGCGCTTGCCAAGAAGTATTGATTTGATAATACCTTAATGAATCCCACTGCTGAAGTGTACGAATGCGATACATAGTGCGAGTGTATGTAGTAGCATTTGAAAACGAAACGGATCCTTGTCCGCGCTTGGACCATTTCCACTGGAAAGATAGCTGCAGATAAGACCTTTGGGTTGCAGTACCTTGCTCCTTCGCTAAATTCGTTCGCTGTATCCCTATATTTCCTTGAAATGAAGCTTTCCATTTATCTAATTTTAAAAATGGTGCCACACTCCATTTCTCTATGTCTTGCTGAAAGAAATAACTGCCTAACGTCTGATATCCCGGATCAATACGTTCCCATTGCAATCCTAATCCATACGATTTTCGTTTGTAATAAATTCCGGTCTTATATGCATGATGAATTTCAGAAGGAGCTTCTGTTTGTAGTAATTTTTGAATGATTTTAGAAGTGGTACCGGGTTCCTGTTTCACTCTAGCATCATGTACCCAATACACTCGGGCTACTTCCATTTCCGTGCTCCAATATTTTCCGAACTTTTGAATCCACTTAAGTGACAAGTTCAAGGCCGACTGTGGCTTAGTGGAATCTTTTCGCACAAGGGAAGCTGTATCATCGAAGGCAGTGAAGAGTGTATGTTCTAAGGTCGTGCGCTTACCGACACGAGCGCACTTGTATCCACCACCCCAACGCTCATACATGGGAGTAAAAAGCGAGTCTACACCTTGTTCTGCTTTTCGAAATCGACCATATAACAAAGCGATGTTCCACGCTCCCGGCTTAAGTTCTATTCCTCCGCCTAAAAAGGTGGTACCGCTTAAGGTATAAGGAGAAAAGCTTAACGATCGATAACCAATATGAAACGTTAGCCATTTATACTGCGGACTTAATCCGTATTGCTGAAAGGGTTGCTGATAAGAAAATTGCTCGTTGGCATACATACCTGAAATAGGCACCGACCAACCATACAAAGACAAGTTCAACGAACCTTGTAACATCCAGAAGTAAGGAGGCCTACGTGAGGGTATGCCTTCGATGTGATTCCATGATTGTTGAACAGATATATTTCCGGAATAAGACAAAGCTTTCCCTTTACCAAGTTGAGAGATGTCTTGTGCGTAGGAAGAAAAGTAAAACAAAAACAATAGAATACATATCACTCGTATTCGGAGTACCATAGCTGCTGAGTAAACTGCAAAATACTTGCAATAATGGAGAGGAAGAAAAATGAAGGAGAATGGAGGAAAGATTTTCCCAAAATGGGAAAATTGTCTTAACTAGGATTTACTTGATTAAAGGATTGTAATGATTTTTAGTACCTATATTAATCTTGTCTCATTGATTCAAATATTCCTGAGATAGTACTTATCACTGATATTAGATATAAATCTAAATCCGAAGAAAACATGTGTCGTGATTTTTTATTCCCGATTTAGAACTCCATCATATTAATCCTTTAATCAAGTAAATCCTAGTTCAGACAGTTTCATATATCTCCAACGGTAATCCGTCCGGGTCAGCGAAGAAGGTAAATTTCTTTTGTGTGTATTCATCGGTGCGAATGGGTTCTGTTTCGACACCGTGTTTGTTTAAATGTAGAACGGAGGCATGTATGTCTGTGACCGCAAAGGCCAAGTGGCGAAGACCTGCGGCTTCGGGGTGGGAAGGTCGTGCGGGGGGATTGGGAAAAGAAAACAATTCGATAATGTATTGACCATTTAAGGCTAAATCCAACTTATAAGAATCTCTCGCTTCTCTATAAATTTCTTGTACTATTTCTAATCCCAAAATCTCCGTATAAAACTTTTTAGACTTTGAGTAATCGGAACAAATGATGGCGATATGATGAACACTTTTTAATTTCATATGGAATAAAAAACGAGTGCAATATTAATTACACTCGTTTCACGTTTATATCTTTTTTTAATACTCATTCCCATCCAACACAGGTGATACCGGTACTGCCCCTTTAAAGTCACCTTTTACATCATGATAGAAATTGGTAAAAGTGGTAGTCATATAAGGTATCAACCAAAGAAAACCAATTCCGACAGTTAATAAGCATAAAATAAACCATCCAAAGAAATGAAAACCTAATCCAAAATATTTCCATTTATACCCATCCATCATGGCTTTACTTTTATCGATAGCTTCCATAGGTTTAATATTGGGATCTTCAGCCATGATGTAGTATGCTTGAGAATAGGAAATTGCCGCAATAATTCCAGGAACAATTAATAGTAACATCCATAGAATTATAAAAATAGACTCCAGAATATACAACACTAAAGCATTTTCAAACTTTTTAAAACCTTCAAATAAATTATCAATTTGAGGTTCTTCCCCTTTAGATATTTTTAAATAGAAATATATCCATCCTAAAGTTAATGGACCTGTAACGATTAAAGAGGCAAAAGGAATAAAGCTAGCGGCTGCCATCATGACACCGAATAGTAAAGTTCCTCCAATAGCTATACCCCATTTATCTTTTAAAGATTCTAATGCTTTTTCCTTTAGTTGTGCGTTGGTTGCCATGTGTGTTAAAAATTAAAATGAGAGATTTTTTCAATGCCAAGTAATAAGTCTCTACTACCATATTTACAGTAAAATACTAAAAAGTCTAGAATTTTCCCTTTTACTATTGCAAAAGTTAAAACCGTATCCTACATTTGTAGTCCATAGCTGGTTGAAAGATTTCCCGTGATTTGAACTTCGGTTCGGTTGCGGGATTTCCCTTTTATAGGCCTACCTATTGAGAATCATAGATAACTACTTTTTCAAACATTACTCTGAATTCTTCCAAAAAGGCTTTATGCAAAGGGTGTACTTGATACGTATCATGTCCGACCATATCTTTAAATACAATCAATAAGGAGAAAGTATAAGTGGTATCCACAACCGCACGCTCTATGGGAGCAGGAACTCCCACATACATGGCCTCAACCGATTCTATACCATTTAAAGATTCCAAGCCTTTTCTAAAAGCTGCTTTTTGTTCGGCAGTGGTTTCTGCCTTTAACCAGAATAATACGTGATGAGTTAACATTTATATTGATTTTTAATTTAAATACTTGAAATTCACGCCACCATGGAACTTAGTTGATTCGTAATCCGTTATGGACATGGTTACTAGGTAACATTTTTATTACCGGACCTCTAAATTAAGCATTATTCGTAAAAATCGTATGTCCATTTCTATCGGAACGTCCACATCTTATGTCGCTGCAAGCCAAGTTTCAGGCGTTGTGGAAAATATTTTCCTTACCCACGCTAACGAAGCTCGGAAAAACGGATTATTAGATTTAGCGGAAGTTCCCAACTCAACCACCATCGAACGTATGCTGGATGTTGCTTTTTGGACGAGTTTACGAAAAGAGGAAGGACAAAGTCCAAGAATATCTTTAGCTTACGTCTCACCTGAACAAGTGGAACACCCTTTATTACTCTCCCGATATTTACCCTTAGAACCTAATGCTTTATTAAAAATAGCTCCCGGCTTTGAGCGTGCAGGAATTCATTTGGGAGTATGGAAAAACGATGAAGATGATTTGTATATCTGGGGTAGTACCTCTACGGTTCCACACCTTTCATTCACTGTAGATGTATCGGAACCGGGATTACTGGTCATTAAACATCGAAGAAGTGATGGTCTTGGAAAATTCGCTAACGTAGCGGTACTTAATGGCGATGATGTAAAAATCGTATCTGACAATAGCAAAGATATGATTGATTGCCCTAAAATATTGCAATCCATGTTAGATTTGGAAATTAGCGCCCCGGGCAAAGACTCTGCACAGTTACATATCTTACTTCAATTGGCAGTATCCATGCGTATTCACCGTCGTGGCGGTACTATACTAATTATCCCTACGAATACTCATCAATGGCGAGCATCGATTTCTCAACCCTTGTTACATGAAATTGTACCCTCTTATATAGGTCTTTCCAAACTTAATGTTGTACACGGCAACGAACTCAATTCCGATGACTGGAAACGTGCCGTGGCTAAAGAAATTGATAAGATTGCAGGACTTACCGCTATTGACGGAGCCATTATCATGAACGACTCTTTAGAAGTGATAGCATTCGGAGAAAAAATCATTCGCGCCGGAAATAATCCTATCGTTGAATCCATCTTACTCACAGAACCTACCATAGGATTTGAACCCAAAACAGTTCATCCGGCCTTACACGGCGGTACCCGACACTTATCTGCCGCTCAATTCACGCAAGACCAGCAAGATGCACTAGCCTTAGTAGCTTCACAAGACGGGAAGTTTACCACCTTCAGTTGGTCTCCTTCCAAAAAGATAGTACAAGCTCATCGAATGGATTGGCTTCTGCTTTAAGCAATTATATATTCTTTATGAATTGTATTTACTTAAATATTATAGTAAAATTGCATATTATTCAACTCAATAACTCTTATAACGTATATCTATCCTGAAACAGCACGATTATGGTAGAAATTCAATATTCGGACTCCAATCAAGCTCAGCCGGTGAACAGCTGTCAAGATGCTTTAGGTAGACTTAAAACATCCCTGCGAAAGCAACTTAACATCAATGATGAGCGATGTTTGCTGGTAAAAGGGACTTGCTCCGGCGATGTAGTAGAGACCATTATCATGATTGAGTGTTGCGATACCGATAAAATGAAGATGTATAAGGTACCCAAGCACCCTCAGGATATCACCCAAGAAGATATTAAAGAATTAATGGATAATCCTTGCAAATTTAAAGCTTCCTCCATCTGTTTGAAAAAAGCAGAATAAATACCTCCCTCCTTTTACATGATTACCACCTATTTAATCACGGGCTTTTTAGGCGCGGGGAAAACTACTTTTTTAAACCAATTCCTTTCTACTTTTTCTAATCAACAGGTCATTGTAATAGAAAATGAAATCGGAGCCATTAATATCGACCAAACCTTACTGAATAAAAAAATTGACTCAGTAGTACCTTTAAGCAACGGGTGTATCTGTTGTGATTTAGATACTGAGTTATTCAATGTACTTGGAGAATTGATTAGTCAAGAAACTCCACCGGAGGTATTAATCATCGAGAGTACAGGTATTGCCGACCCGGGTAACATTCAAAAGTTATTTCATACTCAAGAAGTAAAAGAGTATTACCACTTAGCTTCTACCATCTGTTTAGTAGATGTAACGCAGTGGGAAGCTCGTATGCAAGACACCGTAGAGTGTGGTAAACAAATTAGTCGCAGTGATGTATTGCTATTAAACAAAGTAGATTTGGTGAGCGAAGAAAAAGTAGCTCAAGTACAACACGATTTACAAATTGCGAATCCCTTTACTCCTATTGTTCGCGCTTCACAAGGCAAGATAGATTTCACCATCATCACAGATCCGGCTGAACCTATCAAAAGACCTTGGAAATACGCGCCATTAACAATGCCTACCGAATCACATATCATTCGTTCGGTATTATTCGAAACAGAAACTAAGATTACTCCTACAGCCTTTTTAGGTGCTATGCAGTTATACTTTTATCAATACCCGAATCAACTGTATCGTATCAAAGGATATTTGAAAGGTGATGATCATAAAAACTACTTGATTCAATCGGTAGGTGATTACATCAAAATGGAAGAAACCGAAACACCGGTTGAAAACACCGGCTTAGTTTTTATCGGAAAAAACTTAAAAGAAGCTACGGTACAAAGATTAATGAAACCGTTATTGAATGGTAAATGGTGAATTAGGGATAACTAACTTCATCATAATAGTCAATTATAGTTCTAAATCATTTATAGTTTAATAGGTTACAATTAACCTTATCTAAATTTTATAAAAGTATAATACTTACGCCACGCGCCAATTCACCATTCACAATTTTCCATTCACCATTCCCTTTAAATGCTCTTCGAAAACATCGGCTTTTCTACTTCCAATGAATAGTACGGATCTAAGCAAGCACAGATGTTTCGGATAAATGATTTACCGACTTCCGTCACCGAAATAGATTCAGCTGTTAAATGTATCAATCCTTCGGATACCATCTCTAATAAAGAACTTCCTCCATCAGCTTGTAATATCGCCGTCATATCATCTAAAGATACGTTCAACTGATAGGTACATATCAATGATTTAATCCACTCGCGTATTTGTCGATCTTCATCGGATGATATATGTCCGCTGACCGCTGTAATACCTTCTTTCTCTACTTGAGCAAAATATGTTTCTACTACTTTAGGATTTTGAGCATACCCTAATCCTACATCACTGATACTAGAACAGCCTAGACCAATCAACATCGTAGTAGAACAAGTAGTATATCCCATGAAGTTGCGGTGTAGCTTTCCTTCATTCAAGGCAATAGCCAAACTATCCTCCGGTAGTGAGAAGTGATCCATGCCTATTTCCATATAGCCTTCTGACTCCATAATCTCACGACCTGTTTCATACAGTGATCTTTTGAAAGCATTATCAGGCAAATCTAGTTCCGTGTATTTACGTTGCCCCGGTTTCAACCAAGGCACATGCGCATAACTATAAAAGGCAATTCGATCCGGACGTAATTTTTGTAACACACTAAAGGTATCTTGTATGGAAACAATGGTTTGAAAAGGCAAACCATAAACTAAATCAAAATTCACAGATGTATATCCTATCTCACGAGCGGTATTCGTTACGTAAGCTACCTGCTCCTTTGACTGAAAGCGATGAATCGTATCTTGAACTTTAGGGTCAAAGTCTTGTATACCGAAACTGACACGAGTAAATCCTTCTTCGAATAAAGTTTGTAAATGTTCTTTGGTTGTATTCGCCGGATGCCCTTCAAAACTATACTCTTTATACGGAGATACTATAGCTTCCGCATTGATAGACTGAATGAGATATCTTAAATTTTCCGGACTAAAAAAGGTAGGAGTTCCTCCACCTAAATGTAATTCTTGAATAACCGGTTTCTCTCCTAGTAAGGCTACATAAGACTTCCACTCTTGAATCACATGCTCTATATACGGACGCTCTACGGCATGATTAATCGTGATGCGAGTGTTACATCCACAATAGGTACATAAGCTTTCACAATATGGAAGATGTATGTAAACACTAATTCCTTCTTTTTTACCATACACTTGAAAGGCTTCTTTCACCTTCGATTTCCATATATCTAAAGTAAAAGAGTTTTTATCCCAATGCGGAACCGTAGGATAACTGGTATAGCGTGGTACCGGAACATTGTACTTTTCAATCAAAGAGGGATTCATTTCTTTATATGATTAATGACAGGAAGGTGCTGCTGTTGTTGAGGCTGTAGAAGGATGACAACAATTCACTTTGTTTTCTTTTACTTCCGGACTAAGATAAGGTATCCCAAGAGACATACCACGTACACATAAAAGCATTCCCAGCGTTAACGAATAAACGGGAATCCATTTATGTAGTGACCACCGTTTCCAAAAAGAAGCTTGTCTTACATAAGATAAAGCTGCCATCATCGGAATAGTACCTAAACCAAATCCGGCCATATATACAGCACTTCCTCCAATGGAACCCATCATAATGGAAGCAGAGAGAGCTAAATAAACAACACCACAAGGTAACCAACCATTAATGATACCTAACGCAAAAATCCCGCTAAGTGATTTTTGTTGTATAAAATATTGAAATTTCTTTTTAAGAAAACTGACCCAAACAAACCCGGATCCCATGCTTGATTTAGCCAGCCAATACCACAGTGTAAATAAAACAATACCTACTCCTGCAATAATAGAAAGATACCGTTGTGCTCCCCACCATTGTAACGAATACCCTATCATTCCCATGGCGGCTCCCATCATAGAGTAAGTGACTACTCTTCCCGTATTATAAATAAGTACCGTTATCCAATTAGACGTATTGGGAATCACAGGTAAAGCCAAAGCAATAGGTCCGCACATTCCCACACAGTGGAAACTGCTTAATAAACCGAATACAATGGCAGTGATGAAAAACATTATTGAATAGTTAAATCTCTTTCAATGTAAAAGGAAGCATGTTCGTTCGACCAATCAATCTGTAATTGATACCAGCCTTTAGCTAAATCATTCACAGCAATTATTTGATCTACCCCTTCTTCAATTTCTATAGGGAATACTTTATCCGACACTTTCTCCGATGGACGATACAGTGTAATCGTTCCTTTTGTCCCCGGCTGAATCACCGGACGGTTAAAATGAATAATCAAGAAACTATCCTTACGCTCGGTTGTAACTACTATTCCTGCATCGGATGCCGCTTGCATCTTATTAATACGGTTTTGATAATCTAATTCCAATTTGTAATATTCTTCAGAAACTAAATCATTATTTACACCATACGTACGATACACAAGATAGCCTATAAATAGCATGAAGCTACCTAAAGAAATTGCTAAATAAATTGGCCAAGACAGTTTCATAATTATTGAGCTGGACCTACAAAGGTCGTTTTAATTGTTTCAATTTTTTCATTTCCATGATACACTCCAATGGACAATTCTGTTTTCAAACCATTCAAACTAGACTCCGGCAATTGAATAAATATTTTACCATCTGTAATGGACTTAGATTGAGCACCCGGTATATGGCCTACAGGAAGGATATCTCCTTTTACATTTTCAATTTTAAAGCTAACGGGAAATGTTTTCTTTGTTTTATTAATAATTTTCAAGTCATACAAGTTGGTATACACACCAGGAGATTTCTCCTGATACAACATTCCTGGTGTTCGTAGGATGGAAGTTTGAATATCCGGACGCGTAGCTAACAACACGGTCATGGCACTCATTAAACATAATAAAATTAGAGAATAAGATATGACCCTTTTGGTTAATTTGAATGCCGCTTTATTAGCAATAGCATTCTCCGATGCGTATCGTATCAAGCCTACGGGTTTGTTAATTTTCAACATAACTTCATCACAAGCATCAATACAAGCAGTACAATTGACACATTCCATCTGTACTCCATTTCGAATATCAATCCCCGTAGGACACACGTGGACACAAAGTTTACAATCTACACAATCTCCTTTCAAAGTATTATACTGACCTTTACTTAATTTACCTCTAGGTTCTCCACGTTCGTAATCATAAGCTACGACAATTGTGTCTTTGTCTGTCAACACCCCTTGTAATCTTCCATAAGGGCATACTTGTGTACAAACTTGTTCTCTAAAGCGCGCATATACTCCATAAAACACCCCGGTAAAAATCAACATCATGATTAATCCAGCGGTATGATTCAGTGGATTATCTGTTACCATACTAATCCAATTTTCACTACCTATAACATACATTAAAAACACGTTAGAGATAAGAAATGAAAGAGAAAAGAAAGCTAGATGTTTCGAGAATTTCTTAATAAATTTTGACCCGGTCAATGGAGCAGCGTTTAATGCCATTTGCTTTTTATAATCTCCTTCAATAGCATATTCAATAGGTCTAAAAAGTAATTCCATAAAAATAGTTTGGGGACAAATCCATCCGCAAAAAATGCGACCAAAAATGGCTGTAAATACCACAATAAATATTATACCGGTCATCATGGCCAAAAGGAATAAATGAAAATCTTGAGGCCAGAATACGACGCCTAAAATGGTAAAATGCCTTTCAATAATATTTAACAGCAATACAGGTTCATCGTTGATACGAAGAAATGGCATCAAAAGAAATAAAGTAAACAAACTGTATCCGAATATCTTTCGATAGTTAGTGAATTTACCTTTGGGTTTCTTTGGATATATCCATTTTCTACTCCCATCTTCACCTATCGTCGCTATTGAATCTCGAAAAGATTCATCGGCATATATATCTTCTTCTACACTTTTCATACTTTACACTTTTCCCCCTAATGAATTAGAAACATTCTACAAATAAAAACCTCCGTGATAAAAGTGTTCACCTTTTATCGCGGAGGTTAACACTGAGAATCTTTAACCACGATGAAGATTACTCTCCATCATAGACATCCCCTTGTGGCTCTTTACCATTAGGAGGATTAGTACCTTTTAAGGATTTAATATAACTAGCTACTTGTTGAATTTGCTTAGGGCTTAATTGAGCCTGCCAAGCAATCATACCTTTACTAGGTACACCATATTTAATAGTCTTAAATACCGATTTAATATCGCCACCATGCAACCAATTAGGATCTGTTAAATTAGGTCCCACGCCACCTTCTCCAAGTTTTCCATGACAAGCCACACAGTTATCCATATACAACTGTTCCCCTTCAGCAAACAATGATTTATCTGTAATTAATGTAACTGTATTTTCATTCATAGCATCAGCTGCTTTTTTCACTTGTTCTTCTGCAGCTACTAATTCCATTTGATACTCTTTATCTTGTAATGCTCCATTTCCGCCAAAGTGGTAGTACCAGATATATGCAAATGAGAATACTATAGTAGCATAGAACATATATACCCACCAGGTAGGCATCGAGTTATCCAATTCTCTAATACCATCATATATGTGATCCGTCATGATTTCATGTTCACGTTCAATTGGTACAGCATCCACAAACTTAAACAACGGTTGTACTTCTTCTCCTTTCTCTTTTAGGATAGCAGTACGTAAAGCTAGTACTCCTGACAACATGGCTACTAGTGCAAAAAGAACTATCACCAACATGAGTAAAATCATATACAAAGCGAATGTCGAAATTGTAAATCCGGAATCGGTAGTTGCTGTCGTTGTTGTTACTTCTTCAGCATGGGATATAGTAACCAAAAACATCAATGGCACCCACATGAAATATTTTAACTTAGAATATATAGAAAGTTTCATAGTCGTTTCGATTATTTATTATCGTCCAAAGGAATATTGGATAAATTATTAAAGTGTTCTTTCTTCGTTTTAAACACCCAAATCGTCACACCGATGAAGAAGGAGAAAAACAAGACAAAGGAAATAATCGGGTATATTTCAATACCCGTAATTTCTGTCATATGATGTTTGATAAATTTTAACATATTACTTTGTGCTTGAGGTTGGTTGTACTTTAATATCTATACCTAAACGTTGTAGATAAGCGATCAATGCTACGATTTCTTTATCTGAACTTACTTTGATTTTATCTTTAGCTAAGCTCGCAACGATTGCGTCTGATTGTATTTGAATATCTTTCACGGCTTGATTTTCATAACCTTCAGGATAAGGAACTCCAATAGTCCTCATAGCTCCAATTTTACCGGCAATATGAGACACGTCTAAAGAGTGTTCAAACAAATGTGGGTATGCTGGCATGATAGAACCGGCAGAAGTTAATTCAGGATCTAACATATGATTGTAGTGCCATGAATCTGGGTACTTACCTCCCAATCTATGTAAATCAGGACCTGTACGCTTAGAGCCCCACAAGAATGGGTGGTCATAAACAAATTCACCTGCTTTAGAATACTCTCCGTAACGAGCCGTTTCTGAACGGAATGGTCGCACCATTTGTGTATGGCAGTTATTACAACCTTCACGTATGTATATATCTCGACCTTCCAACTCTAATGGAGTATATGGTTTTACAGAAGCAATAGTTGGGATATTAGATTTCACCAAGAAAGTTGGAACCATTTCTACAAGACCTCCAATCAGAATAACTATCAAAGAGAAAATTAACATTTGAATTGGACGACGTTCAATCACTCGGTGCCAATGATCCTTTCCGTGAGCTTCATAAGGTTGTAATGCCGGAGCTTCTGCATCTTCGTTAGGAATAAATACACCTTTAGCAATGGTCTTCCCAACGTTATAAGTCATTACAATAACACCCGATAAATAAAATACACCACCTACTACACGTAAGAAATACATTGTTTTCAACTGAGTTACTGTTTCTAAAAAGTTAGGGTAAGCCAACACTCCATCAGCAGTAAATTCTTTCCACATGGCACTTTGAGTGAATCCAGCCCAATACAATGGAACTGCGTAGAACACAATTCCCATGGTACCTATCCAAAAATGGAAGTTAGCCAGTTTAGTTGAGAATAATTCCGTGTTCCACATTTTAGGAACTATATAATAAATCATTGCGAACAACAAGAATCCATTCCATCCTAATCCACCAACGTGAACGTGGGCTACTACCCAATCCGTAAAGTGTGCGATCGCATTCACATTTTTAAGGGACAACATAGGTCCTTCGAAAGTAGCCATACCATAACAAGTAAGCGCCACTACTAAGAATTTCAAGATAGGTTCTTCACGTACCTTATCCCAAACACCACGCAAAGTGAATAAACCATTCAACATACCACCCCATGATGGAGCGATCAACATCACTGAAAATACAACACCTAAAGATTGCGCCCAGTCCGGAAGTGATGTGTATAATAAGTGGTGAGGTCCAGCCCAGATATATAAGAAAATGAGAGCCCAGAAGTGAATAATAGATAAGCGATAAGAATAGATTGGACGATTAGCTGACTTGGGAACAAAGTAATACATCAAACCTAAGAACGGAGTAGTTAAGAAGAATGCAACAGCGTTGTGTCCATACCACCATTGAACTAAAGCATCTTGAACTCCGGCATACCAGGAATAACTTTTCATGAAGTGAACCGGCATACCGAAAGAGTTGACTATATGTAATACTGCAACGGTAACAAAAGTTCCGATATAAAACCAAATAGCAACATATAAGTGACGTTCTCTTCTCTTTAGAATCGTTCCAAACATATTAATACCAAAGATTACCCAAACTAAAGCAATAGCAATATCGATAGGCCATTCTAGCTCAGCATATTCTTTACTAGTAGTATAACCTAAGGGCAATGTTAATACAGCTGAAACTATGATTAATTGCCAACCCCAGAAATTAAACCAACTAAGGAAATCACTCATCATACGAGCTTTACATAAACGTTGTAATGAATAATAAATTCCTGCAAACATTCCGTTCCCAACGAAGGCGAATACGACTGCATTAGTGTGTAAAGGTCGAATTCTACCAAAGGTGGTAAACTCCGAAAAGTTAAAAATCGGAAATACTAACTGTAAGGCTGCTGTTAGCCCTACCAGCATCCCGATAATACCCCAGACAATAGTGGCGTACATAAAACTACGTACGATTGAGTTGTCATAGGAAAAACGTTCCATGGTTCCGCTGTTCATGTGTAAAGTGATTGGTTAAGGTTTCTTTTTGACAGGAGCATCATCTAATAATATTCGCACAGATGGAGAACGATCGTCGTCATACTGACCACTTTTAACAGCCCATAAAAAAGCCGCCAAAAAGCCCGTAGCCACGATAATGCTGAATCCGATTAATATAAAAATAACACTCATATCCGTTCATTAGATTGATACAAAACAACACTAATCTATATAGGAAAAGGATGAGCGATTACAGTCTAAAAAATGACTTTGGTCATCTATTCCTCTAACTATAAAACTTAGTTTTGCATTGCCCAATTTAACCAAAAAAAAGCTTCATGGCAATACTTATCTTCTTTATTGCACACTGGTACCTATCACTATTTGCACAAACCTTCTTCTTGCATCGATATGCAGCCCATCAAATGTTTACGATGAACAAATTTTGGGAAAAGGTTTTCTACTTTATGACTTGGATATTTCAAGGTTCTTCCTTTCTAAGTCCTTATGCATATGGAGTTATGCACCGTTTACATCATACCTATGCCGATACGGAAAAAGATCCTCATTCACCTTCCTATTCTACCGGAATTTTCGATATGATGTGGAAAACGAAAAATATATACAACGATATTCTACACCATCGCTATCCGGTGGAACCTAAATACACAAAAAATGTTCCTTATTGGTCATTCATGGAAAAGATTGGTGATAATTGGTTCTCTCGCATCGCTTGGGGTACTGCATATACTATCTTCTACATCTACTTTGCTGAATATTGGTGGGAATTCTTATTGTTGCCTATCCACTATTTAATGGGTCCTGTACACGGTGTGATCATCAACTGGTTTGCGCATAAATATGGTTATGTGAACTTCCAAGTGAATGATACTGCTAAAAACTTATTACCTGTAGACGTTTTAATGTTTGGTGAAGGTTATCACAATAACCACCATAAACTAGGAGGTCGCGCTAATTTTGGTGTGAAATGGCATGAATTTGACCCTGCCTACCCAATTATTCTGTTCTTTAATGCTTTGGGTATTATCCATTTAAAGAAGAACAACGACCTAAATTACATGTAGATCACACTTTTCACGTGTGGTTAACAATTAATTATTGAAACAATAACAGACTATCCTTAACTTTATTTGTCAGAAGATAAAGTGTATGAAAAAAGAGATAGTCTCCAAAGCCGATACCGATTTACGCTTGAGAGCTATAATAGATACTGCTGTAGATGGCATCATTACCATCGACCAACGCGGATTGATTGAAACGATCAACCCGGCAGTAACTCGTTTGTTCGGATTTACGGAAGAAGAATTAATTGGCCAAAACATAAAAATATTAATGCCTGAACCGGATCGTGGAAGACATGATCAATACATTGATAAATACAATCACACCGGTAAAGGAAGTATCATTGGTCGCGGACGTGAAGTAGTGGGTCGTAGAAAAGACGGCAGCACCTTCCCTTTCCTTTTAAGTATAAGTGAAGTAGAATTAAGTGAACGTAAAATCTTCACCGGTATCATTCACGATATTTCAGAATTAAGAGAAGTGAAAGAAGCCTTGAAAAAAGAAATGCAACTAAACGAGTTAAAGTCTCGCTTCGTTACCATGGCTTCACATGAGTTTAGAACTCCACTAAGTGCTATTCTATCCTCCGCTTCTTTAATAGGCAAATACAAAGCTACAGACGATGACGAGAAACGTGTGAAACACATCAACCGCATCAAGTCATCTGTGGCTAACATGACAAACATCCTGAACGACTTCTTATCTCTAAGTAAATTAGAGGAAGGTCGTGTGGTGATTCAACCCACAGCCTTTGAAGTTGAAGAGTTAGTACAAGAAGCGATAGACGAGATTAGTCCAGTATTGAAAAACAAACAAGAAATCATCTACTCTACTTCCGGTGAAAGTGATGTGATCATGGATAAAAACATTATCAAAAACATCATCATCAATTTACTATCTAACGCGATTAAATATTCCGACGAAGGGAAAACGATCAGAGTAACAACGGAGGTAGATAAAGCCTTTTTCGCGATTCAAATACAAGACCAAGGTATCGGGATTCCCGACGATGACAAATCTCATTTGTTCAGTCGTTTCTTCCGTGCACAAAACGTAACAAACATAGAAGGAACAGGATTAGGTTTAAATATCGTGAAAAAGTATTTAGACTTATTGAACGGTGAAATCAAATTTGAAAGTAAACTCAATGAAGGTAGTACCTTCTTTATAAAAATTCCATTGACCTAATTTTTATCACATGAGCGCTAAAACCATTTTATTGATAGAAGACAACTTAGATGTTCGAGAAAACCTAGCCGAAATACTAGAGCTTTCGAACTATCAAGTATATGCTGCTGAAAATGGGAAAATAGGTGTTGAGTTAGCCAAAAAACATCTGCCTGACTTAATCGTGTGTGATATCATGATGCCGGAATTAGATGGTTATGGTGTATTACATGTATTAAGCAAATCCAAAGAAACCGCAGGTATTCCTTTCATCTTCCTAACTGCTAAAACAGAAAAGGCTGATTTAAGAAAAGGAATGAACCTTGGTGCAGATGATTATTTGACCAAACCTTTTGACGACATCGAACTATTAGATGCCATTGAAATTCGCTTGCGTAAAAATGAATTAGTAAAAGCTCAATCCGGAAATACCATTGATCAGTTAAACGATATGGTAAAAGAAGTTCGTAGCACCAAAGAGCTAGAACAACTGATTGCTGATGAGCGTCGCATAAGTCGATATAAAAAGAAACAACTATTATATTCGGAAGGTAACATGGCTAACTCACTTTTCTTTTTAATTAAAGGAAAAGTAAAGTCGTACAAAACCAATGACGATGGTCGTGAGTACATCACCGGTCTTCATAAAGAAGGTGATTACATTGGTTATGTAAATCTATTGGAAGACATGAAGTATAGCGACTCCGCTATGGCCATGGAAGATTCTGATATTTGTGTCATTCCGAAACAAGAATTCTTCGCATTAATATATAGTAACATTCACATTGCTGAAAAATTCATCAAACTTCTAAGTAACAACATAGTTGAGAACGAAGAACGTTTGTTAAAACTGGCGTACAACTCAGTGCGTAAGCGCGTAGCTGAATCTTTACTAATGATTTACGATGAATACCAAACAACAGCTAAAGGAACCAAAAGCATTACTGCTTCACGTGACGACTTAGCTTCGATTGTTGGGGCTTCCAAAGAAACAGTTATTCGTACTCTCTCCGATTTTAAAGACGAAGGATTGGTACAAATGTCGGGAAGTAACATAACTATTATTGAAGAAATGAAATTACGCAACATGCGTAACTAGTTTTTTATTAATAATCCCCACGGTTGAAACCGTGGGCTGACAAACCGCCAGGAATTAACTGCTGAGTTTACGTCAAGCGATAGGTAGCCCACCATTTTAATGGTGGGGATTATTAAATAAGAAATAAATACTTTCTTAATTAAGTGACATTGAATTAGAATATGAAACTAGCCCTCCCAACGGAAAAAGTTCATTGCGCTCACTGCGGTGATGAATGTTCCCAAAACGATATCTTATGGGAGGATAAACATTTTTGCTGTTCCGGTTGCCAAACCGTGTATGAATTACTAGATCAAAATGATTTATGTAACTACTACGAACTCGATGCTAAACCGGGCATTAAAGTACGCCCTAGCGTTTCCGAACAATACAGTTACTTAGATGATGAAGACATCGTAGATCGCATCATTCGTTTCAAGAACGAAGATACGGTACATGTGAGTTTCCATATCCCTACTATCCACTGTAGTTCTTGTATTTATCTATTAGAGAACTTACACAAGTTAGTACCTGGTGTGATACAAGCACGCGTACACTTTGTGCGAAAAGAGATTCAAATCTCCTATCAACCAAAAGAAGTAACACTGCGCCAAATTGTGGAGATGATGCATACCATAGGTTATCCTCCTCACATCAGCTTAGAGAATATTGCAGGAAATAAAACAGAGAAGAAGAACCACACCCTACTCTATCAATTAGGTGTAGCAGGATTCTGTTCCGGTAACATCATGATGTTGAGCTTTCCGGAATATTTAGGCATTGACCAAATAGCGGATGGAGCTATCTACCATTTATTAGGATATATAAATTTAATACTGGCATTACCAGTAGTCTTCTTCTCTGCAAAAGACTATTACATTTCTGCCTTCACTGGATTAAAACATAAAGTCTTAAATTTAGATGTGCCCATCTGTATAGGTATAACATCTGTATTCTTACGCAGTGTGTATGAAGTTATCTCTCATACAGGTCCCGGATATTTTGATTCCTTAACAGGTCTAACATTTTTCTTATTAATTGGAAAATGGTATCAACAGCGTGTATACCAACATTTCTCTTATGAACGTGACTACCTTGCCTACTTCCCTGTAGCGATTCAAGTTAAAGAAGATAGTGGATACAAATCTATTCCTGTGACCGATATACAACCCGGACAAGTCATGCGCATCCGTAATGAAGAAATCATTCCGGCTGATTCGATATTAACTTCCGGAGATGCGCTGATTGATTACAGCTTCGTAACAGGTGAATCTCATCCCGTGCGTGTAAAAACCGGTGATGTGATTTATGCAGGTGGTAAACAAAAAGGAACAGCTATTGAAGCACTGGTGAACAAATCTGTTTCCAACAGTTATTTAGTACAACTATGGAATCATGATGTGTTCAAAAAAGACAACAATGCCTATCTCGCTTCCTTCATCCTTACCTTCAGTAAATATTTTACTATAGGCACTTTAATCATCGCCTTTACGACCTTAGGTGTTTGGTGGTACATTGACCCTACGCATGCTTTATATCCCTTTACATCGGTGTTGTTGATTGCTTGTCCGTGTGCCATGGCCTTGACTATGCCCTTTGGGTTAAGTAATGGATTGCGCTGGTTGAGTAAAGCAGGATTCTATTTAAAAAATTCCGATACCATCGAACAAGTGAGTACCGTTGATACCATTGTCTTTGACAAAACAGGTACACTGACCGATCACCACACGTCCGATTTAGAGTGGAATGGTCATTTAACCGACGAAGAAAAAGTATACGTGTATTCGTTGACTCGTCAGTCTACTCACCCATTAAGTCAGCAAATCACTAAGCAGTTTGCTCAAGCGATGACCTTCAAACTAGAATCCTATCAAGAGATTCACGGAAAAGGTATTGAAGGACAAATCGCTCATCATACGATACAGATTGGTTCAGCAGCTTGGTTAACACCGAATACTACCAATAATGAAACTCGTGTGTATGTTACGATTGACAATACCTTAAAAGGCTATTTCTCATTTGCTCCTTCTTATCGTCCGGAGGTATTAGAGATGGTAGCGGAATTGGCAAAGAGTTATGAGGTTCATTTGTTATCCGGCGATACAGATAAAGAAAAAGCATTTTTGTCTACCTACATTCCGGAAGCCAATATGCATTTCCAATGTACACCGCAGGATAAGATGGATCGATTGTTAGCGTTGAAAGCAGCAGGTAAAAAAGTTTTGATGTTAGGCGACGGACTCAATGATGCCGGGGCATTAAAAGCAGCGCAAGTTGGTATTGCCGTGACAGATGATACGGCTTACTTCACTCCTGCCAGCGATGGCATTTTAGAAGGAAAACAACTACGCCGATTACATTCATTTATTCAATACAGCAAACACGTGATTAGCGTGATTAAATCCACGTTAATCTTATCACTACTCTATAATGTGATTGGTTTATCTTTTGCTACGCAAGGACTTTTAAAACCTATTGTAGCCGCTATCCTAATGCCGGTGAGTTCGGTATTTGTGGTAGTATTTGTTGTGGTGTTAACGAATTGGAAGCACCGGAGGATTAGTAATTAGGTACTAGTCGTTAGTATTTAGTAGGGAGACGGGAGTATTCGAATAATCTTACATTCTAAATTTTATTAGATATACCTTTTAATAATTCCTTAGGTATAGCATTCCCCCACACTTGCCAATCATTCTCAGGATTCTTTGTGTATTTAAACTGTTCAAAAAAATCAATCCTAGGAAAATCTATCTTAGCCTTTCTCATTGCTAAAATGATCTCATCGATATATTTTAGTGTAATTGGAGAGCCGTCTCGAACCCCACCATACAAGTTTTGTGTTGCTATTACAGCTGTTTTGTCAATCAATTCGCAAATCAAAGGATGTGAATTTGAATATAATTTTCTCAATTGCTCATATTGATAATTACTTAAAAACTTAAAATTCTTAGAACCGAATGGTATTTCTTCCATTACACAATACGGTATACATTCAGACTCGTTCTCATACCATGATTCTAAATCCTTCATTTCATTAGCAATAGGATAATGTAACCCTCCCCGAAACTAGGACAGTTTAAAATTAGACAAATTTTGTAAATTAAACTGACTATGAGAAAGAGCAGATACAGTGAAACACAGATTATAAAAGCTCTAAAGGAGCATGAATCTGGTAAAAGCACGGAGGATTTATG
Organism: Cytophagaceae bacterium; assembly: GCA_046329235.1. GTDB lineage: Bacteria > Bacteroidota > Bacteroidia > Cytophagales > Cytophagaceae > JALONH01. The sequence continues at coordinate 830,475 of JAXLVA010000001.1, read as the reverse complement.
CCGTGAATTAGGCATTAATAAGGCAACGTTGTATAACTGGCGAAAGAAGTATGGCGGAATGGAAAGCAACGAACTCAAGCGATTAAAAGAGCTAGAAGAAGAAAATCGTAAGCTAAAAGCCATGTATGCAGATTTAGCCTTAGATCACAAGATTTTAAAAGATGTACTCACAAAAAAGTTCTAAGGCCCAATCAGCTTAAGGAAGGAGTCGACTACATAGTGTCTGCTCATCAATTAAGTTTGAAGAAGGCCTGTCACATTTTATCACTTCAAAGGTCTGTTTACTATTACCGTTCAGTAAAAGACGATAGAGAGGTCATAGATAAACTTACAGAGCTGTCTTCTAAGTATCCAACACGTGGTTGTGACAAGTATTATGACATGATTAGGCTAGAAGGTCTTAGATGGAATTACAAGCGTGTTAGAAGAGTTTACTGCTTAATGAAACTAAACATTCGAAGAAAAACCAAAAGAAGAATCCCTAAACGAGTAAAAGAATCATTAACAGTGCCTATGACTTACAATAAGAGTTGGTCAATGGATTTCATGAGCGACTCCTTAGTAACAGGTCGAAAAGTAAGAGTATTAAATGTGATAGATGATTATAATAGAGAAGCTATTTGTATAGAAGCAGCAAGCTCTATGCCTTCGCAAAGAGTTACAAGGATACTAGATGAATTAGTTGATTGGAAAGGGTCACCAACTCAGATAAGAGTAGACAATGGCCCTGAATTTATCTCCGGCACATTTAAAGACTGGTGTTTTAACAAAGGAATTGACGTGAAGTATATCCAACCGGGCAGACCTATGCAAAATGGCTTTATTGAACGTTTTAATAGAAGCTTTAGAGAAGAAGTACTAGATGCTTATTTGTTTGAAGATATAAGACAAGTACAATCTTTATCTCAACAGTGGATGGAAGATTATAACAACAATAGACCTCATGAATCTCTAAATGGACTTACTCCTAAAAAATATATTGAAATGAATAATTGTATTTAAACTAGAACTATTCTATTATTACCTTGTCCTAATTTCGGGAGGGTTACAATAACGCCATAAAAAATCAAATACTAAAGACCAATCATTAGCTCCTTTATCTAATCTATCTACAGCATTTTCAACGCAACAAATTGCAAATGCGACTCTTCCACGAATAGTAATATATTCAAAATCTTTACTTGTCATTTTGCAAACGGACAATCTCTAATTAAAAGAATCCAAGCCCTAGAAGGGCGTCATATCGGTAGTACTTTGTAATTGAGAAAATAGCGCGCGAGCGCGCAGATTGGTTGTGAAATATTTTCTACCGATGTTTTGTGCCTATGGCACGATTGAGAATTTCAACTTCACGTTCAAGATCATCACGTCTTTTAGTCCCTTTTTTACCGTATACACGGTCTTTAATATCAGACCAAGAAGTCAGCATCGAAATTCTTCTTTTTGATTTCATATTACAAAAATATAACATTTAACATTATTTGATAATCCCACTAATTATATAATACATAAACAACTCTAACTAAACCCAAAACTAAATTTATTCCAAACAAATTCATGATTCTCAATTCTTCCGTTAAATAGTCTGAATCTTTATATTTGATCGTATAAAAAACCAATATTCCAAGGCTAACAATGGAGAAAAACAAACCTAAAACACTTAACGACTTAAAGATAAGTAAAGCCATTACATCAAGCATCATCGGTAATGTAAAAACTCTAATAAATGTTTTATCCAACGATTCTATTTTTTCTTCTTTGTACGTATGAATCCAAAGTAATACGATAGATCCAATTAGAAACAACAAAAATGAATAACCAAGTCCAATTCGGATTTCAAAATAATGCTTAATCAGTGCAGCTGATATAGATAATAAATAACATAAAATTGAATACTTTAATAATTTATTATTTGTGATAGAAAAATAATAAAGCGACAATATTAAACATGAAATTTTTATTATTATTTCAAATTCATTATTCATATAAAATATAATGGTTCTCCCTTACGAATATATTCTATTTTCTTATTCTGTTACACGGATGAAGGTAGTGCGCTTGCTGAATTCTTTCAGTTTGCTGGCACCAACGTAGCTACACGTACTTCCGATATAACATAGCGCACATGCTCTTCTACAACTCTCTAACTTTTTTCACAAAGGCTTCGGTGCTATCTAAGCTACTATAGATGGAATGTACATAACCTGCATCATCCGTATAAATGAATAACCAAGCGCTATCGCCAAATGATTCCACTTCATATTCTATTCCGTAGTCTTTCATGTTCCAATCTTTGGTTGAAACTTTCGAAGATGAAAACTTCTTACTCTCTAAAATACGTTTTAACTCCTTAGGATAAATTTTCAAGTGCAAGGTAGATACGGTATCAAAAGCCGATACCATCCGATCGGTATGATCTAAAATCTCTACATAATTTTCATTTACCTTATCAAACATAGATTCATAAACTTCTAGTCCGCTTCTTTCTTCGAACATGGTAGAAAACTTATCATATGCTTTATTGACCAACATATAGATTGACCAAATACTCATACCCACGCCTAGCAAAAAAGAACTCACCGATATAATAAACCAAATAGGCTTTTTCTTTATGATACCTACCACTAGAGTAATCAAGAAGATTAAAAATAAAAACACTATCGTGTAACCCAATAGACCAAGGTCTCTCATAAGTTTTTTAGTAGTTAACTATTATTAATATTAAGATGATTCGAAACCATGGTTCATGTCCTCACGAACCAAATAAAATCCCCTACGAATAAATTCTATTCTCTTGTTCCGTTACACGGATAAAGGTCGTGCGCTTGCTGAGTTCTTTTAGTTTGCTGGCACCAACGTAGGTGCAAGTACTTCTGATACCACCTAAGATATCTAAAATAGAACTGGCTACTTGTCCGCGGAAAGGAATCTTTACAGTCTTACCTTCGGAAGCTCTATATTCTGCTACGCCGCCGGTGTATTTGTTCATGGCCGTAGCGGAACTCATACCGTAGAACAACATATATTTTTTATCATTCTCTTCGATGATATCTCCACCGCTTTCTTCATGTCCGGCAAGCATACCACCTAACATGACAAAGTCGGCGCCACCGCCAAACGCTTTAGACACATCACCCGGTGTGGTACAGCCTCCGTCCGAGATGATTTGTCCTCTAAGCCCATGCGCGGCATCCGCACACTCTATTACAGCGCTTAGCTGCGGATAACCCACTCCCGTTTTCACACGAGTGGTACACACCGAGCCCGGACCTATACCTACTTTTACAATATCCGCACCGGATAGTAATAGTTCTTCTACCATTTCACCGGTAACTACGTTACCGGCAATGATGATTTTATCAGGAAATAAATCACGTGCACGTTTCACAAAATCCACAAAGTGTTGCGCATAACCATTCGCTACATCAATGCAGATAAATTTCATTTGAGGATTCATGTGCATGATAGCTGTCAGATGCATTAAATCCTGCTCGCTGATACCTGTGCTGACGGCAATATGATTTTCTATACCCTGCGGAGCGCATTGGAAGAAGGACGTCCAATCGTCTACGGTATAGTGTTTATGTATGGCAGTGATGAGTTTATGTTCGGCAAGGGCTTTAGCCATGGAAAAAGTACCTACGGTATCCATGTTAGCGGCGATGATGGGCACACCTGTCCATTCGGTTTGTGTATGCAAGAAAGTGTAATTACGCTCTAGTTCCACTTCTGATCTGGATTTCAAGGTAGATCGCTTAGGACGGAACATTACATCTCCGAAACCTAATTTTAAATCATTTTCTATGCGCATAACGGTTCAAATTTACCTTAGTTAATTTAAAGGATATTTTGAATAAGGAGGATGGAAAAAGGATGAAAATATCCACAATTGGAATTTGTAATAGTAAAAATGGGAAAAGTGATATGGAAAAAGAGCTGCTAGGTGCGAGTTGTTAGTATTTAGAAGTGAAGAAAATAAATAAGACTATTGATAAAACCTAGTCCAATATTCGTCAAACATATAATTACCAGATGGATGTTCTTTTGTAATTCCCGAAAACTCTTTTAAATCTTCAATAGCAACCATCTTATAGTTGTTCTTTACACAACAAGTTATTATACTAGAATCCTCTTTTGACTTTGTCCAATCTGGTGACAAAAAAATATCGATTATATTATATTTATTAAATTGAACATCCTCACAAATTATATTTCGACACTTTTCTAATTGCCCATTACCAATATTTGAATACCATTTATTCTCAATATTTAAAACGACCTTATGATTTTTATTATTCAAAGTATAAGTTATAATTGCAATCAAATCAATTGTCTTGTATTGTCTAAACACTTCGACTTCATCAACTTTAAAATCATCAATGTTTATTTCATACCTTTCTAGTGTTTCACAAAAAATTAACCCATAAACTATCTTACGAGCGTATTCATTTAACTTAGGATTTAAGTTATTATACTTGGTCTCGGACAGTCTTATTGTCCAACTAATGAAAAAATCTTGAAGAGCCTCATATCCTGCATCTACTTTAACTTTTTCTTCTCTGTAATTAAAAAAAGGTGGTAAATCAACAAAGGTCATAAGTTTAATATTAAATTATCCAAAAGCATTTATAAGTTAATCGAATTCTTTTCAATCCTAGCCCACCAAGTGGTGATAATTTCATTTTCTATCCATCTACCAAACAAAAAATAGGTTTTATTATTTTCAAATACCTCACAATAAACTTCACCATCGCCTTCATCTTCCGGGGAAAAAAATTTTCCAGAAAACCCTAACCCGATATCATTTGCTTTTAAATTTACATTATAAGTAATATTTTTCCCAAAATACTCGACTGGAGTAGTATCGAACTTTATCATAAACTCACTAATAATGACATTTTGAATATTAGCTACAACATGAAAAGTATCATCAGTCTTAGGTACATAAAATCCATAGTAATTAAAATCATCTGCAACCCAATACATTTTACCTTTAAAAGTTCCCATACAATATTATTTATTTAATAATTGAGCAAATAACCCTACACAATCTGAACACAGAAATCGTCTTTCATACGAAATATTTTCTCTTCCCAATCTAACTCCATTATTTTCCTTTCTTGTGGCAATTTCTCGATTCCAAAATATTAATCCTTTTTCTTGTTCGATTGCTTTATTAAAATTCTCTCTTGAAACTTTAGTATAACGATTCTTACCTTCACCAATTTCAACATAACTATCACACAATTGACATTTGCCAAGTTTCATTTTTTCTAATAAACTTGTATTCAATTTTGTCATAGGCTTGTAATAAGGGCTAGATAAAGTAACAGAGCATTTATTTTTTTTATCAATTTGAATTAGTCCTATTCCTAAGTGATTTGCTATTTGAATTTCCTCTTCTGTAAATCCTTCATCTCGTTTATCAGCTAAAAATACTCGATTAGCATAAACTGTATATCCGAAACATTGACCAGAAGATGTTGCAAAAGCTTCCGCTCCTCTTTTAACTTCAACTATTATTGTTTCAATTTCTCCAGTTAAATCCCCACCTATATCTCTGATTCCAATTACATCCGCTCTACTATGTTTTAACCCTGTATTTAGAGCTGTTAAAAAACACTGATATTTTTTTTCTAGAAATTTTGCTACGATTGGATAATAGCTTTTTTCAAAATCTACCATATAAAAATATATTGGTTAAACACATTTAAAAATACTTAATTTAGACCATTACTTCAAAATAACCATCTACTCTTTTAAACCCAAAAATACACCGCCAGTGTTCTAACGGTGTATCTATCTTAAAATTTTCAGGCCTTAATCATCACTCAATCTCCTTCCACCACTGAGTAAACTTCTGTGTGGTGTCTTTCAGATAAACAGGCTCTCCTATTTTGGGAGTTACTAGATTTAGTTTATCTGTTGCTAAAGTTCCTACGCTGTCCATCGGTTCGTTCCATGGGTGCATAGCAAGGGCAAACTTAGAATTGTGCACCGGGAAGACGCGCTTCGCTTTCACATCGAGTGCTGCTTGTACCGTCTCCTGAGGTAACATGTGGATGTAATGCCACATTTCGTTGTACTGTCCGTTTTCCAATAAAGCGAAATCTATTGGGCCAAACTGATTACCAATCTCAGCAAAGTGTGTATCATAACCGGAGTCGCCTCCTACATACATTTTGTAATCGTCCGTTTGTACCATATAAGAACACCACAGCGTGGTATTACGCTTAAAGGTTCGGCCGGAGAAGTGTCTTGCCGGTAAAGCGGTAATCTTCACATCGTTTTTCAAGGTTAAACTATCTTGCCAATACATCTCTTGAATCTGAATTCCCGGATATCCCCAATGCTCTAAATGAGCACCAACGCCTAGTCCGCAGATAACAGTTTTTACTTTGTTACGCAACTCTAAAAACGTAGAATAATCTAAGTGATCATAATGGTCATGTGAGATGATTAAATAATCGATATCGCCAAAGTCAGCGGCTGTATACGTATTCGCACCATCAAAAGCCGAAGTAGTTCCTGCCACCGGAGAAGCATTGTTGCTAAACACGGGGTCTACTAAAAACTTCGTTCCATTCAACTGAAAGTAATACGAGGAATGTCCAAACCAAATCAACACATCTTGATTCGGGTCCAAGTTTTTAATATCCGTTACCACATGAGGGATTGCTTTCACCGGTTTCTTATTCGGGTATTTCCCAAAGAAAAATTCTTTACTTACCGTCCACAGGTTATGACCTTCGCCGAAGTCGGGCGTGTGGTGTTGATTCAGAAAAGCACCATCTTTATAGTTAGGAGCTGCCTGCATACGTTTTAATCGTTCGCCTTTAGGAGATGCCCCAAAGCGTGGATGGAAGGTATAAGCGAAACCTAAAGTGATTAGGGTTACGATTACTATTAAGAAGATCATCATTATTTTTTTAACTCGTTTTAACATTGGACTTCTGTTATTATTTTCTAAACCTCCAAGGTTTTGTTTATTAGCAATCTACTTTAATTATTTATAATACTCTTTATCGGTCGAAACCTTGGAGGTTTTTCCTGCCACTGATTGGGGCTCGAATCCCTCACTCTCTACAAACTTTTGGTGGAAGAAAGAGAAACAGAAACAGAGCGCGCTCTACTCACTCTTTATCTTTTCCTTCCTGTTCCTGTTCCTGTTTCTGTTTCTGTTTCTAATTTAGGCGCACCAGACAATTTCAACGCTCCGAATCACTCCGCCCAATTTACCATTCACCATTTACAATTCACCATTCAAACAACTACATTTTCAACACAAACGCTTGTCGTTTCCCTTCCTTGCCATTGACAATTATCGCCACTTCGTGTCGGCCTTCATAGTATTGTCGGGTAGTGATGAATTTTATTGTATGCTTTTTTTCAATGGCCATACTCATTTGTGGACTATACTCCCTCTCGCTGATTTTAAACACTTTACCGGCTAGTGTTCCATTCGCTTTCATAAAGTAAATTTTATACTCTAATCGCATGGTAACAGCCTTTTTAGAGGTATTCGTAATCTGACAAGAGAAATGTAGATGATTTCCAAAATCAACTTTAGGTGTATGAACTTTGAATTTATCTACCGCTACACTGTCCGACTTCAATCCATAAATGGATAACACTTCCGGATGTCCGGCTTTCAATAAAGTTCGGGATGCGTGTTTTAGTAAGGTATCTGTTTCTGAATTTTTACCTTTCCATTTTTTCAAAATAGAGATAAAAAGTTCCGGATTATCTTTACTAATATCGTTTAGATTATTCGCCACACTCCTACGCACAATTTCGTTTTCGTCGGCTTTTAGATTTTCTAAAATCGGCAATAACACACGTGGATCTTTTTTATACTTCGGCAAAGCCATAGCCCAAGGTAAGCGCGGACGAGAGCCTTCTGAACTCAAGCGACGTACTTTATAGTTTTTGTGTAACGACCATTGAAGTAATACAGGCAACACCTCTTTTTCATACTTCAAAATAAACGGACGTATCGCAAATTCCGCGCTGGTGAACTGAGTTATTTTCTCTAATGCTTTTAAAGATGTACTAACATCATCGATACCATAGGTAGCTATATATTCCGGTAAGAACATATAGAAGTAACTATCCTCCGGTTGATTCGCTTTTTTAAGATTCTCAATACAACCTAGTAATATAGGAACAGATTTTTTGAAATCCTTTGGCAGAACTTCGTGCATGGCCCACACGGTGTGCGACATACGCTGCTTCAACTCCATTTGCTCAAAAGCCGGAGTTAGGATGGATTTCAAAAACTTTTTCTCGTCCCAGTTCGGAAGTAAAGGTTGTAATGCTTGAGATAATATTTTATAAAATGACGGAGAATAGACGTCTTTTAATGCTGTACTCATTGATAAAATATTGGAGTAAGCTAAGGTAGGAATAAAAGTTGAATGAAGTTAAAAGTTTAACGTTCAAAGTTTAAAGGATGTCCATGCCTAAATAACGTTGACCGTTTTAAAGGTAAAATTATTAGTTTTATTTTCTTGATTTGGACATACTTTTTTTTGAATACTTAATTCAAAATTATCAGGGCTTAATCTATTTAAAGAGCTGTGAGGTTTAATACTATTGTAATTATTCACAGCTCTTTTAAGCATTTGTTTTAATTCTTGATGATTGTTGGGATTATAATATCTTAAGTAACTATTTTTTATAATACCATTGACTCTCTCGGCATGAGGGTTGTCATAGACGACTTTACCCATACTATTTTGCATATGAGACTTTTTGGTTAATTGTAAGAACTGTTTACTGTAATACTGACCACCTCCATCAGAATGGATGATGGTATTTGGCGTAATTGTCATATCTCTTATTTTCAACGCCATCTTAAGCGCAGGTATTGTTGTTTGTTCTGTGTAAAGAGTACTACTACAACTATAACCAATCACTTTTCTTGAATACAAATCCATTATAAAGGTTAAATAAAAGAACTCATCCTTTATTTGATAATAGGTTATATCACTGACCCAACATTGGTTGATATCATTCAACTCCACTTCTATCAACAGATTAGGAAACCGGGTAACACCTAATGAGTTAGTAGTCCGTCGATAATTCCTTACCTTTTTGATACTAAACCCTTCTTCTTTGAAATATTCTTCGAAGGCATCTCTACCAATGAACGCTGGATTTATCAATCGATAAATATGTCTTAGTGACATTTCCGGATGCTCTTCTCGTATTTCAACTATTAAGGGGTAAAGCTGATTTAAACCCTCTAACCTTTTTAAATAGCGATCAAGTTTCTGATGAACACTTTGCTTACTAGTACCTAGAGCAAAATAGAGATGATTCATCTTGATTTTGTGTTCTTTAGGATGGAACAGGAACCAGCGGATTGCAGTGTCTTGAGTCTTTTTTTTAAATCTATACCCGTCTCCTGTGAGGCAATTTCAAGCACTTTATCTTGAAACTCTATAAGAACTTGTTTTTGACCTAAGAGTTGCTCTAATTGCTTTATCTGTTCTTTTAATGCTTCTATTTTTCGTGTATCGCTTTCCATTTCTATGACTTGCTTCACCTCTCTTTGTCGATAAGACGAATACTTATATATCCACTTATAAATCGCTGTTTGTGATACTTGGTATTCCTTACTGATTTCACTAACCGTACTAATATTACGGTCTATTTCATCCACTTTCTTTCTTTTAAATGATTCACTAAAATACCGGTTTTGTCTCTCTCGTCTACTAAGTTTTTCGAACTGTTCTTTTGTTGCCATTTTTAACTCCTTTCTAGGTTTAAAATGGTCAACGTATTTCAGGCTAAGACAGGAGGGTTACTTTAAACTTTACACACTAAACTTTAAACTCAATAAATCCACATCAAAACGGATTGTTTTTTATTTTTTAATAAGGCATCTAATTGAGTCATGAACGAATTAGATACTACAGGACAACCAAGACTATATCCCATTGGTAGATGTATAGGATAAGTAGGTGAATTAGGAACGTAATCGTACGAATGTAAAACTACTACCCGTTTGAAAGCATTGTTGTTCGTGCTTTCCATCCCATGCATTTTATAATGAATATGAATTCCCCACTGACTGTAAGAACGCGTATTCACTTTATATTTTCCTATAGAGGTACAGTAACTTCCTTCTTCATTACTAAACACCGGAGTGGATGCGGTGCTTCCTTGTCCGGAGCCATGACAAACAAGTCCGCTCATAATTACCGTATCGCGTACATTGTCCCACACAAAAAAGCGATTCTTACCCGAATGAATACTCATATCAATAAAAAGCATGAGTGTGGTATCCATCTGGTTTTTCTTACAATAAGCATTGGCTTGTACTACTTTCAGCGAATCAACTTCTTTATATCTACTTGTGGAAGTAGAAGAACATGCCGGAAGTGACAAAATCAATCCGCTTACAACCAAAACATTAACCCATTTCATAAGCCTTATATTTACCCTCATAATGCTCCTCTAGGTAAAAGATACACCCTTCCTTGTAAGAATTACTAGTTTTTTAGTATTGTTTAGAATCATTCTAAACAATAGTTTTGCGTCATAATTAACAATCCACAAATGAAAATAGCTATACGATTAACTACTTGCCTATGCTTGTTATGGAGCTATGCCTCATTAGGCCAAAGTTCTAATATACAAGGCAATGTAAAAGATAACGAGGGTAAAAACCTCGAATTTGTACACGTGTACCTGAAAGGTACCTCCCGCGGTTCCAAAACGGACAGTACCGGGAAATATCAAATTAAGAACATCCCGAACGGTAACTATACTTTGATGGTAACCAGTGTCGGGTATATTTCACAACAAAAAGAAGTGCAGCTTACATCGGCTACTAATCTATCCTTCAATTTTGTTTTACAAATGGATACAGCGGTACAAAATGTGGTGGTAGAAGGAACGCAAGATTCTTACGTTACCAAGACTCCGTCTACAACCATGCGTATCGAAACACCATTGATTGAACAAGCGCAAAACATTCAAGTGGTTTCCGCACAAGCGATTCAAGATCAACAAACATTTAACTTATTAGAAGGTGTTCAACGTAACGTGAGTGGTGCTCAAAAAATTGAACACTGGGATATCTATGCTCGCGTTAACATGCGCGGCTCTCAAGTTACTCCTTTCCGTAATGGGGTAAACTTACAATTAAGTCCATGGAGCCCGTTAGCGGAAGACATGTGTTTTGTAGATCGTATTGAATTTATCAAAGGTCCTGCTTCTTACATGTTATCAGCATCTGAGCCGGGTGGTTTCTACAACGTGGTAACCAAACAACCAACGGGTGTTAATCGTGGAAATGTAGGATTCACCGTTGGTAGCTTTAACACTTACAGAACCACATTAGATTTAGATGGTAAAGTGACAGACAAATTGTTATTCCGTTTGAATGTAATGGGTCAGTTAAAAGATTCTCATCGCGACTTTGAATACCAAAACCGTTATACCTTCGCTCCTGTATTAAAATATTTAATCAGTGATAAAACTTCTCTTACCTTAGAATACAATGAGCAATTCGCTCAAACTTCTGCCATCGGAAGTAACTACGCCTTCTCTAAACGTGGATACGGTGACTTACCTGTTAACTTCACTACCTTAGAAAAGAACTTAGCTCCTACTGTAATGCGCGACCGTATGGTAATGGCTCGCTTAGAACACAAAATCAATAACCACTGGAAAGCTACTGCTCAATTATCCTACTTACATTACAAACAAGAAGGACAAAGCTTATGGCCTTATGTAGGATTTGACCCAACCAACGATAGTTTATTACAACGCTTTGTAGGTGTTTGGGATGCCTTAGGTACAAGTAAAAATGCACAGTTCTATGTGAACGGCGATTTCAAGACAAAATCTATCCGTCACCGTGTATTAGCCGGTGTAGATATGAGTGCTAAAGATTACTACGCAGACTGGAGTCAATCCGCTGTGTTAGGTTCAACACCGTTGAACGTATATGACCCGCAATACGGAACAATTGCTGCAGCAGACATTCCTCAATGGGATCGTAGCAAAGACATTCACGAACGTGGTGTAAACTATAACAACAGTTACTCTAGTTTATATGTACAAGATGAATTAGGTTTCTTTGAAAATAAAGTTCGTTTAGCATTAGCTGCTCGTTACACGGAGAACAAAACCATCAACCCTTACAGCGGTAACACTAAAAACGATCGCATCACTCCTCGTGCTTCTTTAAGCGTGTCTCTTGACAAAAACAGTTCCGTTTACGCAATGTATGACCAAGTATTCTATGGTAACACAGGTATCGATTATAAAGGAAACTCTTTTGATCCGGTATTAGGTAACAACATGGAAATTGGTTACAAGAAAGATTGGTTTGGTGGCAAATGGAATTCTGTAGTAGCACTTTATACCATCACAAAAAACAATGTATTAACTACAGATACAGAACACCCGAATCCGGTAACAGGTATGTATGTATTCCAACGTGCTACAGGTCAACAAAAAGTGAACGGTGTGGAAGTAGATATCAAAGGTTCATTAACTAAAAACTTAGATGTCATCATCAACTACGCATTCACGGATGCTTATATCTCTAAAGATAGTGATGGCGATTTAGTAGGTACTCGCGTACCAGGTGCTAGTAAACACATTCAAAACACTTGGTTAAAATATAAAGTTAGAAGTGGTGCACTAGAAGGTTTCTCTATCCAAACAGGATATCAAGCATTAGGCAACAGAACCTCTTGGTACATTGCTACAGACGATAGTCAAAAAATGCCTGACTACTTCCGTTGGGATGGTGGTATCGGATACCAAAAAGATAAAGTAGCTTTCAATTTATTAATTAACAACTTGCTAAACGAATACTTATACTCTGGTGGATATTCCGGAGGAATGTACATGTGGCAAACAGAACCATTACGTAACTATAGATTCAGCATGAACTATACGTTCTAATACTTAAAATGAAAATTTGGTTAAGAAAGATACACCTTTGGCTCGGTCTCGGCACCGGGCTATTGGTGTTTATAATAGCAGTCACCGGTTGTATCTACGCATTCAAAGATGAGATACAATGGGCATTACAAGATTTCAGAAAAGTAGAAATTCAAACCGAAAAAGAATTAGCTCCTTCTGCAATCAGAAAAATTAGCGATGCCGCATTACCCGGAAAACACATCCATGCGGTACAGTATACAAGTCCCAAGCATGCGGTAAAAGCAATATACTATTCGCAAGAAGAAGGTTATTACGATATCGTTTATATCAACCCGTATAGCGGTAAAGTATTAAAAGTACGTGACGAAGCACGTGATTTCTTCCGCATTGTATTATGGGGACATTTCTACTTGTTTCTTCCGGCTGATATAGGTCAAAATATAGTAGGTATTGTAACACTTGGTTTTCTAGTATTAGTAATTTCCGGTCTATTCTTATGGATGCCTAAAAAACGAAATCAAGTCTCGGATAGATTAAAAGTAAAATGGGGAGCCAGCTGGCGACGTGTCAACTTTGATGTACATCAAGTAGTAGGTTTATACACGCTCCTATTTTCTCTTGTCTTCATCATCACCGGATTAATGTGGTGTTATGAATGGTTTAGAAAAGGTTCGTATGAAGTTGCCTCCGGTCATCCTTGGAAAGAGTATTATGAACCAGCATCTGTTAAAAACAGAACCGATTCTATTGCTTACAATGCCAATGCACAAGTGGATAAAATCTATTATTGGATGCAGCAAGAGTATGGATATGGCGCTATTGAAGTACACTTCCCTGAAAGTGATACAGGTTGTATAGCGGCTAACTTCAATCCGGATCACAGTACCTTCTGGCAAATTGATTATCGCTATTTCGATATGTATACTTTGAAAGAGTTATCTGTAGATCATTTATGGGGAAGATTCCAACCGGAAAACAAAGCGGATATTATCTTCCGTATGAATTATGATATACACGTTGGGGCCATTGCAGGACTACCCGGAAAAATCATAGCCTTTATTACGAGCTTACTTATTGCTTCTTTGCCCGTAACAGGATTCCTTTTATGGAAAGGTAGAAGATTCAAGAAAAGTAGTTAGATTTTAGTAGTTAGGTGCTAGTATTTAGTAATTAGACAAAATCCTCCCGATAGCTATCGGGAGGATTTTGTTTTATAAACATATATATGGAAACAATTCTAAATACTAATGACTAATTCCTAGTAGCTATTTAAAATCTTTAGGTGCCACCCCAATGAATCGTGTAAAGAATCGAATAAAGTGATTTAAATCTGAAAACCCTACCAAGGACGATATTTGCAATAAGGTATATTCTTTAGATATAATATACTCTTTACTTTTTTCAATTCGAATCAGATTCAACAAGTCCATCAAGCTCAATCCTAACATTCCATATACTTTCCCTATCAACACATATTTATTATAAGATAAATCAGATGCAATTTTATCAATAGTAATCTCTGTATTTAGAATATTTTTTTTCAGATAAGCTACAACTTGAACAATGAATTCTTGATCAGATGTACCGATTATCTTGTTTGAAATGGAAGCATACGGTTGGTGATAAAACGACACTTGACCTATCCTCACTTCCATTAACAAGTTATTTATGGATTCAAATAATTTAGTTGGACTTTCTTTATAGTTGATGAAGCTGTCAAAATAACGAACGTCCGTTTCGGCAAGTTGATTTTCAGCACTCATAAGTATGAGAGGAATATGACTCGCCACAAAATTCATTTTTACATTCTTACAAATTTCTAATGAATCCTCCATCATTAAATCCGAATGATAAATAATTAAATCCGGTGAATACAATCGTATTAATACATCTATATCTTCTACTTTTTCAACACTTCGCACATTGAAATAAGGCTGCAGCTGCTTAGTTAATTGAATACGATTTGAAATATTATCATCTAATACTAAAATTTGTTTGCCTAATACATCCTTATTAAATACAAAGTCAGATTTTGTTTTATTAGGTATCAAGGAAGTATTCAATATGGAATGTACGGGTAAATAAATATGGAATATAGTTCCTTCACCTACAGTGCTTTCAATATCTAAATGACCATTCATTAAATAGATAAATTCATAACTAACCATTAACCCTATTCCGGAACCTCTCTCTCCTCCCGATACAGACGAAAAATGATAATCTCCTTGTAAAATACGATCAACTTCATCTTGAGACATTCCAATACCTGTATCATGAATGGAGATACATATTTCTTCATCGTATAATTTAGGAGTAATCGTTATGAGGCCATCTTCAGGGGTATATTTTATAGCATTACTTATTATTTTATTAAAGACTTTATTCAACATTTGTTTATCCGCTTCTACCATCACGCCTTTCCATACCGTATTCGCAATAGTATTTTTTTTGGAAACAAACTGAGCTTTCAGATTGTCCATTATTTCATCCACCAATCCATATAGATCCACCAATACTTTATGCTGAATTATATCTGATTGCTGAGTCTTTGTCCAATCTAATAAGTCAAGAATCAAATCTTTGATACGTCTGGATGTTTTTGCGAGTATACCTATCATCTCTACATCACCATCTTTGACTACATAATCTTTTTTCAAATCATTAGACAGCATATGTGCCAATCCAAATAACGACGTCATTGGATTTTTTAAATCTTGAGTGATAATGGTATAGAATTTATCCTTAATCTTTTGTTGTTTTTTCAGCTCTTGTTGACATATAGCCAATTCCAGTTGTAATTGATGATTCTTACGTTCGATGTTTTGAACTCTAATTTTATAAAACACAAAAACAGTCAAAACAAACAACACCGATAAGGCTAGCCTAAACCACCAGGTTTTCCACCACGGCGGATGAATAATAATTTCTACTGTATCTCCTATTTCATTCCAAACACCATCACTATTGGTTGCTTTCACAACAAACTTATAAGTACCGGGATCTAAATTGGTGTAGGTAACCAGTCGATGATTGGCATCCACATAAATCCAATCTTGGTCAAACCCATTTAACTTATAAGCATATAATGCTTTTTTAGGGGAAGTATAATCAAGTGCTGCAAACTCTAATGAAATGACATTATCCGAATAGTCTAATTCAATTTCATCCGTAGTGTAGATAGCATTTTGTAATATGATACGGTCGTGTAATTTTTGTTTAGGAAAAATGGTATGATTAAAAAGTTTGAAATCAGTAATTAAAACCGGTGGAACCAATTTATTAATTATAATTTGATCCGGATGAAAATAGGTTAATCCACTGGTACCACCAAAATACATACTTCCATCAGAAGCTAATAATTTAGAGTTATAATTATAAGATCTGGATATCAATCCATCCTCTTCATCAAAATTTCTAAACTTTTTGGTTTGGCTACTTAACACGGATATTCCCATATCAGTTGAAATCCAAATGTTGTTCATCTTATCATGAAGAATACCTACTACTTGTACTGTATTTAAACCTTCTTTAGGTCCATATACTTCAAATAAGCCATCTTCTATATCTACTACTTTAATTAACCCAACATTAACAGAACCAATCCATATATCGCCATACTTATCTTCCCATATATCGCGTAGTTCATTACTTGGCAATCCCTTACCATTCGGATGTTGTTTTATATGTTGGAATGTTTGAGTACGATAATTATAAATAAATAATCCATTCGATTCCGTAATAATCCATAATCGATTTTTAGAATCTCTCATCATTGAAAAAATACTACTATTAAATATCTCACCACAAGCTGTAGAGTCTACAAACTTGGGGATGGATTTTCTAGATTCTGAATCAAAAACATGTACACCTCTAGCCAGTAAGCCAATCCATGTTTCCCCTGAATAATCTGAGTGAATACTCCATACATCATCACTGGAAAAATCATTGTTTATTCCGGACTCATTTAGGGAGTATATAGCTTGATTTTTTAATTGATATACATACGCACCTTTATTATATGTACCAATCCATAAATTATTTTTATCTATGGAAATCGATAAACTTTTAACGATCCCCCCTATTTTATCAAGTGAAGGATTCTTTAACACATCGACCTTTTCTTCACTTGGATAAAAAACATGTAACCCACCACCATCGGTACCTAAGTAGATTTTCCCATTATCTCCTTGAGCGATGGATAAAACAGACTTTTGAAGTAACTGTTTACCTACAACTGTACCTTCGCTTATTCCCTTAAATTTATTTTTGATTTCATTTAATTGAGAAACACCTCCTGCATAGGTACCATACCAAATAATACCCGGCATACTTTCACAAATAGTATACACTGCATTAGATCCTAAAGAATGAATATCATTTGCATGATGTAATACTTGTTGGAATCTACCATCAGGCAACTGAATGATTACACCTCTACCATCCGTTGCTATATGTAATCTGCCTTTAGAATCTCTATAAATATCTCTTACAAATGTTTCTTTCGGAACAGGTAACAGTAAAGAAGTACCAACTTTACTTTCTGTATTAAGCACATAGACTCCTCTTTCAGTACCTACATAAATAACCGTATTATCATAAAATAAATTAACGCCTACGTTATATGAATACAAGTCTGATTCATTGCCTATATAGGAACAATAAGTATAATTTGGTTCTTGATGATTGACAGGCAGAATAGCTAATTCGGAACCAATACCCCCAATCCATAAATTACCTTTAGCATCTTCCACTATAGAGGATACTGTTGGGTTGGCTTTCGTAGAAAAAGGATAATAATGTGTAAATGTTTTGGTGATTGGATTAAACTTATCTAACCCCTTACGTGTACCTATCCAGATATTACCTTTGCTGTCCTGAAAAAAGGTTAATACTTGATTATGTAAAAGAGAGTTTTGTTTTTTATCAGAGTGATTGAAATAGGAAAAAGTTTCCGTACTGCGATTGTATCGAGCAAACCCATTGGCATGAAATCCAATATAGATATCATGTTCGCTTGTTTCATATAAACAACGAATATAACTTTCAGGGAATCCGTAAGGATCTATATTATTCTTTTGGAAATTTTTAAAGCTATATCCATCG
The DNA here is from genome assembly GCA_046329235.1 of Cytophagaceae bacterium. Classification (GTDB taxonomy): domain Bacteria; phylum Bacteroidota; class Bacteroidia; order Cytophagales; family Cytophagaceae; genus JALONH01. Next base: position 812,460 of record JAXLVA010000001.1, on the reverse strand, counting down.
TATCTGGACAATCCATTATACGTTCCCATCCACATGAACCCATAATGATCCTTCAGTATACAAGTAACATTACTACTCACCAATCCATCCTTATCCGTAATGTTGACAAATGAATATTGTCCATTAGATAAAAAGGTGGACCCGATGATAGATATAAAAAGTAAAAGGTATTTCATTAGCAAGCAGAAACTATGGTATAGCAATTAGATAATTGATGGACGTATATTCATCGTTTAATTTTTTATTTAATTATCTCAACAATGGTAAATGCCGCATTTTTGTACGACTCCGATCCTTGAATTTGAATCAATCCTTTAGAAAGACTAGTAGTAATAGGCGCTAATTCATCAGCTAATAACGATTGAACCTTTGCAGCGTATGAATTACCTGAGGTATTATTTAGCTTATCTTTGAAAGCGTTATAATCAATCGGTTGTCGGGTTACTAAGACCAACATTTCATCTCGATTACCCTGATCATCCACCTTCATACTAAAATCTTTTGGAAAAACTCGTGTACCGGTGATACCGCAATACGGCGAATGCTTAGGAGTATAAGGGAATAAGACATACGTCTCTCCTGTTAATTCTCTACCAAATACATATGTATAACAAGGTGTTTCATTCGATACTTGAATTTTAAATTTATCACCGGCTTTTAATTTCACTGATGACTCAAACACTTGATTTGATTTTTCTTGAAGAGGTACTAAAGTTTTATTTTCATTCAACAATAATCCTACTTGTAACGAAAATGGTTTCTCTTGTTCCACTACATTCTTCATAGGATATACGCCGTAAGCTTCTTTAGTAAAGAAAGCAAAGTCATTATAGCGCACCCACGCAATACCATTCACACCCCATTCACCACCCCATGAGTTCATAATCTGAAAGGCACCACCTTCTAAATAATCATCATAACCAATCACACACATACAGTGTCCGCCAAAGCCCGACATCTGATAATCATCATCGGTAGGTATCCAACATTTTTGACCCATCATCGGTTGCATGAATGTACCACCCACCATCATCCCTATGACTACAGGAGCACCTTGAGCTAAGTTTTGTTTGATAGCTAACAAATCAATGGTATAATCATCGCCGTTTTTTGTCAGACGATTAGAGCCTTTCATTTTATAAGCTGCCGCTTGACTAATTTCAGAATCACTCGGTGTATGATCACAAGATTCATCTGTATAGGCGAAGTTGGTAAAAGGCAAACTACCTACTTGTGTCATGCTTTCCATAGCACGATTGATATAAGAGCCTTGACAACCTTCTAATTTAATTTGATTATATAGAAACGAAGGACTGAATGCAATATCATTAGGATTCTTTCCCGTAGCCGATGCTTGTAGAATAGTACGCGCGGCATAGGCGGAACCCCAGCCCACACAAGAGCCTTGTTGACCTTGATTCATTCGCTTCGGACAAAAAGCTTCTAGCGATATACGTTCGGGTAAGGTATTACCTTCGGGAGAAAGAGGTTCAAATACTTCCGCTTCATCAAACACCGTTTGATCTAATGTTGCCCCTTTGTTGAAAGAAGACATGACATTGGAAGCCAAGTTAGAAGTGGTTTCAGGCCCCATGAAAAAATAAAGACCTATACCTATGACAGCTAGTATCAATAATAATTTAGGTCGGCGAAATAAGAAAGGTAATAGTGTAAGTAAAATATTACCACCGGCAAAATTACCTCCACCGGATGAATTAGAACGACGTACTGAACGTTGAGGGCGTGAAGAGGATTCATCCTCTTCCATTCGAATAGGCATAAAGCTAAAATTTGTTTCCTTACTCTAATATAAACAATAGATTACGTATGAAATAGCCTGAAAGGACAAAAGTTAACCCACTGATATCAAAGGGATAAGTATTCAATATTTAGTAAAACTACGGATACTCAAGTAAAGTTGGAGGCAAAGTTGATTTTTGGGTAAAAATTGGCTTATTTTGCATTCCCGTTTTGAGAAAGACGAAAAATTTCAACCTAACAGAGAGGTGTCCGAGTGGTTGAAGGAGCACGCCTGGAAAGTGTGTATACCTCAAAAGGGTATCGAGGGTTCGAATCCCTTCCTCTCTACAGAACTAAAAAGTAATCCCTTGTAAGTAAAATATTTACAAGGGATTTTTATTTAGTGGTAACGTTAATGGTAACATAAGTATTCAGTAATTACATGAAGTATCTTCTAAACTTAGTTAAAGAAAAATGGATTGAGTGGCTTATTAATGGAGTGCGCTCTGCATTATTATCAGTTGTGTCCTACTATTTACTTAAACTCGTTCTTAAAATCGATATTCTAGAAGAGTTTCTGAATCATGAAGAAAAACATATAATTTCCACTTATATACTTATCAATACTGTAACTGGATTTATTCTATTTGAATCAGCTGGAATACTCATAGAGTACTTTTTTAATAAAAAAAATAATAACAAATATTTCTCAATATTTGATTCATCTTTAATTCTTAAAGACTTAAAGAAATTTTATATCATCTTTTTTAAATTCTTAATAAAAGTAAATTTAATAACCGAAAAAGATTTAGATGATTTTGAAATTGAGTTGGATATAAATCTTCCAAAGGTCTTATTATATAGTAAAAAAATTTGTGGCTTATTTATAATATGTATTCCTGCAAGCTTGATATTCTATGACTTCACATATTTAGCCATTTGGATAAGTATAATTAGTTTTTCATTAGCATTTTTTTCGGTGCTAGTTTTGTATATACTTTACGCATTAAAAATTAATTTTGATAAATATTTATTGATTATAAACAGTTCTAAAAACTATATAACAAGAAAAGAAAGGATAATCAAAAACAATTAACCAACTACCTATTTTTCTTGAAATTTTCAGCTTGTTCAAAAATCTCTACATATACCTCATCCCGCTCTACCGGCGGATATCCAAACTCGTCAAGGATAAGTATCAACTCTACTTTTAGAGCCGATTTAATATCGTCCCTTTTATTCCAGTCAGGGAATTTAGCTTGACTATCAACAATTAATTTTACTGCTTTTGATAAATCAATCAATTTATTTTCAGGATAAGCAAAGTCGTATTTTTTACAAAGTTCTTTTAAAATATCATAAAAAGCTTTTTCTTCAAAGTCAATACCTAATTTGTCTCCAGCTTTAAACTCTTTATGTACATCCCAAATTAGATTTGTCAAAGCCTCTGCCATTTCCTCATAGACTTCACTTCTCAGTATGTCGTTTTCATCCCTGTTATTATATCGTTCTACAATAGCCTGCATCTTTTTAGTAAAGTCTACACCTTTGACTTTATTTACTTTTTTTATCTCTCCTATTACCCTTGCCAGTAACTGTTGCAATAATTTAATCTTTGTATTGGGTAGCTTTATTTTATCAATTTTTGCCAAATAATCTTCATCAAAAATATCTTGTTCGGTATCCCCTTCTTCACCGAGTTTGAAAATTTCTTCTACTCCATCACTTTGCAATGCATCTTTAATCATTTCTCTGACCTTAGCATTCATTTGTGCCGTATCCGGTGCATTTCCCTTAGTCAATTTGAAAACAATAGATCGAATAGCTAAGTAAAAATGGGTATAATCTCTCTCCTCTTGACTCAACTTTTCACTTCCGGCACAAATATCATAAGCAGCCTTTAGTCTCTTTACGATTCCCATGAATCGTGTCTCTAACTCTTTCGTCCTTTGTACAAATTCAACAGCTAAATTCAGGGTATTAAGTTGTTCTAATGCACTTCCTTTGAAATACTTTGTATGATCGAATTGGTGCATGAGTTTAGCTAAAACATCTAACTGGTCTTTTACTACAACCAAAGACTGATCTATATCTTCAAAATTATCCTTATCCCCTTTGTTATAATGCGCAAGTGCAAGGTTCATTTGATTTTTTATTCCTATGTAATCAATCACCAACCCTTTATTCTTTCCTTCAAACTTTCGGTTTACTCGAGAAATGGTTTGAATTAAATTATGTTGTTGAATGGGCTTATCAATATATATACTATCTAAAAAAGGCACATCAAATCCGGTAAGCCACATATCCACTACAATAGCTATTTTAAAATTGGATTTATGATTTTTGAATTGACGATCTAATTCTTTTCGGTGTTCTGCTGTACCTAACATATCCCAAAGTTCCTTAGGATCATCCTTCCCTCTGGTCATTACTAACTTAATCCGTTCAATAGGTTTTAATTCCCTTTTATCCTTATCGCTTAGTTCTGCTCCTTCTTCCGCTTCTCTTATCTCATTCCATTCCGGGCGTAATTCAATTATATTTTTATACAATGCATAGGCAATCTCACGGCTACTGCTTACAAAAATAGCTTTCCCTTTTACCGTTGCACCTTCTGAAATTCGATTTTCATAATGATGGACAAAATCTTCCGCTACGGCATTCAGTCGGTCAGGATCACCCAAAATTGCGTACATATTGGCCGTTTGTTGCTTACTTTTTTCGATCTGATATTCATTCGCACCTAGCTCAGCCGCTTCTTCGTAGTATTGTTCAATTCTTTCTAATTCGCTGTTATTTAAAGCCACTTTTGCGGCTCTCCCTTCATATACAATTCGTACGGTAATTTCATCCGTTACGGATTCTGTCATAGTATAGTAATCCACCACCTTACCAAATACATCTAAAGTAGCATCTATGGGTGTTCCAGTGAAACCTACATAAGTAGCATTAGGTAAAGAATCGTGTAAGTACTTAGCAAAACCGTACGTTTTTTTAATTCCACTTTCAGTTACTTTCACTTTTTGGTCTAAATTGACCTGACTTCTATGTGCTTCATCGGATATACAAATCACATTTTCCCTTTCTGTGAGTAGTTGTGTATCTTCTGTAAATTTATGAATAGTGGTCAGGAAAACGCCTCCACTTTGTCTACCCTGTAGTTTCGTTCTTAAGTCCGCCCTACTTTCTACACTTTCGACTGTATTATCACCTATAAAACTTTTAGCATTAATAAACTGAGAAGATAGTTGGTCATCTAAATCGGTTCTGTCTGTAATAAGGATAATCGTTGGACTTTCAAAGTATTCACTTTTCATCAATAACCTTGTCAGGTAAAGCATGGTGTAACTCTTTCCGCAACCGGTAGCTCCAAAATAGGTTCCTCCCTTACCATCCCCGTTCGGTTTTTGGGCTACTTTAATATTCTCGTATAAAGCACGAGCTGCGTAATATTGCGGATAGCGACATACTATTTTTTCTTCTTTTTTACTGTTGTCCGGTATATAAATAAAATTCCGAATAATATCTCTAATTGTCTGTTTATTAAACATCCCATGTACCATAGAGAACAAGGAGTTAAAGCCATCTACCTGCACTACTCTTCTATCCGGCTCTGAACGCCAAGCATAGTAAAAATCATAAGGAGCAAAAAAGGAACCTGCTTTATTGTTAACCCCATCACTGATGACACAAAAGGCATTGTATTTAAATAACTCCGGAATATCTCTGCGGTAACGGACCGTTAACTGCTTATAAGCATCGAAAATAGTAGCGTCTTCGTTTATCGCACTTTTAAATTCAAAAACTACTACCGGTATACCGTTGATATAAAGTATACCATCCGGTATTCGTTTTTCATTACCTATTATTTCCAGTTGGTTAACAAATTTATAAATATTGTTATCTGATGCATAGGGTTCTTTGCGATCTGCTACAAGGTTTAATACTTCATCTTTACCCGGTAAACGGTGCTTGTTTAGTCCTGAATAATGAATGAGTTGTATATAGATGTCTTTTTGATTTCGGTCTACTCGTTTTAAGATAAAGCCATCTGCCAACATTTTTAAAAATGTTTTATTACTTTCATACAGGTCGGATGACGGAAGCGCTTTGATTTGAAGTATAATAGAATCAATCTCATAGGCGGTTATTCCCTGAGAGGCGTATTGGTTGGATAGAAAAGCTCTCAAATCCTCCTCTATTAATACCTCTTCCGGTTTCCGATGGATATCAGTACCCTTATAGTGCGGATAGCCTTCCTGTCCTAATACTTCAATAAAAGATTGTTCTAATTTTGCTTCCGTGAATTTCATTCTTTGGGTTCAATTTTTACTGTCCAAGAAATTGATTTTAATCTATCGTTTATCATTCTAAAGGTTTCCAAGATAGCATCATCCTTTGGAAAAGCTCCATATACTAAGTTTTTAAACTCACCATTATAGATTACTTTTAACTCACTCCAAACTCTTTCCAACTCTTTAAATATAAGTGCTTCTATAGGATGATGGATTAACCACTGATTGTTGTTTTTAAAACTTGCCACATCATCATTAGCTACTTTAATTAGCATTTCATCAAACGCAGTGGATTGAAAAAATCTCAAAAACTCTTCTTGTTGAAGTAATTGATGTAAATCGTAGGTATGTCGTATCTTTTTCTTTAAATCATCTATTGGGTCTTCGCTGTACGAAAAACGAACCAAGCTCATTATTTTTTCGCAAATGGTTCTTATCGGTTCCAATACTAGCAAATTAAATGGAAGTAATCCGTTTTCTTCTGCTGTACTCACTTGATTATTATCCAACATCATTTGACCTACAAATGAAACAATACTATTGGTAGTAAATGGTTCATAATACCCCAACCACGTAGCTTCTACAACAATGTTATCACGTACTTGTCCAAAGTCTCCTTTAAATTCTTTGTTGTAAGAATGAGCCGTTTTTCGATTCATTCCCATCTTCTGTGTTAGTCCCTCTACATTAACCTCCGGCAAAACAGCATTTACAACTTCACTTATCGTTCTTATTTTTTTAGTTAATTTGTAGTTTGAATCCCCTTCTCGTCTTAATACTACGAGATCAATATCTTCTGAAAATCGTTCAATCATATTATAACACTTAGATAGTGCCGTTCCGCCTTTAAATACCGTGTCTTTACCAATATCATGATTGAAAAGGATAAACAAAACATAAGTAACCCAATAGTCTTTTTCTACATAAATAGCCGGAATTTGCATTCTATCAGCCGTAAACTGAACAGCCTGTCTAAATAATATTTTGTTTTCATGGAGCCTCATACAATATTCCATTTTTGAGTGGTAGATAAGGCTTTCCCTGCACCTGATAATTTATACTTGGTAATGGGGTTTAAGGATTTAAAAAGTGCTTCCGTTGCATTATCTCGTTGTAATTGCTGTAATAATGCTCCTAACAAAGCCCTAGTAGCGGGCGGATATTTCAAAGCCAGGCGAACCAAGGTATTGGTTTCGTTATCTGTAAATGCTGTTACTATAGCTAAAAATCGTTTACAAGATGTTTCTATTTTGGTATCCGGTATTTTTTTGATGTAGCGAATAGCATCTAAGAATTGCAACAAAGGAATATTTTCTTTGGTAATGGTATTCTTTTGTTTTATAAAAGAAATGGTATAACGCTCTCTTTTAAAGCTTGGGCGTACCTGATTTTTACCTATCTGTATGGTATTGCTCACTTGTGTAGTTAAGCCCAATTGGCTGTATATGCTGTAACCGGTAAGATAACCCGTGATTTTGCCATTTTCCTCTAACAAATCCTTTACCACTTGCTCCTGATTCGGTAGAAGATTACCAAAAGGGGTATTTTCCGGTTTATAGTATTTCCCTTTGGATAGTTTATCAATCTTGCCTGAAACTACCATACGGTTTAAGGCTTTTATGACGGCTTCTTTGTTATTCACCTCTGTAATAAAATCCTCATAGGTGAACACATACCCCTTAGGCAATCGATCGATGGTAAATGATATATATTCAGCTACTTTCATAAAATAAATATAGGTATAATTCAAATAAAATGTCCAGTTTTTTAGTTAAAAAACTGGACATTTTGAAATTTATTCAAGGATGGTTAGCTTTGTCACAAAGCTAACCATGGTATAATATCAATTTTTCATTAAAAGAAAGAGCTAAAGTGTAAATAAAGGTCCCTCGGCACGTCTCTTTTGATTCATTTGTTCTACAAAAGAAATGGTTAAAACAGTAATGGTCCAAGCTTGTTTTAGTCGAGGTTCTACTTGATTATTCCTTAAGAAAAAATCTAACTTTGAAATAGGTGCCGTAATTTTATTTACTTTAAAACTTAATAATCTAAACTCTGGAGAGTTAGAATCCATTTTGTTTATTTCAAGCACAACTTGACTAAATTTAGACATTGTTGTTAAATACCAATCATTAAATTCATTATTCAAATCATAATCTAAGCTTTGAAAAACTACATTCCATGAATTAAGTGTATGAGTAATTTGTCCTGAATTATACCTGTGGACCATAATCAAACCATTAATAACTTGAATACCTTTGAATACCATATTATTTTCTCTATTACCATTAAAAAATAATTTGAACTCCATTTGTTGAAGCTCAAATTCAATTTCATTTAAATATTGATTTGATTTTGTAACCCTCCCGAAATTAGGACAAGGTAATAATAGAATAGTTCTAGTTTAAATACAATTATTCATTTCAATATATTTTTTAGGAGTAAGTCCATTTAGAGATTCATGAGGTCTATTGTTGTTATAATCTTCCATCCACTGTTGAGATAAAGATTGTACTTGTCTTATATCTTCAAACAAATAAGCATCTAGTACTTCTTCTCTAAAGCTTCTATTAAAACGTTCAATAAAGCCATTTTGCATAGGTCTGCCCGGTTGGATATACTTCACGTCAATTCCTTTGTTAAAACACCAGTCTTTAAATGTGCCGGAGATAAATTCAGGGCCATTGTCTACTCTTATCTGAGTTGGTGACCCTTTCCAATCAACTAATTCATCTAGTATCCTTGTAACTCTTTGCGAAGGCATAGAGCTTGCTGCTTCTATACAAATAGCTTCTCTATTATAATCATCTATCACATTTAATACTCTTACTTTTCGACCTGTTACTAAGGAGTCGCTCATGAAATCCATTGACCAACTCTTATTGTAAGTCATAGGCACTGTTAATGATTCTTTTACTCGTTTAGGGATTCTTCTTTTGGTTTTTCTTCGAATGTTTAGTTTCATTAAGCAGTAAACTCTTCTAACACGCTTGTAATTCCATCTAAGACCTTCTAGCCTAATCATGTCATAATACTTGTCACAACCACGTGTTGGATACTTAGAAGACAGCTCTGTAAGTTTATCTATGACCTCTCTATCGTCTTTTACTGAACGGTAATAGTAAACAGACCTTTGAAGTGATAAAATGTGACAGGCCTTCTTCAAACTTAATTGATGAGCAGACACTATGTAGTCGACTCCTTCCTTAAGCTGATTGGGCCTTAGAACTTTTTTGTGAGTACATCTTTTAAAATCTTGTGATCTAAGGCTAAATCTGCATACATGGCTTTTAGCTTACGATTTTCTTCTTCTAGCTCTTTTAATCGCTTGAGTTCGTTGCTTTCCATTCCGCCATACTTCTTTCGCCAGTTATACAACGTTGCCTTATTAATGCCTAATTCACGGCATAAATCCTCCGTGCTTTTACCAGATTCATGCTCCTTTAGAGCTTTTATAATCTGTGTTTCACTGTATCTGCTCTTTCTCATAGTCAGTTTAATTTACAAAATTTGTCTAATTTTAAACTGTCCTACTTTCGGGGAGGGTTACAATTTATCTACAAATCTTGATAAACGATCTTGTCGAATCTGCTCTTGTTGAAAGTAAAAAGTTAACCCTACTAAAATGGAACCAATTAATGTAAATAAAGCTATTACCCAATCTGCCACACTTCCTATTGAGTCTTTAACTTCAATAGAATTAGGATATAAGATTACAAGTAGAGTAGTAACTACACAAGTCAAAAAAACAAAAATAAGTATATAAAAATAAACTCTTAATTCTTTCATATTATTTTTTATTGATTAAATCATGATGTAACAATCTTAATACTACGGAGGATAAATAATCATTTATTTGAACAAGTTCAAAAGCAGAATATACTTTTTCTTTAGATCCATCAAGATGAACTAAATAATGTCGCGTATCAACTAGTCTTTTAATATCTATAAAAGAAGGCTTATTAATTCCATAAGATTCTACTAATGTAAAAATGTCCTCTAATCTCAATTTTATTGGTACATCTCTATCCTTATTTAAAACTTTTAACAACCATGATTGAACATCTCCATTAGTTGATTCAATCGTTTTATTATACATTAATTGATTTGACTTTGACAAAGGCAGTGATTCTTTAATTGTTTTTCTATGATAAAGCTCTAATGAAAATATATAATTCAAAAATTTATTTTGAATGTCCATTTGTTTACTACCATAAGCGAAAAAAAAAGTATTTAATAAAATTTTATAAGAATTATAATTAGTGAACCATTTATTAATAATTTTTTGAGAATTCTGATAGAATACATCAAAAGTAAAATTATTTGTAAATGGACCGTTATAATATTTATTACTATCATAAAAGAGTTGATATTGAACTTTGTCAATAGATTTCAAATCAATTTTTTCAAAAGAATGAGATGTTTCTCGAAGTACCGCTAAAAGTCGATCAAAACATGTTTTAAATTCTTTTAATTGTATAAAATCTTTAGATTCTTTAAAACGAACATTTAAAAATGGTTTCTCTGATAATAAGACTTCTCCAAAAACTTTATTTTTTATAATAGCTCTAAAGTATATATAAATATCAAACTCATTATTTGAAAACAGCATGATTTCTTGAGGTTGTTGATATTCATATTTTCGATTAAACCGTTCATTATTATCATCCTCATATTGTTCAATACCTGAAATATGAATCCAATCGTGCCATAATTCAGAATATAACATAAGATACTGAAATTGATTAACATGTTCTGAGGCGGATATATTTCCAACAAGACAGCAATTGGATGTGTACTCAAACTTATTTAAAACACCAGATTGAAAAAAAGATTGATTGATATCGTACAAAATTATCTTATGTTGGGTACTCTTTGTTTCAGAAGTAATTACTATTCCATGTATTACATTAAGTTGGATTAAATTAGAAAAAATATCTACTTTTTGATTATTTGAAACTGGTTCAAGTGTGGTTAATACAATTTTATTATTTTCATCAATCTTGAGTGTTCCAGTAATCTTATTACTAAGGTTTTCCGGTAGCCAAAAATATCCTAAATATGAATGCTTCATTAATTACTTTCTACTTTATTTAAAACTTCAAGTTTAAACCTTATATCTACTAAAGTTTGTATTTCTTTCTTTATCAAAACTCTCTTATCCAGTAATTCATATAGATTACTATACCATTTATCAAAATGTATACTAATCACTTGTCTCGTTTTAATTTTCAAACTAGACTCTAATCTTGTTAAGGAACCATAGGTAACAAAAGCAATAAAAGAGTAAGCCAAAAGTATAGCCGTATTAAGATCTACGACTTTATCTAAAGTAACATCCCAATTTAAATACTTCATATATATAACATTAACTCCAAAGAAACATACACCGATTAAATATCGAGTGTATAAAAACAATTGTTTTTCTGTTATTGATTTTTTTTGATTGTTTTGTTCTGAAAGAAATTGAATTTGAGCTTCTAATGTATTCAATTGTTCATTGCTATACTTAATTTTTTGATCAATGATTTCCAGTTTCTCCTTTTCATCAATATTTTTCTTATCAATAACTATTTCCGGTTGTTGTTTCTTTGAAGAGATTTTAATAAAATATCCTAACGTGATTATTATTAAAAAAACAACCAAAACCAATAATATTATCTTCCACCAGTTAATTTCATTTTAATCTTTTTTCTTCTTTCTCATAAAAAAATAAATTGTTTAAACCTCAAAAAAACGTTTATAGTTGGTTATAATAATTTTTAATTTTTTTAGCCATCAGTTTTCTTCTTTCGATTAAAAAACTTTCATAATTATCAAATTCACTTTTTTCTAGAGATAATGGAATATCATTATTTTGTAAATTTTCAAATAATTGGTGTTCAGAATCAATTGTACTATAATTAACTTTTCCATTTAATATCTCTTCTCTAATTTTTGTCATGTAAACAACTGGTGACATTGCTCCTACTTTAATATTTATTGCTTGTTCTGTATAAACAAAATTCGCTACTTGGTTATACGCTTTTGGTTCAAAATTATTTTTAACTAAATATTTTTTTGGGAAAATATGATGTATATCTCCACGCTGCTCAATTAGAGAACTAATTTTCATACTCTTTGATAAAAATGCTGTTGTATTATTTAGGCATTGTGCTGCTAAATAAATATTAAATGCGTTATTATTGATACTTGAAGTTTCAAGGTCACTAGTTAAAGTATATTCCCAGAAACCTAATCCTAAATGTGCTTGCTCCATGTGTTCTAAATACTTTTCTATTCCTCTTTCTTGAATCTGTTTTATGTCTTCATCTATCATAGATTCAGCAGATCCGGAATATCTACCGATTAATAAAGACATTACAAGCCATTTTTTTACATACCTATGTGTTTCTGTTTCCTGCATACCCTCTTTTCTTAGTTTTAAGTACAAAGCGTATGAAAAGTTTAGGCTGTTTTTTGATGAAATTAACTTATCGCTAATAAGACCTGTAGATTTGACCAACATTATAAATCGTTGATAATTTGTTTGATTTACAAACTCAAGTAACCCTTCTTCTAAAATGAGGTAACTTTTTTCAGCAATTACATCTTCATAGGTTCTTAATTCAAAATTTCTTCCTGAAAGAAGTGCAACTAAATCACTGAATTTACCCCTGTTGAATTTAAATGTATATGCTACTCTTAAAAAATCGATATAATCAGGAATAAATAAATCGTCGTTCCCTTCAGCCATCCATCTTATTGCTTTATAATATTCATGAGTAGAAAAATCTTTGTCATTGTCTACTATATGTTTATTAAAATCTTTATCAACTACTAAGCGACAAAAATAGTCTACCAGTTTGCGCATTTTATTACCACGATGTTTTTCATCTGCAGCAATTTTAGACATTACAAAATCAGCATTACTTAAAACAACCCCTTTTTGATTGATTCTTATAAAAATTTCAGTTACAATATCTATGTCTAGTGAATGGTCAAGTTCAATAATGCCAACTTGTTTATTTTTAATTTTTTTAAGCTCTTCAATTCTGCGTTCAATTAGTTCTTCATCTGCATCAGGATTAGAATCCATGTAATCTTTTCTAGCCTTACTAATAGTTATTTCTTCATTAATAATTGGATTAATATTGTCTATCCAATCTGAACTATTTTCAATTGCTTTATTTAAAACATCAAACTTTTCAGTAATAGGATTAAAAGCAATTCGAATATTAATTTCTTTGTAATTTTTATCTAATACTCTTTGACCAACGATAGCTGCTGTAAGTGCAGTAATACGTTGTTGCCCATCAATCAATACTTTTTTTCCTGCTGACAATTCTCCGTTTTTGAGCTTAACATCAGGATTACGCCAAGTTATGATATAACCTACAGGATATCCATGATAAAGTGAATCTATTAAATCCCTAACTTTAGATGCTTTCCATACAAAAGGTCGTTGAATTTCAGGTATTGCAATTTCACCTGCTTTGATCCAACTAAGTAAGGTTTCAACTGGTTGTTGATGTACTGAATATTTTGCCATACATTTTAGTATTTACTCTACTTTAACCAACCTCGAAAGCAACAACTCTTTTAGTTCAGTTAACTTTTGGTTTTGTTTCATTTTATTCTCAATTATTTCAAAAAATGGAGAAACATGACTGTGAAATTTCAATAAAATTTCATTCAGTGGGATTATTGTCGACAGCCTTTTAATATCATTTGAGTTGATACTCCCCCTAATACTTTGAGAATCTGAACCATTTCTCAATTCCTCGTACCTTGAGTTAATATTTAGGAAAATGAAATATGAATATTCTTTGCTTAATGGTTCTACAGAAATCACAGACTGGTTAATGTATACATCATTAAAAATTATCGCAGATTGACCTCTAGTTTTACCCTGACCAGCAGTTGCAATTACTGTACTTAATCTTTGTGCTTTTTTTGTTGTAGAGTTATTTATTCCATTTTTTGTGATTGTTCTTTCTGAATTAAGAATATATTTATTGCCAGTCTCCCCAGAAGAAAACCAGTAATATTCACCATTCCAATACTCATCAATTTCAGTTGATGGGGTACCACCACTATAAATTTTCTTAGAAATCATACTTAAATCACCAACTCTCCACCCCTCCGGCAAATTCTCCAAATCAATCCCCTCCACAAACCACTCCCTATAAATAGCCTTTGCAGTTTCTTCTAGTTTTTGTATCAGTTGTTGGTTAAGGGCTATGCGGTTTTGTATGGTGTTGTATTCTTTTACAATTTCTCGTTGTTTGTCAATGTGGGGAATAGGGAGTTGCATACTTTCAAAATCTTCCCATTCCAAACTTCCCCTTACCCCTCCAACTGCATGAAAACAAGCTTCACGGTCAAACTCTGCTCGTTCAAACCACATCATCAAGTATTCGGGCAAAAGTTCTTTTTCATCTTCAACTTCAAATATTGGGTATGCTTGAGAAATAATAGCTTCGTCTAAATCTTTCAACAAAGCAACAGGCATTTTTTTATCACGCCTTACTTGCATGGTACTACAAGCAAATTGATTTTTTCGAATGATTTTATAGTTTTCCATATCCGTTCCAATTATATTGGCAACAGATGGTATAAATCGTTTCGAAATACTTAAACCTAAAAGTTGTTGAACTTTTAGACCAATATTTCTTTCATCTACCAGCTTGATATATTGTCCTATGGGTCTATAATTTGATTTCATAACCCAAGTCTTTAAAAACGTTTAGTAATTCTTTTTTACTTTGGGCCTCTTCTTTCAACAGTTCAGCAAACTCGCTTTGCAAAGTTTTCATTTTCTCTTCAAAGTCAATATTCTCATCCCGATTTACAAATTCAATGTATTTGCTCGGCACTAAAGAAAAATCTTTTTTAACTATTTCATCTAAAGTAGCAGAATAGAAAAACTCAGGGATGTTTTCAATTTCCTTGCATTGCCATTGGTGGTATGTGCTTACTACCCTTTTTACATCATTTTCACCAAACTGGATATATTTCTTTTCAAAAGGTTCGCCTAACTGGCGTAAATCCATAAACAGAATTTCTTTCTCACGCTCACGGAACTTACGCGTATCTTCCCCTACTTTTTTGGTCTGTGCTTTTTTGTTTTTGTTAATAATCCAAAGTGTAACACTAATATTGGTGGTATAAAACATATCTTGAGGTAAAATCAAAATAGCTTCCACCAAATTATTTTCAATGAGCTTTCTACGTATTTTATACTCTTCTCCTCCACCGCTCAAAGCTCCATTCGCTAAGATGAAACCCGCTACACCATTTTCGGAAAGTTTACTGACCATATTCAATATCCATCCATAGTTGGCGTTGCTTTTGGGCGGCACATCGTAACCACGCCAGCGTGGGTCGTCTAACAATTCATTTTCCCCTCTCCAATCTTTTTGGTTAAAAGGAGGATTCGCCATAATAAAGTCAGCTTTCAAGTCTTTGTGTTGATCATCTAAAAAGGTATCCGCTGCTTTTTCACCCAAATTCCCACTAATCCCACGTATGGCGAGGTTCATCTTAGCCAGTTTGTAGGTAGTATTAGTGTATTCTTGTCCGTAGATAGATATTTCTTTTTTGTTACCGTGGTGCGCTTCTATGAATTTAATACTCTGTACAAACATACCTCCGGAGCCACATGCCGGGTCATAGATAATGCCCTTGTAAGGTTCAATCATTTCGGCTATCAGGTTTACTATACTTTTCGGCGTATAAAATTCTCCTTTCCCTTTTCCTTCGGCTAAGGCAAACTTGCTTAAAAAATATTCATATACTCGCCCTACCAAATCATTCTTAGGATCTTTGGTAGTATCTATATCGTTGATGGTATCTAACAAAGAAGATAGTTTGGTAACATCCAATCCCAAACGTGAAAAGTAATTATCCGGTAATGCTCCTTTTAATGCTTTATTGTTTTTCTCTATCGTATGAAGTGCCGTATCTATAATAAGGGCAATATCATTCTGCTTCGATTTTTTAATAAGGTAAGACCACCGGCTGGATTCTTCTAAAAAGAATACATTGTCTTTATTATAAAATTCAGGCTTTTCAATATACTTTTCTTTACCATCTGCTATAAGCTTAGCTCGTTGTTGTTCAAACTTGTCGCTGGCAAACTTTAAGAAAATTAACCCTAAGACCACATGTTTATATTCTGCCGGCTCTACACTACCTCGTAACTTATTCGCTGCCTCCCAAAGTGTAACTTCAATGGATTTTTCTTTCTCTTTCTTAGCCATTAATCAACAAAATAAAACCAAACTATTAACAATCAATTAATTAAAATAAACTTTAGATACAATTTACAAAAAAATGAATCAATAATATAGCAAAGTATTCCAAAATGGATTGTATAAAACATAATATATTCCTAAATACATTCTCGTAGGGTGCAAAGGAATAATGCTAAAGGTAAGTCAGGTATACCTGACTTACCTAGTATACCTATCTTACCTTTTTACTTATTTACCTTTTCTTTGTAAATTGTATTGCTTGATTATAGATCAATATAATTTTAAACAGCTATGGAATACACGACAATCACCACAGAAGAACAGTACGACCACTACTGTGATCGGATTATTGATTTATTAGAAGAGCGTAAAGCCTCTAATGAAGACGAAATAGAATTACTAGAACAATTAATCCACGAGTGGGAAGAAGTACATTATCCTACTTCAGAATCTACCCCGGTGGAAATGCTTCTTTCGCTTATGGAAAACCATGGACTTTCTAATAAACAATTGGCAGATAAATTGGGAGTGGAAGAATCTTTAGTTAGTAATGTCATAAATTATAAAATTGGATTTAGTGAGGGGCTAATTAATAAGTTGTGTAATCAATTTAAAATGTCTCAGGAAGCTTTCAATAGACCTTATCCTTTAAAAAACAACTAGGTAAGTAAGGTATACCTATCTTACCTAGTATACCTTACTTACCTTTTCTTAGTAAATTGTATTACTTGATTATAAATCAATATAATTTTAGACTGCTATGGAATACACAACAATCACCACAGAAGAACAGTATGAAGAATACTGCAATACTTTAGTTGATTTACTTCGTGAAAACAAAAAATCAAATAGAGACAAGATTGAAATGCTTGACCTTTTAACTGCAAAGTGGGAAAAAGAACATTATCCTACTCCGGAGCGCAACCCCGTAGAACTTCTTCAAGTTCTTATGAGAACCAAAAATCTTTCTCAAATTCAGTTAGCTGAAAAATTAGATGTTGGGCAGTCACATATAAACCAAATTTTGAACTATAAGAGGGGATTTTCTAAAGAATTGATTAGAAAGATAGCCGAAACCTTTAAGGTGACACAAGAAGCTTTCAATAGACCTTATCCTCTTAAAAATATCTAGGTAAGATAGGTATACCTTACTTACCTAATCCAACAATTATCTCTTCAAAACAATAATGTCTCCAACTAAACTACATAGCGGCAAAATCATCGATATTATATCAGCAGACACTGATACTAAGTTGGAATTGCCTTTTGTAGAAAGTGGGATATCTGCCGGGTTTCCATCTCCGGCTCTTGATTTCATTGATTTAACCATTGACTTAAATCGTCATTTAATTAAAAATCCTTCGGCTACCTTCTATGGTAGAGTAAAAGGGGATTCTTTAAAAAATGCCGGGATTGCTAATAATGATTTATTAATCATTGACCGTAGTGTTGCTCCTACGAACGGAAAGATTGCCGTTTGCTATATAGACGGAGAATTTACAGCTAAGCGTATCCAAATTACTGATAAGGTGATTTGGTTGATTCCTGAGAATGAAAATTATCAGCCAATAAAAGTTACTCAGGATAATGATTTTTTGATTTGGGGTATCGTGACTCATGTAATTAAAAGCGTTTAGTTATGTTTGCCCTGATTGATTGTAATAACTTTTACGCATCCTGCGAAAGAGTTTTCAGACCGGATCTTAATGGAAAACCTATTGTTGTTCTATCCAACAATGATGGCTGCGTTATAGCTAGAAGTAATGAAGCAAAAGCCATAGGGATACCTATGGGGGCACCTGCCTTTAAGTTTCAAAAGTTATTTGAGGAACATGACGTCAAAGTATTCTCTGCTAATTTCGCATTGTATGGGGATATGAGTAATCGTGTCATGACCATTCTATCTGAATATTCTCCGGACATTGAAATTTACAGTATTGATGAAGCATTCTTAAAACTGAAGGGTTTTGACCTTTTTGATTTGAAATCATATGCCGAGTCCATGCGTACCAAAATTGTTAAATGGACTGGTATTCCCATTTGTGCTGGTATTGCACCTACTAAGTCCTTGGCCAAGGTTGCCAATCGTATAGCTAAGAAGTTCCCTAAGGAAACTAACGGTACCTATGTGATAGATACCGATAAAAAGAGAATAAAGGCTTTAAAATGGCTTAAAATTGAAGATGTTTGGGGAATTGGAAGACAGTATAGTAAAAAGTTTAACTTATTGGGAATAAAAACGGCTTACGATTTTACTTTGAAAGAAGACGATTTTGTAAAGAAACATATGGGGGTTGTGGGGTTGAGATTGAAAAGGGATTTACAAGGTCAACCTACTTTAGATTTAGAGGAAGCACAAATCAAACAAAGTATTGCCACTACTAGAAGCTTTGAAACTGATTACACAGAGTTTAATCAGTTAGCTGAAAGGGTAAGTACCTTCACCTTTTCCTGTGCAGAAAAACTACGCAAACAAAAGTCCTGTTGTAACTCTTTAATGGTATTTGTTCAAACAAATGGCTTTAAAGAAGATTTACCTCAATATAACCGTAGTATAGTGGTTAAATTACCTTTTGCCACTAACTCCAGTATAGAGCTTTCAAAGTTTGCGACTAAAGCTTTAAAGCAGATTTTTAAAGAGGGTTATCATTATAAAAAAGCCGGTGTGATAGTCCAGGATCTAGTTCCGGACAATCAGTTACAACATACTATTTTTGAAAGTAGTGATGAGCGTCATATAGCTTTAATGAAAAGTATGGATAAACTAAATGCTCAATTTGGTCAACATAAAATCCGTTTGGCATCACAGGATATGAAGAAGGTTTGGAAAATGAGACAGGAAAAACTTTCTCCAAATTATACGACAAACCTGAATGATATTATTCAAATCAAGGTAAGATAGGTATACCTTACTTACCTAGTATACCTATCTTACCTTTTTATCTGTAATACATAAATTCCCATCATTATGAAGAAACTAATTTTAACAACGATTCTCATTGTATCATCTCTCGTAGCTTTCTCTCAAAGTACTATTGAAACTCCTTTACAAAATATATCTACAGATTCTGCAGTTTCATATAGGCTTTTTGCTACACGAAACATGTATATATTTATCAAATTGGATACTAGAAATGGCAAAATGAGTTTGATACAATGGAGTACAGAAAGCAGTAAAAGAGTTGAAACTACTCTTTCAGATATTTCACAAGTAAACAAAGAAGGTGAAAGAATAGGAAGGTTTTTTCTTTATCCAACTTCAAATATATATACGTTTATTTTACTTGATCAAATAGATGGTAGAACTTGGCAGGTACAATGGGATTTTTCTAGGGATAAAAGATTTGTAATTCGGATATATTAATTTAAAAAGAGCTTAAGAAAGGTATACATTACTTACCTAGTATACCTAACTTACCACAAAAAAGAAACCCCTGTTTCGGAAATCCTAACAGGGGTTTGACTAGCTATCGTCTTTTGCAAGACAGAACAAAGGTAATAAATTATTTATTTTTATTATACATTTTATTATAAAATTGAATAGCATTAAATGCTCTTATCTTTACTTCTTCCGGTTCATTAGATTTTACAGCAATACTATCTAGATATACCATTTGTCCGTAAATATAATCTTGAAAGTAGCTATTGATATCCTCTAGGTTGGCTTTGTACTGATCAAATTTCACACCTTCTTTATCTATAAGTGGCCCTTTGTCAACTTTACTTGACAACCTGTTTTCTATGCCAATAAAGGATTTATCGCCTTCTTTTAGTAAATACAACTCAAGAATAGATGCTGAGAATGGTGATTTGGTATTTACAAAGAGGGTGTCACCATTCATATGCATAGAAGTTATACTAAATTTTTTCTTAGTAAGATTCATATTTCGGGTAAATCCTCCCTGAAGAATTTCCGGACTAGTAACAAATAATTGCCCTCCAATATTTCCTGTTGTCTCATCTTTAAAAATAGAAATTTCAATTGTGTTCAGGTCTTTAGCTTCAAAACCGTCTTTGGGACCCTGACCATAAAAGCTGCCGGCATTAAAAGAGTTCCCTACTACTACTTGATGACCTATGTAGGTTTTGTAATCGCCAATATAGTCGGACTCTTTTTTACTACAAGAACTAATAAAAAGTGTGATACTAATAAAAGAAATGAAAATTCTAGTTGATTTCATGTTAGTTGAATAAATGTTAAAGTGAATAAATGTTAAAGTTGGGCAAGTAAGTATTAATGGCTTCTTGATAAGATAAAAACTCAATAGGGAGATTCACCGAATCACAAAATGATTTTTTTTGTTTGTCTTTTTCAATGGTTTTTGCATCAGTAAAATGATAACCTCCGTTAACTTCTATCACTTTGATAGGATTGGTTAATCGGTCTGTTATTAAAAAATCACAATGACACCTTAGAAAGTAGGGCTGTTGTTCTTTTGGAAGAAAGCCCGTAGAAGTTAAATATTCCATATTAATAAACTTACAATAAGGAATTTCAGGGAATACAAATTGGTATTTAAGTAATAGGGCTTTGTAAAGCTCCTTTACTATTTTATTGGATAAAATCGGTAAAATTCCAGATTCAGGATGTTGACCTTTTAAGTATTCTTTAAGTTGGTAATTGATAGTGTATTTCCCACTTTCAACTACCAAACCTCCTAATTTTAGTAGTTTCTTAATGGTTGAATTTTTATGTAGATCGGTACAACCTATGAACTTTTTAAGCCTATTTTCATCTTCATCCAATTGACTAAACTTTATAATAATATCTTGTTCCTGGTAACTAAATGATTTGAGGTCAATAATATCTGTGTCGTTATCGATAGACTGAATACTTGTTTGAGGAATGTCAATCAGATCATTACTATAGTCAGACTGGTTGAAAGTGATCTCACATTCATCCATAAGTGGATATATTTCTTTGCACCCTACAATTTTATAATGTTGTAATATTTTCTCAATTCGGAAGTATCTGTCCTCTTTGCAGTCAAAACAGTATTTTGAAAGATTAATATATGATGGATAGAATCGAGGTTGTTTTGACTTAATTGTTCGTTCTTGTTTGTAAAACTTTTCAGCACTATACCCTTCTATCCCTTTTTTAAGAAAAAACCATACTGATTTTTCATTTGTAGTTAATTTATAGTACTCCTCCAAATGTTTTGGATGATGAAAAACTTCAATGGGTTTACCACAGGAGCAATAGGTCGGATATTTTAAAATAGCATAGCTTTGATCACGTATTATTTCTATAGTTCTCTTACCATATTTTTGATTTAGGTCATTTACCTTATATATTCTTTTACCAATATTACTGTCAAAAGCCCAATACTCAGATAGAATATCCTTAAGCCCAACTATATGACTAATCCTTTCGGTGAGATTTAGAACTATACTTAGCAATGAATTCTCTGATTTAATAGGTTTTAAGTCCATTAAACAAAGATAGTTAAAAGTATAAAATTATGCCAATTGGCTGTGTTCTGACTTTAGAATAAAAAATAGTTTTGATACTTAAGCTATCAAAATGGACAAAGAGGTTTTTGGGCAAGTTTTAAGGGATTACCGATTAAAAAAGAAATTGACCCAGGAGCGTTTGGCTGAGATGGCAGAATTACACCATACCTACATCTATCGAATGGAATCCGGACTTAGGGAACCTTCATTAGGTATTTTTATAAAGTTGATTGAATGTCTAGGGATAAGTTCAGACGAATTTTTAAGTAACTATAAAAAGCAGTTAAGAAAGTCTAAAAAGTAAGCTCATTTCCCTTTGATTTTTTAATTGCAGGTTTTACAGACTTTTCGATAGTAGATTCCAATTGAACATTATACTTTTTATTAAACTGAAATTCCCAACTTTCTTCTTTGGTTCGAGGGTAATTAAATGATTTGTCAAAAATAGATTCCGATTCTTGCATTAGCTTCTTACGACTAAACCCACTTTTTACAGCTCCTGAATTAGACTCTTTATGGTTAGTCATAGGGCTTAGTTTAAACCTTTGATTAATATCCCTTCTACTTACTATAACATGAATATGGGTATTTAATCCTTCTCTAATTTCCTTTTTCCGAGAGTAGCGGTTGCGTTCCAACTTAGCAAAGTACAAAAGATCATCACCGTTAAGCCCTTTGTTAAAATTCTTTGCATAGGCATCCATTACTTTTCTAGTGTATTCCATTAAAGCTTTTTTGGAACTATTCAGAAACCGTAATTCATTTTCAGAGGGACTCAGAACCAACATAAAAAACTTACTGTCTTCTTTTCCTAATTTGCGATTATTGGAGTCTATTTTTTGAATTACCTCGGAAGCAAAAATCATTTCGCGTTGGTGATTAAAGAAGAATTCCTGATTGATTAACTCTTTACCTTTATTCTCTTTTTCTAGGTAGGCGACCAAAGTTCTAACAGATCCTTTGTTACCGGTCTTTTTTTCACTAACTGCAAATTTGAGGTTCATGTTTAAAAAAGAGACTTTCCTAATTTTTGAGCTATGGTTGTATTAATTAAAGTAAGCTTCTCGTTAAAATCATTCATTTTTTTTACAATCTCTTGTTGTTGTTGATAGTATTTTTTTAAGTTTTCAGAAAGCTCTTTAATTGTATTTTCATTATCGGTTTGTTTCTTATAAATAACGGGAAGAATTTTAGAGGTTTTATCATTTTGTTCTACGCACATTCTAATGGCTTCCAAAGTTGGTTGTAATAAGTCACTCTCTTGTTTTTTAATGAAAGCCACAAAATCATTTCTTAGCTTTTTAAGTTGACCGGCAACTTCACCACTTTTAATTTCCTCCGGATTAATATTGTTCTTCACTATATATCGAATACTCTTTTCTACCAAATCCTTCTTAGTGATTTTATAAGTATCAGTAAGTTTATTGATGTCGTTATGACATTCTTCTGAAAGTAAAATTGATTTAAGCATAATATATTTAGAATATAGTTGATATATATTTTCTTGTTTTGATTATTAATTAGTTAAGACTAAGAATATAGTGAGTATATATTCTATGTATGTAATAATATATTTACAGGTTTTGATAATGAATCTCTTAGCCCCGCAGGGCAAGTCAGAACGGTGGCTTTGCCCCGTTCCGACTTGCTTGGTCAAAGACCAACTTTAGAATTTTCGGGTGAGTAGTTATATTGAATATATAAGAGTTGTAAAGCTTCACCTATTGCTTGTTTTTTTGAGAAATAAGGAGACTTAGTAGTCTTTACAAAATGAATGAACTCATTAAAATCTATATGATCTATTTCATTTATTTTTATTGATAAAACCGATTGTTTAATCGTTTTTGAGAGTTTAGCTGATGTTTCTGATACCGGTATGTCTTCATTAGATATATCGATAATATCTTTATCAGAACTAATTCTCTGTTTTATTTTATTACTAAATGATTTTCCCATGATGAGTGTCTAGTATATAGTATCGAAGTATTATTATGTACTTTTTTCTACTTTTCTGTAGTATTTTCTACTTTTTAGAATTCGTTGAAGTATTATTATGTACTATTATGTATGAATTAATTTGTAATAGTTTAATGACATCAGCTCTTATTTAGCGTAATATCCCGTAGAATAGCGCACTTTAGTGTAATTTTGTGTAATAATACTTTTTTACGCTTTTTTGCGCTATTTTACACTAAATTGCGCTATAGATTAATAGTTTTAAGTCATTAGTCTTTCAATCAATTCTTCTGCTAAATTTTTGTAATCGATAGCACCGATAGACTTTTCATCGTATTGGAAAATGTGTTGATTGTTCAATGGCGCTTCAGCTAATGAAATATTATCCCGGATAGTTTGTTTAAAAAGATACTCCTTGTACAAGTTTTCTAGAGAAGCATACATTTCCTTTTTTAGGATTTTTCTTTGGTCGTATTTAGTAAGGAAAATACCTAGTAAAATTAAATTTTCATTTAATCGTTTTTGTACTTTAGATATAGTCTCAAAAACAGAAGATAACCCATCAATAGAAAACACCTGGGCTTCCAAGGGTACAATAATTTTATCAGCTGCTACTAAAGCGTTTAAGGTTAGTAATCCAAGTGAGGGGGGGCAGTCAATGAATATGATGTCATATTCATTCTTTAAAGACTTTAATATTTCGGATAAAAGAAATTCTTTATCAATATCGTTGACTACAGCTCTATCGAATCCACTTAAGTTTCTATGGGATATAAGTATGGATAGGTTGGTATCAATTACATATGGGTTAGGAGAGTATTCTTTAAGTAGGGAACCGTAAATATTTTTTGGTTCATTCATTACTCCAAAGCCCGATGTCAAGTTAGCTTGTGGATCCAAATCCACTAAAAGTACTCTATATCCTTTCTTGGAAAAGTACCCACCTAGATTCATTGTAGTGGTAGTTTTACCTACACCACCTTTTTGATTTAATAGAGTTATAATTTCAGTTTTCATTTTATTAAAGGAGTTAAAGGAGATAAAAAGACGCCGGTTGAATGACTTACTTTCTCTTAATGGTTTCCATTTCATTGGTATTCCTATCATACATATTATAGAATTTCCAATCCGGATATTTTTCAGAAATAAACTTCTCAAAACGAGTTTGACTAGTCTGTTTACGGTATTTTACATAACCATTATTTCCTATGGAAGGATTACCGGTATATACTATGGCATTAAAATCTTTATAGTTCATACATGATTTGCCGTCTTTCAATCAGCGTCTTTGAATAAATCCAATTTGTTGAGTTGAGTCTTGATTGTTTAAAGAGTAGATTTTGTCTAGTTAGTTGAGCCTGTTGAATCCATTGAAATACTTAATCAACAAACTCAACAGACTTAACTATTTAAACAGATTAAACTTACTTAACTTTTATTCTTCATTTTTTTAACTATCAAACTCACATTAGATTTTGACATATTAAACATCTTGGCAACACCCTCCATCGTATGATTACCTGTTGTGTATATTTCATAAATGATTCGGTGCATGTCTTCTGTATCATTTTTTAAATCATTATGATCTAAATACTCCATTTCATTAATGATTTCAGTGTGACAATTAAACCAAAGTGTATCACAATCAAATTCTAGTAGTTTTGCTCCTTCTTGATCGGGAGCATATCTACTTTTGATTCTTTTTAAAATTCTAAAGTTTTTGTCCTTAGTAGACTTTCTTAAGAAAAAGTCACTATCTGCTAAATCAGATTTTGTCCCGGAACCGCTTTGTAAATCACTATCGGTAATTTGTAGCTTTGAACCCTTTTTAGTGTGGTCTAAAACTAAAAGAGCAAATCTATATTCATCCTTTAAGTCCAATAAATCCCTCATTAAATCGGCGATTTCATTGGCAGTCTCTACATCTGCAAAAGCTGTCTTCCAGTTATCCAAAACCACTAAAACAGGTTTTAATGATTGAATTTCCTCTAAAATTTCTGACTTATTACTAGAGAAAGTATTTCTTGTCGTAAATACTTTTGCTATAAATGGAGAGGCTGAATCAATTTTAAATGGAGGATTTTGATACAGTTTATGTAATCGACTAGCAATAGTATCTTCATTTAATTCACAATTGATATAAAGTGTATTCCCATTTACTTGAATCCTTTCATTAATAAAACTGCTAGCATTGTTTGAAATTGCTAGACAAATTTGGATTGCAAAAAAAGTTTTACCGGTTCCTCTTTCAGATGGAAAATGGACTAAAGAGTTTTCAATGATAAAATCACCTAAGAGCCTTCTCGGTTCAGGAATATTTTTACCTTTTTTAGCAAGTTCGTCCATTGAATCAATACTAAATCGTTTTCTTTTTTTGGGGTTTTCAGACATAATTGTTTGGGGTTAATGTCCTTAAATCCTATCTTTGTATAAGACGGTCTTCAAAGACTGGTTTGACAAAATTTAAATTGAAGCACTGCGGCAACAGTGCTTTTTTTTATTTTTGGGATTTTAGATATTGTAATACTTCAGACTTATTGAAGTATCTTTTTTTATTTAAAGATGTACTTGGAAGCCCTCGAGCGAGGTGGTTGTAAAGGGTGGATTTACTAATATTTAAAAAATGACATATTTGATGAATAGATAATAATTCATCACTTGGTGGATTTGCAATTTTCTTTTGAATTGCCTCCTCAACCCTAGTATTGATAATCTTATCAAGTTCGGTTTTAGAAATTGTGATTGTTGACTTTCTGTTTGCCATAATTTGTTCCATTATGGTCCAAAACAGAAAATTTTTTCTCACTTTTTGCGAGAGAAAAAGTGAGAGAAATAATTAAATAGCTAATAATTAATAAGAAAAATATTTAGTACCACTAAAAATTTTAGTTGATTACCCATTTTAATCTTCTTTATAATTTTTAATACATTTACTTAATACCATATTTTTAGGATCCTTTCTATCGACATTTCCATAATTGGAAGCCTCAATTTTATTATTAAATTCAATTTTATCTGGAATACCAAATAGTATTGAAATTTCTTTAATAAGAAATAACTTAGTTTTTTTTACTGGAAAACTATGTCTTGTTACTACAACAAACTCTTGTATTGCTTTAATCAATTGAAGATTAACATTTTTTTCGTCAAAATCTTCAATTTTTTCAACTAAGTTATCCTTTGCACTATTTAAAATACTCTTGTTAGTATTTTCCTCAAAATTTTCTGTAGCTATTTCTATATTGTTATTTTGAGCTCTAATTATATGGGATTGGGTAATGTCTATAGTATTATAACCAATCCTATTAAAATATTCATTTTTTATAGGTTCAAGAATATTTTCTGTATCATCCAATAATTTACACAGAATCATAAAAGCATTGTTTAATTTATTAATATCTTCTTGATATGATTTTTCAATAAAGCTCTTTTGAGACTCCCGTTTAGAGAATTCTATTAGGTAATATTTAATAGAATCAAGATAAATATTACATAAATCAATATATTCAATTTTTGTTTTATGACTAACTACCACTAATTGATAATACAATATGTTTCTAATTTCAGAATAAAGACTTCCTTTAAGTACGATTTCTACAATCCTACTTTTATTAAAATAAGAATGTTTTAAAACTGGCTGTAAAGGATATTCTTTATCATCATCTTTTGTAACATAATCAACTAGAGATTTATTAATATCATTAGATTTAGGTTTTATTTGATTTTTAATAGTCAGCAAATCATATTTAACTAACCCAATTTTTCTAACTAAATTTTCCATATTAAATTTTTATTTTAATTAATGCATTTTTAAGTGAATCAAGAGATGTATTTTCATATTTGAGCAAAGTTTTTAAGTCTGCATGGCCGGTGAGTTTCATTACTGTAGTCGGTGGTGTACCTAATTCAAGTAAAATATTCACACAAGTCCTTCTCGCCATGTGACTTGACATGAATTCATGTTTATGTCCTTCAATGATAATTTTCTGAGTTCCCGAAAACCTAGTAATAACAATATGTTCATCTAAATTGGCTAGTTGACCTACTTCCTTTAAATAGAGGTTGAATTTTTGTCCGCTTATTTCAGGTAACTTAAAATCATATTTCTCAAGTATATAATAGGCATTCGCACAAAAACCAACAAATGGTACTACTGTTAATTTTCTTGTCTTCTGAGCGTAAAACCTCCATGAATTATCCTTTATATCTTCCTTTCTAAATGCAGTAACATCACTCCAACGTTGACCGGTGTATACACCAAATAAAAAGAGATCACGTACTCGTTCTAATCTTTTATTTTTTTGTAAGTCCAGGTTTTCTAGAATTTGAAACTCATGTAATGACAAGGATACGATTTCATTCTTTTGGGATTTTTTTATTTTCACCCTTTGATAATCAATATTAGAATGATACCCTCTTTCCAAAGCCCATTTTAAGAAGGATTTAATATTAGAGATTCGTTTGTAGATTGTATCATTAGTGAAGCCATTTATTTGATTCCTGTTTGAATTAGTATTGGAGATACTTAATAAGTGCTTATGATACTTATCAAAAAATGTAGCGTCAAGATTGTCAAAAGATAGTTTTATCTTATTTTCAGAGGCAAACTCTTCAATATCATTTAAAACCTGCTTGTATACCTGTATAGAACGTTTTGTCTGAGTTATTGATTTAGATTCTAAGTATTCGGTTGTACATCTTTTAAAAAAGGAAACATCTTCAATATTTCCATTTTCTTTAATTGTGGTTTGACTATTAATTAGCCGCTTAATATCATCTCTCTGAATTTTATCTCCTTTAGTTCTTTTTAATAAATAATATTCCTGAATTGTATCCTGCATCTGCCCCATAATTCTTTTAAAGAATATGGAATCTTTGTAATTATTTTTAATGCTCTTCTTCTCCTTATTCCAATATTCCGGTTCGATAGCAAGTCCTGTGGCAAGTTGTATCCTATTTCCATCGAAATTTATATCTAGATAAACCGGTGATTTTAATGAATTGGGTCTTTTTAAATAAAAGCTGACTTGAATCATAGTGGTAACGTAAACGGTAACATAAATATAGGACTATTTTAGTCCAAGTTAGTCCAGTACAGTCCAAAAAAGACTATTAAATACTGATTTAAAGGGTTTTAATTTACTAACAGACTATTTACAAATATAATAAAAAATAGGGTTCGATTCCCTTCCTCTCTACAGAAAGTCTATTTGAGCAATCGAATAGACTTTTTTATTTTCAAGGGGTACACCAAGGAGCACACATAACTCACTGAATCGTCCTGAAATAGGTTGACAGATTTTAAAATAGATCCCAGTTACAAAAGTAGCTGGGATTTTTCATTAATGAACCATTTCAGGTGTTTTCATTTTTAATGAAAGATGAGGTCTTATGGTATTGTATAATTTAACAGCTTCATAGACTAATATTTCAGCTTGTAGCATTGATTTTAATTTCTGACCTAACCCAAATTCTTCTTTTAAAGTCCTATTCATTCTCTCTGCTAAGGCGTTTTCATAAGGGTCTGAATCTTCGGTCATACTAATTCTAATATTGTTTTTGCTAGATAATGCTACGTACTCTTTACTGCAATATTGTAGACCTCGATCAGAGTGATGAATAAGTTGGAGTTGAGGATACTTTCGCTTTTTTAATCCCATCTCATACGCTTTTATCATTGCATCTGTATCCATTGAATTAGCTAAGGAATAGCCCATTATCTTTCGGCTAAAAGCATCTGTTACTAAATTTAAATAACAATTACCTTCATCTGTTTTTATATAAGTTATATCACTTACCCAAACCTGTTCCGGTCTTTCTATTTTTAATCCCTTTACAATATTTGGGTATTTTCTCATCCAATGCCTCGAGATAGTAGTTTGAATATATCTGCGCTGTGGTTTGATTAACATATCATGTTCTCTAAGCACAGCAAAAAACTTGTCTCGTCCGAGTTTTACACCGTCTCTTAGTAGTATTGGTTTTATCTGATGATACAGCTTTTTACCGCCAAGTCTAGGTAATAGCTTCCTTTGCTCTTCTGATATCACTTTTATTTTCTTGCTCTGTTCGGCTATTAATTGTTCTTGTTTTCTCTTTTTATAAAGATACTGACGGCTGTAGCCTAAAGTAGAAGCAATCTGTTTTACTGTGAAGAGTCTTTTTTTCGCTCCTGCTCTTTGGAAGCTTCTTGTGAGAGGGGCAAATACTTTTTTCGGATCTCTGTGCCAAACTGTTGATCGGCTATATCAATCGCTCGATTGAGAATCTCTTTCTCCTGCTCCAGACGCTTGAGCTTGCGTTCCAGATCTTTTATCTTTTTATCGGGGGTAGGTTTCTTTTTCATTTCAGTAGATTCTGACCAATCTAATCTACCATGTTTTCGTAACCAAACCAAAACCGTACTTCTGCCCTGGATACCATACTTAAACTGTGCTTCTTTATAGGTTAAAAGCCCTTTTTCTACTTCGTCTACTATTTGTAGCTTGAAGACTAAACTGTAATCTTTTTGAGTCCGCTTTACATAAACTCTTCTTCCTTTGTTTTCCATAAGTTTGACTTGTTTGTGTCAACTTATTTCAGGACGAGACACACACTTAAACAAAAAAGGCGAAGCATTACTGCATCGCCTTTTTATATTTTATACTTAGTAGATTACTTTACTAATTGCTTATTAGATGGAGCAAATTTAGTTAAGTTAATACCAACTACTGCCGCTTTGTATTCTTCGATGGTAGGAGTTCTACCTAATACCGTAGATAATACTACTACCGGTGTAGAGGACAATAAAGATTCACCTTTTTTAGTATCCGTATCTTCTACTACACGACCTTGGAATAAGCGTGTAGAAGTAGCCATTACTGTATCACCTTTAGCTGCTTTCTCTTGGTTACCCATACATAGGTTACAACCAGGACGCTCTAAGTACAACATATTTTCATATTCTGTACGAGCAGACGCTTTAGGAGAGTTATCATCAAACTCAAAACCGGAGTATTTCTGTAATACTTCCCAATCGCCTTCCGCTTTCAATTCATCTACGATGTTGTAAGTTGGAGGAGCAACTACTAAAGGAGCTTTGAATTCTACTTTACCTTTTTGTGCTTCAATGTTCTTCAACATTTGAGCAAGGATTTTCATATCACCTTTGTGCACCATACAAGACCCGATAAATCCTAGGTCTACTTTTTTATCACCACCATAGTATGACAATGGACGGATAGTATCGTGCGTATAACGCTTAGATACATCAGCATTGTTTACATCCGGATCGGCAATCATTGGTTCAGCAATTTGATCTAAATCCACTTCTACCTCTGCATAATATTTCGCATTAGCATCCGGTTTTAATGCCGGTTTAGCGCCTGATGTAATATCTGCAATACGCTTGTTCGCTTTATCAATCAATCCTTTCAAGACTTGGTTTTTGTTATCCATGCCCTTATCAATCATGATTTGAATTCTGCTCTTAGCAATCTCTAATGATTCAATTAATGTAGCATCTTCAGAGATACAGATAGAAGCTTTCGCTTTCATCTCTGCCGTCCAGTCAGTGAAGGTGAAGGCTTGATCCGCTGTAAGCGTACCTAAGTGTACTTCAATCACTCTACCTTGGAATACGTTTTCTCCACCGAATTTCTTAAGCATTTGCGCTTGAGTAGCGTGTACTACATCACGGAAGTCCATGTAATCTTTCATGGATCCTTTAAATGTAACTTTTACAGATTCCGGAATAGGCATCTCAGATTCACCGGTAGCTAGTGCTACGGCAACCGTACCTGAATCCGCACCAAAAGCAACACCTTTAGACATACGTGTATGAGAGTCACCACCTATGATGATAGCCCACTCATCTACAGTAATATCATTTAATACTTTGTGAATTACGTCGGTCATTGGGTGATACACACCTTTAGGATCACGACCGGTAATCAAACCGAAGTCGTTCATGAACTTCATCAATTTTGGAATGTTTGCTTGCGCTTTTTTATCCCATACTGAAGCTGTATGACAACCGGATTGGTACGCACCATCTACGTTGGTAGAGATGACCGTAGCAGCCATGGATTCTAATTCCTGAGCTGTCATTAAACCTGTAGTATCTTGAGAACCTACAATGTTAACGATCACACGAACATCAGAACCTGCATGTAATACTTTACCAGGAGTATTTCCTACTGCATTTTTGTTGAATATTTTTTCTACTGCTGTTAAACCTTGTCCATCGATAGACACTTCTTTAGCAGGTGCAAATACCGTAGGGATAGCTATACCTAACAAGTTAGCAGCGAAGGTTTGTACTTTTTTACCAAATACGATAGCATAAGAACCACCGGCTTTGATAAATTCCATTTTCTGCGGAGTAAATGATTTAGTTAAATCAATTAATTCTTTATCTCCGTTATATAATTTTTTCTTTTTCGTGTTGATGGTAAGTACAGTACCTGTAGCAACTGAATATACTTGCTCAAGAACGATGTCACCGTTCGCATCACGAACCGGTTTACCATCTGCTCCTACTTTCTTCACCCAGTTTTTAAGATCTACCCCTATACCACCGGTTACGTCTACCGTAGTTAAGAAGATTGGAGAAATACCATTCGTACCACCTACGATTGGCGCGATGTTCACAAACGGTACATATGGACTAGCTTGCTTACCTGTCCAAAGAGCTACGTTGTTCACACCGGACATTCTTGATGAACCTACACCCATCGTTCCTTTTTCAGCGATCAACATCACGCTCTTATCCGGATGTTGTGCTTGAAGAGCTTTAATTTCTTTTTGCGCTTGCGGAGAAATCATACACTTACCGTGTAACTCACGATCAGAACGAGAGTGCGCTTGATTACCCGGTGAAAGTAAATCGGTAGAGATATCACCTTCTCCGGCAATGAAAGTAACAACTTTAATTTCTTCCGGTACATCAGGTAATTTCGTGAAGAACTCAGCCTTCGCGTAGCTTTCAATAATTTCTTTAGCAGCTGCATTACCGGCAGTGAAAGCGTCTTTCAAACGTTTCAAATCGGCGTCATACAGATATACTTGTGTTTTTAAAACCGCTGCTGCTTGCTTCGCAATGTTCGCGTCAGCACCTAGAGCTAAGTCTAACAACACTTCAATAGAAGGTCCACCCTTCATGTGTGATAATAATTCAAAAGCAAAAGCCGGAGTGATTTCTTTCACTACAGAAGTACCAAGGATGATTTCCTTTAAAAACTTAGCTTTTACACCTGCAGCCGGAGTAGTTCCTGGCAATACATTATAAATAAAGAACTTAAGAGAGTCTTCTCTGTTCGCATTATTAAGATCTTTGATTTGGGCAATGATTTCACTTAATAATTCGGCACCATCGATCGGCTTTGGATGAAGGTCCTGACCCTTTCTTTCTTCTATCTCCTTAAGATATTCATTGTACATGCTCATAATACTAATTTTCGTTTTGGCTAATTCTCAAATTTAAGTAATGTCCGCAATATTAACACGGTGATTTTAAATAAAATTCCTTTAAAATGAAGGTTTTAAGCATTTTATTCGAATCATTTCCGAGTAGACAATTCCCTTAAAAGCTAATCAACTAATAGTCAATCGTTTCTATACGATTGACAAAATGAAGATATTTTAGTTAAAAATTCATTTTTCAGTATCACCAAACTAATCTCCAAAACCACCATACCCTCTCCGTATTTTCCCTGATAACAGCCTGTATCATTGCAACGTATATTGAAGTATAGATTGCAACATAAAAGATTACCACTATGAAAAATAACATCATCAACAAACTGACCATCATTATTGAGTCGGCTAATTATAAAAAAATATCGGATGAGGTTATGAAAGCTGTTCATGCATTTGAAAAGTCCATCACATCCAATAAAGAGATTAAACTTTCTTTTACTCATCCACAAGATGCGTTAACCAAAGACCAATTAAGTCCTGAAAGTTGGGGTGAATATTGGACGGTGTAACATATAAAAAAATATAATCAGCTACTGCTACTAGGGAGCTAAAACAGTAAGTCATCTTACTTGTTTTGCTCCTTTTTTTATTAGATGAGGGCGTGCCCCCTCGCAATAATCACTTTCTTGAAATCAAACGTATGACGCTCGGGGTCGGGCTATCCGCTGCAATCTTTTGCTCGTACCTCGCAAAAGGATTTATGCTGCTATCCCTCACGCGGGTGAAGAATTATTCCAAAGGCACCGCATTAAAACCTATATCCTTCAACTTGGATTCTATGTCATTCGAACTCACTTTGTCCTCTATTTCAGTTGTCAGAATTTTATCTTTATTAGTGGTATCCACTTCCCATTTAGTGATTCCGGAAATTTGGTTTAATACCGGTGTTGCTTTAGCTACACAACCACCACAATTTATATTCGTCTTAAATTTTAACGTTTTCATTTTAGTCATTATTTTATTTTTGAAACTTTAAGCAATAAACTATTACTTACTACCGATACAGAACTCAAGGCCATGGCCGCTCCTGCTATCATAGGACTCAACATAAATCCCCAGATAGGATAAAGCAATCCGGCTGCAATAGGTATGCCTATTAAATTATAGATAAATGCCCAAAATAAGTTTTCATGTATCGTGCGAACTGTTTTCTTAGACAACTTGATAGCGGTAGGTATCTTCATTAAATCAGATGATATAATCGTCATCTTAGCTACATCAATAGCTATATCAGATCCTTTACCCATAGCTATACTCACATTAGCTTGAGCTAAAGCATGAGAATCATTAATCCCATCGCCTACCATAGCCACTATCTTCCCGTTCTGCTGAAGTTCTTTAATAAAGTTGGCTTTATCCGAAGGTAACATCTCCGCCTTATAATGTTGTATTCCAACTTGACTACTTACAGCCTTCGCAGTTGACAACGAATCTCCGGTGAGCATATACACTTCAATCCCCAACGCTTGTAGTTCTTTTATAGCATGTGCGGAATGTTGTTTAATTTTATCAGCTACGGCATAGATAGCTTTTACTTCCTTATCCTTGGATACCGCAATTATTGTGTATGCTTTATCTTTCCATGAGTCAACCTTCGTCTTTAAATCATCACTCCAGTTCGACTGAATATCCGACATCAACGTTAGATTACCCACCACCAATCTACTCCCCTGATAGGTTGCTTCTAATCCTTTTCCGGTAATACTCTCAATCTTTTCTATGGGTGCCGGTTGGATATTCTTTGATTTTAAATGTTGTACTAAGGCATCGGCCAGTGGATGTTCTGAATGACTTTCCATGGCTAACACCACCGATTGAATCTCTTCCTCGTTAGTAGCATACATCACGTCAACTACTTCCGGTTTACCTTCGGTAATAGTACCTGTTTTATCTAATATAATAGCATTAATCGTATGTGCTAATTGCAAACTTTCCGCATCTTTAATTAAGATGCCATGCTCTGCACCTTTTCCTATACCCACCATAATTGCTGTAGGTGTTGCTAACCCTAAGGCACAAGGACAAGCGATTACCAATACGGTAACCATAGATAATATACCTTGTACCAATGCATTCTCTCCACCCAAAAGTATCCATCCTACCAAACTCAATAGTGCTATAAACATCACTACCGGAACAAAAACTCCGGCGATTTTATCCACCATTTTTTGAACCGGAGCTTTACTTCCTTGCGCTTCTTGAACCATTTGAATAATCTGCGCTAGTATGGTATCTCCACCTACTTTCTCTGCTTTGAATTTAAAACTGCCTTTTTGATTAATCGTCCCTGCAAACACTTTGGCTCCACTCAACTTTTCGATAGGAATTGGTTCGCCGTTAATCATACTTTCATCTACAAAGGAACTGCCGGACACTACTTCTCCGTCTACAGGAATTCGATTTCCGGGTTTAACCAACAATATATTTCCTACTTGCACACTTGATATAGGCATTTCCATTTCATGTCCACCTTCATGCACTACAATCACCGTTTTAGGTTGCAGACCTATTAACTTTTTGATAGCAGAAGAGGTATTGGATTTTGCTTTTTCTTCTAACAGTTTACCTAGTAAAATAAAAACGATAATCACTGAAGCGGCTTCATAATACACATGCGGGTGTTGACCACGAGCCATCCAAAACTCAGGATAGATAGTAGTAAATAAACTAAACAGAAATGCAATTCCGGTACTCAAAGCTACCAGCGTATCCATATTGGCAGAACCATGCTTGGCTTGTTTCCATGCATTGATAAAGAAAGATCTACCAAAATAAAAGATAACCGGAATAGTAAATGCTAACATTATCCAATTTGCATGTGGAAAATCCATCCAAAACATACCTAGTATGACAATAGGTATACACAATATGCCGGCCCATAGGGTTTTGGTTTTTAATTCTTGATACATCTGCTGATGTAACTCTTCTTTTATTTCATGT
The DNA here is from genome assembly GCA_046329235.1 of Cytophagaceae bacterium. GTDB lineage: Bacteria > Bacteroidota > Bacteroidia > Cytophagales > Cytophagaceae > JALONH01. The sequence goes on along the minus strand of JAXLVA010000001.1, from coordinate 776,375 downwards.
ACATCTTCTGTTTGTTCAATCAAAATATCATACCCCACCGACTGTATAGCTGATTTTAATCCATTCAAATCTAACACGCCTGGGATGTATTCAATGAGTGCTTCGCTGTTCCCATAATTCACCGATGCATCAATAACACCTACTTGGGTCTTCGACATACTTTCTACGCTTACAGCACAGGAAGCACAACTCAAACCTGTTACCGGAAAAGTTTGTTTCTTAGTTACCACCCCATACCCTATATCCTTTATGGTATTAGCCACCGATTTTAAATCAGGAGTATTAGAATTAAACTCTACCACAGCTACTTCATTATTAAAATCTACTCGATGAGATTTAATATCAGAGTTCGCTGATAATGATTTATCAACTATTAAAGCACAGTGTTCACTATGGACGCCTGTTAAGGGTATTTGGTATATATTACTCATAACTCTTTCGATTTATAAAACAAAATTACACTTTAGAAATAAAAATAGGATTACAAAATAATAACTAAATAGTATAAATTTATGGTCACATTTTATACTTCATCAATCGATTTTCTATTATTAAAAGTAGATACTTTTTTAAATTCAGATGGGGTAATACCGGTTTCTTTTTTAAATTGATTAGACAATGCTTGCAAACTACTGTACCCCAAAGAATCCGCTATTTCTTTAATTGATAATTCATTATAAATAATCAACTCTTTAATTCGTTCAATTTTATGTAATATCACAAAGCGTTCAATAGTTTTTCCCTCAACAGAAGAAAACAAACTACTTAAGTGTGTATACTCCATGTTCAATTCTTCACTTAAGTACTGTGAAATATTTTTATTCATTTCAAAAAAAAGGCCACTGCGAATACCTTCAATGATTAATATTTTTATTCTTTCAATCGTCTTTAATTTCTTATCATCTAATAGTTCAAAACCATTTTGAGATAATACATTTCTTATGGTTAAAAGTTCAGTATCTGTAATCGCCTGATTGATATCTACCGTTCCTAACTGAATTTTAGAAATTGGATAATTCAACTTCTCTAACTCCTCTTGTACAACTTTAATACATCGAGGGCAAACCATATTTTTGATATAAAGTGTAGTCATAAGATCGATTGAATATTCTACTAAATTAACAATTTTAAATATTACATTTTAGACATATCATGTCCTTGCATAGGACTATTTCCCTTTCGAAAGACATACTCGCTCTGCAATAAGTACGCTCCGGAAACAACTAATTTATCTCCTACCGCTAATCCATGTAAAACAGAAACTTTATTACCGGATACCTCACCTACATGAATCATTTTCGATTCATACTCTTCATCTTTATTTTTAATCCATACTGAAGCTCCTTGACTATCCCACAAAACAGCATTCTTAGGTATGACTATTGACTTTTCAGATGAAGTATGCTGATATATTTCGGCTTGCATACCTGGTCTAATATTCGTGCTCGTAGGTATGATTTCAATTCTAACAATATTGATGATTGAATTAGATAAAACTTGTGGTAATAATTGAACCACTTTTCCTTTTATTGACTCTGCTTGTATTCCTTCCACAATTACTTCCACCACATCACCCTTATTCACCTTACGCGTATCTTTAGCATAATATTGAGCTTCTACCCAAAGTGTTTTATAATCTGTAAGTTCTAATAAGGATTGCCCTTCCATAACGATAGCACCTTCTGTGATATTAATTTTTGTAATATAACCAGAATATGAGCTTTCTATAGGAAAAGATATAATAGGCTTATCACTTTGTTTAATTTTTTCAATCTGCTTATCGGAAAGTCCCCATAATTTCATTTTTGAAATAGAAGACTGTAGAATAGACCTAAGTAATACATCATTTGAATCTTTCAACAGCTTTTTATAAGTATTAATAAAATCACTTTGAGTAGCAGCTAGCATTTCTGAATATACTTCATAAATCACATCCCCTTTTCGAATATAATCACCTACTGATTTATTATATAACTTATCTACCCTACCCTCCACTTTTGCATTTACATACGTGATATTATTTTCATTTTCTTTTATGACTCCGGTAAAAAACATTTCACTACCTATATACCCATAATTAATTTCGACAGTTTTAATATTAGCCAACACTTCTTGCTGAGAACTTAATTTAATACCTTTTGAATTACTTTTTTTCACGGGTGTAAGATCCATTTTACAAATAGGACATTTCCCAGGCTTACTTTCTATCACCTGTGGGTCCATAGAACAGGTATAATAAATATCCTCTGTCCCTGTTGTTTCGTGGCCTGAATGATCATGTTTGGTTTCACAAGAATATAAAACCATAACCCCTACCAATGCATATATATATAATTTCATAATTAATCAATGTCTATTAAAGCTTCACTATCTACTAAATAAGATGCTACAGGTGCGATACTATCCGTATCCGACAATCCGGATAATACTTCTATCCAGCCATCCGATGTTTGACCTACTGTTACTTCTTTAGCCATATAACCTAAGTTTTGTTTAACAAAAACAGCCGCGTGTGATTTCCCTAAGACAATGGCCGCTGCTTGAGGAATCCACAAATATGTTTTCTGATTATTATGAGAGACTATAACACCTTCAATTAAGGTTCCAATGGCTAATTTATTATGATCATTACAATGCAGATAAACACGAATGGTATAAAAATCATTTCCAGAATCAAATGATTTTTCAATAAAATCAACTTTACCTATATGCGTATCCCCATCAATATTTACAGTTACTTCATCTCCTTTTTTAATGAATGAAATATCTCTCGGTAATATTTTGAATAAGGCCCATATAGTTGACTCATTAGCGATGGTAAACAACAAATCATTTTTATTCACATAATCACCTTCTTTGATCGTAAGGCTTTTAGTTGTTGACATATTATTACCTCCATCCATAGATTTTGTGTTAGATATGGGCCATGCCAAATTATGGGAGGCAATATCACTTCCGGCAGTTAAAAAATGTAGATGTCCGGAATAAGGTGAATAAATAGAAACAGTACTTTTTATTTGACCACTAAATTCTAATTGCTTGATGGCAGATACCGTCATTCCTAAATTAATTAATTTCTGATAATAAGCATCCAACATCCCTTCATCAGTTATTTTGCTGGACTTATACAAAAACAAATAATCACTTTGTGCTGTTTGTAATTCAGGACTATAAATCTCCATTAACAAGTCACCCTTCTTCACGGATTGAAATTCATATTTAGCATACAATTTTTCAATTCGTCCGGAAACACGCGCCGAAATACTATTCGTTAAGTTAGGATCATAGGTTAGAAACCCGGATGCTTGAATGTTTTTAGCATCCTTATTTCTTGTGGGAGCTATGGGTTTTAAAGAGGAAACTACCATTTTATTAGTAGGCTGTGATAAATAACTTAATGTATCAACAGCTTCCTCATCCGGTAGGAGTTCCAAATCCATACCACATATAGGGCATGTGCCTGGTTTGTCTGACATAACTTCAGGATGCATAGGACAATAATATTTCATTCGACTAGCCGTTGAATCAGAAATATGATCCTTATTTTTTCCTTGGTGATACTCGTGTTTATCAGATATCTTAGAACATGAGATAAACACTACCACCAATAAAATAATGTTATAATAGTTGTAATTGCTTTTCATATTCAGCTTGCATTAATAATAATTTCAATAGTACTTCCTCATATTGCAATTGAGCCATTTGAAGATTCATACGTGCATCCAGTGCTACAAATAAATCTCCTGTATTTTGCTGATAAGCTAAAAATGCCAAATCATATGATTTTTCAAGTGAAGTTAATATCATGGTTTCATAAAGTTCCTTTTGATATTTTATAGAAATCAATTCGTTTTTAATACCATAAATCATCCCTACAGATTCGTTCATGATAGCTTCTCGTTGATTTCTATATGCCTGCATTTGATAATCATAGGCTGTCACATTAGAACGATACATCTTAGAAGACCACGGAGCGATAGGAATACTCATCATTCCCATTAAAGTAAACTGATTTGGATTCTCTCCAAAAGCAAACATATGCCCATATTCAATTCCAAAATCAGGTCTGGATTTATACTTTTCAGCATTTTGTTTAAGTGTAGCAACTTGAAGATTCTTTTCGATCATTTTCAAATCACTTCTATTCGAAATCAACAATGATGTATCTACTAATTCGTTTTCATATTCTTTAAACACCATAACAGTATCAACTTGAAATAACTCTCGATCATTTCTATTCATGATAGAATTCAGATAAAACATTTTTTGTTTTTTATCATTTTCAAACATGATCCGCTCATTTTGAACAATAGCTTTTTGAGATTTAGCTTTATATATACTCGAAAGCATTTCTTGATTATAAGCCAGTTTACTCTCTCCAAGGGAAATCATAATCGTAAGTATCTTCTCGGCCTCTGACAATACTTCTATTTTTCTTTCTAAAACCTGAATTTGAGCATATAGCTTTTTAGCTTCAAATAGTAGATTATTAGCCATAGCATTTCCGGCCTCTGTTTCTACAGAAGAGGCGGCACTTAGATATTTAGCATTAGCATTCAACCTAGAAGGATTAGGTATCATTTGGCGTCCTTGTATCATAATATTACCCATACCAGGCATCATAGAGTTCATCCCATCGATATTCATCACCCTAGGGCTCCAATAAGAGGTGTTATATGGAGTCATAAAAAAACCAATACCAATTTGCGGTGCATCCCAAGCTTTAGCGCCAATAGCCATAGCATCCATTGATTTCGACTGGTTACGATACATTTCCAATTCCGGATTCTTAGTAAGGATTACGATCCTAACTGAATCATAGGTAAGCACCTGAGCTGCGATAACTGTATTTATCAGAGACAGTGCTATAACAAGTAGAAGTTTATTCTTTAACATCGAGTAGTTCAATTTTACCGTTTTTATTTAATTCACGCTCCTTCATCATTTCAAAAACAATGGGAGTTACCATTAATACATATATAACCGAAGAGATAGTTCCTCCAATAAGAGGAATGGTGATGGGTAACATGATATCACTACCTACACCACTTGCCCAAAGAATTGGGATTAAACCAAACAAAGAAACAGACACCGTCATTAATTTAGGTCTCAATCGTTGAGCAGAACCTTTAATGACATAAGCACGCAAATCGTCGTTAGTAATCGTTTCTCTAGAATTCCCTTTGTTATGCACCAATTCTTGCATGGCTTCATTGAGATAAATCACCATTAACATGGCCGTTTCGATGGCCATACCAAACAAAGCAATAAAACCTACAGCAACTGCTACGGATAAGTTTACACCATAGAAATAAACCATAAATACACCTCCTATTAAAGCAAAAGGAACTGTAACCATAGTAGCAATTGCTTCTTTAATGGATTTATAAGTGGTATACAACACCATAAATATGATTACAATCACGATAGGAACAATCCATTTTAATGTCGTATTAGCTCTTAATTGATTCTCCCACTGACCACTCCACTCAATAAAATAACCTTTAGGCATTTGAGTCATCATCGTATTTAATTTTTGCTGCGTCTCTTCTACTGTGCTACCTAAATCTCTATCTCGCACATTAAACAAAACACTTCCACGTAACATCGCATTTTCGGAATTTATCATAGGAGGTCCTTCTGAAATTTTAATGTCCGCTACATCAGATAACAGAATAGTTCCAAATTGCATCGTTTGAATGGGTAACCTTTTCATATCATCCATACTTTCTCTATAGGACTGAGACACTCTAGCATTGACTGAAAACCTTTGTCTACCTTCTACTGTAGTAGTTAAATTCATACCTCCGAGCGCACTTTCAACTACCATATTCACATCATCCGTAGTGAGACCATATCTTCCAATGGCTTCTTTATTAACTTCGATATCAATATATCTTCCACCTACAATTGGTTCTACATATAAATCTTTTACACCATCTATTCCTTGAAGCGACTCTTTTATCCGTTGTGATAAACTATAAATGGAATCTAAATTTTGACCATATACTTTTATACCTACATCCGTTCTAATACCAGTTGAGAGCATATTAATTCTATTAATGATAGGCTGTGTCCAACCGTTGGTAACTCCTGGAATCTGAAGTTTAGCGTTTAATTCAGTAATAATATCATTCTTAGTAATACCTTCACGCCATTCAGATTTAGGCTTTAGTAAGATAATGGTCTCAATCATACTAATAGGTGAGTTATCAGTAGCTGTAGAAGCTCTCCCCGCTTTACCCAATACATGAACTACCTCCGGAACAGACTTTATTAATTTGTCTTGTATTTGTAAAATACGTTTAGCTTCCGAATTAGACACATCAGGTAATGTTACAGGCATGAACAATATAGAACCTTCATCTAATGGAGGCATAAATTCTGAACCTAATTTAGTCAGCATCACTCCTCCTGTGATAAGCAATAGTATATTAATACCAATGACCGTTTTACGCCAGTGTAAGCACCATACCAAAATAGGAGTATATATTTTTTCTAGTGATTTAGTAATAGGATTTTGACTTTCCGGTTTCAATCGACCTTTTAGTAATAAAGAGATTAATACAGGAGTCAACGTAATCGCTAAAACGGCATCCACTAAAAGAATAAATGTTTTAGTCCATGCTAAAGGATGGAATAATTTCCCTTCCATACCTGTAAGGAGAAATACCGGTAAAAAGGAAGCAATCACAACAATCGTTGAAAAGAATACACCAGGTCCAACTTGCTTTGAAGACTTACTTATGATATCCATTCTCTCCTCCTGAAGCAAGGGATCCGATTTCTTATATAATTTTTGAAATATTTTTTTCATACTCAATCTCTTTTAGCTTGTTCCTCAGAAATATGTCGGTACGCATTTTCAACCATTACTATACCATCATCTACTACAACTCCAATAGCCAGTGCTATTCCTGTTAATGACATAATATTGGATGATATCCCAAATGCTTCTAAAAAGATAAAACCTACAGCTACAGATATAGGCAACTGAATGATGATAATTAATGCACTCCGCCAGTTAAACAGAAACAACAACACAATTATGGAAACGGTTATCATCTCTTCATACAGCGTACCTTTCACAGAATCTACAGCTTCTTCTATCAAAGTACTTCTATCGTAAGACACTTTAAACGTTACTCCATCAGGAAGTCCTTTTTCCACTTCCTTCATTTTTGCTTTAATATCTTTTATTACCTTATCTGCATTTTCACCATATCGCATCACCACAATTCCTCCAACTACTTCACCAGTCCCATCCATATCAAAAATTCCAAGACGTAAGTCTCCTCCCATCTGAACACTACCTATATCTTTTACTCGAATAGGAATAGAGTTTCTAGTACTAATAGGCATATTTTCGACATCCTGTAAATTCTTAATATAACCTAAACCACGTATAATATAAGCCATATCCGTCATTTCGAATTTTCGACCACCTACATCATTATTATTTTCTTTTACTGCTTTCAACACATCCATCAACTGAAGATTATAATAGGTGAGTTTATGAGGATCAATGGTGATTTGATATTGTTTTTGAAAACCACCAAAAGAAGCAACCTCTGCTACTCCTTGCACATTTTGTAAAGCAAATTTGATGTACCAATCTTGAAGAGCTCTTTGCTCACCCAAATCCATATTGGGTGCATCTAGATGATACCAAAATATGTGTCCTACACCTGTTCCATCAGGGCCTAGTGTAGGAGACACCTCTTTTGGCAATAACTTTTGAGCATAATTCAATCGTTCTAAAACTCTTGTCCTAGCCCAATAGATATCTGTATTATCATCAAATATGACATAGACGAAACTCATACCAAACATAGATGAACCTCGAATATTCTTCACTTTAGGAATCCCTTGTAGATTGGATACTAAAGGATAGGTAACTTGATCTTCTATTACTTGAGGGCTTCGTCCCATCCATTCTGTAAATACTATCACTTGATTTTCTGACAAATCAGGTATGGCATCAATGGGATTCTTTTTGACCGAGTATATACCCCAAGCAAATAAGCCTAGAGCCATTAGAAGAACAGTCACCCTATTCCTAAGAGATATATCAATGATTTTTTCTATCATTATTATGTAGTTTAAGTTCTACGTCCTATAATTAATAAACGACTCGAGTTATTTTCTTCGATCGTATTTACAACATACCGGAAGCTTATTATAAACAGCATCAGATGCTTTGATTTTATCAGTATCATGTCCGGCATCAGCTATCAGTTGATGAATCTGCTCAATAGAAATAACGTGAGGATCGTAAACAACTGTTACCATTTTAGTTTTTACATCCCATATAGCACTTTTGATAGCAGTACTCTTTGATAAGGCTGTTTCGATACGTTTTTTACACATTTCGCAATTGCCATATACTTTAAAGGTAAGCGTTTCATTATGCAACACTTTAGCACTCACTTGAAGAGTAAAAAAGCTTATTGCAATCGCCAATACAGTTGTTAAGATTCTTTTAATAGTTTTCATATAGATATATTTTTAGTTTTAAATAGTTAAATAAATGTATGGAACCACATGTATATATCATGAAGTTTAAAGAATAAACAACATGCTTATACAAGCAAACAATACTTGATTAAGAAATTAATTATGGAAACTTTGCTAAACCTTCAGATTAGCCCAAACGACAGATAAAAAATTAAATTAAAAGAGAATGAATATAGATGTAAATAGGAGTTTTAGGTGGCCCCGTTTCATAAACATAGAAACTGTCCGAATGAATCGCCACCCAATAAAATTCGCCATCTACAGAAATATTATTATTCAACCCAAAGGCAATAAAATCAGAAAATTTTGGCAAATCAATTTTTAAAAATTTACCCGAATTGGAATCATCAATAGACAAAACTTGACGAGTGTCTTTACAACAATCCTTCGTCGATTTTTTGCCACATTGATTACACTTTTTAGTAGTTCCACCCTCTCCAAACAAAGAGATAGATGCTAATTTATCTCCACAAAAATGACTATACACCGGTATTCCGATACCGGAAAATGTGTATATCATAATAACTAATATGGAGATTACCTTCTTCATTTATACAAAATAAAAAAAATAAAGCAAAAAACCTGTTATAATTAAATAATAATTAGTTACATAATTTTTGTTTTGACAGCAATATGCTCAAATAACTTAATTATTCACCCTTAGGGACCGCTCCTATCCCTCACTCGGAGGAATAGGATTACCCAACGATCCATTTACTCTTGGGTAAGTATGAAATCAACTTAACAACCATATAGGTTAGGATAAATGTTACAATCGCCACTAGGGGAATTTTAAGGTATAAGCTCAACTCCAACGGTATCATTAACCCATGTACAAAATTCAACAGCATGATATGAGCTAAGTACATGCCATAGCTTTTAGCAGACAAGTCCTGCAATAGAGAAATGCCATACGAATCCTGTTTTTCAATAGCGATATCTTTTACCAGAATAAATATCCCCACCGTCATCATTGCAATGTTGATGGTATTGAAATCCCAGGTGAGTTCTAAATCAGCAATAGTGTGCTGCGTAGGTAGTCGATATAAAAAGCCAAACGTAGTGATTGCATAACCTACTACAATGAGAGCGATAGCAAATATGTAACTATTGGTAGAAGGTTGATGAACCTTTTTCAAATAATTAGCCACGACTACATAACCCATGTAACCCATAAAATAATGTAACATCGGATGATTATTCCACGGCACTTCTCCCCATATATAAGGGAACAACTGATGTATGAACGGAACTATCAATGTAATCACCCAAAAGAATATATAATAATGCATCTCCTGCTTCGTAGACTTTTCCATCCAGCCGGATATGATAGGTGCAAAAAGGTAAATACCTATCAACATATACACAAACCACAAGTGCCCCGTTTCCATAGCTAGATTCAACGGAATCATGGCTACGTTTATAAACGCATCTTGCAAACTGGTCACTCCTCTCCCATACTGATAAAAAGCGTACAAGACAGACCATATCACAAATGGTATTAAAATCGTCGTAAGACGTTTAGTAAGAAATTGTTTTGTATCATTTACCGGAAATAAAAAATAACCGGAAAGCATCACAAACAAAGGCACGCAACTTCTGAATAAGGAATTTATCCAACCCACAATTTGTGCCTCAGGCGTATTCAGAACTTCGCCCACAGGGCCTATATAATAAAACTCACCGGCATGCACTTGAATAACCATGTAACAAGCTAGGATTCGTAAAATATCTAAGCCATAATGTCGTTTTGCTGTTTGCATATTGCTGTACTACAATTTTCTTAGTACTAATTTACGAAATATGTTGAAGGATGGTTTGCTTTGGATTAAAACTAAAAAAGCGCAAGATTTTCATCTTGCGCTTTTCACTTCAACATAGCAGCTAGCCCGCCTGCTCTATTATTCCTTTTCCAACAAGGCTACTATTTCATTGTGTTCCTGAACACGAGCATAATCTAATGCCGTCTTCCCAAAACGATCTTTACTTACTTTTTGCGCTCCTGCATCCAACAATCGTTTCACGATGTCTGTATGTCCGAAGGTAGCCGCAAAAAACAAAGCCGTAGCTTCATTGTAGTTCACTTGGTTCACCGGCGCACCCGCACGTAATAAGGTTTCTACCATGGCAGTATTCCCCTTAAAACAAGCTCCCATCAATGCGGTATTTCCGGCTTTATCTTGAATCGATAAGGATGCTTTTTGACTAATTAAATAGTCAACACAAGCAGTACTACCATTATACACCGCCACAATTAGTAAACTATGTCCTGCGGCATTTACCGTATCGATGTTCATCGATTTGAAATCTACTTTCTGTAATGCTTGTACGTCATTAGAACGTACCATATCAAATACAGAAGCTTGCTGTGCGTGTAACGTAAGCGTTACCAACATAGTGACTAATAATATCCACGCCTTTTTCATATGCTTATTTTTTCATAAAATACATTTCAACTTCTTCACGGGTTAACTTCAATGCTTTAGCTAACTCCATTCCTAAATTGCGATCGGCCATATAGAAATAACCTACCATAATAGCTTTGATTTCTTTACTTTCTACTTGAGATAAATCACCTAATAGATTCTTTACCAAGTTTGCCTTTTGTTTATCATCCAAATTTCGATAGAACTCTCCTGCCTGTTGGAAGTTATTCGTTTTAGTGATGCGTTGTTGTGTAATCGCTACATCTCCATAACGTGGGTGCGAATGGCGATTGGTTGTATCTTCTGTCCATGTTTGTACTCTAGACGGTTGATAGTTCACATTGGATGTAGTACCACGATTCGAGAACGAACCACCTTGATTGTTTGACACCACCTGATTGGTAGGTGCATTTACCGGAAGCTGTTGGAAGTTAGACCCGATACGGTAACGTTGTGTATCGAAGTAAGAGAACAAACGTCCTTGTAACAACTTATCTTCTGAAGGCTCAATACCCGGGATTAATGTGCCCGGAGAGAAAGCTGATTGCTCTGTATATTCAAAGAAGTTGTCCGGTATACGGTTTAAGGTCATCGTCCCTACTAATTGTAACGGCGCATCTTCTGTTCTCCAGATTTTAGTTGGGTCTAATGGCGAGTAATCTAATTTATCAAAATCGGCCGCCTTTAAGACTTGTACATACAAGTCCCACTTAGGGAAGTTTCCTTTTTTTATATTCTCGTACAAATCGGTCGTCGCATGTTGGAAATCTTGCCCTTGAATCTTGGAAGCTTCTTCGGCGGTTAAGTTACGTTCGCCTTGTTTGGATACCCATGTATATTTGACATATACCACTTCATTTTGAGCATTGATCCATTTGAAAGCATGTACACTGGAACCGTTCATTTCTCTGTAGCTGGCAGGTGTACCGTAATCAGAATATACACGCAACAACATGTGAGTAGCTTCCGGTACGTGCGAGAAGAAATCAAAGAAACGATTCGGATCTTGTTTGTTAGTGATCGGTGATGGTTTTAAGGAGTGAACCATATCAGGGAACTTCATGGCATCACGAATAAAGAATACAGGTAAGTTGTTCCCTACGATATCATAGTTACCTTCTTCGGTATAGAACTTAGTAGCAAAGCCACGTGGATCACGTAAAGTTTCCGGAGAACCTTGTCCATGTACTACCGTTGAAAAGCGAACAAATACAGGTGTTTGTTTTCCTACTTCTCCAAATACTTTGGCTTTGGTATAAGCCGACATATTACCCTTACATTCAAACACTCCGTGAGCACCTGTACCACGAGCATGAACTACACGTTCCGGGATACGTTCTCTGTCAAACGTAGCTAATTTTTCTACCAGATGAATATCTTCCAATAATACCGGTCCTGAATTCCCTACAGTTAATGAATTTTGATTATCTCCTACCGGAGCTCCGGTATTGGTTGTCATGGGAGTCTGAGCCATTACACTCATACAGCCGGCTAACAACATAATGGATACCATTAATTTTCTCATATCTGATAAATGTTTCGCTTGTGTGTTTTATTTATTGAATCAAAAATAGAGCAAAACATATCATCATCATAAACAACAATAATTATACAATCATAAGTATTACTTATGCATGTAAAAATATAAAAGCCGCTAAAAGTAAACTTCAGCGGCTTTTATCTTATCTAAGTATATAACTTATTTTTTCTTCAATGACTTAATTTCTTCTTTCAATAATTCGATTTCCATTTTCAATTCAGCAATGGTTAAAGAATCGCCTCTTCTGATATCGTCTTTAATCTCCTTCTTAATAGAATCGATCTGAGCAAATTCTTGAGACGTTAGGCCGTAGTTATCATCCATACCGTAATCTCCACCTAATTTTTCTTCCAACGCTTTTTCTTTTTCACAAGAAGCCAAAGTCACTAATGATAACATAGCAACAGCAATCATTACTTTTTTCATAATTAATTATAGTTAAAGTTTAAAATATATAACATTAAAAATGGTTATTGTGTTGTTGTTAAGTTTCAATTGAAATTCATATTACTATTTTTTATTAAAAAAAGCAATAAATAGATATGTCAATACTCCTGTATTAACACATCTGTAGATATATTTAGTTTATCGTGAATTTCTCTTATCATGGCTAAAGACAAAGTTCTTTTTTTATTTAATATTTTAGACACCAGACTTTTATTCCCTATGATTGGCTCCAAATCTTTAGGTTTTAAATTCATTTGTTCCATTCTGAACTTGATAGCTTCAACAGGATCCGGAGCATCTATTACATGATTATCATCTTCGTATTTTTCGATTAATAGCAGCAATACTTCTAGCTCGTTACCTTTGGGCGTTCCTTTCTTAGTACCCGCTTCAAAAAGCTCTTCTACTCTTTTTAAAGCAGCAGAATAATCTCTCTTAGTTTTGATTAACTTTATTTCCATCATCTTGTTGGCTATTAATAATTACTTACTGTCTCAGCATTTATTTTATCATATTCTTGGTGTGTCCCAAAAAACATTATAAATACTGCTTTAAAGTCATACTCTACTTTTACTATCAAACGATACTCTCCTCCTACAATATCAAAAACAACTCTTTTGTTTTTCAATATACTTGCTTTGGGATATTCTTTTTTGATATCTGCAGGATCGTTCCATTTAGCCTTCTTGACCTCATGATACCAAACATCTAACTGCTTCTTGGCACGAGGATACTTTTCGCCCAAGACATTAATCGTTTGCCTTTTAATAATATTCATTCCATTTGCTTAGTTGAACGCTCAATCTAGTCAAAAAGTTTCCAAAAAGGAAACTTTTTGACTAGATTTTAAAAAAACAAGCAATTACAAAGTTTGTATTCCCCTGAATCATTACGTATATTCAATACAGACCCACCTTTAAACATTTATCAACTTATGAACGCGCCTCTATTCCTAAACATTCGCGTACGCCATGTAGCCAAAAGTCGTCTCTTTTATGATGCCCTAGGATTTTCCTTTAATGATATGTACAGTAACGATGAAGCCGCTTGTATGGTGGTCAATAACAATAGTTATATCATGCTCTTGAGTCCGGGCTTCTTTGGTCAAAACGTACACCTACCGGCGGCCAATCCTATGGAAACGGCTGCTGCCATCATCGGCATTCAACGCAACAGTAAAGAAGCAGTGAATACACTATTAGAAAAAGCTATCTTACTTGGAGCAAAAGAATGCAGACCTATGTACGATCATGGTTTTATGTATGGCCGCACCTTTACAGATCCCGACGGACATATATGGGAAGTATTTTGGATGGAAGCTCAGCAGCAACAACAACAACAGCAGCAACAACAGCAGCAAAATAGTATTTAGGTGCTAGTATTTAGTTATTAGACTAAGGAAGCTGTTCACCAAAGTTGAAAAATACTAAATACTAAATACTAAATACTAAATACTAAATACTAAATACTAAATACTAAATACTAAATACTAAATACTAAATACTAAATACTAAATACTAAATACTAAATACTAAATACTAAATACTAAATACTAAATACTAAATACTAAATACTAAATACTAAATACTAAATACTAAATACTAATCTCGATTTGATTTATGGATTCGAAACTTGATAATGGTTTGAATGATTTCATACACATAAAAACCAACAAAACCCCACATCAACAATACAAATAATATGCCCCACCAAGGCATCGACTCTTCCTTCCATGCACCGTAAGTAAGCCATCCTGAAAGAATAACCAACCATAGAAACATAAATAAATTACTCCGTAACTCACCTCTTAATAACATCATTATTTCTTCGTACTTATTATGAGGTATTCCTCTTAACACAATTAATAAAAACTTCTCAATATTAGCCATCTCATAACCTCTCACTCGTATTTTATTACCGGAAGCGGTTATCAAACAAAACGAATGATATTTTTGATATTCTAAAAAAGCATATCCTTTAATATCCGATAGAAAAAATGTACTCTTTATCAATCCCAAACAGCGATAGACAATCAATTCTTTGGAAGAAGTAATGACATAATGTTTATGCAATAACAAGGCTACTACTAAAGGTGCATTAAAGATCAAAGCGACAATCCATAACTGAGGGACCATCAGAGTTACAAGCAAGAATCCTAATGGAACTAGTACTATCCAATAAGTTTTGGACCACTTATATTCAGATTTAAAAATAATGTTAGAGGTCATCGTACTTGTTAATACTATCTAAACAACTTCTCCGCATTACTACTCGTCGCCGTCGCTAGTTCTCCGTACGTTAAGCCCTTCAACTCCGCTACGTGAGCCGCTACTATCGTTAAAAACTCCGGATCATTACGCTTACCTCTATGAGGTACCGGTGCTAAATAAGGACCATCTGTTTCTAATACAATTTGCTCCAAAGGAACATGTGGTAATACCGCATCCATGCCTGCTTTCTTAAACGTACTCACCCCGCCTATTCCTACATAAAAACCATACTGCCATAACTTCGCCGCTTCCTCTACCGTTCCGCCGAAACAATGGAATACTCCACGTAAGCCTTTAGCCATAAAGGACTCCATCAACTCAAAACTTTCATTGAAAGCATCACGACTATGTATAATCACCGGCAAGTCTCTATCTAACGCCCAGCGACATTGAATCGCTAAAGCTTCTTTCTGTAATTCGATGTGCGTTTTATCCCAATATAAATCTAGACCAATCTCTCCTACTGCTTTCACTTCGGGCTTGTCTAACTCTTGCTCGATTCGTTGCAATTGTTCTTTGTAATCTTCTTTTACATAACATGGATGTATCCCCATCATAGGCACTGCCTGTTGAGGAAATCGTGCCACTACATCCCAAACTCCATCTATCGAAGCTACATCCACGTTAGGAATATAAAATCGACCTACGCCCTGCTCTATTGCTCGTTCTATCAAGGTGTCACGCTCGGCACCATATTCTTCTGCATACAAATGTATGTGTGTATCTATAATCATTTGGGTTGTGATTCTTTCCAAGTATACTTTCTACCTTTCCAATCAATTCGAGAAGGCCATAGTTGATATATAATAACTACTACAGGAAATAAGTAACTATACACCTCAAAGGTAAGTATATCTTTCCATGTATATCGTTTTTGAATGCGCTGATACACTTCATTGATAAACGCATATTGAAGACCAACTTTAGCTATATAAAAAAACAAAGCGAACCAAGGTTTCCAATAAGCAAGCAACATTAATACAGGAAAAAACAACGCTTGTAATGCAAGAAAAGCAAACAAGATCACCGGAACTCGAAGTGCACCGGTTAACCAACGTTTACGCTGTTGTAACAACTTCATCCATGTCTCTTGCGGCGTAGAGGTTGCTAGTATTTCAAACTGCATTAATTGTCGATAGTCGTATCCTTTTTTAAGTGTAGCTAAAAACAATTCTAAATCTTCCGTAATCGAGAACGGTAGATTTTCATATCCGCCGGTAGCATCATAAGCTTCTTTACGAATGCACATATTATTCCCTACGGCACTTACAGGAAACCCTTTATCTGACACTACATACACCATCCCAAAGGCATAACTCCAATCCATCTTTTGTACGCGGGCTATCGCTCCTTTACCTTCTACAATCGTTGAACCGGAAACAATCCCATCCTTTGGTCTAAAGGCAGCTAACATTGTCCGAACCCAAGTGCTAGGAACTTGAATATCGGCATCCGTGATGAAAAGGAATTCAGCATCCGTAGATTTAGCTAAATGAGCCAGCACATTAGCTTTCCCTCGGGCTGTACCTAGAATTTCTGTAATATGAATTAAATGAATATTCGGGAATCGCTGTTGCCATTGCTCCATTTTATCAGCTGTAGCATCCGTCGACTGATCATTACCTACGTAAATTTGAAGTAGATGTGCGGGGTAATCTAATTGAGTCAGTGATTGTAAACAGGTATCGATGTTGGCTTCTTCATTACGAGCCGCCACTAATACCGCCACTTTAGGCAAGTATTTAGGTAATTCAGATAAAGGCGTACTCGTTTTTTTGAACCAAATCCATAAAATGATCTGATAAATTAAAAAAATACCTACGAAGGAATACGCAAGTGCGTCCAGCATCATAATGTTTCAAAAGTGTATCCTTTTTCCAATGAATCCTCAATGAATTTAGGCAAGGCATACTTTACATTAGCTATTGATTTTACACTATCGTGAAATATAATAATCGAGCCATTACGTCGTGCTTCCAGAGCCGTTTTCAAACACTTCTCTTTGCCACGTTGTAAATCAAAATCACCT
This sequence comes from Cytophagaceae bacterium, assembly GCA_046329235.1. GTDB lineage: Bacteria > Bacteroidota > Bacteroidia > Cytophagales > Cytophagaceae > JALONH01. Next base: position 759,146 of record JAXLVA010000001.1, on the reverse strand, counting down.
GTAATGACATCCCACATCACTACACGATAAATCTCCTGCAGGTAGTCCGATTGAATGCGCTTAATCTTACCATAAGGAGGTCTGAATAATCGTCTCTCTCTCCATTCTTGAGGTATCTCCACTTCTTCTTCCAACTTTTCCATTATTGACTCGCAAGCCATAATATTAGCAAAGTAATAGTCGTCAGAATGATTCCACCCATTCAAATGATTGTAGGTATGATTAGCGGTACGATGTCCGCGTTTTAAGATGTCTTTATATAATTCAGGATATTTTTCGAGATTACCACCTACACAAAAAAAGGTAGCTTTGATTCCATATTCATCAAGCGTATCCAATACCCAAGGGGTAGCTTGTGGCACCGGGCCATCATCAAACGTTAAATACAACACCTTTTGGTCAGGATGTTCTAATCGCCACTCTAATCCGGGATAAAAGAACTTTAATAACCAACCGTAATGATTTAAGTATAAACTCATACTTTAATAGATACGTTAATTGTTTTGGGAAATCTAAACTTTGGTGTTGTTATTGTAAATTTAAGAATGTTTTTAATAAAACAATTTCTTCACTCCTGATTTACATTTCTTTATATGTAATATTTATGCTTTTCAAGAGTAAATACTAGGCTAACTTCTTTAATCTTTTACCTAAACCGGATACAAAAAATACAATCGTAAACGAAATAAAGACTAATACTGCTTTAATTTCAATCCCCCAGGTTAATAAGGAAATCAAATAAACGATAAGAACAGAACTCAATACATGCCCCAATACCTGAGCTATATGTTTGATTTTAAACACTTTTTGATTGAATTTTACTAAATAATAAACATAATAAAACACTGCTGTCAACCCTGAAATAAAGGTAGCCCAAGCAGCCCCCACAATTCCATATTCAGGTATAGCATATAAGTTCAGTAAAACATTCATTGCTATCAAACTTATAGATATCTTATTCAAAAACTTCTCTCCGTTTAAAGCCAAAATATACGTACCATAGATGGCTAGTAAACCTTGAGTCAACATAACTCCTGATAATATCTTAAATACACAAGTCATCTCCATCACTTCGTCTGATGAACTATTTTTAAATAGAATAAAAAAGTGCTCACCAAAAAATAGGATAAAAGAAGTCATCCAAGCCATAACGGTTACAGTAAACAATTGCCCCGTCATCACAAGCCCTTCCGTACTTTCTTTTGCTTCCAATTTCTTACAAAAACGGGTATAAAATAATGGCATTAATACCCATAAAAACATCAAAATAGCATCTAACCAACGATACGCAGCGGCATACAATCCGGAAGCTTCATCATTCATGAGTTTATTGATCATGATTTGATCTATTTTATCATGAATGGAATTTAAAACTGTAATCAATGCGAGTGGATAGGTTACTTTAATAATACTTTTCCATTTGATAGCAGACCACTCCCATTGATACAAGGAATGGATTTTTTGTCGGTGCCACCAAATCCATGCTATCACTAACGTAATCCAAACAGACAAAGCTTTAATACCTAAAAAGCCTACCAAATCACCTCCTGTAAGAATAAAAGCTATTCCTAAAAGGATAAACAAAGCTTTGTCTAAAGAGCCTACAATGGTGTCCTTATTAAGATGATGATAGGTTTGAAAAAACATACGAATATGTGTAACCATACTCATCAAACTATAAAATACTGCAATACCTCCAGCTATCCATAAATCGCTACCTGAGTACCCTAATACCATTGCGACTAGCATTACTAGGAAAGGGAACGTAATTGCAATAAAAATCTTTAAACTGTTTAAATGAGGTACGTCTTCCAATGCCGAAAGCCTATGCTGAGATTGAAACTGACGGATATAATACTGTTGAATACCTAAATCCAATATGAATGAACACAAAAAAGCTAAGGCATTGAGCGCAGCCCATTTCCCATACATTTCATGCCCTAGTTGGTCTTGAATAATGTTCTCTATGATTAACCCTGCCGGTTTAATCAGAAGATTGACCAAAACGGCAATCAGTATATTTGAATATAATTTATTGATAAATATCTAATTAAGAATTCCCTACAAAAATACTTTTTCCCTGCTTACTCCACAATTTTTGACCTTAATTTTCGTATTCTCTTCGTTGTTTATTGATTTTTAATAAGTCTCTAAAAATCGTACCTTTAATGGTTCTATTATTTCAACTATGTTAAATTCCATTCAATCGTTCAGCGATTTTATACTTCTGATCTATTCTAAGAGAAAGTCTCTTTTGATTTTCACTCTACTTATTTTCATTATTTCTACTTGTGTTAGCTTTTTGATTAAGGAGAAATTTCAGTCGTCTGCTACTATCTACCCATATAATTTTCAAGCATTTGACCCTAAAACAATGTATGAAAACAAAAAAACATTTGGTAGCAAAGAAGACTTGGAACGACTTCAACAAATAGGGAGCGGTAATAGCATTCTTCAATATTTAAACAAGCGCTTCGATTTAGCAGCAGAATATAATATTGACAAACAAGATCCGTTTGCTCATGATAAATTAAAGAAAGCATTCTTCGCCAATTTTGAAGTATTAAAAAATAACACCGGTGGTATTGACATTACTTATGTACACTCTAATCCGGATACAGCTGCAGTCATAGTTAATACTGCGGTTAATTACATCGATAGTATTAATCAAGCAGCATTCATGTATAACTACAAAGTTTTATATGAAAATCTTTTAATTACTATATCTGAAAAAGAAAAAACGCTTGATAGTTTATCTGCTAACAACTCTAGTGATGCCATTGTTCGCAATCAAATTGCTACCAAACAATTAGAAAATATAGAATTGAAATCCAGATTACAATCTGTATTAAAAATAATTCAATACCCACCGAGTAGTATTTCCATCATTGAACAAGCCATTCCTAACTATAAAAAGGTTTATCCTAAGAAACTATTAATAATTGGCTTCTCCACTTTGGCTGCTCTGCTGTCTTATATTCTATTTATTTATATACAAGTTTGGTATAAAAGTGAAATAGCACCTCGCTTACATGAGAACGAGTAGTTCCCTTGTTTTTAAAGATATTATAATCCCATTGTTGGTTTTCCTACTTGGGCTTGGTATTGCATTTGTAACCAATAGCTGGTATTTCTGCTTGCTTCCTTTGATACTCTATGTAGGTATCATTTCAATTGCACACCCTAGAATATTATTCTATTTACTTTTTTCTACCCTACCCATTTCTATCACTGTATTTATAGGCGGTTCTTCCTTAGAACTACCGGATGAAGGTATTGCCATAATCCTGACTTCAATAGCTCCTATCCTTTTGTTCGTATACGGTAAAGATAAATTTCCGGTGTTTTTACAACCGCTCTTTATCATTGTTTTACTATCCATCATTTGGATTATCTTATTATTATTCACTACAACCAATTTAGCACTGAGTGTGAAATACTTAATTGCTAAACTATGGTTCACGGTACCAATGATTTTATTAACGCCTTTATTCATATCAAAAGAACAGCATTTAATCTCCGTTTTAAAAATCTTAACATATGCGACGGCATTAGTAGTGACTCCTATATTAATCCGATACGCACTATGGGGATTTCATTTCTCTCAAGCTAGTGCCGTGGTGGATCCTTTCTTTTTAAATCATGTGGCCATATCTGCTTTCACTGCTACCATATTACCTTTTATCATTTATTATTATAAAAAAAGCACCCCGGGGATAGATAAACTAACGGCTTTGTATACCATCTTAATATGTCTGATTGCCGGTATTAGCTCCTACACTCGAATTACTTGGCTTGCATTAATAGCTATCCCATTCTTATACTTTGTATTTAAATCTTCCTGGTTTTCAAAAATCATTTATACAGGGATTGTATTATGTGGTTTATCTGTAGTTTACATCCTAGAAAACAATCGCTATCTTGATTATGCTCCCAATTTAGAACATGTTATTTTTCATGATGGAGATATTGAAAAACATTTAGAAGCCACTATGGACTTTGAAGATATTTCAGGAGTAGAGCGTCTTTATCGATGGATTGCAGCCAAAAACAGTATTGCTCAACATTGGATCTTTGGAACAGGGCCAAATACATTTTATCAAGAATATAAAAAATATACTGAACGAGCTTATTCTACTTATGTGAGTGACAATCCGGAAAAATCAACTACTCATAATCAATTTTTACTCGTGTTCTTCGAACAGGGAATTATCGGTTTTATTTTATTTGCGGGACTTTGTATTTATCTACTTATCGATTCTCATCGGCTTTATCATACCACGACATTTGCTCCAATGAAAGATATTCTATTGATGTTAAATATCGCACTATGGATGATTATCATTCACATTTCTGTTAATGATTTAATTGAAACGGATGAAATTGGATTTATTTTTTACTTTATTATAGGGCTGTTATTGTGGTGCAGATACCACATTAAAAATAAAACGGAAGCGACTATAATCGAATCTTAATGGATAACAGCGTTACATCATCATTATAACCTACAGGCCCCTTGTAACGCATTAAATCATCTATAACAGTTTGAATTAAATTATTTTCCTGCCCCGTTTCTGACTTAGCAACTAATTCTTGAATATGTTCAGTACCATATTCGTCACCTTGCTCATTATTACACTCTGATACACCATCAGTATATAATAACATTACATTATCCCTGCCTAACTTTAACTCACCTACATTAATAAAAGGAAGATTATTTAACATGCCTAATATGGTTGTACCAAGTTCCATGGAGTAGAGCTTCCCATCTACTTTTAGAGGAATAGGCAAGTGACCACAGTTCACATATTGTAAGCTCTTATTTTGAAAGTCAACAATACCTATAAAACAAGTAACAAACTTCTCCCCTTTAGCATGTTCCAAAATCAACTGATTCAACTGTAATACATAGGTTTTTAAATCCTCTGTATAGCGGACCATCGTTCGTATGGAAGCTTGCACGTTTGACATTAGTAATGCTGCCGGAATACCTTTACCACTCACATCAGCTATACATACCAAACATTTATTATCACCCAAGGGGACATAATCATAATAATCACCACCAATCGTTTGATGAGGCAAATACTTGGCTTGAACCTGAATGGAATCGTTGAAAGGTAAATTAGTTGGGAATAAATGCGACTGCACTTGACGTGCGATATCCATTTCCTTTCTAAGTGCTTCCTGCTCTAATTGTCTTCGTGCTAATTTTTTATTCTCCACCGCAACCAATATCACATTGGAAATGGTTTGAATAAAAGATGTATCTATGATTTGATGATCATTTTTTTGATCTACAAAAACATACGCTAAGGTATGATTCTTATGCTTTACAGGTAATACTAAATCAAATTCACAGAATGGTAAATCCTCTCTTTTCAATAGAACATCTTCGGATTCGCCTTCATTTAAATCTAAATTCAGCTCTCTGTTTTTAATACTCTCGCTATTACCAAACTCTACTTTACACTGCCATTTATCTTCCTTCACTACTAATACCAATTTTTCAATTTTCAAATTAGCAAGTAAGGTAAAGTGATAAATACGGTATAAAGACTCCACCGGAAGATTAGCGTTAATAGCCTGCGTAATTTCAAGCAGAGCACTTAACTCTAAATCTTTAATAAGTAATTGTTGTGGATATGAAGCCGGTGTTACCATTTAGTAGATGCTTGTGGATCGTAGGCATCACGCAATCCGTTACCGAATAAATTAAATGCCAATACTAAAATACTGATACAAAGGGAAGGGAATAAAACCAAATACCATCCACCATCACCCCAGTTAGAGTGATACCCTTCGCTCACCATCATTCCCCATGAAGGCATCGGAGGTTGTACTCCTAAGCCTAAGAAACTTAAACCGGACTCAATTAAAATAGCTGAAGCAAAGTTAGAAGTAGCAATAACAATTAACGGACCTACCATATTCGGAAGAATATGATAGAAAATGATTCGCATGTTAGATATACCTAAAGCTTTTGCTGCTTCCACATATAATTTTTCTTTGATACCAATGATTTGGCCACGAACCACACGTGCTACTTCCACCCACATGGTTAAACCTACGGCAACGAAGGCAACCCAAATACCTTTGCTTTGTAATGCCAATGAAATAGCAATTACTAACATGATACCCGGAATAGACCAAGTCACCGTTAATAACCACATTAATGCTTTATCTATCATCCCTCCAAAGAAACCTCCTATAGCCCCTAAGGAGATACCTACAAACATGGATATGATTACAGATATAAATCCAATAGAAAGTGAAATACGGGTACCAAATAATAGTCGGCTCAACATATCACGACCTTTTTTATCTGTTCCTAAAGTATAGTGGCGTTTTTCTACATTATCTGTTAGAAACTTTTGATATAAAGTATGTTTGTCCATACTCATAGTTTCACCTGCCATATTAATGAAACGAACTGAGTCCTTAGTCATGCTATAAATGCACAGCGAATCACCACATAAACTTTTATCATCTTCGGTATATAATGCCTCCACCATAGTAAGCATCAATTTCGACTCCCAATACTTCTCGCCGAAGATTTTATAGTAAACAGAATCTCCTTTTACATAAAATGTATCTACCGCTTCAATAGTGTATGGGCTCTCCTGTCCAAATAAAGATTTGGTAAAGATGGATACCGTTTTTATTTCTCTGGATTTTTTCTCTTTTAATATCGTAGCGTTAAAACCGGGAGGTTGTTTTTTGATGCTATGAGCACCATCATCTGCACTTGGTGTTTGATCTGACATAATCAGATACCCTAAAAAAGCGATAACGTGCGCAATAATAATGATAGCTAAGCCAAACATAGCCGCTTTATTACGGAACAATCGCTTACGGACAAAGTACGATGGTGAATGGGTATCTTTTTCTTCTATTTTACTCATTTGCTATTGTGCGCTAACAAACCTTTTTTGGTTGCAAGAAATACATATTGATTTAAACTAGCCGTTGACACTTTCGATAACTCTACTTCTTCATCACTTTGGTACAGCATTACTTTCACCCACTCCTTTTCAATCATGTTTCGGAGTGAAGGCCATAAGTCTTCTGAACTCATTTGCATTTCTTTGGATAGTTCTTCCAAACCGATGACAAAATAAAGCTGGTCTAAAATATCAAATTCTAAATCACTCATTATGAATATTTCTGCCTTTCCATTGATAGCCCCCTTGGCGAGCAACGAGCCCAAACCACACAGCATACCATGGATAGAGTACCACTATTCCTATAAAAATAACAATATTAAACTTGATGGACAAAAAGCCGGAGACTATTTGTAGATAAAAAAAGTCCCAAAAGACTCTAACCATCCATAAACTAAAAACTAATTCACTACTCCACCATCCCAAAACATACAATGGAATGCTACAAAGTAACATTAACTGATAAACAAACACCCACAAGGCCAATAAGTTAACATAGGTCAATTGATACTTCCCCCATTTCCCTGCCCATCGTTTTCTCTGGTGATAAAATTGTTTCCAAGTTTCATTCGGAGCTGTACGTACTATCGAATTTTCACTCAAGGCTGCTCCAACTTTCCCCGGAAATTGATGTTGAATCTTATGCATTAAGAATTCATCATCTCCACTGGCTATCATTTCATTCCCTTCGTATCCGTTAACTGCATCAAATGCAGTTTTACTAAAAGCTAAATTTGCTCCATTACACATTAATGGTTTCTTTAACCCGATACAGGATAATCCAACCCCTACTAAACTCGAAAACTCCAACTGTTGTGCCTGTTGAAAGATCGTTCCATTTGACGTAAAGGCTACCGGTCCGGAAATAACTTCTTTCAACTTATATGTTTTTAATAAACTGGTAAGCCAATCAGGCCCCATCTCGCAATCTGCATCCGTAGTTACCACCCACTCCGTCGTTACCTGATCGATCGCACTTTGTAATAATCGTTTTTTCCCTTTGTAATGACTCCATCTAGCGGAAGGTTCTGCACGATGTACAAAATCATATCGATGAACCCATGTGTCTAGTTTCGCAACTGTGTTATCTGTACTATTATCATCAATACAGATTATTTTCAATAAATGGTTCGGATAATTTTGAGTAACTAAACATTGTAATAAAGTATCTACCCGACGTTCTTCATTGCGCAAGGCTACAATTACAGTTACAGATGGATAAATAGCGGGAGCCGGTACCGATTCATAATACTGAACATTTCGAAACCATCCTAACAACATACATATGATGAAGAGGGAATAACTGATAATACCAATAGATATAAAAATGAGTGTCATCATACCACTTCTTTAGGTCGTACTAGTATCCATAACCACCCTATAACTGCCGGACTTACCATATTTACCAACCAAATGGTCAAACCTGCTAACATGATTAATGTAGAATCATAACCGTAGGAACTAAAGAAAAAGACAGCAGTAAGCTCCCTTACTCCTAAATCTAAGAAGGTAGGAAAAACCGACTTAGCCATATAAACAAGGATAATCCCCTCTGCTAAAATATACCAAGGTGCTTTAATTCCAAAAAAATACAAACTCAGAGCAAATTGTAATGAGAAGACAATGTAACGTAGTCCAGACCAACCTAAAATATGTATTAATAATGGTTTTGAAAACGACTGTAAATCTTGAAGTACAGGACTTGTATATGGTTTCAAAAATGTGGTGTCTAACCACTGTTTTAACGAACCAATTTTGATCCAGCAGAAATACAATACTCCTATTATTCCTATGCTAAAAACCCAATACATTACTTTAGCTACTATATCAATATCGGTATCACTCCACCAGGTAAAAGGTATGACTAGTAATCCAAACAAGGCCGTAACTATTAACTGCATCCATCTACTCACCGCTGTAGACGCAATAGCTTGCGATTGTACTTCGTCTGGAAGAATCATTAATCTTCCATAATAATCACCTATTCCATGTGGGGTAACAAAAGCAAAAGCCGATCCTTGAAAAGTTGCCTTGATAGCATCCAACAAAGTAATCGGATATTTAACATTTACCATTAACTTCCATTTATAAGCTTCCATCGAATACTGAACAAACATTCCTAAGAATAATACCAACAAAAGGTAGAGGAAGCCATGAGTATACAATCCATTTTTAGCAATCAACCACCAAGCTTCTTGTTGCTGTAGTTTATACCACAAAAAAAGAATAGCTAGAAAGAATCCAACCCATTTTATCGTTAAGTATAAGTAGCGCTTAGTAAGGAATAATTTCACGAAAAGATATAAATTGCACTATGACTAATAATACTCCCAAAGAAAGAATCATATTAGGAGTGGATCCCGGAACAACTGTTATGGGGTATGGTGTCATACTTGTCAAAGGGAACCAATTGAGTCTACTTCAATTTGGTGTCATACACTTAAGCAAGTATAAGGACCATGCAATAAAGTTACATAAAATCTTTGAGAGAATAAGTCAGATTATAGAGGAGTTCCATCCGGATGAAATGGCCATTGAAGCCCCTTTTTTCGGAGAAAATGTACAATCAATGCTGAAGTTAGGACGAGCTCAAGGTGTAGCTATAGCAGCTGCCATCAGTCGTGAAGTACCTATTTTTGAATATGCTCCTAAAAAGATAAAACAATCAGTTACCGGTAATGGAAATGCATCTAAAGAACAAGTAGCTGCCATGTTGGGTACTATTTTTCACTTTGAAGCACCTAAATTGCTAGATGCAACGGATGCTTTAGGAGTAGCAGTATGCCACTATTTCCAAAAAGGTGATACTGGTAAAAAAACAACCGGTGGCTGGGGTTCATTTATTAAAGATAATCCCGGAAGAGTGAAGTAGTATTTAGTATTTAGTATTTAGTATTTAGTATTTAGTATTTAGTATTTAGTATTTAGTATTTAGATAAAATAAAAAAGAGTCGATGAAAAACCTCATCGACTCTTTTTTATTTTGGAAAGTCTAAATACTATTTATAACAAGCTACAATTTTCTCTTGCACTGCCTTCAATTCTTCCGGTGTAGGCTTGATTTTAGGCTGAGTGAAATTGATGTCATTCACTGTTTGCATTGGAACTAAATGAATATGCGCATGTGGCACTTCTAAACCAATCACCGCAACACCAATACGTTTACAAGGAATAGCTACTTTTACAGCTTTAGCTACTTGCTTAGAAAACACCATCATCTCTGCCAACATCGCATCATCTATATCGAAGATATAATCGATTTCTTGTTTAGGGATAACTAAAGTGTGTCCGTGTACTAATGGAAATACATCCAAAAAAGCCAAGAATTTATCGTTCTCGGCTATTTTATACGCAGGTATCTCTCCTGCTATGATTTTAGAAAATATACTTGCCATCCGGATTAGATGCTAATTTCTAAAACTTCAAATTCTAATTTACCGGCAGGTACATCTACCAATACCACATCACCTACAACTTTACCAAGTAAAGCTTTACCAATAGGTGATTTCAACGAAATTTTACCGGCTTTTAAATCCGCTTCTTCTTCCGCCACTAATGTATAGGTTACCGTTTGACCGTTTTTCTTATTCTGGATTTTTACTTTGGAAAGAATAGATACTTTAGAATCATCAAGCATGCTTTGATCAATCACACGAGCGTTCGCTACTGTATCTTCCAATTTTGAAATTTTCAATTCTAACAGGCCTTGTGCATCCTTAGCTGCGTCATATTCAGCATTCTCGCTCAAATCCCCTTTATCGCGAGCTTCTGCAATCTGACGAGCCATATCTGCTCTACCCTTTGTCTTCAGTTCGGCTAATTCGTCTTTTAACTTTTGCAAACCTTCAGCCGTGTAATAATTCACCTTTGACATAAACTTAATTCTTTTAGCAACGATTATATAAAATAAAAAAACGGTCTCTGTTGCACGGACCGTTTCTACAAATATACTCAGAACGGATTAGTTTTCCAATACACAGAAACCCTCTGTCTATTAAATTGTTGGTTTTGACCAGTGTAGTAATTTTTCACCTATTACCTTACTAATTTTATCGTAAGACTCAAACGTCCATCCGGCCACGTGAGGTGTAAAAATTACATTATCCATTTGGGTCAATTTCTCAAAATTCAATCTTTGAGATGGACTTAAAGTGGCTAGCTTTTCATTTTCCAATACATCTAAAGCTGCTCCTCTAATTTTTCCGGATTCTAATCCCCAAACCAAATCCTCAAAACTGATAACTTCACCTCTAGCGGTATTAATTAACCAAAAAGGTTTTTGCATTTCTTCCATAAACTTTCGGTTAAACCAAAACTTGTTTTCACCGGTAAGCGGAATATGTAAACTGATGATGTCACATTCTTTTTTAATCACATTTGAACGAACTTCTGTTACACTTTTATCACCGTAACCTCTTTTGTATTTATCATAACTTAAGATGGTACAACCAAAAGATTGTAATCGGTGGGCTGTTTCTCTGCCCATGTTACCAAAACCAATGATACCAACAGTCATGGAACTTAATTCATACCCTCTGTTCCCTTCTCTTTCCCACACTCCGCTTCGAACCTGTTTGTCCGAGCGAACAATATTATTTAATAAAGCTAAGATTAATCCTACGGTATGTTCTGCTACCGCATCCATATTTCCTTGAGCCGCATGAATCAACTTCACACCTTTAGCTCTTACAGCTTCTTCGTCGATATTATCTAGTCCGGCACCGGCTCTCGCGATAAACTTCAACTTCGGCCATTGTTCAATATGTTCAGCGGTTACTTTGAATTTACTTCGAATTACTAAACCATCATAATCTTTCACTTTCTCGATGGCTTCTGATGCGGAAATCTCCGGCATATAATCATAATCAATATTGGCTTCCTTTAAGTAAGAAAACAAAACAGCATGTACGTCATCTACTATAATACACTTCATAGGCTTAGAAGGTATATAACATGTAAGCTACACCAAAATAAATCCCAATACCTAATAGATCATTGGCTGTAGTGATAAACGGACCTGCCGCTAAAGCAGGATTCACACCAAAGCGATGTAAAATCAATGGCGTAATAGTTCCCATGAAGGATGATATTAATACGACACTTAATAAGGCTACCGAAACTATAACAGCTAAAGTAACATCATCTTGAAGAAAATAATTAAACACAAATACCAAACCGGCTATCGCAATTCCATTCACTAAGGATACAGAAAAGCCTTTTAGGAATCGTTTGAATTCTAACCCATCATACGCTGAGTCACGCGCCAAAGATTGTACCACCATGGAAGAGGTTTGAATACCCACATTTCCTCCGGTAGCAGTGATGAGTGGTATAAAGAAAGCCATGGCTGTTACTTTTTGAATAAAGCCTTCAAATAAACCAATAAATTGTGCTCCAAGTATTCCTCCCATGATTCCTACTATCAACCACGGCAAACGCGATTTAGCAAGTATCCATACAGAGTCATCTTCATCCGTATCATCCGAGATACCGGCCATCATCTGACGTTCTTGGTCGGCTTGCTCAGTAATAAAATCGACTACGTCATCGATCGTAATTCTACCTAATAACTTCCCTTGAACATTAATCACCGGAATGGTTTCCAAATCGTATTTCTTCATACGCTCAGCCACTTCTACTCCGGTTCTATATGATTCTATAGAGATAATTTTATCATCATATATATCGGCAATAAGAACATCACCATCAGATAATAGCATACGCTTAATACCTACCGTTCCTAAAAGTTTTCCGGCATTATCAACTACGTATACACTATAGATTTTATCTACGTTTTTACTCTGACGACGAATCTCTTCTATACATTGATCGATGGTCCAATTTAAATTGGCTTTGATTAATTCTTTCGCCATCAAACCACCGGCACAGTCCTCGTCATAATGCATCAAATCTAGGATGTGATCTGCTTTTTCTTCATTACTGATCCAGCCAATCACCTCTTCACCTGTTTGAACATCTAATTGATTAATCACGTCCACCGCATCATCAGAGTCCATGAAATCAATAAAACCGGCTAAGTCTTTCGGAGAATATTTTTTAAATATTTTGATTCGGAAATCAGGATCGATTTCAGATAAAACATCGGAAGCTTTTTCTTGAGGTAATAGACGCAAGCAAAAAATAGCGTCATCAGCGGAGTTTAATTCTTGGATTAGGGCAGAGATATCCTGTTCAGGCAATTCTATGATGGCCTTACGCAGCAAATTTTCGTCGCCGGACTCAATTCCTTGACGAATATCTGACAGAAAATCTTCTGTGATTTCAAACGACATCGACTACTGCTTTCCAAAGATTAAACAAGTTAGTTCAACAAAGTCTTCCACGCTGAGCTGCTCGGCTCTTTTGTCGAAGATTGGATTTTCCATAGAAACGCCCTCTAAATTAAGCGTTTTTAAGGCATTTCGCAATGTTTTTCTTCTATTATTAAATCCGGCCTTCACCGTTTTGAAGAAATCAGCCTCTTTACAAGGCATGGAAGTACGGTCATTTCTAGTCAAACGAATCACCGCCGACTTCACCTTGGGAGCAGGTTGAAACACGTGTTCGTGTACCGTAAACAGGTATTCTATGTTGTAAAATGCCTGAAGTAAAACGCTTAAAATCCCATAGGTTTTATTGCCATGTTTGGCAGCAATTCTTTCTGCTACTTCTTTTTGAATCATTCCTACCGATTCCGGAATTTGATCGCGGTGTTCAAGTATGGTAAAGAAGATTTGTGAAGAAATATTGTAAGGGTAATTCCCAATCACGGCAAATTTTTCCGTGAACATAGTGTTGATATCTGCTTTTAAAAAATCACCGTAAATGATATCTTCTTTAGGTAATGCTAAATGCTTATGTAAGTAATCAATCGATTCTTTATCAATATCAATCACTTTTAGTTGATATTTCTTTTCTTCAACAAGAAATTGGGTAAGAACGCCCATCCCCGGCCCTATTTCTAGTACTTGGGTGTATCCGCCATGCCCGGTTAAGGAAGTGGCTATTTTTTTGGCAATATTTAAATCACGTAAAAAATGCTGTCCTAAATGTTTTTTGGCTCTTACTTTATCTTCTTGCATGTGCGAAGATAAAAAAAATACACAGCATTCGGTTACCAAGTGGCACAGTTATGGTATATATATATATATCAAACGTCAACAAAATATATAAGACAATGAAAATCGTATTTATCGTATTCTAAGTTAATAGTTAAAAAGTTTACTCGTTTTCGTAAAGTGGTTATGTTTCCCTCGAAGTTAGACCTCCTCCCGGAGGTCGCTTCATTTTAGGGCAAACCAACTTTAAAAAATCCTATACATTTCTAGAATTAAAAGATTTATAAAAATTATTCCCACCATTAAAATGGTGGGCTACCCAATCGCTTAACGTTAACATCTCTGTTAATTCCTCGCATTGTAATCCTAATTTTATAACCGTCAGAAGACAGTAGTCTAAATACTAATGACTAGTAGCTAAGGACTATTAGAGGCTAACTACTATTTTTTGTTATATTTGAATCCACTTTCGACAAAAATATGACACCAAATCCGTCTTTTGAAAATAAACCTATCATTGGAATCACTATGGGTGATTTGAATGGTGTAGGTCCTGAGCTTATCATTAAAACGTTACAAGATTCTAGAATTTCTAAGTTTTGTGTACCGGTAATTTATGGTAACTACAAAGTGTTTGCGAAGTATAAAAAACTACTGAATATACCGAACGAAGATTTTTCTGTTCACTCCATTCGCTCCATCCAAGAACTTCAACCAAAGAAAATCAATTTAGTTATTTGCTGGGAAGAAGATTATGAAATCACACCGGGCACTCCTACCAAAGAATCCGGTAGAGCGGCGTTCATGTCTTTGGAAAGAGCGGTAGAAGATGCTTTAGCAGGAAATATTCATGCTTTAGTAACTGCCCCAATTGATAAAAAGAACATCCAACAAGACGGTTTCCGTTTTGCCGGACATACCGAATATTTAGCGGAGCGCTGCAAAGTGAATGATAACTTGATGATGATGGTGAGTCCGCTGATGAAAGTAGGATTAGCTACTACTCACGTTCCGGTAAGTAAAATCAGTACCACTTTAACTAAAGAGAGATTACTGACTAAAATCAATTTATTGTATCGTTCTTTAAAGGATGACTTCCAGATTGCGAAGCCTAAAATCGCTTTAATGGGGTTAAATCCACATGCAGGTGAACAAGGAATGATGGGTAATGAAGAAATTGAAATCATTCAACCTGTAATTAAAGAACTGCAAGACAAAGGATTATATATCTACGGACCATATCCGTCGGATGGGTTCTTTGGTCAGCATCAATATAAAAAGTTTGACGGGGTACTGGCTATGTACCATGACCAGGGCTTAATTCCGTTCAAAACGCTTTCTTTTGATGAAGGAGTGAACTTTACAGCCGGACTTCCTATTTTAAGAACCTCCCCGGATCATGGAACAGCCTATGATAAAGCCGGAAAATTTACGGTAGAAGAGGAATCTTTCCGTCAGGCGATGTTTTTAGCCATCGATTTGGCTAAAAATAAGCTACATGCGGCGGTTTAATGTCAGTTTTTTGGCGTTTTTGGGGAAAATAACCCTAAAGAACGTTTTTAAAATTCTGAATTAGTTGTACCTTTGCACCTCATCACCCATTCCGTAATTCGGCATGAAAGTTCTAAGACAGTTCGATATTGAATTGGTCAAAATGAAAGACCACGTTGAGGATACCTACGAATTTGAATTGGGGGATTCGTTCTTTGAAGCCATGGAAGATAGTTTAATCCAACATGGTAAATTAAATGCTACAGTAAAAGCAACTAAAACATCTAACCATGTTTTAATGCACTTCGATATACAGGGAACTATCGAATTAATCTGTGATCGCTCCTTAGAGCCTTTTGATTATACGCTTCACACGGAGCCTACACTGATGTTTAAGTACACAGAACAAGCCGGTGAAATTTCAGAAGAAATTATAGGGATTACACGCGATACTGTTAAGATAAATGTAGCGCAGTATTTATATGAATATATAAGTATTGAAATTCCAATTAAGAAACTACATCCTAAGTTTGTAGCAGAAGAAACAGATAGTGACGAAGACACACTGATTTATTCAACTCAAACTTCGGAAGAAGATGATATAGAGTTACCCGGCGACGATCCTATAGATCCTAGATGGTTAGCTTTGAAAAGTTTACAAGACAAAAACAAGTTAAATTAAATAAGCAATGGCACATCCTAAGCGAAAAATCTCTAAAACTAGAAGAGATAAGAGAAGAACTCATTACAAAGCAGTGGCTTCTCAATTCGTAGAATGCTCAAACTGTAGTGCACCGGTATTATTACACCGCGTATGTCCTGAGTGTGGACATTACAGAGGTAAACTGGCAATCGAAAAAGAATTAGCAGTATAATCTCATGAAGATTGCACTGGATGCCATGGGCGGTGACTTCGCTCCTAACGCAATTGTTGAGGGAGCTATTCAAGCCGCTGGGTCTCTGCCTGCTGACGCTGAGTTAGTACTTATCGGTCAGGAACAAGTAATTCGTGAACAGTTAGCTTCCGCTCCGGATGCTGTCAAGTCACGTATTAAAGTTGTTCATGCGGATGAAGTTATTGGTATGGGTGAACACCCTACTAAGGCTATTTCCCAAAAGCCGAACTCGAGTATCTCTATCGGATTTCATTTATTAAAAGAAAAACACGTGGACGCCTTCTGCAGCGCGGGTAATACCGGAGCTATGCTAGTGGGGTCCATGTTTAGTGTTAAGCCTATCCCGGGAGTTTTACGTCCGGGTATCGCCGGTTTTATTCCTAAAGAACATGGTCAATTTGGTATTGTCATGGACGTAGGAGCTAATGCCGATTGCAAACCAGAGGTCTTAGCACAGTTTGCCGTTATTGGATCTCTTTATTCTCAATACGTTTTTGGTATCGATAATCCTAAAATAGGATTAATGAATATTGGAGAAGAAGATGAAAAAGGCACTATTCTTACCTTGGCCGCACACCAACTGATTAAATCCATCGATTCTATTAATTTTATAGGTAACGTGGAAGGTCGCGATATTTTCAATGACAAAGCTGACGTAATCATCACGGATGGTTACACCGGAAATGTTATCTTGAAAATGGCGGAGACATTCTACGATTTAGTAGCCCACAGAGGAATTACTGAAAACACTTTCTTCAATATGTTTAATTATGAAGAAGTGGGAGGTAGTCCAATCTTGGGTGTAAATGGAAATGTAATCATTGGTCACGGTATCTCCTCTCCTAAAGCTATCAAAAACATGTTGCATCAAGCTTACCAAGTTGTAGCTTCTGATGTAACAGAAAAAATTAAAAAAGCTTACAGTTAATCAAGAACCGGACTAGATGGGAAATGTAAATGCGAGTATCACCGGGGTCTGCGGTTATGTTCCCGACTACGTGTTAACCAATCAAGAATTAGAAACATTGGTAGACACTTCTGACGAGTGGATATTATCACGCACCGGAATTAAAGAAAGAAGAATACTTAAGGGGGAAGGCTTAGGAACTTCACACATGGCACAAAAAGCAGTAGAGGGATTGCTTGCCAAAACAAACACCAAACCAGAAGATATTGATTTACTAATCTGTTGTACTACAACACCCGATTACGTATTTCCAGCTACCGGAAACTTACTGTGTGATATGTGCGGACTGAAAAACGCTTTCAGTTTTGACATGAACGCTGCTTGTTCCGGATTTTTATATGGCTTAGTTACCGGCTCTCAATACATCGAGAGTGGAAAATTCAAAAAAGTTATTGTGGTAGGTGCAGATAAAATGTCTGCCATTGTCAACTATAAAGACCGTAACACCTGTATCCTATTTGGTGATGGTGCCGGTGCTGTATTATTAGAACCCGATACCGAAGGTTATGGCGTTATTGATAGCGTACTTAAAACCGACGGAGCAGGTGCTCAATACTTAATTATGAAAGGTGGCGGAAGCCGTCATCCGGCTACTATTGAGTCGGTGATGTCTAATGCACACTTTGCACACCAAGAAGGTGCAACCGTATTTAAGTTTGCGGTTAAAAATATGTCGGATGTAGCGGCTGAAATTATGGAGCGTAACCAATTGAAAGGCGACGATGTAGCCTGGTTAGTGCCTCACCAAGCCAACAAACGTATTATTGATGCTACGGCAGATCGTATGAATGTAGGTCCTGAGAAAGTAATGATGAATATTCAACGTTACGGGAACACTACTTCTGCTACCCTACCATTAGTTATATGGGATTATGAAAATCAACTTAAAAAAGGCGATAAACTTGTTTTAGCTGCTTTTGGAGGTGGTTTTACATGGGGTTCTGTTTACTTAAAGTGGGCTTACGACCCAAAATAACCCAAGTAAGTAGATAGGATTATTAGTAATTAAGATTAAATTTAACGCTACAAGCGACATTACAACACACGAGAATTTGTAGATTTTAATATGAAACCAAAAGAAATCCAGGAACTAATCGATTTCATTGCAGGCTCAGGTTTAGCTGAAGTAAACATTGAAACGGAACAGTTTAAAATCAATGTTAAAAAATACCCGGACGTAGCTAAAGCAGACTTTGCATTACCTGCTATGCCCATGATTCCTCAAGCTGTGGCTCCTGCTCCTGTAGCAGCTCCGGTTGCTGCTGCTGCACCTGCTGCCGCTGCTCCAAAAGCAGAGAAGCCGGTTGAAGCGTCTAACTTGATCACTATTAAATCTCCAATGATCGGTACATTCTACCGCTCATCAAGCCCGGATACACCTGCATTTGCTAACGTAGGTGACACTATCCAAGCTGGTAAGCCGGTATGTATCATTGAAGCGATGAAATTGTTCAATGAAATTGAATCGGAAGTTTCCGGTAAAATCGTTAAGATTTTAGTAGAAAACGCTACACCTGTAGAATACGATCAACCGTTGTTCTTAATCGAACCTAAATAATACCTTCGATTAGTCAACTATCTTTGAATATAATAGCCTTTTATGTTTAAGAAAATATTAATTGCCAACAGAGGTGAAATTGCTTTACGTGTTATCAGAGCTTGTAAAGAGCTTGGGATTAAAACCGTAGCAGTGTATTCTGTAGCAGACAAGGACAGTATCCACGTACGTTTTGCTGATGAAGCCGTATGTATTGGTCCTGCTCCTTCCGCACAATCTTACCTAAGTATTCCTAATATCATTGCTGCAGCAGAAATCACGAACGCGGATGCTATCCACCCGGGTTATGGTTTCCTTTCTGAGAATGCTAAATTCTCTGAGGTATGTCGCGATTACGGAATCAAATTCATTGGTGCTAGCCCGGAGATGATTAACTCTATGGGTGATAAAGCTTCGGCTAAAGCAACCATGATTAAAGCTGGTGTTCCTTGTATTCCCGGTTCAGAAGGTTTGTTAAAATCGGTTGAAGAAGGAATGAAGATTGCCAACAAAATTAAATACCCTGTAATCCTTAAAGCTACTGCCGGTGGTGGTGGTCGCGGGATGCGTATCATTAAAAACGATCGCGAGTTTGAAAAAGCTTGGTCAGATGCTCGTCAAGAAGCAGGTGCGGCCTTCGGTAATGATGGGGTATATTTGGAGAAATTCGTGGAAGAACCTCGCCACATTGAAGTACAGTTACTAGGTGATCAACACGGTACGGTAGTTCACTTATCTGAGCGTGATTGTTCTATCCAACGTCGTCACCAAAAACTAGTAGAAGAAACTCCTTCTCCTATCCTAACAGAAAGATTACGTAACAAAATGGGTGAAGCAGCGATTAAAGGTGCTAAAGCTATTCGTTACGAAGGTGCCGGAACCATAGAGTTCTTGGTAGATAAAAATGGCGATTTCTACTTCATGGAAATGAACACTCGTATCCAAGTAGAACATACCATCACAGAAGAAGTAACAGGTATTGACCTTGTAAAATGGCAAATACGTGTAGCTGCAGGAGATAAATTAGAGAAGAAAAACCACTTACCTGAGAAGTTCTCTATGCAGTGTCGTATCAATGCAGAAGATGCTGCTAACGGTTTCCGTCCATCTCCTGGTAAAATCACCAACTTCCATATCCCTAGTGGATTTGGAGTACGTGTAGATACACATTGTTACACAGGATACACTATTCCTCCTAACTACGATTCTATGATTGCTAAATTAATCGTTACCGCATCCACGCGTGACGAGGCTTGTGATCGTATGAAACGTGCTTTACAAGAATTCGTGATTGAAGGAATTAAAACTACGATTCCATTCCACATTAAATTGATGGATGATCCTAAGTTCCGTTCCGGTAAATTCACTACCAAATTCTTAGAAGATTTCGATTTTAGTACTATTAAATAAGTAAAAAGAAAAAACCGATGAAAATCGGTTTTTTCTTTTTACTAGCTCTATTCTAAAATAGAATTTTAATCCTATTCGGTTTATTCTATAACAAAAGATTTTGTCATCTGCCCATCTTCATTTCGAATTATAAGTTGATAGACACCGGGTGGTAATAATAAATTTAATTCTGGTTGGTATGCTCCTTTATGAACAATACACCCTACAGAATTGACTACTTGAATTTCTGAAAATCCTGAAGTTGGCACAGATGTCTCTAATTGAAATCTACCAGAAGTAGGATTCGGATAAAGGATTAGGTCATTAGTATCTTTACTAGAAAGATTAGCTGTAGTTAAGAGTTGATTAGGGATTGTATATCCTCTAGCGCCTATACCCCAATAACTTCCATCCAAATTATAGGCAGACCATGTAACTACAAAGTAACCTTTATTCGACATGGCTACATCTGAATTATTCTGAGAACCCGAAGTATTGTCATTCAATCGAAATTCACTTCCTTGCTTGACTGCTAAAGAATTAAATAACTGTGCATATATATCTTCTGTTAAAGCAGCAGTCCACGTTATCACAAAATTACCATAATCATCCATAGTAATTCCAGTTTCATCTAACAAGCCCTGACTTAGACTGTTCGCTTGGAATACTGCCCCTTGAGGCATCGCTAATGAATTATATCGTTGAGCAAAAACCCCTACATTACCATTAGATGAATTCTGTGCTGATTTAACCCAACATATAATAAAATTACCACTACCATTCATCGCAATCGAAGGTTCTATTAATTTACTTGTAGAGGTGTTAACCAAAAAATCACTGGTTCGAATGACTCCACCTTTGTCATATTGCTTTGCATATATATTCAAATTATTATCAGACCAAGTAATAACAAAACCTCCTTCACTATCCATCGCTACATCAGGATAGATTTGTATACCTGTTACATTATTATTAACACGAAATTCACTTCCTTGAGCTTCTCCTAAGGAATTAAACCTTTGAGCATAGACGCCTTTATCACCATATACAAGTTCGTCTTGTTCTTCACTTTGCCAAGTAACAACAAAACTACCATCATCGCTCATTGATACAGCTGGGTACTCTTGATTACCTGTCAAATAAGTATTAACTAGAATCGAATCACTCATAGCTCCTCCCGATGAATTAAAAACTCTAACATATATATCAGCTGCGGTTCCATATCGCTGAGCTGACCAAACAATGACAAAATTACCATCTTTATTCATTGCTACATCCAATGAAGTAAAATTAACCTCTGAGGTAGTGAGTTGAAATTCTGTTCCTATATGCTCACCAGACGAATTATAACGTTGCCCATAAACATAGTAATCTAAATCTTCGGATTGTCCATTACTAGCCCAAATAATAATATAATTCCCATCATCATCCATAGCTATTCTACTCCATATTTGGAAATAAGTTGAAAAAGTATTAACCTGATAATCGGTAGTTGTTTGAGAAGTTGGTGACTGCCCAAATGAAGTAGCTGCAGATAAAGTGAATATCCCTACTAAAATAGTCCACCATAATACTCCCCAATTATATGATTGCCCATCACATTTCTTCGATGTAAATTTTTTAAATCTATTATTGAATTTGGAGAATACATAGTCAAACTTTATGTCTTCTTTAATATACTGTTTCATAAATAGGGAGTAAGTAATCGTCTTTCTCATAAAATATTGATTAAAATTAAAAGGATACGTAAAAATCACTTTAATATATATATATATATTAACTTTTGCAAAATTTAAATATAATTAAATATGAAATTTTTACATCTGATTAGCTTTTTGCTTTGTATTACGTTTCACTCATCTGCACAATGGTTATTCGATAGTGAATTAAGTTCTACCCGATTAGTGAACGTAAAAGTAATGTATGTGAAACCACAACCGAGTGGTAACATCTCCATTGTTTTCAGAGCTCAAACCAGAGATGGGAATCCCGTGTGGGATTTAAAGAAAGAAGACTTAATCGTAACAGAAAATGGACAGTCTTGTTCTTTATTGAACTTAGAACCCATTTCTAAAAACCAACCCATACATATAGCTTTAGTCATTGATCACTCGGGGTCTATGTCGTATGAATTTTCATGGGAGAACCTTTGGAAGTGGATCCGAAATGATACACTTTCTATTATATCTCCTTTAGAGAATGCTAAAAAAGGATCTATTGATTTTGTTTCTACATTCAATCCTACAAAAGATCACATTGGTTTAATTGGATTTGGAGAAAAAGTAGATTTAATTCAGAAACCTATATCTGATACTGTTTTATTAAAATCACTTATTCAGGGTATCCAAATAGACGGCTCTACTGCCTTAAATGACGGCATTGTCGAGGGTATCAATATAGTCAAACACAAGAATGGAATTAACATCGTAGTAGCTCTGACAGATGGTTATGAAAATGCATCCAAGTCTACCCTCTCTGATGTTATCAAGCTTTCAAAAAAAGAAGCTATCCCTTTATACATGATTGGTTTGGGTAATGTAGATGTAGATACACTGCAGTACATAGCAAATCAAACCCGAGGAGATTTTCACTATACTAGCTCTTCTGAATCTCTATCTGAGATATATAAAAAGATAAGTAATCAGATTCAATCATTTTATGTGATTGAATACCACTCCACCTTACTGAACAATCCATTACCTAATGAAGACTCCATTTCTATTCGCTTCACTCCTAGTTCTAAGTTGTTATTAAACGACATCACAGACCCTGCTGTCCTTGAGTATTTAGAGAAAGAGAAGTTTAATCAGGAAGTGTGGTATTGGGGAAAAATCACCGTTACGGTATTAGTTATAGGTGGTGTTATTTATTTAGTATACCGTTACAAGCGAAGAAAAAAGGCAAAAGGCAATTAGTCATTCACTATATGGTTAATTTTTAGTTATATTTATTTTATTACCACTCGTTCATTTTATGAAAAAGTTAGTTATTACCATTACGCTAGCATTCTTAGTTTTTAGTTTTACCAATGGAACAACTCCTAAAAATGTGAAGTTGATTACCATTAAAAACTATACCCCTACCAATGTTTTAATAAGTACCGAAGTAGAGGAATATTCTACTGCCGGATTGATGATAAAAAAGGCATTCTATAAGCCTCATCATTTACTCAACTTCTATACTATTTACGAATACGATTCACTAAATCGTTTATCCAAAGAAACAGAATACAAAGCTGATAGCAGCATCTCCAGCACTTGGGAGTATTGGTATAATGAGAAAGGTGACTTAATCAAACAAAAAAGATTCTATTCAGAAAACAACTCCACCTATATCGAATCTTATTTACATACTTATAATGCCAACGGACAAATTATTAAAACTCAAGAAACCTACAAAGACGGTAGTAAAGGATTTACATATACTTTCGAGTATGATGCATTTGGACACGAAATTAATTACAAATCTTTCTTCAATAAAAAACCTAAAACTGAATATGTAAGCGTCTATGTCATTAACAACAAGACACTGCAATACTTGTATAGTTATGAAAATAAAAAAGGAATACAAGAACTTCATGAACTTACTTCTTATGATTATAAAGATACATTAATGACTAAAAAAATAGTTCAATCAGTAGCAAGTCATTTATCATCTAAAGTAATTTCTACTTACGAATATTTATATACTTCGGAAGGTTATTTAGGAGAAGTTTTATACTCAGTGGATGAGGTTTTGGATAATAAAAAGAAGTATGAATACGAGTTTTACAAATAAGTAGGAATCTAAAATGATTATAAATAACAAAAGGGAGAAAACTCCCTTTTGTTATTAAAATTCAAACCACTTATAAATTATAAAAAAATTATTTAATGACGGTCATTTTTGTTCTTAGGATAGAAGTAGCATTACTTACTACCAGTACATATGATCCTGAACTAAGTCCACTCATATCGATTTTTAGTCCTTGTCCAGTCATTTGATAGATTACTTCTATCTCATTACCCCACACATCTATCATTCGTACTCTTGATTTAGATAAGTCTTCTTGTGTCTCCACTATCACCTCTCCACTCGTCGGATTCGGATAGACTATTGCCTTTAATGTATTCATTGATTGTACTCCGGTAGATAATGGATTATAGTCTATATTCACCGCACTTGATGTGGTTACTCCTCCATTACTATCGGTCACTCTTACTCGTATCTCATGGCTACCTACCGTTGGATTCGTCCAGGTGAAATTATATGGTGATGTACTGCTCGTTCCTATCACCGTTGTTCCATCCAAGTATTCTACCAACACGATACTTCCATCACTATCCGTGATGTTGACTTCTATATCTACTGATCCTGTTTGGGTAGTGTTCGCCTGTGGGGATACGATCGTTATCTGAGAGGGGGCATTCGCATTTACTGTCACTGTCGTTGCGGAAGAAGTTTGACTACAGTTATTTACATTCGTAACCACAACACTATAACTACCTGCTGTCGTAGCTGTGTAACTTGCGTTTGTCGCCCCTGCTATATTCGTAGTTCCTGTTCTCCATTGGTAACTTAAGCCTGTTCCTGTATTGGCTGTTAGGGTTACACTTCCTCCCTCCACTATCGTAGTCGGTGTTGTAGTTGTTATCGTAGCCGTCGGTGTCGGGTTGACTGTTACATCTATTTGTGCTCTAGCGCTCTCACAACCATTCGTTGTCTGTGATACATAGTAACTTGTTGTTCCTGCTGTTGCTGTACTTGGTGTCGGTGCTGCTGTTACTGATGTGCCTCCTGTTGCTACTGTATACCATTTTAAGTTTGCGCCAGGTGCTGATAAGGATGTTGCTACAGCATTCTGACAATAGATTATAGGGCTTGTGATGGTAGGTGCTGTTGGTGTTGCATTTACCGTTACTACCGTTGGAGTGGAAGTAGCACTACAACCATTTCCATTCGTTACTCTTACCGTATAACTTCCTGAGCTTACATAAATACTTAATGTCGATGACCCATTTCCTGTGGTCGTTGTTCCATTATACCATTGATACGTTAACCCCGTTCCTGTATTCGCATTTAACGTTACACTGCCGCCTTGACAGAACGTCGTCGGGGTCGTAGTCGTTATCGTCGCTGTCGGTAGAGCATTTATAGTCACATCTATCTTTGTTCTTGAACTCTCACAACCATTCGTTGTCTGTGATACATAGTAACTAGTTATCCCTGCTGTTGACGTACTTGGTGTCGGCGCTGTGGTCGTTGATGTACCTCCTGTAGCTACTGTATACCATTTTAAATTTGTTCCCGTAGCTGATAATGCTACTGCTGTTGCATTCTGACAGTACACCGGTGCTGCCGTCGTTGTCGGTGCTGTTGGTGTTGCATTCACAGTTACTACCGTATTCGTTGATGTTGCTGAACAGTTGTTAGCATTACTCACTTGAACATTATAATCGCCTGATGCTGTTGCCGTATAACTTGCATTGGTAGCACCTGCTATATTAGCAGTACCTGTTCTCCATTGATACGTTAAGCCTGTTCCTGTATTCGCATTTAGCGTTACACTGCCGCCTTGACAGAACGTCGTCGGGGTGGTTGTCGTTATCGTAGCTGTCGGTAAAGCATTCACTGTTATCGTAAAGCTTGTCGTGGTTACACAGTTACTAGCATTCGTATATGTGGCCGTATAGGTTCCTGCTTGATTTGCTTGTAGGTTAGCTAAGGTTATTTCTCTGCTTGTTGAACTATAACCATTCGGGCCTGTCCAACTCCAACCTGTTGCCACATTCGGCTGTGGACCTATCACTACCGTACCGCCTGAACATAGTGTAGCTGTGGTTACTTGATTCCATGCCCCTCCATTTACCTGTACAAATGGCGTTATCACTGGTAAGGCATTCACCGTTACTGTTGTCGCCGTGGAAGTAGCACTACAACCTCCCGTATTGGTTACTGTAACGCTGTAGCTCCCTCCTGTCGTCGCTGTGTAACTCGAGGTAGTCCCTCCTGTTATGTTCGTTGTCCCATTCTTCCACTGATACGTGAACCCTGTGCCCGTATTCGCATTTAATGTTACACTACCGCCTTGACAGAACGTCGTTGCTGTTGTTGTCGTTATCGTGGAACTTGGAGGCGTACAGTTTAATCCTCTTAATACTATCGTTCCCATCAAGCTTGGATTACTCCATGTATCATCCACACTTGCTATCCATGCCATCTTGCCATCTCTTGCTCCGCCGTCATCATCATCATTGATCATCACCTCAAAGCCATGTAAATTATTCACCGCTACCGTACCGCCTATCGTTGACCATGGGATACTTACTTCCAATACATAACCTGTGGTTGTATTGGTGATTACTCTTGTAATACCTGTTACTGAATGGCCATTGATCTCATATACTGCTGTGGCATCGTTCCAACGGAACGTATACTGATGATCATTCGTCCCATACGTCGTTCCCTTCGTATTGAACATATCCATATAAATCTCTACGTTATCATCATTATACACATCCGTACCTCCATCATTACGCTTCACATCATCTGTTACCTGTACTAATACATATAAATTGGTAGCATCCCACATCGACTTCCAGTTTCCTGATAAATCCGTTGCTGAACTTACCGTCCCATTATTCAGCTTACCTATCGATGTACTTGGATAGTTACTCCATAAACCTTCTATCGTTCCATCGATCACAGGAGCTGTGCCTGTTTGGTAAACAATCTTCGCTACCTGTACATTTACTACACTGCTCGTCGTCTCTACATTTAAATTACTCGTTGCTTTTGCTGTTATTACATAGTTACCCGCTACCGCTCCACTCATCGTATAACTATATGGTGAAGTTGCATCTGTGCCTAACAACGTGGTACCATTATAAAAATCCACCTTCGTGATACTGCCACTACTGATGCTCACCGTTGCATTAATCGTTATATTATCCCCCTCCGTTAATACACTATTGTTCGCAGGTGAACTGATCGATACCACGGGGGATGGGTTGGTCGTGGTACAAGAGCCAAAAGGAGCCGGAGCCGGACAACATGTTAAACTAGGCTGTGAAGCAAAATACTGCTTCAGCCAAGTCATTGCAGGACGTTCCGTTCCATTCGCATAGATAATTCCAGAATCGGTTCCACTCGCTCCTGTTTGTCCATTTCCTCGAATCCATGTTTGTCCTTGTATGTATCCCCAAAAAGTAATACCAGCTACATGTGGATGTTCCCATGCTACAGGAATTAACGACGAATATACCTGTTGTTGTTTTGCTTCATTAGGATCTGCTGTTTGATCAAATTCAGTGATATGGATTGATACACCAGTTTTATTCCATATCTCATCTATACATGCTTTAAAATTAGCGGCTGTTAAATTATTAATACCGTGCGCTTGTAAACCAACCCCATCAATTAAATTTTTTCTACCATCCGTAAGATTTGGAGCATTCTTTATGGCTTGTGTCATAGCTATGTATGGTGCTCGACAATTATTCCAGTTCATCTCAACATTGTATTCATTTATTAACAATACTGCATCAGGAAAATGTTTTCTTGCTAATTGAAAACACCAAATAGCCCATCCATATTGATTATTTAAATCGTTTGCATTAGCTGGTTCTGCTCTATATCCAGCAGTAAGAGCTGCCTTTAAATTACCTGGCATAGGTGTATTTACAGGTTCATTCAATACGTCTATCATTTTTAATCCACCTAACGGATTGTAATGATTTTTAACAGCAATAAAATAAGGCTCTATTGCTAATCTAATATCATCCGTACTTGCTGTATTTACCCATCCTGGTGTTTGAGCTCCCCATATCAAAGTGTGATATTTAAACAAACCACCATTGTTCTTTGCCCAATTGTAAGCAAGATCAGAGTTGTTAAAATTATAAACACCTTTGGTACCTTCTACCGAACCCCACTTAGATCCATTCTCCGATGTCACTTGATTCCAATATGTACTATAATTACTAGGAACACTACCGGCAATAATATTACCTAGATATTTACCTTTACATTTTCCAATTTGTGCATGTAGCATCTGACTAAATATCAGAAGAGGTAAAAGAAAGACAATTTTCAAGATGTGATTTCTCATATTAAAACAGGTTAGTTAGTTTATTAGTAATAGTTGTTGTTTTTTATTTTATAACAGTCATTTTTGTTCTTAAGATGGAGTTGGTGTTACTTATGACCAGTACATATGATCCTGAACTCAGTTCACTCATATCGATCTTTAGTCCTTGTCCAGTCATTTGATAGATTACTTCTATCTCATTACCCCATACATCTATCATTCGTACACGTGATGAAGATAAATCCTCTTGCGTTTCTACCATCACCTCTCCACTCGTTGGATTCGGATATACCACTGCTTTTATCGTGTTCGTTGATTGTACTCCGGTAGATAGTGGATTGTAATCTATAGTCACCGGACTTGATGTGGTTACTCCTCCATTACTGTCCGTTACCCTAACTCTGATCTCATGACTTCCCATTGTTGGGTTTGTCCATGTATATCCATAAGGTCCTGTTGTATTGCTACCTATTACCGTTGTACCATCCAAGTATTCTACCAACACGATATTTCCATCATTGTCTGTTATGTTTACCGATATATCTATAGCTCCTGTCTGTGTGGAATTGTTCTGTGGTGATAGTATCGTTATCTGAGATGGCTCATTACTAGTAACACTCACTGTCGTTGCGGAAGAAATTTGACTACAGTTGTTTGCATTCGTAACCACAACATTATAACTACCTGCTGTAGTAGCTGTGTAACTTGCGTTTGTTGCTCCTGCTATATTCGTAGTTCCTGTTCTCCATTGGTAACTTAAACCTGTTCCTGTATTGGCTGTTAGAGTAACACTTCCTCCCTCCACTATCGTAGTCGGTGTTGTAGTTGTTATCGTAGCTGTCGGAGTCGGGTTAATCGTTACATCGATCTTTGCTCTACCACTCTCACAACCATTCGTTGTCTGTGATACATAGTAACTTGTTGTTCCTGCTGTTGCTGTACTTGGTGTCGGTGCTGCTGTTACTGATGTGCCTCCTGTTGCTACTGTATACCATTTTAAGTTTGCGCCAGGTGCTGATAAGGATGTTGCTACAGCATTCTGACAATAGATTATAGGGCTTGTGATGGTAGGTGCTGTTGGTGTTGCATTTACCGTTACTACCGTTGGAGTGGAAGTAGCACTACAACCATTTCCATTCGTTACTCTTACCGTATAACTTCCTGAGCTTACATAAATACTTAATGTCGATGACCCATTTCCTGTGGTCGTTGTTCCATTATACCATTGATACGTTAACCCCGTTCCTGTATTCGCATTTAACGTTACACTGCCGCCTTGACAGAACGTCGTCGGGGTCGTAGTCGTTATCGTCGCTGTCGGTAGAGCATTTATAGTCACATCTATCTTTGTTCTTGAACTCTCACAACCATTCGTTGTCTGTGATACATAGTAACTAGTTATCCCTGCTGTTGACGTACTTGGTGTCGGCGCTGTGGTCGTTGATGTACCTCCTGTAGCTACTGTATACCATTTTAAATTTGTTCCCGTAGCTGATAATGCTACTGCTGTTGCATTCTGACAGTACACCGGTGCTGCCGTCGTTGTCGGTGCTGTTGGTGTTGCATTCACAGTTACTACCGTATTCGTTGATGTTGCTGAACAGTTGTTAGCATTACTCACTTGAACATTATAATCGCCTGATGCTGTTGCCGTATAACTTGCATTGGTAGCACCTGCTATATTAGCAGTACCTGTTCTCCATTGATACGTTAAGCCTGTTCCTGTATTCGCATTTAGCGTTACACTGCCGCCTTGACAGAACGTCGTCGGGGTGGTTGTCGTTATCGTAGCTGTCGGTAAAGCATTCACTGTTATCGTAAAGCTTGTCGTGGTTACACAGTTACTAGCATTCGTATATGTGGCCGTATAGGTTCCTGCTTGATTTGCTTGTAGGTTAGCTAAGGTTATTTCTCTGCTTGTTGAACTATAACCATTCGGGCCTGTCCAACTCCAACCTGTTGCCACATTCGGCTGTGGACCTATCACTACCGTACCGCCTGAACATAGTGTAGCTGTGGTTACTTGATTCCATGCCCCTCCATTTACCTGTACAAATGGCGTTATCACTGGTAAGGCATTCACCGTTACTGTTGTCGCCGTGGAAGTAGCACTACAACCTCCCGTATTGGTTACTGTAACGCTGTAGCTCCCTCCTGTCGTCGCTGTGTAACTCGAGGTAGTCCCTCCTGTTATGTTCGTTGTCCCATTCTTCCACTGATACGTGAACCCTGTGCCCGTATTCGCATTTAATGTTACACTACCGCCTTGACAGAACGTCGTTGCTGTTGTTGTCGTTATCGTGGAACTTGGAGGCGTACAGTTTAATCCTCTTAATACTATCGTTCCCATCAAGCTTGGATTACTCCATGTATCATCCACACTTGCTATCCATGCCATCTTGCCATCTCTTGCTCCGCCGTCATCATCATCATTGATCATCACCTCAAAGCCATGTAAATTATTCACCGCTACCGTACCGCCTATCGTTGACCATGGGATACTTACTTCCAATACATAACCTGTGGTTGTATTGGTGATTACTCTTGTAATACCTGTTACTGAATGGCCATTGATCTCATATACTGCTGTGGCATCGTTCCAACGGAACGTATACTGATGATCATTCGTCCCATACGTCGTTCCCTTCGTATTGAACATATCCATATAAATCTCTACGTTATCATCATTATACACATCCGTACCTCCATCATTACGCTTCACATCATCTGTTACCTGTACTAATA
Organism: Cytophagaceae bacterium; assembly: GCA_046329235.1. GTDB lineage: Bacteria > Bacteroidota > Bacteroidia > Cytophagales > Cytophagaceae > JALONH01. Next base: position 728,048 of record JAXLVA010000001.1, on the reverse strand, counting down.
CATATAAATTGGTAGCATCCCACATCGACTTCCAGTTTCCTGATAAATCCGTTGCTGAACTTACCGTCCCATTATTCAGCTTACCTATCGATGTACTTGGATAGTTACTCCATAAACCTTCTATCGTTCCATCGATCACAGGAGCTGTGCCTGTTTGGTAAACAATCTTCGCTACCTGTACATTTACTACACTGCTCGTCGTCTCTACATTTAAATTACTCGTTGCTTTTGCTGTTATTACATAGTTACCCGCTACCGCTCCACTCATCGTATAACTATATGGTGAAGTTGCATCTGTGCCTAACAACGTGGTACCATTATAAAAATCCACCTTCGTGATACTGCCACTACTGATGCTCACCGTTGCATTAATCGTTATATTATCCCCCTCCGTTAATACACTATTGTTCGCAGGTGAACTGATCGATACCACGGGGGATGGGTTGGCCGCACCGGAGATAAAACGAATGGTGTTAACACTAAAACTATTAGAACCTCCAATCCATCTTAAGTAAACATCATGTTGACCGGATGAATTGAAATTGGCTGTAACATTAGTCCAAATATCATTTCCACCGGTGTTGGGAATAGCGAGTGTTGCTACTCTTGTTCCATTACCGCCAATATCATCTAACCAAACTTCAAGACTTCCATTGGCATTCGTGGAAGAAGCATTGACTTCGATGCCTGAAGTAACTCTAGTTCCTGCACCTAAATCAACCCCTGCCAACATTAACCAATCACCACTTGTGCTGTTGGTTACTACACGACCAGGAGTTCTATTGGCAAAAGTGACACCATACCAATTATTTCTTCCTTCTACACGAATCGGAACAAAACCATATCGATAAGAAAATTGATCAAAATCAGCATTGATAGCAGAAGTATAAAGCCCTACCGATGTACCTACCCACTGATTATAATTTGGTTGTGATTTATCTAGATTAGAAATATCTCTAGTACCTAACTGTGTCCATGTTAATCCATCAGCACTGTAAAAACAAGTTAGAATGTGTAAAGCGCGTTCTACTCGCAACCACACTACATTACCAATAACGTTGTTTACTTCCGTCGCCACACCTTCAAATGACATCCCAATCTTTTTACCATTGTTATAACCAGAATACAGAGTGAAAGTGACATCATCGTTACCACTCGTCATTCGTATACCGGCTTGTTGACCATTGGCAGTAGCGTTGATTTCTACTTTAGTAGTAAGAGAATAATATTTTCCTTTGTCTTTTTGTAACAAATGAGTATAACCGGTTCCCGGTTTTAATCTCATATAACCGGGACGTTCACTCAAACTATATCTGGAAGTCGAAGCATACGTTTTATTTAGAAAATGCCAATTAAGACTTAGTGTAGTAGTCTCAAAATAATCTGAGTGAATAAAATTATAACTAGTATTATTGGTATTAGGCAAACCAGGACCTCTAAGAGGATTTATACTAACGGGTATACCTTTAGGTACACCATTCGCATCCCATACCACTTGATGTAAATGACTTTGTCTTCCTTGGCCTTCCCATCCACCATTATCATAAGCATGCGACAAACACCACCAAGTACCATCATCTAACATGATGGGTTGTGTGATGTGATTAGGGCCGGTAAACCCTCCTGGACTTGTTGCATTTTGCCAAAATGTTCCGTGTCTGGTCCAGGCAGACTCACCAGCAGTAAGATTGGCCGTACTAAGAACAAATTGTCCACCACTTACGTCACCTGCTACAAATAAATAATATCGACCATTGCGCTTGCACATTACCGGACCTTCTGCCCAGCTGTATGGGCGTACACCAGCAGCATTGGGAGCATTCACCCAGTTCATATTAATAGCTTGCCCAACGGGTTGTCCATCCATACCTAGCCTTTGAAGACCATTCAGTGCCTGTCCGTTTTTCAAAAGCATATAAGGAGTACCATCGTCATCTACAAATATGGAATTGTCATATCCGTAGACACCTGTGTTTGTATTAACTCTTACAGGTGCTGACCATGGACCTGCCATATTGTTTGCGTTACAGAAATATTGACCGCCGCCCGCGTTATTTGAGAAATAAACCCAGTACTTATTATTAAAAAAAGCTAGAGCGCCCTGCCATGTACCAGCTTGTGGAGCATCATTACTAGGTATACTAGAGGTTGGTGGGATGACCCTTGCAATTATTTCCCAATGAACTAAATCGGTTGAGTGAAGAATAGGTAAATAGGGTGTAAAATGGAAATTAGATCCTGTAGAATAAAAATCATTTCCCATTCTAAGTAATGTTTGATCAGGATGATCTCCGGGAAGTATGGGATTTACAAAAGTTTGAATTCCATTAGCACCGGGCTGATTGGAAAGTTGAGCTTTCAGATTTTGACTATATGTCAAAAAGATAATAAGTAAAAAAAAGACATTATTTACACTCTTAAGCCTATTTTGAAAGCTGAATATGTGTTTGATAATAATTTTAATAATAAAATGTAACATATATATTCTGTTAGCTGTTAAAGTGTTTCCGTTAAAAATCAAATAAGCTACGTGCACCCTTCAAAAAGGTCATCAGAAAAATCAAAAAATATATTAACAAAGTACCAAAACCCTATTTTCTGCTAAATTTCAAAGAAATGAGGATTATTGTTTTTTATTTAATGAAAAACCTTAACATACTGAGGTATGCTTATGCTATAAAAAATGAGCTTAAAATTATAGTTGTAAGGATAAATATAACTCAATCGTATTACTGGATACCGGTAATACGATATGATACAAACTATAAGTAGCTACCAAAGAAAATTGAGTGTTGTAAAAAGGAATACGATGAACCCCAACATTAAAAGATGTTTTTTTTAGAGAAAAATTATTAACTCCGACTAATACATACTTGGAAATTTCAGCCATTACGCCTCCTATATAGTTTAACTTACCCGGGTTCGATAATTGTGCAACAGCATAAACACTAAAATGAAAATCGGGGGAAAATGTAAATTTATGCGTAACGTCTAAATTATATAATCGGTTTAACTGAAAGGATTGATTTACCGGAATCAACACCGGAGCAAAAATTTGTTGAACACCTAACCCAACTGTAGTATTTCTTCTTATATATTGTATCCCTAACATACCATCCGGACCAAAATCAGAACCTCCACCTCCTCCTTGTGTAGTTAAAAGTGAATAATTAATGAACCCTAACGATATTCCGGCAGATATACCCGCTCTTTGACTCAATCTAGTATACCAGGCATATCTAAATTGCAACCTGCTTCTTTGTATGTATTGTCCCAACTTAGAGTTAAAAGCTTGTATCCCGATATAATGGAATGAATTTATATTCGAAGTCCGGATTCGTTTATCCATATCGAAATAAAATCTATTGACATACTTTAAAAGGCCTACTTCATCAATTGCATTAACTCTGACTTTGAATAGATATGACGTATCTTTAACGGCAGGATTTAGTAAAAAAGAATTATTTATGGTTTGTGAGAAATCTTCAAAAACAGTAGCATCTAACTGCGCCCAAGTCGTGTATATAGGCATAAAAACAAACAAAACAATCCCAAAGACAGGTTTAAAAACTTTTCTACTATCTAAGATTTGAGACATTTGTATGTAAGAATAGAAGCGTAAATTGTAAATTTATCTGAAATAAATAAAATTTTTTTAGTAAAATTAGTGCTGACCTTTTTATGAGCAATTCGTAGTTTAAACAATGAAGGACAATTCAAAAATCATTATTGAATGTATACGTACAGGCAAAAATAATGAAGCTTTAGAATATTTATATAAAGACCCTCTGAGAAAGATACGGAAGTTTATATTAATGAACTCTGGGACTTTAGATGATGCAAATGACGTCTTTCAAGATGCAGTGATTGTTCTTTTTCAATATATCAAAACTGGAAAATATAAAGAAGAATACGATTTAGATGGTTTTCTATTCAGAGTAGCAAAAAATGCATGGATAGATATAGCACGAAAAAAACAAAAGGTGGTATCCTCTTCTTTTGTAGATGACAATATCCAAGATGAATCAGACCATCTGAATGATCTAATTACCGGTGAACAGTTACATTTGTTTCATACGTTATTTAATAAACTAGAGGAAAACTGTAAGCAAATACTATCCTACGTTGTTTTTGAAAAAAAGAGTATGAAAGAAATATCTCAACTCATGGGATTCAAAGACGAAAAAGTAGCCAAGAACCAACATTATCGTTGCAAAAAATATTTCACCAAAATAGTTTCCGATAACAAAGAAGCTTTAACTATACTAAAAAATTGAATTCTGAAGAAATCATATCCGATCAAATTGACCAATATCTTAACGGCTTATTGTCCGACCAAGATAGATTGATTTTTGAAGAAAAAATCAAACAAGATGCGGTTCTTGCATCCAAAGTCAACGAAGCACGAATAGTAAACGAAGCTATCTATTATGCTTCACTTGTAGAATTAAAAAATACAATTGGTAAGGATATTAAAAATATAGAATATAAATCTCCTGTTAATTGGAAAAATATATCCTATATCTCTGCATCTGTTGTTACAATTATTGGTCTTGCTACTTATTACCTAGCACCTTCCAATACATCTAAACAGGATTCGAATATCACATCCTCCATCACCAATTCGATTAAACAAGAATCAACTACAAATCACATAACACCAGTGGAATCTGTTGTTGTAAATAAAACTACTACTACTACTACTACTAAACCTACATCAGATACAATAAAACCGATTCAAACAAAAAATCTATCGAACGCAACTTCTGATAATAACTCATCCCATTCTGTACACAATGACCAACAGATTAAAACGATTCAGGATCATGTTAAAAAAGATTCTTTAGTTATACTTAATCATTCTACAAACACCAAACCGCTAGTAGATGCAGTAGTTTGTGATAAAGTTTTTAGAATAAATACAACACCTTCTTGTAATCAGAAACAAAACGGACAAATCCAAATTGAAGCAGACAAGTCGTATATCTACAACTTCACCCTAGATCAATTGAAACAATCCGGTTACAATGCTTTATTTGCTAGCTTACCAGCTGGATCTCACCAAATAATGATTACTTATAATAAAGAATGTGTATATAAGGAAAAAGTTATAATACCTGAAAAATGGTGCGGTCTAAACGAATCGTATAGCTTCAATCCTGATTATAATGAAAAATGGGTATTGAATTATGAGCAAGGTTCCAAAGGAACATATAGTATCTATGACCCATCAGGAAATATTATTTATAGTGATAACTTTGGATACGGTGTCTCTGAATGGAATGGAATAGACCGTCTAGGTGCTACTGTTCCGGTAGGAGTTTATATTGCGTTTATTAATTATACTGATGGACGAAAAGAAAGAGTAGAATTAACCATTATCAGATAGTACCCGAATGAGAATTATATATATAGTATTCCTTACTTTCATACTAAATACGGTTTGGGGGCAAACAGTAGCCCTACCTGATAATAACTTACGAGATAAGCTTATCGCATCCTATCCTCAAGTGATGCAAGGAAACTTATTAGATATTTCTAAAGCAGCTTTACTTACAGGTTCCTTAGATTTACGTTTTTCCAATATTGTAGATGCAAGCGGAATAGAATATTTTAAAAGTATTATAACCCTAGATTTAAGTAATAATCAATTAACTACGATACCTGATATTTCAGGAATAACTGGTTTAATAAATTTTTATGCTAATAATAATAATTTAACATCATTACCTGATATGTCTTTGTTGCACCTATCAGACTTTCAAGTAGTGAATAACAAGCTAACAGCTCTTCCCAATTTATCTGGATCAACTAATCTTTCTTACATATTCTGTAGTAATAATAATCTAACTGCATTCCCTCCCATTTCTCAATATCCAACACTCAAGAAATTGGTTTGTGGGCAAAATCCCATTGCAACTAACTTTATCGATGTTTCAAATAATTTGAACTTGACAGAATTACACGTACACAGAACAGGGATTGACACCATCATTGGACTTAACAAATTAACCAACCTTACTACGATTTATGCATGGAGTAATAATATAAAAAGCTTTAAAGGATTGGATTTGATAACACCTTTAAATATTTGTGTTATTTATGATAATCCTTTCACTGAACTTCCAAATATGCAGAACAAAACTTCACTTAATACTTTAATCATTCATACTGCATTACTCACTTTTGAAGATTTACAACCGGTATTACAAAACCCACCCACCACATTCATTTATGCTCCTCAACGACTTATGCCATTCCCGGATATTTTTCCTAGAGCTGAAAATGATATAAGTATCAGCTATCCTGTTGATTCACCATTATCTTCCAATATGTATGTTTGGAGAAAAAATGGAGTTGTAATCGATAGTTCCTCTTCACCTACATTAACATTCCATCCAATTAAAATAACCGATACAGGGACCTATCAATTAAAGGTTTACAATCCCTATATTCCAAACATTAGAATCGAGTCCACCGAATTTAAAATAAAAGTATTGCCATGTATTGAAATCGACATACCTTCTACTCTTGATATTATCAGTAAAGATTGTAGTAAAGGATACAAGATCGATTTCTCTCAAAATATCATCTCTGGAGGAACACCACCCTACTCATTTGTCTTAGTTACCAATACCACACAAAAAAACATTACCTATCCATTAGTTGAGAATTTAGAAGCCGGTAATTATCAGCTCAAAATTATTGACTCAAAATTTTGTAGCGCCACTGACAAGTTCACACTAAACAAAATTGACCATTGTGATCCTGTAATAACCCCGAATGGTGATGGAGTAATGGATTCTTATTACATCGAGAGGAATGTAAAATATTCCGTTTACAACATCCAAAGAGAATTAGTAAATACCATACAAGGTCCTATCGTTTGGGATGGGACAGACCGAAATGGAGTATTATTGGATGCCGGTTTATATGTTCTAATTACTGAAGGCGAAAAACCCATCTACTTAACCATTATTCGTTAATATATTTCTTAAACCAAAAGGCCTTTCCAAAAGAAAGGCCTTTTGGTTTTATGAATAAGCTTTTTATACCGTCCAATAATCACCCCAACTCTCCGGACTCAAACGTTCTGTCTTACTCCCTATTTGGTTAGAATCATTTTCCGAAAAGGAAAGCTTTATCTCTTTATTCGAAGTGATTGATTTTTCAAAAGCCTGGATAGACTTCATCACTTCTTCCGAAATGTTTTTATAATTGACCGCCTCAATAATGATGGTTAATTTTTTTATGATGGAATCTTTCATGACTGTAATGTTTAATTGTCTTATAATTAAACATACGTTTAAAAAATAACAGGTGTTATCAGTGCTAACACTCATATCTATTGCGAAAAATACGTAGTCGATTCCTTCTAAAACGAAAAAGTCTTTCCGATGGAAAGACTTTTAATGCTTTTTAGCCTATATACTAATTAAGAATTCTTCTCTACAGTAGTAGTCTGCTTAGTATAAGTCGGACAAGTTCTATGAGGTGCACAAGATGCTGCTACTAATGCTAAAACAGCTGCTGCTACAAATACGATTCTCGCTTTCATTCGGTAGTGGTCGTTTTAATGTTACTGATTCTAAACAAAAATATACAAATTCGTGAAATTTCAAAAGTTAAGGATACCCTATTTCTTCATTTTTAAGCATTTATATAGCTCATCTTTTTCATTTATCTTATTTCCAACCATTTAACCAGTGTACAAAAGATTACATCCGCGTGTATCTGATTGATCAATTCGCCCCAAGATCTCCCAACCTCCCGCCACGGCCTTTCCAATATCTTGAAGTTCAATGAATGAACAAGCATCTATGTTGGCAGCATCCATGACATTCACTCCACCATTCCCCTTCTCTACCATTGTAAACGGATCTTGTAAATCTCTTAACACAAGTGACACTCCGGGCGCCGGAGTAAACAACCCTTCTCCCTTAGAATAAAGCTGTGATAACATCTCCGTCATTCCATACTCAGAATGAACCCCTGAAACACCCCATGCGCCAGTCAACACCCCATGCACTTCTTCTCTGGTGAGCTCCTTTCTTCGCCCCTTCATTCCTCCTGTTTCCATCACCGTCACTTGATTTGACTTCGGTAATTTCCACCCTGATTCAGCAGCATCCAATAAAGCGTAGGTAACACCCCATAACAAGACTTTCTTATTCGGCTCCATCAGATTCATCACTTCCGTTACCTGCACCATATCAGCCGGATAATAGCCTGATAAGGCATGTCCCGTGGCAGTCATAAAATCATCTAACATAAATAACAAAGAGGAGTTAGGATTCTCCCGATACGATGGTAATACCGCCAGTATCACCCAATCCTCCAACTTCCCATAACTCAACTCCAATAACTGTCGGGCTCTAACTCGATACCATTCTTTATCTGCCACATGATGTACCGACCGCTGGGATCCGGTAGTACCACTGCTGTGAAACTGTATTTGAGAAGTTAAGCCCTTACCAAGTACTTCAAATTGTTTATAAAATGATACCGGCAAATAAGGTATCTCTATGACCGAACGAACATTCGATGGTGTTTTATGAATAAAATCAGCGTACGTACGATAGATATCACAGGAATTGTATTGATAAAGAAATACTTCTAACCAAAAATCATCGTTAATAGCTGCAGGGGTATGTAAGAGTATGTCTTTTACTTCGTTTCGAAATGACATAAGAAGTACGTATCTTTATACAAAGAAATAAGAATGTTTTTGAAAGGACTAATCTATTCCCTTCTTTTTGCATGTTTCATGCTTATTGGATGTAAAACGGCACCGGATTATCCGGAAGGTCCTACTATTCAATATAAATCCCTTCGAGTGGCTGTGGGAACTGACCCCAATACATTCGCACGTGTAGATTCAGCCTATATCACTATATCATTCCAAGACGGTAACGGCGATTTAGGTAATGAACCTGCTCAATCAGATGATTACTTTGTCAAAGTATATCGTAAAAATGCAGGCACTTTCACGGAAGTTGTATTTACAAGTTTAGATTACAATGGTAAGTTGCCATTGCTTTCTCCTTATTCCGCTAAAGGTCCTATTGACGGTACCATCACTCGTTCCATTACCTTTCTAAAACCGGCTTTTGCTACCGGACCATTATATCCGTTAGATACGGTTCGATTTGATGTTCAAATCAAAGATAGAGCCGGCAACTTTAGTTCTTGGATCACTACAGAATCCTTCGTTCTTTGGAAGTAATTCTAAATAGATATATAAAAAGAAAAAGACAACCCTATTCGAGTTGTCTTTTTTTATGTTCACATCAATTAATTAATACAAACTTGGAAAACGATGTGGATCTGCTTCGTGCATCATTTCATACACTACATCAATTACATCATCGGCACTTGGCTTAGAATAGTAGTCTCCATCCGTTGAATACGCAGGACGGTTATCTCTTGCCGAAATAGTTCTAGGTTCAGCATCTAAGTATTGCCATGCTTTTTGCTTCTCAATAACTTGTTGAAGCATGTAACCCGTAGCTCCACCTTGAACGTCTTCATCTGCAAAAATAACACGATTGGTCTTTTTAATTGATTCTATAATATGGTGATGAATATCAAATGGAATCAATGTTTGCACATCAATTATCTCAACCGAAATACCCATTGAAGATAATTCATTAGCCGCTTCTTGTACGATGCGACACATAGAACCATAGGTCACTATCGTAACATCATCTCCTTTACGTAACACTTCAGGAACACCCATAGGTACCGTAAACTCACCTAAGTTAGTAGGAAGTTTTTCCTTCAAACGATACGCATTTAAACTTTCAATCACTAAAGCAGGTTCATCCCCTTTCATCAACGTATTATACATACCTGCTGCTTGTGTTAAGTTTCTTGGCACACAGAAGAACATTCCACGTATAGCACCTAAAATCATTTGCATTGGTGATCCTGAATGGAACATCCCTTCTAAACGGTGTCCGCGTGTACGAACAATCAACGGTGCTTTATGACCACCAGCGGAACGATAATGTAGTGATGCTACATCATCTGCCAATATTTGAATACAGAAATAAATATAATCTAAGTATTGAACTTCTGCTATGGGTCTCAAACCTCTCATAGCAGCACCAATAGCTTGTCCAATAATGGTAGTTTCTCTGATACCTGTATCGGAGATACGAATCTCTCCGTATTTCTCTTGTAAACCAACAAATCCTTGGTTCACATCACCAATTCCTCCTACATCTTCTCCAAAGGCTAAAACTCTAGGATCTTTGGCAAATAGGGCATCAAAGTTTTTTTGAATCACCTCACGACCATCTACCAATGGGGATTCACTATCATAAGTAATCGGAACTTCTTTCACCAAGAGTGCTGACTCTTCCGACTGACTATATAAGTAGGAATTGTAGCGCTCGTAATTTTCTTTTGCTACTCGCTTCACCCAAGCACGAATTTCTTCATGTGTAGAAGAACTTTCATGTACGGTTAAGCGAAGCGCTTTCTTCATTGCTTTAACGGAATCCGAACGATACGGATTCGGTTCTTTTTCTAAGTGAGAAGCCATAGCCAATAACTCAGAAACATGTTCACTTTCAGAAGCTAGCTTCTTCAATGCATCAACAGCTAATTGTTGATCTCCTTTTACTGATTTTAAATAATTCTCCCAAGCACGTACACGTGACTCTCGAACGTGTTGTAAAGCATTTCTTTCTATCTCTTCGACTTCTTCAATACCGGCAATACCGTTTTGAAGAATCCAATCTTTAAATTTCTTATTGCAATCATACTCCTCTTCCCAACCTAAACGCTCTTTCGATTTGTAGCGCTCATGGGAACCTGAAGTTGAGTGTCCCATAGGTTGAGTCATTTCATACACGTGTAACAACACAGGTATGTGCTGCTCACGACACAAACGTGAACCTTCACGATAAGCATAACATAGCTCTTCGTAATCCCAACCTTTAGCTTTAAATATTTCAATCCCCTTCTCGTTATGGTCTCTACGGAAACCTTCAAACATAGAAGAGATATCATTCTTAGTCGTTTGATATTCTTGTGTTACAGAAATCGCATAGCTATCGTCCCAGATGGAAACCAACATAGGAATTTGTAATACTCCGGCAGCATTCATCGCTTCAAAGAATACACCTTCCGCCACGGCACCATTTCCAATGGTACCAAAAGCCACTTCATTACCATGGTGACTGAATTGAGTCATACCATGTAACTCCGGATTTTGACGGAACAGTTTTGAGGCCCATGCTAAACCAACTAAGCGAGGCATTTGAGCACCCGTAGGAGAAATATCCGGGGTGGAAGATTTTATTTTTGTAAGATCTTTGAATCGACCTTTTTCATCCAAATTTCTTGTTGAATAATGCCCTATCATCATACGACCTCCGGAATGAGGATCGTGTTCAATATCAGCATGAGCGTATAACTGAGCGAAATACTGTTCAATAGATAGTTCACCTATGGCCATCATAAAGGTTTGATCCCTATAATACCCTGAGCGAAAATCTCCCGGACGAAAATACTTAGCCATACATATTTGAGCTAATTCTTTCCCGGTTCCAAAAATTCCAAACTTTGCTTTACCCATGAACACTTCTTTACGGGCTAAAATACTTGCTTGTCTGCTTTCGCAGGCAATACGATAATCATTAAGTATTTCTTCCTTAGTAAGAGACTGTTCTCCGGTTAATTCACTTGTATTCACGTTCGTCACTTATGGTTTACCAACAATTTACAAAACTATTAAATTAATGCCGTTTTTCCATGTTTTTACGTGTGGGAACCTTTTAACGTTGTTCTTGGTATAATTTATGTATATTTGTTTCTATCAGAATAAAAAAGACCGTTTATTACATTATAAGTAACTATGTTTAAGAAACTTAGCTCATCATTATTCCTTATTTGTGCCATCGTTTTCAGCACTTTAGCTCAAACAGACAACAAAGGATTCGATTTTCCGGTGGATAAATTTGACTTCGGAATGGTAAAAGAGGGCGATTTAGCTACTCATACCTTCGAATTTACCAACACAGGAAAAGATACCATTGTCCTAGGACCTCAAAATGTACGCGCATCTTGCGGTTGTACTACTCCATCTTATACTACTACTCCTATCCTTCCAGGACAAAAAGGAGTTATTACAGCTCAATTTAACAGCTCCGGCAGACCGGGACCATTCATTAAAAACGTAATGGTTTACTACAAAGATGATTTAGTTAAGATGTTAACTATTAAAGGTATTGTAGATAACTATGTAGCACCGGTTCCTACTGCTGATCAAATTAAAACGTCCTCTAAAATCGTATTAGAAAAAAATAATTTAAATATCGGTAAAGTAGAAAGAGGTCAAAAAGGACTTTATTCTATTAAAGTGACGAACCAAGGTAAAGACACTTTATTCATTAAGGATGGCAAGGTCGCTTGTAACTGTATCTCTTACAAATTATACAAAGAAAAATCATCCGATGTGATTACATACATTCTTCCTGGTAAATCCGCACGTTTGGAGTTTACTTACGCTCCTACTGCTGATGGTTACAACCGTGATGTCATAACTCTTGTAACAAACGATGTAGCTCATGAGCGCATCAGCCTAGCAATGGATGCTACCGTAGTTGAGTCACTTCAACCTAATAGCATCATTCAAGAAGATAATACAACGACTCCTTTCTCTAAATAAGGATAAGAACCTAAAAAAGCCGATGTAGACAAACTGCATCGGCTTTTTTTATTTATTAAAAATCTCCTAGTTTTGATACATGTTACTGCGCATCACCTTCTTCTTACTTAAACGATTCTTTTTTTTACTTATCTTATTTGCTGTACTAAGAGTGTTTTTTTATCTCTTCAATCAAGACTATTTCAAACAATGTACATTAGAACAAATTCAAAGTGCCTTTTGGTTAGGCCTTCGCTTTGATGCTTCCATATTAATGACCTTTAATTTGGTGCCACTCATTATGATCTGCGTTGGTAGATACATGCCTACTCCTAAAATATTATTATTGAGTGGTAAAATACTTTTTTGGTTTGTAAACATTCTACTCATTGCCTTTAACATCCTAGATTTAGAGTACTTCTCATTTACCGGCAAACGTACCGGTATCGAATTAATGGGATTACAAACAGATATCATGGATCAAGTTCAACAATTGTTACTTCATTATTGGGACTTAGTTCTACTCTGGTTAGTTTTTGCCATTATCGTTTTCAAACATATTTTTCATGTTACCCAAGAGCCTGTCAATGATTCCAACCCATGGAAGAAAATACTTATTGCTATGGCGGTATTTATTGGAATAGGCATCATTACCATTCGCGGTGGTGTTCAGTTAAAACCCTTACGTCCCAACATTGCTTTCACCCTAGATCCAAATCGATTAGGACATTTAGCTTTAAATACACCTTTCAACTTTTTCATGACAATAGGAATTGACCCAATTCAGGAAGTTCACTATTTCAAAGAAGATAGAGAGGTTCGTCAATTATTGGAATACATTCGTCAGCCCAAAGACACATCTTTCAAAGCACTAAAAAATCCTAATGTAGTTATCTTAATATTGGAGAGCTTCTCATCCGAATATTGCGGGATAGCCAATCAAGGCAAAGGCTACACTCCTTTTTTGGATTCACTAGCTACTCAATCACTTTATTTCCCTCACCATTTTGCTAACGGTAGAGTCTCTATGGAGGCTGTTCCTTCCATACTAGGAGGAATTCCGGGATTGATGCAAGAACCTTATATCACTTCATTGTATCAAACCAACCACCTAGTAGGGCTAGGAAATGTATTACGTAGTAATGGTTATGAAACAGCTTTCTTCCATGCAGCTAAAAATGGCTCCATGGGGTTTGATGCTTTTTCTAAAAATGCAGGTTTTACCAAGTATTACGGTCTAAACGAATACCCCTACAAAGAACGTGACTACGATGGAAATTGGGGAATTTACGATGGACCTTATTTACAATATGCCGACTCTATCATGAGTGGCATGAAACAACCTTTTGCAGCATGTATATTCACCCTCAGTTCTCATCAACCATATTCGGTACCAAAGGATGTTGAATTGAATTATATACCGGGCGAATTAAAAATACATAGATGTATTTCTTATGTAGATGATATGTTACGTCAATTCTTTGCTAAAGCTCAAAAAGAAAAATGGTATTCCAATACTCTATTTGTTATCACCGCAGATCATACACATGAACATTCCAATCCGGCATATATGAACTCTCGTGGTGATTATCAAGTACCTCTAATATTCTTTTCTCCTAACCATAAACTATCTGCTGACACTTCTCGCGTAGTACAACAAGTAGATATTATGCCTTCTATTCTAGATTTGATTCATATTAAAAATGAACAACCGGCATTATTCGGACAATCCGTATTCCGTAAGAAAAATGATGTAGCTATTAACTTTGGAAATGGTCAATATCGATTATTTATGAAGGATTACTATATCGAAGGAAATCTTCAAGGTCCGGTCAAAGTAAAAGATTATAACGATCAAGAATTACGGGATGCCACTCCTGCGGAGGTTAATATGTTAATGGCATTTGTTCAATACCATAACAATGGTTTGATTAAAAATAATCTTTATGATTTTGGAGAGTAAAATAGAGGAACAGAAACAGGAAGAGAGCGAAATGCGATCCCTCTCTTCCTGTTTCTGTTTCTCTTCTATTGATAACTTGGGAACTCTTTACAAACTTCCCAAGCGATAGGTTCTACGTCTTCTTTTTTCCTAAAAACGCCGTGTTGTATACCATTGGAGATGACTATATAAGTAGCATCTAAGCTCGCGTTATAGGCAGCTAACTGATTTTGAATATTACCACCTAAAGAAACCTCCGGTGCTTTACATTCGATTAACATAAACACTTTACCGGTATTTTCGTATACTCGTATATCGGTGCGTTTCTTTTGATCGTTGTAATCCAAACCGCGCTCAACCGAAATTAATCCGGTAGGATATTTCAAATGGTGAACCAGATAGTGTAATAAGTGTTGCCTTACCCATTCTTCCGGAGTGAGTACCACCTCCTTCTTACGCAGGATATCATACACTAAAATTTGATTATCTTTTCTAGATAAACGAAGGTCTGCTTTGGGTAGATTTAAATCCGGAAACATATTTATAAAATTACTATTTTTAAAAAGATATGAAAACGAAAGAGGAAATAGTGCAAAATTGGTTACCGAGGTATACCGGCACTGCGATCGAAGAGTTTGGGGAGTATATTATCCTAGTTAATTTTCACAATTACTTAGATATGTTTGCTGCAAAGTTTAATGTGCCCGTCAAAGGACAGGATAAACCTATGCAAACAGCCACATATAAAAACATTACCATTGTCAATTTTGGTATGGGTAGTGCTATGGCGGCAACTTGTATGGACTTGCTCAGCGCTGTAAATCCTAAGGCAGTATTATTCTTAGGTAAATGCGGTGGTTTAAAGAAAACTAAACTAGGTGATTTAATTCTACCTATTGCAGCTATTCGTGGCGAAGGTACCAGCAATGACTACTTACCTCCGGAAATTCCGGCTCTTCCATCCTTCCGATTACAGCAAGCCGTATCTTATATTATCAAAAATAAAGAACTGGACTACTGGACCGGTACGGTTTATACTACTAACCGACGTGTATGGGAGCATGACGATAAGTTTAAGGAATATCTTAAATCCATTCGTACCATGGGTATCGATATGGAAACGGCTACCATCTTCGTCGTAGGCTTTGCGAATAGCATCCCACATGGTGCCCTGCTATTAGTTTCTGATAATCCACTAGTACCGGATGGAGTAAAAACCGCGGAGAGCGATTCGAATGTAACCAAGCATTATGTAGAAAGACATTTAGACATTGGTATAGAATCCCTGATGGAACTAGAAAAACGCGGTGAATCCGTGAAACACTTAATATTTGAGTAAGAACATTTTATTCATAAAAGAAAAAGCGGATGGAAGTCCGCTTTTTCTTTTATCAACTATTTACGATGAAGTAATTCTTTCATTTTTTCAACCTCAAACAATCGACGTCTGATTTCATACATCAAATACAAGGAGGTTACTAATACTGCGATTCCTAAGAATATAAGTAAAGTAACAATCAGTGCCTTATCCTCTAACGAAAAAGCGTACATCATACAAAATACACATAGCAACAAGCATATGGAATAAAGTATGATGTTTATCGGAAATACAGACAACGTATTTTTTCCTGTTGTTAAGTTTTGAAAAACAGACACTCCATTTTTGTCTTCCGCATGCAGAAAGGCAATTTTATCTCTCTTCTTTACGAAATTCCCCTCCTGATAACTCATGCTGTATTGCTCTCCATCCACGAAGACATGATAGTATCGTATTCTTCGCGAATAAGTGTGATTCACTTTACCAATACTATTGTTATAAATTCTATCCGTAACTAATATTTTCTTCTCTACTATCCCCTCCTTTATTACAAAATTAGAATCTATAACGGGATTCTCTTTCTTCAACTCTTTCCACTTAGTACCATACTTTTCTTTCGTTGTGTAATCATATAAGTCAAGAATAGAACAATCATCATTGGCACGTATAACAACTTGGTCTTTTGAATAAATATCCAATTTTTCTTCATGACTAAAAAAATAACACTTATCATTCAACTCTATTGAATATTGATATATAATATCCGCATGATCGTCCGTAGTTTCGGTAATCGTTATTTGACTGATTTGAGCCCTTACAATTTGAGTTGCCATCCTACAATTGAGTTTGTATTAGTTTCCTTGCAGCCTTCATCCATTTATAATCAGAGTAATTAGAAAGAGAAAAAAGTAGTAAAACAATATTTAAGGCACCTAACGCAGCGTAAAAATTAATAGCCTCTATACTTCCACTACTAAACATGTAAAACAAATACAAAGACAACACAGCATCCAGAGTCCACCAGACCATAAAGAATGGCAACACCTTACCGTAATATACATCTTGTGTTTTATTATATATCAAAATGTAACGATTGTTCTTAATCGTAATCAGTAAAAAATCATTTTTATTAATTTTATCACTGATATTTTGCGGAACATCAATATGTCTTTCGCTATCTAATTCCAGAACAACATATTTATTGTGCCCCACATCCATAGCTCCATGGTCATCCGTTTTACGTTTTTTAATCAAATAACCACAGATCAACTTATATTGATCCGTATCTGAGATATGAGATTTTAGGATTCCGCTATTAGGTCCCCACTTACCATCAATCGAGGGTACAATGCCAGAATCAATTTCATTGTCTTCATTAACACTCGCAATAATTAACAAATCTTCCGACAAAATAATGTCTTTAGGCGTTATAGCTTTGTAGGTAGTCTTATCTATTATTAATGTATAAAGACGAAACATGATACCCTTATCATCATAATCTTCTTGATAAGTATAGTTAGTAATAACTCCTTTAATTATGGTGTTTTTCATGGAATATAAATCCTTCTAAAAATTAATTAAACATAAAACTTTAATAATATACAAAAAACTCGTTAAACCTCTTACTCCAACCCTCTCCAATTTACAATCAACGCATTGCTCCAATGCCACTGATTATTAAACTGAGATGAAGAGTCATAAAATATAGAAGACGTACTATGTAAATAACGCAACTCTGTACGCCACCAGCAAAACTTAGTCACTTGGTATTGAAACATCATAGAACCTCCGGCCAAGGTCATTCCTTTACCATCTACACCTACAAAATTTACACCTTGCGGATCGTGATAGGATTCGCCTCTAACAGATAATGCGACTTTTCGCGTAGCTTGATAATAAGCAATTAAAGTTGGGTTCCACCATTTACCTATCACATCTTTAGAAGCCATTTGTTGTGTTCCAACATCTAATCCTCCGATAATTTTAGTTTTCTTACTAATATTCCAAAAGGCATAGGTGTTAATCAACGTTCTAAATCGATTGGGATTGATGGCATCGTAATTTCCCCACATGGTATTGATAGACCATTGAAACTTACCGGAAGCCGAACTGTATTGTATTTGCGTAGCACCCGTAGGATGTGTAGCAGAAGTAAAAGCAATGGTTTGCCAACCGTTGGTTAACCATAAAGCAAACATCCATCTATTCTTTTGTTGAGACAAACGAATACCATTCACATAATACGGTGTATTCTCTGCTGTCAAACTTCTAGTCAAAGTTAAATTTTCTAAACCCACTGCTGATTCAAATCCAACGGGTGAAGACATGACACCGGCATCCAGCCATATATCTTCATTCTTGAACAACTTCACTCCTACGTTCAATTCATAAATGGAACGTACCCAAAGTGGCTCGTGCGATAGATTATACTTGGAGTAATCGCCCAACATAAAACTACATTGAATGCGATAACGCTCCGCCGTTCTACGCCAACGGAACATAGCCATGTTCAATGAAGGTTGATTTAACCTTTTGTGATTATAAATACCGGTAGGTTGCATATCAGCAGAGGTATGTGCTAGATCTAAGCCATAATAACCTTCTGCGTATATTTCAATAGAATCAATAGGTTGGGCTTTACCGGAAAAGGTCTGAGCCCAACCTATGTTAATCATGTTTAAGAAGAGAAAAAACAATAAAAATCTCATTCTTATTTGTGAACGATCGATTTCAAATCCGCTTCTGAATAGTAAATCGATTTTAATGTTTTGTTATCGGCCGTTCTATAGACTAAGAAGTGATCGCCACTTTTTACATAGTAACAAGGAACACCTTTCGCTTCGTAATGTGCTTTGGTTTCTTCTGCTTCTTTCTCCGTCTTACACGTCTTACTCATGTTCGAGCGCTGTACCTCCGCAAAAAGTTCATCGAATTTATTTCCTAAACCAAATTCGTGAATAGCACCGGATAATACGTATTGGATATCACATAAGGCATCCGCTACCCCTACGATATCTTTCGCTTCAATGGCTTCTTCCAGTTCTTTTAACTCTTCAGCAATTAACGCTACACGTAATTGACAACGCTCTGCCGATGGAATGGCTGGAGTCTCTACTATCGGATGTTTAAACGTAGTGTGAAATTCAGCAACTTGATCTAAGTAAGTACTCATAAGTTCTATTTTTCAAAATCTTTATACAATAAACTAGGTTGAATACCTTGGTTGTTTTGGTATTTACCGGATTTGTAAGCGGTGTAATCTCCTTCAATGGAGTGATAAAATACCTGGCAAATTTCAACGCCCGGATATACTTTAATTGGATGTACACAGAACATTTCAAGCGTCCAGTATCCACAGAATCCTACGTCGCCAAAGCCTGCTGTCACGTGTACAAACAAACCTAAACGACCAATCGATGAACGTCCTTCTAACATTGGAACATGGCGATGTGTTTCGGTGTATTCTAATGTTCTTCCTAAATACAATTTGCCTGTTTCTAATACCAAACCTTCTTCAGGAATGATAAGTTTAGTAGCAGGGTTGGGTTGTTTCATATCTAACACCGGGTTATCATAAACTAATAACTCGTTATGCAGACGTAAATTATAACTATTGGGATTTAATTGATTGGGATTGTAAGGTTCAATTTTAATATCCTTGTCTAATAGATTTTCAATCTCTAATCCGGAAAGAATCATGGCTAATTTTTAAGTAATAATGCTAATAATCTGCAAATTACATAAACTAAATCGGTCGTTATCCACAGGTTTCCACACCGACTATAAACAACTAATTAACAAAAAGATAGGAGTTATCAACAGGTAGTTAACAGTATTTAGTATTTAGTATTTAGTATTTAGTATTTAGTATTTAGATAAATACATTTTTAATTCTAAATACTAATGACTAGTAGCTAACTACTAATCTTAGTATTATAAATAGTCTTCGATGGTATCTTATAGATGAAAATAATACTAATCAAAAAGAACAATCCTAATGCTACCACACTATTACGCATGTCTCCGGTGATGTCTTTAATCAATCCATAACTAAACGTACCTAACACGATCGACATTTTATCCATCACATCATAAAAACTAAAGTAGGATGCATGTTCTTCCGCGTCAATTGGAATCAATTTAGAAAATGTAGCTCTAGACAATGATTGTATCCCTCCCATCACAAATCCGATAGCGGCTGCAAGTGTGAAAAATCCAATCCCTTTTTGAACTACATAACCGGAAACACAAATGACAATCCAGATAACTATACCTACCAACAAGGCTTTAGAGTTTCCTATTTTAGATGAAACACGATTTAATACATACGCACCGGCAATAGCGACTAATTGAATAATCAAAATTGTCATGATCAATTGACTATCCTCCACTTGAATCACCTCTACTGCAAAAATGGGAGCTAAATACATAACCGTTTGAACACCCATGTTATAAAAGAAGAAACCAATTAAGAAGTACCATAACAATGGTAACCCTTTAATGATTTTAAAAACTGATGCTAAAGTTCCAAAGCTATTCTGCATCAAACTACCTTGCATCTTCTTAGGAGGCACATCCGGTAAACCTCTAAAACTAATATTTGCAAAGAAGAACCACCAGATCCCTACACTTAAAAAAGCTAATCGAGAAGCCTCTCCTGTAGTGATTCCCATGGAATCTGCATTCATGATTACTACTAAATTCACAATTAATAGCAATACACTTCCGATATAACCTAATGAAAATCCTTTAGCACTATACGCATCAAAGTTTTCTTCAGTAGCTATTTCAGGTAAGTAAGAATTATAAAACACAATACTGGTACTATATCCTATTCCGGCTAATACAAAAGCACAAATACCAAACGTCACATTAGCTTCATCAAATGCTACTAAAGAGGCACAAGACAAAGAACCTACATAACAAGAAATACGCATGAACATTTTTTTGCGACCGGTAGCATCCGCCATGGCAGATAATATAGGACTCACACATGCCGCCATTAAGAACACTATTGAAACTGCCCATGAGAATAATACGGATCGATCAATATGAAATCCAAAAAAATCCACCATGTTACCAGCTGCTTCGTTTTTAGTCACCCCCATGTAATACAAGGGAAAGATAGCTGTAGTGATGGTTAATGAATAAACAGAATTGGCCCAATCATACAAACACCAGGAACGTACTACGGAAGGATTATTTTTAGCTATCATCATAATTAAAGATAAACTTTAGTTAGGTAAAAGTCGAACGATACGATGCACTAATTGCCAAGTATAGTGCCTAGATATATAATGGATATAAGCATTAAAATCGATATGTGCTGAATCATTGGCTTTATCAGAAATAGAACGGAACATAATCAATGGAACTTGATAATCATGGCAAATCTGCGCTACTGCTCCACCCTCCATCTCCACAAATAAAGCCTCCGGAAAATCGGTTTGTAAACGTTCTAATTGAGATGCCGTTCCAATAAATTGATCACCACTCAGTAGTAAACCCTGATGTACTTTAGGTAACGTAATTCCTAATTCATGCGCCTTTTGCTGTTCTATGGTAGTCGTAAACTCTTGCTTCAAATAATCATCCACTTCTTGAACAATTTTCGGCAACCAAGACGACTCTAATGTAAATTGAGTTATTCCTGTTAATGGTATCTCGTATTTAGGAAATATAGGACTACAATCCATATCATGCTGTACTGCTTGTGTAGCTACTACTACATCGCCTATGGATACTGAATCATGAACTCCACCTGCTACACCGGTCACAATCAAAGTTGTGACCTTGAATGATTCCATCATTACGGCAGCAGTAACAGAAGAGGCCACTTTCCCAATTCCCGACAATGCTACCACTACCTCCCTGCCTTCGATTTTACCTAAGTGATAAACTCTATTACCCGAGAAAACCTTCTCCTCTACTTCCATATGGTGAAGAATCATTTCTATTTCTTCCACCATGGGAGCAATAATACCAATACGTTTTGAACTATTACTTTTCATACTTGATATCCCAAATTCTAACTAGAAATTTAGGCTCAAGACGAAACTAAACAAGTATTTTGGTATATTGAACTTTCAAAACAAATAATTTATGTCGGCCAGCGAATTATTCCTTAGTGATGTAATCAAAAATACGATTCGTGATATCAAAGATTTCCCTCAACCGGGTGTTATGTTCAAAGACTTAACTCCTATTTTGAAATCACCCGATTTATGTAAAATGATTACCGAAACTTTGGTAGATTCTATTAAGCTATTAAAACCGGATGCAATTGTTTGTTTGGATAGTCGTGGATTTTGGTTTGGACTACCTATCGCCATGGATTTAAACATCCCTATGATTCCGGTACGTAAGCAAGGTAAACTTCCTTATGAAGTGATTTCACAAGAATATAGTCTGGAATATGGCACGGCTAAAGTAGAAATGCATACCGATGCACTAAAACCGGGTATGCGCGTCATGATTCATGATGATCTGCTGGCTACCGGAGGCACTGCCAATGCTGCTGCTCAACTTATTAAAAAAGTAGGTGCAGAACCTATCGGGTTTTCCTTCTTAGTTGAATTAAGTTTTTTAAAAGGTCGTGATATATTAAAAGAATATAATGTACCTGTAGGCGCTATAGCCACCTATTAATACTATTTCTTCGCCTTTTTGATTCGTTGTTTGTATTCATTTTGTTTCATTAATCGGTAACTTACCAATAAGGAAACAAACAATCCTAAAAATAACATGGTAGTGAATTGTTCTATTAAGTAAGCTGACATAGAATAGGATTCACGTACTTCTTGTACCACACGGATAGCATTATCCCCTTCCATAATAGCAACTTTGATTTTTTGAGCTATAATATTTCCTAGAAAGTCCGGATTGATCACATTTAAAAATAAACCATATACCGCTAATTTACCGAAGGCTGCTACTACTGATATAATGGCACCACGCATCAACCCATCTTTAATGAAAAATTGTCCGGGAGGCAGCTCAATATACAATTGATGAATAGCATACCAGATCAATCCTACCACCATCAACCATTTCAATGGTGCTATATAAAAATAATATTTGATGTAAGTGTCATGTAACCCAAATTGAAATTCCATCACTAAAAATACCAACGTGGCAAGTGCAATGATTAATCCTATTACAATTTCTTTATTAAATGGAATTTTATCTACCCAATTACTCATATTTCTGTTTTACTAAAGCTACAATTTCTAAAGTGGCGGGACACGACTTCGTGTTACGCAGGGTTAAATTCAATAACGATTGAATATTTGACCTATCGGTATGCGGGTAACTTCTGCACGCTGCAGGTCGCACTTCATACACCTGACAGGTATTATCTTCATTTAAAAAGGTACAAGGGCTCTTTTGTAAAACATAGTCGCCGTCTTCATCCATTTTTAAATACTTGTCAATAAAGTCTGCCGGTTTCTTCTTGACATAGTCGGCAATGCGTTCTATGTCCTTCATTTTAAATACCGGGCTGATGGTCTTACAACAGTTCGCACATTGTAAGCAGTCGAATTCTGAAAATATTTCTTCATGAGCCTCTTGAAACGTTCGATCTAAATCACGTGGTGGATTTTTCTTCAGACGTTCTAAGAACTTTTTGTTACCCTTGAATTCTTTTTCAGCTTTCCTTTCCCAATCTTTCATAATGCAAACGTCACCGTTCCATGTACTGCAGAGCTTTGTATTTTCTCTAACCAGTAAATGACTTGATTGACATCCTCCAAAGATACCGGAAATTTTTTATTCTCTCGAATAGTTTCATAGACGGAAGTATAAAAGTCTTCATACTTTCCTGTTATTGTTGGTACCAATTCTACTCCACCCTCTTGATAATGAATTACTCCATACTCCTCCGGCACATCTTGAGATATAGAGACATCTTGATAAACGCCATTGGCCAAAGCATTTTCCTGTTTATCCCAAGATTTCTTTTGGAAAGTTCCTTTGGAACCTATGACTTCCCAACGGAAAGAAGGCTCTTCTTGTAACATTCCTGCACTTAAGACAACTTCAAATGGCTTAGGTGTTCTGTATTTTAAAACAACTTCAAAGAAGTCTACTCCTTGGGCTTCTATTCTTTGTTTTTTTAAACTTGCCGTAATGACTATAGGCAATCCAAATCCTTGAAATGCTTGGTCTAACATGTGCGCACCTAAGTCATACCATAGACCATTACCCATCATATCCGACTCCTTCCAATAGGTCAATCGAGGTTCAGGTCGATAGCGATCCATTCTGGAAATAATTTTCGAAACATCTCCTAACCGATGACTTTTTACTAATGACTGAATGGTTAACCAGTCACTATCCCATCGACGATTCTGGAACACAAATATTGTACGTTGTTTCTCTTTAGCTAATTGTTGAAGTCGTAATGCATCTTCGTAGTTTACCACAAAAGGTTTATCTACCAATACATGTTTACCGGCTAATAAAGCCTGTTCTACTAAAAAGGCGTGTGATTGGTTAGGTGTGGTAATGATGACAAGTTCGATATCTTCTCGCTTCCATAAATCCTCTGCGGAGCGATAACATTGAACATCGGGAAACTTTTCTTGCAGCGTAGAGCCGTGTCTTTCTACACCGGCGACCCAATTAAAATGAGGTAAATTTTGAATAAAAGGAATATGGAATACCTGTGCGGACCGACCAATTCCGATAACTGCCGTTGTAATAGGATTCATATAAATTAAAAATAGTTAGTTACAATCGTATAATCTTAAATTCCACCCTACGATTCAACTGTCGGTTAGCATCTGTATCATTCGGTACTGCAGGTGTCGTTTCCCCATACCCCTTAGGAATCAATCGAACATAGTTAATTCCATGCGTACTCAAAAACTTAACTACAGATTCTGCTCTCAACTGAGACAGCTTCAAATTATATGCATCACTACCCACATCATCCGTATGTGCCGATATTTCTACCACCATACCCGGATTACTATTCATTAACTCTACGACACGATAGAGTTCCAATTCAGATTCTTTATTTAAGGAGGAAGAATCGAATTCAAAGAAAATATTATTTAATCGAAACGAAGCATTCAGTTTCAAAGGTTCTAATACAATGTCTTTCACAATGGGTTGCTTATCCGGCAATGTAGTTTGCAAGTCATACACTTCCGATTGAAAACTATAGCCTTTACTTGTCACAGACACATCGTACTTCTTTCCTTTTTCAAGGTACAAAGCGTATTTACCGGTAGTAGAATCATTCACTACTTCGTAAAGTTTTTCTTTCGTTTTTATATTACTGACTTTAATCGTCGCAGCCATAGGATCACCGGTAGCTTCATTCTGTACTACACCTTCCACCATAACTACTTTATCCGGTTGAAATTCTTTAGGTAGTGGCAAGCGGTAAATATCATCTCTACCGTTACTCATCGTATTTGATAAATAAATCACATCCCCACTTGCAGGAACAGATATCAATTCATCATCCATAGCAGAGTTAATAAAGTCCATAGGGACAGGCGTCTCCCATTTACCTGCTTTAAATTTAGATTGATATAAATCATAACCACCTTTACCACCGTTACGTGCAGAAGAAAATATTAATGTTTTACCATCGGCCATGATACGAGGATATCCTTCACAACCGGTATTGACGGGAGCCGGAAGTGCTTTAGGATTAATAAAAAAGTTGCCGCGTTTTTCAGCTTCCATTAGCACACAACAACGCTGACCGGTAGGACTATTTTTAGTCCCTTCACGCATAAAATACAATTTCTTACCATCCGGTGAAAGCGATGGAAAGCCATCATAACCTGCACTATTTATCGTTCTACCTAGGTTTTTAGGACTCTGCCATTGATCATTTATCTTTTCACTCACCCAAATATCCACTCCACCTACGGAGCCTTTCATATTGGAAGTGAAATACAATTTAGTACCATCATAACTTAAACAAGGACCACCTAAGAAATCACCCGGTTCTACTTTGTTATTGATTGCTTCAAGATCTTTTGGTTCAGACCATACACCGGGGCGTAGTTGTTGAGAAGAATATAAGCGCCAGCGACCACTACGGTCCGATTCAAATATTAAAGTATTACCATCAGCACTAATGGTTGGGGCAAATTCTGAATATTGTAATGTATTAACTGTACTACCTAAGGATTGTAAAAGTGGATGATTAAGTTTAGGCTGTCTGGGTTGAGCCCATAGAGATACAGCAAAGCAAATGGTAAAAATAAAACTACAATACCCACGGATAATTTGTTTCATAGTACTTCAACGTTTATACTGTCAAAGAAGTATGCTCCTTCGACAGAAGTAAATGATCAATGATACTTTCCAGATACGGCTTATTTAAATTAATGTATCTGTTAGCATCATATACTAAGGCTTCAATATTCTGTTCGGTAGCAGCATCCATATCCGACACGGCTCTAACTAATTCAGGTTGAAAACGGTGATATCGTTGTTTGGCTCCAATGGATTGGAATAACATCTCTACTTGCCTTTCTGTTACTTCAGACACACCCGTCATCATGATATCCAGGATGGGTTGTAACCAACCTATCCCTCCCCAATCTTTAATTTGTTCGTAGGTATAACTGTCTTGATTTTTAGCTGTACCAAATGAGTACAACTCAATATCTTGTAAACTTATATTTTTCCCTTGTTTGGCATAATAGTCTATCGCTTCCACACAACCACACAAGGATGGGTTATTGGCTAATACAGCACCATCTACTAAAGTAAATACTTCACCGGTTTTATTTTTGATATGCGCGGGTGCAAAAAAAGTAGGTGCGGCAGCACTAGCACGACAAGCATCCCTCATTTCAAAATTATGTGAAGGAAAAACGGCTGCTTTATAGCTTTGAAAATAGTGGTATGACTTACGTTCTATATCATATGATGTAATGATAGACGGCTTGATAAATTCTTTAATTGTTTTGTCCTTATAAAATAAGGTTAAATATTTTTCAAGAGGAACTGCGGAATAGCGCTCTTTCCATAAACCACCTAAAGAACGAACTTTATCCAACCAGCCGGATGCAAAAATAGAGCTACCACATTTTAAGTAGATATCTAATGCCTCCGTGGCAGTATATTTTGCTTTACCTTCGAAGGATGGGTATAAATAGGTACTCGTAAGAATAGCACCGGTACTAGTGCCAATAAAAAAATCAAAATAATCGGCTATGCGAGTATTCGGATTCTTAGTTCTTTCAATAATACGATTCTCTATATAAGCCAAAATGGTGGCCGGCAAGATTCCTCTTATGCCGCCACCATCTATACTTAATATTTTAATAGGTTGGTTCATCTTTAAAACCTGGCCATATCATCTTGAAAGCGTTGAATAACGGAAAGTTCCGATCGATCGGTATCACCAAATGCATCGGCTACTTTCTGCATGAATTGGACGCACTTACTTTTCATGCTATCATCAAAGTCAAAATCGTAACGATTGGCTTCTAATGTATCTAAAGCATAATTGTAAGCATCTTCTAATCCTATATTCTGCTTCTCCAGATGATTGAACATATTATTAATCCATTCATTATCCGAGTCGGACAATTGAAATTCCTTCATTGCTAAATTGATGATGACTTTCTTCTCATCAGCTTGAATTGCACCATCAGCGATTGCGATAGCGTAAGCCAAACTTCCCATTGCACGATGTATATTTTCTTTTGCCATAAAAATTAAAACGATAAACTATACTACTACTAACGAATATATTTTAAAATCGTTACACTTCTTCGAATTATCCCCCTCCACTCAATATACTAAAAAAAATAAACCGCTCCAAAAGAGCGGTTTATACTTATTTCATTAGAAGACCATTTTTTGCTTTAGCATTCTCCGGATCGAGCTCTAAGACTTTCTTCCATTGGGCGTCAGCATTGGCTTTATCTTTTTGAACTACGTAGTAGTAACCTAAGTATTCATATGCCTCTATTAGTTCCTTTTTATACTTTTCTTTATTCGCAGTACCTAGTTCTATTACTTTTTCATAGGAAGGTTTTGCTAGGCCTGTTTTTACTTCCGGATCTATTTGTGATTGCGATCTAGCTTTATAGATATACCCCGTCATGCTACTAGGTTTTAATTCTATTAACTTCGAATACATAGAATCTGCCCTAGCAAAATCATTCGCATAGTAATAAACCATACCTAGTGAATTCACCCCTTGAGCATCTTTAGGATTTCCATTCACTTGCTTTGTTAAATAATAAATAGCTTGAGGGTAATCGTCTTTTTTCACATAATAATTAGCAATATCCGTACAGATATCTAAACGAGTAGTATCTTTTTGCATTGCTAATTTCAATTGACTGATAGCTTCTTCATCTTTCTTCAGTTGTAATAATGTTTTACCATTCAACTCGTAATCTTTTGCTGATAAATCTTTCACTTGATAGGTAGCAAACAAGGTTTCAAATTGTTTTGCTGCTGCTTCATAATTGCCACTTTCAAATAAGATATAAGCTTTCAATCGAATCAATTGCTTGTTATCATACTTTGCAGTTTCCAACGCATTCACTTTTTCAAGTGCCTTTGTATAATCTTTACTTTGGTATAAGAAGTACGCGTATCTGAATTCTACATCCTGATTATAATCGATGTATTTTAAATAACTGTTATAGTTTTCAATAGCGATATCATATTTTTTGTAACGAGAATATAGATCACCCAATTCACGATACAATGGACCATATGTTTTATCTATAGCCAAGCCTTCGTTATAATACTTAACTGCCAAGTCTGCATTACGAACGTTGGCATACATTTTACCAAATTTCAATTGTAATAAAGGAGATTTAATATCACCTAATAAATATTGTGCACGATTATACGCTTCCGCTTGTTTAGTACCATCATTTAGTTTGCTATAAGCATCTCCTAATAGAATCCATGCAGATACGCGTTTAGGATCAGCTAAAGTCACCTTGTTAAGTAATTCAACAGCTTTTGAATAATCATTTTTATCAACTCCTTCAAGTACATAATATTCAGCTATAGCTTCAGGTACTTGTTGATTTTTTGCAGAAGTAAGTGATAATGCCTTTTCAAAACTTTTGTTTCCTTCTGTTTTATTAGTAGGCATAGTAAGTTTACCTATACCAACATAGTTTAATGGATTGATTTCATCTAACTTCACTCCTTCCATGAAGAAATACTTAGCCGAATCCTTTTTATCTTTTCTCCAGGCAATATCACCTAAGTAGTAATAATAATCAGCCGCACGTTTAGCATCTGATTTGATTAAGCTCTTGTAAATAGCAGAAGCGGCATTATATTGTTCTTTTTCAACATGCAATTGTGCTTGCTCCGTTTGAGCAACACTCCAACCTGAAATGCTAACTGTTAATAAAGAGGTAAAGACAATGTTTTTCATTCTATTTTGTTTATTGTAAGGATACGATTCTAGCCGGCATATCATGTGGCAACAAGCCGGATTTTAACACTATACGTTGCCCACGTTCATGACGAATAAAAGCAACAAAGGCTGTTCCTATGCCGTCTTTTCGGTCATAATTATAGTATACCAAAGGTCGTACCAAAGGATACAAACCGGAATAAATATGTTCTTGAACTGGCCAAAATGCTCCATCTTTGCCTTCTGAAACAATACCTAACACCTTGATTTTTTTTAGATTATCTTGATGTGAAGCATTTTTCTGATTGGATATCAAATAAGAAGAAATAAAGGCTGCAGGCAATTCTCCACTTTTAACTGATGCCAGCAATTGTTCATCTGATCCACCCACATACAAATGCTTAACAGAATTAGGTTTCCCTAGTTGAGTTTCTAAGAAATAAGGAATTGCTCCCCCGTCCATATTAACCCCAATGGAAATCTGCTTACCTTTAATCGTACCTGTTTGGTACCACTGTTGTAACTCCCGCCATGTAATGGTACTATCTTGGAATGAAGAAGACACGATCAGTGCAATAGCGTCATAAGCTACAGTATCAACATCAATAAAACGTTTTTTAGACGTTAAATAATCTTTTTCATTCGAGTTTAATCCCCTACTCATAAATACTAATCGAGCGCTATCATGAAAAAAAGCACGAGAAACTTCTAGTTCAGGTAAAGTCAGGAGTTTAAATCGTTGATGAGAGTTTAATGCTTCATAGGTACTTTGCCATTCTTTCAACAAAGGAGCCCAAGAAGGATCAGCATATATAGACATGGTATCTATCTTGATGGTGCCGTGGGATTTTTCTTTTGGAGATTCACAAGCAATCAATAAACAGAGAAATATGTAGATACTATACTTAAACATGCCGAAAGAAGTCAACCTATTCAAAGCGATCAATAAACCAAGCGCGATAACCGCGAAAGATTCCGAAAGCAATAAATAAACCGCCTAAGAAGGGAGCATACTCTGCACCGATAATCCAATCGATGGCACGAGGATGTACTAATAAATAAATGCCAATGGCCGTGTATATCACGGCCATGACTAACTTAAATGCAACTAATGTATTTTTCAATGTTTTGTTATTTTAAGACGAAATCGATTTTTACCGTTTGGTAAACCGGAACGGCAACACCGTTGTTTTTACCAGGGCTAAATTTAGGAATTTTCTTCTTAAAGGCATCTAATGCGGCATCATCTAATCCGGATCCCGGAATACCACGTACCACTTTAGGGTTAGATACATCCCCATTAGCTGTTACTACAAACTGTATGTAAACGGAACCGGTCACTCCTTTCTGACGAGCAGCTTCCGGATAAACGATACGATTTTGTAAGAACTTTTTGAAAGCTAAACCGGATGGGTCACCATCGAAAGCCGGGTTTTCAGAAACGAAATCATAGATTCTTTCTTGTTGACCTGTACCACCTATTATACCATCATCTTCACCATCATCCATGTTTAGGTTGTTCAAACTCTTTTCACCGTCTTGGTTTTTAGTACCGGTTTGAACATTTTCTAAATCCGCATCCTTTTTAATTGGCTCCTCTTTCGTTACCAAGTTATCCGGTTTTACTACCGGAGGAACGAATTTCACCAATTCCACTTTAGGAGGTTCAATCTTTGGTGGCGGTGGTGGTGGTGGTAATTCTTTTTGTTCCGGCTCAATAGGTTTCGTCTCTAGAGCCGTCATATCTACCTCTAACAACGTTACTTCTTCTACCTGCTCTATTTGTTGCATTTTGTAATAAATACCTGCAGCTAAGACTGTGAAAGTCAAGAAAACGATGATAGCAGAGCGCTTTAAATTACGTTCATATAAAACACGAAGAGAGTAACCACCATAGGATTTGTTACGATCTTCAAATACGATTTCGTCTAAGGACGCAGTATATAAGTCTATATTCTCCATGACGATTATTTAGTAGCTTCTAAGGATTCTTCTTTAGCAACTAATTGCAAATCAGCATCCGTGATTTTATCAAATATTTTACGTTCGATACCTGTAATAGCAAACTCATCCATGATGTCCACAAAATTTTGGTAGGAAGATGTTTCCATAGGTTTAACGATAACGCTTAATTCTTCTCCGGCTAATTGTTTTCTTTCCAATAATGCCTTACGAATACCTTCAGAGGTATAATCGGTTTCGAAGAATTCAGGTGCACCACTTTGATCAATGAAGTAATAAAACACTTTATTGTCTTCACCTAAAATAATGGTCATTGCTTTAGACGCTTTCAGCTCCGGCGGATCCACCGGCTTCTCCATAGGAGGAGTGCGATAGGTCATTATTTGTTGTTTTTGCAGCGTGGTAGCTAACATAAAGAAGGTAATCAACAAGAAAGCCAAATCCACCATAGGAGTCATATCTACTTTGGTAGATACTTTTTTGGAGCGTTTCTTACCACCTTTACCACCACCATCGGAAGTATTAATTTCTGCCATATTTTTTACATCTCAGTAGATTTCGATTCCAAATTAGTTATCAAACTAAAGTTCGATAAGCCCATTTGACGCATCGCATCTATTACGTTTTGAAAATCTTTATAGGAAGTTTCTTTATCCCCTTTTAATGCAATACGCAAATTAGGGTTTACGGTAACAGCAGTAGCTACCCACTGTTTTAACTCATTGTTAGTAGAGTCAACAGGAATACCGCGTTGAGGAAAATTCTTCTTGGATCCTTCCGGAAGGTTTAAATATTGCGGAAGATCTTTAGAAGGCATTCCCCATGTTTCCATCAACTCGAACTTTTGCTTTTGAATATCGGACAACGTCAACTTGTAGTTTTCACAGTAAGTATTAATTACTGTACGACGAGTTGCTTGTTCAGCGATAGTAAAGAAAGCTCTTCCGTCTTTGGAGATGGAAATACGAAGTACATCCGTTTCCGGAACTTTAGTGATCGACACAGAAGAAGGCACATCAAAGTTTGCCGGTTCCGGTGTCTTCATTTTAGCCGTAAGGATAAAGAAGGTTAGTAACAAGAAGGCCATATCACACATAGCCGTCATGTCCAATGATATATTGGTTCGTTTCGCTTTTAACTTTGCCATACGTTAGAGATTAAACGTATTCTGCGATTAAGCTAATACGGATTCTTTTTTAGATTTTTCTGAATACTTAGCCGCGAAGTTTTGGTTGATAGTAAACCCAACTTCATCCATCGAGTGAGTTAATGTATCAATTTGGCTAGTAAATAAGTTGTAGAAGATAATAGCGAATGCTGAACCGGCGATACCTGTTGCCGTGTTGATTAAGGCTTCAGAAATACCTGTTGCTAATGCTTCTGCGTTAGGAGTACCTGAAGATGCTAAAGCTGCGAAGGCTTTGATCATACCAATTACAGTACCTAATAACCCTACTAATGTTGCTACGGAAGCAAGTGTTGCTAAGATGGTTAAGTTTTTCTCTAAGATAGGTAACTCAAGAGCGATTGACTCTTCTAATTCTTTTTGAATAGCTACTTGTTTCGCATCTTTATCACCTTCTGCATTCCATACTTGTTGGTATTTATTCAATACAGAAAGAGTTACATTACCTAAAGCTCCTTTTTGTTCTTCACAAACTGCAATAGCACCTGCTAAATCATTGCTATTTAAATGACCTTTGATTTTACGTACAAAGTTATCTAATGAACCTTTACCGTATGCTTGTTGGATGGTTAAGAAACGCTCTACACCAAAAGTGAATACCATCAAGAAGAAAGACATCAAGATAGGTACGATAAATCCACCTTTATATACAATAGCTAAATAATTACCTGGAAGGGGTTCTCCATTCTCTCCGAAATTTTTTGGATTACCGAAAATGAAATAGAAAATCAAATGCGCTACCACTAAACAAAGTGGAATAGCAATCATGGCGAAAACAGAGTTGAATTTTGATTTTTGAGGAATGGTTACATTTTCCATATTCTAAGTTATTAGTATAATAGTTTCAATTTGAATTGCGTTGCAAAATTCGCAAACTTGGTATTAAGGCACTGTTAAGTTTAACTCTTTGTTATAAACATTTCTTTACATTAACTTAATGTAAACGCACTTTTTATAACTTTTGTGTAATCTAACCAGTATTTATAAATACTAAGTTAGCAAGTAATGTTAATATTAAGAAACATTCTAAATAATATTAAACTACTACAAAATTTTATTCTGCAAATATAAATAATAATACATTGTAACAAAATTTTATATGTCAAAACATTCAATAAATACCGTTTCTATCATAGGAGCCGGTACCATGGGAAAAGGGATTGCCCATACTTTTGCTCAATTCGGGTTCGCCACCTTTTTAATTGACTCCTCTGATGAAGCGCTAACGAAAGCATTAACGGATATCTCCGGCAATTTGGATCGTCAGATCAATAAAGGAATCATAGAGGCTTCTAACAAACAGACTATTTTAAATCGAATAACCCCTACTACCAATATAAAAATAGGAACTGAAAATGCCGACTTAATCGTCGAAGCTATTGTAGAGGTAGAGGAATCTAAAAAAAATCTCTTTAAAGAAATAGAGAAGTATGCACCTGCACACTGCATCTTAGCAAGCAATACCTCCTCTGTGCCTATCACTCGCCTAGCGGAAGGACTTGATCGACCGCAGCAAGTCATTGGGATGCATTTCATGAATCCGGTACCCGTAATGAAATTAGTAGAGGTAATTGAATGGAAAGAGACATCCTCTTCCGTAACACAAACCATCTTAGAAGTTTGTCATCAACTTCAAAAGACTCCGGTAGTAGTACAGGATTTTCCGGGATTTATATCCAATCGAATATTAATGCCTATGATTAACGAAGCCATCTATGCTTTATATGAAGGTGTGGCAGATGTAGAAGCGATTGACACTATTATGAAGCTAGGAATGAGTCACCCAATGGGACCTCTTCAATTGGCTGATTATATAGGATTAGATGTTTGTCTAAATATCATAAATATACTTAAAGATGGCTTTCATTCAGATAAATATACTCCTTGTCCACTGTTGGTAGAGATGGTAAAAACCAAGCAATTAGGAGTAAAAACGAAACAAGGTTTTTACTCCTATTAAGGTTTCTTTCCCCCTATAGATAATACAATTGACTATTAGCAATTAAACCTTAAATACAATCTAAACTTTAATAAATCTAATCGTAATTGTTTTTTTGATTATTAATTAGCATATTGTGACTCAATAATATAGACAATAATGAATCGGACGTTTAGTCTTCTTTTATTTCTAGTATTTTTTTCGACACTTGCTACTGCTCAAACGATTGGAGGTAAGACTTTATCGACTTCTTGGAAGACGATTAAGGGAAAATACAATCCGGATAGTACCAAAGTGAACGATTTGGTCTTTGTTCCCGGTGGAGGCACTTTCCTATGTTCAACCAAGGGCCTATTTATGTATATGGATACTATCAGTTCCTTTTATCCATTAACAATAAACCCTATTATCAAAGGCGGTTCAATCTCCAGTATCACAACCCACAAAAACCAATACTATACCGCCTTTAAAGATGGTTACGGATTATACCGTACCAACGATTTTCTA
Source organism: Cytophagaceae bacterium (assembly GCA_046329235.1). GTDB lineage: Bacteria > Bacteroidota > Bacteroidia > Cytophagales > Cytophagaceae > JALONH01. The sequence continues at coordinate 693,161 of JAXLVA010000001.1, read as the reverse complement.
AAATGGGAAGCGGTAGGTTCCGGTAAATTAGGAACAGGTAAAGTCATGCATTTATATGACTTCGACTCCATCCTATTTGTTTGTAACTGGCAAAAAACCATTTTCACTACTAAAGACCGTGGTAGTAAATTCGTTAACATCAGTCTTGGTTTTGCCACTCTTGGCAAAAGCTACGTAACAGAGTTAGCTCATAATAAAGAATATATCTTCTGTAGTATGAATAATGATGCCATCTATCGATTGAGCATTAAAAAATCTTACGAATGGGAAAGCTGTAAAACCGGATTACCAACCGACAATGTTACCTATGGTGATATCGCTGTTACAGATAAAATTATCATGATTGTAACTCCGAACGGTTTATTTTCTTCCAAAAATAATGGTTCTAAATGGGATCCAGTTACCTCTGCACCTCAGAACGTAACCAAACTGGTAGAATACATGAACATATTATATGTAGGTACTTCTAAAGGAGAGCTACTCTATTCCGAAGACCATGGAACTACATGGAAAAAAATAGCTACCGATGAACTTAAAGGACTAAGCATTACAGGTATTGCCGCTTCGCCGGATGGGATTATGGTTTCCGTGGATGGATTATCCGTGGGCAAACCCAACTACTGTTATTATAAAAGCTTCACGAAATAAAAAAAAGACCCGATATATATCGGGTCTTTTTTTTATTTACCTAAATAAGCACTATACATCCACACCAATTTTTCTTGTGCTCGGATATAATCACTCATCAACGCGTTTGTTCCTTCATCACCAGCTTCACCTGCTAAATCCAAAATAGTACGTTGCTTAACGATAATTAATTGAAAAGCATCTAAGATCTGCTGTACAGCTTTCTTCCCATCTCTCACCCCTTCTACCGGCTTCACTTTAGATGTTTTAATATAATCGCTATACGTATGCAATGGAGTATATCCTAAGGTCAAGATACGCTCTGCGATCTCGTCGATTTTTAAGATGATGTCATTGTACAACTCCTCAAACTTCAAGTGTAATTCGAAGAATTTCTCCCCTTGAATATTCCAGTGATACCCTCTGGTATTCATGTAAAAAATGGAATAATTGGCTAATAAATCGTTCAATTGATTTGCTAATTGCTCCGCTTTTTTCTGCTCCAATCCGATTGCATTTAACTTTGCCATATACTTTAAAATTTAAAATGGTGGGTTATTTTTTACTGTTTCGTTAAGACAAATATGGACATCCTCCGACGGAAATACCAATGAAAATTTCTTATATATCTATCAGAAAAACTAATAAAAAAGGTCCCGATTTTCGGGACCTTTCATCATTGTATTATTTCGTTATACCGATACGTTGTTTTCACGTAAGGCATCATTTAAAGAGGTCTTCAAATCCGTGCTTGGTTTACGCTTTCCGATGATCAAAGCACAAGGTACTTGATACTCGCCCGCAGGGAATTTTTTAGGAATAGTACCAGGGATTACAACTGATCTTTCAGGAACAAATCCTTTGTATTCGATCGGCTCAGGTCCGGTTACATCAATGATTTTAGAGCTACCTGTAAGTACTACATTGGCACCTAAAACTGCTTCATTTCCTACTCGAACACCTTCCACTACAATACAACGAGATCCTAGAAAAGCACCATCTCCGATAATAACCGGAGCCGCTTGAACAGGTTCCAAAACACCACCAATTCCAACACCACCGGATAAGTGAACATCCTTACCAATTTGAGCACAACTTCCAACTGTTGCCCAAGTATCAACCATCGTACCTGAATCTACGTAAGCACCTATATTAACATACGAAGGCATCATGATAACACCCTTAGCTAAGTAAGCACCATAACGAGCAACTGCATTAGGAACCACTCGAACGCCTAATTGTTCGTACCCTGATTTTAATGCCATTTTGTCATAGTATTCAAAAGGACCTACTTCAATAGTTTGCATTTGACGAATGGGGAAATACATAATAACAGCTTTCTTCACCCAGTCATTCACTTGCCAAGTTCCATCCGAATTAGGTTGAGCGACACGTAATCTACCTTTGTCTAATTCTTCAATGATATGTTCAATAGCTTGTTTAGTTTCTACTTGTTGAAGGAGGGAACGATCTTCCCAAGCTTTCTCAATAATTTCTTTCATTTGTACTTTATTTATAATTTTTAAATTGGTATATTTGGTATATGTCACCTAGAAATTTACTTATCGCCTCGGTACTAAAACCGGTAAACGATACTCGAATGTACGAAAAAATTGGGACAACTTTGGGAAAAATTACCCCCAATCAGATCCATATTATAGGTACTAATTCCACCGTCCAGGCAGCCCCTAATTTCCATTTTTATCCTATTTTTGAAGCTAAAAGATGGTCTATTTCCCGTTTTCTATCATCTTGGAAATATCAAAAATCAATACTTAAAGTAAAACCTGAGGTATATATCATTTCAACACATGAGTTTCTGTTAGTTACATGTGTAAACAAAATAATATTTGGTGGTATTTTTATCTACGATGTGCAAGAAAACTACGCTAAAAATGCTCTTTTCGGAGGAACATTCCCCATCGGAATTAGACAATTGGTAGCTCTATGGGTTCGTACAAAAGAACACCTTGCTTCTACCCTAATCGATGGATACCTATTGGCAGAAAATTGCTACCGCTCTGAACTTGGTTTCATCAAAAACAGCCCAACAATTGTGCTGGAAAACAAACCGGCACCTCCCATCAAGGATCAATTAAATATTGTACAATTCAAAGTCAACGCTCCTATCCAATTCCTATTTTCCGGAACCTTGGCGGAGAGTACCGGAGTCTTTGATGCTATAAAATGGGTAAGCCAATTCCAAAAACTTTACCTGGAAACTACCCTTACCATCATCGGATTTTGCCCTAACATTTCCGAACTTAAAAAGCTAAAAGAGGCTTGCGCTCCTCATTCATTTATTCGAATAATTGGAGGTGAGACTCAAGTACCTCATACTGAAATTTTGTCAGCTATCGAATCTCATAGCATAGGTCTACTACCTTACCGACTTAACCCCGCTACCCAAGATCGGGTACCGACCAAACTGTTCGAATACCTCTCTGCCGGACTACCTATATTATATACGTATCAAAAATCTTGGGACGAATTGGCCCAAACTTACCAAGCCGGTCGAAGCATTAACTTCCAAAATATGCCTACCCAAGAACTGGTCGAAGAGTTGTTTTCTCGTACTTATTATACCCCAACCTCCACCTCCGAATTGGCTTGGGAGGAAGAAAAACTGAAAGACTTCTTTCTAGAAATAATACAAAAACATAACTTTACTAAATAGACTTTTTGTTCATGGAAAAAGTACCTCCCTATCGTCTCCTCCCTCAAACTGATTTCAGTTTTTTGTGGCAGCCGACGGGTCACTTTTCCCCTGAAACTCCGGACCAAATTCGAGCTACCTTTTCCCAACTCTATTCTCAAAAACCGGATTGGGTGGAAGATATAATTCCGGCGTTCAACTCTATCCTGATTCGTCTGAAACCGGAATCATTTCTCCTTTCCGGAACTTATATTTCAGCCGAACAAATAACCGAAAAATTGGATTTTTGGTTGAAAAAAGCACTTTCCAACAGCGCGACTTCCGGACCCCATATTTCCTCAGAAACTATAAAAATCCCCGTGTGTTACCACCCGGATATTTGTCCGGAAATAACCGCCGTAGCCCGGCAATTAAACCTGTCCGTGGACGAGATTATTCGTCTCCACTGCACAGCTATATATAAGGTATATTTCATGGGATTTCTTCCCGGCTTCCCGTATATGGGAAATACGGCGCCCGAACTTCACATCGCTCGTAAGTCGGTTCCGGACAAAAAAGTACCTACCGGATCGGTGGCGCTTGCCGACCAATTTACCGGAATTTATCCGACTGAAAGTCCGGGTGGCTGGCAAATTATTGGTCGCACTCCGCTGGCTTTGATTCGTAATTCAGAAGTTACTCCTACCCTTTTACAACCGGGAAATCAGGTTCAATTTTACCCTATCTCCGTTCAAGAATGGCAACATTGGAAATCCTAAAGTGTGGTTTACTGGACAGCATCCAAGATGGTGGGCGTAAAGGATACGCGCACCTGGGGATTCCTCCGTCCGGCCCCATGGATATCTATTCCTACCGACTTGCCAATAAAATTTTACAGCAATCGGAAGCTACACCCGTGCTCGAAATGCACTTCCCTGCAGCTACGATTTTATTCCGAAAAGACTGCTCTATCGTTTTAACCGGAGCAGATTTTGGCGCTATGCTGGAGCAAACAACCTTAGACTTAGCAACCGTTATTCAAGTAAAAGCAGGCAGCACCTTAACTTTCACTCAAAAGAAATCCGGAGCACGTGTGTACCTAGGCATTAAAGGGAAATGGCAATTGCCCACTTACTTACAAAGTGTTTGTTATGATTCGTCTCTATCCAAAGCAGGTATTACTTTAAATCAGCCTACGAAAGGTTCGAGCATCGACATTGAAACTCAAGCAGCTGAATCACTTTCATACCCCGATAAAAACATCACTCTGAATCACTTGATACGCTATGTACCAAATAGTGATTTCAATTTCACTCCTCCGCTCTTTCAAGCTACCATCCAAGCGGATAGTAATCGGATGGGTTATCGTTTAGAAGCTCCACCGATAATACTTCCGAGTCAAACCCATTATTCCAGAGGAGTTCAAATGGGAAGTATTCAAGTATTACCCAACGGTCAATGTGTGATTCTAATGGCCGACCATGGAACTACGGGTGGTTATCCTATTCTAGGCCACGTTATCACGGCCGACCTTCCACTCCTAGCCCAACTTTCTCCTTTATCTTCGTTTACTTTATTACCTTGTAGTATGGAAACGGCACAACGTGCTCACTTTGAAATGGAAAAACGTTTGGAGTTGTAAGACATGGAATTCATTGAACTTAATATGGATGCCGGTGAAGGCATGGACAATGAAAAGGAATTACTTCCCTTCGTTCAATCGGTTTCGATTGCCTGCGGCGGTCATTATGGGAATGCTTCCTCCATCCGACAAAGCATAGAACTTGCCTTAGATCATGAAGTACACATTGGGATTCACCCTTCATTGCCCGACACTAAAAACTTTGGACGAGTTTGGTGGGACATCGATATACCTTTCTTAATTGAAAGTCTGAACGAACAGTGGCTACTTTTCTCTTCCATTGCCCAAGAACTGAACGCTCCTATCCATCATGTCAAATGGCATGGTGCTCTATATAACAAAGCATCGCAAGACAGAGCCTTGTCGTTTATTCTAGCGCAACTCATTCAAAAATGGGATCCGTCTTTGATTCTATACGGACAAGCCGCTACTGTTCAAATGGAAGAAGCATCGTCGATAGGTTTACCAACTAAAGCGGAAGTCTTTGCGGATAGAGCCTATCAAGCGAACGGATTACTGGCACCTCGTTGGATGAAAGACAGCGTATTCTCAGATGCTAAACAGATTAGAGAGCGCATCGAACATTTCCGCTCTCACAAAGCAATCACTACATTAGAAGGTGAATTGTTACAATTACCTGCCCAAACTATCTGCATACACGGAGATAATCCGGCGATTTATCAAGCTTTGAAGGGTTGATAACCGGATTACAAATCCGCTTTATATGGTGTCGATATTGAATGTTTCGAAGAGCTTGGTTAAATTGTGGAGAGGTTGGAGTACCTATTAAAACTATGAATTCTAAAAAAAATAAAGATTTGGATATTATTCAACAAATATTTCAGGCAACATATTTTATAGTTTACAGAAAAATATTTTACAGAAAAAAAACTACCATTGAAATCATTGATATAGTAAAATATGAACGTCGTAGAAAAGCTTTTGATATTATGCACATTCCATTTATTTCATTTGTTTTAGCCATCCTAATTTTTATATGTTTTATATTTCAAATTAACATCATAGTATCAATATTAATATTTGGTGGATTTTTTTTATTGCTATATAAATTGAACAATTTAAAACGAAGGTATTTTATTAATCAAAAAAGATATCAAACAATATTGCGCAAGAAATGGTCTGACTTTTCTATAACATCTAGAATTGGTGCTATCATTTATTTAATAATTATGCAAAGCATATATTTATTCATAATCTTTATAATATTTTTACATTTTACTTCCCAATAAGCCTGATTTGTAATCCGCATTATCTGGAGATTGCATATTATTAGAACTATTAAACCCCACGGTTAAAACCGTGGGCTGCCTATTGCCTCCGAATGTAGTTCATCATTTTTTCCTTGGTTGGATATTCTCACTTGTGTCCTAAACTGTCACGTGCTGAGGACACAAAAGATGAGCGCCAAACACGGAGGAAAAAACTTGCTCCGCACCACCTGCAAAAGAGCTAAAGCCCACCGAACAATTAAAAACGTACGCCAAAAAATTTACCCACCCGTCTGTTAGCTACATTGTTAATAATTATCTTTTGACTGTAAAGAGCATTTTATTACTTTTGGACATTAAATGTCAAGTCAAACCATTTCAAATTGAAAAATATAGCGGAAATAATCAGAGAACTAAGAGAGCAAAACGGACTATTGCTTCGACAGGTTGCTGCAGAAATAGAAATTGACCAAGCTCTTTTAAGCAAAATTGAACGTGGAGAGCGAATGCCAACAAAAGATCAAGTTATTCGTTTGGCTAAATTTTATAAGGTTGACCCGAATGAATTTTTGATTGCGTTTATAAGCGATAAACTTGTTTACGAATTGCAAGACGAAGAAGTGGCTTTAAAGGCCATGCAAGTAGCTGAGAAGAAAATAAACTATATAACTAAAAAGAAAAATGGCAGGTAAAAAACTCATGGAGAAAATTGCTGGTGAGTTACCGAGCCATTACGCTGACCGGCTTGGGTTGGGTTATGCCAAATCGGTGAATCAAGAACATAAAAAAACAAACGGACAATTTTTTACTCCTGCAGAAATAGCTGGACTGATGGGGACATTTGCAGAATCTGGAGAAAGTTCTCTTAGAATACTTGACCCAGGTTGCGGAACAGCTATTCTAACTTGTGCTTTAATAGAGTCACTTGTTCGGAAAAACAACAAATTGAAGGATGTTGATTTGACAGTGTATGAAACTGATAAAGCATTAATTCCTTACACAAAAAAGTCATTAGAATATTTAAGAAGTTGGTTAAAGGAGAAAAATATCGAATTAAAAATCTCAATTCATACAAATGATTTCATTCTCGAAAACGCAGATTGCTTAACAGATATTGGCAACTTGTTTTCACAGACAATTAATCCTTTCGATATTATTGTTTCAAATCCTCCCTACTTCAAACTGCCTATTGACGACAAAAGAGCCGTTGCGGCAAAAGCAGTTGTTAACGGACATCCGAATATTTATGCCATTTTTATGGCTATTTCCGCAAGGTTACTAAAAGAAAACGGACAACTAATATTCATAACTCCGAGAAGCTACGCTTCCGGGAGTTACTTCAAATTATTCCGGGAGTATTTTTTCAAAATAATTGAAATTGATAAAGTGCATTTATTCGTTTCCCGAAAAGACACATTCAACAGAGATAAGGTATTACAGGAAACAGTTATCATAAAAGGAACACGAAAAGAAAAAACAAATCCGAAGCACAAAGTAAATGTTTATTCATCACATGGTTTAAAAGATATTGATTCTCCGATAATCAAATCTTTTGCGCAAAATGAATTGATTGACCTCAATTCAAATGAAAAAATATTGTATTTACCAACGAGTGATTCAGACGAAGCTATTTTGAATGTCTTTAAAAACTGGAATGGAAACTTAAATAAATACAATATTCAGATTTCAACCGGTCCCGTTGTTGCATTCAGGTCAAAAGATCATATACACGATACATATCAAAACGGAACAGTATTTTTAGCTCCGCTCTTTTGGCTACATAACGTAAAGCAAATGATCTTGGAATGGCCGATGCCAAAGCCCGATAAAGGACAGTATGTAAGAATACAGGACGAATCAAAATCTATTCTAATTCCTAATAAAAATTATGTTCTATTGAGGCGTTTCAGTGCTAAGGATGATAAAAGCAGATTGGTTGCAGCTCCATACTTCTGCAATTTTATTGAAGCAAAATATATCGGGGTAGAAAACAAAGTAAATTACATCTATCGCCCAAAAGGACATTTAGAAAGAAACGAAGTAGTTGGGCTTTGTGCTTTATTGAATAGCAGTTTATTTGATTCGTATTTCAGAATATTCAATGGTAACGTGAATGTAAGTGCTACGGAACTCAGAGAAATTCCCCTCCCTCCACTTGAAACAATAAAAGAAATTGGAAATAGCGTTATTCTTTCTAATGATTTTTCAGTAGATAATGCCAACAAAATAGTAAGTGAACAATTTGAATTTACACCAGCAATAATATGAGCAAACTTGACGAAGCAAAAAAGATACTCAAAGAATTAGGATTGCCAACAGCGCAGCAAAATGAAATATCAGCGTACACGTTATTGGCACTATGCGGAATTAAACCTCGTGATAGTTGGAGCAAAGCGACTCGTAAGAGTTTAAAAGTTACAAAAGGTATTATGGCCTTCGTTCTCGATGTGCATAAAAAAGAATACGCACCGAATACAAGAGAGACATTCCGCAGACAGGTTTTACATCAATTCGTTCAGGCTCGTATTGCGGACTACAATCCGGACAACCCGAAATTACCAGTAAATAGTCCGAATGCTCATTATGCAATTACCCATGAAGCATTGGAAGCCATTCAAAAATTTGGAACTAAAGATTGGAAGAAAGCAGTTGAAAAATTCAAATCGGAAGCCGGGGAATTAGCGAAACGATATAAAAAAGAAAGAAAACAAAATCTGATTCCGGTAAAACTAAGCAATGGCAAAACGATTAAACTTTCGTCAGGAAAGCACAATGAAGTTCAGGCTGCCATCGTGCATAATTTTGCTGCAAGGTTTGCTAATGGTGGTTCGATACTCTATTTAGGCGACACCGCGAAGAAAGATTTGTTCGTAGATGAAAAGAAATTGAAAGAATTGGGAATTCCGATTGACCAGCACAGTAAATTGCCGGACGTTGTGATTTATGACGAAAAGAAAAACTGGTTATTCCTGATTGAAGCCGTTACTTCACATGGCCCGGTTTCTCCGAAACGAATTGTTGAACTTGAAGAATTTCTAAAAAGCTGTAAAGCAGGTAAGATATATGTAACAGCATTTCCTGATTTCACTGAATTTAAAAAACACTCCAATAACATTGCTTGGGAAACAGAAGTATGGCTGGCTGATACGCCAGACCATATGATTCATTTCAATGGCGATAGATTTATGGGACCGAGATAAATTAAAAATTATGAAAGAAGAAGAATTACTAAAAGAACTTTCTGAAGGTAGAAAGGAAATAAAAACAGATAGTTACAGCATGTCTATTGGTGAACTCTTGAATCTTTACACAGAAGGAGAGTTACAGTTAGATCCTGCATACCAGCGACTTTTTCGATGGTCAGATGAACAGAAATCAAATTTCATTGAATCTATACTTCTCGGAATACCCATTCCACCAATTTTTGTAGCTCAGAAGGAAGGTGGTAAATGGAGCGTTGTTGATGGTGTACAACGAATATCATCCATATTGCAATTAACTGGTGATTTAAAAAATAAAGAACCGCTTACATTAACAACAACACGTAAACTTCCTTCTTTAGAAGGCTTTACTTGGCTGACACTTCCAGATGACATTAAAAGAATTTTGAAAAGATCAAAATTTGGAATTAATATTATTCTGACAGAAAATAGCATTCAGGCTCAGTACGAACTATTTCAAAGACTAAATACAGGAGGATTACATTTAGAGGCTCAAGAAATAAGAAACTGCTTAATAATCATGCTAAGTGAACCTTTTTATGATAAAATTAACGATTTAAAAACATATACTAATTATAAATCTACTCTCCCGTTAAGTGATGAAAAGTTCAAAATAGAACATCACATGGAATTAATTTTAAGGTATTTTATTGCCAAAAATGGAAAAACAAAATTTGAGAATTATAAAGTTTCCTATATTCACTTGAGTGAATTCATTGACAAAGAAACTGTAAAACTAATAGAAGATGACTCTTTCAATATTGATACAGAAATTACATTATTCAAAAAAGTATTTGATTTGCTAAATGAAACACTCGGTGCCGACTCATTTAAAAAGTACAATGATGCAAAAGATAGATTTGAAGGACCTTTTGTAGAATCAAGTTTTGAAGCTATCGTTCCAGGCATTGCAAACAACTATGATAAAATAAAATCAATACCAAAAGAACAGTTAATTCAGAATATCAAGGACATTTATAAGGATACAGTGTATCTCGAGTATTCAGAGAGAGGAACAAAGGCAATTACAAGGATGAAAGGACTAACCGAATTTTCTAATCAATATTTCTCAAAGTGAAGTACGAACAATTTGAAAATTTATTAGATGAAGATCTTGCTTGGAGAAAAGTAGAGATTTCTGAACTTTTATTGTTAGCAAAAGAGTCTGAAAAGGAAACTATTTTTAAGTCATTAATTCTTTTGCTTTATGCACATTGGGAAGGTTATATAAAAAAGAGTAGTAAGTTATACATAAAATACATTTCAGAAGAAAAAGTAAAACTTAGCGACTTGTCCTATAATTTTAAAGCTGTTGCTTTGAAAGAACATGTAAGTAGATGTATAGAAACCAAAGACAAAATGACTTTGGCAAATGAAATAGCTTTTGTTTCAAGCTTTCTTAAATTCGAAAGCAAGAAATTCAAAATCGATGTGAGACCCGATAATGATTTTGATAATACGATTATTGATACCGAATCAAATTTAAAACCCAAAGTTTTTAAAAACATAATCGAAATTTTAGGACTTAATTACAAAAAGGCTCTTGAAGCAAGGGAACACTATATAAATAGTCATCTACTTGCTAATAGAAATGCAATCGGACATGGTAGTAAATTTAACGACACTATTCAGATTGATTTCTCCTTAACATTAAAGGATATAGAAAAATTAAAGGCAATAGTATTTTCTATTATAGATTCTTTCAAGGAAGAGCTATTGGAATACATATATAACAAATATTACTTAGTTTCAAATTCTGACAAAAGAAATGAGTTTGAATCAAAGCGAGAGGAAGAGCTAGAAAAATTAATTGCCTCGATAGAGGAAAGTTTTAAATAGGCATGCATAATTTTTGTCCCGACACACATTTAGCACATTTGCCTCCTCGTTCCTGCGGGGCAAAAGAGCTAAGCCAACACACAAACAAAAAGATATGCCAAAAGCAGACGCACGGACAGAGAAAAATCAAATAAAAATCTCTCCCACCGCACTTTTAAAGACAGGTAGACAAGAATGGAAAATGACCGGACAGACAAAGCAGGACAAAAGCAACGATTGCCTAATCGAGTAGACGGCTCCGCTAGTGAATTCTAGCGGAGTGCGCCTCTCACACCACTGTACGTACGGTTCACGTATACAGCGGTTCGTTAAACATAGGACTTACTTTTTGATAATAGCTCTCTAAACTTTCATACCCTCGTTTTCTTAAGCGGTCTAGCGTTATAGTAGTCGTCAGAATTGGACTCTGCGCTATTGCCCAGCCTCCCTTTCTTGTTCTACTAAATGCATACGCTTTCCCGTACGGAACACCCAAGCGCACTAGGTTCTTCCGCTTACGTTCTGGCTTTTTCCAGTCGGTCCAAATGCAATATCTTAAACGGTTACGAACCCACGCATCTATACGTTGAAGTTTGCTTGCCATATTCGCCAAGCAAAAATAGTTCAGCCAACCTCGCTTGTAACCCTCCCCGAAACTAGGACAGTTTAAAATTAGACAAATTTTGTAAATTAAACTGACTATGAGAAAGAGCAGATACAGTGAAACACAGATTATAAAAGCTCTAAAGGAGCATGAATCTGGTAAAAGCACGGAGGATTTATGCCGTGAATTAGGCATTAATAAGGCAACGTTGTATAACTGGCGAAAGAAGTATGGCGGAATGGAAAGCAACGAACTCAAGCGATTAAAAGAGCTAGAAGAAGAAAATCGTAAGCTAAAAGCCATGTATGCAGATTTAGCCTTAGATCACAAGATTTTAAAAGATGTACTCACAAAAAAGTTCTAAGGCCCAATCAGCTTAAGGAAGGAGTCGACTACATAGTGTCTGCTCATCAATTAAGTTTGAAGAAGGCCTGTCACATTTTATCACTTCAAAGGTCTGTTTACTATTACCGTTCAGTAAAAGACGATAGAGAGGTCATAGATAAACTTACAGAGCTGTCTTCTAAGTATCCAACACGTGGTTGTGACAAGTATTATGACATGATTAGGCTAGAAGGTCTTAGATGGAATTACAAGCGTGTTAGAAGAGTTTACTGCTTAATGAAACTAAACATTCGAAGAAAAACCAAAAGAAGAATCCCTAAACGAGTAAAAGAATCATTAACAGTGCCTATGACTTACAATAAGAGTTGGTCAATGGATTTCATGAGCGACTCCTTAGTAACAGGTCGAAAAGTAAGAGTATTAAATGTGATAGATGATTATAATAGAGAAGCTATTTGTATAGAAGCAGCAAGCTCTATGCCTTCGCAAAGAGTTACAAGGATACTAGATGAATTAGTTGATTGGAAAGGGTCACCAACTCAGATAAGAGTAGACAATGGCCCTGAATTTATCTCCGGCACATTTAAAGACTGGTGTTTTAACAAAGGAATTGACGTGAAGTATATCCAACCGGGCAGACCTATGCAAAATGGCTTTATTGAACGTTTTAATAGAAGCTTTAGAGAAGAAGTACTAGATGCTTATTTGTTTGAAGATATAAGACAAGTACAATCTTTATCTCAACAGTGGATGGAAGATTATAACAACAATAGACCTCATGAATCTCTAAATGGACTTACTCCTAAAAAATATATTGAAATGAATAATTGTATTTAAACTAGAACTATTCTATTATTACCTTGTCCTAATTTCGGGAGGGTTACACGCTGTAGAAGTTTAAGTTTTTGTATCCGTTCGTCGAAACTCATTGGACTCGTTTTGCGGGTAATCATTTTCAACTCGCGTTTCAACTTTGCTATACTCTTTTCACTTACCACCAATTGAAATTTGCCTTTTGCACCTTTCTCAAAGCTTGACACAAAACCATGTCCGAGTAGTTCAAATTGGGAAGGTCTACGTATACCACTTTTATCTCTGTTGATAGTCAGCTTAAGTTTGTTCTTTAGGAAAAGATAAACCTGATTACCTATCTGTTGAGCACGACCTCTACCTTTAGTGAATATACTAAAGTCGTCGGCGTAGCGTACATACTTTTCCTTCTTCCATTCCAAGAAGCAATCCAATTCATGTAGCATGATATTGGATAGTAACGGACTTAGCGGAGAGCCCTGAGGAATACCTTTCATGCGTTTGGTCAGTTTCCCATTTATTAAAATTGGTGCTCTTAGCCAAAGACGTATTAGGCGTAGTGTGGTAGGGCATTTTAGCTTTCGGTAGACAAGTTGAAGGAGTATCCTATGGTCTACTTCGTCGAAGAAATTCTTTAGGTCTATATCTACAATATATCTATAGCCTTCGTGAATAAACTTCTGTGATTGTTGAATGGCTTGGTGTGCATTGCGTTTAGGTCTAAAACCATAGCTATACTCTTTAAATTCTAATTCAAAGTATGGTGCTATGACTTGCCCTACTGCTTGTTGCAACATACGGTCTACCACCGTAGGTACACCGAGTAATCTAGTCTTCCCATTCGATTTAGGTATCTCTACTCCTCGAATGGCTTGTGCTACGTACCGATGATTAACAATAGAATTTAATAACAAAGATTTATGCTTTACATAGTAGTCTTTCAGTTCCCTGACCGACATACCATCTACACCTGATGCCCCTTTATTAGAGACCGTCTGGCGTATTGCTTTTAGCATGTTCTTATTGTTTACTACTTTTTCAATCATCTGCTTTTCTTTCCTTGGTTCGCTTAAGATAAGGCTGTGCGATGACTCCTTATCGAATTAAAACCGTTTAACGTTTAGTCCTTCATGAACTCCTGAGACCTCCAATCTTTCCATTGGCTCGTTTGTTATTCACTACTATGACCTCTGCTGACTTCTTCTTGATTAGCTCGTAATCAGAAGACCTCCCCGGGTAAGGACATTCGCTTTCTGTTGATATCCTCTGTATCTACTACTACAAGTTGAGTTATAGCCGTTAGTCTGCTGTGCGACTTTGACCACTCATAATAGCCTCTGTATACAGTTTCTGTACGTAGGAACCAACATTCGCAGACTCGCTTACTTCATTGCTTGAATCACTTCAAACCAACTTGCGACTTGCTAGTGATTTATATTCTTAACTCCACCACATAAGGACTTGCACCTTACCAGTAAACCATTCTTCAACACTCTTAAACCGTGGATAATAAGACTTGAATCTGTCCTAATTTTCCATTAATTTCAAGAGTGTGTCTGAAGGGACGAATGACCATTCCAGGCACACACAGCACCTTGGCAATATGGCGGGCGAAGTGGGTATATGAACGTTGGTGCATTTAATAAACATTACAGCAACTTGACAGTGTTGTGCAATTAATCCGCCACATCGCCAAGCCCTGTTCCTTAACGGAACTCACAACCACCCAAACTGCATTTTTTAGGCAAAAACCACCTAGCAACTCTCCCTAAAAACCTAATTTTCAACCCAAACAACTCATTAAACCTTCGAAAAAACTTTTTTAGATGAATCTAAATTTTTATTTTTGTATATCTTAAAAATTAATTCCACTTCCCATGTTAACTTATACGGAAGAAAATTATTTAAAAGCCATCTATCACCTTTCCGGCGACGACCATCGTGATGTGTCGACGAATAGCATTGCAGAATCGATTCAAACAAAGCCTGCTTCTGTGACCGACATGCTGCGCAAACTGGCGGATAAGTCGATGGTGAACTATGTAAAATACCAAGGTGTATCGCTGACGCGCAAAGGTCGTAAAGAAGCCTTGCAAGTCATTCGCAAGCATCGTTTATGGGAAGTATTTCTAGTAGAAAAATTGAAATTCAACTGGGATGAAGTGCATGAAATGGCGGAACAGCTGGAGCACATTCAATCTCCCATCTTAATTGATCGCTTGGATGCCTTCTTAGACTACCCTGCCTTTGATCCACACGGTGATCCTATCCCCGATCAAAAGGGAGAAATCAAACCGCGTAAGAAAATATTATTATCCGATGTACCTGCCGAATTCAGCGGCACGATCATCGCCTTAGAAGATACCTCTACGGTCTTTTTACAGTACCTAGATAAATTAACTATTTGTCCGGGTTGTAAAATAGTAGTGACGGAAAAAGTAGAGTTTGATGGTTCTTTAGAGTTGTTGTTAAACGGAAAGAAAAAAGTAGTGATCTCTCAAGAGGTAGCGAAAAACTTATATGTACACTAAATATAGTATTGTTGCTTGGTGCTGTTTGCTGTTCAGTCTGGTAGCGTGTGAGTCTACGAGCACAAAGAAACAAGGTCGTCCGGTGATTGTGACCACTACCGGTATGATTGCGGATGCGGTGAAAGAAATCATGGGCGACTCCGCCGAAGTCATCGCCTTGATGGGTCCCGGTGTAGATCCACATTTATATAAAGCCACGGAAGGTGATTTAAAACGCTTAACCGATGCCGACTTAATCGTCTATAATGGTTTACACTTAGAAGGTAAAATGTCGGAAGTGTTACATCAACTAGAAAAAGATAAGAACAAAGTATATGCTCTGTCCAACGGCATCTCGAACGCTCAATTACGAATGCTGGATAGTGCGGCACAAATCTATGATCCACACATTTGGTTTGATGTAGCCTTATGGAATCAATCCTTACAAGGATTAACCAAGTATTTAACTCAACGTTTTCCGGAAGACAGCGCGTATATCCAAGCGCGTTACACTGCCTACCAAACACGTTTACAATCCTTACACGATGAGACCAAAGCTCGTATCGACAGTATTCCTATGTCGCAACGTGTATTGATTACTGCGCATGATGCCTTCGGTTATTTCGGAAGAGCGTATCACATTGAAGTGCGCGGATTACAAGGTATCTCTACGGTATCGGATTTCGGGTTAAACGAAGTGAGCAACTTGGTCAACTTTATTTGTGATCGAAAAATCAAAGCGGTGTTTGTAGAAACATCTGTTTCGGAACAATCCATTAAAGCGGTTGTCGAAGGCTGTATGGCCAAAGGTCATCAAGTCGTTATCGGCGGAGCGCTCTACTCCGATGCTATGGGTGCCGCCGGAACGGAGGAAGGAACTTACATAGGCATGGTGCGAAAAAATGTACAAACGATAAGTCAAGCGTTGAAGTAGTATGAAAATTATTGTAAATGATTTATCCGTTCGTTATCAAGAAGCTAAAATCTTAGATAACATCCACTTTACCTTAGACGATGCCACCTTAGGAGCTATTGTAGGCCCTAACGGTGCAGGTAAATCTACTTTGATAAAAAGTATCTTAAGTATCATTCCTAAAGCATCCGGTCAAGTAACCTTTGATGGTAAAGACATCAACGATGTACGCTCTCAAATCGCTTATGTTCCTCAGCGTGAATCCGTGGACTGGGACTTCCCTGCTACCGTATTAGACGTTGTGCTAATGGGGCGTTATCCGCATTTAAATTGGCTGAAACGTTACCGTGAAAGCGATTACACTATCGCACGTACGTGTTTAGAAAAAGTTAATTTACAAGACTTCTCTAACCGACAAATCGCTCAACTTTCCGGAGGGCAACAACAACGTGTGTTCTTAGCGAGAGCTTTAGCTCAAGAAGCGCAAGTCTATTTTATGGATGAACCCTTTGCCGGTGTAGATGCCGCTACGGAGAAAACCATTGTAGAAGTATTAAAGCAATTACACCGTGAAGGTAAAACCATCTTGGTAGTGCATCACGACTTAAATACAATCAAAGAATACTTTGAAACGGTTTTGTTACTCAACAAAACATTGATTGCCTACGGTCCTATGTCAACCGTATTCACCACAGAGAATTTAAATACGACCTATCAACGTACCCTTGCTCCTATTTTGTAAGTGATAATAGTAAATACGATATCGTCCCTACTGGCTGATGCCAATGTGCGCACCGTGTTATTGAGTACTTTTTTACTCAATAGTGCTGCGGCATTGATAGGAACGTTTGCCTACTTACAAAAAAGAAGCTTAACCGGAGATGCCGTGTCACACGCTATCTTACCGGGTATCTGTTTTGCTTTCTTATTGATGGGAGTAAAAAATATGTGGGTATTACTACCGGGAGCCTTTGTTTCCGGATGGTTATCGCTGATTTGTGTCGACTTGATTACTAACAAGACTAAACTGAAACAAGATGCGGCAATTGCCATTGTATTATCCGTCTTCTTTGCCTTTGGAGTAGTGTTACTTTCCTACATTCAACACCATGGCAACGGTAATCAAAGCGGATTAGACAGCTTTCTATTAGGTAAAGCGGCTGCCTTATTAGCGTCCGATTTACCCTTCTACTTTAGCGTAACATTTGTTGTGATTGTAAGTATTTTATTCTTCTATCGCAGTTTTACATTCATCAGTTTCGATGTTTCTTTTGCTAAAAGCATAGGAATGCCGGTACAATTATTACAACAAGTATTGACGGCATTAACGGTTGTATCTATCGTCATTGGAATTCAATCCGTAGGCATTGTGTTAATGTCGGCTATGTTAATCACTCCGGCTGCCGCAGCGAGGTATTGGACACATCGACTTCCATTGATGATGTTCTTAGCGGTAGTATTTAACTTACTAGCATCTGTTACCGGAACTTTATTATCCTTTTATTATCCTGCTATGCCTACGGGACCGTGGATTGTAGTCACCATTAGTATGATTGCCTTTTTCTCTTTCTTATTTGGAAGTGCCAAAGGATTATTGGTTCAACGATTTAAACTGATAAAATCCGTATGAACATTGAAATCATATTAACCGCTTTATTGGTAGCCATACCTTGCAGCTTAACCGGAAGTTTGTTAATCCTTCGTCGGATGGTAATGGTGGGCGATGCTATTTCCCATGCGGTATTACCGGGAATAGTGATTGCTTATTTATTCATGGACACGCGCGATTCTTGGATTATGATGTTAGGCGCAGGTATTACAGGTGTGTTCACTACCGTAGCCATTGAATTCCTACACCGACAATTACGTCTTCAAGAAGATGCTTCTATTGGAATCGTCTTTACTTTCTTATTTGCTTTAGGAGTTATTTTGATATCGTACTATGCACGCAACATCGACTTAGATCAAGACTGTGTGTTGTATGGAGAAATCACTTATGTTCCTTTACATCGAATGTATTTGGGAAGTTTGTCGATTCCATCGGCTATGTTACCATTGCTGGTAGTTAACGCCGCCATCTTACTTATCTTCTTATTGTTCCTTCCTTATTTCCGCATCAGCACCTTTGATGCAGGCTTTGCCACAGGCATTGGAATCAGTGTAGGATTGTGGAATTATGTATTGATGAGTATGGTTTCTTTCACTACCGTAGCTGCCTTTGAATCCGTAGGAGCTATTCTAGTGGTGGCCTTTTTAGTGGTACCTGCTGCTAGTGCGTACCTTTTAACACATCATTTACGCAACATGATGTTACTTGCTATTGGCTTTGCTACCGCATCGGTGATAGGCGGTTATATAGCGGCACATTTTTGGGATGTATCCATCTCAGGAGCTATTGCTAGTGTCAGCGGTGTGTTGTTTGTAGGAAGTTTCTTACTGAGTTTTAGGCTCAAAGCATAAGGCTTAAAGCTGTGTGGAACTATACGATACTGATAGAAATGTTACTCTGTCAAATTTTCTACGTCGCCTAAATCTTTAAAACGACCGGTTGAGCGTTTGTTTTTCAGAAGATCATTGAGGTGTATAAAAGGAATCTCAACACCATCGATTTCAGCTAAGACTTTATTTTCGTAACAAGAGCTAAATTCAATACCACTTAAAGTTGTCAATATATCGATACGCACGGGTTCGTATCCTAACTGAAGTACTAAATTTTCTTTTTCAAACTCTGCAGCATTTATATTGAAGGAGGAAAAACCAAAATCATCTAAGCAACTTTTCATAGCAAGTGCATTTTCTTTAGATGTGGCAATCCAAAAATCCATGTCGCCCGTATATCTGGGTCTTCCATGGAAACCAACAGCATATCCGCCTACGATGAGATATTTAACTTTTTTCGAGTTTAGTAATTCTATAAACTCTTTGAAGTCGGGTTGAAGAATCATTTAAGTCTGGATGATATTGGACTCTTAAAAATTGTATCGCTTCTAAAACTTTTTCAATAGGTAAACTTTTCCAATAAGAAACGTCTGTACGTTCATTGGAATGGCCATTAGAAATGGTTGCCACCGTACGATCTAGTTTGAATAAAGCCATATATAAATATAGTAAAAAAATAGCTTAAAATCAACATGTTTTATTGTATTCCAAACTCGCCTAACATCTAAAAATTCATCATTCTAAACCCCACGATTAAAACCTTGGGCTACCAATTACCTCCGATTTATTTACTACCTCACCTCCACCAAATCAACTGACCTACAAATCTTTAAACGTTTAACTTTAAACTTTCCCCCCTTTTTATTATCTTCATAGTATGAAAATGAAACGATTCATACAGATTATGGCACTTGGTGCATTAGTAGTAGCTTTAGGCTCCTTTTTTATCTCAACTAAAGTAGAAGATTCACAACCTGCTACGGTGAAATGGATGACCTACGAACAAGCTGCTGCCGCTGCCAAAAAATCTCCTAGACCTATATTCGTTGACACTTACACTTCCTGGTGTGGATGGTGCAAGCAAATGGATAAAACTACCTTCAGTCATCCTAAGATTGCTGACTACTTAAATAAGAAATTCTATCCGGTAAAAATTGATGCAGAAAGCAAAGATTCTACTACCTACAAAGGCAAACGTATGACCTATGCTCAACTTTGTGCGCAAGAGTTTAAAGTAAGTTCTTATCCTACTACTGTCTATTTAGAAGCAGATGAACGCTTATTACAACCATTACCTGGTTATATGGAGCCAAATCAGTTTAACAAAGTGATTAAATTCATCGGCGACGGACATTATAAAACTACTTCTTGGGAAGACTTTTCTAATTCGTTTACAGAAACAATACAATAGTGTCCACCCTTCTTTCAACAGATACCATTGTTGCTTTAGCTACCGCTCCCGGAGTTGGCGCTATTGCTGTGTTACGTTTAAGCGGTCCTCAAGCTATTTCCATTACCGAATCGGTATTTGATGGCAAAAAATTAACCACCTCTCCCTCTCACCGGGCTTATGTAGGCAATATCGTGGACGGCACACGTGTGTTAGATGAAGTAGTGGTGACTTTATTCAAAGGACCTAAATCATTCACTAAAGAAGATGTAGTGGAGATTGCTTGTCATGGTTCTCCTTACATTATCAAAGAAATCTCTCAATTATTAATACGCAAAGGAGCTCGTTCGGCTAAGCCCGGTGAGTTTACTCAACGTGCCTTCCTTAACGGACGCTTCGACTTAGCACAGGCAGAAGCCGTAGCCGATTTGATTGCTTCGGATTCACATGCAGCGCATCAAATTGCTTTGCAACAAATGCGTGGAGGTTTCTCTCAAGAGATAAAAAACCTACGCGAGCAACTCATTCACTTTGCTTCTTTAGTAGAATTGGAACTCGACTTCAGTGAAGAAGATGTAGAGTTTGCAGATAGAAGTCAGCTGCGACAATTGATTAACGAAATCAAACGAGTGATTGATCGTTTAGTGCAATCCTTTGCTTTAGGGAATGTATTGAAAAACGGAGTTCCTACCGTGATTGTAGGGAAACCCAACGCAGGTAAATCCACTTTATTAAATACACTTTTACACGAAGAGAAAGCAATTGTGTCCGAGATTCCCGGTACTACACGCGATTTCATTGAAGATGAGTTAACCGTAGAAGGTGTTACCTTCCGCTTTATTGATACGGCAGGTTTACGTGAAACAGTAGATAAAATTGAAGCGATAGGTGTGCAACGCACGCGCGAGAAGATGAGCCAAGCGGCTTTGATTATTTATCTATTCGATGTAAACACCACTTCTGAAAAAGAATTGATTCGTGATTTAGAAGAGTTACAAGGATTGAAAATTCCTTACTTAATTGTAGGAAATAAAGTAGATACGTTTGAAGAAGTAAAACTGGAGAAGTTCAACAACTTCGACGGTATCATTTATATCTCTGCGAAAAAGGATAACGGCATTGAAGAGTTGAAAGAACGACTTTTAGAAACCATCAATTACGAGTCCTTACGCAACAACGACACCTTAGTGAGTAACTTACGTCATTACGAAAGCTTACGTAATACCAGAGAGTCCTTAGAGCAAGTCTTAGAAGGCATGCAAGCCAAGATACCGGGCGACTTATTAGCACAACACATCCGCCAAGCTTTATTCCACTTAGGTGAGATCACCGGAGAAATCAACACGGAAGATTTACTGGATAATATCTTTAGTAAGTTCTGTATCGGAAAGTAAGAAATTTTAGATGGGCGTGCCCCCTCGCAATACATGCATACTCATTTCATTTGATAAAGGCTCGGGGTCGGGCTATCCGCTGCAATCTTTTGCTCGTACCTCGCATCCCGATAACTATCGGGACCGATACTATCCCTCACGCGAGTTTTGTGGGTGGTCGGGGCTGTTGGTCGATGACACAACAGCGGAAGCTGTAGTGTTTAGGACATAAGTGAGGAATAGAGGATAGCTGCCAACAACGGAGAAAAAATACGAGTAGTGAGACGGATAATAAAAATACTAATCTCATAATACAAACAGCACTTAATTTGAGTGGACTTCTTTCAATCTTGAAATAACATCATTGATATACTCAATAGTATACGAAGTACAACTACAAGACTCTATATATTCTTTAGTTTTACTGAATAATAACAATGAACTATCAAGTGTAGTTGTATAAAAACGTTTTAACAATTGACCTTCTTTATTATAGTAACTAATTGAAAAACATCCATAAAATCTATTACCTATTTTTCTAGAAAGAAGTAAATTCTTTCTAAACTGTTGAGATACTTGATTCAATTCTTTTCTGCCCATATTACACAGATACACTTTATTCATTTCATACTTATCTCGAAACTTACTTATCTTACAAATAACAGAAGAATCAGCACTTTTTGAGGATAATACTATAGGATAAAAAGGCTTATCTGTTACACTTTCATAACTAATGACGATATAGGCTACATTAGATGCATGTATGGTTGTATGATTAATTAAGAAAAATAAAACAAAAGCTACTCTATACATATCTTCATTATAATTCTATATTATTTAACAAATCTGCCCAATCTCTCTCCAAAATATCCTTTCGCAAATTCCTTAGAAAAAGCATCCGTTAAAATCATATATATAATATTCAAAACGAATAAAGCTATGATTAACAATGCAATTCCTATGATTATCTTTTTAAACATAAGTATTATTCTTACTTAACACGTGACGTATAAAATACACTTTTCAAGTATAGCAACTCGATACCCATTAAAAGGAACATTATTATGATTAATGTATAATAAATAGGCAGATGCATAAACCTTTTAAACTTAACAACTAAATAGACACTTTCACTTCCTATAGATTCTGGTTGAGTCCCGATAATTTCACCATAAATAATATGTTCTGTAAATAATTCACCGGGCATATACGGCAGATAGCTTTTATCATTGGTAAAAAGACCATCATACATGAGTTTTACATCTTTAGGTACAACCTCAGAACACTCTCTCATATTCTTCAAGTCGTTTATACTACTTTCAAATAGAAAAAAATCAGGTCCGGTACTCCAATGAGATTTAATTTTAATACCACTATACATTAATGGTAAAAGTAGATACAACAAGTAAATGAGACAGACTGGAATAACAATTCTAAATATTACTATTTTCATTAGAACAGATATTTTATTCACACATTTTTGTATCATAAATACAATGTAATCCGTAATGTTTGATGGATATTACATCACTTTTACTAATTCCAAACAAGTGTAAACTTTTCATTTGGTTAAGGATATAAGTCCGTTTATTCTTATTATAATATGATATTATTTCAGCCATAGAATTATAATTTTGAGCGACTAAACAACCATCAGAAGACGGATGACCATTTCTTAGATCGATTTCCTGAGAATGAAATAAGCGACTGCTATTTCTTGACAAATCCAACTTATTATCATTTAAAGAATAAATATCTATAAAAACAATACTATCATTATGCCCTACATAACCACTAGGGCTTTTGTTATTTTCCCAATAACTCTCAGTAGTAAGGCTATAATAATCTAGTATAAAACGAAGCCCAACTACATAATGATTTAAAGTATCAATGTCTTTATAATCTTTCATCTTGTACAATTGCAAACATCCATCTTTTGGTTCTGTTCTGTATAAATCAACTTCAACCTGTTTAATTTTATACATTTCATTATACTGAACATGAAAGTAATTATAGTATATCAGCGATACTATTAACATGAAAGCCATTGATATAATAATATACTTCTTCATTTCGATTTAGAATACTAAAAATTTGCAGTTAGTGGTCGGCGCTCTTGTGAAGCGAACAACCACGGGTACCGTGGAGTTTAGGACACAAGTGAGGAACGCCAACAAAGGAGAAACACTATTTCTATTCAATACGGTTACAAACCGTTGGATTTAATAAGCACGAGTTGCAAACTCGCGCTAGTGTTGCCCCTCATTCACCATTATTTAACGTAAACCACTTTCCAATCATCTTTCATACTAATAACATTCCAGTTGAATTGAGCAGCGGCTTTTAAAGAGGCGCTGTCTTTTTCTTGGTAGTAGAACTCACGAATGGAATCATTGTGATTCACCATTAATTGAAAACTAGGATAATCGTTGGATTGGGAATACTTCAGCATAGCGATATCTCCTGCTCCGCCTTCATTACCACAAGCAAAGATGGGCTTCTTACCTATCACACGGTGAATGGATACCGGCTTCATTTCTTTATCGTTATAGACGTCTAATTCCGGTTCGCGCATTAACAAGCTATCATCAAACTTATAAACTACGGAAGAAGCTATTACTTGTTCTCTTGGTACACCATACAAATCCATGGATATACCACGAACAAAATCGAGTGTCCCTCCCGTACAGATATATACTTTAAATCCATTGCTTCTTAAATAATCCATCAACTCTCTTTGAGGTTGATAAGCTACTGTTTTAATACCACCTGTAGCACCGGGATATTTTACGGTAGCATAAAAATCTTTGACAGATGCTTCAAATTCATCTTGTGTAATACCCGTATGCGTAGC
Source organism: Cytophagaceae bacterium (assembly GCA_046329235.1). Taxonomy (GTDB): domain Bacteria; phylum Bacteroidota; class Bacteroidia; order Cytophagales; family Cytophagaceae; genus JALONH01. The sequence continues at coordinate 668,751 of JAXLVA010000001.1, read as the reverse complement.
CAATACTAAATCTACAAAAGCTTTCATTCCACCTTTTTCGAAATAGGACTTATCTTTCTCCGCAACAGCTTTAAACGGTTGCTTATTTTTCCATTCCGGATGCTGAGCCAACAGTTGATTTACTCGATAAAAACAATACAACTCTTGTACTAAGGGTTTTTCTGACCAAAGTGTACCATCATTATCAAAGGTAGCAATACGGTCTTCTACCGGAATAAAGTCCTTGCTTGAAAAATTGGTTATGTTTGTCACATAAGCAATGATAGCTTGCTTCAATGGTGTATTATTCCAAGAGGGTAACGGATCAGTTACTTGTTGCGTTTCTTTTCGAGCTTCTTGTTTTACTTCTGTGCTACAAGAATGTATAGCAACAATCAGAAGACAGCATAAATAGATAGATACTTTTTTCATGAGGTATAAGGATGCTTATTTAAAAATAATAAAAATTTATGAAAACTATCACTATCCCGCGCCAGGGATAGTAGCGTAAATCCTTTTGCGAGACACGAGCAAAAGATTGTAGCGGATAGCCCGCCCGAGCGCCCTACTAGTAAGAATAAGGACTCAATTTAACAACGGAAACCTTACATGTGTCATTAGATAAAAAATCAACAATGACGGTAAAATAGATATTACTCGGAACCCTATCTACTAATCCGGGTGTAGCATAAGCCGGTATATCTACGAACATATCCAATACTGACTTTTCTAAAACTTCTCGATCTTGCTCGTTATCTTTTCTTAATAATAACTTACAATCTTTAATCGCTCCGGTAGTATCCACTCTGTATTGAAGGTATATACGCCCGGTAATATTATTCAAACAAGCTTCTTCAGGATAAACTAATTTTGATTGCAGATACTTCGTAATGGAATCATTTGTTTCATCCCCTAAAACGAATTCAGGTCGTTTAATATCTACTCTCTTAGGAGGAGGCGTACCATAGGGTAAGTCCTCCCTGGCAGGCTTTGTATTTTGAGCACAAAGCCTGTCATGCATTCCTAAAAAGGAAATAACAAGAAGTAGTTGTATTAATATTTTCATTTATATGAAATCTTCGTTTGCAGATTTTTAATCATCAAAGTGAAATCACCGGGTTCAGTAATCCACTTCATATCTGTTCCTACAAAAGCTAAATCACTTGCTAATAATTCAAAAGTAACCGTCTGAGTTTGTCCGGGAGCTAGGTCAATCTTGGTAAACTTACGCAAGCGCTTCACCGATGGGACTACCGATGCATATTCATCTCTAGAATATAATTCTACTACTTCCTTCCCTGCTTTAGCTCCGGTATTCTTCACGTCCACACTTACCGTAATTTTATCGTTTCCAGTCAACGTCGAGGAACTCACTTTTAAGTTACTATATTCAAAGGTGGTGTAACTTAATCCGTGACCAAACTCCCACTGTGGTTCGAAGGAATAGAAGTAATTATACTCCGGATAAACTATCTCTACTGCCACATCCAAAGGTTTATGATCATAGGTCAATAACTCTCCGCTATATCTTGGATAAGTAAAAGGTAGTTTACCGCAAGGATTAAAATCTCCAAATAAGATATCACTAATCGCATGTGCACCTTGCGAACCCGGCCAGTAAGCCATCAATATCGCTTGCGCTAAAGGCTCAATCTCACGAATGACGCGAGGTCTACCTTCTACCAAAATATAAATAACCGGCACACCAGGATACTTAGCAACTAACTCTTGAACATCTTTTTGTTGCTGTAATGGCAAATCTAATTCTTTGATATTACCCGGTGTTTCAGCATAAGCATTTTCACCTAAACAAACTATAATATAATCCAGATGGTGGTGTATAGGATTTTTTCTCACCTCTTCTATTTCATCGAAGAACGTAACATGGTTTCGTGCGTCATTAGCAAGAATAGCTCCTGCAATCGTTTTCTCGTCTTTAGCAAAATAGTCGGCTACTTGCCCTTGCCAAGTATAGGACCAAGCACCATTCAAATCGGATATCGATTCTGCTTGTGATCCATACACAAGAAAATTAGAAGCTTTCTTTAAAGGCAATATATTATTTTCGTTCTTTAATAAAGTTACCGCTTCTCTAGCAGCTTGTAGGGCCGTTTGTTTATACTCGGGTAACCCAAAATTCTTCGCCACTTTCTTTTCTACGTAAGGAGTCTCAAACAAACCTAAATCATATTTCATATCTAAAATACGACGCACAGATGCGTTGATGCGCTCTTCAGAGATTCTACCTTCTTTTACCAATTCTACTAAATCATTATAGAAACTTAAGTCGAATGGAACGATACACATATCTATCCCTGCTGTGACCGACAAATACACCGCTTCTTTATGTGAGGAAGCCACGCGATGACGTTCATGTAGTTTTAGAATATCCATCCAATCAGATATGATGATACCATTGTATTTTAATTCGCCACGTAATACATCCGTTAATAAAAACTTACTGGCGTGCACCGGTGTACCATTCACATCTGCAGAGTTCACCATTAAGGTATGAGAACCTGCGTCTACTGCTGCTTTAAAACTTGGCAAATAATATTCTCTTAACATTATTTCTGGAATGTAGGCCGGCGCTCTATCCTTACCTACTGCCGGTGCAGAATAACCTACAAAGTGTTTCATACAGGATGCTACACTCGTGTTATCTCGCAAACTTGTACCTTCTAATCCTTGAATAGAGGCTACACCCATCACAGTTGTTAAGTAAACATCTTCGCCAAAAGTTTCAGGGAAACGAGGCCATAATGGTTGACGCCCTACATCTAACACCGGAGAAAAATTATATCGAATACCGGAAGCACGAACCTCCTTCGCTGTAATCTGATTGCATTGTTTTACCAATTCCGGATTACGAGTAGCGGCTAATGCCAAATTATGCGGAAACAAAGTAGAACCCATAGTAAAATTAGTTCCGTGTACTGCATCGATACAGTAGAGAAACGGAATCTTCATGCGAGTTTCTTCTAGCGTTACCTTCTGCAAAGTATTAATGATTTGATGCCACTCTTCAATAGTATAAGCATGCGAAATAACATTTTGGATAGACCCAATGTTATTCTTCACGATCATCTCGCGAACTTTATTCATATCCAATTTGATTGGATTGTCTTTTGGCTCGGCAATGGCAGCAAGAGTTAAGTTGGTCATCTGTCCAACCTTTTCTTCTACGGTCATTTTTTTAATCAAATCAGAAACAATTTGTTCTTTGGTTTGTTTTTGAGCCATGGTTGTATGTGCCAACAATGCACATCCTGCAAATACAATGGTTCGTGTGTGGTTCAATAAAGAATAAAACATAACTTATATAATGAATTCTAATATCTATTTTTTAACATATTGATAACTAACAAAAGCAAAACGTTTGCTATCGGGCGACCATGAAGGAACATTGATAGTTCCCTGCCCTCCAAAAAGTTCTGTAAGTACTTTAGCTTCCCCACCCTCCATAGACATCAAGCGTAACTTCACTTGCTTATCTGCCGGATGGCCGTCTACTGTTTTATCGTAGGAAAGAAAAACAATCCATTTATTATTTGGAGATGGATGCGCAAACCAGTCATTGTAATCATCTTTAGTGATTTGAGTTTGTTCACTGCCATCCGGTTTCATGCGCCATATTTTCATTTGTCCGGTACGCACAGAGTTGAAGTAAATATATTTACCATCGTAAGAATAATCCGGACCATCATCTAATCCGTTAGCAGAAGTCAATCGTTTTTCTTCCCCTCCATTCACAGGAATGGTGTAGATATCAAACTCTCCGTTACGCTCTGCACAATACGCTAACATGGAACCATCCGGCGACCAACCATGCCAATAAGAAGGCCCTTTTGGCGTGATTTGTTTAGGAGTTCCTCCTTCTATAGGAAAAGTATAAATGATAGAGTTTCCCGTTTTCTCTTCGTGATGACTAATCACGATAGTAGAATTATCCGGTGATATACCATGATCGTTATTACAACGAGTAGCAAAATCAGATGTAATTAATTCCGGCACACCTCCTGTTACAGGAATTCTGTACAATCTTCCTTTACTATTGTAGATAAAGAACTCTCCATCTTTAGACCAGTTAGGTGCTTCAAAATGTTCTTTGGCTTGGTATACAATAGTTCGTGAAGAAGTTTCTAAATCAAAAATCTCTAACGTACTCTGTAATACTAGAGAGGTATCTAAAACCTCGGTTGCGGTAGTTGTTTCTGTTGACGGTTGCTGTTCACAGGACATTAGTATGCCCAGGCAAAGTAAGGTCAAAATAGCTAGTTGGTTATTCATCTATGAAAAGTTTTTAGTTGCCTGCAAAATCGTCAAAGGTCTTTTCAGTTACTCGTATGATATGACGATTAATAAAATCTACTCCTTCCTTGGCGCCATCTTCCGGATGTTTCATACAACATTCCCATTCTAAGACTGCCCAACCCGGAAAGTCATATTGAGTAAGTTTAGAAAAGATTGCTTTAAAATTGATTTGTCCATCACCCGGAGAGCGGAATCGTCCCGGTCTATCGATCCAATCTTGATAACCGCCGTACACCCCTGACTTACCGCTAGGATTAAACTCGGCATCTTTCACATGAAACATTTTAATGCGTTCATGATAATAATCGATGAAGTCTAAATAATTAAGTTGTTGTAATAAGAAATGGCTAGGGTCATATAGGATATTAGCACGTTTATGATTTCCTGTAGCTTCTAAAAAACGTTCGAAGGTGATACCATCATGTAAATCTTCACCCGGATGTATTTCATAACAAAGGTCTACTCCTGCTTCATCAAAAGCATTCAAGATAGGCAACCAACGTGTGGCTAATTCTTTAAATCCTTCTTGTACTTGACCTGCTTTGCGTTGTGGCCATGGATACATGGTATGCCATAACAACGCTCCGGAAAAAGTAGCGTGTGCTTTCAAACCTAAACGTTCACTTGCTTTAGCAGCATAACGTAATTGTTGTACAGCCCACTCCGTACGAGCATTTACATTCCCTTTTACTTGTGCCGGAGCAAAGGCATCAAACATTTCAGAGTATGCGGAATGAGTAGCTACTAACTGACCTTGTAAATGTGTAGACAGTTCCGATATCTGTAATCCATGCTGCGCTACAATGCCTTGTACTTCTTGAGCGTAGGTTTCACTCTCAGCTGCTAATTGCAGATTGATACAGCGAGCATCCCAAGTTGGAATTTGAACGCCTTTATAACCTAAAGAAACAGCCCAACGACAAATAGAATCCAACGAGTTAAATGGAGCTTGATCATCCATGAACTGCGCTAGAAATATTGCCGGACCTTTAATGGTTCTCATATGGTAATGATTTCAAAGTTTAACCCAAGAAGCATTTTGTTTGCCTGATTCAATCACTGCTTCGATAAAGCGCATACCACGTACTCCATCGGAGATAGTTGGATAATCAAACAGCGGATTGGTATCTACGGAGTTTTTCACTGCACGAATATGGTAAGCAAAATTGCGATATAGATTTGCCATGGCTTCCAGATAACCCTCAGGATGACCACCGGGTAATCGAGTGTGAGCGAGTGCAGCATCGGACAGATAACTTTTACCGGCTCCTGTTCTATATATTTGTTCCGGAGCATCTTTCCATAGTAGTTTTAATACATTCGGTTCCGACTGCAACCATTCTAATCCACCGTTTTCTCCGTAAACTCTAATTTTTAATTCATTTTGTTCGCCGGTAGCAATTTGACTACAGAACAACAGTCCTTTAACACCATTTTCCATTCTCAGTAAAACGGAAGCATCATCATCGAGTGTACGCCCTTCCACAACGGAAGTAACATCAGCAGCGAGTTCTTGTATTTTTAATCCGGTAATATATTCGGCTAAGTTTTCGGCGTGGGTACCAATGTCTCCGGTGCAGCAACTGATACCTGCTTTAGTAGGATCTGTTCGCCAAGAGGCTTGTTTCTGTCCTGAAGTTTCAATACGATCCGTTAGCCAGCCTTGCATATACTCTACTACTACCTTACGAATCTTACCTAAGTTACCTTTTTGAATCATCTCACGTGCTTGCTTCACCATAGGATAACCGGTGTAGTTATGCATAAGACCAAATAGTAATCCGGTGGCTTTTATTTTTTGTTCGAGTAAAGTAGCTTCTTGAACATTTAGAGCTAACGGTTTTTCACATAACACATGAAAACCATTATCCAAAGCCAACATGCAAGGTTCAAAATGTAAGTGATTAGGCGTTACGATGGAGACAAATTCCATACGTTCGGATTCAGGCAACTTTGCTTCCTGCAGAATCATCTCTTGGTACGAAGTATAGATACGATTATCTGCTAAACCTAAATCTTTCCCAGTTTGGATAGATTTATCGGCATGACTACTAAAAGCCCCACAAACGAGTTCGATTTGTCCGTCTACAGAAGCAGCCATCCGATGCACGGCTCCAATAAAGGCATCGCCGGCTCCGCCTATCATCCCCATCTTTACTTTTTTGCCTGGATTCATGCTGGATAAAAACTAAATAATTCAAAATTCGGTTAACAATGCGTGCTGACTAAAATCCACGATTTGTAAATTACTGAATTACCTTGTTTCCGGCAAGTTTTTAATAGAAGGTTAAAGGCTAAAATGGGGCACTTCTACCCCGCGCCAGGGATAGCAGCGAAAATCCTTTTGCGAGGCACGAGCAAAAGATTGTAGCGGATAGCCCGCCCGGGCGCCCCCAAAAAAAATCTCCGTAATCGGCAAACCACATAAGGACCAATCACGGAGTTATAAAAACAACCAATTTAAACTTTACTATAAAGCTTTCTTCACTACCGTGACCACATCACTTAAGCGATGCTGTAACGTAATAGAGTTATCAGGAATTTGCACATGGTACGACTGCTCGACTTCATTTAATAACCAGTTCAATTCCAATTCATTTAAATGGCAATCTGCTCCCAATCGATCATTAGGTCTAATTCTGGTGGTTTTAACCAAAATCTCCTTTTGTAATACTTCTATAATGGATTGTTTAATAAAGGCACGTATCATAGCTATCTTGTTTTTAGTAAGACTCCTCAACCCCTACTTACCCCTATGGAAAATGGATATTTAGTATTAAGTTTGGAGTGTTAAGTACAGAGACGGACTGCTGTTCAAAATATTGTACTTAATTATAGGTTCTAATTACTAAATTCTAGCAACTACCCATGACTACTCACTCCTTTATCCGTATCACAGCATTTGCCGAAGGTGTTTCTTTCTTACTTCTGTTAGGAATTGCCATGCCTTTGAAATACATGTATGATATGCCCATGGCAGTTCGAGTGACCGGAATGATCCACGGAATGTTATTTTTAGCCTTGGTCTATGCTATATACCTAGCTTGGTCAGAATTGAAATGGAAACTATCCTTTTGTATCTGGGGATTTGTGCTTTCTTTTATTCCTTTTGGAACCTTTCTTTGGGATTATCAAATTAAAAAACAGTACCCTAGCGCGTAACTTTCTTACTCTTTTTACCATACAAGGTAGTCGTATATTGCACCATGTAGTGTGGGTACCAATAATTGTAAGAACGACTCACCATAGGGAAATAGACTCCAAAATCTATCCGGTCGTTGGATTGAAAAATTAATTGAATATAAAAGCGACCGTCGATGTAAAAGTTTTCTTTTAAAGTGGCATAGATATAAGGGTCGGAATATTGAAAGTTTTCAAAGACCCAATATTTTCCATTCTCACGAACAGTAGCTCTTCCATACTGTTTCATTAAAAACTCAGCATAAAAATTGACGTTCACGTCATTATACGAGTTATACTTAAAAGGCCACACTCTATAACCAAAAGAGGTGCTAATTTCCATGGCATTACCGGAACGAAACATTAGACCTATATTATCTTGATAATAAGCCATAGGATAGATATAATCGATGGTCATGGAAACCGCAAACTTTTTAATCAGATAGGTTCCAATCAAGCCTCCCCCTATTCCGGAATTATCTGTAGTTAACACTGGCTCCGCCTCATCATGTGCTACAAAGGATTTACAACCTTGAAAATAAAAAGACGCACGTAAGTGTTCTTGATGTCGGTCGCGGGTATAGAAGCGATACTTTGTACGTACATTAATCCCTTCTATCAAAGTGGTAGCTCCGGGGTACGAACGTAAGTGGTGATTAAAAAAATACGTCTGTATATCCGATGGGAATTTATTAAAATGGTGATTTGAAACTCCTACAGTAGTGCCTACCGTCCACTTAGGTGTAATGCCATAACTATACTGTAATCCATACCAGTTTTTGATACGATTGGAGGTCTGCTCTTTGTAGTTCATATACATGATACGCGCTTGCCCTACATGTTTGGGCAAAGTAGATGCAGCCTCCGCATAAGGAAATAACTCTTGTGCCTGTAAACGGGTACATGTCAAAACTAGAAGTATTGTAAACAGGCGAAACATCAATAATAATAAACGAGTTTACTTCCCACGGGTGGACTTACAAAAGTCATCCCCGTCATTTGTTTTTTCACTTTTTTGAATGATTCTTGATTCATGTACCACTTACCTACTAACGTATAATATCCGGCTTTTTTAAGTGGTGTGGTTTCTGAAGTCACCGACAAAAAGGTGTAACTGTAAATACCGTTTGTACGATTACTTTTAGCAATAGGAATTTCAAACGCACCTACCGTGAATCCTGCATTCCATACCGCTTTTGCCATTTCCTCCGGATTTACATTATTGATTGTATCTACGAGTAATACGGCTATATTGGAATTCAATTCAATCGATATTTTTTTGATGTAGTAAATACGTTCCAACTGATCTTGCACATTTTTAGAACACAAAGAACAGGTCATTCCATCAATTTGTATTCTAATGGTATCATATACTTGACCATAAATCGCCGGAACACTCAAAAATGTGAGTAGCAGTATCGTAAGTACTCTTTTCATACCACCTATTAACGAGTTAGTATGACGTAATCTTTTAACACTTGCTTTAAAAATTCTAATTTATTCTTCTTTGGCACTGCCATATCTAGTTTTTCCGCTACTCTTTCAGCCAACAGAACTACTGCATCCACATGCGCCTCATTTTTATATTTCTCATATCGTTCAATGGTACTTTTTAACAATACCATTTGATCTTCTTTTAACCTTGTTACACCCGGATACACAGGCACATATTCCTCAGAGGATTTACGACTTAACACATTTTCTAAAGATACATGGTAAGAAGCTCTCAATTTGATAACCGTAGTGGTAGCCACCAAATCTCCAATTCGTTGGCGATTATTGGAAAGCTGAACCATGAATAACGCTAAGGTGCCTAAGGTCATGTATATATCTAAAAAACTAAAAGCCCAACGACTTAAAACATCATTCAATTTTAACTCCTGACCATCTAACCTAATTACTTGAATACCTAACATTTTCTTAGCTAATGACTGTCCATTGTTATACAATTCAAACAACATGGTATAAAATATCATCACTATAGAAACACCTATCAAATAAGCAATTTCGCTATCTACCCCTTCAAACATAGTCAAACCCAGACTAAGCATAAAACCGGTAAAAGCCATGATGATCGAATCAATAATTTGAGCCAAAACACGTTCCATAATAGTAGCTGCTTCATATTCAACTACTACATTTTGAGACGTTCGAATACTAACTGTGGTCATATTTTACTCTTAGTAATTTTTAAATATAAAGATTTTAACTATTTTCAAGCTATAACTTTTGTATTTGGTATCCACAACTCATGAAAGAGTCCTTTTTTATCCGCCAGAATAAAGATAAATGGAAGAATCTGGAAAAACATTTAGAACAGTCTTCCAAAGATCCGGACAAACTGGTAGATCAATTTATACAAGTAAGTGAAGATTTATCTGTAGCACGCACCTTCTACAACAATAGAAGTGTACGTCTATATTTGAATGACTTAGTTCGTAAGCTCTATACATTCGTATACAAAAGCCGCCGTTCAAATCGCAAGGACATCCTTTTATTCTGGAAAGAAGAACTACCCAAAATGATGTGGGAGTCTCGAAGAGAGCTTGCCCTAAGTTTTTTCACATTAGTTATCTCCATTATGATTGGAGTATTTTCTTCCATTAAAGACCCACATTTCACCAACACAATTTTGGGCGATTCCTATGTAGCCATGACAGAAGCGAACATAGAAAAGGATGACCCCATGGCAGTATACAAATCCATGAATGAATTGGATATGTATTTCAAAATCACCATTAACAATATTCGTGTTGACTTCATCACCTTTTCAGCCGGATTATTAATGGGCATAGGCTCTATACTGGTGACTATTTACAATGGTATCATGCTTGGTACATTCCAATTTTTCTTTTATGAAAAAGGATTACTACAAGAGTCGATGTTAGCCATATGGCTTCATGGGACCTTAGAAATTGGAGGTATGGTCATTGCTACTACCGCCGGATTACGTTTAGGTAGTGGACTTCTGTTCCCCGGTACTTATAACCGACTTCAAGCTTTTCAACGTTCCGCTAAACAAGGATTTAAGATATTGATGGGTACTCTCCCCATCACCGCATTTGCGGCCATCATCGAGAGCTTCTTAACACGCTATACCGATGTGGGCGATTGGGTTCGATTAACCCTCATCCTACTTTCTCTCGTCTTTTTAGTCGGATACTTTGTTATTTACCCATATCGTAAGAGCAAAACCGGTTTCTCTAATTTATTAAAAGAAGATAAAGTTCCGGTGAACACCTTAGTTATACCGGATAAGAATTCGATTATGAGTGATGGCGAAAGTATTAACGTAGCCATGAACCTTTTCCATAAAGACATTGGTAAGCGATTAGGTTGGAAACTACTAATCGTAGTCTTAGCATCCATGAGCATTACTGTCTTATACAAACTGTTAAATGAATATGTTCGAAGTGAAATTGACTTATTTAGTTTCACCGGATTTATTGACAATTCAGCGCCATTCCCAATGATTTTAATAACTGGTATAGCATGGGCAAGCATCTTACTAATTGTTCAATGTAATCATGCCAAAAACGAATCTATCAAAGTTGGGGTAAAACAATTATCCATGTATTTTATCAATGCTGCGGTAGCTGTATTTGTATTCATGATCATATTTGAGTTACCGGGTTTCTTTAGACTGATTGCCTTCCTTGGTCTTTCTTCTATCATAATGACGGCAATCAGTATCTCCGTTGAAAACAATCAAAGTATATTTACCTCTTTTGGACCCACCTTCCGTTACCTTAAGAAAAATTACATTGCATTAATGCAAATGCAATTCATCATGTTTGTGTTTGGCTTTGTTTATTTCATGTTAGTGAATTCGGCAGTAGTCTATATCGTGAGTTCATTTATCATTATGAATATCCCACAAGAGTTTCAACAAGTAGACTATATTGAAACATTCATTAATATTACTATGGTTTTAGGAGCACTACTCTTTATTTCCCCTATCTTCTATTGGGGAGTTAGCTGGCGTGTCCATTCTTTTAAAGAAGCTAACACTGCTAGTCATTTAATACAACAAATTCGTACGCTTTGGTCTTAAAATACATATATCTATTTCTATTTAGTTTCACTATTTACTTTTGCACTTCCAATGCTTTGGTAGCCGATAGTACGTCTACCGATTTCAATGAAAAACATTGGCAAGAAGAAGTAAACAAGTTTGACTTCAAACACGAAAAACTACCGGAAACAAAACCCCAATCGGATAACAACTCAGATATATCCTTACCTAATCTTCCTGATTTATCGGGTGTTATTTATGTTGTTATCATCGTGATTGTATTAGTAGCAGTAGCGTTTTTAGTACAAAAACTAATGTTCCAAGGAAACTCCAACAGCAAAATCAATAAGACCTATTCTGCCAGTGAATTAATTGAAGATGAACTAAAAGAATCTCCCATCGACGAATGGCCACTTCAGAAATTACTTACTAAATACAAACAAGAAAATAATGTTCGTCATGTCATTCGAATCTATTATTTGATGACATTGCAATCACTCCATCAAGCTCATTACATCCAATGGGAAAGAAATAAAACCAACGACCATTATTTAATGGAGCTGGTTAACCGTAATGAGTATGCTTCTTTTGCTCAACTATCACACATATTTAACTATGTATGGTATGGAGAATATGCCTTGGATATGAAGCAGTATGCTAAAGCCTGTGAAGCTTTTGACTCATTTATTCATCCTCTAACTAAACTAGTATCCGAGAATGAATAAATCACGTATCATAGCAATTATCATAGGTGCTGCTATCCTACTTACGGTAGCGTATTATCTTACTCATCGAAAGTTTGAAAACAAAACCGATTGGTCTCAATATACTCAAGATGAAAAAGTAGAACCTTTTGCTACTACCCTAGTTAAATCAATGATTGAAAATAGATTTGGTAATAGAATCAACTATATCACCAAACCTATTCGTCAACAATTACCTAAATCCAATATTATACCTCAGAACTATTTATACATTGGATCCAGATATAATATCAATCCTTTAGATGCTAAAGCTCTATTAGATTATGCAGCACATGGCAATACGGTATTCATCTCAGCACATGAATATCAGCACATCTTGTTTGACTCTATCGTAAAACGCCATTGGGAGCATCTAGGATCCTACGTTTATATTGAATCCAGCTATATAGGTGAAGATGTAGACGTTGATGATGAAGTAGAAATAGAAGAATATGAAGAGGAGGAATTCATTGAGTCAACAGATACTGTACCTGCTATTGCATTTATAGAAGATACCAATAGCCAAGTTATCGCCTATGATACGGTAACAGTAGACACCTATACTACAGAAACTCCTATTGAAGAACCGAATTACCAAAACACCAACATATATCAAAAATCTTTAGACCAGTCACCCATCATACAAATGGTATACGACATACCTAAGTATGATATTTACCTATCTACTGATAGTGGTGCCTTTCTAAAAGTAAAAAGTAACGTAGCTCCTTCTCAATACCTTGATGACCCCAATCATCAAGTATTCATTAGCTATTGGAGTGATTCCATTTTAAAAATACCTTCTGTCGAAGTTTTTGAGAAAGTAAAATTTGTCAATAGAAAAAATGAAAAGTTGGAGAAAATCACAGGGATTAAAATTCCTGTAGGCAAAGGATTTATATACTTCCATTCCTACCCAACGAACTTTTGTAATTACTTCTTGAAAGACAAAGAAGGGTTTACTTATGCCAATGAAGAATTTAAAATATTATTAGATTCAGAATTATGGTGGGATGAGTTTTCTAAAACTACACCACCCTATTACCCTGAGTATAAAAAAGAGCACACTACTATTCTTCAGTACATATTAAATAACGAAGCCCTACGTTGGACTTGGTATTTATTGTTATTGATGGGCTTGTTGTATATCATTTTTTACGGCAAACGACGTCAACGCTCAATGGCCGTACAAGAAGTTAAACGCAACGCTACTATGGATTATATCTATACAGCAGGTCGAATGTTCTTCTCTAATGGGAAACATGAAAAAATAGTACAATTGAATTACAGACAAATGTTAGTGGTTCTTTTTAACAAGTATGGTATCAGTATTCGTGATAACTATACCGAACAAACCGAAATACTAGCAGCTAAAACAGGTATCTCCGTAACAGAATGGAATACTTTCATTGAAACCGGTAGACGATACAGTAAACCGGGTTATGAAATTTCGGCGGCTGATTTTCAAAAATTTTATTTATTGGCACAACATATTTATACTAAAATACAAAGTTAGATGGAAAACGAATTCTCCTTTCAGCAAGACGATAACTTTCAACGCATGAATCAAATGATTCACCGGGTGAAAGCTGAAATTCACAAAGTGGTGATAGGTCAAGACGTCATGATTGACTTATTATTAGCGGGTATTTTCTCCGGTGGTCACATTCTATTAGAAGGTGTTCCCGGTATTGCCAAAACGGTAACGGCAAAAAGCTTAGCAAAGGCTTTAGATATACAATTCAATCGTATTCAGTTCACTCCGGACTTAATGCCTACAGATGTGGTAGGAACGAGTATATTCAATTTAAAAACTTCCGAGTTCCAATTTAAAAAAGGTCCTATCTTTTCCAACGTAGTATTGATTGATGAGATCAACCGTTCCCCGGCTAAAACTCAAGCTGCTTTGTTTGAGGTAATGGAAGAAAAACAAGTCACAGTGGATGGAGAAACGCATATACTACCTCCGCCGTTCTTTGTGATTGCAACACAAAACCCAATTGAACAAGAAGGTACTTACAAACTTCCGGAAGCACAGTTAGACCGTTTTATCTTTAAGATAAAAATGAGCTATCCGACACTGGAAGAAGAAAAGAAAATTTTGCATTTGTATAAAAACGATTTTAAACAAACGCAATCCCAACAAATTCAACCTATACTTACTCTCCATGATATCTCTTTCATACATCAAGTGATAGAAGAAGTAAAGATTGAAAACAACTTAGTAGACTATATTGCGACTTTAGTGATGCAAACGCGTAACCATCCGGATTTATATCTAGGTGCTTCTACTCGTGCCTCCTTGTCCATCTTACGTGCTTCTAAAGCGATTGCAGCGATGAAAGGTCGTAACTTCGTTATACCGGAAGATATTCAATACGTAGCGGCACCGGTAATGAACCATCGTATAGTGCTAACGCCGGAGAAAGAAATGGAAGGTATCACTCCGGAAGATGTTGTAAAAAGTATTATTGAAAAACTAGAGATTCCTAGATAATGCGAATCATTCGAGACTCTTATTTAACACTGCGCTTCTTCGTAGCTTACTGTATCGTATTAGTTCTATTCTTGATAGGCTATTGGGTACCAGTTATGTTATGGGTAGCACCTATCAGTTTAGGTGTATTGGTATTATCTACCGTTGTAGATTTAGCCTTTTTATACCATCCATCCATTCGTTTTATTTCTACACGTAGAATGGCGAATGTGTTATCTATGGGGTCCGACAACACCGTTACACTTCAGATTAAAAGTACGGCATCCATCCCGTTGAGCACGGTTATCATTGATGAATTACCGGAACAATTAGAAAATAGAACTTTCTCTATGGAAGTAGATTTTTCTAAACAAGAAAAAAAGGAAATCAAATACACTATTTTCCCTACCTCTAGAGGATTATATTCATTCGGTAACACATTAATCTTTTTGAGAAGTATATTAGGATTGGCAGAACGTAAAATTTCTTGCGGAGACACTTCCAATGTAGCAGTTTACCCTTCTTTATTATTAATGAAGAAGTTTGAGTTGAAATCCTTTAATGCTTTAGCTCGTTTTTACGGAATCAAAAAGCTTAGAAAAATTGGCCATAGTTACGAGTTTGAACAAATTAAAAACTATGTGCGTGGTGATGATATCCGAAGCATTAACTGGAAAGCAACCGGACGTAAAAATGAGTTGATGGTCAACCAATATGAGGATGAGAAATCCCAACAGGTTTACTGTATCATTGACAAGAGCCGTGCCATGCGCTTACCTTTTGGTGGCCTTACACTGTTAGACCACTCTATCAATACCGCTTTAGTTGTAAGTAATACTGCACTTCAAAAAGAAGATAAAGCAGGTTTACTTATATACAGCAATACAATTAATCGTCTAATTAAAGCAGAGAAAGGTAGTCGTCAATTAAAAACTATTTTAGACGCCTTATATAACGAATCAGAATATTTCTTGGAATCCAACATGGAAATGTTGTATCAAACGATTCGTAGCCGAATTACGGTCCGTAGTTTATTCTTCTTATTTACTAATTTCGAATCTCTACAAAGTTTAGAGCGCGTTCTACCTTATCTTCGTAGAATCAATAAATTTCATTTATTGGTAGTTGTGTTTTTTGAAAATACAGAAGTATTAGAATTTAGTCTTCAAGCACCTTCTAACACAGAAGAGATTTACCAACAGACGGTAGCTAAAAAGCTTTTATTAGAAAAAGGAAGAATAGTGCAAGAGTTAAAAAAATATGGTATCCAAAGTATCATCACCAAACCGGAAGACTTACCTTTGAATACCATAAACAAATACCTGGAACTTAAATCCCGCGGTATGATTTAATATCTTAGTGAATTAAGAAATGCTCTTCACCAATTTTTTTACCATCCACATAAAACTCAATGATGTGAATTCCTTTTTTGAATTTATGTGCATGCTTGTATAAGAAGTCAACCTCCATGGATTTACCATTAAAGCCTCCTGTATGTTTATAGGTATAAGGAGTTTCTTTACCATTTAACATAAATAATCCTCCACCGGATGCAATATCATAAATATCATGCCCCATTGGGTCAATCATACGCATAATGATGGTCTTATTACCGGTAATCGCAGGATCATTAGAAGTCATTACAAACTTTAAATGCACGATTCTAAAACTGGATTTATGCGGATCATGATGATGATGGTGATGCGTGCTGTCACCTAAACCTTCGATGTCCTTTACTAGTAATATATGTATTTGTTCAGCACGTAAATTTTTATGTGGTTCAGAAGTAGTGGATTCAACTTCATGTTGAGCTTGTACACTTAACATAGATCCTACTAGTGCACTGGCAACTACAAAAGCTTTTCTCAATGACGTCATATTTATTATTTTCGGTTTTCTTATTTACTTATTCAATTATTGACAATACTTAACACAATTACCGTGCCTATCAATATAAAATGATTTACCATCAATGACAACTTCCGCCCATCCGGAAACAAAATCATAGGCATAATCAAACTTAAAAGGAATCGCTAATGTGCCTTTTTGGTCAATATAGCCATATTTCCCTCCCATATTGATGACTGCAAACTCATCCGAAAATGGTCGGTCTACTTTATACTTGAACGGAGCAATTTGCTCTCCGGTTGTCTTTATGCAACCCCAATAACCGTTTTTTATCACCATTACCGTGGTGTCATCTGACACATCTTCAATCCAAGTATAATCAGGATTCAATGCCCATTTCCCGCTTTTATCCAATAAACCATATTTGTTATTGACTTTAACTTTAGCAACTCCATTTGTATAATCAGCCGCCCAATCATATTGAACAGGAACTACGATCTTACCTTTTATATCGACAAACCCCCATTTATTATCTTTTTTAACCCTAGCTAAGCCTTCAGAATAAACAGATACCCAATCTTGCTCCATCGGTAACACGTATTGACCTGACATATTAATAATCCCATATTTAGATCCAATGGAAATTATGGCAACACCCTGATAAAAATTACCCGCCTTTTCAAATTGAGCAGGAATCACCATTTTATTTTCTTTATTCACATACCCCCATTTCCCTCCTTTTTGAACAGCTGCCAAACTTCCTGAAAATTCATAGGCAAATTCATATTGAGGTAGAATGATTTCTTTACCGGCTTTATCTATAAAACCATATTTACCTGCCTTATTGATTACTGCCATTCCTTCTGAAAAAGGATAAGCGTGCTGATACTTAGGTGTAACTTTGGTAATACCAAAAACATTCATGTATCCCCATAATCCGGCACTACTATACGCTGCCATACCTTCAGTAAATGAATATACACTATCTGCTTTTAAATTAATTTTAATGGTTCCTGTAGGGTCTATAAAATAGCCTTTTCCCATACGGTATACTAATGCTCGATCTTCGGAGTAGGGATATACTCTATCATATACGGCTTGTACAACCACTTCACCTGTGGTAGCATTCTTAAAACCATATTTATCATTCCATTTATATGGAACCGGATATACAGTAGATTGAGCCCAAAGGACTTGTTGAGAAAAAACAATTATTAATAATCCAATTACGGTTTTAACAGCCGACATAAAACTCCATTTATATTACAAAATAATAAAAAAGACCCAATTAGCTATTCCCTATCTAGCGTAAAAAGGCTCTATACAACAATACAACTACTGCCACTAAAAACATCAAGATGGATAACTTATTAATGCCATGCATGATGCGCAAGTTGGTAGATGGTTTATTATTAGGATCTGCTTTTCTAAAATAATAAGTAAATACTTCTCCTACTTTAAAATATTCTTTCCAATTCATAACACTATGCGTTTATTGAAGTACAGCAACCGGTTCAATCCATTTGCCGTCTTCACGTATTAATTCGATTAATTCATCTACCGCTTTGTCTGATGCCACAGCCTTCTTCACTACTTCTTGTCCACGGTATAAAGCAATCTTATCTTTACCTACACCTACATATCCATAATCGGCATCTGCCATTTCACCGGGACCATTCACAATACAACCCATGATACCAATCTTCACTCCTTTCAAATGATCGGTACGTTGACGTATCATAGCAGTAGTTTCTTGTAAATCAAATAAAGTTCTACCACATGAAGGACAAGATATGTACTCTGTCTTAGTCATTCGTGTACGTGCCGCTTGTAAAACACCAAATGCTAAACTGTTGGTACTTTTCAAAAATGATATAGCCTTGGGTTTATCTTGTATCACATTTTTATCCATGGATAACATGATACCATCACCTAAGCCATCTACCAATAATCCGCCTACATCAGTAGAAGCATATAACACATACGATTCCTCATCCATAGGAGCATATGCTCTTTTAATAATTACAGGAACAGTACATTTGTTTTCCAATAGCGTAAAGATAGCACGACGCATATCTGCCATGGCATGATCATTCAATGATTCCAATACCAGTACTGCCGTTTTATCCGACTTTAAATATTGTATTAATGTTTCTGTTATATCTTCTGTAAATGCATAAACAAAATTCAATTGCGGATGTTTTACCACATCTGTTTGATACCAACGTGCTTGAAACATAGGATAAACTTGAGTTGTATCCTGCAACGTTTTCCAAGTGTCCGCATCTACTATTTCTTTCAGCCCATTAGGCAACATAAAATCAATCTTATGATGACCGGTATAAATAAAATCTACACCTAAATCATTCATCGACCACTTATCAAGTTCCGGTAGATAAAAATGTCCAACCGATTTCAAATCTACCATTTGAATATGCTCCAAATGTGAAAAGTCTGCCAACACTCTAGGTACTTGTAATCCGCCTAATGTATGAACTTCAATTGTTTCACGCTTGTGGTATTCAAAGGGATTTACCGGACTTTGATTTACTTCTTTAATGGCAGGCTTTGCTTTGCGATGCGTATAACGTTCTATAAGTTTACGCGCTACCGGCACTTCAAATTCAGGTGCCTCTGTCAATGACACACGTACGGTATCTCCCAATCCATCTTCCAACAAGGTTCCAATCCCCACTGCCGATTTAATACGACCATCCTCCGCTTCACCAGCTTCCGTAACACCTAAATGTAACGGATAAGGTTGCAATCCTTCTTCTTGTAACTTTTGTACCAATAATCGGTATGCTTGTACCATGACCCTCGTATTCGAAGCTTTCATGGACAACACAATATCATAGTAATTTAAATCTTCACAAATTCGTAAAAATTCTAGAGCAGATTCTACCATTCCTAACGGAGTATCACCGTATCTAGAAAGAATTCGATCTGATAATGAACCATGGTTGGTTCCTATACGCATAGCAGTGCCATGCTCTTTACATATCTTAACTAAGGGAACAAATTTCTCACGTATACGCTCTAATTCGGCTTGATACGATGCGTCTGTATAATCAATGGTTTCAAAGCGTTTTTTATCGGCATAGTTTCCCGGATTGATACGCACTTTTTCAACTATTCTTGCCGCTAATTCAGCAGCATTCGGAGTAAAATGAATATCTGCAATTAACGGTACCGTATACCCACTCTTTCTTAATTCTTTCTTAATCTCTTCCAGATTTTGAGCTTCCTTCACACTAGGTGCTGTAATACGAACGTATTCACACCCCGCATCCACCATACGAATAATCTGCTCTACAGAACCTTTCGTATCCATGGTATCAACCGTAGTCATCGATTGTACTCGAATTGGATACTCTCCTCCCATAGGTAAATCACCTATGTTCACAACACGTGTTTTACGACGAACATAATCCGTTAAACTATCATTGTATATGAGGGAAGTAGGTGTTAATTCCGAAAGCGACATATCTGTTATAAGACAACTTTTATTTGTAACTATAAAGTTACTTAAATTGTTTAAAAATAAATAAAAAAGCCACTAAGTATATACTAAATGGCCCTGGACAAAATAACAACACAAACACCTGAATATCAACCTATATCACCTTCCAATGGGCGTATCAAGATCTCTTCAACCACCGTTTGAGGATGTAAGTTATAAACACCCCAAATTGTCTGAGCTATATCAGCCGGTGGGATAAAACGCTCGGCAGGTAAATCTACCCCTTCCCATGATGATGTAAGTGTGGCACCGGGCAATACAGCCGACACTCGAATATTATACGGTTTTAACTCTTCACGAAAAACTTTGGTCATCCCTAACAAGGCATATTTAGTCATACAATAAGAACCTCCGTTTACATAAGGTGTGATACTTGCTGTCGAACAGATATTAAAAATCGTCCCTTGCTTTTTGGAAATCATACCGGGCAATAAATACCTAGTTAAATGGTACGCACTGTATACATTCGTTTCCATTAACTTTTCTAAAGTTCCCTCCGGTTCATCTTGCAATTTTCCTTGAACGAAAATACCCGTATTATTTATTATTAAATCTGGATTTGAATCAATACTTAAGGCAAACTCAGCAAATAGTTTTACTTGATTTTGAATAGACAAATCAGCCGTCATACAATACAATAACGGAGAATTAAGAGCTTTCTTTAATTGTTCTAAGTCTTCTGTTTTTCGCGCACAGGTAACTACCTGAAACCCTTGTTTTATAAAGAGTTCTACACATGCCCTACCTATCCCTTTGGTGCCACCGGTTATGATTGCCGTCTTCTTCATCTAAACTTCTTTGTTTAACAGTTAAATATACCTTATTTTAGCATAGGTTTAAAAGTAATAATTGACTTTCCTATGATGATTGAAAAGTTTGGACAATATTTTATGCTTTTGGGAAGTCTGTTTGTCCGCAGAGAGCGTTTTAAAGTTTACTTTAAATTAACGATGGATGAATGTATCAACATTGGTGTTGATTCTCTTTTAATCGTTGCCATCGTGTCCAGTTTCATTGGTGCTGTAACGTGTATCCAAACAGCTGCTAATTTAGTATCCCCATTAATTCCGAAATATATTATTGCGTCGGTAACTCGTGAAATGACCTTACTGGAACTTGCTCCCACTTTCACTTGTGTAGTTCTTGCCGGTAAAGTAGGTTCTAACATAGCTTCGCAATTAGGTACCATGCGTATCTCAGAACAAATCGATGCATTAGAAGTAATGGGTATCAATTCTGCTTCTTATTTAATTTTACCTAAAATTTTAGGGGCAGTATTTACCTTTCCTATGCTAGTTTCAATTGCTGCATTCTTATCTTTATTTGGTGGATTTATTGCAGGTGTTGGTACGGGAGCATTAACTGCCAAAGAATATATTCAAGGTATCCAATCCGATTTTGTTGCATTCAACGTTCCTTTTGCGTTGATTAAATCATTTGTATTTGCCTTTTTAATATCATCTATATCTGCCTATCAAGGTTATTACACTAAGGGTGGAGCCTTTCAAGTAGGACAATCATCTACTACAGCGGTGGTGAATAGCTGTATTGCATTACTGGTTTTTGATTATGTTTTAGCTCAACTATTACTCTGATTTTCCCATGATTGAATGTAAAAATATCGTCAAAGAATTTAATGGAAAAACCATCTTAAAAGATGTTTCCGGAGTTTTCAGTAAAGGAAAAACGAACTTAATCATTGGTGCCAGTGGTACAGGTAAAAGTGTTTTGTTAAAATGCCTAGTAGGATTAATACAACCTGATTCAGGTAATATCTACTACGATGAAAGAGAATTCACCAATGCTAGTAATCAAGATAAGCAATCCATTCGAAGAGAGATTGGCATGTTATTTCAAGGTGGTGCATTGTTCGATTCTAAAACAGTAGAGGAAAATGTGATTTTCCCTTTGGATATGTTATCCGACATGTCACTATCTGAAAAACGAGATCGTGTCAACTTCTGTTTACAACGTGTAGGCTTGGATCATGCAGCAAAAAGACTTCCATCCGAAATCAGTGGCGGTATGGCTAAACGTGTAGGAATTGCTCGTGCTATCGTAATGAACCCAAAATATCTTTATTGCGATGAACCCAATTCAGGATTAGATCCTCAAACATCTATTCGTATCGATAACTTGATTCAAGAAATTACTCACGAATATGATATGACAACGGTTGTGGTAACACACGACATGAATTCCATGTTGGAAATCGGGGAACAAATATTATTTATGTTTCAAGGTGAAAAAGTGTGGGAAGGTACTAAAGATGTTATCTTAGATAATAAAGTAAAATCACTTCAAGACTTTATTTTTGCGAATAAACTTATTCGTGACATGAAAGAGAATGCCTAAACCTACGATCAAATTATCGCTATTTCTCAAGAAGCATTTTTTAAGTTCGTATGATTATGTTTTCAATTTAATTCAGACAGGTAAAGTAACTGTCAATAACATCCCCCCTAATAAGGATGTATTTATTTCTCCTTATGATCAAGTAAAAGTATCCGATGATATCATTCAAAAAGGCGATGATTATTTTTATTATGCCTACCATAAACCTATAGGGGTTGAATGTACCTTAAACACCAACACTCCAGACAATCTGATAAATGCTACCGGAATTAATGAATATTTTTTCCCGGTAGGTAGATTAGACAAACACTCTGAAGGTTTATTATTATTGACTAATGATGGATGGTTTTATAAAGCTTTAGCAGGGAAAGAAACAGGGATTGAAAAAGAATATCATGTAACCGTCAATTTACCTCTACAACCTGATTTTGTTTCTCAAATGGAAAATGGCTTAGTTATATTAGGAAAGCCTACTCTACCCTGCCAAGTATCTATAATTTCACCTACGGAATTCCTAATAACGCTAAAAGAAGGTCGCAACCGACAAATAAGAAGAATGTGTGCTAAGCTAGGTTATGAAGTAGTCAAGCTAAAGCGTATTCGCATGCATCACATTTTATTAGCAAATATTCCCGTAGGGGAATATGAATCTATTTCTTCTGAAAAAATAAAAGAAGTTTTAGACTTATTAGAATAAAGCAGACAACTGCATACGACCTGTATGAATGGTGCGAGCTGTAGGGGAAGAACGCCCCTCATAGGTAAAGGAAATTTGCAAACCATTAGTTAATCGTTCTTGCCAGTGAACGGACCAAGTAAAGTTATTTCCCTTTAATAAGGCTTCTTGTAACTCGTACGCTAAAGGTGAGTTTTGTGGTGTACTTTTTAAATCCGAAAGGATATTAATATATTTTACAGTACCGGTGAAGGTACGTTGAGAAAGTTTATTCCATTTTAATTCAACACCGCTATCTGCCATGCGAGTATTCTCTCCTTGCCCAGCTGATAGAATATTTATTTTATAAGTAAATCCCGTTAGTAAGGTAAGTCGCAGATTATTTCTGGGTTGATAGGAAAAATCCACATTCAGTTTATTAATATCTATGGCGAAATTCCTATATGTATTAAAGTCCGAAGCTACTTCATTCAAGCCTTTGGTAAGTTTACTTTTAATAGCATAGAGGCGTTTTATAGTTACCCTACTACCCAAAATCCAATCTCGGGTGGTACGGTTTTCAAATCCTTGAGATAAAAACTGCCGTGAGCTAGTAGTATTAAATGCTAAATCAAACCCATATAGGGAACTGGCTCGATTGTAAAATAATATCGTTCGAATAGCTCTTTGAAATCCTAACAAGGTAGTATCTCCCTCTGCCGGACTAAACGGATTAAAACGAACAAGCAACGATTCGTCGGTTGTCTTTTTATTAAGCGTAAATGAATTAGCACTACTTAGCTTAGATGCTAATTTAAAAAATGTGTGCGGACTATTCCTCCAAGTTCTAGGCATTGATGCATCTAATCGATAGTTTATTGCATTAGTAAATGCTTTATAATACTCGTCAGTAGGTAAGTATAATTTAATAAACTCAAGCGTATCACTATAAATCTTCTCCACGAACTCATTGATTTCTTGTCGACCATCATTATTAAAATCGCGCCATACGTGCGTTCCTAAGCCTGTGGCTACCGGCTGAAAAACGAATTGTTTTCTTGTCTCTCGACCGGTTCCTGTTGTTACCGTTAAATCAGAGCGAACGTGACGTTTCAAAGCATTCACATTCCAATCTGTTCTTCCTAAAAGCGTTTCTTCATTGGGAGTTTTAGTAGGCCCTTGAGAAGCATCTAAATATCGATAGGTCCCATTAAAACTAATTTGATGATCCGGTGAAAATCGATATCCACCCGTAATTCCTGTAGTACGTGCATTTGTATTAGGAGCTAACTCTTTATTAAATACTTCCCAATCTTTACGAAACGTATGCTCAATTAAATATCTGAATTTA
This sequence comes from Cytophagaceae bacterium, assembly GCA_046329235.1. GTDB lineage: Bacteria > Bacteroidota > Bacteroidia > Cytophagales > Cytophagaceae > JALONH01. The sequence goes on along the minus strand of JAXLVA010000001.1, from coordinate 644,312 downwards.
CTGGTATCAGAAGACTTTATATACCCTTTATACTCCTCAAAGTACATGATAGATGAAAGGATTTGAGAAAGACTATCCATCACTTTATTTTTTTCTGTTTGATATTGAAAACCCGGAGTTATCTTACCAAATATGTAATAAGAATGGATGGCGTATTTTTGCCAATCAGCAGAACCTTTTAATTGATTTACTTGGTTGAAAAAACCATCTCCCTTCAAATAGAACTGTTTCCATTTTTGATAAACACTTACATTTTGTTGTATACCTGTGATATCATTTTGTTTATCTCTATAGTTTAATCCATAGGAAAATAACTCATGCTTACTTTTTTGATAAGCCAATTGAGCAGAAGCCATTTGATTATTACCTAATACCGTAGCATTTTCATTCCAATAACGTTCAAAATCAGCTGAACGAAAACGATCAATAGCTGTGAAATTCTTATGATTAAACTCATATTGAGTTGTTCCACTTAATGTATATCCTTTGATTAAACGAACCGGTACTTTGTTAAATCCATAGCCCATACGTACAGAAGCTCCTTGATCATTCGCTTTGTCTAAATCAGAATATAAATTCACATCATAATCGGATAAAGCAAAATCCCCAAATACACGATGATACTTCCCTACTTTTTGTTCACCGGAAAACTGAACCATTTGTTTTTGCTTAGGCGTTATAATTTGTTGAATAGGTTCATAATCGCCATTACCTGCACCTACATATTTGTATATACGTGCATTTACCGTACTTCGATCCAAAGCATAACTTCCTAGACCTGCTCCTACTTGTGAAAATTTCACCTCATAAAATGCACTATCACTTCTAGTTGAATATTGATAAGCATCGACTCCGGCGATATTGACTTTTCTATACAAAACTCTATTCTCATTATAGCCTACAGAATCTACGCCGGACAATACTGCCGATGATAAATTATCTCCTATCGTAGATAAATACTGTTGATCTGAAAAGCTTAACTCTTGTAATAAAGGATTCCTAGGATTGTCTTTTTCTGAGAAATAACCAACATAAACTTTACTCCTAGGAGTTACATAAGTTTGCGAAGCGGCTATATTAGTTCTAGAGTAATTTTTATCAGAAAATTCAAAGTCTACACGTACACGAGAATATCGTGTAATTAAAACATTGGGGGTAAAAGTAATTTCTGCATTATTATAATCGATTACATAATCGTAATCAAAACCACGAGTTAACAATCGACCATCCAAGTATATCTTTTCAGAATTAGCAATTACAATGATATATCGCTCTCCATTAGGACCTCTTAGTCGATATGGCCCTTGCACACCTTCAATCAGAGAATCTCTAGTCCCCGGAGCAAACTGCATCGAATGAAATTTTCCTTTGGAAACGCCTATACCCGCTTGTGATACAGAATATACAGTAGAGTCTCTATTGTATTTATAAGCAATTTGCCCACCTTGAATATTTCGATAATAATTCAAAAAGTAATTTTTATCCTGCAAAACAATATCTCCGGCCGTAAGTGTAGTTCTACGTCCTTTTAATTGAATGTAAACTCGATCAAACTGTTGAATCAACTGAGTATTTCCTTCCGGTTGAAAAGGAATATTTTGATCTGATATAACCGCTGTTAGTGTTAAGTCATCCGACAACTTACCATCTAATTGTAAATTCAGATTAGAATTCACAAATACACTTTGATTATTACCAACTGATATCCCACGTGATATAACACCTGTTTTATTAATGCCTGGCGTTGAAAACAATTCTTCTCTTTGATGAGTAGTCATACCTGAATATCGAACGGATTCGCGATAGCTACCTATAGAATCATATATGGAAACATCTCTATTGTAAATTGGCTTATGTAAAGCGAAAGGATATACTCGATAGCAAACTAATATAGAATCCGGCAATGGTGCCGGTGCAAAAAACATTAAATTTTTATTGATATCATACGTAGCCGTTATACCACTAGGAGATTGAATTTGAATACTACCAGGTAAAATAGATAAAGTATCAACAACAATCCCTGCTTCAGTTGGCTTAACCCATTTACAGCGAGTATTCGTATATTGTGCATACCCTTGAATGGTCAATACGCATTGTATAAAAATAAACCATACTAAGGATTTCCATTTCATTCTACAGACTGTGACTGTGGTAGTTTAATAAAAAACGAAGTTCCTATTCCTTCCTGTGTTGTAAACCAAATCTCACCACCCATATCTTCTATAAGTCGTTTAGCTAAAGCTAAACCTATACCGGAGCCTGTATATTTGGTACTAAAATAAGGTCTAAATATTCGATCTTTTATTTCAGCAGGTATACCACTACCATTATCTTTTACTTCCAAACAAACAAAACTTTCTTGTTTAGTAAATACCAATTCAATTTTCGGACTTCGATTTACCGGTATACTTTGTAGTGAATTTAAGACCAAGTTATTAACGATGTTGTTTAACATTTTAGCATCTGCTAACACAAAATAATCCTCTGCTTCTTTGGTCAAGGTAAAAATGGATTCATGATTTTCATGCAAATCCATGATATTTTCCACCACTTGTAGCCAATCTAAGGATTCTTTTTTTAACTCCGGCAGCTTGTAGAATGATGAAAAAGATCCGGCTATCTCACTTAAAGTATCAACTTGAGAAATGATAGTTTTAAACGACTCTTGCAACTCTTCTTTAGGAACATCATTCCCCATTCTTATTCTTTGTAATAAATATTGAATTTTCAGCTTCATGGGAGTAAGTGGATTCTTAATCTCATGCGCCACTTGTCTGGCCATTTCTCTCCAAGCACTCTCCTTCTCTGAAATGGATAATTGAACTTTACTTTCTTCTAACTTCAACAACATAGAGTTATATTCTTGAACTAAGCGACCTATCTCATCCGATGATTCCCATAGAATAGGTTCGTTGTCTTCTAACCCTGTTTTTCGAATACCTTGAGTAATCAATTTCAACGGGTATGTTAAATACACTGATACGATATAACTTATGATCAATAGCAACAAAAAACTAATAGCAAAAATATTAATAATGATTTTTAGATATTGAGAAACCTGTTTATTCACCGCCACTTTAGATTCAAAGAAAGGCATATGTATAATACCGATAGGCTTTGCCTGATTTGTTGAACGGATCAAACGATATACTGATTTATACTGCAACAACCCTATCTTTTCATTTAGTACGATGTACTGGTTGTTACGTTCAATCAAAGCCTGTAGAGCAAGTGGATTAAGTTTATCCGTTAATACACTTCGTTTAAATACCTCCGGATGGTTCGTGGCTAATAATTTCCCTTGTAGAGAGAATATATTAATATCGTAACCTTGAATTTTAATTAAATCAGAGTTCTCTAATATTCCGGCCATTTTTTCATCATCTAAATGCCCCTCTTGTGAAGCTTGAATGGATAATAATGATGCTAACTTTTCCGAAACATTTAAAAAAGTATCTTCTATTTCTGTTTCATTATTACTATTAACAAAACCTAACGTAATAATACTGACTACAACTAGTGGAATGAAATAAGCTAAATTGACATACAATTGAATTTTGGTAGCAAATCCAATATTGATATTTCTAAGCTGTAACCTGAATATATAATACAGAATAAAAATCAATATCATCAATATGTGTAGTGTGAAATAAACAGATGCTTGAGTAATAATTAACTCATGCATAGCATATGGAGAGGAAACAATCAACCAAGACGTTTCATCATTTTTCGTGACATAGTGATGATAATTATCAAATCTAAAATCAGTGGTATATAATATTGATTTGCTTTTAAATTCTTTAACAAATCGTTCATTATAATTATATAATCCATAGGTTGATTCTACATTTCCATTTCTGATAATTGCATAATCAAAAACTCCTTCTTGTTCTTTAATATATCTGCTATCCGTAGCTAATTCCGGGAAAATTCTATTTTTATTATATGCATTAGAAGTCAGTTCAACAGCTACATAACCTACAATTCTGTTGTCATTTTTAATCTTATTGAATGATATATATTTACGAATACCGGTTAATTTATCATTAAAAATAAATATATCTCGCTCTCTTAAGTAATCTGAAGAATACACCACTTCATCTAGGTATGTAGAAATATCCTTATTACTTTTACCTAGATTAACGATGTGGCCTGAAGCATTGAAAATTAAAATACGTATAGAGTAGTCTACAAAATAATTGGTGATATAATACTTGTTAACCTTGTTTTCAATCAAGGAATAATCAGATAAAGGCATACTCAGTTTCTCACGAATAAACGCATCTTTTCGAATACCTTTGGACACATCGTACAAGAGAAATTCTGTTATCTCATCTCTTTCATAAAGAATATTTTCAGCAAATCTTTTCTTCTGTTGATTTAATCGATTGGTTCCCTTGAAAAACAAAGACGTACTTATTAATAAGGAAGAAGCTATGCTAAAAGAAAATAAATACAGGAAAGATTGATAACGCATTTGCTGTAACCATGCAGGAAACTTTAAGGCTACAATAATCCATGTATAGCTGGCGAAAACAATACCTACAATTCTCTGTTCATGATTTACCATCGAACAGTATATGGATACTACCAACAACATCGGTAAAAAATACCTTACAAAAACACTTGATTCTTTTTCAATGTTTTTACCCAGAAGAGTATATAAAGGATGTATTAATAAGAAAAATACCCAAGAGAGTATCACTACCAATAAAATACTTAATACTCCAGGAAGCGTCCAAGTTAAGTGATTAATGAAATCTAAGCTATTACTACTATTTAATACAAGTGTATTAAGAACTTGATAGTAAATATTAAAGAGGATAAACAGACTTACTAATATTAAATAATTAACCGTTCTTTTCAGCCATATATATTGATGAAATATGGGAATAAAAAGTATTTTCTTATACGCCTTACTCGAAAACACTTCCCTTGTAACAAATCCAATTAGTGCTAATGTTAACAACACATCAAACAATGAACTAGTCAAATTAGAAGAGGCAAAGTATTGAGGAGAAAATAAAAAGCTTTCAGAGCCTAGCTGCGTGGCAGGAATCCAATATATAATAGCCCTAATTAAAACATATCCTAAAAGTTTGATAAACAAAAACAGCTTAGGATACTTACTTAAAAAGACACATCGATACCATAATACGATGGAAGTAAATACAACGATTAAATACAGTAAAGTAATGACATCGTCTAACAAATAGGATTGTTCAAGTTCCACAAATGAAAAATACATGATGGGATACTTGGATGAAATAGGATAATCATATTCTGAATAGCTAGTCTGTTTTAAGACAACAGGTACGCTATGAAAAAGGTAATCCATCACTTTACCTTTTAGATATCTATTCTCAACAGGAAATTCGCGTTCTAAAATAATCAATGAGTAGATATCATATTCACCTACTCTTTTATGATTTACTATAAACTTACCTTCCTCAATATTAATAGTACCTATGCTATCTATGGGCTCTAAGAAGGATATATCAGGTATAATATCTTGACGTGACCAATAAACAAGTTGTTTGTTTTTATAAACATAAAATGGAAAATAACTCGTTTGAGCTATGGAGTTAAAAAAAGAAAATGAATAGTTTTTTTTCGAATCAAATAAGGACGCTATTTGATTATTTAAATCTTGAGCTTTGTCTATTCTATTATCAACCTTTATTTGTAACTGCTTAGTAAATACCCACTGATCTAAATGCAATACATATGTTCTCCCTATCCATAATAAAATAAGTAAGGTAAGAGATATAAGTAAGGCTATACGGACATTAAAAAACTTATTCAAAGTAAATCACTTTTAATCACTTACTTAAAAATACATAATAAGGACCATAAAAACCGCTATTAGGAAGTAGTTTTCTTCGCTTTCTTGAATTGTTTGTACAAAAAAAATGCTACAGTAGCTATTAATAAATAAGGGAATATCATTAAATATAAAATACCGGAGTTAATGCCTGTGTTTTTAGCATCCACTTTATTCTCTAATTGTGCTTTACACATTGCGCACTGTGCCATTGAATCTTCAGGCATACATACTATTACTGCTATCAGTAATAATGTTAATGCGACGATATACCCATTCTTTGTCATCATGCGATTGAATAGTAAGGACTAATCATAATATACACTAAAACACCGGTCACGGAAACGTATAACCAAATTGGATAAGCCCACTTAACTGTTTTCTTATGGTTAGCAAAGTCGCCATTAAACGCAAAATATAATGCCTTTAACACGAAGAATACGACCACTGCAGCTAATACAATATGGCTTATTAAAAGTGTGTAATAAACGATTCTAATAGCACCCTGTCCACCGAATGGTGTAGAAGGATTAGACAAGTGGTATAATACATAGGATACTAAAAACATAGTCCCCATTCCTACACTTAACAGCATAAATGTTTTATGCCATACTTGACTTCCTCTTCTAATAGCCGCAAAACCTAACACTAGAGTTAAAGTAGTGAAACTATTAATTAGTGCATTGATATGTGGTAAAGCAGAGGTCCAAGCTCCTAAATCAACCTTAGTTCTAATGCCAAGTAATAATGCTACTACTACCGGTATAGCAACTGCTACTATATTAATCGATTTGTTGTTTAATATTTTTGTTGTATCAGACATTTATTTCTGCGTATTAATCTTTTGTAATACTTTAATTTCAGTGATCAATCGGTCGATTTCTTCTTCCTTCGTACCGTTATAATAGCCACGAATCCATCCTTTTTCATCTACCAATACCACCTTTTCACTATGAAGAAAATCAGTAGGGTCTACTTCATTCTGTTTAGCCGTAAGATAGAAATGATTTTGCCCTAGGCTATAGATAGAATCTTTACTCCCCGTCAAGAAATACCACTTTCCTGGAACAGCGTTATATTTATTCGCATAAGCTCGCAAAACAGACGCGTTATCATAACCAGGGTCTACAGTCAAACTAATCAAAACGATTGCGCTATCGTCCTTAAAATACTCTTGAACACGTGTTAGGTTACTTGTCATCTGAGGACAAATACCTCCACAACGGGTAAATACAAAGTCGTATACTTTGATTTTATCTGCAACTTTAGAAGAAAGAAACGTTGTGCTATCCTGATCTGTAAATGAGAATTCAGGTATGGTTAGAGCTTCAGTAATTTCGTAACCGGCGTTGGTTTCAACTGAATCTGTAGCGAAGTAGACAGGTAAATGATGTCTGCTTTTCCCTAACACTCCAAAAATAAAAACTAAAAAGACCGGAATCATGAAGATAATACTCAGAAACACGGTCTTTTTAGTCAATTTCATATTAAATGCGCTAACCCAATTAAGTTAGCATTTATGTTTTGTCAAATTATCCGAAGATAGCTTTGATAGATTCCCATACATAATGCCCTTCAATCAACATAGCTAAGATTAACCACATGATGAAAAGAATTGGAGATACTACAGCCCAAATCAAAAGTTTAACTTCATGCGCTAAGTGCATGAATTCACCAACGATATAGAAAGACTTATAGAAAGTCAATAACACGAAAATCGATGTTAACAAATACCCTCTTGGAACTGTGAACGCAAGAACGAATTCGATGGCAGTAGCGATAGCTAAGAACATCGTCACTTTAAGTATTTGTTTTACCTTTTGAGGATCTCTTGGTTTAACCTCAACTGATGCATGTCCGTGATGTGCGTGACCCATAATTGTAATTTATAAATCGAATATTTTTATTAAACTAAATAGAAGAAGGTAAATACGAATACCCAAACTAAGTCTACAAAGTGCCAGTATAAACCTACTTTTTCAACCATTTCATAGTGACCTACACGCTCATAAGTACCTAAACAAACGTTGTAGAATACAATGATGTTAATTACTACACCAGAAAGAACGTGCGTTCCGTGGAAACCGGTAATAAAGAAGAATAAATCAGCAAATAAGCGAGGACCATATTCGTTCTCAATCAAGTTTGCTCCGTATATCTCTCTGCTAACGCCATCTACATCAACAAACTTCAAACCTTCAGGTGAACCGGAGATGAAAATAGTCCATTCCCAAGCTTGACAGCCTAAGAAAGCCATACCACCTAGAATAGTCCATAACATCCACTTTTGAACATCTTTCTTATCATTTCTTTGACCAGCCTCTACCGCTAATACCATCGTTACAGATGATAAAATCAAAATGAATGTCATTAACCCTACGAATACTAGAGGAGCATTAATGTGGAAGAAAGGAATGTGTGTAAATACTTTCTCAGGGATAGGCCAGTACTCAACAGAAGTTTTGAATGCTTCAACAGTACCATCATATGCACTGTGGCTGAATCGAGAAAATCCGTAAGTAATTAATAAACCGGAGAAGGTTAAAGCATCCGAAAGAAGGAAAAACCACATCATAAGCTTACCGTAGCTTGCTTTCAATGGTTCTGCTGCCCCACCCCATAATTTTTTGTTTTCTTTTTCGTCGATAACTGCCGTTGCCATATAAGAATGATTAAACTAAACTGTTCAAATATAAGTTTTTTCTAATTATTTACCTGTAAAAATACAAACAAATATATCCAAAGCAAATCTAAAAAGTGCCAATAAGTTGTACACAATTCGATTTGTAAAAGCTTGCCTGCATGCACGTTTTTATTAATTGCTGATACTAAAACAATTATAAGGTACACAAGGCCTGTAACTAGGTGAAAACCGTGTAAAAAACTTAATAAATACACGAAAGAACCTGCCGGATTACTGTATTGACCACCTAAATAAATCTTATTTTGATAGAGCTGCCCCCAGCCTTCTACTTGTAAAAACAAGAATGCAATACCTAATACCAACGTAGCCGCCACCCAAGTAATAACACCCGATACATTACTTTTGGCAGCAGCAAAATAACCTAATTGCATGGTCAAGCTGCTTAATAAAATTACGCCTGAACTCACCCAAAACATTGTAGGTAATTCAAAGTGTAACCAATCTCCATCCGAGCTACGCACCAAGTACGCACTGGTAAGAGCAGCAAAGAACATAATGATGGTTACTACGAATAACCAAAGTAAGAATTTCTTAGGATTGACGCCGATTCCGGTCGATTGTGTCGCTTCCATTATTTTATAATTTTATATTCGATCTAATACTAATGCTATTTGTACTATCGGTAAGTAAAGAAAAGAGCCAAACATCAACATTAATGCGGCTTTGCGAGTCTGAACTTTCCATAGATAGATAGTTTGGGATAGGAATAAAATCCCACATACAAAGGTAATCCATGCAGAGGTAATATCCGACATGTTTAATAAATAAGGCACCCATCCCATGGGTAATAAACATAAGGTATACCAAACCATAATTTGAGCGGCCTTTCGCCCCGGTTCAGGTGTAGGTAATAACTTAATGGATGCTTTTTTATAATCCTCATGTAAAACCCAAGCAATCGCCCAAAAATGAGGGAACTGCCAAAAGAATTGAATTCCAAATAATGCTCCCGGCTCCCATCCAAATTCATTCGTCACCGCTAACCAACCAATCATTGGAGGAAAAGCTCCAGGAAAAGCTCCTACTATGACAGCTAAAGGTGTTTTAGTTTTTAATGGAGTATAAACAAAGGCGTATAATACTAAAGAAAATATGGATACCCATAAAGCTTTAGGTGTTGCAAAGAAGTGCAATAGCAGGATACCTGCGATTAATGATATAACAGCAATAATAAAACCCTCTAAAGTAGAAATCTTATTCGCCGGTAACGGTCGATTCATCGTGCGCTGCATCAATAAATCACTATCCTTTTCTAATAACTGATTAAAGATATTGGCTGCTACAGTGATTCCAAATCCTCCCATTAGAAACAAGAACAATAAATCCCATTGTAACTCATTACGCTCCGCTAAGACATAACCTATACCTGACGAAAAGGCTACAGTAGAACTCAGTCTAAATTTTAATAGAGCGAAATAAGATGTTAGTTTATTCTTCAACAGTTAACGGATTGGAGGTGTAAATTTACAAGGAAGAATTCTTTTGTCCTACCATAAATCGGAAAACAAAAAACCATTGTACTCCCAGTAATATAGTAGATGTAAAGAAATGAACCGGTTGAGCCCAAGCAGGTATCGCAAAGTATGCCATTAACACACCGGCCAATACGACTATTGTTAATAGGATCAAATGTATTCGATACCAATATAGTTGGCTTAACGAGAAGTTATTAGTTTGTTTGAACCACAAATAAACGGCTACTATCACTACCAAAATGGAGAAGGATCGATGAATCTTAAAGATAGTTCCCGTTAATTCAATCCAGGTCTCACGATGCATATAGTTCATTTGATAGCTTAATGCATCAATCTCTTCTCGAACTTCTGTTCCAAGGAATATTTGTATCAATGTAAGTACTAACAATCCATAAAAAATAAAAGTAAAAGTAGATCCTTTATACGACTGTACTGGTTGTAATGCATTTTTTACATGTGCCAATAAGTAAATCAATAAAATCACAATTACTAAAGCTGCTAACATGTGTAATGTAATCATATAGGACTTAAGAAAAGTCCACACCACTCCTGCCCCTAATACCGCTTGAAAGCCCATTAGTAATACCAATGACAAGGATAATAAGGTATATGATTTATTATACTTCCACAGACTTAAGGAGTAAGCAAATTGAATAGCAACAATAATTCCGGCTATGGCACCAACTAAACGATTGCCATACTCTGTCCATGTTTTAGCTGCATTGAATTCTGCTGAATGACCTTTCACAGCATATTTTTCTTCATAATTTTCAGGTAATTGAGAAATATCTGTTGGAGGAATGTATTGACCAAAACATTTAGGCCAATCCGGGCAGCCCATTCCTGAACCGGTAGCTCGTACTATACTTCCGGCAAGAATAACTAAATATACAGAAATCAAACTGGCTAATACCAGCGAATAGAAACGTTGCAACGTCATGGTTAGTTAGTTACTATAGAGAAAAAGCTTTCCTAAGGATTAAGTTTAAAAAACATTCACCTAGGGAAAGCTTTAACATGAAAAAGCCGGAGATAAACTCCGGCTTTAATATTATTCTTCGTCTTTTTCGTGTGGGAAGTTGGATTCCGGAGTAGCAGCAAACGGAACTGTTTGTGGGATGAAATCATCCGCAGCACCAGGCTTGCTGTAATCATAAGGCCAACGATATACGTGAGGGATTTCACCAGGCCAGTTACCGTGTCCAGGATTAACCGGTGTAGTCCACTCTAATGTGTTTGACTTCCATGGGTTTTCAGAAGCTACACGACCTCTACACATGCTGTAGAAGAAGTTAAAGATAAATAAGAATTGAGCAAAGAACGTTAAAATCGCTGCAATAGTGATTAATTGGTTCATGTCAGCAAACTTGATGATTGCTTCTCCTAATTCATTTGTTTCACCAGTGTAAGAGAATGCATCGAAACCAGTCCAAGAGTAATATCTTCTAGGGAAACCTGCGATACCCATATAGTGCATTGGGAAGAATACTAAGTATACACCAATGAATGTTAACCAGAAGTGGATATAACCTAAACGATCATCCATCATACGACCAAACATTTTAGGATACCAGTGGTAAACCCCAGCTAACATACCGAAGAAGGATGCAGACCCCATTACAATGTGGAAGTGAGCTACTACGAAGTAGGTATCGTGTAATTGAATATCAGTAGCAGCGTTACCTAATACGATACCAGTTAAACCACCAGAGATAAAGAAGGAAACTAGACCGATAGAGAATAACATTGCCGGAGTGAAGATGATATTACCTTTCCATAAGGTAGCAATGTAGTTAAACCCTTTTACAGCTGAAGGAACCGCAATAATCAAAGTTAAGACCATGAATATTGTTCCTAAGAATGGATTCATACCGGTTACGAACATATGGTGAGCCCATACGATAAACGATAAGAAGGCAATCGCTACGATAGAGAAAATCATCGCTTTGTAACCAAAGATTGGCTTACGAGAATTTGTAGCTACGATTTCAGATGTGATACCTAATGCAGGTAATAATACGATATATACTTCAGGGTGACCTAAGAACCAGAATAAGTGCTGGAATAAGATTGGGCTACCACCTTCATGGTGTAAAGCCTCACCACCAATGTAGATCTCAGATAAGAAGAAGCTAGTACCTAAGCTTCTATCGAAGATTAATAATAAAGCTGCTGCAAATAATACAGGGAACGATAATAAACCGATGATAGCAGTAATAAAGAACGCCCAAATCGTTAATGGTAAACGAGAGAAGGTCATACCTTTTGTTCTTAAGTTAATTACTGTAGTCACATAGTTCAAACCACCTAACAAAGTAGAAACGATGAATAGTGCCATAGCAGCTAACCATAACGTCATACCCATTCCGGAACCTGTTACAGCTTGAGGTAAAGCAGACAATGGAGGATAAATAACCCAACCACCGGATGCAGGACCCGTTTTCAAGAATACAGAACATAACATTACCACACTAGATGCAAAGAAGAACCAGTATGATAACATGTTCAAGAAGCCGGAAGCCATATCACGTGCACCGATTTGCAATGGAATTAAGAAGTTAGAGAATGTACCACTTAAACCTGCAGTTAATACGAAGAATACCATGATAGTACCATGCATAGTAACCATCGCTAAGTAGAACTCAGGATCTAGTTTACCATTCTGAATCCACTCACCTAACAATGGTTTCATCCAAGTTAAGTCAGCATCAGGGAATGCTAATTGAATACGGAAAACAAGGGAGAATAAACCACCTAGTATTGCCCAGAATATACCTGAAATCAAATATTGTTTAGCGATGTATTTATGATCTTCGCTGAACACATATTTACGAATCCAAGGCAGGTCATCGTGGTCATGGTCGTGATCATGATCATGTCCATGAGAAACAGTACCAACGTGTAAGGTATCTACAGATGCCATAGTATATAAAGGTATTTAATTATTTAACAGTTAATGCTTGAAGATTATTAGAAGTAGAATCTACAGTTACAGAGTCTGTAGCAGGTTGAGCTACTTGAGGTGCTTCCTTCTCTTCTACTTTTAAGTATTTCGCTTTCAATTCCGGAGTAGTTTTACCTGCTACGTAATCAGCGTTTACTTGAGACCATGGAGCTTGTTTCTTTTTCCACTCATCGTATTCAGCTTGTTCTAAAACTACAACTGGAAAACGCATTGCATAGTGACCACGACCACAAATCTCTGTACAAACTAATTCATAATTGAAATTTGGATTCTTTTTCAAATCACGCATTTCTTTTGTAGTGATAGTTGGTACAAAACGGAATTTAGTAGGCATACCAGGTACCGCATCCATTTTAACACGGAAGTGAGGTAAGAATACAGAGTGAATTACATCACGAGCTCTGATCTCTAATAATACCTCTTTACCTTTTGGTAATACTAATTCAGTTGGCATAAAGTCATCAAAACTTTGCTCATCTCTAAAGTCAACACCAAATTCATTGGTAGCATCGATTAACTTGAAGCTATAATGACCTAATTTGTTATCAGCACCAGGGTAACGTACTTGCCAAGCAAATTGTTTAGCCATTACTTCAATCACTTCAGCCTTATCAGATGCAGGCTTCATGATATCAGACCAAACTAACCAACCGAAGTAAACGAAACCAGTCATAACAATCGCAGGAATGATTGTCCAGATTTTCTCGATCGTGTGGTTATCAGGATAAAATAATGCTTTGCGTTCTGCTTTGTAACGATACACATATGGGAATATGTACAACAAAGCATTGGTGATTAAAAACGCTAATGTTAATACTGACATGATAATCCAAAATAGATTATCTGTTTTAACACCGTGTTCAGATGCAGGTTCTCCTAAGAAATATTTAGTAGAATGTACAAATGAGAAGTAGAAACCAACAATCCCTAGTACGAAAACGACTACGAACATGAAAGCATTGATGGTATTAGCACTACCTACGGTTTGGTTGTACTTGCCTTTTAACACATTAGTCAAAACACCTATTCTGAAAATCAGATATAAGATGGCTACAACTAAGGAAACCGATACGAATATTAGTAATGAATTCATTGGTTTATATTAATTTGATACTGTTTGAATTAAAATACGTGATGGTGAACACTTTCTTGAATCATTGGGTGATTCTTAGGAATTAACGCAAGTTTAGACAATGCTGTTAATACCATATAGGAGAAGATACCCACGAAAATAAGTCCCATACCTAATTCCATAAACAGTGTGATTCCATCTAATCCACCTTCTTGTTTTAAGATTGGAGGTGTAAACATCATGTAGAAATCTAACCAGTGACCTACTACAACCACACAACAAATAATTTTCAAAATCAATGTTTGTCTTTTCGCATTTCTAGTCATTAAGATCAAGAATGGAGCGAAGAAGTTCAAGATTAATACTAAGAAGAATAATGGAGTATAAGCATCCGACTTCAAACGAGTCACGAAATATCCAATTTCTTCCGGTAAGTTAGAATAGTAATACAATAAGAATTGTTCAAACCATACATACGTCCAGAAAATAGAAAACGCGAAAATGAATTTACCTAAATCGTGAAGGTGGTTTTCATTAACGATGGCTAAGTAACCATTCTCTTTTAAAACTACAACGATGAAAGTTATTATAGCTAAAGCTGATACAAACCAACTAGCGAAACAATACCAACCAAACATAGTAGAGAACCAGTGTGGGTCAACTGACATAATCCAATCCCAAGCAGACGTAGATGAAGTAACACCAAAGATTACTAAGAAACCTGCAGAGATGATAACTAATTTGTGCCACCATTTTTCTTCACCAGTGATATCTTCATTTTGCATATAGCGACGAATGATCACAAAGAAGGTTAACCATAGAGCAAAATACACTACCATACGGATAAGGAAGAATGGTGTATTTAAGAAACCTCTTTTATGAGCTAATACATGATCATATTCTTCAGAACCTTCGATGTAAAGACCTTCATGAGTCCAGTGGAATAAATCATGACCAAATAAAAGGAAAGTAATGATTGCTAAAGGAGCAGCTACCCAAAGGTAGTTACCAAAAGCAGCAGGCACGCGGATGATAGAAGAAGACCAACCAGCCCAAGCAACATAGTTAAATGCTACGAAGAAAACACCCATTACAGAAATACCTGCAAAGAAGATGTTGTTATGCCATAAGTTTTTTATTAAACGTACAATCCAAGTTGCTTTCTCATGATGTTCGCCAGCAGCATGTGCAGAAGCAGCAGCTTCTTCATGACCGTGATGTCCACCTAACATAGAGAAAACGATTCCTAAAACTAACAAAAGAGCTCCAAGACCAATCGTTAAGAAGATTTTCTTCTTAGCAGAAGCCGTGAAATCAAATGTTTCGTCCAGATTAACAGTGGTAGGATGATGTGCCATATATCTTGTAAGAACTATTCAATTATAATTATTGCTGAAGAACATTTTTAATGTAAAGTGCGATTTTCCATCTGTCAGATTGCTCAATCTGAGAACCATGTTGTAACATGCGTCCTTTACCATGAGTAATTACGTGGAAAATATGTCCTGCAGTCGCTGCTTTAATAGCAGATGATTTTAAGTTAGCGATACCGGCTAATTTTTCAGATACCGGACCATCGCCCTCCCCTGTTTCACCGTGACAGTGTGCACAGAATCTACCGAATAAAACTTCACCTTCAGCAAGGATTTGTTCGTTTGGTGCAAAAGGAGCTTTTACGTTAGCAGAAGCCCACTCCAATGAGTCTTTAGAAACATTGTAAGGAGTGTAACCTCTTTTAATTGTTCCGGCAACAGGAGTTCTCAAGTTGCTACCATTGTTGTATGGCATCACGTTATATTCCTCAGGATATGCTGCAGAGTCATCCACTAATGTGTATGGCTCATATGCTTCCGATACATACATGTTCGGTGCATACTCCGCTCTAGGTGTTTCATGAACCGGTATGCTATCAAAGTTATGGTTACACGCCATCATAACGGAACCAAGAACAGTGAAAGTTGCAAATAATTTATATTTCATGACCAATATATAGGTTGCTATTCTAGAATTATTCCATTGTTTTAGTTGACACTTCAGAAGCTCCTGAAGCCTTGATGATGTCAGATAATTTACTTGCATCTAACGCTGAGTTTTTAGCTAAATCAACAGTTAAAACAAATTTATCATCTGTACTTCTCGGGTCAAACATTTTAGGCTGTGCCCAAGGTTTCAAGTCGCTAGCTACGAAGAAAGTACCTGTCATACCTAACGCACATAATAACACAGTTAACTCGAAAGTAATCGGAACAAAATCCGGTAACGCGATGTGTGGTTTACCACCAATATCCATAGGCCAATCAAAACCTAAAGTATAAATCGTCAATGTTAAACCTAAAATGGTACCTACCATACCAAATAAAAATCCGGCGATAGGTAAGTTAGAATACTGATATCCTAACGCGTCATCTAATCCGTGAACTGGGTATGGAGTATAAACTTCATTGATCTTTACACCTTGACCACGAATCTTCCCTACTGCATCTAACAGTACGTCTTCTTCGTCATATACCCCAACTACAAAATTTTTACCTTTTTCCATATTTAAATAGTAGTATCCGGATTAATTATTTCTTTTCTGATGATGAATTGATAACAGTCTTCACTTCAGCCATGTTGATTACAGGGAAATATTTTGCGAACAACAAGAACAACGTGAAGAATAAACCAAAGGTGAATAAGTAATCACCGATATCATACATAGTTGGTGTAAAGTACGCCCAGCTAGATGGTAAGAAGTCTCTGTGTAGAGAAGTACAAATGATTACGAAACGCTCAAACCACATACCGATGTTTACAACGATACAAAGGATAGATGTCCATAAAATACTTGTTCTAATCTTCTTGAACCAGAATAACTGAGGAGAGATTACGTTACAGCTCATCATTGATGCGTAAGCCCACCAGTAAGGACCGAAAGCACGGTTAATGAAAGCATAACTTTCATAAGGAACACCTGAATACCAAGCGATGAAAAACTCAGTGATATAAGCAACACCTACAATAGAACCAGTTGTCACAATAACTTTGTTCATTGACTCAATGTGATTCACTGTGATATAATCTTCTAAATTATAAACCACGCGAGTGATTAACATTAAAGTTTGTACCATCGCAAATCCGGAGAAAATCGCACCGGCAACGAAGTATGGAGGGAAGATTGTTGTATGCCAACCAGGAATTACTGAAGTAGCAAAGTCCATGGATACAATGGTGTGTACGGATAATACAAGTGGTGTAGAAACACCTGCTAATACTAAAGATACCGCTTCGTAACGAGACCAAGTTTTTGCAGCTCCATCCCAGTTCATAGCTAAAGCTCCGTAGATTGTACGACGAATACCTGTAGCTCTATCACGGATGGTAGCAAAGTCAGGAATCAAACCTACATACCAGAATACTAATGATACAGTGAAGTAAGTTGAAATCGCAAACACGTCCCACATTAAGGCAGAGTTGAAGTTTTGCCAAAGTGAACCGAAAGTGTTTGGTAATGGTAATACCCAGTGACCGCACCATGGACGACCCATGTGAGCAATGATGAAGGTTGCCGCACAAATAACGGCAAAGATAGTCATCGCTTCAGCAGCACGGTTAATGGAAGTTCTCCATTTTTGACGGAATAATAATAATACCGCAGAGATAAGAGTACCAGCGTGACCGATACCTACCCACCATACGAAGTTTGTAATATCCCAAGACCAACCGATAGTCTTGTTAAGACCCCACATACCGATACCTTCGTACCAAGTCATCCATAAACAATAACCACCATAGATTAATGTGATTACGGATATAGTGAAAGCCACTTTCCAAGCAAGAGATGGCTTCCCTTCTACCTGCTTACATATGTCGTTGGTAACATCTTTGGCTTTCTTACCATTGGTAACTAATGGCGGCCTTACCGATGAAGTAACTTGCATATACTATTAGAATTATTAAGCTTTAGAAATATTTCTGATTTTAGTTAAGTAGGTAATGTTTGGTTGAACATTTAATTCTTCCAACACAGTGTACGTTCTCTCTTTGTTCTCTTCGTTACGCTCTTTGTACACTTGGCTGTTTAAATCTCTGTAATCACCAAATACGATAGCTCCTGTAGAACATGCCGCAGCACAAGCTGTTTGCACCTCTCCGTCTTCTATCTTACGTTTCTCTTTCTTAGCACGTAATTTACCTTCTTGTATTTTCTGTACGCAGAATGAACATTTCTCCATTACACCGCGGGAACGAACCGTAACATCAGGGTTCAATACCATACGACCTAAAGAAGTATTCATACCTACGTTTTTGTCAAACATATCTCCGTTATCGAAATACTTGAACCAGTTAAAGCGACGAACTTTATATGGACAGTTGTTTGCACAATAACGAGTACCGATACAACGGTTGTAAGCCATTTGGTTAAGACCTTCTGTACTATGAGTTGTAGCAGCTACCGGACAAACTGTCTCACATGGAGCGTGGTTACAGTGTTGACACATCATAGGTTGGAATGTCACTTGAGGGTTTTCAGATGGATCTTCCATCGCGAAAACATCTCCTTCGAAATAAGTACCAGTTTCTTTAGGTTCTGCTTCTGAAGAATAGTATCTGTCGATACGAATCCAGTGCATTTCACGAGAATTGATAACTTCTTTCTTACCAACAACAGGAACGTTGTTTTCAGCTTGACAAGCAATCACACAAGCACCACAACCTAAACAAGAGTTTAAGTCGATAGACATACTCCATAAGTGGTTTGGTTGAGTGTGTTGATCTTTCCAAATATCAATTTCAGCCGGAGCTACTTTCTTACCTTCAGGATTAGTGATTAATGGTATGAAACGACCTGCTGAAGGGTTTGCTTTGTATTCTTCTAATGTTGCATCTTGAATGATAGGACGAGCCATCAATGTTTGATGCGTTTGAGTAAGTGCTAACTTAGCAACTTCCCCTGTAGCTTCTACAGTAACAGTTCCAGCATTGAAAGAAACTGCACCATCAACTAACTTCAAGAATGGATATACATTCTGACCGATAGCGTCACCACACTTACCAGCTTTTGTTCTACCATAACCTACCGCAATAGATACAGTACCTTTTGCTTGACCCGGTTGAATTAAAACAGGAAGAGTGATAGAAGATTTACCGTTAGAAACTGTAACTAATGCTCCTTGCTCTAAACCTTTTTCTTTAGCAAATGAGATCGGTACTGCTAAGTAGTTATCCCAAGTTGCTTTTGAAATTGGGTCAGGGAATTCTTGTAACCAAGGATTGTTTGCTTGAGCACCGTTTCCTAAACCGATTTTTTCGTATGCTTTTAATTCGATTCCGTTAGCGTTAGCAGAATAGTTTTTAGAAATAACTGCAGAAACTGTAGCCACATCTAAACCATTTGAAGCCGGTTCTGATTCAGATGAACCCGGTTCAAATACACCATCATGTAACGTTTTATCCCAAGACTGACCATTTAAAATAGATGAAGTCCAAGTAGATTTAACGAAAGCGTAATAATCAGAAGAAGAAGCACCAGACCATTTTAATAATGATTCCTGAGCTTGTCTTGTATCAAATATTTTTTGGATAGTAGGCTGACCTAAAGAATAGAAACCAACTTTTGGTTCCGCATCATTCCATGATTCTAAGAAGTGAGAATCCGGAGCTACATATGTACAAAGAGAAGCAGTTTCATCTGCTCTTTCTGAGAAAGAAACAGTTAATGCTGCACCTTTTAATCCTTTTTCAATTTCAGCACCACGTACGTAATCGTATACAGGGTTTGTTCCGTAGAAGATTACCCCTTTCACTGTACCAGCTGCTAACTCGTCAACGAAAGCATTCATTTGCTCATCGTTACCTTGTTTTGTTTGGTAAGCGTTTTTGAATGAAATAGTAGTACCGTAGTTACCTAAAATCGCGTTGATTTCGTTAACGATTGCTTGAACAGCAGGATCGTTAGAACCGGAAACAACGATAGATTTCCCTCTTGCATTTAGTAAGTCGTTTGCCGCTTTGTCTAAAACGTCATTCTTCTTAGCAGAAGGAGTAGATAATTTATTAGAAGATAATTTATTGTATAATTCAGCTACTACTAAACCTTCTTCAGATGGTTTTACTGCTACACGGTAGTCAGCGTTAGAACCAGTTAAAGTTAAAGCTGTCTCTACTTGATAGTGACGAGACATGGTCTTTTTCTTAGCTCCTAACTTACGTGTTTCAGCGTATTGACGAGCGAATTCTACCGGAGAAATCCAAGTACCTAAGAAATCTGCACCAAAACTTACGATTACTTCTGCTTTAGAGAAATCGTAAGAAGGAATAGCAAATTTGCCAAATGTAGTTTGGTTCGCTTTCAAAATACCGTAGCTAGAGATAGCATCATATTGCACTAACTTAGCTGTAGGATATTTAGAGGTGAAAGCTGCAAGAGCTTTCTTAGTAGACGGGCTATAAATAGAAGATGAAACGATTCTGATTTCGCCACCTTCTGATGCAATTTTATCTAAACCTGCAGTAACTTCAGCATCTACTTTATCCCATGAAGCAAGACCACCTTTAATCGTTGGTTTTGTTAAACGAGCAGTATCATATAAACCTAATACAGATGCTTGAGCTTTTACAGAAGAACCACCTTTAGTGATAGAAGACAATTTGTTACCTTCTACTTTAATCGGACGACCTTCACGAGTTTTTACTACTACTGATAAACACTCACTACCATCGATATAAGTAGTTGCGTAGTAGTTAGCAATACCCGGATCAAGATCTTCCGGTTTATTTACATAAGGAATAGCTTTTTTAACAGGAGCTTCACAAGCTGCTAATGTAACTGCAGCTACGCTAAAGCCTAATAACTTTAAGAAATCTCTTCTGTCCGGACCGCTTTCCGCGTTCTCTTCACTTTTTATTGGAAGGAATTCAGGAAACTCATTTTGAGCATTCTTTTTGAATTCTTCCGTTTGGTTCAGCTCTTCTAAGCCTTTCCAGTATACTTTAGTATTTTCTTTCATATATAGAATGAATAACTAGGCTTTCGATTCAGATTAATAGTGACACTTAGAACAATCCAGACCACCGATATTTTCAACAGTCATATCACCTTTGCGTTTAGCTTGTTCGTGAACTTTTAATAAACGATCATAATATTCGTTGTCTTTAGAGTTCACAGCAGTTTCGCGGTGACAGTTGATACACCATCCCATGGTTAAGTTGGAGTATTGTTTAACCACTTCCATTTCCTGGATCGGACCGTGACATTTTTGACACTCGATACCGGCTACAGTTGTGTGTTGAGAGTGGTTGAAGTATGCTAAATCAGGTAAGTTGTGTACACGAATCCAACGGATAGGTTCGTTTTTGCTGTACGCTTCTTTGATTTTGTTGATGGTTTCAGGAGATCCGCTAGGTCCTTTGTCAACATACGTATGACAGTTCATACAGATGTTTAAGGATGGGATACTAGCACTTCTTGATTTGTAAACTGTCGTGTGACAGTAGTTACAGTTGATTTTCAAATCACCTGCGTGTAATTTATGTGAGAAAGGAATCGGTTGTACCGGTTGATAGTTTTGGTGTACACCTACGCCCATCATACCAATCCAACAAGCACGAACAGTAACAGCTACGAATATAACAGCTACTACTCCGATGAAACCTTTGCTAGATACAAATTTCTTAAGATCGAATTTTTGATTTACTAATTCTTTGTCTGCTTCTGTTAAACTAGCTTCTTTCTCTTTTAAAAGTTTTTTAATCGTAGAGATGAAGATAATAAGAACGACAAATACCAGAATCAACACAACGATTACCAATCCTAAGATTAGAGTGTCGTTAGAAGATCCGGCATTAGACCCATCTTTAGGATTACCAGTACCACCATCGTCAACCTTTACAACTGGTTTAGGTGCCGCTTCCACATAAGCTAAAATCGAATTGATTTGCTCATCAGTGAAAGTTGGGAAACTGGTCATCTGCGTTTTGTTGTACTTGTTGAACAACTCAACCGCATCTTTGTCTCCTGCTGCAATCATCTTGGATGAGTTACGAATCCAGTCATGCAACCAAGCAGACTTTCTGCGTTTCGTAACACCTGATAATGCAGGACCCACAGATTCTTCGTGGACCTTGTGACAGGACTTACAGTTTTCTTTGAATAATTGCTCACCTTGAGATATCAAAGCGGCGTCGCCTCCACCACTAGCAGCAGCTGTGGAATCTTGTGCAATCGTGTTAAACGACGCTACGGAAGCGATGAAGAACACAAGTAGGGTTCTGGATACAGACCTCAGAATATTGATTTTGGACATGTTGAAGTGTGTTTTTTCCGAAATTTTGGCCATTTTTTCCCGAAAAGTCCTACAAATCTATATTCCGCATTCGATTATTCAAATTATTTTTTTGACCGAAAACGTGCTTTTTAGCGTGTATAGAGGATGTTTAAACACAAATTATTGAAAATCTTTGATTTATGATTTTTAAAAAATATGCACACTGCGTAGTTTAGAATCATTACAAATAATTCTGTCGTATTTAAAAATATCGAAATTCTATTTCGTTAAACACATCAAAAGCATAACTCACATGTATGGCAAATAGTTCAATTTCCTTTATGTTTGTTTTATGGAAAACAACAAGTCTTTTAGTAAAGCGTTTTATTTAATACTCTTATTATTCTTCATTTTTGGTTTTATCACTTGGGTAAATGGTGTGTTAGTTCCCTATTTGAAACTAGCCTGTGAGTTAAATGATTGGCAAGCATACTTAGTAACCACAGCCTTCTATCTCCCTTATCCTATCATGGCTATACCATCATCTTATGTACTTCAATACATCGGTTATAAGAAAGGAATGTCACTTGGTATGTTTATTCTAGCAATAGGTTCTCTACTGTTTTTACCTGCTGCTTATTCACGTTCCTTCGAGTTGTTTTTAGTAGGACTTTTCATTCAAGGTACAGGCTTGTCGTTGCTTCAAACAGCGGCAAATCCATATGTTACCATCGTAGGTCCAATCGAAAGCGCTGCACAACGTATTAGCATCATGGGCATAGGAAATAAAATTGCAGGAATTTTAGGATCCATTATCCTAGGTAATTTAATTTTATCCAATGCAGATGAGCTACGTGACACGCTTAAACAACTGACGGGAGCAGATAAGATAGCTCTGTTGAATGATGTAGCGTTACGTGTTGTTCATCCTTATATTTTGTTAAGTATTTCCTTAATTTTACTAAGCCTATTTCTATGGTGGGTTAGTTTACCTGAGCCTGAAATGGAGGCTTCTGCCAACGAATCGGATAATTCTTTCACTGCTCTATTTCCATATACTTATCTTTGGTTAGGTTTCATTTCGTTATTCTTATATGTAGGTGCCGAAGTAATTGCCGGAGATACGATTGCTACCTATGCTACAGAAGGTTGGAACATTCCTCTTGATACCTCCAAATCATTCACCTCTTTAACATTGACGGCTATGCTCGCCGGATATTTTATGGGAGTGATATTAATTCCCAACTTTTTATCACAACAGCAACTATTAGCCATTAGCTCCATCGCAGGAATATTGTTAACCTTTGGAATTATTTTCTTACAAGGAATTTACAGTGTGGCATGTGTAGCTTTGTTAGGAGCAGCCAATGCTATCGTTTGGCCTGCTATCTGGCCATTAGCTATAGCAGGTTTAAAACAACTAACACCTAAAGGATCGGCTTTATTAATTATGGGAATTGCAGGTGGTGCTCTACTGCCTTTAGCTTATGGTTGGTTATCTTCAGATGATATGTTAGGAAAACAAAATGCATATATCATTTTGTTACCTTGTTACTTATTTATTTTATTCTACGCTACCAAAGGTTACCGTATTGGTAAGCAATCTTAATTATGATTTCTATTCAAAATAAATATTCTGTTCAAGCATTAACTACGTTTGGCTTCCCTTGTGTAGCGGATAAATACGCTGTATTTTCCTCTTCAGAGGAGTTAAAAGAACTGGTAAAAGAAATACCGTCCTCTTCTCCTATTTTAATATTAGGAGGAGGAAGCAATATGTTATTTCGAGGAGATTACCACGGCTGGATTTTACATAACCAATGCAAAGGAATTGAGCTCATTTCATCTACTGATGAACATGTAACTCTACGCGTTGGAGCGGGTGAGAATTGGCATCATTTTGTATTGTATTGTGTGCAACATGATTATGCTGGGATTGAAAATTTATCTCTAATACCGGGGACTGTAGGAGCTTCTCCTATTCAAAACATTGGCGCCTATGGTGTAGAAGTGAAAGATGTCATCACTCAAGTGAATGGAGTTACTTTAAACTCTTTAGAAGATAAATCATTCAACAATAGCGAATGTCAATTTGGATATCGTGATAGTATTTTTAAACATCAATTAAAAGGTAAATTTGTAGTTACATCCGTCGAATTTAAACTTTCAAAAAAAGTACAAGTCAATACTTCTTACGGTGCTATTAAGGATACATTGAAAGAAATGAATATTGAACATCCTACGATTAAAAATGTAAGTGATGCCGTGATTCATATTCGTCAAAGTAAGTTACCGAACCCGGCTGAAATTGGTAATGCCGGAAGCTTCTTTAAAAACCCGGAAATACCTACTACTGTTTTCCAATCCATACATACACAATTCCCAACTATTCCTTCTTATCCGGGTAGCCAAGCAGGATACACTAAAATCCCTGCAGGATGGTTAATTGAACAATCAGGATGGAAAGGAAAACGAATGGGCGCTGTAGGCGTACATGATAAACAAGCTTTAGTACTTGTTCATTACGGTAATGGAAAAGGAAATGAGTTAGTGAACTTATCGCAACAAATTCAAGCCGATGTAAAAGAAAAATTCGGCGTTAGTTTAGAAGCGGAAGTAAATATTATCTAATTAATTTTCGGGTGTGATGAGGTGTGTCTCATCATACTCTTCTACTTCTACTCCAAACTTAGTTAGAAACTCTACTCCTTCGTCTTTTGGTAAGCCTTTATACTTCGCATAAGAATGCAAGTAAACAACTTTTTTAACGCCGGAAGCATACATCAAACGAGCACAAGACAAACAAGGAGATAAAGTCACATAAACAGTAGTGCCGGAAATATCCGTTCCATTCTTCACTGCATAGATAATTGCATTTTCTTCAGCATGTAATGCTAACGAACAACTATTCTTTGAATCTCTGGGACAACCTTCACCCGGCCATTCTTCGTCGCAATTATGTGTTTTTTCAGGAGGACCGTTATACCCGATAGAAATGATTCGAGTATCTTTTGTTAAAACGGCACCTACGTGACGTTTTACACAATGTGAACGCTTGGCCAGATTCACTGCCAACTCCATAAATATATCATCAAACTCCGGTCGAGCCATATCAAAACGAATACGAATAACTCAAATGTACAACTTTAGATCGTAATAAACCATCTGCTCCTACTGTACGATTGATAAAGGGCTGAGCATAGCTTAGTTCTATAGTTGAATTAGATGATATATCCCAAGCTACACCTGCAATACCATTCAACGTTGTTCCTTTTGAACCGGAAGGTGTGATGCGTTCTTGTTGAGCATTAAGATAACTATCTCCTTTCAAACGATAAAGCCACAACATACCAATAAACGGTTGAAACGACTTTATTTTAGGACGATATTCTAGTCGTACCATGAAGTCATTACCTCTTCTTAATTGATTGGAAGGGTCATAGGCACTGCCTTTGGGCAAGGTAACCCAATAGTCGGGCAAGTATGTATTTTTATTGTTGTGAACTAAAACCTGTTGGTAGCCTACACCCACTAACCACGCTTTGTGACGATAAGTTGCATTTAATATCAAATCAAATGTTCCTAAAGATCCTTGATACACCATAGGTAAATCTAAACTATCGTGAGCAGAAGAAGCTATAGATGAAATACCTGTAGGTAATCGAAAACCTATGGTAGATTTGAAGGAAGATACCTTATTAATTTTTTGAGAATGTGTGATAGACGTGATAATATCACTTAATGCCCATTGATTGCCTAATTCGCCGGAGGCAACTTGAAATGGGACTTTCAATTGAAAAGTCCAAGTATCTTTCCAAGTATGCTTCCATTCACCATACCATTGGTGAATCATGGTATTTCGTTTACCAAAACCTAAGGTATATCCGGCTTTAAAAATATTGGATGTTAAAGAGGATGAATCTGTTCTATTTTGAGGTTGAATTCCACCTACACTACAACCACCGGCATCACTGCACCCTTGAGCTAGAACCATTTGAGAATGAACAAATGATAGAAAAACAATAAATAAAAACTGTTTCATAAACTAAAAGTATTAATTAATAAACTAACTGCATAAAGTATTCTATAGTTCCCATTTCACCTAAGAATTTAATATTGTATTTTTACATCTATGTTAACGTTAAATAATATTTCTTATTTCATAGGTGGTAGGGCTTTGTACGAAGGAGCTACTCTACAAATTCAACCTAAAGATAAGATGGGATTGATAGGTGCTAATGGTACCGGAAAAACAACTTTGTTACGAATCATCAATGGTGAATATTCCGTAGATGAAGGTAATGTTCAAAAAAGTAAAGATTGTACGATTGGTTATTTAAATCAAGATTTACTTTCTTTTCAAAGTGATGATAGCATCCTAGCTGTAGCGATGCAGGCTTTTGAGGAAGCTACTAAAATACAGGCGGAGATGGATCGTATTCTTCAGCAGATGGAAACTAACTATGAAGAATCACTAGTAGATAAACTATCCAAATTACAAGAACGATTTCAAGCATTAGAAGGATATACCATCCAATCAAGTGCAGAAAAAATATTAGAAGGTTTAGGTTTTGGTTCCAACGATTTACATCGACCACTTAAATCTTTCTCCGGAGGATGGCGTATGCGAGTAATACTAGCTAAGATGTTATTAGCTAAACCTGCTCTACTCCTACTGGATGAGCCTACCAACCACTTGGATTTACCCTCTATTCAATGGTTAGAGAATTATTTACAATCCTACGAAGGTGCTGTTATCATTGTATCTCACGATCGTGCTTTTTTAAATAATGCAGTAAATAAAATTGTTGAAGTGGCGAATCAACAAATTACTCTTTATGAAGGCAATTACGATTTCTATTTAGAAGAAAGAACACTTCGAAAAGAAATACAAAAAGCTGCTTTTGAAAATCAACAAGCTAAGATAAGACAAACGGAAAAGTTCATTGAACGCTTCCGTGCGCAAGCTACCAAAGCTCGTCAAGTTCAATCTCGCGTGAAGTCGCTGGAGCGTATGGATATGATTGATGATATATTGGAAGAAAATCAAGCTGTCAATTTCCGTTTTCAATTTAAAGTAACTCCGGGCAGAACTATTCGTGAATTAAAAGGCGTAAGTAAAGCTTACGGAGATTTAAAAATATTAACCAACACTACTGCACGAATAGAACGTGGTGATAAAATCGCCTTAATTGGTGCTAATGGTCGTGGCAAATCCACACTCCTACGCATCATCAGTGGTGATGAAAACATCACAGGTGAAGTAATCAATGGACATAATGTAATACCATCCTTCTTTGCTCAGCATCAATTAGAGTCTTTAGATTTAGAGAACACACTTTTGGATGAATTAAAAATGATGGGAACGGAAAAATCAGAAACGGAATTACGAAACGTTTTAGGGTGTTTCCTATTTGCCGGTGATGATGTTTTCAAAAAAATCAAAGTATTATCCGGAGGAGAAAAATCCCGTGTAGCTTTAGCTAAAACTTTAATTTCAAATGCTAACTTTTTGTTGTTAGATGAACCTACTAACCACTTGGATATTGTATCGGTGAACATCCTGATTCAAGCCCTGCAGCAGTATGAAGGTACATGTGTAGTAGTTAGTCACGACCGTCACTTTGTTTCGCAAGTAGCTACTAAAATTTGGTACATAGAAGAACAACAAATAAAAGAATATCCAGGGTCTTTAGATGAATACATGTATTGGCAACAAAACATAAAATCACCGGCAAAGACGGAGGAGAAAACCACTACCAATACTAACACGAAAAAACCGGCGATTGAGAAAAAGGATAATAGCTCTACAAAGAAAATAGAAATGGAAATAAAGAAGATTGAAGAGAAAATAACTGAATGGGAAAAGAAGAAAGCTTCTATAGAAGAGGAATTGAGCAAGGTTGAGAACTATAGTAATCCGGATAAATTAGCTGATTTTGGCTTACAACTTCAGAAAATAGAAGACCAATTAGCCGAATGGCAACAACAATGGGAAGATCTAATGGGTAAATTAGAGTAATTTTAGGTATGGTTCTTGCGTTCTCTGTAGATATGATTAAGTATACTATTCGATTATTATCGTTCCTTATTTTGGCATTTTTATCTTCCTCCTTATTTGCAGGAGAAGTACCCAACATAGACAAAATTTATAGAGAACGAATTTACAATGTCAAATTGTATACTTCATTGGAGGGACCACAAGGTCTAAGTCCAATTACAACCATACAACAGACCAACCCACTTATTTTAGAGTTTGACGATTTGGGAGACGAACCCCAAAATTATTATTTCAAACTATACCATTGCAATGCCGACTGGACGGTCTCCTATTTAAACTCTAGTCAATATTTATATGATTTTAATG
The DNA here is from genome assembly GCA_046329235.1 of Cytophagaceae bacterium. Taxonomy (GTDB): domain Bacteria; phylum Bacteroidota; class Bacteroidia; order Cytophagales; family Cytophagaceae; genus JALONH01. The sequence continues at coordinate 615,659 of JAXLVA010000001.1, read as the reverse complement.
AGTTTAGAATAACGGACCGAGAGATGTCCTATTCGACGCGCACCTTATATTACCGCCATGCTACTACTATTCCCAAGGTAAAAGTAAGCGGCAATTATCTTGTTAAAGTATATCGTAATTATGATGAGGATGATTTAGTACTTACCAAACGTATGGTAGTTTATGAATCAAGTTGTAACATCGTACCGGACATACGCAGATCGGTGATTCCAGCTGATGCTTTCACCAAACAACAAGTAAACTTCAAGGTGATTTACAACAATATCATGGTGGCAAATACCTTCCAAGATTTTAAAATAGTAGTTCGTCAAAATTATCGTTGGGATAATGCACGCACTAACCTACGCCCTACGTTTGTACGTGATTATGAAAAAACGTTGGATTATGATTTCTATAATAATGAAACTGCTTTCAATGGACTGAATGAGTTTCGTTATTTCGATATGCGATCCGTTCGTTTCAATGGAATTTATATGGGGAAAGTAGTCCGTAACAATGATTTTGCTGAAGTATGGATACTAGAAGAAGCTTCACGGAAGGGCTTAACATATACTTTCTATGATGATATTAATGGAGCATTTCTACCCGAGTTATATGAAACACAAAATCGTACGATAGAACCTGATTATGCTGTAGTACATTTTAAATTAAATGCTAAAACACCTGCTCCAGGTGACGTTTATATTGTAGGAGGATTTAATCAGAATTTGATTGAAGAACGTTATAAAATGACCTACGACGATACATTAAAAGCTTATGTAGGTTCCTTTTGGATGAAACAAGGATACTACAATTATATGTATACGGTCGTTAATGCAGGAATGCGTGATGATACCTATTTTGAAGGGAATAGCTCATTAACAGAAAATGCCTACGACATTATCGTATATGCGCGTGTTCAAGGCGAATTATACGATAGAGCCGTAGGCTATTTTCAACAACGTTTTAGAGGACGTTAAACCTCTGATGCTCCTTCTTTAGCTGCGATAAAAGGCAACACACGCTTATTAGGATCTGAGTTAGCAATATCTAACATTCCAAAACCTTTGTCGGTGTATAGACCAAATCCACAAGTAAAGACAAACTCTTGTACTTTAGGATGCGCATATAATTTGAAAGGGAAAGTATAACCTCTTACTTCGTGTTTTTCACCTGACATATATACAGGGAAAATACGAGCAAATTTTTTCTCTTCACCTTTTATTTTGTTTAAGTAATCCTTATCCGGTACTAATTGGAATTGGAAATACTGAGCTAATTCTTCTTGAGTGAATCCGGCTTTCTCCATTCTGCTCATAGTTGTTTCATACAAAGCGTCAGAGAACACATCTAAAGATGGGTTTATGAAACGTTTTGCATCCACATTATTATCTGCAGCTGAGATAATAGACAGAGGAGATAAACAGATATACTTCATCTCGTTAGTAAAATCAGGAAGTTCTTCTTTATCCGCGTGAAGAGGATTTAAGATTAGCTTACCTACCATTACTTGAGGTTCGTCAAATATTTTCTTCACAGCGAATTCAAGTAACTTGACATCGTTGGATGATAAGATCAACGTAATTTTACTGGAATAGAAATGTAGTCCATCTTTTCCGACTCTAGTTTGCCCCTTCAGAGCGGAGAAGTTGTAATACGAAGTAGATGACTTACCTGGACTTGAACTGAAATACTGTTCAATGTAGGTAGACAAGAACTCGTGGATAAGGTACTGATGATGGAAAGGAACGTAGGCCCCTTTGTTCACCAATCCGAAAATTAAACGTACTCTCACAATTACTTTTGTTTAAAAATCTAACATAGAACCCTTTGGATAAGGAAATAGTTCAGACGTTGAATCTAAAATGCATAATGTCGCCGTCTTCGACTACGTATTCCTTACCTTCTACAGATATTTTCCCTGCATCCCTGCAGCCAGATTCCGTTTTGAATTTTTGGTAATCTGGTAACTTTATTACTTCTGCTCTAATAAAGCCTCTTTCAAAGTCGGAGTGAATCACACCTGCCGCAGCCGGCGCTTTCCATCCTTTAGTTATTGTCCATGCTCTTACTTCTTTAACCCCTGCTGTGAAATAAGTAATCAAATCTAACAGACTATAAGCAGCACGAATCAATTTATTTAAACCGGATTCTTCTAAACTATATTCCGCAAGGAACATGGCTTTTTCTTCCGGATCGGTCAGCTCTTGAATTTGAGCTTCAATAGAAGCCGAAACAACTACTACTTGAGCGTTTTCGTCTTTTACTGCATCTTTTAATATTTCAACCCATTTGTTACCATTTGGAAGAGATTGTTCCTCCACGTTAGCAACATAGATAACAGGTTTTATTGTCAGCAAGTGAATATCTTCCACTGCTTTTAAATCTTCATCGGACACTTGAAGACTACGAGCACTCTTGCCCTCCATCAAGTGTTTTTTGAATTGTTCCAAAACAGCTAATTCTTTCTTTGCTTTCGCATCGCCGGATTTTGCCGTTCTTTCAACTCGAGATATTTTCTTCTCTACCGATTCTAAATCTTTCAACTGAAGTTCAGTATCAATAATTTCTTTGTCGGAAACCGGATCTACTTTACCGTTTACGTGAATGATGTTATCATCATTAAAGCAACGAATAACGTGAGCAATAGCGTCCACTTCACGGATATTAGCTAAGAATTGATTCCCTAACCCTTCTCCCTTGCTGGCACCTTTCACCAATCCTGCAATGTCCACAAATTCCATTATTGCCGGAATTGTTTTTTCCGGATGAACTAGTTCTTCGAGTGCTGCTATTCTTGTATCCGGAACCGTAACTACCCCAATATTTGGTTCGATCGTACAAAAAGGATAATTCGCAGCCTCTGCTTTTGCATTCGACAATGCATTAAATAAGGTCGACTTCCCTACATTTGGAAGTCCAACAATACCACACTTTAAACCCATTTCTTAAAATAAAAAGCTTTATTAATGCAAAAATACGCATTGAAACAGGTAAAAGCGAACAATACGCAATAAAAGTACAAAAACCTCTACTTTTTCACAGAAAACTTATGTAAGGTATTAATCCCATTTCAACTCTGTGTCTCCCAAGGACTCATCTTCTTCCTCGCGAGTTTCAAACTTGGAGAAATCTACCCCGGGCATTAGCTCGGTTTTTACATGCTCTATGGTTTGCTGTAAAGCTTCCAAAAACTTTTCAAAATCCTCTTTATATAAAAAGATCTTATGCTTCTCATAATAGAATCCCTCGTCCTTATAACGCTTCTTACTTTCCGTAATGGTCAAGTAATAATCATTGGAGCGAGTTGACTTAATGTCAAAGAAATACGTTCTCTTTCCTGCACGCACACGTTGAGAATAAATCTCTACGTTGTCTTTTTCTTTTCCTTCTTCCACCAGACTAAAAGTTTTTAATGTAAGTAAAACTATTATTTTCCTCCCTTTAAATTACAAATAAATTCCTAATACTGCATTTATTCTTTAAATTTATTTCCAATCTATGGAACTATTCAATATATAGAATAACAATTCAATGCGTTTAGAAGACATTCCCTCCTTCGGTAATTTAGAACTTTTAGCCAAACATTTGGTGGATGGGTTTATCACGGGTAAACATAAATCACCTTATCACGGCTTCTCAGTAGAGTTTGCTGAACACCGTAATTATAATCCCGGGGAAAGCATGCGCCACATCGATTGGAAAGTGTTTGCTAAAACGGATAAGTTGATGGTAAAAACTTATGATGAGGAGACCAATCTAAAAGCTTTTGTAGCATTAGATGTTTCTTCCAGTATGTTTTATCCAGAACAAGAAAATCGTTCTAAACTACTTTTTAGCATCGTTGCTATCGCTTCTTTGATGAACTTAATGCAACGTCAACGTGATGCGTTCAGTTTGTACACCTTTGCGGAAGATATTTTAACTTCTACTCAGGTAAAATCTACTCGAATCCATTTACATACGATTCATCAACAATTACAAGCCCTCATTTCAGAGAATAAACCTACTCAACGTTCAGGTAATCTACCTCAAGTGTGTCACCACTTAGCAGAAGTTGCCGGAAAAAGAGCTATGGTGATTGTTTTTACCGATTTACTTGGGGAACAAAGCAGAGTAGAGGATTTATTCGCTTCTTTACAACATTTAAAACACAACAAACATGATGTGTTGCTATTTCATGTCATCGACAAAACTCAAGAAATTGATTTAAACTGGGAACAACGTCCCTATTGGGTGGAAGATGCTGAAAGCGGCGAAAAAGTAAAAATATATCCTCACGAAATACAACAACAATACCAAAGCTCCATGTCGGCTTATTTGAATGATATTTATTTACGTTGCGGAGAAATGGGTATTGAATTAATTGTGGCTGATATCAATGAAGATATTGAACAGGTATTGACTCCTTTCTTGTTGAGAAGGTCGCAGTTGTATTAAAAGTTATTCGTATTTATTTTTAAATATAATTCCATCGGCTTTTATCAATGAATCCGAATAGACATGCCCCTTGTCCTTCAACCAAATGATATTATAATTTATATCTCCTAGTACTTCATCGGGCTTCTGCCACGTAGCATTTTGTACAAAAATTACTCTATCCCATTTTGTAGCTGATTCCCTTTTAAACAGCGCCCTTAACAACTGATCATTAGTAGTCCTTAACTCATTTGAAACATAAATAATACCACTATGATCGAATGAAACTATTCGTTTGCGATTAGGTATACTAAATGTTTCATGAAAACTTTTTTCTTTAGAATAATCATACGCCACTATAACGTAATCTTTCTGATAATTATCGGGAATAATAATGTAGTTTTCTACAGAGTCCAACCAATTGTATACAGGTAAGGAAGCAAACAGAATAACAATCAAGGTTAGTAATGTGTAAATTGAATATCCTTTAGGATTGTATTTCTTTTTTATCCAGATGAATATTAATTCCGCGATTATTGCAGGCGTAAGAAACAACAATGGAATATAAAACACACCTGCTCCCCAGTTATTACGATCCGGAGGATTAATCAGTAGGAATAACCCATATAGTCCTATGATGACAATGAAAATTCTTAAAAATGACATAAAATAAAACTATCGTTCCTATAAGCGGAACGATAGTAATGAAATATAAATTGAATGAGAAGATTATTTCACACTTGCACGAATGATGTTCAATGCTCCTCCAGCCTTGAACCAAGCAATTTGTTGTTCGTTGTAGGAATGATTCGCAAAGATTTCTTCCTTCGAACCATCTTTGTGTGTTAAGATAAGGGTTAATGGTTTGTTTGGAGCAAAATTAACCAGACCTACAATATCAATCGTATCGTCTTCTTGAATTTTATCATAGTCTGCTTTATCTGCAAAAGTTAAAGCTAACATACCTTGTTTCTTCAAGTTGGTTTCGTGAATACGAGCAAATGATTTTACCAATACGGCACGGACACCTAAGTGACGAGGTTCCATGGCAGCGTGCTCACGAGAAGAACCTTCACCATAGTTTTCATCCCCTACCACAATAGAGCCAATACCAGCTGCTTTGTACGCGCGTTGTGTAGCAGGAACAGGTCCAAATGCTCCCGTTAATTGATTCTTCACCTCATCAGTTTTATCATTGAAGAAGTTTACTGCACCAATCAACATGTTATTGGAAATATTATCTAAGTGACCACGATATTTTAACCATGGACCAGCCATAGAAATATGATCGGTAGTACACTTACCTTTTGCTTTAATCAATAATTTCAACCCTAATAAATCCTTACCTTCCCAAGCAGGAAATGGATCTAGTAATTGTAAACGATCAGAAGTTGGAGAAACGTTAACCGTTACATTAGCACCATTCGAAGCCGGAGCTTGATAACCTGCATCTTCTACCGCAAAACCTTTTTTAGGTAATTCATCACCGTAAGGTCCATCTAATTTTACCTTCTCCCCTTTATCATTAATAAGTGTATCTGTGATTGGATTAAAGCCTAAATCACCCGCAATAGCAATAGCTGCTACTAATTCAGGTGAAGCTACAAATGCATATGTATTAGGATTTCCATCCGCACGCTTAGCAAAATTTCGGTTGAACGAATGAACGATGGTGTTCTTTTCTTTTTTCTCTGCCCCCATACGATCCCACATACCGATACACGGACCACATGCATTCGTAAATAAGGTGGTATTCATTTTTTTAAATGTATCCAACAAGCCGTCACGTTCCGCTGTATAGCGAACTTGCTCTGAGCCCGGGTTAATACCAAATTCTGCTTTCTTAGTTAAACCTTTAGCCACTGCTTGATTAACTACCGACGCAGCGCGAGACAAATCTTCGTAAGACGAGTTGGTACAAGAACCAATCAAGCCCCACTCCACTTTAGACGGCCATCCATTTTTCACTAATTCCTCTTTCATTTTAGAAACAGGAGTAGCTAAATCCGGAGTAAACGGACCATTCAAATGTGGTTCAAGAGTAGATAAATCTATTTCTATTAATTGATCAAAATACTTTTCAGGAGAAGCGTAAACTTCAGGATCGGCTGTTAAGTGTTGCTTGATACCATTAGCTAAATCAGCTACATCATGACGACCGGTAGCACGTAAGTAGCGCTCCATAGAATCATCATATCCGAAGGTAGATGTAGTAGCACCGATTTCTGCTCCCATGTTACAAATGGTACCTTTTCCGGTACAGGACATAGATAAAGCACCTTCACCAAAATATTCAACGATAGCACCGGTACCACCTTTTACAGTTAATATGCCCGCTACTTTTAATATAACATCTTTAGGTGAAGTCCACCCGTTTAACTTACCGGTAAGTTTTACTCCAATCAGTTTAGGGAATTTAAGTTCCCAAGGAAGACCAGCCATCACGTCACAAGCGTCCGCTCCACCCACACCGATAGCAAGCATACCTAAACCGCCAGCATTTACTGTATGCGAATCGGTACCTATCATCATACCACCCGGAAAAGCATAATTTTCTAATACCACCTGATGGATAATACCTGCACCCGGTTTCCAAAAACCGATACCATATTTATTAGAAACAGAAGATAAAAAATCAAAAACCTCTTTGGATTCTTTGTTAGCTACCGCTAAATCCGTTTCAGCCCCTACTTTGGCCATAATTAAGTGGTCACAATGTACAGTAGAGGGAACGGCCACTTTAGGTCGGCCTGCCTGCATAAACTGTAAAAGAGCCATTTGAGCGGTAGCATCTTGCATAGCTACACGATCCGGATTAAAATCTACATAGGATTTACCTCTTTCAAACACACTTTTAGGAGTCCCCTCGTCCAAGTGAGAGTAAAGAATCTTCTCGGTAAGAGTAAGTGGTCTACCCAATAATTTTTTGGCTGCTTCTACACGCTGAGGGATACGGGCATATACCTCCTTAATCATTTCTAAATCAAATGCCATAAAATAAAATAGTTAAAGAATGATGGTTTTATTCGATTATTCTGAGTTAAAACAAAAATAGCAAAAGAAATAAGAATTAAAATTCAAAGTTTTAGATATCCACAATCTAAAAAATTGTATTTTAGCGGTATCTTAAATGGATACAATTAAAGGGTGGGTTTTTAACTTTTTGGTAAAGTTTATATACAAAAATTAATACTTCAATAATAGTATTTGTCTAAAATTAACAACCTCAAGAAGTTATTCACGTATAAAAATGAAACTATCTGTCATTAGGGTATGAAAAACAGACATTTACAAGCCTCTATCATATTGACTATTACACTTTTAGGTCTTCAAACAGAAGGTTTCACCTATCATTTTGAGGGAAACCAAGAGGTCTATTCCAACATAGTAAACCAACAATCAGTACAGATTGAAGTAACAAAAGTGGCACCGACAGGTGGTCAAGCTAATGGAAAAATCACAGTTACTGTGGTTAAAGGTACGGGTCCATATAAAATAACTGCATATGGCACATCATTACCACAACAGACGATTAGTTTCGAAAAATCATATACTCTATCCAATTTAAGTTCAGGAGATTATTTAATCGTAGTTTCTGACGCAAGTAAGGCTTTTGTAAGCGAAAACGTAACCCTATAATAAGAAGTGATGTTGTTGAGAAGCATGGGAATTAAGTTTTTTAAAAATATAGGTTACTTAAGTAAGTATCTGTTCATACTGCTCTATCTTCTATATAACGCAGAGAAGGTTCAGGCACAATGTACATCCCCAATGTTAAGCTGGACAGTTACCCCTAATAACTTAAACTGTAATGGCGATAATTCGGGGAGTATCAATGTAGCTGTTACGGGTGCTTTTCCATCCTATACTTATTCTTTATTCGGTGTAGTCACAGGCCCTGTGATTGTAAGCAATCACCCATTCAACAACTACACATTTACCAATCTTCCGGCAGATAATAATTATTTCGTGGTGGTACAGGTACCGTTAGGTGGTGGGTTGTTTGCGTTTTGTACACAGACAGTAACGGTTTCTGAACCTCCTCCAATTGTCATTACTTTAAACAACCAAACTAATAATTTTTGTTTTGGTCAAACGAATGGTAGCTTGGATATTGATGTAAGTGGTGGTGCTCCGGCATTACCCTATTCTTACACATGGTCAAATGGGGCTACAACACAAGACATTTCTAATTTAGCCAATGGAACCTATAGTGTTACCGTAAGAGATGGTAACAATTGTCCGGCTACAGCCTCTTATGATATTATTTCACCATCAGCTATCACATTAAGTGGTTCAACCAGTTCCCCTACTTGTGCAGGGACTGGTAATGGTAGTATAGATTTATCTGTAAGTGGAGGAACTTCACCCTATACTTATGCTTGGTCCAACGGTGCTACTACCGAAGATATTTCAGGTCTTAATGCAGGTTCTTTCTCGGTTACAGTAACCGACGCTACAGGCTGTACAGGAACCCAATCTTTTAACATCACTAATCCTCCATCCATCAACTTAACACATACTGAAGTATCTCCTACTTGTAATGGAGGCACTAACGGTAGTATTAATTTATCAGTAGCAGGTGGTACTGCTCCTTATATTTATTCTTGGTCAAACGGTAGTTCTACTCAAGACTTAAGCGGAATCTCAGCAGGAACCTATTCAGTGACTGTGACAGATGCGAACAGTTGTTCAAACAATACCTCTATAACGTTAACAGAACCAACTGCTATTACTGCTACAAGTGTAATTACTAACGTAACTTGTAACGGAGGCACCAATGGGGCTGTTAACATTACTGCTGGCGGCGGAGCGGGGAGCTACACTTTCACATGGTCAAATGGAGCTACTTCTGAAGATATTTCTGGAATAGCCGCTGGTAATTATTCAGTAACCATACGTGATGCCAATGGATGTACTAACAACTTTAATTTCACGGTTAATGAACCTAGCGCTATTACTACATCAGCAAGCACTACACCTATTAATTGTAGTGGAGGAACAACCGGTGGTATTGATTTAACAGTAGGTGGAGGAACATCTCCTTATACCTATTTGTGGTCTAATGGAAATACTACACAAGATTTATCGAACATTGGTGCCGGTACTTATACCGTTACTGTTACAGATGCAAATTCTTGTACGGCTACATTTTCACAAACATTGACCACGCCTAGTGCTATTTCAGCCTTCGCAGTTGTAACAGATGTAGCCTGCTTAGGTGGCAATAATGGTAGTATTGATTTAACGGTAAGCGGTGGAACAGCTCCATATACCTATTTGTGGTCCAATGCAGCTACCACAGAGGATGTATCCGGATTAGTTGCAGGGAACTACAATGTTGTAATTACAGATGCTGCCGGATGTATATTTAATGTTGCTTCTACCATTGGGCAACCAACTTTAGCATTAACATCATCGGGAATCGTTACCCAAGTAACTTGCTTTAATGGGAATGATGGAAATATAGATATCACCGTAAGTGGAGGAACTGCTCCTTATATCTATTCATGGGATAATGGAGCTACAACACAAGATATATCCGGATTAGTAGCAGGTTCTTATAACTTGACCATCACAGATGCGAAAGGTTGTGTTAATTTACTATCATTTACTATCAACCAACCATCTGCATTAAGTCTAACAGCTATAGTAACAGATATCACATGTAATGGTCTATCCAATGGAACTATCAACTTAACTGTTTCAGGTGGAACTTCTCCATTCATGTATAATTGGTCTAATGGCGCCAACACTGAAGATCTTACTGGATTAGCTGCAGGAAATTATACCATAACAGTTACTGATGGGAATTCATGTATCACTAATCAATCTTATACTATTATACAGCCTGCTGCAATTAATGTGACTGGGACAATTACTAATACCACATGTACAGGTGGGAATAATGGGGCAATCACAACTACAGTATCGGGTGGAACAAGTCCTTATACTTATTCTTGGAGTAATGGAGCTACTACTGCCAATATTAGCGGATTAGCTATCGGTTCGTACACCGTAACTGTAACCGACAATAAAGGTTGTGTACAAACAAGAACCTTTAATATTACAGCACCTTCTCCAGTTTCTATTACTCATACATCCGTAAATGAAAAATGTTTTAATAGCAACGATGGTAGTATTAACATTACCGTTACAGGTGGTACTACTCCTTACAACTATTCATGGTCTAACGGAGCTACTACAGAAGATATATCCGGACTAGATGCGGGTTCCTATCTAATTACTGTAACAGATAACAGCGGTTGTATACAAACTAGAAACATTACCATTACCTCTCCTACTGCTATAGTTGTGAGTAATACCACAACCCCTATCACTTGTTTCGGTGCCAATAATGGAAGTATCAATGTTACCGTTAGCGGAGGTACAGCACCATATACCTATTTATGGTCAAATGGGGCTACTACAGAAGATATTGGTAGTTTAGTTGCCGGAACATATAACTTAACCATCACAGACAGTAAAGGTTGTACTGCTACAACTTCAGCAACAATAACTCAACCTGCTGCTATAAACATTACTCGTGTTATTACCAATGTAACTTGTAACGGCGGTAATGATGGTATGATTAATATTACGGTTAATGGAGGGTCTGTTCCATATACTTTTTCTTGGTCTACCGGCGCTACTAGTGAAGATATTGCAAGTTTAACTGCAGGCTCTTATACGATTACTGTTACAGATGCTAACGGATGTAGCAGCAATGCAAATTATACAGTAATTGAACCTTCTCCTTTAATCTTCACTACTTCCATCACAGATGCTGATTGTAGCGGTGGTACGAATGGCAGTATTTCTATAACAGCAGTAAATGGTGGCACAGCTCCTTATACTTATTTATGGAGCAATGGTGCTACTACTGCTAGCGTTAGTAACTTAACAATTGGATCATACTCAGTAACAGTAACGGATAATAAAGGCTGTAGCAACTCTGCTACTTATAGCATCAATACTCCAACTAGTATGATTGTTTCCGGTGTCTCTACTCCTTTAATTTGTAATGGAGCTTCAACCGCAGCAATCAACATTAGCATTAGTGGAGGTACAACTCCTTATATCTATTCATGGTCTAACGGAGCTAATACAGAAGATCTTTCCTCTCTTCCGGCAGGAACTTATACGGTTACTGTCACGGATGCCAACTTATGCGCAACTTCTAGAACATTTACAATTGCCAATCCTACTCCGATATCTGTAGCAACTACAGCTACCAATGTACTTTGTAATGGCGGCGGCAATGGAGCTATAAACTTAACAGTAAGTGGTGGTAATAGCCCTTATACATTTGCATGGAATACAGGTGCTACTATTGAAGATATTAGCGGATTAGCTGCAGGCAATTATACAGTTACTGTAACTGACGCTACATCTTGTACAGCTAATGCATCTATTACTATCACAGAACCTACAGCTATAGTTCTATCAGGTGTTGCAAGCAATAGTAATTGTAATAGTGAGGACAATGGCTCTATTGACCTAAACGTAAGTGGTGGATCTGCACCCTACTCCTACTTATGGTCAAATGGAATGACTAGTCAAGACATTTCAGGATTAGCACCTGGAAGCTACTCTGTTACCGTGAGTGACAATAACACTTGTAATCAGTCAGCTAATTTTACCATAACTGAACCAGCTCCATTCCAAGCTACAGCAACAGTTATTAATGCAAGTTGTGGTGGTGGTAGCGACGGTAGTATTTCAATTACATCCGTTACGGGTGGTACAAGTCCATATAATTACGTATGGAGTACGGGATCAGTAGGTACTATAGTAAATAATTTAACAGTTGGATCCTACACCGTTTCTATAACAGACAATAATGGTTGTACCAATGATAGTACATTCCTTATTTCTACACCAAGCACTATGGTGATTACATCCGTTATCTCTAATATTTCTTGTAACGGTGGTGCTACCGGAGCTATTGATATTAGTGTTAGCGGTGGTGCATCTCCATATACATATGTTTGGTCTACCGGAGCAACTACAGAAGATATCAGTGGATTAACAACAGGAAATTACAGCGTGATTGTTACAGATGCTGCACTTTGTTCACAATCGGGAAGCTTTACTGTTAATACAGCGGCTCCTATAAACGCTACACTAACACCAACCAATGTTTTATGTAATGGAGGAAACACTGGTAGTATCGACTTAACAGTAAGTGGAGGTTCTCTTCCCTACTCCTTCTCTTGGAATACAGGTGCTACTACAGAAGATATTAATAATTTATTAGCAGGTTCTTATTCAGTTACCATTACTGACAATGGAGGTTGTACTTTAATTCGCGCTACAACCATAACAGAACCGGCATTATTGCAAGTAACGATTGCTACAACGGATGCTACTTGTAATGGTGCAACTAATGGAACTGCTACACCAAATGTAAATGGTGGAACATCACCATATTCTTATGCATGGTCAAATGGAAACACCGCTGCGGCTCAAACAACATTAGCATCCGGTGCTTATTCTTTAACAGTAACCGACGCTAGAGGATGTACGGCTTCTGATTTTGCATTAATCAATAATGGACCAGCTATAACAGGTACTGCTAGTGGTGCTCCTGCTATCATATGTTCAGGAAGTTCGGCAACTATCACAGCAGCATTAGATGCTGCATACACTCCGGGAACTTCGTCCTACTCATTTGACAATGGATTAAACTTCCAATCAGGTACTACCTATGTTATTCCATCTCTATTAGCGGACTCAACGGTAAAAGTAGTGGTTCGTGACATTAATGGATGTATGAGTTTGCCAATCGATGTAGCATTGACCACTAAGAAAATTGATGCGACCGTTAATGTAACCACTCCTCCTACTTGTGCAAGTGCAAATGACGCTGTGATAGACGTAGTAGTAAATGGTTCCTCTACAGGGTTTACATATGCCATAGATGGCGGCACCTTCCAATCGTCACCTACTTTCACTAATGTATCAGGTGGAACACACTCCGTAGAAATTAACGATGGTAGCGGATGTAACGCATCTTTCTCAGTAGATGTGGTAGCTCCAAACCCATTAACGATAGCTATCAAATCTAAAACTGATATTACCGGATGTTTTGGAAATACTAATGGAGCAATACAAGTAACAGTTAACGGAGGTTCTCCTACTTATACTTTCCAATTATCGGGTGCTCCTAGTACTTCAACTGACAGTAACTTTACTGCACTAAAAGCAGGTCCATACATCATTACTGTTTCCGATATAAATGGCTGTACAGCGAGTATTGGGACACTATTAACACAACCTTCCGGTGTAGACACCGCTTCGATTGTTAAAAATATTACCAACGTAGTATGTCCTGGTAGAGACGAAGGAACAATTACATTAAGTAATGTAACAGGCGGTACTGCACCATATACTTATACATTAGGCGCTGTTAGTAATACTACTTCTAACTTCACTAACTTAACTGCAGGTAATTATACGATTACCATAACAGATGCTAATGGCTGTAACATTGGTTATCCATTTACCATTACAGAACCAAATCCAATTGTATTCACTGCAGTAGTGACTCGTCCTGCTACCTGTCAAGATCCGGATGGAATTGTAGAATTCATATCAGTAACTGGTGGTAATCCAGGGTATGTTTACAGTTTAGATGATGGAAACAACTACTTCGCATCGACCATCTTTAATAACTTAGTTGCTGCTGATTACGAAGCACGTGTAAAAGATAGTAAAGGATGTACTGCTAGTTATACTGTTGTGTTACCTCAAAAAGAAGGTCCTATTCCTTTTGTTCGTGTAAACCCTCCTACTTGTAATGGTTATAGCGATGGTTATATCGTTATTGACTCATTAGTTGGTGGTGTGGGGCCATTCTCTTATAAATTGAACAATATCAACTTTGGGTCATCCACAGTTTACTTCAACATTAGTAAAGGTGATTATGCTTTACAAATCAGTGATATTGAATGTAGCTATCCTATCGACAGTTTTTATCTCTACAACCACGCGACAGGATTGTATGATACATTAACTACTGATAGCATTCCGGTAACAGAACCAGAACCTATCACCGCATCTACTTACAGTTCTTTAGCGGATCGTTACTATGCTACCGCTGAAACCGGATTGTATAATGTACAAGGTGGTACTCCATATTATTCTTGGAGTAGAGATAACTTAAGCTTTACTCGAATCACAACTGATACGACTATCTTAACTAATTTCGCCAGAGGTGTTCATACCATTTACTTACAAGATTCTTTAGGATGTAAAGGACAAGTGGAAGTCAAGGTGAATGTCGCCTTCTTTATTCCTAACTTAATAAGTCCGAATAACGACGGACAAAATGATCGTTTTGAAATTATGGGATTACCACGCGGATCCTTCTTACGTATCACGAACCGATGGGGAGATACAGTTTATCGTAGTGAAAACTATGACAACTCATGGGATGCAGATGAATTGAGTGATGCCGTATACTACTACATTTTACAAATGCCTAACGGTGATGAACACAAAGGTTGGGTGCAAGTTGTAAGATAATTTGAAGATTATTTAGACATATAAAAAAAGCCTCGGTGATGAACTGAGGCTTTTTTTTTAAAGGCATAGTAAAACAACTATTGAACTATTATTTCAATGTTTTTAGAATCCGGGTCATTACCTTTCATATCTAAACCTGCATCAGCTTCCCAAGATACCTTTCTAGGATGAACATTAAATGTTGATTCGCAACCTGCAGGAATAGTAAACTGTCCGTTAAACGAATATGTTTGATTCGCATCTAAGACTTGTGAACCACTAATATTTTCTACAAACTCATGGATTCTACGAGTCTCAACTTTCTCTTTAGATTGAGAATTACCATTCACCACCTCATTATGAATCACTTTAACCGTTTCTGTAGCCCAAACTCTGAAATAAATAGAGTTTACAGTAATTGACTGATCTTTTACTTTTACATCAACTGTAAAATAAAATTCACTTCCTTTATTAATAGTAGTGCTATGTAAATTTAATGTTACAGCGGCGGATCCTCCTGTGATAGCATTTACGGCTCCCTTTAGTTTGTCAAATAATCCCATAATTTGTGTTTATTAAAAGTTAAAATATAAATTATAATTGTATTCAATTACCAAATTTTCCAAAATGATTTCTTATTATCCGACTCTACAAACACTGCCTTTTTAATATCAAATTCTTTTCTTTTCCCTTCCGAATTTACTATTACATACTTGAAATTTTTTGGCAATAAATTAATATCTGTTAATCGAAAAGCTGTTAGATGCGTTTCATCTGACAAAATAATCTCCTGAATATTAGGTATAGTTTTAACAGTCATTTCATTTACTTTAGTATGTGCTAAGTTCAACACTCGAACCTGAGGCAAGTTGGGTTTTAAAAGATAATCTAATGGATTGTTTGATAAATCTAATGCCTCAAGATGTTTTAATTCATTCATATATTGAGGCACCATAATAAGACCACAAGAACTTATCGTTAATTTTCTGATAGAAGGAATATTATATTTAATTCTATACAGCTGGTTCATCTCTGCTTTAATAATCCCTATAGCATTCACAAGTTTAACCTCTTTAAACAAACGAATTAAATCTTCATCTACTATTTTTATTTGATCCGAATCACTTAATGTTATTACGCTATCTGCATTTGGGATAGCAGTCTCACTATATTTAAGTCTTAAAAAGGTAGTAAGATACAAATGTTCAGGTTCAAGCAGTTGATAATTAAATGAGCGTATATCCTTAAAATCAGGAATTGATTTTAGATAATCACGTTTCCAAACATCAAAAAATCCTATGGTGCGTATTTCGGGCAAACGAATAACTAGATAAGCCAAAGCTGCAGCCCTAACTCCATTATGTGGATGAAACAAACCTAAGGGCAACATACAAGCCAATATTGATTTGTATGTTTTGCTATCATAAAATAATGATGTAATAAATTCCTGTAACTGTTCATCTGTTCCGGTTACCAACAACTCAGCGAATGTCTTCATATACGGATATCTATTCGCTTGGATATATGGGCCTTCTAAACTTACAGGAACTGAATAGCCTGGTTGTAAAAACTGATAAATAACAGCATCTCCTTTACTCGCTTCAAAAGCCTGAGGAGTATTTAATCTATCTTTAATAAATGTCCTAGCTTCTTCACCAAGTCTCTCATTCGTTTGTTCATCTTGCAACAAGATATTTTTAATTTCCTGTTGCAGTTCTTGAATTGGTCTCTCAATTGTTGCTTGTTTTAAAAACAACGATTCTGCATTATTCTCTTCTAAAAGTGAATACACCTCCACTCCCATCCACTTTTTCGACCAATAATCAATCCAACTTCGAATATCAAAATACTTACTGTATTTATCTTCTGTTGTTGCAACTTCATAACCAACAGGTGGGAGATTTCCATTAATTTTTAAAACCAGATCCTGTCCTTCAAAAACTATTAACTCACCTGAATCTAACGAATGATTAAAGCGCGCCCACAATGTATTTGTAGCTCTTAATTCTTTGGCTATCTGAAGCACTACTTCTTTAGGGAAATCATAATGAAAAAAAATAGCAGCCCCATTAGGTGTTTCTTTCTTATTGTTACACACAACAAACTGATTCATCTGAAGACTATCATGAACGATAGTATCAAAACCAACTGAATAAGATTCTGTTTGATTAAACGTCAGTTTCTTACTAATAAAACTATCTGTTATTTTTTCTTTACCATCGATAGACAGTAATAAAACTTGAATTAGGTTCATTTATAACTAAAATATTAGAAACTTTAAAATATTAAAAAGAGTTTGCCCCATTATTGGGCGGATACAATGGTCTAAATATACATTAATTTTCTATTTAAAAAACAAAAGTGGCCAATTTAACAATCAATATATCTTCATTGTTTTCGCAACAAGCCAACCAACCCTATAGCAGGACCCATTCCTAATACCACATAAATGTATTGAGGACCTACTTCATGGTAAGACGGATATTGTATGATATAATCCATTAACAAATTAATGAATTGAATACTCACAATAGTGATAGCAAATCCGATACAATTAACAATGGTAAGCGAAGTACCTCTTGATTCTTCCGGTGCTGATTGTGCTACTAATGTCGAAAACAAAGGAGAGTCAGCAATGACGACCAATCCCCATATAAATAAAAAGACAAGCAATAGTGTGGTAGAATCTGTCAATAAAAACAAGGGGGAAGTAACACAACATATAAAAGATAAGAATAGCGCCCAAGTCGCTACTTTTTTAGCTCCTAAATATTGAGACAAAATTCCACTCATCACACAGGCAATACTACCGGAGGCGATGATGAGAAAGGACCAAAATGATACAGAAATATCTACTCCTGAATGAGCCTTATGTACATACAAAATGGCTGGAACAAAAGCCCAGAAAGTATATAGTTCCCACATGTGTCCGAAGTAGCCAAAAGCAGCGGCTCTAAAGGCAGGATTTTTAAAACCGGTCATAAACTCAGTGAGTTGGATTTTTTGTCCCAGTTTTCGATAAGGTCCATTAGGCACTAATAAAAAGATGGCAAGCCCTCCTATTATAGACAAGAATGAGGTGGAGTATAAAATATATTGCCAAGGAAAGCCAATCAAACTATCTTTTAATAAATGAGGAAAAGCAGTTCCTAACACCAACGCTCCAACTAAAAACCCTAACGACTTACCTAATCCCGATTGATAATAATCCGATGCAATTTTCATCCCCACCGGATAAATACCTGCCAAAAAGAATCCGGTTAAAAATCGAAATAAAATAATCTGCGTTGCGTCAATGCTATCGAAAGTAATTCCAAGATTAAATAAAGCAGCCAATATAGCACTCACAAAAAACACCAACGAAGGAGAATATTTATCGGAGATAGAAAGAAGTGCAAAGACAAATGTACCGGAGATAAATCCAAATTGAATAGCACTGGTAAGATGTGCTAAAAAATGTTCGTCTAATTGATGCGCATTTACAATATCAAGCACTACTGCATTCCCTGCAAACCAAAGCGAGGTGCAAAGGAATTGAGAAAGTACTATGACAGGTAAAATATAGCGCATGGGAGAAGATGATATTGGATTAAGTACAAAATACAATAATGTAGAGGATTAAAAAAATGAATCTATAAAGCTCTATTTAAAAGCTATTATATATTATCTTCCCTTTTTTAAAACTAAGCACCATGTTCTTGGTATATACTTTCTTCTTAGCTAATACCTTTTCATTAATTCTAAAACTACTCTCATCTAAACGAACAATAATAGATGGAGAGCTACTACTCCCAAGATGAGCAACTACAAACCCTATCTTATCTTTTTCGAAATTTAATGTATCTATAGAAGTAAGTATGGGCATATCAGATTGGATAAAATCAAACTCTCTTGATTTCTTTTCCGAACTCAATTTTACTCTTAAATAAAAATACAAATGTGTCCCTCCTGTCCCAATAAATGATACCTCATCTTTTATGCTATCATCATCTAAATCCCAATTATTTGAGTAGTCGTGTATTTGATGAATACTATCATAACTATATATCAGCGTAGGATTTGATTTTTGATAAATAATTTCAAATGAATTAATAGGACTACTGCCCTGTTGAGAAAAAGCAGTGAAGCATGAAAAAGAGAGTAAAATAGCTTTAATATATTTTTTCATTGATCACTCCAGCTCCACTATTAGTTGATTCAATTTAACCGAATAATTCATTTCACCAATGCTCGATTCTATTTGAATAGTGTTATTATCTAACCGCTTTATATAAGAATTTTCAGTCTTAATAGATTTTATAGTTTTTTCAAATTTCAAATTCATTTTAAAAGTCAATAAATTTGTATAGCCTCCTATATCATCCTCTGGATCTGACTTACCATCACTTCCTATAATAAATAATCGATTATTGGTTAATTTAAAAATCACAGGATAAGGAATCAAGGGCGAAAGATATTTCCCTAGTGAGTCTATTTTATCAATATCAAAAACAATTGTAATTCTCTCATTTTTTGTCGTGTCTATCTTAAGATTCTTAATAAGACTTGATTGGTAAAAATTATAAACGATCGGTTTAAAATTGTTAAAAGACAACGAATCATTATCATTGAATCCATCATCACTAGGAGTTGGTGCGGCGGGAGTTCCATCCATTACTATAGTTACATGAGCCGAACCATCTCGCTTCACTATGATATCATAACTAGTACAACCCAGCAGAAAAACTAGAGTAGTTGATAAAAAAAATAATATTTTAAGACAACTCATATAATAAATGTATCTGTTTCTAGTAGTCTTCGACTACTTAATCCCGCTCCTTTCCTACCTCCCTTGATAATCCACCTAATGTTCTTACCAGCATCGGCTTGTACTTTCAATAGGGTGTGGTGATGCAATTATTATGTCACCCCTTCGGGGTTGAAAAAGTTTAAAGAGCAAGAAAGCCCAATTTATACTAGTTTAATATTTTCACTGTTCATTATCTATATATATAACTTTACTATTTAAATTTTCATCAATCCTTACCACCTTCCAGCCTTTATTATCTTTACCAAAATAAACTGTTTTCTGAGTATTTATTTCCGTTATTATTCCCGATACAAGTTCACTCTCATCATTTCTTTGAGCATTATTTATATTTTTTATTTTCTTGTTAATATTTAAAACTTTTGGGTATTCATTATTCAAAGTAACAAATCCATAATTACCTATTGTGCTATAATCATAAGTAAGAATTCCAGAGTAAGTTGAAGAATTAAGCTCAAATTCATACACAATCATCAAACTATCCTTACAAATATCCCAAACAGAATATTTTTCATACGTTGTTCGGTTAAATTCAGTATAATGACGACAGACAATAGAATAGTCATTAAGCATAAAAATATTCTCAAAATGGAAAGTAAAAATTTGTTCACCATATCCAGGGTCTGAATATGATTTTTCTAAAATATAACCAGGTATTTTTATTAGATTTTTATTTTTATAATAAAAGACATTTACTGCATACCTTTTATTTTCTCTAAGTTGAAGAATCACTTCTTCTTCTAAATCATTAAAAATATTTTTCTTGAAAATATCTGTTTGAATTCTTCCAACATGAAAAAAATAAGAGGAATCTTCTGACTCTGGAATCATCTTATTCTCTACCAAAAAATCATTCAATTGTTTATCTGTCTTGAAACTTTTAATCTTTTTAACTAATTCACTTTCCAAAGTATTTTGAGAAAACACTTCAAATAAACAAGTCATAGCTAGAATGATAAAAATATATTTTCTCATATCTTGCCACATGTATCTTTCAGACATAAACTAGATTATATTATTGTAAGATACTAAAATACCATATTAACAACAACCTCCCTTGATAATCCACCTAACGTTCTTACCACAATCGGCTCGTTCTTTCAATGGGGCGTGGTGATGCTATTATTATGTCACCCCTTCGGGGTTAGAAAAGTTTAAAGAATAAGAAAGCCTATAGCTAAAGGCTTAAAGCAGTCTATAATTAAAAGATACTCTTGTGCTCTTCTACAACCTTCAAGGTTTTAAAACACCTTGAAGGTTTATTAATTCTTCGGCACGTTATTCCCCGTCATTTACAATTCAATCAAGAACTTCATCGTATCTACACCATCCGCGAAGTCATCTAAACTTGGGCATTGTGCTTCGCCCAGTTGAACGGTATTTGCACCTTGAATCCAATCAGCATTACTTACCACACACTGTATAGAAGCAATATTATCCTGAATGAATTCGTTGACTCTTTCTTTATGATCATAAAACTCTACGTGCACTACTCCTATCGGTGAAAACAAAGCTGCATCTTCTTTGATAATCACTGCACCATTATCCCAATGCGGAACTTTATTAATTAAAAAGACTGCTTTGTTGTATTCGTAATTATTAAAATATTTATGGTGTTCAGCAATGGTTAAATAGTCGTTCCACTGATCTAGTAACGTTGGAATTTGAAATCCTTTTGGGAAAAACACTTTCGATACATTTCGACAACCTAATCCAAAATAAGTAAACACATCTTTACCTAGTGTATATAATTCTTCCGCTGATTCATTGCCGGTGAACACCGCTAAGGATGTTCTATTTTTACGAATCAGATGTGGTGTATTTTTAAAATAGTATTCAAAATAACGTGCCGAATTATCGCTACCGGTAGCGATGTACGCATCCATATTCTTTAGTTGTTCCGCCCAATGAATCTTCTGAACTACCTCCGGATATTCTTCTTTAATCAATTGAAAGATTAAGGGTAAGAATATTTTGTCGGATGAGCTCAACTTCACATAAGCCTCATGTCCGGAAAGGATAACACATAAAATGTCGTGAAAAGCTACTCCGGGGATATTTCCGGCGGCAATGATGCCTACTTTCTTAGGAGAACTTACGGGGATAGAATATTTTTTTTCCCAGGCTTCCAATGAATTTTCATCCAAAAGTTCGATAATTCCGTCCAAAGCAAATTTTACGGATGCGGGTGTGAACCAAGCATTATTGTTGGAAATCATAGGATACCAGGTAGATAAAGTGGTATCTGTCAGACTTTTCAAAATCTCTCCTAATTCTATAAATGCTTTCAAATCAGCACGTAAACTTTTCATAGACTAAATTTGTTACATGTAAAATACAAATATAGTTTGCAGTAATACAATTAATAAATAATTTTGCAGTCCAATTAATAAAATACACGACCTATGGCAATTATAATTACCGACGAATGTATCAACTGTGGTGCATGCGAACCGGAATGTCCGAATACAGCAATTTATGAAGGTGGCGTTGAATGGAACTATGCCGGTGGAACTGCTTTACAGGATATCCCAATGGAAGACGGTTCTGTATTAGATGCTAAGACTCCTATGGAGGCAGTATCCAACGAATTCTACTATATCGTTCCTAATAAATGTACAGAATGTACAGGTTTCCATGAAGAGCCTCAATGTGCGGCGGTTTGTCCGGTAGATTGTTGCGTAGAAGACCCTGATAACGTGGAAACTGTAGAAGAATTACAAGCTAAAAAAGCTTGGTTACACGGAGAGTAATCTACACCCTATAAATTTTAAAGAGTCCCGACCCCGTTCGGGACTTTTTTTATTATGTACGTTTCACTATTTTAGACCTTTCTTAAGCAATTTAAACGAACATGAAAACAGTAGACAGTTACAACTTTTCAGGCAAAAGAGCCCTTACACGCGTTGATTTTAACGTGCCTTTAAATAAGAACTTCGAGATTACCGACGATACACGTTTGAAGGCGGTACTACCTACCGTTAACAAAATATTGAAAGATGGAGGATCTGTGGTGTTGATGTCTCACTTAGGTAGACCCAAAGGTGGTCCTGAAGAGAAATATTCTTTGAAACACATCGTATCTTACCTTTCTAAAATGTTTGGTAAGCCGGTACAATTTGCTTCTGACTGTATAGGAGAAGAAGCAGAGAAAATGTCTAAAGCATTAAAACCTGGTGATATCTTATTATTAGAAAACTTACGTTTCTACTCTGAAGAAGAAAAAGGAAATGTAGATTTCGCTAAAAAACTTTCTGCACACGGTGATGTGTGGGTGAATGATGCCTTCGGTACGGCACACAGAGCACACGCTTCTACAGCTGTTATCGGACAATTCTTCACTGATAAAGTTTGTGGTTATGTAATGCAAGCGGAATTAGATAACGCTAACAAATTATTAAAAGGTGGTGAAAAACCTAGAACAGCTGTTATGGGTGGTTCTAAAATCTCTGATAAGATTTTAGTTATCGAAAACCTTCTAGATACAGTTGACAACTTGATCATCGGTGGTGGTATGTCTTACACTTTCTCTAAAGCAGCAGGTGGAAACATTGGTAAGTCTATTTGTGAATTAGACAAATTAGATTTAGCTAAATCATTAGTAGAAAAAGCAGCTGCTAAAGGTGTTAAATTATACTTACCGATCGATAACGTTATTGCAGATGATTTCAGCAATGATGCAAATCGTCAAGTAGTAAAAAGAGGTGAAATTCCTGATGGTTGGGAAGGTTTAGACATCGGACCTGAATCTATCAAGTTATTTGCTGAAGTAGTTCGTAATTCTAAAACGATCCTTTGGAACGGTCCAATGGGTGTATTCGAATTCCCTAACTTCGCTAACGGAACAGTTGAAATTGCTAAAGCGGTAAAAGATGCTACGAACGGTGGAGCTTACTCCCTAATCGGTGGTGGTGATTCAGCTGCAGCGATCAACAACTTAGGTTTCGGTAACGATGTATCTTATGTTTCTACAGGTGGTGGTGCTCTATTAGAGTACTTCGAAGGTAAAACTTTACCTGGTGTAGCTGCATTAGAGAAATAATTAGTAGAGTTTAAAGTTTAAAGCTAGAAGCTGAAGGCTTAAAGCAAATTGAGTATAGATATGAAGCCTCGGTGATGAACCGAGGCTTTTTTTGTTTATCTTGGTATGACAATCTACTTTTTATGGACAAAGGAATAGAAGCTTATAACATTCAACAGATAGAAAGCGACATCGCCATTTGCGATTTATTAAGTTCAACGATTGATAGTGTTCTTAAGGAAGCCGAATCTAAAGTATGGCACTCCCACCCTGTTTGGTTTTTAGATGGGAACCCTATTGTTGGATACAGCAAACAGAAAGCCGGCATTCGACTTATGTTTTGGAGTGGCGCTGATTTCGAAGAAGAACGATTAAATATAGTAGGAGGCAAATTCAAAGATGCTTCCATTTTCTACCAACAACTTTCAGATATAAAAACTACTGAATTAAAACGCTGGTTAAAAAAATCTAGAGACATCCAGTGGGATTACAAAAATCTAGTGAAGAGAAAAGGAAAACTTGAACGCTTAAAATAAAATCAATAACATTGAATACTACAGTACCCAAACTATCCCAACGAATGTTCGTGATTGATGCACTACGCGGGTTTGCCTTAGTATCCATCATACTCCTACATAACATCGAACGATTTGAAGTGTATTACTTCCCAACTCATTTGCCGCAATGGTTAAACCAAATAGATAAAATAGTTTGGGACACTTTCTTCTTCATCTTTGGAGGTAAATCCTATGCCATTTTCGCTTTGCTATTCGGTCTTACCTTTTATATACAAATTACCAATCAAGAAAAATCAGGTCAGGATTTTAGACTTCGATTTTTATGGAGGCTTTTATTGTTGTTTGGATTTGGTTTCATTAACACGTTATTCTATCAAGGAGAGATATTAGTATTATATGCATTGGTAGGTGTATTGATTATTCCATTTGCACACTTGAGCAATCGAGTTATATTTCTCTTTGCTCTTTTCTTTTTGTTCCAACCTATTTTATGGATAAAAGTGATTTATGCACTGAATCATCCGGATATGACACCGGCAGAGCCTGCCTTCATGCCGTATTATATGAAGGTAGATGAATTCCTAAAAGGTGATTCGATGTTCGCTCTAATAAAAAGTAATATTACTACCGGGCGTATTGCTTCTCTATTATGGTATTGGGAATATGACCGCGTAGAACAATCCTTAGGTTTATTCCTACTTGGATATTTAGCAGGCCGAAATAAATTATTTGCATTCACAGAGGTAAATATTGCCTTTTGGAAAAAGACATTACTCATCTCTGCTCTCCTATTCATTCCGTTGTTTATCTTAAAAACATATCCTGAATATTATAGCACATCGAAAATAGTAGGAGCCAACATCAGTGCTATTATTGGCATGTGGTCTAACTTAGCTTTTATGTTGGTGTTAGTTGCAAGTTTTCTATTACTATACTACACCACCAAGATTCAAAAACAATTGAACTTATTAAGTATTTGGGGCAAGATGAGTTTAACTAATTACATTTTGCAATCTATATTAGGGTCATTCGTTTATTACGGCTTTGGACTGGCAGCCTATAAATATGTAGGATCAACCATGTGTTTAGGGATAGGAATCCTAATGGTGATTGCACAAGGTTTATTTTGCAAGTACTGGTTACAACATCATAAGAGAGGCCCGTTAGAAGAACTTTGGCATCGATTAACGTGGATAGGAACAGATAAAAAGTAATCATCTATGACACCACTACTCAAGAAATTAAACTTTAAATCGCACAAAGAAATACTTCTAATTTCTGCACCTATAGAATTTAAAGCAGAAACAGAAGCGATGAAAGAATTCACTTCGATTAAAAAGAATATTGACACAGTGAAGAGCATCGACTTTATTCTTTCATTTGTCAAAAGTGAAACAGAAGTTGAACAACTTTCCTCTAAAATTGATAATAAATTAAATGAAGATGGAATTGTTTGGTTTGCCTTCCCTAAGAAAACTTCTAAAAAATATCAAGTTGAAATTAATCGAGATTTTGGTTGGTCTAGTTTAGGAGAATTAGGTTATGAACCAGTCCGATCTGTTGCTATTGATGAAGATTGGAGTGCACTACGTTTCCGAAAAGTAGCATTTATTAAAACAATGAAAAGAAACTCTTCATTAGCGATGAGTAAAGAAGGAAAATCAAGAATAAAAAAGAAATAGTACTTTTATCAACTCAAGATTTTATTTTTTGATTCATTTTTCTATCTTTAAAAAGTATACTTACATAAGTATTTATACTCGCACCCTTTTACTGTATTTCCTGCACCATTGGTAGGTGTCATGTTGAACTTAACATAGACGATCCACATTGAAGTACAAATCCAAAAGAATTCTAGTATCCATTCGGCGAAATCAATATTTCCAAAAAGCTTACGCCTACACACTCAATTCCTACGAAAAATTTAGAGAAACGAACAGCATTATGCGTGTTCAACTTGTCCGCTTCTTACCATTTTTAGCGGCATCTTTTATTGTAGGTTTAGTAGCCTTTATATACAGTAGAGTTTTTACTTATTCAGAAAAACTTTCACATTATATATTTGAGCAAAATCATTTATTTATTTTCATTTCTACTCCAGTTTCTTTTTTATTATCCTGGTGGATTGTAAATCGATTTGCTCCATTTTCTAGAGGCAGCGGTATCCCTCAAGTAATGGCAGCGCTGGAATTAACGAACAATCAGGAGAAAAAAGGTTTTATTGATCAATTTCTTAACCTGAAGGTTATTGCCGTAAAATTTATTTCCAGTTGTGTAAAAGTAATTGGTGGCGGAATTCTAGGACGTGAAGGCCCTACCATTCAGATTGCTAGTTCCATCTTTAATAAAATTCAAAATTGGATACCACCTCAATGGCAGCAAACAACACAGAATAATGTATTGGTTGCAGGTGCTGCCTCCGGTTTAGCTGCTGCCTTTAATACACCTTTAGGGGGTATCATATTCGCTATTGAAGAATTATCAAAGTATCATATCAACCAATACAAATCTACTCTATTCATCGCTGTAATCATTGCCGGATTAACGGCACAGGGATTTGGAGGTTCTTATTTGTACTTAGGTTCGCCTAATACTTCTTTAAATAGTTATTATGTATTACTGGCTATCCCACTGGTTGGATTGATTACCGGTATAGCCGGAAGCAAGATGTGTACGATTCTTCTTCACTTCATGCGATTTGTCAAATCATTATCAGGAAATTTTAAACAGGTAAGCTTCATCATTCTATCCGGATTAATCGTAGCCGGATTTATTTACTTTGTTGGAATTGATGCTATGGGTTCAGGTAAAGAACTTATGGAACGGTTATTACATTCCGATAACAAAACAGTAGAATGGTATGTACCCTTTGTAAGATTAAATGGGTTGATACTCTCTTTCGGGATAGGTGGTGCCGGAGGTATCTTCGCTCCTGCCTTAAGTTCAGGTGCAGGCTTTGGTGCTTTGGTAGCTCAACTGATGCATATCGAAGGCAGTGATGCCAACTTATTGATACTGGTTGGGATGGCAGGATTCTTAACTGCCGTAACAAGAGCACCGTTTACCTCCGCCATTATCATATTTGAAATGACCGATAGACATAGTATCATTTTCTTCTTACTAATTGGTGCCTTAGTAGCCAATGTTGTAGCTGCTTATATTGATAAACGTCCGTTCTATAATGTATTAAAAGAAGGTTACTTAAATGAAATTAATCAAAAAAAAGACCACTAATGAAGTGGTCTTTTTTTTATGTTATCCTTGAATATTTTTGACAATACCTTCTATCAATCTCACACGTGAATCATATCCAGCCCAAGCAATATGTGGCGTCAATAACAAACGATGCTTTTTAGTTGCTTCCAACAAAGATGATTCTTTAGGTAATGGTTCTTTTTCAAATACATCTAATGCCGCACCATAAATTTTATTCATATCTAAAGCTGCTACTAAATCCTTCTCCACTACAATTCCACCTCTACCCATATTTATCAAAATAGCAGACGACTTCATCTGTTCCATAAATTTTCCATCAATCAATCCTTTCGTTTGATCATTCAAAGGTGCATGTATAGAAACCACATCAGATTGTTTCGCTAACTCGGATAAAGAAACAGACGTATATCCGCTATTTGTATTTTTTCCGGAAGTAGAATAATGAATCACGTTCATACCAAAGGCTTCGGCCACTTTCGCTACTCCCTTCCCTATGTCACCCATTCCTATGATTCCAATGGTTTTACCATTTAACTCCAATAAACCGGGACCAATATGAGTAAACAGATTTTGATTGCTATACTTTCCTGAATTAACATAATCATAGTAATAATTCATTTGATACATCAATTCCAGCATCACCCCAAATGTCAACTGCACTACCGATGATGTAGAATATCCTTTCACATTCTTCACCGGAATACCTTTTTCAGTAGCTGCTACAATATCAATATTATTAGTACCGGTAGCTGCTACACAAATCAATTTTAATTTAGGTAATGCATCGATTACTTTTTTTGTATAGACTACTTTATTCGTAATGACCACGTCAGCATCCTTACTACGATCTACCACTTGATCCGGTGTTGTACTTTCATACACAGTAAGATTACCTAATTTCTTCAAGAGATTTAATTCCTTCATCTCTCCCATGGTATCCATATCTACAAATACGATATTCATACGTTTATTTTTTTATCCAATAATAATAACCTTCATCGTGCAAGTTTACCTTTCCTTTATCCATCCAGCGTCGTAAACTTTCGCTTACTTCGTCTCTCCCCATTCCTTTGATAACGTTCTCAAGTTCGTGCACATAAATAGGCGAAACTTTCAAATGGGCTTGCACCATCGTATCTATGTGTGTTTCGGTTTGAGTGACTTTATTTTTCTTCACACAATAATCACAGATTCCACAATCTTTAGGATTCTCTTCGCCGAAGTATTCTAACAAATAAGCAGCCCTACAGCCTTCGGTATGCAAAAAACCAAGCATAGCCTGCGCTTGCTCTATATGATGCTGCTTACGTTCTTCCAATAAATGTGTATTTAAAGGTAACTTCAACGAATCCATTCGTGGTTGTGTAAAAGTTATCTGCGGACTATCTCCTCCTTCAATAAAACTCACCACTCCTTCTTTGTCCAAATATTGTAGACGTTTTCGGATATCTCCGGCACTCACTCCCATTTCCTTCGCTAATCCGGAAACCGATAAAACCACATGCGTTGTGTATGCCTCACCACCCGTTACTCGCAACAACTGTTTAATGAATGGTTCATGCGTAGGATATTTAATTCGATACGCATATAACTCTTCATGCGAAATGGAGAATTTTATTTTATCAGGTCGAGTCACACCTTCACTCAACTGGATAAATCCGTGTTGCTCTAAGCGCTTTAATGCATTGTACACTTCTAACACTGATAGCTGAAACTTTTTAGAAAAAGTTTCTAACTGAAAATCATAACTCTCTAGAAAACCACTCCCTACTGCCAATTGATAATGATTAGCCAATGCTTGATATACTTTTCGAATAAATTCTAAAGAGGGATGTGCTAATTCAATCTTGCGCCACAACTCCTCTTCATCCGAAGCTTGATGCAATACAACTGAAAATGATTTTTGTCCGTCACGACCAGCTCTTCCCGCTTCTTGAAAATAGGCTTCGATGGATTCAGGCAAGTCAACATGTATCACCATACGAATATCCGACTTGTCTATTCCCATCCCGAAGGCATTCGTTGCCACCATCATGCTCACTTTACCAGTCATGAACAGTGATTGATTCAGCGCTCTATCAGTTGGTGACATACCACCATGGTAATATGTAATTGGAAATCCTTTTTTATGCAAAAAAGAAAACACTTCCATCACCCCCGCACGTGTACGTGCATAGATGATAGCCGGACCCTTTACCTTCGACAACATCGCCAGTATGCGACCTTCCTTATTTTCTTCCTTTAATGCACTATAAGAAAGATTCTCACGAGCAAAACTTTGTTGGAACAACTCCGGTTCGTCTAACAACAACTCTTGGGTAATATCTTCTAGCACCATTGGAGTGGCAGTAGCCGTAAGTGCAAGTATTGGAACCTCCGGTAGTAAAGTTCGTAATTCTTTTAATTGAGTATAGGCAGGACGAAAGTCATGTCCCCATTCGGAGATACAATGTGCTTCATCAACTGCTATGAAATGGATATTTAATTGAGGTAAAAGTTGCTGAAAGGATTCTGATTGCAATCGCTCGGGAGATACATATACCAGTGGATATTTTCCGTAACGTAAATGATCGTATACATTTTCGATTTCTCTACGGTGCATACCGGAATGTATCATCAATGCGGTCACACCTCGTTTTTTCAATTGATCTACTTGATCCTTCATCAAAGCAATCAAAGGTGAAATCACAAGAGTAACACCTTCGCCCATGAGCGCAGGCACCTGATAACACACAGATTTACCACCACCGGTAGGTAGTAAAGCAATCGTATCTTTTTTATCTAAAATAGATTGGATAATAGATTCCTGTAACGGACGGAAAGTACCGTACCCCCAATATTTTTTTAAGATATGTAAGGGAGACATTGCCATGTATTAAACTACAATGTGTCCGTCGTGAATGGTATAACTTCTGTCCGACAAAGCCGCTAACTGCGGATTGTGTGTTACGATGACAAAAGTTTGTTGAAACTCATTTCGAAGTTTAAAAAAGAGTTCGTGCAATTCGTCTGCATTTTTACTATCCAAATTTCCACTCGGTTCATCGGCAAAAACGATTTCGGGTTGATTCATTAACGCTCGAGCTACAGCCACACGTTGTTGTTCCCCACCGGAAAGTTGATTTGGGTAATGTTCTAAGCGATGAGATAAACCAAGAAAACTCAATAATTCGGATGCCCTTTCGGTTGCTTTTTTATTTTCCGTTCCGGCAATCATAGCCGGCAACAGACAATTTTCTAAAGCGGTAAATTCCGGTAGTAGATTATGAAACTGAAAGACGAAACCGATATGCTGATTTCGGAAATCGGAGAGTTTTTTATCGGATAAAGATTGGATGGTTTGTCCTGCTATTTCCACGGTTCCCTTGTCCGGAACATCCAGAGTTCCAAGGATATGCAGCAAGGTACTTTTCCCGGCACCGGAGGCCCCCACTAACGTAATTACCTCTCCCTTATGCACTTCCAATGATACATCATTCAAAACAGCTAGGTTTCCAAAACTTTTATGAAGTTGACTCGCTTTTAAAATAACAGACATAATCCGGTTTAGTAAACTATAAATGTACTAAAAATGGGTTTAAAACCATATTATTTTAGGCTTTGAAAAGTGGACTAAAACCTTTAGATTCGTGCTTTAACCCTTATCAAATAAGTAGAATAGATTATGAATATTCACGAGTATCAAGCGAAGGAAATCCTTAAAAAATATAAGGTAAAAATCGGGGAAGGGCTATATGCAAACTCTCCTGAAAGTGCGGTGGAAGCAGCGAAGAAGCTACAAGAAATGACAGGAACTGACATCTGGGTGGTTAAAGCACAGATTCATGCAGGTGGTCGCGGAAAGGGTAAATTCGTAGGGACAGAACATCGCGGGGTAATGATTGCTAAGTCTCTGGACGAAGTAAAAGAAAAGGCAAAACAAATGTTAGGAAACACTTTGGTAACTATCCAAACCGGCCCATCCGGTAAAGTAGTTAACCAATTATTGGTAGCGGCAAACGTGTACCAAAAAGGTGCTTCTGAACCAAAAGAATTATATATGTCTATCTTATTAGACAGAGGAACTGGACGTGACGTAATCATTGCTTCTACTGAAGGTGGTATGGATATTGAAGAAGTAGCGCACAGCACTCCTGAATTAATCTTCAAAGAATT
This sequence comes from Cytophagaceae bacterium, assembly GCA_046329235.1. Lineage (GTDB taxonomy): Bacteria > Bacteroidota > Bacteroidia > Cytophagales > Cytophagaceae > JALONH01. The sequence goes on along the minus strand of JAXLVA010000001.1, from coordinate 584,035 downwards.
TATTGATCCTGCCGTAGGTCTTCAAGGTTTCCAAGCAAGAAAAATTGCTTTCAACCTAGGCTTACAAGGCAATGCATTCAAGGACATGGTGAAATTTGTTACTTCATTGTATGAAGCATACAAAGGTTCAGATGCGTCTATGATGGAAATTAACCCGGTATTAAAAACATCTGATGATCAAATTTTAGCAGTTGATGCTAAAGTATCTTTAGATGATAACGCTTTATTCCGTCACCCGGATTTAGCCAACTACCGTGATATCACTGAAGAAGATCCATTAGAAGTAGAAGCTGGTGAAAACCACTTGAACTACGTAAAACTAGATGGTAACGTAGGTTGTATGGTGAACGGTGCAGGTCTAGCAATGGCTACTATGGACGTTATTAAATTAGCAGGTGGTGAACCGGCTAACTTCTTAGACGTTGGAGGTGGAGCTAACGCGAAAACAGTAGAAGCAGGTTTCCGTATCATCTTAAAAGATCCTAATGTAAAAGCTATCCTTATCAACGTATTCGGTGGTATCGTTCGTTGTGACCGTGTTGCTAACGGTGTGGTAGAAGCATACAAAAACATTGGTAACATTAACATTCCTATCATTGTACGTTTACAAGGTACCAATGCAGAAGAAGGTGCTAAAATCATTAACGAGTCTGGCTTAAAAGTTAGATCTGCTGTGATTTTGAAAGATGCTGCTAAATTAGTTACAGAAGCTATTTCATAAGCTTAATAATATTTTCATAAAAAGCCCCTCCTATTTTGGTGGGGCTTTTTTTTACTCCATAACACTATGTTCAAAGTTGGTGATTTAGTAGCAATCAAAGGTAGAGATGAAGTAGGTACTATCTCTTCTATCAAAGGTAGAACGGCAGAGGTAGCCTTTTCTCTTTTAAAACTAAAAGTAAATTTAGAAGATTTAGATTTAGTAGAGGAAGATGAAGTGGAAGAAGAAGTGGAAGAAACTTCTACTACATCAGCAAATATTGATACTAAAGAACGCATGATGCACTTCCAGTTTGAGTTGGATGTGCGTGGCAAAATGAAAGATGAAGTCATTACCCTACTTACTACTTGGATGGATGATGCCTTATTATTAGGCGTAGAAAAAGCTACCATCGTTCATGGCAGAGGTACAGGTGTGATTAAGGATACCGTTAGGAATTTTATTCGCCAATACAAAGAAGCGAGTATTATACATGATCCTTCATTGCGGAATGCAGATAGTATCACCGTTGTGAGTTTTAAGAAATAAAACACAACGCATACGCACACAAACTACAAGCTAAGTTGTAGTTTTGTAAACCCTGCGCCCGTAGTATAATGGATAGTATATCAGATTCCGGTTCTGACGGTGGGGGTTCGAATCCCTTCGGGCGCACTATATGTTACAGTTGGTTATTATTTGCGGACTACCAGGCTCCGGCAAAAGTTTTTTAGCAAAGCGACTTGCCCAACACCTTCACTATGCTCATTTCAATACCGATGTAGAGCGTAAAAAACTCTTCCCTACTCAAAGAACTTACTCCGAAGAAGAAAAACAACAAGTGTATCAGCACTTACTTCAACTCTGTAGAAAGAATTTAACGGAAGGCGCTTCCGTGATGGTAGACGGAACTTTTTACAAAGAAGAACTAAGAAGACCTTTTATTCATTTGGCTCAAACCTTAGGTGTTCTCTCCCCTATTATTTACGTAACTGCCAACGAAGAAATCATTCAAGAACGTACCGAACAAGTTAGAGAAGACAGCGAAGCAAATTTTGCTGTGTATTTAAAATTAAAACCTTTGTTTGAAGCCATTAACTTAAACTATTTATCGGTAACTTCTACTCAAGATAATATTGACACATTAATAACAGAGTGTACTCAATACCTTCACTCCTATGACGCAGGAACAAGTACAAAAGCTGATAGTAAGTAAGATCTTCCCTCACGGGAAATCTATGCAGGTAGAAGTTATAGAAACTCCTATTTCACAGGTATTGCTCACACCGCGTTATGTATATAAAATCAAGAAGGCCGTTAGGTTAAACTTTTTAGACTTCACTACTTTAACTCTACGAAAGAAATACTGTGAAGAAGAGATTCGATTGAATCGCAGATTTTCTCCTCAAATGTATTTGAACGTTTGTCCTATTTATTCAGATGGTAGAGAAGTGTCTTTTCTAAAGATTGGAAAAATCATCGACTATGCGGTACAAATGAAGCACATGGATACGAAGAAGGAAATGCTTCGTATGATAGAACAAGGGAAAGTAAATACCAACCATATACTCTCTTTGGCTAAGATTATAGCTCAGTTTCACACACAAGAAAAGTCTTTAAAAATCAACTATCGTCCGCTATTTATAGCAGACGAGTACGCTGATATCAGCAGTGTATTATCAACGGTAAAAAAGTATCTACCGAAGGAAGTGGCAGTTCAGGTACAACAGTGTATCAAAGCATCTTATTTATTTGTCAATAAAAACTCCGACTTTATTCTGCAACGTGTAAAAAGTGGCTACTTCAAAGATTGTCATGGAGACTTACATATGCGTAATATTTTTCTTTATCAGAAACCTATTTTGTTTGATTGTATTGAATTCAAAAAAGAGTTTAGACAAATAGATATCTTAAATGACTTAGCTTTCTTAGCGATGGATTTAGAAGCTTCCGGTAAAAAAGAATGGGCAAAGTCATTGATTCAAGCATATCAAAAACAAATGAATGAAACTTGGGATGACGAAACCTCCCTATTATTCCTCTACTTCAAATCCTTCCGAGCTTGCGTAAGAGCTAAAGTAGCCATGTTATCATTAATCGATCATTCAGATGATGATAACATAAAAAAAGAAGTCATTAAGTACGTAAACCTAATGACTTCTTATATACAGTTAATTCGTTAAATATTATTTTTTATACAAAGAGTAAGAAACATAGAAGCTTACATACATTTGGCGCAAGTGCTTTAAGCCATCACGGTTATCTTTGTAAAGCCCACTCAAACCTGTGTACCAGTGAATACCACCTTGTAACTTTTCATTGAAGTTATATCCCCCTTTGAATACCCATCCGATGTCAGTTGAATTAAGACTTGGTTTAGCATCATAATGAGTTCCATTATCGCCATTGTAACGTACATGATAATTAGCTCCCAATAAAAAATTAAACTGAGGACCTGTTCCTAAATGCCATTTTTCATTAAAATGATATTGAACCAAGATTGGCAATTGCAAATAATGAAAATTGTAGATATCCAATACCTGAACATTGTTAAAGCTAGCATCTTTATACTTAAACCCTGCACTTAAATAAGCATAAGACAGCTCAGTATACAACTTTACTTTATCAGCAAGATCGTAGGTACCATAGAAACCTAATTGAATACCGCCTCTTGTCAAGCGGTTTTGATTAAAAGTTTTGTCATAACGACCGCTGAAATTACCTAATGATAGACCTCCCTTTACCCCAATGTCTACCTGGGCTTGTGTAGCTATACTAATAGCTAACAAGCAAATACTCCATAACTTTTTCATTTAGAAATTTTGGTGATTATAAAACTGTATAGTTTCGTTGTTAGAAGTAAATAAGCGATAAGTCACGCAAAAACTAGCATTATAATTTCTTAGATTGATATCTTTAGTATCATCATTTTTAACCACTGGACTAATACCTAAATACAACATGCCACCGAATGTCCATTTATCATGTTCAGCCCCTACCATAAAAGCCGGACCATAGGTAAAATTGACATTTCTTTCTTTTTTGATTTTTTCGTATTCAGCAATAATAGAACCGTTCACTCGATATAAATAACTGGAACTTAACAAGTAGTTGAATTGTGCACCAATTCCCAAAAACATCACCTTGCTTGTTTTAAACTTCAACATAGCAGGAATCTGTAATGAATTGAAGTTTTCGTTCTCAATCACCTCTTCCGTAGTTAACGTATAGCGACGACCTCCTCCGGAATGTGCTAATAATAACTCTGTATAAATACCAAATTTCTTTGATGGTTTAATTTCAAAAAAACCTCCAAAAGCGTAATACCCAGAAGCTATATTGTGATGCTCTACCCAAGGTACTTCCTTCTGATCAACTTTACCCATGAAAGAACTCACCCCAATTCCGGCCTTAAGACCTAAATTGAGTAATTGAGCTTGAGTAGATGAAATAATGAAGAATAAAGTTAGAAACGAAAGGAAACGTACAATTGGTCTCATTAGATGCTAATTAACACACTAATATAAAAAAAGCCACCCTGAAATCAAGGTGGCTTTTCAATATTTCTTTAAAAACGACTATTAATTCGACTTATAGTATAAATTAATTGCTCCTTTATAAGTTCTTGAATAGAATGACTCCCAAGGGAACTTAGGTTGCTCCAATTCAAAACCATATCCGCTAATCATTAATTTAAAGTCACCATCTTCAGTAACTCGCTTATAGGTACGAGCTGATTGGTCTTCTAAGATGAACGATAAATCATCTTTAGAAAGAACAAAGTTTACTTCTTTTTCTTCGCCCGCTCTTAAGCTAATACGTTGGAATGCTTTTAATCTTCTTAATGCCGGAGTAATAGAAGCATACATATCACGGATATATAATTGTACTACTTCATCACCATCTACCGCACCTGTATTTTTAACTTTTACAGATACTGTTACTTTATCATCCCCTCTTAAAGTATCGTTACTTACTTTGAAGTCTGAATAAGCAAAAGTAGTGTAGCTTAAACCGAAGCCAAATGGCCACTGTGGTTGATATCCAATATCAGTGAAGTTACCTACTGTTTGCTCCACGTTTACTTCCGTCCACTTATGATCATAAGTAACATGATCATTTACATAACGAGGGTAAGAGTAAGGTAATTTACCACCCGGATTGTAGTGACCCATCAATACATCCGAAATAGCGTTCGCACCTTGGCTACCAGGCCAGTATGCTTGGATAACACCTTTAGTACCATCTACGAAAGATGAAATCACTCTAGGACGACCTTCTACTAATACTAATACTACAGGCTTACCTGTTTTAATCGCTGCTTGAGCTAATGCAATCTGACGAGCATCTAATGTTAAATCACGGATAGAACCAGGTGATTCAGCATATGAATTTTCACCTAAACATAATACGATTACATCTGCACCGGATACGTTTGGTAATTGGTAATTTTTCTCGTCTTCGTAGTTAGATACAGATTGACAAACTACTTTGCTGGCACCTAACTTAGCTTCTAATGCTTGTTTGATAGTCAATGTAGACGCAGGGAATAAATCTAAAACTGAATCTTTTGGAGCGTATCCAGGGATAAAGTTCACTGATTGATCCATTACTTTAGCTTGCATATCTGCACCTTGCCAAGTATAAGACCAACATCCGTGTAAGGAAGCTACGTTGTTTGCATTTGGACCAGCTACAACGATTTTAACACCTTCTTTTAATGGAAGAATGTTGTTCTCGTTCTTTAATAAAGTGATGGTTTTTCTAGCTGCTTCTAATGCTGCTTGTTTGTATTCAGGCTTACCGAAGTTAGCGATAGCTTCTTTTTCAACTACCGGATTTTCAAATAAACCTAATTTCACTTTTAATGTTAAAATACGACGTACTGACTCATCGATACGAGACATAGGTACTGCACCTTCGTTTACTAATTCGATTAATAAGGTAGTGAATTTGTAATCGTGTGGAGTCATACTCATATCTACACCAGCCATGACAGATACACGTACTGCTTCTTTTAAAGAAGGTACCATGTTATGACGCTCGTATAAACGGTTGATATCTTCCCAGTCAGTAACGATCAAACCTTTGAAGCCTAATTCGCCACGTAACACATCTGTCAATAAATATTTGTTAGCGTGTACAGGTACACCATTCATTTCACCGGAGTTAATCATGATGGTAGAAGAACCTGCTTTTACTGCTGCTTGGAATTGAGGTAAGTAATATTCTCTTAATTCAATTTCAGGAATGTAGATGGGTGTACGATCACGACCTGTTCTAGATCCTGAATAACCGATGAAGTGTTTCATACAAGAAGCTACAGCCGTCGGTTTATCTAGACCATCTTCTTCGTAAGCAGTGATGGCTGCAACACCCATTTTCTCAATTAAGTATGGATCTTCACCAAACGTTTCAGGGAAACGAGGCCATACCGGATTACGACCGATATCTAAAACCGGATCGAAGTTCCAACGAAGACCACAAGCACGAGCTTCTGCTGCTGTTACTTTAGCACAAGTTGCAGGAACTGATGGATCCCATGATGCGGCTGCACCAATGTTATGAGGGAATAAAGTAGAGTTTAAAGTAAATGTTACCCCGTGAATAGCATCAATACCGTATAACACAGGTATTTTAGAGCCGGAGGTAGTTGCTTTATCTTGAATTTGTTTGATGATAGATAACCATTGATCTTGAGGATACGCATGGTTAATCGCGTTTAATAATGAACCTACACGATATTTAGAAATAGCAGTATCTAATAACGCCGGGTCAATGATACCCAAGCTATTATCATAACCACTAGTGTTACCGGTATATAATACTTTATTTAAGTTCACTTGCGTCATTTGACCTACTTTGTCTTCGACGCTCATTTTAGATAGAATCTCTTCTACTTTTGCATTTACGGCTTTATCATCTGAACCTGTACCGGCAGCTTTATCTTCTGCTTTTTTACAAGAACCAAATGAAAATAATACAGCCGCTACACCAAAAAGATAAACGGATTTTTTCATCGTGTTTAATTTATAAAGTTTAGAAATATTGTCTTAAAATAGTTGAGGACTTTCCCCGTTTCAACTATCTGTACAAGTATACTTAAAAAGCTTGCGCAGGTAATTGTATATCCTCCAAAATTATCACTTTTTTTTCTTATTTAAACCCTAAAAAATCTATTTTTTCCCAATTAAATACCCAGAAAAATGGATTATTAAGACATTTTTATTGTAAAATTCCTATAAAAAATAATTTAATTACCCTATCCCCTTTTAAAGCTTTCTTTGGATGGTAAATTCCACCAAATCTTTCATGGATGTTTTGTATTCGGAATCGGGAAAAGCTTCCAATAACTCTATAGCCTCTGCAGCTAACTTATTCATCACCTGATGTGTATATTCAATTCCGCCGGAAGCACGTACAAAAGCTAACACCTCTTTCACTTTTGCCGACTTATGTGTTTGATGTTGAATGATAAAACGAATCTTTTTGCTTTCCCACCACCCAGCTTTGTTCAATGCATAGATTAATGGTAAGGTCATTTTCTTTTCTTTAATATCGATTCCAACCGGTTTTCCAATTACCTCAGCAGTCTCATAATCAAACAAATCATCTTTCACTTGAAAAGCCATCCCTACTTTCTCCCCAAATAAGCGTGCCTTTTCTATAAGTTCTTGATTTTCTGTCACTGATGCAACACCCACCGAACAACAAGAAGCAATTAGAGATGCTGTCTTCTGACGAATGATGGTATAATAAATCTCTTCGGTAATATTTAAGCTACGTGCTTTTTCAATTTGCAACAACTCCCCTTCACTCATTTCTCGAACTGCCTGAGAAACAATTTTTAACAAGTGATAATCGCCATGATCGACAGATAATAACAAACCTCTGGATAATAAATAATCACCCACTAAAACGGCAATTTTATTTTTCCATAAAGCATTGATAGAGAATAATCCCCTGCGATAATTAGAATCATCTACCACATCGTCATGGACTAATGTAGCGGTATGTAATAATTCAATTAAAGCAGCTCCACGGTAGGTGGATTCGTTGATAGGTCCGGCTAAATGAGCACTCAAAAATACAAACATAGGGCGCATTTGCTTGCCCTTACGTTTCACGATATAATTCATGATGGTGTCCAATAGCATAACTTTGGACTTCATGGACTGACGGAATTTCAATTCGAAATCCGACATTTCACCATCTATGATAGATTTTATTTCGTCGAGTGTGCGCTTTGCCATTGGTGTAAACGATCGATAGTGTTAGGATTTCATGTTTACAAATTGAAGGGCAACACCCATATCTTTACCTCTGAACAAAGCGATAACAGATTGCAAATCGTCAATCTTTTTACCGGTAACACGTACTAAATCATCCATTTGTGCCGGAGTTACTTTCAAGCCGGATTCTTTAATCTCCTTCACTATTTTTTTACAAGTATCCTTATCGATACCTGTTTTTACAGGTAAATCCAATTTCATCATTGGACCGGAAGGATAAGCTTCTTTGCTTAAATCCAAGGCTTTAGAATCAATTCCCTGTTTCGCCATGCGAGTGATTAAAATATCAATTACGTTTTTCATGCGTAAATCATTCTCGGTAGTGATTTTGATAATATTGTTTTTCTTATCCAAATCCACCTCCGTTTTAGAATCACGGAAATCGTAACGTGTTTTAATCTCCTTAATTGCAACGTTTACAGCGTTGTCCAAGGTTTGTAAATCTACTTTACTAACAATATCAAAAGACGGCATAAAAGATTTTTCAATTGCGCACCTAAATATACAAGAATTTTCCTTTAAAAATGCTGATTATCCTGAACCGTTAGGACTTGAAAATCGTATTAAAACTTATACACAATGTGCAAAAATCATGTAATCCTTTAGACCAACATCCCAAGAGAACAAGTATCTTAACGATATAAGAATTTGTTCTTTTTAATTTAATCCTTTTAAAGTAATAACCCGATAGGGCAAACGAATTAATAGTTTTTACCATGGCTAAAGCGAAGAAAGAAAAAGAGTCCGACAAAAAGATATTTGTGCTGGACACCTCGGTGATATTATTTGACCACAACGCAGTAAAAAGTTTCCAAGATAACGATGTATTGATTCCAATCACGGTTTTAGAAGAGCTAGATAATTTCAAAAAAGGAAATGACATCAAGAACTTCGAAGCGCGTGAGTTCATCCGATTCTTAGATGATTTAGCTGCTGATTATAGTTCCATGCAAGAATGGATGTCCCTGAAAGGATTTGCCGAAGGTCGATTGAAAGTATTCATGAAAACGTCCGGCACTAGTACTGTTGATGCGGAAAAAGTTTTTGATGATAAGAAAAACGATCATAAGATTCTAAACGCTGCTATCTCTATTCAAGCAGAACATCCGGATTCTAAAGCCATCTTAGTTAGTAAGGATATTAACTTACGCTTGAAAGCTAAGTCACTTGGAATTCCTGCAGAAGATTTTACTACCGGTAAAATTAAAGACATCGATCGTTTATACTCCGGTAGAACATATATTGATAATGTAGATCCTGCAGCGATTAATGAATTGTATGAAAAAGGTTTCTGCGAAACTTCTATCATTCCTAAAGAACAATTAATCAATAACCACTACTATATCTTAAAAAGCGTTAAGAGTTCCGCACTTGCTTACTACAATCCGGAAACACAACGTATAGAACATGTAGAGAAGCGTAGTGTATATGGTATTAAACCTCGTAATGCGGAACAAGCATTTGCGATTGATGCGATATTGAATCCAAATATTAAACTAGTTTCCCTGCAAGGTGTGGCTGGTACAGGTAAAACCTTAATTGCCTTAGCAGCTACGCTGGAACAACGTAAGAATGTTAAACAAATCTTCTTAGCACGACCTATCGTTCCACTGAGTAACAAAGATATTGGTTACTTACCGGGTGACATCAAGTCAAAGTTGAATCCATACATGGAGCCGTTGTTTGATAACTTGAAATTCATTCAAAATCAATTCAGCGAAACGGATCAGGATTACCAACGCATCACCGACATGGTGAATAAAGAAAAGTTAGTAATTACTCCATTGGCTTATATTCGTGGTAGAAGTTTGTCCAACATTGTATTCATTATTGATGAGGCTCAAAACTTAACTCCACATGAAGTAAAAACCATTATCTCTCGTGCGGGTGAAAACTGTAAGATCATCTTCACCGGTGATATCTTCCAAATTGATACTCCGTACTTGGATTCTGAATCGAATGGATTGTCTTACTTAATCGATCGATTAAAACATAACCACTTATACGCACACGTAACGCTTGAAAAAGGTGAACGTTCTGAGTTAGCGAACTTAGCGAACGAGCTGTTATAAGAGTTGAAGGTTTCAAGTAAAAAGTTTAAAGTGGGTGGCTGAGAGGTCACCCTTTTTTTAGTTACCAATTACATAACATTACACCTGCATAAGACCTTCTATGTCGTAAATGAATAACTAAATGTTTTTTCTCTTTCGCAGAAATCTCCACCCACTCCTCACCTTTATACTTAAATGAATGTTTGATTACATGTGTACGTTTTTTGAAATACACCATTCCTCTTCCCCAATCAAATCTCCTTCTAAACTTACTAGTTTTAATCAATATCTTATCTCCTACATTAATTGTATCAGGTAGCCAAATAGTTGTTGAGTCAGTAATATATTTAGATTGATAATATTTATTGTTGATATAAATATTAACTCTAAAAGTATCTTCATACTTCTTCCCTTCTTTCGTAGTCACATAGAACTTCTGAGTACTGTCTTGGTCTACTTGAAACGTAGGAGATGTGATTTTTTCTTCACTCGCCCAGCTATGTTGTTGGACAAATGAGAAGGCTGTTGTTAGATATAAAATAGAGTATTGTTTGATGCGTTGAAAGAAGTTCGGAGAAGGTAGCGTAGGTATATGAGTTCGTATCTGATCTTCATAATACACCCCACAAAATTTACCATTCGTTTGAGCATGAATTTCATTCAAATAAGATTCTTTCTTATTTCTAAAGTCATAGACTTTTTTATCGCACTGCGAACAGAAGTACGCATTATCTACTTTCGACTCTTTTGAAGTATTCAAAAAAGTGCACGGTTCGGGGATGCTTACATCTTTGTAACGAATCATAATATCTATTATACTTTTCTATAAAGCCCCATTGTTCTCACTCTCTTGCGCAGCAAAAGAATTAACTTTGGGCTTGCTGCTACCTCAACCCACTCCTCTCCACTATATTGGAAAGTTTTTTTATGAACATGCGTTCGCTTTTTAATTTGTACACTAAATCTACTACAACCTCTTAGATTGCGCCTTCTATATTTAGAAGACATTAATGTAATCTTATCTCCTACTTTAATAGTATCCGGCAACCAAATAGTACTAGAATCAGTAATTTTTTGATACTTGTAAAATGTATGATTAATATAAATTTTAATAGAAAAAGTATCTATATACTTCTTCCCTTCCTTCGTAGTCACATAAAATTTCGGAGGAGTATCTTGGTCTACCTGAACCGTTGGCGGAGTCATCTTCTCATCATTTGCCCAGCTATGTTGTTGGACAAATGAGAAGGCTGTTGTTAGATATAAAATAGAGTATTGTTTGATGCGTTGAAAAAAGCTAGGTGAAGGTAGTGCAGGTATATGTGCTCTTATTTGATCTTCATAATACACTCCACAAAATTTACCATTCGTTTGAGCATGAATATCATTTAGATAAGACTCGTTCTTATTTCTAAAGTCATACACCTTTTTAGCGCACTGAGAACAGAAATACGCATTATCTACCTTAGACTCTTTTGAGGTATTCAAAAAAGTACAAGGCTCAGGGATGCTTAAATCTTTGTATCGAATCATGTTCTTATACCAATTTTAGTAAGGAAACTTTGGACATCCTTCAGGTCCCGCTTTATAAATCAAATAGAATTTGGTTCCTCTAGTTTGTTTAACTATCAATGTAAAGTTTTCTTGATAGGTAAATGTATTTTTTTTCATTTTATTAAATCTAACCATTCGGAATAAACTTGTTTTCGATCTACTATATTTTGAACGACTATTTTTCTTACAATTTCGTCTCCATGTTTTTTCTTCTATGGTAATTGTATCTGTCATTTTTAAGGTATCAGGAAGTACGATTTTTGTGACTCCTTTTATTTCATATTTTTTATAAAAGACATTATTAATACTAAGTTTAATTTCAAATGTATCTAAGCTTTTTTTGCAATTCTCAGGTTGTATGATGAAGCTATAACCTGAACTATCATTTACGATTTGATTGCTAAATACTTCCGTATTCGTATCCGCTATGCTATACATTGGGAATAAAAGCAAACCCAAAAACATCGACTTCAAAAATTTAAAACACGGAATATCAGTCATATATCAATGTAAGCAAAACGTTAAATATGGTTATTTTGGCTTCTAACTCATATTGCTTATGGATACTATTTTTAGTAATTATGTAACTCCATTTATGAGCACAGAAACACCCAAAGATACACGTCCGTTTAGAAAACGTTTAAAATACCAAATCCTTTATTATTTGGTTCGTTTTGTCATTTTCATTACCGGTAAATTACCTAGAAGACTAACACTTTCTCTTTATGGAGGCTTAGGTTCACTAGCTTATTATTTTGCCGGTAAATCAAGAGACCGTGCCGTTACACATTTACAAATGGTATTTGGCAAAACTCAAACGGTAGAAGAATCCAGAAAAATAGCCAAACGTATGTATACGAATATTGGCAAAAACTTTTCTGACATCATTCGTACCTTCTCCATGGAAACGAGTGAGGAATTAACCTCCTTGTTTGAAGTGAAAGGCAAAGAAAATTTAGATACCGCTTTCGCTAGAGGTAAAGGTGTGTTAGCTCTCACCGGACACTACGGAGCATTTGAATTTTTAGGTCCCTACGTAGGATTAAATTATCCTTTCATTGCTATGGGTACAAAATTAAAAGACCCTAAATTAGATTCTTTGATTGTTAAACATCGTAGTCGAAATAATGTAGAATACATCTACCGAGGTGAGAACACGATGAAATTACTAAGAGCTCTAAAACAAGGTATGGTGGTTCCTATTCTAATAGATCAAGATACCAAAGTAAAAAGTCGCTTTGTTGATTTTATGGGAATCCCTGCAGCTACGCCAATTGGTGCTGTTACCCTAGCCTTAAAAACAGGGGCTTCGGTAGTGCCTATGTATACCTTTCTAGATGAAAACAACAAACAATCATTTAACATTCTTCCAGAGATTCCTATGACCATCACCGGAGATGATGAAGTTGATTTTGTAGTGAATACTAAAAAAATGAATGAATCACTAGAGCAATTCATTTACAGAGATCCGTCGCAATGGGTGTGGATGCATGAGCGTTGGAAAACAAAACCCGGAGAAGAAATTTTATAAATAAAAAAGCCTCGATCTTTATCGAGGCTTTTTTATTTAGTATCGTGGAGTTTCCTGCGGATATATTTTTTCAAATAACATATTGGTTAATGATAATATCAAACCAAATAAGAATGCGTGCCAAAACTGTTCAATCTCAAATCCATCAATAAAGTAATCAGCCATACGAACCATAATTCCATTAATAATCAAAAGGAAAAAACCAAAGGTGAATAAGGTAAGAGGTATTGTGATCAGAGTAAGGAAGGGCTTCACAAAGATGTTTAACAAGGAAATCACTGCCACAAATAATATAGCAGATCTAACATCTTGAACATGAACAAATGGAAATAAATAGGTACAACCTAACACAACTCCCACATTAAAAGCAAATCGAATAATACTTCGTAACATGAATGGATAGTAAGTACAAAGTCTGGAGTACAGAGTATTAAGACTTTGAAAGTGAAATCAATTTTTCATAAAGATAAAAAAATACTTAATACTTAATACTTAATACTTAATACTTAATACTTAATACTTAATACTTAATACTTAATACTTAATACTTAATACTTAATACTTAATACTTAATACTTAATACTTAATACTTAATACTTAATACTTAATACTTAATACTTAATACTTAATACTTAATACTTAATACTTAATACTTAATACTTAATGACTATTTATTCTTAGCAAGTGGTTCTCCATCCGAATCTAGTTTACCAAATACAAAATTTATACCGGCCCGTGCATTAAAATAGCGTTGATTAAATGGATCAAAGAATCCCGGTATATTATCTAATGCACCATAGATTTGTACCGGTCCTGCGTTATAAGCCACACCGGCACCTATATTGAAATATTTATCCGTCATGAAGCTATAATTCAAGGTAGCTTGGAACATATGATTGATAGTATATACACCTCCTACGGTTACAATGGCTCTGTATCGGAAATATATATCGGAAATATATGCTCCATAAAGTGTTAACTTGTCATTGTAGAGATACTCTCCTTTCAAATACAGTTGAGGAGATAAATAGGAGTTATAAGACTTATGAGTTATCTCCGGTTTAAAAATCGCCTCTAAGGTATCTAACACATTTTTCCAATCAGCATTGGCGATATCCGCACTATCATGTAGAATATAACCGGTATAATTATAATCTCCATTGATATCATATCTATTTACTTTATTCGTCCATCGAATCATTCCTAAATTCATAAGATTACCACTAATGTTAATCTTATCATTTAACTTATAAGTAGCACCCAAATCTAATCCCCAACCTAAATTTTTCAAAGTGAAGAAATCTTTAGGTCCAAAATCAAACTCATTATCTGAATTCACAAAACCGGAGGTATAAATATCTATATCAGCGTTACCTTTTATTTCCAAACCATCCGGATCTGTATAAATGGAGTTTTTAGAATGTCGAGTTGTTACATTGGTAACTCCCATCAACAATTTAGGTTTGACACCTATTGTCCATTTATCATTCATTTTAAACGTGTAAGCAATACCTAATTCTCTGTAATAGTTTTGTTGAATTCGTAATCCACTTAAGTCAGCCGTTTGTCCGGCAAAATGTGCATTACCATACCAACCTAATTCAGCTAATGTTTTAGGATAGATAACTCTCATTGAATACACATCTCTAAAAGTGACTTGGATTTGTTTGTCACCATGTCGGATTCGAACATTAGCCCATTCAATAGTACCACTAGTATTTACAGTATTCAATCTTTTCAAATCAGGTATTACTTTCCCGGGATCAACTACATTATCTTGACTCACTAAATCATTATAAGCAAAACCTGAGTTCAAGTAGGAAGTTTGAAATCCGCCAATAAAAGGTAAACTAACTGTTGTTCTATAGCTAGCTAACTTTGATATATCTGCATAGCCCGATTGACCGGTAAAAGATAACTGTCCAATGGTAGTTTCTTGCTGTGCAAAAACTAAGTTTAGGCACAAGCAAAGTAGTGTCGATAAAAATATTTTAGAACGATACATTTGCATTGACTTTAACACCTAAACGAGTTTTAAATCTATAATCAGAGTAAATTCTTACCGGAATAGTACCACTATTAGGAGTTTTAAATTGAACTACTACAATCGCGCTACTTGTACTTGAAATATTCAAGTACCGATCATCATCCATGTATTCTCTAAACATGTAGACAATAGGAGTTTCAACGCGACCGGATGTATTTAAAGAAGGAGCTTGCACTTCAGCCGGGCCATTTTTAAATAAAGAGTCTACTACAAAGTTGACATTATCCAAAAAATACATTTGAACATAGGCTGTCATTGGGAAACCATTTGTCACTTCAAAATTCGCCAATACATCATTCAATTTAATTTGTCCATCATTAAAATCTAAAGCCGGGAAAGTTAATCCTGAAACAGAGTCTAGTAACACAAAATTGACAATACGACCTTCCATCGGAATTTCGGCTTCTGCTATGATTTTAATCGAACTTGAATCTGTAACAAAATTAACTGTTTTGCCGGAAGGGTTAATCGTTCCGCTTAAGGCATAATACACTTCACTTGGTGCAGGATTAAAAACCGTTTGAACATTGGATGAAGTTTTATCTAACTGGATAGTAGTTGAAAATGTTTGTCCTATTTGAGCTAATGTAGGGAACAAAATAGGGATATCTGTATTGATGACAGAACCTGTAATTGGTGAAACACCGGTAATTCTAGATTTAGTTGAAAGTGTATTAATTTTTAATTGGGAAGGAGCTCCAATAGAATTTTTAATTACTACTCGCACTTTAGGGTCCTCAAAGAAGATATTACCTGCAAAGGCATTATCAAAAATGTCAACATTAACGGTATCCAAAGGAATAGACATATTATACATGCCTAAATAACCTTCTGCGTAACTATATTGAATATTGGAAAGTGAAGACAATACGGTCAACTGTTGACCTGTATTAACCGGACTACCCGATTTATAAGTTACCGTAAACGCAATAGAATAAGGTATTCTATTATTAGATGCGCCACCATTAGTTAAATCCATAATATAACCTGCCAAATCAACATTGACCTGCTGAGCCACAGGAACAGTTGTATTATAAGCTAAATTAATGGTTCTGGTTAACGCCACTCCATTATTGGTTAATGATGGGAAGGTTATAATCGCACGAACGTTGTGTCTAAAAGTGGACGATAGACTAAAATTCAAATTTCCGGACTTAGCAATTACTTCATGGAGTTCAGCTCCATTAGATAATGGTAAAACGATAGTACCGGTTAGTGTTTTTGAAATAGTACCTGACCCCGGCAAAGAAGAAACTTCTCCGGCCGTGAGGTTTATGTTATTTGATCGGTTAACATCCGGAATAACTAATAAGTCACTAATTTTCTTTTCATATACTTCATCATAGTATACAAAAGTGTAAAATCCATCGGCATCTTCTTCAATAAACAACTTAGATTTTACGGGATCTACAATATCTTTTAATGTGAGTGATGCATCCACTAATGGATACAAAACGGTTGGATTAGCATCAGCTAGTCGAAGGTTTTCAAAATTTCTTTTATAACATCCCGTTAGGAATAAAAAAAACAGACCTCCATAAAAAAGGAAAGGACGCATACAAAATGTTTAGTGTAATAAAATAGTAGTAGTAATTGCTAATTTAGCTAAAATTTAGTAACTATAGCTTATTGAATGTCAAAAATTTATGAGATTATTAAGCACTTTCGTCGGAATTTGTATGGGAGCATCCTCTATTCTGTGGCTAGCCCCATCAGCAGAAGCTACCCCGAAAAAACCAAAGTCTAATACAGACAAACGTATTAAACAACAGAAAAAACATCAAAAGAAACATCCTTGTCCTCAGATAGACTGTTAACAAAAAAGGCCTCTAAAATTTAGAGGCCTTTTTTGTTATTTACTATGACGTTGCTGTAACACATCTATGATATCATCCAATCCAAAACCTTTGGCCTCTAATAAAACCAAATAGTGGAATAGTAAATCAGCTGCTTCATTTTTGAATAGGTCATCATTATTATCCTTCGCTTCAATGACTATTTCAACTGCTTCCTCTCCTACTTTTTGGGCTATTTTATTAATTCCCTTTTTAAATAAAGAGGCCGTATAAGATGCGTCTGAAGGGTTATTACGTCTATCTTTGATAATCGACTGCAAATGTTCTAAGAAGAAAGACTTACCTGTATTTTCTTCAAACCAACAAGTATCCTTCCCTGTATGACAAGTAGGACCATGCGGATTAGCGTGGATTAATAGGGTATCGTTATCACAATCAACAGCCATGGAGACTAAATGCAAGAAGTGACCGGTGGTCTCTCCCTTTGTCCATAATCTGTTTTTGCTACGACTAAAGAAGGTTACTTTCTTTTCAGCTACGGTTTTATCGTACGCTTCTTGGTTCATATAGCCAAGCATCAATACACGACGCGTAGTTGCATCTTGTACAATAGCAGGTACTAAACCACTCCCTTTTTCAAAATCTATCTTCATGCCTTTCGGAATATTGAGTCGACAAAGGTACTAATTAAGCCTTAGTTTTGAAAACGAGACTTTAACATGGCTAATTTGGTCTGCATATCACCTTCCGCTTCCTTCTCCTTTTTAGCTCCGCCAGCACCTTTTCCGGATTTAGCAGGTGCTCCATCTCCCTTCATACTTAAGCTGATACGCTTACGAGCCTCATCTACTTCCATGACTGTGACCATTACCTTTTGCTGTACTTTCACCACTTCAGATGGGTCTGTAATGAAACGATCGGTCAATTGACTGATATGCACCAATCCGTCTTGATGAACACCAATATCAACGAACACACCAAACTTAGTCATATTAGTAACTACACCCGGTAATTTCATTCCTACTCGTAGATCACTCATTTCATTTACTCCATCCGTGAAAGATACTACTTCAAACTCTTGACGCGGATCACGACCCGGTTTTTCCAACTCGGACATAATGTCTTTCAACGTAGGTAAACCAACCGTTTCACTCACGTACTTTTTAACGTCAATTTGTTTTCTTAAATCTGACTTCACTAATAGATCATTCACCGTAGCATTAACATCTTTCGCCATCTGCTCAACAATTGTATAACGCTCCGGATGCACCGCACTACTATCTAATGGATGTACAGCATCTTGGATACGTAAGAAACCTGCACATTGTTCAAATGCTTTATCTCCCATTCGAGTTACTTTCTTCAAATCTTGGCGGGAACGGAAAGCTCCATTCGCATTACGATAGTCGATAATGTTTTGAGCTAACTGCGGACCAAGACCTGACACATAAGTCAACAATTGCTTACTTGCCGTATTCACTTCTACCCCTACACTATTCACACAGCTCATTACTACGTTATCCAAGCTCTTCTTCAATTGAAGTTGATCTACATCGTGTTGATATTGTCCTACACCAATGGACTTTGGATCGATCTTCACTAATTCAGCCAATGGATCCATCAATCGGCGACCAATAGATACTGCACCACGAACAGTAATGTCGTAATCGGGGAATTCTTCCCTCGCCACTTCCGATGCAGAATAAACGGAGGCACCGCTCTCATTTACCATCACAATTAGAATGGACGATGGTAATCCTATTCCTTTTATAAAGGCTTCGGTCTCTCTACCTGCCGTACCATTCCCAATAGCAATGGCTTGTATATCGTAACGAGAACAATAAGCTGCAATGACCGCTGCCGCTTGATCTTTTTGTCTTTGTTCATGCGGGAAGATGGCCGTGTTTTCTTTTAAAGTTCCTAGGGAATCTAGTACAACTACTTTACAACCGGTACGGAAACCGGGATCAATCGCTAATACATTCTTCTGTCCCATAGGTGCGGCTAACAACAACTGACGTAAGTTTTCAGCAAACACATGAATCGCTTCTTCGTCGGCTTTGTTTTTAGAGCCCATACGTACTTCTGTTTCCATCGACGGACGAAGTAATCTACGATAAGCATCTTTTACCGCTAACTTCACTTGTTCAGAAGATTCATTTCGTCCTTGAACAAATTGTTTTTCTAATGAGAAAACTGCCTCTTCTTCTTCCGGTAAAATATCTAATGTTAAGATTAATTCTTTTTCACCTCTACGCATGGCTAATAATCGGTGCGAAGGCACTTTAGCCAAGGGCTCCGACCATTCAAAATAGTCACGGTACTTTTGACCTTCTGTTTCTTTTCCATTCATTACTTTGGAAGTAATCATGGCTTTATCTAAAAATAGTTGACGTATACCTGCACGCGCAATAGCATCTTCATTGATGCGCTCCGCCATAATATCACGAGCACCTGCTAAAGCTTCTTCTACCGTTTTTACTTCTTTAGCAGCATCTACAAACTCATTAGCTTTTGCTAAAACATCTGCAGAGGATTGCTCCCAAATAAAATCAGCTAAAGGTTCTAAGCCTTTTTCTTTCGCAATAGAAGCTTTGGTTTTGCGCTTCGGTTTGTATGGTAAATAAATATCCTCTAACACAGCCATCGTTTCAGCTGCTTCAATCGATGATTCTAGTTCAGGTGTTAACTTACCTTGTTCTTGAATCGATTTTAAAATAGATTCCTTACGCTTTTCTAATTCGCGTAATTGTTCTGCTCTATCGCGAATGTTTCCTACTTGTACTTCATCTAAACTTCCCGTCACCTCTTTTCGGTAACGAGAAATAAATGGAATAGTAGCTCCGGAATCTAATAATTCTAAAGTAGCTTCAATTTGTTTAATAGATAAAGACAGCTCTGAAGCTATCTTAGATACTAATGTAAAAGACATGTTAATTGGTTAAATGTTTTAATTATTTTTTTGGTATCGCCTGTACGATATATCCTTGTTTTCTCAGTAACTCAATGATTCCTTCCGGTCCGCAGAGATGTGCTGCACCAACCGCTAATACTATTTTTTGACTTTGCATTTTTTGAATCATGCGTTCCGTCATAATTTTATTTCTATTGGTCATGATGGCATCGCTAAATTCATCGGGCATTTCTTCTTCAGAAACTAATGCGTATAAACTATCTAAATTTTCGGATAGATAAATTTGAAGCATTTGCTCCATCAGTACTTTCTCTTGCTCAATGTTTTTAATTTGCTCCACAAGCATATCTGCCTGTTCTTGGATCGTCATTTTATCCAATACTGCTACCTGTTCGTCAATGGTTTCAATCCCTCCTACCTTAACTCCATTTTTAACGGCATACTCTTGCAGGTACATATCCAAGGGATGTTTTTCATCTTTTGGAATTAAATCATCCGAGACTAACGATGAGATAAAGATGGGTTTTACTTTATTCAATAGTAAACTATACGCACCAAGATGTTTTTTAACATACTTTTTAACCAAAGTATAATCGGAATCGGATAAGTAGGTACGTAAGCTTTGCCCCTGCGGCATCATAAAAGAAGACGCCTGTTGACGAATGGCCTTCTTGTCCATTAAGTCTAACTCCCCATACATTACATCACAATGACGAATAGCCCAGTTCAAAGAATCAGAATATTGAAACACGCGTCCGTCACGGATATGAATAGTTCCAAACAGGTAGGAAGTATCTTTCATCTCCGAATGGGTTATCTTCCAGAGCATACCTGTACCCTGAGCGCACACCGTACTCGTAATCAGGAAGAAATAAAAAGTAAACCAACGCGTTTTCATAGAGAACAAAAATGCACTTTCGGGGGGGATAGTGGAAATGGGAGGTGCTTTTTTTTCCCACGAATATTTAAGATATTGTGCAAACATTTACTATGAGAACACTTGCTTTTTATATCCTTTTGATTGTGGGCGCAATAGCCTTTTCATCTAATTCCGTTTATGCACAAGATGATCAGCCACAGGCAAAAACGAAAAAATCCAAAAAAGATAATAACGGTAGTTACCAAAATAATGGCAATAACCAAGATGCTTTAGATGCCCAAAATCAGGATCAGTTGAAAAAACAGATGACCCCTGAGCAGGAAAAGTACTTGAAGGATATGGCCAAAATCCAGAAAGAAAAAGAAAAGCGTAATAATGCTACTCGTAAGCAAGCAGATAAAAGAGCGGCGAAACGTTTAAGTGCTGCGAAAAAGAAAACCGGAGCTAAGAAGAAAGCGTACGTGAAGAATAAAAATAAGTCAGCGAAGAAAAAGAAATAAACGAATGAGCTCTGATCAAATTAAGCAGGAGAAAAGACCACTAAACGTTTATGAAGAACGATTTGAAAAGCTCATGATGTTAATTCGAATAGATCGAATGTTAAAAAAAGCTGAAATCAAACATAAGAAGTAATGGACATTTTAGATGAAACACTATTATCGCTTTGGAAAGCGTTTGAAAAGTTTCAACTGAAATATATTATCGTAGGTGGATTTGCCACCAATCTGCACGGATTTAATCGAATCACAGCCGATTGTGATATTTTTATCAAAGACACTCCTGAAAATAGACTAGCATTAAAAAATTCGTTAGAAAGTGTAGAATCGCTAGACTTTAGTTTTATAGATACTACTGAATTTGCCCCCGGATGGTCTTCCGTCACTTTGTCTTCCGGATTAGCTTTGGATATTATGACTTATATGGCAGGAATACCTGCTGAAAAATTTGACGAGTGTTATAATGTAGCATCAGAGGCTACGATTTATGATTGTACTATCCATTTTTTACATATCAATCACTTGATTGAAGCTAAACTTGCAAGCAACAGATCAAAGGATAAGATTGATGTAGAAGAATTAATAAAAATTAGAGATGCTCGAAACAATAAAGATTAATGCTGAATAGTATTAGTTGTCATCCTATCCTTTAACATTTTTGCAATAAACATCGTCTCATCGTAGTACAGTTTATTGGTAACCAACACTTCTTGTTGGTTCGTTTTTACCATTAAACAAAAAGTGTCCTGTAACTTAGTAGAGGTTGCTTTTCCTTCTAAAACCTCACCTTCCAAAATATCCACATACACTTCTTTTATATGTTTATACTCTAGCATAAGTATGATATTCTTTTCATCTTTCTCTGCAACTTCCAACCTTGATTTATGAAACATAAAAAAACTTTTAGCTTGCGCCTGAATATACCAAATAATGCCAGCTACGATGGCAACTAATAACAACCCAATTCCAGCATAGTAATAATTATAATAATAAATCATTATACCACTAAGTATCCAAAGTGGCGCTAATGTCAATACTATGTGCACCCAAGTTAAACGATAAGGATAATGCCTAGCTTCTATCTTAGTGGTACCTAAAAAAGAGGTTACATGAAAAGACTCCGGATACATTAAAGATCTTTTTTAGGAAAAATAAACTGTTTTAAACTACCGGTATTTTGAGAGACTTCTTCCCACTTTAAATTTTCCAACTGTATTTCAACTATCCCGCAGGTAGGAATATTGCCTAATATATCACCGGTAATATATTCCGCTAAGTAAGTTAATCCCGGATTGTGCCCAACGATAGCCACTCGCTGTTTTTCCTCCGGTAATTCATTAATGATTCGTAACAACGTTCTCACGGATGATTCATAGATATCTTCTTCCCAATGAACAGCCTCCAAATCATAATCCATTTGCTCCGTCATAAACTCCAAAGTCATACGAGTTCTAACGGAAGGACTTGATATCATCAGTTCCGGCTGCATTCCTAATTCTTTCATTTTTGCACCCATACGAGGAGCATCGGAAATACCTCTGGAGTTGAGTTCCCTCTCCATATCTTTTTGTCCGAGAACAGACCAATCCGATTTAGCGTGACGTATAAGGTAAAGGGTCTTTTGCATATATATAAAGGTATAAAAATGTCGTTGATAGTAGAATATGAATACAAAAGATGGAACCATTTTAAATAAAACTATAAACACCTATTATTCAAAAGGTTAAAATTAATATTTGCATTTAAGAAAAAAAATTGGTCATATTTGCCGATTATAGCCAACCGCTCCATGCCTAAAAATTTAGTAATTGTTGAGTCTCCTGCGAAAGCAAAAACCATTGAAGGTTATTTAGGAAAAGATTTCACTGTGAAATCCAGCTACGGTCACGTGCGTGACTTACCTAAGGGGGATAAAGCCATTGATATAAAGAATGGTTTCAAACCTACCTATGTTATTTCTGACGATAAAAAAGAGGTAATCAAGGAATTAAAGAAATTAGTAAAAGATTCTGATGTTGTTTGGTTAGCAACCGATGATGACCGTGAAGGGGAAGCTATCTCTTGGCATTTACAAGAGGCTTTGGATTTAAATGATAAAGCAACTCGTCGTATTGTTTTCCGAGAAATTACTAAAAATGCTATTCAAAACGCCATTCAAAACCCTAGAGGTATAGATATAGACTTAGTTAACGCTCAACAAGCGCGTCGTGTATTAGACCGTTTGGTAGGTTTTGAAATGTCTCCGGTCCTTTGGAAGAAAATTAAAGCAGGTTTATCTGCCGGCCGTGTTCAATCTGTTGCTGTTCGTCTGGTAGTAGACAGAGAAAGAGAAGTTGATCAATTTAATGCTTCCGCACAATTCAAAGTAACTGCCGAATTTAAAGCAGGCGGTAAAGTGATTAAAGCGGAATTAAATGAGCGCTTCAATAAAGAAGAAGAGGCAATGACTTTCTTAAAAGGTTTGATTAATGCCGACTTCAGCGTTCAAAACCTAGAGAAAAAACCGGGTAAAAAAACGCCGGCTGCTCCTTTTACTACCTCTACTTTACAACAAGAAGCATCGCGTAAACTTAGTTTCTCCGTTGCTCAAACGATGACGTTAGCACAGCGTTTGTACGAAGCCGGTAAAATCTCTTATATGAGAACAGATTCCGTAGCTTTATCCGAGTTTGCATTGAACGCAGCTAAAGATGCTATTACTGCATCTTTTGGTGAAGACTTTGCTCATACACGTCGATATAAAAATAAAAACGAAAATGCGCAAGAGGCTCACGAAGCCATCCGTCCTACCGATTTTAGAGTAACACAAGCGGGTACGGAACGTAATGAGCAACGTTTATATGAGTTAATCTGGAAACGTGCCATCGCTTCTCAAATGGCAGATGCTCAAATTGAACGTACCATTGTGACGATAGGTAATTCCAATACTAAAGACACATTCACTGCTACCGGAGAAATCATCACCTTCGAAGGATTTTTGAAAGTATATATTGAGTCTTCCGACGATGAGGATGAAGAAGACGCAGCAGGTACTTTACCTCCGTTAAAAATCAGCCAAGCGCTAGACCTACAGCAAATTCAAGCCTTAGAAAGATATTCTCGTCCTCCGTCACGCTACACAGAAGCTAGTTTAGTAAAGAAATTAGAAGAGATGGGTATTGGTCGTCCTTCTACCTACGCTCCTACTATTTCTACCATTCAAAAACGTGGTTACGTAGTAAAAGAAAATAGAGACGGTAGAGAACGTAAATTGACTCAACTGATTTTAAAAGACAATAAAATAAAAGAAGGTATCATCACTGAAATTACCGGACAGGAAAAAATGAAATTGTTCCCGACCGATTTAGCGATGATTACGAATGACTTCTTAGTAGAACACTTCCCTAACGTAACCGACTTCTCTTTCACTGCTCGTGTAGAAAAAGAGTTTGATGAAATTGCTGAAGGAAAACAGAAGTGGGATAAAATGATTAGTGAATTCTACACTTCTTTCCATAAGCAAGTGGAAAAGACAGAAGCTGTAGAGCGCTCATCCATTAACACCGGACGTGAATTAGGTCGTCATCCGGAAACAGGTGAATTAGTTCTAACACGTTTAGGTCGTTTCGGTCCTTATGTACAAATAGGTGAAGGGGACGAAGAAAAGGGCATCAAGCCACAATACGCTAGCTTACGCAAAGGTCAACTGATTGAAAATATTACTTTAGAAGAAGCTTTAGAACTATTCAAACTGCCACGTCAGATTGGTGAGTATGAAGGCAAGGCTATGGTGGTAGGTATTGGTCGATTTGGCCCATACATCCGTCATGATAATAAATTCGTATCTATTCCTAAGACGGATGATCCAATGGACATCGACACTGCCAGAGGTATTGAATTGATTGAAGCGAAACGTATCTCTGATGCAGCCAAATTGATTAAAGAATTTAAAGAAAGCGAATACGTTAAAATCATCAAAGGTCGCTGGGGGGCATTCTTAGCCATAGGTAAAAACAATTACAAATTACCGAAAGACAAAGAACCGGAATTACTAACCTTTGAAGATTGCTTGAAAATTGCAGGACTGGATCATATTCCTACGGAAGAAGATGCAGGATTGAAAAAACCGGCGGCGAAGAAAGCAGCTAAAAAAGCTACGGCCAAAACGGCGGCAGCGAAGAAGCCTGCAGCTAAAAAGTCAGCGGCGAAGAAAACTGCTGCTAAAAAGACTACAGCGAAGAAAGCTGTAACAAAAAAAGCAACTAAGAAATAATGGCATGATTTTTTAGTATAGATTTCAAACTAAACCAGAATAATTATGAAAAAAACCGTTTATCTATTCTTGTTGGTATGTTTGTCGCCTTTTTTAAGCTTCGGACAATTACCTATTGATTCTGTTACTAAAAAGGTAACATACACAGGTGTGGAACAAGTAACAGGTGCTAGCATGGCTGAATTGTATAAGAGAGCAAAGAATTGCAACTCGGATGGTTCAGGTGTGGTATCCGATAATGCCACAACAGGTATTTATACTTACAAAGGATCATTCCAAGTAACATATTCAGCACCACAACCGGGATTAAAGCATAGTGGACGAGTAGCTTATGCCGTAACCATTGCGGTAAAAGAAGGTCGTTACAAATACATCATCACAGATTTAGCTCACACTTCTGATAAAGGAAATGGTGGCGGATTAGAACGCTCTATTCCGGAGTGTAATAAATATGTATTGACCATGGCAGGATGGGCAGAAATTAAAAAACAAGCAGATGCTCGAATGCAATTGTTAGTCGCTAACATTAAAAGAGGAATGAATCCAACAGCACCTCCGGTTAATGTAGGGAATGATTGGTAATGTTTTAGTCATTAGCTGCTAGTATTTAGTAATTAGCCATTAGATAGATTGTCATAAACATCTATTTAATGGCTATATTTTTTGCGAAATAATTGTCCGTAGGACAACATGTGATTATCCGTAAGATTTATCTTACGGACTTACAAGGCTGGTACAATGAGATTCTGCCCTCCGGGCAGGCTCCATAAGGTAGCGCATCCACTGCTAGTCTAAACCACAGGCTACTCTATACCATAGGCTGTCGCCTATGGATAGTCACATGATGTCCTACGGACAAGTGACTAACATACAAGTGTAAAAATTACCATTAACTTTACACTGCATTAACCATTAAGCTTTGAGCTGCTAAAATCGTATCTTAGGATTCGTTAGTGCTCTGTCTTAGCCTGAAATACGTTGACCATTTTAAACCTAGAAAGGAGTTAAAAATGGCAACAAAAGAACAGTTCGAAAAACTTAGTAGACGAGAGAGACAAAACCGGTATTTTAGTGAATCATTTAAAAGAAAGAAAGTGGATGAAATAGACCGTAATATTAGTACGGTTAGTGAAATCAGTAAGGAATACCAAGTATCACAAACAGCGATTTATAAGTGGATATATAAGTATTCGTCTTATCGACAAAGAGAGGTGAAGCAAGTCATAGAAATGGAAAGCGATACACGAAAAATAGAAGCATTAAAAGAACAGATAAAGCAATTAGAGCAACTCTTAGGTCAAAAACAAGTTCTTATAGAGTTTCAAGATAAAGTGCTTGAAATTGCCTCACAGGAGACGGGTATAGATTTAAAAAAAAGACTCAAGACACTGCAATCCGCTGGTTCCTGTTCCATCCTAAAGAACACAAAATCAAGATGAATCATCTCTATTTTGCTCTAGGTACTAGTAAGCAAAGTGTTCATCAGAAACTTGATCGCTATTTAAAAAGGTTAGAGGGTTTAAATCAGCTTTACCCCTTAATAGTTGAAATACGAGAAGAGCATCCGGAAATGTCACTAAGACATATTTATCGATTGATAAATCCAGCGTTCATTGGTAGAGATGCCTTCGAAGAATATTTCAAAGAAGAAGGGTTTAGTATCAAAAAGGTAAGGAATTATCGACGGACTACTAACTCATTAGGTGTTACCCGGTTTCCTAATCTGTTGATAGAAGTGGAGTTGAATGATATCAACCAATGTTGGGTCAGTGATATAACCTATTATCAAATAAAGGATGAGTTCTTTTATTTAACCTTTATAATGGATTTGTATTCAAGAAAAGTGATTGGTTATAGTTGTAGTAGTACTCTTTACACAGAACAAACAACAATACCTGCGCTTAAGATGGCGTTGAAAATAAGAGATATGACAATTACGCCAAATACCATCATCCATTCTGATGGAGGTGGTCAGTATTACAGTAAACAGTTCTTACAATTAACCAAAAAGTCTCATATGCAAAATAGTATGGGTAAAGTCGTCTATGACAACCCTCATGCCGAGAGAGTCAATGGTATTATAAAAAATAGTTACTTAAGATATTATAATCCCAACAATCATCAAGAATTAAAACAAATGCTTAAAAGAGCTGTGAATAATTACAATAGTATTAAACCTCACAGCTCTTTAAATAGATTAAGCCCTGATAATTTTGAATTAAGTATTCAAAAAAAAGTATGTCCAAATCAAGAAAATAAAACTAATAATTTTACCTTTAAAACGGTCAACGTTATTTAGGCATGGACACTCTTTAAACTTTGAACGTTAAACTTTCAACTTCCATGCTTCACCTTGTCATTCTTACCGGCGCCGGAATATCTGCTGAAAGCGGATTAAAAACATTTAGAGGTCACGACGGATTATGGGAAGGTTATAACATCATGGAGGTTGCCACACCCGAAGCATGGCGTAAAAATCCGAATCTAGTTTTAGAATTCTACAACATGCGCAGAAAAACAGCCATGGAAGCTTTACCCAATGCCGCACATAAAGCCTTGGCAGACGCCGAAAAAGATTTTAAGATTAGCGTCATCACTCAAAACGTAGATGATTTACATGAGCGTGCAGGTTCAACCAACGTGTTACACTTACACGGACAATTAAACCAATCCAGAAGTACTGTAGACCCTACCAAAATTTATCCGATAAATGGTTGGGAATTAAATCCGGGAGATAAGTGTTCACGCGGTTCTCAGCTTCGTCCTAATATTGTATGGTTTGGAGAAGCTGTACCTAAGATGGATGATGCGATGAAA
The DNA here is from genome assembly GCA_046329235.1 of Cytophagaceae bacterium. Classification (GTDB taxonomy): domain Bacteria; phylum Bacteroidota; class Bacteroidia; order Cytophagales; family Cytophagaceae; genus JALONH01. The sequence goes on along the minus strand of JAXLVA010000001.1, from coordinate 555,704 downwards.
ATAACTGCTACGGCTGATATTTTTATGGTGATAGGCACTTCCTTGCAAGTATACCCCGCAGCAGGTTTGATTTATGATGTACCACGCCACTGTCCTATTTATCTGGTCGACCCAAGCGCCAATGAATTATCGCTACCGGATCAAGTCATCACCTTTCCTGAAAAGGCAAGTACAGGCGTTATAAAAGCGTTAGAGAAAATCAAATCAACTAACCCAAGTTTTTAATATATCTCCAACGAAATAAGATAAGCTAGCTGCAATCCCTCCTAATAAAACAGTTTCAGCAATACCTCTCAACAAACTTCGTTCGTTTACTTTACTTTTTAGAATACCTACAATCGTTAAACCTATACCGGTAAACACACAGGAAATAAAAAATAATTTTTCATCCGGAATATCAAATAATCCTTGAAGCACATATGACATCAATGGAATAGAGCCAATGGCAAAGAAGGATAAAAAAGTAACAAAAGCTGTTTTGAAAGGAGTCTTGGAATCATCTCGAACCATTTCCAATTCTTCTTTCATCATCGTATCTACCCATACATCTTTATCTTTAGTGATTACTGCTACCACTTGCTCCAACAATTCGCCTTCAAAACCTTTATTACGATAAATCTCTCTTATTTCTTCTATTTCTTTTTCTCGTAAGTTTTCAATCTCCCAATATTCTACTTCTTTATGTCGTTCATAACTTTCAATTTCTGACTTCGATGAAATATAATTCCCTACCGACATTGAAAATCCATCTGCAATAAGGTTAGCTACTCCTAGAATAATCACTACTGTTTCTGAAAGCCCTGCTCCTGCTGCACCCGCTACTACTGCAAAAGTAGTAACAGCACCATCTATGCCTCCATAAACAAACTCTGCAATGTACTCTTTGTTCACCCAGAAAATAGCTCCTTTCTTATGCAGTTTATTTTCCATTATGTTCCGGATATAAGTGATAAATCCCAAAGGGCATTTTTATTATATCGAATAGTGCCGTTAATCACTTCCAATGGTGATGGCACATTATTATGATATAAACTTCCGGTTCCTAAACCTTGAGGCGTATGTACTCGGTAAGTAGAAGTATATTGAGCTATAGCATTCAAACCAATATTTGATTCTAAAGCCGAAGTCATCCACCATTCAATTCCTCGATGTTCTGCTTGTTCAATCCAATCTGTACAGGAAGAAAATCCTCCCAATAAGGTTGGTTTTAAAATGATAAACGATGGATTTAAATCTTCGAGCAATGCTGTCTTAGCCTCTTTATGATATACACCAATCAACTCTTCATCCAACGCAATATCGATAGCTCCATCTTTACATAACTGACGCATCAAATCTCCTTGTCCGGGTTTGATTGGTTGTTCAATGGAGTGTATTTCATACATGCTCAATTGTTCCAATCGTTCCCACACATTAGTTTCATCAAATGCGCCATTCGCATCTAAACGAATCGTAAGCGGTTGATCCGGATATGTATCGCGTAATTGTTGTAAGACCCAACATTCTTTTTCAAAGTCGATTGCACCAACTTTAAATTTGACACAAGTAAAGCCTGCTTTTACTTTTTGAATCGCCTGTTGTAACATGTGTTCCGCATCATTCATCCATACCAATCCATTGATAGGAATGGAAAAACTTTGCGTAGTAAAAGGAGTTCTGTATATAATTCGCTGACCACCCGTTAAAAAATCATGGTGCAACGTTTCTAATCCCATCACAATGGACGGATAGGCTAATAATTCTAATTCAGCAATTAAGGATAAAGCAAAAGCATCTGTTTCCCACGCAAACATAGAGCGTTGGGATAGATGTTTACAAACTTGATCCAACTTCGTTTCAAACTCAGGTGTATCATCCGGACTTAATCCTTTCAAAGGACCACACTCTCCGTAGAAATGCATACCTTGATGTTCACCTATCAGATACCATGTATCTTTAGTATGCATCACTCCTCTGGAAGTACCTGCACCAAAAGTAAATTGTAAGGTATGTTTCTTCCAGCTTATCTTCATACTTCCACACTTTTATGATTCGGGAATAATAAGATATCATCCATTGTAAAATTCAATCCTACTCGAGTTCCGGGTTGAACTTCTAAATCATCCGAATATACTTTTAGTTGAACGTTATTGTCTAAGCGCACATACACTTTTCTACGTTCACCTAAAAACTCCGTACGTAACACCTTTCCTTTGACTTTCGCTTTTCCTTTGCGAACTAATTCAATAGAAGCTGTTCTTAATCCGGCGATGAATGTTTTTCCTAATTCTGCTGTAATTGACGCAGAACCTTTCAACTTCACATCTTCCATTTTCGACCAACGGAAAAAGTTCATGTCATCAAATAAAGCGGCCACATAAGGTGAAGCCGGTTGGTCATACACTTCTTCTGTAACACCAAACTGCTCCACTTTACCTGAACGCAATACCAGTATATAATCAGCCAACGCCAGCGCATCCGGTGTATGATGTGTTATAAATAATAAACTATTTTTATTTTTCTTTAGAAAATGCTGTAAATAAGATTTGATTTTATCACTCAACAATACATCCAGATTACTGAAGGGTTCATCCATTAATAATACAGCAGGGTTAGCGGCTAAAGCACAAGCAATCGCCGATCGTTGTTGTTGTCCACCAGATAATAAATGAGGTAATGAATCTAAATATGGTTCAATGGACAACGCTTTTGCTAACTGATCAATGATTACCTTTTGTTCATTTTCCCAAAGAAATCGAAGTTGGTAAATGATATTTTCGCGGATAGTAAAATTTTTCTTCAATCCATAATCCTGCATGACCATTCGGATATATTCATTCCCCGGAACTAGATTAAAAGCAGGCCCTAAAATTCGCTCCTGATTTAAAGAAATCGATCCTTCTTTGGGATCTAACAGGCCAGCTAATAATTTCAATAAAGTCGTTTTTCCACTACCGCTTTCACCTACGATAGCCAATCGTTTTCCGGCAGGTAATGAAAATTGTATGGAATCTAATGTTTTATGAGGTGCTTCTGGATACTGAAAAGAGAGTTGTTCAATCGTCAACATAAAGAAAGAAGAGTATAACGCAATGTACAAAATTTATTGATTATAGTTCAGCGTTTCGTTTTGAATAAACCTTACAGGTTATTGAATCATATCGATATATTATTCCCACGGTTAAAACCGTGGGCTACCCACCGCAAGGAATTAAGACTAGAGTTTAAGTTAAGCGGTAGTTAGCCCACCATTTTAATGGTGGGAATAAAACATGACCAATTTATTCTAATAGATTTCGTATCTTTCGGAATATGAGTTTGACAAGAATTGGTGGTGCTGCAGTGAACCAAACCCCTATCGATTGGCAAGGGAATACATCAACTATTTTAGGCGCCATTAAGAGTGCAAAAGAACAAGGTATTCAAATACTTTGTCTTCCGGAATTATGTATCACCGGATATGGTTGTGAAGATTTATTTTTATCCGATTGGGTTCCTGCTCAAGCTTTAGAAATCTGTTTTGATATAGCTGCTCAAAGTACTGGTATTGCCTTTTGTCTTGGGTTACCCATGAAATATGATGGTCACCTATACAATGTCGCAGCCATGATTGACAATGGAAAAGTTCTAGGTTTTACAGCTAAACAATTCTTAGCCAACGAAGGTGTACATTACGAACCTCGCTGGTTTACTCCATGGAAACGTGGACATAAAACCACTATTGAATACAAAGGAAAAAGCTATCCATTAGGCGATCTAATGTATGACATCCAAGGCATCAAAATAGGATTTGAAATTTGTGAAGATGCATGGGTAGACGATCGCCCAGGAATATACCACCACAAAGAAGGTGCTCAACTGATCTTAAATCCAAGTGCTAGTCATTTTGCATTTGGAAAATCCTCTATTCGTTACGGATTAGTTATAGGTGGTTCTGAACGATTCAACTGTACCTATCTTTATTCCAACTTGCTTGGCAATGAATCCGGTCGAATGATATTTGATGGCGAAGTTTTAGTAGCTCATCAAGGCAGATTGATTCAACGAAATGACCGTATGTCATTTCAATCTTTCAACTTAATCTACGCTGATATAGATTTTGATAATAACGAAGCACCTCCTGTAGATTTAAATCACGACGATTTAGCTAAAGAATTTGAGTTTTGGGAAGCAACATCCTTAGGCTTGTTCGACTATATGCGTAAAAGTAGAAGTAAAGGATTTGTCCTTTCCTTAAGTGGAGGAGCAGACTCTTCTGCCTGTGCGATTATGGTGGCTGAAATGATTCGTAAAGGAGTTCGTGAATTAGGCATAGCTTCCTTTATTGAAAAAGCAGGATACACTTCATTCCTTGTTGCTAAAGAATTAGAAACCCTTCCCTTCGATGAACAATGTAAACGCATCACCGAAAAGATGCTCTATACTTGTTATCAAGCAACACGTAATTCCGGCGAAGATACCTTTCTTTCTGCTAAGGAAATAGCGGATTCCATAGGTGCTACATTTTACAACTGGAGTGTAGACGAACAAGTAGTCGATTACACAACTACCATTGAAACAGCTATTGGTCGAAAGTTAACTTGGGATACAGACGACATTACGTTACAAAATATTCAAGCACGTTCCCGCGCTCCCATCGTATGGATGTTAGCTAACATTCATCGCGCTTTACTGATTACAACATCTAACAGAAGTGAAGGTGATGTAGGTTACGCTACCATGGATGGAGACACCGCCGGAAGTATTGCGCCTATTGCCGGAGTAGACAAACATTTCATTCGAAATTGGTTGATCTGGGCTGAAAAAGAACGTGGTCATCATGGTTTGCATCGAGTAAATCATTTACAACCAACCGCAGAATTACGACCGGCTGAAAAAGTACAAACCGACGAGAAAGATTTAATGCCTTATTCTCTTTTGGTTGCTATTGAACGCAAAGCTATCAAAGAACGTCAAAGCCCTATTCAAGTGTATCAACAATTAAAAGGTGTTGAACCCTATGAGGCTGTAGCATTAAAAAATTGGGTGATCAAATTCTTCCGCATGTGGTCTATTAATCAATGGAAGCGTGAACGTATTGCCCCTTCTTTCCATTTAGATGATTTCAATGTGGACCCACGCACTTGGTGTCGTTTCCCTATTTTAAACAGTGGATTCACCAAAGAATTAAAAGCATTAGAAAAATTAGATTAAGTAAAATCATGTCTATCATAGGGACTGATATAAATAAAGCACAGCAAACATTAGAACAAGGAAACTTAGTAGCTATTCCTACCGAAACTGTGTACGGTTTAGCTGCTAATGGCTTAGTACCGGAAGCTGTTGCTAAAATATTTGCGGCTAAAAACCGACCTACCTTCGATCCTTTGATACTTCATACATACAGTATTGAGGAAGTAAAAAAATACGTCACCTCTATCCCATCAGCATTAGAAACTCTAGCCAAACAATTTTGGCCGGGGCCATTAACGCTGTTATTGGAAAAGAAAGACGTAGTTCCGGATTTAGTCACTAGTGGTTTACCAACAGTAGCCTTTCGTATACCCAACCATTCGTTGACTTTATCTTTACTTCAAAAGTTAAGTTTCCCAATTGCTGCGCCAAGCGCTAATCCTTTTGGATACATTTCTCCAACTACAGCACAGCACGTAGAAAATCAATTGGGAGAACAAGTACAATACATACTAGATGGTGGTGCTTGTAAAGTAGGTGTTGAATCTACTATCGTTGGAATGGAAGATAATAAAGTAGTAATTTATCGATTAGGTGGGTTATCTATTGAAGCGATTGAGGCGGTGATTGGGAAGGTAGAAGTGAAATCACACTCTAGCTCTAACCCGAAGGCACCGGGAATGCTTGAGAGCCATTACGCGCCTCGTAAGCCTATGTTATTGGGGGATATTCCTGAGATGATTAAAACATTTCAAACTAAAAAGCTGGGAATCCTATCTTTTCAAAAAAGCTATTCTGAAAATTATCCATCCTATGTATTAAGTAGTACCGGCAATACTCTAGAAGCTGCTTCTAACTTATTCGCCTACATGCGTTTACTTGACAACTTAGAAATTGATATCATTTTAGCGGAAGAATTACCGGAGGCACAACTGGGTAGAGCCATTAATGACCGCTTGCGCCGTGCAGCGGCTACCACCCATTCTTAATCCAACTAATCCTTGCAATAGGAAAAATCTATCCTTAAATTTCAACTTCATTTCTATTAATATCTTTAACAACATGTTAGCAATCATTTGGGACGTAGCACCGGGAATTATTCGAATAGGGAATTTTGAATTACATTGGTACAGTTTGTTTTTTGCTTTAGCCTTTTTCTTTGGCTACAAAATTTTAACTTCTATCTATAAATCGGAAGGAAAGAATGAAGAGAATGTAGATGAGTTATCCATCTACATGTTCGTTGCTGTTTTATTTGGAGCACGTATAGGCCATTGTTTATTTTATGACTGGGAATACTTCTCTCAACACCCACTTGAAATTATATTACCATTCCGTTTTGATCCGGAATTTCAATTCACAGGATTCCAAGGACTAGCAAGCCATGGTGCTGCTGCCGGAATTTTATTAGCACTTTATTTATATTCTAGAAAACATAAAGATCAATCATACCTATATGTACTAGACCGTATGGTTATTGTAATCGCATTAGCAGGAGCTTGTATTCGAATGGGGAATGTGATGAACTCTGAAATTATAGGTAAACCATACTCAGGCCCTACTTCATTTATTTTTGCCAATCCGGCTGAACAAAAACTTAAAAATGATTTAGGTGAACAAAAAATCCTAGGTGTATCTTTTGAAAAAACCGGGAAAGATACGGTGATTATGGAAAAACCAGTGAGTGAATTAAACATGACACTTCATCTTAAAAATGTAGACTCATTAGATATGTTCATCAAAGATGCTGTTTGGTCTAGTTTATTTAATTGGAATGAATATGGAACATATATTATGTTACCTATCAATATTCAAGGAGATGGATATGAAGATTTAAAAATATATAACGTTGAAAAACTTAAGAACAACGAAGTAAAAGTTACTACAAGACTATACGGTATACCAAGACACCCGGCTCAATTATACGAAGCTATTTCCTGTCTATTAATATTCTTCTTCCTATATAGAATGTACAAACAATATGGAGCCGCTTTACCGGAAGGACGTATCTTTGGTTGGTTCTGTATATTAGTATTCGGACTTCGATTCGTATATGAGTTCTTTAAAGAAAACCAAGTAGCTTTTGAAGATGGAATGAAATTCAATATGGGCCAATGGTTAAGTATTCCATTAGTACTGGTTGGTATCTTCGCTTTATATCGAAGCTATACGAAGAAAAATGTGTAGTCAACCTACAGAAAAAAAAACAAGCCTTATCGGAATTAGCAAAGCCATATTGCTGCTGCCGGTAAGGCTGTATAAATATTTACTTTCCCCTCTATTACCGGGAGCTTGTCGTTACTACCCTACTTGCTCCGAGTACTGCGAACAAGCGATTGAAAAACATGGACCTTTAAAAGGTTTTTGGTTGGGAACTAAACGTATTTGTCGATGCGCCCCATGGGGTGGCCATGGATACGATCCTGTTCCTGAGAAATAAAAAGCCTCTCTAAAATTATGGAGAGGCTTCTTTATTTATAGTTTAGCTTTTTCTTTTATCTCTTCTACTACACTAGGGTCTAATAATGTAGAAGTATCTCCTAGATTACTCACATCCCCTTCGGCAATCTTACGCAAAATTCTACGCATGATTTTTCCTGAACGTGTTTTAGGTAATCCGGAAACGATTACAATCTTATCCGGTTTGGCAATAGGACCAATCACTTTAGTAACTGATTGCAATATTTCTTGTTTGATAACATCATCTGTTTTTCCGGATCTATGACAAATCACATAAGCAAAGATACCTTGCCCTTTAATATCATGCGGATAACCAACCACAGCAGATTCTACTACATCGACTTGCTCGTTAATAGCATTTTCAATCTCAGCGGTTCCAAGTCTGTGCCCGGAAACATTAATGACATCATCTACTCTACCTATAATGCGGTAGTAACCGTTATGATCGCGCTTACATCCATCACCGGTAAAGTATAAGTTAGGATAAGTAGAGAAGTAAGTTTGTTTACAACGCTCATGATCCCCCCAAGTAGTTCTAAGAATAGAAGGCCAAGGAAACTTCATACATAAATTCCCTTCTACATTATTCCCTTCTATGATTTTACCTTCTGCATCCACCAAAACCGGTTGAACACCCGGTAATGGAAGTGTAGCATAAGATGGAATTAATGGAGTAATATTAGCTAAAGGTGAAATCAAAATACCACCTGTTTCTGTTTGCCACCATGTATCTACGATGGGACAGTTTTTCTTTCCTATCTTTTCATGATACCATTGCCATGCTTCTTCGTTGATAGGCTCACCTACCGAACCCAAAACTTTCAAGGATGCTAAAGAATAAGGTTCTACAAAGTTATCTCCAGCCCCCATTAACGAACGAATAGCCGTTGGTGCTGTATAGAAATGTGTTACTTTATATTCATCTATAATTTGCCAAAACCTTCCGGCATCCGGATAGGTAGGAACACCTTCAAATATCACTTGAGTAGCACCGTTTAACATAGGTCCATATACTACATAGCTATGTCCGGTAATCCATCCTATATCAGCTGTACAGAAATAGATATCCCCTTGTTGATATTGAAATACATTCGAAAATGAAAAGGCTGAATACACCATATATCCTCCGGTAGTATGTACTACACCCTTAGGTTTCCCTGTAGAACCGGAAGTATATAAAATAAACAATGGATCCTCACTATCCATGGACGCAGAAGTATAATCACTTACTGCTTTATCCATTTCCGTTGACCAAAAATAATCTCTGCCCTGCTCCATCGCTGTAGCTTCACCCGTGCGTTGATAAACAATAACCGATGTAACACAATCTGTTTTAGTCAACGCTTCATCCACAATCGATTTTAATCCTATGGATTTATTTCCACGATAAGCACCATCACATGTAATGATTAATTTAGCCGAACAATCATTCACTCTTTCAGCCAATGATTGAGCGGAGAAACCGGCAAATATAACAGAATGAATAGCACCTATGCGCGCACAGGCTAAAACGGCTATGGCCAATTCCGGCAACATAGGCATATACAAACATACTCGGTCTCCTTTTTGTATGCCGTGAGCTTTTAATACTCCCACCATGCGACACACCGATTCATATACATCTAAATAAGTATATACTTTTCTTCCTTCGTCGGGAGAATTGGGTTCAAAGTAGAACGCAACTTTATCAGGGTGCAATTGAACATTACGATCCAGAATTGAATCAGTAATATTTAACTTCCCTCCTTTATACCATTCAACTTTAGGTTCAGTAAAATTCCAGTCCAGTACTTTAGACCATTTTTCCTTCCATATAAAATTAGAAGCTTGCTTTTCCCAATAAGTTTCCGGGTCACTTATACTTTCTTCATACTCTTCCAAGTATTGTTCAAAAGAACCGATAGGTGTAATCATATATCTTAAACTCTTTACAAGGGTTAAAACTTTAATTTATAAAAAATTGTGTATAATTCTATACATTTACAGAAGTGTCGTTGAAAATACCTACATATCTATCCGTATTACTTTTGAGTATTCTTTTTTACACTGCTACCGCACAGTCGGATTCAGTCGTATATATTCAATCGATACATCTTTCAGGTAACGATAAAACGAAGGCTTCCATTATACATCGTGAATTAAATTTCAAGGAAGGCGATAGCTTAACCACAACACAATTAAGTAAGTCGATGAGTCTTTCCGAAAAGCGTCTATTTAACACTTCGCTATTTCTAGAGACTCACGTAACTGCACAAATAGATAGTAATCGAAAAGCCTTAATTAATGTAGTCGTGAAAGAACGTTGGTACACCTTCATCGTTCCATTAATAGGTCTAGCTGATCGAAATTTTAATGAATGGTGGGTCACTCGGAATCATGATTTTTCGCGATTAGAATTAGGGGCATATTGGGTGCAAAAAAATGTTCGTGGAAGAAATGAAACCTTAAAAGTACGTGGGGAATTTGGCTTCGTTAAAAAAGCTGAAATCACCTATCAAATTCCTTACTTAGATAAAAAGAAAAAATTTGGTTTACAGTACTACATTGGTTTTATCGCTAACCGCCAGATTCCATTACAAACGTTAGAAAACAAACTTGCTTATTTTGAAGATGAATCTACTCGCCGATTCGCTCGTACTCGTTTTAGCACCGGCCTTACGTTTACTTATCGAAACAACTACTATACTCAACATCAACTTGGTGTTTTTTATACCAACAACACCATCCGTGACACGATAGCAGAACTAAACCCTAGATATTTCCTGGATTCCATTTCTAAAGAAAAATTCATTACTCTACGCTATTCTTTTATTCATGATAAAAGAGATATACAATACTATGCCACTAAAGGACATTTAATACGATTGGATGTAGAAGAAATGGGAATGGGCTTATCCAAATCTATAGAAATGACATCTATCAAAGGAGAGTACACTCAATTTCTATCGTTAAGCAAACGTTGGTACGCTGCTATGACCTTAAGAGGTAAATACAGTTTACCTACCAATCAACCCTACTTCAACCAACGAGGTTTAGGTTATGATAAAGACGTCATCAGTGGATATGAATTGTATGTTATCGACGGACAACGATACTGGTTAAATAAGTGGCAATTGAAATTTAAACTTTGGGAATGGCAAAGAACCGTAGACGGAATACCGGATAAACGTTTTAGCACCATCCCAATTAAGATTTTTTTGAAAACCTATTTCGACATGGGGTACGTTTGGGACTATTCCGGGGTGGCGGGTAATGCAGCCTTGGCTAATGCATGGCAATCCGGCGGTGGAGTAGGTATTGACATCGTCTCTTTTTATGATTTTGTGATGCGTATGGAATACAGTGTCAATCGATTAGGACATGCCGGCTTTTACATCAACTTTAAGGCTGCTTTATAAAGGATAATAAGTCCTACCTCCCCTCGTTGAGTACTTGTTATTGTATCCTTAATTTGTATATTTAAATCCTATTAAATTTTCAAGTATGTTAAATAGAAGTTTACGAGTGTGTTTCGTAGCAGTGTGTGCCATTATTTTTGCACTACCTGCCAGAGCTGATGAAGGGATGTGGCTACCCTTTTTGATCAATAAAAACTTTGATCAAATGAGAAAATTAGGAATCAAACTTAGTCCTGAAGATATCTATAATGCTAATCAATCATCCTTGAAAGATGCCATCGTTAACTTTGGCAACTTCTGTACCGGGGAAATGATTTCAGCAGAAGGATTATTGTTAACTAACCACCACTGTGGATTTGATGCTATTCAATCACATAGTTCTGTTGAACATGATTATTTAACGGATGGCTTTTGGGCGAAATCACGTAGCGAAGAACTTTCTAATCCGGGACTAACGGTTACTTTCCTTGTAAAAATGGAAGATGTAACCGGTCGATTAAAAAATAAAACGGAAGCAGAAAAAGAAGCTGAAATCGAAACTATTATTAAAGAATATAGCGAAGGAACTCACTATTCAGTTGAAGTAGAAAACTTTTTTGAAGGCAATCAACAAATCGTTTTTGTTTATGAAATTTTCAAAGACGTTCGTTTAGTAGGTGCTCCTCCTTCTGCTGTAGGTAAATTTGGTGGTGACACGGATAACTGGATGTGGCCAAGACATACCGGCGACTTCTCTATGTTCCGCGTATACATGGGTAAAGACGGTAAACCGGCCGATTATTCTAAAGACAATATCCCTTACGCTCCTAAAAAACATTTAACCATTTCCTTAGCCGGTATTAAAAAAGGTGACTATGCTATGATTATGGGTTATCCGGGAAGCACAGAGCGTTACATGACCTCTTACGGTGTAGCAATGGCATATGAACAATCCAATCCCGCTGTAGTTAAAATTCGTGATACCAGATTAAAAATCATGAAGGAGCACATGGATGCCGACGCTAAAGTAAAAATTCAATATGCCTCCAAATATGCTACAGTAAGTAACTATTGGAAATATTTCATTGGTCAAAATCAAGGTTTACGTCGACTAGATGTCATCAATGATAAACGTAAAGAAGAAGAAGCGTTTACTAAATGGGTACAACAAGATACTGCTCGCGTATCTGAATATGGAGAAGTCTTACCTAAGTTAGATAAAGCTTATAACGATTATAGAAAAGTAAATCTAACTTATGTGTATTTGAGAGAAGCCATCTTTGGTTCAGAAGCTTTATTATTAGCTTATCGCATGAATACGCTTTATACATTGATAAAAAATGATGCATCCAAAGATGATATCAATGCAGCCTTAACCAAATTTAAAAGTGTAGCCGAAGAGTTTTACAAAGATTACGATAAAGCAACGGATGAAGAAGTCACTGCTGCCTTATTAAAAATGTATTACAATGATATTCCAAAGTCTATGCATTCTTCTGTATTCCAAACTATAGAGAAGAAATACAAATTAGACTTCAACAAATATGTAAAAATAATATTTGCAAAAAGCATCCTAACTAATGAAGCATCTATGAAAGCTTTCTTAGCTAATCCGGATGCTAAACTGTTAGATAAAGATGCCGTATTTCAAGCGATGTATAAAATCCTGATGGAATTCAGAGCTAATCAAGGTCCTGCCATCGGAAATGCGAATATGAGATTAGAAAAACTAAATGGTATTTATTTAAAAGGAATTTTAGAACAACGTAATAAAGAGGTTCTTTATCCGGATGCCAACTTCACCATGCGTTTAACTTACGGTACAGTTCAAGATTACTTCCCAAGAGATGCCGTATATTATAATTATTATACTACCATTGACGGTATCATAGAAAAAGAAGATAGTACTAATGAAGAATTCATTGTACCCACCAAACTTAAAGAATTGTACCAAACTAAAGATTATGGACAATATGTAAACGAAGAAGGTAAAGTGCCTATCTGCTTCCTTACAACCAATGATATTACTGGAGGGAATTCCGGTAGTCCCGTAATGAATGCTCAGGGACATTTAATAGGCTGCGCTTTCGACGGAAACTGGGAGGCAATGAGTGGGGATATTATATACGAACCTGAACTACAGCGAACTATTTCAGTAGATATCCGCTATATTTTGTTCATGGTGGATAAATATGCGGGTGCCGGATACTTGTTAAAAGAAATGACGATCGTTCGTTAAACGATTAAAAATCATATATAAAAAAAGGGATAGTGTCGACTACCCCTTTTTTTATGCCTTTTTTCGAAAATTATTTAGGACTGAACCACTTAACAATCAATTCGAAATAACGAATGATAACGCCAATATTTTGAACTTAGTATAACCCTTTGAAATAAAACTCCGTATAAAAGTACAAGAACTTGTACAATTAATGCAAACAAATTAACTGCCAAGTCCTTGTAATAAGGTACGTATACCTTTCTTGTTCTGCTCAAAACAAATATAGGAGATACGCCCTTTAATTCAAACAATTGAATACTAATTTTTGCAAAAACTGTAAAAAAATATGGGAATTCCTGTAAATGAACGAATTGAAATGATATTAAAGCATTTCAATTTAAATCAAAAACAACTAGCCAGGTTATCTAACTTACCGGAAAACACGCTATCGAATGCTAAAAAGGGGAAAAACATTCCAAATCTGGAATTTTTCAATTCTGTTTACAAAGCATTACCGGTATTAAGTCCACATTGGCTTTTTATGGGCGATGGCCCAATGTTAGCTGATTCCAGCAATGTTCAACAAGGTCAAGAACAAGATGTCTTGAAAAAAATGGAAGAGATGCGTAAAGAAATTGATTATTTACGTGAACAAATCCGTGACAAAGAAGAAATTATTAACCTGTTAAAATCGAAGTAATCAATTTTAACAACTTATTGCTTATTCTGCTCTGAAGCCAACGTTACTGTTGGCTTTTCTTTTTATATAATAATTCAATAAGCGTATTAAAATGATTAACTTTGTTAATTCTATTAACACGATTAAAAGTTGAACGATACAAAGATGTCTGAAACAATAAAGAAGACTTATACTCCGGCTGAAGTGGAAAGCAAATGGTATGAATACTGGATGCAAGAAGGCTATTTCCATGCTAAGCCAAATGCGAATAAAGAACCCTACTCTATCGTTATCCCTCCTCCTAATGTGACAGGTGTGTTACATATGGGACATATGCTAAACAATACTATTCAAGATGTATTGGTTCGCCGTGCTCGTATGCAAGGTAAAGAGGCTTGTTGGGTACCGGGTACTGATCACGCTTCTATTGCTACCGAAGCTAAAGTAGTAGCTATGTTACGTGAACAAGGGATTAAGAAAAGTGACTTATCACGTGATAAATTTTTAGAACATGCTTGGGAATGGAAAGAAAAATATGGCGGAATAATTCTACAACAGTTGAAAACTTTAGGTGCTTCTTGTGATTGGGAAAGAACTCGTTTCACTATGGAGCCTAACTTATCCGATGCTGTTATTGAAGTTTTCGTTCGCTTATATAACGATGGATTAATATACCGTGGTCACCGCATGGTGAACTGGGATCCGGAAGGTAAAACAGCCTTGTCGGATGAAGAGGTAATCCACAAAGAAGTAAATTCAAAACTTTATCATATCAAATATCCGGTAGAAGGAAGTAACGACTATGCAGTAGTGGCTACTACTCGTCCGGAAACTTTATTAGGAGATACTGCCGTTTGTATTCACCCGAAAGACGAACGTTGGAAACACCTAAAAGGCAAAAAAGTAGTATTACCTCTATTACAAAAACCTATTCCTATCATCGAAGATGATTATGTGGATTTGGAATTCGGTACAGGATGTTTAAAAGTAACACCGGCTCATGATATGAATGATTACCAACTAGGTCAAAAACACGGCTTAGAAGTCATCGACATCATGAATGATGACGGTACATTTAATGAAAATGCTAAACTCTATATCGGTTTAGACCGATTTAAAGTAAGAAAACAAATTGTAGCTGACTTAGAAGAAAAAGGTTTCTTAATCAAAGTAGAAGATCTTAAAAATAGCATTGGCTACTCTGAACGTACCAATGCGGTAGTGGAACCGAGATTGAGTTTACAGTGGTTTGTGGATATGAAAGCATTCATGCAAAAGCATCCACAAGTATTAGATGATGTGATGAATGACAAAATTCAGTTGCATCCTGCCAAATTCAAGAATACCTATCGCCACTGGATAGAAAATATTAAAGATTGGTGCATCTCTCGCCAGTTATGGTGGGGACAACGTATTCCGGCTTGGTATTTACCTAATGGCGAATATGTAGTTGCTTTAAATGAAACAGAAGCTGTACAAAAAGCTCAAAAGATAAATGTATCTTATACTCTTCAAGATTTAAGACAAGATGAAGACGTATTAGATACTTGGTTCTCTTCTTGGTTATGGCCTATCTCCGTATTTGACGGATTTAAAGACCCACAAAACGAGGACATCAAATACTTCTACCCTACCAACGATTTAGTTACAGCTCCGGAAATTTTATTCTTCTGGGTAGCACGTATGATTATGGCTGGTTATGCCTTCAATGGTGAACTACCATTCCGTAACGTTTATCTGACAGGTATTGTGCGTGACAAGCAAGGACGTAAAATGTCCAAATCCTTAGGAAACTCCCCTGATCCGTTAGACTTAATCAAAGTTTATGGAGCAGATGGTGTACGCTTTGGTATGTTATTAAGCTCACCTGCAGGTAACGATTTGTTGTTTGATGAAAAATATTGCGAACAAGGAAGAAACTTTAGTAATAAAGTTTGGAATGCATACCGCTTAATCAAAGGTTGGGAAATAGACACTTCTCTACCATTCGAAAATGGTGCAGTTACAAATTGGTTCGAAGCTAAGCTTCATGCTACTTTGGTAGAAATAAATGAACACTTTGACAAGTACAGATTATCAGATGCTTTGATGAGCATGTACAAATTAGTGTGGGATGATTTCTGTTCTTGGTATCTAGAAATGATTAAACCTGAATTTGGAAAACCAATTGATGCTACCTCCTTCCAAAAAACGATAGCATTATTTGAATCTATCCTGAAAATCATGCATCCTTTCATGCCATTCTTATCTGAAGAATTGTGGCAAGAAATCAACCCTAGAACAAAAGAAGAAGCATTGATTATTGCAGCATGGCCTAGTGTAAACTCTGTTAATGAAAAAGCATTACAGAACGGAACTCAAGTAATGGAGGCGATTAGCCAAATAAGAAATATTCGTAGTGCGAAGCAGTTAAGCAGAGAAGATAAACCTGCTTTATTTATTAAAACTACTCAACCCGAAACATATCAATCATTCATCGGCATTATTAAAAAACTAAGCTGGTGCAGTGATATATCCTTTACTAAGGACAAAATTGACGGTGCTACTACCTTTATTATCAAGAATGACGAATTCTTTATCCCATTAGATTTATCCACAGAAGATATAGAAATGGAAAAAGAACGTATCGAAAAAGAACTAGGATACGTAAAAGGTTTTTTAGCCTCTGTAGAAAAGAAGTTAAGCAATGAGAAGTTTGTGTCCAATGCACCGGAACAAGTCCTTCAAAATGAGCGACAAAAACAAGCAGATGCTATCTCAAAAATGAATGCATTGGAAACTGCATTAAAAGAATTGTTAACCACTAAATGAGTAAGTAATGATTAGAATTTTACCCAACTTATGGTTCTCTGCATTTTTGCTTCTATTTGTTTCAATAGGTAGTGTCAATGCACAAAACCCTCAACAGAGTAAGAAGTACGCAAAGAAGGCAAAACAAGCGAAGAAAGCTAAAAAGGATGCTTACACACCTGTCTATCATGACCGTGATTCAGATGGTGATGGAGTGCCGGACTCAAGAGATCAGTGTATCCACACACCTAAAGGAGAGCCTGTAACGCCATTTGGTTGTCCATATGACGTCGATTTCGATGGGGTATTTGATTATCAAGATTCATGTAAAAATGAACCGGGACCAAAAGAAAATCATGGTTGCCCATGGGGAGACAAAGATGGTGACGGTATCTTAGATAACGTAGATGCTTGTCCGGATGTATTCGGCTTAAAAGAATTTAAAGGATGCCCAGATAGTGATGGCGACGGGATACCGGATAATTTAGATAAATGTCCTAAACAACCAGGTGTGGCACAATATGAAGGTTGCCCTGCACCATTCTTGGATAAAGATGGTGACGGTGTAAACGATTACGAAGATTTATGTCCGGACACACCTGGATCTAAAGCTAACCGTGGCTGTCCGGAATTAAAACCGGAAGAAAAAGCGGCTATCCAAAAAGCCTTTGAGAACTTACTATTCGAAACCGGTAAAGATGTCATCATGTCATCTTCTTACCACTCGTTAGATGAATTAGCCAAAGTATTAATCAATAACCCTAAGTATAAACTTTATTTAGAAGGTCATACCGATAATGTGGGTGATGATGATGCCAACTTAGATTTATCTAAACGAAGAGCGGCTTCGGTTAAAAGATACCTAGTTAGTAAGGGTATTGACTCCTCTAGAATTACTACAGATGGATTCGGAGAAACTAAGCCAAAAGCTACTAATGACACTCCAGAAGGACGTAAATTAAACCGCAGAGTAGAAATGTTGATTATTCAATAAAATATTACATACCCACTTATCAACAAAAAAGGCCTTTATAAAAGGCCTTTTTTGTTGATAAGCAAATAGTTACATTTTTTAGATTCTAAAATATGAATATTTTTTCTAGCTTTTTTACAACGTTAATATCCTTATATCAGTATAAATCACTAGCTCAACTTATTATTATTCTATGAAAAACTTGTACTACGGTTTTTTATTTTTATTGACCTTTGTGATTACTACCCCACAAGCACAAAGTCAATGTCCTACGGACTTATTAACAGGTCAAAACTTGGTTACAAATGGTGATTTCGAACAAGGATATACTGGATGGACATTTACAGGTGGAGCTGGTGGATATACCATATTTAACCCTCCAGGCTGGTCTAATCCGGGTAATATCTATGTAGGTACCAATCCTGTAACCTTTAACCCAGGTCCTCCTTCATTTATGAGTTATGGTGATCATACCTCAGGCTCGGGCAATATGTTAATGGTGGATGGTGTTTGTACAGCAGGTATTAAATTATTTCAACAAACTGGTATTCCAATAAAGCCTAATACCAACTACTATTTCTCTGTTTGGATTTCTTCATTAAAAGATCAACCAAACTTTCCTGGTTTATTAAACTTTGATATAAATGGAACCAATATTGGTTCATTAATTCAAGCACCTGCAACTGGTGGTTCTTGGATTAAATATGAAATTGTTTGGAACTCCGGTGCTACCCCTCCAGCTACCGTTTCTATTAGTATTGAAAATAGTAACTCTACAGGTTGTGCTTCTGAAGTAGATTTTGCCATAGATGATATCGCTTTTATTCCTGGTTGTACTTATGGCGCTCCGGGACCTCAACCTAATTTAGGTCCTGATCAAACGATTTGTGGTAAAGGTGGATCTATTACCCTAGACTCTAACGTACCTCATAACGCTACTACAACTGTAACATGGAGTTCTAACGTTTCCGGTACTATTACAGGAACCGGTGCAGGAGCACCTTATACTAAAGTAATCACTGCTCCTGGGACTTATTCTGTGTGTGTTACAGATAACGGTTCTTGTGTGAAATCAGATATTATTGTAATCACGAATACATTTAGTATCAACTTAGGTCCGGATGTTTCTTTATGTAATCCGGCTTCTGCTACCTTTGATGCTGGCTTCTCCGGTACAGGTGTTACTTATAAATGGTATAAAAACTACCCTACAGTAGCTCCGGGAACGAATAACACTAAAACATACTTTGTTAACAGCCCAGGAACATATCGCGTTGAGGTAACCGACCCTGTTTGTGGTATGCAGTGGGATGAAGTTGTTGTAACAACTCCTACTACTACTCCTATCAACGCTACCTATTGCGTTTCAGGCTCTAACGTAACAGTTTCTGTTTCTGGTGCTGGTACTTACAACTGGTATGATACACAAAGTAAAGGTACCGGTACCTTGTTAGGTTCTGGTATCAATTACTCTACAACTTCTATTACAGCTCCAAACTCCTATACCTTCTATGTAGAAGATATGTCTACCACAACAGGGTATGTAGGTGCTACAACAGTACAAGCTGGAGCAAAAACTTATGGCAATACAGGTGCAAAACAAGTATTTACAGCTAGTAGTGACTTCCAAATTACAGACATGGATATCTTATTAGGATTTAACTACATCCCTCCGGCTGGTTATGATGTAACAATTACTATCGAGATATTCAACTCAAGTGGGGCTTCATTTAGTCCGGCTAAACTGTTTACCTCTGACCCATTACATATTGCTAGTGGATCTGCATATGGACTATACCACTTTACATTCGCAGGCTTCAATATTCAATCCGCATGGGGACCTACTTTAATGATGGGTGTTAACTCAACTACCAATCTAAACGGTTACTTAGGATGGTCTGATGGAGGTGCATCTTATCCTTATAACTACAACCCTTCAGGTATTGTTACCATCACCGGTGGTTATAATGGTGGAGCCAACGCATCTGTATACAGCTCCTTCTACAACTGGCACGTAATTACAGGAGTACCTTGTGCTCGTACTCCGGTTCAAGTAATTTATGATTGTCCGCTACCTGTAGATTGGATTTCATTTGATGCCATCAAACAAAATGGTGCTGTATTATTAAACTGGGCAACTGCAAAAGAATCTAACAACAGTCATTTCAACGTAATGCGTTCAACAGATGGTAACACTTGGACAAAAATTGGTAGTGTAGTAGGTAACGGTACTTCTAGCATTGTTCAATCCTACAACTTCATTGACAATCAGCCTGTCGTTTTGACTACCTATTACAAAATTGTTCAAGTAGATTACAATGGTGCAACGCACTCTACCACGATCAAATCGTTATCAGGTAATAACTGGGCTATTGTAGCATATCCTAATCCATTTGATAACTCTACTAACTTAGTGGTTAGTGGTTCTAATGAAGATACATTCACATACACAGTACATGCTATTACCGGCCAACTAGTAGGAAAAGGTACAGGAACTAGCAATACTGAAATAAGTTTAGGTGATGGTTTGGCTTCCGGTGTATATGTTGTCACAGTACAACTAGCGGATGATGTAAAAACCATCAAAATAACCAAAAAGTAATTTTTTAGTAGTAATAGTTAGTAGTTAGTGAAGTAGCCTCCATCGGAGGCTTTCTTCTTTTATAGACCTTTGAACTACCTCGATCTCCGATTTTACATTTTTAATTAACACTCCTCCTAGGATGTATACCACCTTTATTCACTCAGAATTGATGGGTTTAAGCTCCATTTCTTAATCTACTTACCTTCTTATCAGTAATCTAACGGATAAAAAAATGGCGAATTTATAGGATAATCTAGCATTCAAAAACGCCGTTAATTTGTATAAGAAACAACAACAAAAGATTATTTATTTAATAGACCCTAAAACAATTACAATTATGAAAAACATCATCACTTCCGCTGCTATCTTCTTTGGTATCATCATCGCTGCTAACGCATCTGACCCAATGAAATCGGTTAACAACTACAAACAAATGGGTGCTGCTAACAAAGCAAAACAAGAAATGCGTTTAGCAGGTACTCAAAAAACAAATGCTGTAAACCGTACTGCTACTAACAGCACTGCTTACAAAAACAACTTCAAAAAATATGATTACGCTTACGAAATGGTTCCTGCTCAAGAATTAACTGCAGTAAAAACTACGAACGTAAAAGTAAACTACAAACATCAGTTCTAATCATAGGAACTCCTAATGGAGAAATAGGAAACGCCATCCGAATCGGATGGCGTTTTTTTATTTATATAAATTAAAATGTTCTTGGAACCAATAAATTGATATCCTTAAAGTTCTCTTGGAATCGTTTAGCAATGATACTATTCGTCAAATACCCTTTATAGGAATATACGCCATTCATAAACCATTCTTTCTGACGTATCATATCCTCTACTCCTCCTACCTCTGCTATCTGTAATAAGATCGGTGTAAAAATATTACTTAACGAAATGGTAGCCGTACGCGCTACACGGGAAGGAATATTAGGAACACAGTAATGAATGACATCATATTTTCTAAAAATAGGATTTAAGTGATTCGTAATGACAGATGTTTCAAACGTTCCACCTTGGTCAATACTCACATCAATGACTACTGCATTCGGTTTCATTTCAGAGACCATCTCTTCCGTTACCACGCAACTTGCTCCATCTTCCGGTCTTAATGAACCTATCACGATATCTGCGTCTCTTAACTCTTTTCTCAAAGTAGCCGTATCTAACGCAGACGTATATAATTGCATTCCTAAATTATGCTTTAAGCGACGCAGACGGTAGAGGTGTTGATCAAACACTTTTACTTCCGCACCTAAGCCTAATGCCGTACGAGCCGCAAACTCAGCAACCGTTCCGGCACCCAGAATAACTACTTTAGTAGGTGGAACACCGGTTACGCCTCCTAATACTACTCCTAATCCATTTCTAGTAGTAAGATATTCAGCAGCAATTAACATCACTGCACTACCGGCAATTTCACTCATGGATTTCACTACAGGTTTCCCTCCGGCTTTATCCTCTAAAAACTCATAAGCAATGCCTGTAATTTTCTTCTTATTAATCTCTTTACAGTATTCCGAATGTAACTTCGCCATCTGTAAAGCAGATATAACAGATCTGCCCGGCTTCATCGCATTGATTTCTTCTACCGTTGGAGGATCAACTTTTAATACTATATCTGAATTGGCAAATATTTCTTCATGTCCGTAAACAATACGTGCACCCGCCTCACTGTATTCTCTATCTGTAAATTTCGCTTTACTCCCTGCCCCCGTCTCCACAGAAATCTGATGACCATTATTCACTAAAACCGCTACTGCTTCCGGAGTTAAACATATTCTGTTTTCAATATCTTCCATTTCCTTAGGCAATCCAATGGACAACTGACATTGACCTTTGCGAACTTTCATCAATTGCTCCTGAGGATACAATAGTTGTTCGGTAGCAAGAATATTAACTTCGGTTTTAATTTTCATGACGCGTGACAGTGATCTTTCTATGATGCTCTTCATCTATAGAAATGAAAATATGAATATAGTTTTCGGGTATTAGATTCGGTATTAATGATGGCCACTCTACAAAACAAGTGTTGCCAGAATAAAAATATTCTTCTGTTCCAATTTCAAATGCCTCGCGTTCATTCTTGATACGATAGAAATCAAAGTGATAATAGACATTTCCATTAGTGTCTCTGTACTCATTAACCAATGAATAGGTAGGACTGGAAACAGACTCTAAAAAAGAAGCGTATTTCCCAAATATGGAAACAAAGGTGGTTTTACCTGCTCCCATATCGCCTTCTATCAACCATACGGGAATTCCTTCCGCATAGGTCAACAGTTCCGGAAACAGATCGGTTAAATCTTCCGGAGAAGAGCTGGTATAGGTCAAAACGACACCTGATGACGATTCTAAAGCCATGGAGTGATAAACTTCCTTTTACAATTTACAAAAAATTAGGAATTATTAGCCCTATCCATCAGTATTTTATGTAATTCTAAGATAGTAGGCAACAATAAAGACTTACCATCATTTACCAAACAATAATCGGCTCTACGAACCTTCTCCTCTTCGGGTATCTGACGTTGGATAATATCTTTTACCTGTTCCATCGTACGGCTTTTATCTCGTTGTAACACGCGTTCAATTCTTAGTTCTTCCGGGGCTGTAACCACTATCATTACATCCATATCCTGATAACTTCCGGACTCATAAAACAAGGCTGCTTCTTTTAATACATATGGAGTATGCTGGCTTGTAGCCCAAAGTTTATAATCATCTCCTACTACCGGATGAGTGATAAAATTAAGTTTTTCAGTTGCTTCTTTGGAATGAAATACTTGTGATGCTAACCATGCCCGTTGAAGTTTTCCGTCACGATAGACTTCCTCTCCTAACCAATCAATTAAAGCCTTACGGATGGCAGGATCGTTTTCGGTTAAAAATTTAGCTCGACTATCTGCATCATAAATCGGAACTCCTAGTAATGCGAACACTTTACAGATGGTAGATTTACCACTGCCTATACCGCCGGTAATTCCTACATGCAACATCTATTCGGTGAATGGTCGTTTATTATTACTTACCTTAAAAGAAACCTCAATCTTTTCTTCATTTGCTTTCAATAATGGATGAGGTAAGGCTGGTAAAGAAATTTCTTCTTTATAATCTTCGCTTATATCATTTTCTGAACAAGCGATTACTACTTTTCTGGATATAGTATCTAAAATAGCTACAGGGCCTGTCACTAAAATATATTCAGGAGAAACTTGAATAGGACCATCTAACTTATAGCCTTTCTTCAACCCTATTGTTTCACGGCTTAGTATCACTTTGAATTTTACTTTTTGTACTTTATCCAAACCGGTATAAAGAGTATCGTCTAAAAAATATCGAATATCTACCACGTCAGCTAATTTATCTTCGACAATGGCTGATAAGTCTTTAGTCAGAAAATACTTGTATGAACGTTTGGATACCACATCAAACTGGATAGGATCATTCCACCAGCCAAGTTTCATTTTAAAAATTTCCCACCCACTGCCTGAAACGTGAAAGCGCAATACTTGGGACTTTTCAGAGGTGGACATAAGCTCTTGCTCGTTATAGGTGAAAGAAACGGGATAATTAACATCTGCCACATGATCACTGTTCATCGCATTTAAAAACCAAAACAAGGTAGCAGTTAGGATACAAAGCAGTATCGCCCTCCAGTCATATTTTCGTTTAAAAAGTCGAAAGAATTTATACATGCGGCAGATGTATTTGAATTAAGAAATTTTAGTAGAAGGCCCTGCAATAGCAGATACATCAAACTTCATTTTGATAGTACGATCTACAATAAGAGTCACAGTGCTATCAGCTTCTACTGTTCCTACTACACCATGTAAACCACCAATTGTTACTACTTTATCACCGGCTTTAATAGCCTTTCTGAAAGTTTCTTGATCTTTGGTTTTCTTTTGTTGCGGACGAATAATAAAGAAATACATTACAACAAACATACCGCCTAGTAATACAAATTGTATCATTCCTGAGCTAGCTGTTTGTAATAGAATTGCAGTTGTCATAGTATTATAGAGAGAATATTAATTATTACTTTTTAAATGGACCGTCAATCACTTCCGGCTTAGGTGTTACACTACCCATAATTTTCACTTCTGTAATTTCAGGGTCTGTGTTAGCTAATACATTAACACTTTTGTTGAATTTACCGGGACGACCGTTACTGTTAAACATAACTGTCATCTTACCTCTTCCTCCCGGAGGAAGAGTATCTTTTGTAATATCCGGTGTAGTACATCCACAAGATGGTTTAGCGGATTGAATTAGTAAAGGATTTTCACCTACGTTAGTAAATTCAAATACATACTTAGCTGTATCGCCTTCTTTGATGATTCCAAAATCATGTTCCGGAGTATCAAATTTAATAGCCGCAAGGCCTAATTCTTTTACTTCTACAGCTGAAGAATCAACTGCATCATTTTCAGATTTCAGTTTATCACATGAAATCCCTAACATACTTAATAATGTAATTCCGATTAAAACGCGTTTCATACGATGTTTCTATTTTTGTAAGAACGTTACAATGTTACGAATATAATTATTGGTAGTCAAAATACCACCCTCGTCCGGCGTAGTATTTTCCGGATTTATGGCTCTATTTTCCACTATTGCCTGCCATAATTTACTTGCCTTCTCGGTATCACCTGAAAGATAGCTTGATATGGCTAACATCATGAGCCAGGCTGTAGGATTGGTAATTCCTAAACCATGCATTTCTATGGCACTTCCATGGGTAGGCATAAGTACCCAACCTTGCTCTGATTTATACCCTACGCAAATGGAGGAATGCCAACATTCCCATCTTGACGCCATTAAGTGGGTATAATCCATCATTTTATCCTGATGAGCGATAATGGTATGATGAGGGAAATATTTAGAGCTTCTCAGAAAATCTTTATGTGTCATGTCTTGAAATACCCCTTTTGACAAAAAATGAGCCTTCACCCATTGATGAAAGGATTCCAAGAACCCATTATCTTCCTTAGAAGGATGTACACACAATTCGCTTTTGAAATCTATAGTATATCTTTCTTGAATAAAATCACTAAGAGGATTTAACTCCTTCGAAAAAGTCCTTAGAATATGATAGGTATAGGGTTTTAAAGGTAAATAAATAGACAAAATAGAAGTGCATTGATTAATCTTATCTTCTTTCCAGGACGGATAGATAGTTATATCCACATTATGTTCTTCAGAAAAAAAATCTTTGCTCAGAAATGAAAAAATAGGTTCTAGAGTAGTTTTAAACTCATTAGTTAGAGCCTCGTCTGTAGATTTAATAACAAGCATTATCTATGCTTTTAACTTTTGCAAAAGAGTATCAATCTCTTGCATCAAAGCTTTAGCCTCCGCTTCCACATCCGGCTTAGTAGTATCTGTACTACTCGCCATTTGAGATGTTTCTTTAGTTATTTTTTGAATGACTTGATCTAAATCACCCTTATATTCTTCCAACATTGATAATAATTTAGCTCTAGTAACAGAGCCCTTATCCGGAGCAAATAGAACACCTAATAAGGCGCCTACCGCTAATCCACCAATAAAAGTGATTAGTTTATTATCGTTGTTTGCCATACATTTTATTTATTGTCTAACAATCCTTTACCACTCTTCTTGATGACTCCGTTTTTAATCAATTCTTCAGAAATGGTATCTAACAAACCATTTACAAATTGCTTACTTTTTGGAGTAGAGTAAGTTTTAGATATATCAATATACTCATTTATAGAAACTTTTACAGGAATACCCGTAAAATCTATCATTTCAGTCAAGGCTACTTTCAAAATCATTTTGTCCATTATAGCCAAACGATCCATATCCCAGTTCTTAATCTTAGAAGAAATATACCCTTCAATCTCCGTATCTCTATTGATCGTATTTTTGAATAAGTCCTGCATGAATGCATAATCTTCCTCCCAATTGGGTGACAAATCAGGAAGTACAAACAAGTTTTCATTTTCGGATATACCTTTGATGCATTTCAATACCAAACTACGCACAGTTTCAGCATTCTCTACCCAATGGTAATCCATATCTTCCCATAGCGTCTTCAAAGACTCCTGTTTAAACAGATAGGTTTTTACAATATGTAAAACAATGTTTTTATCTGTTTCAAAATTAGAAGAAGGTGCTTTAGAGTACTCGATGTATATCGGGTCTTTCTTGATAAACTTTTTGAATACCGTTTTAATTTCATCAAACGGAGGATTCAACTTATATTTCTCTGTGTAGGCTCTTAATTTCGGATGTGAATCAATCGCAATTAGAACTTTATTGTTTTGAAGTTTAAAAAAGTATTCCGGATCTATTTCAGTTTTTAAAACGTGCGCACTCTCCTTTTGATCCAATTCTGCGATTTGTAATAATCGAGCCACACACACTAAAAGGAAATAATACATATGCTCCACTACTTGAATGTCTTCTTCTAAGACATCTTTATAGTGCTTTTTATCTTGTTGGTTTTGATTATTGTAGAATAAAACAGCCTCCGTTACAGCTGCTTTAATTTCAGTTTCAGCTTGTAAATAAGAGGAATCGTTCTTTTCAAAAAATTGTACATATAACTCAGAAGCAGTTTTCTTTTTGTTTTCCAACAACATTAAATCCTGTTTTTCTTCCGCCATTAAATTAGGAGCAAACTTTTCAGCAATCTTTTCAAGGCCAATATGGTAATTAGACTCTTTTGATTGAATTAAAGAATAAATCGTTTGGATAACTTTAATGCGTAAAATTCTCCTGTTAAGCATATATACAAAGAACGTTTTTGGTGTTTTGAGAACTATTTTCTGGGAAAACTGTTCATCCTATTATTCAACTGGGAATAAATTGGTAGTTTTACCCTACAAAGATATTGAAAATAGGTTATAAATCTAAGAAGAAAGTAAGAAGAAGTGAGCAATTGGGCATTACAATACTTAAATAGATATTTCGCCAGATATAAATACGCGTTATTACTGGGGATTTTATTCGTTTTTTTAAACAACTTATTCGGAGTATGGCAAGGACCAGTTATCCGAAACGCTTTTAATGAGTTAGAAGCATTATTAAAAAGCAATAATTATTCCTCCGACACTGTACTATGGACAGTAAGTAAATACGGGAGTTTAATATTAGGATTAACTATTGGTAGTGGTATTTTCTTATACTTTCAACGTAAGATTTTAATTGGTATTTCACGTCATATTGAATATGATTTAAAAAACGACATATACCAACACTATCAGGAATTACCTCTTTCATTTTACAAAAGAAACAACACAGGTGATTTGATGAACCGTATTTCGGAAGATGTAAATCAAGTCCGAAATTATTTGGGACCTGCTATCATGTATGGCATCAACATGGTTGCATTATTTGTTATTACTGTACCCATCATGGTTTCTGTAAATGCTGAATTAGCCCTTTACACATTAATACCACTACCCTTCTTAGCTTTAAGTATTTATCTAATTCAAAGTTTAATTACCAAACACTCCGAAGCTATTCAAGCACAACTATCCGATTTGTCTACTAAAGTTCAAGAAACGTTTTCCGGAATCAGAGTAATCAAATCATTTGTGAGTGAAGATATCTCTGTAAAACAGTTTAATGATGCTACGGAATCATATAGAAAAAAATCCATTAAACTTTCCGGTGTCAATGCACTGTTCTACCCTATCATGATTTTCTTAATTGGGTCGTGTATTTTAATCATTATTTGGGTAGGTGGTAAAAAAGTAATTTTAGGAGAAGGTGTTACCAATGGGAATATCGCAGAGTTCATTTTCTATTTGAATAAATTAACATGGCCGGTAACTTCTTTAGGTTGGATTACGGTATTAATCAAACGTGCAGAAGTATCTCAAAGACGTATCAATGAATTTTTACATGTAAAAAATGATATTATTTCCGGTGCTTATCAGTCGGAGAATGTAGAAGGAGATATTTCCTTTTCTAATGTTAGTTTTACTTATCCGGATACAGGTATTAAAGCATTAGAAAATATTTCTATACACAGTGGTAAAGGTAAAACACTTGCTATTATTGGTAATACAGGTTCCGGAAAAACTACGATTGCTTCTTTATTGACTCGATTGTATTCACCTGATAGTGGAGACATTCAATTAGACAAACATAAACTAGAATCTTATAATTTAAAAAGTCTTCGTAGTCACATAGGATATGTACCACAAGATGTATTTTTATTCTCAGATACCATACGTAATAACATTGCCTTTGGCGCTGATGATGTAACAGAAGAACAAATCATTGAAGCGGCTAAGTTTGCGGAAATCCATGATAACATTATGGACTTCCCTCATGGTTATGATACCATTTTAGGTGAAAGAGGAATCTCCTTATCCGGTGGACAAAAACAACGTGTGTCGATTGCTCGCGCCTTTATAAGAAAACCGGATATCTTAATTTTAGATGACTGCTTATCTGCCGTTGATACTAAAACAGAAGATGCGATTTTAAATAACTTAAAATCGACCTTAGGAAGTCGTTCCGTGATTATCATTTCTCACCGAGTTTCATCCGTTAAATTAGCGGATCAAATTTTAGTATTAGAAGATGGTAAAATCATTGAATCCGGAAGCCATGAAAGCTTAATAGCTGAAAATGGTGCTTATAAATCCATTTATATACAACAATTACAGGAAGAAGTCTAAGATTCCAAGTTCTGGATTCTTAGACTTCTGTTTCCTTTTTAGTATAATTTTTATTATATATATTTGACTTATTCAAATGGTATCATGGAAACTACATTCAAAATAAAAGCTTTGTTGAGTACCCTATTCTTCGGAATAGTGTTTTTAGCTCAAGCTCAAAATTTGGTTTTAACGGACATGGAGTCCGGAAAAACCAGAACGATTAAAGCCGGTCAAACCATTCATTTGAAAACAGCTGACATGGAAAACTTTGAGAAAGCAAAAATTCAAAGTTTTAACGGACAAAGTTTAGTAGTCATTTTTCCTAATGAAGAGGATGGAACTGTAATGGAATTGCCATTAACCAGTATCACAGAAATCAGTAAAATCACCTGTTTACATAAAACCTCACAAGCAGTAGGTGCAGTGTCATTAGTAGTAGGTGCTTATTTAATGTTTGGATCGGCCGGATTAGCAGGTGAAGATGGAAGTGCTGGGCCTTATGTAGCCGGAGGTGCCGTTCTATTTGCTGCCGGTGTAGTACCTTACTTAATAAAACCAAAAACTTACGTTTTAGGAACAACACATACAGCTGTTATTCAATAATAGCTTTGTATTAAAAAAATATTTTAATAGGTAAAGTGCATTTTCACTTTACCTTTTTTATTGAAGTAATACCAAGTTCCGCATTCTTTATCCTGACAGAAACTCCCCTTGGTAGTTAAGTACCCCTTAGTCGAATGAAAGTATAAAACTTCTCCTTCTTTTAGCCCTTCTTTATAAGTATAAATAGCATCTAACTTACCGGTTGGATTATAAAATGTCCATGCTCCATCCGGTAATCCATAAAAATAAGAACCATAATTTGCTACGGTGCCATCTTCAAAATAGGTTTTCCATAAACCATGATAACTTCCCGATTTGAAGATGCCACAACGTTTTAATACACCACTTGGGAAATAATACCATGCGGAGTCTTTTTGTAAATCGGAGCTGTATTGTTCAATAGCAGATAGCCTACCTAATGTATCATAATAAAATGCTTTCCCTTCTCTAAACCCATTGGAGTAGCTTTCTTTACCTGACAATTGACCATTGTAATGATAGAACAACCACTCTCCGTCTTTGACGCCATTAGCCATTATACCTTTTTCTTTCACTTGTCCATTCGGATAAAGATGAATAACAGAATCCGTTTGTGCATTTAACACAACGGGCGAAAAACAAATCAAGAAAGCAAGTATACTTTTCATAGGTTATTCATCCATATCTTCCTGACGAACGAGTTTTCCTTGTTCGTAGTATTTCCAAATGCCTGTTGGTTCATCATCTGTATAATATCCTTCTACTTCTAACAAACCGGCTGTGTCATAATACTTCCATACACCTTGTCGTAATCCATCTACCATCTCCCCTTCACCTTGTTTTATTCCAGTGTTATAATAGTAGTTCCATTTACCTGAAGGCATACCATCTTTATAATACCCTTCTGCGGATACTTTACCATTGTAGTGATAACTTTTTAGTAAACCATTCCCATCTTTGAAAGTCCCTTTATTCAATTTGGCCCCAGCAGCAGAGAACATATCACCTACATAGACCAATCTTCCTTTCTCATAAGTTTCTTCACTCATGACCATACCATTACTCCAATAGTTTTTCCATTTCCCTTCTTCTAACCCATTTACATAAGCACCTTCAGAAGCTACTTTCCCATTCGGATGATATTCTTTCCAAACTCCTGTTTCTTTACCTAAACTATAAGAACCTTCAAACAATAGACGACCTGTATCAAAATACGCTTTCCAAGTACCTTCTTCTAATCCTAGTATAAACGTACCTTCCATAGATACTTTACCATTTTCATGATAACCTTTCCATAGACCCTCTTTACGACCATCTTCATAATTCCCTTCGGAAGAAATTTTTCCATTCTCATAGAATTCAACCCACCAACCTACTTGCAAACCATTTTCATAAAAACCTTTTGCCGCTAAGGTATCCGTGTCATAATGATCTTGCCATTCACCTTCTTTATTCCCCAATTCATAATAACCTTCTGACATCACTTTACCATTAGGATGAAACTCCATCCATAAACTATCCGGTTCTCCATTCTTATAATAACCTATAATTTTTCGTGCACCATCATCATAGTATTCTTTATACAATCCATTTTCTATATCTTTTTTATAAATGGTTTCAGCAGCTAATTTACCATTAGAGTAGAATTCTTTCATTACTCCTTCTTGTACACCATTGCTATAAATCATTTCTACTTTTTTACTACCATTATCAAAGTAAGAAGTAGCAGGACCATTCTCAACACCATTCGCATAAGTTATCTCCATCATCTTTTTTCCATCAGGATAATACAAATAACGAATACCCGTTCCATTCACTAATGTTCCGGTTGTTAAAACTGTTCCTTGTTCTGAAAAATATTCTTTCACTTGAATCAGCTTACCTAATTGCCATACTTCAACAGAGCGCTTCTTTCCTTCCGTTGGATAATAATATGTCCATGTACTGTCTTGTGCCCCTAATTTATAGTAACCATCACATTCAAGAACACCATTCTCATAATACGTTTGATAACTTCCATTCTCTAAACTGTCTTTATAAACAGTTTTTGATTTTACTTTACCATTAGCATAATAGTAAGTCCATAATCCATTCATTTTACCATTGTCCCACACTCCGGTAATTCTTCTTTTACCATTCGGGAACAACCACTGTACATCACCAGTTTCTTTACCCTCTTTGTATACTACTGAATAATACTGAACTCCATTCTCATACCATTCTGACCATTTACCTGTTCTGCTTCCTTTTACATATGTCCCTTCAATCTTCATACTTCCGGAGGGATAGTATTCTTTCCACATACCATCTTTTACATCCATGATAAATATGCCATTGATAGATGCTTGTCCGTTTGTGTAGTATTCTTTGTAAGCACCGTTTCTTTTACCACTTTTAAAAATAGCTTGAACAGACATTTGACCATTGGAATAATATTCTGACCATTCACCATCTTCTTGTCCGTTTAAAAAATTAGCCACTAAAGCCGGTTTCCCATTTTGGTAATTAATTATTTTTTTACCGTTTAATATTCCTTTCTCATAAGTCTCTTCCATCATTAGTTGACCGGTACTGAAATAGGTTTTCCAAGTACCTTGTTTCTTTCCGGACTCCATCCAACCCGTTAGTTTCAACTGAGTGGTATTAGGATAAAACTCTTTCACTTCTTGAGCAAATAGAGAAACGGAAATACAAATTAATAAAAGGGACAAAATCTGCTTAATCATGCTACAACGGTCATATTTCTATCTATTAAATATAAAAAAATAGTTGAAAAAATCATGGCTTTGCGAGTTCAAATTATTGGTTATTTTTGTACTACCAGCTATGAAAACCAAACTTTTAAAAGGTTTGGGTGTTGTACTATTTTGTCTACAGCACTCCAATCCTGTATTTGCACAATATCCTAATGTGACAGGATATCAGGCCGCATTAGGCCAGGCCACACTCACAGATACCACTGCGTGGGCACTCTTTCACAATCCTGCTTCGTATCGAAATGGGAATACTAGCTCCTATCAACTCATTTGCTCTGATCAATATCGGGCAGGCTTATCCGAATTAAAATCGAAGCAACTCGGTGTACTATGGAGTAAATCAAATACTATGGTAGGTGCTACTTTTCAAAAGTTTGGATACACTTACCTTCATCAAACTTCCGTAGCTATTCATGCGGCTCATCAAGTTCAAGTGTTTCGATTGAGTGGTAGTTTTTATTATGAACAATGGTTGGCGAATGAAACATACAAAGTAAATACTTGGCGTATTAATTTTGGCGGAACCTGGCACTTACAACCTAAATGGGTAGCAGGGTTATGGATATCTAATGTGACATGGAATAAAGTAAAATCAATTCCTCAACCCATAAGTCTTCAAGTAGGTGTAAAATGGAAAGTGTCCTCTGAAGTTGAAATTAATTCGGAGTTGCATTTGACAGACAAGCAACCACAGTGGCACAATGGAATCATGTATCACATCCATCCCAACATTACACTTATGGGAGGATGGATATCCCGTAGTCAAACCTTTAGTACAGGTTTTTCTATACATAAAAAACTTCAACAACTAGGCTACAGTTATTCATTTCAGTCACTCTCAGGTAGTGTGCACCATCTTTTTTTACGCATTGGGTTATGTACCAAATAACTTTTTTACTTTTTCTATTTCCACTACTGCTATTTAGTCAAACGGATCCATCGATTCAGAATGATGTAAGTATGCTGGATGATCAATTCAATGCTCAAAGCGATTGGATGGACCAGTTACAATACATGGTGGAAAATCCAGCTAACATCAATCGAGCTACTAAAATTACCTTAAAAGAACTTCCATTCTTAACTGATGAACTGAGTGATTCAATTTATCAATATATCCAAACCTACGGACCTCTTCTATCTGTTTATGAATTACAACAAGTAAAGGGTATAGATAAAAACACACTTCGTTGGTTAACCATATGTTTCTATGCAGGAGAAACAACTATCCCTTCTCCATTCAAAGAAGTGATTGGGTATAAAAAGACCATGATACTTTATCGATACAGACCTTTTCCTACGAAGACTCCGAGTAATTGGCTCGGTTCACCCAACTATCATCAATTCAGAATACAACATCAAAATAGCAAAGGATGGCGATGGGGTTTAGCTATTGAACAAGATGCCGGAGAAGTATGGAAGTGGGCGCCTAGTCAAAAACAATACGGACCGGATTTAATTAACGGGTATATTCAATATAGAGGTCAGAAACAATGGCAACAATTCATCGTTGGTAATTATCGCGTACAAATGGGACAAGGACTTTTACTTGGCTCGGGCTTTTTCATAAGTAAAGGAGGTGCTATTTTTCAATCCTTACGTAGACCCGATATAATGATATATCCCGTAGCCAACGCTTCCGAATACGACCGATGGTTTGGTAGTGCAGTACAATACAAGCCGGCTAAAAATTGGCTAGCTACTTTAGCAGTATCTAAAACAAATGTAGATGCCGCAATTTACAATGATACTACCGAAAATGAATTCTACATTCGCAGTGTTCAAGAAAGTGGATATCATAGAACACGTAGTGAAATTGAAAATAGAAAGACAATAACTTCCTTTCAAAATGCTGCTCAACTGAGATATAAAAGCAAATACTTAAGTATAGGGTATCAAATAACCAGTCGCCAATTAAGTCATACACTCACGCCTACGGAGAATTATTATCATACTTTTTCAGCTAGTCAAAAAATATGGTGGGGACATTCCATCGATTTTCATACACATATAAAATCACACTATTTTTTTGGAGAGTTTAGCAGAACCAATACCACCGGGAATGCTTATGTGATCGGTGTTTTAAGCAGTGTACATAAATCGGTTGATGTAAGTATTTCCTATAGACACTATGCTCCTTCTTATTACTCTCCTTTCGCCTTATGTATTAGTGAAAACTCGGTACCTGGAAATGAGACGGGACTATTAGCAGCTATACGGATTCAACCTTTCAAGCATTGGACGATTACAGGTAGTATGGATCAATATCGTTTCCCATGGTTAAAATATAAAGTACACGAACCTTCTCAAGGATGGGAACAGTTTGTGCGATTAGATTGGAAGCCTAACAAAAAACATCAATATTATTATCAAAACAGAACCGAAGAAAAACCATGGGACGATGTGGCATCGGGATTAACGATTCCTCATCAACGAGTCACACATTTGGTAGGAATGGAATATAAATTAAGTACGGAATGGAAATGTAGAACCAAATTTCAATGGGGGAATTATAGCAATCAATTTAGTCGCTCGGAAGGATTTATTATGGCCATTGATATTCAATATCAACGTATAAAATATCAAACTACGTTTAGATGGATGTATTACACTACGGATGATTATAACAGCAGACAATATATGTACACTCCGGATGTAGCTTACTCATTTCAATTACCGGCTTATTATGGTACGGGACTAGAGCCCACATGGATTTTAAAATGGAAATGGAATGACCATGTAGATACATGGTTTCGGGCTACCTATGTGTATCAACTAAAAAGTATTGACAATCCACCATTACGTTTTTTAGAAACTACATGGCAAATCAAAATCTTACTTTAACAGGAAGTAGTTATGATTGGGTTGTACCCACCATTAAAATGGTGGGCTATCTATCGCTTAACACCATCTATAGAGTAAATTCATTGCGATTAGGCAGCCCACGGTTTTAACCGTGGGATTTAAAATAATCTTTACTAAACAACAATTTATTTGCTAATACCAGTTTAATCATTTTTTCATAACTTGCCTTTGTGCAAACCGGAAACTATTATGATATTTTAGGTATTTCCCCTACAGCCAGTAAGGAGGATATTAAAAAGGCTTATAAAAAGTTAGCCAAAATATATCATCCGGATATCAATCGACACAATAATGCCGGCATGCATTTTTTAATGATACGTCAAGCCTACGAAACACTTTTTGACCCTACCTCCAGGCATGTGTATGACCAACAAATACAACGAGGCGGACCTGCATTATTAACTTATGAACAATGGAAAGCGATTGAAAAACGCCGCCAAGAAGAATATGAAGCTAAAATTCACGCTGAATTTCTGTTAAAGAAAAAAGCATTTCAAGCTTCCGGTTATTTCACCATAGCTCATATTGGATTATATGCGGGAGTTTTCTTAAGTTATCTAATCGCCACTTTGATTGTATTATGTACTCTTGGACTCATGTGGTATCAACACTGGATTACGTTTTTCTGGATGTTACCACTCGTTTGTTTAGCCGTTTATTTGTTTTTTGGTACCCATTTATGGTTTAAAGATCTAAAGCGATTTTTCACCTAGCATTTGTAAATTTCCTTTAGAAGGTTAATTTTGTTATCATTAATCAGGTACACATATAAATTCATTTTATTACCATGGGAAAAGGAGATAAAAAAAGTAAAAAAGGTAAAACTGCTATTGGTTCATTTGGCGTTAACCGTCCAAAAAAAGACAGAAACCAATCTGCTGGTATTAAAAACACTGCTAAGGTTGAAGGAGCTCCTAAGGCTGCTAAACCTGCTGTTAAAAAAGCAGCGAAGAAAAAAGCTGAGTAATCCTTTTACTTCATTCATAAAAAAAGCCTCGATGAACATCGAGGCTTTTTTTATGAATTGATTTTTTGTGATTATTTCACCGCAGAAGGAATTTGCTCAAAGTGAACAGGAGCCTCTCCTTCTTTATATGCTTTTCTAGGTTTCAAGTTCAATACTTGGAACATTTCCTGATCACTTACATAATCCGGATTTGGAGTAGTTAATAAGGTATCTCCCGCAAATATAGAGTTAGCACCTGCTAAGAAACATAAACCTTGCTCTTCAACTGACATTCTAACACGACCTGCAGATAAACGAACCATTGCTTTAGGCATAATCATACGTGCGGTAGCAATCATACGAATCATTTC
Source organism: Cytophagaceae bacterium (assembly GCA_046329235.1). Lineage (GTDB taxonomy): Bacteria > Bacteroidota > Bacteroidia > Cytophagales > Cytophagaceae > JALONH01. The sequence goes on along the minus strand of JAXLVA010000001.1, from coordinate 519,304 downwards.
CCAAACGGATACACGTGGTTGATCTTCTAATGGAGTACCTTCTACAGGTACCAATGCGTTCACTGGAACGGATTCAGGGTGCTCCGGTAAGTTCGCTAAAGTATGTAACATACCTATACGATCTTCGTGCTTCTCACCCATACCAATGATACCACCTGAACAAACAGAAATTTTCGCTTTACGAACGTTATCGATAGTTTCTAAACGATCGTCATATGTACGAGTAGAAATAATTTTATCGTAATGTTCTTCACTTGTATCTAAATTGTGATTGTAAGCATAAAGACCCGCATCTTTCAACTTCACCGCTTGGTCTTCGGTAAGCATACCTAAAGTACAGCATACTTCCATACCCATGGTACTTACACCTTTCACCATGTCTAATACTTTATCAAAGTCTTTATTGTCGCGCACTTCTCTCCAAGCTGCTCCCATACAAAAACGTGTAGATCCGTTTTCTTTCGCTTTCAATGCAGCGCCAATAACTTCATCTACTTCCATTAACTTCTGAACTTTAACATCCGTGTGGTAACGTGCTGCTTGTGGGCAATACGCACAATCTTCCGGACAACCACCTGTTTTCACAGATAATAAAGTACAAACTTGTACCTCTCCGGTTTCATGATACTGACGGTGTACGGTTGCCGCTTGATAAATTAAGTCCAGAACAGGACGGTTATAAATTTCGGTGATTTCTTCTCTAGTCCAGTTATTGCGAATGGAGCTCATAGGATTGGATTATTATTTTACAAATATACATCAGCGGGTCATTGGAAACTACTGTTTTTACATAACCTACTGCAATACAGAATCTTATTTTTTAATGAATAACGAACTCATACGGCATTCTAGCTTGAATACTGTACCCTTCCGGAAGATTCTGTAGATGTAATGCTGCTTGGTAAATATGGCTGAAGTGAGTAGGTAATTGAAAAGCAGCTACTTTTGCTTGCGAATCAGCATCATCTCCACCTTCAATATTATCTAAGAACGACATCAATGGAGATGATTTCACTTCCGGAAAATATTCTACATCGTATTCAGAGATTCCGGCTAAGGAAGCTGCTTTTACAATGGCGTCATCCATAGAGCCAAAACCATCAATTAATTTCACATTATAGGCATCTAATCCTGACCATACACGACCGGAAGCATGAGGCTCAATTTTTTCAACCGATGAATGTCTACCTGCAGCCGCTTTCGTAAGGAATGTTTGATAGATTTCAGATATCTCAGATTGTATGATTTCTTTTTCATCTTCTGATAATGGACGAGCTATAGATCCAATTCCGGCATACGTGCCTGTAGAAACGGTGTCCGTAGTTACACCCAAAGTATTTTCAAGAAATTCTTTACCATTCATTAACAACCCAAATACACCTATAGAACCGGTAATGGTCATGGGATTAGCCATGATATAATCACTATTCATGGAAATATAGTAACCACCTGATGCAGCTACATTAGACATGAGTGTTACTACCTTTTTATCTTTCTTCAACAATTCTATTTCTCTCCATATCACATCTGATGCTAGTGCACTTCCACCGGGAGAATTCACACGTAACACGACAGCCTTGATATCTGAACGATTTCTTAGTTTTCGTAATTCAGCACAAAATGTTTCTGAACCTATCGTCTCTTGATTCCCTTTACCCTGAATAATTTCACCATTAGCATACAATACAGCAATCTTCGAATCATTGGTACCTACTAAAGGTAGCTTGGATAACATATCAGAAGTTTTAATCATATTTAATTTTGTAGAATCTCCTCCAACCTTTTTTATTAGTGATGTAATCACTTCATCTCGATATCCTAAATGTGTAATCAATTTATACTCTAAAGCTTTATTACCATTACGTATTTTCATGGAATCCGCAAGGTTTCTTAACACATCTACCGGAATTTTTCTAGATGATGAAATATCAGTTAACATCTTATTATGGATGGTATGAAGCAAAACAGATAATTGCTCTCTATCCTCATCTGACATGTGCTCATTCATGAATGGTTCGATAGCACTTTTATATCGACCTGCTCTAAATATTTCTGTTTGTATACCTAGTTTGTCTAATAACTTTTTAAAGTAAAAAGACTCGGCAATCAAGCCATTAAATTCTATCATACCGGTAGAGGGCATATAGATTTCATCTGCTACGGACGCCAAATAATAAGCACCTTCCGTATAGACTTCCGAATACACCACAACAAATTTTCCGTTATCTTTCGCTTTTTGTAATAGTGATCTTAATTCATTCCAAGTAGCAGTACCTGCAGAAGGCATTTTTATTTCAACAAAAACACCTTTGATAGTAGACTCTGCTATGGCAATTTGAATTGCCTGACGGATTTCTAACATTCCGATATCTTGAGCATCGGAACCGGCCAAAACATCATTTAAGAACTTTCCAGTTTTACGTTCTACAATATGATTTTCTAATACTAAATGATAGACTCCTTCTGTTTTCCAATCAGCTCCTTCATTTTTAGAAACCACGCCTATGATAGCAATAAAAAGTATAAGAAAAACCAAACTGTATACAAATACACCGGCAACAACAGCTAAAACTTGTTTTATGAATGACATAAGAAAATTATTAGTAAATTGAATGTTCAATATACGAAAATGTCATTGTAGTAGTATACTAGTATGTCGGTAGTTTTTCTTTCACTTGGAAGTAATGAAGGTGACAAACTTCATCATCTTAGTTCAGCCAAAGAACTTATAGCGGCTCGTTTGGGTAAAATTGAAAAAATATCCTCCATCTATGAAACAGAAGCCTGGGGCAAAACCGACCAAGCAAGTTTTTACAACCAAGTAATTAGCGTACATACTTCATTAGATCCTGTAAACTGCCTATATAATGTCTTACAAATAGAACAAGACTTAGGTAGAGTTCGAATAGAAAAATGGGGTAGCCGAATTATTGACATCGACATCTTATTCTATGAAAATGAAATAGTATTAGATTCCAATTTAAGAATCCCGCATCCTTATATAGAACAAAGAAATTTTGTATTACAACCTTTGGTAGAAATAGCGCCTAACTTTATCCATCCGGTTTGGAACCTATCCATGGAAGACTTATTAAAAAATTCAAAAGATCAATTAGAAGTAAAAAAAATCGCTGCCTTGTGAGCAGCGATTTTTATAAATAAGTATATCAGAATTATAATCCAGAAACTTCTGCCGTTGGTTCAATTTTCTTAACCAAACCTTGCAATACTTTACCGGGACCACATTCTACAAATTGAGTAGCACCATCTTTCACCATTTGTTGAACGGATTGAGTCCAACGTACAGGAGCTGTTAATTGAGCTACTAAGTTTTTCTTAATTTCATTCACATCCGTAAATGGTTGTGCATTTACATTTTGGTACACCGGACATGTAGGATTGCTAAACAAAGTAGATTGAATAGCTGCTTCTAATTCTACACGTGCAGGTTCCATTAAGGGAGAGTGGAATGCACCACCTACAGGTAATACCAATGCTCTTTTGGCACCGGCAGCTTTCATTAATTCACAAGCCTTTTCGATACCTTTAATACTACCTGAAATCACTAATTGACCAGGGCAGTTATAGTTAGCTGCCACTACTACATCATCTGTAATAGAAGCGCAAATTTCTTCTACTTTAGCATCATCTAAAGCAAGAACAGCCGCCATAGTGGATGGTTGTAGTTCACATGCCTTTTGCATAGCTAAAGCACGTTGAGAAACTAATTTTAATCCATCTTGGAACGACAATGCTCCATTAGCAACTAATGCAGAGAATTCACCTAAAGAATGTCCTGCTACCATGTTGGGAGCAAAACCTTCTGATATTTTAGCTAAAACTACTGAATGAATAAAGATAGCAGGCTGAGTAACTTTAGTCTGTTTTAATTCTTCTTCTGTTCCTTCAAACATAATTTTAGTGATATCAAATCCTAAAATATCGTTCGCTTCTTGGAACATTTGTTTAGCAACTGATGATTTTTCAACTAAATCTTTACCCATTCCAGGGAATTGTGACCCTTGTCCGGGGAAAACGTATGCTTTCATGTGTTAATCTGTAAGGTTTTAACTTAAGTATTCCGGCAAATATAGAGGTGTATATTCAAAGAATGCAAATTCAAGAAAGAAATTAATGAATTTTAATCACTAAGCCCGAATTTATATCGTGGACGTACCTATTAGAGCTGATAACAGGAGAATTATCAAAGATACTCACGTAAGTAAACGAGAAATTCACACTTTTGGAAAGTGAGTACAAGAATTGGTAATCAATAACGATTCGTTGTTTTTGAAATAATTGATCCCAACGTGCCTGGTAGTAGGTGGTTAAGAAACAAGTGAGCTTAGTCCCAATTTTAAATTTTAAATAACCATAGGAGGAAGATTTAAACAGTTTAGCTTGCGCTCTGGTTGAATCATCAGCCATTTCATATTTTAATACATTGCCTGTCCACCGCTCTACTTCATACATGATTCCGGTGGCAAATCCGGCATCAATTCTTTCCTTTTTTTCAGGTATGATTTTCTTCAATAAATTCATTCTTAAACTAAATCCCAATAATTGCCTATAATCTAATCCTCTACTATATGCATATTGAAATTGACAATACGGTTCAGGTGAAAATTTTTGATGCCTAAAAAAATTAATGCGCCAATGAGTATACCCTTCGTTAATGATTGATTTTTTATCTACCATATCTAAGCGTACATTATTCAATGTCATAATGCTATGCTTTTTAGTAAGGTAAGCAAGGTTCAAGGTAGATGTGTATCTAAATAAGAAACTGTTTTGTTTGGTATTAGTAAATGTAAACCCAATATTTCCTAACCAATATTTACTGGTATCATAATCCAGCCTAAACTTTTCAATGTTTAATATCTGAGATTGTACAGAATATATCTCTAAAACAAATAGAACTAGGAAGCACCACTTTTTCATCGGACAAAAGTAACCCTATTCTGAGAAATAATAAACAGGATTTTTATTTTAAAAATCGTTCTTTCCACTCCGGTGATGGTATCCAACAAACTTCTTTTTTCCCCATCCAACGATATCTATTCTTCGCTATAAAATCATATAAAAGATTTCCCAGTGTCACAGGAATAATTTTACTTATCCAGTATAAAAATTTATACCCTCTGCCTAACTCTTTAGAAATTCTTTGTACCGCTTTAAATTTTGTAAAGGCTTTTTCATCTTGAATACACACTATACTATCAACACCTGAAATTTCAAATTGTGATAGATAAGAAGATCCTATATCAGATTGTAAAGAGGCAAATTTAAAAACTCCTTTTTTGTCGCGTTTCAAAATAAACTGGACGCTACCACTACATAAGTTACAAACACCATCGAACAATATTATGGTAGAGTTATTCATTGTTACTTTGTAGGGACTCCGGATTGATGAATAATATGAACCCAGCCTTTAAATATTTTCACTTGATCACTTTTCTTTAGCCTTCTATTATAGGTTACCGTAACAGCATAGTAATATATCCCATCTGAAACAGGCCCATTCTTAGTTTTGCCATCCCATTTTATTTCAAGAGGATTCTCAGAAAAATATATCAATTCACCCCAAATATTATAAATGGCACAAGTAGCAGACGTAACTCCGAAAGGAATTGGGAAGGGTTCGAACAAATCATTCTTCCCATCATTATTAACCGTTACTAAATTCGGCAATTCATAGTAGAAACAATCATCCACACAAACTTCATTACTATAGGCACCTTCTACATTATCTCTATTATACGCTAATACCTTGTAACAACCTGCAGTAGAGAAACTATTTTGATGAATATAAAATGTATCTGTTTGGTCGCTTAATAAAGTATATGCTTCCCCTTCTTGCGGACTAAAATACAATCGATATCCTGTAATGGTATTACAATTGGCATAAGCTACCCTAGTCCAATAAATAACATTGGTGGTATTATCAACATTCTGAGAACATCCATTGATGAATGCTACCGGAGCCGGAGGTTGACGGTCGTCTAGTGGTACAATTTTTCTGATAGCAGATACCTGATAATTGGTATCCGACAAATAACTATCACAATACTTTCCAAAAGATTTTACATAAACATCTAATGTATCACAATAACCCGTAGCAGAATTATATGTATAAGAAGATGCAATACCAACAATGGTAGTTGTTTTAAAATAGGGAGCTTTATTCACAGAAATAAATACTTGTGAGGAATCAATACCCCAAGGAGCATTATTTTGCCAAGATATCTGAATGGCACCAGATACCGACTTCAGTTGAAGTTGAGTAGTAGGAACGAAAGTGGAATTTTGATTATTATTTTCCAAAACAACTCGATAAGTGTACTCAGATGTTAAAGTGTTTATCCCTGAAATAGTATAGAAGGTATCTACTACACCTGTAGCTATGGTAGTAAATGTTGAGGTATTAAATCCAACACTTTGCTGAACACTATAAGTGTAAGGAGGAGTCAATGATGGTGAATTCGGATGATACCATGCTAACTTTACACTTCCGTTGGAAGCATCAGTTTGTAAAACATCCACAACAGAAAGAACAGGAGCTGTTATAGCTAACGCTGCACACGTTTTCTGAGAAGGATAACTTTCGCCACCTGCCGGCAAAGGAAACTCAGCTACCAGAATGTAGCAATAAGTAACACCTATAGGGATGCCAACACCATTATTATTATCAGTAAATGTAATTACGGAAGGAGTCACCTCTCCTATTTTAACATAACCATCCGGTGCACCGGTGGTACATGGGTCTGAAGGAATAGGTGTATCGCTACATATTTGACGATATATAGATATTTTACTTGCATTCTGACAAGAGTATAAATCCCAAGTCAATTGAATAGCATTTGCTACAGGAACAGATTGTACATTTTTTACCGCCGGAGCTTTCACATATATTCTCCACGTTTTATAATCAACTAATCTAGGTACATTATTAATGTCTGTAGCCTGAACATATACATCATAAGGCTGTATGCGAATATGAGAGCAATCCGTATTCCATGCAAAATCAATAGATGTTGAATGAATGGTTTCTGTAGCAGGATTACTATTTACATTAAAAGGACCACCATAAGCATCCATCTCAATAGGATCACCATTAGGGTCACTACCTAAAAATGTTGCAAGCAATACCTTACCTGCTTCCACGCATGTATCTTTAGGAATAACAACTATTGGCGGATCATTTAATGTTGGAACAATTTCAATTTGCATGTCTCGGATAAGGTAGCCTATGCGAATACCATACCGCCACTCTTCCACCATTATGGCTACGTTATAATATCTTTCAGGCGAACCATAAGCGGAAGGTGTATTCCATATTAAGTCACCTGTTTCTTCATTAAGTGTTAATGTAGCTGGACCACCACCTGTTGAAACTCCACCAAATGCAGCATTATTGGGTAAGCTATAATTAGGTATCGGTTGATTTACACCGGACAAGGGTGTAACCAACTTATATGAGATACTATCTCCGTCCGGATCATAAGCGCCGGGATTATGTTTGTAAATTTTGTTTATCCCACCTATATCGATGGGAGGAATGGTTAAAATAGGAGTCTGGTTTAAACCAACTAAAGGATCTATGAGTAGTCCTAGCTCAATATAAAAATCAGTAGCTCCGGAATTCGGGATATTTATGATTCGGTCGTTTCTCCAGGAGTGATCGATACTTACCTTGTAAAAACCGGGAGCATTGAATGTGTGTGTAGTTGTATAAGTCCTCTTATTTGTATTATTACCAATGGATACAGCGGGGGTTCCGCCCACGTTGACCATAGTTCCATCGCTAAACACCATATCTACAGAAGGTTGATCAGCAACACCAGTACCCACATTCAGATAAAGAGAAAGTGTAAAGACGTAAGTAAGAGGGTCATTAGGATCTCTTTGAGCATTAAATTCCCCGGCTTTAATATGGGTTGCACTTGCTGAGAAAACTACCAGCGATATCAGTAAAAAAACGTAAGTAAAATTTCTTATTTTTTCAGATATAAACATCCTTTATATAAAACTGTGAAATCCAGTTGTTTGTTTTATTTCTACCGCTAATATAATCAATTTAGAATGACTTTAAATAAATAAATTCATTGCTAAATCCCCTATTGCCTACTATTTTTGGTACATTAACTTAAATAACTTAATCAAAGAAACGTACGATGAGTTGGTTTGTAAAAACAGTGTGGTCTACCAGTGTGGGTAGAAAGCTAGTAATGGCCCTGACAGGGCTCTTTTTATGTACCTTCTTGGCGGTGCATTTAGCCGGGAATTTACAATTATTAAAACAAGACGAGGGATTAGCATTCAACACGTATGCAAAGTTCATGACTTCTAATCCATTAATCAAAACAACTTCTTACTTGTTGTATGCTTCCATCATTGGACATGCTATATGGGGAATTGTTTTAACTCTTAAAAACAAAAAAGCTAGACCACAAGGTTATGCTTACCAAGATGCCGGAGTGAGTAGCGTATGGGCTTCTCGTAACATGGGTATCTTAGGTACTATCTTGTTAGTGTTCATTGTGGTTCATATGGGTGACTTCTGGAGAGAATACCACGAGTATGGAACTTCTCATCCAATGGAAACACATACTTACACGGATGAAAAAGGTGATTCCATAGTTTTAAAAGATTTATATCATGAAGTAGTGGAAGCTTACGAAAGCCCATTGCTAGTTGCTTTCTATGTATTCAGTATGTTAGCAGTTGGATTCCACTTATACCACGGCTTCCAATCTGCCTTCAAAACGTTAGGTTTAAATCATCCAAAGTATTCACCGATGGTGAATGCTATATCAGTAATTTTCTGGGGATTAATTCCGGCAGGTTTCGCACTGATACCACTGTACATTTACTTCAATCATTAAGATTTTATAAGCTACTATGAAGCTAGATTCCAAAATACCTGACGGACCATTAGCAGACAAATGGACACGTCACAAGTTCAACCTGAAATTGGTGAACCCGGCGAATAAGCGTAAGTACGACGTTATCGTAGTTGGTACCGGATTAGCTGGTGCCGCAGCAGCAGCCTCTTTAGGTGAGTTAGGATATAACGTAAAAGCATTTTGTTTTCAAGATTCACCACGTCGTGCGCACTCGATTGCAGCACAAGGGGGTATCAATGCAGCTAAAAATTATAGAAACGATGGTGACTCTGTTTACCGTTTGTTTTATGACACTATCAAAGGTGGTGACTACAGAGCACGTGAAGCTAACGTTCACCGTTTAGCGGAAGTATCTGTGAACATCATTGACCAATGTGTGGCACAAGGTGTACCTTTTGCACGTGAGTATGGCGGATTACTTGACAACCGTTCTTTCGGTGGTGCTCAGGTATCACGTACCTTCTACGCTCGCGGTCAAACAGGACAACAATTATTATTAGGCGCTTACTCTGCCTTATCAAGAATGGTAGACGAAGGTAAAGTTCAAATGTTCCCTCGTACAGAAATGTTAGACTTAGTTATGATTGACGGCCACGCTCGTGGTATCGTGACTCGTGACTTAGTAACAGGTGAAATTGAAACACATTCCGGACATGCTGTATTACTTTGTACAGGTGGTTATGGTAACGTATTCTACTTATCTACCAACGCACAAGGTTCCAACGTTACAGCTGCTTGGAGAGCACACAAAAAAGGAGCTTTCTTCGGAAACCCTTGTTACACTCAAATTCACCCTACTTGTATCCCAGTTTCTGGAGATCATCAATCGAAATTAACATTGATGTCTGAATCTTTACGTAACGATGGTCGCGTATGGGTTCCTAAAGCAGTAGGTGACAAACGCCATCCGAATGAAATTCCGGATAGCGAAAGAGATTACTTCTTAGAAAGAAAATATCCTTCCTTCGGTAACTTAGTACCTCGTGATGTGGCTTCTCGTAACGCAAAAGAAATGTGTGATGAGAAACGCGGTGTAGGTCAAAGTGGTTTAGCGGTATACTTAGACTTTGCTGATGCGATCAAACGTATGGGCGAAGATACAGTAAGAGCTAAATACGGTAACTTATTTGATATGTACTATCAAATTACCGGTGAAAACCCTTACAAAGAACCAATGCGTATTTACCCTGCGGTTCACTACACCATGGGTGGTCTTTGGGTAGATTATAACTTAATGACAACTATCCCAGGTTTATATGCCTTAGGTGAAGCAAACTTCTCTGACCACGGTGCTAACCGTTTAGGAGCATCTGCTTTAATGCAAGGTTTAGCGGACGGTTACTTCGTAATCCCATACACTATTGGTGATTATTTAGCGAACATTGGTCCTAAAGCAGTAGATACTTCTCATCCTGAATTCGCAGCTGCTAAAGCTCGCGTGACTGAAAGAATCAATAAACTTTTAAATATCAAAGGAACGAAAACCGTTACTGAATACCACCGTGAGTTAGGTAAGATCATGTGGGAATACTGCGGTATGGCTCGTAACGAAGAAGGTTTGAAAAAAGCTCAAGGCTTGATTCGTGATTTAAAAGAAGATTTCTGGAAAAACGTAAACGTATTAGGTACCAACGAAGAATTCAACCAACAATTAGAAAGAGCAGGCCGTGTGGCTGACTTTATCGAGTTAGGTGAATTAATGGTAACGGATGCCTTAATGCGTGAAGAATCTTGTGGTGGTCACTTCCGTGAAGAACACCAAACAGAAGAGGGTGAAGCAAAACGTAACGATGATAAATTCTGTTATGTATCTGCTTGGGAATACACAGGTGATAACCAACCTGAAGTATTACACAAAGAAGAATTGAAATTTGAAAATGTTAAATTGACTCAAAGATCCTATAAATAATGTCTGGAAACATGAATTTAACGCTGAAAGTTTGGCGTCAGAAAGACGCTAAATCAGCCGGTAAAATGGTGAATTACCAAGCAACCGGAATTTCTCCGGATATGTCATTCCTTGAAATGATTGACGTAGTAAACGAAGGTTTAGTGAAAAAAGGTGATGATCCAATCGCTTTTGACCACGACTGTCGTGAAGGTATCTGTGGTATGTGTAGTATGTTCATCGATGGACGTCCGCACGGACCAAAACAAGGTATCACTACTTGTCAGTTGCACATGCGTAGTTTCAAAGATGGCGATACTATTACCATTGAACCATGGAGAGCATCTGCTTTTCCTGTAGTAAAAGATTTAGTTGTAGATCGTTCTGCATTTGACCGTATCATTCAAGCCGGTGGTTATGTTTCTGTTAACTCCGGTGTAACGATTGATGCTAACGCAATTCCAATCGGTAAAGAAGTAGCTGACGAAGCTTTTGATGCAGCAACATGTATCGGTTGTGGAGCTTGTGTAGCAGCTTGTAAAAATGCTTCTGCTATGCTATTCCTGTCTGCTAAAGTTTCTCAGTTAGCTCTATTACCTCAAGGTCAAGTAGAAGCTGTTAAACGTGTAGAACGTATGGTAGACCAAATGGAAGAAGAAGGATTCGGAAGCTGTACCAACACTGGTGCTTGTTCTGCTGAGTGTCCTAAAGAAATTGGTCAACAACACATCGCTCGTTTAAACAGAGAGTTTATCGCAGCAAAAGTTACTTCAAACAATAAGTAATTCAATTATAATTATATAAAAGGCCTCGCCTTCCGGCGGGGCTTTTTTTATTGAACATCATTTAAGTCATGGATTTAGGAAGATTTAATACCCTACGTATAGCTCGAGATACTCCTCAAGGTTTTTATTTAGTAGATGAAGCCGGAGAAGAAGTTTTACTTCCGGGTAAGTACATCACTCCTACCATGAAAATTGACGATTCCGTCGACGTCTTTATCTATCGTGATTCGGAAGATCGATTAGTAGCAACGACTGAAACACCTTTAGTAAAACTCCATGAGTATGCTTACTTAAAAGTAAAAGCCGTGAATGCTATTGGAGCCTTTTTAGATTGGGGCTTAGAAAAAGATTTATTCGTTCCCTTTAGAGAACAGAAAAAGAAAATGGAGGAAGGCTTCTCCTACCCTGTCTATGTGTACATGGATGAACAAACAGGTCGACTTGTTGCAACTTCCAAATGGGAGAGATACATCAGTAAAGAGCCTCTAGAAGGTTTATTTGAACAAGATGAAGTAGAAATTTTTATCACTCACTTAAGTGATTTAGGAGTGAACGTTATTATCAATAATAAATACAAAGGACTCATCTACCATGATGATGTTTTCACTTTTTTATCCTTAGGAGACCGTACCAAAGGCTACATTAAAGAAGTCAAAGAGAACGGCAATATCACTGTAAGCCTACGTAAACAAGGATTTGTGCAGTTAGAAGATAGTGCTCAATTTATTTTAAACAAGCTAAAGGAAAAAGAAGGATTCTTAGCTCTTACTGACAATAGCTCACCTGAAGAAATAATGTTTAAACTTCAGATGAGTAAGAAGAACTTTAAAAAAGCCATTGGAATACTTTATAAAAATCGAATGATTGATATTAAAGAGGATGGCATTCAGCTATTAGAAATGAAATCCTAAATTAACAAACGGATATATCTTCTTAATTTGAGGAGAATACATCATGGATATATGTATTGGCCCAATACCGGAAGCATAACCAAATGTTACTGCAGCACCTTGTAACCATTTACCTTCCGGAATTTTATCATATTGATAATCATAGTACATTAAATTCGCTCTTGGGATAAGGAACATATTTTTAGCAAACTCCCACTGATAACCTAAATGAAAAATGCTAAAACTAGTTGATCTTATTTGAGTTGGAAGTACCCCAAATACGGAGTATTGATTTCTATTATTCTGAACCGTACCACCTAAAATAGCCTCATTAATGAATACATTACTTGGTTTATTGTAATAGGCAGAAGCTATATTAACTAATACAGTATGTCGCTTATTGATATAAACGTATTTATCAATTTGTAAACTTGATTTAATATAATTTCCTAATTGAAGTATATCCGAAGTATCCGTATCATATAATAATGATCCATTTTGATATATTTTCAAATGAGGGTTTTGACTAAAAGCATACCCTGATTCGATTTGAACATTTAATCCTTTTGTACGCCTATACCTGTATAAGTATCAAAGTGAATCCCGGCCTTAACATAAGTTAGTGGATTTTCTTCTATTTCAAATTTCAATATTTGTTTACCATCCGGAGATGTTTGAAAAGAATATACTACCTTTTTATAGGAACGAGTACCAAAAACTCTTCTAACACCTTCATTAATTTCTTCTATTGTATATTTTTCACCGGGAACTAACCCTACTTTTCCAAGGAAGAAAATATCGGAAGTTTTCTTTACACCTACTAGTTCAATCTCATCAATTTGAAAGGAGTCTTTCCCTACAGGTAATCTATTTTCTTTATCTTGATAATGTTGTAATGAATCCGCCAGTTTTTTAAAAAATGGATACCATTTTAAACCTTCTTCAATACCTAAATCTACAATATCGCCCCCTTTATCAAAATCGGCAGTAGTGAACTCTTTTAAATCCGGTTTTATATAGACATCACACAAACTCTTTTCCTTTTCTAGATCTAAGGCATCTGTATAAAAGGCAATTTGCATCATGATATCAAATACCGTTTTCATTTCTTCCTGTTTCAGATTGGGTGTAGAAATATCAATACCAATAACATAATCAGCCCCCATACTTCTAACATCTTGAACGGGGAAATTACGTACTACACCTCCATCAACCAATAAGAACGAATCTACATTGACAGCTGAAAAAACAGAAGGTATAGCCATACTAGAACGTATAGCTTTAGTTATTTCTCCGTGATTCAACAATACCGGTTTCCCATTTACAACATCCGTACCTATACAGGCAAAAGGAATACTGAAATCATTAAAATCTTTTATATCACGTACCGGTGCATATAATTCAAAAAACTTTAGCCAAAGCTCTTCCCCTTCTATCAAACCAGAGGGTAAGGAAATTTTCTTTCCATGTACAGGCAGTTCGATGGCATAACGTTGAAATTCAAATTTCTCTTCAATAGTTATTTTCTAAGGTCTGCGTTATTGGATAGTAAAACTTCCCAATTTAACTTTCGTGCAATTTTTTCGATACTATCAGCCGAATAACCAATTGCGTATAACGAGCCAATAATACTCCCCATACTGGTTCCTGTAATGTAATCGATTTTAAGTCCGGAAGAATCGATGGCTTTTAATAGACCTATATGAGCCAATCCTCTAGCTCCTCCTCCACTCAAAGTTAAACCGACTTTAGTAGTCGATTGAGCATAAAGAGAAAAGGATAAAATAATAAAAGTGAAGCTTAAAAAGCTTTTACCTTTCAATGAAAAATATTTAAAACAAATCCGTAAAATTGGTACCAAGGGTCAACTAGTTTTAATAAAGTTAAGTATTCTTTTTGAATTTCTTTATATCCCATTTTCCAAGCATTGCGCCATTCATACCTTAACCTCCAGGTTAAATGTACGGATTCTCTTCCTTGTAAATGAATCCAAACTATTTTTTTACAAATAGTTAATGTAGACTTAGCATGCGCGTAGGTAAAGTCCTTGTTTAAGGACAAAGACTGTGACACTATTCTTTTAGAAGATAATACATCAGGGATATAGTAATAATCAGTGATTAAACTAGATCGAATCCAGAAGTCAAAATCTTCATAACTTAATAATTCATCATACCCATTCAACTCTCGAAGAACGGAGGTTCTTATCATCACCCCAACCGGATTTACTATATAGCGATATACAAGCATATCGAACCAATCCGTCACCGGAAGATATTGATTCATGTTTACTTGTTTTGAATGTAAACCTATAACCTTGGAATTTTCATCCATCAACTCTACATCAGTAAAGGATACACCAATCTCCTCTCCAAGCAATTCCATCACCATCACTTGTTTAGTCACTCGCTCCAAATGCATTTTATCATCTAACGAAAAATCAATGATATATTTCCCCTTAGCCAATTGTAACGCACGATTGAAAGCTTTACAAATGCCTTCATTGGTATTGTTAAAAATAGTTTGAGTCGGAAATTTAGACTGTATATTTCCCTTAATTATCCGCACACTATCATCTGTAGATGCATTATCAATAATAATTAATTCGATGGCATCATAAGATTGACCATACACCGATTCCAATGCTTCTTGAATATAAGAAGCATGATTATATGAAAGGGCTATGATGGTTACTAATGGATTCAAACTATAAACTTAATTGTAGGGTAATACTTTCCGAGGACTTTGCTCCCATGTTTTTTTTAAACTGAAATAAACCTTCATTTAAAATCCCTTTTTCACTTGAAATACCTAAATCCAAATAAATACATTTTTTACTTTTAGCCAATTCATATATCGCATTAATGATATATACACTTGGACTCAAATATTGGTATTCCGGTAATGTTGCGGGTAAGTAGTAATAGAAAACCTCATCCGACATCTGAACAGCTATTGCAAAAGCGATTAGAGTATCATCTTTTATGCAATCAATAAATGTATAATGACTTTCTAATTTATTATTTAAATCCTCTAATGCCTCTTGAGTAATAGTCACTGGATAGTTTTTATCCTTACGAGCAGCAACTAGCAAATCCCATCGTTGACTCCTATTTACTTTTGAAGAGTTCAATTCTAGGACAAAATCGGGCTGCTTCTTTAGCTTTCTTCTTTCTTGCTCGTGAACTATATCAATTAAAGAATGCTTTCCTATCGAAATATATTGATTTACTTCTCTATTGATGATATTAAAAGAAAAGCTTTCCCAATCTGATAATTCATCTGATGATGATAATAAAAATGTTGGTGGTAATTTGACAATAATCTTGGTTAACTTTTTCGACTTCGCAGTTTCAATAATTGATGGCAATATCTTTCGTAAAGATTCTTTAGGTGTAACAGGATAAAAACCACCATAAGTAGCGGCATAACCGGATATAAAGGCATCTTGATATTCAAAGAAAATGATTTGCTGTCCTTCTTCCGTTACAAAACTAGTGTAGGGAAGAGATTTTTTAGATAAAAATTCTTGCTTAAAAAATAAATGTTGGCTTGGTAATATTTGATTTTCGAGAATAATCAAAACTATGTCTTTTTAAATTCTGAATAATCCCTAATATAATCATCTTCATTATAGGATTCTGAGGCGATGGATAACAATACAGCCCCTTCCGAGAAATGAATTCTTCTCCAATGATAAGTAGGTACAAATACTCCGGCATCCGGTGTATCTAATACAAATGTAAAAGTTTCACCTAATTCATTTTCTAGTTCTACTTCCACTTTTCCTAGTAAAGCAATCAATACCTGCAAACAAGACTTATGGGCATGATTTCCTCTCTCTACTTCTACCGGCGTATCATAGACCCAGTAAACTCTTTTTATGTCAAAAGGAACATGTGAAAAACTTTGAGCTACCGAAATATACCCCACATCCGGATCACCGATTCCGGTAAAATGTATCCAATGTGGTTTTTCTAATAGCATATTTTTTTAATAGGTTTGTCTAATATACAAAATAAATTTCATGTTCTATTTATTCGGTACCGTAGTTACCACCGCCTATCTTTTTTTGTTATTTAAATGGTTAGGGAAAAACAATATTCCTGTATTACCAATCATCATTATTAACTATGGAATATGTGCTTTAACGGGTAGTCTTATGAATCTCCCCTCCCTTTTACAACCTCAAGAACCAATAGTACTGGAGGGCATTATAGGCGCCCTTGTATTAGGTAGTATATTTCTTCCGTGTTTCTTTTTATTAGGAATTACGACTGTTAAAATTGGCGTGGGACCTACTACCATCGCCAATAAATTGTCCATGATTCTTCCTTCACTCTTTAGTCTAATATATTTCGGTCACCAGGTGAGCGTGTACTATCCATTTATATTCATATTAGCCGCCTTGAGTATTTATTTAGTTTCTCCCAAATCCGATCAAAATCTATCGGCCGGAAACTGGTATCTACCCTTAATTATTTTCGTAGCGGGAGGCATTATTGATGTGTTACTATTACTGTGTAATACCAACTATGTTCGTCCGGAGCAGACTTCTACCTTTACGATTTTATTATTCATTACGGCTTTTACTAATGGAGTTCTTTATTGGATCATCTCCGGGCAATGGAAGAAAATGGGCTTTTCCGGAAAGTGGTTACTCTATGGAGCTTTACTAGGTATACCTAATTATTTTTCTGTGTACTTTCTATTAAAAACATTGGCAGCTTTTGAAAATAATGGAGCAATGGTCTTTCCCATATTAAATCTTAGTATCATCTTAATTTCCACCGGAATAAGTAAAATCTTATTTAAAGATGTGATTACCAAAAGAATGTTTTGGGGATTATTCTGTAGCCTGCTATGCCTAGCCTTGTTAACCCTCACCTAACAAACTAACAAACAAGATATTAACTTATATTCCCTCATTAAAAAAAAGATTGTAATTCCAATCCGCAGTTGGTACTTTTGCAGTCTAACAAATACTACATTGGAAAGAAAAGTAAAAGTAGGATTGGTTCAATTAACCTGCAGCGCAGATGTTGAAACCAATATGAAAAAAACAATAGCAGGTATACGTGAAGCAGCTGCTCAAGGAGCTCAAATTGTATGCTTACAGGAATTGTTTCGTTCACTTTATTTCTGTGATATCGAAGAGTACGACAATTTCAAACTAGCGGAAAGTATTCCCGGGCCCACTACGGATGTATTAGCTCCTTTAGCTAAAGAATTAGGAGTAGTAATTATTGCCTCTTTGTTTGAAAAAAGAGCGGAAGGTTTGTATCACAATACTACTGCGGTATTGGATGCCGACGGAAGCTATTTAGGAAAATATAGAAAAATGCATATTCCGGATGATCCGGGTTATTATGAAAAATTCTATTTCACTCCGGGTGATATGGGATACAAAGTATTTAAAACCAAGTTTGCTACGATTGGTGTATTAATCTGTTGGGATCAATGGTATCCTGAAGCAGCTCGAATTACAACACTAATGGGTGCAGAGATTTTATTCTACCCTACGGCGATAGGTTGGGCTCAACACCAAACCGAAGAAGTAAATACAGACCAATACAACGCTTGGCAAACGATTCAACGTGCTCACTCCGTAGCCAACGGTGTTCCGGTAGTATCTGTTAATAGAACAGGTGTGGAAGCGGATATGCAATTCTGGGGTGGGTCTTTTGTAAGTAATGCTCAAGGTCGTTTATTATATCAAGCACCACACTTAACAGAAGAAGTAAAAGTAGTCGACTTAGACATGATTCAAAGTGATTATTATAGAACGCACTGGCCTTTCTTACGAGATCGTAGAATTGATTCGTACCAACCTATTACGAAACGATTTATTGATAATGACTAATCATTATTTTATAAAATAAAAAAGGGCGATGTAGTGATACATCGCCCTTTTTATTTATCAAGCTTTGATATTATTCTTCTGCTTTAACACCGAACCAACTTTTTATTTTACGAGAAATTCTATAGTTAATATCATACATAATTGGTACTAATATTAACGTTAAGAACGTAGCAAATATTAACCCAAAAATCATCGTCCAAGCTAATGGTCCCCAGAAAGCAACACTATCCCCACCAAAGAATATTTTTGGATCTAATTCAGAGAACAACGTTACGAAGTCAATATTCAAACCTACAGCTAAAGGTATTAATCCAAGCGTAGTAGCTGCAGCAGTTAATAATACCGGCGTCATACGAGTTTTCCCAGCTTGAACAATCGCATGTTGTAAATCATATCCATGCGACATTAATTCATCTGTAAACTCCACTAGTAAGATACCATTACGTACTACAATACCTGCTAAGGCTACAATACCAATACCAGTCATTATAATAGATATATCCATCTTAAACAATCCAAATCCAAGTAAAACACCTATCACACTAAATAGGATTTCACTTAATATTAATATTGGCTTACTTACAGAGTTGAATTGTGTAACCAAAATAAAGAAGATTAACATCAATGAAGTAATCAACGCACCTACTAAGAATGCTCCTGTTTCTTTTTGATCTTCTTGTTCACCTGTTTGCTGAACTATCACTCCACTTAAAGGACTAAAATCAGACATATTTGCTCGAATTTCGTCGTTAATCTCATTCGCATTATAACCATTCAAAACGTTAGAAAATAGGGTGATCATACGTTTTTGGTTTTTACGTTTGATACCTCCAAAGGAAGCACCATATTGAACGGTAGCTATGGATGATAAAGGGATTTGGCGAATAGCCCCCCCCATATTCATATCTCTATATGTTATTCTTGTATTTAATAATGATTCAATATTAGATCTTTGATCTTCTGTAAATCGAAGTTCTATATCATATTCATCATTTGCATCACGGAATTTAGATACATCTTTACCAAACACAGCGTAACGTAAATCCATACCAATTTGGCCTATAGAGATTCCTTCAGCATTAGCTTTCTCTTTATCAACCTCTACTACGATTTCCGGTTTGTTTTTCACTAAATCTGTTTTCAGTTCTTCAATACCTTCAATCCCCAAATCAAGAATAAATTTCTTTAAACGTTCTGATTCGGAAATCAAATCATCATAGTTATCACCAATCAATTCAATATTGATAGGTTTACCGGTTGGAGGTCCACCTTTCTCTTGTTCTACCGTGATTTGTGCACCCGGAATGCCTTTTACTGCATTACGAATTAAATCTAGATACTTTCTAGTTGACTCACCTTTACGTTTAGAAAACTCTACGAAAGCGACGGTGACTTTACCTTTTTGTGGTGTAGCATTTACACTCGGTTCACTATCATCACCGGCACCGATTGCAACGTTTGAAATAATAGAAGTTACAATTGGGTTATCTAATTTAACTACATCGATAATTCTATTTTCTACAACGTGCGTAATCGAATCTGTATACGCTTGATCAGTACCTACAGGTAAAGAAATATAAGTAAAGATGAAGTTAGGATCGCTTTCAGGAAAGAATACTACATTCGGTTTTCTAATTCCGATAAAGATGAATGAGAATATTAACAAACCTATTACGCCTAATAAAAGCAAGTATGGACGAACACCTTGAATACACCATCCTAATACCTTTTCATATAGATTTTGGACCTTAGGCCATTGTTTTTCTTGGAAATTTTGAATCACATCAATCAAAACAAATTTATTCAGACAGAATAAACCGTACAGAGTGATTACAAAATTACCCATACCAAATCCACCGGAAACGTAACATAGGAAAGCAATAAATCCGAAGATACCTGTAGTTATCCAGAAGCCCTTGGTAATTTTTTTGTGGTGATCTTCACCTTCATGAGGTTTCATAAAATCAACAGCGAATACCGGGTTAATGGTATAAGCAACCAATAAAGAAGCTAGTAAAGTAACAATCAAGGTAATCGGTAAGAAATACATAAACTTACCTATGACACCCGGCCAAAAAGCCAATGGAACAAATGGAGCTAAAGTAGTTAGGGTACCTGACAATACAGGTAAAAACACCTCACCTGTTGCCTGTTTAGCTGCTAATTTGGCGGGGACTTTCCCATTATCAAAGATACGGTGTGTATTTTCAATTACCACAATGGCATCATCCACCACTATACCTAAGGCAAGGATAAAGGAGAACAACACAATCATATTTAAGGTGAATCCTATAGTTGGCATTACTATAAATGCAATAGCCATAGACAAAGGAACTGATAACCCAACGAAAATAGCATTTGTAGTACCCATGAAGAACATTAGAATCAATACTACTAGAATGAAACCAATGATGATGGTATTTATCAAATCATGAAGTGTTACACGAGTGTTCACCGATTGATCACCTGTGATCGTAACTTTTAATCCTTTAGGAAGTTTCGTTTTTTGTAAATCTTCCACCATAGCTGAAATCTTATCCGATGCATCAATTAAGTTTTCACCGCTACGTTTGATAATATTTAGGGTAATTACATTTTTACCATTCAAGCGGGCATAACTCTCTGCTTCTTTATAAGTATCCTTAACCCCACCATCTTCTAATATTTCAGACAAGTACACCTTAGCACCGGATTGTGAACGAATCAATAATCGATTTAACTCCGTAGGATTTTTATATTCACCGGAAATTGTAATGTTACGTTTCACACCATCCATTTTAATAGTACCACCGGAAATCGTCATGTTTTGATAAGCAATTGCACTTTCGATATCACGTAACGTAACATTGGCAGCCTCCATTTTAAACTTATCTACATTCACCTGAATTTCTCTCTCTGGAGCTCCAATCAAATCTACTCTACGAATTTCTTTCATAGACTCTATTTGATCTTTCATATCA
Organism: Cytophagaceae bacterium; assembly: GCA_046329235.1. Classification (GTDB taxonomy): domain Bacteria; phylum Bacteroidota; class Bacteroidia; order Cytophagales; family Cytophagaceae; genus JALONH01. The sequence goes on along the minus strand of JAXLVA010000001.1, from coordinate 498,012 downwards.
TCCGCAAATTTTTTCAACTGACTTAATTCAAAGTCACCGGACAAGTTTACAGCCATGATAGGAATTTGAGACACATCAATTTCGATAACTTGCGGGTCATCCGGTAGATCTTGAGGCAAATCGTTTTTAGCTTGATCTACAGCGTCTTTTACTTTTTGCTTCGCAATGTTAACGTCAACGTCTGTATTAAATTCAACTAATACACTTGAAAAATCCTGAATGGAATTACTGGTGATTTTCTTAACACCCGATATACCTTTAACTTGTTTTTCAATATGCTTAGTAACAAGCTTCTCCATGTTCTCCGGAGAAGTCCCGGGATAAATGGTCGCTACATACATTTGAGGAAATACAATTTCCGGGAACTGTTCCTTGGGTAAATTAAAATAGGACAATAATCCGGCGATGGAAATGATAACGGTAAGTACATATATACTCGTCTTGTTATCAATTGACCAACTACTAAGTTTAAACTCTTTCATATTTTAATATTATTATAAGCTAATTGCTTGTCCGTCTACTAAATCTTGATAACCTACTGTAATCACTTTCATACCATCTGTAAGACCTGAAATAATTTCAATTCTATTACCGGATACTCTACCTAATGTTACGATTACTTTTTTAGCCACATTTCCATCTGCTACATACACATATTCTTCCGAACCATTTTTTTGTACCACATTAATTGGTACAGTGATAGCTTCTTTATTTGAATAATCCTTAATCTTGATATACGCAATCATATTTGCTTTGTACTTGTTCTTATCTTGTTTGATAGCAAGTTCTACATTGATTGTTCTATTCACCGGATTAATAACATCCCCCACAACCATAACTTTAGATGTGATTTCTTCTTTTAAGTCAGGGAATACTATGATAGCATCCTGTCCTACTTTTAATTTAGAAACATACGATTCCGACACATCTGCTACTAACTTAATTGCTTCTGAATTGAACAATCTAAATGCAGGCATACCAGGAGCTAATACTTCACCTTGTTTGGTAAATATTTCATCCACAACTCCAGCAAAAGGAGCACGAAGTTTTGTTTTTTCGATTTGCTCTAATAAGGCTGCTCTATTTTTCTCTAAAGATTCTTTATTCGTTTTAGCTTGTAGATACTGAATTTCTGTTCCTATTTTTTGATCCCACAATGCTTTTTGTTTTTCGTATACTTGAGTAGCTAATTCTAAATTTTTATCAAGCTGCTCTAAGTTTCTTAACAATGCCGCATCGTCGGTTTTTGCTAACAAATCACCTTTCTTTACGGTTTGACCTTTAACAGCATATACAGTCTTTACCTCACCCCCGATTGAAGAAGTGATAACAATATTTTTATCAGAATCAATTTTACCTTGAACTTCTAAATAATGTTTAAAATCTGACTTTTGTGCTGTTTCGGTACCAACTTTAAATCCTTTATCTTCTTTAGATGTAGTATCTGCAGCAGCGATTTCTGCTTCTAAGGTTTTAATTTGTTTAGATAATGCAGAATACTCTTCTTTCAACTTTGCCAGTTGTTCTTGTTTATCTCCTGATTGGCATGCTTGTAATAGTACAGCAAGGGCAATAGAACTTATAATATATTTTGCTTTCATGACTAAAATGTATGTTTAATGTTGTGTTAGTTATTCATTGTATAAAGTCCCAGTTGCAATTTGATAATCAATCAACGCAACTAAAGCATTATAAATATTATTAAAATAATTTGTTTGAGCTTCTTTAAAAGTATTTTCCGCATCGATTACTTCTAGGTTTGAACCTACTCCAGCTTCATACTTAGCTTTAGTAACTCGAATCACTTCTTGTGCTAAATCTAAATTGCGTCGTTGAGACTCCATAGACTTTAAATTGTTTTTCAATACAATTTGAGTCTGCATTATTTGTAAATCAATAGCATCTTGTAATTGCAATTTTTGATTTTCCACTTTTAAAACTTCCAGTTTAGCCTGTTGTTGTTGAGAATAGCGAGTAAGGCCACTAAAAATAGGTAAAGTTAATTTGGCACCTACATATCCATATCCGTAGTATTTAGAAGTATACATCTTCAAATAATCATTATGAGACGTAACTAAACCTGCCGTACCAAATGCCACTAAGGTTGGATAACTTGCTGCACGGGTATTTTTAAAATTCAAAGTTTGAAGACGTTGTTGAGTTTCCAGTAATGAATATTCAACACGTTTGTTATAGTCAAAATTTTGAATAGATTCAAATTGCGTTGTCTGTACCTTTGACTCTAAATCCTTGATATCTCCTGTAAGTGTAATATCTTTATCAATTGGATAACCCATCTGATACTTTAACAACAAATTAGACACCGCCATTAGATTCTCAACATTCGTTTTTTCAGTTAACAAGTTATTATAAGCTACTTCCAATCTGCTTACATCAATCGTTTCTACAAATCCGGCCTTATTCATTTCACGCATTTGATCCATCATGGTATCTAATCTGGCTATATTATTTTCTAATAAGTCTAGTCTATAGTTATTGATTAAAACTAGGTAATACGCTTTCGTGATTTTTTCTGCCGTTTGAATTTTTGATTGCGTCACGGCTTTAGTGGTCAAATCGGTGTACACTTTAGATGCTTGAAGTCCTATTAAATAGGAACCGCTAAATAATATTTGGCTTGCACTTAAAGAAACATCATTCATCCCTTTCAACTGAAATAGGTTGGGTATAGCCATGACATCTTTAGGATTAGCACCTGCCGGAACAGTACCTGGAGGTAAAAAACCTGCAGCCATTTCGTTTGTTAAAAACATAGGTTTCAACTGGACATTGTACATCGTAGAAGCTTCACCATTTATCTGAGGTAAGCCTATACCAAATACTTCCTTCACTTTATATTCAGCTATCTGTTGATTCAATTCTGCATTTTTAATATCTGTTTGATTACTGAATGCATATTGGATACATTGATCCAAGGAATAAGAATCGGTTGCTGTTTGTGCTATCAAGTTTGTTCCCAACAAACTTAAAAACGATAATATCAAACTAATTTTTCTCATATGTATGTAGTCGTATTGTAGGTTAGTTTATTTTAGTCTATTCTTCCTCTTGTATTTGTTTATATTTATTAATCAATTTATGGCCTTTAAGAGTACAAATACCATAAAGAAAATGTTCTAATAGTTGAACATGAATTTCTTGAACAGATAGATTTACTCGTTTATACAAGTCCGGGGAAAAAGCCCATTCTACTTGTTGTAATCTCATATAGGACAAAAGCTGTACTTGAGCATCTTCTCGAAATAAATTTAAATCAATTCCCCATTGAAAATTCTCTACTAACATCCCTAATAATTTTTCCTCTTTATACTTTACAAAAAGAGCATAGGCTACCGGATGATACTTTTGAATTTCAAACAATAAGTTGGGGGTCATATCTCGAAACATCTCCTGCATGTGAAAAGTTAATCGCAACATTTCATCAATTGGATCTTTGGCTGTAGCATGTATTAGTTGCAGTTCCGCATCTTGATGATTCAAGCGCTGAATCACTACTTGATTAACTAATGCGTCTTTATCTTCAAAATGCTGATAGATGGTTTTCTTAGACATGCCAATGGACTTACAGATATCATCCATCGTGATGGATTTTACCCCGTATTTCCAAAATAAATCGTCGGCCCCTTCAACGATTCGCTTGGTACTTACTTCCATAGTTGTACTCTTTGAATTTTACAATACAATACTATGGAAACTTTTATATTTCCAAAAGTTTCCTTTAGAAAAATTTATAAATTATTTATTTACAACAATTTTAGTCGATTATTAGAAGTTCTTCGACCTAACCCTTTAAAAATAACAATAAAAGTTCTTGTTAATATCCAATTACCTGAATCCACCCTTTTTGAATGGATGAGTTTAAATCCATGTGGTAATAATATACTCCTTCAGACAAATTTCTAGGATCCCAAACAAAATCACGCTTACCGGTTTTATATATCATTGCACCCCATCGATTATAGATAGTAAAACTTTTAAAATAACTGGTACAATTGTCCGGAGGCATATTCGGGATATAAAAAACATCATTATTACCATCACCATTGGGTGTAACTAAATTAGTAACTGGAACATTTTTTAATACATCCGGGTTGTTTTCAATATTTATGGTTTGAAATATAGTATCTGCTCTATTGACATCGCAATTTCCGTCATTCACAATAAAATAAATGGTGAAAGATCCATTTTTCCATTCGTCGCAAGAAGGTGTGTAACTAAAGGGAGAACTAATGGTTCTAAAACTATCTTGTACATTCTGAAAGTAATACGGCCTATCTGTAGATCCATTGATGAATAATGATAAACGATCACCGTTATCTAGATCTGTAGCTCTAACTAAAAACTGCATACTGGAATCTACTAGTATACTCTTCGGATTTCCTGAAGGTAAAATATCAACTACCGGTTTATGATTCGATGTAGCAATCACATGCAAAATAAAATGCAACGTATCATATTTAGTAGGACAACTATTATCATTGATTACAATATCAATAGGTATATATCTTTCAATTCCATCTGCAAATACAGCACATGGATTAAAGCACATATCGACTGAAGAAATTGGATTCGACGGGGTAACGGTAGTAGAAGTAGGAATAGTCAATAAATCTGCCGGGAATTGGCTCAATATGGTCTCGATATTAATAAACTCAGATCTTGGGTTCGTCCCGATTACATCAGCATCCGTAATATCTAATGAATAACATTGGGGAGGTGTCGATTTTAATCTTATCTCGATTGTATCTCCACCGGAAAGTGATTTATTATTAAAAGAAATTTCAGGTGGATTATTAACCGGGCAATCGATGACATTCATTTGGAATTCCCTTTTTACTTCACCTATCTTAACACCATTTCGGTATTCGGATACCATTACACCAAATACGTATAACCCTAACTGTGACGGATTCACATTCATAATACCCGTATGGCGATCGATAGTTAAATTTTGACTTCCCGTTATTTGATTTTGTGAATCATAACCACTAGCCCAAACCACCTGTTCATATGGACCACTATAATATTTTCCTCCCTCAATATTACCAACTGTAGCATAAATAGATCTAGTAAGAGGTGGAGTCATTTCATAAATTAATGAATCCCCATTTAAATCAACTCCTGAATAATCAAAAGTATTAGCTTGGTTTCTACATAAATTTCGATTTTCCATTTGAGGAAAATCAGGAGTACTGTTATAAACATTAAAAGCCGGCAACTCCGCATAGAAAGTCATGTATTGTGCACTACTAGATGAAATATTGACAATAGAACTATTTCTACAACATTGTTCCCAAGTAATGTAATATCCATTGGGAGAATTTAATCCAGTTGGAGTAAAGGTTCCTTTATAATACTTATTTCGAAACTGTAAAAAACTTGGATCTATACAACCACCGGCCGCATTATTAATAAAATAATAACTTTGTAAAGACAACATAGTAGTTGCAACTTCTATATCTGTTCCTTTTTCATAAACCCCAATGATTATATTTTGATCTGCCTCAAGTAATCCGGCATTAGCACTTAAATCATCAAAATACAAGTTCATGTATATGGTATATGTATTGCCTCTAGGATTTAAAAAAACTTCAAACTCGCCCCCTACAATATGAGAAGCATTTGATAGAATACTTAAAAATAAAAATGGCACTATTAAAAACGATTGAAATAAATACTTCATCCAACTTGGCTTATTTAAACTCATGTAAATATACTTAATAAATAACGTTACCTCATCTTCCAGTACCAACGAAAATTATACCAATTTCTGTGTTATTTTTCTAATTTTGTAGCTATGTCGATGAAAAAAGGGGATATACTTCAAAATATCGTAGTTGAAGAACTAGTTGCGGAAGGTAAAGCGCTTTCTAGAATAGATCAAATGGTATTATTTACATCTTTTACCGCTCCCGGTGATGTAATTAAAACTCAAATAACTTTAAAGAAAAAAAACTTCGCCGAAGGTAAACTTATCGAAGTAGAACAAGCATCACCTCATCGTGTTGCACCGGAATGTACATATTTCACCCTTTGTGGAGGTTGTAAATGGCAGCATGTAGACTATTCCACTCAGCTTCATTACAAACAAAAACAAGTAAGCGACTCACTTGAACGTATAGGAAAAATAAACTTACCTCCTATTCAACCCATCGTAGGATCAAAAAACATTTATTACTATCGAAATAAATTAGACTTTACTTTTTCCAATAAACGCTGGTTGTATGCGCATGAATTAGGCGATGAATCCGTTGACGTTAACGGACTAGGATTTCACTTGCCCGGAAGATTTGATAAAGTGATTGATGTAGAACATTGTCACTTACAAGGTGGCCCTTCTAATGACATGCGAAATTGGGTTCGTAACTATGCATTAAAAAATCAATTAGATTTTTATGATGTGCGTCAACACCAAGGTTTACTGCGTAACTTAATCATCCGCACTACTTCCACCGGTGAGGTGATGACCATCTTCCAATTCCAATATAAAAGTGATGAAATGATGGCTTTGATGGAAAACTTCAAAAAAGAATTCCCTTCCACTACCAGCATTATCTATTTTATCAATAACAAAAAGAACGAAACTTTTCATGATTTAACTCCACATGTATTTCATGGACTTCCCTATATCACGGAAGAAATGGAAGGTCTTCAATTCAGAATAGGTCCTAAATCATTCTACCAAACCAATAGCGAGCAAGCATATATATTGTACAGTAAAACTCGTGAACTAGCCGGTTTAACAGGAAAAGAAGTAGTGTATGATTTATATACAGGAACCGGTACCATTGCCAACTTTGTAGCTAAAAATGCCAAACTAGTTATTGGTATTGAATATGTAGAAGCGGCTATCGAGGATGCAAAAATTAACTCGGAAATCAACAACGTTCACAATACTACTTTCTATGCGGGTGATATGAAAGATATCTTAGTACCTTCTTTCATGGATCATCATCCTAAACCGGATGTCATCATCACAGACCCTCCGCGTGCAGGTATGCATGAGGATGTTGTCAATATGTTATTGAATATTGGTGCTCAGAAGATCGTTTACGTGAGTTGTAACGTAGCTACGCAAGCGCGCGATTTACAACTTCTAGACAGCATGTATCAAGTTACTGCAGTGCAACCGGTAGATATGTTTCCTCAAACGGCGCACGTAGAAAATATTGTATTACTAGAAAAAAGAAATTAATGGCTGATTTTGAAAATGACCCGGAATTAGATGGAAAGTATTTAGGAACAATCTCTAAAGATTTTGTTCAAGTATCCGATACATTAAAAGAAGCTTCGTACCAATTACGCGTTCGTAATATTTCCAAGTTCCCTGTATTTCCTATATGCAAAACAGAACAACCGCTTGGACAACTTTTAATTGCAAAAACAGAAGTAGGAACAGAGTGGCATTACTATTTTTCCTTATATGAGGAATTAGTCCAACGCGGTATCATCGACAGAGATAAAGTAGAAGCTTTTGAAGCAGCCTACAAAGATCCGGAAGAGTTTTGTTGTTTGTTTGTGATAGATAAGGAATTTACCAATTTCTTGTTCATTCCTTATCCGGAAGATTAACCTCTGCTGAAGTGATTCCAGCCTTGTGCTTTAATCTCAGCTAGTGTACCTCCACGCGTCTCTACAAATAAACCATCATCCGCAGGTTTCACATATCCTATGATAGAAATATCCGGATTGTTACGTAGTTGGTCATGTTGAGCAACAGGTACAGTGAATAATAATTCATAATCTTCACCTCCATTTAACATCGCTGTTAAAGGACTTAAATCAAATTCTTTGGCTGTTTCAAACGTTTGATTATCGATAGGCATACGTTCTTCATAAATGTGTACTCCCACCTCTGATTGAGAACATATATGGAACAATTCAGATGCTAACCCATCAGAAATATCAATCATAGATGTTGGCGTAATTTCTAATTTCGCCAACGCTTTAATAACATCTATTCTAGCTTCCGGTTTTAATTGTCTTCGAATGATATAGTCCTTACTATCTAAATCTGGTTGCATGGCTTGATCCACCATGAATACTTGTTTTTCTCTCTCCAAAACCTGTAAGCCCATATAGGCTGCACCTAAATCACCGGAAACACAAATCAAATCGGTTACTTTAGCACCGTTTCGATAAACTACTTTATCCTTATCCACTTCTCCGGTAACCGTTACAGAAATAACCAAACCGGATCTACTAGAGGTAGTATCGCCCCCCACTAAGTCTACATTGAAATGATCACAAGCAATTAAGATACCTTGATATAATTCATCAATGGCTTCCACCGAAAAACGATTACTAACGGCAATTCCTACGACAACCTGTGTTGCTTTTCCGTTCATGGCTGCGATGTCCGATACATTTACCGCTATGGCTTTATAACCCAGATGTTTTAAAGGTGTATAAGACAAGTCAAAATGAACCCCTTCCAACAACATATCGGTAGACTGTAATAGATATTTTCCATTACCTAAATCCCAAACCGAAGCATCATCCCCTATACCTTTCACTAATGAAGGACTAGATGTAATAATTTGATCTTGAATGCGTTTTATTAGTCCAAATTCACCTATTTCTGACAGTTCCGTACGTTTTTCCGCGCTCATATATATGCTTATAAAGATAAATTATGTAATTTTAAAAAGAATTAAATACTCTCTACTACTACAGATTACAATATTATGAAAAAAATCGCCTTATTCCTTGCTCTTACTCTAAGTGCAGGTCTGTTTACCGACTGTGTTAAGTCCAGTAAAAAATGTAGACAAAACGGTAAAAAGATTAAAAAAATGAGAAAAAACAATCCAAACTTTAAAGTGTAAGGATTTTATGAAAAAATACATCGTATTTGCTATCACCATTAGTCTTTTAGTTGGAAGTGCATCTTGCACCAGATCTAGTAAAAAGTGTAAAAAAGACTACAAACAAGTTAAAAAAAGAGGTAACGGTTGGGTCAACTAAGGAACTATAAATTTATTACCTTTGTTTCATCAAGTATAAAGCCGAAAATAAAATGATTTCTATTACAGATAAAGCTGTTGAACATGTAAAAGAACTTCGTAGCCGTGATGGTTATACTGAAGAGTATAATGTTCGTGTTGCCGTAAAAGGTGGCGGATGCTCTGGTCTAATGTACGATTTACACTTTGACAACAAAGTAGATCCGGCTGATCAAGTATTTGAAGATAAAGGAGTAAAAATCCTAGTTGATAAAAAAAGTTTACTTTACCTACTTGGGACCACTCTGGATTACACAGATGGTTTGAATGGTAAAGGATTTCAATTTGTCAACCCGAATGCTGCAAGAACTTGTGGTTGCGGTGAAAGTTTCGCCGTTTAACAAGAAGTAATACCAAAAGAAAAGCCCCGATAAAATCTATCGGGGCTTTTTTATTTTTACTCATCAATATCTTTACTCTTCCACTTGAGTTCAAATAAGTCGGTACGTCGCGTCATTAAATTTCTTACAGAACCAAACTTACGTTGACGTTTTATCAAATTAATATCCAAATCAGCAATTAATGTAGTTTCCGCATTGGGTGTAGCTTCCGCTAAGGTAGCATCATGTGGGAACATAAAATCTGATGGTGTAAAAATTCCCGACTGCGCATATTGAATATCCATATTCTCTACCCCGGGCAGGTTACCCACACTACCGGAGATACACACATAACATTCATTTTCAATCGCACGCGCTTGAGCACAACGCTGTACACGCATAAAGGCACTCTTTGTATCTGTCCAGAATGGAACAAAGATAATATTGACTCCTTCTTCTGCTAACAACCTTGGTAATTCAGGGAATTCAATATCGAAACAAATTAAGATACCAATCTTACCTGCATCCGTTTGAAATACTTTTAATTGATTACCACCTTGCAAGCCCCAGTAGTTGCTTTCATCCGGTGTTACGTGTAGTTTATATTGATAATCCCAAGTACCATCTCTTCTACACAAATAGGATACGTTATATAAACCATCGTCTTCATACATAGGCATACTACCTGCAATGATATTGATGTTATAGGCTAAAGCTAACTCAATCATCTTATCTCTAATTTGATAAGTAAATTCAGCCAGTGAACGTACCGCATCAGAAGCTGTTTCTTGGTTATATGCCGCCATCATAGGTGCATTGAAAAACTCAGGAAATACAACGAAATCCGCTTTATAACCGGATACAGTATCTACGAAGAACTCGATATTTCTATATAAATGTTCTAACGTAGGAGTATTACGCATTTTCCATTGTACTAAGCCTACACGTACAATTGTTTTCTCACCACCAAATAAAGTATCTTCACTCGATTCTGTTTCGTGTAGTGCGTTTTTCCACTCCAATAAAGCTGCATAGGCTTTAGAATCTGTATCATCCGGCAAATAACCTTGAATGATACGACGTAAGTGGAAATCATTAGCTAACTGAAACGTTAATACCGGGTCAAAAATTTCTTTCAGTTTTACTTCATCAATATATTGACGAGGTGTTAATTTCTTTGAATGGTTTTTATACCCCGGAATTCGACCGCCTACGATAATCGCTTTTAAGTTTAACTTTTCACAAAGTTCTTTACGTGCATCATATAAACGTCTACCTAAGCGCATCCCTTGATAATCGGGGCGCACAAAGATATCAATACCATACAGGGTGTCTCCATCCGGATCGTGTGTAACTAAAGTACCGTTACCGGTAATTTCTTTGTAGTTATGTTTATCACCCCATTTGTTATAATCTACAATCAATGAGAAAGCCGCACCTACTACTTTGCCATTATCTTCAATACAAATCTGCCCTTCCGGAAAATACTTTAAGTGAGAACGTAATTCTTTCTTCGTCCATGGCTCTAGTAATTGATCATACACCATCACCATGATTTCACGAATGTCTTCGTAATCACTAATCTTTATATTTCTAATTTTTAGTTTATGCGAATTTTCATTCTCTTTCAGCTTAACCATAACTAAATTATTTTACTACCACGATTTCATACACCATAAATTCTGACTGAGATGCATCCCACTGAATACCTTTATCAGACACTGCTTTCAATAATTGAGTAGTAGCTCTACTACCATCAATTTGTAATGGTGTTAATTGTACTTCTTTCCATAAAGGTAAGGAAATAACACCTTCAAACTGTCTAACCAAATAAGGTAAATCACCTCTTTCTTCCAATCTCAAACGATCATCCGTATATTTTTGTCCCGTCAATTTAACAGGCGTAGTAACTACTAAATATAACTTCTTACTGGTTTCAATGGTATTCCCATCTGCACTACACAACAAGACACTGCACCACTCATTAGTTGTAGTAATAGATATCGCAGGGAAACTATGTGCTTGGTCGGCTATTTCACCTACGGCACCTTGTACATAAGGTGTTTGAATATCAAACGTACCTTTGGTCGGATTCAACTTCAATTCATTGGTCTCCGAAGTAATCGTACCGGAAGATGCTTGATAATATTTTGAATAAGCTCCAATAGGCGTTTCTTGCAAAGTGGTTGACTTAGCAACTTTTGTTACATAAGGTAAATAAGGAGCCTTATCTAAATAATCCGAATAGTCCGGTAAGCTTCTCCACTCTTCGGGTTGAATTCTATCTACTGCCACATTAGGAGCAGTAGTGATATAGTTTCTCAAATACATTGGTGCTCCTACTACCCAGTTTGCCAAATGATCCGGCAAAGTAGATAAATCAAAGGATTTAGGAATATGAGAACCAACAGCATGGTGATCAAATGCGAATTGCATGAGTCCATCCATTCCTTGTAAGCGAGCATAAGCTGCTATCATTGGAATCCCCTCTAGAATATATTCGTTCGGATAACATGCATTATATTCCGTAATCATAAATGGTTTGCCTACCCATTGATATTTTGCCATGTTATGAATAAAGGACTTCTGATAATTACGTATGATGGAAGTATTATTGATAGGCGCTAATTCAATGCGTTCCCAATCGTTATTTATTTTCCATACTTGCGGATGATCCCAGTAATCATTCGTAATGACTAAATCCAATCGACTATTGTTTTCTTGATAAGACAAGATAGGCATTGGATAGTTTGAGCCTGCTAACAAATACTTCACTCCGATAAACTTAGAGTACTTGTACATGTTTTGATAGTAGCTATCTTCTTTATCTTTCAGGAATCTTAAACTAGATGGCACATTGGAGTTAGGTCTACTATTTTTTATGGTAGGTGATGCATAATCATCCCAATTCAAATCAAACTTAGCTAAAGTATTCGCAGGATTACCGGCAGCAGCATATTGCAGTTCCAATTCTGTTCGGTAATACCCACTCAACAAATCACCTCCAAAGTGTGTCATGATAGACGATTCATTCACAAATTCAGAAGCAATAATCGCAGGTTCGTTTTTATAAGGTTTTCTAGTGTATTGATTCACATGATCCATCCACTGTTGAATGTATTCTTTTTGCAATTGAATGATGGTAGTATCAAAGTATGCTACCTGCTTACCACCTAAGTCCGGTGTTCTATTCGCCACACCATCTTTCACGGTAAAATCACGATGCACTAAAAAATCTAAGAATACATAAATACCCTTTTTCTTTAATGCAGCAATTAGGTAATCTACTTTTTCCATGGATACAGGGTCCAATTGACGCGTAGAAGTTTTGCTACCAAACACATTGGGATTCGACCATGGAGCATCCATATGGTGCATACGCACCAGGTTACATCCCATCTTTGCTAATCGTTGTGCTAAAGAATCAGCAATTGCATGTGTAGCCGGAAAACAAGTTCCTGCTACTAAATTCGTACCCCAAAAACGAGCAGGAGTACCATCTTGAAATTGTAACTGTTGATTAGCATAGGTAATAAACCCATGTTTCCCTGCCGGAGCATCTAACAAGCTTGACCAATCAACATAGTGGCTACCAGATTTAGTAGGATCCGATTTTAAAGGATACCATTTCCCTTTATCCATAGGACCTGAAAATGCACCTGCTGCTAATGGTTTATTCTGTGCATTAAAAATGATAATGCTCAGATCATCAAAATTAGCCGTACCCACACAGTTACCTAATGCTAATTGTATTTTAACTTTCACAGCACCGGCCGGAACATCATATTCGTGTTCGTAGTAAGACCAGTTGGTCGTTTCTTGTGCCGAACCAATCACCGGAGGATAACCACCTACTAATTCATTCGATGCATTATAAAATTCAACCCCTATTCGAGCTACTTCCCATGCTTGAGTTCCTTGAACAATTTTATCCGTTTTAATCCAACCGCTTCCTACAATTTTTGTTGCACCTTCAGGTAAAATAATCGACTGATCAATACCTGTCCAAGTAGGTTTACTATTCGTAATTTCGATAGAAAATCGACCGGAATGTTTATTCGTTGTTATGTAACCACCCCAATTATTCCATCCCTCGGTATCGAATTCGAAGCCCGGATTTTTTAATAAATTTTGACTGTATCCGGTGATGATGGTAGCAATCCATAAAATCCCCAAAAACAGTGTTTTTTTCGATAAAATAGGAAACATAAAGCCTTCTGTATTCATTAAAATGTAATAAAGATTTTGTAAGTTAGAAAGAATGTTCTGAATTCACACTATGCCTTAGATTACCATTTAACGAAGTGTGATTTACATTTAGTTCATTTACCGTATTTATGGTAGAATCCATGTTAATGAAAACTGTTGTACTTTTTATACATAAAACATTACATTCATTAAGAGTACTTCACATTGTAATGTTGATGCTCTTATGTTATAGCTATAGTTTCGCCTCTGAACCTATAGTAAAAAACATTGAGCCTAACATCGTTATTGTTAAATTAAAAGAAAGCAATCGCGATTATTTTAATACACCATATCTACTTGAAGGATTAACCAAAGCTACGGCTCCCTATCAAATTACTCAATATCGTCAACCTTATCCGAATTCGAAATTACCTACGCAAAAAGGTCATGTAGATTTAACGTTGATATGGTATATCTACTTCTCCAATTTACCAACGACTAAAGTAGATTCTGTTATTACGAACTTAAGTAGTTCAGGATATTTTGATTATGTAGAACCAAAATACATTGAAAACAATCAATCCTTATCTGTACCCAATGATCCATTAGCTCAAGTCAACGGTCCTATGCGCTATATCGAGCGCATGCAAGCCTATGAAGCGTGGGATGTAGAACAAGGTAACTCGAATGTAATTATTGGTATCATTGATACCGGAGTAGATTTATTTCATGAAGACATGGTGGGTAATTTGTATCATAACACTAATGACCCTATCGATGGAATTGATAATGATAACGATGGATATATCGACAACTATTATGGTTGGGATGTGGCCGATAATGATAACAATCCGCAAGTAGGCGTAAGTAAACATGGCGGAGAAGTTACCGGTGTTACAGGAGCTACACCTAATAATGGAAAAGGTTTAACCGGTATAGGTTATAATTGTAAGGTGATGGCAATTAAAGGTGCTTCTAATTCAGGTGGCGCTATTTCTGCCGGATATGAAGGAATTGTTTATGGTGCCGAACACGGTTGTAAAATATTAAATCTTTCTTGGGGTGGTTTAGGATCTTACTCTCAAATGAATCAAGACATCATTAACTATGCTGTCTTCAATTTTGATGTACTCATTGTAGCGGCAGCCGGTAATGATGATACCATTGCTGATTTTTATCCGGCTTCTTACAAAAACGTTTTATCCGTTGCCGCATCGGATACCATGTTTGCTCCTTCACAGGGAACATATGTAGATACCAGAGCCGACTTTAACCGATGGTACTGTTGCTATAAGGCTACCATGGCTCACTCCGTCGACGTGTGTGCCCAAGGTATGTATGTTGAATCATTAAGCCCTGGCACCGGTAATAGTTATGGCAATTTCGATGGATCTTCATATTCTGCCCCTATTGTTTCCGGTGTGGCAGGTTTAGTCCGATCGAGATATCCCAATTTATCTGCTTTACAAGTAGCCGAATTAATTCGTGTTACTGCTGATGTCATCGATACCATACCGGAAAATGCTGCTTATAAAGAATTGTTAGGCAAAGGTAGAGTCAATATGTTAAAAGCTCTTACAATTACCAACTCTCCTGCCGTTCGTATTGATTCTGCTTATTCCACGGGCGACAACGATGTATTTGCTTTCAACGGTGATACTACCGAAATCAATATTCGCTTTAAAAACTACTTAAGCGCAACGAACAATCTGACCATTACATTAACAAGTGATAACCCATTAGTGGAAATTACACAAGATAATTTTGCAGCAGGTTTCATTGATAGTTTAACGACTAAATTTACAGGAGCCACTCCATTCAAAATATACATCCATCCAGGAATGGCCATGGATACTATCATTGAACTTCGATTAGGTTTTTCTGACCCTTTAAAAAACTATACCGATTACGAATATTTCAAAGTAAAGGTAAACCCATCCTATGTGACTCTTTACAATGACTACATGAAAACAACCATCACCTCTAATGGTCGAATTGGTTTTCAAGATATTTACAGCACCGTTGGTCATGGTTACAAAATCAACGGTACCGAATCTTCCGTACTTTACGAAGGTGGTTTAATGATTGCACATTCTTCTTCCAAACAATCTGACTGCGTGCGTGCCTTCCCGGCAGGTATTAGCAACTTGGATTTTGAACCCATTCAAAATCCAATGTTTGTGAATGACAACTATTCTTATAAACATGTACAATCAAGTTTCAAAGATACCTCCGTCTATAGTGTGAATCCTCTACGTGTAAAAGTGATTCAAGATGCCTATACCATCAACACATTAGATTTTAAAAATACCACCATCTTACATTACCAAATTATCAATCAGTCTTCCGGAAATTATGATTCGATTTATGTAGGTCAGTTCTTAGATTGGGACATTCAAGATTATAGTCGTAACCGAACAGACTATGATTACACTTCACAAATGGGTTATGCTTTTAACATACTTGCCGGTGGACAATATGCCGGAATCGTAGCTTTGACTAAGGATCCTATTGTTAACTACTTTGCCATGGACAATTCCTTTGTAGGTGGAAACAATATTGACCCTAACGATGGATTTACTTTAAACGAAAAAATCAAAACGCTAAGTAGCGGTATCGGTCGACCGCAAGCAGGTGTAGCCACTACAGGAAATGATGTGAGTATGGTTTATGGAATTCGCATCAACAACTTCAAAAAAGGTGATACTATTCATGTAGCGTTTGCCTTAGTTGCCGGTAATAGTTTAGGTCAAATAAAAAATTATGCTCAAAAAGCGAAGGATAAATTTATTGAGTTAAATACGACTCCTAATCCATCGAATAAAAACATAACCGTTTGTTCTAATAATTCTGATCCTATTTCAATTCAACCTTCACCCGGTCAACTATTTAACTTCTATCAAACTGAACCTACGGCTAGTTCCATTCCGGATCATACCGGAAAAGAATATACATTACCCTCTTACTCTACCGAAG
This sequence comes from Cytophagaceae bacterium, assembly GCA_046329235.1. Classification (GTDB taxonomy): domain Bacteria; phylum Bacteroidota; class Bacteroidia; order Cytophagales; family Cytophagaceae; genus JALONH01. Next base: position 481,502 of record JAXLVA010000001.1, on the reverse strand, counting down.
ACACCATCTACGTAGTTGGAATTGATTCACTCTATCCGTCCTCAGTGGCCTATTATTACTGGTCACAAGCTACTAGTGTAGATGCTAATTTCGTAGCGGCTACTTCCAATACTAATTTACAAGAACAATTAGCCACGCACTTTGTTAATAGCAGTATGCATGCTGATTCTGTACTATGGAAATTTGGAGATGGAACCACTTCCAAAATTACCAACCCCTCTCACAATTACGTACAAACAGGCTCTTATACTGTTACCTTAATAGCTTATGGCAATGCTTGCGTGGATTCTACCCAACAAACCATTATCATCAGCGGTCAATCAGTACTTCGAGTATATCCTAATCCTACTCGCGAACATGTGACTGTAGATATTCGTTTAAAAGAAAATGAACATGCGGATATTGTCATCACTAATGCTTTAAGTCAAGTAGTCTTTACCAAAAAAGATTATATACCTACGGCGGACGATGCGCTCACGATCGACACTCGCTTGTTCTCACCGGGTGTTTACCTATTACGACTCATCACCTCTTCTGAGGAACGTACCATCAAACTCATTAAAGAATAATCATGTCTGCTATATATGCCAACATACTCACCATAGGTGATGAAATATTGTATGGACAAATTACGGATACCAATAGCCAATGGATAAGTGCAGAGTTAGATAAACTTGGTTTTCGAGTAAAGAAAAAAATATCTATTGGTGATCAAAAAGAAATTATTCTTCAAACATTAAAAGAATCCTTAGCTGAAGCTTCCATCGTTATAATTACCGGTGGCTTAGGCCCTACCAACGATGACATCACGAAGAAAACGATAGCCGAATATTTCAACGTACCTATGACGCGTAATCAAGAAGTGTTTGATTACTTGGCCGCCTACTTTGAAAAACGAGGAAGAGAGTTCGCACCGTTAAATCAAACGCAAGCAGACATACCTGCTAATGCGCAGGTCATACCCAACACTCGCGGTACGGCTCCCGGTATGTGGTTTGAGCACGAAGGAAAAGTAATCATATCACTTCCCGGCGTACCGTATGAAATGAAAGGTATTTTAAGTGATAGCGGATTAGAAAAATTACGCCAACATTTTAACCCTCCTGTCATTCTTCATCGCGTGATTAAGACAGGAGGCATTGGAGAATCCACCATCGCTGTCATCATTAAAGATTGGGAAGAAAACTTACCGGAACATATTCGATTAGCCTACCTTCCTTCCGCAGGCGAAGTAAAACTACGATTGACAGGAACTGGAACCAACAGAGAAAAACTGTCGCAAGAAATCGAAGTTCAAATCCAACAAGTACTTCCGCTGATTCAAACACATGTGTACGGTTTTGATGAAGAGACTTGGGAAAGTTCTACGGCTCGTTGGTTGAAAGAAAACAACTACACCATTGCCACTGCCGAAAGTTGCACCGGTGGTTATGTAGCTCATTTACTTACTTTAATTCCGGGATCATCTGCTTATTTCAAAGGCTCCGTCATTGCATATAGCAACGAGGTGAAATCAAACTTATTAGATGTACCATCCGAAATCTTACAAAAACATGGTGCAGTGAGTGAACCGGTAGTAGAACAAATGGCCAAAGACATCCGCCAAAAGATGAATACCACCTTCGGGATAGCTACCAGCGGTATCGCAGGTCCGGATGGAGGAACTCCTGAAAAACCGGTAGGGACAGTTTGGATTGCGGTGGCCTCCGAATCCAAAGTGAGCACCCAATTACTGCAATTAACTGCCATGCGCGACGTTAATATCCGCTTAACGGCTCTGAATGTTTTCAAACTTTTACGAAAACACCTTCAATAAATTAGCATTCAACCCCTTACCTTTATAAGCAGAAATCAGAGGTTTATGCTAAAAAATGCTATTTTTGTAACCTGATTTTAGATTTAACGACTGCTTAGATGGCTTTAGTAGAATTAGTAATGCCTAGAATGGGCGAAAGCGTCATGGAAGGTACTGTCCTGAACTGGTTGAAAAAACCGGGGGATAAGATCAATGCCGACGAATCCGTTCTAGAAGTAGCAACCGACAAAGTGGATACCGAAGTACCCTCTCCTCACGGAGGAATTTTGAAGCAAATTTTAGCTGAAAAGGGTCAAGTGGTCCAAGTCGGTCATGCCATTGCTATTATCGAAACAGATGGTGATAGCACCTCTCCTGCTCCTACGGTAACCGTTGAAGCTCCTGTTCAAAAACAGGAAGTGGTTGCTGCTGCACCTAAACCTGCGGTAGTAGCTGCTGAAAAAGTAAGCACTCCTGTAGTCACTGAAAAGTCTTCAGGTAGTAAATTCTTTTCCCCTTTAGTATTAAACATTGCTCGTCAAGAAAATATCTCGTTGACTGAATTGGATACCATTTCAGGAACAGGTAAAGACGGACGCGTAACCAAATATGATATTTTGGATTATGTGAAGAAGAGAGCGCAAGTTCCTGCAACACCAAGTCCAAACGTAGCTGCTCCTGTGGCAACACCGGTAACTACCGAACAACCTAAAGTAGTGGAACCGCAATACGTAAGTAAGCCGGCTACCTCTGCCAGTGGTAACGTTGAAATCATTGAAATGGATCGTATGCGCAAGATGATTGCCGAGCGCATGTTAGAATCCAAGCGCATAGCTCCCCATGTAACCTCTTTTGTAGAAGCAGATGTGACCAACATCGTGTACTGGAGAAACCGTTGGAAAAACGATTTCATGGAAAGAGAATCGGTAGCGCTAACCTTCACTCCTATCTTCATTGAAGCAGTAGTAAAAGCGATTAAAGATTATCCATTGGTGAACGTATCCGTGGAAGGTGATCGCATCATCGTGAAGAAAGACATCAATATTGGTATGGCAGTAGCTTTACCGAGTGGTAATTTGATAGTACCGGTGATTAAAAATGCCGACCAATTAAACATTGTAGGTTTAACTAAAAAGGTAAACGACTTAGCTAAGCGTGCACGTCAAAATAAATTAACAGCGGATGATGTATCCGGTGGTACTTATACTATTTCGAACGTAGGTTCTTTTGGTAACTTAATGGGTACACCTATTATCAACCAACCACAGTGTGGTATTTTAGCTTTAGGTGCAGTGATCAAAAAACCTGCAGTTATTGAGACCGCACAAGGAGATACGATTGGTATCCGCCACATGATGTTTTTATCCCACTCTTATGACCACCGCGTGATTGATGGTTCTTTAGGAGGTATGTTTGTACGCCGCGTAGCCGACTATTTAGAAGGCTTTGATGTGAATCGAAAAATATTTGTTTAGTGAATGTAGAAGCCGGTTAATAGCCGGCTTTTTTTATTTTAAAGCACTACAGTATCCAAGGTTGTGTCAACGAGCAACCTTTCAGAAGAAAAGATCTTAGAATATTTTAAAAGCGTCTCAATAAACGTATACATCCGGTTATAAACGGATATTATACGGATATATCCGGTTATAACCGGATATGGAGACGGATAGACTACTTTAAATACGTTTTATTGAGTAAATTGAAGTAAGAAGATACTCTCAATCCTATTTTAAATACTCTTTATATAACTATAAAAATAGGTTTTGAAGTCTTATTTCTGGTTTACTTAGGAGAATAACAGCGGTGCGCTACTTATCTTATGTGTTTTTATGATGATAATAATGCCCAAGAATAGAAATGCTTTTTTTGAAAACATTGAAAATCAATATAAATTAGGTTCAACAAATGAAATATACATGCACCCTAGTGCGTGTATCGATATGTTAGTGGCAACCGTAAAACGACCAACACAATAATAAATAGACGAAATGAAATTAGTACCTATTACACAACAAGAGGACAAAACCAACGAGCTTTATGCTTCGGCTGACTGCCAAACTCTACTTGCAATGTATGACGACTTTTATCCTAAAATCGGTTACAACTTCCCTTGGGTTGGTTACTTTATCTTTAGACAAGACAAAATTGTTGGCTCTTGCAGTTTCGTTGGACAACCAATAGACGGAAAAGTTGAACTTTCATATTGGACATTTAAGGAATTTGAAGGGCAAGGCATTGCTTCATTCGCTTGCAAAGAACTTGTTAAAATTGCGAAACAAGCAGACCCAAGTTTGACAATTACTGCAAAGACAGCACCTGAAAAAAATGCTTCAACAAAAATTTTGGAAAACAATAATTTTGTTTTTACTGAAATTGTGCAAGACGATGAAATTGGTGATGCTTGGCTTTGGACACATAAATAGTGACCGAAGAAAACGGCAGCCACTAATCGAGTAGACGGCTCCGCTAGTGAATTCTAGCGGAGTGCGCCTCTCACACCACTGTACGTACGGTTCACGTATACAGCGGTTCGTTAAACATAGGACTTACTTTTTGATAATAGCTCTCTAAACTTTCATACCCTCGTTTTCTTAAGCGGTCTAGCGTTATAGTAGTCGTCAGAATTGGACTCTGCGCTATTGCCCAGCCTCCCTTTCTTGTTCTACTAAATGCATACGCTTTCCCGTACGGAACACCCAAGCGCACTAGGTTCTTCCGCTTACGTTCTGGCTTTTTCCAGTCGGTCCAAATGCAATATCTTAAACGGTTACGAACCCACGCATCTATACGTTGAAGTTTGCTTGCCATATTCGCCAAGCAAAAATAGTTCAGCCAACCTCGCTGTAGAAGTTTAAGTTTTTGTATCCGTTCGTCGAAACTCATTGGACTCGTTTTGCGGGTAATCATTTTCAACTCGCGTTTCAACTTTGCTATACTCTTTTCACTTACCACCAATTGAAATTTGCCTTTTGCACCTTTCTCAAAGCTTGACACAAAACCATGTCCGAGTAGTTCAAATTGGGAAGGTCTACGTATACCACTTTTATCTCTGTTGATAGTCAGCTTAAGTTTGTTCTTTAGGAAAAGATAAACCTGATTACCTATCTGTTGAGCACGACCTCTACCTTTAGTGAATATACTAAAGTCGTCGGCGTAGCGTACATACTTTTCCTTCTTCCATTCCAAGAAGCAATCCAATTCATGTAGCATGATATTGGATAGTAACGGACTTAGCGGAGAGCCCTGAGGAATACCTTTCATGCGTTTGGTCAGTTTCCCATTTATTAAAATTGGTGCTCTTAGCCAAAGACGTATTAGGCGTAGTGTGGTAGGGCATTTTAGCTTTCGGTAGACAAGTTGAAGGAGTATCCTATGGTCTACTTCGTCGAAGAAATTCTTTAGGTCTATATCTACAATATATCTATAGCCTTCGTGAATAAACTTCTGTGATTGTTGAATGGCTTGGTGTGCATTGCGTTTAGGTCTAAAACCATAGCTATACTCTTTAAATTCTAATTCAAAGTATGGTGCTATGACTTGCCCTACTGCTTGTTGCAACATACGGTCTACCACCGTAGGTACACCGAGTAATCTAGTCTTCCCATTCGATTTAGGTATCTCTACTCCTCGAATGGCTTGTGCTACGTACCGATGATTAACAATAGAATTTAATAACAAAGATTTATGCTTTACATAGTAGTCTTTCAGTTCCCTGACCGACATACCATCTACACCTGATGCCCCTTTATTAGAGACCGTCTGGCGTATTGCTTTTAGCATGTTCTTATTGTTTACTACTTTTTCAATCATCTGCTTTTCTTTCCTTGGTTCGCTTAAGATAAGGCTGTGCGATGACTCCTTATCGAATTAAAACCGTTTAACGTTTAGTCCTTCATGAACTCCTGAGACCTCCAATCTTTCCATTGGCTCGTTTGTTATTCACTACTATGACCTCTGCTGACTTCTTCTTGATTAGCTCGTAATCAGAAGACCTCCCCGGGTAAGGACATTCGCTTTCTGTTGATATCCTCTGTATCTACTACTACAAGTTGAGTTATAGCCGTTAGTCTGCTGTGCGACTTTGACCACTCATAATAGCCTCTGTATACAGTTTCTGTACGTAGGAACCAACATTCGCAGACTCGCTTACTTCATTGCTTGAATCACTTCAAACCAACTTGCGACTTGCTAGTGATTTATATTCTTAACTCCACCACATAAGGACTTGCACCTTACCAGTAAACCATTCTTCAACACTCTTAAACCGTGGATAATAAGACTTGAATCTGTCCTAATTTTCCATTAATTTCAAGAGTGTGTCTGAAGGGACGAATGACCATTCCAGGCACACACACGGGTTTGGCAAAAGTGGCGGTTCAGTGCTCCGCAGACACATTTGTAGTTAATCAAAGTTTGGTTCTCCGCATCAACATCTGTGGTGAAAATCGCCACCTTCGCCAAGCCCGAAACCGTTATCGGTCAGTGTAAAAAAGCCCACCCGCAAATGGCACATTTGGTTTTTCCCGACACACAAACCAACGCTCAAAAAACCAAAAGAGCCATTTTTTGCCAACTCACCGACAAGACTGTGAATAAAAAGATGAAGCAAATTGACACGAATAAAAATTATTTCTTTAATTTTGGACAAAATTTGCCAAAGCAGAATATGTCAAAAACAGACAACATAACATTTGGAGAGTATATCAGGACACTCAGAGAAAATGCAAACCTGCCATTGAGAAAGGTTGCAGCTGAGTTGGATATTGACACCTCGACACTTAGCAAAATTGAGAAGAATGAAAGAAATGCTAATGAACAAATCATTGACGGCATTTCAAGAATTTTTCATATTGACAAATCAGAATTGAAAGTTCGCTATTTGAGCGACAAGATTACTTACCAACTTCAAGACGAAGAAAACGGACTTGAAATTTTGAAAGTAGCCGAAGCAAGAATTAAATATCAAAAACGAGCAAACAGCAAATGAATATAGACAAGAATACTAAAGACAGGAAACAGGAGCTTTTGGCTTATTTCAGAGACCGTGCAAGCGAGTTTTTAACTGACGTTAAGACAAAGTTTGCCGACACTCAATCAGACAAGAGAGCAAGAGCAATTAATGAAAAGTTAAACCAAACTAAGGATAATCTTATTGCTACTCTGCTTCAGAAATCGGAGAAAGAAAAATGGTCTAATCAAGAGAAGTTGGAAACAATTTTGATGATTACCTATTGCCACATTGTGGTAATGATTGAAAGCCGAAATTCTGTAAGACCTTATGAGTATATGGACTTTTCAAGAAGAGTTGGCGAGTTGTGGGACCCATTTTGTAAACTTTGTTTTTACTATCCAATCAATGATGTTTCATTGTTTGTTCCGCCTTTATTCTCGGAAGTCAAAAAGAAACTTACAGATGAAATCATTGAATACATTGATAATCTGAACATTTCAGACGAAGAAAAACAAGAACTAAAATCATACTACGATAAGGTTTGGAGCTTGGTAACATCAGGAGAAATTCAATTAGAATTGGATTTACATTTCATTTCAAACGAACAGAAATATGTAGTTGATTTTAAAAGTGGATTTGGCTCAAACGAAAAAGGAAATACAAATCGACTTTTGTTGGTAGCAACCATTTACCAAAACCTTGACGACAATTTCAAATGTTTATTATTCGTAAGAGCCGAAGAAAATAACAGCTATTTCAATACGCTCAAAAATTCAGGTATTTGGGAAGCATATTGCGGAAGCGAAGCATATCAGAAAATCAACGAATATTCAGGCTACAATTTGAAAAATTGGATTGAAACCAACATTGATTGGGAGAATGACTTTAATGCCGAAACTACACAGCATTTAACAGACAACAATCTTTTACAATATTTACTTTGGTAATGATAAGCGAAGCAAGAAAATATCAAGCGTTTTACACCAAATCAACTCCAATCGTTGATTATATGGTTTCAAGATTATCGCTAAAACCTAGCGATAAAATTTTTGAGCCCTGCGGTGGTGATGGTGTTTTTGTAGAAGCAATTCTAAATGAAAATGAATTTGCTCACATTGATATTTGCGAGCTTAACTCAAAATCCATAGAAGTCCTAAATGAAAAGTTTTCACATTTTCTTAATGTAAATATTCGTGAGTGCGACACTCTGTTAGATTCTGAATTAGATTTTAATTCTTGCTTTGGTGGTTATTATGACAAAATAATTGCCAATCCACCTTACGGTGCTTGGCAAGATTATTCAAAAAGAACGGTTCTTAAAAAATTATTCCCTGACTTATACGCTAAAGAAAGTTACGGACTGTTTTTATATCGCTGTATTCAATTACTCAAAGAAGACGGAATTTTAAGTTTCATTATTCCTGACACATTTCTCAATCTGCATATGCACAAGGCTTTGAGAAAACACATTTTCACGAATACTCAAATTGTAGAATTGGCTTTGTTTCCTTCATCTTTCTTTCCGGGAGTAAATTTCGGTTATGCAAACCTTTCCATAATAACATTGAGAAAGAAAAGCGATATTAAAGCTTGTATGAATAATACATTTTCTGTAATCAATAATTTTGATGAAGTAGAACAACTGAACAATGTAAAAGACAGCAACCTAAAAACCTATACGTTTAAACAAGAAGATGTTTTCAATAATCCAGACCACGCATTTTTAATAGCTGAAAACAGCAACATATCAAAACTAATAAATCACTCAAAACTAAAAATTGGAAATATTGCCGATTGTGTTACAGGTTTCTATTCAGGAGATGATAAAAGATTTCTGCAAGTAATAAGCCCTGAACTGAAAAATGGCAAAAATTATGACCTTGTTAATACTGATTCAATTTCATCCGATTATAAAAATAATGCTGACATTTTAAGCGGAATAGATGGCGACAAATACTTTTTACCCATCGTAAAAGGTGGAAACACCAAGTATCTAAAACCTGAAAGTTGGTTTATGAATTGGAGTAAAGAAGCCGTTCAGCATTACAAAACAGACAAAAAATCCAGATTTCAAAACCCAAAATACTACTTCAAATTTGGTATTGGTGTTCCAATGATTAGTTCATCAAGCATAACAGCATCTTTGATTGAAAACAAACTATTTGACCAAAGCATTGTAGGCATATTTCCGAAAGATGAAAGTTTAACTTATTACTTATTGGCTTTCTTCAACTCCCCTACTTGCAACAAATTGATAAGAACTATCAACCCATCAGCAAACAATCCAGCGAATTACATAAAAAAAATCCCTGTAATCATTCCCGAAAAATCAGTTTTGGACTTAATAACAAAGAAGACCAAAGGGATTGTTGATTCAATAAAAAAATCAGGGATTTATGATGAAAAAACAGAAACAGAAGTTTGGGGTGTAATTGAAGAAATTTATAAAGTTTAAATCTAAAGAGACAGAAATGATTTTCAATATATACTATATCAACTTTCCAAAAGTTTACGAGATTAAAATGATGCTAAACAATATGATACTTGCTGAACAGCAAGTTGAAAAAGAAAAATCATTGGAAGGCGATGCGTATCTAAAAACAAAATTAGGCTTCAACATTTTGGATATTTTTAAACTTGGAGAAGCTGATGCAGGTGGTAGTTTAAAAGGTTCAGGTTCAAAAAAAGTATTAGAAACATTTGAAATAAAAACAACCAAATCTGTAATACTTGATGAAGTTGTCAGAAAATGTAAAAATGCTAATGATTTCAAAAACTTATCCGAAGGTGAGTTAATAAAGATTGACAATGTGAAACTTAGCCTTGAAAACGAAGATGAACTACGTATAGTTAAATTCATAAATAGTGGGGCATTAAAAAATTTGGCAGTTCCTGGTGCAGACGGCTTTGATATGAATAATCTTTTTAATTCAATGTTTAAAGACTATGCTTACAAAATCAAGGGAGTTGTGGGAGGTAAAAACAATAACATTTTAATAAAAATCCCATTAACATTTGAGAGCGAATTTGAAAGCTCATACAGCATTGATGATTTGTTTGTTGGTAATGTTTCGATTATCGGTTTATGCAAAGGAGAAATAAAGGTTGATGATTTGAAAAATTCCTTTCAGTATTTTCAGGAATTAGGTCAATTACAAAACGCTTTCCCTGCTAATAAAGAAGATGAAGAAATAGAAGAAAGTCATTACAGAATCAATAATGACAATAAGCAAACTTTTAGTTTCAAAAGTTCTGGCGATGGTAATGTTTATCACTACATCGATTTACTTGCTATTATTCAAAATGTTAACATCAAGTAAATCCTTGAAGAGAATATGACACTACTCTTTTACGATAAAGAAGATTTTTATGACTTTAAGGAGGCTAAAATTCTTGAAGGGTTTTCTATTTTGAGCATTACAAAATTGATACATAACTTATCTCTTGTAAAAGAAGTCGATATCCGTTCTGAAATTGTTGATTTATCTGCATTAACAGAATACAACAATATTCAATCAATATTAGAGCAAGTGATTTATCAGTTTGAAGAAACACCTGTTTTTATTTGCGACTTATCAAAAAAAGAAAAGCTTGAGTATGAATTGAGATTTGTTTTTGATACGTTCGAAAACATTGATAAGAACTCATTCAACAAGCAAGAAAACAGACAAAAACAACCAAGCAAAACACAAGAGTTAGCAATTAAGAAGCATAAAAAGATAACAGATTTATCCGAAGATGAACTGCAATTATTTTTCAATGATTTCAATTTAAAGCTTTATGGACATTCTAAGTTTAAGGACGACTTTGCAGAACAAGTAAGAACATTTAGAGTATTCAATAAATTAGGAGAACATAAAATACTTTCTCTGTTTTTAATGGGAGAATCTGGAGTTGGCAAAACAGAAGTAGCAAGAACAGTTTTCAACTGTTTAAAAGGAGAAAAGAAGTTGGCTAAAATAAATTTTGGCAATTATAGTAATGAGTTTTCTTTAAGTTCATTAATTGGCTCTGCTAGAGGATATATTGGTAGCGATGATGGTGAAATATTTATGAAAGTAAGGGAAACAGATATTGGAGTTTTACTTATTGACGAATTTGAAAAATCTAATTCAACGCTTTTCAATTATTTTCTTGAAGTATTGGAAAGTGGTAAAATGACAAGTTCGTTAGGGGAAGAAATGGATTTAAATGGTTTCATTATTGTGTTTACATCGAATATCTCTAAAGAAGATTTTAAAAAGCGAATTTCTCCTGAATTACGTTCAAGATTTGATTATAAATGTATGTTCACATTATTGAGCAATGAGGATAAGGAAAAGTATATTGAATTTAGAGCCGATAATATTAGAAGAAAAGTAAACACTGTATTTAATGTAGAGTTAGGAGATGATTTGAAAACATATTTGATTTCTGAAATTGATATTTCATCTTACAAAAACATGAGAGACATTAACAAGCAATTAAAGCGTGTTTTTCTTAGATTTTTAACCTCTTACAAGTCCGACATAACAGAGGAAAAAGCAGAATTGCAAAACTCTTCTTTCGGAATGAAACGAATTTTTTTAAACTTATTTAATTGAAATATGCCATCCCTTCACAGCCACACACATTGCCAAGCCGCTCAAGCCAACGCTCAAACCCAAGCTTGGCAAAGAGTGTGTCTGTCCAACCGCACGACAAAAACGACCGACAAACCAACGGACGAAAAAGAACACCGAACCGATAATCGAGTAGACGGCTCCGCTAGTGAATTCTAGCGGAGTGCGCCTCTCACACCACTGTACGTACGGTTCACGTATACAGCGGTTCGTTAAACATAGGACTTACTTTTTGATAATAGCTCTCTAAACTTTCATACCCTCGTTTTCTTAAGCGGTCTAGCGTTATAGTAGTCGTCAGAATTGGACTCTGCGCTATTGCCCAGCCTCCCTTTCTTGTTCTACTAAATGCATACGCTTTCCCGTACGGAACACCCAAGCGCACTAGGTTCTTCCGCTTACGTTCTGGCTTTTTCCAGTCGGTCCAAATGCAATATCTTAAACGGTTACGAACCCACGCATCTATACGTTGAAGTTTGCTTGCCATATTCGCCAAGCAAAAATAGTTCAGCCAACCTCGCTGTAGAAGTTTAAGTTTTTGTATCCGTTCGTCGAAACTCATTGGACTCGTTTTGCGGGTAATCATTTTCAACTCGCGTTTCAACTTTGCTATACTCTTTTCACTTACCACCAATTGAAATTTGCCTTTTGCACCTTTCTCAAAGCTTGACACAAAACCATGTCCGAGTAGTTCAAATTGGGAAGGTCTACGTATACCACTTTTATCTCTGTTGATAGTCAGCTTAAGTTTGTTCTTTAGGAAAAGATAAACCTGATTACCTATCTGTTGAGCACGACCTCTACCTTTAGTGAATATACTAAAGTCGTCGGCGTAGCGTACATACTTTTCCTTCTTCCATTCCAAGAAGCAATCCAATTCATGTAGCATGATATTGGATAGTAACGGACTTAGCGGAGAGCCCTGAGGAATACCTTTCATGCGTTTGGTCAGTTTCCCATTTATTAAAATTGGTGCTCTTAGCCAAAGACGTATTAGGCGTAGTGTGGTAGGGCATTTTAGCTTTCGGTAGACAAGTTGAAGGAGTATCCTATGGTCTACTTCGTCGAAGAAATTCTTTAGGTCTATATCTACAATATATCTATAGCCTTCGTGAATAAACTTCTGTGATTGTTGAATGGCTTGGTGTGCATTGCGTTTAGGTCTAAAACCATAGCTATACTCTTTAAATTCTAATTCAAAGTATGGTGCTATGACTTGCCCTACTGCTTGTTGCAACATACGGTCTACCACCGTAGGTACACCGAGTAATCTAGTCTTCCCATTCGATTTAGGTATCTCTACTCCTCGAATGGCTTGTGCTACGTACCGATGATTAACAATAGAATTTAATAACAAAGATTTATGCTTTACATAGTAGTCTTTCAGTTCCCTGACCGACATACCATCTACACCTGATGCCCCTTTATTAGAGACCGTCTGGCGTATTGCTTTTAGCATGTTCTTATTGTTTACTACTTTTTCAATCATCTGCTTTTCTTTCCTTGGTTCGCTTAAGATAAGGCTGTGCGATGACTCCTTATCGAATTAAAACCGTTTAACGTTTAGTCCTTCATGAACTCCTGAGACCTCCAATCTTTCCATTGGCTCGTTTGTTATTCACTACTATGACCTCTGCTGACTTCTTCTTGATTAGCTCGTAATCAGAAGACCTCCCCGGGTAAGGACATTCGCTTTCTGTTGATATCCTCTGTATCTACTACTACAAGTTGAGTTATAGCCGTTAGTCTGCTGTGCGACTTTGACCACTCATAATAGCCTCTGTATACAGTTTCTGTACGTAGGAACCAACATTCGCAGACTCGCTTACTTCATTGCTTGAATCACTTCAAACCAACTTGCGACTTGCTAGTGATTTATATTCTTAACTCCACCACATAAGGACTTGCACCTTACCAGTAAACCATTCTTCAACACTCTTAAACCGTGGATAATAAGACTTGAATCTGTCCTAATTTTCCATTAATTTCAAGAGTGTGTCTGAAGGGACGAATGACCATTCCAGGCACACACAGGCGTTTGGCTCAATGGCGGGTGACGTGGTTAATTGAGCATTCTAGCTCGCATCAACTTTTGTGGTGTATTGACAGTTTTGTGCTCCGAAATCCGCCACTGCGCCAAGCGCCAAAACGTTGGTGTTTAGCCGCCCACTGAATTATAAAATTGTGAAGTTTTAATCGCGGCGTAACCAACAACTGTTATTTAACCAATACAATCTCTAATGATAGGATAAAAATTGTTAGTGACGCGGTAGATGTTTAATTTACATTAAGAGAGGGTAGTGTACCAATAAATACCAACAAGAGCTGATTTTCTAACACATACTATTAATTAGCTCCTTCACCAAGTCCAAAAAAAATAATACCATTATGATTTCGAGTGTTTTGCTATACTTCAAATATATTAATGGGCAAAAGCTTATTCTATGGTGTTATTTAATTTGGTATTTGGTAATAACCACGATTTATTTTGAGCCTTCCTTCAAGTTGTGGGCTAGTTCCTTAGGAATATCGTTAATAATTGGATTTGCACTTATCTTATCTACAAGTCAACTAGGAACCAAACAGGACATATGGATAAAAATTAGATTGTTTTTATTTCCTTTTTGTGTATCCAGTTACTCAGCCACTATAAAAGATTATGATTTTTATTTATTATTTCCGGCTAATTTACTCCACTTATTTATTTCTATTCTAAGTTGTATGTTGTTTCTATTTTTTGTTTGGTGTATTAAAAAGTTCTACAACTAAATCTGCCACCTAGGATACAATTCCGTTAACCAAGAATAATAATCTAGTGGCAGAAAATGCGGATCTGCAATCCGCTAAAAAATCCCAAGACGCTGACCCAATTTAAGTTTTTAAACTTTAGCTACTTCTTCACAATCCCGATTACATTGGGTATGGCCCAAAAGTTTTGATTGTTATTGTTTTCATTAAATCCGGTTTCAAAACTTCCCATCACCATTCGTTGGACTTGTGGATGCTGTATACCAAAGGATGCTTCAGGTCCGCCTTCTAAATACATCAATCGAGTTAATTGGATAGGTAACTTTTTCAACTCATTGATAAAATCATACACTCGATAAGGCGCGCGCGTAAAGATGTATAAGATATTCCCATTCGCATCTTTACCTAACAATACCATCGACCATTTCTTTTCTTGATACTGCCATATATTTTTACCTTGTGCATCTAACATACGTATGCCTTGCACTACGTTACTGTAATTTCGTTTCAATGAATCTACTGATTCTGTAGTAGCATCAATCAACGTAGCTCCTGCTAATTTGCTATTCACCGTCTGACAAGCAAAATAGGATTTGTAATTCGCTGTCGTATTGGGGTTATTCATGTGTGTACCTACTTTCATATATCCGGTACATTGTTTAAAGTTCCCTTCTAACTTAAACATACCGGCATTTACTGCTGCTACCCATTTCTTATCTTTCATCCATTGATTTAATGGTTTACTTTCTATTCCTTCTTTGGTAGCGCAACCTATTTCAAATTGATAACACTTCGGATCAATTTTTAATATCTCAATCGACTCTTTTTCATAAGCACTCACTCCCACTACCGGAAATTTCAGATACACTAATCCGGTATCCAAAACTTTTGTTTCTACCGACTGCTGAACACGATGATGTGAGGAGGTTAGAATGAATAAAAGAAATGGGAAGAGAATGATGATAGCTTTTTTCATAAGAGGGCTTTTGAGTATAATGCTATAGTTTTAAAAAGATACAGAAATTATTCAACTCATTACTCGCTGTGGTTCATGAAGACACACACCATGGCAAAGAGCGCTTCTTCTGTTTCTTTTTCTTCACTCTGTTTCTCATTTTGGCGCACTAATCTATTTCAAAACTACCATCATCCCACCACATAATTCATAATTCAGAATTCTCCCCGCCTCATTTAACATTTACCATTTTTTCCCGTGACAATCAACACTATACCTCATCTTAAAATTTAGCTTCTAGAACGATTTTTATCTTCTGAATTTTCTTTTTACCTTTGTATCGGCAAGCCGGTACGACCAGCTCCCTCGAACCTCCCCAGGACCGGAAGGCAGCAAGGATAAGCGGTTGTAGCGGTGCGATACTCGGTTTGCCTTTTTTTATTTCCTTTCAGGTATTAAAAAATACCCCAATCCCTTTAATTCCACCCCATTTAAGACTAAATTCGTCCCCTAAACCTAGGAATATTCCAAGGTTTGAAACTATTTTCACTCAATTTCGAATACTTCTTTAACAACCGTATTTATATAACTTATGAAATTCTTTATTGATACCGCCAACCTAGCTGAAATCAAAGAAGCACAAGACCTTGGCGTTTTAGATGGTGTAACTACCAATCCTTCTCTAATGGCTAAAGAAGGTATTAGTGGTAAAGACAATGTTTTCAAACACTACAAAGCGATTTGCGATATCGTAGATGGTGACGTAAGTGCAGAGGTAATTGCTACGGACTTTAAAGGCATGATTGAAGAAGGTGAAGAACTGGTAACCATCGACCCTAAAATCGTAGTAAAAATACCTATGATTAAAGACGGTATCAAAGCAATCAAATACTTCCATCAAAAAGGTATTCGTACCAACTGTACATTAGTATTTAGCTCCGGTCAAGCTCTATTAGCTGCTAAAGCAGGTGCTACATATGTATCTCCGTTCATTGGTCGTTTGGATGATATTTCTCACGATGGGATGGACTTAATCGCTGATATCGTAGGAATCTACCGTAACTATGGATTTGAAACTCAAGTATTAGCTGCTTCTGTACGCCACACGATGCATTTATTACAATGTGCTGAAATTGGTGCTGATGTAGTAACATGTCCGCTGAACGTAATCACCGCATTATTGAAACATCCTTTAACCGACATAGGTTTAGAGAAATTCTTAGCTGATCACAAAAAGGTAAACGGTTAATATTTAATCCTCCTTTTCGTTCTATAATAAATAGAAAATCAGTAACTTGTTAGACCAATTAAGAAGTCAATTGTTCGAATGGAAGAAGACGTATTAGTCAAAGATATTTTTGGTTCTGATATGTATATTATCAAGGTCAAAGGGAAAGCTAAAATTCCGGATTATATCCAATTGAGAGATGTGAACATGGTGTTAGTGGCATATTTCCGTGCCGACCGTCCACAAAAACTTTTGAAGAAATATGGATTAGAAGGTAAAGAAGAAGTATTCAATACCATTATCCGTGAACTTCCCTTTGGCAAACTTCAGAAGTTATCGATTTAAGCATGTTATTTTCCGAACAAACAGTAATAGATATTCAAAACGCTGACATCTTCCAAGAAGGCAAACTAGTATTGGATGATGTCAGTTTTTCCATGAACAAAGGTGAGTTTGTTTATCTTATTGGTAGAACCGGTAGTGGTAAATCTTCTTTGTTAAAAACCTTATACGCCGACCTTCCCAAACCTAAAGGGAATATAAAAGTTGCCGGCTTTGATATCCCTTCTTTAAAAAAATCGAAAGTGCCTGACCTACGCAGAAAAATAGGTATCATTTTTCAGGACTTTCAATTACTGAATGACCGTAGCGTATACGACAACTTATTGTTCGTACTTAAAGCAACCGGTTGGAAGGATTCAGCAAAAATTAAAAATCGAATTCAAGATGTATTGATGCGTGTGGGTTTATCTAACATTGCAGCTAAAATGCCACATCAATTATCCGGTGGTGAACAACAACGTGTAGTAATTGCTCGTGCACTTTTGAATGAACCTACTTTACTCATCGCAGATGAGCCTACCGGTAACTTAGATCCGGAGGTAGGCGAAGAAATTTTAAAATTGTTTATCGAAATCAATAAACAAGGGACGGCTATTTTAATGGCTACACACAATCACCATTTCATCATTCGATACCCAGCCCGCACACTACGTGTGGATCAAGGGAAAATCATCGACACTAAAGCTTTATAAGAATGCAAACGGGAATATCTGTACTAATTCCGGTTTACAGAGAAAACCCTACCGCTCTACTTAACCAATTGCTGGAACTTAAATCAACGATAAGAGTTCCACTTGAAATCATAGTAGCTGATGATGGTAGTAACGAACATTACTATCAAGCATGGTCTGTTAACTTTCGTGATTCTGAAATTCAGATTTTTCATACCATAAAAAACTTAGGTAGATCCGCTATTCGAAACTTTTTATGGTCTAAGTCTTCTTATACCTATCGATTGTTTTTAGACGGTGATACCTTCCCTATTCAAAAGGACTTCTTACAAATTTACGAAGAACAAATATTGAATAACCCGTTTGTTATCTACGGCGGCACTTACTATAGAGATATCATTCCTTCAAAAGAAAAATCACTACGTTATTATTATGGTGTCAAAAGAGAAGCTCTTACAGTTGAGCAACGTAATGCTCCTTCTTATCATCATTTCACTATAAATAATGTACTTTGTCACTATACTGTTTTTGAACCATACCCTTTCAAAGAAGAAATAAATGGCTACGGTCATGAAGATACTTTACTGGGAATGGAATTGAGAGCGAAGAATGTATCAGTTCTTCAAATTGAAAACGGAGTTTATCACGACGGATTAGATAACAACGATGTCTTTCTTTTCAAAACAGAAGAAGGCATCAATAATCTGGTATCCTTATATCAACAAGGGAAAATAGATAATAGCATTCGCCTGATTCAAACTTATGAGAAGTTGAAAAGTAATTTGGCTGGACGAATGACGCTATCCATCCTAAAATCATTGAGAAAGACATTTCGATCAGCCGTACATTTTTTCCCAAGCTGTTTATTCTTTTTCGATGTATTTAAATTAGCTCAATTCACTTTTCGCATACAACGTCATGAACATTGAAACATATCGCGACTACTGCCTTAGCTTTAAAGGAGTCACTGAAGAATCACCTTTCGGTCCGGAGACTTTAGTTTTTAAAGTGATGGGTAAAATGTTTGCGTTAGCTTGGATAGAAGGATTTGAAAGTATTAATCTCAAATGTGATCCGGAGAAAGCAGTACTACTACGTGAACAGTACGAAGGTGTAGAACCGGGATATCACATGAGTAAAAAACATTGGAATACCATCATCACTGAATTGGTTCCGGATAAATTAATTTTACAATGGACCAAAGAATCCTACGACTTAGTCGTATCGGGATTACCTAAAAAAATACAAGCGGAATTATTGTAGCTTATTCCGCCTTTTTCAATCCATATTTGGCAGCTATCACTAACATATGTTGATATACTTCATCATATTCATTGACGATGATACCATCTAATATCGCTTCGCGTAATTCATTTTTAATATCACCTACCACTCTAGAAGGTTTCAATTGAAACGTTTCCATAATTTCTTCGCCCGTAACTACCGGTTGGAACATACGAAGTGCATCCTTCTCTCCTACTTCAGCTACTTTCTGTTCTACCTTATCAAAATTTTCTAAGTAACGTTTTACTTTATTGTTATTCTTAGAGGTGACATCCGCTCTACATAGAATCATTAATTCATGGAAGTGCTCTCCACTTTCAAACATCAATCGGCGTACCGCTGAATCGGTCACTGTATCTTTCACTAAAGCTATAGGTCGCAAATGCAGACGTACTAACAACTGTACCATCTCCATTTTTTCATTCAATGGTAATTTTAGTTTTCTAAAAATACCCGGTACCATACGAGCACCTTTATCTTCATGACCATGAAAAGTCCATCCCACTTTTTCTACAAAGCGCTTGGTAGCGGGCTTCGCAATATCGTGTAAGATAGCGGCCCATCGTAACCACAAGTCGTTAGAGACTTGAGCTACGTTATCCAATACCTGTAGTGTATGATAGAAGTTATCTTTATGCGAACGATTATCGATGGTTTGTACACCCTGTAGTGCCACCATTTCAGGGAAAATCTCATCTAACAACCCGGCAATGAATAACAGTTTAAAGCCATAGGATGGTTTGGATGAAAGAATAATTTTATTCAACTCCTGTGATACACGCTCCATCGAAACAATTTTCAATCGATGTTTATTTTTCTGAATCGCTTCAAAAGTATCCGGAGCTATATCAAATCCTAACTGCGTAGCGAATCGAATAGCGCGTAACATGCGCAAAGGGTCATCTGAAAAAGTAATTTCAGGATCTAGCGGTGTACGAATGATTTTTTTCTTGATATCCGCTACCCCATCAAACGAATCAATTAATTCTGCCCAACGATTTTTATTAATACATAAGGCTAACGCATTAATGGTAAAATCACGTCGGCGTTGATCATCTTCTAAAGAACCTTCTTCAACGGTAGGTTTTCTAGATTCAAAATTATAAGATTCCTTACGTGCCCCTACAAATTCAATTTCCTCCCCCTCATACTTAATCATGGCAGTGCCAAAGTTTTTAAACACATGGACCGGCATATCACCGCCAATATGTTTAGCCACTTCCTGTGCCAGCTCTATACCACTCCCTACACAAACAAAATCGATGTCTTTATTTTCTCTACTTAAATATAAATCACGAACATACCCACCCACTACATAGGTTTCCAAGCCCATACGGTCTGCCACTTCTCCTACGATTCGTATAATAGGTACTTCTTGTAACTTTTCAGTCCATTGCATTTTACAAAGGTAGAAATATAAATTCGAGGGAAAAACCATAAATAATACATTCTGATATTATCAAAAAAGGTGTTTTTTATCCACTCGTTAGAGATTCTCCCATAATTGCTTAACTTTGTATCCCGTAAGTTTAAAATACGGGTATGCCTTCAGCAAAATATATTTTCGTAACCGGTGGTGTTACGTCTTCCCTAGGAAAAGGGATTGTCTCAGCCTCATTAGCTAAATTACTTCAAGGACGTGGTTATTCTGTAACCATTCAAAAGTTCGATCCATATCTAAACATAGATCCGGGTACGTTAAATCCGTACGAACACGGGGAATGTTATGTAACAGATGATGGTGCTGAAACCGATTTAGATTTAGGGCATTACGAACGTTTTTTAAACACACCTACCTCTCAAGCTAATAACGTCACAACCGGACGTATTTATAATACTGTCATCACACGTGAGCGCCAAGGTGCTTTCTTAGGAAAAACCGTTCAGGTAGTACCTCACATCACGGATGAAATCAAGCGTAACATCAAAATACTGGGCGAATCCGGTAAATATGATATCATTATCACTGAAATTGGTGGTTGTGTAGGTGATATTGAATCCCTTCCATTCTTAGAAGCAGTGCGTCAGTTCCGTTGGGAAATGGGCCCTACTGATACTTTAGTTATTCACTTAACTTTAGTTCCTTATTTGAATGCAGCGAAAGAATTAAAAACTAAGCCTACTCAGCACTCGGTAAAATTATTATCTGAAACCGGTATCCACCCGGATATTCTAGTTTGTAGAACAGAACACCCGTTACCAAACGATATTCGTAAGAAAGTAGCTCTATTCTGTAACGTGAATGTTAACTCCGTTATCGAGTCCATGGATGCGGACACCATCTATGATGTTCCGTTATTGATGAAGAAGGAGAAATTAGATGAGCGCGTTTTATCGAAATTAAAACTTTCCAATAAACAAGAACCTGATTTAGAAACTTGGAAAGGTTTCTTAGGTCGCTTGAAAAACCCTACTACTCAAGTAACTATTGGCTTAGTAGGTAAATACGTAGAACTACCGGATGCTTATAAATCCATCAACGAAGCATTCATTCACGCCGGTGCAGAGAACGAATCTAAGGTAAAAGTACAATGGATTTCCAGTGAGCAAATCAACGCTGAAAATGTTGCTACTATTTTAGGTGGCTTAGACGGTATCTTAGTAGCTCCGGGCTTTGGAGAAAGAGGATTAGAAGGTAAAATTACTGCCGTACAATTTGCCAGAGAAAGCAAAATACCATTCTTCGGTATTTGTTTAGGTATGCAATGTGCGGTGATTGAATTTGCCCGCAACGTATTAAAATTAAAAGATGCTAACTCTTTTGAGATGAATCCTAACTCACCACACCCGGTGATTGATATGATGGAAGCTCAGAAGAAAGTCACTATGAAAGGTGGTACTATGCGTTTAGGAGCTTTCCCTTGTGAATTACAAAAAGGCACAAAAGCATATGCGATTTACGGTAAATCCAAAATCATGGAACGTCACCGTCACCGTTATGAGTTCAACAACAAATATTTAAAACAATACGAAAAAGAAGGTATGATTGCTTCCGGTATCAATCCGGATACAAACTTGGTGGAAATGATTGAAATTAAGGACCATCCATTCTTTATCGGTTCTCAATTCCACCCGGAATTGAAAAGTACGGTTCAAAACCCACACCCGATTTTCGTTAAATTCATTAAAGCTGCGATTGAATATTCTTTGGGTAAACAAAAATAATTCGATTCTGTGATTTTCATTAAAAGCCTCTCCCACGAGAGGCTTTTTTTATACCCCAAAAAATCAATTAGTTAAAAGATGTGAGTGGTTGGTCGATGACACAACCACGGATGCTTTTGGTGCAAAACAAAGCATTTTTTAAATGGACTAAAACCAATGGAATCATGCTTTTGTAACAGAAAACTGTATCTTTGCACGTCAAAAAAAATTAATGCATTCCTACAATGGATAGAAATCAAGTGATCGGTTACTCTCTGATTGTTGCGTTAATGGTAGCGTATTTTGCTTATATGTCTACTGTTGAGCCAAGCAATCCGGTAGTGCCTAACCAAGAAACGGTTGCTTCGACAACCACAACTCCTTCCACTACCGCTACTGTAAGTACAGATTCTGCTGTAGCAGCTCAATTGAATCGTGAATACGGTGATTTTGCTCAAGCAATGGTAGGTACTGCAAAAGATGTAGTATTAGAAAATAAAGACGTAGTAGTTAACCTTTCTACTTTAGGAGGTAAAATCGCTTCTGTCAAATTAAAGAATTATCAAACTTGGGATAAGAAAGAACTTTACATTGTAGATCCTGCTACATCAGAAGCATCCTTCTTACTAAGCACTTCTAAGAAAGAAGTAGACTTATATAGCTTGTACTACAGTGTAGATGTAAAAGCAGTAGGTGATGATCAAGTAGCTACTTTCGTTACGGAAGCAGGTGCTGGTAGAAAAATCATTCAAACCTATACCTTAGCTAATGCCGGTGGATTTGTAGTAAACTATGATGTGAAGCTAGAAGGCTTCGGTGGTGAGTTACCTAACTTACCTGCTACGTTTAACTTGAAAGAAAAAGTTCGTCGTATTGAATACGATGCGGAACAAGCACGTATCAAAGCAACCGTCAACTATATGTCTAAAGAAGATGGTTTTGATTATTTATCAGAAGCATCTAAAGAAGAAGAAAAAGACAATATTAATAACGTAAACTGGTTCAGTTTAAAACAAAAATTCTTCAACACGGGATTTATTGCACGTAACAATGCTCAAATTTCATCCGTGAATGTTCGTTCCTTCCCTCTATACGGACAAACAGAATCTTCTCATAATGCTTATCGTGTAGACTCTACACATGAAGTGATTAAAACGTTAGAAGCACAAGCTAAACTACCGGTGGAAGATTTAATCAAAGGTAACGGTACTTACAGTTTCTACTTCGGTCCTAACCAATTTGATATTTGTAAGCAAGTTGGAGAAACCATTGCTCCTAATTATGAGAAAAACGTTTATTTAGGTTGGCCTATCGTGAGTTGGATTAACCGTTTCATTGTAATTCCGGTATTCCACTTCTTAGAAAACTCAATTACGAACAACTACGGATTAATCATCTTTATACTTGTAGTTTTAATCAAAGCTTTATTATTCCCACTTTCATTCAAGTCATATGTATCTATGGCAAAGATGAAAGCATTGAAGCCTGAACTGGATGAGATTAAGGCAAAACATGGTGAAGACCAACAAGCGGTTCAAATGGAAAATATGCAACTATATCAACAAGTGGGTATTAATCCATTAAGCGGTTGTTTACCTATGTTGATGCAGATGCCTATCCTATTAGCGATGTTCAACTTCTTCCCGAACTCGATTGAACTTCGTCAGGAATCTTTATGGTGGGCTCCGGACTTGTCTACTTATGATGAGTTTATTAAACTATCATTCACAGTTCCATTCTATGGTTCACATGTGAGTTTATTTACCTTATTGATGACCGTATCTACTTTAGTATATACTTACTTCAATAACCAAATGAGCACGGTTCAAGGTCCAATGAAGTATGTCTCTTACATCATGCCGGTCGTTTTCTTATTTGTATTAAACTCTTTCCCTGCAGGTTTAAGTTTCTACTACTTAGTATCCAACATCGTGACTATTGGTCAGCAGTTTATCATCCGTCGTTTTGTAGATGAAGATGCACTAAGAGCGCAGTTGATGGAGAATAAAACAAAGAATAATACTCCGGGAGCTGCAGCCCCTAAGAAAAATAGATTCATGGCTCGCATGGAAGATGCAATGAAAGCTCAAGAAGCACAGCGTCAATTAAATAAGAGTCAAAAGAAAAAATAACATATCAAAAGGGCAGTAATAACTGCCCTTTTGTTTTTCAAGCACTTAACATGTTATCCACATACTTTTGGGATAATATTGGGGGAACTTAAACCCCTTACACCCTTCTTAGGTAAAAATCAACGTTATATTTGTATATGTCCTAAAAGGAAAATCCATTTTAGGATGTTACTCTAACTCGATATACGTATGGGAAAAATCATTGCGATTGCCAATCAAAAAGGAGGCGTAGGTAAGACAACAACAGCTATCAACTTAGCTGCATCATTGGCTGCCCTAGAGCACAAAACACTTTTAGTGGATGCGGATCCACAGGCAAACTCCTCTTCCGGATTAAACATCAATCCTAAAGATGTGGAAAGAGGGATTTATGAAAGTATGGTAGATGGTAGCAATCCGGCTGATCTGATTATACCTACCGAGTTTAATTATTTAGATATGCTTCCGGCACACATCGACTTAGCCGGTGCCGAAGTCGAATTGATTAATTTAGAAGGTCGTGAGTACCGCATGAAAGAAGCGTTACTTAAAATTAAAGACCAATACGAATATATTATCATCGATTGTTCCCCATCCCTAGGTTTAATCACCGTCAACGCGTTAACCGCTGCTGACTCTGTATTAATTCCTGTACAATGTGAGTACTTCGCATTGGAGGGTATCGGTAAATTATTACACACTATTCAGTTGATTCAATCCAACTTGAATCCTGAATTACATATTGAAGGTGTACTTCTAACGATGTACGATTCACGTATGCGTTTATCCAACCAAGTAGTGGAAGAAGTTCGTACGCACTTCCAAGATTTAGCTTTCGAAACGATTATACCTAGAAATATTCGTTTGAGTGAGTCTCCAAGTTTTGGAAAACCGGTAATTGCACATGACGCTATCAGCAAAGGTGCTGTGAGCTACATGAATTTAGCACAAGAAGTATTAGAGAGAAACGGTACCCCCGTGAACAAATAATTTCAGGAGGTGTATCATGAACAGAACGGAAGTAATGAGTGATTCTAAAAAAAGAAATGCCTTAGGAAGAGGCTTAGGAGCGTTAATCAAGGAATCGGATGTGTCAGCCGCAGCCAAACCTTTATCCGCACCACGCGCAGAAAGTAGCATCAATGAAATCCCGGTAGATTCGGTAGAAGTAAACAATTACCAGCCGAGAAATCACTTTGATGAAGAAGCGTTGAAAGAACTATCTGAATCCATCAAAATCCAAGGTATCATCCAACCGATTACAGTTCGTAAATTATCGGAAGGTAAATATCAGTTAATTTCAGGGGAGCGTCGTTTACGTGCTTCTAAATTAGCAGGATTAAAAAATATACCGGCTTACATTCGTACCGCGAATGACCAACAAATGTTGGAAATGGCTTTAATCGAGAACATTCAACGTGAAAACTTGAACCCGATTGAGATTGCCATCAGTTACCAACGTATGATTTCCGAGTGTAATCTAAAACAGGAAGAACTAGGTGACCGTGTAGGTAAAAACAGATCTACCGTAACTAACTACGTTCGTTTGTTAAAATTACCACCGGATGTGCAAGTGGCATTGAGAGATAATACTATCTCGATGGGTCACGCACGTGCCATCATAACTCTAGATGCACCTGAAAAACAGCTTTATGTACTAAAAGAAATCCAAGCGAAGGAAATGTCCGTTCGTGCGGTAGAAGAATTGGTACGTCAAATGCAGCAGGGGACTACGGAGAAAGAAGCACCGGCAAAACCGACTACTTCCGGGGCTAATGCCGAAATCGTTAGTTTACAAAACAAACTTACCTCCCACTTCGGTACTAAGGTTAACGTGAAGAGCGACAAACAATTTAAAGGAGAAATAAAGATTCCGTTTGTGTCTGCTGAGGATTTAAATCGTATATTAGAGATTCTAAATCTTTAATATAAAACAGTGCGATTTCTAGTATTCATCATATTCATTTTTAGTAATCTCATCATTCATCCGGTAGCTGCACAAACGGCACCGGATGATTCTGTTTCAGCCCCTATTAACCCTAAAGAAAAAGAAGAGCGCAAACTGGCAAATAAAGACGCCAATAGAGCGGCTTTGATGTCGGCGGTGGTTCCCGGCTTAGGACAAATACACAACAAAAGCTACTGGAAACTTCCTATTATCTATGGAGGAGGAGCAGTTTTAGGCTACCTCATTTACACGAATAAGCAAGGCTGGAATGATTACCGAAACGCGTATGACATCCGCAGTAGTGGTAATTTAACCGGTGATCCGGAATTTGATAGATATACCCCGGACCAGATTAAAGTAATACGCGACGACTATCGTCGTTATTTTCAGATGAATGTGCTTTTTGCCGTGGGTTTATACTCCCTGAATATCGTTGATGCCTACGTAGACGCTCATTTAAAGACATTTGACGTAAATGAAAGCTTATCTATGAAAGTAAAGCCGTTTTTTTATACGACGAATTATTCACATCTTGCAAGTGGTTTAACGGTATCGTTACGCCTTAAATAGTAGATTTTAATACCTAATACAACAAATACCAATCATGAGAATTGCATTAATCGGTTATGGCAAAATGGGTAAAACCATTGAAAGAATTGCGATAGAAAGAGGTCACTCCATATCCTATAAAATCGATGTCAACTCGAAAGACGATTTAAAATTAATCAATAACTCCAATACAGATGTAGCTATTGAATTTTCTCAACCTGAAAGTGCTTTCAACAACATCTCTCATTGTATTGACAATGGAGTAGCTGTCGTTTGTGGAACAACAGGATGGTTAAAAAAGAAACCTATCATTGATGAATATTGTCGTCAAGGACACGGTGCATTTTTCTATGCATCTAACTATAGTATTGGTGTCAACATTTTCTTCCAACTAAATAAAATTTTAGCAGGTATCATGAAGAAATTCAATGATTACGAAGTTGAAATGGAAGAGATTCACCACACAGAAAAACTAGATGCGCCTAGTGGTACAGCTATTACGTTAGCTGAAGGATTGATGAGTCAATACCCATCTAAAACTAAATGGGTAAACAATCCATCAGAAGATGAAAATGAATTAGCTATCATCTCTAAGAGAATTGATCAAGTACCGGGTACACATACCGTACTTTACAATTCCCCAATCGATACCATTGAAATCAAACACACTGCTCATAGTCGCGAAGGATTTGCTACTGGTGCAGTGATGGCAGCAGAATGGTTAAATGGTCGTACCGGAGTTTTCGGTATGAATGACATGTTAAAAATCAGCTAATACATGGCTACATTAGTATCTCCTGCAATCATTCGTCGTATCCAATACAATACGATTGATTTGCTTTTTAATATCATCATCTTACTTATTCTAACCAATCTAGTTCCGGTATTTTCGAGTCTACCTACGATTCTTAACTGGGCTTTATTTGGTGGAATTGGTCTTGCCTATGAGGTTATCTTCTATAACCTGATGCGCAGTACACCCGGACAAGATATCATGGGAATCTTCTTACGAAAGTTTGAGGAACAAAATATTTATCCGGATAAAAAAACGGTGATCACTCGTTTCTTAATTAAGTATTACTTATTCCCTGTGGTGATTGTTTCTATCTTTTTAAACAAACAAAGAAGAGGACTTCATGATAAATACACAGGTACTATTTTATTAGAAGTTGAAGTTCAGAAAGGACAAAAACGCAAGTATCAAAGCGCTTATCAAGAGTGGGGAGATTCACTTTCTTTCGCTGTAGTCATTGCTACATTTATCCGTTGGATTTGGCTAGAACCATACACCATCCCTACCGGATCAATGGAAAAATCTTTATTGATTGGTGATTTCTTATTCGTAAATAAATTAAGCTACGGTACGCGTGCACCCATCACTCCTATTCAACTTCCATTAACCCATCAGAAAGTATGGTTGACAGACTTCCCATCCTACTCTGATGCGATTCAACTTCCTTATTTCAGACTACCGGGGTATACTTCCATCAAACACAACGATGTAGTTGTCTTTAATTATCCAAACGAAAATTTCCCAACGGATTTAAAAACTAACTATATCAAACGTTGCATAGGTCTTCCGGGTGATTCCATTAAAATAGTACAAAGAGAAGTATATATTAATGGTAAACAAGTAACAGATCTACCTACGATGCAATGGAAGTACATCTGCTACACTAACAAACACCTTACTAATTTTACTCGCAAAAAATACAACATCCATTGGGATGATGTATACATTCAAGAAGATTTAAGATTGTTAAGAATGGATGGAAATTCTTCCGCCTATATTATCAATTTTGAACCTGGTACAGTAGAAAAACTTAAACAAGACAAAGTATTTGACAGTATTATTCCTGCTAATATCACAACGTTAAAACGTGTGAAGAGTACGAGCATGGAAGGACACATCTTAAACAGTTTCGGACCATTATATCCATATGCGGATATGGCTCAATACTGGGACGTAGATAATTATGGAACCATGTGGATTCCTAAAAAAGGAATGACTATACAGTTAACACCTGATAATGTTATGTTGTACAGCGATGTAATCCTTCGTTATGAAATCACGAGCAATGATGCTACTGTAGCCAACAAACAAATCATTTTGGATGGTGAAGTATTAAAAGAATACACCTTTACTAAAAACTATTATTTCATGATGGGCGATAATCGCCATCACTCTGCCGACAGTAGATTCTGGGGTTATGTTCCGGAAGACCACGTAGTAGGTAAAGCTTGGATGGTTTGGTTCTCCTTGGATTCTGAACTTTCATTCCCTGAAAGAATACGATGGAAACGAATGTTTAAATTCATTAACTAATAAAAAAGCCTCTTAAAATTAAGAGGCTTTTTTATTACCATATAATTTCAGGTTTACCTATGGATTTTAAATAATCATTGGTTTTACTAAAGTGACCATTACCTAAGAACCCTCTATGTGCAGAGAACGGTGATGGATGCGGAGAGCTTAACACTAAATGTTTCTTCGTATCAATGACAGCTCCTTTTTGTTGTGCATACGAACCCCAAAGTATAAAGACTACGTTGCTTTTAGCCTCCGAAAGATTTTTAATAACAGCATCCGTAAATGCTTCCCAACCCTGATGTTGATGAGAGCCCGGAGTATTAGCACGTACTGTTAAGGTCGCATTTAGTAATAAAACCCCTTGTTGAGCCCAACGTTCTAAATTCCCCGAAGAGGGAATAGGCTTACCTAAATCACGTTCAATTTCTTTAAATATATTCTGTAAAGACGGAGGAGATTTAACCCCATCACTCACGGAAAAACATAATCCATTAGCCTGTCCGGGACCATGGTAGGGATCTTGACCTATGATAACTACTTTCACATCATCCCACGTACAAGCTGTAAAAGCCGCAAAAATCTGCGGACCGGGAGGATAGATAGTATAAGATTGACGCTCCTTTTTCACAAAATCCACCAAAGTATGAAAATATGGTTTCTCAAATTCCTCACTTAATACTTCCTTCCAGGAAGCCTCTATTTGTACATCTACTGCCATAGGATTGTAGTTTACCAAACTAATCGTTAAATTTAAGAGTATTTGTTGGCAAATTGGCAATCTTTACTCTATGGCAACGAAAATAACGAACGGTGTATGTGTTAGTGTCATCGCTGAATATCAAAAAGAATATTCCAGTCCGATGCAGCAGCATTTTGTGTTTACCTATCGCGTTAGGATAGAGAATCACAGCGATACTACTGTGCAGTTACTACGCCGCCACTGGTATATTTTTGATGCTAACGGAATTATTCGTGAAGTAGAAGGTGAAGGTGTTGTAGGTCAAAAACCTGTGTTGGAACCGGGAGAAACTCATGAATATGTTTCGGGATCTAATCTAAAAACGGAGATGGGAAAAATGCGTGGTACCTATTTAATGGAACAAGTAATGACCGGACAACGTTTTAATGTAGAGATTCCGGAGTTTTTATTAATCGCTCCACAGAAATTAAATTGAGTTTAACCGACGTTTTATATCGTACATACGAATTCGTAAAACATTACTCTCTGGCAGGGAATGACCACGGATTACACTCCCCTTTTGTATTCGGCATTTACAATCGCATTATTCAAAATCATGGTACACCCGTCTTTGACGATATAGACCATTTTTATTATGAGTTATTAGAAGATAATCATACCATCTTCAATCGTAATCCGGGTGCAGGTACCACACGTCATAAAGTAAAATTAAAGATTAAAGATCTGGCAAGTGGTTCTATTAAGAATCTACCTTGGCGTCAATTATTATGTCGATTGGCACATGAACGTCATCCCAAGGTAATTGTAGAACTAGGTACTAGCTTTGGTATCACTACAGCCTACTTAGCTGAAACTAGAAAAGACTCTATTATCTATACCTTTGAAGCTAACCCTACACTTATCAAATATGCTCAAACACTTTGGAAAGATTTAGGACTAACCAATATCGTGTTAATTGAAGGTAATATTGATCAAACATTAGTACCTACGCTAGCAACCATTCCAAGTATTGATGTTGCCTATATGGATGCTAACCATCGCTATGAACCTACGATTCGCTATGCTGAAGCCATCTTAGCAAAAATGCATCCGGAAAGTTTATTAATTGTTGATGATATTTACTGGTCAAGAGAAATGAATCGTGCTTGGAAAGAATTAGAGGCGCGCTCGGACGTTTCGGTCAGTATAGATTTATGGCAATACGGACTACTCTATTTAAGAGAAGGTCAATTAAAAGAAAGTTTTAAATTGAAGTATTAATTGCTTCCTCATAAAATAAAAAAAGCTCTCTTGATATTATCGAGAGAGCTTTTTTTATTTGAGTTCACTTCCGTGGCACGCGTCCTCACGTGACACAACAATTTCCTAATTAAAGTATCGCTTCTCTTACACGTACTAATTTTTCTAACAAGCCTTCAAGTTTATCTAATGGTAACATATTGGCACCATCTGATTTTGCTACGCTAGGATTTGGGTGTGTTTCAATAAACAAACCATCAGCACCGGTAGCAATAGCTGCTTTGGCAATCGTTTCAATCAAAGCAGGTTTACCACCCGTTACTCCGGAGGATTGATTCGGTTGTTGTAGAGAGTGCGTACAATCCATCACTACCGGAACACCAAATGCTTTCATCTCTACAATATTTCTATAGTCAACTACTAAATCACTATAACCAAAAGAGTTTCCGCGATCGGTTAAAATCACATTTGGATTACCTGCTGCCTGTACTTTATCTACAGCAAATTGCATGGATTGACCGGATAAGAACTGACCTTTCTTTACGTTCACCACTTTACCGGTATTCGCAGCAGCTAGTAACAATTCTGTTTGACGACATAAGAAAGCCGGAATTTGTAACACGTCTACATATTCCGCTGCCATTGCTGCTTCATGCGTTTCATGTATATCCGTTACGGTAGGGATACCAAACGTTTGACTTACTTTAGCTAATATTTTTAATGCTTTCTCATCCCCTATTCCGGTGAAGGAATCCATCTTTGTACGATTTGCTTTACGGTAAGAAGATTTGAAAACGTATGGTATTTTAAATTTATCGGAAAGTTTTACGATGTGTTCTGCTACTTGCATACATACTTCTTCCCCTTCTACGGCACAAGGACCGGCTAATAAGAAGAACTGAGGAGAATCTACGTGATGAATTTTAGGAATATTAATCGACAACATAAATTGGTATTTTCTGAAATTTGAAGGTGCAATTTGCACATTATTTTTTAAAGAATTGAACAAAGACTTCTCTCCCTGCCCTTGGCTCTATAGAATTATGACATGCTTCCATTTTGCCAATTTCAAAATAAGGCTCAAACAATCGTTTGTATTCCTCTTCTGAGCCACCAAACGGTGGATGGTCTATATTTAAGGGAATATTAAACATAACTCCTACGATAAATCCGTTAGGATTTAATAATTCATGCATTTTTTGAACATACTGTGTTCTAAGAGAAGGATCTAAAGCACAAAAAAAGGTTTGTTCGATGATGACATCATACTTGCCGGAATGGGTAAAGAAATCTGTTTCTATTAACTGCTCTTTAGGAAATTCCGGACAACGCTCTGAAATGTGTCGTAAAGGTTCTGCCGAAATATCTACAACGGTCACATTCTTAAACCCACTTTGGAAAAGATACTCCGCTTCATAGCTATTCCCTGCTCCGGGAATTAAGATGGCTGCTTTTTTATTAGAATAAGAATCAATCCAGTTTTTCAGGGGAGTAGATACATAACCAATATCCCAACCGGTATCTTGAGTTTTATAACGCTCCGTCCAGTAACTTTTATTAAAAGAATCCATAACTTAGATAAACACGAAATAAGTGGGGTATAGTTCCACATTTCTAATGGATAAGACTCAAATATTATTGTAAATTTTAAAAGAATTGGTATTTTTGGAAGAATAACTTTTTAAAAACACGAAAATCGTATGGCAGACAAGAAAACCACTACAGAAGAAAACAAAGGTGGCGGAAAGAAGGGTATAATCATAGCATTTGTATCTCTATTGCTGGCAACCAACTTGGTATCCCTATATTTTAACTGGGACCAAAATGAGACTATTAAAGTAAAAGAACAGCAAATTACAGCGCAAATTGACTCCATTTCTGGATTAAAGACAGAATTAGAGAAACAAATTGCTGATTTAACAGCTGCTAGAGATCAAATTGCAGCCTTAAACGGTAACGTGGACAGCTTAAATGCTACGATTGCGAACTTAGAATCACTAAGAGATGCGGCATTAAGTGATGCTAAAAAATGGAAATCAAGCTATTATAGCATTAAAAATGAAATCGATGCTGCTCGTAAGAAAGTAGACGAAGCTAATACTGAGATTGAAAAGTATAAGAAAATAGCTGAAGAAAAGTCTAAGGAAGTAGAAGAGAAAAACCAGGTAATTGCACAAAAAGAGCAAAATATCAGTACGTTAACTCAAGAAAATACCGACTTAAACAAGAAAGTACAGATTGCTTCAATCTTGAAAGCTGAAAACGTTCATGCCGTAGCTGTTTCCTCAAAAGGAAAAGAGAAAATCGGTTTAGAATTTAAAGCAAAAGCTATTGATCAGTTAAAAATCGGATTCACAATTGGTGAAAACAAAGTAGCTGAGAAAAACACTAAAGAGTTATTCATCCGTATTATTGAGCCGGATGGTGCTACCATCAACAACACACAAACAGGTGGTGGTGAGTTCACTGTAAATAACAAATCTTTATTTTACTCTGTGAAATACAGCATGTTATACAACGGAAACTTAACTCCAGTGGTACAGACTTACAAGAAAGATGGTGCTTGGAAAGTAGGTAAACATACGATTGAAATCTACTGCGAAGGTCAAATGATCGGAAGCGGTACATTCACTGTTGAATAAGTAAATAATGAATATTATCAAAAAAAGGGGCTTTTAGCCCCTTTTTTTATGCCCTATGTATTCTAAATCAAACTTTTAACTTTTAAGATTCTTGTAGAATATTGCTTTTTTTATACAAGTATTCTGATTATATTTGCAACCCAATTAACTAAAACCAAAATTAAATGGCTCTTAACAATTACGAGACGGTATTCATTTTAACTCCCGTTTTATCTGAAAGTCAGATGAAGGATACCGCGCAAAAGTTCGTTCAGGTGCTGAAGGATAACGGCGCCACTATTATCAATGAAGAACTTTGGGGCTTACGCAAATTAGCGTACCCAATCCAAAACAAAAACACTGGATTCTATGTGTTAGTTGAATTCCAAGCGGAATCTACTATCATCAACACATTAGAAACAGAGTATCGTCGTGATGAAAAAATCATGCGTTTCTTAACTACTGCATTAGAAAAAGATGCTGTTGAGTATAACAACAAACGTAGAAAAGGCGAATTCAAAAAATCAACTGAAAAAGTGGAGGAAAAAGCATGACACTTCAAAACGAACCATTAAACCGCGTAGAAAATAAGAAGAAGTATTGCCGTTTCAAGAAAATGGGCATCACTTACATCGATTATAAAGATGCTAACTTCTTATTAAAATTTGTAAACGAACAAGGTAAAATACTTCCTAGACGTATCACTGGTACTAGCTTGAAATACCAACGTAAAGTTTCTCAAGCTGTAAAACGTGCTCGTCACTTAGCGTTATTACCATACGTAACTGATTCATTAAAATAGTACGCATTATTTCTATACTAACATGGAAGTTATTTTAAAAGAAGATATAAAAGGATTAGGTTATAAAAATGACTTGGTTGATGTAAGACCAGGTTACGGAAACAATTTCCTTATCCCTCGCGGTTTAGCTATAGTAGCTACTGTATCTGCGAAAAAAGTTTTAGCAGAAAACATCAAACAAGCTGCTCACAAAGCTGAGAAGTTGAAAAAAGATGCAGCTGAATTAGCTGAAAAAATCAAAGGAACTGCTGTTGAAATCACTGCTAAAGTTGGTGATACAGGTAAAATCTTTGGTGCTGTTACTTCATTACAAGTTTCTGACGCTTTATCTAAAAAAGGTATCAACGTTGATCGTAAACGTATTACTTTCAAAGGTGAAGTTAAAGAAGTTGGTGAGTACTCTGCAGTTGTAGACTTACACAAAGAAGTTAAAGTTGAATTGAAATTCACTGTTAAAGGTGAGTAATTAAACTTCTTCTATATCATAAAAAGACCTCGACACTTATCGAGGTCTTTTTTTTTCTACCTCCCCCACTTTCCTTTCCATTTTCCAACTATCCTTAGTATCTTACTTATCCGCTTGTAGTAAGATTTATGTCTATCGTATTCCGTACAGAAGTTTCACCCGGAAAGGCCCCTTTTAGCCTTCTTCAAAGTCATTCCATCATGACTATGGGCTCTTGCTTTGCCGATACCATAGGTGCACAACTACTGCATTACAAATTGGATAGCTTGTCCAATCCTTTTGGAACCACCTTTAACCCTATCTCTATTCATCATCTCATTCAACTATCGCTGGAAAGAAAATTCTCTCCTATGCCCGTAGCTTTAAATGATGTTTATTACGATTTTCAATTACATTCTGATTTCTCTTCCTTAGAGCAACATCATTTATATCATATCACCAACGAGCGTCTCGCACAAGTACATACCTTCCTAAAACAAGCGGGTGTTTTATTTCTTACCTACGGTACCGCTTGGGTTTATCGCCATATTGATTCTAATACAATCGTCAATAACTGCCACAAGCAACCCGGCTACCTATTCAAAAAAGAATTAATCAAAGACGATACGATTGTAGAATCGTTCACACACTTATATAATCTATTAAAACAAGTTAATCCTTCACTTAAGATTGTATTAACTGTTTCTCCGGTACGTCACCTGAAAGATACTCTTCCACTCAACAACGTTAGTAAAGCTCAACTACTTTCTGCCGTTTATACAATTACACAATCCTTAGACGATTGTTACTACTTCCCTGCGTACGAATTGCTCCTAGATGATTTAAGAGATTATCGCTTCTACGCTGACGACAGACTACATCCTTCCAAAGAAGCACAACAATACATCTGGACCAAATTCAGAGATTGGTGTGTAGACAAAGAGTGCATCTCTGCTATGGAAGATTGGGATCAATTGCATTTAAGAATGCAACACGCTCCTCAACATCCTAACTCGGTAGCCCATCAAAAGTTTTTACAGCAGCTTTTGAGTGACTTAAAAGCTTTCCCTCATTGGAACACAGAGAAGGAACAATCTGTTATACAAAAACAACTACCTACTTCCTAATTCATGGCCAACCGACTACAACGTGAAACAAGCCCATATCTGCAGCAGCATGCAGATAATCCGGTGGACTGGTTCCCTTGGGGTGAAGAAGCGTTGGCTAAAGCTCAGGAAGAAAACAAACCAATCTTAGTTTCCATTGGTTATTCGGCTTGTCACTGGTGTCATGTCATGGAACATGAATCCTTTGAATCCGATGACGTAGCTGCACTCATGAACGAACATTTTATCTCTATCAAAATAGATCGAGAAGAACGTCCGGACATAGATCAAGTGTATATGGATGCCCTACAAACCATGGGACTACGTGGTGGATGGCCATTGAATGTATTCTGTACACCGGAAGGTAAACCATTTTACGGTGGTACCTATTTCCCTAAAGAACACTGGAAAAATCTATTACAACAAATACATCAAGCCTACTTAAATCAAAACAAAGAATTAGAAGATTCTGCGGAAGGATTTGTACGCAGCCTACAACAAAGTGACATACAGAAATATGGTTTTCTAAAAGAAGACCACACCTTTGATATTCCTAATGCAGCTCAAGCAATTATTAAGCTACATGAAAACATGGATGCTACTTGGGGAGGACTTTCAAAAGTCCCTAAATTCCCCATGCCCTCCATTTGGTTATTTCTTTTACGTGCTTACGCCTTGACAAAAAATCCAATTGCTTTACAAGATACTCTAAAGACATTGGAGAAAATGGCAATGGGCGGTATATACGACACTCTAGGGGGTGGTTTCGCTCGTTACTCAACCGATGGAGAATGGTTTGCTCCTCATTTTGAAAAGATGTTGTATGATAATGGACAACTATTATCTCTATACAGTGAAGCCTATCTAGTTCATCCTTCTCCATTATTCAAAGAAGTTATTGAAGAAACAATCTCTTGGTTAAAACGAGATATGCTATCCAACGAAGGTGGTTTCTATTCTGCACAGGATGCCGACAGCGAAGGTGTAGAAGGAAAATATTACTGCTGGCACTACGAAGAAATAGCCGAAGCACTACCGGAAGATTTAGAGTTAGTTTGTGATTACTATCAAATAAAAGAAAAAGGTAATTGGGAAGAAAATCGAAATATATTATTCCGTGTACTAAGTGATGAAGACTTTGCAGCTAAGCATAACTTATCCTTTGAGGCTCTTCAAGCCAAAGTACAACACTGGAAAAATGTTTTGTTTTCCGTTCGCGATCCAAGAGAACATCCGGGATTAGACGACAAACAATTAGCCTCCTGGAATGCCATGGCTTTAAAAGGTCTTTGCGATGCCTATAAAGCTTTAGGAGATGAAAGCATACTACATTTAGCAAAAATGAATGCTGAGTTTATCACAGGAAAGCTCATTCTTGATCAGCGATTAACACACACCTATCAGCGTAACAAAGATTCCGGTCCTGCATTCCTAGAAGATTACGCCTTTGTGATTGATGGATTATTGGCTATATATGAATGTACCTTCCATGAAGAATGGTTATGGCAAGCCGTTCAATTAACCAATACTGTTATTGAAGAATTTTATGACGAGCAAGAAGGAATGTTCTTTTACACATCCTCTCAAGGTGAAACCTTAATTGCTCGTAAAAAAGAAATATTTGACAACGTAATTCCTTCCTCCAATTCCGTCATGGCAAGGAATTTGTACAAATTAGGCATGCTCTTATCCAATAACGATTGGATTGAGCAAGCAAAGAAAATGGCTTCGCGTGTAAAAGAAGCCTTTCTAATGGAACCTTCTTTTCTGTCCAACTGGGGCTGTTTAATGACCGATTTCATGCAACCTACCGTAGAGTTAGCGATATCCGGACCATTAGCATTGGACTATAGAAAAAGAATAGAACAGGTATATGTTCCTAATAAGGTTATATGTGGCACTACGCTTAGTTCCCAATTACCATTATTAGAAGGTCGTTTACCTAAAGAAAATAAAACACTTCTGTATTGGTGTGAAAACAAAACCTGCTTGCAACCAACAGAAGACATTCAACAAATCATTCAGCAATTACAACAACTATGAGAACCTTTTTAAAATCATTATTACTAATCATTCCTTGCTTACTAGTAACTTCAGTAGCTCAAGCACAAATAACAGACACGTCCTGTACGGCTCAAAAAGTTTACTATAGTCTAGCTGATGCACTAAAAGAACCAGACCAAGTAAAGTATCTGGACTTAAGTATGAACAAACTGACTGCTTTCCCTGTAGAAATATTACAGTTGAAAAACTTAGAGTGTTTAGATTTATCCTTCAATCGTATTCCTACACTACCGGCAGAGTTAACTCAACTTACCCATTTACATTATATTAATTTAATGGGAACTCGTTATATGGCTAAAGCTCCGGCAGTACTTGGCAAAATGCCTTCTTTAAAAACAGTAGACTTAAGCGATCATCCGGAATGGTCTGCAGCTACTTTTAATGAAGCTAAAGCTTTAATGCCTAACGTTAAAATTTTAAAATAATTCCTACATGAGCACCACCACGCAGTATTGCGATGTGCTATTACCACTCCCTCTTTCCAGATACTTCACCTATGTAGTACCTGAGAATTTCCATTCCATAGTACAACCAGGAATGCGTGTGGTAGTACCTTTTGGTGCCAAAAAAATAACCACGGCTTTAGTTCACAGTATTCACACGAAAGCACCTATACACTATAGTGCTAAATCTATACTAGACATTTTAGAAGAAAGTCCGTCCGTTACAACTATTCAGTTTGAACTGATGGAATGGATAGCCGACTACTATATGTGTACACCGGGCGAAGTAATGCAAGCTGCTTTACCTTCCGGATTAAAACTAACCTCTGAATCTATAGTTCAACTTCATCCTCTTTTTGAACAAAAGGAAGATGACGAATGGAATGACATAGAATTAAAAATCATAGCCTCTTTACGTAGCAAAGATTTAACGTATTCTGACATTGCTAAAATAGCGGATACGGATAGAATACATTCTATATTAAAACGCTTAGTTCAAAGACAAGCGATACTATTAGTAGAAGAACTAAAAGAAAGTTTTAAACCTAAGTTTATCCCTTACCTTTCGTTAGCATCCGTATACGCTACTAAATCAGGCATTGCCGACCTATTACAACAATTAGAAAAAAAGCCTAAGCAGCAAGATATTATCCTACACTACTTACAAGAAGTTCCGGTGGTACATCATCCGGAGTTAAATGTTCGAGGCGTAGAAAAAAATAAATTATTGGAACGAATTGAAAGTACTTCTTCTTTACAAACCTTAATAAAGAATGGTGTTATAAAAGAAAGAAAAGAAGCGGTACACCGCATTCAATTACCGGATGGTTTTGCTACCTCTCCTCCCAAGCCTCTATCCGAAGCACAGCTAAAAGCTAAAGAAGCTATTCTCAAATCTTTTCAGGACAAAGACACGGTGTTATTACACGGTGTTACCGGAAGTGGTAAGACTGAAATTTACATTGATTTAATTCATCAAACGATTGAAGGTGGCTCGCAAGCATTATTTCTTTTGCCTGAGATAGCATTGACCACACACATGGTGGATCGTTTGATTCAAGTATTTGGAAGTAAGTTAGGAGTATATCACTCTCGCTTCTCCGACAACGAACGTGTAGAAGTATGGCAAGGCTTGCTAGAAGGTAGATTTGACGTAATTGTAGGAGTACGCTCTTCTATCTTTTTACCTTTCAATAATTTGGGATTAATTATTGTGGACGAAGAGCATGAAACGTCATACAAACAACAAGACCCAGCACCACGCTACCATGCTAGAGATGTAGCTTTGGTATTAGCCAAAAAACATCACGCTAAAACACTACTAGGTTCTGCTACTCCAACGTTGGAAAGCTACGAAGCTGCCAGCACACAACGCTGGGGTTATGTTCCGTTATTACATCGACATGAGAAAGTAAATCCTCCGATACTCCATTACGTGTCTATGCGTCAAGAGCAGAAGAACAAAAGTATACAACATGGATTTTCTTTAGCATTAACGGACGCACTTCGAACCAACCTTGCAGATAAGAAACAATCCATCGTATTTCAAAATAGAAGAGGTT
Source organism: Cytophagaceae bacterium (assembly GCA_046329235.1). Classification (GTDB taxonomy): domain Bacteria; phylum Bacteroidota; class Bacteroidia; order Cytophagales; family Cytophagaceae; genus JALONH01. The sequence continues at coordinate 441,882 of JAXLVA010000001.1, read as the reverse complement.
ACGCTCCTATTCTACGCTGCGACGATTGCGGTGTTATTCCGGAATGTCACAGCTGTTCCGTTGCACTTACCTATCATCAGTTTGCACACGAGTTACGTTGTCACTACTGTGGTTTTGTACAAAAAACTCCAAAATCTTGTGCAGAGTGCGGATCTTCTAATTTGCATTACGTAGGTTCAGGAACGGAACGTATTGAAGAAGAATTAAGCTATGTACTTCCGGATGCTAAAATCCTACGCATGGATTTAGATACCACCCGTAAAAAGAATGCCTTTAATGAGATTTTCCAAAGCATGGAAAACAAGGAGATAGATGTGCTGGTAGGGACCCAAATGGTGACCAAAGGATTGGATTTTGAACATGTGGAATTGGTAGCAGTATATGATGCCGATCGAATGTTAAACATGCCGGATTACCGTTCCATGGAAAGAGCTCGACAAACTTTAATGCAGGTAAGTGGTAGAGCCGGTCGAAAAAGCGGAAAAGGAAACGTATATATTCAAACATTTCGTCCGGAACATCCTGTATTTCAATATTTGGACAATTCCAAAGCAGAAGAGTTTTACCTTAGAGAACTTCATGAGCGCAAGGAATACGGTTATCCTCCTTATACTAGAATGATTCGTTTATCCGTTTTACATAAGGATAAATCCGTGGCCGATATGGGCGCTAAACAAATAGCCCATACCCTACAGTTGGCGTTTGGGTCTAAACGAGTACTAGGGGCTCACCCGGCTTACATAGAAAAGCTTAGAAATTATTATCATTTCGAAATCTTTATTAAATTAGAGAGAGACATACAGGGATTACGCAGTTACAAAGATAAAATCAAGACCGTTGTTGAAGATATTTGTGCGTTACCTGATCACAAAAAAACCAGAGTTATCATTGATGTGGACCCTTCGTAATAGTATTATCTATTTTTTCAAGCTAAGCATTATCATGCTTATGTCTGCTGCTTGTAATTTTGACGGAGATGAAACCAACAACACATCGGATTCTGTTCAAGTTATTGTTCTTGATACCATTACCCAAACTGATACAGTAGTTAGTATCCCCATTCAAAAAGAAAAACCTTTTGGTAGTTCTACCAATGATAAGTACTACTTGAATCTATATGAAAAAATTCCAATTGGATTCACCTTTGCTCGTGTGGTAAACAACGTGAACGGTATTGCCGATTTGCGTCCGGAAGACAATAATGATGCACTAGGAGAAAAAGGATTAACGGAAGCTACTAAAAACATTACATTCATTGGGTATCCGGCTAAGTTGGAATGTAACTTTAGTCATGATACGCTTTACCGATACAGTATCGTATTTAATGAAATGAACGGCACCAAAGCGGCGAATGTATATGAAAACATTATTGACTATTACTCTAGTTCATTAGGTGATGCTATCATGGTAAGTAATGAAGAAGATAATCACTATTCACAAATGTATTACTGGAAATTGAATCCGGATTATATTTTAGTGGCCTATAATTTAAACTCCGGTAATATCACCATCGCAGTTCAGTCTAACAAACCGGGTGTTGTACGTTAAATTCCATATAACTCTATTATTGATTAGTTGTTTCAGTTGGGCTTATGCTCAACAAGGTGTTAATCTTATACCTAACGGAAGCTTCGAGTTAGGAGTAGAACAATTTGAATCCGATTATAAATATTCCGAAGATTGCAAACCGGGCGAATATTCTATTACCAAGAAAGCTTCCTTTGCGGGAAAAGATTTTAAAAATACTCTTTCAGGCGACCACACCAGCGGATTAGGATATTATTTGGTAGCCAATTCCTCCGGCGTAGCACATCAACGAATTTGGTATTACGAAGTAACAGTTAAGCCTAATTCCATGTATTCGTTTGAAGCTTATTTCTGTAATATTTTTAAACTTCAACCACCGAAAACGAATTTTGATTTTGAGACGGCTGATATCAAGGGTAACGATCCAAATTTACGCGTTACTATCAACGGAGAAGTGATTGCTGAAGAAAAAGATTTTTATCATGTGTACCAATGGGTGCGTATGGCCGGAGGTTGGTATTCCGGTGCTCATAGCGGAACCGTTAGTATTGCTATAGAAAACTTAAACACTTACACCTATGGCAACGATGTAGCCTTAGATGATATTCGTTTAGAATTTATTGAGACAATGCCTACAGCCTATGTGCCTCCCAAACATAATAGCATGGCATCCAAGCATTACCAACATCATCTACAAAGTCACCGATCTTGGTTGGAACATAAAAGATATGTAGAAAGTCATGACAGTTTAGGTAATGGTGTTTACTCCATGCATGCAACCAAACCTACTCCACCACCTCCTATTCAAACGGACACAGCAAATATTAAAGTTCCGCAACGTGTCACGATGAAGGATTTAATCTTTATTCAAAGTAAAGCAGAATTATTACCGGAAGCGAAAAAACAACTCGACTTAGTAGCCGCATGGATGTTACAAGACACCACTATTCGTGTATTATTTATTGGGCACACCGATAATGTGGGCGATGCGAAACTAAATGTACAGCTATCAGAAGATAGGGTTAAAAATGTAAAAGCTTATTTGGTAAGCAAAGGAGTTAACGCCAACCGCATTGAAACTATTGGCTACGGTGGGGCTTATCCTATTGCTGATAACAGCAGAGAAGATACTCGTAAGTTGAATCGAAGAGTAGAGATGGAAATTTTAGAGTAGTTAAATCCCATCATTAACAACTCTGCTTTTATTTGTAATGAAATCACTCTAATTTTCAGGCGACCTAATACACTCCAATGGAGTAATTTTTATTAGTTCTCTTTTATGGTTTTCTGAGCGAATTTCTAACTATTCTAATGTCTGTTGTCACAATTTATATAAACAGAATCGAGATTTGAGTCTATAAAATCAATATAAGGACAACTAAATGCGTGGTTGGTAAAACCAAAAATTACTGATGGTTTATTTTTGAATAATCTTCCAGTCCATTGGCTATAGATAGAATTAAATGATGTGCTCTCTCCAGTATAATAATATCTTTCAAAAATGATTTGTTTTGTCTTTGAATCTAAAATAATTAAATGTTTTACCCATATCCCGTATTTTTTGTGTTTCCAATCTTGTATATAATACATCATCTTACCGTTTGTATAGTAATAAGCATTACTTTTAATACATCCGGTAGAATATCCCTCTAACATCTTTTCCTTACCCAATGGGAATTTTATTGTATCAATCTGTTCCCACACAATCGACTTTAGTTGATTAACTACAAAAGGATTATGTTTACCAACAAAAACCAATGTATTTGTAAAATACTTTTCATACCCTTTTAGTTTATTCAAATTAATTTCAAATCCAATCATATAGTCCCATTGCTTATATGGCCATTCTGCACCATAAAAATTAAGACATGCTACTGTTTTTAATGTATGAATAGGTAATGATATTAATAGTTTTTTTGAATATGAATAGATATAAACTTTATCATTTTCTGTAAAATTCATACTTCTCAGAAATTGTTTTCTGTAATTAGAATCTAGGCAGATATATTCGTAATTTTTGGTTGAATCGTATTCAACGTTCCTTAAGTCTGGAACAGCTAATGAGTCTGGAGAAGAACTTAATTGATATGTATCCGATAAGGAAATAAAACCTATAGTATCTTCGGTCCTTTTAATTTGATTTAAATAATACAAATTAAATTGTTGAGCACTCAACTCAGTTGAAGATATTAATAGGTAAAATAGAACTAAAAATTTATTCATAGTATTGTTTACTTTAATTATACTAAAAACTATGTTTGAGTAATCCTGCCAACGACTGATCCGCCTCCATTACTTTTTTAGCAAACGAACATAAAGGGATAATCTTTGCATCATTCTCTTTAGCCAATTCTACTACTTTATAAACAAGTTGCTTGGCATATCCTTTTCCTGTGAATTCTTTTTTTGTTTCCGTATGTTCTATGATGATAGTAGAACTACCCGCCCATCGATAGATAATCATACCCACGACTTGATCTTGTTCTAAGATTTCAAACTGACCGGTATTACTTTCTTCTTTATGTTTAAAAGTAACCATACAAATTTATTTTGCTTTAGGTAGTGGAACAAACTCTAACTCATCACCCTTCACTTTAACAAATTGAGATTCGTCCTGTTCTTCCCAATTTTTCTTAGCTTCCTCTATCATCGCTTTATCCGAACTCACAAAATTCCAATAAATAAAACGTTCCTCCGGAAAAGGCTCTCCGCCGAAGATATAAACCGTAGTATTCGCCTCTATTTGAAACTTACAAAGCTTGCTATCATTCGCTATTAATATTTTTTTAGATTCATACACATGACCTTCACTTGATATACTGCCCTCCAAAATGTATAGTGCTGATTCGCCAAATAAATAGTCTCCAAGTTCTACTTGTTGAGCTTTTTCACTTTTGATTTCAATAAAGTACAATGGACTATGCACAGGAACTGGAGACTTTTTACCTAATACTTCTCCGGCAATCAGTTTTATCTGTAATCCATTTTGATTCCAACTTGGAATATCTTCTCTATTCACATGAAAAAAAGAAGGCTCTATTTGCTCTAAATGCTTTGGCAATGCTACCCAAATCTGTAAGCCATGTAACTTCTTATCGGTATGGCGTAAATATTCCTGTGTCCTTTCTGAATGTACAATACCTTTTCCGGCCGTCATCCAATTGACGGCACCGGGTTGTATTTCCATTTCAGTTCCCAAACTATCTCTATGCAAAATAGCTCCTTCAAATAAATAGGTTAAAGTAGATAAGCCTATATGCGGATGTGGAGGCACATCTAAATTTTGATAATCCTTCAGCTCTGCAGGCCCCATGTGATCTACAAAAACAAACGGACCTACGGCTCTCTTTTGATAAAAAGGAAGCAACCTACCTACCATAAAACTACCTATACTGGCAGCCTTTTCTTCCCACACTAAACCAATGTTCGACATTTTAATTAACTATGAAATTTTAATTTAGTTAACATCTCATCAGCAATATCATCTGAATAAATTCCATATGAATTAACCATAGTACCTTTGATTCCATGTGCTTCAGAAGATATCGCATAGAGTATAGAAGAATTATCCGGGCTTGAATCGTCTCCTTCTATTCGAAAGAATTTATCTATTTCAAATTCATTATGAAATACTTTGAATGAACCATTTCTACATTCAATACAGTTCTGACGTAAATTAAAATCTTCTACATAGCCCTGCTTTTTCAGAGCATTGATACCGTCTACTAAATTGCTATACGTTTCCATTATTTTTATACGGCTTGTTTAAATTGATTAATACTGTTTTCTAATTGAGTTAACAAATCTGCATCTACCACACCTTTACCAATCACAAAAGTTTGATCAAACGATGGAAGGGAAAATGTAACCTTCACATCTGCTCCAAACTGAGGAAAAAATGTTTTAGCAGTATTCATCACATTACCTCCACCAAATTTACCGGGAGAAGTAGACATCAGTAACATAGGTTTATTTTGAAATACCTTCGCATTTATTCTAGACGCCCAATCGAAAATATTTTTAAACGCAGCCGAATAGGAACGATTATGTTCAGCTAACGAACAAATAATAACATCGCTTTCTTTAATAGCTTCTAAAAACCGATAAGCTTCCGGAGGATATCCATTGAATTCTCTATCAACAGAGAATATAGGCATTTCATAATCATTCAGATCTATCAAATCTATTTCATGTTCTGAAAAATAGGTCAAAGTAAATTTAACCAATTCTCTATTTCTGGAAGTAGAAGAAGTGCTTCCTGCAAAAGCTAAAATTTTCATATCGATTAAAATTAGTAGGTAAACAACATCGAATATTTTCTAACTATTCGACCAACAAATAAAACAGTATAATGAATATACAAAGCTCTTATTACAATGGCAATATATTTGCTCTATCCATACTATATAACTAATCGTTTTTCATTAACCAAAATTTTCATGATTAAGTATTTAACCATTGTATTAAGCTTATGTTTAACCCCATTTGTTTACGGACAAAAAACATCTAAAATCGACAAACTAAGAATTGACTCCGTCAAAACCGTTGCTAAGATAAATGAACTCAATACCACCATCAGTGGTGCTAAGGATAGGATAGTTGTAGAGAAAGACAAACTCGACAAATTAAATGTAGAGTTAAGTGAGATTCAATCGAAGTATAATCAAGCGATCTCCGATTTAAATAGCAATACAGCTAAAGTAGGCCAAGGAAAAAAATACGCAAACAAAGTAGCTCAAAATGCCAAAGACGCACAAACCTATGCCGAAAAATTAAAAAAACAGAATGACAAAATAGATAAGCAAACGAGTAAGCTGGATAAACTGAACAGTCAAGCAACTAAAAGCACGGATAAGATTGAAAAGCTTGAAGACAAACTTGAAAAAATTACAGGGAAATTAAAATAATATATTTGATAGCGTCTATACTCTATTTCACTACAGTATAGACGCTATTTATTTTTATACTCTCACCGGTACATTCACCAAATTAGAACTCGACTTCACTAATACTTGACCTTCTTGGTTTACAATCTCACCTTCTACGTAAGCAATAGTACGACCTAGTTTAACGATAGAAGCTGTAGCGGTAATCACATCTCCTGCTTTAGCCCCACGAAGATAGTCTACCACTAAGTTAATGGTAGAGTAAACACTTTCTTCAGTAGAAGAAATCATACAAATCATACCACTCATATCATCCATAATCATGGCTCCTACACCACCGTGTAGAAATCCTTGATAGTTGAGCCACTCTTCACGCACAGTATAACGAATCACCACTTTGCCTTTTTCGGCTAAAAGCGGAGTACCGTGCAACCAATTGGTGATATTAGATAAACTACCTTCAATAGGTTTATTGATATGGTCTTTATTAAATTTTTCTAATCGTGTCATGCTTATTATAGTATTCAGATACAAATAGGAAAAGCTTCCTAGCTACATAAACCTCTTTTCTTCCTAAAAAGTTTATACATGTAATATAGTGATGAATTAATGATAATGAGGGGTATAAAAACAAAAAACCTCCCGTTGAGGAGGTTTTTGAGGTTCCGACCAGATTCGAACTGGTGTAGGAGGTTTTGCAGACCTCAGCCTAGCCACTCGGCCACAGAACCATTTAGAGGACACAAATATAATTATTTATACGCAACTTTAGATACTTCGTTCGTAAGATTTTTAACAAAAAAGAAACCCCATGGTAATCATGGGGTTTCTGAAATTATTGGTTAGAAATAAGATTATTCACCTTTTTTCTTATCTGACATTGACTCTTTTAATTGAGACAATGCTTCGATATCACCTAAAGTTGATTTCTCAACTTCTTTGTTCACTTTAGCAACTGTTTTTGCACCTGCAGCAGGTTTAGCAGTTGTTTTCTTTTTCTTAGCATCAGAAGCGTCTTCTGCTACGTCAGAGAAAGTTTTAGTGTGAGATAAGATGATACGTTTTTCATCTTTAATAAATTCTAACACTTTGAAATCTAATACGTCACCTACTTCAGCTAATTTACCGTCCACTTTCACAGTGTGTTTAGTTACAGCAAATCCTTCGATACCGTATTGTAATTCAACTACTACACCTTTATCATTTTTAGAGATTACAGTTCCTTTGTGATCAGAACCTGAAGTGAAGATCGTTTCGAATGTATTCCAAGGGTTTTCTTCTAATTGTTTGTGGCCTAAAGCTAGACGTTTGTTTTCAGTGTCTAATTCTAACACTAATACTTCTAGTTTATCACCTACTTTAACATATTCAGAAGGGTGTTTGATTTTCTTAGTCCAAGATAAATCAGAAACGTGTACTAAACCGTCGATACCTTCTTCTAATTCTAAGAATAGACCGAAGTTAGTTAAGTTACGTACAGTACCTGTGTGCTTAGAACCTACAGCGTATTTAGTCAACAATTCACCTTTAGTCCAAGGATCTTCAGTTAATTGTTTAATACCTAAAGACATTTTACGCTCATCACGATCTAATGTCAATACTACTGCTTCCATTTCGTCACCCACTTTCATGAAGTCTTGAGGGTTACGTAAATGTTGAGACCAGCTCATTTCAGATACGTGGATTAAACCTTCCACACCGTTTTGGATTTCAAGGAACGCACCGTAGTCAGCTACGTTTACGATTTTACCTTTTACTTTAGAACCAACAGTTACGTCAGTTGATAAAGCATCCCAAGGGTGAGAAGTAAGTTGTTTCATACCTAAAGAGATACGTTTCTTATCTTCATCAAAGTCTAAAACTACTACTTGTACTTTGTCATCCAGTTTCAATACTTCTTCCGGATGGTTGATACGACCCCAAGAAATATCTGTAATGTGAAGTAAACCATCTACACCACCTAAGTCGATGAACACACCGAAGTTGGTCATGTTTTTGATCACACCTTCTAATACTTGACCTTTTTCTAAGTTGTTTAGGATTTCTGCTTTTTGTTTCTCGATGTCTTTCTCGATTAACACTTTGTGAGAAACAACTACGTTATCATTTGTGTAGTTAATTTTCACCACTTTCACTTCCATCTTCTTACCAACGAAAACGTCGAAATCACGGATAGGCTTAACATCGATTTGAGAACCTGGTAAGAAAGCTTCTACACCAAATAGATCTACGATTAAACCACCTTTTGTTCTGCGTTTTACTAAAGCGTCGATGATTACATCTTGATCTAATGCATTTTGGATATTCTCCCATGCCTTCATGATCTTCGCTTTTCTACGAGAAAGAACTAATTGTCCTGCAGCATCTTCTTGATCTTCTACATACACTTCTACCTCGTCACCTGTCTTAACACCACCATCTACATCACGGAATTCAGATAGAGGAATTAATCCGTCGGATTTGAAACCGATGTTAACGATAACGTCACGATCTGTAACACCTACCACTACACCTGTTAATACTTGTTTTTCGGAAACTTGATTTAATGTACCAGAGTACAATGCTTCCATTTTGCTACGATCAGCTTCTGAGTACGCAGTACCAAAGCCTTTGTCGTTTGCTAAGTCCCAGTTAAAATCTTCTGGTTTTGGAGTATTCATTTGTTTTGCCCTTTTGAATACATCAACAGTCGGGCAACTGTTGAAATTTGGTTTAGACAACTGCCTATCAACTCAATAAACAGTCCCTTAAAGGGATGGCAAAAGTACGAAAATTCATCTTATTTCAGAAATATAAGTTGCTAATATTCAAAAAACTATCTCCTAGCATACACTTCCTAACCTGCTCTCTACGTAATTCATATTTTTTCAAATATTTTTCTTTCTGATTTTCAGATACTTATTAAATATTTCAATATTTTGTACGTATTTTTACTAAGTATTATTACGTATTTAAAAGTATTTTTACGTATATTTGTACCATCATTCAAACAAACACCCTTTTGTCATGAATACTTCAAACAAAGCTACCAAAATCGTATTGTCGGATTTCTCATCCATCCCAATGCGTACCTTCCATCTTACATGGATGGCCTTCTTCTTATGTTTCTTCGGTTGGTTTGGGATTGCTCCTATGCTAGCTGCCGTTCGTTCGGATTTAGGTATCACTACCGATCAAATTGTTACCGCTAATATGTTAGGGGTAGCATCTACCATATTCATGCGTTTATTTATCGGATGGGTTTGTGATAAAACCGGACCAAGATTAGCCTATACATGGTTGCTTATCTTAGGATCTATTCCGGTGATGTGTATCGGTTTAGCTCAATCCTACGAGCAATTTTTATTAGCACGTATTTTAATTGGTACAATTGGTGCATCCTTCGTTATTACTCAATTCCACACTTCTGTTATGTTTGGACCTAATATAATAGGTACAGCAAATGCAACTACTGCAGGTTGGGGGAATTTAGGTGGTGGAGTGACACAACAAGTAATGCCTTTAATATTTGCCGGTTTCCTAACTGTTTATGGTGCAGAAAGCTTAGCATGGAGATATGCCATGGTTATCCCGGGTGCCCTTTTATTTATCATGGGTATCGTATATTATAACTTCACAAAAGATACTCCGGAAGGAAATTATTCTGAGGTAAACAAAACACGTGATCAAAATGATAAAATTGGTAAAGATGCCGGTTCCTCTTTCGTAGCTGCTCTTTCTGATTACCGCGTTTGGATCCTATTCGTAGCATACGCAGCTTGTTTTGGTGTAGAATTAATCGTTAACTCGAATGCTGCTTTATACTTTGCTGATTACATGCAAATGGATATGAAAACTGCTGGTATCATTGCAGGTTTATTCGGTTTAATGAACTTATTTGCTCGTTCATTAGGTGGTATTTTAGGTGATCGTTTTGGAAATAAAAAAGGCTTAAGCGGTCGTGTGAACTGGTTATTCTACGCATTAATTGCTGAAGGTGTATGTTTAATGATCTTCTCTCGCATGCAACAAATCCCTCTAGTTATTGTATCTCTTGTCATCTTCAGTTTATTCGTACAAATGAGTGAAGGCGCTACTTTCAGCGTGGTTCCATTCATCAACAAAAAAGCTTTAGGTGCTGTATCCGGTATCGTTGGGGCAGGTGGTAATGCTGGTGCATTCTTCGGAATGTTCTTATTCAAAAAACAAATTAGCGGATTAGAATGGAATGATTCCTTCCTATACTTAGGTGTATTAGTTTTTCTTGCTTCCTTTGCTGTATTAGCTATTCGTTTCCCTAAAGAAACATCAGACGTTTCAGCTACTGAAACAGTAGAAGCAAAAAATGAAGAACCCGTTTTAGCGTAATTCATACTCTACTTCATAGTTTTAAAAGTCATCGATCACTATCGATGACTTTTTTTTTGAACTGACCGCAATTAATCTTATTTTTAGTAATACAACTTTTACTATGTCGCTAGAGAGATTAGAGTTATTTGCAGAAGAAAATCCAAATGGTTTTATACAATATGGTGTGACGGACTTGGATGGCGTATTACGTGGGAAATGGATATCCGTACAAAAGGCTATGCAATCTATTGAAAATGGATTAGGCTTTTGTGACGTATTATTTGGTTGGGACATTGCTGACCAATGCATCCCCGACTTAGAAGTTACAGGTTGGCATACCGGATATCCGGATGCTTTTTGTCAGTTAGACGTCGACACTTACCGTATGCATGAGACGAACCAGTCCATGCCACTCTTGCTTGCCGATTTTGAAGATTCCGATGGATTACATAGTTCCATATGTCCCCGTTCCTTACTGAAACGTATCGTTCGAAAAGCTACCCAAATGGGATACCATGCGGAGTATGCACAGGAATTTGAATGGTTCAACTTCTCTGAGAGTGCTGAATCTATGCACGATAAAAGCTACCAAGATCCCTATACTATTACAGAAGGGATGTTTGGATATTCACTGCTTCGATTAGGTAAATTTCAATACTTATTAGAAACCTACCTTCAGGGGTTAGCGTCACTTAACGTCAACATCGAAGGCTTCCATACAGAAACAGGTCCCGGTGTTTACGAAGCTTCGCTTGCACATACAGGAATTTTGGAAGCAGCTGATCGTGCTGTGTTGTTTAAATATTTTACAAAGAAAATATTTAGTCAAGGTGGCATTCTTCCTTCCTTTATGGCCAAGTGGAATCCCAACTTACCGGGCTGTGGTGGACATATTCATCAAAGTTTATGGACACCGGATAAATCTGTTAATTTATTCTGGGATGAAAATGATAAAAATGGTATGTCCGATTTAATGAAACATTTCATTGCCGGACAACTTTATTGTTTACCTCATATATTACCCATGTATGCTCCTACTACTAATTCATACAAACGATTAGTGAAAGGAACTTGGGCTCCTACTACAATTAGCTGGGGTATTGAAAACCGTACTACAGCAGTGCGTGTCATTCATAATGACCCCGAAAACATGCGTGCTGAGATGCGTATTCCGGGTTCTGATGTAAATCCTTACTTAGCTATGGCTGCTGCATTAGCTAGTGGATTATATGGTATTGAACACAAACTCGATTTACAAGAAGCTACCAATGGAAGTGCTTATATGGATGAATCCTTAGTTTCTTTACCGGATTCACTTTTAGAAGCTACATCTCACATGTACCAGTCTACTTTAGCCAAAGAATTATTCGGTTATACCTTTGTAGAGCATTTTGCCAAAACACGTTTTTGGGAAGTACATCAATATCAAGAAGACAGTGCTTGGGAAATCCAACGCTATTTTGAAGCTATATAAATCAGGAAAAGTACGTAGACCAACTTTTCAATACTCTTCGTACTTTTCCCCAATGGAATTTTAACATTTCCTCCTTACATGGAATTAAAAGATTACTCCAATATTATTCACAAGGCCTGGGAAGGGTATGATGCTGAACGCAAAATTGCTGCCGTAGAAGACATCAGTGCTAAAGTGAGTACCAATCACGTCTATCGTATCCGATTTATAGACGACGATATTGTGATTGCTAAACTTTCCTTCTTCGGAAAGTTTGAAATTTTTAGAGAAGATCATAGAATCATCAATGCTTTATGCAATAATCTCCTCTACCCTTTTGAAAATGTTATTTCAAAATCATTATTAAAAAACAATCAAGTATATACCTATCACTACAAAGAGAATGGTATTAATGCTTGGGTAGCTTTTTATAATCCTATTCGAATAGACAAGCGACTTCCTCGTCGATTAGAAGAAAAACATATTCGTAAACTAGGTGAACAAGTAGCCAAATTTCACAAAGCGTGTTACAAAGTACGTAACGTTCTTCCTAAATCTTCCAAAACACTTCGCTCTGATATCTATAATCTTCTAGACGATCTAGATGCGAATGAAGCACGCTATGGTTCTCGCATGCAGGTAGACTATTTAAAATACCACTGTGAGCAATTCCTAAAAAACAGAAATAAACTAGGAGTTAAAAACTTCGATATCATTCCGGTTTTCATTGATTGGAACATCGGTAATTTTTCTGTTACGGATAAATTAGAAATTTATTCTCGTTGGGATTACGATTGGTTCCGCATGAGTTACCGTGTGATGGATTTCTACTTCTTCAGTCGTGTATGTTCTGACGTAGGTGATAGAACCGTGTTCAGCTATGTCATCGGACCGATGAGTGAACCACGCTTCTTAATGTTCTTAGAAGAATATCACAAAGTATATCCTTTAACCGCTAATGAAATTCGTTTCATGCGTGAAGTATACCGCTTCTTTATCTTAAACTATGTATTACATGATGGTACTTATTTCTTTAGTGAAAAGTATGCCAGTAAATTACAAAAAGAAGCCTTTGAAACGTACTTACCTTCGGTAGAACGCGAGTTTGATCCAGAAGTTATTATTAAACATTTAAAAATTACCTCTTAATACCATTATGCAAATTGTTCCTTTTTCTTCCATACTACCTAAGTACAAAGTCATCTTCTTTGACGCCTTTGGTGTATTGAAAAATTACAAAGGTCTAGTACCGGGAATAGAATCCACCTTTGAAGCTTTAGAAAAAAACGGACAAGAATACTTCGTTGTAACGAACGATGCTTCTAGAAGCCCAGAACAGTTAGCTGCCTCCTATCATAAATTAGGATTTCATAAAATTACCGCCGACCGTATCATCTCTTCCGGCATGCTGGCTAAAGAGTTTATTGAATTAAAAGTAAAAGAGGGTTATGTAGCCTATTTAGGGACGGAACATTCAGCACATTACATTCAATCGGCGGGTATTAAAACCATTCCGGTGAGTGAAATTAATGATGACAATATTAACCAAGTGAATGCATTGGTATTATTAGATGATGAAGGATTTGATTGGTTTCAAGACATCAATAAAGCGGTGAATTTACTACGTAAAAGAACCATTCCTGCTATTGTTGCCAATACCGATAATACGTATCCTCTTTCCAAACATGAAGTAGCTATTGCTATTGGTGGTATTGCTACTATGTTAGAAAGTATTGTAGGGAAACGTTTTATTCGCTTTGGGAAACCCGATTCACAAGTATTTATGTTTGCCTTCGATATGATTCGTGCCACTCGCGATATAAGTAAAAAAGATATCCTGATGGTGGGTGACACATTACAAACCGATATCGCCGGAGGAAATAATGTGGGCTTAGACACAGCCCTTGTACTTACCGGAAATACGCGTGTAGATGATTACGAAACTAAAATTAAAAGTACCGGCATTATGCCTACCTATATCTGCGACTCAGCCGTAGTGAATGATAAATAATCTTAATACTCTACCACTACCAATTTATTCTGAGTAGTGTGATAATAGATAATTTTATTAGTTGCATAAAATCGAGCTATGGTGTTATAAGACCCTAGCTCGATTTGTTTTTTAACATGACCATGAGTATCCCAAAGTAATAAACGACCACTTTGATCGGTTGTGATTAAGTTCAATCCATCATGACCTATGTCAAAACTTTGAACCATAGAAGCCGATGTTTGCACCGTATCCAATTGTCCCATCACAATTTCATAATAAGGGTACTGGTTAGAATATTGATGCTTGCACTTTATTTCTTTCCCCGCATTAAACCAAGACATTGAACTAAAGTCGGAACCTAAATGAAGCACCGCGTAATCTTTTCCGGTAGGACTCGTACGTACCACGCTGATATTGGGTGTTTGATAATAGGAAACTGTAGCACCCGTTGTATCTACAATAGCTCCTTGAATATTCGCTCCTATTAAAATTTTATTATCTTCTAAATATCCTACACCCGTAATGTTCATAGGAGGTACAGCGGTATTCCCACCTGATAGTTGTCGTGTTTTTAAATCAATAATCACTAACTGACTACTCTTCGTAACCAAGTATATTTTTTTACCATCAGGTCGAAAGGCATAATCTAGAATGGCAACGTCGGCTAGAATAGAATCCTTCTTTACATTCGAGGCATTATAGATAGATAGTAAACTTCTATTACCCACAGTGATCAATGTAGCGAACTCATCAGAAGTACCTATAAACTTAGCTTTAATCCCAATGTCTTTAAACACCGTATCCATCTTAGCATTCAACACATAAGTCATCCCCTGTTTCGTAAATAAAATTTTACCGGTAGCACTGACTTCTAATCCTTGAAGTGCTTTAGGCACCGGACGACTAGCTACTGCCACTTGCATATGTTGACCTATGGAGAACAAAGGTAATAACAACCCTAACAACAAAGATGAAATGTATTTAAACATAGATGAAGTGTTTATTTACAGTTGAGAGACTCTTTTAATGAACGCTAAACGATGCGTATATATTTTTTTATCTGTATGTATAATACCTGTTTCATCCACTAAGTCAATACGAACTTGACCGGATGCATGAATAATTCTTTGATTATCTAAAAGTATGCCAACGTGAGTAATACGTCCTTCCGGATTTTTATAGAAAGCTAAATCTCCGGCTTTATAATATTCAAAAGGTGTAGTAATACCTATCTCTGCTTGTTGATATGCATCTCTAGGTAGTGCTACTGAAAACATACGATATACTTGTTGTACAAAACCGGAACAATCAATTCCAAAATGTGCTCTTCCACCCCATAAATAAGGTGCTCCTAAATATAATAATGCTGTTTGTTCAATACGTTTAGCATCAAATGGTTCTGCATATCCTACATCTCCTTCCAGTATAAATGGTTCATCTCCAATACTGATTATTCCATTTTTATGTAATGGTAAGGTAGAACCCATCAGTAAAGGGAAAAAACGATTCTCACTTTTGGCTAAAGCATATAAAGATTTACAAAAAACAGGTGGCGTTTGTTGTAGTTTATGGATATAACTCTCCTCTACCGCCATATATTGTTTAGCATCAATCCATCCGGTATATCCATCAAAATCATTTCGAATTAAGACCCATTTCTCATTCGGTGACACTTCTATAATTTCAAAAAAATCTCCAAACAAAAGTTGGGAAGTCATTTCATATATATCACCAGGTTCTTTGCGAACAGGTATAACACTTAAATGACAAATGCCAAAGTTTTTCATCTTATCGAATGCGGTCTATTTCACGCTTAATATCTTTTTCCTTAATGCTTGCTCGCTTGTCATGAAGCTTTTTACCTCGTGCCAGAGCAATATCCAACTTCACAAAACCTCTGGAGGTACTAAATAATTTTAGAGGAATAATCGTTAAACCTTTCTCTTCACTTTTACGCTCTAATTTATCTAGTTCATCTTTGTTCAATAACAATTTTCTCGCACGTAGTGGTTCGTGGTTGTTGTAGGTACCTTTATCATATACGGATATATTCATCCCTTTAATCCATAATTCTCCTTTTTCAAAGAAACAATACCCTTCTGCTATGGATGCTTTCCCTTGACGAATAGATTTTATCTCCGTTCCCTTCAATACAATTCCTGCCGTATACGTGTCTATAAACTCGTATTCAAAGGAGGCTTTTTTATTCTTTATGGAAATATCTTTAGATAAGTCCGACATATCATTAATCGTTTAATGGTATATGCATTCTTGGATCCGGCGATACGTCCCAAGACGCAAAGTTATTTCTTTCGTATTCAAAATGTGCTGCCATAGCAATCATAGCCGCATTATCTGTACAATATTCAAAATCCGGAATAAATATTTCCCAAGATTCTTCTACGCGTTTGCGTTCCAAAGCTGCACGTAAACCTTTATTGGCAGAGACTCCACCGGCAATAGCTACACGTTTGATTCCCGTTTCTCTTACAGCTCGTTGCAATTTTCTGAATAATATATCTAGTAATGCTTGTTGTACAGAAGCACATATATCCGGCAGATTTTTCTCTATAAAATCTGATTGTAGTTTTTGTTTATCTTTCAAGAAATAAAGAATAGCTGTTTTAATTCCACTAAAGGAATAATTCAACCCTGGCACATCAATATTTGGGAAAGTATAGGCATTCGGATTGCCCTGCGCAGAATATTTGTCAATTAGTGGACCTCCAGGA
This sequence comes from Cytophagaceae bacterium, assembly GCA_046329235.1. Lineage (GTDB taxonomy): Bacteria > Bacteroidota > Bacteroidia > Cytophagales > Cytophagaceae > JALONH01. The sequence continues at coordinate 424,962 of JAXLVA010000001.1, read as the reverse complement.
TATGGTAAGCCTAACAATTTAGCCGTTTTATCGAAAGCTTCCCCTACCGCATCATCTTGCGTTTGGCCAATTACGGTCATATCGTAAGGCGACGTCACTAGTACAATCTGCGTATGACCACCGCTAACAGTAAGACATAAGAAAGGGAAAGAAGGTTTAGGATCTTCAATAAAATGCGCCAAAATATGGGCACGCATATGATTCACCTCAATCATAGGTACGTTTAGTGCCGTTGCCATCGTTTTAGCAAAAGAAACACCTACCAAAAGAGCGCCTAATAAACCCGGTCCGGTGGTACAAGCTACTGCAGTTAAGTCTGTTTTTTGTATATTTGCTATAGTAAGCGACTGATCTACAACAGGGATAATATTCTGTTGGTGTGCTCTGGAAGCTAACTCAGGAACAATACCACCATATAACCGATGTATTTCCTGACTGGCTACCACATTGGAAAGGAGTTTTCCATCGCGGATAACCGCCGCGGAGGTTTCGTCACACGAGGATTCTATCGCTAAAATTGTTATATTCATAAATTGAACATTCAAGTAAAGAAAATTAGCAGACTTTTCATAAGGGGGATTTTTAAAATCGTCGCCTATACGCTATTTCTTGCCTTAATTTTACTTACGCTTCTCATTATATCCCTCCGATTGACAGTTGTGCAACAATGGATTGGACAAAAAGCGGGTGAAAAGGCTACCGAACTACTCCATCATTCCATTACTTTAGAGCGAGTTCAGGTAGATTGGTTTGACCATTTTGCCCTTTATGGGGTACACATCAAAGACTATCGAGATTCCTCCCTCATCGATGTAGGAGAATTATGGGTAGATTTCGATTTATTAAATTGGGATAATTCATATAAACCTACCTTACAACTTCAAGATATTATTTTGAAAGATGGTTGCGTACGACTGGCCTCTTATACGCCTAATGATACGGTCAACATCAATCATTTTGTTTACGCTATAAAAAAATTAACTCCACCTAAAGATACTACTAAAAAATCCTCCCCTTTTAGTATCAAAGATATCCGACTTGTCAATATGAAATTCGTTTGGGAGAACCAACCCAAACCTTATATCAAAGAAGGCTTCGATTACAATCATTTCACCTTTGACAGCATCTATGCTTTTGTAGATGATTTATACGCTTATTCCGACACATTCCGAATTAACGTTCAGGGATTACAAACAGTGGAAACCAAAACTCATTTACATGTTCATCAACTGGATGCTATTTATACTTTTCATCCTTATTACATGGAACTGGATAAGCTTCAAGCTCACATTGGCAACACCAGAATCAATCGTTATTTAAAATTTAATTATCCTAATGGTATTGTAGACATGAAGTCGTTTAATACCAAAACAGAAATTATTGCTCATTTGGATAGCAGCTATGTTGACTTTAGAGATTTAGTCCACTTTGCCCCCTCCTTACAACACTTGCCATTAAAGTTAGGTGCTAGCGGAGACTTCAATGGCACAGTAAGTCACTTTAATGTTCGTAACATGACGCTAACTCACGGACAAAATGATATCATTAAAGGTAAAGTATTCATTGAAGGTCTACCCGATGTAAACAAGATGTTCATCGATGCTAGTTTAAACCACTTTGAAATCTACTCTAAAGACTTAACACCCTATATATCTTCCAATACACACGACTTCATTCATCGAGTAAATTTTGTAAAAGGTAATTTAGATTTTACAGGTCAATTGAAAGACTTTTACACCTACGGAACTATTCAATCCGGTTTAGGAACTATCAAAACAGAACTAGCGATGAAATTACCTAATGATTACATGGCTAATTCTACTTACGAAGGTAATATTGAAACTCGAAATTTTGATTTAGGTAAATTACTACAAAGTGAATCCCTTGGTAAAATTCAGATGAATGGTACTATCAATGGTAAAGGATTCGAACCTGAAATCGCGACAATACATCTAAAATCTGATATCCATTTATTAGAGTTTAACAATTACCCATATCGTAATATTAAAACAGATGCCGATATACAACAATCTGCATTCAACGGTCATGTAGAGATCAACGATTCCAACATGGTGTTAATGGTAGATGGTTTGCTTGACTTCAGACAAGAGGAAAAAATATTCAATTTAAAAGCAGTGTGTAAAGAAGCCAGACTAAAGCCATTACATATGGATTTCTCCGGTAAAAATGCACTAGTAGAATCGAACATTGTACTTGATTTTAAAGGTACCAATCTAGACGATGCAACAGGAAACGGATACATCACAAATACGTATCTTCTGTACGATGATAATAAAGAAATTAATATAGACACATTACACTTGTCTATTGCCAATACAATCGAAAACCAAAAGAAGATTAATATAGATTCTGACGTTATTACCTTAGCGGCAGATGGCGATTTCAAATTAACTGAACTTGCTTCCGATTTCACAGAATATGTAGAAGAATACTTTATGTTATTTACCCATCCGGATGAACATAGAGAAAACTATTACCATCATAAAACCAATAACACTTATTCTAGTTACAATCTGAATTATGATATTCAAATTCATGATATAAATGACATTCTGCAAGTATATGCACCATCCGTTTATGTTTCTAATAACAGTTGGATAAAAGGTAATTTCAAATCAGGCAATACCAAACAGTTTAAAGCAAGAGGAGCAATTGACACATTTTATGTAAAGGGTTATGAATTTCAAAAAAATCGATTCAACCTATACAGTTCACACAAAAGCAATTCCGATACTTTATTAGGTAGTTTTTCTTTCTACTCAGAAAATCAAGAAATAAACAATTCTATTTACACTGAAAAACTTTCTATAGAAACAGTATTATTCAATAAAGATGTAGACTTCTACACTTCTTTGGCACAAAAGAATACGGAGAATTACAGTAGAATCAGCGGTAATATGGCTATCACTGATGAGGTGTGGGAAGTTCAATTTGACAACTCCTATCTTTCCATTAAAAACAAGCTATGGAACATTTCAGATAATGCTTATATCCGTTGGGGTAAAGACAAAACTACCTTTGATAGTATAGGATTAAGCAATGCCAGTTCTTTCATAGCCGTCAATGGGGTTCATTCCAACAGCAAACTTACCGGCACCGCTGAATTACAAAAAATTTCTATACAAGATTTTTCTTCTTTATTCTCTAAAACAAAGTTTTCAGGAGAAATGAATGGTATTATCAAATTGGGAACAGAAGACGTAGATGGCACTTTATCTATTAAAGATTTAAAAGTTGACACAACTTATGTTGGAGATATTCAAGGTGAGGCTATTTGGGATAACATAAATAAAAAAGTGGATGTAGATGTGGATGTACTCCGCAACAACATTAATACGATTGAATTAAAAGGATATTATCAACCGGAGACTTCTAAACAAGAAGAACGAATAGATTTGAGAGCTGAATTTAATGACGCAGACATCGCAGCATTAAATCCAATCATGAAAGGTGTTGTAACCAATATCTATGGATACGCTACCGGAAATTTTAAAATCACCGGAAAAATATTAGAGCCATTGGTAACAGGCGAAGCATTTGTTAGAAAAGGACGATTTAAAATACCTTACTTAGGAACCACTTATTATTTCGACGACTACATTCGAATGGAAGATGATTATATTCAGCTAGACAATATCGAACTAAAGGATGAAAATAATCATTTGTGTAAAGTGTATGGTGGTGTATATCATACTTACTTCAGTAATTTCATTTTAAATCTAAAAGGTCATATTGAAGATAAAGGTAGCACAGGTTTTCAAGCACTAAACTTACCTGAAACAGATACCAGTTTATTTTATGGTGAAGCATACGTAAGTGGCAATTGGGAAATCTTAGGCCCTAGTAATGAATTAAAAATTAATGCGACGGCTGTTTCTAAAAAGGATACCCGAATCTTCATTCCATTGTTATCTACCTCTACCGTAGTTCAAAGCAATTACATTACGTTTTATGAAGATTCACTACCTGCACAAAAACAACCAAAACGCAAAGTTGATTTATCAGGTATTCAAATGGATTTGAACTTTGATGTTACTAGAGAAGCCTATACCGAAATCATCTTTGATAAAAAAGCCGGCGATATTATTCGTGGTAATGGAGAAGGTACAATGAAATTAACTATTGATACCCGTGGAGAGTTTAATATGTTTGGAAACTATACCATCGTAGATGGTAAATACAATTTTACACTAGCCGGATTAATCAACAAAGAATTTACCATCAAACAAGGGAGTAGTATTACTTGGAATGGAAATCCTTATGAAGGTATTTTAGATATTGATACAGAGTACGAAGTATACACCCCTTTAAAACCAATTGTTCAAGACCCTACCCTAGCTGCATCACCGGATGCTACACGACGATATCCGGTCAATGTATTGATGGGGCTTAAAGGTTCATTATTACAACCGGAAATTAAATTAGGAATTACTATTCCGAAAAAATACCCGGGGCAATTTACGGGTGAAGTATTACAATTTGAATCCTACATTGTCAACAATCCACCGGAATTAAACAAGCAAGTATTCAGTTTGATTGTCATGCGTAAATTGATGCCTTATAATTCATTCACAGGTATCCAAGGATCTTATTCTAACATCAGCGAATTATTATCTAATCAATTAAGCAACTACTTATCACAAGTGGATGATAATTTAGATATCTACATTGATCTAAGTTCTCTCGACAGAAATGGATTAAGCACATTTAATATGCGTTTGAGCTATACTGCCATGGATGGTCGATTAAGAATTTCACGTGATGGCGGTTATCAATATACCAACAGCACCACCGGTAATAACCAAGCAGCCATGAGTATTATAGGTGAATGGACTGTTGAATACATGTTAAATCCTAATGGAAGCTTACGTGTCAAAGTATATAATAAAGTAAACCAAAACTCTCTCATCACTGCTACTACAAGTAACGCAACAATGTCCACCGGATTCAGTATCATGCATACTGCAGGCTTTGATCACCTAAGAGATTTATTCAAGAAAAAGAAGAATAAAGAGAAAGGAAAGAAAAAACCAGTGGACGTGACACTTCAGCGTCGTGAAAACGACGAAATATCGCCTGCATAAACATTTTTATTTTTCAATTGTTCCATCATTATGGAAAAAATCACACTATTCTGGTTTCGAAGAGATTTAAGATTGCATGACAATGCAGGATTATACTATGCTTTAAAAGAGCATCAAAATGTATTACCCATTTTTATATTTGACACAGATATTTTAAATCATATTGAAGATAAAGAAGATGCTAGAGTTACCTTTATTTATGATACAGTTCTGGAATTAAAAAAAGCACTAGCTAACTTTGGCAGTTCATTATACTTGGCTCATGGATCACCTTTAACTGTATTTCAACAATTAAAAGCGAAATACAATATTCACGCCATCTATACGAATCAGGATTATGAGCCAAGTGCCATACAACGTGATTTGAAAATTGAAACATGGGCACAAGAAAATGGAATTACATTCCATTCGTATAAAGATCAAGTTATTTTTGAAAAAGATGAAATCCTTAATGATTCAGGGCTACCCTATCGAGTATACACACCGTACAAAAAAAAGTGGTTATCTCGACTAAATAACTTTTACCTGAAAGCTTATCCTACAGAAAAGTATTTTCATAACCTATTGTCCATTTCTTTTGAAAAAACCTATGAACTTGATGAAATAGGATTTAAGAGATCAAAAATCTCGATACCATCTTCACAAATACTACAGAAAGTTATACGAACTTATGATCAAACAAGAGATTATCCGGCCATCGAAGAGGGTACTAGTAAGCTAGGCATCCATTTTCGATTCGGAACAATTAGTGTACGAGAAAAGGCTAGAAAAGCGCTTGAGTTAAATGAAACATGGTTGAGTGAATTAATATGGAGAGAATTCTTCATGCAATTGCTCTTCCACTTTCCTGACGTAGTGCACCAATCATTCAATAGAAAGTTTGATGTAATTCAATGGAGAAATGATGAAAAGGACTTTGAAAAGTGGTGCCAAGGGAAAACAGGTTATCCATTAGTGGATGCCGGTATGAGAGAGTTAAATGCAACAGGACATATGCATAATCGTGTTCGAATGGTGGTAGCCTCTTTCTTGACCAAACATCTATTTATAGACTGGCGTTGGGGAGAAGCCTACTTTGCTCAAAAACTATTAGACTATGATTTATCTGCTAACAATGGGAATTGGCAATGGTGTGCTGGTACCGGAGCTGATGCTCAACCCTATTTCAGAATATTTAACCCAGTGGCTCAACAAGAAAAATTTGACCCTGAATTTAAATATATAAAAAAATGGGTGCCTGAATTGGGTACATCTTCGTATGTATTACCAATGGTAGATCATAAATTTGCAGTTCAACGAGCAAAAAATGGATTCTCCATTTTAGCAAAAAATTAATACCTTAGTAAAAATATCAATTATGAAAGTCGTTTTAATATTCTTATTCAGTGTCACATCGTTCTTGATTCAAGCTCAAGAGATACATATAAAAGTGATCAATATGCAAGATAGTACAGCCATTAAAGGTGTCAAAGTCAAATCTCATCATGATCATGATTTAATTACATTCTCTAACGATAGTGGTTATTTCAAATTTAACGTTCGCCATAGCGATACTATACTATTACAAAAGGACTATTACTATCCTGTGTTTTTCACTATTAAAGCCCATCAATTTGACAGCATACACGTAATCACATTTTACATGTTGCCCTCATTAACCATCGTGACTCCTGCACAATTAAGAAGCAACAATCATAATCTACAGTCTTTTGAATACACATTTGTACATAACGATATTGGTCAATCACCTACCAATATCACTGTATATCATATGCCGGAAGCCGTTGTAAAACAACAAGAAGTATATAAAGGGAAACCCTTTCGATTTGCAACCATTGATTTAGATCACCCCAATTCAAAATCACAATATCAGATTAAGAAATAAAAAAAAGACCTCGATAATCGAGGTCTTTTTTTATTTCAGATTTCAGAATAGAATTATCTAGTTCCAAAATCGTTTAGTTTTACTAATAAACCAACAGATAACACGTGTTTAAACTGCAACGCAGGCCCTACAGTACCATCATCACGTTTTACATTGATATCATCATCATAAATCATGTTGGTAGAGAAGGTCGTGGTTAAATACTTGTTGATTTTCATATACACATTATTATCCCAATACACATCTACGTTAAAATTCTTATAATTACTGAAGAGAGATAACTGTGTAGTATAAGTGACGTTTTTCATTAAGTCTATCTTATATTTCAATAAGAAGGACGCCCCTAGCTCTTGTCTGAATCTCTTACCCGGAGTCACCCCAAATGCTCCCGCATCAGATAATACTTGAGAATTAACAATGGTATATTTCAACGTTATCGGAGCTAATACCATGGATAGGTTTTTAATAGGTCTAGATTCAAACCCGAGACCGTAATTAACATAACCCGGAGCCAAGAAATTAGAAATGTAGACTGATGAATCGTATTTTATTTGATCATAAAAAGTATAACCCGGAGCAAATTGAGAGCGAAACTCTAGATAAGTAGTAGCTAACAACTTGTCTTTATCTATCAAATTATAGGATAACTTTGTAAATGCATAAAGCTTATCTTCGTTTTTTCTGAATGGATATTCTTTAGAACCTAAACGTTGAAAACCATAAGCAATATCTAAGATACTATTCCAACGCAAACGTTTTTTCTGATAGTTAGCATTCCCTAAAAAGAATGCTGTCATAGCTATACTGTTTTGGCCCCCGGCAGCCCAGTTACTTAAACCTACGTTAGTTAAGTTAGCCCCAAAAGCTACTGTATTTCTCCAAACGGTATCCTTCTTCAGAGGTCTCACTATGGTACTATCTTGTGCTTGTACTGCTATTCCTAAACACAATACAAAAACAATCAATAAAACTTTTTTCATTTTTACTATTTACTTAATTATTACTTCTTCAATAAATCACGAATTTCTGCCAATAATTTTTCTTCGTTAGATGGCGCAGGAGTTGCTACAGGAGCTGCTGCTTCCTCTTTCTTCTTCATGTTATTCATTCCTTTAATCATCATGAAAATGATAAAAGCTAAAATAGTGAAATCAATCACTGTTTGAATAAAATTCCCATACGCAAATACCGGAACACCCGCTTCTTTTGCTTGGGCTAAACTATCAAATGTTTTTTCTCCGAACACATAGAATTTATCTTTGAATCCTTTGTCGCCCAGAAAAATACTGACTACCGGCATGATTAAATCATCCACTACAGAGGATACAATTTTACCAAAGGCTCCACCGATAATTACACCGACAGCCAAATCAACAACGTTGCCTCGCATAGCGAAGGCCTTAAACTCGCTTAGAAATCCCATAAAATATATAATTTAAAAGGTATAGAAATAAAAAGATGCAATTATAATGTTTTGTATGATAAATAGTTAAGCAATTATAAAGATAATAATAATATAATTTAAACCAAAACCCTATTGTTGTCAAAACTATCATATATCTATATTAATTACAACAATGTAATCGTTATCTTTGTTTAACTCATCGATTTATTAATCTACTTTGTAGTAATTGAAAAAGCTCTTTCTAATTGTATTACTTCTTACCCATTTGAGCGTGAATCTTCATGCTCAAGATAGTATTACTTTTTCTAAGAAACGTTTTATTCCTGTAGTAAGCATTGCTGGCGTGGGTTACGTGAGTTCCATGACAGGGCTTTATGCTTTGTGGTATAAAGAGAACGGACTCTCCTACTTTCGTTTTTACAATGATGATGCCCAGTGGTTCCAAATAGATAAATTTGGTCACTTCATGACCGCATTTCAAATCAGTCGTTATTCGGCGGATGTATTAACATGGACGGGTACCAAACGTAAGAAAGCTATTCTATATGCTTCCGGTTTTGGTCTTTTATATCAAACGAGCATTGAAATATTTGATGGTTTTTCACCGGACTATGGTTTCTCCATAGGTGATATGACAGCTAATACACTTGGTTCTGCAAGCCTTGCTGCTCAATACCTACTTTGGGACGAACTTCGAATTATTCCTAAATTTTCTTTTCACAGAACTTCACTCGCACCTCTCAACCCTGAACTATTAGGCGATGGCTTAGCTCAAGAAATATTCAAAGATTACAATGGTCAAACTTATTGGTTTGCCTTTAATGTAGACAAACTACTCAATAGAGATACCTTTGTACCCAATTGGCTTTGCTTATCTCTAGGCTACGGTGGTCAAGATATGATTCGCGGTCGTGTACCTGAAAGCGAAGCTATGGGTTATCACCCCTATCGACAATATTATTTATCACTCGACGTAGATTTGAGTTCTTTACCAATAAAGAATAAGTTTCTACGCACCGTTTGTTACTCTCTTAATATGATTCGTATACCGTTACCTACTGTTGAATTCAACAAACACGGAACATCGTTTCATCCATTCTATTTCTAAAAACATTATGAAAGTTGGCGATAAAGTCAGACTCGTTCACGGTAAAGAATCCGGAAGAATTACTCGCATCATTGATGCCTACCAAATCGAAGTGGAAATCGAAGATGGATTTCGTATTCCTGTGGCAAAAAAAGAAGTAGCTCTCATTTCTTCTGAAGAAAGACGATTAACCAATGAAATAGAGGCCCCAATAGCGGCTCCAGTTATTGAATCTCAATCGCTCAGCGGACAAATCAACATTGCATTCAAACCATTCAATGATAGTATTTATCAAGTGTATTTGATCAACGAAAGAAATATTCCATTTCATTTCGTAAGCTATCATTATAAAAATGGATTTTATACTCAACAATTCTCCGGCACATTAGCACCTGAGCAAGCAGTATGTATCGAAGAGCGTAAAATTCAAGACTTCTCTCAATGGCCTACTCTACACATTCAAGTGATGTATGTAGCGGAGAAAGTAACTCAATTGATTGCACCGCAAACGTTCGAAGTACACGCAAAGGCGGATAAGTTTTATCAAAACAAAAAGAATCATTCTATATTAGGTAAGGATGTACACTTCTGGGCTATTGATACCAAAGTAGCTAAAAATGCTTTCTACTTACCGGATGCTCTAGCTTCTTCGATGACAGATAAAGCGGACGCATCCACTCAACAAATCACTGAGCCGGATTACGAAACAGACTTACACATAGAGAAGTTAGACGAACTTTGGAATCTATTAAGCCCAAATCAGATGTTGCAAAAACAAATACAACATTTTGAAAACACGCTAGACAATGCTATTGCCGTGGGCATGGAAGAAATCATCTTCATTCATGGCGCGGGTAACAATACGCTTAAAAACGAATTACAGAAACGCTTATCGAAAGACAAGCGTATTGAATATTTCAAGGATGCTAAGAAAGAACGCTTCGGGTACGGCGCTACGCTGGTTAAACTGAAGTAATTATTTTTTCGTATCTTTAACCTTACAATACAAGCTATCTTATCGCTCCGTCCTGCGGAGAGGAAAGTCCGGGCAACACAGAGCGCCGTACTACCTAACGGGTAGGTCTCCTTCGGGGGAACAGAAAGTGCCACAGAAAGCTATACCGCCTCGACTTGTCGGGGTAAGGGTGAAAAAGTGAGGTAAGAGCTCACTCGTGTTGCAGCAATGTAACATTGGGGAAAACCTTACGGGTTGAAAGGCCAAATAGGTTCCGGATATAGGTGCGGCTCGTACCTTGTCAAGCTTGCTTGACGGCCGGAATGGGTAGGTCGTTAGAACCTGTTGGCGACGACAGGTCCAGATGAATGATAAGACGTTGTGTTTACACAACCGACAGAACCCGGCTTATCGGCTTGTATTGTTTTATATTTTCAGTCTATTTAGAAATTTTAATATGCCAAAAATTTTAATCATTGACGACGAACGCAGCATTCGTAATACGTTAAAAGAAATTTTAGAATACGAAAAATACGAAGTAGATGAAGCTGCCGACGGCGAAACAGGTTTGCAAAAAGTGTTATCCGAAGATTATGATGTAGTGCTTTGTGATATTAAAATGCCTAAAATGGACGGCATGGAAGTATTGGAAAAAGCTGCCGAAGCAGGAAAGTCATCTTCCTTCATCATGGTATCTGCACATGGTTCAATTGATACAGCGATAGATGCTACTCGTAAAGGTGCGTATGATTTCATCACCAAGCCACCGGATTTAAATCGTTTACTAGTGAGCGTTCGCAACGCTATGGATCGTTCCAACCTAGTAACCGAAACTAAAACACTTAAAAAGAAAGTCAGCAAAACATTTGACATCGTAGGTAAGTCGGATGCCATTATGTTGATTCATAAAACGATTGATAAAGTAGCTCCTACCGACGCACGCGTGCTAGTAACAGGGCCTAACGGTTCCGGTAAAGAACTAGTAGCTCGTTGGATCCATGAGAAGAGTCAACGTAATCAATTCCCTATCATCGAAGTGAACTGTGCTGCTATTCCTTCGGAGTTAATTGAAAGTGAATTATTCGGTCATGAAAAAGGATCGTTTACTTCTGCTATCAAACAACGTATTGGTAAGTTTGAACAAGCGAGCGGTGGTACTTTATTCTTAGATGAGATTGGCGACATGAGCCTTTCTGCACAAGCTAAAGTATTACGCGCATTACAAGAACATAAAATCACTCGCGTAGGTGGCGAGAAAGATATTAAAGTGGATGTGCGTGTGATTGCCGCTACAAATAAAAACTTAATCAAAGAAATTGAAGAAGGTCGTTTCCGTGAAGATTTGTATCACCGTTTGAATGTGATTCCAATTCAAGTTCCTTCTTTAGCAGAACGTAAAGATGATATTCCGTTATTGATAAATCACTTCTTAGAGCAAATTGCTAATGATTACGGTAACACTACTAAAGCGATGGAAGCAAAGGCGGTAGAGTATTTACAAACTTTACCGTGGACCGGAAATATTCGTGAACTGAAAAACGTAGTAGAGCGATTAATCATTATGAGTGAGAAAAAAATCACTCTGGATGATGCCAAGACCTATGCGAAATAGTTATAAGTATAAAGTTTTAGTTTAAAGTTTAAAGCATCGATCAGTCAATCGATGCTTTTTCAATTACTCATAATAATGTTTTTTTTAACCCTATCACATCATGAGTTATACTATATACCGCAACATCACTATCAAAGAAGTTCGTAATGAGAAGCAAACTCCAATGACACGCACCTCAGATATTACCGGCGAGACATATAAAAGAGATACTTATTATGTAAGTGTCGCACATTTTAGCAATTATACACATGCTACGTTTCATCAATTAGAGAAACATATGATATTAAATCAATTGATGAGTGTGGCTATAAATGAACATGGACAGGTAATTGCATTGATCAATCATATTACCAATGTAAAAGCTTGTACAGGGACTAATTTAAAAACTGAAATAAAAGAATGGTTGACTGCTATGATTTATATAGTACCTATACTTGCTTTCGGAATTTGGTTGTGCTATCGTTCCATACCTTTCTTTGAACAAGGTAGAGATGCCGGATGGATCCCACTTCTATTTGGCCTGGGTGCTATCAGTTTCGGAATATTTTTATTTAAGTCTATGGTAATAATGGCAGGAGAAGGGAAAAAAGCATTGAAAGAACTTCAAGGAAACAAGTAGCTGACTCTATTACTTATTTTTTGATAATATAGAACCATCGATTTTTAGTAGCACCTTCACTTTCATATCTAACGTTAGCTTTTCTTTCTTCCTTACTTCTGCTTTTAAAGGTAAAAGATAGCCATCCGATTTACTATCAAACCAAATGGCCGTATCCCAAGTGGTATTTCCAATGGTAGCTTTGGCTTTCAACCTTCCCCACCCTTCTTCTTCCGACTTAAAATATTTTCTGATGGTAGTAGACATCCCTTTAGGTAATGAAACAAAACACCAACCACCCGGACCATCATACTGCCATACAACAGCTGTGAATTCGAAAGATTCAGAACTAGATTTCATATTATGAACGAATCAATAGCACCAGCACCACTGCTATTAACGCCGGCACACCTTGTACCATAAATATTTTCTTACTAGCAGTAATAGCTCCATAAATCCCGGCAACAACTACACAAAGTAGAAAAAACAAAGCTATGTTATTTGACCAGATTTTATCCTCAATCAATAACGACCATATTAATCCGGAGGCTAGAAAACCATTGTACAATCCTTGGTTAGCGGCTAACCCTTTAGTAGGTGTAAACAAATGTTCCGGTAAGGATTTAAACGTTTTCTTACCAATAGTTTCCCAAGCAAACATTTCAAAGTACATGAAATAAAAATGTTCAAGTGCGATGATAAGGATGAAGAGTTGGGTTAGAAGTATCATCAGATAAATATTTATAAAAAGATAAGAATTGTTTGAATTGTCACCAAACAAAAGACTTTAAGATTTACGTTAACTATAAGGAATGGCCATTGAAGGATGTAAAAACACCAGCCTTCCCTTATAAAAGACTGGTGCCATTGAGCATTCAAGAAAAAATAATTACTTCACAATCGTCCACATAGAACCATTCTTAGTGGTATAACGAGTCAGTGTACCTTTTGCTACCAGCGCATTTAACACTTGCTCACTTTGATCTCTTGGGGTACTTGTTAACTCAGAAAATTCTTTCGCTGTAAGAGAAGGATATTTCGCAAATACACTCGCCCAATTTTTATCATAAGCATATTTATTCGCTTCCGGATTCAGTTTCAATAATGCATCTTCATACGCCGCATACGGACGAGTACCATACACCATTTCAGTTTTCCCGGTAGTATCCATAAAGAACATCGTTGGAAATCCTCTTACACCAAGCTCTCTTCCTAATTGTAAATCTTGCTTGAATAAGTCTACCGCTTTACCAGCGTAATCTATTTTAAACTGGTCTACATTCAATCCTACTTTTTTAGCAGCTACTTCTAAATGTTCCATTTTAGTGATATTTATTTTATGTAAGAATACCATCTCTCTAATTTCACGCATGAATAGAATAGCTTTCTCTTCGCTTTGTAATTGAGCTGCTTTGAACGCAATGGAGGGCGGATATGAAGATGCTAATGGATCTTCCAACCACACATCGCCATCAATAGGCATATCATAATAAACACTTACTTCATCCCAGTGATGTGCTACATCGGAAGGTTTGCTGATACCGCCACTGTTGTACGACCAATCCGGTAATAAACCACCCATGCGATATTCGATTTCAATGGATTCACCGTACTCAAGTTTTAGTTTTCTTAATTGAGGCTCTATTCCCCAGCAGGACGAACAAATTGGATCCGTATAGTAAATCACCTTTACGGCCTTCTGAGTGGATTTAATGGCTTTATTGGAGGTAGTATCTGCGGCAGAAGTAGGTATTTCACATACACCACTTTCCGGATTACATAAGAGAGGGTTATTTTGATCAGACATAGTTTTATTTTTAGGTGATTGACAACAGATAGTTACAAATAGTTGAATAATCAGAAGGAACTTAATAGGTCTAGGCATCGTTATATCATTACTTGTGACAGAACAAAGGTCACTACAATACCAACAACAGTCAATTAGTCAGAAATTTATGACTACCGAAAATTTAGAAAACGACAAAGAAACCTGTCCAGCTCAGGCCCTATTGAAGAGATTATCAGGTAAATGGAAACCGGAAATTTTTCGTTTGGCCCTGGACGGACCTTTACGTTTTAACAGTTTATTACGTCAGATAGAAGGTTCGAACAAACAAACCTTAGCGGTAGCTTTAAAAGAGTTGGAAGAAGCGGGATTATTAGACAAAAAAATCATCAGCGAAAAACCCTTACATATTGAGTATGAATTAACCTCCAACGGACGAAGTTTAATTCCGGTATTTAAGCAGTTAGAGAGTTTAGGGTAGATATTATAATGCTTATAACGGTTTGCCGCTTGCCGCAGTGGGGGATTTCGGAGCACTTCACTGTCAACCAAGTACAAATGTTGATAGAAGCACTGCACTTGATTTAACCACGTCAGCCCCCATTGTGGCAAACGGCTGTTAGCAGTTGTGTTTTTCATTTCGATAGTTTCAATATTCTATACGCACCTTGTCCAACTATTGCAAAAACGATTGTCCCAACGATTAGGTCGGGATATTTTGAATTTGTCAAATAGACAAGTCCGCCTGCTACGATTACGCCAAGATTTACAATTACGTCATTTGATGTAAAAATCATACTGGCTTGCATATGTGCTTCTTTGCTTTTACTTTTTTGCAGTAAATACAAACAAAGTCCGTTGCCAATTAGTGCAAGAATTGAAATAATTATCATTGTCTGAAATGCTGGAATTGTTTCCGTTCCAATAAATCGTCTGATAACTTCAATGAAACCAAAAACCGCAAGTGTCAATTGAAAGTAGCCTGCTGATTTTGCAATGTTCTTCTTTCGTGTCATTGTTCCACCGACTGCAAATAGTGCAAGTCCGTAAACAATGCTGTCGGCAAGCATATCCAAGCTGTCGGCAACCAGTCCCATTGATTTGGAAATAAGTCCAGTCGTCATTTCGATTACGAAAAAAGCAAAGTTGATGACAAGAACTGTCCAAAGAAGTTTTTTCTGATTTGAATTCTCTTTAAACTCTGTTTGGTCAGTTTTCTCAGTTGTTAGTTTTTGTCCGCCTAAATTCAGTTCGAGAATTGATTTTTCGATTTGGTCAATTTGTCCGCTGTGGAAAATGGTCAGTCTTCGGTTGGAAATGTCAAAGTCTAAATTTTTGATACTGTACTAACCCCTTAAAAGACTGGACAAGAATCTGAAAATAGATTAGTAACAGTTAAATTAGGGAAATATGACAAGAGTAAAAAGAAGTTTTAGTCCGGAAGACCGATTAAGCATTTTAAAAGAGGCGGAACGAGAAGGTTATATGGAGACTTGCCGTAAGTATAATCTATCGGCCTCGTTGTTATCCAAGTGGAAACAGCGCTATTTAAATAAAGGCGTAGAAGGTCTAAAATCATCCTATAAAAAGGTAGACCCTGAAATCAGAGCCCTTCAAGAGGAAAATGAAAGGTTGAAGCGAGTAATTGCAAGGCAAGCTTTGGAAATAGAGGTTAAATCAGAGCTTTTAAAAAAAACACCTATTCAACCCAAGAAAAAGTAGAGCTTACTCAACGATATAAGGGTCAGATTGCGGCAGGTACCATAATGCATTGGTTACTATTATCGAAGAGTACTTATTACTATAAACCAAGTAATGGACAAAGAGGTAGGAAACCTAGTACGCATACTTCATTCAAAGGGGACTTAGTGAGTAATGATGTGGTAGTAGACAGTATACGAAGTATTATAAGTACGCCTTACAACACCTATGGGTATCAAATGGTGAGTTGTGAATTACGAGATGAAGGCTATTATATTAATCCTAAAAAGGTCTATCGGTTAATGGATGAACATAAGTTGTTATTAGGTAAAGTAATACGTAGTAAAGGAAAACGCAGTTGGGTACAGTATAGAAAAATTGAAGCCCAACAACCTATGGAATACTTATGCTTAGATATCAAGTACGTATGGGTGCAAGGTGAAGGAAGATGGTATTACTTGCTATCGATTATGGATGTATATAGTCGTAAAATCATTCATTGGATCTTTCAAAAGAGTGTTAAACAACTGGACGTGATCAGCATGTTTCAATGGATTCATACGGTATACGATTTAAAAGGAGTTATTATTCGAAACGATAATGGTTCTCAATTCTTAGCCAACCAGGTACGCAATTACTTACAACACCTAGAAGCTAAGCAAGAGTTTACACATGTAGCTACACCGGAAGAAAACGCCT
Source organism: Cytophagaceae bacterium (assembly GCA_046329235.1). Classification (GTDB taxonomy): domain Bacteria; phylum Bacteroidota; class Bacteroidia; order Cytophagales; family Cytophagaceae; genus JALONH01. Next base: position 408,129 of record JAXLVA010000001.1, on the reverse strand, counting down.
ATATAGAAGCCTTTCATAGTATTTTACAAAGGGAATTAATAGATAAATACGAATTTAGCAGTTATTATGAAGCCAAAGAACATATGATAAAATATATGCAATGGTATAATTATGAACGTAAACATAAAAAATTAGGAAGAATAACTCCACATCAAAAATGGCAAACAAGTTTTTCCATTCTAACTGATAAGCAGCGCGAAAAGGTAGATGAATTAGGTATGTCAAGGCCGAATGATACCATTAAAAATCAAAACAATAATCATTCGCTTGTTACTAGCCTTGACTTAGCTGATTCATCTACCTACTTTTGCTTAGAAGTGGGACTGGAAAAACACCCCTCACTACAAAACCATTTAAACAATACTGTCCAAGTTTTAGGGGGTTAGTACAGGTTTTTCTTAGGTAATGATTGTTATATTAGTTTCAGTTGTACCTGAATATTGTGTTGTATCTATTTTATCATAATCAACATCTATAAATTCGATACTCTTCCAATCCTTTGATAATTTATCAAATATTTTATTAAATATTTCTGAGGATACTTGACATAAAAAATCTAAACATTTATCTAGGTAAGAATAAAATTCGATAAATTCTTTTTCATCATATTCATTCCAATTTTTATTATTTAAAAATGGGTTTTCGTTTAATTCAGTTTTTGGTATATAAACTACTCCGTTCTCTATTTTTATTCTAAGTTTTCTACCATGTAATGCTTCATTTCTTTCTTCCATATATTTACCAACCAAATCTATTTTATCTTTTAGTTTTTGGTCATAAATATTTACTAATGCTAAATTTTTTTCTAAAAGGTCAATAACTGAAGAAATAGAAGAAAATATAATTTTTGTATCTTCATTAATAGTGAAACTATCAGATTGTTTAGATTTTTCAATTAAGTAATAATCAAGTTTACGTTTTATTGAAAGTAATGAAAATAATATACTGTAATTATATTCAGCTAGTTTTATTCTATTTAAAGTTTGTTGTGGGTTTAAACCTTTTGTTGTCGGTGGATATCCATTATTATTACCAATAAAAAATTCCCATATACATCTATAACCGTTTATATTATTTGTAATAAAATCAATATTTTCTCTTTCAACAGGATCACCATGTGTTTCTAAATTAAATCTTTTATTCATAATAAACTTATTCATTTTATATCGAAATCTATTTTTAACCTTACACACAACGTGCCGCGTATTGGCGATGGGCGGGATTTTTAGCACTGAACTTTAATCAAAGAACAGAAGTTGAATTTTGCACTTCCGTTGATACGAAGCCGTTCAGCCCGCCTATTGCCAATACGATGTTGTACGACGTAGTTATGTTTTGGGTTTTAGTCCAGCTAAATATTTTCGTATGTCATTTTCTAATTTATCCGGGTATTTGTACTCTAATTTTTTTGACAATTCAGTTCCTATTTCTGAAACTAAATCAGTCATTGAAAATAGAGCAGTCCAATTTTCCTTTATATCGCTCCCTGAAAATGTTTGTTCTGTTTTAGCCCACATTTCCTGGTTAAGATACTTTTTGAAAAGTCGTCCATATTTATTGGTCGTTATGTTCCAATTGTGTTCACTTGCAATGTGCCATTCAATTAAAGGAATTAAATATTCTGTGCGAATAACGGTTTCCGACATAAATTTCGCATAGAATATTTCATCTCTCACAAGACACTTTGCCACGTAAGTTGTGTCCCACCAAAAATCGTTTATTAGATTTTGAAACTCTTTTTCAGACGGTTTTTTGATAATGGAAATTTGATAAGTTGGTTTCAGCATTTGCTTTGTAATACCATCTTTATCAATTAAAATTTTATAACCAATATCCCAATCTTCTGGTAATTCTTTCTCTTGCGTTTCCTTTATAAATTTTGATTTGCTGTAAAGTTTAAAATCTACTTTCACACCGTCTTCATAAAGTAGCATTTTCATTGCGTGTTTATGGTTAAAACAACTTTCGTCTTCTTCAATCATAGCAATTGGATTTCCGAATTTAAGCGTCCAGCTTTTGTCTGAAATGTAATTTGTATTATCCTCAAAAACAAATTCAATGTCTAAATCACTAAATTCGTCAACAAGTGCTAAAGGATTTACAAGTGAACTTGTCAGAAGAAGAACTCTTACATCTTCGTTTTTCTCCGACCATTCTATAATTGTTCTTAACTTTTCTTCTCTGACTTTCATTTTGTTTGGTTCGGTTTTACTATGTCGTACAACGGTTTGCAGCTTGGCGAAGTGGCGGAAATCGAAGCACAAATGTTCAGTTTTGCACTAAAGTTCAATCGAAGAACTGCAGTTGAATTTAGCACTGAACCCGCCATTTTGCCAAACTGCTGTTATGTGCCGTTTTTCTTGTGTTTCCAATTCCACCATTTCAGTTTTTCTGCTTCGTGTTCGTCTGTCGGTGTGTTCGCAAAATATACTGCACACTTAAAAACATACAAAACGCATCTGTCTTGAACTGTTCCTGCATAAGCGTTTGAAAGGTCATAAAGTTTGTTAGGGTTTTGTCCTTTTAAGTCGGCAATTGATGTAATACCAATATTCCAAAGGTCGGTAGCCAATGACTTACCAACCCCTGGAATAATTGTTAGTTCTTTTATCGTTTGCTCTTTTGTCATTTACTTTTTTGAAAATTTCTTTCGTCTTCAATTAAATGGTTGTCCCATTTTTCTTTTGGCAATTCAGAATACAACTCAATTAAATTGTTTTCTGGGTCTCTGAAATGTGCAACTCTAATACCCCAAGCTGTCATATCTTTTGGTTCTGTTAAGAATTTTACGCCTTTGTTTTGTAACGAATTGTATGTTTCGTTTACGCTGTCCACTTGCACAATGATTGCAACTTTGTCTTGCAAAATTTCATTCTTCTTTGCGTCAGTGTTGTTTATGGCGATACTCATTAGTTCTGCTTTGAACAATGCAAGTCCTGATGGATTGCCAATATTGAAACTTGCGAAATTGTCGCCAAGTTTACCCCAAGTACATTCTAAACCAAGAATGTCGTTGTAAAAAGTGAAGCACTTATCAAAGTCGTTCACTAAAAGTCTGATGTTACTGAATTTCATTTTGCTATTATTTTACATTTATGATGCAAAACTACTTTTCTGTCATCGTTGCCAATTGTAAAAATCGGTCGTTTTTATTCTCAAACAATTCTGTTGGATTGTTTCCTGTATGTTTTTTCAAGTCTTTTATGAAATGTGATTGGTCAAAATAATTTTGTTCGGGATAAAGTTGTCCTTTCCGAATGTGCTTGAAAGAAGCAAAAAGTTTTAAAATCTTACAGTAGGATTTTAAGGGAATGCCAAATCTGTCTTTGAAATATCTGTTGATTTGTCTGCTTGTCCAAAAAATTTGTTGTGAATATTGTTTTACTGTTTGCTCGCCATTTGTTTGATACAACAAGTTGAAAAGATTTTGTTTTCTACTGTCAATTCCTTTTTGACTTCCCAAAATTGAGAGCATTATTTTATTCAACTTTTCCGTTGCAATTTCTAAATCTGCAAAAGAGATTTTGTCTAATTGCCAAAAGTCGTTTTCCTTTGTTTGTTCGCTGTCGCAAAAAGCCGAAATGTTTTGTTGCAAGATATAGTCAGTCGCTAATAATTTAAAACGAACTCCAAAAAGTTGTCTGTTCGGTTCAATAGAAACTTCAACTTGTTTAGTCCAAATTCCTGTTAACGATATTTCTTTTTGTTGGTAATTGTCAAATGAAATAATAAGGTCAAAACAGCCGTCTGGCAAAATTGTAAAGTCAAGTTGTTGAGTTGTAGAATTGTCAAACCACCAATAATTCTTAACGAAGTCGTTTAGTAATTTGTCGGGTTGAAACTCTTTATAAATCATTCAATTTGGTATGTCAGTTTGATGTTGTACGGTGTCTCCTAAAATGGCACATAACGGTTTGGCGCTTGGCGCAGTGGCGGATTTCGGAGCAAAAAACTGTCAATACACCACAAAAGTTGATGCGAGGTAGAATTTTTAATTAACCACTTCACCCGCCATTGAGCCAAACGCCTGTTATAGGGCGTTTTTCTTTATTTAAGTTTAATTTCTTCAATTGTCGTTACAACATCGTCTTCATATCTTACAATTGTCAGCCGTGAAATTGTACCTTGTAACTCAAACTCCTTCTTATTCCATTCGTCAACCATTTTCTTACATTTATATCTGTCTTGTGAATTTCCAATACCTATGTGAGGTACAAAATCAAGGTCAAGTCGCAAGTTGTCTTTGAGTTTATCGCTATAAAGTTTGTCATGAAGTTTCACTATTCTACTGTATCCTTCGTCCGGCACTAAGAAAGTATGAAAATAGTCACTAAAAGCATCTTTATTAATTGTTGCACACCGAATAATAAAGTCAAATTTTACCGAATTTGCAGATTTGTCTTTAACTTCTCTAGTAAATTCTTCTTCTGAAATGTCAAACACAGGAAAAACAATCGTAAAATGAGGATTGACTACGTTGAAAAATAGTTCGTCATTGTCCTTGCGATAACTTTGAATTCTGTCGAAACTTTCACTTGTCAGTTCTGGATATGCTAATACTAAGTATGCCATCTATTTGTCTGTTTGCGGTTTGTTTTAAAATGCCCTATAACTAGTGTATACATACACCCTGGTGCATGTATATTCACTTTAGTGATTATTATATTTAAGGTCTCTTGCCTTAATTTTTACAATTTTACCATTAATAGAGTACACAAGATCTCCGTCAATTGATTTTTTATGTTCAATCATTCTAGATACTGCCAATTGAACTCCTTCTTTAATTTTATGGTGCAAATCTTTATTATTCATATCTTATTTATTATATCCCATTTGGTATTATCATAGATTTCAGTAGTCTCCCCTTTATTTCCTTCAGCAACAATTATTGATGTATCAGACGAATTGTCAAATAGCATCCAAGAGTCTACTTTTTGCAAATACAATTAGAGCAAATTTTTTAGACCAAGTTGATACCTTCTTTCAATTACCTCCTCAGGAATGTTATGTCCTCCTTCAGAAACTCTTATTTTGACTCTTTCTTTAGCTAAATCTACAGTATTCAACCAAAAGAAAATCAATATTACATTATAACCTTCTTCATGTGCTCTCTTGATAAATTGGATGTAACTTCTGGTTGAAAGCGTGGTTTCAAAGGCAAATTCTACTTTGTTTTGAAGTAGCTCATTCATCCTATTTAACATGATCCTACCTGCCTGAATTGCAACTTTTTCTGGCTGGAATGGAGATAACCCACGTGCAATTTCATCGGCATTGATGAACTCTCTACAATCTAATATTTCAGGTAAAACGGTAAAAGAAGCCGTGGTTTTACCAGCTCCATTACAACCTGCTATAATATATAAATTGGGCACGCCTATTTTTCTATAATTACTAACACCTAATTTACCCATTTTTATCATATGTTCAAATCATCTAATGGACTCTTTATCTGAGAAATATGCTTGGTGCTCACATAAGTGTATATCTCCGTAGTTTTGGAACTACTATGACCTAATAATTGCTGTATGTAACGTAGATCGGTGCCCGCCTCCAATAAATGCGTAGCAAAAGAATGGCGCAACCAATGTAACGTGGGGCTTGTTTTGATTCCAGCCTTTTGAGCGGCATCTTTCAATATTTTACGCAAGGAACTCTGGGAATATTGATCGCCGTACTGACCTTCAAACAAAAATACTTTGGGCACATACTCTTTATAATAGTTGCGCAAATGTTCCAATAATTTATCCGAGAGCATCACCGTTCGGTCTTTGAATCCTTTGGCTTTGCGTATATAAATTAACTTCCGTTTACTATCAATGTCATTAACTTTTAGATTTATTATCTCTCCAGCTCTTAATCCTGTGCTGTAAAGCATGATTAACATAGTTTTATGCTTGCGGTTGATACAATTTTGCAAGATTTTTTCTACCTCTTCTTTAGATAATACTTTGGGCAAAGTCTTTTCCTTTTGTGGACGCTGTATTTCAGATTTGTAGGTGGAGTTTTTTAAAACCGTTCGGTAGTAGTACAATACGGCATTTATCAAAATATTAGTAGCACTAGTTCCATACTTATTAGCTGTGGCTATTTTAACCACTATATTATTGGCTTCTTCCGGAGTGATACCTTTCAATTCCTTTTTTTTCACATATAAAAAATAGAGATATAAATAAAAGCTATGATAATAGTGATGAATAGTAGTTTTACTATAATTGGCAGCTTTCAATGATTTCAAATAGTCATCCGGAAAGTTCAGCTGTACTTGGTATCGTTGACTCCAAAATTTAGATTCTATCCAGAGGCTTTGAAACTTTACATGTTGATGTACTTGTATATAAGCTTTCCCTTTGATATGATTTAATAAGGAAGCTAGTTTCTCTTCTTTACGTTCTAGATAAAACGCTTGCAAACGTGGGTTATACTGTACATCAGAGTGGGTTAGCAAAACAGCTTTGGCATCTAACACCGTTTCGGTAGTTAACAAATAGACCGGACGTTCTTCAACAATAGCTAATTTTAAATGTAGTTTGATAGTATAATTCCACTTAGGAATTTCAAAAGACTTAACGCTATCTACTTGCTTATGAATAGCAGGTTTTATCACCTCTTTTTGCAAATTAGCTCTATGAAATTTTAACCTTCCTTTAGAAGCAATTTCTAAATATTCGATCCAGCCCTCATCTGCGGGTATATATAATTTACCTGTATTTTTATCTGTATGTACTTGTGAATGCTTTTTTAACCAATAATAAAGTGTAGGATTTTTTTGAAATACTAATCCATAAACGGCTTGACCATTTTGGATGTCACTTTGCAGATAAATAGGAATTTCGCTGGTATTCATAAGGCTAAAAATAGCGCTCCTTTGTATGCTAAACGTGTAATTATCCGGTTATATACGGATATAACCGTTTATAACCGGATATATCCGTATATTGGTACACTTTTCTACAGCTATGGAAAATAAATTATGTTTGCAATGTAGCACACCTTTATCAGGTCGTGCCGATAAACGATTTTGTGATGACCAGTGTAGGTCAAACTATAATCACCGTCAACGTTCCTCCTCTGAACGAATGATCATGGCAGTTAATAAACAGCTTCGCCTAAATCGAAAAATATTAAAAACACTCAATCCCAAAGGAATGTCCATAGTGCGTAAAGAGGTATTGGCTGATATGGGTTATAACTTTAATTATTTCACTTCCATCTATTCTACTAAAGAAGGAAATCAATATCAATTTTGTTACGATGTAGGAATTCTTACTTTGGAAGAAAATAAAATACGTATTGTAGAGTATCAGGCGTATATGAAAAATTAATAATAGACAGTGAATACGGCGGTTTAATACTGGTTAGTGAAGACAATAACCAGGGTGGTTGGTCAAAAAATTTTCTTATCTAGCTTATATCCTTTGCAGCATGATGAACACGGAGAATACTTATAAAGTCTTTTTGAATTTTATAAACAACTCGATAGTTACCCTCAATAAGTTCTCTGATTAATTCATTATTAAATTCTGGAACTATTCTACCCGACTGAGGAAATGCTTCTAAAATTTCGACTCTACTTACAAGTACTTCAACTTGCCTGTTGGCATAAAAAATGGAGTCCTTAGCGATGAAATTAAAAATAGATTCTAAATCTTCATACGCATATAAAGACCATTCTATTTTGACCATTTGCCTATTCTATTTTTTACTTCATCATGAGATATAGTCTTCCCTTCTTCCACTTGCTTAAGCCCCTTTTCAACTTTATCGATAAAAATTAATTTCTCAATAATTGTATCTAAGTCAAACTCGTTTGGAAGTTCCTTTATGGTTTCAATCACGCGCTCTCTTCTCATATATTTTCTTAGTGAGGTATATACTAATATAATCATTTTTTATCACTTTTTACTAATATATAGACTTTAGCAATGGTAGGTCGTAAGTGATTAGAGTTAACACCTCCCCCTTAATACCTACCGATAAAAATCGGGACAGGCTCTCCAAAGGGGAAATCCGTGATTAACGTATTATGATTGGTAAACTTTAAATTTCAACAAAAAAAGCCCCGATTTACATCGAGGCCTTTCTACATACGAATGACTAAATACTAGCAGCTCTTAGTAAGCTCTTACCGTCTTACCTTCCATGAAGTACATATAAGCTTTGTTCACTACGCGATTACCACCTGTAGTTGGATAATCACCAGTGAAGTACCAATCGCCTATGTGGTTCGGACAAGCTTTATGTAAATTATCTACCGTTTGGAAAATTACTTCAATCTCTGCGTTACATCCCTTCGGTGTAATGATCTCGGCAATCTTCTTACTTACTTGCTCGTAAGTAAACGGACTATATAAATCTTTTACGTGGTTCACCATGTTACCGCTTAGATTCGCGATAGCTGCCTTACAACGCTCGTAGACATCGTCTACTACGTTTTCTTGCTTGGTGTCTTTTAATAACTCTAACGTTGCTCTGAACGCCACAAAGTCTTTCACTTTGGACATATCAATACCGTAACAATCCGGGTAACGTATCTGCGGTGCGGAACTCACTACTACAATTTTCTTAGGGCCTAGTTTATCTAACATTTTCAAGATTCCATTTTCCAAAGTAGTACCTCGTACAATGGAATCATCCATGATCACCAGTTTATCTACTCCTTCTCTGATCACATTGTAAGTGGTATCATACAAGGAAGACACCATTGCCTGACGTGTATCATCGGAGGAAATGAAGGAACGCAACTTGGCATCCTTAATCACCATTTTCTCTATTCTAGGTTTCAGCGTTAAAACTTTCTCCAGTTCTTCTCCGCTTGTCCCCTCTTCTACCACTTTCTTTCGATAACGTGCCAAGTGCTCTTCTATTCCTTCTATTAATCCTAAGAAAGAAGTTTCAGCTGTATTCGGCACATAAGAGAATACGGTATTCTCTACATCGTAATCAATAGCTTCTAATATTTGTGGAGTAAGTAACTTACCTAATTGTTTACGTTCGGAATAAATCGCCGGATCGGAACCGCGAGAGAAATAGATACGCTCAAAGCTACAAGACTTCTTAGGTAACTCATCAATGAATTGTTTTTCTTCGTAGTCTCCATTGCGATGGATAATCAACGCATGTCCCGGTTGAATTTCCTGTATCGCATCGTAATCAATATCAAAGGCAATTTTAATCGCCGGTCTCTCGGAAGCTACGACTACTACTTCGTCATCGGCATAATAATACGCCGGACGAATACCTGCCGGGTCACGCGCCACAAAAGCAGAACCGTGTCCTGTGCTACCCATCATAGCATACCCTCCGTCAAAGTCCTTATTGGAACGCATTAACACGCGTTGTAAATCCAATTCATTTTCAATGATGGTAGAGATTTGACTATTGGAATATTTGTCTTTGTATTTTTCAAACAAGTACTGATTCTCTTCATCCAAGAAGTGACCGATTTTTTCTAATACAGTTACCGTATCTACTTTCTCTTTTGGATGCTGACCTAATTCAATCAGTTTAGTGAAAAGTTCATCCACATTGGTCATGTTGAAGTTTCCTGCCACTACTAGGTTACGAGAACGCCAGTTGTTTTGACGAAGGAATGGATGACAGTTTTCTATTTCATTAGCACCGTGAGTTCCATAACGTAAATGCCCCATCAATACCTCACCGGTAAATGCAATGTTTTCTAACAACCATTGCGGGTCATTCATTTTGTCTTTGTTATCACGAAGAGCTTTGCGGAATTTCTTATTTACTTTTTCAAAAATTTCTCCGATAGGTGACGGATCAACGGAGCGATAGCGAGAGATGTAGCGTGTTCCTTGAGGTACGTCGAGCTTAATGACGGCGATACCGGCGCCATCCTGACCTCTGTTGTACTGCTTTTCCATCAGCGTATACAACCTATTGATTCCGTAATACGGATTACCATATTTCTCAATATAATAGGAGAATGGCTTTCGGAGGCGGATTAGTGCAATTCCACACTCATGCTTGATGGCGTCACTCATACAAGTTGTTTTTTAGATAAACGCTACTATAACTCGCAACCAATTGGTCATTAGTTCCGGAAAGAAGAATATTCCCACCGGAATAAGTATAACTAAAGTTACGAAAAGGAAAGCGTATTTATAAGCAGATGTAAGTATTATTGGCGTTTCAGATACTTTCGATTCTTTTAAATAGAGCGCGTAAGGAATCTTCAGGTAATAGTAAAGCGACACTACCGTACCTACGATGGCACTGATAAGTACTGCCAATAGTAGCGGATGATTGCTTAGCTGATAGTCGTTCCAGATAGAGCTCATTACAAAGAGTTTTGAGTATAATCCAGCTGTTGGGGGTAACCCAATCAGTGAAATCATTGATATAACAAAGATAGCACTCCACAGAGGCTCTTTTTTACCTAAACCGTTAAAGTTATCCACTTGGTTCCCATCCACTATTTTCTCAAAATAATCCAAAACAAGATAGGCTGCGGGAACGGAAAACACATATACAACTATGTAAAACAACAATGCAATTTGGGCCTGATCGCTCCCTCCTAACAGGGCCATTCCCATAAATCCGCTCTGTGCAATCGCACTCCAAGCCATCAATCGTTTGGCGTTCGTTTGTTGCATAGCGCCCAAATTTCCCACAATTAAGGTCGCTATGACGATAATTGCTAAACCACCAATAAACGTTTCAAAGCCTTGAAACAGTTGACAGATTTTTAACAATAAAGGGAAAACGGCAATCTTTGGCAGCGTAGATAATACTTGAATGATGGTCCAATCGGATCCTTGATACACATCCGGTGCCCAAGGATGAAAAGGTACCACATTCACCTTAAAGAATAAGGTAGATAAGAACAACATCAGGATAGCCCACTTGAACGGATACTCTGACATCATGAACTGTGTCACCCACTCCCCATGGAAAATATGCATACCTGCCACCGGATAAAGTAAGGATAAAGCGAACAAGGTTAAGGCGGTAGTAAAGGCTCCGTAGATTAAATATTTTATGGAAGCTTCCGCCGACCATTTATCCATTTTAGCTGCCACCAGGATGTAAGATGATAAGGAAATAATCTCTACTCCTAAGATCATTGGCATCAAATGATAAGCACTAATGGTTACTAAACCTCCTAAGGAAATAGCTAAAATCAATAGATAGGTTTCTGCTTTTTGCTTCCAGTACGTTCCGGTAGGTGACACATACACATACACTAATGAAAAAATAGCGGATGCTAAAATCAACACTCGAACAAATAAAGTAAAAGGTGTACGATGAAACAGGTGATGAAAATAAACTACTTCCGTAAATGAAGTTCTAGTAAACACTTGTTGCAGCTCCTCTCCCATTCCATAGACACAGCCGGCTACCGACAATAATATCCACCACTTAGAATCTTTCAACGCCGGAATAATATCTGTAACAGTGATGAGCAAAAACACTGCTACCAATAACATCTCGGTAAATGCAAAAGGTATGCTACTTATAATATGTTGTAATACTTCGAACATCACTTTTACTTAAGCATTAGAAACGATTTGCTGAAAGAACAATACCCATGATTGTAACCATGGACCTATTTTATCCAATAATAAAGAAGGTAATACTCCGAATACAACAGTGGAGCCACCTAATATATAGGTGATTAATTTTTCTCTGAAAGTTAAATCTGTGATGTCTTCACTTTTAATAGAAGCATGTACGGAAAACTTACCAAAGAACATGCGTTGAAGTGTCCACAAATAATAACCTGCTGTTAATACTAAACCGGATGTAGCAATAATGGTTAACCAAATAGGAATGTTTTGATATACTTTCCATGCTTGGAAACTGCCTATGAATACTAACATTTCAGCAATAAAGCCTGACATACCCGGTAAACCTAAGGAAGCGAAAAACGCAATAGTCACAATAACAGAATATGCCGGCATTTTATTTAACAATCCTCGGTAGTTAGGAATTTGACGGTCGTGCGTACGATCATATAATACTCCCACTAACAAGAATAATAAAGCGGAGATAATACCATGACTGAACAATTGATACACAGCCCCACTCACTCCTTCTACCGTTGCAGAAGCAATTCCTAGCAACACAAAGCCCATGTGTGATACAGATGAATATGCAATCATCTTTTTCAAATCATCTTGTGCTAAAGCCACTAGTGCTGTGTAGACAATACTGATAACACCAACGATGGCTAATACATAAGAAGCTTGCATAGCTTCCGCCGGGAATACAGGCCATACAATACGCAATAAACCATAACCGCCTATCTTCAATAAGATACCGGCTAACACCACTGACACCGCTGTAGGTGCCTCTACGTGCGCATCCGGTAACCAAGTATGAAAGGGAACGGAAGGTAGTTTAATTAAGAATCCTATTACTAATGCTATGAACACCCACATACGATAGGTAAGTCCCCACAATGTATCTGTTGATGTAGGATGTAATACAGAATCAGGTAAAAAGTTTACCTGTTCCGACAAACTAGTAATATGTAATGCATGTACTAACTCACCGGATTCAATCTCTCCATTCTGTACAGCCGTTTGTACCATCTCTTTATTAATGTCTGAATGATTCGACATACGAACCATTTCATTTGGAGAATAACTAGCGGTATATAGAGCTATAAACGAAATCAAGATTAACACTGAACCTACTAAGGTATAGATGAAAAACTTCATTGCTGCATACTCTCTTCTGGCTCCACCCCAAATACCTATTAAGAAATACATGGGCAATAGCATAAATTCGAAGAAGATAAAGAACAAGAATAAATCTTGCGCCATGAAACATCCCGGAATAGAAATACATAATAATAAGTATAATGCGTGATACCCTTTAGCTTGATTCGAAATATTCCAAGAAGCTAATGCTCCCGATAACATCACAATACTGCTTAACAACACTAAACTTAAATTCAATCCATCAATAGCTAAGAAATAGGTAACGGATAAATATCCAAGTTGTCCTAATGGTAAGGTAAACCATGGGTGGTATTCCATAAATCCAAAGCTATCCTTGGTATGAATAGGAAAATACTCCGGTTCAAAATTGATAAATAACCCAAGAGTTAATAAAAACTGAACGAAGGTAATTCCAAGTGTCACCCAACGTAATGTGGTATGCGGAATGTCTTTTACCAAAAGGATATAAAGCAATCCTAAGACCGGTATACTTAATAATAAACTTAACCAAGCGATATCCATATCTTTTTATATATGTTAAATCCGGTAGATAAAATACCAGAGTAATAATGCTAATAACAATAAGGTGGTTCCTATATAGGATTGAACTTGCCCTTGTACAAAGGAACGAATCCAATTACTAATCATTTGGAATAACTTAGACACAAGATTTACAGTACCATCGATGAAAAATCGATCAATAAAACCTAATACTCGTGAAATTAATACTACTGCATACGTACTATAATCTATCACTTTATCAATCCAAGTATCTATTACTAATGCCCACTTCCCTAATTTCATCGTAGGTTGTACTAACAAGAAATCAACGGCTTGTTCTACACCATAATTTTGACGAGTAATATTATCCAGCCAATTCCTTTCCCAACTGTATAGTTTTTCTTTACGAGCCAACGTAACAGCTAATGCAATTCCTACTGCCGTTCCGCTCATTACTACTACTAATAACCACCATGGCATATGTTGTTCAACGATTGCCAATGGATGTTTCATCCACATGATTTCTTGTCCGTGAAACGGATTAATTGAAACAAAAAATACCGTTGCCATCAATCCAAGTAGAATTAATGGAACAGTAATCAGTAAATGATTTTCTTTGATGTGATGAAACTCTTCCTTCGTAGTTGGTTGTGCTATTCCTAATCTAAACTCACCTAAGAACATCCAATATAATTGACGTGTCATATAGTAAGCTGTCAAACCTACAGTCCCTATAGCTATGAATAATGGAATGGCATGCCAGATGTCTTGCTGTGCGTATTGATACATTCCGGCGATGATTGCATCCTTAGATAAGAAACCGGAGAACAATGGTAATCCAATCAGGGCCGCATAACAAGCAGCATAACTGTAAAACGTAATAGGCATAGCTTTTCTAAAGCCACCCATCAAACGAATATCGAGCGTATCTACTTCTAAATAAATTTTCTTTTTGAATTGATGCTGCTGAATATGGTGCATACTATGTATCACCGCTCCTACCGTTAAAAACAATCCGGCTTTGAAGAACGCATGTGTACCTAAATGGAAATAAGCGGCAGCTGAATTTCCTGTGCCAATCGCCATCATCATATACCCTAACTGAGATACGGTAGAGAAAGCTAATATCTTTTTACTATCATAAATATGTAAAGCTTGTAAAGCAGCCAGTAAGGCAGTGATTGCTCCTACCCATACAATGATATCAGCTACGATACCTACCAACATGAAATCACATTTGATTAATACTAAGATACCCGCTGCCACCATGGTAGCTGCGTGTAATAAAGCAGATACAGGTGTAGGACCTTCCATGGCATCAGGCAACCAAACATAGAATGGAAACTGAGCCGACTTACCAATGGTAGCCAACCACAACAATCCACCTATCACTACTGGAATAGACCAGCTATAAGCATCAAACCGTATTTGAGACCATAAGGCTTGTAACGTAGTAATATCTGTTGTCCCAAAATAAGTCAACAACAAACCAATAGCGATAACAAAACCTGTATCTGCTACTTTGTTGTACATGAATGCTTTCTTAGCGGCCGCTGCGGCACTTTTCTTTTGATACCAAAAACCAATCAATAAGTAGGATGCTAAACCGACTAATTCCCAGAATAAGAATATATGAAATAAGGAATCGCTTAATACAATACCTATCATTGCGGAGATGAACAAGGCCAAATAAGGAAAATACTTCGAGTGATTGCGACGGTCCTTCATGTATTCAATCGAATACAAATGCACCATCAACCCAATGAAGGTGACCACAATCATCATGGAGGTGGTAAATGAATTGAGCATCATACCTGAGGTCATGATGAAATCACCCACAGAGAACCAAATCCATCGAGCGTATAAAGGTTCATTCACTTGTGTATGTAAATACACACTCAATACAAACATCAACCCAACTACGGAAGTTGCAGTCCATGAACGCATAGGTGCGGGAATATTTTTACCCGTAAAAAACAACAAAGCAAAGGTGATGACCGGCAATAAGAAAATGATCAACGCCAAATAATGCAAAGGTTGAGCTTCAACGGTTAATGCTGTATTTAAGGATGCGAAAATCAAGACTCTTTTAATTGTTTTAATTCTGACAAATCAACAGTACCTACTTTTTTATACAGGACCATAATGATGGCTAATGCCACAACTGCTTCACATGCTGCTAATACAATTATCATCATAGACATCATATGACCGGATAACTTTACCGTATCCCACTGTGCGGCACCCACAAAATTTATAGTAGCTGCATTTAAGATTAATTCAATACCCATAAGCACAAAAAGTGTATTGCGACGAACCAATACGATGGTGGTTCCAATAGCAAACAACAATGCACCAACCGTTAAGTAATAATGTACCGGTATCATGCTTGCTCCCCTTTCTGTGTCGGCTTTTGCCATAAGACACTTCCTATCCAACCTGCACCCACCAATATAACGAGTAATAAGAATCCTATGATTTCAAAAACAGGTAAGTACTCGGTTAACCATAATAACCCGGTCATCTCCACTTTACTGTGGTATTGATATGGATCTTGTGGTAAATACATCATCGGAACGCCGTTCACTAACAATAATAAAACCAATGATAGAATAGTAGCGACAGCTATATTTTTTCCGGATTTAATTTTCTCTTGATAAGATGCCGGCGGACGATACGTATACATTACACCAAATAATGTTAATACTAATACCCCACCGATATAAATCACCAACTGAACTACACCTAACACATCTGATCCTGCTAAAACAAATAACGCCGCCACACCTAACAAACAACTTAGTAAAGACGTTACGGCATACATCACATTACGAGTAAACAGAATAACTAAGGCAGAACCTAGAACCTGTGTAGCAAAAAAGAAAAAGAAGTATTCCAACTTAGGCATCTTGTGTTCCTCCTTCATCTGTATCCGGCTTTTTAAGTTTAGGTATTACCGGTTTTAACTTCGGCATCACCTTAGGTTTAGGTACTTCTTCTGAAGTAGTATTAGTTGCATCTGTAACGTTAGACTCAGGAGTTGGAGTTGCCGGTGCTACTTCGTTGGAAGCAGACGACTGTTCCGTGGCAGGTTTCTTAGGAATAACCGGCTTCAATTTCGGCATCACCTTAGGAGTAGGTTTACTCTCTGCTGAATCGATCGGTTGAATATCTTGTGCTTTCTGATAATTCTCTTCGATATTCTTTGATGATTCATTTTCTGAATCACCGGTAGATGTTTCTATTGGCTTCTTTGGTATCACCGGTTTTAACTTCGGTGGCATTTTCGGAGCGGTAGATTCTACAGTTGGCGTAACCTCTGTAGTAGTTGATGAATTATCTGTGGTAGTTGATGGTTCTTCTTTTGGCGCAGCTGGCTTAATCACCGGTTTACCTATAGCAGGTTTACCCATGGATGGTTTTGGCGTAGCCGGTTTAGGAGTAGCTTCGGTATCAGTAGAAGTGGTGGCAGCTTTAGCAGCAGCAGCGGCAGCTTTCTTCGCTTTCTCTTCTTCCATTAATACAGCCACTTCTTTACGCTTCACTTCAGCTTCTTCTGTTGTAAGTTCTGCAAATGGAAATACCAATTGCTTTACATCATATACACTAAAGTCAAAAGTTTTAGTCATGGTTAAACATTCCGTTGGACATACAGTAGTACATAAACCACAGTACATACATTTAGCCATATCGATATCAAACGTAGCAGCATAAATACGCTTCGTACTTCCATCCGATGTTTTACCTATTTCAACAGGAGATTTGATTGGATCAATTTCAATACAATTCACCGGACAAATCTTAGCACATAAATCACACACAATACAATCAGAGATTTCATTGTGTAACTGATAACGTCCATTATCCGGTAATGGAATTGCTTCGTGCGGATACTCTGTAGTAACTATACCTTCCGGTTGCTTAAAGTAAGCATCATCCATTACTCCTACCGGTTGTCTTCTTTTGGTAGCAGAAAAAAAGTGTTTGAAGGTCAAACGTAACCCAACCCCTAACGAAGTAATCGTTTGGAGTGCTAACTGAACCGGTGTTACATTTTTATGCTTCATACTTTTAACCAATACACCCATAAGGCGCTAACTACAACCATGACTAATGAAACAGGTAATAATACTTTCCAACAAAGATTCATCAATTGATCTACCCTTAAACGAGGATAGGTCCAACGCATCATAATTTGCAAGAATACTAATCCAAATGCTTTACTAACTAACCAGAAAAAGCCCCAGATAGTAGCAGACAACTCGCCACCGGTTCCCGTAGTCCAGTCACAAAGTGTCACACTGCCAATATTAGGTAATGGGGAATTCCATCCACCTAAGAACAAGATGACCATTAGTAAGGAAACTAATAACATCATCGCATACTCAGCTAAGAATAATATAGCGAATCTAAAGCCGGAGTATTCGGTATGAAAACCGGAAACGATTTCAGACTCTCCTTCCGGTATATCAAATGGTGCACGGTTACATTCTGCTAAAGAAGCGATAAAGAAAATCACAAAGGATACCAACAAGAAGGGATAACGAACAATATTCCAGGTAAAGAAACCACCTATTGATTGTACATCATGAAAGGTAAAGGAGAAGAATGGATAATAAGCTGTTTTAGTATCCGAAATAAATTGAGCACTCTGTAGATAGTTTATCTTTTCAAGATTAAGTGTTCCCATTAACAGCAACACTGATAATACGGAAAGTGTCAATGGTAATTCGTAAGAGATAATCTGTGCTATACCTCTCATGGAACCAAGTATGGAAAACTTATTATTAGAAGACCAACCGGCGATGAATATTCCAATCACATCAATGGAAACGATGGATAATAAAAAAAACACACCTACATTAGCGGATGAACCAACTAAATCCGGTGCTAAAGGTAAGGTAGAGAATCCGGCAAAGACAGCTGCGAATATAATTATCGGTGCCCACTTGAATAAAGCAGCTTGCGCACCCGTTGGAATGATATCTTCTTTTTGTAAAAGTTTGATTAAGTCGGCAATGGTCTGTAACAAACCATAAGGACCGGTTTCCATAGGGCCCAAACGATCTTGAATAAATGCTGCTACTTTGCGTTCAGCATAGATTACAAATACCGCGTAGGTTAAAATCAAGAAAAGCCCTATAATGAGTGCAAACATCCGTACGAAATTAACACAAAACATTGGTTTTTGCACTAAAAAAATGAGGAATTCAAAATCCTATAATCCCAATAAAATCAGTAGAGTAAGTACGTTATTCCCACAATGGATAATGCTCTAATTCTACCTCTGTTTGGAAGAATATCTTAGTCGATTCCACAAAGGATCGTGTATAGTCTGAGACATAAAATTTATGCTCCGTATTACGCTCCTGTGACAAAAGATTATTTGTTGCTAAATAATCCTTTAAATGCTGTGCTACAATACCGGAACTATCTAAAATCGAAACGTTCTGTTGATAAAATTCAGCAATCTGTTCCTTAATTAATGGGTAATGAGTACACCCTAAGATTAAGGCTTCAATACCTTCCAGACTTTTATCTTGTAAATAATTATTGATGATACTGGTTGAAACGGCATTATTAAAAAACCCTTCTTCCACCATGGGAGCTAAAAGAGGTGTAGCTAAAGAATGTAAAGTAATTGCTGATTCTAACTTATCAATTTTACGTTGATAGACATTAGAAGCAATCGTACGTTTAGTACCTATTAAACCTACTTGTTTGCCGGCATAATTTTCACCTACATACTTTACCATAGGATCTATTACATTCATCACTTTGGCTCTGGAACCCGCGTATTCCTTGAGTAATTGATAAGCTGCAGCCGAAGCAGAGTTACATGCTATAAGTATAACTTTGCATTTATGTTTTAATAATACATCTGAAATTTTAATAGCATAAGATTGAATAGCAGCTGTAGATTTATCACCGTAAGGTAAGTGGGCAGTATCTCCAAAATAGATGATACGTTCATTAGGTAAAAGCTCATGAACGGCACGAGCCACGGTTAATCCGCCAATACCACTATCAAAAATCCCTATCGGTTGTGTTGCTTCCATTTTACTTTTTTGTATTTACACTATTCATTGCTCTCTCCGCTCCTATGGTTACAAAGGCTTGTATTCCTTTGATAGCACGGTCTAACACTTCAGGCATTATTTTTTGATCTTCATCGGGGAATTTAGACAATACAAAATCGGCTTGTCTACCTTTGGGAAAATCGTTCCCTACTCCCATACGCATACGAGTGTAAGAAGCTGTTTGAAGAGTATTCTCAATATCTGTCAAACCATTATGTCCACCGGCAGAACCTTTGGTACGCATACGAATGGTTCCAAACGGCAGCGCTATATCATCCGTTATGACAAGAATATTTTCTACAGGAATCTTTTTTTCCTGCATCCAATATTGAACGGCCTTACCGCTTAAATTCATGTAGGTAGTAGGTTTCACCAAGGTCAATGTTCGGCCTTTTAGCTTCCACTCCGTCACATGAGCATGACGTTTTAATTCAAAGTTTAATTGATGTTCATTTGCAATAGCGTCTAGGACCATAAAACCGATATTATGTCGAGTTTCATGGTATTCCTCACCTATATTCCCTAAACCAACGATTAAATAATTCATGTCTACTAAGGTAATGTTTTTAGCTCTGTAAAAAAAAATCCCGATTACATGTAATCGGGATTTAGAAACTATAGTGGATACAATCCTACCTATATCATCAAATCGGACTAGCCGAGTGAAATTATTTTTTAGCAGTAGACTCTTCTTGTTTCAACGCTCTAGTTGTAACAACCGAAGCAACAGGAATAGCTTTTGCATTTAAGATAGTATAACCTTCAGCTTTGATATCACCAACTTTAACTGATTTACCAATTTCTAAAGCGCTGATGTCAACGTTGATAAAATCAGGTAAGTCTTTAGGTAAAGCTTTAACTGATAATGTTTTTACTTTTTGAACGAATTTACCACCTTTTACAACCCCAGGAGAAGTACCTACGAATGCAACAGGGATATTCATTTTAACTATTTTATCATCTTTCAATAATAAAAAGTCAACGTGTAATAACATATCATTAACAGGGTGGAATTGTGCATCCTGCAAGATACATTTGTACTGCTTACCTTCTAAGTTTAACAATACAGTACAAGCACTTCCGGTATATATAATGTCACGGAATAAGAACATTGGCACGTGGAAGTGTAATTGTTCTTCTCCTCCGTATAATACGCATGGTACATTAGCATCTAGACGTAAGTCTTTAGATTCTTTCTTACCGAGATTTGCTCTTTTATACCCTATAATCTCTACTTGTTTCATAATTGAACTTGTTTATGTGAAATATTAAATAAATAACGAACTAATAGAACCACCTATTTGAATTTGTTTGATGGCTTCAGCGAATAATGGACCTACAGATACAACTTTGATTTTAGATGTTTCCTGTTTCAAAGGAATAGTATCTGCAACAATCATTTCTGTCAACACTGAGTTTTCAATGTTTTCGTAAGCTTTACCGGAAAGAATCGGGTGCGTACAGATAGCACGTACACTCTTCGCTCCTTTTTCCATAATCACTTGAGCTGCTTTAGTCATTGTACCACCGGTGTCAATTAAGTCATCCACTAATACTACATCAGCACCTTCTACATTACCAATTAATTGCATAGAAGCAATTTCGTTAGCACGAACGCGGTGTTTGTCACACACTACTAAATCTGCTTTTAAATGTTTAGCAAATTCACGAGCACGTTTCACACCTCCTACGTCCGGAGAAGCTATCACTAAGTGATCTGTTTGTAAACTTTTTAAGTAAGGAATAAAGATAGCTGAACCATCTAAGTGATCTACAGGGAAATCAAAGAAACCTTGAATTTGTCCTGCGTGTAAATCACAAGTCATCAAGCGATCCACACCTGCAGCAGTTAATAAGTTAGCTACTAACTTAGCTGCGATAGGAACTCTTGGCTTATCTTTTCTATCCTGACGCGCATATCCGAAATAAGGAATAATAGCGGCTACTTCTCCGGCAGATGCACGCTTAGCAGCGTCCGCCATTAAAAGTAATTCCATCAAATTATCCGCATTAGGGAATGTTGATTGAATGATATAGACATCATGTCCACGAATGGACTCATCAAAACTTACTGAGATTTCACCGTCGCTGAAACGGGTACTAGTTACATTTCCTAATGGTTTATCTCCGTACGACTCAGCTATGCGCTCTGCCAAGTAACGAGAGTTAGTTCCGGAAAACAATTTCAGTTTTGACATATTTTCTTATTGTGTCTATAAAACAAATAGAAGATTTAGCCCTACAAGAGAACTAAACCTTCTATTTTATGTTGTCCGACCAGGTTTCGAACCTGGACTCTTCTGAACCAAAATCAGACGTGTTGCCAGTTACACCATCGGACAATCTTAACAACAATTGCTTGTTATTAACGTTTTGGGATTGCAAATATACGAGTTTACTCTACAGTCCCAAAATGTGATTCTATCTTTTTTCCACTTTTTGACGTCTTTTTTAAAAAAAGATCAACTTTTACCTCGAATCTGCTTTTCGATATCCTCCCAATCCTCTTTGGTAAGGTCTAAAAGGTTATTAAACTCACCGGCACCTTGCAACCATTCTCCACCGTCAATCGTCACCACTTCCCCATTGATATATCCAGAATAGTCTGATAATAAATACGTTACCAAATTCATCAACTCTTCATGTTTCCCATATCTTCCCAAAGGGATACGGTTTTCAGGATTAAACTTCTCTTCTATATGACCCGGAAATAATCTAGACCAAGCACCTTCCGTAGGAAATGGCCCCGGAGCAATGGCATTTAAACGAATCCCTTTTCTACCCCACTCCACTGCTAGTGAACGAGTTAAAGCTATAACTCCCGCTTTTGCCGTAGCCGATGGGACCACAAAAGCAGATCCGGTAGTAGCGTAAGTGGTCACAACACTTAATATGGTGGCAGGTTGTTTTTGTTCCAACCAATGTTTCCCAAAAGTCAAAACACCATTATATGTCCCCTTTAAAACAATATCCACCACTACATCAAATGCCTTGGGCGACAAGTTTTCCGTAGGTGAAATAAAATTTCCCGCTGCGTTATTTATTAATGCATCTACATGTCCGCATGTTTCGACGGCAAAAGCTAATAATTGTTCTACTTGTCGGTAATCACGTACATCACACGCAAATGTATGAATCACACCACCTGTAAATTCTTGTAATTCTAATGCTGTAGCATCTAACACCTCTTTTTTTCTACTGGTAATGACTACAGTAGCTCCTAATTGTAATAGGGCCTGTGCCATATTTTTACCTAATCCGGTGCCGCCACCCGTAATAACTACTACTTTCTTCTTAAATGTATTTTCCGGTAGCATAGGTTGATATATTGTTGTCATGGTATTTATTATTTTTTTAGAACCTCACTCTTACGGTAAACTTATTCAAAAGTTACCTATCAATTTTAAATATAAGTTTATATTTTTACCCAACATAAGTACGATTGAAAAATATGAAAAAACTGGTAATGTATTCTATTGGTAGTGCTATACTACTTTTCAGCATGAACAGCTGTATCGTTTCAAAGAAAAAATACGATGATATGACACGTATGAAGTCTGCTTTGGAAGCTGATAAAGCCTTATGTGATGAAAATTTAGAGAAATTAAAAAATGAATACGTTGCTCTTCAAAAACAATTGGATTCACTAAAAAAACAAAATGCCGACTTACGTCAAGATACAACGGACTTAAATATGGCATTACGTAAAACTCAAACAGATTTTGACAATCTAAATTCTACCTATCAACGTTTGTTAAGTACACATACAAAAATTATTAACTACAACGCTGCAGAATTAGAAAAATTAAATAAAGATTTATCTAAACGAGAATTAGAAGTTAAAAACCTTCAATCTAATTTAGTAGAACGCGAACGCAGAGTGAAAGAATTAGAAACCATTATTGCTGAAAAAGAAAAAGCTGTAAACGAATTACGTAATAAAGTTGCTTCTGCTTTATTATCCTATAAAGATTCAGACTTAACGATAGAAATGAAAGATGGTAAAATCTATGTTTCTTTAGCCGAACAATTGTTATTCAAATCAGGCTCAATTGAAGTAGATCCTAAGGGCGCTGAAGCATTAAAAAAATTAGCCGGGGTATTAAAAGAACAACAAGACATTACTATTATGGTAGAAGGTCATACCGATGATGTACCAATGGCTAAAGGTACGGTAGGTATCAAGGATAACTGGGATTTAAGTGTGTTACGTGCTACTTCCATCACACGTATCTTAACTTCTGCAGGTGTAGATCCTAAACATATTGTACCGGCAGGACATGGAGAATTTATTCCGGTAGCTTCCGGTAAAACAGAAGAAGCACGTAGAAAAAATAGACGTACTGAAATTGTCATCACACCTAACTTGGCAGAACTTTACAAACTATTAGAAGCCAACAACTAATTCTTTTATTCACTTTAAATAGTAATTTTATGTTAGATCAACTTATTCAGGCGGCAAGCCAACAATTAGCGCCACAATTAGAGCAAGCAGGTGTTCCGTCTTCTCAATTATCAGGAATCTTTTCTCAAGCACAATCTGCATTAACAGATGGTATTAAGACTGAAGCTAGTAACGGTAATTTTGGTGGTTTATTAGATTTATTTAATGGCAACGGTGGCAGTTTACAAAACAACTCTATTGTACAATCTATATCCAATCAGTTCATTGGAAACATCACTTCTAAACTAGGATTAAGCCCAAGTTTAGCCAACACTATTTCAGGCATGGTAATACCATTTATCATGAATAAATTCTCTGGCAACGATACTGGTTCAGCAAGTGATGCTAGTGATTTGATGTCGAAATTAGGTATTGACAGTGATGACATGATATCCGGTGCATTAAAAGGTTTTCTTGGAGGCAACTCCAAAGGAGCCGGTGACTTGCTTGGCGGTATCAGCAAACTATTTTAATTCTTATCACAAAGAGGTTCTATGTTAGAACCTCTTTCTATTTTATTCCCCAATGAACTTTAACGAATTACTCGAAAAAATTAGTGGCGCTCCCCTTAAAGTGAAATTTTCCATTATTTCACTTATCGTAATGTCTATTTTGCCTTTCATCAGTACACTTGTTATTATATCCTATAGTGCCTTCTTTAATGAACAAGTATCTCAATGGAGTACCACTATGATATTCTTCATGGGTATATTATGTTTCTTTTTAACATCCATGTCATTAGCTTCTACAACCATAGTATCTGTGGCATGCGGTTACTTCTTTGGATGGAATGCGTATCCAATACTGTTAGGAATGTTTACACTGGGTACTTGGTTCGGTTATGCTATTTCTAATTGGTTTGACAAAAACACCATCATGGGCTTCATTAAAATGAATCCTGAGATGTATAAATTTGTTAAAAAGCTTCAAAAAAATGAACGGTTAATGCTTTTTACCATGCGTTTAACACCATCATTACCTTTTGCAGTGACCAATTTCTTTTGTTCTTATATTGAAATTCCACTAAAAAAATATCTAGTATTTGGTACTATAGGAATTGCGTTGCGTTTGGTAGCAACAGTTTGGGTTGGAACGCAAATCCAGAGCTTTAATGAAGATATAGAAAACGACCCCACCTACCAACTTCAAAAATATGTATTTATTGGGGTTGCATTGGTACTTTTCTCTGCATTATACTATTATGTGATGCGAGAAAAAGATGAAGTCGAGTAACTTTTAAAAAAAATAAGTAATTTAGTATTGTCCCTTAAATAAAGAATATGAAAAAACTTTTACTCAGCATTCTAGGTGTTCTTCCTCTTGTTTCATCTTATGCCCAAATTGATGGTAGCGTTTTCACTGCTATGGGTCGTAGTGGAGTTGGAACAACCATGACTACCGATTATCAATGTATAGGTATTAACCCTGCCAACTTAGGTATTAAAACCAAATATGAAACCAAACACGTTACTATTGGTTTTCTAGAAGGTGGTATAGGTGCTTTTGCACAAGGTATTACTCGTTCCCAATTAGATAAATATGTCATAGAGCCTATTGCCAACAATAATAGTTTGACACCGGAAGAATCTATGAAAGCGGCTGATTTAATGAAAAATAATGCCATTTCTGCTAACATAGATTTAATGCTTTTTGGTTTAGCAATCCAAAATGAAAAATTGGGAGGTCTTGGTTTTAGAGTAACAGAACACATAAGTGTTTATGGAGCATATTCCGGTGGTTTTTCAAGTTTTGGATACTCAGGAGCATTATCAACTCAATATTTTGATCAACTACGTTTACAAGATAATTCTGTAGTTCCTAATGACCCAAGTCAATATGATAGTTATCAAACTATAGGAATTAAGTCCGGGATTTCTTCTACACCAATCTCTTTCGGACAAATTGTAGATGGAAGTAAAACTCAACATAATTACTACCGCTCCATCGACGCTGCTTACGGTAGAAAAGTTTGGGGTGATGAGTTACTTGAAATTCATGCAGGTGTTACTCTTAAATACTTAATGGGTTATAACTATATGGATGTTACTGCCAGCAATGGTAGTATTAATGGTCTAGTAGCGATAAGCCCTACATTTGCTAACAGTGATTCAACTGTATTAAATATTCCTACTAAAGAAAATAAAGGAAATGTCTTCACACCAGCCGGTCAAGGTGTAGGTGCTGATATTGGTATCACTGGGGTATTTAAAGAAACCATCAAATTTGGTGTTTCTATCGTTAACATAGGTAGTATCAATTATAACAATAACACCGTTCGAATCCGTGACACCGCCTTTACAGAAGTTGAATATCATAAAGAAGCGTTGAAAAACTTTAACGAATTACTTTACTGGGATCCGATAAGTTCATTCAAGGTTAAGCTTCCTACGATGTTACGCTTCGGTGGTAGTATTGCATTAATGGAAAATAAATTAGAAATCGGTGCTGATATCATCATTCCATTGAATAAAGTAGCAGGTAACTTACAACATGCTTACTACGCAATTGGTGGGGATTTCTATGTAACTCGTTGGTTTAAAGTTTCATCCGGTATGAACATGGGTGGAAACTTTGCTAACAATCTGGAAAGATATAAAACAACCTTCAACGTTCCTCTTGGTTTCACTTTTATCGTAGGTGAGAATGGTGGCTGGGAAGTTGGTTTAGCAACTCGTGATGTTCAAAGTTTATTATTTGCTCAATCCAAAGGTGTCAATACATCCTTAGGTTTCGGATTCTTCCGTTTCCGTTTCTAAGAGATTTGAATGCATAAAAAAAGACCTTCTTGAATATTTCAGGAAGGTCTTTTTTTATGCATTCATTTATACCATTAATGAACATCCATATCAGGATCGATTTCATCACGCCAAGCAAGAATACCTCCTACTAAGTTATATAGATTATCAAATCCATAATTAGATTCCAAGAAAGCAATGGCATTAGCACTACGCTTACCGCTTCTGCAATGAACAACCACTTGTTTGTCTTTAGCAATTTTTTCTACGTTTTGCGGAATCGTTTGTAATGGTATTAAAATACCATCCAGATTAGCCTCTTCAAATTCTGCAGGCTCACGTACATCTATCAATTGAAATTCAGCCTTTGCATCCATCAATTCTTTTAATTCACTCACAGTTATTTCTTTCATAAAACTATACTATTATTTTCTACCTAAAATATCCTTAGTAATTTCATCCATCTTCTGGACTTTATATTCAAAGTTTCCTTTTAACTGATTTCTGATATCATGTAATTTTTGCAAAACATCATCCATATTATCAGGTATTACCTCTGTGAATATTTCTCTCAATCGTTTAGCAAAAGTAGGTGATTTCCCATTAGTAGAGATGGCAATCTTTAAATCTCCTTTTCTCACTACAGAACTCAAATAAAAATCACAAAGTTCAGGTGTGTCTGCTACATTGATTAAAATTCTTAATCGTTTAGCATCTGCTTGTACTTGTTTATTCAAATCCGGAATGCAAGTAGCTGCTATGACTAGATCTGCATCTTCTATATCACCGGATTCGTATGTTTTATAAACAAATGACAAACCCTTATATTGATTAGCTAACTCTACTATCTCTGTTCTGATTTCAGGAGCTACTACTCGAACCTTTGCATCCGGTGAATTGGTTAAAATAGCAGTTACTTTTTCAGTACCTACTGCGCCTCCTCCTATCACCACTATTTGTAAATTTTCCATACGAAAAAACACCGGAAATAAAGTATTTCCTTTATTTACTGGCGATTGTTCCGATGGTAGATGGGTCATTTCGAAATCTTTTTATAAAGTGCTTCAATAGATTCTCGAATCGTAGAATTCCCTTCTCCTAACAACTGATGATCAAATTGCTGATGTAAGCGTACTACTTCTCCAATCACAATCACAGCAGGAGATGATATGTTATTTTGCTCTACCAACGATTCTATTGTAGAGATGGTACCTAATACATACTTTTCATCCGGCATGGTGCCATTTTGAATAATAGCAATAGGTAATTCAGCCTTTCCTTCTTGTTTGAATAACTCCACTGTTCTACTCAAATGAGTCATCCCCATTAACATCACCACGGTTGCATTTGATTTTGCAGCCATTTTAATATCAGCAGAAAGTTCGTGATCTTTTGTAGTTCCGGTTAATACCCAGAAACTATCATTCACTCCTCTTCGAGTTAAAGGTATTCCTTGTAATTCAGGGACTGAAATACTACTTGATATACCGGGAACTACAAACGTCTTTACACCTTTAGATTGAGCATAAACTATCTCTTCATGCCCACGACCAAAAATAAAAGGATCACCTCCTTTTAATCGTACCACATGACCATGCGATTGAGCATATTCCACTAACAAACGGTTAATGTCTTCCTGAGGAAACTGGCATACACCTTTCTTTTTCCCTACAAAAACCTTAACCGCTGTTACCGGAGCAAAATTTAATATTTCATCATGAATTAAAGCATCATAAAGAACTACATCTGCCTCTGCCAACGCCTTCAACCCTTTAATGGTAATCAAATCGGGATCACCAGGGCCTGCTCCTACTAATGTAATTTTCGGCTCTTTCATTTATACGATTTACAGAGTAACAGCTGTTGCTTGTTTCGCTCTGTATTCTTTTATCGATTGAATAAACTGTGTTAGTCTCTGAATGTATTCTTTAGCAAAAGCTTCCGTTACATTCACTTCACTGATTTGCAATACAAATTGCTCAAATGAACCACCAAAATTAAATTTACCTGTATCTATTAAATGCTTTTGGAAGTCTTGAATCATGGCCATTTGAGTGTTACAAGCTACTCCTTCTCCAGTTAACATTGCTTTAGCACCACAAACAAATGTAGCATACGCTGCATAAGCTGCATCTGCCCAATTACCTTTAGCAGCAACACGATTGGTCCAGTTCAATTTCTCTTCCGCTTCGAATAACAATGTAGCAACTAAATCTACCATTACACCGGCACACTCACCCACACCTACTTCTGTTACGTACTGCTCGTTGTGTCCCCAGTCTACAAAATCTTCCGCCACGATGGTTTCTAAATCCGACAGTGGTTTTAACATTTTATAGAAATACATTTTATCACCGGCAACCTGACGACGGTAATATGCATTGAAGTATTCACCTTCGCTTGAATTGTTTTCGTAATCGTTTAAGATTTCGCGAACAGCTTCAGGACATCTCTTAGAAGGAAGTTTAATTACTTTATCAGCTAATGAACCTGTACCATCCGGCTCTAAACCGCCACCTAACATTACCTGCATCGCCGGCATTACTTGAGCACCTTTCTTGATGGACATACCATGGAAACCAATGTTACCAATCGTATGTTGACCACAGGCATTCATACATCCGGAGATTTTAATTTTAATATTTTTATTGAAGATAACATCCGGAAATTCATTCTTCATCATATCTTCTAATGCCGTAGTTAATCCGGTACTGGAAGAAATTCCTAAGTTACAAGTATCTGTTCCCGGACAAGCAGTGATATCTAATGTAGAATCAAATCCCGGATCAGCTAATCCTATTTCTTTTAATTCATTAAATAAAGCAGGCAATGCTTCTTTCGAAACAAACTTTAATAACCAACCTTGATTCACAGAAATACGAATATCATCCGAAGCATATTTCTTAACGATTTGAGCAAATGCTCTAGCTTTATCAGAAGCTAAATCTCCTAAGTGTTGTTTCAACTGAACACCGTAGTACCCTTTTTGTTTTTGTTCAAAAACATTTGTCTTTACCCATAAATCAAATTGCTTGGCATCTACAGGTTCTACAGAAGGATAAGAAGTGTTTTTAGGTAATACCACTTCATCTACTTTTGTACGATCAATCACAAAAGAAGATACCGGTACTACTTTTAATTCTTTTTCAACCAATGACATGAATGCTTCATAGCCTATACCGTTGATTAAATATTTCAAACGTGCCTTATGACGTTTGGTTCTTTCACCATAACGGTCAAACACACGAATCACTGCAGTAGTAAATGGTACGATTAAATCTTCATGTAAGAATTCATGCGCTACATGTGCTAAGTATGGCTGAGCACCTAATCCACCACCAACTAAGATTTTAAATCCACGAACTTCTTTGCCATTCTCGTTTTTAACACGAGGAATAAATCCTAAGTCATGCATAAATCCAAATGCCGAATCATCTTCACCGGAAGAGAAGGACATCTTGAATTTTCTACCCATTTCTTGACAAATAGGATTACGTAAAAAATATTCAAATAAACCATGTGCATAAGGAGTCACATCAAACGGTTCATTAGGGTCTACACCGGCTAAATAAGAACCTGTAATATTACGAACTGTGTTACCACAAGCCTCTCTAAGCGTTACTCCTACTTCTTCCAACTCATTCCATACCTTTGGAGAATCTTCCAATTTCACGAAGTGAATTTGAATATCTTGACGTGTAGTTAAGTGTAAATTACTTGAAGCGTATTTATCTGAAATATCTGCAATACGAATTAATTGATCCGGAGTCACTTTACCATAAGGTAACTTGATACGAATCATTTGAACTCCTTCCTGACGTTGACCATACACACCTCTTGTAAGACGGAAAGAACGAAACTTCTCCGAATCCAATGTGTTGTTTCTAAATGCTTGAATTTTTGAATTTAATTCATTGATATCAAAGCGAGCATCATCCGAAACTTGTGGAGCAAATTGAAAGTTATTATCTGCCATATTTTATTGTTATTGCCTTTTTGAAATTCTTTGGAATAGCGTAGCTGTGCGCTATGGAACATCAAAGTTAACAAAATTTTATCAGACTAAATATTTTCGAAATAATATTCTAAATCCCTACCAATCTTATCTAGAATATCAAAATAATATTTTTACTATATCCTAAAAACCAAATAATAGAATTCATTTTTATTCAGACACCAATTATCCTTTTGTATTCTTAATAAAACACCCGAATAATGTATGGCACTACCACAGAGTGTCAGCTATTTGGAACTGTATCAGCAAAAATTTGTTAGTAAAAAAAAGAGTAATTTTGGATTATGGAAATTGAATTAAACTTATTGAATAAAGCCTATCACTTCGAAGCGAAGAATGAACAAGGTAATACTATTTCGATTGACGCTTCCCCAGCAATTGGTGGAGAAAATAATGGTCCACGCCCAATGGAATTATTAATCATGGGACTTGGCGGTTGTAGCGGGATTGATGTTCTTTCCATTTTAAGAAAACAAAAAATAGAGCCCTCCGGATTTAGAATCAAACTTCATGCAGAACGTGAAAAAGATGCTATCCCTTCTTTATTCACAGACATCGTGATTGAATTTATTTTTGAAGGTGGCATTGATGCAAACAAAGCGGAACGTGCCGTTCAATTATCCTTAGATAAATACTGCTCTGTTTCTAAAACATTAGAAAAGACGGCTAAAATAAGTCATAAAGTTACTGTTCTTCCTTAATCAATAAACGTGCATGGAAAACTCTAAAAAATTTGAAACGCTAGCGATTCGTACGCAAACTCCAAGAAGTCAAAACAGAGAACATACTTCTCCTATTTACATGACTTCCAGCTTCATATTTGAAGATGCGGAACAAGCGCGTGCTATGTTTGCAGATGAAATACCAGGGAATTTATATACTCGATTTTCAAACCCCAACTCCAGCGAGTTCATTGAAAAAATTTGCTTGATGGAAGGTGCGGAAGATGGTTTTGCTACTGCCTCCGGTATGTCAGCGGTATTTTCTAGTATGGCTCCATTTTTACAAGCAGGTGATCACATCATCGTTTGCAAATCAGTGTTTGGTTCATCCTTACAAATCACCACACAGATTTTCCCTAAGTGGGGCATTGATTATACATTTGCAGACATCAATAAACCTGAAACTTGGGAAAGTTTAATCAAGCCAAACACTAAAATGTTTATGGCTGAAACTCCTTCCAATCCGGCGCTTGACTTAATTGATTTGGAATCGCTAGGAAAGCTATGTAACAAACATGGTATCTTATTAAATATTGACAACTGCTTTGCTACACCTTATCTTCAACAACCTTTGAAATTAGGTGCTCATATCGTTACACACTCTGCTACTAAATTCATCGATGGTCAAGGTCGTGCGATAGGTGGTGTGATAGTAGGCTCAAAAGAAATCATTGAAAAAGTACGTTTCTTCTGTCGTCATACAGGACCAGCGATGTCACCTTTCAATGCTTGGATTTTATCTAAGAGTTTAGAAACACTTGCCGTACGCATGGATCGTCATTGTGAAAATGCCTTAAAACTTGCAGAGTATTTAGAGAAACATCCGGAGGTGGAAGCTGTGAAGTATCCATTCTTAGCTAGCCATCCTCAACATGCCTTAGCTAAGAAACAGATGAAAGCCGGAGGTGGAATCGTTACTTTCCTTGTTAAAGGTGGTGTAGATCGTGGTCGTAGATTCTTGGATGCCACCGAGATGGCCTCTCACACAGCCAACTTAGGCGACTCAAGAACTATAGTTACACACCCGGCATCTACTACACACTCTAAACTTACAGATGCTGACAGAGCATCGGTTGGTATACTTCCAGGCTTGATTAGAATTTCTACCGGACTTGAACATATTGATGATATTATTGCAGAAATCGAACAAGCTCTAGAAAAGTCAAAATAATTCCATATTTTAGAAGTATGGGACAACTGAAAGAGGTTATTTTTTCCATACTGGAAACGGAATCGCACAAAACAATTATAGGTAAGGCTGTCAATTTTATTATTGTCAGCCTTATTGTATTAAATATACTAGCTGTAATATTATCAACTGTAGATTCCATCGCTATTCAACACTCCAAATGGTTTGATCGATTAGAGTATATTTCTGCCATTATTTTCAGTATTGAATACGTTTTAAGGGTTTGGGTTTCCAACACCCGTAGAGGATATCATCACCCCTTTTATGGTCGATTACGCTATATGCTCACACCTATGGCTATTATTGACTTATTATCCATAGTACCATTCTTCTTGGTAATCAGTACACAAATTGACATTCGATTTGTTACCATCATGCGCTTTATGCGCCTGTTGCGTATATTCAAACTTAAACGTTATTCCCACGCACTACATACATTAGGAAAAGTTATTTCCGAAAAGAAAGAAGAGTTGGTGATTATCTTTATTACCATCTTAGTATTACTAATTATGTCTGCCTCTTTGATGTATATCATTGAACATCATGCTCAGCCTCAAAAATTTTCTAGTATTCCCGCTTCTATGTGGTGGGCAGTTACTACCTTAACTACAGTGGGGTATGGAGATATGGTACCTATAACTCCATTTGGAAAAATGCTTTCTGCATTTATTTCTATGTTAGGAATTGCTATGTTTGCATTACCGGCGGCATTAATGTCTTCCGGATTCACCGAACAAATTCAACTGCAACGCAGAAGAAGAAAAGTACACCGTTGTCCGCATTGTCATCAAGATATAGATGGCGAGCATTTAAAATAATCCATCATGTTAAAAAAATCTGTTATTGGGGGATTGGTGGCGGCCATCATTTACCTCCTTTGGTTAGTTGTTATTGTTAAATCACACCTAATAGGAAGAAGCGATGTCACTTTACTCCCTATATTAATTCCGGTCCTATTGATTGGTTTTACCATGTTCTTTTTTGTTCGACAAATTAGATTTCAAGTTTATAACAATGAAATCAATTATGGTCAATGTTTCTATAGTGGCGTCCTAATCACACTTAGCATGTCCATATTCATAGGTCTTTTCCTAGTAATACTGGAATCAATTCATGTATTAGTACCTGAGTTGATTGATAATATGAAACAAATTTCAAAGATGAACTTGGAATTAGACAATAAAACACCTGCCGAAATTGAAGGGTATTTAAAGCAATTAGATGCTCCTTATACACTGGCAATCAACTCGTTTATCAACTATTTATTAATTGGAGTATTTCTTAGCACGATTGTTGCCCTTTTCGTTAGAAACAAAGATACCTTTACCTCACATTTAACCGAAGAAGAAAAAAAATGAGACTTTTGTATTTAACCCTAATAGGAATCTTTTTCCTACAATCTTGTGGAGCTCAAATAGCGATGCCCAAGATTACTGTTCCAAACATTGCTACAACACCTGCCGCTTTAACTGAATCTGAAATTGCTGAAGGTTTGAAAGAAGCTTTATCTCAAGGTGCTCAAAAAGCGGGTACAGCATTGAATCAAACGGATGGTTATTTCGCTAATCCTTTACTAAAAATATTAATGCCTCCTGAATTGGCCAATATGGAATCTAAACTTCGTTCCATTGGTATGGGCAAACAAGTTGATGATTTCATTTTACAAATGAACCGCTCTGCTGAAGATGCAGCTAAAGAAGCGGCCCCTATCTTTGTAAATGCTATCAAACAAATGACTTTACAGGATGCTAAATCAATCCTAACAGGTGCTGACACTGCCGCAACAGGGTATTTAAGAAAGACAACGTATCAACCATTATATGATGCATTCATTCCGCACATCAAAACAGCTATGGATAATCACGCTGTAGCATCCAAGTGGACACCATTAGCGAATGCGTATAACAGTTTACCTACTACTCGTACGAAAGTTAATCCGGATCTTCCAAGTTATATCACCAACCGTGCTCTTAGTGGCTTATTTGTAAAAGTTGCTGAAGAAGAAAAAAACATACGAGCTAATCCTGTTGCTCGAACTACAGAACTGATGAAAAAAGTTTTTGCACAACAAAACTAATCATTACAAAAAAAGCCCCGAAATCAATCGGGGCTTTTTTTATTCTACCATAAATAACGTAATACCTGCTCCTCCTCGGTCAACGTGCTCGTCACGAATATTTTTTATTTGCTTATACTGCTGTAAATGTTGGCGTATCATAGTTCGTAAGATACCATCCCCTTTACCATGAAGAATACTCAACTCTGAAATACCTAGTATAAAGGCATCATTCAACCATCGATCTACAATTTGAATAGCTTCTTCCGTACGCTTACCTCGTACATCCAATTGTATAGAGAAATTCAATTGCTTCTCTAATAAATTAATATTGTTACCTGAACTGGAAAAAGAAGATTTACGCATACTCTTTTTCAATTCATTGTTAGAAGAAGATTTCAATTCACTGAAGTATACTGTCGCTTTCAAATCACCTAACTGAACGATAGCCGACTTCCCTTTAATATTAACAATACTTCCAATCGCATCGTTCGAACGCAATGCCACTACATCCCCAACCTTCCAATCAAAACGAACAGCTTCTTCTTCAGGCCTACGTTCTACACGAGGTACTAACTCTCTGGATAAATCACTTAACTGGGAACGACTTTTTTGCGCATCCGCTTTATTGGCAGATTGAGAAATAGCTTTGTAGGCGGTCGAAGCTTTTTCTTCGTATGTTTGAACAATACGTAAGGCTTCTTCTTTCGCTTCTTGAATCTGTATTTTACGTTGGAATTGAATATCTTTTAATTTTTCATTCCACTCGTGCTGCTTCTTCTCATTCTCCGCTTTTATCTTCTCACTCTGCACTAATGATTGCTGAAGCAAACTACGCTCCTCTTCAATCATTTTAATCAATTGAGAAAATTCTACCTGCTCTTGATTCAACTTCTTTCTAGCTACGTCTATTCGGTCAACAGGCAATCCTGATTTTTCTGCAATCTCCAGTGTGAATGAACTTCCCGGAATTCCAATATCCAATTGATAAAGCGGAGTTAACGCTTTGGTATCAAAACGCATAGAACCATTGACTAAACCAGGCAGTTCCGCAGCTAGAGTTTTCAGACCGGCATAGTGTGTAGTTACTATACCTAATGCTTTCTTCGTATTTAGTGATTCTAAAACGGATTCTGCTACTGCTGTACCATACAAAGGATCCGTACCACTACCAAACTCATCTATTAACAACAATGTGCGAGATGACACATGTTGTAAAAAGAAAGTTAAATTTTTAATATGAGAACTATAGGTACTTAAGTCATTATCCAACGACTGAGCATCACCTATATCAATAAAGAACTCTTTGAATATACCACTCTTACTACCTTTTTTCACCGGAATTAACAAACCACATTGTAGCATGTATTGAAGCAATCCTACCGTTTTCATACAAACGGATTTACCACCGGCATTAGGTCCTGAAAGAATTAATAATCGTTGTTCATCATTCAAGCGTATTGACAAGGGTATGACAGGAACATCATTTTTACGATTCTTTAATAACAATATCGGGTGATAAGCATCTTTCCAATCGATACCTATACCATCGGTCAATTCAGGCATTACAGCATTCATCTGTACTGCCAAACTAGCTTTTGATCGAATACTATCATACCAACCTACTTGCTGATTAGCATCTAATAAATCATCCGTAAATGGTCGAACAAAATCCGTAAGATCCATCAAGATTCGAACAATCTCTTTATGCTCTTGAATTTCAAGTTCACGCACTCGGTTATTATAAGGCAATAAAGAAACAGGCTCCATGAACACGGTTTGACCTGTACCTGATTCATCATGAATAATACCTTGAATTTGTCTTTTGTATTCTGCTAACACCGGTAACACTAATCTTCCGGAACGAATAGTCGCTTCGGCGTCATCCGGAGTATTACCTTCTTTTTTAAAAATGCGTAACAAACGATCAACCTCTTTACGTAAGCGTTGACGTTCTTCAATTAACTCCGAACGTATTTCTCGTAAAATATCGGAGGCTGTATCACGAATCACCCCACTGTCATCAAGTGTACGATTGATTGTTTTATATAAAATCGGATCTACCCCTATCTCGATCACTTTTCTCTGCAAGTGTACTAAGTGTTCTACCTCTGTTTTCTTAAAAAATGATTGACAAGAAATAAACGTAGAAAGGAATTTCTTAATAGCAACCCACTCATCGATTTCTAGATAATTTCCTTCTATGGCTAGTTTCTTTACCGGAATCTCTATATCGATAAAATCTTTATCAGGAAAATATAAACCAGAATTAAGTATAAAGGTAAACTCTTCCGTCCATTGCAACATTTCTTGTATGGAAGCAACATCATAGGAAGGAGTTAAATCTTCTATTATTTGAATGGCTTTGGCTCCTTTAGCGTAACTCTTTAATAATTCGCGTATTTGGTCAAAACCGAGCTTGGATTCCAGATCCGAAGGATAAATCATATGGCATTCGTTATTACCCCAAAATTACGCAATTATATGCGTTTTACCCGTTATTAATTTTTATAAAAAAATAGTAGATTGTAGTATCTTTTTAAGGTTTCGACATTATAATTATAAGTGGAGTCAAAGTACCATAAAACTGCGGAGGAAATTGAACAAGAGCTTGTTTTGATTCAACAATCAAAACAAGACCCGGCTCGTTTTGCCCCATTGTATGAAAAATATCACCATCCTATCTTTTTATTCATTTATAAAAAAACGTTGGATAAAGAACTGAGCGGTGAAATTACATCTATCGTATTTTCCAAAGCACTGCAAGCGCTTCCGGGCTACCAACCCAAAGGATTACCTTTCTCCTCTTGGTTGTATCGAATAGCAGCTAATGAAACAGCTTACTACTTTCGAAAGAGTAAACGTACTGAGCACATCTACTTGGATGACACACAAATTAATCGACTCCAAGAAGAAGTACCGACTGATGAGGATAATACCGACTCTTATTTAAAGGCATTAGGTTCCGTACTTAGCACCCTGAAAGAAACGGAAGTACAAATTATTCAATGGCGATTCTTCGAAAACAAATCGTTTAAAGAAGTTGGTGAGTTTTTACAAATGACAGAAAATAATGCTAAAGTGAAAACTTATCGATTATTAGAAAAACTTAAAAAGATGATTCAGTCTAACAATAGTAATGCGTAAAATTAAACTACATAAGGAAAAAGAATTTAAACCAATTAGTCCGGAGGAGTCTAAACAGTATATGGACTTCAATAAGGTGATTGGTCATAAAGATCTTTACCAATTCGAGCAAATGCGTAAACCACTCTATAAAAAGCCTATGTTTTTAGGTTTTGTTATTGTAGTTGCGGTAGTATTACTCGTTAGTATTTGGGAAGAGGAGCACCCTGAAAACTCAAAGAAATCAGAAGAAATCCCTACCAAAATAGAGAGTCCCCCTAAGGACAGTACCGTATCAAAGGACACTGCGATCAGTTCTGTTTACACACCTCCTAGTTCAGCTACCATTCGTCCCATCAATGCAGCGAATAATATAGAAAACAACTCTAACGCCAATTTTACAAACCCTCAAGAAGGCGTTATCAGTATTAGTGAATGTTCATTCCCCGGAGGTCAAAATGAGTTGGATAAGTTTATCAAAAACAAACTAAAATATCCATATAATGCAATTGATAGACCATTGACAGAGTATGTTCAAGTTGAGTTAACGATTGACACTACCGGAAAAGCAATCATAAAAAAAATAGGTCAAACGAATCAAGCTTTTGAGGTAGAGATAAAAAATCTAGTCACTCAAATGCCAAAATGGTCTCCTAAAAAAATCAATCAAAAATCAGTTCCATCAGATTATTCTATCACTGTACCATTCATTTATCAATCCCACGATTAATACTTATACTTACCTTCTGTAGCTATTGCATTCACAGAATCTAATACAATACTATATAATCCATCAAGTACCTTTGCATCTTGGGAATAAAAGAGTAAACTTTCTCTAAAGCGCTCTTCTGATATTTGGTGCTTAGCCCATATTTTTTTACTTAGAATTTCAAAGAGAATAATGCTGGAATCTCTATTATAATTCTTGGTTTGGATACCACTTTCCAACATATGTACATCCACTAAAATAGAAATCATAGAATCCTTAGAGATTATATGATCCGGCATTTTTTCAGCAGTTTCTGACTGACACCCCATCATCCCTAGAGTATTAAGTAGGATAAATAGTAATAGAAGAATCTTATTCATATATCAAATATACAATTATCCCTATTATTCCTCCTCCTAGATTCATTATATCCTATATTTTTTTTGTATTTTCAATGTCCCGAATTATGGCTCTTTCTATCAAAGATATTATTCGCAAGCTTCAGAAATACGAAATCGAAATTCGTAAATCAGTGCATTCACAAATGCACGGGAATTATCATTCTATTTTTAAAGGGGCAGGAATTGAATTTTCAGACATTCGACAATATAACTACGGAGATGATATTCGTTCCATCGATTGGAAAGTAAGTGCTAAAGGTCACGGGACCTACATCAAGTTATTCCAAGAAGATAAAGAACAAGACGTTTTCTTCTTAGTTGATTTAAGTAAATCGATGGAAATAGGATCCATCGATAAAAACAAAGAACAAGTTATAAAAGAGATAGCGGGCGTTTTAATGCTATCTGCTGTTAAGGAAGGTTCAGACATTGGATTGATTGGATTTACAGATCAAAAAGAAATATACCTACCCTCTTCTAAAGGACTCAAGCATGCTTATCAATTAATCTATAAATTATTTACTACTCAAGTAAAGTCCAATAAAACAGATTTAAACTTAGCTTTATCGTATACCTTATCTGTGTTAAAAAGAAAAAGTATTGTCATATTACTTTCAGACTTTATTGATACGGGCTATGAAAAAAATCTGCAAGCGCTAAGTAATAAACATGATGTAGTATTAATTCATGTTCAAGACCAAAGAGAAAACAACATTCCGGCTATGGGCATCATACCATTAAAAGATGCTGAATCGGGAAAGACTCTTTGGGTTAACTCCTCCTCTGACTATTTCAGAAAGACGATGGAGACTAGACATAAAACAATCAGAGATACGATTGCCAAATTCAGTAAGGCAAACGAAGCCAACTATACCTTCATACAGACAAATGAAGATTATCGAAAAAATTTAATTCAATTATTCCGAGTTCGAAACTTTCACAAAAAACGTGTCCGTTAGTAAATTGTACATATACGCATTGATATTTTTTATATGTCCAGTATTTTTTACTTGGGCAAATAATGCTCATATCTACTTTACCCAAGATTCGGCTCGCATAGGCGAAGAAATTAAATTACATTTAACCATTCGTTATTTCGACTCTTATAAAATCATAGTACCGGATTCTACATTTGACTACGGAACACTTGAATTCATAAAGAAAGAATACGGTTCATCCTACAAAGGAGGTCCTGAAATTATTGATAGTATCACATATACTTTAAGTACCTTCCAACTTCAAAACATACAAACCATAGATTTCCCAATCTATTTTATTAGGAATGCAGATACTCAAGTAGTATACACTAATACAGATACTATATTTCTAAAAAGAAATATTCAAACGAGCACCGAAGATTATCTGCAAGATTATCAATCATTGCAAACTCTCGAACAAAAATACAATTACCCTAAACTGTTATTATATATTCTATCTATTATAATATTGATAGTACTGCTTTATAATGTTTTCGGAAAATATTTAGTACGGAGATATCGATTGTTTATTCTTAACAGAAGTCATTCACGATTCTCTTCCGAATTTGACAAACTCACGTTCAGAGTAAGCACTCAACGAAATGTTACTACTGTTCAAGAATTACTAATCCACTGGAAAACATATATCAGCAAGCTGGATGAACATTCTTTACTTGCTTTAACTACGACGGAACTGATTGAACTTTATCAAAATAACTCATTACAAAACACCCTTGTAGCATTAGACCAATCTATTTATGGTAATAAGATTGGGGACTTAGATACCAGTATCTTAATTGAATTAAAAAAATTCTCACAACATCGTTATCAACGTAAAAGAAGGAGTATATTAGTTGAATAACTTTGAATACGATATTCAAAATTGGTGGAACCTAAAATGGTTCCATTGGGAAATCCTAACTACAATGGAATGGGAACATCCATTATGGTTATGGTTGATTCCTATAGTTATTTTCTCCCCTGTTATTCGTTGGGTATTTCAATTCAAATTCAGACAAAAATATCCGGTAGCTTTTT
Source organism: Cytophagaceae bacterium (assembly GCA_046329235.1). GTDB lineage: Bacteria > Bacteroidota > Bacteroidia > Cytophagales > Cytophagaceae > JALONH01. The sequence continues at coordinate 367,447 of JAXLVA010000001.1, read as the reverse complement.
TTGCCAAAGAGATAAAAGGATTGAACATGCTTCGTATCGTAAGACATATTCCTTATTTAATTTTCATTGTTTTCTTATCGTTGTTACTCGTATGTATTGCTCGACCTACTAAGTCCTACGAGAAAAATACCGAGTACTCCGATGGCATTAACATCATTTATGCTCTGGATATATCTGAATCCATGTTATTGGAAGACATCAAGCCGAATCGATTAGAGCAAGCTAAAAAAATCATTAAACAAAGTTCTAGAAATAGAAAATTTGACCGTTTAGGTTTAATTACATTTTCGGGTGATGCCATTACAGTAGTTCCTTTGACTAATGACAGTAATTTATTTTTCTATCAATTAGACAAAGTGAAATTCCAACCACAATTAGCCGGAGGTACTGCACTTGGTACAGCGATTGGGACCGGTATCAATCGTTTAAAGCACTTACCTAGTGGAGAAAAAGTTATTATATTGATTAGCGACGGAGAAAATACTACCGGTGTTTTAGATCCGGAAACATCTGCTGATTTATGCCAATCATACGGCATTAAACTATATACCATCAGTTTAGGATCCGATGGAATTTTCTCCTACCACTCCCCAACTGAAGGATTACAATACATCGAAACACATGTGGATGTAGATTTATTAAAAAAACTAGCTAACAAAACCGGCGGACAATATATCACATCCAATAGTCCTATAGAACTAAATAATATTCTTAACCAACTTGAAAAAGGACGCATACTTAATCACTACTACTCTAATAAGAAAGACTTCTACTTGGTCTATCTTAAATGGGGCATTGTTTTTTTTATACTTTGGATGTTCTTACGACTTACTTGGATAAATAATTATTTGGAAGATTGAACAAACTGTTCCCAATCCTGTGCAATAGTTGACTTTAAAACTCTTGGCATTTTATTTTGAGCACCTAATTTACCTCTGTTTTCCATCCATTGATAAAAAATAGAAGTAGGTAGAATTGTTAGTTTATTTTTCTGTAACACACTCTTACGCTCTGTCGCATAATCATCATTCAAATGACACATCTGCACATCAATATGATTCGTTAACTCCAATTCATTTAAAGGTGTATCACAAGCTAAGTACCAATGGTGATATAACACATTTTCATCTGACTTGCCCAGTACGGTATATTCAGGAAGTTCTACTTTAAAGTTTTCTTTGATGGTATTAATAACAGCATTAAAATTATCAATACTGGTATGTTCTCCACATAAACTAATTGAGTGTTTAATTCGACCGGTTATTTTTAATTCATAATGCGTAGTATTTAAAAACTCGATGGTATCTCCAAGTATATATCTCCAAATACCTGCATTCGTAGTGATAACAATTGCATATTCCACTCCTACCATTACTTTGTCTATTGTATATACTTCCGCATTCTTTAAAGGATTACCATCACTATCAAAGTTATTCGAATTAAAAGGAATAAACTCATAAAAAATTCCATTATTCAATTGTAATCGCATTCCTTCGTCCGACGGATGAAGTTGCATGGCTAAAAATCCTTCAGATGCTAAATAGGTTTCTATATATTGAATTGGTCTTCCTAACATAGCATTGATACTGGATTTATACGTATCAATAGCCACACCTCCATGAACAAAAACTTCCAGATTAGGCCACATTTCATGAATATTATTTAATTGATAACGATCCATTATTTTAATAAATAATAATCGGAACCAAGAAGGGACACCTACTATAAAACTTACATCCCAATTAGGAGCTTCCTCTACAATAGCTTCCATCTTTTCATTCCAATCTTTCATTTCCGTAATAACAGAATTGGGTTTTACCCATGGCTGAAACCACAACGGCATCAAACTTGACTGAATACCACTTAAATCACCGGAATGATAACCATTCTCTTTATTCAGATTAGTACTACCTCCAAGTATTAAAATATCTTTCCCTAAACAATTCTTAGGAATAGGATAATTGGATAACGACTTTAAAACTTTAACACCTGCTCTCTTATTAGATAGTAAACATTCTTTAGATAAGGGAATGTATTTAGAAGTAGCATCTGATGTACCGGAACTTAATGCATAATACTTAATACCTCCCGGCCAAGTGATGTTTGATTTCCCTTGGCGCTGTTGGCTCCACCACTCACTATTGATTTGCTCATAAGTATGCAGTGGAACGTAAACAGCAAATTCAGTAAACAATTCTTGGGGACGATACCACGCTCTTTGCACGATACGTTTGAATTTATATTTTTTACCAAACTGAGTATACATAGCCTTCATCAACAAGCGCATTAACTGCCATTGTTGTTTTTGCAAAGGAGTAGTTGGTATTTTAGGCAAATGATTGGAAGCCTTTAATCCTGACATCACAATTGAAGTAAGCATAACAAGAGTAATTTTATTTTATACCTAAAAAGTATGTACCTTTAAACTCAAAGTCGTGAATTCATGTAACGTTAACGTTAAGCCATGATTAATAAATTAACTCTTGAAAAAATACAAATAGATTGTTCAGCACATCACGCTCAACTTATTGCCGTTACTAAAACGCATCCGGTAGATGTACTACAGGACGCTTATAATGTGGGATTACGCCATTTTGGGGAGAATAAAGTTCAAGAAATGGAATCCAAATCACCATTACTACCTAACGATATACAATGGCATTTAATAGGACATTTACAAAGTAATAAAGTAAAATACATTGCTCCTTATGTGCATTTGATTCATTCAGTAGATAGTTTGAAGCTATTACATGAAATCAATAAAGAAGCCGGTAAACAAAATCGAATTATACCTGTGTTACTTCAAGTACATATTGCGGAGGAAGAAACTAAGTTTGGATTAGACTCATCCGAATTACATACACTTTGCGCATCCAATGAACTTTATAATTTCAACAACGTGCGTATTCAAGGATTGATGGGAATGGCTACATTTACAGACGATAAAAATCAAATCCGTTCGGAATTTAAATCATTACGTCGTTTGTTTGAGAGTTGTCAAACTCAATTCAAGGGTGGGCTATTCAATTGGAAAGATGTATCCATGGGCATGACTTCTGACTATCAAATTGCATTAGAAGAAGGAAGTACCATGATTCGAGTAGGAAGTGCTATATTTGGACATAGATAAAAAAATATGAATTCATTATTTATACAATTAGGAAGTATCGCAGGAACGTTAGCTGTAATGATTGGAGCTTTTGGCGCACACAAATGGAAACCCTATCTTCAATCCATTGAAAAATTAGATGTGTATCAAACAGGTGTTGAGTATCAATTCTACCACGCCTTAGCATTAGTTATGACCGGCATATTGATGGCTTCGTCTTTAGGGAATGCCAAATACTTACAATGGGCTGGTTGGAGTTTTGCAATTGGGATTTTATTGTTCAGCGGTTCACTTTATATGATTTGTATCACACAAGTAAACAAATGGGGCGCTGTAGCACCAATTGGAGGCACTGCTTTTATTGTAGGATGGATTAGTTTGTTCTTAGCCTTTACGATAAAGAATTCCTAAGGCTTCGGCAGTACATTCCCAGTAATAAATAAGACCATAGAATCCGATGTATTCATATTATGAATTACTGTAATTACTTTTGAAAACTTTCCAACTCTACCCTCAGTCATATAAGCAATAGTAATAATACCGTTTTGACCTGGAGGTATTATTCGAGTATAAGCTTCCGGAACAACATTCCCTGAACTGGTAATAACTCTACTTACAATTAAAGTATCTGTCCCTGTATTTGTATAAGTGAATGAATATTTCACGATTACACCTTCTTGAATGTCTCCAAAATTATGCGTCTTCTTTTCAAAAGTCATTTGAGGACCTGTAGCTTGTGCTTGTACAAGATTAATACAAGCCATAAAAAAAAGAAAAACTAAAGATTCTTTTTTCATGTTAAACTCACATTAAAAGTTGAAAAAAAAAATTAAGGCTTCGGCATTAATACATTCACGCGGATATACAGAAGTATTGGTTCCGGTGTATCCATGTTATTCAAAATGGTAAGTGATTTTGTAAAAATCCCCACTTTGCCTGCTGATCTAAATTCAACTGTTATAGTACCTTTTTGTCCCGGCGGTATCACTTTGGTAAAATCTTCCGGTACAGTACAACCACAACTGGAAATAACTCTACTAACAATTAAAGTATCGGTCCCGGTATTGGTATAAGTAAATGTATATTTCACATTTGTTCCTTCAGTAATTTCCCCAAAGTCATGCATCTTCTTTTCAAAAGTCATTTGAGGACCGGAGGTTTGAGCATTTACCAAGGAAATACAACCTAAAAGAAATAGAAATGCTGAGATATATTTTTTCATACGATTTAAACTTTCAATAATCGGACCAGTACTAAGGTAAATAAAACTTTTCATTAAAATTAACCAAAAAAACCTGTTTTTTACCTCTGGTTACCGCCGTGTAAACCCAACGAAACCACTCTGTATTTATTGTTTCTTCGGTCACATAGCCTTGATCTATAAATACAATATCCCACTGTCCGCCTTGAGATTTATGACATGTTAATGCATAGGCAAACTTCACTTGCACCGCTTGTAAATATTTATCTTCTTGAATCGCTTGATATCGTTCGTCTTTATTGGGGATATGTGCATATTCCGCTTCCGCCTTTGCCAACATCTCCTTCCATTCGGTTTGCTCCAAAGCTGCTTGATTGGAATGTAGCGTATCCAACAAAATAGTAATCGTCACATTCATCGTGTTAGGTTGATCAGGGAATGTCACTTCTACATCTGCGAACCGATGACCGTATGCTTCTTCTATTCGCAATACTTTCAACACTTCCATAAATTCACCATTCGCCAAAAATTGAAGCGGATGGCCTTTAGGTAAAGCACGATAATTATTCTTCACTACCATGATTAAATCACCTGCATCTAATTCATTTTCTGAAAAGAAGATGGTGTGACGAATGTATTTGTTGTATTGAGTTGCCGCTTGATTACTACGACAAATCACAATCGTTTCTTCCGTCCCAAAATGATCGTAAGCATAGCGTAAGCCATCTTCCAATCGCTCCCCGGTCATTCGGAAGAAGTCCGTAAATCCTTTGGTATGAAATGATAATTTATTTTTTTGTGTAGCAATGATATTACGAAGCAACGTAGCATTATATAAAATACCCGATTGTTTTTCCTGACGGACTACATCCGATAATACGGCTTCATAAGGTACATCATGACTGATGTATTGGATTACTTCTTTTTGCAATGCCGGACTATCCGTTTGTGAAATAGGTGGCAACTGCGCATCATCTCCTATGAAGATGAGTTTATTATTTTGTTGTTCGAAAACAAATTGGATTAATTCACTTAGCATCCCTTGACGACCGAAGGTTTTATCTTCGCTAATCATGGAAGCTTCATCCACTAAATACAAAGTGTGTTGTTGTGTATTAGGCCTACGTTGAAACTTCATTTCTCCGTAGCCATCTTCACTGAGGCGGTACAGATGCTTATGAATCGTGGACGCCGGTTGATGCGCATATTTACTCATAACCTTAGCGGCACGCCCCGTCGGAGCCAACAGCACTATAGAAATTCCTTTTTTCTTGCACCACTGTACGATAGAAGCTGTTAAGGTCGTTTTTCCGGTTCCAGCGTATCCTTTTAACAAAAAGATATTATTGTTTGTACCTTTGTTAAATATAAAGGACTCCAACTGTCGGATAGCATGCTGTTGCGAAGTGGTAGCTTCGCCCGGTAATAAGGCAGCGATATCCGATACAAAAGACATAAGATGATGAGCGAAGTTACAGAAGAAATCATTAAAAATTTTGGAAATCGATTACGAATACGTGTTTGTGGAATTTGTATTCGAGATAATGCGCTGTTGGTCATCAAACATCACAATATTGGCTCGGTGGGACATATCTGGATTCCACCTGGTGGCGGATTAGATTTTGGAGAGCGTATCAGTGATGCTTTGAAAAGAGAATTCATAGAAGAAACCGGTTTGACAATTGAAGTCAAAAATTTAGTTCACTTGTATGAATACATGGATACGCCATTACACGCTATCGAATTGTTTTTTACTGTAGATGCCCAAGGAGAAGCAAGCCTGGGACACGATCCGGAAATGCCTGAAAACACCCCTTTGTTACAAGAATTAAAATGGATGACGCGGGAGGATTTAAGGAAGGAAAATCCGGCGTCATTACATCCGGTTGTCGATTTATGGTTAAAAAATGAATTAAATGAAGAAAAATCCATTCCTTGGAGCTAATGTTTAATCCACATAGTTATCCACACGATTGATTTTATCCAATTAATTAGCTTAAATTTAACGAATTATTTATATTGCCTTTATTAAATACAATTTGTGAATTAACAGTTATCCACTTTTAGGTGTTCAAATGATAACAGAGCCAGTAGTAAAATACCGTTTAATGCAATCGATAAAAGATGATCGATTGGAGGTAGATCAACTATCTCAGTATCATCTATCTCTTCAAGTTAATTTCAAGCTATTTAGAATTTGTATTGTAGACAGCCAACAAAACCGTTGTTTACGCATGGAAGACTATCAATTACGTGAAGTATACTCCACTCACGATTTGATAGAGCAATTAGAATTATTATTTGACGACCATATACTTTTGAAAGCAGGTTTTTGGAAATCAATTACCATTGCTTCCAAAGACACTCATTTCACATTAGTACCTGAATCTTTATTTGAGAAGGAATACGTGAAAGAGTATCTTTCGCTTACTACACCTTCCAAAGAAGATATCGTTCAAGATTATTTATTCTTCAAACATCAACAGACAGATGCTGTCAATATATTTTCCGTTGATCGCGCACTGAAAGTATGGTTTGAAACACGTTACCCTGCTCGTCCGGTGAAATTTATTCATCATACTGCTTCTATGATAGAAGGTTTGATGATACAACATACACAAGAAGAAGCTCCTGCTTCTGTTTATATACAAGTGGAACAATACTTCTTAACTATTGTAGTTAAAAAAGGGAAACAACTTGTATTCTGTAATAGCTTTAGTTTTAACAGTTCCGAAGACTTTGTATACTTCGTATTGTTTGTTTTTGATCAATTACAATTAAATCCGGAAACAGTACCGGTAAAAATATGGGGAGAAATCACTCCCGATTCAGAGACTTTTAGTAAATTGTATAGATACATACGATTCATCAATTTCGGTGATAAACCTGAATCCTTGCGATACAGTTATCAATTCGACGAAATTTATGACCATCGTTATTTTGATTTATTCTCTATGCACTTGTGCTGTGCTTAATAGCCTATGTCAAGAATAGCTTTATTTCCAGGTTCTTTTGACCCATTCACCAAAGGGCATGAAGACATTGTTCGTAGAGCCTTACCTCTATTTGACAAAATAATCATTGCTATCGGGACTAATAGTGCGAAACAACGTTACTTCTCTACTGAATTAATTATTCCTAAAATTGAATCTTGCTTTACTGATACAGATAAAGTAGAAGTACTCTTATTCAAAGGCTTGACAGCTCATTTTGCACAAGAGGTAAACGCTAAATATTTAATTAGAGGCTTGAGAAATACGACTGACTTTGAATATGAAAACTCCATATGTCAGGCGAATAAATATTTATGGGATGAATTAGAAACAATTTTTATCATCACTAGTCCACACTTAGCACATATCAGCTCTACGCTAGTACGTGACATTCATAAATACAATGGGGATATAAGTGGATTTTTACCTTACCAAATCTGAGTGTAATCGGTAATACTCTTCAGTTACTTCACGAATGGACGCGTAAGAGTCTTTTACTACTTTCTGAACATCTTTGTAGGACATCCATTTTACTTCATCAATAAACTCTTCTAATTGAGGTTGCATATTGCTGTCGTCTGTGCAGTACATAATGTACCAATCCGTTTTCTTCAGCAAACGTTTGCCCTTTCGAATATAAGAATGCCAGGTAGAACAAAGTTTTTCTTTTACCTCTACACGGATACTGCACTCCTCTTCCACTTCTCTCTTGGCACCTCTTAGGGAATCTTCTTTTTTCTTCAACTTACCTTTAGGTATATCCCATTTCCCTAAGCGAAGAATCATCAAAATCTTATCGTTTTTACGAACTACACCACCGGCAGCTTTGATGATTTTAAATTGATCTTTGATAAAAGCAGTGATGAAATTATAATCTTCGGCTGCAAACGTGATCGATTGCAATTCCTTTAATTTTTTAATTTCTAAAAGTGAGATCAAACGCTCGATTTGGCGAGGGGATACATTTTCTATATATACATTACCTTTTAGACGAGCAGACAAAATCTCCTCACCTCCTCTAATGACTTCATTATAAGAATAAAGAGGAATATTAGGAATGTATTGAATCACCTTTACAGGTTTATCATTAAGAAATAACTTCATGCCAGAGCGAATTCTAGCGACAAAATAAGAAAGTCTAACCTTAATTGTATCAGTTATTGGCAAAGAATTATAAACAAGGGAAAAATTTTAGACAAAATCCGTTAATTTTACCCAAAATTAATACTATGAATTACGCTGCAGAAGTTGCCAAGTCTCTATTAGAAATTGAAGCGGTAAAATTGAGTCCTACTCAACCGTTCCAATGGGCTTCCGGATGGAAATCCCCTATCTATTGTGATAATCGTATGACACTTTCCTACCCTAAAGTTCGTAGCATCATACGTGATGGTTTGGCTGCATTAATTCGTGAACATTTCCCCCAAGCTAATGGTATTGCAGGTGTTGCCACGGCAGGTATTCCTCAAGGAGCCTTAGTTGCTGATGTTTTAGAACTTCCTATGTTCTATGTACGTCCTAAACCAAAAGATCATGGAATGGGTAACCAGATCGAAGGGAAAGTATTACCTGGGCAAAAAGTAGTGGTTATTGAAGACTTAATCTCCACCGGTGGCTCCTCTTTAAAAGCAGTAGAGGCTTTGAAAGCAGCTAATGTAGAGGTTTTAGGAATGGTAGCCATTTTCACCTACGGATTTGAAGTGGCTGCAAATAATTTTGCGCAAGCAAAAGTTCCTTTATTTACTCTTTCCAATTACAATGAACTCATAAAAGAAGCTATTCAGCTTGGTTATATCCAACCGGAAGCCTTAGATGCTTTACAAGCTTGGAGAAAAGCTCCTGAAGTTTGGAATCCATAAATAAAAATCCGGTATCAATTACCGGATTTTTTTTATATTAGTTACATGGTAACGCTATCGAATTCTCGGTACATTTTTTTGTGGCTCACAATGCCACTGTGGATGTTTACTTCTACTTCTTTTCAACAACCCTTAACCTATAAGGACCATACCTTACAATATGATGTAACCTTAAACAATAGTACGATTGGGTATCTAAATTGTACCAAACGATTATACGATGGTTCCCCTTTTGTCATCTACATTATAGACTCCAAAGTCAATGTAAATGTGATTAAATCCTATAATGTTCATTATACCTTATACACTAAATACCTTAACGAAAAAATATATTACTCTAAGTTGATTAATGTAGTAAATGCCGATACTCAAAAATTCAACCAAGTATCTATTAGTAATGGATATTATCATTTTCATCAAAAAGACAAAATAGAATCTACCACTCATCAAATGATTAATTATTCCGTAGGGAAGTTATACCATCATGAGCCAACAGAGGCGACTCATTTATTCACCGAAAACTTTTTAGCTTTTTGTCCTATCGTTAAAAATGAAAGTAATTATTCCATCACTTTTCCTGATGGTAACACAAACACTTATACCTATGTTGATGGAATTTGTAATGAAGCCAAAATCCAACAAAAATGGTTCACTTTATATTTTAAAAAGAAAACTTAAAGTTTCCCTCTCAAGCCTAGTTCAATCAATTCTAAATCCTTGATTTGTTTATTTTCTATGGTAAAGCGTAGACAAGTTCGCATTCTGTGAAAACCTTCTTTACCTGCAGCACCGGGATTCATATGAATCATTCCGTTAAGTTCACTCACTTTGGATACGATAGGAATATGAGAATGTCCACAAACAAAAACGTTGGGTAAGTGTTGTTGAATTAATTGTTTTGCTTCTTTAGGGTATTTCCCCGGCTTGCCACCAATATGTAAAAACAAGAAGGATAATCCTTCTATTGTAAAATGTAAAAACTCCGGTATATCCGGAAAATCTTTTACTGAATCGATATTTCCGGTAATGATACGAGAGGGTTTCCATGCTTTAAGTTGCTTTTCAACCTCTACACTCCCAATATCTCCGGCATGCCAAATCTCATCACAGGAAGATGCTAAATCTTCTATTTTAGGATCTAACCAGGAATGAGTATCGGATAGTAATAGTATTCGCATGGGTATAAAATAAAAAAGACAGCTTAGAGCTGTCTTAAATATATTCCTACAAGGGTAAGTTACTTACGCTTGTTTTTTTAGTTCTTCAACATCCACTTTGCGGATAACCGGAGTCTTAGTCAATTGCTTAATACGATTCACTTCGTTGGTAGCAACTGCTCTATTTCTTTTGTCTTTTCTTTTTAATCTAGTAACGCCCATGGTGATAAATCATTTAATTCAAGGACTGCAAATTTAAACATTATTATCGGATTTACAATGATTCCTATTAAAATTGGTGGGAATAAAATCTGATTTTGTAATTTTAGGGCTTAATACCCAAAAATACACATGGAAAAACCTTCTTTACCGAAAGGAACTAGGGACTTTGGCCCTAAGCAAATGTTACAAAGAAGCTACCTTATTGATACTATAAAACTGGTTTTCAAACAGTTTGGATTTTTACCTTTAGAAACTCCGGCGATGGAGAACTTAAGTGTGCTTACCGGTAAGTATGGAGATGAGGGTGACCAGTTAATCTTTAAAATCTTGAATTCGGGTGATTTTATGGATAAAATCAGCCCAACTGAGGTAGAAGAAGGGTATAAAAAACTACTTCCTAAAGTTTCCAAAAAGGCCCTACGTTACGATTTAACGGTTCCTTTTGCTCGATACGTGGCAATGAATCGCCATGATATCACCTTCCCTTTTAAACGTTACCAAATCCAGCCGGTATGGCGTGCGGATCGTCCGCAAAAAGGTCGTTACTGCGAATTTTATCAGTGCGATGCCGATGTAGTAGGTACCGACTCACTTTTATGTGAATCCGATATTATTTTAATGATACATGATGTGTTCAAGCGCTTACGCATGGAAAACAATTTTATCATTAAAATGAATAACCGTAAAATCTTATCCGGTATTACGGAAATGATTGGTAAATCCGGTGCTGAAACTGATTTGTGTATTGCCATCGATAAACTGGATAAAATAGGTTTAGAGGGTGTTAAAAAAGAATTATTAGAAAGAGATTTTAATACTTCGCAAATAGAACAACTGCTGCCTGTACTAGAATTAGCAGGCTCTAACGAAGAAAAACTTACCCTCCTTTCAGGTTACTTAGCTAGTTCTGAAATTGGAACGAAAGGGATTCAAGAACTTCGTGAGGTTTTACAATTAGTAAAGGATTCAGGATTAAGCCAACCTACCTTAGAAATAGATTTAACCCTGGCACGTGGTTTAACCTATTATACCGGAGCTATATTTGAAGTAAAAGCCGTAGGTGTTGCCATGGGCAGTATTTGCGGAGGTGGACGATACGATAACCTTACTGGCGTATTCGGTTTACCAAATGTTTCAGGAGTAGGTATTTCCTTCGGAATTGACCGTATTTATGACGTTTTGAATGATTTAAACTTATTCCCTGAAGGGAATTCAAGTACTACAAAGGTATTAGTTTGCGCCTTCGATCAAGAAGCATTCAAACATGCCTTACCGCTAGTTACCCAACTACGTCAAAACGGTATTCATACAGAGTTGTATCCTGAAGTAAGTAAATTCAAGAAGCAATTAGGTTATGCAGATGCCAAGGGTATTCCTTTCGCTTTCATTATCGGTGAAACTGAAATTGCTTCGAAAAAATATACCTTAAAGAATTTAGCTTCCGGAGAACAAACTACCCTTTCGATAGACGAAATCATTCAAAGTCTTCGTTCTTAAAAACGTAACATGCGAGTACTAGTCTCCATATTCTTTATTTGTTTTTTGCAAGCATTAGCTTGGGCACAACCTTATACCGCCTGTTTTACGGAAGAAGCAGTTAAGGGCTGTGTTCCATTTACAGTAAGAGTACATGACTGCTCCGGTGTAAGCAGTAATCCTAATATTGGATTACCACAATATGATTTTGGAGCTACTTCTTCCAACGCTTGGACTGTCGATTCTTTCTTTACATATACCCAACCTGGTGTTTATACTGTAAAACAAAAAATTGATGATGGAACCGGATTCATTAATACCCAAACTAAAACTAATTTAATAACGGTAGTAGCCTCCCCTGCACCTAACATCAATATTAACACCTGTATTGGAAATCAAATCACTTTACAAGTTTCAGATAATGTTTATGATTATTATGAAATACTTTTTGGAGATGGTTCGCCCATGATATCTGTCGCAGGTAATTCAACTACTCCTCATACCTATGCAAGCTCCGGCACCTATTCTGTTCAAGTAAAAGGAGGATTCACTGTGGGGGGGATTTGTGGATCAATTACGTTACCGGCTACAGCCTATAGTGCTTTGGTCAATCCGGACATTACTGACTTACGAGTTATATCACAATCAACTACCACAGGACAATTACGCTTTCGATATTCGATTCGGAATGCACTTACCTATGATGTTCAAGAATCTGTGAATGGAGGTGCGTACTCTACCATTCTAAATTTTAAATCTACCATTACCGATACCTCTTCCGCACTCATAGCCAGTCGTAATACACAAGCTAACACCTACTGTTATCGATTAATTGAAAAAGATGATTGCGGAAATCAAGCAATCTCTGAAAATATTTGTAGTGTTATCTTAAATGGCACCGCTATCAATCAAGACAATCAACTTAACTGGAATAATTACACCACCTACGGAAGTAATTTCAGCACTTACACACTGATTAGAGATAATACAACATTGAGTTCTAGTTTAACTACTACAACCTATGACGATATAAATGTAGTTTGTGGAAACAATTATTGTTATTCAACTGTTGCAACCTTAACAACGTCTAACAATGCAGGTAGTACTCATAAATCATATTCCGCACCATTTTGTTTAACGGCAGTATCGACTTCTACTCCACCGGCTGTAACGAATGTCAATAGCACATTCAACAACAATCAAATATTAGTTTCTTGGACATCAGCTGGTACTATTACCGCTAATATTATGAAGTCTGTCAGTGGAGGAACTTCTACATCCGTTGGTACTAGTACTACATCCACATTCAATGATCCTAACTGGACAAGCACGGATAGCTATTGCTACACCATACAGTATGCTGATAATTGTGGTAACAATTCTCCTTTATCATTGACTACTTGTCCTGTAGTACTTCAAACTCAACAAACTTCTACTGATATACAATTAAGCTGGAATACATACACAGGATTTGATAATTCAGGTGTGGCATCCTATGTTGTAGAAAAACTAAATACCGGAGGGACTGTTATTTCTAGTAGTAATGTAGGCCTTGCGTTATCTTTCACAGAGCCTATTGACCCTACGGGACCGGATGTATATTATAGAATCAAAGCTAATCCTGTAAATGGCACCTATAGCCCCTCTTCATCTAATACTGTATTAATTTCTTTCGACGGGAAGATTGTGGCTCCTACCATCTTTACACCCAACGGAGATAATGTAAATGATATTTTTATCGTAAAAGGAAAGTTTATTCAAGATTTTCAACTCTACATATTTAACAGATGGGGACAAACTATCTATTACACCAATTTGTGGAATAGTGGATGGGATGGAACAACGAATTTTACAGACGCACCTAATGGGGTGTATACTTGGAAAGTAATAGCCAAAGACAATAAAGGCAAAGAAATAATTGAAACAGGAACAATAACACTAGAACGATGAATATGTTTGATTTAATGGGAATGATGGGCAAGGTAAAAGACTTGCAAGCAAAGATTAAAGAAGTAAAAGACAACTTAGTACACTTAAGCGCAGAAGGTGAATCCGGAGCAGGAATGGTGAAAGCAACAGTCAACGGTAATCGTCAAGTAGTATCTATTACTATTGATCCGGCGTTATTAAACTCTTCTGATCAAACTGTAGTTCAAGATTTAACAGTAGCAGCAGTGAATAAAGCGTTAGAATCTATTGAAGAAAAAATCCGCACCGAATTCAAAGCTAAAACAGAAGGATTAATTCCCAATATCCCCGGTATGGATTTAGGGAATTTAATGGGTGGAATTTAATCCATGATGTCAGACGTAGCCATAGTTATTTTAAATTACAACGGAAGGAAAACCATGGAAACGTGTTTACCTTCCGTTGTTCAGTATTCAACGGATGCTACTATCTATATTGCAGACAATGCAAGTACAGATGATTCCGTTGCATGGCTGCAACAAAACTACCCTACTATAAAAATCATTCGACTAGATACCAACTACGGTTTCGCAGAAGGTTATAACCAAGCATTAAAACAAGTATCTGAATCCTATTGGGTACTATTGAACTCCGATGTTGAAGTCACACTCAATTGGCTTCACCAACCAATTGAGTTATTAAAAAACAACTCAGAGATTGCTGTAGTACAACCCAAGATTAAAGATTTTTATCGTAGAGACTATTTTGAATATGCAGGTGCAGCCGGCGGATGGATAGATGAGTTTGGTATTCCTTTTTCCAGAGGTAGAATTTTAGAAAACTTAGAAAAAGACATACATCAATACGACGATACAACTTCTGTCTTCTGGGCATCCGGAGCTTGCTTTTTCATTAAAAAAGAAATTTATCAAAGCTTGAAAGGCTTTGATGGAGACTTCTTCGCCCATATGGAAGAGATTGATTTGTGCTGGAGAATTCAAAGAGCCGGTAAGAAAATATATTATACTTCGCAAAGTGAAGTATATCATATGGGAGGTGCTACATTAAATAAAACAAACCCTAAAAAAGTATTTTTAAATTTCAGAAACAGTTTGTGGATGCTTCACAAAAATCTACCTACTAAAAATTTATGGTCAACGATTTTTTTACGATTATGTATCGATGGAGTAGCCGGGATAGTCTATCTATTAAAAGCTCAACCCTCCTTTACATGGGCTATATTCAGAGCTCATATGTCGTTTTATTTTGATAGAGATAAAAAATCGGTTCGTTCCCAATGGAGCCATTTACATTTTTTAGATCCAAAGAAAACCATCGGATGGTATCCCAGCTTAATAGTTTGGGATTATTACCTTAAAGGGAAGAAACTATTTAGTAAGATTTAATTAAAAATCCCAAACAGGTTTACGGCTACGTCTTAAATGCTTGTGAATGTTCATCACAAAGGCCGCAATCAAATATAATATGATGGGTGACCCAAAAGTGAAAAAGGAAGTATAGATAAAATATACTCTGATATCTTCAATAGAAATACCCCATCTTTCGCCCCAATAGGTAAATACCCCAAAAGCTTTCGTCTCAATAAAGGATTTTAAGAACTTCATATAAAGAACCAACGATTTGATTATCAGATACAAATATAATTAAAATGTAAAAAAAACAACATATTAACGCTCATTTTTTTGTTTAAACTAATAGTATGACTTATTTTAGCGATACGGAAATAAACTTTTCTTAACGAAATATGATCTTAAACGGAAAAAACGGATTAAAAGCGCTTGCATTAGGTTCAATCCTTATGCTGAATGCTTGTTCATTGAAACAGATGGTAAAAATGGCAAAGGATCAGGAGTTAACTGTAACCCCATCGCCATTAGAAGTACACGGAGATAGCGTTGCTTTTGACGTTTCTGCGGTATTACCTGTTAAAATGTTAAAAAAGAACAAAATTTACTCTATTGCTGCTTTTTACAAGTATGGTGATGAGAAAATTGACTTAGGTAACTTTGATTTTGTATCTACTGAATATCCAGATGCAAAAACAACTACTCCTAAATTATCTAAACACTACTCTTTCTTCTATAAGCCTGAAATCGGGAATGGTGATTTAGTAGTTATCGGTACTGCTTCTAACTTAGAAAAAACAAAATCTAAGTCTACAGACGAGTTTCCGGTTGCTAAAGGTATCATTACAACTTCTCGTTTAGTGAAAGATTACTATGCTGTAGCTTATGCAGATCATGGTTATAACAATAAAGAAGAATTAGTTCCTACTTATGTGAACTTCTACTTCGAACAAGGTTCTTCTAAATTAAGAAAAACAGAGATGACCGGTCAAAACGGTAAATTCTTAGATGCGTTTATCTTATCTAAACCTATCACAAGAAACGTTTCTATCGTAGGTCAACACTCTCCTGAAGGAACTGAAACTACCAACTCTAACTTAGCTAACGATCGTTCTAAAGTGATCGAAAAGTATATCAAAGAAAGAGTAAAACACTACGTTCCAAAAGAAGTTAAAAACAAAGATTCAGTTGTTAACGCTTCTCAATACGTTACTAAAGGTATCGTAATGGACTGGGCTGGTTTCAAAGCACAATTAGATTCTTCTAAACTTGATGCTTCTAAGAAAACTGAAATCTTAAACATCATTAACGGTTCAGGTGATTTCTTAAGCAAAGAGAAACAATTAGAAAAACTTCCTTACTTCAAGAAAGAATTATTAAACGGTATCTATCCTAAATTACGTACAGCTAGAACTGAATTATGGTCTGTTAAGAAAAAGAAAACAGATGCTGAAATCTCTGTATTAGCTAAGAAAATTGTAGAAGGTTCTGTAAACATGGATACTTTATCAGCTGAAGAGTTAGGATACGCTGCTACTTTAACTTCAGTTCCTGCTGAGAAAGTGAAAATTTATGAAGCATTAGTTAAGAAAGCTGATAACTGGGTTGCTTATAACAACTTAGGTGCTGCTTTACTTGAATTAGCTAAATTAGAAATCGATCAAAACAAAAAATCAGATTTAATTTCTAAAGCTTCTAACTACTTAGAAATGTCTTTGAAAAAACAAGAAAACGGTGAATCACACTTAAACTTAGCTTCTGCTTATTTAATGAAAGGTGTTCGTGTTTCTTCTAGAGACGAAGCTAACAAAGCTCTTGCTTCAAAAGCTGGTGACAACGTGAAAAAAGGTGCAAATGGTATCTTAGGTGTATTAGATATTAAAGATGGCAAATATGATTTAGCTTTATCTGATTTATCTAAATCTACTGATTCATTAGAAATCCTTTTCAACACTGCTTTAGCTAACTTATTGAAAAAAGACTTCGGTGCAGCTAAATCAACTTTAGCTAACTATACTGCTAAAGCTCCAAATGACGCTTTAGGCTTCTATTTAACAGCTGTATTAGCAGCTCGTCAAAAAGATGAAGCTACTGTAGTAAGCAACTTAACTAAAGCTGTTTCTTTAAACAGTAAGTTAAAAGAAAAGGCTGCTATGGATATGGAATTCTACGATTACTGGAATTCTGAAAACTTCAAAAGTGCATTGAAATAATTCCGTATTAAATAGATCTAAAAAAGCCCCTTTGTGTATACAGAGGGGCTTTTTTATTTTCAGTAGTTTTACGTACTATTATTTTTCCCTTAGCCATGGATTCTATTTGGATTTGGCTGCATAATCGTTAATTTTGTCTGGATTTATTGAATAGATTCTTGATATGAGAGAGATACAATTTCGTGAAGCGCTTCGTGAAGCGATGTCTGAAGAAATGAGAAGAGATGAGAATGTCTTCTTAATGGGTCAAGAAGTAGCAGAATACAATGGTGCTTACAAAGTAAGCCAAGGTATGTTAGCTGAATTCGGACCAAAACGTGTAAAAGATACCCCTATTTCAGAATTAGGTGTTTCCGGTATTGGTATTGGAGCATCAATGAATGGTTTACGTCCAATCATTGAATACATGACTTTCAACTTCTCTTTAGTTGCCATTGACCAAATCATCAATGGTGCTGCTAAAATGATGTCGATGTCAGGTGGGCAATATTCTTGTCCTATTGTATTCCGTGGACCAACTGGTAATGCAGGTCAATTAAGCTCCCAGCACTCTCAAAACTTTGAGAACTGGTATGCTAACACTCCTGGTTTAAAAGTAGTAGTTCCTTCTAACCCATATGATGCTAAAGGTTTATTGAAAGCAGCCATTCGTGATGACGATCCGGTTATTTTCATGGAATCTGAATTAATGTATGGTGATAAAGGTCCTGTTCCTGAAGGCGAATATTTGTTACCTCTAGGTGTAGCAGACGTAAAACGTGAAGGTACTGACGTTACTATCGTTTCTTTTGGTAAAATCATTAAAGTAGCTTACCAAGCAGCTGAAGAGTTAGCTAAAGAAGGAATCTCTTGTGAAATCATTGACTTACGTACCGTACGTCCTATTGACTTCGCTACAGTAGTTAATTCTGTAAAGAAAACGAACCGTTTAGTAATCGTTGAAGAAGCTTGGCCTTTAGCAAGTATTTCTTCTGAAATCACCTACCATGTACAACGTTTTGCATTTGATTACTTAGATGCTCCTATTGTACGTGTAGCTAGCCGTGATTTACCTCTTCCATATGCACCTACTTTGATTCAAGAAATCTTACCAAGTGTGCGTAGAACAGTTGATGCTGTAAAAACAGTAACTTATAAATAATTAATCATTACTGAATATTAAAAGAGTCCCGACGGCCGTCGGGACTCTTTTTTTTGTCTGCCTAGTATTTTTTTTATATCTTAATTCGAATGAGTAACATCTTAATCATAGAGGACGACAGTACGCTAAGAAATGTATTGGATAAATACTTAACCAAACATGGACATCAAGTACTACTTGCTGAGACAGGGAAAAAAGGGAATGAATTACTATCTCTTCACCAAATTGATATAGCATTAATTGATATAAGATTACCGGATGTGAATGGGTTAGATATTCTTTCAGAATTAAAGAAGAAACTGCCTTCCATTCAAATTATCATGATGACCTTTTATGACGATGTACGTTCGGCAGTAAAAGCAATAAAACTTGGTGCAAAAGATTACTTAACTAAGCCCATTAATCCGGAAGAATTACTTAGCCTTCTAACTCCGGCAAGTACAAAAGAAAAAGAGAAAAGCGCCACTTCTCAATTTGTAGTTGGTACTAGTTCTGTTTTTTCTGAGATATTAAATCATGCGACTCTTGTAGCACCTACTAATTTATCCGTATTAATAACCGGCGAAAGTGGTGTAGGCAAAGAAGAATTAGCAAAATATATCCATCAACAAAGTTTAAGAAACTCCGCTCCATTTATCACAGTTGATTGTGGATCGTTATCTGAAGAATTATTCGCCAGCGAACTATTTGGTCATGTGAAAGGTGCCTTTACAGGAGCTCTACAGGATAAAACAGGGTTATTAGAACAAGCTAATAGTGGAACTTTATTTTTGGATGAACTGGGAAATCTTTCTTACGAAAATCAGATAAAATTACTTCGCGTCATTCAAGAGAAACGAGTTCGAAAAGTGGGCAGTACTAAAGAATCCTCTATAGATGTACGCCTCATTGCAGCTACCAATGATGATATCATACAATCGATTAAAAGCGAAAGCTTCCGAGAAGACTTATATCATCGTTTAAATGAATTTAAAATACATATACCTTCATTAAGAGAACGTAAAGAAGATATTCAGGATTTAATTCAATATTTTTTAAATCAATCTAATCGCGAGTTTCACAAATCCATTAAGAAAATTGATGATAAAGCATTAGAGATTTTAATGAACTATCACTATCCTGGTAATATTAGAGAATTAAAAAATATTATCCGAAGAGCTACTTTATTGACTAGCTCATCAACTATTACTTTGGATCAATTACCTGAAGAACTTCAAAATTCTATAGAACAATATCAATTAGAAACATCCAACAGTGTTGACCTTAAAATTATTCATGAGGCGAATGAAAAGGAAGCCATTGTTAAAGCATTAAAAGAGTGTGCTAACAACAAAAGTAAAGCCGCTCGAATGTTAAACATTGATCGTAAAACTTTATATAACAAAATGAAATTATATCAGCTCGACTAATGTTGAGCTATTTTTTTACATAAAATAGAAATAGCGGCTTTTGCTTTTTCTTCATCTTGATAAATCGCAAAATCACTTTCAATACGCTGAATTTCTCCCACGGCTTTCCAATCGCCCGTATAACCTAATGTAGCCTTTAATTGATGTAATACCATCATTATTTCTTCAATGGACCCAGCTTGTGATAAACCCAATAATGATTGAACCTTAAGTTGAGCATCATTTTCAAATAACTTATTAGAAGCGGATGACTCCTCTGAAATCTTATTTTCCAATCCATAATTAACCAACGAAGCCTGAATACGTTGATACAAGGTTTCAGGTAAAAAAGGTTTCTTTAGTATACTATATTTTTCAGACAATATCTGTAATGCCTCATAATCGGCACTCATAAAAATAACAGGTACTTGAAGTGAATTAAAATCAAACAAGTTACTTGTATTCTGATCTCTTAAATATAAGTCCGATAAAACAATATCAAAGTCAAATCTTTTCAGTTCTTCAACCACCTCTTGAATATTTGTAGCGGTTACAATAGATATATTATTATCTTTTAGTAGTTGATGGATATATAGTATGTTCGTATCATCATCTTCAATTAAGAGCATTTTTAAAGAGGATGATTTCACAATCAACTTTTCACTTAGCTCTTCTGAGGGTTTTAAAAGATTCGATTTAGAAATTACAGGGTTTAAATAAAAATAAAATTCACTCCCTTTTGCGGGAGCACTTTTTACATATAGGCTCCCTCCTAGCAATTCTATTAAAGTTTTTGACACGGTTAATCCTAAACCTGTACCACCAAACAATCTTCCGGTAGAAACATCTTGCTGACTAAATTCATCAAATATAACATCCAACTTCTCTTGTGGAATACCTACACCTGTATCTTTTATACTAAATAATATTTGGATATTAGTGTCAGAGTGTGATATTAAATCCAACAAGAAAACAACTTCCCCATCCTTCGTAAACTTAATAGCATTTCCTATGAGGTTATATAACACTTGTTTTAATCTAAATCCATCGGTCAGAATAGTATAGTCCTCCGGAAGGTTGTTTTTTAAAACTAACCCAATTCCTTTGTCCTCTGCCTGTATACGTAAAGTGTCTATTACTCCTTCAGCCAACAATCTTAAATCACAATCTGAAAGCTCAATATCAATTTTACCCGATTCAATTTTACCACGATCTAATAAGAGGTTGACAGTTTCCAATAAATGCTGTGATGCATTGTATACTATATCTACATACTGATTTTTCTTTGACACACTAGCCGTTGAAGATTTTAAAATCTTACTAAACCCAATAATAGAATGTAATGGAGTTCTAATCTCATGTGACATTATAGATAAAAATCTACTTCTATTATTTGCAAGTTGCTCAAACTTTTCTTTCAGTGATACTAATTGAATTTCAAAAATCTTAATCTTTCTAATATCCCATAATAACACTGCATACAAAACCATACATAGAATGGCTATAATAGCATCAATCCATATAATACGATTAATAGTATCTTCAATAATGGAAGATAGATACGTTCTTTCAACAGCAGAATCTACTTCTTCTTTAGCTTTAACAGTTGCAATTTGTTTTTCAATCTTACTTCTTATTCGAAAATCCTTTTCTATAATAGCCAATCGTTTGGTATTATATATTGTATCATACTCGAGAGTTCTTCGAATAACATTTTTTACTTTTTTCTTTTGAATTGGATTAATAGGTAAAATCCTTACAATCGTATCTGTATATAAAGTATCATGTAGATTTATCGAATAAGAATACATTTCAACATTCAAACTATCGGCATTTAATGAGTCGTCTTCTATCTCATCTTCTTTTTTAGAAAAAATCTTCTTTAGAAACCCCCGCTTTTCTTGTATATCAACAGGAATCCGTTTTATAATAATAAAAGAGTCTTTAATGGTTTGTTTCTCTTTTATATTAGAAGTAGAAAAAGTAGTATCCTTAGCAGCGTCAATAATTTCTGATATCTGAATAATGTCCGGTTTTTTATTTAGGATAGTTAATAGTTCATGATTATCTCTCACCTTTGAATCCCACCAATAATTAATGGAATCCATTTGCTTTTCCTTAAGAGAATCCCCTACTATACTTTTTCTATATTCAGCAATCCAATAATATACACTATCATTACTTAATTTAAAATCTTCGTAATATTCTCTATTATTTGTAATACTATATAGTCTAAACTTAACATCTGATTCATTCACATGATTTAATAACTGAGACAACATGTGAATTTTTTTATCAGGCAATTGTAGTTGTCTATAAACTTTTTTAATCTCTGCAAATGCATAGTAAGTAAATCCCCCAATAAGCAATAACCCCATGATACCTAAGGATACCAATATGGTGAGCTTACTACGTAACGTACTATCATTTGATTGCATCATTGATATTACTAAAATTCCACTAAACTTCCCAATCTCACACTGTACTGTAAACCTGTAGTATAAAACCCCAGTATTGTAGAATCAATCCACAACATTCATTCCACACAAAAACAGTTTAATATTGAGAATTAATTAGTTATGACTTTGGCACGAGATTGTAATAATATCATGTGTAACAAAACAAAATTACTTATGAAAAAATTACTTTCTGTATTATCTATTGTTTGTATTTCTTCTGTAGCAGCCAATGCTCAAACATCAACAGATTCAACTAAAGCAAAAACTAACTCTGATACTATCAAAACAAAAAGAATAGAAGTAGGTTTTCTTTCAGCGCCAACAAATCTTGCTGTTATATCAGATGATTCAACTAAAAAAGCAATGCCTGCTGATACTACCAAAAAACCGGTTCCAATGGCACCTAAATATAGAGACTATGGTTTTTTACAAGTAAATAGAACTGTAGCTATGGTGTTACCGGACCCTAATAGCGATTCAACTAAAACAACTAAACCGGATACTACGGTAGCTAAACCTATTAAGCCACAGCTTAATTAACGAGTATTTTTTTTCTATGAGCAACAAAAAAGTCCCGATGGCCATCGGGACTTTTTATTATCGTCTCATTAATTGTTTCATGTTTGGAGGCATTCCTTTGCCTTGCATTTTGTTCATCGTTTTCATCATCTTCCGCATGTCTTCAAACTGCTTCATCAGATTATTCACTTGCTGAATAGAAGTACCCGAACCTGTTGCAATTCTAGTTCTTCTACTACCATTGATAATATCCGGATTTTCTCTTTCTGCCTTTGTCATTGAATTGATGATAGCTTCAATAGGTTTGAATGCGTCATCATCAATCTCTACATCCTTCATCATTTTACCCATACCAGGAATCATACCCATCAAATCTTTGATGCTACCCATCTTTTTGATTTGTTGAATTTGAGCCAAGAAATCTTCAAAGTTAAACTGGTTCTTACGTAGCTTTTGATTTAATTTTTTTGCTTCCTCTTCATCAAATACTTGCTGTGCTCTTTCTACTAAGGAGATTACATCACCCATACCTAAGATACGGCTTGCCATACGTTCAGGGAAGAACACATCTAAGGCATCCATTTTCTCACCGGTAGAAATAAACTTAATAGGTTTTTCTACTACAGAACGAATAGATAAAGCCGCACCACCACGAGTATCACCATCTAACTTGGTAAGTACAACACCATCAAAGTTGATACGATCATTGAATGCTTTTGCTGTATTTACTGCATCTTGACCGGTCATGGAGTCAACCACGAATAAGGTTTCTGATGGGGCAATTGCTTTTTTAACTTGTTCGATTTCATTCATCATCTCCTCATCCACCGCTAAACGGCCGGCCGTATCGACGATAACTACTTTCTTATTATTTTTCTTAGCGTAGTCAATAGCATTTAAAGCAATCTGCACCGGCTTTTTATTTTCCGGCTCTGAATATACTTCAACACCCACTTGCTCCCCTAATACTTTCAACTGATCAATCGCCGCCGGACGATAAACATCACAGGCAACTAATAATACATTTTTGTTTTGCTTTTTAATATAGGCTGCAAGCTTACCGGAGAAGGTAGTCTTACCAGAACCTTGTAAACCGGCAATTAAAATAACAGCAGGATCTCCTTTAACTTGAATATCTACTTTCTCACCACCCATTAAAGAGGTTAACTCTTCATGTGTGATTTTAACAAACAATTGACTTGGAGATACAGAAATTAATACCTCTCTGTCGATTGCTTTGTCTTTGATAGCATCCGTTACTGTTTTAGCAACCTTATAGTTAACGTCGGCATCGATTAAGGCTTTACGAATTTCTTTTACCGTAGAAGCTACGTTGATATCCGTAATACGACCTTGTCCTTTAAGGGTTTTAAATGCCTTATCGAGCTTTTGACTTAAATTTTCAAACATAATTCAGAATGATTATTCTATAGAGAACAGCAAAAATACGACTTTTTCTCTTAATCCCCATTATTCAGAGGCACAAGGGATGTATTCTCTCCAAAATTCTGGTTCATACTTCTCCCAGGCATGACAACCCATAGGTAGCTGATTACCATTTAATTGAAAACATTTTGAAGGTTTTTCCTCAAATGCAAATCCTAAAGCTTCATTAATTTCCGGTATCCTAAATCCCGGAAGCACCCTTTTGGCTAATGAACTCCAAAAAAAATCTTCATTCCATTTTTTTCTCCAAAGGTACTTTACTACCAATTGAAGGCGTTGAGCACCTTGGTAAAAACTCTTTACTTTTCGGAGTGAAAAGCCTCCATTCCCAACCGGATAAACCAATTTACCCAATAGCCCTAGTTTCTTAATCCAATCAGCCTCTATCCAAGGTGCACCTACATAATCATATCCTTTTTGACACCAAACGTCTAACTCGTCTTTAAACACATAAGCATCTAATTGATAAATTAGAATATAATCATGTTGCAGAAATGATTGATAAAAGAAAGGTGAATTTAAAAGTAAACTGTACGACTGAACAGATCTAAAATAATATGAATCAAACGTAATCAGATTTACATTTGGTATTATTTCTGAATAATTAGTAACCGCTAAACCATCCGGATATACTAAATAAATCTTCCTAGAAGAAAAAATATTTCTAGCTTGAGCTAAAGAACATTTTTCTTCTTTGGTTAAAGAAGATTTATAGATTGGAATGACTATGGCTACGTTACTCACCATTATTTTTTAGCTATAATAATTATTTCTCCGGCCTTTTTATTATTAAAAAACTGTATAACCCAACTAATATATTGATGACATATTCCAATTATTAAATCAAGTTTGGTCTTTTTGTCTTTCCCTAGGATATAACTTCCTTTTCTTATTACACCTCTGGAAACAATAGTAGACCATGCATCCATACGAATGCTAGAAAATGATTTGTCTATTGAGAATCCATTTCTTTTAACAATAGTTTCTAAATTTTTATTGTTAAATAAGTGTAAATGTCTAGGAGGGTCTAATTGAAACCATTGGTCTTTGTATACACCATGTTGCCAGTTAGCAGTATTAGGAGTTGCAATAATTAAACTGCCTCCCTTTTTTAATACTTTAAATGCATCACTAATCAACACATCTACATCATAAACGTGTTCTATTACGTGATTAATAGTAATCGCATCAAAATAACCATCCGGATAATTTTGTGATGCAATATCTCCTACCTTTACTTTAAGACCATTAGATGTACAATACGCTACCGACTTTTCATCAAAATCCAAACCATAACAATCCCACCCTTTAGTAGTTAAATTGTCCATTAACCATCCATTACCACAACCAAAATCTAACATTCGACCTTTGTCTGTTGATTTCAAAAACAACACATTGAAGTCATATTGATTCCTAAATACCGGCATCAAATAAGCTAAATATCCAATCCAAGTATTTTTCAACTCAGGATAGTAACCATATTTTATATGTTGATATGCTTTTTCAATTTTTGGAAAAAAGAACCATGATTTTTGCTGCTTTGTGTGTGTGTAATAAGAAGCATATGCTTTCCAAATTTCTTCACGTACAGGCATTGGGTTTAACCAAAGCAACCCACAAGTATCATTTGAACATGTAGATATATTCCAATTTTTACTTGTACCAAACAAACGATCATTCAACCCTCTATATAATGGCTTGCCTTTAGAACCACAAACCATACATGTTTCTACTGGAGATGATTTAATTTCATTTACCATAATTTTCTAAACTCACTCGTTCAAATTGATCTAAATTACTATACTCGGATGCATTCACAATTTTCATATTGCGATATTCAGAATATTTTTTCACTACATTATAAGACTTAAACACACTAGCCATGGACCAATAAAGAGTAAACATGTCTACTACTCTACCACTAACAGGTTCAACAATAGGCTTACGAGCCACATTATCTTTGGTATCGTAAAAGTGCATATCTAATCGATACGGAATATTATCCTCTCCCACTTTTATACCATCTAACCAATTATGATCTGCTCCCACCAGCCATACTTTTTTGTACCCCGAATTAACTGCCGTTAGCATGGCCATCCCTAATACATTATAAAATTGAGGAGATGCTAATTTATTTTTGTACAAAATAAAAGGTAGCTCTCCGGCTGATTTTATCACAGTATAATTATAAAACACCACATTGATATTGGAATGTTTTAGGAACAGTTGAACATCTGCATCTTTTCTATAAAAATAAGGAATGTATAAATTCATTTTCCAAGTAACATCCGTTTTTAGAAGAGAGAGAGTCAAAGCAACATCCTTCTTCTCTTTCATTTTAAAATAAGCCGGATCCAATATTACATAATGCTTGGGTTTGTATTTTTTAAAATAAGGTGAAACAATAAAGTTATTTACACAAAATAATGTTGCCTTACTTACTATATGCTCAAACTTCTCTATTGTTTGATTTAATGAGGGTCCATTACCTAATACAATACAATCTGTTGATTCAGCTTGAGGCAAGCTTATTTTCCATTTTGAAAGAATAACAATTTTCAATACACCTACACTGAATTGATACAATTCCTTTAGGAACATTTCAATCCTGTTTACAGATGCTGCTATTTTAAATGCACTTTTCATTTAATTATTTTTTAATCCATTGAACACTTTTGTTTATCAAAGAATTCAATTCTTGAGAGGCACTCAAATAATACATGCCAATTAAGTATAACAATATTAATATTCCCGACTTATAAACCACGGTAAGAATAATATGAATAAGCGAATCATTCCAAGATGGTAATAATATAAAACAAACAAGTAGTAATACCCCAAAAGAAAATACTTTAAAATTCATCCAAGTAAAAGGTTGAATCTTGAAAAACACTTGCACCAAAATGGTTTTAGTAATGTTGTATAAAGCAGTGGACAAAAGTGTAGCGAAGGCCGCTCCCACAATCCCATACTGCGGGATAAAAAACCAGTTGAAAGCAATCGTCAATATTATCAATCCCACAATCATAATAGCATCATATTTATAATAGGAAGAATAATTAATTATTACACCATTAATCCCTGTTGCAATATCTACCAACTTGGCCAAGCAAAGCCAAATCACTACCCACTTGCCTTTTTCGTAACCATCGGGCAAGAAACTAAATACGCTATCTATATTAATAACTACTCCTAAAAATATTAAGACACCTAACATCAATTGTGTTAAGCAACTTTTTTGATAAATAACTTTCAAGGTAGTAAAGTCCTTTTCTTCCAATGATTTTGTAACTAACGGTATAGATGCTTTATTCATCGCAATCATAGATAAAAGCATCAAACTACCAAAAAATGAAGCTGTGTGATAAATCCCTGTGTCTTCCAAATTGATATAAATGGATATCATAATTTTATCAATATACATAACCAACATGGTAGAGAACCCAGTTAAAACTGTAATGAAACTATAGTGTACAAATCTATTATCATTAATTACTTCTGACCATTTTACTTGTGAAAAGGAAAATCTACTTTTATTAAATGCATATATCGCCATCAATATGGCAGGTATTGCAAATCCCAACGACCATAAATACATAAATGTATCAAATGTGATGGCGAAATAATACAATACTAAGACAGCCAAAAGAATAATAAAGCGTTGCAAAAACTGTAGTAAAAATGACCCAAATACGGTATACATTAAATTTTTAATAAAGTGATCAAAAAAATTAAACACCATTAAAAAAAGTCCTAAGGGTAATACCCAATAATAATATTGAGACAACAGTGTGGAATTAGTATCCGCTAATAATATAGGTTTCAATCCTATATAAATGGCACTACCAATTAATAATCCAATAATAGATATGATTGACCCTATGTACCAATAGCCTTTGTAATTGTGTTCTTTATTAAATAGATGAAAGAATTTACTACCGGCACTATTAAAACCTAAAGAAGCTAATTGAGCGAATATAAAAATATAAGAAATTAATATACCAAGTAATCCATTCTGTTCTTTAGTAAGAACAATGGGAATAAATATTGCCTGACTCACAAATCCAATGGCCACTCCCAGATAAGAAAAAATGGTACTCCATACGACTTGTGATTTTACATTTGACATGAGAACTTGATTAATAATTTCTTTGAATAAAATTATCTAAGGACGAATCTTTCTCAATTAAATATTCTATAAACTCCCTGAAAGCGCCTTCTCCACCCATCTTCTGGGTAACCAAATGAACATGTTTTTTTATGTAATCCGGTGCATTCATTGGAGCTGCACTATAACCCACTATCTTCAATAATTTTAAATCCCCTAAATCATCTCCAATATAAGCTACATCACTCCACTCAATATTTAACTCTTGAATAAGTTTCTCCGCTACTTCCACTTTATTTTGAATACCCTGAAACAAATAGTCTACTTTTAGTTTGGTAGCTCGTCTTTGTACAATCTCCGTATTCTCACCTGTAATAATACCAACAGGGATATTAAGTTGTTTACAGAACAACACACCGGCACTATCAGAAGTATTAAACTTCTTCCATTCATTGCCGGTTTGGTCATAATACATCCCACCGTCTGTCCAAACACCATCAATATCCGTTAATACCAATTTAGGAAGCATAATTACTTAATTAGATTAGAATAAATAATTTCATCTTTTTCTATATCTGAAATAATTTTTTTACCAATTACTTCCTCCTTCTGGCTCCATTTAAAACCATCGCCGGGAGATAATAAATGAATATCGTTTTCTGTTACAACATCTCCAGCTTTCAACTTTTTATTTGTCGCAATAGATCTTTCTAATTTCACCTTTGCTGTTTTCACTGAAGGTTCAATAAATATATCTTTCTCCCCAAATGACATTTCCAGTAAACGTAAATCACGAACCATTCTGTTAATACCATCCGGTCCTAAAGAACCTGCTTGATCGGTACCTTTCATTCGACGATCTATGGTTATGTGCTTCTCAATTATTTTGGCACCTATAGCCGCAGCAGCTACAGGAGCAGCAATACCAATTGTATGATCAGAAAAGCCGATACAATATTTGCTATAATTTTCTTTCAAATACAAAATCGTATTTAAATTAACATTACTTGGTTTGGTAGGATACTCCGATACACAATGAAGAATAGAAATATTTTCATGGTATTTTGAAATAACGGCAAGAGCATCATCTAATTCTTTTTTACCGGCCATACCAGTTGATAGAATGATAGGGATCTTCGTTTCTGCTAAAGCTTCCAACAAAGGCAAATTCGTCAAATCTCTACTAGCTACTTTTAATTTATCCGGACTAAAAAGCTTTAACATGGACAAACATGAGATAGCACAAAGTGTTTCTACAAAGTCAAAACCTAATGATTTTGCATATTTATAACACTCAAAATGTTGCTCATCATTTAATTCAAGAAACTTTCTATGTTCATAATAAGTCTTACCGAAGGAGTGTGGAGAATCATAAAGCTTATTCATCTGTGATGATGACAACTCATAATCTAAATCTCTTTTAGTAAGTTTAATCGCATCCATACCTTTTAAGGTATAGTTGAACAAATTTTCTTGAACAGGCTTAGAAGCTAGCTCCATAATAAGTTTTGCCACATCTACAGAACCATTATGATTTTGCCCTATTTCACCTATGATGTATATTGAATTATTATTTTCCATTATTCTCTATATTCTTTTTCATTGTTAACATTAAGTCTGGTCGACTTAGCACCAAATTCTGAAAATCGATTTCGGTTGTTAACTGTTTTGTTTTGTATTCTTGGTATAATTCTTTAGTTAATTGAAAGTCACTTTCAGTATCTACAGTCAATCGAATGGAACTATAGAAGTCTTGATTCTGAATTTTTATTCGTTCTATGGAGAACAAATTTGAGTGCGCATAAATATAATTGGTCACATGTTCCAAATATAAATTCTCATCCGTCTGAGTTTGAATTCTTTTTAAGGCCTCTAGACTTACACCTTCTGCAAATCTACCACTATGCGACTTGATGGATGGTAATCCATTATCAAAGAACCATGCTGTGTAGTCAGCTTTTGATTTCTGATTTTCCTTTAGTATTTCTATTATGCTATTAACATCCAAGAAGGGATTATCTGCACAAACTCGAACTACATAATCTATTTGATTAACCTCTGCTGCTTTAACAAAACGTTCGAGGACATTCTGTTCACTTCCTCTATATATGGTTACGGGTAAGTTTTTAATTGAATCTACTAAGACATCATCTTTAACATTATCTGTTGTAGCCAATATTACTTTAACGTCAGAGAGTTCTTTCAGTAGTTTTTCCAGTATTATCTGCAAAATAGTTTTCCCTTCGTAAAAGGGTAAAATCATTTTATTTTTTAACCTAGAAGAACCTACTCTTGCTTGAACTATTACAGCCTCTCTCATTTTAGATAGGTTGGAATGATGAGTCTACTTCTTTTATCATTAACTTACGTAACTCATCTACTGACAAACGATTTTGATCTATATTAGAAGAATAACTAAAGTTCTCTTTCACTTTAGTTCCCTTCAAATCCGTCATCCATTTTGTAATATCCCATTTTACACCATTTAAGGGTAGAGATACATAATATTTATCGAATTCATATGTCGATGAAACTTCACTAGAAGCAATCATTTCTTCGTGTAGTTTTTCACCTGGTCGAACTCCAATAATATTTATTTTAGAACTCGGGCTAATGGCTTTTGCAAGATCTAATATATGATATGAGGATAATTTCGGAATGAAAACCTCTCCTCCTTTAGCAAACTCTAGTGCATGCAACACTAAGTTAAACTCATCGCTTATAGATGCATTAAATCGAGTCATCTCCGAATGAGTAATGGACAATTCTCCTTTGTCTCTTTCTTTCAAGAATTGAGGTATAACAGAACCTCTTGACCCCATCACATTTCCATATCGAACAATAGCAAATAATGTTGGTACGTGAGGACGACTTGAATTAACACTTGTTAAAAGTTTATCTGAGCACATTTTACTTGCACCATACAAACTAACAGGAGCTACTGCTTTATCTGTGGATAAGGCAATTACCTTTTGAACTTTATTCTGAATTGCAGCATCAATGACATTTTGAGTTCCTTGAATGTTTGTTTTAATAAACTCCATCGGATTGAATTCTGATGCCGGTACTTGTTTTAATGCTGCGGCATGTATAATAATATCAATACCTTCTGTCACTTCAATCAATCGATCCTTATCTCTGATATCTCCTATAACAAATTTCAAAAAAGGATAGTTTGAGGCATTTAAACCTTTAGATAACTCATACTGTTTATACTCATCGCGTGAAAATATCACAAGATTTTCTATACGGCTGTACCTTTCCATTAATAATTTAATGAATTTAACCCCAAAAGATCCGGTACCCCCGGTTATAAGTATTGACTTACCATTTAAATCTAACATCGTGCTATGATTGTTTGATTAACATATAAACAGAGAACAACACCAATAATATAAGTATTACAGAACCGGCTAACGATATCTTCTCCCCAGTAAAGTAATGTTTAGGTTCGAATTTAAACTCAATAGTATGTTTACCCGGTTGCAACTCTAATGCTCTTAATACATAGTCTACACGAATATGATTCACTAACTTTCCATCAACATAAGCATTCCAACCCGGTTGATAGTAGATTTCAGAAAATACTGCTAATTGAGTTGTGTTGGACTCAGCTACATACTTTAAATGATTAGGATGATAGGCAATCATTTTAATATAACTAGAGGAGTCTACTTCATAAGACTTATTCTTAATATCATTTTGGAATTTAACATCAGCTACAGCTTCAGTCTCCGGACGTAACGAATCTAAAGCTGTTATTTCCTCGTCTGCATTTTTGACAAAATCAATTTTCTGCACAAACCAAGCATTTCCTAATGCTCCCGGATTTTTTTGAACATAAGGATTCGATGGATCTTGTTCGTTAGGAACAATAAAGTACTTCGCATTAAGCATACTTAGTACAGACATATTGTTTTTGCCTATCTGTCTTTCAATCAAATCTTGATATCGACGTAACTTAATAGCACTATAACCACCTATCGATTTATGGTGATAAGAAGTTGTAGCATCATTAAATGTACTTTTGGTTACATTCATTACTCGATACGACAAAGTTGTATCTGTTAATATTTGTTTATCAGCTGACGTCGGTGCTACTACTTTCTCCAATAATGACTTTCGTGCTCTAATAAAATCGTCTTCATTCAAATATCTTTTATCAACCACATATAAATCGATAACAAACAAGGCTGATAATGCACTCACAATGAAAATTGGTTTTACCCATTTTTTCACCCACGCCCATATCAAAGCTGCACCTAGGATAACGAATATCAGAGAGCGAATTGTATCTTTTCTAAACAATGAGATTCTATCTTCTACAAGTGCTTCTATCAACCATTCCGGATATTGATATTTAGCATCATTTTCAGATGTAAAATCAAACAAGGAAGTACAAAACATTAAAAGGAATAACAATAAGCCTCCAATTCCAATCAAGCTCCATTTTAGAGCTTTCATTATTTCTTCTTTTGAAACTTCTTCGTTCCAAATTTTAACTAAGCTCATAACAGCAAGAATGGGGAACGTAAGCTGAACAATAGTAACAGCCATTGTCACGGATCTAAACTTATTATACAATGGGAAGTGATAGAATAATAAATCACTAAACCATTCTATATTTTTCCCCCAGCTCATCATCACCGCAATGATTGATACAGCCAAAATCCACCATTTGGAAGAATCCTTTACAAGGAACATTCCAAATACAAATAAGAAAACTATTAATGCACCCAAATATACCGGCCCACTTGTAAAAGGCTGCCCTCCCCAATACAAAGGAGCATTTTTCACAATACTATTTTTAGTTTTATCATCTAATTGTGTATTTCTAAGAGCTTGATACATAGCAGATGACTTTCCTATGTTTTCTGCACTAGCTCCGCCATAAAAATAAGGGATAATAAATGTGCCTATTTCATCTATTCCATTACTCCAACTCATGGCATATTCCTTATCTAAACCATCTCCATCTTTTTCGTATTGGGTCAATTCAGATCCGCCACGGGTAGTGCTTTTGGAATATTCATAATTTGTCCAAATGGATGACACATTAGGAAGTATGGCTATTATTGAAACACCTAAACTTATTAATACAGAGAATAAAAATCCTTTAACATCATTCTCACGAATTGATTTTACAAACTCATGAATACCATAGGCTGCCAAAACAAACAACAGATAGTAAGTTATTTGATAGTGAGCATAGAAAATGTGTAATGCTAAAAAGAATAACAATACAGATATCCCTAACCAATATTTTTTATTAAACAACAAGATGACTCCGGCTAAAACCGGTGGCATTGTTGCCATAGCTAATACTTTGTTTAAGTGCCCTGCCTCAATACTAATTAAAGTAAATGAGCTTAATGCAAAAGCAGCTGAAGTAGCAAACGCAATGATAAAATTAGCTCCAAGTACTATGGCAAGTATATAAAATCCTAAAAATGCTAAATATCCCATGTATACTGTAGCAGGCATTACCGCTAAAAACCCTCTGTGTACTTTTGATATTAGATTAGCACCATACCCTCTCCATACCGGCATACCGCTAAAACTGGAATTAGACCATAATATTTCTTCTCCAGTTTTTTCTTGATACACATTAGCCTCATGAAGTGCACTTCCTGATTGAATCACATCATTTTGATTTAACTTTTTACCATCTAAAATGGGAGAGTAAAACGCAAAAAGAACGGCAATAAAAAGTAGGTGTAAACCTAAATGGGGTAATAATTTTTTTAGAAACAATGACATGATGTAAACAACAGTTATTTAATATTTTCGATTATTAAAGACTCTATAATAAGCCATCCTTACAATAATGAAGAGATGAGCCCAACAAGTTAAGAAAAATCCATAATGATGACGATAGATTTTCCATCGTTCTTTCCAACATCTGTGTTTATTTTGAGCAGAGAACCCTCCCACTAAATAATTACTAACAATTTCATTAACAGGGCTTATTATTTTAGCATTTTTTAAAGCCTTAATGACCCAATCTATATCGGCACTACACTTATAGCTCAAATTATATTCAGCTACGATAGATTTAAGAGGCAGAAAAGATTGATGGCTAACTACCATACCGTAAAGCATACTATTTACCGTAAGCTTTTTAGGTAAAATGCGGGTTGAAACTTCCGAACGAATGCCTATAGCTTGTTGATTTTCATCTACAAACATAGTCTCCCCGTATAAAACGTCTGAATTTTGACTATGGGCGACAGATTTAATTACTGCTAAAGTACCGTTGGAATGGATAGTGTCAGAAGTATTAACAAACCATAGATATTTCCCTTTTGCTAATAGAATTCCTTTATTCATAGCATCATATAGGCCTTTATCCTTTTCTGAAATAAATGTTACTCTTGAGTCTTTAGAAACCAACTCTTGAAGGAAAGTAACAGCACCGTCACTGGAACCTCCATCAACTATCACCCATTCCCAGTCATTATCGGTTTGATTCTTAATACTTTCCCAAGTAATTTTCAATCCGGGAAGATTATTAAAAACGACGGTAATAATACTGCAAAAGACCATTTTTATCTATTTAAAACGAATGCAATTTAGAGTTATTCTACTGAAAATTTAAGCTTTTATCAAATTAGCCCTGATTTTAATAGTGGAATTATACAAATTCAAGGGTCTTATTATTTCCATAAAATGCATTTTTTTAGTAAACTTGGGGTTCAAACCTGAATCAGGAATTTCCCTTTATTTCGGATAGGGTGTTAAATAACGAACAGAATGAAGAAAATTGCAGTATTCACATCAGGTGGGGATGCTCCGGGCATGAACGCATGTATTCGTGCGGCCGTTAGAGCAGGGCACTATTATGATTTAGAGGTTTTTGGTGTGGTTCGAGGTTATGATGGTCTTATCAATGGGAATTTCATTGAAATGGACGATCGTTCCGTTAGTAACGTCATCCAAAAAGGTGGTACCATATTAAAGTCTGCGCGTAGCGAGGAGTTCCGCACTCCTGAAGGCAGAAAGAAAGCATACGAACAAGTTAAAAAATTCGGAATTGATGGTTTAGTAGCTATCGGTGGTAACGGTACTTTCACAGGTGCTGAGTTATTCTACAAAGAATGGCAAATCCCAACGGTAGGTGCACCGGGAACTATCGATAACGATTTATATGGTTCTGATTTCACTATCGGTTATGATACAGCTGTTAACACTTGTTTAGCTGCTATCGATAAAATTCGCGATACAGCAGATGCTCACGAGCGTGTATTCTTCATTGAAGTAATGGGTCGTGATACGGGTTATATCGCTGTACGTTCTGCTATCGCAGGTGGAGCTGAGATGGCTATCATCCCTGAAGAAAATCACAACATCCCGGCAATTATTGATCGTTTGAAGAATGGAATTAGTAATTCTAAAGCTTCACACATCATTATCGTTGCAGAAGGTGACCAACCGGGTAGAGCGGCTATCATTTCGAACGAAGTGAAAAAAGAGATTCCTTCTTTAGATTCTAAAGTTACTATTTTAGGTCACGTTCAACGTGGTGGAGCTCCTACTGCTGCTGACCGTGTACTTGCTAGCCGTTTAGGCTTAGCTGCTGTAGAAGGTTTATTAGCAGGAAAAGCTAACGTAATGGCTGGTATTATTGATCACGAAGTAGTTTATACTCCTTTCATTGATACGATTACGAAGAGAAAACCAATTCGTAACGACTTGGTTGAAATCGTACCCAAATTGAACGGTAGAAATTATAACAAAGAATAATAAAAAAGCCCCGATGATTATCGGGGCTTTTTTATTGCATTGACTTTTTAATGTATTCTTTTACTTCGTTCCACTGATTAGGATGGAACCATTTAATCCCCTCCATTTTAGTAAACCAAGTCATTTGTCTTTTCGCATAATGGCGTGAATTACGTTTCAATAAACGAACCATTTCATCTCGATCATATAAACCGTCCATTTTATCATAAATCTCTCTATACCCCACTGTTTGCAGCGCATTCAAGTGACGTTGCGAATAATACAATTCCGCTTCTTTTTCTAAACCTAGATCTAACATGATATCCATTCGCTGATCTATTCTACTATACAGTTCTTCCCTATCACGTTCCAATCCAATCAAAATAGATTGATAAGGACGTTCTTTTTTAGCACCGGTTCTGTAGGCACTAATTGGATTCCCAGTAGCTCTATAAACCTCTAAAGCGCGTATCACTCGTTGTGGGTTTTGAATATCCATAGAGTGAAATGTTTCAGGATCCACTTTTAATAATTCCTCTTGTAAAGAGGTGATTCCTTTTTCTTCTAACTCTTGCGTTAACAGTGTGCGATAAGATTCATCTACTTTAGGTACTTCATCCATACCATACAACAATGCTTGTACATACAAACCAGTTCCACCACACAATACCACCACATCATGTTTTGCAAACAAGGATTCAAGTAATGAATTCCCTTCTCTTTCAAAAATACCCGCACTAAATTCATCGGATAGATAATGACTATCGATAAAATGGTGCGTCACACCTTCCATTTCTTCTAAGGTAGGCTTGGCTGTCCCTATAGCTAATTCCTTATAAATTTGTCGGGAATCTGCGGATAATACATCTGTAGAAAAATGTTTAGCTAAGTCAATGGCTAACTTTGTTTTCCCCACAGCAGTAGGTCCTACCACACAAACCAAATATTTTTTACTTACTTGCGACATAATTGTATCTTAAAAATACGTTTAAATAAGTAAATTAGGAAAAACAGGAAGGATGAAAGAAATAATATTAGTTGCAGGTACACGTCCGAACTTTGTCAAAATAGCTTCCATTATACGCGGACTGCAAACTAATTCAAGCATTCATTGGGAGTTAATCCATACCGGACAACATTATGACAATCTCCTATCCGACTCTTTTTTTCAGCAATTAAATATACCTGCCCCTACGGTCATTTTAACTCATCCATCAAAAGACAGTGCTGAAATCCTAACATCTATCACTAAACAGTTAGATAACTACTTCGCCTCTTCTACTATACCCAATGTATTAGTGGTAGGTGATGTCAACTCAACAGCGATTGCAGCTACTTCTGCCAAAAAACACAACAAAAAAGTGCTTCACGTGGAAGCCGGATTACGCTCTTTCGACAATACCATGCCGGAAGAAGTAAATCGAATAATAACAGACTCTATTAGCGATTACTTCTTCACAACAAGCGAAATTGCTTCGGAGCAATTAATAAAAGAGGGACATACAACAGATAAAATTTTCTTTGTAGGCAACACCATGATAGATACCTTAATCAAAATGTTGCCAAAAGCAAAAGCTCCTACTTTATCATTTGAACTACCCAATTCTTTTGTACTACTTACATTGCACAGACCAGCTAATGTAGATGATTCAAATGTACTGTTAGACTTATTAAAGGTTATTGATAACAACACCTCATTACCTGTTTTATTCCCGGTACATCCACGTACTCGACAAAGATTGAGTCATGAAGTATCATTCCAGTATATTCAATTAATAGATGCTGTTCCTTATTTAGAATTTATCTATCTACAAAAACATTCATCACTTATAGTCACGGATTCTGGAGGTATACAAGAAGAAGCAACCTTCCTAAATATTCCATGTATCACCTATCGAACTACGACCGAACGACCGGAAACAGTTATCATAGGAAGTAACATTTTAGCTAAAGACAAACAAGAACTCTTGTATGCCTTAACCGATTTCAATATAGGTAAAGTGAAGAAAGGTAATGTACCACCACTATGGGATGGTAAAACAGGAGAACGTATTGCACAAATAATTGCACAAATTGATTAGTTTAAAAACACATAGTATCTCTATCATCAGTAAAGGCTTCCAATTAGGGAGTGCTTTTCTACTTTTCATTTTAACTTCCAGATGGCTGGGAGCAGACGGTCGTGGCGAAATCAGTTTGTACATTGCCAACCAAACTATTTTACAACTAGCAACTGAAATTATATTCGGTAGTGGCTACATTTATTTAATCCACCGATACGAAAGAGGTTCTATTATTTTTAAAGGTCTTATCTGGAGTCTTTTATGCTCACTAATTCTACCCATTATCTTCTATTGGTTAGGAATTCAACCATTTGATAGCATGGGTTGGTTAACATTAAGCAGTTTCCTTTATTCCTTATTTACTTGGATGACTTTAGATATTCGAGCGCAAGAAAGGATTGGGTTGTACAATGTATTATGGATTATTTATAGCACACTATTATTAATCTATTTCATTATTTTATTTTCTCTCTATAAAGATGCTGCCAGTTACTATATGAGTATCTCTGCCGCCTTATTATCAGTTATATTTATTGGTCTTTACTTTGTGATTCGAACAAAATTTCCACCTCACAGTCAACCTATAGCATGGAAATCATTATTAAAAGAAGGGTCTAGTTCTGTCTGGAGTAATTGGATTAACTTTTTTTCTACTCGAAGTAGTTTCTATATTATCACTTGGTTCATACAAAAAGAATCAGCTGTGGGTCTTTACGCTGCTGCTGCCATGTTCTCAGAACTCATATGGATTATTCCATATGCTTTAGCCATTCCATTATACCCACTTATCTCTAAAAGCAATTCAAGTTTAGATACGTTAAAATATGTAAATACAACTGCCCTATTAAATGCTCAGTTGTCTATAGTTGCTTTCTTATTTTTATTATTAGTTCCGGAGTCAATTATTACGGCAGTTATTGGAGAAAGCTTTACAGGAATTAAACCTATTATACTTTTGCTAATACCCGGAACTTATTTTTTAAGTCAAGGGAAAATTTATTGGAATTACTTTCAGGGAACGGGAGGTTTTATTGTTAATACCCGAACAGCACTATACAGTTTTGTAGTTACTGTTGCATTATTAATACTACTAGTTCCTTTTCTAGGATTAAATGGAGCTGCCATCGCCACAGGCATTGGATATATACTATATGCTTATCTTTTAATTAAAAACTATCAGAAAGTTGACAATAAAAGTATACTCTATTATTTCTTTCCTTTTGCAAGAAAAGATAATTGAGAATTCTGATATGCAGACGGTACACACAAAATATTATTCCCTGAACTTCTTTTAATAACCGATATTTCAGAATACCCCTTTTCTTCATCTATATCAAAAAAACGATAGCCACTCCAATTGAATTCTTGATTCAATTTAATTGCAACATCATCTGTTAATACTTCTAATAAAAACACCGGCTGATGTTGTTTGAAGACTTCTAAAGCTCCTAGTAAAACTTCCGGTTCATGCCCTTCCACATCTAATTTAATTAACCATTTAGATGTAGTAGATATATTCCAATTCGGCAAAAATGAATCTAGCGTAACCGATGGCACATTCTCTCCTTTGTTATCACTACCTACAATTTTAGCTATATAATCATTTGGAGACGTACTTTTAGAAAAAGAGACTATCCCATTTTGATTACTTACAGCCACCGGATGCGTAGTGATATTATAAGAATTTATTTCTGAATTAATCAAAATACGTTCGGCTATATTTTTATTTGCCTCAAATGCATGTATGTCCGCGGTAGAATTATAGGAAGCGGCAATCAACGAATAAGTTCCGGTATTAGCCCCTACATCTAAAATAACATCACACTGTTGAGCAAAATAAATCCATGCTGAAATAGAAAAAGGTTCGCAAGCTTTCTCTCCCATCCAAAAGTGATCAGTCTCCATTGCAAAGCCACTTCCGTAATGACACATATAAACCTTTACACCATTTTCATTATTAAATGAAAAAATCCCTTCAAAGTGTAAATGTCTAAATACTTTTGGGGGCAAAATATTCCAATTACGTATCAATTGAAAAGCCTGCTTTTTAAATGGCAACTTACGATATAACTGATGATACCACATGTATTATTTAATCGTACGCACTACTTGTGCATATATAATCTCCAACATTTCTTCCTGAGTTTTCCAATTTACTTCCTGAGAAGCAATTCGTGTGTTTTCTTGCCACAGTTTCAATAAATCAGGGTGATCATAGATCCATTGAATTCGCTCCGCAATATGTTTAGGATCGTGATTTTCAATAAAAGTACCTACGTTATACAACTCAATCATTCGATCCACTTCTTGTAAGTGAGCTGCTAAAACAGGTAATCCAGCATGTACATAATCAAACAACTTATTAGGCATGCTATAAATGTAATTTTCACTGATAGGTTTATCTATTGTCACTCCTACAGTAGCCTGACGCGTATAATATTTTAGAATATGCAAAGGAACTTTTGGTACAAAAAGGACTCTATCTTCCAGCTGCTTTTGTTTCACAATATCCTTTAACACATTAATGACATCTCCACTACCTACAAAAACAAGAAGAAAACGTTGGTCTAGGTACTGCATAGCTTCCGTTAACTCTTCTGTACCACGTTTAATATTAATTCCGGTTCCTTGATAGATTATTACAAATTTACCTTTCAATTCTGGTAATATGTATTCCGTAGGCACTTCAGTAGTATTTTCCCAAACAGGAACATTCATTACTACCTCAACTGGTTGTTGGTATTCTGTTTCAAACAATTTTTTCTTAGCAAAGTTGTCTGTGTAGATAAATTGTACTTTAGGGAAAATATTTCTTTCAATCGTTTTCCAAATCTTTTGAACCCTTGGTCTTTCAATTAATTCAGGAACACCGGTAAAATATTCATGATTATCATACACTAGAGGAACTTTTTTAAGTTTCGAAATTAGATAACAAGGCAACAGGGTATCCAAATCATTGGATACAATAATATCTGCTTTATGAAATAGTAAATAAAAGAATAAACGAAGCGTATAATTAAGATAAAAAAATGGACCTTTTTCAAACCATAACTTCATTCGATGAGTAGAATAAAGTCTATTATCCATCGCTGCACTATCATGTTTTCTTCTACCCACCAAAGTCACATCAAATCCCATGTTGTGAAGAGACAAAGAAATTTTATGTACTCTTTGATCTGTGACTAGATCAGTTGTTACTGCATTGATTACCTTTAATCCTTTCCCGATACTCATACCCTTATTTTATCCATTTTAAATACCAAGGTAAGCGATTATGCTGATACAACTGATAATATTCATCCGTTGCGCCAAAGTTCTTGTTAAAATCTGCTATCGCCTGAATATTAGATCCTCCGAAGTGAATTTTAAAATATTCCTTACCCTTGCTTAACATTTCTATTTCACAATATAACAGATAGTGCAAAATACTATGTTCTCTACCCACACCGGAAGTAAAACAATTTACTAAATACATTCCGGAGGAATGGTATATGTAAAATTGGCCACAAGCCCAATTCGAATCTTTATCCTTAACACCCTTAATAACTCCATACCCTTCACGTATTGATGATTGAATTAACTCTTTTAACAAAAGAAAATCTTTCGCACGATAAGGATTACCTTTGGCTTTCATCTCTTTTTTCAATTCCAATAAAAAATCATCTACCGGAACATCTAAAATCGATTCCGCTTGATAAGCTTCTGCTTTACGAATATTTCTTCCCCATACTTTAGTAGGAAATCGTACTTCAGGAGTTAATTCTAGAATTTGATGGCGACGAGTTGTATTTGAAATGTTTTTAGATGCGGGCAAAGAAGTAATATAAGGAACACAAACAAAAGCCGTAGTTCCCAATAATTCTACTACCTGCTTAGCTATAGCATCATTTATATCCTCTCCTATAATTGACAAAGCCTGAATAAAGTTGGGCAAATCAAAAGAATAATATTTACCAATTTTTTTTCTAAATACAGGTATAGCTGCCGTAAAGGATTCGTTCACGATCAATTCCCAAGTTGGGAAAACGATATCTAACCAGTGACTGAATAAAAACACATCTGCCTTACGATCTTGCTTCAGTAAGTCATCCCATTTCTTCTTATCTACTTCAGTAGGACGGATGATGTGTGATTTCATTCTTCGGAATAACGTGAAAAATGTGATGTATATTTTACCTTTTCAATAAAGCTATCTAGCTTATTCAAGGAAAATTCAGAACAAGCTTTTGGATGACCAATAGTAACCATCCTATTCACACCTGATTGTGTTAACTTTTGATGTATTTTCTCCAACAAAGACGCGTAATAACCATCGGTAGAAAGCGCTTGAGTAGTAAACTGCGTTAATAATTTCTTTTTAGTACTCTTTTGAGCAATCGGGAAACCGTCGCCCATACTTTTATGCAAAGGCTTGTTCAATCGACCTCTACCATACAGATTCCAATAAAACAAAGGTGATAGTTCTACAGAAGTAATAGGTACTTCTTTAAACCATCCTTGTTCCTCCACAACCACCGGCTGCTCTTCAAACTTCCACTCCTCTGCCTTCGACACATTTCGGAAATCAAACGCTAAAGGATATTCATTCAAATAACCACCCGAGTATAAGGTACTATCAATATAAATTCCATTTTCCTGAAAAGGTATTCTCACCAAGTTCCAATCCGGCATACACCAACCACCTGCTCTGTAAGCATTCACTTGTGTGGAGGAATATTGACGTAGAAAAGCAACTTGCTCCTTCACCATGCTTGAAATTTGTTCCGGTTCCCATTGATCCAAACGATAGCGATCTACTTTGACCACCCATTTATTACCATCATAAAAGGAATCATTCCAATGCGGATGAATATGCAACTGAATATCATGACCTGCACTAGCCAACTGCTGAATTTGCTCGGTTACTTGTCGGTATTGATGACGCAATCCGGGATAACGCGAAGCGTAATATTCCATTTGAATTAAGAAGGCCGTATCGATGAAAAAGTTAAAGTGGACCCCGTGTTTTTGAGCTATCTGAAGTAATCTTTCAGTGGGTAGCAATAAGCAATGCTCTACCGATCCGGTAGATACCCCGAAAAACACCTCATAATCAAAGCTAATGGTTACTTTCACCGGTTCTAAATTCTTGTAGAAAAGCGAATTTATAGGTAAATTTATAAATACCTACCATCTTTTGTAGATTCCTTTCCACAGCATGGTAGTCAACGAATTTCTAATTACATGAAAATTCTAACCGAAACGAATTGGGAAGCACTTTCTAAGGACGAATTAATCGCTGAAATTCAGCAGTTACAACAAGCCGTAAAATCACTTCAACCGGAAAAAATTCTCCAACAAGCGTTTGAGCAAATACAACTTCCTGTCATCACTATAGATCAGGATGGCATTATACAATATTGTAATCCCACCTTTTTGCAAGCAACTGGTTGGGATGAAGAATCCATTTTACATACCAACTGGAATGACTATTTAGTTGATCAAAATGAAGAGCATGTCTATCATGTTTTGAAAAAACAAGGCTTCATAGACAAACTAAAACGTAAGTTTTTATCTAAAGAAGGCTTACACCGTTCGTTCAAATTCAACGTAGTCATTCATCATCCCATTGATGAAAAACATCACATTACTACCTTAATAGGTGAAGATGTAACAGACCGTAAAAAAGTAGTACGTGCGTTAAAAGAAAGTAATGAGCAACTTCAAGATTTATTTGAAAATGCGAATGACTTAATTCAGGTATTTGATTTAGATGGCAATATTCAATTTGTAAATAGAGCTTGGAAAGATGCTTTAGGTTATTCAGATGAAGAAATCAAAGAACTCAAGTTTAATGACATCTTACCGGCCGAACAACGAGAAAGCACTCTTGAACACTTAAATAATATTTTAGCGGGAAAAAAGGATGATAAGTTTGAAACGTTATTATCCAGTAAATCCGGCAGAAATATCCATGTGATTGGTAGTGTGAACGTACGCTACGAGAAAGAAAATCCTGTTTCCTTCCGTGCCATCTTCCACGACAA
Source organism: Cytophagaceae bacterium (assembly GCA_046329235.1). GTDB lineage: Bacteria > Bacteroidota > Bacteroidia > Cytophagales > Cytophagaceae > JALONH01. The sequence continues at coordinate 323,070 of JAXLVA010000001.1, read as the reverse complement.
TACAGAACACATGCGTGCAGAACGTGCGCAGAACTTGTATTACAAAATCTCTACGTTAGCGATTAACAGTGTTAACTTAGAATCTTTATTAGCCAATATTCATAACGAACTACGTTCGTTAATTGCCGTAAATAATTTTCACGTTGCTCTTTACGACCGAGATCATAACTTCTTAAACTTTCCTTACTACGTAGATGAAAATATAGGAACTAAACCTATTTCCATGAAACGTATAGTAGGAAAAGGATTGACCGAATATTCTTTATTCAATACAGAGCCAACTTTTCTATACGAAGAAGATATTTTAAAACTTGCGGAAGAGAAAAAAGTAGAATTACTTGGACCAATTCCTAAGTTATGGCTAGGTGTGCCGCTCTTACTGGAAAACAGGACCATTGGTGTTATTTGCGTAAAGAGTCACTCGGATAGAAATAAATATAAACGTCGTCACTTAGAATTACTACACTTCATTTCCGGACAGATTGCCTTAGTAATCGAACGTAAGCGTAATGAAGAAAAAATCATTGAACAAACGGCACGTTTGAATTCCATCTTTGAAAGTAGTTCGCACTTAATTTGGTCAGTGAATAGGCGTCGTGGGTTAACTTCTTTTAACCACAACTATTCTGAAGCTATCTCAAGAAAGTTTCAAACTCTACCTATGATTGATGATGAAACCGTTCCTCCTAAAAAGATGGTTTTATCCGATGATAAGTATCACAAGTTTATAGAAGAGAAATACGCAGAAGCATTCAAAGGACATCAACAACACTTTGAAACTTCTAACACGGATGAAACCGGATTCAAGACTTGGAGAGAAACATTCTTAAACCCTATTTATCTACCGGATGGTAGAATTGATGAGGTATCCGGTATCTCGCATGATATCACAGAGAAAAAACAATGGGAGTTTACGATCCAGGAAAGTGAAGAGAAATTCCGAAATATCTTTGAGTCGTTCCAAGATATATACTACCGTACCGATTTACACGGTCGAATTACCATGATATCACCTTCCGGGTGTTTCCTTAGCGGTTACCAAGAAGAGGAGATTATAGGTAAACATATCAGTGAATTTTATGTTATTCCAAAAAAACAAGGTAACCTTATCAAGAATCTTTTATCCAAAGGTCAAGTTAAAAACTACGAGACCAACTTGGTATTAAAAGATGGATCCATCATTCAATGTAGTTCTAACATTCGTGTAATCTACAACAGTAAAGGCAAAGCAGTTGCGGTGGATGGTGTTGCCAGAGATATTACTTATTTGAAGAAAGCATCTGAAGAACTTTTGAAAGCAAAAGAAATCGCAGAGAAATCTTTAAAAGTAAAAGAAAGTTTCTTAGCCAACATGAGTCACGAAATCAGAACACCTATGAACGGTATCATAGGCATGATTGATTTATTAAATGAGACTCCCTTATTGGAAGAACAGAAACAATACGTTTTAACGATTAAAAAATCTTCTGAAACATTACTAACTATCCTGAACGACATCTTAGACTTATCTAAGATTGAAGCAGGTAAAATGCAATTACGTTTAACGTCTATTTCTGTTCAGCAAACCGTTGATAAGTTGTATTCTTTATTTGTACAACAAGCTGCACTGAAGAAAATTGGATTAGAGTACACGATTAGTGACGAAGTACCTAAGTTCATTCTTGCTGATGAAACACGTCTACTTCAGATCATGTCTAATTTGACATCCAATGCTATCAAATTTACTGATGAAGGGAAAGTATCGATTCAACTAAGCGTAGATAGTGTCAAAGATTCTACTTATAAAATCAAAGTTGAAATCAGAGATACCGGTATAGGTATACCACAAGACAAGCTGAATGTTTTATTTGAATACTTCAGTCAAGTTGATAATACACCTACCAAAGCACATGCCGGTACTGGTTTAGGTTTAGCCATTTCTAAAGAGTTATGTTCTTTAATGAATGGACACATTGGTGTTCAAACGGAAGACGGTATAGGAAGTGTTTTCTGGTTCACTTTTGAAGCAAAAGAAAGTAAACGTACACAGGAACAAAAAATAGAAACTGAAACCGTTATCCGTATCAGTACCATATTAGGCAACCCACGTATTTTATTAGTAGATGACAACAACATCAATCAATTTGTAGCATCAGAAATATTAAAAAAGGCCGGATGTACAGTTGATTTGGCTTCGAATGGTATTGAAGCCATTGAAAGAGCAAGCATTGGAACGTATCAACTTATCTTGATGGACATTCAAATGCCACAGATGGATGGTATCGAAGCTACCGCTCGAATTAGAAATCTAGGTCTAGCCCAAGTCCCTCCTATTATCGCCATGACCGCCTACTCCATGAAAGAAGATAAAAACAAATTCATGGATAGTGGAATGGATGATTATATTGCCAAACCAATTAAAGCAGAAGCATTAATTGATAAAGTAAATCATTGGATTCATCATTTACCGGAATCTATTTCTTTAAATAAAGCGGCTAAATCTGTCTATGAAACCGTTAGTATAGACGATGAGATTCCGATTTATGAAAAGTCTACTGTGGAAAAATTAATAGAATTATCCGGCCCCGAAGCACCATTAGCTATTTACGAAGAATTTGAATATGAGAGCATTAGCCAAATAGAATCTTGTAAAAGTTCTATTGGGGATAAAGACATAGGCAATATTTTAAATAATTTACATACCTTAAAAGGTGTTTCAGGGACAATAGGCCTAAAACGATTGGAAGCGGTAAGCAGAGCCATCGAAAGTAAGCTGAAAAATGACGGTTGGTACGACACGGTTTCTGATGATTTATTCATTTTAGAAAAAGAGAGGGAAGCGTTCCGAGACATTTATAAAACATTTACAACAACACAACAATAATTCATATGGCGTCGAAAAAAGTTTTAGTAGCCGAAGATAGTTCTGTGATTCAGAACTTGACAAAGAAAATTTTACAGTTTCAGAATTATGAAATCACTTCCGTTAAAAACGGTAAAGAAGTGATGAAAGAGTTGGAGAAAGCAAACTTCGATATCATTTTGATGGATATCAATATGCCACAAATGGATGGTATGACTTGCGCTACAGAAATTAGAAAGCTAAGTGATAAAGTAAAGGCTGAAGTTCCTATCGTAGCTATTACCGGTAATGCCAAAAACTATTCCGAAGATGATTTCAAAGCGGCAGGTATCAATGAATACTTACAAAAACCATTAGATTTTGACAAGCTGGTTTTAGTAGTAAAGAAGTATACTAACGCTGAATAAATATTAAAGTAACAATTGACATGGAAGTTAAATACACAACAAGTTTTCTTAGCCGCCTAGAAGATATCTTCGCAGAGTCTGACTATGTTTTGCGCTATGAGAAAGGCAATTTTAATTCCGGTTATTGTGTACTGAAAGAAACTAAAATAGCCATCGTAAATAAGTACTACACACTGGAAGGTAAGATCAACTCTTTAATGGAGATATTAAAAGTAGTTGAATTGAGTACTGAAAAAATGAGTGATAAAAATATCAAGCTATTCAAAGAGATTGCAGCACAAGCGGTCGTTTAAATTTCTCCATTTTGAAGATTACATTCTTAGGAACCGGAACCTCACAAGGAGTGCCTATGATTGGATGTTCATGTCCGGTCTGCACTTCTTTAGATTTTAGAGATAAAAGATTACGCACTTCTATACACATTCAAACTGATAATAATAATTCCATTATCGTTGACAGTGGCCCAGATTTTAGACAGCAAGCCTTAAGAGCTCAAATAACTACACTTGACGCTTTATTCTTAACGCATGAACACAAGGACCATATCGCAGGTATGGATGATGTGCGTGCTTATAATTACTGGCAAAAAAGAGATATGCCTGTGTACGGCAGAGCACGAGTTCTAGAAGCCGTTAAAAGAGAATTCCCCTACGCATTTTCTGATTACAAATACCCGGGCATTCCGCAAATCACTTTGTGTGAAATAACCGGTGAACCTTTTGATTTCAACGGAGACCTTATCACACCTATTGAAGTCATGCACTATAAACTTCCTACCCACGGATTTCGCATTGGAGATTTTACTTATATCACAGACGCCAACTACATCAGTCCGGAGGAAATGGATAAAATAAAAGGCTCAAAGGTAGTAGTGTTAAATGCTTTGCAAAAAGACCCTCATGTATCACATTACACGGTTCAACAAGCCGTTGAAGTAATTCAGGAATTAGAACCTGAAGTGGCTTACTTCACTCACATGAGTCATCGTTTGGGCAAACATGCAGAGATTGAAAACGAACTACCTGCCAATATCCATTTGGCTTATGATGGGTTAGAAATACATTTATAAGTATGAAATGTTCCTTATGGGTCATCGGCAAAACCACGGAGTCTTATCTACAAGAAGGAATCAATCATTATTGTAAAAAACTACCACACTACGTTCCGTTTGAATACCTCGAAATTCCTGATGTCAAAAACGGAGGTAAGCTTAGCCATGACTTACTAAAAAAGGAAGAAGAAAAATTGATACTATCAAAACTTCAAAGTGCAGATCATTTAATTTTGTTAGATGAAAACGGAGAGCAATTTACCTCTCGTCAGTTTGCTAATTATTTACAAAAAAAATGGAACGGCGTTTCAGGAAACGTCATATTCTTAATTGGCGGAGCCTTCGGTTTTTCAGATGCCATATATCAGCGAGCTAATGGTAAAGTAAGTCTATCTTCTATGACTTTATCTCATCAAATGGTACGCTTATTCGCCGTAGAACAACTTTACAGAGCTTGTTCCATTTTGAAAGGTGAAAAGTATCACCATGATTAATTCTATCATCTTAGATAGTTTTCTCTCTGCCAATCCATCACTAGACGTATCATAAAACACGAAGCTACTGCTGCCAATAAATGTTTTAAAGTATGCCCACTCATATAGTGATTGGTCAGGTGATAAAATTCCACATCCCAATGTTCTCCCATTTTTGCTAACATATACCCTACCAATAAACACACAATCAAAACACGCTGATTCATTGTATTATTGGGATGATAAATTGACCATATAATCAAAACTATAATGGGTAAAAATTGGACTAATACATAAGGTCTTAAATCTTCAAAGCCTAACCACATAGACCATTTCCAATAGAGAACAGAAGCCACTCCAATCAACAAACATAACCAAGCATGCCAACCCTGTGAAGGATAATAATATTGCCAAGCAGCAGCAAAAAATCCACTAAATACTATCGTCATAGGTAAGCGATCCCAAAACAACGTATCATTATCCGGATGCAGGTGATAATAGGTAGAACCTAAGGCGGTCATGATTAAACCCAGGGCTACCCAAGCTACATATGGATTCCAAATGGACATCAACTTGGTAACACCTATAATACCAATCAGCATAAAACCTATATTACTCCATACATTTAAGCGACACCACTCATGAGGATGATTACAATCTCCCACGAATTCATGATACGCTAAGTCTTGTTGAATAGGAGAAATAAACAAAAAGAATGATATACCTATCGCTATAGACAAACCCCAAAGAAATAAACGAATGGACATAAATATATTTTTAGTACGTATCAAAAATATAAACCACTCGTGTTCTTACATTTGACTTATGTCAAAAAACACTTTTATCTTCCATTTTTGACTGCTCCGTATATATACGGATGTACTAGAAGCCAATAATTTTCAATTTTTATATATGGTCAAAAAAATAACTAATACTATTCTTACTGCGCCACAAACAATTTCCAAACAAGTGGTTCGTCCGGATAAGAGTAACTACTGGTCAAATATTGGTGCTTTCTCAGCCATCGCTATCATTGGGATTATTTATAAATATTTTTTAAACCCTGAAGACAATCTATTTCTAATAGGCTCGTTTGGCGCTACGGCTGTAATTGTCTTTGGATCAGGATTGAGTTTGAATAAACAAATGAAAAATGTATTGATAGGACACACGCTTTCAGCCTTCACAGGAGTAAGCTTACAATACATGTTACCTTCCACGGAAATGCAGTGGTTAGCAGGAGGACTAGCAGTGGGATTCTCTTTGTTATTAATGCAAATGACACAATCTGTTCACCCTCCGGGTGGAGCCACTGCGTTGATCGCTGTAATCGGTTCTGAAAAAATTAAAAGTTTAGGATATTGGTATATATTAACCCCAGTGTTATCAGGAGTTGTGATCATCTTACTAATTGCTCATATCATCCACTTACTATCAAAAAAGCATTCACCTTTTGAAAAAGTATAAGGTTACTCACTCTTAGGAACTACCATTAGTACTTCCTCCCTATCCATACGCACAGATCCTACAGCAGTACCTTTAACTTTACGTATATATTTTTTAGTGGTATAACTTACCGGACACAAACTATCCGTTTTACGCTGCGAATAAAAGGCTGCTATTTCCGCCGCACGCTCTATTACTTCTTTAGGAAAAGTTTTACCCGCTTGATGTTTGATCACCACATGAGAACCACTCACGTCTCTAGCATGCAACCATAAGTCATCTTTATGAGCATACTTTAAAGTAAGCAATTCATTGTTGGCCGCATTCTTACCAATCCAAATTTGGAAGCCTAAGTGAGTAGCTGTTTTAAATGGTAACTCTTGCTCTTTGGAATCTACTCGTTTCTTTTGCTCCTTATCCCAACGACCTATATCTTTATGATTTTCAGCTGTAAGCACTTTTTCTTTCTCGGCTTGTAATCGCAGAATCTCGTGTTCACGCTCATGAATCAATGACTCCAGTTTATCAAACTGTTTATGTCTGTTCTTTGATTTTTGATACAACTGCTCAGCAAAGCGCTGAGGAGTCATTCCTTGTTTAATTTCTATCGTCACATTTTTGTTTTGATAAAAATCAAATACCTCTGCCGAAATTACATTTGGTTTCCATGCATGTAGATTCGCCATTATCACATCCGCTACTTGATTAGGAGCAGGCATCAATCGAAGCTGCTCTAACTGCGTGCGAGTCTTTTGAACAAATGCGGAGTGTTGCTGTAACTGTTTATCTAACGATTTTACAGCGTCCTCTTTGCGTAGGTTTAAGAAAGTATATTTATAAAAATTCGATTGAAATATTTGTAACGCTTCTTGAATATTATCTGTTTGGTGTATGTCACCTTCTGCTGGCTGAATAGACAATGAAACATCATTACCTTCCTTATGAATATAATAAAGTAAAGGATTTGGTAAAGAAGTAAATTCCTCTGTTTGTTTATTTAAAGCCGCGATATCAAAAGCAGCGTGTTTATCTAACTTCGGATTTAAACGTTCTTGAATCAAACCATTTTTAACGAGAATAACATTCACTCGATGATGGTATAATTTTATTACCAAATAAGAATTATCCATCAACTCAAACACTACAGAACGATCATTATTTGGAACATACACACGTTCAATAGGCATTCCTTGTAATGATGCAAAATGTGGCCTTACTTGTGAGCGAGGTCTTTCAACATCTTCTATAGGAATAAACAGCTGTAGATACGAAGTATGTATGAGTTTGAAGTTTACTTGACCGTAAGGTGTATCTAATATAAAATACAATTCATCCGAATTCCAAGATATAATTTCACGAATAGTAGCTTGTGTAAAGTCCTTCTGTAGGGTTTGTATCAGTTGGGACAATATTAAAAATGAAGTATGCACAAGCAAATTAGTTTCGGAGAGATGTGTCCATAGGGAGATTCGAACTCCCACACCTTGCGGCACCACCCCCTCAAGATGGCGTGTCTACCAATTCCACCATATGGACAAGTGCTGCAAAGATAACTAAATAAGGGAGATTAGAAAACAGAACAAACTCAGCTATTAAATCACCGGTAGTTGTTTTGTTTTAAATCCTATTTGCACTCTAGGCTCTGACTCTTGTTGTACAAACTGTTGTAGATAATTATAAATGATTTCAATCTTTTCATCTTGCCCACTCACTTTTTTTCTTAATTCTTCCAACTCTAACAATAAGTCTTTATGAGTCAATAACATTTCCCTCATACGAGTAAATATGCGTACGATTTGAATATTCACGGTCACCGCTTTTTTACTTTTCAATACACTCGATAACATTAGTACTCCATGTTCCGTGAATACATAAGGATTGGTTCTTCTACCACCCCACTCTGCCTCTGTCACCTGTTCCTGCAACTGACTAAATTCACGATTTGATAGAATAAACATAAAATCCTCCGGGAAACGCTCTTTATTACGCTTTACCGCCTGATTTAAAACTTTGGTATCTACTCCATACATGGCAGCTAAATCACTATCTAACATCACTTTATTACCTCTAATCTGGTAGATTTTATTCATTACCACTTCATCCGGCAATACTAGAACTTCCTGTGTCATATAAGTCTTTTTTCTTTAAGATTTCCATACAACTTGAGGTCACAAAATGTGACCTCAAGTTGTAATTTGCTGATTTTGTGATATTTAAACTTTTAATTTTGATCTTTCATGAGCTTTATTCGCACCATTTCGTCCAAAGTAGAAAGTTGAATAAAGTATACTCCGGGAGGTAAATTGTATGTTTCCAATTCTATTTCAAAGGTAGTCACATCTTGCATGCTTTTCTGGATGATTATATTACCTAATACATCCCAAAGTGTTAAGTCTATATTTCCAGCCATTGCTAATTCTCCTTGACAATAAAGCATGGATTGAAAAGGATTGGGATAGATGATTAAATTCAAAAAACCTTGATAACCTAATGGATCATCTATCACAGATCTTAAAGAAAAATCACTTTTAACATGAACAGTCTTTATTAATTCATCTGAACAAAGTCCGGAATAGGCTTTAAACCGAATATCAAAATCACCGGTATCAGAGGATATGATATACCATCTCCTATCAGTTAATTGAGAAACATCAAGCGCACTTGAAATGTTAATAGAATCTACTGCAGTTGTATTTATATCAATCAAAAAAATCGTATCCCTTTGATACACTACTGAAGATATTAAAAATGTAGCGTTGACATAATCCGTTAATGGGATAACTATGAAAGAATCTAGCTGGGTGCAGTGATGTTGATTTTCTATAGTATATACTTTATACCATTGATTAGGCATCAAAATAGAGTCTCCATCAACAGGTACATCTATAGTAGTATTCCAATATCGATCAAAACTAGAGGTATCAGAAAAAACAAACTCTTGTGTTGAGCAAACAAATACACTATCCTGAAATGGTATTCTCAAATCAATTTCTATAGGAATATAAACTGAATCAATGAACTCGCAATGAAGTGAATCTAATACTACCAATCGATTATAACCCGAATTTAAATTCACGACCTGAATATTTGAATTATAAAATACTGTTTCATTGATTTTATATGGAGACTCACCACCTTGTAATTCCAAATTGACTTCTCCGTTCGAAATAGAATGACAAGTAGCACTTACTATGTTATTAATTGAGAGAAAAATATTTTCCTTTGCACCAATGACTTTAACGGTATCTATGACCTCACAATAATGGTCATCTATTATTCTAAATACATAATCACCTGATCCTAAATTAGCTAATATTGAATCATCAGTGCGTTCATTATTTACAAAAACAGAATACCCTCGCACTCCTCCAGAAATATTATATGATATATAACCGTCTCTTTTATTAAAACAGGACTCACTTTGAATCAATGATGTAATCGTAATTTTATCAGGAGAAATAAGTTCAACAGAGTCTATAACTTGACATTGATTAAAATCTTTCAGAATAAAAATATTTTCACCTGAAAACAATGAATCCATATAACCTTGTTGATACGTTTTATTATTTATCCAATAACTATAAGGGGCTACTCCTCCACTCATCCCTATAAGTAGACTTCCATCATTTACTCCATAACATTGCGGATTATTTACTGACAATATTGAATAGTCTATAGGAGGCGGTTCATAAATAATTAATAATGTATCCACAAAACAGCCATTTTTATCCTCTGTTCGAATTGAATAATCTCCCGATTCTAAATTATAAATAGTACTTCCAACGACTAAGTAAGTATCAATAAAATATTGGTAGGCGCCTACTCCCCCATTGGCATCCAAAAATATTTTTCCATTATAATTTCCATAACAATCGATATCATTTGAATGTATTTTAGAAATTAATGGTAATGGCTCTGAAAGTAAAATTACTGTATCGAATGATGGACAATTGAGATTATCTGTAATTGTAAATGTTTTACTACTAGCAGATAAATTACCTAAAACCAACCTATCACTGCTATCAAAATTATAAAGAATTGAATCCGTGTAACTAGTATAACTTCCATTACCTCCTCTCGCAGAAATACTCAAATAAGCATTGTTATAACCATTACATGAGACAGAATAGCCATTATAATTACTTATTTGAAAACGAGCTTGGATTGGCTCTTTATTGGGAATAAAAATAGTGTCTATCCTTGAACAACCCAATACAGAATTATGATAGTTTGTAGTACTTAATATATAATAATCACTAATTAAACCAACTGAATTATTAAGATTAATCGCTGAAAGGTTTACAACTGAAAATGGGAATTCCATAACAGAAGATTGATACAAAACGGTTTCACCTCTTTTTACATTTAAAAAATAACTATTAGATTTTCCAACTATAGAATCAATAACAATATCGGCATTCGCTTCATTGTAACAATTTGGCAATTTTAAAGAGAATAATAATTGGGATGGAGGATTAGGTAAAATTTCAATAGGTACTCTATTGAACCGATATGTAGGATTTAAGACGCCATTAAATTCAACTCTAACGGCAAATGCTTTAAATAGTGTTGAATCAGAAATATTATTAACAGATAAATCTAAGAATGAATATGATGTAGATTTAATAAATTCATATCTTCTAGGTCCTCTGGTTGGTTGTATTACATAATACCAATGGAAAATTATATGATCTTTCACATAATCACTTAAAGTATTCCAAATAGCTACATTATAAACGGCTTCTACAATTATTGTTTGCCCACCACAATATTGTGGTTGTTCATAATTTAATTGAGTGGGCGCAAATGGCTGCCATGATAAAATGAACCTAAATCCATGAGCTCCACCATTAGTGTATACCCAATCACTTATTTGATTATTATTTAAGAATTCCCAAAATTTAATAGATACCCAACCAGATTCATAGTTATAGTCATCTTTATCAGAACATCTCTTACTACCAAATAAACCACAATAACAACTATTATTATACTTAAAGTAATGACCATTATCTCCATCACAACGATCACTATAACCAAAAAAATAAATAGGGATCTCCGTTAAATCTGTTCTTGCAACTTGATAAAAATCATAATTCAAAGTAGCATTTGTAACATTTGTCACTACGGAATTAGAGGACTGGAATGCACCATAATCGTATCCTCCTTGAAAATAATACCCTTTATTATCTATCTCAACACTAAAATTATCTCTATTACTAGGATTACGATGATATACTTCCACAATCTGTATAGTCACAACGATATTTTGTGAAAAAGTATTAGACACATTAACTAGTATAAAAAACAAAAACAATACTTTATTGAACATAAATTCTATCAGATAATACACCAGAAAAACTTTCTGCAACTAAAAAATATTTTTCATCTCCCGATATTTGATAATCAAGATAACTTGTAACATCAGAATCAACTGTTTTTACAAATACTTTTGATGTAGTTGAGCACTTGTAAATGTGTATGTATTTAACATTTAGGGCATCTTTCCAAAACAATTTATTATACTCTGGAGTATACTGAACCCTAATTAATTTAGGAGCTAAAAAATCTTTATATTCAAAAACACATTTTAAATTAATTCCCTTTGAACAGGATTTATTTTCTGAGTTATCAATGGATTCTATATAACACGTGGTATAGTTTTCATTACAAGGAAATCGACATCTATAAATTGTATCAAATTTATTTAATGAATACCTAAAAGTATCCAAATCACTAATGAATACTATACATTGAGATTTATAATCGTGTGAACTTGAATAATACCATTTCAACTCAATAGTATCTCTAATTATTCTATAATAATCTAGTACCGAAGAAACAGGTCGAATGGTATCTATCAATAATATATTATAAACTATCAAATCAGACTCATTATACCTTATATCTAAAAATGATACTCCAATAGTAACCGTATCAATAAAATTTTGAGGAACATTAAAAATATAAAACGTATCTTTTATCGGAGTTACATTAGATAGAATCCAATAATCTGATAATGGACTTCTAAAATAGACATTAAGATATTTAACATCCTCGTAACGATTCCACTTTAAAACAGCTTTATAATTATCAACACGGATATCAATACTTTTATTGAGTATATCAGGAGCAATGCTATCTTCTATTTCAACATAATAATACGGACTATACTTTCTACGAGACTCTACTCTATAATATCCATTACTATAATGATTTAATAATACATTATTCTCAATCGATGTAAATAGAACTTTTTTAGGAGTAGCAGTTGGGGATGTAGAATAATAAACCAATAAACTATCATTACCATCTAATGAATAATTCAACTCAAGTACAATGTGATTATCACATATACGATGCTTAATTATGATCAATTCTTTAATATCATCACGAATAAATTTATAAACAGATGATACTTGTTGAGGTTCAAAAAAATAATCTATCGGACATATCCTATAAAACATCGTATCTCTTCTCATGGAGTCCTTGAAGACTAATTGTTTATTTTTATTATCCACCACATATCTATTTTTGTTTACTTTAAAAAAATGAATACTATCATAGGAACATTCTATATTATAGTAAGAATAATACTTTTCGAAACCATCTAAGTCTCCCTCTATAACAATTTGATTAAAATCACTTTTCAATTGGAAGGATGGTAATTTAGGATATGTCATATTTTTAATATGACTATCTAAAAACAATAATGTAGTATCCACGGGACTACTACTATTGGGTATATATAATTTCAATAATATTGAATATTCGTTGATTGTATTTAGCAAACTAGTATACAAACCGGAATAGCTAGCTGCATTAATAGAAACATCAGAAGCAAACAAGGCCATAGAATAATTCATTTTCTCCAGATTATATTGCTCTATCTTATTAAGATCTCTATACTCATAAAAAATTGAATTAGCAGCAACCATCGCTACTGTATCTGCTTTTATTCTCTCCCATTCATTTAAACTCTTCGGTTTAAAATGAAATTGATTAACAATCTGTCTGGTTGATTTTTGTTTGTTTATATCAATTTTATAAATCTCCAATATATAGCCATTTTTATTCCCTTCTTTCCAGGCGACTATTGACTTGGGAGCCCATCGTAAAAAAATAGAATCGGATTCAATTTTATAAATCAACTCAATCTCCTTTTGAGCAAAAGTTGAATTAACTAAAAATAACCAAAGCAAAAATATTATAACTTTAATTGACATATGTAGGTGAAGGACGATGTTTTAGCATTTCTATAAGGTATGATGTACTCAAAAACAATATTATAATCACCCTTCTGAAGTGGTGTAAATGACTTATATAACCAATTATTATACAATCCAGTTAACCGAGTTGAATTTGCTATATATGCTTTAACATTATATAAATCTTTAAATACACATGTTGCAATTGTGTTATCCATCGAATTATTTGTAAAAACAATCATATTCTCAGGAAAGGTAGTCTTTCGATCATACATCCTCCAACTAATCCTAAATACTGATTGATTTATATAATCATACATTTGAGCGTAATTAGTTACCAACCACTTGCAATTCAAATCAAAAGAATAATGAACAAAATTCGGATCTATACTACTTCGACTTTCAAAACGGTTTTTAAGTATATAATCATTAATTGCATAGCTTGAATTTTCAATCCATGTAGTCGAGTAATATGTAGACTCCATGAATGATATAAAATCGAGGAAGCTTGATGTTTCAAAAGACAAGCTATACAACCTTATTGAATCACTATCAGATATATGATATAAACTAAGTTGGTAAGAACTGCTTGGCTTTAAATAATTTTTCAAACTAAATTGAATTTCCAAATTTTCATTACTGAACGAATAAGGTATTTTAATAAATCCCGGCTCATTATTTAAACTAAGCAATAGAATATTGTCTTGGCCATTTAAGTTTCCAAGACAATTTTGTAATTGATTAAATGCTATAAAATTCTCGTCAAACTCATTTATATAATAGTTTGATTGATTTGATATCGGATAGGTAGATTTAATACTACTAAGCAAAATAGTATAGATAGAATCCGATTGTATTTTAAAATACTTTTCCTTTTGATTGATATTCGAATTCTCTGTTATCGTTTCCCAATCTTCGTCGAAGTATTTTTGAAATACAAAAGAAGTAAATATTCTATATGTAGCACCTGGAGTTAACTCCAACAATGGAATAACCTTAATTTTGTTGTTAACCGAATCGTATTGCCAATTGATTGCTTTAGATTCTCCACTAACATCATAGAGAGAAATATGTTCTACTAGCACCCTGTATATTATCGTGTTGTTATTATCATATAGTGCAATATTCTTGTTTAAAGGAATATTTAAATAAATTTCAGGTTGGACTAACGAAGAATAACTTTCTAAGTTTTGACTAAAAGGAGTGATTTCACGCACTACTTCTTGATAAGATATCGATCGATTCGTATTCACTTCACATTGTCGACCAACTTCAATTTCAAATCTACAGCTACCTTCAACCAATCCTCCTAGGATTGAAAAATATCCTCCTACCATACCTCTCATCCAAATCGGATTAGGGAGTTTTGCTTGAAACAAAACCCCGGCACCAATTTCTAAAATAGAATAAGAACCTTTATAACAAGGTAAATCAACCTCAACCCCTATTTCTCCTTGAATGTACGCTCCAATTTGTCCTGATGCATACCAACCTTCAACACCCAGATTCTCTCCTGTATTTTCACAATAAACATTTTTTCCATAATTCTTAAGCATGATATCAAACTCAATACCTGCACTGAATTCTCCATAAAAAATTAAAAAACGTTTATGTCCAGTTGAAAACTGTAGAGCTGCCCCAAATGCTAATCCCGAGCCATTGGCCAATACGTTTTCATCCCGCATCATATTTAAATCCTCCACGTTTAACACTCTAGTTAACGCAGCACTTGGAGGAGGCATAGGAGGAATTGATTTCCCTGCTAATAGATAAGCATTCGCTTGTGCCATACCTAACAACTCTACTCCTATTCTACTATCAGGCTTACCTATGTGAACATACCAATCGTTCGGTGAAAAATGTAACGTAATATATCCAGCCATATTATTTGGACCAATACCCTGAATAATATTCCAAGCATTAATATAGATGGCAGCATTGGCATGAAAAGCATCATTTTCAAAATCTAATAGAATCGAAACTATACCATACACAGGAGCGTTGGTTATCGGCTCATCTATTTTATGTAAGAGTAATACTTTCCCATCAATAGTAAATTTAGACACTCCCATGCCATTAAATAGAATAGACATTTCACCATATATTTGAAATAAATTTTGATTAGGATTACCGGCAATGAGAATACCGGCAGATAAACCTAAACCTTTAGTCGAATCCGGAATAAACTCACGTTCTGATCCATATTCATTTGTTAAATGATTGATTGTATCACTATTCATATGATACGACAGGCCCCCAGAAAAACCCCAGATAGATGCAGATGGATAAATTGGTATCCCTTTGGGCAACCTAACACTTGCTGCTACATTCCAAAAATTATAATTATCAACCACACCAAAGGTAGCTTTAGACATAACCACAATTCCTGGTTTAATTTTCATTTCTATTTTTCCATTAAAACCTTTATCGTATGGTGTGTCTAATTCGCCTTTTAAAGCAAACACTCCTTTATCTATATCAATTCTAACAGATTCAACATTTAACAACCTAAATTGCCAATTAGGATGGATAAAAGATTCTATTGAGATTTCAGAACTACCTTGAAACCCTAAATCTTTTGAATTAAAAAAATGAACATCTACTAAAAACCCAAGTTTACTAATTCCATTACTAACTGTATGTGTAATATTTTTAATCGAAACATTAAACCCTTTTAATTTACAAACAGAAATACTCGTGTAAAAACTACCTCCTCTAATATATGGTGCTTCTGTTGATACTTCGAGGCCTTCAAATTGTACTCCATTAACACCGCCACTATAATTATTTCTATTAAAATGTACATCAATTGACCCATTCAAATTTAAAGCACACCTCCATTTGTTTTCTATATACTCTAAATCAAAGGTACTTGTTGGAGCTATATTCAACGTAGCTAACCACATAGACACATTAATAGAGTTTTTATTTCTTATTCTAAAACTGTAATAATCATTCATGCCTATTACTCCTGTATAAAACAATTCTTCCGAAGCGTCAAAAAATGGGAGTTTAATTCTACCAGAAACCATTCCCTCTGTTACCACATTGGATGACAACTTTATCCCGATTGTATCCAGACTCATTTTCCAACTTGATTGATTGGACCCAAATGATACTAGATTAATAGCATTGAATTCACCACTTAAGCCACTGTGGTCTAATAGCATATTTCTTGCTTGAATGCTAACATCTGAATTGTTAATTGATTTAAATATGTCTGGTAGCTTAATTTTCACTTGCTTTATAAATATTCCTCTCCAAAAATCATCTTGAATACCTTGATAATTTGAAGGAAATATTATGCCTTCCGGATTTCTAACATCACTCCTATCAAACCATGCTTCTTCAACTAGAAAACTATATCCATTTAAACCTTTAATTTGAAATGGAGGAATATTAATTCTTGTTATTATATTATTAATCCCTATTCCGGAAAATTCAAAATCAGCTTTAACTCTATATGGCTCCGGTAACACTTCGCCTCTATTATTCTCAGGAAGGAGTAGCGACCTGCAAAATTCAATGACACCTTTAATCTTTACTTCTTTTAGTCCATCACAATCCATATTTACATATGACCCACTTGATCCAGATAAGATAGTACACTTAATTTTGTCTCCTATTAAAAAATTCACTGGTGATTGTAAAAACATTTTAGCCTCCCCTCCATTAAATCCTTGCTCAGAGATAGGAATACGATGAGCTGCTAATTCTAATTTCTCTGTACTCATAGGTAATGGCAAAACGGCTGAGACAGATATGAATGAGGAGTTGGGTAATAATTCTAAATCCTGAACCTGAACAATATCGCTCATTGAAGCACCCTCAATTCCTATAGGTAAATCATTGTCTTCTTGTAGCGATAATTTTGAGATTTGGCGTTGTTGATTATTAATATAATTATTAACTGTACTAGGATTATCCTGAGCACATAAAAATCTGACAAAGAAAAAAAGGTTAATAAATAAAAAAGCACCTCTCATAATTAAATACAATAAGGGGATGTTGTGTTAAACAACATCCCGTTCTTATTGAGCATTTTGAGAAAAGTGAATAATGATAGCTAGTCGAAAGATCCCCTTATACAAAATGCAAGTCCAAATACATCATGTATTATGGAGCAATGTTCTTTAATATTTTTATCAAGTACAAAAAAGTAGACCTATTGGATAAAGATTTTCCCAAAATGGGAAAATCTACTCTTTCACCCAAATTAAATGCGTAGGTGCTTTTTCTAATTCTTTATAAAAAACAATGCGTGTATCTAAATCTTTTTTGTTCATAAAAATACACTTCTCACCACCTTCCCAGGAGAAACATAACTCTTTGCCCAGTGCTTCTTTATCATACGTCCAATAGCCCATGTTAGCTATGCCTAAGCCTGTAGTATCCTTTAAGCTATAGGTTCCTTCTTTTGTTAACTCTAACACATTGGTACGCACCACGCTACTGTCTAAGCCCCACTCCGGGCTTATCTTCTCTACTACATAAACACCTGTTAATTGATGAAAGGCAATGGTGTTACCTTCCTTCTGCCAAATCCACTGTGTAGTTAATAAGTAAGTAGCAACACCTGTTACAGCTATAATAGCGCCCCATAGAGCTCGCGTTTTTTGATTTTTAATCAATCCTATTACCACAAGTACAAGTCCTGCTATAAGCGCTATAACGCCTAGAATAATTAACACGAATGCGATGAGTGAATACATATATGTTAAAGCTACGTAAAAATGAATAAAAAAAAAGAGCAGTAATAACTCACTGCTCTTTTTACGGTTGGAAATTGCTTCCCTGTTTTTTTTATGTGATCCCGCTGGGACTCGAACCCAGGACCCTAACATTAAAAGTGTTATGCTCTACCAACTGAGCTACGGAATCTTGTTAGCTTTTACGGTGTTTTTTTCCGTAATTGCGAGTGCAAAGGTAACAGGTATTCTGCATAATGCCAAACGTAATCACTAAAATAATATTAACATTTTCGGTTTTTTTCGCATTTTTTACCCTTCCGGTTTGTAATGCGTTAGAAAACAAGACTATAAAAATCGCAGATTCTTTATACGAAAATAAAAATTTTGACCAGGCACTACATCTATATGCCGTGGCCCTCGATTCCGAGCAGGTTTTTTCAAGACATACCCTTTCACGAATGGCTCTCATGGAAGAGTCCTCTGAAAATATCGTGATGGCTCTTTATTATTTATCCACGCTCTACTATTATTACACAGATACACGTATCATCCGTAAAATGGAATCTCTTGGTGATCGATACCGCCTTAGTGGATATGGGTATACAGAACTGGAATACTTTGTTTCTCTATATAAAGAATATTACTATCTCATTATATTTTCATTGATTAGCCTTGGGGTTCCATTCATCTTCTACCTCTTCCGCCGTAGAAAACAAGGACTTAGCTTAGGTATACGACCTTTATTTTTCTTAATCATCCTAGGAAGCGTCTTTTATCTAAACAACGTAGATATAACGCCTGTTATGGGAGTCGTTTCTACCTCTACAACTCTAATGAGCGGTCCTTCTCCGGGATCTGAATTAGTTGAAAATATTACTGCCGGACATCGTGTACGTGTCATTGAAAAACAAGGTGTTTGGTATAAAATAGCTTGGAAAGGTAAAGAACTTTATCTGCGTGATATCGATTTGTTAGTTATAGGGAATTCGCATTGGGATTAAATTGATCCTTAAAAAAATGTTTCCATAATTGACTATGTGACCTCTCTTCCAGAGTCAATATTTTAATCCCTTGTTGCTTGATATTTTCTATTGGGATGTACTTTAAAAAAATAGCATCGCCGGAAGTTACTACAGTCAATTGATCCTCCGACAATCCAAGGCTTTCTATAGGCTTCACTTGAAACTGAGCTGCCGCCAACCAATCTTGATATAATTGATTTCTAAAGGCTTTGTTTTGTACAAACAATTGCACCTGTTTTCTCATTCTTTTAGGCAAAAGCCAAGTGAACAGATTCAAAAATAACGGTACCTTAACAACGAATAAAAAAATAATTTTGCCCAACTGGTTTTGCGTAGCCCATCCATAAACTCTAGACGGCTTCCAGCATTCGGGGTCTAACAAATAAACTGACCCTTTAAACGTTTTTTTAGTAGCCCAATCTAAAGCTCTCCTTGCGCCTAAGCTATATCCTACTACCACCAAATTCTCGTGGGTATAGGATAAATGATTTTCATTATCGGTTAATGCTACTACTGTTACATTAAGACCGGGAAACGTTTTTCTGATTTGTTCATGAATAGAGTTCCCCACACGCGTAGCACCATCAAAAAATAATATATGGGAAGAAGTATTACTTATCTCTTCCATACCTATTTTTAAAATTTAACTACTAGACCGCCCGTTGTTTCCAACTGTACCATATAACTATATGTACTAACTCCGGAAGACACACCTCCTGTACCTACACCAAAATATAGCCCGGCACCCGCTACAGGTGATTGTAATTTAGCTTGTAACTTAATACCTATTTTATCACTTAACATATATTTCATACCTCCTCCTAGGCCTAACGCTAGCTTTGCTTGTCCTGAAAAGTTAGGAATGCTAATATCATAGTGAAAAACACCTGCACCAAAGAACGTATAAGGAACTACTTTATCATTTGTAGCTAATTCAAAATTGCGTGTCAATTGAAGCAACAAATACCCTTGCTCATAACCATGCTTCTCACCTCTATTAAATCCGCTGTAAGCGTCTCTTAATTGAATGTAAGAGCTCATCCAAGAATAGGATACTCCTACGGCTATATTATTTTCTAATACGTAATCAATACCAACTACACCGGGCACATTGTTAATAATCTTCACAGGACCCGTACGCCCCGCAAACATCCAACCACTCATTCCATACATTTCTATTGATTGGGCTTTAGAAAAGCCTAAAGTAACCATGAACAAACAAATGACTAAAAACTTATTTTTCATATTATTCAAAAATTAAAACTGATTTAACTTAACCTAAGTTATAAAAAAAGGGGAGTAAAATTTACTCCCCTTTAATAATTATTCACCCTTCTTCGCCATGCGTTGTCTTTCGTTATCGTCTAAGATAATCTTACGCATACGTAATGATTTTGGTGTTACCTCAATGAATTCATCTTTTTGGATATACTCCATCATTTCTTCTAAAGAGAAATCAATTTTCGGAGCAATCTTCACGTTCTCATCAGAACCGGAAGCACGCATGTTGGTTAATTTTTTCTCACGTTGAACGTTTAACGCCAAGTCATTTTGACGATTGTGCTCACCGATAACCATACCCATATATACTTCATCACCCGGTTCAATAAAGAATTTACCGCGATCTTGTAATTTATCTAATGCATACGCTGTTACAGAACCACCATCCATAGCGATTAATGAACCTGCGTTACGCTCAGGAATTGTTCCTTTGAATGGTTCGTAACCTACGAAACGGTGCGTCATGATAGCTTCCCCGAAAGTGGCTGTCAATACGTTCGTACGTAAACCGATGATACCTCTAGAAGGAATTTTAAATTCTAAGTGTTGTACATCGCCTTTAGGTTCCATTACTAATAATTCACCTTTACGCATCGTAGCTAATTCGATTACTTTACCTGCTGTTTCTTGAGGAACATCTACAACTAAAGTTTCGATTGGCTCACACTTGTTACCATCAATATCTTTGTATAATACTTGCGGCTGACCTACCTGTAATTCGTAACCTTCTCTACGCATAGTTTCGATTAATACAGATAAGTGAAGGATACCTCTACCATACACTAAGAATTTATCTTCTGTATCTGTAGACTGTACACGTAACGCTAAGTTTTTCTCTAATTCTTTTGTTAAACGATCACGTAAGTGACGAGAAGTAACAAATTTACCTTCTTTACCGAAGAAAGGAGAGTTGTTAATAGTAAACAACATACTCATGGTAGGCTCATCAACAGCGATACGCTCTAATGGTTCAGGATTTTCGAAATCACAAACAGAGTCACCAATTTCGAAATCATCAAGACCTACTACAGCACAGATATCACCTGCTTTTACTACTTCAGCACGAGCACGACCTAAACCTTCGAAAGTAAATAATTCTTTAATTCTTACTTTTTTAATGCTACCATCAGCTTTAGTTAAAGAGTATGGAGCACCTTCTTTTAATTCACCACGGAATACACGTCCGATAGCGATACGACCTGTGTAGCTAGAAAAGTCTAATGACGTTACTTGCATTTGAGGCGTTCCTTCCGGTGCCGGAGCTTCCGGAATATATTTAATGATACCATCTAATAATGGAGTAATTTCTTCTGTCTTCACTTTCCAATCATCACTCATCCATCCATTACGACCTGAACCGTAGTACGTAGCGAAGTCTAATTGTTCTTCTGTTGCACCTAAGTTGAACATCAAATCAAATACTTCTTCGTGTACTTCGTCCGGACGACAGTTTTCTTTATCTACTTTGTTAACAACCACGATTGGAGTTAAGCCTAAGCCTAAAGCTTTACTTAAAACGAAACGTGTTTGAGGCATTACACCTTCAAATGCATCAACCAATAACAATACACCGTCAGCCATTTTCAATACACGCTCTACTTCACCACCGAAATCGGCGTGGCCCGGAGTATCAATAATATTGATTTTTACTCCTTTGTAACGAACGGATACGTTTTTAGCTAGAATGGTGATACCACGTTCACGCTCTTGATCATTGTTATCTAAGATCAAATCATCAAAAACTTGGTTCTCTCTGAAGATTTTTGATGCGTGAATAATTTTATCTACCAAGGTTGTTTTACCGTGGTCAACGTGTGCGATAATCGCAATGTTTCTGATTCCTGACGACATAAGGTTTTAAAATTCGAAGGGCAAAAGTACAAAAAAATGCTGTAATTCAGATGCTCCTTTTGTAAAATAACTGTTTCATTTCTATCAAATTAGTACTTTTCCTTACTTGAATTAGAATATAAAAAGGTTACCCATGGATTTATTCCATCCTCTACCCCCTGTCAGAGTCCGCTAATTCCTTGAATTTACGTATATTTGACCTCTTATTGAAGATTTCAATAACAGCCTAGGCTGTTTCCTAAATAAAATACCATTTCATGAGTTCACCTAAACGATATACCGTCACTTCTGCACTTCCTTATGCTAATGGACCTGTTCATATAGGTCACTTGGCCGGAGTTTACGTTCCTGCTGATATTTATGCTCGTTTCTTACGCTCCAAAGGCGCTGACGTTCTGTTTATTGGCGGTTCTGACGAACACGGCGTTCCTATCACTATTCGTGCTAAAAAAGAGGGTATTACTCCTCAGCAGGTAGTAGATAAATATCATACTTTAATCAAAGATTCCTTTGCTCAACTTGGAATTTCCTTTGATATCTACTCCAGAACATCCTCTCCTACACATTATGAGACAAGCTCAGAGTACTTCAAAACTTTATATGACAAAAATGCTTTCATCGAAGAAAGCAGCGAACAATACTTTGACCCTAAAGCGGAACAGTTTTTAGCGGATCGTTACATCATGGGTACTTGCCCTAAATGTGGTAACGAAAATGCTTACGGAGATCAATGTGAAAAATGTGGCTCTACTCTAAGTCCATCCGAATTGATTAATCCTCGTTCTACTTTAAGTGGTGAAAAACCGATTTTAAAAACTACTAAACACTGGTACTTACCATTAGATAAATACGAACCCTTCTTAAAAGAGTGGATTTTAGATGGTCATAAAAACGATTGGAAAACCAACGTGTATGGTCAGTGTAAATCCTGGTTAGATTCAGGCTTACAACCTAGAGCCGTTACACGTGATTTGGATTGGGGTGTACCTGTTCCTCTTCCGAATGCAGAAGGCAAAGTATTATATGTATGGTTTGATGCTCCTATCGGATATATCTCTGCTACCAAAGATTATTTCAAAGGCCCGGTAAAACCTATTCATCAAAAAGCGAATTGGGAAGATTACTGGAAAAAGGATGACACGAAGTTAGTTCACTTTATAGGTAAAGATAATATCGTATTCCATTGTATCATTTTCCCTGCGATGTTAAAAGCAGAAGGATCATATATTCTTCCGAACAATGTTCCGGCCAATGAGTTCATGAACTTAGAAGGTGATAAAATCTCTACTTCTAGAAACTGGGCAGTTTGGTTACATGAATATCTAGAAGAATTTCCGGGCAAACAAGATGTATTGCGTTACGCACTTTGTGCTAATGCTCCGGAAACAAAAGACAACGATTTTACTTGGAGAGATTTCCAAGCGCGTAACAACAATGAACTGGTGGCTATCTTCGGTAACTTTGTGAATCGTGCTTTGGTATTGACCCAAAAATATTTTGATGGCAAAATTCCTGCTTTAGGAAAACTAGAAGCTATCGACGAAGCGGCATTGATGACCTTAAGAACCAATCCTCATCACATTGCACAATCAATTGACAACTATCGTTTCCGTGAAGCGCTAGGTCACATGATGGATTTAGCACGTTTAGGAAATAAATATTTAGCCGACACGGAGCCGTGGAAAGTATATAAAGACAATCCGGAACGTGTAGCTACAATCCTTCACGTAGGTTTACAAATTGCTGCGAACTTAAGTATCGTGTGTGAACCATTCTTACCATTCACTTCCGCTAAATTAAAAGACATGTTACAATTACCTACGTTAACATGGGATGATGCAGGTAAAGGGGATATCTTAAAAGATGGTCATACATTAGGCAACGTAGGTTTGTTATTCGAAAAAATTGAAGACAGCACAATTGAAGCTCAAATCAAAAAATTAGAAGACACAAAGAAGGCAAATGAATTAGCGAATGCTCAAGCCAAAGAACTGAAAGAAAACGTAACGTTTGATGAGTTCAGCAAAATGGATATTCGTATTGCCACCATCACGGCAGCAGAAAAAGTAGCTAAGACAAAGAAGTTATTAAAACTTACCTTAGATACAGGTGTAGATACCCGCACCGTAGTGAGTGGAATTGCTGAGTTCTTTGAACCTGAAAAAATTGTAGGTCAGCAAGTGTGCTTATTAGCCAACTTGGCTCCTAGAGAAATTAAAGGAATCATGTCGCAAGGTATGATTTTGATGGCTGAAAACGCAGACGGTAGCTTAGCTTTCATGCAACCAAACAAACAAGTAATGAATGGTAGTACGGTGAGTTAATTCACCGTACTTATTCTTTACAGTTTTCGCAATAGGATTTTTTGATAAATACATCATCCATCAACTGAAAGGTAATACCTTCGGCACTTACCATTTTACAAAAACGTTGAGGATTGATATTATAAGCATTCATTAGAGTTGAACGATATTCTTTTAGTTGTGTCATATTAGGGTTCGATATCGTTAAATTGATGTAGTAAAACAAAACCTCCTCATCTACATCAACCATGTTAATCTTATTCTGTAACAACTGAATAGCCCAATCAAATTTGTAATAAAAAGAAAAATACTGAGCTAGGCTCACTAAGTCTTCATTGTTAAGTTTGATATTTTTATAAATAGTTTGAATACTTGTCAAACATTTATCTTTATTAATATAATCTTTCGCCTCCATATACAAAGCACCTCGAATGATATTATAATTAATCAACATACGATTGATCAAATTCATTGAGATTCCATACTTGGACAATTCGTAAATCTCTTTCTTTAAATCTTCCGGTACAATATTTTGTAATCCATTCAGCCAAACACTAAACTTTAGAACACAGATATTATATTTCAATCTCCCCTCATTAGGGAACATTTTACTCAACTCCTGAAAACCTAAAAGAGTAGTTAACACATCTCCATCTCTATTCAACAATAAAAACTGACGACTATTCCACAACCCCATGTATTCAATCTTTTTAGGTAATTCCATATTAGAGATGTACTGATCGGCATTATCCATTTCTTTATAACGATCAAAAAGTACCGTTTGAATTTCCATAGCTCTATTCAAATCTTTGGTCTGAACGGAAGATTTGTACTTCTCTAACAATTCATCCACCGATACATTTGAATAAATATTTTTCTTTACAAACTCAATAAACAAAACAGCTTTTCGATGTTTCTTTAAAATAGGCTCCAACTCTAAAGCAATTGCTTTATCCATCAACTTTTGTTTAATCTCTTCTTTAGAAAGGGACGCCCAAGAAGCGTATTTTGTAGTACTGATATCCTTAAAAAATTCAACCCAATTTTCACTGGCTTGAATAGTCATATCTATGGATGTTTTTTGATATGACTGCAACACATCTACAATACTTTTAGCACGTTGTTCCTGAAGTTGAATATTTATCGACTTTGTGCCTTCTACAGAGGAATATGCTCGAATAGAGATTCTCTTAATTTCATAGTTATTATTATTCAAAGAATCTTGTATAGCTTTAACGTCTTGAGGAGAACAGTCTGTTTTACCTTTTAAAAAAGGAATCACAAATTCAATTTCCTTTTTATAAATGCGTTCATACATTGTTTCCACCGTATCTTTATTTGAAAAATAGACCAGCTTATCCAAATACAATCCCATGTCCAACAAACCCCATGATGCACTTGATAAATTATAAAAAACATTATAGTCACATAAGTAATAGTCTTGAAGGATTAACAGGTTTGTCTCTATCTCTTTTCCTTTCATAGATTCAGGAACTTCCCCAATTTTTAAATAAAAAGCTCCATCGATTACTTTCCCATTCTTATTTATGTAATCAGTATAGACAGGCTTAATCAACACTCCTCTACAAATAGATGAATTGGTAAATTTATTTTCTCCATTACATACATATTGATCTTTACTTATCACATCTACAGCAATTCCATCTCCTGCATTTCGGAAAAATCGCTTTACCCAAGTAGGATCAGTAAGTATAAAATAAACAACATTATCCTCGACTGTCAAACCAAAGCGAACCTCCGCGGGCATGATGCGTTTTAACTGTAAACAACTTAGACACTTTGTTGCCTTTAACTCACCCGGATCTTTGATGTTATACGTATTAACATTCTGTGAAAAGGCGGAACAGCCAATAAAAAAAATCGCCCAAAAACTAATTAGAAACTTTCTCATGTACTAAATATAAAAAAAGGGCGATTAATATCGCCCTTCTACTTATTTTTTTCTTACCGCATGTTTGTACGGATCATATCCGTTCAACTCTTTAGCGTAATATCCTGTTCCATCATAAGGACGTTTCTCCGGATGTTCTTTACACTCATCTGAACACGCACCTTCTTTTTCCCATCCACACTCTTCACACATAGGCTCGTGTCTGTTACATACCGGATTAGCACAGTTGACCATACGTCCGCTTGGCTTACCACATACATAACATTTAGAAATAATTACCGGATTCACCGTGTTTACATCCGCTACTACTCGACCATCAAAAACATAACACTTTCCTTCAAAATCTTCGCCGCCTTGTTCAATACCATATTTTATGATACCACCATGCAACTGATATACGTTTTCAAAACCTTGCTCTAATAAATAAGCAGAAGCTTTTTCACATTTGATACCACCGGTACAGTAAGTAAGAATTTTCTTGTCTTTGTATTGCTCCAATTCTTTCACTTTTTCAGGGAAATCTCTGAAGTTTTCAATATCCAACGTCATCGCATTTTTGAAACGACCCATTTGGTGTTCGTAATTGGAACGAACATCTAAAATGATAACATCGTCTCGATCCTTCATTTCCTTGAAATCTTTCGGTTCCAAGTGAATGCCGGTACGTTGGTTAGGATTAATATGATTTAAGGATGAATGAACGATTTCAGGCTTTACACGAACATGTAACTTTTGAAAAGCATGTTCATGGTAGGATTCTATTTTGAAATCTGTTTTGGCAAAACGAGCATCTTGGTGGATGTAATCCATATACGCTCTGCAGGCTTCTTCAGTACCTGACACGGTCCCGTTAAGACCTTCACCTGCAATAATGATACGACCTTTGATGCCTAAGTCTAGGCATTTTAAATGGTGTTCTTCACGATATGCTTCAGGATCCTGGATCTGAGCATAGCAATAGTATAATAATATCTGATAATTTTTCATGACCCCGCTTAGTTTCAATCTAAGTGATCTACGATGCAAATATATGAATTCCGATTCGATTCCCACAAAACCTCCAAGGATTCACTACCTTCTAAGTATTTAAGAACCAAGTGGTATAAATCCTTGGAGGTTTAATTAAGGAGAATTTTCAATGACTCGCCTTTAGGATTTTACAGGCTGCGCCGGATTCCCAAACACCGTTTGGCCCGATTTTACATCTGCAATAACCACGGAACCTGCTCCAATTCGAGCATTTTTACCAATAGTAATACCGGAAACTAAAACCGCACCGGAGCCTATAAATGCTCCTTCTCCAATAGTAACGCCTGAATTTACTATGGCACCCGCTCCAATTTGAACAAAATCGGCAAGTACAGAACTAAAATCTACAATTGCCCCGGTATGTAAAATACAGTGACTTCCTATTTCAGTATTCGCAGCCACACGAGCTCCCATATTAATTAAATTACCATAACCTATGGTTGCTTTTTCTGAAATCAATGCAGCTTTATGAATAGCATTTACCGGCTGTACTTTTCTTTTTTCCTGCAACATCTTAGTTAAGGCAGCTCTGAATTTTGGCTCATCTACTGCTACTAAAGCATCACACTTATTCCCTATAAACTTTAAATAACCGTCATCATCCGTATCACCTAATACAGTAACTGCATTAATTTCTTTGCCATGATTTTCTTTTTTATCATCTAAGAAACCAAACACCACCATACCGTTGCTTTCTACAATATCTTGAGCAACTTTACCTAATTCACCTGCACCGAAGATGATGACTGCATCCTGTTTTTCCATAATTCATTGGGATTATTGAGGCACAAAAGTACAAAAAATACAGAATAGAAAATAATTGATTATTGAGCCCATTTAGGCAACCTATGTACTATTTGAGGCAAAATATATTTAACCATCACAAACACCCATAATGGCCAATAAATCTCTTTGTAGCGGCTTAAACTCCCCAAGTTTGGTGCCGCCATACATATTAATGATGCAGATATAAGTACACCAAAGCACAAAACAAAATCAGCAGAAGTTAAGCTGACTCTTTTTTTCACTAGTAAGTAGATTAAATAAATTGTTGCCACTATAATTAATGTATTTTCAATTGACAATACCAAGGCAAGAATATTATGTCCTTGACCTATCCAAGGAGCAAACATTCCAAATAAGGCCGACTTAGGGAGAGAATAAAATATTGAACCCCACGACCCTTCTACCGGTAATTGAACGCAGGTTATATATGTTGTATCCGGACAAAACATCTGATAGTTTACCTGAATTAGTTCCGGCAACAATTTCAAAGATAAATAAGGGTGTAGATATGGAGCTATGGCTAGAGCTATTCCTCCTATTGCCAATGAAACTAACAATAGATACCTCTTCGAGATTTTAAATCGAGTAAGTGCCACATAATAAAGTGTGAATAATAAGAATAAAAAACCATAATAATATTTCACTTTAAATACCCATACCAACAATGGAAGTATCCACCATATTTTTTTGAATAAATTATTAACGGAATTTATTTCTGCTAATTCAATAAATATCCATAATAGAACAGGTAGTATAAATGCCTCTTTAGAAATACCTGAAGTCCAAAAAGAATAAGATGGAAGAAACACAAATGTTATCAAAAATGCTTTTTTATGTTTTATAACATCCGAACAATAGGCCTTAAATATTATCCATGAACTTAATAAAATTAACGCCACTATACTCAAATACATACTGGAGAACGAAGCTAAAAAAAATAGGTAAAACACTTTTAAAAACACGGAAATTCTAGGTTCTAGTACTACTGAATCATATAAATCACGGGAAAATTGAAGTGATTTATAATCTCCTATAATGAAATCAACATACTTTGCAGGACTGTATCCTATGTATTGTATGAGTTCTTGAGTATTAGATATAAATAAAAACATATCCCCTTCCCCATGATAAAACCAAGTATACACAGACACATAAATAACCGCATACACACATTTTAGTGCAACGATTCCATAAAATAAAGGAGATGTAAACCAATCATTGTTCGTTTTATTAAACTTATAAGAAATGAACAATAAAAGTAGAACAAACAACATGTATTACCGTTTTAACAATTGTATACCAATACTACAAGATAGACATTTTTTCTCAGAACAATATTGTTTGTAAAGCTGTAAAAGCGATTGAGAATCGGCTGCATTTTGAACGGGAATGCCTATATCGGACCATAGTCTGGTATATTTATTTTTCTCTGCCGGCAATTGTTCTAAAATTTTAAATATTTTATCCCAAATCACATCTTCTTTATAATACATTGCTTGCAATGTCATAAATGGAATCACGGAGTTAATGATAATAAGTTCAACAAAATCTTTTCCTATTTGAAGAGGATTCAAATGACTTTCTCTTCCAAAATGAGTGTGATACTTCCAATAATCATGAGCAACAGTAGTTTTAAAATATTGCTTCAATAAAGCTATATTTTCTTGAAAAATATTTTCAAACCAATTCGCTTGTTGTATCAGTGAAATAAACTGTGCCATACGTAGAGTTGGGAAATTGGCAGGTCTAGTTCTTAAAAATTTCCATTCATGTTCATCTACTCCTTCTTCTAAAGAATAGGTATGTCGTAAATACTCAAATTCTTTTTTCAATTTTAAATAATACTCATCCTGCAACTGTTTATCTTGAAGCCAACCCGACATTCCCATCATCAAAGCCTCTACCTTAACGGGCTCATAAGATAATTTTGACAATAAATGAACATCTATTTTTTGAGCTACACTCAGAAATATATCTTCATTCAAATTACTCCCAAAACCTTTTGCCAATAATTGAAAGGCGATATTTTTCCAATCAGGATGCTGAAGAAATTCAGGAATCCACTGTTTTGACTTTTGCTCCAAACGCTCAATCAATACACGATCTTTCATCTGCTGCCAGCGAATAGGTATAAGCTCATGGCTTAAAGAGGCGCATGCGATAGAGGTATTACTATGAATGATACTTTCATACTTAGTCCAAAATGATTGGGGTACATAAGATTTCAATTCGAGTGTAGGTATCTGGGTTCCATCCGTACGATAAACTACTCTATCATGATTATAAACAACGTGGAGAATAACGGATTCATAAGCAGGATCTGTATCATGCTTGTGTTTATACCAATCGGAACTCTTCACATGAATCTCTACATCACCTTTCCAATGAATTCCATCTAATAAAATTGAGGCTTCTGTAAAATCAGGTCCAGAGTTGGAATGCTTATGGCCATTCGATTTTAAATATAAAGGCTGCCCCTCTGTGGTGAAAAGTTGGGTCGTGTCAAAATAGAGGTACTGCCAGAGTACCCATAATACATCTTCTTTCATACATAGCTTAATTTGGTTGAATGATAAAATTAAACTAATTTCCTATATATTTTACATTTGATATATGGATACTTCATTTCTAAAAAAATCTAATCAAGCATATTTATTTGTATTCTTTACTTTAACAGTAATGATTTTGGCAAAAACAATCATCATACCTATTGTATTTGCAGGCTTGCTTAGTTTATTAGTATTACCTATAGTACACCGCGTAGAAAAAATAAGTAAAAGTAAAGTCTTTGGTGCATTAACAGGTGTCTTAACACTCATAATTGCAGTTGTATTAGTGTTACTACTTATTTATTTACAATTAAGAAAACTAGTCAACGACTTCGGTTTTATAGAAAGTAAAATGTTAGAAAAATATTATTCATTATTATTATCTGTTGAAAGTTATACTGGTCTAGATAAAGACAATTTAGCTATCAACTTAAACAATCAGATGAAAACTATGCTTACCTCAAGTTTTAATTTTCTTCAAGATGTTGTGGTTGGTTTTGGCACATTTTTATTTAGTATGACTCTAGTATTCTTGTATTGTTTTTTCATCCTATTATACCGAAATCGCATACGCAACTTCCTACTTAGCTTTGTACATAACAATAATGACAAATCTGTCATGAATGACGTATTTGAAAAAATAAAAAAACTAGTTTTAAACTATTTAACGGGCCTTCTTTTAGCTCTATTTATTCTAGGATGTATGAATGCCTTAGGATTATTTATCATTGGGATAGAACATGGCATATTCCTTGGCATGCTTGCCGGTTTCTTAAATATCATACCATACGTTGGTTCTTTTATTGGAGGGGCACTACCAATTATTTTTGCTCTACTATATAAAGATGGATTAATCTATCCAATTGTAGTGTTAGCAGTGTTCATGTTTAATCAATTTATTGATAATAACTTCACCACACCTAAAGTAGTAGGAGGATACGTTAAAGTAAATCCATTTGCTACGATACTTGCCGTATTTATTGGAGGAATGATATGGGGTGTAGTGGGAATGATTTTATTCATCCCCTTAACAGGTGTATTTAAGATTATTTGTGATACGGTGCCTTCGCTTAACCGATTCAGTTTAATACTGGGCGACGAAGATTAAATAGTTTGTAAAAATTGTTTCATTTCTTCTTGTACCTGCTTAGCTTCTTTTCTAGCAGCTTGTGCAAAGCGCTCAGTAGAGTCTGCGTATAAAATAGCACGAGAAGAATTAATCAATAAGCCAACTTCTTTATTCATTCCATATTTAGATACTTCTGCAAGACTTCCACCTTGCGCACCCACTCCGGGTACTAATAGAAAGTGATTAGGAACTATTTCTCTAATTTCTTTAAAGGCTTCTGCTTTGGTTGCTCCAACTACAAACATTAGATTCTCTTCTGTACCCCATTCAGCCACTTTCTTCAACACTTCTTTATACAAAGGCTGATTTGACTGCATCATTACTTGTTGAAAATCTTTACTGCCTGCATTGGATGTAAGACCTAACACAATTGCCCATTTATCTTTGAATTCTAAAAATGGTTTTACTGAATCCTCTCCCATATAAGGAGCCACAGTAACAGAATCAAAATTCATCTTATCAAAGAATGCCTTTGCATACATGGTAGCGGTATTTCCTATATCACCACGTTTAGCATCTGCAATAGTGAATACATCTTTAGGCATCCACTCCATCGTACGTTGAAGCGATTCCCACCCTGCGGTTCCATAACATTCGTAGAAGGCTAAGTTGGGTTTGTATGCTACCGCTAAATCAATAGTAGCATCAATAATATATTTATTAAACTCGAAGATTGGATCCTTCTCTTTTAATAAATGAGAAGGAATCTTACTCATGTCGGTATCAAGTCCAACACATAAGTAAGATTCCTTTGTTTTAATTTGTTTAACTAATTCCTGACGGTTCATCTTATCTTAAATCAATCTCCGTCACGTTAGGATATTTCGACTTGTTAAAAGTAAACGTAGCATCTTCCACAACTACATTTGGAGTAAAGCTGGTAACTTTGTATTCATACACATTACCGTTTTTCTCATATAATTTCCAATTCTTTAAAGTCTTATCCGTCTTCCCTATTTCTAATTTTACTTTCGTGAAACGGTTCTTTCTATCTTCCGGAACTAGCTCTATCATTTGATGTACTGCAGAACCAACTGTTTTGTCACCCACATATACATACTTATATCCTTTTTTATACATCGTATATATTTTACTTGGAGACATATCATCTTCATTGGGATCATAATTGGAAATGTTCACTTCGTTAACATCTTTCATGTATGTCCACACAGTGGTACCATTATTAAAAATCTCCTGCTTAGGTAATGTCAATTTATATTTATTCCCTTTTACAGTAATATCACCTTTCACTTCCGGCTCTTTAACACCTGCGGCTGTATTATTCATTGAATAAGTAAAGGTTGCTTTATAAGAGGAATAAGTTTTAAATTTATTACTCATTTCATCTAGAATAGCCTGAGCTTTAGGGTCATATTGAGCCCAAGCCAATAATACTACAGCTAAAAAAGACAACGTTGAGAATACAATTTTCTTCATTTTTTTGAATTAATTTGAATACAAAGATACTTTCTTTTTGACCTAAGAATCAAGGGATTTGAGTAACAATTCTAAACTGAACTCATCCTTTACCAACACTTCACGCGCTTTACTGCCTTCAAAAGGCCCTACAATTCCAGCCGATTCTAATTGGTCAATTAGACGACCTGCACGATTATAGCCCAATTTCAGCTTTCGTTGAAGTAAAGAGGTACTACCTTGTTGATGCATCACAATAACACGAGCCGCCTCTTCAAATAGTTGATCACGTTGAGAGAAGTCAAAATCACTTTTCTCATCTCCTGATTCATCGTCTACATACTCAGGCAATTTGTATGCCATATCGTATCCCCTCTGATTTCCAATGAAATCACATACCCTTTCCACCTCCGGAGTATCTAAGAAGGCACACTGAATACGCACTAATTCGGAGCCGTGTGAAAATAACATATCCCCTTTACCTATCAGTTGATCAGCCCCACCGGCATCCAAAATAGTTCTGGAGTCAATCTTAGATGTCACTTTGAAAGATAAACGCGCCGGGAAGTTCGCTTTAATAATACCGGTAATAACGTTCACCGATGGACGCTGCGTAGCAACCACTAAGTGAATACCAATAGCACGAGCTAATTGTGCTAAACGTGCAATAGGAGTTTCAACTTCTTTACCTGCCGTCATCATCAAATCGGCTAACTCATCAATGACTAAGACAATGTAGGGTAAGAATCGATGTCCATTATTCGGATTTAATTTACGCTCTACAAATTTCTTATTATACTCTCGAATATTACGACACTGCGCATCTTTTAATAAATCATAACGCAAATCCATTTCAATACAAAGTGAATTCAGTGTATGAATTACTTTCTTAGTATCAGTGATAATTGCTTCTTCTCCATCCGGTAGTTTAGCCAAGAAGTGACGCTCAATCTTATTAAATAATGTTAACTCTACTTTCTTAGGATCTACTAAGACAAGCTTTAACTGCGATGGATGCTTTTTGTAAAGTAAAGAAGCTAACAACACATTTAAGCCAACCGACTTACCTTGACCGGTAGCCCCTGCAATTAATATGTGAGGTAATTCGGCTAAATCCGCTAAGAACACTTCATTCGTAATGGTTTTACCAAAAACAATTGGAAGTTCTTTTTCTGATTTCATAAATTTCTCTGTACTTAAAACAGAACGCATTGAAACCATTTCTTTATTCTTATTCGGTACTTCAATACCAATAGTACCTTTACCAGGAATAGGTGCAATAATACGAATACCTAATGCAGCTAAACTAAGCGCAATATCATCTTCTAAGTTTTTAATCTTAGAAATACGAATACCCGCATCCGGTACAATTTCATACAAAGTAACCGTAGGACCAATGGTAGCTTTGATAGAAGCAATACTAATATTGTAGTGCGATAACGTTTCTACAATTTTATCTTTATTCGCTTCTAATTCTTCTTTAGTAACAGAGACTTTGCTGACATCATATTCATTCATCAAATCCAAGCCCGGATATTTATAAGAAGATAAATCTAACTTAGGGTCGTAATTAAAATTCTTCAGTGATTCATCCGGTAGGTCTTCTTTAGCAGGAGCCTCTTCTACCACAAAGGATGGTAATTCTTCTGTCTCCTCTATTTCTTCCTCTTCAGATTCTTCTTCCAATTCTTCCTCTTCCAACTCTTCTTCTATTTCTTCCTCCTCTTCTTCAGTTTCCTCCATGACCAATGGAATAGAAGTTTTCTCTTCTACCACAATTTCTCCCATCTCCTCTTCTTCCGACTCTTCTACTTCTTCCAGTTCTTCTTCCTCTATATATTCATCCGCATTTTCATTGGTCGGTATAGCGTCTTTGATATTCTCTTCAGGAGAAGCTACATAACCCGGCATATCAAGCTTTGTAATATTGAAATAATAAATCAGGTAAGTGGCTAATGCAAACAACAACAAAATAGGTGTGGCTATACCAATTAGGTTTTCTAAATAATCTGCTGTGTAATGTCCTACCCCGCCACTCCATACTGACAGATTCGCACCTGAATTAAATTTCAACAACAAATACCCCATGGAAATACTTATCCATAAAGTAAAGAATAAAACAACTCTAGCCAGTTTATATAAGGATACAGGTGTAGCCAAATAAACAATTCTAAATCCTAATAAAAAGAAATAAGGAATAAGTAAGTAGGCCGCAATACCAAACCAACGATACATAAACCAATAAGAGCAGAATGCTCCTACAATTCCCAATACATTGTATATTTCTTTACCAGATTCTTGTATGCTAGAATCCCATAAGGCTTCTACCACACTTTGGTCATTCGTACCGGTAAATAAGTAGGATGTAAACGCTATGATTAAACTTAAAGAAAATAGCATGATAAAAATTCCGGAGACTAAATGGAATCTTCTATCCTTGACAAAAGCGAAAATGTTTTTTCTTTCACCGGCTTCTGTTACTTCTTCTTCCTCATCATACGCTTCCTTTTCTTTCGAGCGAACTTTGTTCGACGATTTCCTAGGAGTGTTTTCCGCTTTTATTTTATTTTCTGCCATTCTGAATAAAAATTATGCTCGTTGTAACAGAGCAGCATTAATTTTTTTAACTAACGAAGGACCTTCGTATATAAATCCTGAATATACTTGAACTAAAGATGCACCAGCATCCAACTTCTCTATTGCATCTTCTGCACTGTGAATACCACCAACTCCGATTACCGGAAAACTATGATTAGATTTCTGTACTAAATAACGAATCACTTCCGTGCTACGTTGTGTTAAAGGCTTACCACTTAAACCACCTGCGCCAATCGATGTCACTTTATTAGAGTCCGTTTTCAAATCAGCTCTAGATATCGTCGTATTCGTAGCAATAACCCCATCCAATTTAGTTTCTGTTACAATAGATATGATATCATCTAATTGCTCATTAGTCAAATCAGGTGCTATTTTTAGCAAGATTGGTTTTTGCTTTGGCTTTTGTTTATTCAAGGCTTGAAGTGATGTAATCAACTTCGTTAACGGTTCTTTCTCTTGTAGAGCTCTTAAGCCCGGTGTATTAGGTGAACTCACATTAATGACAAAATAGTCTACGTAAGGGAATAACACTTCAAATGATTTCTGATAATCTAGTTCTGCTTCTTCGTTTGGCGTTACTTTATTTTTCCCAATGTTGCCACCTACGATAACATTCGATGTTCTTTTTTTCAAACGTTCAGCCACAGCATACATTCCACCATTATTAAAACCCATGCGGTTGATGATGGCTTCATCTTCTACTAATCTAAACAAACGTGGTTGATCATTACCCGACTGAGGCAAAGGAGTCACCGTTCCTATTTCGATAAAACCAAAACCTAATGTGGCAAATTCATCAATCACCTTTGCATCTTTATCAAACCCTGCTGCCAAGCCCACCGGATTAGGAAATGTGATTCCAAAAACGGTGCGTTCTAATTTTTTATTCGCGATAGAGAACATGGCTCTGTTGATTCCTTTAACACCCGGAATTTTACAAGTCCATTTTAATAATGAAAAAGCAACATGATGAGCTTTTTCCGGAGTAAATAAGAATAGGAAAGGTTTAATGAAAAGGGAATACAACATTGTTCATTTTTTAATCCTCTAAAATACAAAAGATTTATAAGAATAGTAAGGCTTCTAAAGGCATGTTGACAGAAAAAATGTACTTTAGCAGTACCAATTTTATTATGTGGGCTACCTTACAAAAACAGTTTGTTCAATATCTTAAACTAGAGCGTTCTCTATCAGTTAATACACTGGAGGCTTATGCTCGAGATGTGGATAAGTTAGTTCAATTTTTATCACTTTCCGGACCTCCCAAAGCGGTAGCTCAAATCGAATTATCTGATTTGGAACAATTTGTTCATTATGTTGCTGAAATGGGTTTGTCGGCCTATTCACAAGCTCGGATTATTTCAGGTCTTAAAGCTTTTTTCAGGTTTCTTCAAATAGAAGAAATCCTAAAGCAAGACCCTTCAGAATTACTGGAAAGTCCTAAACTTGGAAGGAAACTACCTGACACTTTAACAGTGGAAGATATTGATCAAATATTTGCCGTAATAGATTTATCCACTCCGGAAGGAGCTCGTAATCGAGCTATGCTGGAAACTCTTTACAGTTCCGGTTTGCGTGTTTCAGAGTTAGTTGATTTACGTTTAA
Organism: Cytophagaceae bacterium; assembly: GCA_046329235.1. GTDB lineage: Bacteria > Bacteroidota > Bacteroidia > Cytophagales > Cytophagaceae > JALONH01. The sequence continues at coordinate 285,471 of JAXLVA010000001.1, read as the reverse complement.
CATCTTTGTTTTTCAATGAAGGATTTGTGCGTGTCATTGGGAAAGGAAATAAAGAAAGACTGGTACCTATTGGCCGGGAAGCACTAAAATTCATACGTATCTATATCGACGAAATCCGCCCCCATATTGATGTTCAAAAGGGATTTGAAAATTATGTATTCCTTAATCGTAGAGGGAAAAATTTAACTAGAGTAATGGTATTCACCATTATCAAACAATTAGTACGACAATGTGGATTAAAGAAACAAGTTAGCCCACATACATTCCGCCACTCTTTTGCTACTCACCTTATAGAAGGTGGTGCTGATTTGAGAGCTGTGCAGGAAATGTTAGGTCACGAATCCATCACCACAACTGAAATATATACACACTTAGATAGAGACTATTTGCTCCAAATCATCAAAGAGTTTCACCCAAGAAGTTAACCTTATTAATTTTGTTTATATTAGCATAAACATTGCCTCATGAAACTATTAATTTTAAACGGACCCAATCTTAATTTATTAGGAAAACGTGAACCTGGAATTTACGGTGCACAATCGTTTGAAGAGTTTTTTCAATCGTTACAAACCAAGTATCCTTCCATTGAATTATATTATTTTCAATCCAATGTAGAAGGCTTATTGGTCAACAAAATTCATGAAGTAGGGTTTGACTTTGATGGCATTATCTTTAATGCAGGAGCCTATACACATACGAGTATTGCTATTGCGGATGCTATTGCAGGAATTAAAACACCGGTAATTGAAGTTCATATTTCGAATGTGTATGCACGTGAAGAATATCGCCATAAGAGCTTTATGGCTAAAAACTGTAAAGGCGTTATTACCGGCTTTGGATTAAAAAGCTATGAGTTAGCCTTACAATCATTCTTGTCATAAACTTCTATTTGCTTTATGCTTAACTTTTATCCTGGACCATCCAAGCTGCATGCTTCCATTGAAGAGGATATGCAACAGGCACTGCGTTCCGGGATATTGTCGATGAATCATCGAAGTAAAGCATTCTCACATTTATACCAAACAACAGAAATCGTAGCGCAAGAAGTATTTCACCTTCCGAGTGGATATAAAGTTTACTTCACCTCTTCTGCTACAGAGTGCTGGGAAATTATCGCTCAGTCTTTTCCCAACTATACCTTCACTCATATCTACAATGGAGCATTTGGAAACAAGTGGAAACAAGTATCAGAGGCTTTAGGAAGAAAAGTTCAAGCTAACTCCTATTCTTTTGAAGAACCTATACCTGCTTCTTTTTATTCCTCTTCACAGGAAAACTCTATTCTGTGTTTAACACAGGTAGAAACTTCTAATGGGAGTTGTATCCCCTCTTCTAAGTTTGGTAGTATAAGAACAAACTGGAAAGGCCTCATCGCTGTAGATGCTACTACTTCTATGGCCGGAGTCGAAACTGATTTTAGTATGGCTGATATTTGGTTTGCTTCTGTTCAAAAGTGTTTTGGTCTTCCTTCCGGTTTAGCAGTATTAGTAGTATCCCCACGAGTAGAAGAAACACTGAAAGATGTAACAAGTGCCCATTATAATGATCTGAAAAATATCATTGCTAATGGTCAACAGTTTCAGACGACACATACCCCCAATATTCTTGGAATTTATTTACTTAAACAACGCTTGGCCGGATTAAGTATGGAGCTTCCTTATGCTCGTGTAGTTGCACAAATGAACGACATTAATCGATTTTTTGAAAAAAGTACATTCTCACCTATTATTAGCGAAAAAGAATATCAATCTCCTACTGTACTTACACTAAAAGCAAGCAGTGAAGCTGAATTAAAAGATCTATTTCAACGAGCTGAAGCCGCTAAAATAATACTCGGCAAGGGTTATGGCGAATGGAAATCTAATACTTTTAGAATTGCTAATTTCCCGGCACATACCAAAGAAGACATAGGCCAATTAATATCTTTTTTTTCTGCTTTTTAAAAATGTAAGTAATACGGCTGCATCAACTGTTTCATCTGCGCTGTATACTCATCTCCTTCTTGTTTGATATAAAAATCTTGTGTGGTAAAGTCTTTGTTCTGCTTTGATAATACCACTATATCACGAATGTGTTTTTTATTATTCGCCCACATACGCATACCAACGGAAGAATACAATTGAATGTTTTCTGCAGTTTGTTGTAATCGTTTGGTTTCATATGGACTAATAAGAATATAAGCTATTCCATCCTCTGATGATAAGCTTGCGATCCCTTTTACAAGGTTCTCAAAACTTAAAGTTGTTTGATGCAATGCGCTATTCTTGCGCTCATCATTAGATAATATAGAATTCGAAAAAAACGGGGGATTACAAATGATCGTATCAAATAATATGTCTTGATTGGAAACAAAACTATCTAAATCCTGATTTATGATTTGAATTTGCGAAGCAAACGGACTAACCGCTACATTTTGTAATGCTTGTTGATAGGTAATCTCATCCGGTTCTATTGCAGTAATTGCAGCCTGTGTACGTTGCGCTGCCATTAAGGCTAATAAGCCGGTGCCCGTACCTATATCTAAAATTCGTTGACTATTCTCCACCGGAACCCAAGCTCCCATCACACAAGAATCCGTACACACCTTCATAGGTGTTTTATCTTGATGTATGGTAAATTGCTTGAATCGAAACATTCGTATAAATGGATTACATATCTTGTTCGTAACCCACGTCAATCAATAGTTTATCACCATCTGCAGCAGTAGTGGCTAATACGTCACAACGTTCATTTTCGGGATTCCCTGCATGTCCACGTACCCATTGAAAACGCACTTTGTGTTTAGACGCTACATACAAATAGCGGCGCCATAAATCTTCGTTCTTCTTATCTTTGAAATTCTTTTTTACCCAACCAAACAACCATCCTTTTTCTACAGAGTCTATAACATATTTGGAATCGGAATAAATGATTACATCATGCCCCGGATCTTTTAATGCTTCTAGCGCTGTAATAACCGCTAATAATTCCATGCGATTATTCGTAGTCAAACGATAACCGGCACTAATCTCTTTCCGATGTTGCTTATACATTAGTACTACTCCATAGCCACCTGGACCTGGATTACCTCTGGAAGCTCCATCCGTGTAAATTGTAATCATGCCACAAAAGTACTATTAAATTACGGAAGTTGTTGAGAGGATTCTTTGAATTGAATTCCTAGGTCTTTCAATTTTTCCAAAATGGGAAGATAAACCTCTGCTGTTAAAGGTAATTGTACTCCAAGGGATGTATATTTTTTTTGTATAAAAAGCTCTACCCAAAGTATCAATGGAAGACCTACGGTCTTAGCCATCGCTGTATAGCTACTATTATCACCATCTACCGTCAAACTACTGATTACTTCAAATTGCTTCTGCTGTTGGGTATAACGTAAGCGATGAATCATCACAATTCGATCTTTATCTTGAGGACTTAACTTCCAATATTTTTCCATTAAGTATTGTAATACTTCTGCAGGAGATTTAAGTTGAGTAGGTAATGATTCTGATGAGTCCGCACCCAATGCATTCCAAAAGGAACTCATAGAAGTATAATCAGTTCCCATATAATAATTCCAAAAATCTTTTTCTGTTTTAATAGAAGTCGGAATAGTAACATTTGTTTGAGTTATCCCTTTGTCAACTAAACAAGACCAAGCTTCACAATAACCGGGATAGCGTAAAGTACCGCGAATAAAAGTTTGAATATTATTCAACTTATATAGAGGAATATAGGATAAAGAATCGCGGTTATAATATCCTTCGTAGGTTTGATTATCTATTTTCCAATGACTCGTCTCTTTGAAAAGTTGAGCATAAGAAACATTCTGCTTCTTACCTTCTAGAAGGAAAATGGCATCTCCACCTTGCCCTGCCAATACTACGTTTTTGGGGTTCCATGAAATTTTATAATTCCAAGGAGGATTAGATGAATCCGGATGAATTAATCCTCCTGTATAGGACTCAAATGATGTTATATGACCACCTGATGTTTGAATCTTTTGAAGGATATCCAAAGCCGACATATGATCAATACCGGGATCTAATCCGGCTTCCATGGCTATAAGAATTCCTTTATCTAACGCTTGTTGATGCAATGCTTTGATTTCTGGTGTAGCGTAGGATGCTGAGAAGAAATGTTTGTGATACTGCAAGCATAACCGTATCACTTTGATATGCTCTGACGGAGGTAAAAGAGAAATGATTATATCATGCGAAGGAAGAATTTCTTCGATCGAAGCATTCACAAATTGAATAGAAGGAAACTCTTGTTGGCGTTTGAGTAACAATTCCGGATTGGAATCTATGGCCGTACACTCTACCGTTCCGGAAGGAATCAAATATTGTTGTATATACTGAAGTAAGTAAACGGATGAACGACCGATGCCTAGAACGAGGAGTTTCATATAAAAATATACGAAGTATAAATCAAAAGGTATAAAAAAAGCCCTTCATTTCTGAAGGGCTTTTTTTATAATATGATTAAGGTGTGAATTACTTCACAACTACTAAATCAGATTTAGCAGGAGTACCATCTAATACATAAGTAACAGTGTACATACCTTTAGCTAAAGAAGCAGCGTTGAAGATTTCAGCAGCGTTCAATTCAGAAACACGACCGAAAGCTTTAGTAGCTACTTGACGACCCATTAAGTCAGTTACGATTACAGTAACATCGTTAGCAGATTTCAAGTTTAAGTTAGCATAAACTGCATCAGAAGCAGGGTTAGGATATACTACTGAAGAAGAGATGTTAGCAGCGATAGAAGCAGTACCTAAACCTAAGTTAGCAGATTTACCAATTTTCACTTCGTCCAAAGTAACGGTACCATTCCAAGCAGCACCACCGTTTACGAAGAAAGAAACTTCAACGATTTTAGTAAAGTCAATTGCAGTAGCTCTTGTTCTATCAGGACAGTCAGTAGGATAATTTAAACATGTCCACATATTGTGGTTAGCAGCTACGTAACTTGGACTAGTAGAAGGAACAGTTTGTCCTAACATACCAGTGATATCATAAGTTAATGTTTGATAAGCCGCAGTTAATGCAGTAACACCATATTTAGCAGCATCACCAGCAGTTGCAGTACCTGGTCTTATTTCACCAGAAATACCGTTAGCGTCTTTTACTTGTAGGTAGAAAGAAGGGTAAGCAGTAGAAGTCCCTAATGTAGCTTTAACTTTAACTGTGATAGTTTTAGCTGAAGACATATCGATATAGAAAGCATTACCACCTGTAGCAGCACCGTTATCATCACCAAATCCAAATCCAAATGGAGAGTAAGCAGTACCTTTTGCAACTGCAACTGATAATTCACCACCTGAACGAGTCAAAGCATAGTCACTTGGGTTATCAGTATCTTCCCACCAGAAAACACCGGCAGTTTGTTGAGGGCTACCAAATTGGTAGTTGTACTCACCTGTAGGATTATCAGTTGAGTTACCAAACATTGCGAAATCATCATAAGCTCCTGAACCTACGTTCACAGCCTGTGCATTAGCAGCAAAAGAAGCAGCTAAAACTGATAATGAAAGTAAAACTTTTTTCATAAGTAATAACCTGGTTTATTAATTTTAATAGTTTACAATTTTAATGAGTATATATCATACTCATGTGATTTCAAATATATAAAAAATCTACCATAAATTACCCTAATTATTAAATTTTATACACATTTTTTTACTCAAAATGCAGATAAATGGTAATGGTATGACTGGTTAATCGATCTAAACTCCCACTATATATATTGGGGTCTTTGCTCAATAAATTGGCCATTCCGTGCGAAAAACGCACTTCCGGAGAAAATTTGAATAACTGAAAGTAGAAATCAAATCCAAATCCCCATTCAAAAGCAAAGTCCATGTTATTGGTCCTTAGCTCAGTATTCTTTCTTTCTCGTTTTTTAGAACCAGCCTCAATACTTGCTTTAAATCCTCCTATTAAATACATTCTGGAATTTCTTCTACGCTGAGATTTATATTTTAACAATAGCGGAAACTCCATCATGGATGACTCAAGCGTTTGTCTTTTAGTTGTATAAGTAGAATTATAGTCCAAAGAGCGTTCGTAAAATGCTACCGTAGGTAATAACCTCAAATCAAAATGATCGTGTAATCTCAAGTTAACAATAAACCCAAGTGAAAATCCAAACGTTCTCAATGGTTGAATTCCCGTTAGGGAGTCCGTCATATAACTATTACTTTCCCTGATTTTAAAACCGGAATTATTAATCCCTAAACTAAATCCATAGTGTAAAGTCTTATCATCATAGTTAGGTAAGTTAGACCATCTAGGATCTTGCGCCCAAGCATTTATATTTGTCATTAAGACAACGAACCCAACAAATAGAATTTTCAATAACTTCATTATTCTTATTTTTTTCCTACATATGCCGTACACACTCCAAAAGTGAATGGTTTTAACACTTCCGGCGTATATCCGCATTTTTTCATTATTTCAACAAATCGATTACCATACGGGAACTCTTCTACAGACTCAGGTAGATAGGTATAAGCAGCATGATCTTTAGACACTATTTTACCTACTAAAGGAAGAATGTTAGAGAAATAAAAACCATAGAACTGTTTAAATGGTGTTTTTTCCGGTTGAGAGAACTCTAATACCATTAGCTTTCCGCCCGGCTTTAGAACTCTATTCAACTCCGTAAGGCCTTTTTCTAAGTTTTCGAAGTTGCGAACTCCAAAGGAAACGATGACTGCATCAAATATATTGCTCTCGAAAGGAAGGGATTCTGAATCCCCTTTTTGAAGTTCAATGATCTTGTCTAAACCTTTATCCTTAACTTTCACTCTACCTATCTTAAGCATATCTTCAGCTATATCCACCCCTACTATTTTGTCTGGTCTTAATCTAGTGGCGGCTTCAATAGCTAAATCGGCAGTACCGGTAGCTATATCTAAAATAAATTTAGGTTGGTCTTTCTTTAAAAGGTTTAATGCCTTTTTTCTCCATATTTTATCAATACCTAAACTTAACACTCGATTGAGTAAATCATACTTAGGAGAAATCCGGTTAAACATTACTTCTACTTGTTCTTTCTTTCCGGTTGCTTCTTCCTGATATGGCTTCATGTGCATTAGATTTTTTCAATAAAGGCACAATATTACGGAAAATAAAAGTACAAAGTATTAAGATAAGAGTACAAAGTTAGCTGAAAGCTAAAGACTTAAAAAAGTGAAGGATAATAACCATATTTTCCTCCTTCTATCGTTAATAAATAAAAAGAAAAGGGGCTTACGCCCCTTTTTCTATAATAATTCTGCAAATATCTCTACTCTTCGGTTCAGAGCCTTCCCCTCCTCAGTAGTATTATCACCGAGAGGTTTAGTATCCCCAAACGATCTAATTTCAATTCGATCTACAGGTACACCATGACTTTTCAAATAATCATATACAGCTTTGGCTCTGTCTTCAGATAGTTTTAGATTGATATCATCCGCACCGGATTCATCTGCGTGTCCGGATATAACGGCCTGCACTTCTTTATGCTGTTTTACATAGTCAATAAACTTATCTAATTGCTTCTTTGATTTTGCATCAAAGGCATATGACTTAACAGCGAAAAAGATATTATCTGTATAGACTTTTGGTTTTATCACCGGCGGAGGAATCGTATCAGCAGGGTTACCATGAAAAGGAACGATCAGATTGTATTGAATTGTATCTCCTACATGATCAATAATTGGCACTTCTAATGTATCAGTCATTAATACATTCCCATCCTTACTAATTTTTAACAAATAAGAATTCGCTGACAATACACTCGTATTATAATTTCCTTGCTGAGTAACTGTTGTTGCTCCCTTTGCATTAGGCATACTTCCTGCTAGTGGTTGTAAAACCATGTCATATTTATCTAAAACCTTATTGGTCTTTTCTTCTGTTACCGTACCTGCAATTACAACTGATTCAACAGGGATAATTTCATACAAATCTTTCTCTCCAAAACCTCCATCTCTATAAGATGACATGTAGGCATGATTAGTTGTTCCGGACAAATAATAATAAACATCATCATCCGGAGTGTTAATTGGGTATCCTAAGTTTTCAGGTTTCGACCACTTCCCATCCGGACCTAAAACGGTTTTATATACATCATACCCGCCCATACTGTTATGGCCGCGAGAACTAAAGTACATAGTTTTACCATCCGCGGTAATGAACGGAGCATCTTCATCCTCATCTGTATTGATTCGACCTTTTAACATTTTAGGTTTAGTCCAAGAACTATCTGATTTTTTAGTCACATAGTAAATATCTAAATCACCTAATTTCTTATAACGGTTAGTTGCAAAATAAACAGTAGAACCATCTGCCGTCATAAACGCATCCGATTCAAATCCACGCGTGTTGATTACCGGAAACTTTTTAGGATTTTGCCACTGTCCATTTACCTTTTCTACCACATAAATATCACCACCTCTAGTTTGGCGATAAATAAATAACTTTTGATCATTGTCAAAAAACTGAATACAAGCGTCATGTCCTGAAGTATTCACTTCGAATAATTCAGGTGAAGACCATGTGCCATCCGCTTGACGTTTTACGATAAAAATATCCTCGAATGGTTCCCCATCGAAATCCTCTTTACTATTATCCTTATCACGTCTGGAGGTAAATAATAATATAGAGTCTGACAAAGAAGCTACCGGACTATGTTCAGAATAAGAACTATTGATTTGATTCCCCAAGTTCTGTACTACAAAATTTTTAGGATTAGCGGTAAACTCTCTAGCACGACGCGCTTGTTCCATGTACCAATCCACTTCCTTCTGACGTGTATCCCACTTAGCAAGTTTGGTTTTGTACATTCCATAATACTTCAGAGCATTATCAAATTGATAATTTAAATGATAAGCGCGCCCCATCCAAAAGTATAAATACTTATCATAGGTAGAGTCCACGGCATAAACTTTCAAAAACCCTTGTAAAGATTTTTCTTTAGAATACCTATACAAATGACAAATAGACGACTTGTAAATAGCAGTAGTATTAGCAGAGTCCGTTTTAAGGACTTGCTCAAAGAAAGGTAATGCCTTTCTATATTGTTTATTCTTTAAATACTTATCACCAATTCTGATTAACTCTTTGTCGTCTTGAGCTGACAGAGTAAGAGCTGTACAGAAAAAAAATAGCAGTAGTTGAAAACGCATAACTCTTTGAAAATCTATTTTTGGATTACTTTAAATTCAGTTCTTCTATTTAATTCTCTACCATCTTCTTCATCATCATTAGAAGCTAATGGTTTAGTTTCACCATAGCCTTTGGCTACGATACGATCTTTACTCACGCCTTTACTCACTAACCAATTAACAACCGCTTGCGCTCGTCGCTGTGAAAGTGATAAATTATAAGGATCCGAGCCTTTACTATCCGTGTGCCCACCTATTTCAATTTTTAAGGTTGGGTTGTTTTTCATCAACTGAAGTAAATTATTCAATTCCGGATCGGAAGCCGGCTTTAACGTCGACTTATCAAAATCAAAATAGATATTTCTTAAAACGAAGGTGCCTCCTACAGCTAATTTTTTCAGACTTAAATTTTGAGTCATTTCTTGTTTGTTAGCTGAATTCGCAGGTACTGTCATTGTTTTAGATTCGTACGAATAACCTGTCTTATCCGCTGTAACAATATAGGTAGCTTGTTCTTTGTTGGAAATTTCAAAACTGTACAAACCATCCGTACCTGATGTAGTGCTTGCTACGACTACACCCTTACTATCCGTTAATTGCACATGAGCACTAATAGGTAACCCAGTGGCAGCATCTTTTACTACCCCTTTAATAATAACAGGCATGGTAGCAGCTATAACAACAGGAGGCGTTGGAATCACTTCCGGCTCTTTAGGATCTTCTACCACTAAATTCATTTGCATCATTTTCTTGATCAACTCATCTCTATCTTTACGAGGAGGCATGGAAATACGATAGATATCCAATTGACCGTAACTATCTTCTCTGGAGGCCGCATAATAACCATGAGAACCATCCCCGGATAATACGAAATAGATATCGTTAAACGGTGTATTGATTGGATATCCCAAATTCAGCGGGGTAGTCCAACGTTGAGCTACAGAATCAAATACGGTTTGAAAAATATCAAACCCTCCCATTCCTTTGTGTGCCTTAGAAGAAAAGTAAAGTGTACGTCCATCAAAATCCATGAATGGTCCTGCCTCATCTTCCGGAGTGTTTATTTCCGGACCAAGATTAACCGGTTTACCCCAAAACCCATTCGCATCTTGTTGTACCATATAGATATCTAATCCACCATATCCTCCATCACGATTAGAGGAGAAAAACAATAATTTATTATCCGGAGAAATCGCTACATCCTTTTCATTAAACGTTCTACTATTTACTTGACCTTCGATGGGCATTGGTTTGGACCAAGTATCATCTTTTTTGCGTGTACAATAATAAATATCACCGAAGCCTGTACCATCTTTGTAAATGAACAAAATCTTACCATCAGCTGATAAACCTATACTCGCATCATGGTGTTCTGTATTAATGATATTCCCCATGTTTTTAGGAGTAGTCCATTTACCGTTTGCCTTATATGAAATATAAATATCTTCATTATACATACCAGTGGTAGGATCTACAGTACCTAGTGATCCAGGACGGCGCGAAGTAAAAATCATTACTTGTTCATCGGCAGAAATAACCGGAGCAAAATCAAAATATTGAGAATTGATAACATTACCCATATTCTCTACTTTAACTTTCAACGGATTAGCAACTAATTCCTTACCATTGTTACATTCTTCAATAAATCGAGTTATTTTTTTGTATTTCGCATCTGTACTTGGAATCGTAGCTCTGTATCTAGTGAAGGCATCAATTGCTTCATCAAACTTCAAGTTCATGTGATAAGATATACCTAAGAAAAAACTCACATCTTCTTTTACTTTTGGATTCAACTGATACGCCTTTTCCAAATAAGACATCGACTTCAAGGGTGTATTAGAGACTTTGATATATAGCACTCCCACCTGATAATTTGTTAATGCATTGTTGGGATTTTTAGCGTGTGCTTTTAAATACAGAGACAAGGCTAATTCTTTATCATCATTTTTAAGTGCTGATTCAGCGTCTTTAATAAGTTGTTTCTCGTCTTGCGCGAATATGGTCAAGGATAGAAAAATGAAACAGATTGAAAATAACCAACTTGATAATCTCATAAAATACACGCCATTAAATAAACTTAAAATTGTAACATGTAATCCTTTACATGCTTTTCTAAAACTATTAGTTATACTTGAAAAATACAATTTTTGTTCTAAAAATACTAATATATTCAAGTTTAGAAGCGAGATACTGACATAGATTAATACCTTTGTAGGACAGAAAATTATGAAAGCAACTTATTTAAACAGTTATAGCAAGTATCAAGACTGCCCTATTATAGAAAAACCTGAATATGCATTTATAGGTCGATCGAATGTAGGAAAGTCCTCCTTGATTAACATGCTAACGGAGCGCAACGGTTTAGCACACACCTCTTCTAAACCGGGAAAAACCCAAAGTATCAATTTATTCAATATTGATGATCGATGGATTTTAACTGATTTACCAGGTTATGGATATGCCAAAACCAGTAAAGTAGAACGTGAAAAATGGTTTCATATGGTTCACGATTATTTGCTCTATCGAGAAAACTTAATTAACGTTTTTATTTTGGTAGACGGCCGACATGAACCCTTGAAGAACGACATACAAGAAATAGAATGGTTAGCAACCAACGGAATCCCCTTTTCTATCGTATTAACTAAGGTAGATAAGCTACCCAAGACTAAAAGTGGTACGATACTTGAAGTTTGGAAGCAGAAACTGGGAGAATCCTGGGATGAACTGCCTCCGATATTTGCTACTTCAGCTGAAGAAGGCTCCGGAAGAAATCAGTTACTCGCTTATATAGAGGAGATTAACCAAAATCTTTCTTCCAATGGTAAATAAAGAGGAATATTAGTATACTTGTAACCCAAAATGTTAACCGTTATGAAAAAATTACTTGTTTTAGTAAGTCTAGTCGTAGTATTCCTAGTAGGAACTTCACAAACTACTCCTCCTAGTAAAACTGTACCTGTTTGTCAATATTATGAAGGTGGACAATCGGCCATGTATACTTATATCAATGGTCAAGTGGTTTATCCTCTAATGGCAAAACGTAATCGATTACAAGGGGAATGTATCATTTCATTTACATTGAATGATGATGGAACTACAACGAATCACACAGTAGTAAAAAACATTGGCGGTGGTTGCGGTGAAGAAGCTATGAGAGTTGTTAAACTTTTAAAGTTCAAAGCGCCGGGATTCAAATCACAAAATACAGTACCAGTTATCTTTAAATTATAATAGTTCAAACAAATAAAAATGGAATTAAGAGAAGTTGCGGCAGTTTCCGGAAGAAGTGGTTTATTTAAAATTGTTAAACCAACTAAAACCGGAGTTATCCTTGAAACAATTGAAGCCTCACCTAAACGAATAGTAGCGGGCGCAAGCGAAAAAGTGTCTATTCTAAATGAGATTTCTATCTATACTACTGATAGCGAAGGCTCATTAGCTTTAGAGAAAGTGTTTCAAGAAATAAAGAAAAACTTCCCAGGTGCAATATCTGTAACCGGTAAATCTAGTCCGGAAGAATTAAGAGCTTTCTTATTAAAAGTATTACCTAACTTCGATCAAGAAAGAGTATATGCTTCAGATATTAAAAAATTAGCTACTTGGTATACTTTATTAAATCAGTTCCATCCGGAAGTGTTTGAAGCTAAATCTGAAGAGGCTAAAAAAGAAGTAGCAGAAGAAGCTCCGGCAAAAGAACCTGCTAAAAAGAAAGCAACCAAAGCTGCAGAAGCATCCGCTGAATCAGGTGAAGAAAAACCGAAAGCAGCTAAAAAGCCTGCCGCTAAAAAAGCAGCTAAGAAAAGTGCTGAATAAGCAAACGATCAACATACTTGGAATAGATATTCCACTACATCCCGAGACATTCTCTCGGGATGTTTCATTTTTAGAGAATCAATTGAAACAAGAAATTCAAAATCGACTAGAATCGAAATTTGAAGATGTAGTGCAAATGTTATATCAATTGGATGTTTCAGAATCAAAAGTCAAACAACTTTTTAAACCGGTCCCTAACACAGGGGAATTAGCCGAATTGCTCACCAATCTTGTAATTGAGCGTATCAAAAAAATCATTGAGTACCGTCAAAAATACTCTAATCCAAATTCAGGTCTATTAGACGAATCGTTTTAACGTTTCTCTTACAGAAGCCACATACCAACCTCCAAAAAGGTTTGCGTGTACTAATAAAGGATAGAGATTATATAAATCAATTCGAGAATCAAAAAATCCTTTATCTAAAGGCAATACTTCTTGGTAAGCGGAATAAAATTCATCTTCAATCCCTCCAAACAATTTAGTAAAGGCTATTTCAATTTCGCGATTGCCGTAATAAGATGCAGGATCTACCAAACAAACGCTACCATGTTGATTCATGGTGAAATTACCACTCCATAAATCTCCATGTAACAACGAAGGTTTACCATTGGTCAACATTTCAGGTAAACGAGTACATAACTTCTCCATTTGAGAAATCAACTCTTTACCTAATATCGATTCCGCTCTTTTAGCTTGGGGCCAAATCCTTTCCTCTATAAAAAATGTTACCCAATCCGAATGCATCTTGTTAGATTGTGGTAAAGAGCCTATGTAATTATCATAACTTAAACCAAAACTAGAAGCTTGGTTTTGATGTAAATTGGCCATTGTACGACCAAAGTCTTCCCAAAAATCAGCTCTTCTTTTTCCGGCTTCCACTAATTTTAAAACTAAAAAGCTCATTTGCTCTATGGTTCCAAAACCTAGTATTTCCGGTATATTTTCTGGAATATGTGTTTTCAGCAATTCTAAATTTTTCACTTCTTTATCAAACATATCCAACAAACTAATGCGATTGGTTTTGACAAAAAAGTTACCCAAGTTGGTCTTCGCTGAAAAAGCTCGGCTAATATTACCACCACCTAAGGGACGAAATTCAATGATTTCAAGTTCCTTTTGTGTTACTTGCCACAGTATGGATATCAGCACTTCTTTATTCATAGTTCAAATTTAGTACTTATTGTGATTTTATATACTAAAGTATTTACTACTTATACACCCTTTTCCTTTAATATATATTCTAACAGCGATTTACTACTACGAACTAACATCGTATATACTTCATGAAAATCACTCATACTCCCAAAATAAGGATCCGGAACATCTGCTCCCGGAACTAAGGGGTCAAAGGTTCGCATTTTTAACACCTGAGCCTTGGGATTGGCAACCTTCTGTGCCATTTTTTGAATATGATGAAGGTTATTTTCATCCATAGCCACTATAAAATCAAATTTTAAAAAATCATCATGTAATAATTGTCGGCCTAAATGATCTATTTTTATTCCATTATCGGTACATGTTTTAATCGTTCTTCTGTCCGGTTCATCTCCAACATGATAATTTGCGGTACCTGCGGAATCCACCTCTATTTTACCTTCAAAACCTTCATTTTCAACGATTTTTGAAAAAATAGCTTCAGCCATGGGTGATCTACAAATATTTCCTAGGCACACAAATAGTACTTTACTCATTTAAAAATTATCTTTTTATATAAAATAGTGAATTTTTTATTACTAATTTCGTATTTAATTGTACAAAATATGGAAAATTATTCTGTATAATTTGGTTTACCTTTTTGTAATTTAACCGTATAAAATGGTGTAATCAATGAAATAACCGATTATGTTTTTACGTTCTGCTCAACAACACCTACCCTTTTTAGCCAAAATAGTGGTTATGCTACTTATTTTAGCCTTTGGAACACTATTAATAACTCAGAAAGGAGTTACTAATAGTTCGCTTTCCAATTCAAATAGCAACAATTCGGCAAGTAAACGTCCGAATGTCTCAAAAGTATTTAATCAAAATTGGTTTAGCCAAGAAGCACGTTAATATCTTTCCGCCGAATATAATGAAAAGCCACATATTAAAAATATGTGGCTTTTTTTGTCTTATTTTGCATAAATAAACAAATCCGGTACAATACCCATTGTATTATCAATTCAAAACAAAATTAAGAGTATGTCATTAGTTGGAAAAAAAGCTCCCAATTTTATAGCACCAGCCGTTATAAAAGGGAATCAAATTGTAGAAGATTTTTCATTGTCACAGTACCTAGGCAAAAAGTATGTGGTGTTTTACTTCTACCCAAAAGATTTCACGTTCGTATGTCCTACTGAAATTTTAGCTTTTCAAGAAAAATTAAAAGCGTTTGAAGCTAAAGATACTGTTGTAGTAGGTTGCTCTACTGACACTGAAAACTCTCACTTTGCATGGTTATCTTTACCAAAAAATAAAGGAGGTATCGAAGGTGTTACTTACCCTCTTGTAGCTGATACGGCTAAAACGATTGCTCAAAATTACGGTGTTTTAGCGGGTTATTATGATTATGACGAAGAAGGGAATGCTGCATTTTCAGGCGCTCCTATTGCTTATAGAGGTACATTCTTAATTGACAAACAAGGTATCGTTCGTCATGAAACAATCAATGACTTCCCATTAGGAAGAAACATTGATGAAACACTACGTATGGTAGAAGCTTTACAACATGTTGAACAACACGGTGAAGTTTGTCCTGCTAACTGGGGCGAAGGTAAAAAAGCAATGAAAGCTACAGTTGAAGGTGTTTCTGAATACTTAGCTTCTAACTAATACCTTTTTCAAAATCAATAAAAAAAACTCCTCTGAGAATTCAGAGGAGTTTTTTTTTATTCTGTATAGTCTAAATCTTTTCCAAAAGTTTCAGGCATTTTGATAGCTGCCCAAAAAGCTATTACAAATAATATCACTGTCACGTACAAACCTGCCTGTGGCAAAGATGCCGTTTTTTCAACCATTGAAGCAAACAGAATGCCGATTAACACTAATGAACCTCTTACAAAATTAGGCACCGTAGTCGCTGCAGTAGCTCTAATGTTCGTACCAAATTGCTCTGATGCAACTGTAACGAAGATAGCCCAAAATCCTACTGAAAAACCTAACGCAAATATCATCGAATAAAAATAGATATCCGACCCACCTTTAATAGTTAAATAACATGTGATAAGAACAACGCTTAACGTATAAAATATGTATAACACTTTTTTTCTACTCTTCAACACTTGAGACAAAGCACCACTGCATATATCTCCAAAGACTAATCCGGCATAACAGAATACTATATTGAACTCTCTTTCAATTGTAAAAGAAGAGCCTAATGCTTTAGCAAAATCAGGAGCTTTGTTGATTAAAATTCCGATGATAAACCATACCGGTAGACCTATAGCAATACAATAGAAATATCGAACAGCGATATCTTTATTCTTAAATAAGGTAAAAAAGTTTCCATGTTCAATTTCTTTGGTTTTACTTTTTTCAAACATGCCGGATTCAAACACTCCAATGCGTAACATTAACAATGATAAACCTAATCCACCACCAATAAAATAGGCTAATTGCCAACCCATATATTTACCAATGATACCGGCAGTAATAGCACCGGTAACACCCACTGAAGCTACTATCATGGTACCAATACCACGATCTTCTTTTTTCATAATTTCACTCACTAAAGTAATACCGGCCCCCAATTCACCGGCTAAACCAAATCCGGCAATAAACCTCAATATATAATACCATGTTAATGTAGTATCATTAGCACCTGAATGAAATACATCAACGAATCCATTAGCGATATTCGCCAATGAGTACATAATAATAGATCCAAATAGAACACTTAGTCTTCCTTTTTTATCTCCCAACACACCCCAGAAAATACCACCTAATAACATCCCTAACATCTGTATATCTAACAAACTATAAAAAGTTTGCTTTGCCATCCCAGGTTCAAAACCTATGCTGTGAAGACTTTTTTCTCCGATGATCATGAACAACACTAAATCATATACATCTACAAAATAACCTAAGGCTGCTACTAACACGGTAGCATTAAAAACATTACGCGAAGAGGTGTTTAACTCACTCATTTTATTGGTATTTAACTGTCTAAATTAGTATAATATATTTCTTTATCAAACCGGTAATTTCTTTGTAAATTGCACGTATGAAGTATTTGTATCAGTTGGCGATTTATATTTTAGAAGTTCTTTTTAAAATAGCAGCTCTCTTGGGACATTCTAAAGCCAGCTTAATGATTTCAGGTAGAAAAGAATCCTTGATTCGTCTTTCTACGCTACCTAAAAAATCAGCTAAAAGAGTTTGGTTTCACTGTGCATCATTAGGTGAATTTGAACAAGCACGCCCGGTAATCGAATCTCTTAAAAAGTCATACTCCAATATCGAAATCATCGTCACTTTCTATTCTCCGAGTGGCTATGAAATCAAAAAAAATTACGCTGAAGCAAATTACATCTTCTATTTACCCGCCGACATCCCATCCAAAGTAAAACAATTCATAGATGCACTAGAGCCCGATATGGCCTTTTTTGTTAAGTATGAATTTTGGCCTAATTACCTAACCTATCTTCAAAAGAATAAAATTCCTTTATACTTACTTTCAGGTGTCTTTCGTAAAGACCAAATTTTCTTCAAGTGGTATGGTTCTTATTTTAAAAATGTTTTAGGTGCGTTCAATTATTTTTTCTTACAAGATTATCGTTCCTCTGAACTATTGAAGCAATTAGGATTCAATAATTACACTGTCAGTGGTGACACTCGATTTGATAGAGTATTACAAACGAAAGCGAACATTCAGTCGTTACCCGTTATTGAATCTTTTATCCAAAAAGCATCCAACGTTTTTGTTATTGGTAGCAGTTGGCCGGAAGATATTAGTATCATAGCACCTTACATAAAAAAATCTGATTCTACTCAAAAATTCATTATAGCACCACATGACATTAGCGAAGGGAGTATATTAAAGGTAAAACGTATGTTATATCCTCTAAAAGCGATGACATACTCCGAATTACTTACCAATCCTTCCGCTCAAGATAATTCTTCTTCTATTTTAATTATTGATAACATTGGGCTATTATCATCCATCTATCAATACGCTACCATTGTACATATAGGTGGTGCCTACGGAAAAGGATTACATAATATATTAGAGCCGGCCGTATTTGGAGTACCGGTATTATTCGGACCACATATTGAGAAATTCCAAGAAGCTACATGGATGACTTCACTAGGTTGCGGTTTTATCATAGAGAATGAAAATCAATGGGAATCCATTGTCTCCAATTTGATTCAGCATCCGGAACAAAGAACATCGATTAAAAGTCGCTTAGAAAATGCCATAGTGGTGGGCTCAGGAGCTACTAGTAAAGTAATAAAACAACTACAAGAAAATTTTTAAATCTATGAAAGGTGTTGTTTTTAAATCTACCGGATCTTGGTATAATGTTAAAGGGGAAGATGACGTATTTTACGCTTGTCGCTTACGCGGTAAATTTAAGATTAATGATTTAAAAGTAACTAATCCTATTGCGGTTGGAGACAGTGTTGAATTTATTATTGACAGTTCACAACCCAATCAAGGTATCATCGAAGATATTTTACCTCGGGAAAATTATATTATCCGTAAATCTTCACACAAAACTGCACACGGACATTTAATAGCATCCAATATAGACCAAAGTATATTAGTAGCAACACTTCATTCCCCACGTACTTCCATCGGTTTTTTAGATCGATTTTTAGTTTCTTGTGAAACATTTAGAATTCCGGCAGTCATTGTTTTTAACAAACTGGATTTATATAATGAAGATGATTTGGAGTTGTACCAAGCATTAAAAATTATATATGAAAACTTAGGCTACACCGTAGTAACAACATCCGTAGTAACAGGTGAAGGAATTGAAGAACTAAAAAACCTGTTAGAAAATAAAACCAGCCTTTTCTCCGGACATTCGGGAGTAGGGAAATCAAGTCTTATCAATACCATCCTACCTCATATATCTATTAAAACCAGTGAGATTTCAGAGTATTCCAACAAAGGGAAACACACAACTACCTTCGCTGAAATGATGGAAATTAATTCTACCGGAAGAATCATTGACACTCCGGGAATAAAAGAACTTGGGTTATTTGAGATTGAGGATGAAGAACTAGCGCATTACTTCCCGGAAATGCGAAAACTACTAGGTTCATGTAAATTTCATAACTGTCGCCATCTGGAAGAACCAGGTTGCGAAGTAAAGAAAAAGGTGCAAAGTTTAGACATTGCACCTTCCAGATATGATAGTTATTTAAGTATATTAAATGAAGAGGATACGCATCGTTAATCTTTCAATAACTGATCGATTTTAGCCTTCACATCATCCACTGACTCTTCATATTTAAAGCCATTATATAATTCCAGAATGATTTGTGGCACTTTCATGATTGGATAACCTACACTAACTCCCATCTCTTTCAAAAAGTCCATTTCAGAGTCACTAAATTGATCATCGTTCACGACTAATTGTACCAAGTACTTCATAAATTCAAAACGCTCGTTATCATCTTTAGGATCTTTGATTTTATGGGCATCGATATCAGCAATTAAGGTATTTATATCCATACCACGCATACCATTCTTCTCTGCAATGTCAATTATTTTTTGAACTTCTGCCGGATGGTCTTTCCCCTCTTGATTAAGTACACGTAAGTACTCCATCAAATATCCTTTTACCTCTTTGGTTGATTTTCTAAATATATTAAATGCCATATTCTTCTATTTTTAGAATGAAACTTGATACTGTAACACCCACATCCCTTTACGAGCATCTACCTTTACAGGTTCTGTAATGCTTGTTTGAATTAAATAGGGTCTGTTTTGATAATTTAAACTAAGCTTTGAATTATGTCCCATGTGTAACCAATTTATCCCTAAATCATATACTACGACAGCAGCGTTTAAAGCATCAAATTTAGAATATTGTAACATGGTATATGGCATCAATGTACCACAATTTCCTAATAAATCCTTTTTAAATTTATAGCCTGCTTGTATAAAAAAGGTATTTCCTGTACCATTCATAGGAAAAGCAGCTCCTCCCCCACTATTGTATGGAGAAATTCCATTATATCCGGCACTTCCTCCGTCTGCAGGATTCATAGGAGCAAAATTTCGAATGTAGTTTTTTCCATAATTACTATACAACCAGCTTGCATAAACATGAATCAAATTACCTTTAGTTTTATTCAATGGTTTTTCATAAAACACATCTACACCAGTAGTTGCATACGCGGTAGAAATAGTATCTATATTACCTGTTGAGCTATTTAATTCTTTATGCCAAACAGCATCTTTTTGATATTGTGCTCCGAAACCAATATTAAAAATCTCCTTCGCTCCTAAATAAGACCCTACGTTATAGGGCGTTTTATCCGATTCTTGATCCTTCATTTGATACATGAAATAACCGTTGAATTGTGGATTCGGATTTTTAATAGAGAAAGTGGAAACATCATTTGCCAATGCTCCTAATAACGGCACACTACCTTGTGATCCGGGTATAGGAATAGCTTTATTATAATTAACAATAAATGGTTTCGTAATACTTACTCGATAATCCAATTTGCCAATTTTTCCTTTTCCATAAATTCCTAATCGACGAACAAATTGATCATTGATATCATTTGTTGTTTGTTGAAAAATTGGCAAATCCATTCCCATGATAGTACCTACAGATGGCGACGAAAATCGTAGCGGACCTACCCATGAATTTAGACCTGCACCAATAGACAACTTTTTACAAACCTGATATTCCCCGATAATGTCATGGATAAAGAAACCATATTTTCTTTCTGATAAGTAAGAAAAACTATTCATCCCTACTTGAGAATAAAAGAAAACTTTATCGGATAACTGACCTATCATTTGAAAGCGAGCTCTACGAATACCTACATCAAATGTATTTGACTCACTAAATCCGTTAATAGTCGTTCCCGGATTTAAATCGGTATAACGCGCCCAAGTCTGAACCAATCCGGTAAATTGTAGAAATCGGCTACCGTCATCATTCAACTTTAGTTTTACAGGCTTGAATGGTTCCGGGGCAGGTTTCTTGCTCACTACTTTAGCGGAGTCCTGTGCATTGATGGTATAGATATTTAACGTCGTAAAAACGATAAAGACAATTTTCTTGAACATAAATAGTGTTGTATGTAGTTGTCAGAATTAATGCAAAATAATAAAAAAAAGAACAGGTATATCCTTTTGAATATTATGGATATACCTGAAACGCCCAACCTTTTATCAATTCCACAGCTGTTGAATAACAGAGTAATAAACCGGTATACCGATAATTACATTGAATGAGAATGTCACACCTAACGACATAGGTATTAGTAAACTCATATTAGCCTGAGGTACTGCCATACGCATAGCCGCAGGTACTGCAATATAGGAAGCACTCGCACAAAGTATAGTGAATAACAAAGCATCACCATGACTTAATCCCAACATCATTGCAATCATAATTCCAAGAGTAGCGTTCACCAATGGAACAATAATACCAAAGCCCACTAAGAATGCTCCTGATTTTTTCAATACAGATAATCTACTTCCGGCTACAATGCCCATATCTAATAAGTAAAGAGCTAACATACCTTTATAAATTTCGGAAACGAACGGGTGTAAATCTCTTTCGCCTTTTTCACCAGCTACATATCCGATAATCATAGCACCAATCAATAATACGATAGAACCACTCGTTAAAGCTTCTTTCAAAATATGACCAATACCTTGTGTTTTCTTAGTTTCTAAATCGTTGTTCTCTTCTACAGCATATTTTCTAATTAATAAAAGACCAATGATGATTGCCGGCGATTCCATTAGAGCCATACCTGCCACCATGTAACCACCATATTCTTCACCTTGTGATGTTAAAAAAGATTGTGCTGTTGCAAATGTTACCGCACTCACAGAACCATAGGTAGCAGCAATAGCACCGGCATTATAAACATCCAACTTAATTCTTAAGACAAAGTAGGCCAAGAATGGAACAATCAAGGCCATAACCATACATGCACCTAGGACGTAACTAATTTCTTTGGTAAATCCACTGTGTAATAAACCTTCTCCCCCTTCGATACCGATATGAAACAACAGGTACAAAGAGAAAAATTTGGCAATAGCAGGAGGAACTTCCAAATCTGACTTAATAAGAATCGCAATGATCCCTAGAAAGAAGAATAATACCGGCGCACTGGTAAAATTCTGAACTACTGAGTCTAAATTGAAATGCATATTGGTTTTATTTTATTGTGTGTGTTGATTGTAAATGTATAAGTCAATTCTGTATTGATTCTGTATATGATATTGATTTTAGGAGGATTTATAGGCTACATCATCAAATTTCTTGACGCTTGGCCCCATAAATAACTTAGCGTATACTCTCATAATAGCCAAACCTTCAACCACATAAGACAATGCCGTTAAAATAGCTAAAGAAGCTTGATCTTCATGAATATGAGTAAACAACAAATCCTCTCCTACAAAAGTAGGGGTAATGGGGAACCCGGATAACCCTAAACAGGCAATTAAGAACCCTATATCCAGAAGTTCATATTCTTTAGATAAACCTTGATATTTAATTAAGTTTAACGTCCCTTCTTTTTTCTTTAAAAGATGCAGGAATACCAATCCAATAATTCCGGAAACAACTACACCACTCAGATAAAGGAATAATTGGTCGTTTTTAAAAAACTCATTATACATGATACTTAATGCTATCCAAAAGTGGTTATATATTAATAACACCCAGGCAACATAAGCATTTTGCTTTTCACCAAATGCTCTTAGAGTCAACAGAAAACTAACTAAAGCAAATGAAATAGGTACTGCATTTTTTAAATATTCAGGAAGAACTATGAAAGGATAGAAATAAAAACAAGCTAACCATATTGGTAAAGTCAATGCCATCCAAAAGGTAAATGATAATTTGGTTAGTATTCTACCTAGTTGACGCAATGGAGACCAATACACTTTATACATCCATAAATCTAAATTCCACTCCTTCACACTTAAAACATATATGTATAGTTTTATACGTTTTGGAAGAATCTGCATAATCGTATTCTCTTTAGGAATCTCTGCATAAAATTTCTCTCTTATTAAATAACTGACTACCGAAGGAGAGACTAATAATTGATACGTTCTAAGAAATGCATTACCTGCAAAATGTATCAAAGCTAAAGTATGCAACCCTAAAGAAACCTCAATAAATATTATTCCTATTTGAGAAATGGAAGAATAAGCAATTTGGCTTTTTATAGAAGACTGTGCCCTAGCAATAGATGAGGCGACGAAACTAGTGAACAAACCTACTACACCTATCAAAATACGAATAGACAATTGATGTTCCCAAAAGTGAAATGTTCTTAATAATAAGAACACGCCTAAATGTACTGCTAAAGACCCGTAGAAAATAGCCGTAGAAGGTGTAGGCCCTTCCATGGCTCTTGGCAACCATGATGAAAAGGGCAATTGAGCTGATTTTACACAAGCTGACAGTAACAACATAAATGAAATACCTACCCCAATCCAGGTGTGCGATTCCAAGTGTTCGTGTACTAATTCAAAATTATTTAATTTACTAAACGTAATATTCTCATGCCATAAATGATGGCTTAACCACATGGCTATTATTATTCCTATGTCCCCTACTCGATACATAGAAAAAACTTTTATTGCATTTTTAACCGGCAGAAAACGATCTGCATAAAAAGCAATTAACAAAAACGAAGACACCCCCAGAATTTCCCATCCAATGAACAACGTTTCTAAGTTACCGGAGAAGATGATTAAGTTATAACCAATATAAAAGAACTGTATCGTGTTAAAGAAACGTTTGAACCCCTTTTCTCTATGCAAATAATCACTACTATACATAGTGATTAACAAAGTCAAGAAAGACCCTACGACACTAAATACTGCTGTAATTTCATCAAAATAAAAATCAATAAAGAATTCAAAACCGATAGCTTTAAACAATACAAACTCTTTAAGATTAATAGGTTTATTATCGTTTATAAACCATAAAATCACGAAAGATAGTACCAACAGAAAGTGAATCGCAATAGTTGTAAGAACACTTCTAGACACTAATTTTTCCTGAGTCCTTGGAATCAACCAAGTAATTAGAAATCCAAGGATAGGTATTATTATAAATAATTGTAATATAATGATGGTCATAATTAATCAATAACGTAAACTGGGAAATTATCTTCATTTGACTCAATCAATGATGTAATATCATTGGTATGTTCGATTTGTCTATTCACAATCGAATACGGTTCAAAGTGATTGACATTCCATTTATAAAACTCTTTTACTTCCGGATTATATACTATTAAGTGTATCCAATTTTTATTAAACCACTCAAATGTATTTTTATCACGTTGTATTACATTTTCGACCACCTCCGGATGTTGTTCCACTATCATTAACAAACGAATTGGATCATGTATTTCTATCATTTGACTAGGTAGTCCAGGGCGTAGATCCCCATCAATACCATTGGCTACTCCTAACAAGCCCATCACGTTATGTGGCAACTTAGTTCCGGCTCCTAACTTTTGATTATCTACTCTAGAAAAATAGTATTCCAAATTTATACCACCACACACAGGTGCTGCAGCTTTTATGATATTATATAAGAAGTTTCCTTCAGGGTCAATTTTATAATTATAAGAATTAAAAAAGGCTCTTCTATCTAAAAACAATCCTTTCGACATCATTCGACTACCAATGATACACAAAGCATTCGTAGCATGGTTCAGCTCAGGACGAGGCTGAAACAAAGAAACTGATCTAGTTCTTACTTTTTCATGTATTTGAGCCGGAGTCTTTTTGGTATTAATTGATTTAAATCTTCTTGAGCGTTCTTTAGCATTATTATTTAATGCTACCTCAAAGACTTTTTCATTTTGTAAATGAAGTGTTTTGTTCTCCCCGTTTAATTTGTTTTCATCGAAAAACAGAATATCATCTCGTGTAGTATCGTGTAGTCCCCCAACAAATTGAGTGCTCAACGGTATATAAACACCACGCTTAGTTAACTCCACTCTCACTTGAGGATGATTTGCCATGAAACTAAATACTCTGGCATTCACTGATCCGGGTCTACCACAGCACGCTCCGCAGTCATAAGCTGCATAATGTGGATTATTAATACTGCTTGATCCATGACCTATCACATATACAATACGAGCAAAATTATCTATCAGCCCTATACTCTTTAACAATCCTTCTACTCGATCAGTCATTTCACTGATAGTAAACCCAACCTGTAATTTCTTTTCATTTGGATTAGCTTCATCATACTCAATCGTTAACATGGAATCCTTTTCCATATGTCTGAATGAAGAAGCCACCGCCGGACTCATCGTAGGTTTGAATATATATCTGAATAATTTAAGGATGGACCAAAAACCTATTAGTATGGAATACAACCACCCTCTGAATAAAGAGTGACTATCTTTTGAAAAATCTAATTCTTTTTTCCACTTCTTTTTTATGCCTACCTCTTTAATTAAATATTTCGGATTCATGGGAGCGGGACAAAGTTTAGTCATAAACTTTCCGTTCTCAGGGACAAAATAAAACTCTACGTTAAAGAAGCCCGGCGTTCCAAATGTTTCGCTATTAGGATCCGCTGTTTCTACATACCTACGAATAGACCCTTCTCTATCATCGATACAAAACATTGCTTGAAAGGACTTCTGAGAAACTTTCCGCTCAATGGTTTGAATATCATTAATACCTGCAATTACCTGATCATAATAAGTCCATTCGAAAGCATCTTGCCATAACGTCACTACTTCAAATGCTTCATCATGAGGAATAGTGTCAAACAATTCAATCGAATTCCCTTGATACAATTGGTCAATTGTTTTCCATGAGTCACCTAATTGATATTGCAATGCATCATATTCAAGTAAAAGTTCAAATTGAATCATTTCATTCAACGTAATCTTTCGCTTATCTAACAACGTAGATGAATTATCTTCAACAACAGAAACAATACCAGACCAACCCGGATGATTAAACTGCTGATCAAATAAATAATTAGTATATAACTTTGAATTAACACCCACCAGCATTTCCAATAAGGATTCAATGGAGAATGTTTGATTTAAAAAAAACTCTTTTACTTGTTTTGTTTTAAAAAAACTAGTTCCTGAATTTCGTTCAATCTCTTTTAATGAATATATAAACCCTCGAGGATGAACAGGGAAATTCCAAATAGAAATTCCTTGATCCAAATAACTACATAAAACTCTAAATAATACAGGGTGAACTAATGAATCTAAATCGATATCATAGGTTGCCTTCCATAACTTTCGAAGATTCCCAACACGTGGTAATCGTTGATTGGAATACTCTTTGTTTCGTAATTTGTCTAACCAAACTGAAAGTTGAGAAGTCCCTTTCTTTTGATTGATTAATTCAATTAATATATCATGATTGATTCTACCTTCCTTATATAAGGAGCGATAATCTTCTATTAATAAAGTAGTTTTGTAACCAAAGATGACAGATGCTTTTTCAAGTGCATCATAGAAACTATCATGTTGAAATGCATGTAATGAATTATGATGTACGAAGTCTTTAAGAGGGGCTTGTGCCGGTAAAAAATGTTTTATTTCAGATAAAACATGTTCTAACTGAAAGGAGTGATTTACTGCAACATCCATCGTAATTATTTATAATATCCATACATATGGGTAATTTACGAACGAATTCTGTAGCAATTCTAAAGAATACAAAAACCTAAAAGACAACTAGTTAAATATCAATTTAACAGAATGAACCTGCTTATCTACAGAGTATTCTATGTTAAACTGATTTACTTCCACAATCTTTTTAACTAAAGAAAGCCCTAAACCTACTGAGTTTTCTGAATCCGGACGTTTTCTAAATCGATCAAAAAGTACTCGAGTATCCCCTTCGAAAACAGGACCTGAATTTTGAACAATCAATTCCTTTGAAGTAAGGATTACTTTTATAAATCCTTCATTTATATTATGGTTTATTGCATTACTAAATAGATTAAACAACAATGTTTCCATTAGAAAATAGTTGGCATTTAATTCTACACCATGCTCAATATCCGTCTCTATTCGAATACCTTTTTCATCCATAATTTCATATAACATATTGATTTGATGATTAACCAATTCATCCACTTTAACCTCACCTGTAGAAGCGAATTGATTATTATCAATCTTAGACAATAACAATAAATTCTTATTCAAGGACGATAATCTTCTGACGGCATCAAACAAGGAACTTATGATTTGTAAATCATCTTCCGTTAAATTTTTAGATTGTATTAATAGCTCTAATTTATTTCGAATAATAGCAAGAGGCGTTTGTAATTCATGCGATGAATACTCATGAAATTCTTTTTGACTCACATAATCGTTATAGATTTTATTAGTCATCTTTTCAACCCCTTTATTCAATTCATCAAATTCAAAAACACCCGTGGGAAGGGCTGGAATAACTTGTAATCTAGAGGCTTCATACTCGGATAGTTTACCTAAAATATCATAAAAAGGGGCCCAAATCTTTTTGGCAACTAATCTATTAATAATTAATATCCCAATAATCAACCCAATGAACAATATCATTTCGATAGGTAAAATTGAATTGATCAGCGTTTTAACATCTGTTAACGATTGTCTAATTATTATTTCATAATGATGATTATCGTAAACTGCTACTGTATGTAATTGTCTATAATCTATAGACACTCCATTAATACTATCGAAAATTTGAACTGTTGAATACCTCTCAAAGGTGGGCTGGGGAGCCGTTAATTTTACAACTTGTAAATAATCGGATTCTTGAAACGCACTGAAATCTTTTTCATATTTAAAGTTTTCCAACAACTGCAATTTCTCATGATGCATGGTATCATCAATACCTTCAAAAAGAATTCCTTTAATAGAAAAGAAAAAAACTACCGTACCAATGGTAAAAATAAAGGACGAATAGATCAGATAATAGATAAATGTTTTTTGAATTAATTTCATTCCGATCTGAATTTATATCCTATACCATATACTGTTTGCAAATAGTCTGTGCAACCGGATTCAATTAATTTTTTTCGCATGTTTTTAATATGCGTATAGATAAAATCTAATGAGTTGCTCTGATCCATATGATCGCCCCAAATATGTTCAACAATAGAATCTTTAGGAATAACTCTACCTTTGTTGGAAATAAAAAAGACTAACAAATCATATTCCTTACCGGTAAGGTTAACACGACTACCATTTACAAAGACATCTCTACTTTCCGGATTTATCCTAATCTCATTAAACACGATATCTTTATTTCCATCAAAAAGACTTCTACGAATTAATGATTTAATACGAGCATTCAACTCAGATAAATGGAAAGGCTTGGTCAAATAATCATCTGAACCCAAATCCAATCCTTTTATTTTATCATCAATAGAATTCTTTGCTGAAATAATAATGATACCGCAATGATTATTTTTCCATTTGATTTCCCTCACTAAATCCAATCCATCACCACCGGGAATCATTAGGTCAACTAAAATACAATCATAGGTATACAAATCTATTTTTTCTGAAGCTTCATTGTAATTTCTAGCCGTTTCACAAGTATACCCTTCTTGCGTTAAAAATGTCAAGAGTGTTTGTCTTAGCTCTTTTTCATCTTCAATAATTAAAATCTTCATATTGCTTATCCTCAGTAGTAAAAAGATGTAACCCGTAGTTTAAATATAGCATTTTTATTAAATTGTATTCTTAATTTAATAGCAATTTCTAAATAGATTCTGAACATGATCTGTATAATAGCAGGTACCAATAGACCCGATTCCATTACTTTAAAGGTAGCGAACCTATATAGTCAAAAATTATCTCGATTAAACGTTGAACACTGTATCGTGAATTTACAAGAAATGCCTGACACCTACATTAAATCTGCTTTATACGACAATCAGGGTAAAGACGAACAGTTTAACCAATTAAAAACAAAAGTAAATAGTGCCTCTAAATTTATATTTGTTGTTCCGGAATATAATGGATCCTTTCCGGGAGTCCTTAAAGTATTTTTAGATGGATTAGACTATCCAGGTAGCTTCAGAAATAAAAAAGGAGCTTTAGTAGGACTTGGTTCAGGTACTATGGGAGGAGCTTTAGCGTTAAGTCATTTAACGGATATATTAAACTACCTAGGGTTACATGTAATGGCCAACAAACCACGTTTAACAAAAGTTGAAAAAATATTCATAGATGGCGAAGTCAAAGACACTTTACTTAATGATTTAATTGACTTACAAATTAAACTACTATTAGAATTCTAATGAAAAAATTTATTCTACTTTCAATGGGTTTGATTTTGTCTTTTTTAACTAACGGACAAACACCCGCACCTACTACTACGACTCCTGAAACCTCTGTACAGAACGAGTATTACTTAGAAGTAATTTCCAATCAGAGCGGTACCATCAACTTAACAATCGGCGCCTATCCGCAATCCATCAGCCCTAACAAACGTGATGATGGAAGTATTTTCAGTATCATGAAAGTTGCATTAATAAATGGTACCAATGCACAAGCTTTCAATTGGAAGGATTATAAAATGTATATTCTAACGAAACAAGGTGAGTTATTATATAACTTTACAACTACTGCCCAATACGGTGATTACGCATGTACTTATACCATAAAACCAGGTGAAACACATTTACAGTTTTTTTGCTTCGAAAAATTATTAGCGCCAGCTGATATCGATAAAGTCTGGATTGGTTTCAGTGACAATAAATTTATAGCACTAACTTATTTTGTTGACGATAAAACGAAAACACCGGAGGAACAAGCTAAACAAAAAATCACCACTCCAAGCATCCCATCTACAACTCCTACACAACCATCAGGAGTACCAAAAGTAAAATAAAAAAGGGGCTTAAGCCCCTTTTTTATTTTTAGTCTACGTTGTCGTGTAAGAACTTATTATTGCCTAATAAATCATTATCCTCATTTAAGTTAAATCGAGAAATATTTCGTTCCGATGAATGAGGTTGATCACTAAGATTTACATTTTTTCTTTCATAAGCAGGTCTATCAAGCATATCTTTAAACTGCTCATGAGTATAGTTCCCATGACCGCTTAAGCTTTTTAATTTACGAATACGCTCTTTAGATGCTTCAATCAATTTCTTTCTTTGTTCATCTGCAAGAATATCTTCTTGCTTTCCTGATTCAGCAGTCGGAGCAACATGAGTGATATATTCTTCTTCCTCTGAAGCATCAGTCACATCTTCTTTCGTTACATCTGTACTATCTACAGGTGCATACGACGTAGTAGGTTGTATATCCCAAGAATAGGATGAAGTAGGAGCTTCTACCTTATCTTCTACTGAATTAGTTTCTTCCGCCACCGGCTCATTACTTTTTAACTGAGATAGTTCCCAATTAAAAAATGTAGTAGTAGATTCAGCTTGAGGAGTTTCTTCAACCGGCTTTACTACTTCGATAAAAGAGGTAGTAGTTGGAGCTTCTACGTTAAACACCGGAGTTTCTACCGGAGGATCAACAATTTTCACTTCCTCTTCTACTGTAGATTTCGATGCTTCAATCACATCGAAAATAGTAATTTGTTTAGGAGCCTCTACTTCTACTTTTTTAGTGGAGGTATATTCCAACTTTGTATTTCTAGCGGCATCGAAACCCGTAGCAATAATCGTTACACGAATCGAATCACCTAAATCTGCTTCAATACCTTGACCAAAAATCATTTCTTGATCATCACCTACAAGTTCAGAAATATAATCGGTAATAGAAGATAACTCATCCATTAACAATTCTACATCTAAGCCATAAGAAACTGACAATAATATTTTCTTCGCACCTTTGATATCCGTGTTGTTTAATAATGGAGAAGCAAGAGCTTCTTCAATAGCACGTCTAGCTCTACCCTCGCCTGATGCTACTGCTGATCCCATTACTGCTGCACCGGAATCTTTCATTACGGTTTTAACATCTTCAAAATCTACGTTTACATCACTCGTAACCGTGATGATTTCCGCGATACTTTTAGCAGCTGTTGATAATACGTTATCTGCTTTTGCAAATGCTTCACGAATGGAAAGATTGCCATATACCTCTCTCAAACGATCGTTCATAATAACTAAGACCGTATCACAATATGCTCTCAACTCAGCAATTCCTTGCTCAGCTTGTAACAGTTTTTTCTTTCCTTCAAATCCAAAAGGAGCTGTAACAATACCTACAGTAAGTACATCTAGCTCTTTAGCCATTTTAGCAATCACAGGAGCCGCACCGGTACCTGTACCACCACCCATACCGGCAGTGATAAACACCATTTTAGTGTTGTTGCTAAGTAATGTACGAATATCTTCCTTGCTCTCGATAGCTGCATTCTTACCACGCTCAGGGTTAGCACCAGCACCTAATCCATCCGTTAAGTTAACCCCTATTTGTAACTTGTTTGGGATTGGGCTACTATTTAAAGCCTGAACATCTGTATTACATACGACGAATTCAACATCTTTAATCCCTTGATTAAACATGTGGTTAACCGCATTAGAACCGCCGCCACCAACACCAATAACTTTGATGATGGATTTGTGATGAGTGGGTAGATCAAATTTATACATATGGCAATAGTTTGGTTAAAAATGCTTTTTTAATAATCACTTTTATCATCCATATCATCTAACAATAATCCTTTCAAACGATCATTCACGTTTTTCAAGTTAATGTTGAACAATGATTTTCCTTTAACAGATGATTTCGTGTCTTTTTTATTTTTATCTAAATCTGGTTTCGTGTTATCTTGATTCAAAGTCTGATAATGATTTTCTCTCTTATCAATAGACCAGAAGCCTGCTAGTACTAAACCTACAGCAGTAGCGTACATTGGGCTTTTTACAACTTCCGTTACACTTTTTCCTAAATGTTCATTCGGATGACCAATTCTTGTATGTAATCCGGTCATGTACTCAAATAATTGTTTCAAGTTGGCCAACTGAGATCCACCACCGGTGATAACAATACCACCAGCTAATTTATCTTCGTAACCTGAATACAATATTTCAGAATGAACTAATTCAATAATCTCTTCCATTCTAGCTTGGATGATAGAAGCTAAACTTTTCGCCGAAATTTCTTTCGCCGGTCTATCTCTCAAACCTTGAACAGTATATACTACATTACTTTTTGCTTCACCGGATAATGCTGAACCATATTTCACTTTCAACTCTTCCGCATACTTGTGCATCACATTACAACCTAACTTAATATCATTCGTAATGATATCTCCACCAAAAGGAATTACTGCTGTATGACGAATGATGTTATCATAGAATATAGCGATATCTGTAGTACCACCACCAATATCCACGATACACACACCTGCTTCTTTTTCTTCTTCACTTAAAACCGACAAGCTAGACGCAATTGGTTCTAAGATTAAGTTATCAATAGACAAATCACTCTTTTGAATACAACGATTAATGTTTTTAATCGCATTTGTATTTGCAGTGATCACGTGAAAATCAGCTTCCAAACGTACACCTGTCATCCCTACCGGATCCTTGATATTATCAACGTAATCAACAGTATAAATTTGAGGCATTACATGTATAATTTCGTTACCGAAAGGCATTACGATTTTATACATTTCATTTGTCAAGCGATTAACATCTTCTACTGAAATCTCTTCATCATTAGAGATTCTAGTAATCCCATGATGATGAATAGAACTTTTAATATGTTGACCGGCAATACCTACATTGACTAATCCAATATCAATGTTTGCTTGATCTGATGCTTCTTTGATAGCTTTTTCAATTGCAGCAACTGTTAAGTTGATATTCGTTACCATACCACGAATAACACCTTCAGATACTGCCTTACCAATACCTAAGATTTCTAATTTGCCGTACTCGTTTTTTCTACCGACAATAGCACAAATCTTGGTTGTACCAATGTCAAGTCCGACTACAATTTTATTGTTTTCAGTTGCCATAAAAATTATTCACAAATAAGTTGATCTTTATATTTTACATTCACAGAATGATAACGCCCCCATCCGGTGGAAGGAAGAATTTCTTTAAAGAAAATTTCTAGTTTTCTGAATTTATCATCCAATTGAGTTGGTTTCCCTAAAGTGATTTTATAATCTCCGATTTGAGGTAACATAACAACATCACCAGTCTCCGTAATGGTACACTGAGCAATCATAGCTTTCCAAAACTCGTTTTGTTCGATGTATTGAAATAGTTGAAAATATTGCTGACCAAGACTGTCTGTCAATAGATAATTTTCACCCATTAGCTTTGTAGCCTTTGGACCATCTACGATTAAAACACGTGCAGTAAATTTATCGGAAGTAGAAAGAGTGGCGGCATTACTTCCCACATAAGCATGTGGGCCATAAGGTTGAACAATTCTTGCAATAGGTTTGCTTTGTCTAACTTCGACCATTAGTGTACCTTGGTGATCCGCACTTATTTGCGCATCTTCCACAAATTTAATACTTTCCAAGCGCTCCTCTAAACTTTTGAGGTCTATATCCTTATATTTTTTACCCACAATTCCCAAGCTATTATCAAGCGTCATCGCCTTGATAATATCATTGTCCTCGACGAAATGGTTATCAAATTCCACCGACACATTCACATCAATTTTCTGAATCGTTTGCTCGTTGTGTTTCACTTGAACAAAGCCCATCAAAAAGAAGAAGGTAGCACCTAAAATCCCAAAAAACAGATAGTCCGGCCACTGCTTGGGTAAAGCAAATTTGGGTTTGCTTACGGTTTGTTCTTGTTCTATTTTCTTCTTACGCGCCATGTTCTTTACACCACTCTGTTAAAGGTTGACATAACTGATCAATATCTCCGGCTCCGGCAGTGATAATAACTTCCGAAGGATTATGATTTAAGTAATTTAAGACCTCACTTTTAGCAATCACCTGCTTCTTTTCTAAATCAATTTTCTTAAGAAGCTCCTCCGAAGTAATTCCCGGGATAGGCAACTCTCTTGCCGGATAAATGTCCAACAACAGCAAATCATCCGCTTGAGATAAGGCTTCAGCAAACTCCTCCATGAAATCTCTAGTTCTAGAGAACAAATGAGGTTGAAAAACAAGGGTAATTTTATGCTGAGGAAAAGCACTCTTCGCAGCCTGTAACAGAGCTTTTAACTCTGTAGGATGGTGCGCATAATCATCTATGTAAACCTTATTTTCTGATTTATAGTGAATTTCAAATCTTCGCTTAACTCCTTTAAAGGATTTTAATCCTTCTCGCAATTCTGATATTGTCAATCCGGCATAGTACCCGGCTAACCAAGCAGCCGTCGCATTCATTACATTATGCATTCCCGGAGTTTCAATTCGAATAAAATTCCATCTGGAATCCTCTGAATCAATAGAGAAAGTAACTCCTCCATTTTCATTCTCCACATCTACAATTCTATAATCCGCATGCTCGTCCGTTCCAAATGTTACCATTTTATCTACTTGAGCAGGCTTATGTAATTCCACATCGGATCTTAAAATAATAGTCCCCTTCGGTTTTACTTTATTTAGATATTCTTGAAAAGAATCTTTGAATGCACCCTCGGTTTCATAAATATCTAAATGATCAGGATCCATGTTATTCACAACTGCAATTGTAGGTGACAACTGCCAAAATGAACGGTCATACTCGTCAGCCTCTACTACTACCCAATTCTTTATGGATTGATGTTCACCTATTAAGATGTTAGTTCCATAGTTAGCAGTTATTCCACCAAGAAAAGCACTAATGTTTTTTCCGCTATTCTTCATCAAATGAGCCGTCATAGATGAAGTAGTAGTCTTACCATGTGTGCCCGCAATTCCAATCGTGGGTAAATGATGTGTAAGCAAACCTAGTACTGCTGCTCTTTTACAAACTTGAAAACCTTCTTCTTTGAATTTATTTAATGCTTCATGAGATGAAGGAATGGCCGGAGTATAAATAATTAACGTATCTGCTTTTGTTTTGTACTCTTCAGGAACATCTTTCCAAGTGTCTTCAAATTGAATATTGATACCTTCTGATTCAAGTGAATCAGTCAACGTCGTTTTTGTCTTATCATATCCACCCACACGGTATCCATTCGCTGCAAACCAACGGGCAAGCGCACTCATACCGATTCCACCGATACCTACTAAATAGACCTTATGTATATTTTGCAGCGTCACTTTATGATATAACCTCTTTTATTTTATGTACAATATCTACTGTTGCGTTAGGCTTACCTAACTTTTTTATTTCAGAAGAAAGAACTGCTTGTTTAGAATCATCCGCTAATAAGGCTAATGTTTCTTTCACTAGTTTTTCTTTTGCTTCACTATCTTTCACCAATATCGCAGCATTTTTAGTAACTAATGCCATGGCGTTTTTAGTTTGATGATCTTCCGCCACATTAGGAGAAGGAACTAACACCACCGGCTTGCCGATAATACAAAGTTCTGCAATGGATAAAGCTCCGGCTCTAGATATGATGACATCTGCCGCAGCGTATGCCATATTCATATCTTTGATAAAGTCCATCACTTTTACATCTGCAGCTTGTAAGGATTGATATTTTTCAATATAAAACTTACCTGTTTGCCAGATGATTTGAATATCTTTTTCTACAAAACTAGAATGACTCAAAGCTAGAGCTTCGTTAATTGTTCTAGCTCCTAAACTCCCTCCGATAACTAACACGGTCTTTTTCAAAGGTGACAATCCAAAGAATGCACACGCTACCGATTTATCAGGAAGTGTTTGTGTAATAGTAGATCTTACCGGATTTCCTGTAATGGCAATTTTCCCTTTTGGAAAAAATCTTTCCATTTGATCATAAGCCACACAAATCGCAGAAGCGTTAGAGGCTAATGATTTATTAGCTACACCGGCATAAGAGTTTTGCTCCTGAATCACAATAGGAACTCCTGCATTTTTAGCCGACCATAACAATGGCCAACTAGCGTACCCTCCCACTCCAATCGCTACATCCGGTTGAAATTCTTTCACTACGCTTCTAGCTTTCCACAAACTAGCAATGACTTTGAAAGGGAATTTTAAGTTTTCCAAAGTCAAACGCCTTTGAATACCTGCGATGTTTAAGCCGATAATCTTATAACCGGCATCTGGTACTCGTTGCATTTCCATACGACCATTGGCCCCAACAAACAGTACTTCCGTATCCGGATGTTGAGCTTTAAATTCATTAGCAATGGCTATCGCCGGGAAGATATGCCCTCCGGTTCCTCCACCACTAATGATAATTCGATATGGTTTACCGTTATTCTTCATTTGCTACAGCAGTCGTTTCTGTAATATCTCCTCTACTTACACTTAGTATAATACCTAATGACAATCCAGTAAAGATTAAAGATGTACCTCCCATACTTAATAAAGGGAGTGGTTGACCTGTAATAGGACCTAAGCCTACAGCAACCCCCATGTTAATCATGGCTTGCATTACTAAACTCAAACTCAATCCGGCGGAGAGTAATCCACCAAAGGCTCGTTCACTATTCATCACTGTTTGTATACCTCGATATAGAAGTGCCAGATATAAAAACAATACTAATACCCCACCTATCAATCCATATTCTTCAATGATGATGGAATAAATAAAATCAGAATATGAGTGTGGTAAGAAATACTTTTGATCACTATTTCCAGGACCTTTACCAATTACGCCACCATTCCAGATAGCGATATAAGATTGCTCCGCTTGAAATGGTATCTCTGCATTTTCATCAAAAAATACTGTAATACGACTAACGGCAGTCTCTAAACGTTGTCCTATTTTTAATGCCACAGCACCAAAGAAAGCTCCAGCTAAAACTAAAACCAAAATATACTTCATAGACACACGACCTATGAACATCAAGATTAAACAAGTGGTAAATAAAATAACGGCTGTAGATAAGTTGGACAAAGCAATCAACCCACATATAAAACCACAGGAGGCTACAATAGGGATAAACGATTGTTTAAAATCATCTATATTCCCTTGACGTTTTGCTAACATACTTGCCAATTGAGTAATCAATGCCAACTTAGCTAAATCGGATGGTTGAAAAGATTGATTAATAATAGGAATGGTCAACCAACGGTTAGCATCATTAATTTTATCTCCGAAGAAAAAAGCAATGATTAATAATGGCACCGACAGAATCAATGCTACCAAGCTAATTCTAGAGTAATATTTATAATTTACCTTATGAGCAAGCCATACAAAAACTAAAGAGAATATAACTAATCCACCATGCTTCATTAAGAAGTACTCTGTACTTCCATCCGATCTTTTGAATGCAAGAGAACTAGTAGAACTATACACCACTGCGATACTCAATATGGAAAAAGCCATAATGATTACCCAGATGTATGGATCACCTTTTAGATTATATTTTATCCAATCTTTTAATCTAAGTATCATGACAATGTTTTCATTAAAGATTGAACTATCGAGCGGAACTGATTGCCTCTGTCTTCGTAATTTTTAAATAAATCAAAGCTAGCACAAGCCGGTGACAACAAAACCGTATCTCCAGGCTCACTCACCAACATTGCTTTTTGAATTGCTTCATTCATTGATTCAGCATATTCAACTTGACTAACCAATCCTTTAGTACCTTCGATTAGTTTAGCGTGGTCTTTATTTAATGAAATCAACACTTTCACTTTTGACTTTACTAAATCAGATATAGCTGAATAATCATTTCCTTTATCTACACCACCTGCAATCCAAACGATAGGTGCAGAGGTGGCTTCCAATGCATACCAAACAGAATCAACGTTAGTAGCCTTTGAATCATTGATGTATTGTACTTGATTAATACTTCCTACTTTTTCTAAACGATGAGGAGCATTTATAAAACTCAAAGCTGCCTCATGAATACTTTCAAACGAAGCGCCTATATTATGAACAGCTAAATAAGCCGCCATCACATTCAATTGATTATGCTTTCCTTTTAAAGGTACTTCATCAAAACTACCAGCGAAGGTTTCGCTTCCTTCTGTTAACAACAAGGTAATCCCATCACTAAACCCTCCTTCTTTCTGAGGAGCTTCAAGTGAAATGCTATTTAACTGACAATTCAGTGAATAGTTAGCTATAAATTGTTTTGTAGCCGGATCTTCTAAATAATAAATAAAAGTATCAGCAGCTGTTAAATTCTGTGTGATTCTGAATTTAGAAGCTACATAGTTTTCAAACTTATATTCGTATCTATCCAAGTGATCCGGAGTGATATTTAATAATACCGCCACGTTAGGATGGAATTGATACATGTTATCCAATTGAAAACTACTCAACTCCAACACAAACAAATCATGCTTTTGATTAACTACTTGACGAGCTAAACTTGTACCTACGTTTCCTGCTAAGCCTACATTATAATTCAATGTTTTAGCAATATGATATGTCAATAAAGTTGTAGTCGTTTTTCCATTGCTACCTGTAATAGCTATATACTTTGTTCCAGGTAATGCATGACGATATCCAAATTCAATTTCAGATATAATCTCAATTCCCAGTTCTTTAAGTTTTTTAATAATAGGTGCTTTATCAGGAATCCCTGGACTCTTTACAATAAGATTAGCATTAACAATTTTAGACTCTGTATGTTCTCCTTGTTCAAAGAGAATAGCATTATCTTCTAACTCCTTTAGATACTGATCTTGTATAACACTTAAATCAGAGACAAAAACATCATACCCTTTAGCTTTTGCTAAAAGTGCGGCTCCTACTCCACTTTCTCCGGATCCTAATATGACTACGCGTTGACTCATGTTAACGTAACTTTAAAGTAGCTAAGGTTATGATGGCTAATAAAATTCCTACAATCCAAAATCGAGTAACAATTTTAGATTCATGAAATCCTTTTTTCTGGTAGTGATGATGTAAAGGAGACATTAAGAAAATACGTCGTCCTTCACCATATTTTTTCTTAGTGTATTTAAAATAAGAAACCTGTAACATGACAGATAAATTTTCTACTAAGAAAACACCACATAATATTGGCAACATTAATTCTTTACGAACAGCCAATGCAAACACTGCAATAACTCCACCTAAGGCTAAGCTACCCGTATCTCCCATGAATATTTGCGCTGGATAAGAGTTATACCAAAGAAATCCGATACATGCTCCAACAAAGGCTGCACCAAAAATTACGGTTTCACCACTGTATGGGATATACATGATATTTAAGTAACTAGCAAAAATAGCGTTACCGGAAAGGTAAGCAAAAATACAAAGTGTCAATCCTATGATTGCAGAAGTACCCGCAGCCAAGCCATCGATACCATCCGTAATATTTGCGCCATTCGAAACAGCCGTAACTACAAATATCACCACTATCACATATAATATAGGAGTGCAAGTATCAGATATAAAGCAAGAGATAGCGCTATAATCTAATTCATTGTTCTTCATAAATGGAATGGTGGTTAACGTTGATTTAACATCCATATATTTCATCGAACTTTGAATCGTTGACATTACCCCACTATCTGATATATACTGACGAATAGTAACATCATCAGAATAATACAAAGTAAGTCCTACTACTAAACCTAAACTTACTTGTCCTACAATTTTAAATATCCCTTTTAATCCCTCTTTATTTTTTTTGAAGACTTTAATGTAGTCATCTAAAAATCCGATGAATCCCATCCAGATAGTAGAAACTAACAACAGAATAACATACACATTATCCAGTTTAGCAAACAACAAAGTAGGAATTACAATACATAAAATAATCATCAGACCTCCCATAGTAGGAGTTCCTTTCTTTTCCATTTGTCCGGTAAGGCCTAAATCACGGATAGTTTCTCCAATCGATTTTCTACGGATAAAGTCAATAATTTTATTACCAAAAAGTAACGCTATTAACAATGATGTAAAAGCTGCCATCCCTGCTCTAAAAGAGATGTACTGAAATACCCCTGCACCGAGGAAATCAAAATTTTTATCCAAATATTCAAATAGATAGTACAGCATTAGTTTACCGGATAAGTAAGTTGAAATTGATATTTATTATCGTTCTGGGACAACATATAATTTAAAGAGTTGATGATTCCATTTAACAACTCCACACATTCATCATTTGGCTTGCACAAAGGATGTTTCATTTGTACTAATTTCAACCAATATCTAGTTTGAACTGCCATATCATAAGCCATCGATGTAGCTTCTGTAAATTCCATTTGATTTAATGAAGAAGCTGCGCATTCAGCATGCTTTCTAATCGACAAACCATACTTTAACACTCTCGTCGAAAGCTCTAATTCATTCTGACGTATAAGTGTAGTATACAAATCCATTAGTTTGCATGACAATTCAAAAGTTCGTTTACTTAGTTGTTCGTGGGTCATGATTATCCTAAATGAGCAATTCTATTTTTCTTTGTACTTCTTCTAACAATATCTATCCTATCCGTATAGTCTCTCAAGAAATGGATATCATCCTCTAATATTGGTATCACTTGATACGTATGTAAAAACTGAACCAAGCTTTGTAACCCCTTAGATTCTCTGTAAGCTGTTAATAAATAAAGCTGATATTCATGATTGGAGGCCGCCTTTTCAGCTTTTGCCATAGCATCCGAAATCACCTCATACTGAGATTGCAGTTTGTTTGCTAAGTCTGTCTGATTACAGTCTTGCAACATAACAACCATACGTTCCATACTGTAACGTACTGTTGAATCGCTGTAAATTTTAACTTCCGTAAAAATCATTATATCCCTAATTCATTAAACAGTTGCA
This sequence comes from Cytophagaceae bacterium, assembly GCA_046329235.1. Classification (GTDB taxonomy): domain Bacteria; phylum Bacteroidota; class Bacteroidia; order Cytophagales; family Cytophagaceae; genus JALONH01. Next base: position 244,627 of record JAXLVA010000001.1, on the reverse strand, counting down.
CAATTATTTTCTTATCGTCAAAAGGGTGTTTCACTCCTTTAATTTCTTGATAAGTTTCATGTCCCTTACCAGCTATTAGAATAATATCACCCTTCTGAGCTAAGGAACAAGCTAGACGTATTGCCTCCATTCTATCCGGATGCGTTAATACTTTTTTAGTATCCGTTACTTTAATTCCTTTCTTAATATCCTCTATAATCATTAAAGGATCTTCCGAACGTGGATTATCTGAAGTAACAATTACTTTATCACTCATCTGACAAGCTATATCGCCCATGATTGGACGCTTAGTTGCATCTCTATCTCCACCACACCCAAATACAGTGATTAGTTTTTTATCATCCGCTTTGATTTGAGCGATAGTTTCCAACACATTTTTCAAAGCATCCGGAGTATGAGCATAATCTACAATCGCTAATACTCCACCGGTAGAGGTATATTGTTCAAAACGACCATTAGCAGGATCTAAAGTGGTCAATTGCATCAACACTTCTTCCTTATCTTCTCCTAACAATACCGCCGTTGAATAAATAGCTAATAAGTTATAGGCATTAAATGCTCCAATTAACTTAAACCATACTTGATGACTATCTACTTCCATTTCCAAACCCTGCATCGTTACAGCCAACAACTTAGCTTTAAAATCAGCCATAGCATGCAATGAATAGGTGTACGTTTTAGCAGTGGTATTTTGTATCATTACCTTACCTCTTTTATCATCAATATTTACTAATGCAAAAGCATTGGATGGTAATTCATCAAAAAACATTTTCTTAGCTCTGATATACTCATCAAATGTTTTGTGATAATCTAAATGATCGTGAGTTATATTAGAGAATATCGCACCTGTAAATTTCACACCTGCAATTCTACGTTGAACAGCAGCATGGGAACTCACTTCCATAAAACAATGCGTACATCCCGCTTCCACCATTTGAGCTAACAACTGATTCAATGTGATAGCATCCGGAGTTGTATGTGTAGAAGGGATAATAGTATCTTCAATTTTATTTTCAACTGTAGAAATTAAACCTGTTCTATATCCAAGTTTTCTAAACAATTGATACAATAATGTTACGGTAGTTGTTTTACCATTTGTACCTGTAACACCTACTAATTTAATTTTAGAAGAAGGGTTATCGTAAAAATTAGAAGCAACAACTCCTAACGCTTCCGATGTATCTTTTACTTGAATATACGTTACTCCTTCTTTGGTAATTTCAGGAATCTCTTCGCATACAATAGCAGCGGCCCCTTTTTCCAGCACTTGAGGGATATAAACATGTCCATCGGATGCTGTGCCACGAACAGCTACAAAGAGAGAATTTTGCTCTACTTTTCTACTATCAAAAACAATAGATCCAATAGGGATATCCGTTCTTCCGGAGACCGCTTGTAGTGAAACTCTATATAATATATCCTTTAGCAACATCTTATTACTGCAGTGTTATATCGATAACTGAACCTTTGGTATATCGTTGACCGGGAGTTATGGATTGAGTTGTTACCCTTCCATATCCTGAATAACGTACACGCATACCAATATTTTCTAAGACATAAAGTGCGTCACGTAACAACAAACCTTTTACATTAGGCACTATTCCTGTAACTATCTTTCTATCATCCCAAACAATTGTCTGATTTTCCACGCGAGCAGACACGTAATAATCAATGGCATTGTTAGATGTATGATTAGGTATTTTCAATGCATTGCATAACATCTGACAATCTTCAAATATTCCGCCACCGATCTTCGGGAACACATCGTATCTAGACATAGGTAATGGTCTTATGGAAGGATGTATAGTTAAATCAGTAGCATATATTTTATCTGCTACTTCTTTAAATACCGGCGCTGCTACGTCTGCACCATAATTTTGAAACCCTTTAGGATTATCAATAATTACAATACAACTGTACTTTGGTTTTTCAGCAGGGAAAAACCCAACGAATGAAGTATAATATGATTTGGTATAAACTTGGTTCACTAACTTTTGAGCGGTACCGGTTTTACCGCCAATTTTATAATGTTCATTTTTAATATTTTTAGCGGTACCATGTTCTACCACTCCAACTAACATTCCTTTCACTTTTTCAAGTGTTTCATCCGAACAAATCTTCTCAACGATAGTCTCTGTTTGATAGGTCTCCAATACTTGATCAGCCACTCTTGTTTCTTTCACAATAAGTGGACGAACCATCTTTCCATTATTGGCTACTGCATTATAAAAGGTAAGTGTTTGCAATGGAGTCATGCTTAACTCATATCCTATAGACATCCATGGAAGAGTAGTTCCACTCCAATACTTAGATTTGGGAGATTTAAAATATGGTTTAGCTACCCCTTCCATTTGAAATGAAATAGGTTGAGTCAATCCAAACTTATCGATGTACTCAATAAACTTTTCAGGTTTGGCACCGAAGTATTCATTCACTTTTTTAGAAATAGCAATGTTAGATGATTTCTCGAATGCTTCTTGTAACGTGATGGTTCCATATCCACCAGGTTTAGAATCACGCATAGTACGATCATAAAAATCATACTCACCATTACCAGTAGGGATAGAATCCAAAATATTAATTTCCGTATCTTCTAATAACGCCATGATGGATGCCAATTTAAAAGTAGAACCGGGTTCTGATAAACCAGCATTCCCTAATGCATAGTTATTATCTTCTGTATAAACACCAGGGCTTACTCTTCCTAGGTTGGCAATAGCTTTGATTTCACCTGTAGCTACTTCCATTAAAACTACACAACCATAATCGGCATCGTGTTTGTTTAAGTGATTTAACAATGATGCTTCCGCTACGTCTTGAATATTTATATCAATGGTTGTAACAATATCAATTCCATCTACAGGCGTCACTTCATTTTCATCATGAATTGGTCTCCAGTTTCCACCGGACATTTTACGGAACCATGCTTTACCATTCTTCCCTGCTAATACATTATTAAAACTATATTCCAATCCTGCTCCATTATTATCTTCATTCACAAACCCAATAGTTCGACGTGCTAAAAACGAAAATGGACGGAAACGTTTGTCAATTTTTTCAAACATTACTCCGCCTTTCATTCTACCCTCTCTGAAGATAGGCCACTCCGACATTTTCTTCTTTCCTTGATAGTTAATAGGATTTGCATTCAGTACTATATATTGTTTGTTCTTTTTTCGAGCATCAATTATTTTTCGTTTATACTCATTCGGAGTTTTGTCTCCAAAATATCTACTTAACATGAGTGACAAACTGTCGATACCTTTTTTAAAGGTTTCTTTATCTGATTTTGTGGGATCAAAACAAACTTTATAAAAAGGAATAGAAGTAGCTAATAGACTACCATCTGAAGAAAAAATATTTCCACGTGTAGGTTTAATCTCACGCAAGTCGTATAAATTATCAATAGCAATTTGCTCCCATTTATCTGCTTCTATATACTGAATACGAACAATCTTATAGACAATAGCCGCACCAAACAAGGCTATACCTATAAAGACCAAACGTAATCGAAGCAATATGGACTGCTTAATATTCACTATTCTTCTTCTGTTAATTTAATTTTAATAGGAGGATTGGTACTTTCCACCAAACCTATTGGAGCTACTGTTTTTGCGACTTCAGATTGCTTGCTTTTCAGCATCAAATCTGCCTTTAAAGTTGTAAAGTCAGCACGTAAATCATTTACCTCCGTTTTCATTTTATTAATTTTTCGAACTAAACGATCACCGTTATGAGCGTTCGATATATATAGTATAAGCAATACAGCTACATATAATATATATGGCACATAATGAACAGGAACACCATCATCAAACGCATTCCCAATGGAGGTATACTTTTTTAACAGAGAAAACAGCCCTTTACCGGAAGACTTTTGTTTAGTCTCCTTTACCGGTTTTTCTTTAGGTTGTTTATACTCGTTAGATGCCATATTATATTCTTTCAGCAACACGTAAACGTGCGCTACGCGATCTTGTGTTTTTTTCTAATTCTTCTTCTGAAGGCTCAATGGATTTACCAACTGCTTTGAAAGGTTTAGCTGCATAACCATATACATCCTTTTCCGCTTCTCCGAAAAATTTACCTTGAGCAATAAAATTTTTCACTAATCGATCTTCTAAAGAGTGATAGCTAATAATCACTAATCGACCACCTGGCGCCAATACTTGTTGACTTTGCTCTAATAAATCTTTTAACACATCAAGTTCTTCGTTCACCTCGATACGAAGAGCTTGAAAAACTTGAGCATAATATTTATGTTCCTTTCCTTTAGGAGCATAGGCTTCTAAGAATTCCGTCAGCTGACCTGTAGTTTTGAAACGGTTAGCTATACGATACTTCACAATAGCTTGTGCTAGTGTCTTTGCATTTTTTACTTCGCCATACATACCTAAAATAGTATGTAAACCATGTTCTGAATATTGATTTAGGATAGTCGCTGCTGTTTTATCAGTAGCTCTATCCATACGCATATCTAAAGGCGCATCGAAGCGAGTAGAGAATCCACGCTCGGGAGTATCAATTTGATGTGATGAAATACCTAAATCTCCAAGAAGTCCATCTATATGAGAAACTCCGTGAAGGCGTAAGTATTTTTTGATATAGCGGAAGTTCGCAGGGATTAAAGTAAAATTTTTACCTTCTAGACCTTTTGCATTATCAACAGCATCTGCATCTTGATCAAATGCATATAGATGTCCGGTTGTAAGCTTTTCTAAAATGGCACGGCTATGCCCACCTCCGCCGAAAGTGACGTCGACGTAAATACCTTCCGGATTAATGGAGAGAGCGTCTATACTTTCGTGGAGCAATACCGGTACGTGATACATCATTCTGTTGATTGGTTGGCTAAGTATTTTTCGGCTAGTTTGGCCAGCTCTGAATTATCTTGTATTAAGTACTGTTCGTAAACAGTAGGATTCCAAATCTCAACTCTATTTCCCATCCCTACCACAATAGCATCTTTATCTAATTGCGCATGTGTTGCTAGAGATTTAGGAAGTAACAATCGACTGTTATTATCTAACTCCAATTCCTGTACTCCACGGAAAAAGTTTCTTTGAAATCTTCTAAACTCCTCGCTGAACTCATTTAAGCCGGCAATTTTGTTATAGATTTTCTTGAACTCTGTTTGAGAATACAATACTAAACAAGCTTCAAAACCTCGCGTCAATACTACATTTCCTGCGTCTAGTTCCGGCAAATTAGACTTAATACGAGCAGGCAAGACCATTCTGCCTTTCGCATCTATCGTACAGTCATATTCTCCGGAAAAGAAACCCATTTCGTATGTATTGATTGCCAATTGGTTAAAACAAATTTAAAAAAGAAAAAGGAAAAAACAACCACTCTCACCCACTTCCACCCACTTTTTACCCCCAAATCATGGTTTTGTGGAAAAATACCCATTTATCCCTATGATATGCACCTGTTTAACCACATGTTATACCATTGATTCATTTGATTAGTAGAAGCCCAAAACAAACAATAAGTCAAAAAGCGATGAATAAGAAATTAACACTATAGAGAGTGCGTCATATTATATAGATATTCTCTATCTCGCTTTCATAAAGGCTTACAGAGTCTTTCAGACTTATCCACAAGTTTCACTTAAGCTAGTTGTGGATTATGTTAAAAACCCTGAAATAGTAATAAATAAAGGCTTTGAGGAGGTATTTCACTAAAATCAGGCTACTAAAGTCCTATATATATATTTGTACTTTTCCCCTGTAGCCCCTATCAATAGGGCGTTACAGAAGAATGTTAAAAGATTAAAAGTTATCAACAAAGCAGATAAAAAATAGAACCAACACTTGCAAGTGCCCGTTATTACTGTAATTTCGTACTACATTTTAAAACTTTAGTCAATTTAAACATTTACACACATGAACAAAGCAGAATTAATTGATGCTATTGCAGCTGATGCTAGCTTAACAAAAGCAGATGCAAAAAGAGCTTTAGACGCGTTCTTAGCTAACACTGGTAAAGCACTTAAAAAAGGTGAATCAGTAGTATTAATCGGTTTTGGTACTTTTAAAACTGCTACTCGTGCAGCTCGTAACGGTAGAAACCCACAAACTGGTAAAGTGATTAAAATCAAAGCTAAAAAAGTAGTTAAATTCAAAGCTGGTGCTGAACTTTCTAAAAAAGTTAAGTAATCCATCACTACTTAGAAATAAAAAAACCACTCCATAACAGAGTGGTTTTTTTATTTTATGAAAGAGTACGAATATTAGTTCGTACTCTCATTATTAAACTCATGAATTAAGGCTGTTACCAATCCTGTCCATCCCGTCTGATGGGAAGCACCGCAACCTCTACCATTATCTCCATGGAAGAATTCATAGAAAGTAATTAAGTCTTTAAAATGTGGGTCTTTATCAAACATCTCCACTCCACCATTCACCGCACGTTTACCATTTTCCATTCGGAATAAACTTACTAATCGATCTGATATATCGCGTGCTATTTCTTTTAACGTTAATAACTGATCGCTTCCGGTAGGGTGTTCAATTTTAAATTCATCACCATAGTAATCTGCAAACTTCAATAAACTTTCTACAATCATGTAGTTAATAGGGAACCAAATAGGTCCTCTCCAGTTGGAGTTACCTCCGAACATACCACTATCAGATTCTGCCGGTTTATATGATACCGCAAATACTTTTCCGTGGTAATGGAATTCATATGGTTTTGATTCGTGTGCTTTGGAAAGTGCTCTGATACCATAATCAGATAAAAACTCTCCTTCATCCAGCATTCGTTTTAACACCATGGTCATGCGGTGTCCACGTAACAAGGAAAGAATTCGAGACTTCCCTTTACCGTGCTCAAACCAACGTGAAATCTGGCTAGCCAAATCCGGTCTGTTTTCTAACACCCACTCTAATCGGCGTTTGAAATCCGGAAGTTTTTCAACCATTTCAGCCGAGATGACCTCAATAGCAAACAACGGAATCAAACCAACAATAGAGCGTACTTTTAAGTGCTGACTATGACCGTTCGGTAAGTGAATAATATCAAAGAAGAATTGTTCTTCATCATCCCACAGACCTATACCTTCACCACCTATGTTATTCATCGCACCAGCTATGTATAGGAAGTGCTCGAAATATTTCGAAGCCATATCTTGGTACACCGGATTTTTCATAGCTAACTCCGTAGCTATTTTCAGCATATTCAATGAATACATAGCCATCCAGCTAGTACCATCTGCCTGCTCTGTGCGCCCACCGATAGGCAATGGTTGACTTCGGTCAAATACTCCAATATTATCTAAGCCTAAGAATCCACCTTCAAAGATGTTTTTACCATCTTTATCTTTTTGGTTGATCCACCAGGTAAAATTCATTACTAGTTTATGGAAAACACGCTCAAGGAAATAGGTATCCCCTTCGCCACGCATTTCTCTATCTATTTCATAAACTCTCCAACAAGCCCAAGCATGCACCGGAGGGTTCACATCACTGAAGTTCCACTCATACGCTGGTATCTGCCCGTTCGGGTGCATATAATACTCACGCAACATAATGGTCAATTGTCGCTTGGCAAAATCCGGATCAATACGTGCTAACGGTATACAGTGAAAAGCTAAATCCCACGCCGCGTACCAAGGGTATTCCCATTTATCCGGCATGGAAATTACGTTTGAGTTATTTAAATGTATCCAGTGATGATTTCGACCTTTCTTTCTATGTTCTTTAACATTTTGAACTTTTGAAGGATCCCCTGTAATCCACTGATGAATATTAAAATAATAAAACTGTTTTGTCCACAACATACCGGCATAGCCTTGACGTTGTATCATGCGTAATTCAGGATCTTTGATACCTTCCATTACGGCATTATAAAACTCTTCTGTATCCTTCAATCGATCCGTGAATACTTGATCGTACGTTTCAAAAGGTTTTTGATGAGCTACGTTCGATAATCTACATTTAACTTCTTGAGAACCTCCCGCAGGTATGGTTAACTTAAAGTGTGCTGAAGCTTTTGTCCCCTCACGTTGCAATAAATTGACAGCGCCATTATTACCATAAATGATATAATCATTGATACCATCTTTACAGTAACTGTACTTATTAGCTGTGTTATATAAACGTTTGTTGTTGGTTTCGTTTTCGCAGAATAACATGCGTTGCGCATTCTCTGCATAAAAATGATAGTCTCCGGTTAAATAGTGTTCTAATTTAATGGAACCATCTTTTTGAGCACTCATTCTTGGACGTATACAATCGTATCCCCATGCCCAAATATTTCTAAACCATAAGGTAGGAAGTACTGTAATTTCAGCCTCCTCCGGCCCTCTATTATGTACTGTGATCTTGATGCATAAATCATCTTGATCCGCTTTAGCATATTCAACAAATACGTCAAAGTATTCATTGTTATCAAACACTCCGGTATCTACTAATTCATATTCCGGATCTTGACGATTGCTACGAGAATTACCATCGATTAATCGTTGATAAGGGAACTCCGCTTGAGGATATTTATACAACATCTTCATATAAGAGTGAGTAGGCGTGTTATCTAAATAATAGTATAACTCTTTTACATCTTCCCCATGATTACCTTGATTACCGGTCATCCCGTATAATCTTTCTTTTAAAATAGGATCTTTACCATTCCATAAAGAGACACCAAAACAAATTAATGATTTATTATCTGAAATACCTGCAATCCCCTCTTCTCCCCAGCGGTAGGCATAACTTCTGGCCATATCGTGAGTAGTGTACTCCCAAGCAGAACCATCTTGGCTATAATCTTCACGCACTGTCCCCCATTGTCTTTCCGAAAGAAAAGGTCCCCAGTTTTTCCATGGGTTATTTTCTTTTGCAATTAATAATCTTCTGTGTTCTTCTGTGGTAAATTTCACACCCATATGCACTCTTACTTATAATTAATCCACTTGTATTACTTGATAGCCTATCAAATAATTTTTAGGTGGATATACTTTTACTATTTCTTTGGTTACTTTTTTCTTTTGAGTATTTAACTTTATCACTTGATAAGGTTCTCGAAGTTCTATTTCTACAGAAATACCCATGCTTCCTTCTGACAAAGGAATGACGTAATATACATTAATTTCTTCAGATTTGGTGATTAAGGCCTGCGTACTAGAAATATTTAGCTGATGCCTTGTTTTTTCAATCCCACCTTTCAATACTACTTTTATTTTATATTCAGTACCATGATTTATTCGCACCAAAGGTTTTAGTGAATCACCGGAGACAATTAATAACTCAATTACAGGATTGCCTCCTTCTTTTACCGGAGTCTGTGCTTGCACTAGATTGATAGATATACAAAAAAATGCGCTAAAAAAAACAACTACGTTTAGATAGTATTTCATAAACAGTGTAGTGTATGATATTTTATATTAATAGATTTAGGTCCAAAACAATTGACAAATACGTAAATTATTTTATTTAGTTATTTTCATAAGTAAGAATTTTATTAAAATTAAATGATTGCTGTAATACAACGTGTTAAAGACTGCTCAGTGACCGTAGAGGGGCAAGTAGTAGGGCAAATCAATCAAGGCCTTTGTGTATTACTTGGGGTAGCTGAAAATGATACCGAACAAGAAGCAGATTGGTTATTACAAAAGATAGTTCAAATGCGAATATTTGGAGATGCCGAAGGCAAAATGAACCTCTCACTTGAAGATATTAAAGGTGAATTTATGCTCATCAGCCAATTCACCTTATTAGCTAACACTAAAAAAGGGAATCGCCCATCTTTCATTCGAGCGGCAAAACCGGATGTAGCGACTCAATTATATGAGTATACGATTCAAAAAGCCCAAGCTAATCCCCAGCTTAGCAAAGTAGCCACCGGGAAGTTTGCAGCCGATATGAAAGTCAGTTTGTGCAACGACGGACCGGTAACTATTATAATTGATACTGAAAACAAGCAATAATATGACCCTGGACAATTTACAATCGGAAGTAGACCAATGGATTAAAACCGTGGGTGTAAGATATTTTAACGAACTGACAAACACTGCTTTACTTATGGAAGAAGTGGGTGAAGTAGCTCGAATTATGGCTCGTACCTATGGAGAACAATCGTTCAAAAAATCAGATACCGATAAGGATTTGAGCGAAGAAATCGCCGATGTCCTATTTGTTTTGACCTGCATTGCCAATCAAACGGGCATTAACTTAACCGAAGCCATGAAAAAAAACATGGATAAAAAAACACAAAGAGATTCCCAAAGACACAAAGACAACCCTAAGCTTTCCTAAAACTTTTTACGTAGGTTTTCCTTGTTTTTTGATTGAAAAATAGGGTATTAATACGTAATTTAGCGGGCCAAAACATTAATTATAACCGTGAGTACGACAACTACCCATTTCCCGGTTGAGAAAACCACTCAATCTAAGTTAGCACAAACGAACTTTGACCAATTAGAATTTGGTGCTGTGAATTCAGATCATATGTTCGTCGCTGATTACGTCAACGGAGAATGGACCGGAATGAAAATTGTTCCTTTTCAAAATATAACTTTGAGCCCTGCTTGCTCAGCTCTACACTACGCACAGATGGTGTTTGAAGGTATGAAAGCTTACCGTGCATCGAACGGTGATTTATTAGTTTTCCGTCCGGACAAACATTTGGAACGTATGAACAACTCCAACAGAAGAATTTGTATGCCAGAAATGCCACGCAGTTTCTTCTATGAAGCCATTGATCAATTAGTAACTCTTGATCAAGAATGGATTCCTAATAAAGAAGGTTGTTCTTTATACTTACGTCCATTCATCTTCGCTACCGATCCTTACATAGGTGTTAAGCCTTCTTCAAATTATAAGTTCATCATCTTTACTTGTCCTGTAGCCGGCTACTACAAAGGTACAGTTAACGTAATTGTAGAAAGCAAATACGTACGTGCGGCTGAAGGGGGTATTGGTGAAGCTAAAACAGGTGGTAACTATGCGGCGTCTTTACTTCCTGCTAAGTTAGCTTCAGAAAAAGGTTATCATCAAATCTTATGGACAGACAGTAAAGAGCATCAGTACTTCGAAGAGTCGGGTACTATGAACTTAATGTTTGTTATCAATAATACATTAGTAACGCCTCCACTAGGTGGTTCTATTCTTCCGGGTATTACTCGTGATTGTATCTTAACACTAGCTCGTGATTGGGGAGTAAAAGTAGAAGAGCGTAAGATAAGTGCTAACGAAATTTTAGAAGCATATAACAACGGTACGTTACAAGATGCTTTTGGTACCGGTACAGCTGCTACCATTACACACATTGCTAAAATTCATTTCAACGGCACTGACATTGTTTTACCTTCGGTTGAAAAACGTGAATTATCTAATAAGTTAAACCAAACATTATTGGATATTAAACACGGTGTAGCGGAAGATAAATTCGGTTGGGTTCACCGCATTCAAAAATAATTTTATACTAAAGCAGGCTTCACTCCTGCTTTTTTTATTTCCTTCCTTATGAGAAAAGTAGTGCTTTACATCGCTTGTAGCGTAGATGGCTACATTGCCGGAGATGATGATAATTTAGATTTTCTTTCCGTAGTAGAAGTAGACGGCGAAGATTATGGCTACGCTGAATTTAACTCAACTGTAGACACGCTTATCTGGGGAAGAAAAACCTACGATAAAGTAAAATCTTTGGGTATTGATTTCCCTCACTCGGATAAAAAAGTATATGTAGTCACTTCGCAATCTCTACCTGCTGATCCCAACGTTACTTTCATCCAACCGAACGAATTGATTTCACTTTTAAAGAAGTTAACCTCTGAAGAAGGTAAAGACATATACTGTGATGGCGGAGCTCAAACCGTAGCTTTATTACAACAACATGATTTGATTGATCGCTACATCCTTAGCATCATCCCTATTTTTGTGGGCAGTGGAGTACGCTTGTTTCAAGGAAATCCGGTGAATAAAAATTTGAAACATAAAAAAACAACCACTTACACCAGTGGACTGGTACAAGTGGTTTATGATACAGTGAGAAATTAACAAATAGATTAGCTTAATTCACAATAAAGTGGCATATGGTCACTTATACTTAACCACTTACTTGGTTGTCCAACCTCTATTTTTACTAGATTATTAATAGTCTTTTTTGCACCAAAAATATAATCTATATGGTAAGGCTTATTTATATTACGTTGAAAATATAAAGTGGGGATTGTTTCTTTTCCCTGTTGTTCACCTGTGAAATAATGATACAAACTTTCTATTTCAAGTTCTTTCAATTCATTAACTACATCAGAATGGTTCCACCATCTGTCCCATTGATCCCAAATCGTACTACTGTTAAAATCTCCAACTAAAAATGTATTATTCAAATTATGCTTATTTATTTGAATATATTTCCATAACTGCCCAATATATCCAAAATTCGGAGAGTTATTACGATGAGTCCATATAGCTAACAAATCAAATGATTGATTTACTCTACAAGGTAAAAAATGTTTAACTGGATGGCCTTTAAATTGATTAGACCAATTTAGTTTTTCTAGTTCTATTTCTGGTTTTGCAAAAACCCCAAGTCCTTTATTTTTAGAATCTCCAATCCAAAGGAAATTATCAGCCCATTTTTGATATTCATTATGTTTAGATTCTGTTGGATTTTCACATTCTTGAATAATATAAATATCAGCATCGAAGTTCGAAATATATTCAAACTTATTTCTAAATGCTCCATTACAATTCCAAGAAACAATCTTCAACTATAATATTGATTAATTTTTCACTAGTTCGCCATTACGCATCACCGGTACTACATCGTACACATCATGCGTTAAGCAATATTCAATATCTTTTAATATCCCCTTCCCTTTTAATCGGTTAACGTGAGAAGAGTTGGATAAGTAACTCATCAAATTATCTTTCGCCGAGTGATAAAGCTCTAAAGCTGTCAACACTGAATCTTCATTATGTTTGATGGATGGATTTAATGCATTCACCAACGCTCCGGCATAGATGGTATCTTCTAAATTCATTTTACCTTTCCATCCGGCGCAGTGTAACAACACATCTTCATTTCTACTTTGGATATATTTCACTACGGCAGTAAGATTTAAAAATGAACCTACAATAATATCTGCTGCCCCTACCGAACGAACGATAGCTTGTGTTCCGTTGGTAGTTGTTACCGCTACTTTTTTACCGGCATACGCATTATCATGATAACTAAAAGGAGAGTTTCCTAAATCAAAACCTTCCATTTTATTACCATCACGTTCTGCTGCAGTTATGTATCCTTTTTCACCTAATGCTTGACACTCTTCTAGCGTAGCTACCGGAGTAATAGAAGTAACCCCATTCGCTAAGGCAGTAGTCATACAAGAAGTTGCACGAAGTATATCAATCACCACTACCAACTTCCCTTTAGGCTCATGCAAATGAACCAACTCAGGACTCACACATACATCGATTGTTCTTTCTGACATATTATTGAATATTTCCTTTCACGAAAGGAAGTTTAACCACTTTTGCTTTTAACATTTTACCACGTACATTCACTGAAATTGGAGTTTCAGGTTTGGCATAAGCTGTAGCTACATAACCCATCCCTATTCCTTTGGATAAAGAAGGAGATTGAGTACCTGAAGTTACTTCACCTATTTTATTTACACCTTCCGCATCAAACAATTCATAGTGGCTACGCGGAATACCTCTTTCTTCTAAAATAAAAGCAACTAGTTTTTTATCTACGCCTTTTGATTTTACATCAGCAATTTTATCAGAAGCGGTAAACGTTTTAGTGAATTTCGTAATCCAACCTAAACCTGCTTCGATTGGATTGATATCATCGTTCATATCATTACCATATAAACAATAACCCATTTCTAATCTTAAGGTATCTCTAGCGCCCAAACCACAAGGCTTCATTCCTAATGGAGTACCTACTTTCATTAGTTGAGCCCATACGTCTGCTGCTATCTCATTTGGCACATAGATTTCAAATCCACCACCACCGGTATAACCTGTAGTGGAGATAAAAACATCTTTATGACCTGCAAAATCGATGGTAGCACAAGTATAATATTCCATACCTGCTACATCAAAAGAAGTTAATTGCTTAACAATCTCTACTGCTTTAGGGCCTTGCACAGCAAACAAACAAGTTTGTTCTGAAATATCTTGGAACACCACTCCTTCCTTAGGAAGATGTTTCATGATCCATGATTTATCTTTATCAATATTAGATGCGTTTACTACGATATAATATTTCTCTTCGCCGATACGGTATACTAACAAATCATCAATAATGCCTCCGTTATTGTTGGTCAAAGCAGAGTACTGAATCTTACCAATAGGTAAAACAGAAGCATCGTTCGTTGTTAACGACTGAATTACTTCCAATGCTTTAGGTCCGCTTAGTACAAACTCTCCCATGTGTGACACATCAAAGATACCGGCTGCTTCGCGCACCGCCATGTGCTCTTCAATATCAGAAGTGTAACGTACCGGCATGATGAATCCGCCAAACGGAACCATCTTACCACCTAAGGCTACATGTACCTCATGTAAAGGGATTGATTTATTTTCTTCCATGGAATGACACTCAACTGAACAAATCCAGTTGCGTTGGTTTTAAATGAAATGATTTTCTATGATATGGAGTAAAGCCAAATTCTGTAATGGCTTGTCGGTGTTTTTCTGTAGCGTAGCCGGCATTCACGTCCCAGCCGTATTGAGGAAAATCTTTGGATAATTTCACCATCAATTCATCCCGATAGGTTTTAGCTAAAATGGAAGCGGCCGCAATGGATAAGAACTTCCCATCTCCCTGCACAATGGTTTCATGTCGAATACCCGGATAAGTTTTAAATTGATTTCCATCAATCAACAACAACTCCGGTTTAGCTTTCTTCAAGCCTTTAATGGCTTTGTGCATCGCCTTCATGGTTGCTTGAAGAATATTAATTTCATCGATAATGACATGGGAAACTTCTGCGATATGAAAATCAATCGCATCACGAAGTATATCTTCTTTCAGCGCCAATCGTTGTTTAGCGCTTAATTTTTTGGAATCGTTTAACAAGGGATGTTTATACCCCATAGGTAAGACTACAGCAGCGGCTACTACCGGACCTGCTAAGCATCCTCTTCCGGCTTCATCTACACCGGCCTCAACTAATCCTTCTGTATGACATGACAGTAATGGCATCCTTCAAAATTAACAAAATGATAGTGAATACCCTTAAGATTTGTCCACATAGTTTTACTTATTTGATTTATGTCAAAAAAGGGTTACTTACAATTCCTTATCTTCGTGTAAACAAATCCAACATCATGGGAGAATTTGATAACCCTTGGACCAAATTACAGAGTCAAGACATATATGACAATCCATGGATTTCTGTACGTGAAGACAAAGTACTAAAACCCACTGGAAGCCCCGGAATATATGGAGTAGTAAGTTTTAAAAACAAAGCCATAGGTGTAGTTCCCGTAGATCAAGACGGATATACTTATCTGGTTGGGCAATTTAGGTATACGCTAGATGAATATTCCTGGGAAATTCCTGAAGGTGGTGGCCCAATGAACGAAACACCGTTGGAATCGGCACAACGTGAATTAAAAGAGGAAACAGGTTTTAGTGCTGTTAAGTGGCAAGACCTAGGAAGAATACATACTTCTAATTCTGTAACGGATGAAGAAGGTTTTCTTTTCCTCGCTACCGAACTTTCTGCAGGCGACAGCGAACCGGAAGACACCGAACAATTAATCGTTAAAAAACTTCCTTTGTCAGAAGCAGTTCAATGGGTAATGGAAGGAAAAATCACAGACAGTTTAAGTATTGCCGGATTACTTAAAGCATATTTCATTTTAGAAAAAAATAAATAAGAATGGCAAAGTTTTGGGAAACACTATACAAAATCTGGGTATGGACCTGTTTTGTAGTAGTATTTATTCTCCTTTATCCGTTTTTTGTACTTTTTGTACAAAAAGAATCATGGAAAAAATACGGGCACTTTATGAACCGTATTTGGGCACATACCGTGTTCTATACCTGCTTTTTACGAACTAAAATCGACTGGGAATTCAAGCCGGATAGCAAGCAGCAATATATCTATTGTGCTAATCATACCTCCTTTTTGGACATCCCTACCATTTGTTATGCGCTACCCGGATATAATGTATTTATAGGAAAAGCTGCCTTAGCCAAAGTTCCTGTATTTGGGTATATGTTCCGTAACTTATACATTCCGGTAGACCGAAAAAGTGCGAAAAGTCGTTATAACACTATGATTCAGTCATTAGAGAAGTTAAATTTAGGTCACAATTTGGCCATTTTCCCGGAAGGAACCATACCTCCTCATGCTCAAGCACCTAAGATGATCCCTTTCAAAGATGGGGCATTTCGCATGGCGATTGAAAAACAAATCCCAATTGTGCCAATGTCTATCATAAATAATTGGCAAATATTGCCGGATGATGGTAAATTTGTACCCCGTAGAAAATTAATGCATGCTGTAGTTCATGCACCCATTTCTACCAAAGGATTAACTCTAGATGATGTAGATACTTTAAAAGATCAAACCTACGCTATCATAGAATCAACTTTAAAAAAATATCATTCCGATAAATTTTAATACCATGAGTATTTCAAAAGAAGAAATAAAAAAGATTGCCTATTTAGCTCGTTTAGAATTTACAGAAGAAGAACTTGATAACTTCTCCGGTGACTTCAACAAGATTTTAGTTTGGATGGAAAAACTAAACGAATTGAATACGGATAAAATTCAACCATTAATTCACATGAGTCATGAAATTAATGTATTAAGAGAAGATGAAGTGAAAGTAACCATCACTCATCAAGAAGCATTAGCGAATGCTCCTAAAAAAGATACCGATTATTTCAGAGTTCCTAAATTCTTAAGCTAAGGCTCTATAATTTTATATCATGCGTGATCAATTCTTTTGGCTACGTTGGGATTCTTTTTTTAAGAACCTTTTCGTAGCCTTACTTATTTTAGTAGGTGCATCTATTGTTTATGTTTCCTTGGCTTATTTCATTGGAGACTCTTTTGCCATTGGTTGGACGAACTCCGGGGAATGGACTCAATCCAAAGTTATCATTGATCAATTTGAAATCAATCAGGTTCCTATTTCTCAAGACAACCATGCTTTATTCCTACTTGAAAGTTATGATAGTGGCAACTTTCAGCTTCATCCTTGGGTAAGTTATTTATCGTTTGGTAGTCTACTTTTGTGCTTATCTATCATCGTAGTAATCCTCTCCTATGCTGAACTTTGGTTCTTTATATTAGGAATGGGACTATACATGCTTTTTTTAATTACCGGTAAAACAGAAAGCATAGCTTTATTTGGATTGGAAAGTCGCATACCTATACTATTATTCTTGACTACTACAGTAGGTTTATCCTATTACTTTCACGCCTACGGTGAAAACATTCACTTCAAAACCAGACTAGGACTTATAGCAATTTTACATCTACTTCTATTTGTCATTATTGACAACTATGCAGAAGTAAGTAATGGTGTGATTCTTTTCTCTCATTATTCTTTCATAGTCCCGTTAATTCTTACCGTTCTATTCATCTTGTTAACATCCAAAGACACGATGCACTTTTTTGTTGTATTAACATCTGATAGTAAACTAACGATTAGTGATGCAGGCAATCGAGGTTGGAATTTCTTAATCATAGGTGGATTATACTTGAGCAACTTATTTTTATTATGGTTTATCAAGTCCGGAGTTATTGAAATAAATATGTTTTTAATTCCTCCTGCTCTACTCATTATCATCAATGTTGTATTGGGCATATGGATGCAAAAATTAAAGCAAAACTTTTTAGGTTCAGCTATACCATACAATCCATTAGGTGGTATTTTGTACTTATGTTTAGCCATCATCACTTTAACTACACTCGGCACCGCATATATGACGGCCAACGATGCTTTAGCTAACATGATTGAACGAACATATATTTATATTCATCTAGGTATTGGATTAGCTATGCTTGTATATGTACTCATCAACTTTTGGATGGTCTACATTCAACCGGTCGAAGTATATAAAGTACTATTCAAACCGGCTAGAATTTCTATGTTTAGCATGACATTGTTAGGATTCTTAGGTGTGTTAGCACTTAACTTCCATAGTAATTTCATCACATTAAAACTTGGTAAAACAGGTTATAACACTCACGTAGGTGATGCTTACTTTTACAATCAAGACACCTTAATGGGTCAAGAATATTATAAAGAAGCTTTATATCATGCACGCCTAACTCAAAAAGTTAACTTTGTATTAGCTAAACATTATGAGAGCATTGATCAAAAAGAAGCAGCCTTTCAGTGTTATCAAAACCTACTGGTATTAACCCCCACAGAATATGCTTATGTTGCTATTAGTAATTTCTATTTACACAACGAGCAATTATTCCCTGCTATCTTCTTACTAAAAGACGGATTAAAAGATTTCCCATCATCAGATAAGTTGTATAACAACTTAGGTTACTTGTATCATAACATGAATGATACAGACTCTAGTATTTATTTCTATGAGAAGGCGGCTTCTCTATCTTCGAATGAAATTCCTATTTCAAATCTTTTAGCCTACCAAGCAGCAAGTGGTGATTTTAGTTACTGCGATAGCATTACTAAGACTTACTCTAATTTCTCATCTGCGGCATTCACCGGTAACACCTTAGGATACCAAACTATTGCCGGTATTGTGTCATCTAATCCTTTACCGGAAGCCGTCATAAAGGATTCTATCATCACACCATACAACTATACAATTCTTCATAACTACACGCTATCTCATCTTAAATTCAAAGACAGCACATTACTTCCTATTTTGGAACAATACATACGTCAACCGGAAAATGACATCCTTGGTGAAGACTTGTACATTTCTAAATTAATGTATGAATTTTATTCTCGTACAGATGTTGTAGATGGTTTAAAGAGATTAAAAGAAGTAGCATTACAAACGAATAATGAAGATTATTTTTATCTATTAGCAAATTGGCAATTACGTAGTGGTCTTTACCATGAAGCTCAAGATAGTTATGATCACATCATGATCAAACGAGAGCAATGGACATATATCCAATATTTGTTAGCTGCCGCAGAATTAAATGAATTACAGCTTCATAAAACTCTGTTACAAGAATTATCCAAATCACTTTCACCGGAAATTATAAATAATGCTAATATGCTATCAAGAAGTATGGGAGCATTTAACTCATCCATTTATGATACATTAAGCGATTTAGGTAAAGTACAATATTTACATTACCGTAGCAGTCAAAAAACATGGCAAGAGCTAACAGAGCAGTTACAAAAAATTAACGACACTCAATTACGTTTTGCCTCCATAGTTGACTTAGCACAACAATTAAACATAGCCGGAGATTTTACTAAAGCTAATATATTATTAACTCAGGCTATCCCTCCTGAGAAGCCTGACCCTTCTATTGTTGCAGCAACCAATAAAGAAATGTTAATTAATATGGTGGGATTAAAACAATGGGAACCTCTAAAAAATCAATTAGCTAAAGCTAAACTTACTCAGGACAACTTAGGATATCTTGATTATTGCCAAGCCAAACTAAAAGAAGTGGAAGGAGACTCATTAACATCTGAAAGATTCTATCTACAGGCACTTCGTTCAACTGGATATGATATTAATATAGCCCTATCCGGTTTAAATAGAATAAAAATGAATCAAGGAAGTTATACCGCGCTTCCATATTATACCGACTTCTCGGACATTCATTTCACATCCGCTAGAATGGGTTGGGACGTTATTCAATGTTATGTTGATTTAGGACTTTATACCGGTATTGAAAATGAGGTACAACGCTTCCAACGTTATTTAACAGCGGAACAAATTCGCATGATTCAAAATCAAGTGAACGCACTTCAATCCGGAAGCTAAGTTTCAGCAATCATTAAACTGTTTCATCGGCATGAAAATCTATACTAAAACAGGCGACAAAGGAACTTCTTCCCTATTAGGTGGGACTCGAGTTTCTAAATCTCATGAACGATTAGAAGCGTATGGAACAACCGATGAACTCAACAGCTTCATAGCACTTTTATTATCGAAATTACTTGTTAATCATTCCGCATTTTCGCTTTTAAGAAAAAGTCAATCGTTATTATTTGAAATTGGAGCTGCCTTAGCCACCGAAGAAAGTAAACAACATTTGTATCAGCCTAGTCTAACCGAACAAGATATAGTAGATTTGGAGAAGGCTATGGATCAAATGACGGAAGGATTACCCGTACAGAAATATTTTATATTACCGGCACCCCAAGAAAGTGTTGCATTAGCACATCTATGTAGAACTATTTGCAGAAGAGCAGAACGTTCTGTTATTTCTATTCCGGATCATCATCTTTTACACCCACTACTAATACCTTACCTGAACAGACTTTCCGACTATTTTTTCGTTTTATCGCGTCAATTAAGTAAAGACACCGGCACCGATGAAGTCTATTGGATTCCGGAGAAAAAGTAATCCGTTTAATATTCACAGGCTTACCAATTGATTTTGTATATTTACCCTTTCGAAGAATAATAAAACATCATGACTACAGATCAATTGAAAGATGTAAGAAGCCGTGTTTCGGCTCTAAGGAGGTATCTTTGACTACGATAACAAAGTAGACGAGATACAAGAATTAACCAACAAATCTGCTGAACCAGGCTTCTGGGACAATCCCAAAGAAGCAGAAAAGCAGATGAAAGAAATCAAATCCCTAAAATTCTGGACCGTACCGTACGCAGCTCTTTCCAAAAAGATGGAAGACTTAGATACGTTGTATGAGTTTTTTGAAGCCGGAGAAGTTTCCGAAGCTGAATTTGACATAGAATTGGCCGACACTCTTAAAACGCTAGAAGAACTAGAATATAAGAAGATGTTGAGTAATGAAGAAGATGCTTTAAGTGCTGTCATAGAAATTAACCCTGGTGCGGGTGGTACAGAAAGTAACGACTGGGCTTCCATGTTGATGCGTATGTACATCATGTGGGGTGAAAAACATGGCTATACCGTACGTGAAATATCTTACCAACCGGGTGAAGTTGCCGGTGTCAAATTTGTATCCTTAGGTATTGAAGGTGAATTTGCCTACGGTCATTTAAAATCAGAGATTGGTGTACACCGCTTAGTGCGTGATTCACCTTTCAATGCAGACGGAAAACGTCAAACTTCATTTGCTTCTGTCTATGTATATCCGGAAGCGGATGATACCATTAACATCGAAATCAACATGGGAGATATCGAATGGGATACCTTCCGTGCAGGTGGTGCCGGTGGACAGAACGTAAACAAAGTGGAAACAGCTGTTCGTTTGAAACACAAACCTTCCGGTTTGATTATCGAATGTCAGCAAGAGCGTTCTCAAATTCAAAATAAAGATCGAGCATTGAAGTTATTAAAATCAAAACTCTATCAAATAGAAATTGATAAACGCAACGAAGCGAAAGCAGCAATTGAAGGAACTAAAAAGAAAATTGATTTCGGTTCTCAAATCAGAAACTACGTTCTCTTCCCTTATAAATTAATTAAGGATGTTCGTACTGGCGTTGAACGTACGGATGTAGATAACGTACTAGCCGGAGATTTGGATGATTACATCAAAGCTTATTTACTAATGGCATAAAAAAAGGGAGTTTAACACTCCCTTTTTTATTATACTTCTATTACATACTTTTTTCTTTCTCTTTGTGCGGCCTGCACCATATGTTGCAAAGACGTAATCGTTTCTTCCCAGTTTCTGGTTTTCAAACCACAATCCGGATTTACCCATAAATTCTCCGCAGGTATTACTTCTGCAGCTTTTTGTAACAACAACTGCATCTCCTCTACCGAAGGAACACGAGCACTATGAATATCATAAACTCCAGGTCCTATTTCATTAGGATAGCTATACTCACCAAACACTTTCAATAGTTTCATATGAGAACGTGAAGTTTCAATTGTAATCACATCGGCATCGAGTGCTGCTATACTTTGAATGATGGAATTAAAATCAGAATAACACATGTGCGTATGTATTTGTGTCGCATCATTCACCCCTGAAGTCGCTAATCGGAAAGCCTTCACAGCCCATTGCAAATAAGCTTCATGATTTTCTTTTCTAATAGGTAAACCTTCTCTAATCGCTGGCTCATCCACTTGAATAATTTTGATACCGGCTTTCTCTAATTCATTCACTTCATGTCGGATGGCTAACGCTATTTGATTACAGGTAGTTTGTCGGCTTTGATCATCTCTTACGAAAGACCAGTTTAATATAGTAACAGGTCCGGTGAGCATTCCTTTTACTTTTTTAGGAGTAAGCGACTGGGCATAGGTAGTCCACTCTACCGTCATTGATTTATCCAGATATACATCTCCAAATATCACCGGAGGCTTCACACATCTGGAACCATAACTTTGAACCCAACCATTTTGAGTAATTAATACACCTTGAAGTAACTCACCAAAATATTCTACCATGTCATTGCGTTCAAACTCTCCATGTACAAACACATCCAGACCTATTTCTTCTTGAGTTTTTATAGCTGATTGAATCGATTGTTGAATGAACAAATGGTATTCCTCTTCGCTAATTTTATTTTGCTTAAATAAAGCTCTATATTTTCTTATTTCTTGTGTTTGAGGAAATGACCCAATCGTTGTAGTTGGCAATAATGGTAGATCTAACAATTCTTTCTGTATACGCTGACGAATAGAAAATGCACTTGAACGCACTGTCTCTTTATCGGTCACAGAAGCAAGTTCTTCTTGAACATGTGCATTATTGGTCAACAATGATTTCTTTCTACTCTCAATAATCAGTTGATTCTTTTTAAAAGTTTTAGAATGAATACTATCTTTCTCTGACATTATCTGCTTCAAATCATATAATTCTTTCAATTTATCATTAGCAAAAGCTAACCAATGATATACCTCCGAATTATCCTCACGAAGTTTTTGTTCCGGTTCCAAATCATAAGGAACATGCAATAATGAACAACTTGGGGCTAACCATACTCTATCTTCACCTATCGCCTTTACTGCCTTTTGGATAAATGCTACACTTTTAGAGTAATCATTTCTCCAAATATTTCGACCATCTATCAATCCTAAAGACAATATTGTTTTGCTATTTAAAAATTCGTCAAGCCCAAAGATATCATCTAACTGTGCCGGACAACGAGTCAAATCAACATGCAACGCATGAACCGGCAAACTTGTCGCTAAGCGTATATTATTACCTGTACACTCAAAATAAGTAGTACAGATAATATTTAGTTTCGGATGCTTGTTACTCCAATGTTCGTATACTTTTCGAATAGCATTCTGCTCTTCCACAGATAAATCTTTTACTAAAGCAACTTCATCTATCTGGACATTATAGAAATGCATATGAGTCAACAAATCAAAAATATCATCATACACTTTTAGTAAGGAATCCAACAAACTAAGAATAGAAAAATCCGCACCAACCTTTTTACTCAATAAAAGATAACTTACAGGTGATAACAATACAGGTTTCGCTTTATAACCTAAAGTAGCATATGCATCTCTTAAATCTTGAACAAATTTACCTGCATTAAAGAAGAACTTCTGATTCGAACTTAACTCAGGCACCATGTAATGATAATTGGTATCTAACCATTTGGTCATCTCCATTGCTTTCACATCAACCCCTCCGGATTGATAACCTCTAGCCATCGCGAAATACAATTCTTTACTTTGATAACCGAACTGATTTGCCAACGGAGTATAACGTTCCGGAATAGCCCCTAGTAATAAGGAATGATCTAAGACCTGATCATACATTGAAAAATCTAAACAAGGTATATAGTCTAAAGACGCTTCCAATTGTTTGTTCCAATGTTTGTTTTTCAATTCCAAACAAACTTGATCCAACTCTGATTCTAAAATGCTTTTGTTCCAATAGGATTCATTAGCAAATTTCAACTCTCTATTCTGTCCGATTCTGGGAAAACCCAAATTATGCAGCTTCATATATTTTAGCGTTTAATTTCAATTCAAAATTGAACACTATAGTACATAAATCTATTTTTTATACATTATTTAGATATTTTATCTATTATTAATACTACATATGAATATTTTATCTATAAATAATTACTTTTGAAGACAAAAATAGATATTCCAACTATGCAAATAGACTCGATTAATGAAAATATCCTAAGAATACTCGAACAGAACAGTTCTTATACAGTTAAACAGTTGTCTGATAAAGTTAATCTGAGTCCTACGGCCGTCAACGAGCGGATCAATAAACTTGAAAAATCAGGTATCATTAAAAATTATAGTGCCAAGCTAGACAAAGAGAAATTAGGTTTATCGCTCACCGTATTTTGTTTTATTAAACTATCCGTACACGACAAACAGAAAGTATCGCTCGTATTGTTTGAACTAAAAAACTGTAAAGAAATTAAAGAGATTTATAACACGTCCGGTGAGTACGATTTTCTACTTAAAATCATCACCAAAGACATGAAATCATACCAAGAAGTATTAATGAAAAATATAAGTGAGATTAAAGAGATAGGTCACATCAACAGCATTTTTGTGATGAGTGACATCAAAACAGATTCTACCTTAATCTAAAGATTAATCACCGTCGTTATCGGCATAATAAATAGTAATACCTAAAGCGGAAGCACCATCTACTTTTATCAATGCTACCAGGTTAACTAACTCCGCATGTAATTGGGTAAGTTTTGCTAATTCTGTTGAGTTATTTAATGAGTATTCCATGGAAGGATTTAATTGATTAGATAAATTAATCACCACCAACCACTGATTATTGATTCTATTGGCCAAATCTACTTGCTGTATAGAACGTAAATAAGAATCCATTCCTAAAGAATCTGTAATTGCTGCACCTAAATACAATTGATAATCACTTGTAATAGATTGCTGAATGAACGAAATAGTAGAATCAGAAAAACATCCTTCTGCTTTTAAAGGATAGACAACTTGCGGATTGGTAAGCTCATTATTAATGATTCCAACAGGTATACCTACTTTATAATTTTTTACTACTTCCAAATCATACACCAACATATTGACATAGGCTGAAAACGAACTACCTATATCCAAACCTTTACTATTTTGAAATAAATTCAGAAAGTTACTTCCGCTAGGACTCCAACTTTGTTTAGCTTGTTGAACACGTTGCTTTAAATCATTAATCAATGCTAAGGTAAATGATGTTCTATTCGTTTGTACTAAAAACGAATCGACTACTCTTTGATCATCATAATTTGTACCATAGAATAAATAATCTAAAGCCGGGAACCCGCTATAATTGGGAGCGGTAGAGGTAGTAAAATTAGTATTATTAAGTTTAATATTATTTAGTATTAATGCCGTATCAATAGGGAACAAATTAACTGCACCCGTATTTAAACTATAAACATTTTGAGGACCAAAATTTAATGAAGCAACGCCTTCCCATGCTTTCACTGCTTGAATATAGGACGCTCTAACAGAATTAAGATTTGCTGTAGTTTTACTAGAAGAAAAAATTGCATACGCAGTAGACAATTCATTCAATGCATCTGACAAGCTATCCAATCTTGGAAGAATTACCTTTTCACTCAGATGAACTAACAACGGTCCTCTGTCTGCTTCTACGACCTCTTCTTTAGCCTCTTTTTTACAAGAGACTAAAACCGTTACATTTAATAGAGTTAATAAGAGAATTATCTTTTTCATTCTTATAATGATTGTATAAATGCTAACAATGCCGCTCGATCTTGGGCACTCATCTTAAGGAATATATTTTTTGATGCAGTTGCTTCGCCGCCATGCCACAAGATAGCTTCTTGCACGTTACGGGCTCTACCATCATGTAATAGATACGTATGTCCGTTTACATTTTGAATCAATCCTATGCCCCACAATGGAGGAGTTCTCCACTCCTTACCTGTAGCTAAGAAATCTTCTCTATCATCTGCTAGACCATCGCCCATATCATGTAGTAATAAATCTGTATACGGACGAATTGTTTTATTACTTAAGAAAGGTAATGGATGCACACCTGTTTGCATTTTAGGGATATGGCAAGACGCACACTGAGCATCCACAAATAATTGCTTACCACGTACTACTTGAGGATCTGTCCAATTTCTACGAGCAGGTATGGCTAACGATTGACAATAGAATGTAACTGAACCTGCATTTTTTATAGGAAGTTCAGGTGTTCCACCATTTGGTAATGAACCGTAAGTAATTTGTTGATCAGCTGTTAAATTTTCATTGGGGAATAAATCACTTGTTATACCTATATCACCTAAGAATGCTCCGCAAGTTTGTTGAAATAAACTTGGCTGATTAGCTTTCCAACCAAAACGCCCAATCTTTGTTTGTTGTGAAGATTCATCCCACACATAATTAGGTCTTCCGGAAATTCCATCAGCATTAGCATCTGCTTCATCAGCGAATGCTAGAATTGTAGCAACATCCACTGCTTCTAACAAACCTAAACCGGGAATTTGCTGTGCAACTCTAGGGCTATATTTAAAGTTGGAGGGTAAAGAACCGTACTGTAAATTTTGGAAAGTATAAATAGGCTTACGAATATTATAGATAGTACCATCTTCAAAATAGCCTACAATATTTAAGTATTCAACACGTACTGTACCTTCGGGAGTTACACCGGCAATAGCTTGATTGCTTAACTGTCCACCATAGTTATCAATTGGAAGAGGACCGCCGTGTGCATCTGTTCCAGGTACGCTTAAGCGAAATAACAATCCCGTTAATTCTTCTCCGGGATATTCAGGAGGTTTGCCTCTACCATCTAAGAAATGACAACCACTACAAGATTTAGCATTAAAGAAAGGACCTAATCCATCCCTTGCTGTTGTGGATGCGGGAGCAATTACCCAGTTAGATCGGAAGAAAGAATTACCAAGTAAAAAAGAGTCTAACTCTGCACCGTTTACTTCGGGACTACTAAACCCGAAAGCATTTTGTGTAACGTCAAAAATGGTCATGCTTCTGCCACCCGAATACTCCTCATCCTGTTCATAAGGAACTACTGTACTTTCCGGTGAATCTTTTTTAGAACACTGAAAGAATAAAGCGGCAACAAATAGTAGGGTAGCAAAAGAAAGACCTATTGATTTCATTTAATTTATTAATACGAAATGATGATACTCAATCGAGCAGCCATATCGATAAACGTGGTAGATTCATCACGTATAGCATCTATCGCAGCTTGAACTCTGGCATTACCATCCGGGTTTGAAATACTGATTTCTTGATCAAATGGAGCTTGAATTAGACCCGCATTATCTGATGCTAAAGTCAAAGCACCATTTAATGAAGTAGCAAAGGTAGCATCTAATCCTTGCATAACCGAATATAAACTTGTGCCTTCAACGACCGTATTATCCATACGAACGTATTTACCACGCACTATGTTCACGATACTTTTTTGACCTAAGATAATATCGTTTGTTGTTTGATCGCTGAAACAAGAATGCTCATCTTCTTGATCATGGTTATCAAGAGCCACTGACATACGTTCACCGGATAATTCAAATTTAGACAATCTACCGATACCTAAAATGATATTTGTCACTGCCTCGGTAGGATTACTTAAGAATGTAGCTCTATAATTATTTTGACCGGGAGCCCAAGCATCTCTTACTTGTGTTAAATGCTCTACTAATAAATCAGCACAAGCAATTAAATAAGCCGCTCTTCTATCTTGATTCGAAGCCGTACCACCCGTTCCAATTACGTAATCCGTATATGGTCTTGCACCGGGACCGGTAGTAGATAAATCTTGACCCCATAGCAAAAACTCAATCGCATGGTAACCACAAGAAACATACTCTTCTCCACCATCACCATTACTTGTAATTAATACATCTGTTGAAATTGTAGGGTAATTGGTTATATCATTGATGATACCTGTGTTTGCATCACCATCTACATAATCAATATAAGATTCGTCTAATGGCCATGCATTTAAATAACCTTCAGGACCATCCGTAGCATTGTCAATAGGCCCATCATAAAAACGAAAACCTTCTGATTGCTCATACGGAGTACGAGCTGTTATATAAGCATCCTTACAAGCTTGTAAATTAGCTGCGGTAGGGTTATCTGTAAACGTTTCAATGCTAGTTTTTAATGCTTCAGCAGTGATAACTGCATCATCATAAGTAGCATATACTATTCTAGCATATGTCTCAGCTATTAATTGATTATTGCTGGGAGCAGCTACTTCATCTTCTTTCTTTTTACATGAAATTGTAGCTAAAGCTAAAAGAGCTACCCCTAGTGTTAAGATGTGCTTACGCATAAATTTTATATAGTTGTTATGGATGTAATTTTATGAGGTTCAAATTTAATATTTAATTAGATTAATTCTAAATAAATACTAAAAGTGTAACTAAAATCACCCCTTTAACGCTAAATAATAAATCAACAAACTGAATATCAGTATATTAAATTAAATACTAGAGCAATATTAAATTAAAATCTTGAAGAAATACTGAAGACTGGTTTACTACAGAAGAACCTTTTCTAGTACACCAACCCCAAAAAGGGCAAAATCATACTTTACAGGATCATTCGCATCAAACTCTTTCAAGGCATTCGTTAATTCTTCTGCGGCTAACCAATCGGCTTTCGTTCGAGTCATTAATCCTAGTTGGCGTGCAATTCTTTCTACGTGGACATCACATGGACAAATCAATTGATCAGTACGGATATTTTTCCATATACCAAAATCTACTCC
Source organism: Cytophagaceae bacterium (assembly GCA_046329235.1). Taxonomy (GTDB): domain Bacteria; phylum Bacteroidota; class Bacteroidia; order Cytophagales; family Cytophagaceae; genus JALONH01. Next base: position 215,861 of record JAXLVA010000001.1, on the reverse strand, counting down.
GTTGTTATCATTTCGAACCATCCAACGCAAATACATATTAATACGCTTACAAGCAGAACCTGAATCCGGTGATGAAATATGTTTAGTAGTTCGTTGAGGATATTCTTCTTGAAAATAATAGTTTTTAAAATGAATCAATCCATTTTTTACATTCACGTCGGTAGAAATAGTATCTACTAAAAAGGCCTGTTCTAAACTATCATGAGTGGCGTAGTGTTGATGCAATCGATGTACAAAATAAAGAAGATCGGTATCATTAAACGTTCGATGTTTGAAACCGAGTAAGTTTTTCAAATCAGATTCTTCATGATGGCGAATAAACTTATATGGACTTCCATCCATACGTTGAATCAACTCATTACATTTATTGATAATCGTTTTGCGTTGACCCCAGGCAAAGATGGACGCAAAAAATCCCATGATTTCTATATCCTGTTTCAAAGAAAATTGATGAGGAATACAAATAGGATCATCCGGAATAAATCCGGGCTGATTGTATTGTGCATACTTATCTTCCAGTAGTTGGAGAATTCTATTTCGTTCTTTTTTATTCATAAAAAAAGCATCCCTTAAGGAGATGCTTTAAATTATTTATTGTGAATCTGTTTATGGAATGTACATTAAAGAAACATTCAATTTATTTCCTGTACCACCTAAACGTTCGTAAGCTTTTTTGGATAACGTAATTACTGTTTTTGCATCGGTAGTTGTCAATTTACCTACTACACGAACGTAGATTTTTTGTCCATTTCCATCATTAATTACTTGAATAATGGTTCCTACCGGAGCTGTTTTATGATAAGCCAGATACTTTGGTGATTCTTGGTTATCCGTCATTACATCTGCTGTTCCGGATTCTGTTATCTTTTTAAAATCGCCGGTTTGTGCAGGTTTTGTAGGGGTTGTTGTAGTAGTCGCCGGTTTAATCTCATTCAATTTATTTTTCTCTTGCACCAAACGAATTGAATCTTGCTGCTCTTTTGTTAATTCAGGAGTTGTCGCAACAGTAGTAGTTGTGGTCGTAGGTGTAGTAGTAGTAGTAGTAGTAGTGGTCGTAACAGGTGTTGTTGTAGTAACCGGTTTAACCGTAGTTGGGGTAGTTGTAGTTTCTGCAGTAACCGGAATTTTAACAATTTGTCCTACTCTTAATTCGGAACTCATACCACTGTTTGCTTTCTTAATGTCATCTACTGACACGTTATATTGTCTAGCAATAGAATATAAAGTTTGTCCGGACTGAACCGTATGTTCTATTGTTTTTGTAGAACTAGTAGTGGGAGTAGTTGTTGTAGTTGGTACAACGGTTGTTGTTCCTTTTACAGGAATATTGATTTCCTGACCCACTTTCAACGAAGTTGTCAATCCAGGATTTGCCTTTTTTAAATCATCAACACTTACTTGATACTTTGTAGCAATTGAATACAACGTTTCCCCTGATTCTACTTTGTGAACTTTAGTTGAAGTAGAAGCTGTAGTTGTTGATACCTTCTCTGTAGTAGGCACTTTCAATACTTGACCTACTTGCAAAGCCGTAGCAGCACTAGGATTTTCTTTCTTTAATTCATCTACAGATGAATTATATTTTCTAGCAATCGAGTATAAAGTCTCCTTAGGATCTACACGATGTAACACGTACAACTTTCCATCCTTTCTTTCTACTCCAATTGAATCTTTAACCGAAGCAAAACCGGATTGAATTCCGGCTGCAAATATGATCAATAGTAATGTCTTTTTTATCATATATAATTATAATTCGATAATAACCAATGTCTGTTTATTTTGTATAAATATTAAAACGTTTGATAATACAAAGAAAGTATCTAAACCAATTCCTTTAGCATCAGTAACGAGTGTATGAATACTCAATAATTTTCCTGAGTCATCTGTCACACATAACTTATTTGTGTAAACATCTGCTTCACAAAGATAATAAGAAATTACCAGCTTCTCCCTCTCCTCCAAATACTCTATCATGTGATTTGTATTATCTTGAGTCACTTGATGAATAAATTCCTTTAACTTGGAATGAAACTCATTTTCAACATCAAAATGATAAGGATATTTTAAAGATGGATTTTTCTCCTTTTTATTAAACCCTTTAAATAAATCTTTCAAATTAACAGCCTGTAGTAAATGGCCGGTTTGCCATGCCATTTTTCTATACAAAGCATTATCAACCGTACCCTCATTGATTAATACTCCTTCTTTGTCGGATTGTATATACTGAACCTCCGGCAATGTCCACTTCACCTTTCCTGATTTTAAATCCAGAACAGAAACGCCTTTAGGTTCCGGCATATCCGGACTGTTATATGAAATTAATACAACATGCCCTTCTGTTACTTCTTTCAAAGTAGTCCACCATTCATCCATCGGTGAAGCAACAGTCCATAGAACAGTCCCTTTAATGGCATCAACAGCACTAAAACTAACTTTACGTGTTTGCGGATCTCTACATTCAACTACAATCAAATCATATTGACCGGGTAATACTTTCCAAAGTTGACCTTTAAAAGAAATGGTATGCTGTTTCATTGCGGTAAATATACAAAAAGTACACTAGTTGGAAGGCATGTAAAAAAGGATGAAAACTGTGAAATATTATTATTTTTGAGATATGAAAGTAATTGCCATTATTCCTGCACGATATGCCTCGACACGTTTTCCCGGAAAACCATTAGTTTCTATACAAGGGAAAACGATGATTCGTAGGGTGGTAGAGCAAGTACAACAAGTGCCCGGTTTACTTGACATCATTGTTGCTACGGATGATGAGCGTATTGAAGCCGAAGTTAAATCTTTTGGCGGCAAGGTGGTACAAACATCACCGGACCACCCTAGTGGAACTGATCGAGTGTACGAAGCTTATATTAAATCCGGAATTACTTGTGATTTCATCCTAAATGTCCAGGGGGACGAGCCATTTATTCAACCCGAACAGATTCAAAACTTATTAAGTGTTCTACAACCATCCACCGAATTAGCTACACTTGTAAAACCAATCCAAGATGGTACACAGTTAGGCAACCCCAACATTGTTAAAGCAGTGTTTTCAGACTCTGGAAATGCTATCTATTTCAGCAGAAATCCAATTCCATTTTTAAGAGGAAATACTCCGATGGAAGATTGGACCAAGCAGGCTAATTATTACAAACACATAGGAATGTATGCCTATCGCAGTGATATTTTAGAAAAAATAACCCGTTTACAACCGTCTCCTTTAGAGTTAGCCGAATCGTTAGAACAACTTCGCTGGCTGGAAAATGGGTTTAAAATTCAAACTGCCATCACACAGTTAGAAACCATCGGAATTGACACTCCCGAAGATTTGAAGAAACTGCCTATTTAACTTTATAGCCTAATTGTTGTAACAGAGGTACTAGTTTAGCACGCACATCACCTTGAATTTGTACCTCCCCATTTTTACATGTTCCGCCTACGCTTAACTTTTGCTTGATAAGCTTAGAAAGGTCTGTCAAGTCATCTTCTTTCCCTACAAAACCTTGAATTATAGTCATGGTTTTACCGGCTCTAGATTTAGTATCCAAAACTATTTTCAGCTTTTGCTCGGCAATAGGCAAAGTATCTTGTTCTTCTTGAGCATTATCTTGATACTCAAAGTCCGGATTGGTAGAATAAACTACTCCTACTCTATTTTTATGTTGATTTTTAGACATTTTAACCTCCGTTATATATTTACAAAAATAAGGGTTCCCAATGAAATTCTTGATTTTTTACCCCTAAACGTACAGAATAAGGATTCTATTATTTGGTATGGAATTTAAAATCCCTATTTTAGCATATCTATTTAAGCATTAATTGTACCCTTATGAAATACTTGATTGTTTTTTTAACCGCGCTAGCTATGGCAGTTTCATCCTGCTCACAACATTTATGTCCAACGTATGCTAACTCAGGTGCAAAATATCACCACAGTGCGCCCCATCCTTATCATTCACATCATTAATATTTTATTAGTGTTTGTATAAATAAAAAAACCGATGTTCTCACATCGGTTTTTTTTATTTCTTGATGGTATCAACCAGTATTTCGAAGAGCACCTGCGATTGCATTGACCGTTAGGAGTAACTCTTTCAATAATTTTTGTGCTTTTTCTGAATTCGGTTGCGAATTCACTTTTCTCCAACGCGTTAACAATTCAATTTGATCATAATGTAGATCATTCATTGCTTCTGCACGTAATATATTGGAATAATGATGGTGAGAACGTCTTTGTTCAAATGTCTTTTCAAACAAGATAGACAACATCTTTTTAGTACGATTAAATTCTTTCACTATAAGATCTAGAATCTCATCACGAACTTCTTCATCTTCTACTAATGCCGCATAGCTTTTGAAAATTTTCTCATCTGTAGCCGCTAAACTAGTATCTACGTTAGTGAATACATAACGAACTAAAGTATCGCTACCTGCCATTTTCTGCATATAAGCGAATTCTTCCGGATCAGATTTATAGAACTTCTCTAAAGCTGTTCCTACCCCATACCAACTAGTGATATTGAAACGAGACTGCGCCCAGCTAAACACCCAAGGAATTGCTCTTAAATCAGCTAATGATCGCTTACCGGTTCTTCTCGATGGTCTGGAACCAATCTTACTTTGTTCGATAACATCAATCGGGGTTGCTTGACTGAAGAATTGAATGAAAGTAGGCTTTTGAATTAAATCCTGGTAATACGCTTTGCTTAACTCTGCAATATCTTCCAAGTGTTTATCAAACTTCTCTCTTTTATGTTTGGTGTATTTGTGTAATATGGAATATCCTGCAGTAGATGCTTCTAACAACTCAAGGTTGTAGGCAGCATTCACTTTGTTGGCATATTTTTGAGAAATGGTTTCACCTTGTTCAGTCAAACGCATATCCCCTTGAATACTGTTGTGTGGTAATGTTTTGATGAACCATTGAGTAGGTCCTGCACCACGGCTGATAGAACCACCTTTACCATGGAAGAAACGAATACGAACACCATGTTTCTTACCTACCTCAACCATTTTCAATTGAGCACTGGAAAGATTTACTTGGCTAGATAAGATACCTCCATCTTTGTTACTATCAGAATATCCAATCATAACTTGTTGCTCCATATCCAAGTTCCCACGAACTTGTTTTTGGTAAGCTAAACTAGCTTTCGTAATTGGGTGTTCTAAGAATTTACCAAGAATAGCCGGAGACATTTGTAAATCTTCAATCGTTTCAAACAATGGTACTACTTGTAGTTTACAAGCGATACCTTTCTCTGTTTGTACTAACAATCCGGTCTCACGTGCTAATACATATACTGCTAGTAAATCAGATGTAGAACGAGTCATACTTACGATTAAAGAGCCTAAAGCCTCTTCACCGTATTTAGAGATATGCTCTGATACTACTTTGTAGCAAGACACCACAGCATCAGCTTCATTGGCTAAATTAGTTTCTGTGTATGCAAAAGGTCGTAACGTCATTAATTCTTTGTTCAAGAATTTCAAACGTTCTTCCTCCGACCATGTTAAGAATTTATCTCCATCCAATGCTGCTACTTTCATCAATTGTGAAATAGCGAAGTCATGGAATTTACTATTCTGACGAATATCTAAATGTGCTAAGTGGAACCCGAAGGATTGAACCAAACGTCCACATTCTTTCACATCTGCAAATGCAATGGTTTTAGCGCCATAAGCAACAAGTCCTTCTCTTAAGATAACTAAATCATCTACTAACTCTTGAGATTGTTTGTAGCTATATGGTTTTTCGTTAATGCGAAGAGCATATCCTTTTTCAATTTCCAAAGGAAGTTTTTTCATCAATAATTGAATGAAGAAACGGAATATCTCTTGCGCATTCGCCTCTTTCTCTAACAAAGAATGCGTCTGCGTTTCATCTAAAATTTCAGTGATACGCTTTTGGAAAGATTTAGAAGTCTGCTTTAGATAACAAGTAAAGCTTAAGTTCTTTTCCAATTTTTCCAGATGCTTGCGAATCATGATGAACGCATTCAATCGGAAAAGCTCTAATGTTTCCTTCGTTACATCACTAGTAACACCAGGGTGACCATCTCTATCTCCACCTACCCAGTTACCAAAACGGATACGAGGCATATTTTTGTAAGAGATAATTAACTCCGGATCAAATCCTAATTCTTCCCAAGCTGTAGCTAATCTTCTATCAAGGATAGGAATAACATCAGGGAACACTGTTGTTAAGTAGTGAAGAACGTTATTTCTTTCAGACTCTACATCCGGTTTCTCTACATAGATTTCCCCTGTTCTCCAAAGTCTATCTAAGTGTAATTTTATTTCACGTTGAATATCTTTCTTTTCTAATTCAGTGTAAGTAGAATCCTCCCACTTTAAAAAAGACAAGTATAACTGACGATGATGATCTAATACAATGGTACGCTTCGCTTCCGTAGGGTGCGCTGTTAATACAGGCTCGATACGAATAGAGTACAACTCATTAGCAATTTGTTCTTGAGTGATTTTCTTTTGCTTCAGCATCATTAGGTTTTTACCCCATAAACCATTGACACTGGCAATTGAATATTCATCTTCTAATTTTCTACGAAGCTTCACCGCTCCGTTTTCTTCTACCATGTTCAATAACTGAAACGCGATAGAATAAAGTTGGATATGTTTTTCCGTTAATTCGTCAGGAGTTACTTTGGCTCTTTTACCTATCCAAGGGATATATTTAGCCATATCAGCATCACCATTTTCAATTAATACTTCTTTGAAGCAGTTTAAAAGAAATTCTAAATCGTGGTAAGCTTTCCCAAGCTTGCTTTGTGTAAGTCCTAATGCATTCATTTTCTCAAGGTGGGGTAAAAAACCCTATTAGGGCGAAATTCATTTAAATATACAAATCCAAAGACAGTTTTTAAAATATGTTTTTCTAAAAAAACCTCGTTTATCGGGATTATACCAATTGTTCCTTGCAAATACATAGAAAACAGTATATTGCAGACATAAAAAAAATACAGTTATTCATGGCCCCTTATCTTCGTTACTTCTTGTTGACACTACTCCTTAATACGACTGTAATTCAGTCCTTTGCCCAAGAAAAAGAGAAACTTAAGTCTTATAAATCTTTGCCTCCAAAAGATTCTATTGGTAAAGATTATGCGTATTATTTTAATATTTCAACTAAAAATACGCCGAACTGGACTTCCTTTAAGAATAAAACAAATAATTGCTTAGACAGCTTTTATTTTGCTAAATACACCATCATTAAAAAAGATAGCGTTGCTCAAGTATATAAATTCCGAATGGAAGTATACCTAAAATCGCATGGTATGTTAAAAAACACTCACAGACCGGTATACAGCGATGCTACTTTAGTATTTGATGTCATCTTAAATTATGATTCATTAAAGGGTGTTCAAGGGACCATTAAACGATTACAACATCACTACACTTTCAATGAAGAAGATCCTAAAATGGGGCATCAACAGCCTAGTATGAGAACCATGACCAAGGAAATCAAAATACCTTTGATCCAATCTGAATGTGGCTTATATGATAAAAAAATAAAAATGGAGGCTAACGATAAAGTCAATTGGTTTATCCAACGACTTACACGATCCATTCTTTCTACTCCTAAAGTCATTAAACTTGACGAGGATGAAGATTAACTAATCCCTCCTCAAGGCTAAATAAATTATATATACTCTAATTGAGTATCTCCGACCCGTAAGGTATTATATCTTGCGGGTTTTCTTTTGTAATTCAATAAGCACACTCTTGCTTAACCATTGGAATAGCTATCACTAAATAAAAAAGCCGCAGTAGATGACTACTGCGGCTTTAAATTATTTACTAACGGGAATTATTTCTTCCCTTTTTTCTGTTCATTCACCAATTTAGCTAAACCTACTGCATTCACATAATCAGAATATGCAGTTTTAAATTCAGCAACCTCAGGTTGTAATGCAATAGCTTCTTTATACATAGCCATTGAGTTTAATACTAACCCTTGCTCAGCTAGGTAGGAAGCGCAAATCAATTTGCTTAACGGAGAAGTCATATCTAATTCAGATGTCAATTTCGCGTAATCTGTTTCGATTTGTTTTTTCTTATCAGATGCTACGCTTGTTAACATGTACTTGTCAGACTTCAAATGAGCGTGCTCTTTAGTTTGAATCATCACGATTAATTCAAAATCTTTATCTAATTTATATTTAGATAAGTTTAAAATTAAAGAGGTATCCGTTGTAGAAATCTCATCAATCACTTCTTCGTAAACATCTACTACTTTCACAATGAAAGTATGGCGTTTAGTCGCTTCAGCATTGTCTTTAAATGTCCAAGCAAGAGCCACATCATTTGCTATAACAGCGTTTTTACTTTCTGCATAAACAATGATAGGATTATCTCCTCTTTCAACCGATCCGGTTACGGACATGTATTTTTGGCGATTCGCATTTAAGTCTTCATTGCCGGCAGAAGCCATTTGGCCGGTTACATAGTTCATATACTTTGAACTTACCGAAGCATTTTGAAGATTTACTTGCTCTACTAGTTTAGCTACAGTGTAACTTCCTGCAGTTTTAACTTCAATCGTTTTCCCGGTAGAAACATGCGCTAATGCAACATATCCTGCAGTTCCAACAGTAACTGAAGCCGTGTTTAATAATTTACTACCAACCAAAAGTGGACTGGCAGCAGATCCGGTGGCAGCTGTGTATTTGTTATCACCTTTGGTAATCAATACACGAAATACTTCATTTTGAGCAAAAACGGTGTTAATTAGAAGTAAGGTTAGTAAACTAAATAAGATCTTTTTCATTTTCTTCCAATTTAATGGGGTCATTAGGTAAAGGTACAAATTTTTCTTTTATTCTGAAATACAATGGATTAATAAGTGCCCAATATATTTCTACTAAGTTACCTGACAATAATAATGCCACAGATGCGAGAGTAATATCTACCTCTAAATTATACTTAGCAAAGATGTATACCATAAAGGTAGAAAGAAGTAACACCCCTACCAAGGAAAATATCATAGAAAGGCCATCCCACCATTCTGCCGTATTTAAATGAAGCCAACTAAATAGCCACATATTCAAATAAATGAATATTAATGATAGTAAAATATTTATCCATTCCGGCATATCATTAATATAATCTTCTTTCAAAATCATAGAAACGACATTGGCATGGACTACTACTCCATACATATCCGGCAATGCTCTACCTATATATTCGTCATTTAAAGGGGTACAAAATTTATCTTCCCAAGTATGATCGCCAAAGGATTTTCCCATATATCCCATAATGATAATTTTATCCTTGATAATAGAAGGGTCAAAACCATTAAACACATCTTCTACATCCAAGGCGAAAAAAACCGGTTTGGAATTCACACTTCTACCTTCTTTTCTGGTATCTATATTTCCTTGAAAATTAACTACTTCTACATCATTCCCGCGTTTCAAGTAGCGATTTGCTTTGGCTGAATCATACACCATAGCAATCTGGGTAGGGAAAGACAAAACGACACTGTCGTTAAACACTTGTTTAGGTACACAATGACGTGCATACTTAATATAGTCATGCCCTTTAGTAATTACATCGGCAAATGCAGGAGTAGCATATTGCATAAACATAGGATGAGATTCTGCAATTCTTTGAATTACTACTGAATCGGTTTGTGCCGTATCTTCAATAAGTTCACTCACTAATATCAAATTTTCTACCTTAGCAAACGCTCTACTCAACATTGTATCGGATGCAATAAAATACATATCTTCTTGAACATCAGGTGAATGCTTCGGATTTCTAAAAAAAGCATCTATTGCAATAATTTTCGGCTTATGCTGATTTATAATCTCAATCATGGCTGCTAATTGAGCCCGATCCAAATTACCGATATTGACCATAACAATATTAGTATCCACTTTGGGACTCTCTTTTATATGGGAAAAGTAAATATCCGTTAGTTCGAAATCTGCGAACGCTTTTGACATAGGATTCAAAATATCTGAATTGAAATTAATTCTAGATAAACCTGCGATTACAAGTAGAACCCAAATGGAAACGATGACGGATTTGCCTGATAATTCTTTTAATGTCATAAAAAAACAGAAGAGTAATCTAAATATAGGAAAATTAAACGAGCTTAGACCAACAAGGTTAAAATATACCCGTTAAAATTATAGATACAAATATAGTGAAATGGCAATATATCTCCCGATTTGCTTAAATTTACATGCTTAAAAATACATTTTCATGAATTACTCGACTAGTTATACCGAATTAGAACACACCATTTGGACTACCTTATACAGCAGAGTTATGCAATATTTAGGTGATGTAGCGGATGATGCTGTAATGAAAGGAATCGATTTACTTGACCTTCCCGGTGACCGAGTACCCGATTTAACTGAAATCAATGAAAAACTAAAAAAGATTTCAGACTGGCAAATTGTCCCATTGGAAGACATGGTTGATGATAATCAATTCATCGGGATGCTAGCAAAAAAGATTTACCCTTGCAGAACTTGGCTACGCTCCGAAGAGCAGATGAATCAAATGCAGGATGAGTATGATATGTTCCATGATGTGATGGGTCATACAGCACTCCTTTATATTAGTAGCTACAACGACTATGTAGAACAGTTAGGAGAATTGGCTCTTGAACACTTAAACAATGCTGATGCTATCTTATTCTTGAAAAGAGTTTATTGGCATACAGTACAATACGGAATCATCGAAAGCGATAAGTCATTACGAATCTATGGGGCACACATGCTTTCCTCTCGTAACGAAGCTTCTTATGCATTAAATGCGGGTGTTCCTAAATATGATCATAACGTATCAATCATCATGGATACGCCATATAAAAAGAATACTTTCCAGGATAAATATTTCGTAATTGAATCCTATGACCAATTACTAGCTTCTATTCCTACTGTAAAAGAAGAATTAAAAAAGCGCATTAAATAAATGGCAGAAGACAAACGCTTTTATCGTACGGTAAAGTTTTCCTACACGATTATTACGGAATTAATGATTCCCTCTTACGCCAACTTTGGTGGTAAAATTCACGGTGGTATTCTTTTATCTTTAATGGATAAAGCAGCGTATGCTTGTGCCTCTAAACATGCAGGCGGTTACTGTGTAACGGTATCCGTTGATACTGTAGATTTCTTACAACCTATTGAGGTAGGAGAACTGGTTTCACTTCACGCCAGTGTACATTATGTAGGAAATAGTTCTATGGTAATTGGAATTAAAGTAATTGCAGAAAACGTACATACATCCACTGTACGTCACACCAATACTTCCTACTTCACCATGGTAGCCAAAGATGAGAACGAAAAACTTAAAATGGTTCCCGGACTCATTTTAGAGAATGAAGAAGAAGTAGATAATTTCCGTGTAGGTAGAAAAAGAAAACAATTAAAAGAAGAATATAAATCTGAATTAAGTAAGATTGAAAATGAAATGAATCCTGAAACGATTCAAGATGATTTAGAAAGAGAACGTTGTTTAGTAGTCTTTTAATTTTACCCCAGTGTATTACATAAAACATCCAAAAAAATATAGCAAGACAGCACTTTATTGCTGCTGTCTTTTTTTAGGTTTTGCCGGCATTCACCGCTTGTTGACAGGCTATAAAACCTGGATTTTACAATTCCTCACCCTTGGCGGATTCGGAATTTGGGCTATGGTAGACTTGATAAAAATCGTATTAGATAAATTCAATTACGCCGACGGAACACCTATTTCAAAATAATCTTTTTACCGGGTTGTAAAGTCTGTAATATTGGGATTAACACTTTAGTTGCCGACTTCTTAGTTTCTTCCATGATTCCTTTTTTCAACGCAGCATTTTTTATCGACATCTCAGAGTATTTGTAAGCATTATCTATTAAAACTTTGTCATCATAAAACATAGAATTTTCGATGTTGTATACTTTTGAATTTTGATGATCTATTTTAAAAACACAAATCTCCGGCTGTGGTAATGTTACAGTAATTTCATTTTCTGTTATCAATACAGCAGTAGAGTCTAATTTAGTTAAATCAACACACCCCACTACTTCTCCACTTATTATTAAAACAACTTTAGGGTCTAGCTTATACCATTCCTTAATATCTTTCTTTTCAATAATATCCTTGATATAAAACTTAGTTAATTCCAATTTCCCTAGAGTTTCAATTTTATCTAATATCTCTTGATGAGTAATTTCAGGAGGAGGTAATGATTCTTCCGTTGCAGGGTCATATTTAAACACAAAAACCAAGGCTGCTAAGCCAAAGAATACAAAAATGATTAATAACAGATAACCTTTCATAAGCGAATCGTATTAAGTAGAATAAAGCTACTGAATAATAGTTTTTATACAAAATAAAAAGTCATTATAAAACTGTGAAGCTTTTTAGTTAACTTTAAGATTATGAGCAGAGTGAACGAAAATAATTTTGATTTTTATAATAAAATCGGTGTACCTACATTCGAAAACCTGGCCCAACAGGGTGGTTTTGATTCCTATGTAGATTTACAAAATGCCTATCGATATATTCAACCTAATGAGATTGTACTAGAAATAGGTGCCGGTTATGGTAGATGTATTGACTTTTTATTATACAAAGAACACAAAGGGACCATCTACGCAATAGAGCAAAGTGGCAGTCTTTGCGAACACTTAAGAGAAAAATATAGAGATAAAGCCAACATCATAGAAGGCGACATTTATCAATCATACTTACCTGAACGAGTGGATTCTGCTTTATGGATGTGGTCCGGAATAATTGATTTTGCTGCCGAGGAACAAGCCCATACGATACAGCATTTGGCAGATTTGCTAAAAGAGAAAGGTAAGTTATTCATTGATATTCCACGTTTAGGAACCCAGACTATAGCCATTCATCAAGACAATCAACGAATAAAAATGAAAACTGATTTTGGAGAAATGGAGTGTTATATACCTACTACCGTTGAAGTTCAGGAATATGCACATCAAGCAGGGTTCACAAGAGTAGATGAGATCAACTATGAAACTGCTACCGCTAAAAAAAGAACCATGTATATTTTATTAAAATAATTCAGTTTAAAATAACCGTTATTAACCGTAATTTAAGCATATGAAAAAATTAACTACACTCCTTCTATCTCTATTCTTCTATGGAAGTTTATTAACTTCTTATGCGCAAGATATAGCACTTTCTGCAATGTTCGGTGGGTTCCCCTATAACTTGAGTAATGGTCAAACAGCACCTCCTATTGGATCATTACCTATTAATACTTCTATGGGCGCATTATCATTCACTATCTCTAATACTGCTACTTCAGGAGATTTAATACTAACACAATCAGCCGGTAAATACTTACAATTAAGCGGTACAGGGGTAAACGATTTTAATATAGACGAATCAGCTATAACTGGAACACTTGCTCCTGGAGCTAGTGTAAGTGTAACTGTGAGTTTAAAAACAACAGTATCCGCAGGGACACGTACTATATCTGTTTCATTAGCAAGTAATGATCCAGATGAAAATCCGTTTACGGCTTCTTTAGTTTATACTGTAAGTGTACCAACAATGACAGTAACTGCCTTTAGCAATACGTTGGCTAATGGAGGTTCTAGCACCTATCCGATTGACATCACAAACAATTCTACTAGTTTTGATGTTACAATCGCCAATACAGCATCCGGTACCGGCAAACTAGACTTTACACAACAAAACTGTCCTTCAGCGTGTACATACTTTGCTTTATCCGGTAGTGGTGCAAGTGATTTTACTATAAATGAATCAACTGTAGTAGATCCACTTAACAATGGTAGCAGTTTCACCATCTCAGTTACACCATCCAATGTAACTTCTAATGGGTCACGTTCTGTAACAGTTACGATTCTAACTAACGACCCTACACAAAACACCTACACACATACTATTAACTACACTGTAAACATTGCCGCATTAAGCATACAATCGGCTAAAGATGCGGGGATATCTGTATTCCCATCTCCTAGTGTTGATGGTAGTTTACACATCACTGCACCGGCATTTACTGTAAATAAAATTGAACTAGTGAATACTATCGGTGTAACCGAAACAGTTTCTACACTTGATTTTCAAACTTCATTAAAAGGTATTGTTACTGTCTTAATTCATACGGACAAAGGTATCTTCAGAGAAAAAGTATTATTACAATAATTTAGAATACCTTCCTATATAAAAAAAGACCTCTGATATTTCAGAGGTCTTTTTTTATATAGTTTCAAATCTATATCACATAGGGAAATACCATCGAAATCCTAATCGAATTCCAAAGTCGCTTCTATTTCTATAATAGCCTTCCGAGCGATAAGCCATCACCTCAGGTTCTATATAGGCGTTATATTTCAGTTTGCCAGACCATACATAACCCAAACGCAAATTCATAGGAATAGCCATTTTCCCTGTATTATAATCGAATTGCCACTCCGGTTCCATACCCATGTAAACCCCATTAGCCCAGGTATAGAATATATTCGGTTGTAAAATAGCAAAGTTGGATGAACCGTATTTATTATTTCCACTTACAGAGAAAAAGTTTTCCCAAATCCAATACATCTGCCATTTACCAAGATTAGTAAAGGTTACTGTAAATGCAGGTCCCAACCCTACTTGACGCGACCCTAATTCGGTAGGTACAGCCGTAGGAATTTGCAAATTCCATCCCGCTCCAATTTGCCCCCACCTTTTTTTACTTAAAATAAAAAATTGATTCAAAGTAATATCTCCCAATCCTGTTGGTCCACCGGGAGCTGTATTCAAGAAAGCTATTACTCTCAAAAGTTGTGGTACTTTAATCAACTTCCCTTTTTGAATTGGAATTATTCCTCGTACACGAAAGTTTTGAGCAAAATCATCACTTCCCATAGATTTAAAAATAGCAAACTCTTCAAGTTGTAATTGCCACGCAAGAGTAGTAGGATTAATTACTTATTGTGACATTTTTACTGATGTCTTAGTGGTATCTCTTTGAGCAAGCAAATTATTACTAATTAATAGAGCTACCACCAAAATGACATATTGTAAATTATTATGAATCTGTTGTTTCATGATTTATGTAAAATATAAAGCGAAAAGTGCCTTTTAAGTAAGTTTTAAAAACAAGTGAAACAAAAAGAGCAAGAATTAGAAGTAAATTTATTTCAACTTCTTACTCTTGCTCCTCACACACTACTGTTATTGGTACCCAGGGCCGGAGTCGAACCGGCATGTCCTTGCGAACACAGGTGTTTGAGACCAGCGCGTCTACCGATTCCGCCACCTGGGCATGTCTGAACTAAATCAGGGGCTCAAAAGTACACTTTTTCCGCCACTCTGCAAAAAAATTATGCTTCAGTAAACTTCACTTGAATCTGACTATCGTATTTTAATCCTAACATTTGTGAAGCATTACCATTACAAATGGCGATTTCTAACCAACCATTACTATTGAAAACTGCCACACAATCACCACTTTCCACTGAAGAATAGCGATCAGAAACAACGTCCAACTGCTCTCGAGCAAAATTGATAGACAGTTTCCGACCTTCACTCAACTTATCTATAATTTCTTTAGAAATATTAGTAATTAAATTTCCATAACCATCCACATGCACTACTCTACCCCAAATCTGTTGTTTATTTGCCCTTACTTGTGGCATTAACATACCATTTAACTGAGGGATTTGCACTCCTAAATTATATATCGGTATTCCATTCGCCAAAGACACTGCAGCTGTAGCTAACACACTCTTTTCAGGAAAAACTGGATTATATTTATCATCCTTGCGTAACTCAATGACTACGGTTGGTTGTTTTTCACTTAACAAAGAGAAAAATCCATTATCTACACCTACAAAATAATGCTCTTCCAACTTCACCGCGACTAACTTTTCATCCCCTTCTACAGGTGTATTCACACAAATTAAGTGTACCGTACCTATAGGAAAATCCTTAAATATAGTTTTAGTCACATACGCTGCATGAGGTATATTAAAATGTTCAATTTCGTGAGATATATCTACAATCGTAGTATTATGACTAACCGATAAAATTTTAGCCTTTATTGCCGCAACATAAGGATCCTTCCATCCAAAATCCGACATAAAAGTAATAATGGCCATACGAAAGGTCTAATTTTGTATATTTGAATTACCGGTTAAAAACGATGTGTCTAAAATACACATTTACATTTAAAATAAACACATACACACTTGGTAATAGAAAAAATTATTTCCATCGACGAAGTTCCTATCATCGAATTTTTAGGTCCTAATAATAGCACCATCAAGTCTTTGTCGGCTGCTTTCCCAAAAGCTAAAATTATCAGCAGAGGTAATGAAGTCAAGGTTATTGGTTCTAATCAAGAAATCCTGCGTCTAACTGAAATCATAGAACAGTTACAACAATATTTAATTGAATTTGGCACTTTGAATGAGCGTCATGTGAATGCTATCTTATATGGTGATGAAAACGTAGGTTCTCAACCAATAGCCCCAAAAGACAAAAAAGAAATCACTACCGATGAAAAGGATGTCATTTTATATGGCAACCGTGGGATTGTCATAAAAGCACGTACCCCCAATCAAAAGAAGATTGTTCAAGGTATCAAAAAAAATGATTTGGTATTTGCCATCGGTCCTGCAGGTACAGGTAAAACCTACGTTTCAGTAGCCCTAGCTGTTAAAGCTTTAAAAAATAAAGAGGTCAAAAAACTCGTTATCACTCGACCGGCCGTAGAAGCCGGCGAAAGTTTAGGATATCTACCGGGCGATTTAAAAGAAAAAATCGACCCTTATTTAAGACCAATATACGATGCCTTAGAGGATATGATTCCTCCGGATAAGTTGAACTACTATTACGAAACCAACGTCATCGAAATAGCCCCCTTAGCTTACATGAGAGGTAGAACTTTACATCATGCATTCATCCTATTGGACGAGGCTCAAAATACCACAGCGATGCAAATGAAGATGTTCATGACTCGTATGGGTGAAGGAAGTAAAATGATTATTACAGGAGATCGCTCTCAAATTGACTTACCTCGAAACCAGAAATCCGGATTAATAGATGCGGTAGATATTATTAAGAATGTAGATGGAATATCCATTATCGAATTGAGCAAAAAAGATGTCATGCGACACAAGCTCGTAGAAAAAATATTAGGTGCTTACGAAAAAGAACGTACGAGTCCCAATGACTAGATCTTTAATAATAACTTTAGTTACTTTTTTTTCAATTTTTACTTTGTTCGGGCAGGACATCGAAAGATGTTATACTTTACCCTCTTCAAAGTTATTATTACCTCCACCTACTTATCCTTCTCTAAACAAATTATTACTTAATTCTGATGATACTATCATCATACCTGTAGTAATACATATCATCCATAATAATAGTGCCAGCATTATAGGTGGGACGAACAACGCTAACATTACAGATGCTCAAATCTACTCACAAATAGATGTATTGAATGAAGATTATATGCGATTAAACGCAGACACCATCAATACTCCCTCCGGGTACAACTCCATTACAGGGAAACCAATCATACAATTTTGTTTAGCGACTACCGACCCCAATGGAAATATCACAACGGGAATTAACCGAGTTTATAATAGCAAAGCATCCTATCAGGTTACAGATGATGCATTATTAAAAGGTCTCTCCTACTGGCCAAGTAGTTCCTATTTAAACATATGGGTATGTAATTTAAGAGGTTCTAGTCCTTTAACCCTACTATTAGGCTACTCATCTTCGCCCGGTGGTTCCCTTGCTGGTTTAAATCCCAGCGATTGGGATGAAACTACAGATGGAGTGGTCATCAATTACAAAGGATTTGGTACAACAGGTGATGTACTACCATTATTCAATTTAGGTAGAACTACAACTCATGAAGTAGGGCACTGGTTAGGACTTTTTCACACATGGGGGAAATATGATACAGGTGGTTGTGGTCAATCAGATTTTTGTGATGACACTCCCGATTGTGATGGACAATACACCTCTAGCATTGCATCCGGATGCCCTATCCCTACGGATTGCACTGAACCTCGTATGATCCAAAACTATATGGATTATTCAACTGACGCATGTACTAACTTATTCACTAAAGATCAAGCCGACCGTATGCGTGCTGTTTTTACCGTAAGTCCAAGAAGAGCTGCTATATTAAATTCACTTGGTTGCTGCACTATTAACGGAATAAGTAACTCTTTGCAACCAAAAGGATTTGAAGACCAAAATATCACTTCTAATGGTTGGGAGTTTTTTAATGCTAACGCCCCTTCAGTTAATACACCGGGATTCTCCATATCCGGTACGGGCGCATATAATAAGAGTTCGTATTCGATAGCCGGCTCCAATGACAGTATTTATCAATCCTTCTCCAATCCTAATAATAAATATTATTACACGTATACTAGTCCATTTGTTAGAATTAATACCATACCTAATCCTACATTAAGATTTGACTGGGCTTATACATTAAAAAATTCATTAGCAGAGTCAGATAGTGTAGTTATCAGTTATGTGAATGGTTGTAGTACTCAATGGATACCTTTAACAACATTTTACGGAAATACTTTTTATAGCACTAGTAACTATCGTGATAATTTCACACCACAAGAAGACGAATGGGCTACGACCGAAATATCTTTAAACACCTTAACCTCATTAAATGCACTAAGAATTCGAATTGAAGTTTATTCAAAAGGTGGAAATAAATTTTATATAGACAACATTCAAATTGCAGCAACTAGTAATGATTTAATAGCCAATTTATACCCCAATCCGTTTACAGATATTATAAATATTGAGTCTATCTATAATGGTAAAAAATCAATGCATTATAAAGTTTATAATGTATTAGGGCAATTACTATTAGATACAACAGAATCACCGGAATATAGTCATACCTACACTGTCAATTTAGCGCTATGGAGCAGTGGAGTGTATTTCTTTCAAATAAGTGATGGTGATAAAACTAAAATCATCAAAGTAATTAAAGATTAATTTTTACTCTTTCAACCAGAGTAGCAGCTATGGATCAAATCAACCGAAACAGGTATCCCCTGTTTACCGGAGGCGTATGCTTTGCCGGAGGTATTTTATTATCACATTTTTACAACTCCAATTTACTATTGGCTGTTATTATTACTGGACTAATAACAATAGCTTATCTCATACACTTTAAATTTATTTCTATATGGGCAGCAGGAATTATTATTACGTTAATTTCCTTAGGCTATTTTCGATACTATTTATTTAAAGACAGTCACCATCCGTCAAGATTAACCTTATCTATACAAGACGAACCACACTACAGCTATCATCAATATAAAGTAATAGCTACGATTGAAAATGGAAGTAATGTATTATTGCCAAAAGAAAAAATACTGCTTCGTTGGAAAGACTCTACATTAAAACTACATCGAAACGAAATCATTACTATAACCAATCATTTACAAACAATAGCACTTCATCCTAAAAGTACTTTTGATTATGTTACTTATTGGAGAAGCAAAGGCGTACTAAGCCAACAATATCTCAAATCCAATGAAATGCTTTTTCAAAGTAATTTTTCGCAATCTACTTCTTGGGTAGATACTTGTAAGCAATACATCCATACAACGCTTAGTAAGTTTATTCAGCAAAAAGAGAACCTAGACCTATCCATTAGTATCTTAATAGGAGATCGAGCCGAGTTATCAGATGAAACTAAAAATAACTTTCGAAACTCAGGGGTATCGCACTTATTAGCTGTCTCCGGAATGCATACCGCCTTATTATATCAATTAATCGTATGGTTATTATTTCCTATCGGCAAACGACCACTGGCTCGCGTCATCGTATTTGGCAGCTCGTTACTATTATTAGTTTTTTTTACTTTATTGAGCGGTAGTACGGCTTCAGTCATTAGAGCCACAATCATGTGTTGTTGTTTTGCTTTTGGATATGTTTTACAAAAAAAAGGGAATGGGATGAATACTCTAGGGGCAAGTATTATAATCATCTTATTCTGGCAACCTTATCAATTATGGGATATTGGATTCCAATTATCTTGCTTGGCCGTCATTGGAATTTTGTTTGCACAACCAATCATTTCTCTTTGCATCCATTTCCCCTTATGGAAAAAATTTATTCTTGAAAATAGTCTCATTACTTTCTTCGCTCAACTTACTACAACGCCTATTCTTTTATATCAATTTCATCAATTTTCATTGGTATTTTTATTTTCCAACCTTCTCATGATTCCAATTTCCACCATAATTCTTTTTGCATTACTATTAATACTATTTTTCGATCTTATCCACCTCTCTTTTATTAGCACTATCCTAGGTTATCTAACAAATAGTCTATTATCGTTTTTTACTCAGATCGCATCTTTTACAGGAAATATACCTTATGCTGTCATTAACAATATTTATTATTCAGTAGCAGATTTAATCATTTCGCTTTCTATTTTAATATATGCCATTTATGCCCCATTAGAATGGAGAAATAAAGGTTTAATGGCAATCATAACTTTTTGGGTAGGCTGTAGAATCACATTAACGATCCTATAAAATTGTGTTTTTCTCATAGTATTTATTCATAAATAGATTTAAATTAGGGTAAACAAGTTTTTTATGGCATCAGAAATATTAACTGAAAAAAGAGATCGAATTGGATACATTATTCTTAATCGTCCGGAGAAACGAAACGCATTAAATGCAACTACCGTGATAGAATTAAAGAAAGCATTTATTGATTTCAAAGACGATACTGATGTTAAAGTAATTATTTTGAAGGCCAATGGACATGCCTTTTGTGCCGGAGCTGATTTAGAATATTTAAAACAACTCGAGCAAAACAGTTACGAAGAAAACTTAAAGGACTCAACTCTTTTGATGGATTTATACAAATACATTTACACCTTTCCCAAAGTAGTTATTGCACAAGTTCACGGGCATGCTTTAGCGGGAGGTTGTGGTTTAGTAAGTGTTTGTGATTTTTCATTCAGTATACCCGAAGCTAATTTTGGATATACCGAAAACAGAATAGGGTTCATTCCCGCCATCGTCATGATCTTCTTAATCCGTAAAATAGGTGAAGCCAAAGCTAGAGAAATGCTACTAAGCGGAAATGTGGTTAAAGCTTCCGAAGCTGTTAAATATGGACTCATTACAGAATTGGTTGATTCTGAAGAAGAGTTGGAGAAAAAAGTAAATGATTATGCACAACACCTCATCATTCATAATGCTGAATCTAGTATGGCTTTGACGAAAGAAATGCTAGCTTCTATACAAGACAAAGATTTAAATGCCGCTCTAGAATATGCTGCTCAGATGAATGCTAAAGCACGCACATCAGAAGATTGTAAAAAAGGAATTCACGCGTTTCTAAATAAAGAGACTGTCAAATGGTAGTTATATTTTATTCTGAATAGAATAAACATAACAAGAACTTTTCTTTCCTAATAAGCCCTTTTTAGCAACCAAAATCAATTCCGTATCTGACCATACAGAATAGTTACGCAACATAGTCAATGATTCTTCGCTAGGTAAATCTGTGTCTCTAATTTTAAATCCTGTTAATTCATTCCATTCTAAAAAACGAACATTAGACATTACACCTGTACTTAAATTAGAATAAGCGTAAAGGAATCGAACTTTCCCATCTACTGTAATATGGAATTTATAAGAGGATGTATTTACGCCGGCAGTAATATCCATTACTTGATTCTTTAAAATATAATTCTCCCAAAGTATCTTATCTTCATTATTAACAGATAAGGCTACAATGCTCTCGACTTTCACTTTCCCTATTTTCTCTCCCCAATTTTTTACATCATTCACAGCATTGGGATCGTATTGTATTTCGGTATACTCCAAATATCTTTTTTCCAATACAAAAATTATTTTTTCATATTGATTTACCTGGAAATCGGTAATATGATAATTCATCCAATCTTCTTGACCACTGATCTTATTGTTTTGTCTCAAGGTTGCTGCAGTCTGTTTAAGACCATCTGATATTTCTTGAATATTCAACTTTTCAATCAATACATCTTTAAAATTAAATTTAGCATATAGTACTCCGGTCGCCTTTTTCCCCATAGTAATCAATGCTGCGATATAAATAGCATCATCATTTAAAAATTGCAGTGAAAAGCTTTCTCTTTTAGATGTTCCCGATTGAATATCCAAGAAAATATTATCCTTATTAATTGGGTCGTATTTGATCAATGCAATTCTACCTGACCTCTCTGTGTTAAAAATAAATATCTCTTGTTTGTTATTAATGTACAATCCTTGGTTGATAAAGTAATTATCAATAGGAGTTACACCACTTAAACCGGAAGACAAGTCCATATTATATATGGCAAAGGGAGCTGATAAAGTTCTTTGGCTATAATCATATCGATAGGTGATAAAAGACTTTCCATCAGGCGAGAATTCTACTTGATATTGATACTCTATTGGTGTATTAAAATTTTTAGATACAGCAGAAGAAATAGCATTTTCAAAACTTTCCTTGGAAGCCCCTTTACCGGATACTGTCATCCAATCTTGGATAGTAGCTTCCATTAATAATTTAGATTCTATAAAACTCCCATCTGCCAAATTATATTTCAACACTTTCAACTCACTATGTTTGGTAGTGATAGCATGTACTTCAATAAATAAATATACTTGATCTTTATAATTTTTTAAAAACTTAAAATCTTCATCTGCACTCAATGTAATCGGAATGGAAAATAATTTCTGCATTGATAAATCATACTTTTCAAGCAAATAATCCGATGTTGGAGTCAGATAGGAGCCTTTTACTTTAGAAAAAACAATATAATCTTTATTGTTAATCAATATAGCATCTTGACGAGCGTTGGTTTCTAACGCTAATGCGGTGTAGGAAAAATCCTGATTCGATTGTAACACCTGTGCTTTAGCTATCCAGTGGATAAGAAAACAAAGACATATAAAACTGAATCTACTCATTATAAATACTACTATTAATTATACTTTGGGGTACGGTGATAGATTGTTAAAGTTATTCTAAATTTTGGATTTCTACTATACATTGAAGCATAGAATCATACACATGTTTTATTTCCTCTGTACTAAATGAAAGAGGTGGCATAAAGTATACCACATTTCCTAATGGTCTCAATAACACGCCTTTTTGAATAAAAAAATCATATAAAAATTTTCGTCGTTTACTTGCATAGCCTCTATCCTGAACCGGAAATTCAACCCTCAATAATATGCCTAATGAACTTATATCTAACACTTTACTTTTTATTTCACTAGACAACCCATTAATAAAATCTTTATGAGATTGAGCTATTTGATTTATTCTTTCTAAAAATGATTTTTCTTTAATCAAATCTAAATTTGCTGAAGTAACCTTACATATGATAGGATTAGCTGTATAGGTATGTCCATGAAAAAAAGCTTTTTCTAATGGTTGATTTAAAAATGCATCTACTATTTTTTGAGTACATGTAGTAATGCCTATAGGTAAAATTCCACCTGTGACTGCTTTAGATATACATATAATATCAGGTTCTATTTCGCATTGATCTTTAGCAAACATAGTCCCTGTTCTACCAAAGCCGGTCATTACCTCATCATCAATACAAATCACATCATATTGATGCGCAATTTTCATTAAGCGATCTAATAACTGCGGACTATACATACGCATCCCGGCAGTTCCTTGAACCAATGGTTCAAATATAAATGCAGCATACTCTTTACTTGAACAAAGATTAGTAAAACGTTCAATTACCTCTTCTTCACTTGTTGTTGAATCAGGGAAGGGTAAATAATCTACAGAGCACAATACTTCATTATACGGAAAAGTAAAAATACTCTTTCCACTTACAGACATAGCACCAAAGGTGTCGCCATGAAAAGCTCCATCCCACGCTATAAATTTACTTCGAGTACGATTATTATTTTTATGATACTGTAAAGCCCACTTTAATGCTACTTCTACAGCCGTACTCCCATTATCCGAATAAAAAATCTTCTTTTGATTACTACCAAGTAAAGAAAGAAGTTTTTCAGCTACTTCTACAGCCGGCTTGTGTGTAAAACCTGCAAATAACGTATGATCTAATTGGGATGCTTGGGATGCAAGAGCCTTTACTAATACAGGATGTGCATGTCCGTGTACACTCACCCACCAAGAGGAGATACCATCTAGTAGTTTAGTACCATCCGCTAAATACAGATAACTACCTTCCGCCTTTACTACTTCAGGGAATAATTGTCCATCTAAAGGGGTATAAGGGTGCCATAAATATTCTTTATCTAATTCACTAATCGTCATTCCAATGATCAAATAATCGTACACTATATTGATAAACTATTTCCGGTGTTACTTCAGCCAATTTAGGGATGCGTAACAAACATACATATCCTGTCTTTTCAAGTATGATAGATTCTGTAGCCGGATTAGGTTCTCCATTAAAAATAATTCCTTTAACTTTAATTTGATGCTGTTTTAATACTTCAGCAGTAAGTAAAGTATGATTAATGCTTCCTAAATAATGATTGGAAACTAAGACTACTTCTACATCTAGGTTCTTAATTAAGTCTAAAACCAAATCATGATTATTTAAAGGCACCATGATTCCTCCGGCACCTTCAATAACTAATGGGTGACCTTCTGTATCAGGAAGTTTAATTTTATTCAAATCGATAGTAACACCTTCTAGGGCTGCTGCTGCATGCGGAGAAAGAGGAGCTTCTAAGCAATATGTTTCAGGATGAAAAACAGGATTGCCGGAATACACTAGTTTTTTTACAGCATCAGAATCTTTTGTAGCAGCACCACTTTGAACCGGCTTCCAATAATCCGCTTGTAAGGCATTCACCAATATAGCACTAACTAATGTTTTGCCTGAATCTGTTGAAATGGCTGTTACAAAATACTTTTTCATTTCAGCGAAATTAGTGTTTCTCCTAATAATTTGATAGAGGATTCTTTATTAAATGTATGAACACAACAACGAATGCGCTCTTCTCCTTTTTTCACGGTTGGCGAAAGTATCGGACGAATATCAAAACCCTTTTCGGACAATAATTTACAAATCGACTTCACTCGATCATTCCCCGGATATTTAATTACTTGAATTGGACTGCTACTTTCTATATAATTCGGTTGAGTTATTAAATAACTACGTAACAACTTTATATTCTCACTCAAAACATCCTTCAACTCAGAATGTTGTTTCAAAAACATTAAAGCATGCTTTATGGCAAAATATCCATATGGTGACATAGCTGTGGAATAAATAAATGATCGTGAAAAATTAATTAAATATTCCCTTAACGATTTCTGCCCTACAATACAAGCACCATGTACACCCACAGCCTTCCCAAATGTATGTACTCTAATATCTACATCCTTTTTCCAACCACTCTCAATAACTAAACCTTCCCCATATTCCCCTTTCACTCCGGTACTATGAGCTTCATCAACAATAATGATAGCATTATATTTTTTACACAATGGAACTATTTGTTCTAGAGGAGCACTATCTCCATCCATTGAATAAATAGATTCGATTACGACAAAGACATTACCTTCAGCAATTTTAAGTTTCTTCTCTAGAGACTCTACATCATTATGAAAAAATGAATATCTGTTAGCTAAAGATAAACGCGCTCCATCTTTAATACTCGCATGACTATATTCATCATAAATGATCGTATCACCTTTCAAAGCAATAGAAGATAATAATCCAACATTGGCTGCATAACCATTCGAGTAAATCAAAGCAGATTCAGCTTGGAAGAACTGTGCACAGAACTCTTCAATTTGTTCAATATACGAAGCATTACCGGAAAGTAACCTTGAACCTGTAGCTCCATTTATATTAGGAAACGATAGATACAACTCATCATTTATAATGGCATGATGAATTTGAGAAGTTTGAGCAATGCCTAAATAGTCGTTAGAAAAAAAATCTTCCCCTATCCTATCCGTAGATAATTTTCGTAAAGCATTTTCATTAATTCGGCTTTGTAGTCGCTCGTCAATAAACTTCATATTACTGTGTAATTAGAACAAATGCTCCCCAATGACTTGGATTCGGATGGGTTTTCATTAATTCAAGTTGTGCCATTTTATATGAATCCGGAATTGAATTGGTTTTGATATAAAAATCATAAAACAGCACCATAAATTTTTGGGTTGCTTCATCATCTACCTTCCACAAGCTCATCAACATATATTTAGCCCCCGCAATGATAAAAGCCTTCTGCAAACCAAATACACCTTCACCGTACGCATCATCTCCCAAACCAGTCTCACATGCTGAAAGTACCACTAATTCCGTACTAGACAGATTTAAAGACATAGCCTCATAAGCCGTAAATATTCCATCATCGTAATTATCCGTATCAACCACGTGGCTTAACGTATAATCAGCACCGGCTAATAATAATCCGGAACGCAACATAGGATTATCTTCATACTTCGTATTAATCACTGTAGATGTATCTTTTAAATCATCTCCTTTAGAAAAATAACCATGTGTAGCAATGTGTAAGAATCGAGGATTTTTAATTTGTTTTAAATTCAACTCATTAGCATCTACCCCTATATACTTTTTATAAATCCAATGTTGCGTATCAAAAATACTACTAACCTCATTGACTTCTACCAAAGTACCTGGAAGTTCGTTTAGTTGGTATCCTAATTTTACTTCCCTTAAAGCTTCTTGAGAATTATAATTCACCGAATTGGTATCTTTTAGTACTACATTAACTTGTGCACTGTAATCAGGCTTACCAAATAGTACAATAGAATTATCTGAATACTTTTTATTGGAAGTATATATAAAATTACGATAGATTGGAACTACTTGAATATTCTTCTTTTGAATGACAAATTTATCTTGTTGATCTCTTAAAGTGGCAATGTTTATTTTATTATAAACACCGGACAAGGATACATACACATTTGTTTTAGTAGCAATTTTATCTTCAATATCCTTCCAAAAAACATTGTAATAATTTGTTAATGGTTTGTTAAACTTAATAGCATTCAAATATCCTTTATATTGTTTTGTTTCTAGATTTTTGCCATTCTTCATTATAACATACCCAGGAGTAGTAGATGTCTCTTTAGTAGCATAAAGAGCGATGTACGTAATTGAATCCTCCCATGTATTATTAAAATTTTGGACTCTGATAATTTCGACAGCCGCATCATTCATTCCCAACTTACGCTGAATATCTTTCCACTGTATAGTTGGTATTTTCTTTAGAATATCAAAATCTTCAGAACCTAACGACAATTCTTTTTCAAGCGATAGAACACGCTGTTCCACAGAATCAAGTTTGATATTTTTCTCTAGTAATTGCGCTTTGGAGAAATTATAATAAGTAGAAAGCTGCTGTACCGTTGACTCCCAATCGTGATATACTTGAATTAGTTTGGCATTATTACTCTTAAGAATAGACTCTTTCATTTTCTTATTATAGTCCGTAATAATAGATTTTGTTGCAATGGATGCATTCCACATATCCGTAGCTAATTCCGGATATTTATTAATCAAACTAACACACATCGCATTATAGAAGTCAAAGAAGTCAGATAGCTTGTTATAATATTTCAATTGTTCCGTATGACTTAAAAAACTAATGCTTTTATATAAAATACTTAAAGTATACTGATTAAAATCTCTACTTTTTTTGATTGCATTATAAGCATTGCCTCTTCTATATTCCAACAATATAACATTTGTTTCAATAGTCCATACATACGGATGATACACACTATACTCTGTTTTCATCAAGGATGTAGCTTTATTCAAATAGCTTTCCGCTTGTTTATAGTCCCCTCGAAACGAATAAAGTTCCCCCAAGTTGTTATAAGTAATTGCCAACTCTAATGCATTATATACAGAATCTTGTTTTAAGATTTGCACAGATTGCAAATAACTCTCTTCACACTTTTTATATTGTTTCTTTTCAAAATATAATAAACCCAAATTATTTAACACACGAGAGTAATCTGCGCCTTTACCATAATATTGTTCATAAAAATCCAAAGCTTTTTTAAACACAGCCTCTGATTCAGGATCTCTTCCTAATTCAAAGTAAGCATATGCTAATGAGTTCAAATAGTTTCCGTATGAAGGGAAACGACCTTTTTTACTTTCCGGAATAAGTAAAATTAACTGTTCAAATACTTCTAACGTTTTAGATTTATTACCTAGTTTTCCATATAATAAACCTAAATTATTATAAGAAGTCCAATAGGACTCTGCATTCTTTCCTATAATTGATGCTTTAATGGATAATGCTTGCATTAATAATTTTTCAGCAGTAGCAAAATCTCCATCATATTCTTTCAATAAGGCTATATCATTTATACTCTCCGCATACTCCAAACTATTTTCTCCATATAGTTTTTTATAAATATCCGTAGATGCATAAATGTACTTTGCTGATTTATCAATAAATCCAAAGTCAAAATAAAGATTACCTATATTACTTAACACATTAGCATAATCTTGATTATCCTTACCTATCTGTGCTTCAGTTATCTTTAAAGATTCTTCATAATAGTACTTAGCTTTATTAAAATTCGACAACCAATGGTAGTAGTCCCCCATATTATTTAATAAGTATGGGTACTGATATTCATTCGGGTGATTTTTTAAATAACTGTAAGACTTATTATAATAAGCTTCTGCTTTTTTCATTTCACCCAGTTGAACACATAAGTATCCTAAATCAGAATAATAGGCCCCTAGAGTTAACTCTTCATTAATATTATTATCTACTAAAACTTTTAAACTACTCTCAAAAAATTCTAACGCAGATACCGGATCATTACATTGTAAAAATATATAACCTTTGGTATGAAGAATATCGGCATAATCCTTCGTATTCTTACAGCATGAGACTGATACTGTAATAGATTGATTTATATATAAAAAGGCATTGTTACAATCAAATAAATAATAATAAGATCCTGCTACTCCTTTTAATGCATTAGCATACTGAATAGATTTAGAGCCGTATTTTTTCTCGACATAATTCTTGTTACTTAGAGAAAGCTTAAGAGCTTTATTAAATTCTCCTTGATACCATAAATCTTCCAGTTCTTTATCTACTTTTTCTATATCCGGTTGAGCCCAACCGATAAAGGTGGAGCAAATAAAGACTAATGTTAAAAATACGCTTTTCATATTACTTCAATACTAAAACAGGGAATGTAGATTGATAGGATATTTGATGGGTGAATGAACCACTAAACAATTTTTCGATTAATGTTTTCTTAAGTTTAATTAACACTACGATGTCTATTTCTTTAGAAATACAATAGTCTTCCAAGACAGTATTTACATCTTCTCCTTCTAATAAAACTAATGAAGCGTTTGAATAGATGGACTTTATTTCTGTTTCTACTTCTTTCGCCTTTTCTTGTTGTATAACTCCTAGAACACCGGATATATAAAGAAAATCAATTTTAACATTAAATGGAGACAATAGAGAAATTGCTTGCTTAATTTTCTCTTTGTCATATTTAAAGATATCTATTGCTACTACTATTTCTTTAATTGGAGAAAATGAAGATTTAAGCGTATATACCCACACAGGGACTGTCGACTTCTCTATTACAGACTGTGTAGCACTTTGAATGTGAATCCCCTGATAAGACGGTCTATCTTTACCTGAACTCAGCATTAGTATTACATCCACCTTTAATTGTTGAGCAGTTTGCACAATAGTTTCAACGGGCATTCCCTGCTCCCATATAAATTCGTAGGTCAATGAAGGATTGGATACTTTTACTTTTTCAATCGTATCAATAAACTTACTTTTTGCTTGAGCAATTTTATCCGCTTCAGTGCTGTTGATATCACTAAATATATCAATATGTAAAAAAGACACTTTTAGAGGAAGTTGCTTAGACAAACCTGCTAAAATTTCTTGATGATGTTCTGTGTAATCATTTAAATTGAAAGGATATAAAATATGCATAAATAATCTATTAAAGTTCTTGCTCTGATTTCTTATTATCGGCCCAAGCTGTTAGGTTAGCTAAGGTGGTATCGGCTATATTTTTTAGTGCATTGGACGTTAGGAAAGCCATATGGCTAGTAACTAAAACTTTATCATTAGCTAACAACTCTTGAAGCACCGAATCTTCAGGAGGATTGCTCGAATAATCAAAAAAGAATACGCCTTTCTCTTTTTCATATACATCCATACCTAAATACCCTATTTTATTTGATTTTAATCCTTCTAATACATCTTTAGTATTCATCAATCCTCCGCGACTTGTATTAATAACCATCACACCAGGCTTCATTTTATCTATTGCATCCTTATTTAAAATATATTTGGTATGAGTGTTTAATGGTGCCTGTAAGACTACAATATCAGAAGTGGAAAACAATTCATCCAAGGAAACAAAAGTTAATCCTGTTTCTTTCACTACTGTTTCATTTGGCATTGGATCAAAGCCCTTTAGTACACATCCAAATCCATTTAATATTTTCGCTGTGATTGCTCCAATTTTACCTAACCCAACAATTCCAACCGTTTTACCGCGCATATCAAAACCGGTTAAACCTTCGATAGAAAAATTATTCTGTTTAACTCTTGTATTGGCTTTGATTAATTGTCTATTCAATGCCAAAGCTAATGCCACCGTGTGCTCTGCAATAGCATATGGAGAATAAGCAGGAACATTCGCTACATGAATTCCATTATCATGAGCCGCTTTTATATCCGTTTGATCATATCCTGCTGCACGGATAGCAATACCTTTCACACCAAACTCTTTTAATTTGTTTATAATATCAGCTTCCGCATGATCATTCACAAAAATACATACCGCAAACGCGCCTTTGGCCATTTCGACAGTAACCATATCTAAAGGTTTTGATATAAACTCAAAGCTAAATTGATTTTGCTTTAATTGACCAAAAGATGTTTTATCATACTCTTTGGAGCTAAAAACTACTACCTTTTTCATTATATTTATATAATTAGTATTAAAGGTCATAAGTTACTTAAAAAATCATGAAATTCATTATTGAAAACATAATGTCTACACGCAAACGAATCATAGACAGAGTATCATTGATTGAAGTAGACGAGTTAATTAAAATGCCTGAACCATGGACCAATAATGTTTTGTGGCAGTTAGGGCATATAGTGACTGCTCAACAAGTGTTGTGTTATAAAAATGCGAATGTCCCCATATTAATTCCGGATTATTTCATACCTGCCTTTAAAAAAGGGAGCAGCCCTAAAGATTGGACAGAAACTCCCTCCACTCAAGTAGTACTTCATTACTTAGAAACTACCGCCGATGCATTATGGGAAGATTATCAATCGGGGAAATTCAACAACTATTCGTCCTACTTGACATCTGCCGGTGTAATGCTAACATCTATCGACGAAGCACTGATGTTCAACTACAGCCATGAAAATTTACATTTCGGGAATATTATGATAATGGATAAATATTTA
The DNA here is from genome assembly GCA_046329235.1 of Cytophagaceae bacterium. Classification (GTDB taxonomy): domain Bacteria; phylum Bacteroidota; class Bacteroidia; order Cytophagales; family Cytophagaceae; genus JALONH01. The sequence continues at coordinate 184,383 of JAXLVA010000001.1, read as the reverse complement.
CAAAAAAAATCCCGGTGATGAGAAGCACCGGGATTCAATAAACTTAAACTTAACTAACGAACTATGAAAAAAAACTCTTAAGGAGATGTTGTCTCAACAACAATATTCCCTTTAATGGTTATAATGGTTACGGCCGGTGATGTATTGGCCATAATGATAATATTTTTCTCGAACTCCCCTTTTTTTCCCTCAATTTTAAAACCACCTTTGATCACTGCCGTTTTTCCGGGAGCTATGGGGGTGCTTGGCCACTGAGCTAAGGTACAATCGCATGACGTTTTCACATCTTTGATTTCTAAAGGAACAGTACCTGTGTTTTTTATTATAAACGAATGCCACAGCGTATCATTGCCTTCCTTCACCTTCCCAAAATCATATGACATTTCCTCTAAATAAATGTCGGCTTGAGCATTCGCTTGAAGCCCTACAACTACTATAAACAGGAAAAGTGATATAATTCGTTTCATATGCATCTTATCGATATATTTAACACTACAATTACTATGCCATAGATACGCTCGAGTAGTATCTATTGTTACAACTTTCTGAATTATATATTCGTTAATACTTACAAAAAGTAACTTAAAATATGAGAATGAATGTTAAATGGGAGGATTTTTTAGCCGATTACAAAGAAAAATCGGAGGATTACCACCGCGTTGTCCCCATTTGGCAACCGGAGTCTATTCAGAATAAAAATTCTACTGAATTTATACAAAAACTCGGTTTTCATACTTGGGGAGATTTTCAAACATGGTCATATAATCACCCAAGCGGATTTTGGGAAGCTATTTCCAAGAAATTAAATATTCAATGGCACCAAATCTATTCTTCTCCCTACCATCGTGATTCGTTACCGGATAATGATATTTGGTTTAAAGACGGCACATTAAATATTTTGGAAACTATTTTCGAAAACACATCCAATCAAACCGCTTTACTTTATTCAACAGAAACATCTAATCACGTTGAAAATATAAGTTATGCTTCTTTACAAGTATCCATCAAAAAATACGCTGCACTTCTTAGTCATCTTCAATTAAAACCTGATGATCGTATACTTTTCTGTAGCCCCTTCTCCATTGATTTGATTTTACTTTATTTTTCATGTATTTATATTGGTGCTATACCGGTTTTGCTAGCAGATAGTTTTTCAGCAATAGAAATTGAAGAACGGAGAAAACTTGTCAATGCAAACTGGATTATATCTACTCCAAGTTATACGTACAACAATAAGACAATTTCACTATCAGAAAAAATAACCCAAACGCTGAGTCCTAATATCATTTGGGTAGATGCCATATCAATACCTTCGAGTAAATCGAAAAATTATAATTGGAATATTATAAAAGAAAACAACATCAATCCTATCACTCCGTTTTACTTTGAAAGCAAAAGACCTATAACTTTATTATTCTCGTCGGGAACCACCAAAACACCTAAAATAATTCCGTGGAACTCATTGACACCTCTAAAATGTGCTTCGGATGGTTTTTTACTTCATGATATTCACCCGAAAGATATAATTACATGGACCACTGGTATGGGGTGGATGATGGCACCTTGGTTGTTATTTGCAGGGCTACTCAATCATGCAACTGTATCAGTTTATCAAGGAGCTCCTACGACAACGAAATATTTAAATTTCATTGACCAAAATCATATCACAATTCTTGGAACTATACCCTCCGTGGCAAAACAATGGTTGAATTTTGATAAAAGTTATTTTAAAAACTGGAATGTACGATTATTCAGTTCTACCGGAGAGCCTTCAAATATTGAAGATTATTTAAAACTTACTTGGCTTACCAATGGTAAAGCTCCAATGATTGAATATTGTGGTGGTACAGAGATAGGTGGAGCATATATCAGTTCAACATTAGAACTCCCGATTGCACTATGTAGCTTCAATACAGCCGCTCCCGGGCTACATTTTGAATTAATCAAGGATAGCGAAGGAGATACGGCTAATTCCGGTTCAGTATATATACAAACACCTTCCATAGGCTTATCACAAGAGTTACTTAACTATTCTCATGCAGAGGAATATTACGATCACCCATATAAGGATATTTCGGGTAGACCTTTGCGCAAACATGGAGATGCATTTGAAAACCAAATAATCGATAATCACAACTATTTTAAATCACTAGGAAGAAGTGATGATTCCATGAATTTGGGAGGAATAAAAATTAGCAGTATCGAAATCGAGTCTGTGATTAAAGAAAACATCGACATCCAAGATATTGCGGCTGTAGGGATAGCACCAATAACAGGTGGGCCGGAAGAATTGTATATTGTTTGTCAATTAGCCCAACCAAAAAACGCTTCTGAATTAACTCAAAAACTTCAATCCATTATTAGAGAAAAATTGAATCCACTTTTTAAAATTAAACAAGTTTTGATATGGGATTCTTTACCTAGAACTGCTTCTCAAAAATTACAGCGTAAAGTCATCAAAAAGAAGATTCAAGAGTCACTGAAATGATATTGTTTGAATATATTCCGTTACCCTAGCGGGTGTGTTTTTTATCGTTTCTTCTATTGTTTCACCCGACTTTTGTAAAGGGATAATAATATCAAACAAAGAATAAAGTTCAGGGTATAATTTTGTATCAACAGATCCTGAAATTAATAATGTTTTCTTGTTGTATTTTTTAGCGAGTCGAGCTATTCTTACCGGTGCTTTCCCTAGTAAAGAAGAGGCATCTGTCCTTCCTTCTCCTGTTATAACTATATCTGTTTCTTTAATTTTATTTTCCAAATCTGAAATTTGTGCCACTATATCAAAACCGGTAGTAAAAGTAAATGGAAAAAGGGTAGCAATTCCAGCTGCTACACCACCTCCGGCACCCATACCCGAAAGGGATACATCTAGATTAGGTTGTATCAATTGATATTTTGATATCATACTGACTAAAGCTTTTTCCAATGGCACTAAATCTTTTTCCTCTGCACCTTTCTGAGGAGCAAAAACAATTGTAGCCCCATTTTCACCAAACAAGGGATTGATTACATCTGTTGCTAATAAAAATATTGTATGAGGAAATTTAACCTTACATTGAATATGTTTAATGGTATGAAATTTTTCAGGTACGACATCATTTACCATCGCATTATTACCATCTAAAAATGAAACTCCTAACGCCTCCAATATACCTGCACCTAGATCATTCGTAGCAGTTCCGCCTATACCCAAAACTATTTTCTTTGCACCTTTGTCAAGTGCTTCTTTAATTAAAACACCTGTACCATAGGTAGACGTTTTCCATGGATTTCTTTCATCGGTTTTAAGCAAGGTCAATCCACTCACAACAGCCATTTCTATATAAGCAGTTTTATGAATTGAATCCCACAACCAAAATCCTTGTATGAATCGTCCTATGGGATCAAAAGTATCGGTTAAACAAAACTCAATATTTACATTTTTTTGTAATACAGAAAGCCAACCTTCACCTCCATCAGAAATTTCTTCAGATGATATATCCCACTCCAAAAACTTATTTTTTAAGCTTTCACGAATCAATTGATTCATTTCGGAAGAAGAATAAGAGCCTTTGAACGAATCGGCAACAACAAGCACTTTCATTTTATGGAAATTGGCGTAAAAATTGATTACTTTGGAATAATATATAAGTTGGCATTTACCAGACAATGAAATACATTTTAGCATTTATACTGATTGGCTTCACAAGTTTAGCAGTTTTTTCTCAAACTCAATTCTTCGTAGGTGGAAGTTTAAACTACGGAATCCCTACTAACAGTTTTACGGGTGGAGGACAATATTTACGAGGATTAGCCGGCAGTTCATATGCAGGTGCTGATTTAAGTGCCTATATCCGGTTTAAACATCGTATTGGTTTGATAGCCGGGATAGGTCAAAAAATGCAATACATTCATTTAAGAGACCATGATTTCAACGATCGTCATCCGGGATTTATAAGTGATATAGAAAACTACTCTTATTATTATCATTTATTTTCTCAATTACAGTTCACACAAAGTATATCTACCTACGGTAGAACATACATTTATCTAAATACAGGTTTTGACTTCAATATGACAGGCACAGGAAGCATCTCCGACCAACAATTCTTTAACTTAGCGAGTGAACAAGTAGATGTAAAGACAACCTATCTGTCTAATAATATAGCTTTAACCGGAGAAATAGGTTTGCAACATTTTTTCTCGGATAAGTTTTTAATGACCGGAGGTATTAATACTTCCATAAGTAACAAGCCATTATCGAAAATGGATTATACTGTAACAGACACATCCACAAACACAGTAGTTACAACAGATCAAATGACCTCATTCGGAAATTTTATTGGATTCAAAGTATCTGCATTCTATAAGTTTGGAGAAATAGAAGCGAAACCTAAAAAGTTAAAACCTCACCCTGAAGTACCATTACCTCCGGTTGTAGCACAGGACACTGTAAAAAAAGATACTGTTGCCGGAACACTTAAGGGTCGTGACATGGTAGTTACCCACCGTGTTGAAGTACAGTCGAATAAAGTGACCATAAAAATCTGGGATCACCAGATTGTTGATGGGGATATTGTTTCTCTAAATTTAAACGGACAGTGGTTGATTGAAAATTATACCTTAGAAAAGAAACAATATATACTACAAGTAGAATTAAAAGATGGAGACAATTTATTTGTTTTACATGCTTTAAATCTTGGTAAATATTCACCTAACACAGCTGCCATCATCATTGATGATGGAATCACTCAAAGTAAAGTGATTCTAGAATCTAATTTACAACAAAGTGGTACTATAGATATTGTATTTAATCCTAAGAAATAACCGTTATGCGAATTTCCATATATATCATATTATTTAGCATCATTGCTTTATTCAGTACTTGTACAAATCATAAAATAGACTTGGAAGTATTTGAAAAAGAATGTCGTGATTTCAAAATATCTAATCCCGTATATCAAAACATTTTTGATCCATCATGTGGTACTGGTGTAGCCGGACAATTCAGAGTTGTTTTTAATTTTGACGGTAAAGACAAGTGTTTAAAAAAGATTGTAAACAACCCTAAGTTTTACGATTCGCAAAACAATGAAATTGGTGGCGTTACCTTCCAACAGGTTTACATTTTAGGAGATCCGAATACTACACGTAATGGAAATACCATTACTTACATCTTTGATTATTCATTTTCCAACACGACAGATGCTGATAAATTAAACTCTATCTACTTAGCATTTAATACAACAAATGAAATTGGCAATCCGAGCAATACACTAGAATTGAGAATTAACGCACAATGTTCAACTGTAGACCCTTCCACTTATACTACTGTAAAGACAGTGAATGTAAGTAGTTCCAATGTGGCAATTAAATTTTGGGATAATGCTGCTGAAGATGGAGATATTATTTCTGTTAACTTAAACGGAGTGTGGGTATTAGAAAACTACATGATTACTAATGCAGGACAAACGTTTAATTTTTCCATTAACTCAGGTAGTAATAAGTTAGTGGTGTATGCTGTTAATCAGGGTAAGTCCGGTCCTAATACACTTTCCATCTCGGTGAACAGTGGTACAGAAATTCAAATGAGTCCGGCGTTGCTAACAGGTGAAGCTGTGACGATTAATTTTTAATTAAGAGAAATAGGAGGCATGGTATACTGAGCGGTATTATGAAATGCCAGCTCATGAATAGAGTATACCATATAGGCTATCATCGGGAAGGAATTTAAAATATAGCCTACTTCTTCTTCATCCTGAGCTACTAACGTAGTCCATAATTTAGATCTATCAGATGCTAAACTGTAAGAAGTTATAATTCCATCCTGCATTAATTTATTAATGTGAAGGCGTTGCTCCGGAATTAATAACATGAATTCGTCATCTATTTCTTCAGGTAAATCAATGTCTATCAGGTAGTGATTCATAGATGAGCAATATACTGAATATAAAATAAAAAAAGCTCATGGTTTCATGAGCTTTAGTAGACTGGAGAAGCCGGATATCGAACTTCTTAATTGATAATTTACTGAAATTCAATTAAGTATATAACTGAATAAGCTATCTCAAAAAACATTCTATGCTTTTAAATTTATTGGGTGGGAGATTGTTGAAATCTCGAACCAACTTTATGAGGATATCAAGATTATTAATAACATAAAGCAATATATATCAAATAGTTAATTAAAATCAATCTAATATATGTGTATTATGCATTCGATGATTTGAATCAGTTTTGCTATTCAAATATACGAATCATAAATATTTGAATAGCGCTAGTCCGGTTTTACAATTGTCACAAAATTCACTTTTTATTCATCATTGACTATTAAGTTTGAGTACTAATGATGAACGCATGAAAATTTTTGTTGTACCAGGCAATAATTCCTTTCCGGATAATCAGTCCAAAGATGCTTTGTGGGAGATTGACCTGCCTGCATCTGCAACTGAAATTTCCGAAAAAGTTTATTTGTACGAATACGATTGCATTCTTTTTTACGGGACTTTTGATAGCAAAGAGTGGAAAGAACTTTTACAGAGCATTCCGCACAATAATACAAATACTGGACTTATACTTCTTTCTCATGAAATATCAGTTGAGCAAAAAGTAAAAGCGCTCAATGCAGGGGCAGATGATTGCTTAATTCTTCCAATTCATCCAGACGAACTAAAGGCAAGAGTATTAGCTATCGTAAGAAGAAAAAAATTCAACGCAGGTAAGCAAATCAACTTTGCTAATACTAGTATCAACCTGGAGCAAAGACAGATTTTTGTCTGGAATACACCTATTGCTCTAACACCTAAAGAATATGATATTTTGCTTTACTTTATTATGAATCGTACTAAAATAGTAACTCCTACTCTTCTTTCTGAATACCTATGGGGAGATGCCTCTGATGAAAAAGAGTCTGGAAATTTATTAATTACTCATATTAAGAATTTAAGAAAAAAATTAAAGCAAACCAAAGCTGAAATAGAGATCAAAAATATCTATGCTACAGGCTATCAAATTCTTGAACTATAAATACCATACTTATGAAGTGGATTACAAGAGAACGTCCAAAGATTGACCGCATTGCTTGTCCATGGCTAATTAAACGGTTTATTGATGCTGAAGCTGAATTTATTTATGTTCCTACAAATGAAGTCGTGGAAAAAGCGACTGAATTGAATGCTATCCCTTATGATATCGCTGGAGTAGAATATACGCACGAAGGAGAATTCTGCACCTTTGATTATATTCTTAAAAAACATGAAATAAAAGATGAAGCATTGCATCGTCTTGCAGTCATTGTACGTGCAGCAGATACTGATAATTATTCACTGGCACCACAAGCCTCCGGACTTTTTGCTATATCTGCGGGTCTGTCTTATAATATAAAAAATGATCACGAAATGCTCGCTTATGGATTTGTATTATATGACGCCTTATATAGCTGGTGCAAATATGTGAGCACTGAAACACATGGATGGGAGTTTAAACAATAAAATTATTTATTTATGAGAATTCTTAAATTAAAATCAATCCTATCTGGAATATCTTTTTTACTAATATCACTACCACTTTTCAGCCAATCATTCTCTCAGGATTCTTCTGCGACTCAAAAACAAAAGCAGATTCATTCCTACCCTGAAATTAAAGGATATGTTGGCCTTGTATCTCCTATTTATATGTTTAGCAATGACGGAAATACCTTAAATGGTAAACACAATTTTGTTATTGGAAATCCATGGGGAATCAATATATGGAAAAGCAAACGATTCGGTTTTTCTTTTGAATTCACGCCTTTTCTGAAAATTGATAAGAACAATAGTAAAATGTCAAATTTTGTTTTTCATCCTGGCATACTATACAGATTAGGGCATGAATTTACTTTTATAGGACGCGTAGCTTATGAAACATCTGGTAGATATGGTTTCACTCCTATCATTAATAAAGTAATAAAACGTACACCAACAAATACATTCTTTATTGCAGTGTTATTACCAGCACGATTCGGCAATGGCCAGGCAGTAAGCATTGCAACAGCATTACAAATTGGCATAGGATTTTAAAATATAAATTATGAATACTGAAAATACAGGTATACCTTATTCACTAAAAGATCTTATTATATATTTTCTTAAGCTGGGAACCTGGGGTTTTGGGGGGCCTGTGGCTTTAGTAGGCTATATGTACAGAGACTTAGTAGAAAACAAAAAATGGATTTCTGAAGAGGATTATAAAGAAGGAATGGCTCTGTCGCAACTCGCACCTGGCCCACTTGCAGCTCAGCTATCGATCTACCTTGGTTATGTACATTATAGAATTTTAGGAGCAACATTAGTAGGTATTGCTTTTGTACTTCCATCCTTTTTGATGGTTTTATGCATTGGTTGGGCTTACGTATCTTTTGGTGGACTTCCATGGATGCAGGCAGTATTCTATGGCGTAGGAGCAGCAGTAATAGGCATTATCACAGTAAGCAGTTATAAACTCACAACAAAAAGTATAGGGAAAGATCTATGGTTATGGGGAATATTTATTATTCTTACTGTATTTACGTTTATTACTGAAGAAGAAAATATCTGGCTTATTCTTGCTTCGGGTGTACTTATCTGGCTTGTTAAAAGTCCGCCTAAATTTGATAAAAAATCAATTAAGCTATTTTTATGGCCAGTCCTATTACAAGTTCCTTCAGGAGTAAGCGCTAATAGCAAATTGTGGCAGATTGCATGGTTCTTTACAAAAGCCGGAGCATTTGTATTTGGCAGCGGTATTGCCATTGTTCCTTTTCTATATGGAGGTGTAGTAAAAGAATATCAATGGTTAAACGAACAACAATTCGTTGACGCAGTAGCAGTAGCAATGATAACTCCTGGGCCGGTAGTTATAACGGTTGGATTCATAGGCTACCTTGTAGCAGGTGTACCCGGTGCTTGTGTTGCAGCATTAGCCACTTTTATACCTTGTTATATATTCACAGTTTTACCTGCTCCTTATTTTAAAAAATATGGCAAGCATCCTGCTATCAAAGCATTTGTAGATGGTGTAACAGCTGCTGCAATAGGAGCCATTGCCGGAGCTGTCTTTGTGCTTGCAAAAAGAAATCTCACAGATATTCCAACTATACTTATAGCTATTTCTACGGCCTTAATTTTATTTAAATTTAAAAAGCTGCCGGAGCCATTAATTATCCTAGCAGCTTCGGTAATTGGGATCATTTTAAAACTATACATACTATGAAAAGAGACGAGTTTATTAAAAATACACTAATTATAGGTAGTGCTTCTATCTTACCCTCAAATAGTATACTAGCCCAAAGCCTATCAGATTCTGATAACAGTGACAAGCTAACAGACAACGAAGGTAATTTTATTCATCTTCCTTTACCTTATTCTGAAGGATTTCTGGAACCCTATATGGATGCCGAAACGTTGCATCTTCATTATACATTCCATCATGACGGAGCCGTAAAAGCAGCAAATACAGATTTATCAAAAATCAAACAGGCTCTTGAACAAGGAAACTTAGAAACTGTAGATTACTGGACAAAAAAATTATCTTATCATTTTTCAAGTCATATTTTACATACTATCTTCTGGACAAATCTTACTAATAAGAAAAATGAACCCACAGGAGAACTATTGAAGCAAATCGAAAAAAATTTTGGTTCATATGATAAATTAAAAGGTTATATCGCTGCTACCTCAAAAAATGTTGATGGTGCGGGCTGGGGCATTTTAGGATATCAGCCGTATTCAGACAGTCTAACGATAATGCAATGTGAAAATCATGAAAAGCTTACTCAATGGGGAGTTGTACCTATTCTAGTAATTGATGTCTGGGAGCATGCTTATTACTTAAAATATAAAAATAAACGAGCTGATTTTGTAGATGCTTTATTCAATCTGATTAATTGGGATAATGTAGCCATGAGATTAGCTCAAGCGAAAAAACTAAAATAATACTATATCAAACTTATAATATATGTATATACATAAGTTTGATATTTTGAAGTTTCATCACTACTTTTACTGGGTGAAAAAAGCTATAATTACATTGTTTTGTATAATCATACTTCTGCCAACAACGTTGCAGGTATGTTTTATAGCTTATTTTTACACAAACCAGGAAACGCTTACTAACAAGTATTGTATCAATAAACAAAACCCTTCAAAACATTGTGATGGGAAATGTTACCTTGGTTCTTCATTAGAAAAGATGGAAGATCACGAATCTGATAAATCTTCTTCAAAAAGTCCTTTAAAAGAAAAAGTAGATATTCCTGACTATTATTCAATAGAACAATTTTCTTATGTTTTTTCTGTAAAGGATTTTTACTTCAAAACTCTTTTTCCGCAAGTAAATCATCTGTATTCCTTTCTTTGGTATAGTACCATTGAGCACCCGCCTGCTGCATAGTTAATATTTACATTAATTATTATCAATCTATTGTCCTATGTCATTTTTGAATATAGGAACAATGCCTATATGTATTCTATTAACTTATTCAGAAACAAATCATGAAAAATATACTTATTCTATCTATATCTCTAATACTATTTTCAGCGTGCAAAAATAATAATAATGATCCAGTACCTGCTCAACAAGAAACCTATGGATCAGCTGTATTGAAATTTGAACATACTTTTAACGATGAAGAATTTATTTTGAATTCATCTTCTTATTATAAGACATCTTCAGAAGACAGCTTAATATTTACCACCTTTAAATTTTATATCAGTAACATTCAATTTAAAAAGTCTGATGGGACTATCTGGAAACAGAAAAACGGCTACTATCTGATTGATTATTCAACAGCATCCGAAGGAATTGTTTCGATAACAGTTGACAGTATCCCTTCAGGAGATTATACAGATGTTACTTATACTATTGGTGTAGATAGCACAAGCAATGTTTCAGGGGCTCAATCAGGTGCTTTAGATCCTATCAATGGCATGTTCTGGAGCTGGAATACCGGATATATATTCCTTAAAGCCGAAGGGACTTATCAAAACGTAACTAATGGAGACTTTCAATATCACATAGGCGGATTCAAAAATTCAAATTCAACAAATGCATTACAGTCCAAATCTTTTAATTCTGGACTTGTACCTATCATGATAAATCCTAAGTCATCTCCTCAGATTCACTTTGCTGTAGATGTAAAGAAACTATTTGACGGTGGAACGATAACTTTAAAGGCTTCTGATACACCTACAATGATGATGCCGGGAAGTACTTCAGTAAATATATCGAAAAATTATGCTACCATGTTTTCTTTAGAACATGTACATAATTAATAAAAATTTCATGAGCCTGGCTATTGTCGGGTTCATGATAATAATTATATCGTGCAAAAAGAATGAAAACGAAAATGTCGAACCTTCTTTTAAAGGATTTGTTCCTCCGTCACATTTCCCTGCTCCTACATATAATTTCGAAAAAAATCCGGTAACAAAGGAAAAATTTGAGCTTGGCAAAGCTCTGTTTTTCGATCCGATACTGTCAAGAGATGGTACTGTTTCCTGCGGCACCTGCCATAAACAGTATGCTGCATTTTCTGATTATGATCATACAGTAAGTCATGGAATTGAAAATAAGCTCGGAATTCGAAATAGTCCCGGCTTATTTAATCTGGCATGGCATCCAGAATTTATGTGGGATGGCGGAATCAATCATATTGAAGTAATGCCTATAAGTCCAATCACAAATCCGGTGGAAATGGACGAATCTCTTGTAAATGTGGTTGCTAAACTTAATCAGTCATCGGATTATAGAAAAAAGTTTAAGGCAGCTTTTAATGTTGATATTATCTCAAGTAAAGAAACGCTCCTTGCTTTAACTCAATATCTTGGGCTTCTTATTTCAGATCAATCTAATTACGATAAAGCATTGCGAGGTGAATATACATTTACACAAATTGAGCAGGAAGGAAAATCGTTGTTTGAATCAAAATGCAGCAGTTGTCACATAGGTACTTTATTCACGGATTTCAGTTACAGAAATAATGGACTTCCTTACAAGTCTGCTAATGATAAAGGAAGAATGTCTATTACAAATCTTTCTGAAGATGAACGGAAATTCAAGGTTCCCAGTTTACGCAATATTGCTATAACCCGCCCTTATATGCATGATGGTAGATTCAGTTCTCTTGAAAAAGTACTGGATCATTATTCTAATGGAATTGAGTCTTCTTCTACGCTAGATCCTTTATTGCAGAATAAAATACCTCTCACAGAAGATGAAAAGCAAAAATTGATTGCCTTTCTGAATACACTTACAGATAAAACATTTACGTCAAATCCTGACTTCAAAGAACCTGTGAAATGAAACTAAAATTAAAAATTTTAATTCTATTGATTTTGATCGTGCATAGCAAAAGCTTTGCATGCAATATATGTGGAGGATCTTCAGGAGGTAACTATTTAGGTATCCTTCCTCAGTTTACAAAAAACTTTATTGGGTTACGTTATAATCATAAAGCATATTACTATCAAAACCCCGTAATTTCTACAATAGGAACCGGACGTCTACAGAATGAATATTATAATACAATCGAGCTTTGGGGAAGAGTTTATCCTACCAAAAATATTCAACTGTTTTTCTTTCTTCCTTATTCAGTTAACAGACGAATTGAAGATACTAGAGAAGTGAGTATTCAAGGAATCGGTGATGCTTCTATACTTGCCAATTATCAGATCATAAAAAGAACGGCAGACAGCCTCAAATTCAAACATGTACTTTTAGCGGGATTTGGTCTTAAATTACCTACTGGTAAATATCAGCAAAGGGATGAAAATAAAACCATGTTCCCTATCTCATTTCAGATTGGTAACGGAGCATATTCATTCATCTTTAACGCAATCTATAATATACGTTACAAGCGTGTCGGAATAAATACCGATTTCAGCTACAGAATTAACAGTACAAATGAACTTTACTATAAACCCGGTGATCAATTCACCTATTCTTTTTCGTTCTTCTATTGGCAAAATATAAAGAATAAAATTTCGTTTCTACCTCAAACAGGAATCTACTATGAGAATTACGGAAAAGATGTAGAATATGATATAACTAAAGAAGGAACCGGCGGACAGAATATGTTCTGGAATCTTGGAATGGATGTGTATTATAAAAGATTCATAGTTGGAGCACTCCTTCAAATGCCTGTGCTTGCTGACAATAGTTATTTGCTGCCTCAGGTACAAAATAGATTCATAACAAACGTTAGCTTTATGTTTTGAAAGCCAAGATTCTACATCCCAATAAAAAACGCCTCTTGAAAAATTTTTCAAGAGGCGTTTTTTATGATATGCTATTTTTGACAGCATTTAGCAGCTTCTCCAGTAGCTTTAACCTTATCTGTATCAAAGCCATTTTTAGCAATCATTGCATGAAGCTGAGCAACACTAATTTCATGGGGATTAAAAGTTACTGTAAGCGTCTGTGTTTTCGCATCCCAAAAGGCATTGCTGATAGCATCACCCTGAACAGCTTTTTCAATAGCAAGCTTGCAGGCATCGCAAGGAGCATAAACTTTGAATGATTCTGTAGAAAAATGGTTTGGCTCTACTGCGAATAGCGTAGAGGTTAAAAAAAGAAACAGGATAATAAATACATTGTGCTTTTTCATAATTTTAATTTTTTTGTTAAACATTTAATTATATATACATGGCTTCAAACACTAAAACCAATATTTTTAAGACTTGTTATTAGTCATTTTATTCACTTCTTCTTATCCTTACAGAATTACTATGAGCATGTAAACCTTCTGTATCAGACATTATTTCTATAAATTTTCCATGTGCTTGAATCCCTTCTTTAGAAATGTTTTGAAAGGTTATTTTTTTCATAAATGAATCAATAGAAACTCCTGAATACGTTTTAGCATATCCATTCGTGGGCAAGGTATGGTTCGTTCCTGAAAAATAATCTCCGGCAGCTACCGGAGTATATTTTCCTAGAAATACAGAGCCTGCGTTTTCGATTAACAAAGAATTTTCTTCATCGTTCATCGTCTGAATTACTAAGTGTTCAGCAGCATATTCATTCACTAATGCTATTGCTTCTGAAATATCCTTCACCAAAATGGCTTTGCTATTTTCCAATCCTTTCAATGCAAATTCTTCTCTGGGCAATTGTTTAATTTGCAGCTGCACATGTTTAATTGTTTCTTCTATGACTTTTAAACTCGTAGAAATAAGAATCGTATGACTACCTTTTCCATGCTCGGCCTGAGACAATAGTTCAGCTGCGATGAACGAAGGCTCGGCAGATTCATCTGCAAGAATTGCTACTTCAGAAGGGCCCGCAGGCATATCAATGGATACACCTTCCCTATTAACAAGTTGCTTGGCAGTAGTCACAAATTGATTTCCTGGCCCGAATATTTTATAAACATTAGGAACACTTTCAGTTCCATAGGCCATTGCGGCTATTGCCTGAGCACCACCTACTTGGTATACATTATCAAGTCCAAGAATATGGGCTGTATATAAAATAGCGGGATGTATTTTCCCATTAGCTCCGACAGGCGTGCATAGAACAATCTCTTTACATCCTGCAATTTTTGCTGGAATACCAAGCATTAGCACGGTAGAGAAAAGTGGTGCCGTCCCGCCTGGCACATATAATCCTACTTTTTGTATTGGAACAGATCTTCTCCAACAAGTAATACCGGAAGAAGTTTCTACTCGCTTTTCTTCTTCTTTTTGTAATAAGTGAAACTTCTCAATATTTTGCTTAGCAAGATGAATGGCCGACTTTAGCTGCGCAGATATATTCTTTTCTGCTTCTATAAATTCATCTTTCTGTACCTTCAGATTATCCAGCTCAATATTATCAAAACGCTGTGTATAATTAAACAACGCCTGATCTTTATTTTGCTTTATATCATTCAAAATAGAAGAAACGATTTGCTCAACATTATTCTCTACTACAGTTCTTTCACAAAGTTCTTTCCATGTATTTCTTTCAGGATATTTTATAATTGAAATCATAATATCTTTGCTAACGCTTTAATCTTTATAATATAAAATTCATTCAATTGGCTTACTTCTAGAAGTTCTAAAGAGCAACAACGAAACAGCAACCAATAGTAAGGTTAATAAACCTCCGAAGAAAAATTCATTCTCAGGAAATTTAGTGCCAAGATATCCCGCTACTGGATAAGCAATCGCCCACCATAAATGAGAAAATGCAAAATGAGAACCATATACTTTTCCTTGTTCTCTATCTGGTATATTTTCTCCGATTAATATCTCAGAAGGAATCTCAGCTAAGCTTTGTCCCAATCCTGCAAAAACCCAGCATGTTATAAGCCAATAAAAATTATTTACATAATTGATACTTAAAATAGCAGCACCTAACACCAATGCTCCAACAACCAAAGAAGTTTTTCTTGATTTTGATTTATCAATAGCTCCGGAAAAGAAAGCTGCTATAGCAGCCCCGATACCAAAGGCTGACATTACTATTCCATAATGTTTATCTGTTAGGTGTAAATTCCCTTTAACATACCCTATTGTATTCACTAATATCTGTGCTCCTGCAATAGCAGAAACGAATTCTATAAATAAAGCGAATTGCAATAATTTATTGCTGAACAAAAGCCGGGCACCTTTTACTACATCCTGCCAGGTAGACAAAGGTTCTTCATCTGCATCTTTCTTTCTTATAAGGTCACCAGGCAATGTAATAATTAGAATTCCTGATATTATAAAAGAAAAAGCGTCTACAAAGAATATATCTTTTACTCCCAACCATATTGCCAGTATACCAGCTAAGGCAGGGCCAAGTATTCCAAGCAATTGATACGTAGCTGTAGACAAACCAATCGCATGACGGTATATTCCTTTGTCAACGATCTGTGGAATTACAGATTTGTATGTTGGTGTAAAAAATGCATTGAATACATTCAGAAAAAATACCAAAACATAAATCTGCCATTCTTCAGAAATAAAGCCCAGACAGCACACAATTGCCATTCTTATAAAATGGGTGGTGTACAGAATTTTCTTTCTATCAATCCGATCGGCCAATACTCCTGCAAAAGGTGAAAATATAATGAAGGTGATCACCCTCAATGTTAAAGCTGAAGCCAGAATAACAGCAGATCGTTCTGCGCCAAACTGAAATGCAAGTAAAGCCAGTCCTACCCATGTAAATGCGTCTCCAAGCAAGCTGATCGTCTGTGCCAGATATAATCTGGCAAATAATCGATTCTTTAGCGAAAGAAATGGTTCGGAAAGTTCATAAAAGATTTTTATCATATGTGCTTTGTATAAATAAATGTAGTGCTCTTACTACCTATAAGAACACTACATTTCATAATATAACCCCTTATCTTCTTTAACAGGTATTTGTTTATCATCAATCATTTGTCTGATATTGATCTCTATGGTCTGAGCAATTGATGTCATAGGTGTATCTACAGGTGTATTTTCAAATGGGTCTTGCATAAGTATAGCAGTCTTTTCAATTGAAATAAACATTACAGGAATAAGTACAGACAAAATAATTTCAATAGCTAATTTGGAATGATCTAAGCCGAATGGTAATAATGCGGTAAAAACATAAATAATTACATGTAACATAAAGCTATAGGAACGAGGAAATACTGTATTTTTTATCCGTTCGCATTTACCCATACTGTCACATAATCTACTCAAAGTTTCATTTAATTGAAGTTGTTTGAATTCTGAAATCTTTCCTTGAACTACAAGTTCACTGATTTGTTTTGAGTGAGCTTCCAGTATAGCATTAGGTATATTTGTTCCATGAATATGATTATTGTTGATATAATCTTGCACCTTTGAAGAGAACGGTAATTTTCTTAAGGATTCTCCCAAACAATACGTCCATATAATTTGCCTTTCAGCAAATACCTTTACTTCGCCAGGTTCACTTGTTGATAAAAACTGTGCAACCTCTCTTATAAATGTTCGTGAATCGTTTACTATGGCTCCCCATACTATTCTAGCTTCCCACCATCTTTCATACGATTGAGACGTCCTGAATGCCAAAAGAATGGTAACTACTGTACCAATTAAAGTCAAGACATTCAAAGGCACATCAATACCGTAAAAAACTGGATTGAGATGTAAATAACCTACAGATAAAGCAAATGTAACTATCAAAATTAATTGCCACTTTATCTGATTAACAAAGTAGAGAATGGATATTTGTCGGTTTAATAGCATTTTATTAAAAGGTTTACTAAGCCAGTATTTATCAATTGATCATATGGAGAAATAAAGCAGCCTTGCGAATTAACGCAAAGCCGCTAACCAACCTGAACAAAAATACTATTCAATTTTAATCTTTAATAGCTTAATAGAATTCACAAACACTAATGTATCCGGTAAAAGGTGAATGACTGCTGCCTGTACAGGGCCCAATATACCAAGCAACACCAGCGTAATACCTATTACGTGAACAACACCAACTCCAACAATTATATTTTCTTTGATAGTCCGAAAAGCTTTTTTACTAATCGCTTTTGACCGTGCTATTTTATCAAGTCTATCTTCAACCAAAACAATATCTGCTGCTTCCATGGCAGCCTGCGTACCCGTAATACCCATCGAAATACCAATATTAGCCTGCACCAATGCAGGTGCATCATTAATACCATCTCCCACCATTGCAACTTTCTGCCCTTTGGATTGCAATTCTTTAATAGCATTTATTTTATCTTCAGGAAGCATGTTCGCTTTGAAAGAAGTAATTCCCAATAGACCTGATACATGTTGAGCGGTTTGTTGATTATCTCCGGTAAGCATGATTATATTTTCAACCCCGCTTTTCTTTAATTCTTCAATCATTTCTCTTGCTCCCGGGCGAATAGCATCTGAAACATAAAAAATTGCTGATGCTTTATTATTAACGGACATATAAATAGCAGTGTTTGTAAGATTTCTATTATTTTCCGTTACTTGTATATTTTTTTCATCCATCAATGTTTTATTTCCAATCAAAACATCATATCCGTCAATTGTTGCGCTGATTCCTTTACCTTTTAAAACATCAAAAGAGGTTGGTTCTGAGAGTGGCGCTTTTAATTGTTCGGCATGCATCATGATCGCTTTGGCAAGAGGATGACTTGAACGGTTTTCAGCAGAAGCAGCCAATTGAACTAATACATTTTCATTGAAATTGTTATCCAGTACATCAATCCTATTAACAGTAGGTTTACCTACCGTTAATGTTCCTGTTTTGTCAAACACGATTGTTTTAATCTTAGCTAGCTCTTCGAGGAACTTACCGCCTTTTACTAAGATACCTTCACGTGCAGCCCTTGCAATTGCTGAAATTGTTACCAAAGGAGTTGCCAATCCTAATTCTGCTGGTGAGGTAAAAATAAGAAGTGCAATAACAAGCTTAACGTCTTTAGTGAACAAATAAACACCTGTTACAAAAATGAAAACAAAAGGTATAAGCCAGGTAGCAACTTTATCCGTTAATTTTTCAATAGGAGCTTTACCACTTTCTGCTTCTTCAACTAATGATATAATTTTTGAAAATACAGTATCATTACCTGCTTTAGTCATTTGTATATCCAGTGCGCCTAATTCCAAAATGGTTCCTGCAAAAACTTCAGCATCTTTATTTTTTTCTACTGGTATGCTTTCACCAGTTATAGGAGCTTGGTTAGCAGAACCGGAACCCCCAACAACAATTCCATCTACAGGTATTTTTTCTCCGGCTTTTACAACTATAATATCTCCTACAGCAAGAGAGCTGATCGGAACAGATTTTTCAGCTCCGTCTTTTTTCACAATAGCTGTCTGAGGCACCGATCCAATCAGCTCTTTAATCGAGGCCCTTGCTTTTTCACCGCTTGCACTAGCAATATATTCTGCAATAAGAATAATCATTAACACAACTGACCCGGCAAGATATTCTTTCCCAAGTATTGATATTATGACTGCAATGGTAATAAACAGTTCTGTCCCTATCTTCCGTTCCTTGATAAGCTCAAGGGCTGCGGTTTTCACCAATGAGTATAAACCGAATGCCATTGCCGCTAATAATACAGGCAAAGGAATAATCCCTAAATAAAACAATAAGCTTGCAATACCAACTGTGATAATGCGCACAATCTCCCATATAAACTGTCGGGAGAAGAAAGTACTGAAATAACCCATATGTGCAAAATTTATATTAATACAATTATTGACTGATCATTTTTTAAACTACAACTGCTTCATAGAAGTTGACATTTCTATTACTCTTCCTCTTCAGCATTTTTAATTGCAGAAAGAACAGTGTAAGCATTTTTAGTAACGACTTTAATTTGCTCCGCATTTACTGTCTCAGGTAATTCTATTGCAGTGTAACCTTCCTGTTCAACTCCTTTTGTAACTCTTATCAATTGAAAGGTGTAGCTATCTTTACTTTCATTTGTTTGCGCAACAATATAATCCAGACCTTCAAGCTGAACAATTGCATCACTTGGAACAGCAGACATTTGTTCTGTACCAGTCTCTATCCATGCTTTTACATACATACCTGGCAACAAGCCTGCTTCCTGAGCAAAATGACAATGAACAGGTATCATCTTATTTTCATTAGCAGCTTGTCCTACAAGAAAAACTTTCGCTGTACGATCATACTTATTCTCATTTGTGAGAGAAAACTTAACCGTCTGCCCTACTCGTATTTTACCTAAATCTTTTTCAAAAGCATTTAAGGCAAGATGAAGATCATTTGTAGCCATAATTTCGAAGAGTACGTCCGTTGGTGCTACATACTTACCTATACTTACATTGCTTGTTTTAATATATCCAGCAATTGGTGCATAAATATTGGCAGTACGGCTGATACGATTGCTTTTTTTCAATTCTTCGCTATCAATTCCTACCATTGCCAACTGTTGTTCTAAACCCGAAATTTTAGCATTCAATACCTTATAATCAGAGCTTGCCTGCTGAAGAGTTTTAGTAGAGTTTACATCTTCGTTACGTAACGTTTGCTGTCTTTTATATTCAGCTTCCAGAAACTCTAATCGGCCTATGCTTTCAAGATACTCCTGCTGCATGGTAATAAATTCAGGATTCTCTAAAGTGGCTAATAACTGCCCTTTCTTAACCTGTAACCCTGGCAATAAACCAGCTGTTTTAATATATCCGCCGAGAGGTGCTGAAACAGATGCTACACTACCAGGTTCAGCATCAATCATACCTGTCATTTTGATAATATTGCTTAAGTTACGGGATACGATAACACCTGTCTGTATCTCTGATAATTTATACTGATCATGAGTAAAGGCGACGTGCTTTACTGCGGCTGAATCAGATTGTTCTGATACTTCTTTTTCTCCCGCATTAACCTCTTTATTATCCTTGCAGGATGTTACCAAAACCATTACTATAAACAGAAGAGGTATATATTTTTTTAATGACATATTCATTTTAACTGATGTTTAGATGTTATTGATTTTCCCCTAAAATAGCTTCAATTGAAATCACAGCCTTGTTATAATTGTAAAGATTATCCAGATACTCTGACTGAATATTTCTGGCAAGGGTTAGATTCTGTAAATGTTGTGTATAAGAAATATCTCCATTGCTAAAGCTCTTATCCGAATTACTAATAATTAAATTAGATTGAGGTAACGCCTGCGTTTGGTAATAAGCAAGAGAGTTTTGAAACTTTATGTATTCCTGCACTAACTCTTTGAATTGTCCATTCAGATTCGTAGTGAACAAATCTACCTGCGACTGTGCTATTTGTGTATTAATTTTTGCAGCACGTATCTCAGATCTGTATCCGCCAGGAAGAATAGGAATTGATATTCCAACCTGATAAAAATTCCATCTGTCACTGCCTGTATAGGTATGTTCTACACCATTAATGGTCTGAAGACCTTTATAAGTCTGTCCGTTATAACCTAGGATAATGTCAGGCAGCATTCTGTTTTTTTGAACAGCTGCAAATTGCTTGTTCACATTAACTTCCTGCTGAAGATACTGCAAATACGGATTTTGCATTGGAGCACCTTCCTGCTTATCTATTGCCAATTCTTTTACCTCAATAGTTGTGTCTGCAATACTAATATCATCTGTAGTATTCAGAAGCGTTTGAAGCTGCTGCTTAGCAATAATTATATCTGCATTGTTTTTCTCCAATTCATTTTGGATCTGTTTAGCTTGTACAGAAGAAGTCATATTTTCTAAACTTGTAGCTTCACCTGTCTGATATCTGGAATTACTTGCTTTACTTAATTTTGTATAAATACTGTCCAACTGCAATAGAAACTGTCTTCTTTGAAGAACATATTGATATTGCAGATATGACAGCTTAACATTCCGGATCAAATCATTTTCAACAACCGTTTTATAGTTTTCACTGCTTTGTATTCTTTCCTGAGCTAGCTTGGATTGACTGCTATAAAGAGTTGGAAAATCTATTCGCTGCGTTACACTGATAAGATTATCATTCATAGTAGGATTACTTACTACCCCTTGTGTATAAGAAAACTGTGTTTTAGGCAAGTTAATGCTTGCTCCTTTCAGAGCTTCCTGTCTTTTAATTTCATCATCAGCAATCTTTACAGTATTGTTATTCTTCAATGCTTCATCAATAGACTGCTGTAACGTCAGCACTCTTGCTGCAGGAGCCTGAGCATGCGTCTGCATTGGCAGCATACAGATACCTAGCAGCAATACAACTGCTGGTATTATTTTGTTTGTCCCCATTTTATTAGAGTGTTTCGTGAAAAAGATATAGAGTACCGGCAGAACAATTAATGTAAGAGCTGTAGCAGTTACCAGTCCTCCAATAACAACTGTTGCTAAAGGACGTTGCACTTCAGCTCCTGAAGATCCTGACAATGCCATTGGAAGGAAACCTAATGATGCTACCATCGCAGTCATTAATACTGGTCTTAATCTGACTTTTGTACCGATTCTTACCCGTTCGTAAATATCATCTACTCCCTCACTTGCAAGTCTGTTAAACTCCGCAATCAATACAATACCATTTAAAACCGCTACACCGAAAAGTGCTATGAAACCTACTCCGGCAGAAATACTGAATGGCATTCCTCTAATAAGCAAGGCAAATACTCCGCCTATAGCAGACAGTGGTATCGCTGTAAAAATCAGCAAGCCTTGCTTAATAGAATGGAAAGTAAAATAAAGCAATAGAAGTATAAGCAATAAAGCTACGGGTAACGCAATAGCCAGCCTTGCATTAGCCTCTTCAAGATTTTTAAACTGCCCGCCATAGGTTATATGATAACCTGTAGGCATTTTAACTTTTGAAGCTAGTATATTCTGAATATCTGTAACAATGCTTTTAACATCGCGGCTACGTACGTTAAACCCAATTGTAATCCGTCTTTTAGCATTATCTCTTTGTATCTGCACAGGCCCTGGCTTATAAGAAATATCAGCTACTTCGTTCAGCGGAATCTGCTGTCCGTTCGGTGTTCTGACATACAGATTTTGCACATCACGAATATCTGTTCTTGAAGCGCTATCCAATCTTACTACTAAGTCAAAACGCCGTTCTCCTTCATAAACAAGACCTGCCGTTTTACCTGCAAAGCCCGCTTCTATAACACTATTCACGTCCTCTATATCCATTCCATATTGAGCAATCTTATCACGATTAAACTCAATGTTGATTTGAGGCAGACCCGTTATCTGTTCTACATATAAATCTTCTACGCCTTCAACAGAACGTATTTTTCTCCCTATTTCTGCTGCCAGATCCGAAAGAACATCCAGGTCTTCTCCATATATTTTCAATACAACATCCTGCTTGGCTCCTGTTAACAATTCATTAAAGCGCATCTGAATCGGTTGCTGGAAGCTGAAAGTAGCATTCGGAATTACAGAGAGCGATTCCTGCATTTTTTCTATCAGCTCTTCTCTTGATGTGGCACTTGTCCATTCATCTTTGGGTTTTAAAACAACCATCATATCTCCGGCCTCAATCGGCATTGGATCTGTAGGGATTTCACCCGAGCCTATTTTATTTACCACTTGTTTTACTTCAGGATAATTTGACAATAAAATAGTTTGAGCTTTTTTGGATACATCTATCATCTGGTTAATAGAGCTTCCCACAGGAACCCTTGTTTCTACAGCAAAATCACCTTCATCCAACTGCGGAATAAACTCGGCTCCCATGCGGTTGAAAGTTATGATCGTAACAATAAATAGAACAACTGCTACTGCAATTACAATAACCTGCCGTTTCATTGCGCCTTCGATAATAGGTGCATATACCCGTTGTATAGCATTCATCATACGGTCTGAAAAATTTTCCTTATGCGAAGTCTTTTTGCTTAATACCAAAGCAGACATCATAGGCACATAGGTAAAAGAGAGTATGAAGGCTCCTAAAATGGCAAATGAAACAGCTTGTGCCATTGGAGTAAACATTTTTCCTTCTACTCCCACAAGAGATAATAACGGCAGATACACAATGAGAATGATAATTTCTCCAAAGGCAGCAGCAGAACGTATTTTGCGTGATGATTCATATACTTCTTCATCCATCTGATCCTGGCTCAGCTTATCAATTCCTCCATATCGCCCTCTGCTTTCTGTAATCCTATGCATGACGGCCTCTACAATAATTACAGTCCCGTCAACGATAATACCGAAATCAATCGCACCTAAGCTCATGAGGTTACCTGACACTCCAAAAATATTCATCATGGATATAGCAAACAGCATTGCAAGAGGTATGACAGATGCCACCACGAGACCACCTCTAAGATTTCCCAGAAACAGTATAAGCACAAATATTACAATTAGTGCTCCTTCAATAAGGTTTTTAGAAACCGTCGAAATAGCACCATCCACTAGCTTCTTACGATCAAGGAAAGGTTCAATTGCCACACCTTCAGGGAGACTTTTTTCTATTTCTGCAATTCTTTCTTTTACATTGGAAACTACTTCTGATGAGTTTGCGCCTTTCAGCATCATTACAATTCCTGTAACTGTTTCGCCTTGTCCGTTTCTGGTAGCAGCACCATATCTTGGGCCATTTCCGAAATGCACTTCTGCTATGTCTCGCAATAAAATCGGCGTTCCTGATACATTTTTTACAACAATCTTTTTAATCTCGTCTATATTTTTAACGAGACCTTCGCTTCGTATAAAATATGCATTTGGCCCTTTATCAATGTAAGCTCCTCCCGTGTTCTGGTTGTTTCTTTCCAATGCAGAGAACACATCGGTTATGCTTATATTCTGGCTGGCAATTTTATCGGGATCAATTGCAATTTCATATTGTTTTACAAAACCACCGAAACCGCTCACTTCTGCTACTCCAGGCGTACCAAGCAACTGTCTTTTAATAATCCAGTCCTGAATAGTTCTTAATTCGGTAGCATTGTATTTATTTTCATACCCTTTTTTAGCATGAATCACATATTGGAAGATTTCACCAAGCCCTGTTGTAACAGGAGCCATCTCAGGCGTGCCAGCTCCTTCGGGAATATTTTTTGCTGCAAGCGTCAAGCGTTCCTGCACTTGCTGGCGAGCCCAATAAATATCTACCTTTTCCTGAAAGACAATAGTAACTATGGATAGTCCAAAGCGTGAAAACGAACGCATATCTTTTATGCCGGGTATGCTAACCATCGTTTGCTCCACAGGAAAGGTTACCAGCTTTTCAACTTCCTGTGCTGCCAATGTCGGCGATACTGTAATTACCATTACCTGATTATCTGTAATGTCAGGTGTGGCGTCAATAGGAAGATTGGTAAGAGAATATGTACCCCAGCAAATTAAAGCCAGTGTAAACATTCCGATTACCAACTTATTCTTGATCGAGAAATGAATAATTTGATTTAACATATCGTACTTATTTAAGTTTATTGCTTTAAGCTATACTGCCCTTTCAACTTTATCTTGACAGTAATATCTTGGTCTGAATTATTTTTAAAATACCATCCATGCGGGCCTTCAAACGGAGCAATAAAGGAGCCCATGATATTATTTGAATATGACACGGTGTAACTATCGAAGTAGTTATTATTACCTTTTACTTCTCCATGAAAGTCAAAAAACAATTCTCCGTTATCAGTAATCCATTCATACCGAAGCTTACCATACTTCAACATGTCAACTTTGTATTCCAGTCCTTTACCAGCAGGCACTAGTATACTTACTTCATCAGCTCTTTCCTCTAGCTGTTTCGCTGGCGGTGGATTATCGGCTGCTGCTGGTCTAGGTACATTCGGCCCGGCTCCTAAATTTTCAAGCTTTAATATTCGGTGCTGAGCATTTGGAACAGCAGAACTTGCAGCATTTTCTTCCGGAATATATAGCTTACTAAATCCTGTTGCTTCACCTATTCCCAAGGGATCTATTCCGTATTCCGCTGGCAATACTGCGCTTACCAGAAGTACTGCTGCTATAATCAAAGCAATTGCAACCTGCTTGATAATTGATTTTTTATCTAATAGTTGATGTGTTATCTCTGTCATTTTTTTATTTGTTAAGAGTTAAAATAACCGACTAGCTGATAGCCGAACAAAAGAAAACCCGCTGCCATAAGCAGTGTATTCGTAAGTGTAGAAAACTTAAAGAAGCTGGGAGATCGTCTCCAATTAGTAATAATAAATAATACTAAGGCTAAGGCTATAAATTGCCCTATCTCAACGCCAATATTGAAGCCTATGAGGTTAACCAATATACCTTCACGGCTAAAGCTTAGCTCCTGAAGCTTGCTGGCCAGACCAAAGCCATGAAACAACCCGAAGATCAATACTACAGCTTTTGTATTTGGTTGGTATCCCAGAAATCTATTGAATCCGCCAAGATTGTCAAAACCTTTATAAACAATCGACAAAGCAATTATAGCATCAATTAAATATGCATTTATAGATATATCTGCCAGCACGCCAAGCATAAGCGTAACGCTATGCCCTATTGTGAAGAAGCTAACATAAAGCAATACTTCCTTTGGACGGTATAGAAAAAAGATTACTCCTACAAGAAATAACAAATGATCGTATCCGGTAAGCATGTGTTTTGCCCCGATATAAAGAAACGGTATAAAAGCTGCGCCTGAATTACCGCTTAAGAATGTTTTGGTATGCTCATCTACTCCGTGAGCATACATAGTGCCTGCCACCAGCAGCAGCAAGGTCATTGACAAAGCTATTTTTATATAGTTCATGTGATAATAAAGTTTAAACAGCAACAAGCGCAGATATGTATGATTTATACATATCTGCAGAACTTTAAAGCGGTTCACTTTTACACCTTAGTGTGAATGTGAATGACCGTGTGCTTTATCTATACTGTCCTGGTTAATTATCACATCATTTCCGGAAACATCATGTGAATGACCATGTGCCTGATCAATGCTATCCTGATTTACTATAACATGCTTATGCTCCGGCTCATGAGAATGGCCGTGAAGTTTGTCTATGCTGTCCTGATTGATCTGTTGGCCATCAGCAGAAGGTTTTTCGTTTCTATTGCATGCGGAAAATATGATCGCAGCAAATGCTACGATAGAAAGTAACTTTTTCATCGTTGGATTTTTTAGAATGAAATTAAATGGATTACCCGCTAAAGGGCACAGAGTAAATTCTAACCTTTTTAAAACAAAAGGTTAGGCAACGATGAACGCAGGAGGCCCTCGGAGAGAAGAAGAAAAAAGATGTAAAGATTGATATAACTCGTTTCTGTCAGGAGGGAAAACCCTGCGCTGATAGATGGTGTTATATTCAAAGCTGAAATCATAATCTGTTATAAGTGCAATAACAGATTGCGGTAATTCATTTGTTATTGAGATATCTGTTTTATCAGAATAGACATATGTAATCTGATCCCCGAAATGGCTTGTAGATGAAAAAGCTTTCTCTAGTGGTGTATGATCATCATCGTCATGGTCATCATCATGATGATGTATTTCAGCTGAATCAGCATGGTGGTGGTGCGAAACAATACTGTGACCCAAGATCAAGATCTGGGCAGTTATTAAAAACAATATAACTATGGTTCTCCGCAACATCATAACAAACATAGAGAATATTTATTGAAATTTGTTTTATTTCAATAAATATTTATAAAATACAACCTAAATACTTCAAGTATTTACGCAACTATTAAAAAAGGCTTTGTAAGCTTCTTTGAAATATGATCTTATTCATAAAATTACGGCAAAACTGCATCATCATTTTCACCATCGGGATATAAAGATGAAAAATAATCAAGATTAAAATTTTCATTAAAAAATTCCTTTGCTAATTTATTTTCTATATGAAAATTAGATTCATTTATTCCAAGCTTGGGAATTATATCTTGTTTAAACTTTTCCAGGTCTTTTTCATAAACATTTACAAGTAATTTTTTATTTAAATCAAGTTTAATGGCACTCGTTATATTATCATTTATGTGCTTATCTAAAAAACCATAACCACTAATAATAATCAAATCAGCATCTATACATGCTTCTCTAAAAGAATAAAAATAAAAAAGATAAGGATCATATGATTGAAGTTTATTTTGCACTCCAAAAATAATTTCCATTTTTAAAGGATCAACATTACTTACATTGTCAGTATATGTTAAACGATTTTCTGCATCTCTTTTCCAATCTAATGATCCATGCAATTTGTATAAAAAATAATTTACTTCCTTTTCTTCAGTCGGCTCATATAATCTATAATCCCAAATTCGTTGATCATTAAATCCCCTCTCCAATAATATTTCACTACTTTCAAGGTTCTTTTCTACAGACATATCGTAGTTTAAAGAGAATATTTTTAAAGGATAATTGTAGCCAAGCTCTTTAATTTTTTTATAGTAAGATGAGTTAACAACAAACTGTTCAGGACTAAGCCAGCTATTTTTCATCTTTTCAAGAATTAACTTCTTAAACTCTTGAGCTTTCTCTAATCTTAATCCCGCTACAGTTAGTAATTCTTTTTCCCAACTGCCAATAAAAGGATAAATATCCACCTCTTTAGTCGATATCCGAATTATGGCATCCAATAATCCAACGAGACTTTCTATATTGAAATATATATTTTTTGCCTCAGTCCCTTTAATTCTTTCTAAATGATAATGTGAGCTATGAATATAATTATATAACTCACTATACTCTTTCCAAGAATCCTTTAAAGAGCTCTCGATTTCAGTTATCATCTGATAAGAATTTTTAATTCCTGCATCACAACTAGCTCCCGCCCCTAAAAGAATAATAATCTTATCTTTTCCAAATTGCTTCCTCATATTACAAGAACCAAGGTTTAAGATTGTTAATATCAATATGTTCCAATTTATACTCTCTGAATTTGCCAATAAATTCTGCTATCCGTTGACAGTAAAAGACTGAAACGGGTAATTGCTTAGCTTTAAAGCCTCGCCAATTGGCACCTGACAGATTTATACAATCTTGAAGAAGATTTTCCTTGTATATATAATTTTGAAACAATTCATTTTTATTTGTATACCAAAATTTAATAAGCAAAGGATTAGAAAAGCGCTTAGTAATTTTAGGAGTATTATTTTGCAACCCTTCAAACCAAACAACATATTCATCTGAAGCTAATTTTACAAAAGTACTTTCAAATGGAATTAATCCATTATTAGCATAGTCAAATCCAAAATGATCAGTTTTATTATTAATTA
Organism: Cytophagaceae bacterium; assembly: GCA_046329235.1. Taxonomy (GTDB): domain Bacteria; phylum Bacteroidota; class Bacteroidia; order Cytophagales; family Cytophagaceae; genus JALONH01. Next base: position 155,797 of record JAXLVA010000001.1, on the reverse strand, counting down.
CCAAAACTGACAACTCAATTTCATTGCTTACGCTTTCTGCTACTTTATCCAAAATTTTATTCTTGCTTAACCTAAATGGAGTATGAATAACAATTTTTTTATAAGAAGAACTATTTATAATCTTGACAATATTGGCAACTTGAGTTTTATAATAAGTATCATCTGTCTCAACGCCTTCTCCCAAAACTTGTAAGTCTTTGAATATACCACTTGAATCCGTAAGTACTGAATAAGTAATATTCTTCTCTATTACATTTCCATTTTCTTCATGCTCTATATTATAAGACTGCCCAATACCAATTATTAAATATTCATTTGTTGCAGGTTTCATTTTCCAAGGTTTTCCTCCAGCTTTAGAAAACATTTGCAATGCTATATTTCCCAAGGAATATTTTATTGAATTTTCATTCCCTATTAATTCTTTTGTTACAACTTGACAAGGAATTCCTGCATTAGTAAATTTATGTTTAAGCTTAAAATATAACCTATCACTTTCATCATCTTTTTTCGTCAATGTTATAATGACAGGCAATATATTTTTATCAGACTTTTTTATTTCTTCAATTTGATTATCAATAGTAGTATCGTCAAAGTCATCAATCGAAATACCTTTAATTCGTTCATTAGAAAAATCAATCTTGAAAATTTTATTCAAGCCGCTAAATTGACTCGGGTAAGATTCTCCTCTTAACCCCTTTAACAATGCTACCGCATAGTCTCTATCTTGTTTACGATAAATAAAATTAAAATAGAGATTATCATCGGCTCTTTCTAATGGTTCATTCTTAGTTAAACCTATATAAGAAGAGTTATTAATAGCTCCATTTTTGAATATATATTCTTTAGCTTTTAATTGATTGCTATCTATAGCATATAGTTCATTCGTAAGTTTATATTCAAGCTTATTATTTATTCCAGGCAATATGTTTTTAATAAAAAGATTAAAATAGTTATGCTTAAACAAATAAAAGTCGAAGTTGCTTTGCCCTTTGGCATTTAGCGTACCGCTGGCAATCAAAATATCCCTATCAATTGTTGCTTTACCATTTATCTTTAGAGCATCATTCACTAAAAATTGAAAACCAATTTGAATACCCCACAATTGTTTGCTTTTCAAAAAATATGGCTCCATCCAAATACATTTTCGTCCTTTAGGATGTTTTTCAAATTCTACAAATAGTCTACGATTATATTCATCATCTGACTTAACAAAAATATTAGAGAGTCCATTCGTGGCATTTTTTAATTTATCAAAAATATTTTTACATACTATACCTGTTTTAAAATATGGCGGAAGCTTATATTCTTCATATCCTTCTTCCTCCTGATAAACAATTTCATATTTAGCATTATTTCCATCTAAATCTGGCAAGTCATAATAATCTGCATTTGAAATAAAATTATTTTCTTCTATTTTTTTTCTGTAGACTTTTATACCAAAATCCTGGCTTTCAAACGGTAAAAAGTTTAGTCTAATATTTCTCATATTAAAATAATATATTACTTAATTCCCTTAAAGAACTCCTCCAAAGTCACTCCATGTGCATCTAAAATCTGTAAAAGACTTGTAAACCTAAAATTGGTACCTTTTTCTAATCTCCAATACTGCACCCTTGACAATTCTTTATCGATAGCAAAGCTTTCATAACTTGTATAACCTTCTTCTTTTCTCATTTTTTGAAGTTTATCTGCAATTGCCTGGATTCTTTTATCTAAAGGTGCTTTTTCAGTCGCTTTTTCTTTTACTTTCTTAGCCATCACTATTGATTTTTTACAATAGCAAAATCGAATAAAAGCAGCAATTATGTTACGACACATAAATAACAACAAATAAGTAACAACTTATTTGTAATATACTACTTTTTAATATAAATTGAATAAACAAACCGAATAGCTATGCAAGATAAAAAAGTCGTAATACTGCCTTCAAACAGTGAACTATCAGAAGAAACAATCCATGCTTTGGATGAATTGTTTGGTTCGATAACACCTCAAGAGATTCAGCATAGCATACAGGAGCTTATATACTTTATACTTATAAATATTGATCCGGAATGGTATCCGAATAACTTTAAGGAGATTATGACCCGGGTTTATTTCCTTGACCAGTTTCTTACAACAGCTAATGAAAAGAATAAGAGCAATGAAAAAAGTGATGTATAAAATTATGTTTCCACTATTATGGGTATATGATATGGTTGTTATCCTTATCAAAAGGCAGCCAATGAATCCATATGAGTTGATCTGGGTAATTAATAATCTAGGTAAAAGACCAAAACTATGATTGTTGAAACTCTAATTAAATAAATTGCTCTTAATTTAAACCAGTTGATATGGAAACAACCGCTATAGAAAAAGCCATTGAAGAGCATATGATTGAACAAACCAAAATACTAAAGCAAGTTAAGGAAATAAAAAGAGCACAGACAGAACCGGATCGTATTATCGATTTCCAACTATCCTTATTATACTTTCAATATGATTTACATAACTATGCAATTAGCGAATTAAAGAAGTCTTTAAGTTAATTTTAACGCATATTTAACTCAATTTCAACCATAATTTAATTATTTTTTATCTGTATTTCAACTACTTAATTATTTTACTAAATATTTTAGCGCATATTTTAAACACTTTTGGAAAACAGTCGTATATTTGTGCATAATCTAATTCAAAAGACTTATGCGACTAAAACTTTCACTCGCCGAATCAGAAGAGATATTAGCCCCTCACCTGTCAAAATTAACCAGCAGCATTAAAAAAGGCTTTACAGATTACATGGATCTGGTCGGATACGACTGTTATTCCAAAGAGCGAATCATTACGTTTAACTCCAGAACCAAAGCTACCCTAATTCAGAATCTAATCATGGAACGTGTTAAAGAGAACTTTGCAAACGTTCCTGGTGTAGCATGCAAAGAATATAAAGGAGTATTCGGTCTTCTGATCGGTAACCAGATTTTTATACGCTTCAATAAGTTCAACAAGCGTCTTGAACCAGCCAAAGCAAAAACATTACAAAGTAAAAAGTTTGAAAAGCAGCAGACTGTTATTAAAGGTTTCCCAAGAAAGCCGATGTTCCTGTATGCAGGCTATACGTTTACCAGCTCTATGACAGGGATTGGAAGCATTCATCTAGCTCTTCGTGTGAAAGGACATCAGGAATGGATCAAGGAACTCTTTAATGGCTTAACCATTCAGCAGCCTGTAGCTGCAACTACACCAACAGCAGAAAAGCCAGCCAAACGTGTCCGCGTAAAACAAACCGTTCAAATACAGCAAGCAAGCTAATATGAAAATTATCAAGCTTCGGGATAACAGTCCTGAATTCAATTATAAGATGATTATCCTTGCAAGGGAATCCAGAGGCATCGGGCAGCGTGAGCTTGCTGCAATGGTTGAAACTGACCAAGGCAATCTTTCCCGCATAGAGAAAGGCTCACAAACTCCTGTCAAAGATATGATCGAACGTATCAGTAAGGCATTGGATTATCCGGTAAGCTTTTTCAGGCTTCAGCATCCTGTCTATGACTTCTCGAAGTCTTATTACAGACGCAAGCTGAAAATGCTTAAGAAGGAAATTGAACTCTCCGAAGCAAAGATCAATATTTCAAAAATCAATATTGAAACGCTTATCCGTGCCGTAGAACTTCCTGAACCAAACTACCTGACTTTTGATCTGTCAAAAGATCTGAGTGCTGCCGCTTGCGCTGCACAGCTTCGCAAATACTGGAAGCTTCCGCATGGCAGAGTAGAGAATTTCACAAAGGTACTTGAAGACAATGGTATTCTGGTTGCCAATATTGACTTTGCAGGTATTGAAGTAGACGGACATGCAATTTTAACTGAAAACAATCTGCCTATCATTTTCATCAATAAGAACATTACGGCAGACCGCTCACGTCTGACACTTGCCCATGAGCTTGGCCATCTTTGCCTGCACGTAGGAAAAGAGATTTCAGAAGAGCGTGATGTGGAGCAGGAAGCCTTTATGTTTGCAGCAGAGCTGTTAACGCCGGAAGTAGAGATAGCTCCTGACTTAAGTGAGGTAAGCATTGAAAAGCTGAAGGAACTGAAAAAATACTGGAAGGTTTCTATGGGATCGCTTCTAAAGCGTGCCCATGTACTCAAAGGCATCAGTGACAATCAGTATAAGTATCTCTGGCAGCAGATGGGCAACCTCGGGTATAAAACCGTTGAACCCAAGGAACTGGATTTTGAAAAGGAAAAGCCCAAGCTGTTAAAAGAGATTATTGATGCATACCTGGAAGAGCTGCAATACAGTGAAGAAGAGCTTTCCGAATTACTGGGATTAAAACTTCATGAGTTTGCCAAAAGCTATGTTCCTTCAAGACCAAGGCTACGGGTATCCAAAGGAAAGACCAGCTAAATTTTAATCATACATCATGCAGTAATAAGCACAGCTTTTTTAAAAAAAAGCTCAATGGGATTGGTATCTGCATACGTGAACAAACAACATCATGGAAAAAGGATCACACATTTTACTCCCTAATGAGCTGACCGGAGGCGAACTGCCCAGCTGCCATTATCCCTAGTCTGTAATAATATTTTATCATACAGATCGTGCTTTCAAAGGAAAGCGCATGGCACTGTATTGCCTTGTTATTACATAAAAGGGAATCGAAGGCAGTCTAACGGAATGCAGCACCAAGCAGCGGATTACAGCGTAATGTAAGGGATTTGACAAGTATCAGAGTAAGCGTAAGCAACAGCTTTGTATCACCAATACAAACACAGATAGAAACGCTTACCACTATGAGAAAGAAAGATGAAAAGTACATTCAGGCTGTCGGCCGGATCGAAGAGTTAACCCGCCAGCTAAAGGAAAACCCGGACGATCACGGCTTACTACAGGAATTATTTAAGGCAGAAGATAAGCTATGCGAGCTTATTAAGCAGAATGAAAAGGAAGTAGAAGCTATCCTGAAGCTGGACAGCGAAACGGACGAGGACAACGATTATTTCAACGACTATGACATTACAGAAATATAAAATCAGGAAACTTTTTGAAGTGCGGGAATACAAGTTCAAAGAACTGGTAGAAATCTATAAAGTGGATGCAAAGACCCTGCGTAAATGGATGATGCTTTTTGAAGTAAAGATCAGCCTGGACGGACTATACTTTAAGATCCGTCAGGTTGAAGCCATCAAGGATACGCTTGGCTTCCCCTACTTCATCTATGATATAGACTGTGATCTCTCCGATGGCGAAAAGAAAATGATGAGCAAGCCCTTTGAAGTGCGCCCTTATAAGTTTAAGGAGCTATGCGCCTTGTATAACAAACACCCCACAACCATGCGCAGATGGCTGGCTCCTTTCAAAGAGCAGATCGGTGATCTGATCGGAGGTTATTATCTGATTCCGCAGGTCGAGGCAATCATTGAGCACATAGACCTTCCCTACACCATAACAGATGTAGCGGAAAGCGAGACAGAGCAAGGGAATCCAAAGCAAAGCAAGGTAGCTTAGCGCAGAGCAAGGGAAAAGACGAGAAGCAGTTTAAATGTTCCACATACCTTTGATTCATCAATAAAACGAAAAGCTAAGATGAACACAGGCACTGAACATACCCACAGCCATTTATCGGTCTTTCTATTAGGAGCGATCCTGAACATCCTTGCAGTAGTGGATCTTCCAAGTCTGATGGATTACTCCATCAAAGCGATTGCCGGAGGGTTGATCTGGCTCATCTTTAGTCAGATTCATGAGGCACTTAAAATCCGCATGAAAAAAAAGGATAACCAAAGCAATAAAACCAACCAGCAAAATGATTAAGGGCAAGCACGTACTTATCGGTATGCTTGGTGTAGCAGGACTTGCAGGCGGAGCATACCTGTTCAATCTGAACAGGCTTTCAGCAGAGCTGGAAGTAGTAAGCAAGGCAGCTATTCATAAGGTTACGTTGAGCGGACTTACCATCCGCATTGATGTGACGCTAAAGAATCCGACAGGTGGAAGCATTAACGTAAAGTATCCGTTTATAAAGCTTCTTTACAGCGATGCTACACTTGGCAGCTCTGAGGTGAAAAATCAGAACTTCGATCTTGCAAAATTTGCAGAACAGACGCTTGATCCGATTTACATTACGCTGCCATTCATGAGCCTTGCAAGTAGTGCCCCAGCTCTGCTTAAAGAATACCGCAGCACAGGCAAGTTTGACCTGGCTATAAAAACAGTAACGACACTGAACAACACCATACCCTTTTCAAAAATACAAAACATTACCATCGGTTCTCAGAAACAAATCACGTAAAGATCGTATCCGGCAAGCAAGGGAAACAGCATAATCGTTCGTGGAGAGATGCATAGAAATAGTGAAGCAGAATGGAAGCAGATGCAATAAGAAGGGTAAGAAGCGGAAAGGAATACGATTATCTGTTTCCACCTGCAACCGGAAATGATATTACCGTTAAGAAGAGCGCAGACGTAGCCGATACGGTCAGCTTCATACAGAACAACATTCCTAAAACGACCTGGCAGACAAAAAAGCTTGCGCAGTTTGTAAAGGGAAGAAACCTTAATGAAACATGCTCTAAGCTCTGGCACTTTTTATATGAACACATTCCATATAAAAAGGACGAGGAAGGAATTGAACAGATCCGCAGTCCACGCAGAGTCTGGTATGACCGTAATAGATATAATAGTAACGGAGAAGTTGGCGTAGACTGCGACTGCTTTACCAGTATCGTCTCAAGCACGCTGCTTGCTATGAGCCCTCCTGTTCCGCATAAATACCGGATCGCCAAGTATCCGAAGCGCAACGGAGAAATACCGAGATGGCAGCACATCTATGTGGTTGTGCCAAAAGACGGCAAGCTGGATTACGAGCTGACACACAGAGACGATTACATCGTCATTGACTGCGTAAAGAACGCTTACAACGATGAACAACCTTATTTGGAATTTAAAGATTTTGATGCAAAGATGAGACTAGATTACCTGGATGGTTTGGAGAAAGAGGAATACGAGGTACCCAACTCTATTGATGCAAAAGACTTCGCATCTGTGTATGATGAAGAGGATTTAGGAAAAGTCGGACAATGGCTGAAAAAGACAGTCAAGAAAGTCGGTGACACCGCAGGTAAAGTAATACGCACCCTTAATAAGGTTGCCAACCCTGCAACAATTCTTTTGCGCAATGGCTTTCTGATAGCCATGAAGATTAACCTGCTGAACGTAGCAAAAAAACTGCGCTACGGTTACGTAAGCGATGAGCAGGCACGTCAGATGGGAATGGATCTTTCAGTGCTTGCAAAGGTGCGGAAAGTAAGAGAGAAAGCTGAAACGATCTTTTATCAGGCAGGCGGTAAAAAGGAAAACTTAAAAAAAGCAATCCTGAACGGGCATGGCAACAGAGACAAGAAAGTCCCATTGAGCGGTCTGTTCGGACTTGGAGATGTGTATGCCGATCAGGATGAATACGACATCATCAACGGTACGGGGCACTTAGGACAGCTGGGTGATCCGGCAACAGGCTCTGCGATTGCAGCAGCTATGACTACCATGACAGCACTTGCTGCTGCCTTAAAGCAGGTAAAGAACCTATTTCCTAAAGGAGGAAAAGAGGCGGACAGTTTCAACAGCGAAACAGATACCGATCCAGGAGCAGCCATTGACACTTCCAATATTTCAGTTTCAGAGGACGGTGAAATTCAGTCCATGACCCTAGCTCCTGCTACTATGAAAGCTCTTGAACCTACTACTACTGCTGTTACTACTTCTGCCAGCAACCAGGGATCACAGATTCCGGCTACAACAGATGATAGTGCTCCGCCCGAAGGCTTTTTCGCTAAAGCCGGAGCCTGGATCAAGAAGAACCCGATCCCCACTGCCTTGGTTGTTGCAGGCATCGGAACAGGCATTTACTTTCTGACTAAAAAGAAAGAAGGTCTTTCAGGACTTAACGGAATTTCAGGCAGGCGACAGACAAAACGCAAGCCCCGCAAAAGAACCGGAAAGAAAACAGCAAAGAAAAAAACCTATAAAGCAGTAAGAATACAATAACCATGGCAAAAGCGAAAAAAAGAAAACGGACTTCAGGCACACGTACACGAAGCAATTCTTCTGCTTCTGCTGCCAGCGTTCTTACAAAGGAAGTATCAAGAAAGGAAATCGGCTTTGCCGTGCTTTCCTTCTTCGGTGGTACCATCATGGGTGCAGCGCTCGGTAAATATTCCGGTCTGGGCGGATTAGCCATTGCAGGTCTGGGCGCATGGAAGAAAAACATGTATGCAACCAGCCTTGGTGCAGGAATGTTTTTAAGTACTGTTCCCAAAGCAGCTATTACAGGCACAGACGGTATAGCAGTTGGAGAGATCGACGGTATCAGTATGGAATCGATCAAAGAAAATACGAAGAACTATTTTCAGACCCTGGCAAGCAAGCTGATGCTGAAAAGTTCAGAAACTGAAGGATTAAACGGTGAAGGAGAAGACGATGTAACCTACTTCATCAATCCGTATACGCAAAGCGCTGACAAGCTTGATACCAGGGAGCTTGACCGCATACAGGAACAGATTGCACAGATGAACAACCCTGTAAACGGAACATTCGGAGAACCCGATTTCACCGAGAGAAACTTCTAAAATTTATTTCGATTCATTCATTAACAGAGCAGGCAAACTGCCCTGAACAGGTAAACTATTGTCAATAATTTAAACTATACACACATGCTGGATGCGTTAGGAATGCTTGCAAAATCAGAGTACGGAAATGCAGGCGATTTGATGGGACTTGATGATGTAGATAACGAATTGCTGGGTTATCTGAATGCTCTGGATGTAGTATCCAGACAAAAAGTATTGCAGAAGCTCAATAAAAGAACAGTCGGCTCACAAGGCTCAAGAGCAGAAATGGAAAAGTTCTTTGCAGAGCTTCCAAAAACAATCAAGGAAGGATTGCTATCCGGTAAGCTGCGCCTTGCAGATACCGTGGTCTATACCATTAAGCCCATCAACGGTGCAAAGACCGTGAAGATGATGGAAAGCCAGGATGTAAAAGAGATCGGGCTTCGCTCCCTTTCCCAAGGCAGGCTGCCGAAAAACTCAGCCCTGCTGGTATCAGGCGTAGTGTTGCTGCAAGGCGTGGCAGCATCGCTGTCAACAGACGATCAGAAAGCTACCGTGTTTGATACCATAGACAACATCGGTGCGCTTGCTACAGGAGAATTCACCCTGAAGGCAAATAAGAAAAACATCGTGGATTCAATTTCAAACTACGTGTTTAAAACCAATGAATTCCACAATGTCACCAAAGGCTATTACAAGCTGGCGAACCCACGCCTGATCCATGACGATGTGGACATCGAATGGGAAATAGACCTTGGTACGGTAAACGGGATTGACCCGAATATGGTGCTCTTTGGCGGTCTGCACGGAACCATTACAATTCCATAATACCACACATGGATACATGCGGATGAAATGCATCCGCATGTTTTTATAAACCTGTCAATCTATTGTAATGGAAGATAAGAAGTTTGTTAAAAAGCGATACAGCTTTGTTGTCGATACGCCAAGTACCAGCTACTCTAAAAAGTTTGACCTGGATAAAAACATCAAGCTGGTAAGGGGCATTCTGATAAGCAGCGACAAGCCAGATCTACTGTTCTTCAGGGGCTCGCAGAAGATCACCGTGAACGGAGAGGAATTATTTCCCGAAGACTATGAATCTAAGCTGCTCATGTCGGGTATTAGCGTACCACCCGATCAGAAATATGCAGACCTGGGCGATGGCGTGATAGCTGGAAACGGAGAAGTGAAAATATCCTATAAGGATTCTGAAAACTCTACCACTTCCTTCAGCAGCTACGAAGTAAACATGTATCTGATGTGCGAACTGGCATGAGCGAAATCAAAACCAAAAAGAGAGTAATGGTTGTGCGTCTTGAAATAGACGAAGCCACTCCCTTCCGGCAGTTTGAAATCAAGCTTCCGGCAAATGTAAAACGGGTAACAGGCATGATGGTTACTACGACACTGAAATTATGGATCGATTAGGAGTTATCAGCTTTCAGGCACTCGATGATTCAGATGTGTTCCTTGCCCAGGATGTATTTATGGATGGCTATGATGGTACGGATTCCATTTCTTACAACATACCTGAACCATTTAACATAGAGCAGTTCTCTATTTACAATGGAAAGGTGCCTTCCATGATACCGGTTACAGTAGACGGTGATACATCGGTGATTTACGGCTGGTTCAAAGGAGACTTCTATCCTTATGCCTACACGATCCGTGTATACGTGGAATACGAAACAGATGAAGAATCCTAACATATAACACATGAGCGAGCCGTTTATTCTGTCCATCATTCCTGAACGGATCAGGCAGCTTGGATATCACAATTATCATATCCGCTATCGGGATGTATCTGTTAAAGCAAACGCCAAAATTGTACTTCCGGCTTTCAATGAGCTGTGGTTTATATCTGGCGATCCAAGCGGAATCAAAGTAGAATCGGGCTACGGCATGTATGATTCAACCGGGGCTTACGTGTATGATAATACGCATCAGCACCGTGGAGAGATTACCATCACCAATCCCGATACAGATAACAAACGCATTAAATTCATTCAGGTCATTATCATTAATTAGTTCGTATGGCAATTATCGGAAAAGAAAAATACACGCAGGAAAAAATAGATAAGCTGCTGGACTATCTGAAAATGTATCACGATATGGGACAGCCCATCGACTATGAAATAGTCATTGATGGATTCAAAGCTGTCAGAAGAACGGATAATCCTGACCTGTTTTCACTCTTTGAAAACTTTGTCAATGCAGACACCCGCTCTGTAGAAATACTATTCTATCAGGGTACATCCAATAACAACGACAAGCACATCTTTACCATGCAGGAAGAACCTAAAGAAGCGGGTTTGAGTGGTATTGATATAGACAACAAAATTCAGGATCATGTTTCCAAAGCAAAGAAGGAATGGGAGTTTGAACAGCTTAAAAAAGATTCTGAGGAATGGAAAGCCTATGCCGAGGAGCTCGAGGAGGATATTAGTAAGCTGGAGAAAGAACTACTGGAAGTTAAAAGTGCTCAGTCACCGCTTCACGGTTTTCTTGGTCAGTTTGGTTCGTCTCTTGTATCAGGTATAGTTAAGCAAAATCCACAGATCGCAGATAAAATACCAGGGCTTTCAGGTCTTTTGGAACCAACCGAAAAACCTAAAGGCAATGAACCGTCACCAGGTAGCGATATCTCCTTTACAAGCGCAGAACCTGCTGCCGATCAGGAAGCAGAAGAAGCACTCACGTTTGTAAAGCACATCCGAAGCCACTTTCAGGGCGATAAGTTTGATAAGCTTATGCAGATCATTGACCTGCTGGCCATCAGTCCTTACAAACTGGAAGAAGTCATTAACCTTTTAAACAACTAACACCCATGGCTACACATAAATTCAACGATGTTCCTGTTCAGGGAGGCTCCCAAACCGAAGCGTCCGAAAAGCTGCGTTACGCACTTGTACTTACCAAGCATTTCAAAGTACACGAATTAAAGCGTCTGGCTGAAGTCGTGGAAAGAGAGCCATCCAAAGTCGCCTTTGCCAAACAGGCATTGGGTCTGTAATAACTAAGCGTTCGTCAGGGAATGAAGAAGAGAAGAAAGCGTACACGCAGTCCGGCTCATTCCGGTGTAGATGACTTTAAAACCATTGTCATTTATTCAACGCTTGGCATTGCCACTGCATCCGGTGTCTTTCTTGCTGGCAGGCACTTCTACAAAAAGTCAAAGGCTAATAATGTCGAAAAGAAAAGCTTGCAGGAAGGCAATCCTGCTACGTATGCCAAGCAACTGAAAATGGCTTTTGATAACGATACCTGGTTTGGATGGGGTACCAATGAAGAACAGGTGTTCCAGGTCTTCAACCAGATTCCCTCCAAAGCCTTTTATCAGAAAGTGCAGAAAGCCTATGCCGATCTGTATGGAAGAAGCCTGAACAGCGATCTGGAAGACGAGCTTTCAAGCAGTGATTATAACACCGTTATCAGAATCTTAAGCAGTAAAAACGCAAAGTAATGCCAATCAAAAAAAGACAGCAGCGAAAACGAAAAGCTAAGGCTGGCATAAGCCCTGAAAGAGCCTTTCTGTATGGCGTAGGCGTACTTGCGGTTGGCGGAGCTGTGTACTTTACTGGAAAGCATCTTTTACAAAAAAAGCAAAATGAGATTGAGGCTGGCGATACAAATGTTACCATTAACCTCACACAAAGCGCTGCATCTACAAAGCGTTTAGCCAGTGCCTCTGACGCCTTCCCTTTAAAGCCCGGAAGCAGAGGCACACGGGTAACGCAATTACAGCAGGCTTTACAAAGCATCCTTGGAGTAAAAGTGCTGGAACAGTATACAAAGATTGACGGCATATTCGGAAGCGGTACCTCAAAAGCATTAAAGGCTGCGGGCTTACCTGCAACAGTAAACGAAGATACCTTCAACAGCATTGCTGGTAAAGACCGTTTTATCGCACTTCCTACACAAACACCGCAGAGCCTTGGAAGCAAGCTATACATCTATGCCACCGGAAAAAACTTTGACGGTGTAATGACGGTGCTAAAACAACTCAATACAACGGCTGATTATTCCGCTGCCAACAGTTCCTTTATAGGCTCGCAGATCTTTTCTGTTTCAAAGTCTATTGTAACCTACCTGCTGGATGTTGCTTTCCCGAATAACCAGCTGGCAAAGGATCAGATCAAAGCAGAATTCAAACGGATGGGCTTAAAGCAGGACGATTCGGGCAAATGGAGCCTTTCAGGCTTCACAGGTTATAATGACCTGGTGACAATCATTGACACCTATGTGCTTACAGCAAATGGCATGCGTATTCCGGTAAACCGCAATACCATATTAGGCGAACAGACTACAATTAAAAATGGCATGACGGGCTTTCGTTCCATAGACGGTGGGCTTTTCAGCGTTCCGACCAGCCATGTAGCCTATGTTTAATTTAAAATGATAGAGGGGTATGACAAGAGAAGAATATATTGAACAGTTTAAACATGTTGTTATTGATTCGGTAGCTGGAACGGGCTTGTTTCCCTCCGTTACAATGGCACAGGCAATCCTTGAAAGCTCCAATAAATACGGACAGCCAGGTGCAAGCACACTTGCAAAGGAATACAACAATCACTTTGGTGTAAAGGCTGACAGAAGCTGGAAAGGGAAAAAAGTAAACCTGCAGACACGGGAAGTCTTTAATAACAACAGCGTAATGCTCGGAGACTTTTTCAGGGTCTATGACAATGCTGCTGCTTCCTTTAAAGACCGCAACGCATTTCTGTTAAAGAATCCCACCTATACAAGAGCAGGTGTATTTCTTGCACAAACGCCCGAAGCACAGGCAGACGCCTTACAGCGTGCGGGCTATGCCACTGACCCGAAATATGCCAGCCTGATTAAGGCGCTCATTAAAATGTACAAGCTAAAAGAACTAGATGAGATCGAAAGAAAAAACGGCTCATCCTCCATGCTAGCCTGATAGCAGTTGCTCTGGGGGTAAGTATTGGCGGATTGTATTACTGGAATGAACAACGGAAAGGAGAATAAACGTGCTGTCAAGATTAAAAGGGATTTTAAAACGAAGAATCTATAAGCTGTATACCAGACCGTATGAGCTGAACATCGTCGGGCTGCGCTCTAAGCAGACCAAGTCCAATGCCTTTGATGATGAGATTCATGTATTCTATAAAACAGATAAGCGCAAATGGAATTATCATCTCTATAAGGCAACAACCGATCCGGGTACATTCTGGCTGAAGAATCCTGCTTACCCTCAGGGCACAGCCATACTAAAGGAAGGTCAGTATGAAAATGCCTATGCGATGGGTCTGCATCAGGGCAAGTATACTGCTCTTGTTGAAATAAAGCCAGTGGTTGTCATGCGTGACTATGACCGTAATGCCGTGCTGGACTTTAAGAATGGAAGCCTTGAAAAAGGAACATTCGGCATTAACATCCATCATGCAGCTAGCAAAGGAAAGACACTTTACGTAGACAAATATTCTGCCGGATGCCAGGTGTTTCAGAGTGCCGAAGACTTCAAGCAGTTTATTGCGCTGTGTGAAAAGCACAGGAGCTTATACGGGAATGTATTTACCTATACGCTCATTGATTTCAGAGCTGTCAGAAAGATTACATTAAAGCGTCTTGCAATAGCTGCTTCCATGCTGGCAACAGCAGTACTGGGTATCATCTTTAACCGAGGCGACAAATGAAAATTCCAAGTCCGCCCTATCACGGGGCAACCAATGAACTGCTCTATGCCTTGCTTACAGGCGGGGACTGCATCGGATACGAGGATCTTTCCATTTACAGCATGTATCCAAGCGGATTAAGCTATCCTGAAAAAACAGCTTATGCGCTTATCGTAGTTGAAGCAGATACCAGCACAAGCAATAAAGCTGAGGTCTTGCGGTTCAGGGAGTTTGATTCGCAGAACATGCCTCCTACTGATTATAGCGGTATGCCTCTCGGACATTTATCCATATACGAAGTCAAGGGCGCACACAACCTGGCGCACTTTCAGGCAATCGGAATAGAACAAAACAAAGTACACACCTTACGCATTCAATACTTCGGATAGCATGCAATTAAATAAGATCAAGCGGTACGAAATTCCATCTTCATCCCCATCCACAGGCGGTGTTTCTTCTGTGAACGGCATGAGCGGGGATGTCGTAATTGGTAACGTTGGGGGTCTTACCTGTTATGTGAATGCCTTGGGTGGCAACGATGCAACAGCAGAAGCCGGCAATCCGCTGCGTCCCTTTCAAACGCTGCATGGTGCCGTGTATGCGGTACAATCAGGAGGATTAATTGAAGTATTTGCCGGAACCTATTATGAAGACGACAATACCCTGCCATTAGGGCTGTTAATCAATAGCTATGATTTCTATTTTCATCCGAATGCCATCGTGCATTACTACGGAAACTACGGCTTGTATATAAGCAGCAGCTGGATAGACGGAAACATCTATGGCTACGGAAAATTCTATACCTACGCTCCTACCTTTACCAATTTCTCCGGAGCTGCTATCTGGGTTGAAATATACAGTACGCAAAAGCTGTTTGAATTTGTATTCATTGTGAGTGCGTATGATTCCTCTGATACCGATTCCATTCTGCTGCACATCGGCACCTGTGCCAATACAGGAACGATCTGGACATTCTCGAACCGTATCTTATCAAGACGTGGCACTACGGTCTTAATTAACAGCGGGGCAAGATGTACGTTTGCGCCAACAACCGGATTCATTCAGAACACAGGTAATAAGCCTGCTGTTGTAATGAACAATCCGACTGAGGCTTCTTTCATTAATACGCCTATCAATGGATACGGCAATTCTTTTGGAAGAAACCAGCCAAAGCTTGTCACCATTTATGCCTGGTTTAATACGCAGAAAATATCCTTTAGAAACTGTTCCATTTATTACATAAGCGATATGGTTTCCTACCGGCTTATTGAATTCCTTGGGACTGTAGATGCTTGGGCAGGAGTTACGTTCAAAGATTGCCTGCTGATAAACAGTTCTGAAAGCTCTACAGCGCCCAAAGGCTCTTCTATATTCACCTATTATCCCATCAATGTACGGATTATGAATACGTATGCATCCGCTGCAACGGGAGGAAGCGGTGCAATAACAAATCTGATTACACAGGGAAATAAATTAATGATTGATCCAAACGTCAAACTATGAACGATCCGATATACAGTATTTCTTCTTTAACACTGAACACGGCAAAAAACTGTGTAAACATATTATTCAACTTCCGCTATGAAGGCAAGCTGCAAACAGCCTTTGCATGCATTGATTATAATAATGCCAGCCAGAGCCATCTGACACGGGATCTTTCATTGCTTGGCAGCCAGCAGGAAGTGGAAGCGGTTATTATCCAGGCAATGCGGGATTCGATGTATTACATCAATTACCCTGAACGGGATATTATCATCTAAGCCATGAAAGGGGATCAGGTTTCTTTAAACAAGCGGATCGAACAATTTCTTGCAGAAAAGAAAGTATCTAAAAAGGCTTTCACTGCTGAAGAAATTGCCTTCATTCAAGGCTATGAAGGCTCCGGCGGACAGGCAGGCAAAGGTGCAACAGGCCAAGGTCTGCTGCATGAATTCTATACGCCCGATTATGTGGTAGAGCTGCTTTGGGAGCTTGCTAATAGATACGGTTATGACAGAGGCAGTATTCTGGAACCTTCTGTTGCAACAGGCAGGATGTTCAAGTACGCGCCTAAAGATGCTGCTTTCGTTGGCTTTGAGATCAATCCGGTATCCGCTGAAATTGCACGGCTCTCCTATCCAAAAGCAACAATTCATACAGGCTTCTTTGAGACAGCCTTTCTTGAAGCACCACGGTTTACCAAGCGCATAAAAAGCGGTCTTACCTGGCTAAAGGAATATCCGTTCAGCCTTGTTATCGGCAACCCGCCCTATGGGAAATATAAAAATGCTTACAGCTCCTATTTTCCAAGTCCTGCTATGGCACAGATTGAGATGTTCTTTATCTATTACGGTCTGCTGCTGTTAAAGAAAGAAGGTCTGCTGATATACGTGATCTCTTCTAATTTCCTGCGCAACGGAAATACCTACGATAAGGCAAAGCAGGAGATTGAAAAGATTGCTGTCATAGAAGATGCGTACCGTCTGCCTCCGGTCTTTAAGTCCTCACTGGTTCCGGTAGATATTATTGTGTTACGAAAAAAATAAAAGATATGGAAGATAAAGAAGTGCAGCAGTCTGTACGTGCTGAAATCAGAAAACATTTAAGCCAGTGTACAGAAGCCGGTACACCAAAAGTATTTGCGCTCCTGCAAACACCGGAAGGCTATCGCAAGGTGGAAAGCATGGTCATATTTATTTTAATCTACGACCAGATCACCATTGGTGCAGCGATCAGCAACATTGAAGCGGAGCTGGCTTAAATGAAGCAGCGTCCCGCATATTACAGAGCAAGACTAGCGGTACTTGCCTTACTTTCAAAGACAGCCAGTACAGAAAAAGATTCTATGGATCAGGTGCTGATCCGCAACGGTGTCTTTCCTGAAAGCTACAAGGAAGAAGCTCTTATTGCAGACTGGCTCAGCAAACATGCTGTATCCGATGCACCGCTCACATTCAGCGAGCTATGCAGATACAACAACTGGTTTAACCTGCATCCTGAAAAGATAGCAGGAAAAGAGTTGATCTCTACTTCCATCCAGTTTCCTTTAACTATTGCCGGAAGCAAAGAAGAGGTTATCCGAACGATCCGTGAATCTATAAGTACCAACGTATCTATGTCCTTAAAAGAAAAAGCCATTCTGTTTAAAAAGTCGTTCCAGCCAGACCTTTCCTCTGACTGGAATGACTTGTCGGGCTTGGAAGAGTTGGGAGAACTGGTACAGCAGGAAATCACGTCCAACCTGGAAGTGCTTAAAAAAGCAGTAGAAAATTCCCGTCAGGAAAAAACCTATACTGCTTCAGATAAGCTTTCCTTTCAGGAAGTTGTTGCGCTGTACAACAAAGGCATAACAGAGGATGAAATCATAGCATGGGTTTGGTATAAGCGCAGCCTGGGCATTGCTATGAAAGGCTGGGAACAATACTTTTTACCCGATACAGGAGAGGCGGGTGAAATGATCTATACCGTGAGAGCCACCCAAATTAAGGACAACCATTTCAGAGACATTGCTGAAGTGAGTGCTGGTGTATTCTTAGGTAAACCAACCCGCTTTAAAAACGAATACGCTGGTGTTGTCTACATCATTTTTACTGCTACCAATGGAGACAAGCAATACGTTGCTGAAAAAGATATTCGTATTGAAAAAACTTCTATTAAAACTGATCCGGCTGCGTTAGATGCGCTGGTTAAAAAGGGTGTGCTGTTCTATCACCTAGGCGACCTTGTTCCTTACCCGATCTATGCCTATGGAAATATGTATGACCGTGAACTGGAACTAAAAAAAGATAAGGAGTATATTCTTTCTGCTTACGGCTCACAGGTATTCAGCAGCCACGAAGAAATCATTGTAAAGGCAAAGCCTGAACTTTTAAGCATCTTTAATCCCGATGAAAAGATGCGTCCTAAGATCCTTTCTATATCCGGCTTTGCAGATGAATTTATCATTCATGAGTTAAAAGAAGAAACAGGTATTGAGCTGGATCAAAGAGAGCATGGACACACGTTAACAGGCGCCTTTTATTACTACCTGCAAAGCCTGCCCCGTGAGACGTTCAAAAACTCAACAGCACATGATATCTGGACATACCACGTCCAAAGCAAAAAAATTACAGATAAAGATTTATCTGAGGAACAGCGAAAAGAACTAAGAGCCAATGCCCGTAACGAAGGTGAAGAGCTGTTCAGCCGTTTCCTATTTGAAGGGCTGACATTCGAGGATCAGGAAAAGCTCAACCTATCCTGGAACAGAATCTATAACGGTCAGTCTTCCATTGCCTATCACCGCATTCCCATCGGCTTTGAGTGTTCTGCAAAATTCAAGCAGTTCAATTTACACTTCACGCCTGCCCAGCGTGAAGGCGTTGCTTTTATGGAAGCAGTCGGTAGCGGCATTGTAGCGTACGATGTGGGCGTTGGGAAAACAATGACTGCCATCATAGCCCTTGCTCAAGCCATCTACAGCGGTAAGGCAGTGCGTCCCTTAATTGTTGTTCCTAATCCTACATACGGAAAATGGATCAAGGAAATTATCGGCTATACCGATCCTGCCAGCAAAACATTTATTCCAGGTGTATTGTCCAATACAGGCATTGAGCTAAATGAATGGTATAACCTTGGAACCGATCAGTTAAAAAGCCTTGATCTGACTAAAAAGATCAAGGCTAAAACTATTACCATTCTTACCTACGAAGGATTTAAAAAGATCGGCTTTTCAGAAAAAGTCATGGATCAGATGTTTGTTGAACTGACGAACATCCTGTATCAATCCAGTGAAAAGTCCGCACGGGATAAGGAAATTGATTATCAGAAATACCGTGAAAAAATTGGTGTCGGTCTGAAAGGCACAGAAGCAGACATTGACACGCTTGGCATTGATTATATCGTCATAGATGAAGCGCACCGATGCAAAAACATCTTTGAAGGTGTGAAGGCAGATGAAGATGGAAAGAAACGTTTCGGCATAACGGGTGCAGTAAGCGAAACAGGCATTAAAGCATTCTTTCTGTGCAATTATATCCAGCGTACTTACGGGCGAAATGTGATGCTGTTAACAGCTACGCCTTTTACCAACAGTCCGCTTGAAATATACTCCATGCTTTCCCTTGTAGCGTATGAAAGCATGAAAAAGCTAGGCATTTATAACATCCATACCTTCTTTGAATTGTTTGTACTGGAACGTACCGAGTATGTAGTTAACTATAAGGAAGAGATCGTACCAAAGGATACGGTTAAATCCTTTAACAACCGCATGCTGCTTCAAAAGCTGATTTATAACCACATCAATTATAAGACCGGAGAAGAAGCAGGCGTGAAACGTCCGTGTAAAATCAATCTTCCACGCATTAACACATACGAGAACGGTAAGGTGAAACGTCTGCCACCAGCACAGCAAGTTCTCACCTATCTTGCTATGACACCGCTTCAGCGTCAGAACCAGAATGAGATTACAGCTCTTGCTAAAAGTGCCACAAGCGGACAGCTTAATATGTCCGCTATATTCCGTGCATTAAATTTTAGCTTAGATAATGCATTAAGTCCGTTTCTCTATGCCGATGCGCCCGAAGATTACAAAGAGTTTGTCGAAGAATCGCCAAAGATTAAATATGTGATCGAATGCATTGCTTCGGTAAAGCACTGGCACGAACAGCGCAGGCAGGAAGTATCCGGTCAGGTTATTTACATGAACCGTGGCAAGGACTTCTTTCCACTCATTAAGGAATATCTGGAAAAAGAAACCGGATTTAAAAAAGGAGTAAAATGGAACCGCATCTCTTTGGATGAAGTAGAGATCATTACTTCTGAAATGAGCCAGGCTCGGAAAGAAAACATCAAGGAAGCTTTTCTGGACGGTGTCGTAAAGATCATTATAGGCACAGCAACCATTCGTGAAGGCATTGACCTGCAACGCAAAGGAACGGTTATCTATAACTGTTATCCCGACTGGAATCCCACTGATATACGCCAGCTCGAAGGACGTATCTGGCGTCAGGGAAATGAGTTCGGTTATATCCGTTCTGTTATGCCCCTCGTGCAGGACAGCATGGACGTATTTGTTTTTCAGAAGCTGGAAGAAAAAACAAGCCGGATCAACGACATCTGGTACAGAGGCGACAGAGGAAACGTACTTGACCTGGAAGCCTTAGATCCAGAAGAAGTAAAGTTTGCACTCATTACAGATATTGAAGTGATCGCAAACATGAAGCGCAAGCTGCTTAAAGCTGAAATGGAGCGCAGGCTGAATATTGTGAACGGAAGCCTTGATACACTTGCACGCTTTGATATTATCTTAAGACGCTTCTTTGCTTTACGGCAGCAGGCAGTTGAGCATCTGGCAAAAGCAAAAGTACGGTTAGCAGAAATTGAATTTACACAGTTCAGCTACCAGCGCTATTCAGAGAAAGAGATTGCAAACGTAAAAGAAGAAGTAAGAGAAACAATGCTAGCTATTGAAGCGTTTCTTGAATCCTCTACTCAGACAGACAAAGAACTCCTTCGTATCGGACGGATTCTTTCAAAAGACATCTATCCGGTGGATACCCGCAATCATTACCTGTTCTCTGAATTCAAACAGTATTTGTCCAATGTTAAAAAGGCAGAGAAAACAATTCTCTCGCAAAAAGGATTTACGATCAATGATAACATACAGGAAATCATAGGTGCGTACAAAAGAGATCAGGGAGCGATTGAAGCAGAAATCACGCATGCTGATTCCGATGAATTCTTTGAGATGCTTAAAGCCGAAGCCCAACAAAAGAAATCAGCTCTTGCTGTAAATGGTGCTACCGTAGAAGAACGGGCAGCGGAGTTTGCAAAGCTGAATTACCTGCTTTCCTACAAATCTATGGACGTGACTGCGGATAGCTGCATGCTGCCGGATAAGGAACGTGTTGTGATTCCAATTGATGATGGAGAGCAGCGTAAACGAAAACTAAAGCTCAAAGCCAAAGCCCTGAAATTAAAACTTACTCTTCAAAACGCTGCCTGAAATGATTACTTCCCATAACTATATAGAAAGCATCGAACAGATTGGCATCAGCAATCTGCCTGTCCTTTTAAAGAACTTCCATAACGATTTAAAGGAAGGTACAAATGATTTTACAGACTGGAGCGTGCTTGAAGATGCAGACATTAAGGAAAGTACAGAACTGTATTTTAAAGAACTTACAAAGCTTCTCCCATCTAAAGGGAAACCTGCTAAAGAATTAAAAGCAAAGGTGGCTGCTCCTGCTAAAAGCAAATCTGTATCAGCCAAAGCAGATAAGTATTTTGTCGGTCAGAACATCATACTAAAAGCAACAGGCGAGCATGCCGTAATTAATAAAATATTCACCATCAAATCAGGAAATTTTGTTCCTGGTCAGGGAGCGCAAACACCAAAGATTGAATATTCCTTTACCATCAATACAACCGATTCGATTAAAACGGTAAATGAAGATGAAATTACAATTGCTGCCTCACCTGCTGCGCATAAAAGTACAAAGGTTAACAGCGATGCGCAGCAGGTAGAAAATACGAGCGAAGACGTAAAGTTTATTAAAAGCTTTGTTGGATTTCATAATAAGCAAAAGACGCATACACAAATAAGAAGTCTTTTGACAAGGCTGCAAAAAGCCATCACGCATAGATTGATTAATAAATATTCTGTCTATGCTGCTGAAATAGGTATCGTGCAGGACAGGCTTATAAAGCTTGCCAGAGCAACAGAAAGCAGCGGTGGTGCTGATATAAAAATAGAAAACGCTTTGCTTTCTAAGCTATCTGCTATTGCAGGCGGTGTAATTATCTATAGCTCCATTGCCTATCTGAAACGATACATTGGCATGCAGTCCAAAGACATTGAAAAGTCTAAAGCGGAAAGCTTCGTTAAACAGGCTGAAAAAGCAATCAGCAATGGTAAAGTTGAATCCGGCGATCCGTACCTGGACAGACTTAAAGCTGCCATCAAAACAGTAAAGAACTATATCGCTGGAAAAGATAAGGTAGTGAGCATTTCCAGAACCGAGCTAAACGGCTTGATGGGAATCGTTGAAGGCTGTGGCTGCGGACTTGCCGGAACTGAAAGCAATAGTGAGATCATGAGCAGCATGGACTTTGTGAACATGAAATTTGATACTATTGGCTTTACAGGCAAATGGCTTGATTTGATCGGTGATCCTTCTCCTGGCTTTTCAGCCATGATCTATGGGAAGCCTAAGTTTGGCAAGTCTTATCTGTGTATGGACTTTGCCGGGTACCTGGCTAAGAATCATGGTAAAGTATTGTATGTGGCAAGCGAAGAAGATCTTTTCATTACACTTCAAAATAAAGTGCGTGAGATGGGTGCTGCTGATCCAAACTTACTGTTAACGGGCAACTGTACTAACCCCCTAAAACTTGGACAGTATTGTTTAAATGGTTTTGTAGTGAGGGGTGTTTTTCCAGTCCCACTTCTAAGCAAAAGTAGGTAGATGAATCAGCTAAGTCAAGGCTAGTAACAAGCGAATGATTATTGTTTTGATTTTTAATGGTATCATTCGGCCTTGACATACCTAATTCATCTACCTTTTCGCGCTGCTTATCAGTTAGAATGGAAAAACTTGTTTGCCATTTTTGATGTGGAGTTATTCTTCCTAATTTTTTATGTTTACGTTCATAATTATACCATTGCATATATTTTATCATATGTTCTTTGGCTTCATAATAACTGCTAAATTCGTATTTATCTATTAATTCCCTTTGTAAAATACTATGAAAGGCTTCTATATAGGCGTTTTCTTCCGGTGTAGCTACATGTGTAAACTCTTGCTTAGCTTCTAGGTGTTGTAAGTAATTGCGTACCTGGTTGGCTAAGAATTGAGAACCATTATCGTTTCGAATAATAACTCCTTTTAAATCGTATACCGTATGAATCCATTGAAACATGCTGATCACGTCCAGTTGTTTAACACTCTTTTGAAAGATCCAATGAATGATTTTACGACTATATACATCCATAATCGATAGCAAGTAATACCATCTTCCTTCACCTTGCACCCATACGTACTTGATATCTAAGCATAAGTATTCCATAGGTTGTTGGGCTTCAATTTTTCTATACTGTACCCAACTGCGTTTTCCTTTACTACGTATTACTTTACCTAATAACAACTTATGTTCATCCATTAACCGATAGACCTTTTTAGGATTAATATAATAGCCTTCATCTCGTAATTCACAACTCACCATTTGATACCCATAGGTGTTGTAAGGCGTACTTATAATACTTCGTATACTGTCTACTACCACATCATTACTCACTAAGTCCCCTTTGAATGAAGTATGCGTACTAGGTTTCCTACCTCTTTGTCCATTACTTGGTTTATAGTAATAAGTACTCTTCGATAATAGTAACCAATGCATTATGGTACCTGCCGCAATCTGACCCTTATATCGTTGAGTAAGCTCTACTTTTTCTTGGGTTGAATAGGTGTTTTTTTTAAAAGCTCTGATTTAACCTCTATTTCCAAAGCTTGCCTTGCAATTACTCGCTTCAACCTTTCATTTTCCTCTTGAAGGGCTCTGATTTCAGGGTCTACCTTTTTATAGGATGATTTTAGACCTTCTACGCCTTTATTTAAATAGCGCTGTTTCCACTTGGATAACAACGAGGCCGATAGATTATACTTACGGCAAGTCTCCATATAACCTTCTCGTTCCGCCTCTTTTAAAATGCTTAATCGGTCTTCCGGACTAAAACTTCTTTTTACTCTTGTCATATTTCCCTAATTTAACTGTTACTAATCTATTTTCAGATTCTTGTCCAGTCTTTTAAGGGGTTAGTACACAACATGCCAAAGGATCTTACGCCATACAATTTCATCTTTCTGGATAGCGTCAGTAAGCTGGGACTTTCACCGGAAGATCTGACAAATCTTGAAAAGCAATATCCGCTTATTTCTTTCATCTATGTCTTCCATGTTCGTAAGGATGGAAACTTTAAAGGAAGAAATGATTTCCAGCACGACGTGGATGTTGTGATTGAAGTGCCTGAGAAAGGACATGCCGTTCAATACGGACGCTTTAATCAGGGCGGGGAAATGAACATCTTTGAATACAATAAAGCAGCTTAAATAAGTTTTAATTCTAAACAACGATTGATTATGTGGGAACTGGTAAAAGGATTATTTACAAGCGGTAAAATTCTCGATAGTGCAAGAGGTATTATTGATGAAGTGGTAACTTCCAAAGAAGAGAAAGCGGAACTCTATATTAAGTTTGAGCAGATGCTCAATCAGCATGAAGAATCTATTTTAAGCATGGAGGTTAAAGACAGGGAGTCTGCTCGTCTCCGTGAAATTGAAACGGCTAAAGTCGGAGCAAGAAACTTTACGCAGAATATTCTTGCCTACCTGGGTGTGATCGGCTTCTTTGCTATGATGGGCTATCTCCTATCCAATGGCTTAGGTAAGATGAGTGCTGAAGAAAGCTTTATCATTGGTAACCTTACAGGTATGGCGGGAGCAATTGCTAAGGATATATTCGGATATTACTTCGGTAGCTCTAAAGGTGAGCACGATGTCAGACCACAGGCATTCGATTGGCAGCGATTCAAGAATTCAGATGAATTTAAAAAGATTAAGGAATTGGGGAAAGAGAAAGGCAAACAATAAATTTGCCTTTCTCTATTAACTAAACCTTTAAATTATGAATGAACTATTTACCTTATTAAAAGATGTGATGAAAGATCATATTGGTTTGTTTGCCATTTTGCTTTTATGCATGTTCCTTATTATGAACTTGGATAAAATTAATAATTTCTTAAATAGGTTTACGCCTCCGCCTCTACCTCCTTTTATTCAATTGGATGGTAGTACTTATGCCTTACAAAAGCTACGTGAATATGAACTTGGAAAAGCATTTGAAGCCAGAGGCATGCCCTATATTGAGAGTAAGGAATTAGAACGAATATACTGTTTACATGACCTGTTAGACGATAAAATATCTATCCCACAAATATGCAGGGCACATAATTATATTAAGCTTAATGAATCAAATGCATACTATGTTTCAATTCCTAAAATTGAATATATAGGATGCATTTTCTTTTCTATTATATTAATTGCAATGATGTTTATATGGATGTTATTTACAACATATGTAAACAATTCAGCAGTTAAAACAATAAATGATTATGCAGCTATTGTGAGTTCAGGAGCATTTGTTTTTAATTTTTCATATTTATATATCATAAGTTATCGCCCTTTCTTTGCTGCAAACAAAGTAGAAAAACTTATTAAAGACAAAACGTATGTTTTTAAAGAAAAGTAGGAACGAAATTTGTAGGATATGTGGAAAGGAAAAATTAATATCGAATTATTAAAACCTAAACTTTATAGACAAAAACAGATTCTAAGTCATATTAAAATACTGCGTTAGATTATTCCCGCCTTCTAAACGACCAATTTTAGCCTGGAATAAAATAACAGCTGCGTCCTGCGTGGGCTGTAGCTTCATTAGGCATAGGTGCTTGGTCGTACCTGAAGGCGAATGAACTACAGTGCCACGCTTTTTTATTGTCATAAAAACTAAACGAGGGAGATTATGGAGAGAGGATTTGAAGTGACAGAAGAACAGATCAGAAATCAAAAAGGTCTGGAGCATTTAAAAGATTGGGAGATAAAGGAAGCAAAACAAACAATTGAAAAACTTTCTGCCCTGCTTGTTAAAATGCTCAAAGATGAAATGGCAAAGCAAAACAGTAAACAGCAATCATTATGAGTAAGAACACATCATTATTAAACTCTTTTGCAAAAGGTCAACCAAGACAAACGCAAAAGCAATCCGGACAAAATGCAGTTATTTATACTCGTGTATCTACCAAAGAACAAGCTGATACAAATCAAAGTCTTGAAACACAGAAAAAATACTGCACACAATATGCCGAAAAGAATAATCTTAACATCGTAGGTTGTTTTGGCGGAACGTACGAAAGCGCAAAAACGGATGAACGTAATGAATTCAACCGCATGATTAAGTATGTTAAAAATATGAATCAGAAAATCAGTATTATTCTGGTTTATAGTCTTGATCGTTTTTCACGTACAGGCGACAATGCCATTTATATTTCCTCACAACTCAAGAAACAGGGTATCTGTATTATTTCTGCAACACAACCGATAGATGCCAGTACATCGTCTGGAACGTTGCAACAAAACATACAATTCATATTTAGTAAATATGATAATGATTTAAGAAGAGAAAAGTGCGTCAGCGGAATGCGTGAGAAACTTCTCAAAGGAGAATGGATCGGAATGGCTCCTATTGGATATTCATATACTTCTGCTTATAAAAGTAAGAATCAAACAATAGAAATAAATGATGATGGAAAACTTTTAAAGAAAGCTTTTCAATGGAAATTAAATGAAAATATATCCAACGTTGAAATTGCAAAAAGGCTTAATAAAATGGGTTTAAAGATCACGCATAAACGTTTAACAGTAACTCTTAGAAATCCGTTTTATTGTGGCTACGTAACTCATAATTTATTAGAAGGTCAAACGGTAAAAGGTAAGCATCCGGCACTTATTTCTGAAGAAGTTTTTTTACAGGTAAATGATTTACTTGCCAAAAATTCACAAGGATTTAAGTGGAAAAAGGAGGATGAAGAAATACCTATGCGTAGATTTTTAATATGTCAGGTATGTGGAACTCCTTATACAGGGTATTTAAAACTTAAAAAAACTTCTACAGGTGAACACATGTATTACTATTATAAATGTAATAAGAATGGATGTGCTATAAATAGGAGTAACGTTAGAGTTCATGAGAGTTTTATGGAAACCCTACAACGTTTTGAAATCAACACATCTTATTTAGCACTAATCAAACAAGGATTAAAACAAGTTATATCAAATGCTGTAAGCGACGATATTGAAAATCAACGAATACTTAAACTAAAAATATCCGAACTGAATGATAAGCTTGAAAAGCTTGAAGAACGCTTTGGTTATGGTGAAATTGATAGAGCACTATACGATAAGTTAAGTGCTAAACTTAAACGTGAAATCAATGAACAGAATGCTGAACTTGAAAAAACTGATTTTAAATTATCGAACTCCGATGAACTAGTAGACAAAGTGATCTTAATGAGCTCAAACCTAAGCAGTTTATGGAAAAAAGGTGATGCAGAATATAAGAAAATCATTCAAACTATAGCCTTTCCAGATGGTTTGCAATATCACGGCATAAATGACACTTATCGAACTGATAATATCAATGTTATTATTGACTTAACTAAAAAATTATCAGACTATTATGAGGCTAATAAACAGAAAAAGCTCACTGATATCAGTGAGCTTTCCTGCTCTGTAGCCTGTACGGGAATCGAACCCGTGTTTCATCCGTGAAAGGGATGCGTCCTAACCCCTAGACGAACAGGCCGTTCATTGAACGAGGGCACAAATATACGTGTACTTATTTTAAAAACAAACTTTACCTATATTTTTTTAAAAAAAATAATTATCCCCAACGTTTCAATTGATTTTGGCTACTGCATGTTGTATTATTGTGCCTTGATTAAGTACAAGAATCAGATTTTCTTAATTAACCCTTACAATTAATATGTCAAAAATTAAAGTTGGTATTAACGGATTTGGTCGTATCGGCCGTTTAGTATTCCGTGCTGCGGTTGAAAACCCAAAAATTCAGATTGTTGGAATCAACGATTTGATTGATGTTGATTACATGGCCTACATGTTAAAATACGATTCTACTCACGGTCAATTTAAAGGTTCTATTGAAATTAAAGATGGCAAGTTAGTAGTGAACGGAAACGCAATCCGTGTTACAGCTGAGAAAGATCCTGCAAACTTAAAGTGGAGTGAAGTTGGTGCTGAGTATGTTGTTGAATCTACAGGTTTATTCTTAACTCAAGATACAGCAGTTAAACATATCCAAGCTGGTGCTAAAAGAGTAGTTATGTCTGCTCCTGCGAAAGATGATACTCCTACTTTCGTAATGGGTGTAAACAACTCGGTATACACAAAAGATATGACTATCGTTTCTAACGCTTCTTGTACTACGAACTGTTTAGCTCCTATTGCAAAAGTATTGAACGATAAATTCGGAATCTTAGAAGGCTTAATGACTACAGTACACGCTGCTACTGCAACTCAAAAAACTGTTGATGGTCCTTCAGCTAAAGACTGGAGAGGTGGCCGTGGTGCTTATCAAAACATCATCCCTTCTTCTACTGGTGCTGCTAAAGCTGTAGGATTAGTTATCCCTCAATTAAAAGGAAAATTAACTGGTATGGCATTCCGCGTTCCTACTCCGGATGTTTCTGTAGTTGATTTGACTTGTCGTTTAGAAAAAGGTGCTTCTTACGAAGACATCAAACAAGCAATGAAAGATGCTTCTGAAGGCGCTATGAAAGGTATCTTAGGATACACTGAAGATGAAGTAGTTTCTACTGACTTC
This sequence comes from Cytophagaceae bacterium, assembly GCA_046329235.1. Classification (GTDB taxonomy): domain Bacteria; phylum Bacteroidota; class Bacteroidia; order Cytophagales; family Cytophagaceae; genus JALONH01. The sequence goes on along the minus strand of JAXLVA010000001.1, from coordinate 127,154 downwards.
TTAACTGACGCTAGAACTTCTATCTTCGATGCTAAAGCTGGTATCGCTTTAAATAACAACTTCGTTAAAGTAGTATCTTGGTATGATAACGAGTGGGGTTATTCTAACAAATTAGTAGACTTAATCTGTCATATGGACACTGTGAAGTAATTCACACTCCTAACAATAAAAAAATCCCGGTGTTTAACATCGGGATTTTTTTTATTCTATTCTGTTGATTCGTCATATAAAGGCATATCAGGAATATCATCCAGATCATCCATCGTAGATTCTCTATAATTACTTCTAACTAATCTATCTAACTTTGTCTTCTGACGAATATGATGTCTGAAATGCATATCAATTAACTGATACCACTCCATCGCTGTCAAATATCCAAACTTAGGATGTTGTATTTTTGCCGTAGGCTTATTTTTATCAATCTCTTTGGCAAGTCTATACATTACCTTTAAAAATCTATAAAAATCATCCTTCACTTTTTCTGTTGCAATAGGTTGGGCCGGTTCGAGGACCGGATTACTTTTATATTTAAATGGTAAATATTTATTGAATTGAAATACCCAGAAGCCATGAAACGTTTTTCCTTTTTTCACTTCTTCTCCTCTACCCATTAATATCGTTTCAATAGGCTTAAAATGATACTCTCTGGTATAGTTTAATAAATGATGATACAATTGGCCAATAGACCATCCTTGTTCATTCAACTTTGTTTTAAATTGATTTTTACCATAGTAATCCAACTCCTTCAACCAATATTTGGACACTTCTAAAAAACCTTGGTAAACTTTTTCTGCCGACATGTATTTAAGCTATATATATCTGACAGCAAATTAACTAAAATAAATTCTTAGTTCTTTTCAGTGTGTATAATATTACCCCTTTAAAAAGGTAAAGAGGATGAAGACTTTTCGGTCCGCATCCTCTTCGCAGAAGTAATACTTAAAAGATATGAAAAAATTGTATCCAAAAGTTTCTATGACAAAGATGTAATGTTTTTAATTTTTATGCAACTTTTATTTGAATATTTTTTTAAAATAAAATTCATATTTTTTACAACTACCTGATTTTCTGAATAAAATACTATTACTAGAATTATATACCATTTCATTATGTATGCATAACACCCTACCAAAAAGCATGTAAGATTTTAACGTTTAGATATAAAAAAACACGCTTTTTGGCGTGTTTATACTGACAATCAGAAAGTTAATTACAACATATACTGACTTAAATCTTTATTTTTCACCAATCCGCCTAGTTTTTGTTCTACTAAATCTTTGGTTATTACCAAATGAGCGTTAGCACCAATCTTATCTGGGATATCATATAAAAATTCGTTTAACAATTGACTCATGACGGTATGAAGTCGTCTGGCACCAATGTTTTCTAATTCATCATTTAACTGAAATGCAATTTCTGCAATCTTTTGGATAGCGTCATCATTAAACTCAAGGCTCACTTGCTCCGCTTGAAGTAATGCCTCGTATTGACGAGTTAATGCATTCTTAGGCTCTTTTAATATTTGATAGAAATCTTCCTTCGTTAAACTATTTAATTCTACACGAATTGGGAATCGACCTTGTAACTCAGGTATTAAATCGGATGGCTTAGCGACATGAAAAGCACCCGCTGCAATAAAAAGAATATGATCTGTGTTTACGGTGCCATATTTCGTATTTACAGATGAACCTTCCACTACCGGTAATAAATCACGTTGAACACCTTCCCTACTAACATCCGGCCCACCACCTTTACCACTCTTAGCAGCAATTTTATCAATCTCATCAATAAAAATAATCCCTAAGTTTTCGGTTTTACGAATCGCATCTTCTTTGACCTCGTCCATATCAATCATTTTAGAGGCTTCTTCTTCCATTAATAATTTTCTGGCTTCAGAAATAGATACTTTACGTTTCTTGGTTTTCTTTGGCATCATATTGCCAATCATCTCTTGAAGATTCATCATAGAAACTTCATCCACGGCACCACCAACAACACCCACACCAGGACCATTCGGTTGCTGGATGGAGATTTCAATTTTTCTATCTTCTAATTCGCCTTTTTTGATTTTTTCACGGAATAAATTTCTCGTCTTTTCATTCAACTCTTCATCCGAATCTGGAGGAATACCTAAAGTAACATCCGAAGTAGCTTTACCTTTTTTAACAGGTGGAATTAAATGATCTAAAATAATTTCTTCTACTTGTTCTAATACACGTTCTTTAACTTCTTCTTTCTTCGCAGCTTTTACCATGCTTACTGCTTGTTCCACCAAATCACGCACCATCGACTCAACATCGCGACCTACATAGCCCACTTCAGTAAATTTAGAGGCTTCCACCTTCGTAAAGGGAGCATCCGCTAGCTTGGCTAATCTTCTGGCTATTTCTGTTTTCCCTACACCGGTAGAGCCAATCATTAAAATATTATTAGGTACAATTTCTTTTTGTACAGAAGGGGCAGTAGACATCCTTCTCCATCGGTTACGTAAAGCGATAGCAACGTTTCGCTTCGCTTCTTTTTGACCGATAATATATTTATCTAATTCAGCTACAATTTGAGCCGGTGTCAATTGTTGTTGCAAATCCATAGGAAAGAAATATTTTATTACTGATTATTTTTTACGCCACTCTTCTACATTAATTGCCAGAGTGAAATAGCTGGTACCGCCTGCAATGTGGTAATATGCTCTTGAAAATCCAAAGTCAAATTTTTTAGCTCTAATCATAAAGCCCCAGCTAAGACCGGCTCCGCCGGACTTAGCATCTATCCTCAATTCTCTACGCGCTAAGAAATTATACCCAAATCTAAAATGGATGCTTTTAGCTAAAATAAACTCTCCACCCACTACCATGTGTCGTAAGAACTGATCACCAAAAGTTGTTTCTTTAGGTGTTTTGGTTCCATCCAAATTAAGTATCACGTTATAACTTGGGTCATTATAAACTAAGTTCCAATTTTGTAATTGTTGGAACGTAAGTGATAAACGCAAAGGCATATGCTCCGGCTTATACGTTGCCCCTACTTGCACTTCAAAAGGAAGTTTTACCGGATCTCCAGGCATGTAATCGGATAAACGTATTCCAATATTTTTCATCGTCAATCCTACGGTTAATTGTTGTGTAGGATGCTTATACACGCCACCCAAATCTAAAGCTACAGCACTCGCTCCATAGCTCTCTAACTGCGAATGCATAAACTTAGCATTCACTCCCATATAAAAGGGTCCTTGACGATTCGCATAACCTACTAATAAGGAATAATCCGACGCCCTAAATTGACCTTGGTTATTACCCGTGGCATCGGTTTGATCCATTTTACCGTAACTCAAATAATTGATTCCAACACCAATATTTCCTTTATTATCTTTTAAGGAATGATTAACGAAAAGAGTCGATCGTTTAATATCTGAATAAAATGGTTGATAGGTCATGGACACTTGATGATGGGTTGAATCTGCCCACAGAGCAGGGTTAGCATAACCCATACTTACATCTTTGTCCATAACAGAAACATTCACCCCTCCGATAGCTGCTAATCGGGCAGAAACCGGTAACCCTACAAAAGAATAACCGGACCTACCTCCTAATTGTGCCTCGGAAGTATAAACAACCAAGAACAATAAAGGCAATAGAAGGAAGTATGACGTTCTATTTTTCAAAAATTATTTTTTAGTTTTCTTATTCTCTGCAGGAGATGATTCCGGCAATGTTAGAGCCTTAGCATTTTTAACCTTTTGTTTCATTAATGCTAATTGTAATACTTCTTCAGCATTTTGCACATAATGGAACTTAATATCTTTAACGTATTCGGAGCCAATTTCTTCTACATCTTTCTTATTTTTTGAACATAGAATAATTTCTTTAATTCCGGAACGCTTAGCCGCTAAAACTTTTTCTTTGATACCACCCACCGGTAACACTTTACCTCTTAAAGTAATCTCGCCGGTCATAGCTACCGCAGGTTTTACTTTTCTTTGGGTATAAATGGATGCCAAGGAGGTATATAAAGCAATACCAGCTGAAGGACCATCTTTAGGTACCGCACCTGCCGGAACGTGTACGTGTAAATCGTAATGATCAAAGATACGATAATCAATTCCTAAGGAATCTGCATTGGCTTTCAATAAAGATAACGCAGCGGAAGCGGACTCTTTCATCACATCTCCTAACTGACCGGATACGGTATGTTTTCCTTTCCCTTTATTGACACTTGATTCAATGGTAAGTATCTCTCCGCCGAAAGGTGTCCAAGCTAAACCGGTTACAATGCCTGCGATATCACTATTTTCATATACATCTTTATCAAAATCTTCACCACCTAATATCTCTTTTACTTGATTAGCGGTAATCTTCTTCGTGTATTTTTGCTCCATCGCTATGGATTTCGCTATATGACGTACTACTGCAGCCACTTTACGTTCTAGGCTACGCACACCCGACTCACGAGTATAATGGTCTATTAATTTAATGATAGCATCATCCGTAATAGTCACATCCGAGATTTTCAAACCATGCTCTTCAATTTGTTTTGGTATTAAATACTTCTTCGCAATCTCCATTTTTTCCTCCAGTGTGTATCCTGAAATCTCAATAATTTCCATACGATCACGCAAAGCCGGCTGTATGGTATCTAGAGAGTTAGATGTTGCGATAAATAATACTTTTGACAAGTCATACTCTACTTCCACATAGTTATCTAAAAACGTTGCATTTTGCTCCGGATCTAATACTTCTAGTAAAGCGGATGAAGGGTCTCCTCTAAAGTCTCTACCTAACTTATCAATTTCATCTAATATGAAGACCGGGTTAGAAGATTCAGAGCGTTTGATACCTTGAATAATTTTACCAGGCATAGCACCAATGTATGTCTTACGGTGTCCTCTGATTTCTGATTCATCATGTACACCACCTAAAGACATACGGATATATTTTCTCTCTAATGCTTTGGCAACAGATTTCCCTAATGAGGTTTTACCTACACCCGGAGGTCCATATAAACAAAGGATTGGAGCCTTCATGTTGTTTTTCAACTTAAGTACTGCCAAGTATTCTAAAATACGTTGCTTTACTTTAGTCAATCCAAAGTGATCTTCATCTAAAATTTCTTTCGCTCTTACTAAATCGAAATTATCTTGAGAATATTCGCCCCAAGGTAAATCCACAAGCATTTCTAAATAGTTGAACGTAACCGGATAGTCCGGTGCCATAGGATTGATACGGTGTAGCTTTTGAAGTTCTTTTTCAAAATGCAATTGCACTTTCTCCGGCCATTTCTTTTGAGCAGCTTTTTCTTTTAACCCCTCAAACTCCTTTTCACTGCTAGCATCACCCAACTCATCATGCAACACTTTTATTTGTTGACGTAGGAAGAAATCACGTTGTTGTTGATCTATATCACTGTGAACTTTGTTATGAATTTCTTTTTTCAATTCTAACATATTAAGTTCACGAGACATAAACTGTAATAATCTCGTTGCTCGTTCTAATCCATCTTGAATAGCCAGCAACTCTTGCTTCTCTACTACTTCAGCTCTAAGGTTGGATGCAAGATAATGAGTTAAGAAAGTAAAGCTTTCAATATTATTTAAAGCAAACTGCGCCTCTTGAGGTACTTCCGGGCTCAATTTCAAGATATTCAACGCGGCTTCTTTCAAGGTATCAAAAAGTATCACCACATTCTCTTCTTTGGTAGAGTGTAGCGTATCCGGTCGATAAGCAACAGTCGCTTTTAGATAAGGCGTCTCTTGAATCAATTCTTTCAATTCAAAACGTTGCTTCCCCTGAATAATAATTGTGGTATTCCCATCCGGTAACACCAACATGCGAAGAATCTTCGCTACAGTTCCAACCTTATATAAATCTGCAAACTCAGGATCTTCAGCTCCGGAGTTTTCTTGAGCTACCACCCCGATGATTCGATCACCTTGATAATACTCTTTAACCAACTTTATTGACTTTTGACGACTAACCGTCACAGGTAAAACTACCCCAGGAAACAAAACACTATTTCGAACCGGCAATATGGGTAACACCTCCGGAAACTTCTCAGAATTCATTTCTGCCTCTTCTTCCGGGGTAATTAGTGGTATCATATCCACCTGATCACTGTCTAACAACTGCACAATACTGCTTATTTCGTTTGAATTCTTGTATTTATCCATGTCTGAATTAGCTTCTTTACGCCAAAATGTCATTTTTTATTGTATTTTTTGGCAATATACGTTTAGCAAATTATATTTACTTATTATTCACAATAGGCATGCCATTAGCTTTTTTTAGATTACTTAAGGAAAATCAAGTGACATTTGGTACTCTTCTAAGAAGTACCCTTTGCTTCTGCATCCTAATTTTTACGATTTACCCATCTCAAGGTCAAAAGAAAAGTAAAGATAAACAAGCAGTTACTACAAAAACCACCCCTGTTGATACTACTACTGTCAACAAGTCCGAATTCCAAATCGACTTTGTCAATCTTAACAAAGTACCGTTTTATTATAACGCTAACGAAGTAGCAATTATGAAAAAATTGGATGCAGAAAAAAACTATCCTGCATTACAAATTGCTATGGAGTCATATGTATCCAAGTTTGGGATACAAAACTTCAGTCGAGACATCATGTTATTATGGCGTTTAGGCCAGGTGTATGAATTAAATAATCATCCTGAAAAAGCGGCATTCATTTATCGATTAGCATTAAAACATATTCGAGGGAAAGAAATAAAAACAATCCAACAATACTATGATAGTCATGACAATGGTATCAAATTAAAGGATTACGTTCCTCTACAATATTATTATGAATTAGTAGAATACCGTAGAAATATTGACACCCTTGTTCCACCTAAGAGCGTATTCCTAAATATGGGAGAACTGGTGAATGACAAACGTTATCCGGATTACGGGCCTACTCTGAACGTTCAAGGAAGCACTTTGATTTACACCAAACGAACGAAGGCACTTACTGCCGATCGTATGAAAACTAGAGAAAACGAAGATCTCTATTATACGATTAATTACGATGGCTTTTGGGATGAAGCGCAACCATTTGAATCTATTATTAACTCTCAGTGTAATGAAGGTTCTGCTATCATAACCAGAGATGGTAAAACACTATTCTTTGCACGTTGTCTAGTTCCGGAATATCGCTTCGATTGTCAAGACTGCTTAGGCTCATGTGATATATATGTTTCGCATATGGAAGATGGCAAATGGACTATGCCTCAAAACTTGGGAGCGAATGTAAATAGTATCAGCTGGGATTCTCACCCAACGTTATCTCATAATGAAGACACTTTATATTTCGCATCGGATCGAATTGGTGGATTTGGATTATCCGATATTTGGTACTCTGTAAGACAAGTGGATGGGACTTGGTCTCCTGCTAAAAATTTAGGTCCGGTAATTAATACGCGTGGTAACGAGGTGAGTCCTTTTTATCACCCACTTCACCATGTGTTATATTTCAGTTCCAACGGACAATTAGTCAATTTTGGAATCAAAGATACATTAGGGATTTATCACACCTATGACATTTACAAGTCTAGAAAGCTACAAGGCAAATGGCAAGAACCATATAATATTGGTCCTTTAGTGAATGGAACCGGAGATGAATATTATTTCACTATTGACTCCAAAGGGAAAGATTTATTCTATTCTAAATCTGACATTGACAGATTAGAAAACTTAGATTTATTTAGCTTCCCACTTCCAATGGAAGCACAAGCTACGTCTTACACTAAACTAAAAGGTTCTTTATTGGATTCTTTGACAGACGAGCCTTTCAAGGGTGTTGTCTCCATCATCGATTTAACCAATGGGATCGAAGTTTCTCCTAAATACATGCGAGATGATGGTACATTTGAATTCGATTTAAATAATGAGAATGAGTACCTATTAGTTATTCAAGGAGAAGATTTCTTCCGAATTGAACAAACCGTACAATTAAATAGCGATACCACTATCAATATTCGTACGAATTCATTAAAATATAACAAGTGGAAATTCCAGACTTTAGAATTTGACAATAACAGCTCTGTCATTAAAACAGAAATGGAAACCGATTTAAATAAGGTAGTAGATTTCATGGTGGACCATCCTACGATCACCCTTAAGATATCCGGACATACAGACGGTAGTGGTGACCCTGAAGCTAACTTGAAGCTATCTCAAGCAAGAGCTGATGCCATTCGACAATATGTTATTAATAAAGGACAAATTGATCCAAGTCGTATTGAAGCCATTGGTTATGGATCAACCAAACCAATTGTAGTAGAAACAACGGATGCAGACAAAAAGATTAACCGACGAGTTGAATTTGAATTAATTCGACCAAGTAAATAAAAATAGTATTTAGATAATAAAAAAACCTTTGAGATAACTCAAAGTTTTTTTTATTTCATATCACTTTACTTCAATACTATTTCACTACCGGAGGAGGTAATTGATTGATTATTTTTTGAGCAATCTTAGGCATATTATCACTCACAATTTGATATACATAACAATTGTTTGAGTTATAATGTACTTTAAATTTATCCCCTGCTATTTGTTTTCCGGTGCTATCAAATATAGAGTAGTGAACAGTAAACGTTCTTTCATAATTTAATGCTGCTCGATCTAAACAATTCTGATAGTTTGTTTTCACCTCAAATTGATTAATGAACACATAGTAATCAACGCCATACTTCGTATTAAAATAAGTGAAGAAGTCCGGATTACGAATCATTACACCAAAGTACTTCCCATTATCTTCTGGAACTTGATAAGCATTATTTCCTGTCCCGGTGATATTTTTAATGATATTATTCTTCTTCCCTGTTGTAGTTTGTTGCTGTTGTAAATTTTGTTGAGCTTCCATTGAATTAGGATTATTAATAGAAGCTTGGTATGCATAGGTTACAGAAGAATATATTTTATTCAAATCGCTGATAGAGTCTTTAACTCGACCGCCTAGCAAATGAATGGTTTCGTATCCGTGGTGAGTTAACAACGTATTTAAACGTCTGCGGAATACTTCTCTAACTTTGGTACGTTGAATATTAGATTTAGCCGCAATCTCATCATCCGCATCAGAGAAATAGAGATATGGATCAAAAGGAATTACTAGTATTTGCTGGCGAGTAGAATCGTAGTTGTAAGGTGTTCCCGGATCATTAAACGGAGGAGCTAATGTCGATACGGCAATACTAGGCTGAACCGGCTCTTGTGTTACAACGGTTGTAGTAGTTGTCGTATTCGTTGTCGTTTGATTGGGATTTGTAGTAGTGGTCGTGTTAGTTGGATTAACAGGAGTTACTACGGTAGAATTGGTAGTCGTATTTGTAGTAGCAGGATTCCCATAACCAATAACAATTTCTTGCCCTGCTTTCAAATCCATGTTGTTCATTTTAAGTAATTGCTCAACAGAAATATTATTCTTTTTAGCAATTCCATAATACGTATCTCCCGGTTGCACTTTATAAGTAATGGCATTAGCAGGTTTGCTAGCAGACGATGCTGTTTTAGGCATAGCATCCGGATTATAAGGAATGTTAATTATCTGGCCTACTTTCAATCCATTTTCAATTTCAGGATTTATCTCAAACAAGTCAGTTAATGGAACTCCATATTTTGTGGAAATACCATAGACGGTTTCACCCGGTGAAACTAAGTATTGAACATGAAGTTTGCCATTTAGTTTAGTTACCCCAACTGAATCTTGAATTCCTGCAAAAGAAGCCCAAGAGACAGCCAACAAGAATAGAATAGAAATATATTTTTTCATACCGGTTATTTACTAAAGAAATTATTTACAATGTCGTTGAATACTGCGTATATCATAAGAGTAAACAACAGTAACATACCAACTTTTTGTGCGGATTCCAAGAATTTATCAGATGGTTTTTTCCCTGAAATGATTTCGTACATTAAAAACATAACATGTCCACCGTCTAAAGCCGGAATTGGCAACAGGTTCATAAACGCTAACACCATGGATAATGTTGCTGTCAATGACCAGAAATGAGCCCAGTCCCAAGTACCTCCATACTCCTTCCCTATCGAGATGAAACTACCTACGGAGTTGGATGGATCTAAATCACCTGAAAACATTTTAGAAAATGCTTTCAACTGAACCCAGATGATATCAAATGAATACACAAACCCTCTTGTGAATGACGTAGCTATATTATATTCTTTGGTATTAAATGAAATATCTGGTTGAATTCCTACGCCAATTTTTCCTGTAGAATCAACATGACATGTTTTTAATAATGTATCCTGTTGACGAACAATCATCAATTTGACATCCACTTCTTTTTTACCTTGTAATGCATTTTTCAATTGCTGAAAATAGGCTACAGGAGTAGAATCAACTTGAATAATTCTATCGCCTACTACAAGTCCGGCTTTTGCCGCATTAGACGTAGATTCCATGGCACCTATGGAAAAGGGAGTAGCTAATTCAAATAGACTTTCTTTTCGTTGTGATACTATATCTAAGATATTTTTAGGCATCACAAGTGTAGTATCCACTCCATTTCTATGAACCATTACTTTACTTTCTGATTCCAATAAAGCTTCTTTAACTACTTCTTGAAAATCAATAGAATCTGTTTTGCCATTAATACCAACAATAAAATCACCCTCTTTAAACCCTACTTGCTTACCGGTTTCAGTGGGAATAATTTGATATTTTTTTGCTTCTTCAAAAGAAATATACTTTTCTCCCAACGTAAATACCAAAGCTGCATTGATCAAAATAGCAGTAATAACATTAAAAATTATCCCGCCTAACATAACAAACAGTCGTTGAACAGGAGGTTTACTTCTAAACTCCCATGGTTGTGGTTCTTGTGACAGCGAGTTGGTATCTAAAGACTCATCTACCATTCCGGATATTTTTACAAATCCACCAAATGGTAATGCGCCTACGGAATATTCAGTTTCACCTTTTTTAAATCCGAATATTTTAGGAGGGAATCCAATGGAGAATTTCTCCACTCTCATACCAAAATATTTCGCAAACAACATATGCCCCAACTCATGTACACCTACCAAAAAAGATAGGCCCAACACAAACTGAGCAATCATGATAACTATTTCCATCTATTACTTTGTAATTAATTTTTTATAATTATTAGCTACTTCTCTAGCCATACGATCAGTCTCAATATATTCTTCCAACACCGGCTTAGCAATAAATGAAACTTGAGTCATCGTTTGTTCTATCAAATCCGAAATTTCAAGGAATGAAATCTCTTCTTTTAAAAACTTTGCTACAGCCACTTCATTCGCAGCGTTTAACACACATGGTATGTTTCCACCCTTATCCATGGCTTGGTACGCCAAGGCTAAATTTCTAAACGTCGTTGTATCCGGTGTTTCAAATGTTAAATTAGGGAAACGAGTGAAGTCAAATCTTGGGTAATCCACTGCCCACCTTTCCGGATAAGATAATGCATATTGAATAGGCAATCTCATATCCGGTAACCCCATTTGAGCCTTAATCGAGCCATCCTGAAATTGAACCATTGAATGTATAATTGATTGAGGGTGCACTACCACTTCAATTTGATCCGACTGCAATCCAAACAACCATTTAGCTTCAATTACCTCTAACCCTTTATTCATGAGTGTAGCTGAATCAATAGTGATTTTCGCCCCCATACTCCAATTGGGATGTTTCAACGCTTGGTCTCGAGTTACACTTTCTAACTCTTTTCTATTTTTGCCTCTAAAAGGACCGCCAGATGCTGTCAGAATTATTTTTTCTATCGGATTGATATGTTCACCGGGTAAACATTGAAAAATAGCAGAATGTTCAGAGTCCACTGGTAGGATGGCTACTTTATGTTGTTTAGCCAAAGCCGTTACAATATCTCCTGCTACTACTAAGGTTTCTTTATTAGCTAACGCAATATGTTTTCCTGCTTTGATGGCCTGGATGGTGGGCAACAGTCCGGCATATCCTACCAATGCTGTAAGAACAATATCAATGCTATCCATAGTAACAACAGATGCCAACGATGTAGCACCTGTATACACTTTAATAGGGTAGCTATTTAATGCATCTTTAACTTTGGAGTATAAGTTCTCATTCCCAATGACTACTACATTCGGAGAAAACTCTTTTGCTTGTTGAATTAGTAAATCTGCGTTGTTTTCAGCAGTCAGAACTTCAACAATTAATTGGTTCTTAAATCGACGAACTACATCTAAGGTTTGAGTACCTATTGAGCCCGTAGAACCTAATATGGCTATATGCTTGGCTTCAGGAAATTGGGTTCCCATTCAATTAAACTTAATCTCTAAATTTAATCAATTCTTCCGCAATTTTTCTATCATTTGACAATCTAGGGACTTTATTTTGACCACCTAACTTACCTATTGAGCGCATATAGTCCTGAAACCCATTGGTTCGCACCGAAATCACTCGTAATGTGGACAAGATATTCCCTTCAATTAAATCTTTATAGTAAATATTGAGTTGAACTAATTGCTTATCCAAAACGCTCGCAAAATCGTCTATATTATTCGGAGGTGTATCAAATTCAATATACCATTCATGGTGGGGTAAGCCCGTTGCAGGAGAAACTTGAGGAGCAACGGTAAACTCCTTTATCGTTACGCCTTGAAATTTCTCTAGAGTTTGAATCATAGCTTTATCTACTTCCTCTGCGATTACGTGTTCCCCAAAAGCGGAAATAAAGTGTTTAACACGACCTGTTACAACGATTCGATATGGTTTCTTTGAAACAAATTTGATAGTGTCACCTATTGAATAAGCCCATAAACCTGCATTGGTAGTCATGATTAGAGCATAGTTTTTATCCAACTCAACATCTTGAATAGTCAGACGTGTAGGACTCTCTGAACCATATTCCTCGACAGGTACAAACTCATAAAAAATTCCATGATTTAATAATAATAACAATCCTTTGGAAGGATGTAAATCTTGATAAGCGATAAAGCCCTCCGATGCAGGATACGTTTCAATACTATCTATTTCCTTACCTATTGTTTCCCATAATTTCTTACGATAAGGTGCCATATTTACACCTCCATAAACCATTAATGAAAATTCAGGAAAAACATCCTTTATAGGCCTACCGGTTTTCTCTACAATTCTATCAAAATACATTTGTACCCAAGGCGGAATACCACTAATAAGGCTCATATCCACCGGCAATGTTTCTTCTATAACTGCCTCTAACTTTTCTTCCCAATCTTCTATACAGTTGGTGGTGTAAGACGGTTTCTGATTTCTTTTTAAATAACCCGGTACATGATGATTAACGATACCTGATAGCCTACCTACTTTAATACCAGACATTTCAGTCAACTCCGGACTTCCGGATAAAAACATTAAGTGATGATTCAAAAAAGAAGCATTACCGGTTTGATAAATATAATTCAATAAAGCATCTCGAGCCGATTGAATATGGAATGGAATGGAATCTTTACTAATTGGAATATATTTAACTCCGGATGTAGTTCCGGATGTTTTAGCTAAATATAAAGGCTTGCCGGGCCATAAAATATTAGCTTCCCCTTTTTTTACTTTATCTATATATGGAATAAAATCTTCATAGTCACGGATTGGAACTTTCTTTTGAAAGTCTTTGATACTATCTGTGACATTTAGATGATGATCTTTAAAAAAAAGTGTCTTATTACTTTTCTTTAATTGATTTCGAAACCACCATTCTTGTGACTTATCAGCATTAACCGTCCAATTATTTTGCCTTGTAACCACCCACTTGGACAAATACTTACTTAAGAAAGATTTAACACCCATTTCTATCCTTTAGCTACTTAAATATATTCTTGAATATAGTATATTTAAAGTTCAGAAAAGATCTATGGCTAGAATATTCTTATTAATTACCAGTATTATAATACTACTCATTTTGTTTGGTTCAATTGTCATCCATCCAAATGACTATATTTTATATGGCTATTCAGATGGATTGAAAAATTATTTTACTGCATCCTACTATATAAACAATGATAATAACTTTCATTTTTCAGGCCTCCAATATCCTTACGGAACTCACATTGTATACACCGATAATCAACCTATTATTTCTTTTATATTAAACAAAGTTCAACATATCACAAATTATAACATATCTGATTACACTATAGGCATTTTTAATAGCCTCATATTTATTAGTATAATCATAGGAATACAATTTCAATATTCTATTTTCAAAAAATTCAATCTCAAATCATTTTATGCCGCAGTTTTTTCTCTCCTAATAATTCTATTCAGCCCTCAAATGATTAGAGTAAATGGGCATTATGCACTTTCTTACGTATGTGTAATTCCTATCATATGGTACATATTATTAAACATTGAACATCTTAACGGTATAAAAGGGTTTGTGATTCATTTTACTACTAACTTTATCATAGCATTTCTACACCCCTATTATTTATTGATATCAATATCATTTTATCTATCGTATATTTTTTGTCACTTCTTATTTAATAAAAAATATTTATCTCAATATAAAAATCAATATATAACAGCAATAAGCGCTATTGTTATAGCTTTAATATCTGTCCAAGCTTTAATTAAAATAACAGACCCTATTACAGACAGACCAAGTAGCCCCTACGGCATATTTAGCTACAGAGCGGTATTTGAAGGTTTATTCCTACCTAATCACGGGTATATTCACAATCTAATTTCACCACTTTTAGACAATAATATAGCACGACTCTTTTTAGACTTAAAGTACCAATCGATTGAGAGTAGTTCCTACGTGGGAATTGCGGGGCTAGTATTTCTGATTGTGTTGTACAAAAAATTATTTAGTATTATAAAAACAAAAAACTGGAAAAAATTAAAACTGCCTTTCTATGATAGGCATATGGCAATATCTTTTTATGCAAGTATTCTAGTTTTACTTTTTGCCATGGCCTACCCCTTTAGACTTGAGATGGAGTTTATTTTAGATTGGATTCCACCGCTAAGACAGTTCCGCTCTTTAGGTCGATTTGCTTGGGTATTTTATTATATATACATGACGGCTCTATGTTATTATATATATCTGGTAGTAAAGAAATGGTCTGGAAACACTTTGAAAATTGTACTGTTTATAGGAACAATAACCCTTTTATACAGCTTTGAATTTCATGAATACTACCAGTCATTTAAACCCAATCCTATCAATAATTTATTACAAAAAAACAGCACCTTTTTCCCTCAACTGCCTATTAATCCTAAAAACTATTGCGCTATTGTAAGTTTGCCGATATACATTGCCGGTACTGAAAAAGTTGATAAAGATACTTATGGTGAGGTAAAAATGATGACCATGTTTTATGCCTACAAATATTCTATACCATCGATTTCAGGCGATTTATCAAGAAGCTCCGCTTTATATGGGCATAACATACTACAACTAGCTAGTCACCCTCTTATTAAGAAGGGAATTTTTGATGCTTTACCCAACGATTCTATATTAGTAATTGTCAATTCGAAAAAATGTCATTTTAATGAAATTAATTTATTAAAATCCATCACACCAATAACATCAATTCAGGATTCTTTTATTATTGGAAGGACAACAAAATCTTTATGGATTACCTCACAAAAAACCTATTTAGATTCGATGATTACAAGTTGTGGCTCCAACAATATTTATCACCGAACTTCATTTGATAACAATCCGCAATCAACAACATTTATGGGTGCCGGGTCTATGGAACTTACTAAAGAATCTCCTGATTTAACTCTAAAGATCCCTGCTAAATTAATTGGACAAAATGTAGCGCTAAGTTTTTGGACAAGATTAGATTACAGTACCTCTGACAATAATGAATTCACTTGCATTCAAAGCAATCAAAGTCCTCTTTATTTTTACACAAGCAATGCGGTTGATTTTTATAAAGGATGGGCTAGAATCTCTTTCCAAATTAAAAATGTGGACACTAACGTCACAATTCATTTAAATAATAAAAAGGCCCTCATAGATGAAGTATTCATTGAACTACTCAATGAGCCTACTATTAGCCAAACTCCCTTTCCTAATATTTCTAATTATCCTCTGGAATAATGTTTTCGAACGATTCCGATAAATGACATTAATTCAGAACGCAACACTTTAAAATTCATTTTAGAAAAAACAACACCTGGTTTTAATTGCACATTGACCGGTATTATTTTTATATCCTCTGCATTAGAAGCCAAGTACACAAATTCTAAATCAAACAAATAACGATTGATTGTCGTTTCTAAAAATATATTCTTCCCTTTTTGATTAAACGCTTTTAAACCACATTGTGTGTCATAAATTTTCATGTTTAAAAATGTTCTATTAAAAAACCTTAATACTTTAGAAATCATAATACGAACAAATGGCACTTTTTCGTAATATGCTTCACCTCTACTACCAGCAATAATATCTACATCGTCCTTTAGTAAGGTGTTAATAATAGAGCTGACCGATTGAATTTCATAAGGAAAATCTATGTCTGTATAAAGAATATAAGTAGCCTCACTTAGCTGAACACCTTTCCTGAGGGCAAACCCCTTACCTTTATTCTCTATATAACCAATCCAGTTAAAACATTCAACTGTGTTTCTAATTTTTTGCAAGTCATCCTCTTGAATTTTCTTATTAGAACCATCATTCACTATAATAAGTCCAAATTTTACATCAGGATGAATATTAACTAACTCTTGAAAAGAATCTACAATATTTTGACTCCACGCTGCACCTGGGTTATAACAAGGAAGTACTATATCAATTGAAATGGCCATAAAAGTCGCTGCAAATTAGTTAAATTAATGGAAATATAATGATGAAAATTCCCCTATTAATTATTCCATTATATTTCTAATTTTAGAAAACTATTTAACACCTAATTAAACTCATAGATGAAACTATTGTCCATTATTATACCAGCTTTTAACGAGGAAAATACGATAATAAACATATTAAATAGTGTTTCTAAAGTAAAAATTGAATGGGGGTACGAAAAGGAAATAATAGTAGTAAATGATGCCTCGAAAGATAAAACAAAAGAGGTAGTTGAAAATTATATTCAACAAAACCCCAATTTAAATATTAGATTATATAACCATCCTTTCAATCAAGGGAAAGGCGCTGCTTTGCATACCGGAATTAAAATAGCAACAGGGAATTTAATAATTATCCAAGATGCCGATTTAGAGTACGATCCAAGAGAATATTCTATACTTATTAAACCTATCGAAGAAGGGTTTGCTGATGTTGTATACGGATCCAGGTTTATGGGAGGAAATCCTCATCGAATTCTATTTTTTTGGCACTCCATTGGAAATAAAATTTTAACATTTATATCCAATATGTTTACCAATTTAAACCTTACAGATATGGAAACGTGCTATAAGGTTTTCAAGCGAGAAATTATACAATCAATTCAACTAAAAGAAAAACGATTTGGATTTGAGCCTGAAGTAACTGCAAAAATATCCCAAATACCTAACATCCGAATTTACGAAGTTGGCATTTCCTATTATGGACGAACTTACGAAGAAGGTAAAAAAATAGGGTTAAAAGATGCCTTCAGAGCATTATACTGTATCCTCAAATACAATCTCTTTAAATAATCATCTTACTTTTTAGTTATTTTTATTTTTTACATATAACAAAATTGCCCCTCTATAATTAGGAGCTTCCACTCTTTTCAATTCGTGATAGTTTTGATTCACAATCGAATTGTTAATTTTCGTATACTTTTCATCATCCTTTTCCAAACATAAAACTACCGCAATTGTATCTACCTGCAATGTATCATTCACCCAAGGATATATTTTATTAGTCTCATCCTTTTCACTAAAAGTTTTTACCGCTTTAAAATAATCTCTATTATGGTAATAATAAACTTCTTTAGTCTTATATGATGGATACACATAACAAGGGTATATGCCTAATACGTCTTTACTGTTTTGAATAATATACTTCCAGTTTTCTTCTTTCTTAGGATGTATAGAATACGCAATACTCAAAAATACTACTAATACAATTGCCATTATTCCACTTGCCCATTTATTAAAAACATACACTTCATATATAATAAAAGAGATAATAGCAGTAACTCCAAGGATACTATACAAATAATACCTCATGATAAACATTGGAGACAATTGAGCCAAACTAAACTCCATCAAAGAGGGCAATAAGGATAGTAAAGAAAAAAACAACACCCAATTAAAACTAGAGTCAATTTTCACTTTAGATGAAAAAAATATATTATATATCCCATATCCTATCAATGTTAGTATAAAAAACAAAAACACTGCCCTTGAATTAAACATATATATCCATTCAAAATAATAATTATTAAAGGATGGTGATTGAAGCCAAAACTCCCCTTTCTTAGGCATATTATTTAACACAAAAATCAACCAAGGGGAAATAATTAAAAGCATGAACAACCCAGTTAAAATGAATTTAACTATTGTATTCTTGTCTTTCGTAAACAATACTGTGACATATACTGTGAGTAAAAAAAACACCGACAAATAATGAGTTAACAATATCAGTACACTTATAAAGCTAAACAACACTAGTTTATATATACGCTGATGCTGAAAATAGGAATATAAGACATGCAAGGAGATTACACACAACAACAATAGCAATGCGTAACAACGAACTTCTTGTGCAAAATATACAATGGAATAACTTACACTTAAAAAAAATATAGTAATTAATGCTACCGGTTGACTAAACACATTACGTAGTAAAGCAAAAAATAAAACTATCGCTGAAGACATGAACAAAGCAGACATCGACCGTACTGCCATTTCTGTAATTCCAAAACACTTTATCCAAATTTTCAATACAAACAAATACAATGGAGGATTTTGATCTGCCATAGACAGATGAACAATATCTTTAAACTCAGTCTGTGCATTAAAAATACTGTATGCTTCATCTCCGGAAATACTTTCTACTGTATTGAAAGCTATAAAGTAAAAAGCAAGAGCAATCACAGCAATTATATAATAGAATAGTGCTTTCATGAATATTTAGGAAATTTTTAAAAATATTTTAAATTGTATATTTCATACAAATGTATTAAAAATGAAGCAAGTTTTTTCACAACTTATCCTTAGTGTTTTAGCCGGAATATTTGGCACTGCCATTTATTTACACTATTTCTATTCTTCACCTGAAGTTTACCAAGTGAATACAATTCCTGCTATTCAAACAAATCACTATAACAACAATACTTCTTCTCATGTCACTAGTTCTACAGACTTCACCTTCGCTTCATCCGTATCTACTCCTTCGGTAGTTTTTATTTCCACCATAGGCTCCACTCAACGTAACAATTGGTTTGACTGGTACTTTAATGGAAACGCTGAACAAGTAATATCATCCGGATCAGGTGTTATTTTTAGTAGTGATGGTTACATTATTACCAACCATCATGTCATTCAACGTGCCACTAAAATTGAAGTGATACACCAACGAAATACTTATGAAGCAACATTAGTAGGCTCTGATCCTTCTGCCGATTTAGCTGTATTAAAAATTGAAGCCAAAAACCTTCCTGCAATTAAAACTTCTTCCTCCACCAGTGTGCAAATCGGAGAATGGGTGCTTGCTGTAGGTAATCCATTTAATCTTACTTCGACAGTAACGGCAGGTATTGTGAGCGCAAAGGGACGTAATATCAATGTGGTTAACTCTCAATTTCCTATTGAATCATTCATCCAAACAGATGCCGCTATTAACCCCGGAAACTCAGGTGGAGCTTTAGTTAATAGTAAAGGAGAACTTATTGGAATCAATACAGCGATATTGTCTCGCACAGGAAGTTACACCGGTTACGGCTTCGCTGTACCATCTGACATTGTTATTAAAATTGTACAGGATATTATTCAATATGGTGCTGTTCAAAAAGCATTCTTTGGTGCTGATGTAGTTGAACTTAATACCAACAAAGTAAAAGAATTAAAAGCTGGTGATGTAAATGGTGTTTTCATCGCTCAATTATTACCGGATGGAGCAGCACAAAAATCAGGCTTACAATTGAATGATGTAATCATTCAATTAAACGATAAAAAAATAAGTAGTAAAGGGGACTTTGACGAATATATCGCCTATCATAAACCGGGTGATAAGCTGAAGGTAGTTTTCAAACGAAATGGAGTTATTCAAGAAACTACTCTACTATTAACTAATCAAGAAGGAACTACAAGTATTATAAAAAAAGAAATTTACACATCTAATATATTAAACGCAGATTTTGAGGTGGTACCTAAAGTTGAAAAAGAAAAATTAAATATAGAAAATGGAGTAAAAATCGTTCATGTACGTGCGGGACTAATCAATCGATTAGGATTACAAGAAGGGTTTATTATTACTCGTATTAATCAAGTACCTATACAATCAGCCAAAGAGGTAGAAGATATCTTAACCAAAATAAAAGGGCGCGTAATTATTGAAGGCGTACAGTCCAATGGCTCCAAAATGATATATCAATACTTCTTTTAAAAATCACTACAATTAAGAATCTATCAATTTCCGTATAAAAGAAAAACCCGGCATGGCGTCCGGGTTTTCTATAATTAAGGATTACAAACTGACTGTAAACTTTTAAGCTGATTTAATTTTTATCTTTTTAATCAAATCTTGCATTGTAGCTCTGAATTTTTTATCCGTGTCCATCAAATCACTTACAGAAGTCAAAGCATGAATTACTGTACTGTGATCTCTTCCACCAAAATGCGAACCGATGGATTTCAAAGACATGTTAGTATATTCTTTAGCAAAGTACATAGCTACCTGACGAGCAATTACGATTTCACGTTTACGTGTTTTATCCTTCATTTGCTCAATCGTTACGCTGAAGTACTCTGAAACAAATTTTTGGATATAGTCGATGTTTACTTCTGTTTCAACATTCTGAACTATATTTTGAATGATTTGTTTCGCTAATTCTAAATCAATTTTTTTACCGCTTAGAGTGTATTGTGCGATTAAAGAGTTTACTACTCCTTCTAAATCACGCATGTTAGTGTCAATGCTGTAAGCTAAATAGTCAATTACATCATCTCCTAACTCAATACCTTCTTGCTGTGTTTTCTTGCGAATAATTGCATTTCGAGTCTCGTAATCAGGAACTTGTAAATCAGCGCTCAACCCCCATTTAAAGCGTGATAACAAACGTTCTTGAAGACCTTTAATATCTTTAGGTGCACAGTCACTAGTAATAATGATCTGCTTTCCACTTTGGTGTAAATGATTGAATATCTGGAAGAATATCTCTTGTGTTTTCTCTTTACCTGAAAGGAACTGCACATCATCAAGAATCAATACATCAACCCCCAAGTAGTGATTCGTGAAGTTTTGTGCGTTATTATCTCTCATTGCCTCAATGAACTGATTGATGAAACGTTCAGAAGGCACATATAACACACGCTTATCAGCAAAGTTTTTCTTTATTTGATTCCCTATAGCTTGCACCAAGTGTGTTTTCCCTAGTCCAACACCACCATATACTAAAAGTGGGTTAAAAGAGGTTAAACCTGGCTTATTTGCAACTGCCATACCAGCAGAACGAGCTAATTTATTACAATCACCCTCGATGAAAGAATCAAAAGTGTTTTGAATATTTAGATTTGAATCAAGAATTCCTGTTTCTATAGTTCTAGGCATCATTTCGTCTTTTGATAATCCCGGATTAACAGTTCTGGAAATAACACTTCCCTTATGTAAGGAATGTATCGTGTTTTTACGATTTTGATCTGACTTATCCACTAAAATCTGATATTCTAGTCTTCCATCAGGACCTAAATACATGTCAATCGCTTTTCTCAAGACATGAACGTAATGCTCTTCCAACCATTCATAAAAAAACTGACTTGGAACCTGAATCGTTAATACATTGTTAATGAGCATCAAAGGTTCAATTGGTTCGAACCAAGTCTTGAATGATTGCTCTCCAACACACTGTCCAATGTACTGAAGACAACTGTTCCAAACTGATTTACAATCTTTTACATCAATCATATTATAAGGGTTTTAAAAATCTCAATCCTTGTGGTAGCAAGGGATGACAAAGATGTAGAAAAAAAATTCACTAAAAAATAAGAGTCCATTCTTGACTTTGTCACTATGCAGAGTAACACGAATTTAACATTCCGATAACATAAAAATTCTTTAATAATTACAATTTTTTCTTTGCTAAAATCAACAAAACAACTCTGTGTGCATAAGGGTTGAATAACTATTAACACACGTAAGACTTTGGCTTAATTATGTACTTTTTTAAGTGTGAATTTGTATGAATCTCATTTGTCAAATTCATGCTTTAGAATCATTTTTTTTAACCTTTAAAGCAACTTTTTTAAAGCAAATTGATTTCAAATCAGTTATGAAATCTTAGCCAATTACAACTATTGAATTACCATTTATACAAATGGAATACACACATGATATCCATGGGTTATCCACATGAATACCCACAAATAATCCACTACTTATTCACTAACTTTGGGGAGTAATAAACTACTGTCGCCATAGCTTAGGAATCGAAAACTATTTTTCAAGGCAAAATCATACATTCTTTTTACCTCTTCTACTCCTATTAAGGCAGACACCAAACACATCAATGTACTCTTCGGTTGATGGAAGTTGGTAACAATTCCATTACACACTTTAAACTGATACCCCGGATGTATCATAATAGAAGTCTTAAACTCTATATTATCTTGGTTTATACTATCAAGATGCGCTATCAAGACCGTAAAGGATTCCTGAGCTGATAATTTCGAACCCGATTTCCAAACAAATTGAGAAACTTCAGTACCCTTTTCCCCTTTGGCAAACTCCACCCCCAACCAATACAAGCTCTCCAATGTTCGCATGGAGGTAGTACCAACCGGAATCACAGGACCTTTATGATTTAGTAAGAGTTGAATTGTTTCTTTCGATACACTTACAAATTCACTGTGCATCGTATGATCTTCGATACTATCTGTTTTCACCGGTTTAAATGTTCCGGCTCCCACATGCAACGTCACCTCTCCCACCGTTACACCTTTAGCTTTACATTCTTCAATCACTTGGGAGGTAAAATGTAAGGCAGCGGTAGGTGCCGCTACTGAACCATGATGTTTGGCAAACATGGTTTGATAACTATCCTCATCCTCATCATTACTCTCTCTATTTAAATAAGGAGGAATAGGCAATGCTCCAAAATATTCTAAAATATCAGCAAAGATGACATCCGGATTGGACCACTGAAACTCCACAACGTGAGCATCTTCATCTGCATTGATATATTTTACCTTTAACTCTACTTCACCTACACTAGGAATTAGAATCGATGCTTTTAAGTCGCCCGTTTTCCAACGTTTCTTATTACCTATAAAACATTTCCATTGTACATTATCTGATCTGTCCGCGTTCTGCTTTAAATCTTTCACTGGCTGCAAAGGCTCTAAGCAAAATATCTCAACAGTAGCACCGGTAGGAGTAGAAAAGAATAAACGCGCATGAACCACTTTAGTATTGTTAAAAACAATTAAAGTGTCTTTAGGAAAAAAATCTGCAATGCTTTTAAAAGCAGTGGAGATTATCTCATGATTCCTATACACCAATAGTTTGGAAGCATCGCGGGGTTCTACCGGGAATTTCGCAATTCGTTCCTCCGGCAACTCATAATCGTAAGTATAGATGGAATGTATATCAGACATCTTTATAGCAAAAGAGCCATCGGTTTAGGATGGCTCTTCATTATCATTTTTAATAGATAACTATTATTGTAAATTCTTTTCGAAAATATCCATTACTTCCGGTGTCATACCAGACGCAGAGAATCCTCCGTCATGTAACAAGTTCTGCATCGTAACTTTCTTAGTTAAATCAGAGAACATCACGATTACATAATCCGCACACTCATCAGCAGAAGCGTTTCCTAATGGAGACATTTTATCTGCGAAATCATAGAAAGCTCCAAAGCCTGCAATACCTTTACCGGCAGTAGTCATCGTAGGAGATTGAGAAATCGTGTTCACACGTGCATTTTTCAAACGAGCTAAACGAGCACCATAACCTCTAGCGATAGATTCTAATGTAGCTTTCGCATCCGCCATATCCGTATAATCAGGGAATATACGTTGTGCTGCGATATAGGATAAACCTACAATAGATGCATAATCATTCAAAGCATCTTTTTTCTCTGCCACATGCATAATCTTGTGGAAGGAAAGTGCTGATACATCTAAAGTTTTCAAATACCAATCATAGTTCAAATCACCGTATTCTTTTCCTTTACGGATGTTTGGACTCATACCAATAGAGTGTAGTACAAAGTCAATTTTACCACCTAATGCTTCCATTGATTTGTCGAACAAGTTCTCTAACTCTTCAAGAGAAGTAGCATCTGCAGGGATAATTGGAGCATTACATGCTTCCGATAGTTTATTAATCTCACCCATACGCATTGCGATAGGTGCATTAGTTAATGTGAAACGAGCACCTTCAGAAAAAGCTCTTTCTGCCACTTTCCAAGCAATAGAATCTTCATTCAATGCTCCGAAGATGATACCTCTTTTACCTTTTAATAAATTATAAGCCATATGGTTATGTAATTAATTGCGATTTTACTCGGCTATTTGAGAGCCCAAATATACACTTTTTTTTAAAACCTTTACTGGAGGGTTAACATCTCTTTGGCATTAGCCACCGCCAAAGCACTAGGCTTGTCACCACCTATCATTTTGGCTATTTCTGCCACTCTTCTTTCCTCAGTCAAAATCTCAATAGACGACAAGGTACGGTCAACTTTAGTTTGTTTATGAACAAACCAGTGTTTATTCCCCATAGCAGCTACCTGCGGCAAATGTGTAATCATAATAACCTGATGTTTTTCAGCCATTTTCTTAATCATTTTGCCCATTTTTATGGCCACTTCACCCGAAACCCCTGTATCTATTTCATCAAATACCAATGTTGGAAGTTCTACTTTAGCTGCTAAGACGGATTTTAAAGCTAATACCACTCTGGAAAATTCCCCACCCGAAGCTACCTGTTTTAAGTCAGCTAACTTTTGACCTTTATTGGCACTAAATAATATTTGAATTTTATCTATGCCTAAACTACCTAACGAATCGTCAGTTAATGAAAATTGAAAAATAGCGTCCGGCATGGACAACTCTTTTAATATTGCTTTAATTTCTTTTTCGAGTGTTGGCACCAGTTGTCGGCGCTTCCCGCTCAATTCCTCTGCTTTTTTATACAGTTGCTGTTCAAGCTGTGTTATATTCAACTTCAATGCATTGACATCCTCTTCCAACAAGTGCATTGATTCCACATTAGTCTGTAACTGTTGAGCTATAATCAACAAACTTTCTACATCTGTTACTTTATGTTTCTTTTGCAACCCATAAAGCAAAGACAATCGTTCTTGATACTTCTCAAGTTGATCCGGATTTATATCTTCAGAAGTGCCCTTATTTTCTATTTCTGATTGAATATCTTTTATCTCCTCAATAACGGAACTCAAGCGCTCCATCACACTCAGTAAAGATTGATTCCTATCTGCTACCGGCTGTAAAAGTTTCCGAATAGAAATCAAAGCAGGAATAACAGAGCCATCTAGCTCTTCGCTCGATTGACCAAGTCTAGAGGTAGAATCTTCTGCATGTGTTAGCGCTGAAATCTTATTTTCTAACTCCACATCTTCACCAGATACAGGCTTTACTTCCTCTAATTCATTTAACAAGTATTGATTAAATTCTTGTTGTTGTATTTTTTGAGTTAATATCTCTTCTTTAGATTTCAACTCAGCTTTTTGCTTTTGTAAAGATTTAAATTGAACAGATACTTCATCTGTCAATGACAACCATCCACCCAACTTATCTATCATTCGAAGCTGGTAGGTAGGATTGCCTACTAATAATGTATCGTTTTGAGAATGTATATCTATTAAAAATTCCCCTAGTTGTTTTAATACCTCTATGGTAACAGGTGTATCATTGATGAATCCTCTGGATTTACCATTCGTATTTATTTCTCTTCTTATAACACAGGTAGTATCATAATCTAAATCATGTGTTTCAAAAAAATCATTTAATTGAAAATCATCTATGGTGAAGACTCCTTCAATAACACATTTTTTTGTTGAATCTAATATTATTTTTGAATCCGCTCTATTACCCAACAATAAACCTAAGGCATCTAGTAATATAGATTTGCCTGCACCAGTTTCACCGGTAATGGTAGTTAAGTCATCTGATAGTTGTAACTGTAATGACTCTATCAGGATATAATTTTGTATGATAATGGATTGTAACATATACTACGCTTACAATTATTATTTAACAATTACCTGATAACGATCCGAATTCAACGGATCTAATTCTCTTAACAAGGTCAATGCTTGATTTTTGATTTCAGATGAAGCACTGTCTCTAAAAATATTTATCAATTCATCTCTTTTGGCAAGAAAAAAACTTCTAATCAAAATAGAAGATGGTTTATTAGGAACAATTGTTTTAATGGTTTTAAGAAAATTCAATGCAATCATCCTCATAGCTTCAGGGTCTTTTAAATAAGTATCCAACCCTAATCGATGATAAGTATATAAACCTTCTCTAAATGGAACTAATAATTGATTGTTTAAATTTTCGATTAAGGCGAAACGATTATTTAAATCATTTGGCGCCCAACCTCCGCCTGCTTGTTGGGCAACGTTGGCGATATTATAAGCTTTCTCAACCCATTTTTGACCACTTAATTTTCCAAATGAATCATAATCTAATGCTAAGATAACGTAAGCATAAAAACTTAATAAAGAAGATATATTCGAATTGAAGATATTCTCATTATAATCAATAGGCTGTCCCGTATTTAAAGTAAAATCAAATGTTTTATCAATAAAGTTTAACATCACGGACTCATAACCTGTTCCATACACCGGTCTTGAAGACTGTACTTGTGCTGTGGTTTTGTAAGAAAAAGGTTCTGGTAAAGCAGTGATTGTTAAAACTAGATTACATCTAATTCTTTCTTCCGCAGAATAAGTATCATCAGTCCATCTACGTTCATTTAAAAAACGGGTAATGGATTGTTTTAAATCTTCTATAATGGCACTTTGAACATCCGGCACTTGACTTGCATCAATCGTTACAACACATTGCAACTCTTGAGCATTTCCAAGTAGTGATTGAGTTAATAAGAGTACACTAAATAAAAATTTAACTACGTTGTTCATATTCATCCCAAATAGCTTTTGCAACATGATCCTTAGACATTAAAGATAACGCTTTCGGAGCAGATGTTGGTGTATATAATGTCACTTTATTCTGATCACTTCCAAAAGCAACGCCTTTATCATTTAGGGAGTTGAGTGCTATGATGTCAAACTTTTTATTTTGCATCTTTAACTTGGCATATTCCTCTTCATTGGTCGTTTCCAATGCGAATCCAATAAAAAACTGTTTAGTAGTTTTATGTGTAGCACATTGAGCAGCTATATCCGGATTTTTCACTAACTCTACTACCAACTCATTAGAGTCTTTTTTAATTTTATTTTCCGACTTGATTTTTGGACGATAATCTGCTACAGCAGCTGTGAATACCACAATGTCATGTATAGAAAGTTGTTGCAACATTTCTTCTAACATTTGATCAGCAGTCATCACGCTTTTTACAGTTGCCACCTTCATGGATTGTTCCAAAATAGTAGCATGTACCGGACCTGAAACGATAGTTACATCCGCTCCTAACAAGTAAGCTTGTTCAGCGATGGCTAAACCCATTTTACCGGAAGAATGATTTCCAATAAACCTTACCGGATCCAATGGTTCATACGTAGGACCATTAGTTATTAATACTTTTTTACCTTTTAAAAAGGCTTTCTGATTAAAGTAGTTCTGAATATTATTGACAATATGTTCCGGTTCTGCTAATCGACCTTGACCTACAAGACCGCTAGCTAGTTCTCCGGATTCAGCTTCAACGACTATATTACCGAAGGAAGTTAATTTATTTAGATTTTCCTGCGTAGTAGGATGCTGGTACATATCTAAGTCCATTGCCGGACATACCATCACTTTATTTTTAGCCGAAAAATAGGTAGCTAGTAAAACGTTATCACAAATCCCGTTGGCCATTTTACCAATGGTATTCTCTGATGCCGGAGCAATCACCATCAAATCTGCCCACATGGCTAGGTCGACATGATTATTCCAAACACTGGAATCTTGATCATCTTGAAATGACTGTATTACAGGATTCCCTGATAAAGTACCTAAAGTAAGAGGGGTAATAAAAGTAGAAGCAGAGGTAGTCATGACAACTTTTACCTCTGCTCCTTGTGTTTTTAATAATCGTACTAAGTAAGCGGCCTTGTAAGCAGCAATACTACCACAAATGCCAACCAGAATGTGTCTGCCTCTTAAGGTCAGCATACGCTTCGATTATTCTTCTTTTTTAGATGCTTTATCGATATTACGGAACATCACTTTACCTTCTAAAAACTCTTCAGTAGCAAGAGTTGCAGGCTTAGGCATACGCTCGTAATATTTAGAGATTTCAATTTGTTCTCTGTTCTCGAAAATTTCTTCCAAATTATCTTCTTTAGAAGCAAACTCAGCTAATTTTGAGTTTAATTCTTCTTTCATTTTTACAGAAATCTGACGTGCTCTTTTAGAGATGACAACAAGTGATTCATACACATTACCTGTTGGTTCTGCGATTTTATCAATGTCACGAGTAACTAAGTTAGCTGATGCCATACGTTTTATAGTTTAATTTGTATTTACTTTTTTAATGAATTCAATTGATTAACAGCGTAGTCATATGCGTCCAATGCTTCTTTCGCATATTGTCCTTTAGGGAATCGATCAGCGTACATTTGGTAGTAATCTACCACATCGTAGTAACGCTCAATTTGCTTCTCTCCTTCTACGCTATTTTTAGCCAGTTTCAACTGCGCCTCTACTCTGTAATACATAGCCGCTTCGGTATATTCCGTCGACGGATAGTCTTTTAAGAAATTGGTCAACGCAATAGTAGCCGACTTATAATTATGAATTTTGTAATATAGATAAGCACTTTCATAAGCTTTCTTTACCAACTTAGCATTCAGCTCATCTGCCATCTTATTACACTCTTCCATGTATTGTGTTTTAGGATA
Organism: Cytophagaceae bacterium; assembly: GCA_046329235.1. Lineage (GTDB taxonomy): Bacteria > Bacteroidota > Bacteroidia > Cytophagales > Cytophagaceae > JALONH01. The sequence continues at coordinate 98,015 of JAXLVA010000001.1, read as the reverse complement.
TCGATCCAAAAACGTGTTTAATGCTTTAATTGCATTATAGGTATACTCTTGGTCAAGATTATATTCCGGGGAACTATTGTAAAGCGACTTCACATTCATGAACATACATTCTTCCACTCTGGCACTTCTTGGATAAGTCATATAGAAATCCTTAAAGTAGTAAGAGCTCATCACGTATTGTTTCTGCATGTAGTAATTGTAAGCAAAGTAATAAGATGCATCTTCTGCACCTTGTTTCCCTTTTAGAATAGGAACTATCTCTTCTAACAATACTCCGGCTTTATAATAATCCTTCTTATTATAATACTCAATTGCCTTAGTCAATTTTTCATCCGGGGACGCGTTACGCTGAAATTTTGCAAACCTGTTACAAGCACTCAACAACACGACCAACGATAGGATATAAAAGATTCTAGGCATAGCTTACAAAATTAGTAAAAAAACGAACCTATTCAAAATATTTAATTTATTAAAAACCAGTCTATTACAAATTAAATTGTCGTCTTTTAGGTCGTACCCCCTGCTCCCATTTAAAACCTTTCAGCTTTTTATCGTTAGGAGTAACCAGATGAGGGGGAATAAATTTTGCATCCGGATTGGTTATATAAGTAACACTTTTGAGTTTTTTATCCGAAAACAATAATTGAATAGCTCCTGCATTTGCCCTGTTAACACCTATTAATTTTTTATCCCCTTCTAAAGCGTGGTAAATACTTTCCGCATTGCCATCAACTAATATTCTACTTATATCCCCATTAACAAAATAGGCCCACATATTCCGACCTTTGACTTGATTAAAATTACGCATCGAATCGATGGAAATCATAAATGAATTTTGATGCATTTCCATCCGATCAATTTTATTTTTTTTCATAAAAATAAATACTGTATCGGAGGTCAATTGAGTATCATCATTCCAAAGAATAGGATTCTTATAAAACGTAATAACTGAATCAGAAAAACTATATACTAACGAATCACAAACTGCTTGTAACGATGTCCTGAAAAGGCGCACATGATGAAACGCTTTCAACTCTTTTACTTTAAGAATTGTATCATTGATATAATAAAGCGTATCTGATTTTAAAAATAACGTATCCTTCCCTTCTGTTTGATACATCATAGGATTGCCATACACATAAGTAATCCCTCGAAGTCCATTATACCATGACTTTTCACCTAAAATGTGAATACTATCTTTCACATTCCAAATATGAACTTTACCGGATGCTACACCTATTTGTTTGACATCATCATAATCAATACGGTCTGCCTCTATCCAATTCATTCCGTTGACAACTCTGGCTCTACCACCAAAATACATCACATTAGTAACCGTATGAAAAGACCCATGATCGGATTCTATGGTACCGTCTTTAGTAGTTATTTTAGTATTCCCTACAAACGTTGCTAATTGTGTTTGTGATGAATAAAGTATGGTATCCGATAGTAATTTGAATCCTTTCAAAGAATTTTCAACCACTACCTGTTTTTTAAATTGAAACTGTTTAGTACGGGTATCATATATACCTATCACACTTTTCAATCGTGTATCTGTATCTTTGATGGTTGCCCCTTGTGTGTAATACACCTTAGAAGTGACACGGTTATATTGTAATACATCCGTATTTAAGACCGTTTGCTTATCAATCAATACTACATTCCCACGAGCTGTTGCATTCTTTGTGTTCCCATCATATTGTAACTGATTACAAGTCATACTTAACGTATCTCCTTGTACCATGCGTACTCTCCCAAAAGCTTCTACGTAGTTGGTTCCCGGATATTGAAAAGCAGAATCACAATACAAATACATATTGCCTTGTTTAAAGACAACATCGTGTTTCAACTTTACATAAGACTGTGCTCCTTGTTTACCCTCCAAACTTTTCGCCTGGACTAATTCAATAGCCTCTGAATTCGTTTGAGCATTCATCAAAAAAGGAATGAATAACACTAAACAAAGAAGTAATAACCTGTTTTTCATGCGATACAAAAGTACATACTATTTATCCGCTCCACAAACAAACATAAAGCCCTGTATAAACATTTGAATATTAAAATATTAATTCATTGTCACTCTATGCTTTTTTTTATAATTTTAATCTGAACTATGACAATAGGTAATCCTAGTTTCATGATACTACAGGAATTGCGCCAATTTATTGAAGAGAAGCAACTTTTCACTTTTCAAGACAAACTTTTACTGGCAATCAGTGGAGGCATTGATTCTGTAGTCCTATTCGATTTACTTCTAAAAAGTGGTTACAACTTTAGTGTAGCTCACTGCAACTTTGGATTACGTGGTGATGAATCAGATGGTGACGAACTATTTGTATCAGACTTAGCTATTAAGAATCGTATTTCTTTCCATACTAAAAGATTTGATACCAAATCTTTTGCGCACGAGAACGCCTATTCCATACAAATGGCTGCGCGTGAATTAAGATACAAATGGTATGATGAACTTATTCAAACATATGATTACCAATATGTACTTACAGCTCATCATCTAAATGATATTATAGAAACCATGCTTTTTAATTTATCTAGAGGAACCGGAATCGCCGGGCTTCATGGGATAAAAGAAAAGTCAGGTAGAATTGTACGCCCATTACTTTTTACAGGAAGAGATAATATACGTCAATATGCCGAGGATAATGCGTTAGTGTGGCGAGAGGATAGTTCTAACGTAGAAGAAAAATATGCAAGAAATTTAATCCGTCATCGTATAGTTCCAACGCTCAAACAGTTGAATCCTAAGTTAGAAACCACCTTTCAAACAACAGCAGAAAGACTAAAAGGCGTTGAACAATTTTTCAAATATTGGTTAGACAAAGTATTATCAGAAGCCATTACTATTAAAGGTGAAGACAAATACATTTCTATCGAAACACTTGAGAAATACCCTGAAACAGATACGGTACTTTGTGAAATATTATTACCCTTAGGATTCCACTACCAAACGATTAAAAGTATTACTACCCACGGAAACACCACCGGTAAGACTTGGTATGGGAATGGATATAAAATTACTCGTGATCGAACGTACTGGGTATTATCACCGGTAGTAGCTAAAGAAAAAATCGATTTTCAGATTTTCACCATCGAAGAGCCTATAGCATTGCCTCACGGAGATATTACTTTTCAGGTGATTCCTAAACATTCCTTAACCGGCATCAGTCGTGAAAAAACGATTGCTCAATTGGATTTATCTAAGGTTATTTTCCCACTACAGATTCGTACCTGGCAAGCCGGAGATAAATTTATTCCACTGGGAATGAGTCAATTTAAAAAACTAAGTGACTTTTTTATAGATACTAAATACCCTTCTCACCAAAAAGAAGAGGCTCTTGTAATTTGTACTGGGAACGAGATATGCTGGATTATTGGCCAACGTATTGATGATCGTTTTAAAATTACGGATAACACGGAATCCGTTTTAATCATTGAATTTACTCCGCGACTAACAGAAAGTCAGGGGATAAAGGACCAAAATCTATAATTATTTTGTAATTTGACGACCCAAATAAACAAAGTAATAAACCGTAAATAATTAAATACATGAAAGTAACTGTTGTAGGTGCAGGTAACGTAGGTGCTACTTGTGCAGATGTTCTTGCATATCGCGAGATTGTTAATGAAGTGGTATTAGTGGATATCAAAGAAGGTGTAGCTGAAGGGAAAGCATTAGATATCTGGCAAAAAGCTCCAATCACTCAGTATGATACTAAAACTGTTGGTTCTACTAATGATTATACTAAAACAGCTAATTCAGATGTAGTAGTAATCACTTCCGGTTTACCACGTAAGCCTGGTATGACTCGTGATGACTTAATTTCTACTAACGCAGGTATCGTGAAAACGGTAACTGAGAACGTAGTAAAGTATTCTCCAAACGCTATCATCATTGTGGTTTCTAACCCTCTTGATGTAATGACTTATTGCGCACATTTAACTAGCGGTTTATCTAGAAATAAAGTTATCGGTATGGCAGGTGTTTTAGATACTGCACGTTACAGAGCTTTCTTAGCGGATGAAATCGGATGTTCAGTAAAAGAAATCCAAGGGATGTTATTAGGTGGTCATGGTGACACTATGGTTCCTCTTCCTAGATATACAACTGTAGGTGGTATCCCTGTTACTGAATTAGTAGCTAAAGATAAATTAGATGCTATCATCGAACGTACTAAAAATGGTGGTGGTGAATTAGTGAAATTAATGGGAACTTCTGCTTGGTATGCTCCGGGTGCTGCTGCTGCTCAAATGGTAGAAGCTATCGTGAAAGACCAAAAGAAAATCATCCCTGTTTGTATCAAATTAGAAGGTGAATACGGTATCGATGATTGTTACCTAGGTGTACCTGTTGTGATTGGTAAAAACGGTATTGAAAAAGTTATCGAATTACAATTAAATGCTGACGAAAAAGCATTATTAGAAACTTCCAGAAAACACGTGAAAGAAGTAATGGCAGTTCTTGATAAAATCAATGCATAATAATTGAGAATTCATCATAAATAAAAAAGGCGCTTGAAGCGCTTTTTTTATTATAATATCTTTTTCAAATCTGCTAACGATTCATCGGACAGTGGCTTTGTTAAGAAATGAACCACATAATCATTATCTACAATACGATCAATATCCTTCTTGTTATCTGAACTGGATAAAATAACCACTTTAGATTTATTTTTTATCGAATCCGGGAATGACTCATATTCAAATAAGAACACAAAACCATCCACAATAGGCATATTGATATCTAAGAATATAACATTCGGGATAGCGTCCAGATTATCTTGATTTTGTTGTAAATACTCTAAAGCACTTTTTCCTGAATTTTTAATAATAATATTCTTTGCAAAGTGATTTAATTCAATCACACGCTTATGAATAAAATTATCGGTTTCATTATCATCCACGAGTAAAATCGTATCTATATAATGAGTTGCTGTCATAATGGTATTACTTCTTATTATTTGGTATGGTAATCTTTACAATCGTACCTACGTTCAAATTAGAGTCTAGTTGTATATTTCCTCTTAATTTTTCCACAGCACTTTTCACTATATATAGACCTAAACCTGATCCGGTAGATTGTTCACTCGCTCTATAGAACATATCAAATACTCTGGTTTGATATTCCGGATCAATACCTGACCCATTATCTGAAACAAGAATTATAGCTTGATCTTGTTCTACAGTAATCTGAATTTGAATATATGGATTATTATTATCAAATCTATGATACTTGTAAGCATTCGACAACAAATTACTCAAAATAGTAGTAATCCTTTGAGAATCACTTAAAAATTCAAGATTTTGGACCACCTCTGTTTTGATCAAAACTTTATGATCAGTATCTAAATATTGAATTTGGAAAAGAACCTTCTTTAATAGTTCTTCAAAATGAATTTCTTCCTTAATAATTTCAATTCGGGAGTTTCGAGAAAATTGAGTTAAATCTTGAATAAATTTATCCAACCCTTCTACACTGCGCTTCATCATTTCATTGTAGATCCTTAATGTCTCTACCGATTCTTCCCTAGCAGACAATTGTAATAGACCTAAAATCGATTTTAGAGGTGCTTTAAGATCATGGGATACTTTATATACAAAGCTATCTAACTCGTAATTGGTATTTATTAATTGTTTTTCAAAAATGACCCGTTCATGAACATCATGACAATTCACAATAATCCCTCGAATGGTTTCATGGTGTAGTAAGTTAATGGCATTAATCTCAAAATGTCGTAAAGACTTATCCTTATGCTTCAACCGAATGTCATCTATATGGTGAGTTATTCCCGAACTTTTCAATAAATCGAAAATCAATTTACGATCATGAATCTCAATAAAATAACTTACTACTTTTTCATAAAGTTCATCTGGAGTATACCCCAAAGAGTCTTCAACGGATGGACTAATATATTTAACGTTAAAATTTCGATCAAGCAAGATTACTATATCGAACGAGTTTTCTACTAATGCACGTAATTTACTTTCATTGTGTTGTAGAGAGTCTCTTACCACTACTGCATTAGACACATCTCTAATGATAGCTTGGTGACCTCCTTCAGGAAAAACTTTTGCTGTTAGCTCTCCCTTAAACTCAGAACCATTTTTACGAATAAAATTATGCTGAATGATAGCATCGGCAGTACCGGGATATATCTGAGCAAAAGGTACCGTCAAACCACTTTTATAAGTTAGAATGTCAATAGACTTTCCTATCATTTCAGGGTATTCGTAATAAAATAATGAATGTGCACTCTTATTCGCAAAAGAGATGATTCCTTTACTATCTGTCACATATATAGCATCTGAGGCTTCTAACAATAGATTTTCAAAAGAGACAGTAGATGCATCTTTTTTTGAAAAAACAGTTAGAATCTTAGAAAGAGTATCCATTTATATTTTCCTATCGGTCATTAAATTCGGTAAATAAATTTCAAACTTTGTTCCTTCTCCGTAGGTAGACTCTACATCTATTGTACCTCCTAATTTCTCTACTACTTGTCGCGTTATATACAAACCTAATCCGGAACCATTCGAATCATGAGATGCTCTAAAAAACATATCAAATATTTTATCTAAATACTCCTGCTTAATCCCAATACCATTATCTTGAATTTCTATCAATACACCTTCTTTCATACTTCTAATTCGAATATTAATGACTGAAACCGACAAATTAGAGTTTCTATATTTAATAGCGTTTGACAACAAGTTTTGAAATATAATAGTCAAACGATTATCGTCTGAATAAAAAGAATAACGATATTTTATATCTAATTCAATTTTAACATTAGAGTGTGTATCCATGTATTTTAAATTTTCCCATGAATGCTCTACTATATCTTCAAAATAAATTTCTCTTGGCGTGATAGACAATCTATTGTTCCTTGAAAAATTAGTTAAATCTTCGATAAAATTATCCAAACGTAAAACACTCTTCTCTACCATGCCCAGGTAACGAGCTCTCTCCGTATCATCTTTTTCCTTAAAGGCTAAACTTACTAATCCAAGAACTGATTTTAGTGGTGCTCTTAAATCATGTGAAGCTCTATAGACGAAACTGTCTAATTCAAAGTTGGTACGTTTTATATCCTCTTCTTGTTTTTTCTGATCTGTTATAATGGTCAAGTTGACAATGGCTTTAGACACAAAACCCTCAGGTGTCATTTCTAAAACACTATGACGATTATGAACCCATTGATATACGCCCTTACTATCTTTTAACCTTAAGTCTATGCCTGAGCTATTTCCCTTTTTATGTCTAATAAATTGAGTAAAGTGATCGCGCATCCTATGCTCATCTTCCGGATGAAAAATACTATCCCAAAATTCAAATGTTTGCAATTGACTAATATTATATCCAAGAATTTCACTTCGATTAAAATATGGAAATGCACGATTTTTAAAATCTACTATATAAATAATGTTTGGCGAGTACTCTGTAAGATTTCGGAACTTGGTTTCACTTTCAATCAATTCCTTCTCTACATTTTTCTTATCCGTTATATCTTGAATCGTCAAACAATAGTTTAATATTTTTCGCTTTTCATTTAAGAATGGTATTAAAGAATACTCAAACCATAACTGCTGATTATTTACATCATTGATGAAAGTATATTGTTCTAATACAACTTCTCCTTCCTTCATTAAGGCTAATTTCTCACTAGCTTTATTCAAAGAAATAGGTAAAATATTCGATTGAAAAAAAGTGCTTTGAGGTTCCAAATTTTCAATTGACCTCAATTTTAAATAGGACACCGCTTTATCGTTCATCGAAATCATCTGATCCTTTTGATCAAATAAAAAGATGGCATGAGAGCTATTCTGAAATAATGTTTGAAGATTCGATTCTGTTTGTTTGAAGGCTTTATTTAACAAAATACTATTTGTCAAATCTTTAAAAATAGCCATATGAACACCAGGAAGTATATGAGCTTGAGCACTAAAGTCAATATATACAGGCTGCCCATTAGGACGAATAAATTTATAAAAACTACTAAGGCGACCTTCTTTAAAAAAAGTTTCTACTATTTCTACAAATACCTCATTCGAATGATGAGGGAATAAATCTGCAATTGTTTTATTAACTAAGTTAGGCTGCTTGAACGAATAGATTTTTTCTGCACTCGTATTAGCCCCAATAATTACGGTATCATCATTAAACAGTAAAACACCATCGGTAGTATTTTCAAATAAAAACTTATACTTAGTTTCTGCTAAGTCTAGCTGTTTAGAAAGTGTATCAAAATTGAATACTTCTTTAACTAAAATAAAGCAACCCTTAAAAAGTCGTAAGTCACTTAATAAAGGTTGAGTTTTTACTAATAGTTCTATCTTACTATTAGTGGAAAATGTTGTATACCTAAAAGAGGAACTTACAACTTTATATGCGTGTTGATTTTCTTTTATAAACCTACAGATACTTTTCAGATCCGGAGACAGCACAGTGCTATCACTCTCTAAAAGCAACGCTGCTTTATTATTAATAAATGTCACATCTAACTTTTCATTCAATATAACAATACCATGTCCCAGATTTTCCAACAAGTCGGTCATCCATTTACTGTCATGATATGTTTGACTTAGTCCCATTTATTCTCTAATAACTAACTCTTGTCCGGGTTTAATAGATGTATTGGCTAAATGATTCCACTCCATGATTTTCTCCGGAGTAGTCTGATACAACTTTGAGATTTGATAAAGTGTTTGCCCCTGCTCTACGATATGAGTTTTAACTGTGGGTTTGTTTTCGGAAACTACTTTTTTCCCTACAATTAATTCTTGTCCAACCTTAATATTATAACCATCTAATTGATTCCAAACTCGAATACTATCTGAATCTATTTGATACATTCTAGAGATAGCAAAAACGGTTTCTCCTGGTTTAACTGTATGATATACATTCTGCGTTTTATCCAAAGAATATACAGGTGGTTCTATCGCTTTAATGATAGCTGTAGTATCCTTTTTAATAACAACCGTATCCCTAGGTGGAACTTTAGGCATTGGTTTCGGAATAACTCTATATTCTACAGGTTGGTCTTTTGCTCTTTTATCTCGAAGCAGCAACACACGTCCTACTCTTAATTGCTCTTGTTTGGTCATTCTATTTTTAGACCTTATCGAAGCTGTAGTTACAGCATACTTCTGAGCTATCGACCATAAAGTTTCATTAGGTTGAACAACATGCTCTCTTACTAATGCTTTTTTTCGCTTTAACTGAAGATAATAAAATTCTCCTGAATTTACTGCTTCAAAGCCTCCCATCTCATTAAAATACAAAAAAGACGATCGCTTTAGTCCGGATTTAACTATAAGACTATTCAAATCATCATTTTTCTGCACTCGAATGGATTTGACACCATTAATTAATACAAATATTGGTATCGAACTGCTGTCTTTAAAAACGGATATATCCGGAAATTTAACCGGTTGTATTAACACATGTACAGAATCCTTAGTTGTCGTAGGAGTTTGATTCTTGATCGTTGCTATTTGTTGTTGATTGGATTTAGACAACGGCAACATCACAATATATTCTTTATCATGTGGCACCTTATCTTTATTACACCATTTGTTATACTCGCGTAATAAGGTTTCCTCTACTTTATTTTGTTTGCTTATATCTGCAAATGTTTTATCCTTAATCCCTGACAATTCAACTAAGACCAATTCCGGATGATCTGATTTTCCGACCAACGGATCATAGGCAATTTTATGAGCAATAAATCGTAGAACATACCAATGCATATCTTCTTCAATTAACATAGAAGAAGCACCAACATATTTTTGTTTCACATGAGGCTTAACACCACCAGCACCTAGATTATAAGATAAGATAGCATAGACCCAATTTTTCAATAAAGCATTGTTACGTTTCAAATAAGCAGCTGCTCCTCTAGAGGAATATACAATATGCTTACGTTCATCAACTAAATCATTTACCTGTACGCCTACTTCAATGGCAGATTCTTTTTTAAACTGCCAAAATCCAACAGCATTAGATGATGAAACAGCATCTGATGTCAAGGATGACTCTTGTAATGACAAATATTTAATCTCTTCGGGAAAATCTGCTTCTGAAAAAACTCTTTCTACTATAGGGAAGTATAAATTAGCTCGATCAATCTTTTGTTGCAAATATTTACTATTCGCATAAATCATTTGAATATCGGCTTCAATTTTCTTCTTAGCAGCATGCGTGAAAGTAAGCTCCAATCCGCCTATGTATACTTTCTCTGGCACTTCCGGTATTTTATGTACTTGAGACCAAAGAAGACAAGGGAGCAATAAACCAAAAAGGGTAATTATATTTTTCATTTTTTTCTAATCAACGTCAATCCATCACGCAATGGAACTATCACTTGTTCTACTCTGCTATCTGCAGCTACCATTCGGTTAAAGGCATCTAAAGCTTTTGTGTCTTTATCTTTTTCTACCAATGCATTATCGGTCACTTTACCTTTCCATAATGTATTGTCAACCAAAATATACTTTCCGGAAGACAACATAGGAACTACCATATTATAGTAGTTGGCATAATTTTGCTTATCCGCATCTATAAAAACTAAATCAAACGTATATTTTAAAGTCGGAATAATCTCTAATGCAGGGCCTGTATGCAATTGAATATCTATATCACCGGTATACTCTTTCAAATATCCTCTTACACGTTCATGTAATTCTTCATTAACATCTAATGAGCAAAGTACGCCTCCCGATTTAATTCCTTCTGCCAAACATAAAGCTGAGTACCCTGTAAAGGTTCCTATTTCCAGAACGTTGGTAGGTTGAATCATTTTACTTATCATAGATAAGAAACGACCTTGCACTTTACCAGACAACATATTGGGCATAAGCACTTCCATATACGTTTCTCTAGAAATTTTATGTAGTAAAGCCGACTCTTCGTTAGCTAAACTATCTAGATATGAATCTATCTCAGGAGTATTAATCATTAGATGGGATATATTTTAAACTACTCAAAGTGTCTAACGACATCCAATCATTAGCTAGTGTCATTAAATGTTTTGCCTCCGTTTTCTCAATCTTTTCGATCACTTTATCTAACGAATCAATTTTACCATAATCCAGCCAACTCTTACCCATCATCTGCATCACACTTAAATTGTTTTCTTCTGCCATATAAAGCTGACCTTTCACTTGTTCTTTTAATCGATGAAGCTGCACAGATGAAATCTTCTTTTCCTGCACTCGCTTCATTTCCTTTTCAAATAGTTGATAAGCCTTATCAAAATGCCCTGGGTCTGTTGCAAAATAAAAATTAAACATCCCGGTATCTTGATATGCATTGAAATTAGAATCGATAGTATATACATATCCTTTCTTCTCTCTTAATGCCATATTCAACAAGGACGACATACCCGGTCCGGCCAATAAGTTTGCTAACAAATGAAAGTGTATACGCTGTTTATGATATAAAGACATGCCGATACCGCCTACCATACAGTGGACTTGGTTCAAAGGCATCTCCTTTTGGATATGGGAAACTTTGTACTTTTTGAACGGAGTGCGGTTCTTTTTATGAAAGGAAGCCGGTATTGATTTTAATATGGGATCACATATCCTTCTTACATCCTCAAAACTTTGAGGCCCTACAACAGAGAATGCTACTGTACGAGTATCTAATTCTTTATGAATATATTTTGTAAGCTGAGATTGATTAAATCGAGAAACAGTCTTCTCTGTACCCAATATATTATAACCTAAAGAATGATTAGGGTATAATTGTTGTTCAAATTCATCTTGAATATTATCTTCCGGACTATCTCGATACATCATCATCTCTTCCAATACAACACGTATTTCTTTATCAATTTCTTTCTTAGGAAATACAGATCGGAAGGTTATATCTGTTAGAACATCTACTGCAACAGATAGCTTCTCAGAAGGCAATGAGGCATGAAACCAAATTTTCTCTTTGGTAGTGTATGCATTTAAATCTCCACCTACATTTTCTAACGAAGAGATGATTTGATTGGCATTTCGCTTTTCAGTTCCCTTAAATGCCATGTGTTCCCAAAAATGCGCAATCCCTTGATTGGATATAGTTTCATCTCTACTTCCTATATCCGTAATAAATCCGCAATGAGCCATTCTGGAATAGGTTACTTGCTTATGAAGTAAGGTTATTCCATTCGGGTATTGATGTATATTAAATTCTTTTTCTTTCACACAGTATTATTTCCAAATAATTTCAACCACCACATCTTTATCTGCAGTAAGAGTAGAGTAAAGTGCATTCTTTGGTCTAACCACCATCACATTTTGATGCAAGTTTACTAATACCCCATCCGCAATCACATTAGTAGGGGACGATTTATGCATCACAGTAAATTCAGTTTTAGAAGTATACTCATGTAATGCAATACGTTTTCTTTTACCTTTCAACTCTAATACTATAGATTTCCCAACAGTAATACTCGTATCTTTCATTAAGCTTAAAGCCCTATCTGCTTGTGGAACCCCATTCCCTAAATAATTATTTGCAAAAGGATAAATATGCGCGCTCTTTTCTACTACTTTTTTTAACATCTCCGGAGTAGCCGTAGAATCAAATTGAATTAAACAAGTCACAAATCCCGCCACACTTGGGCAAGAAAAAGATGTTCCGTTTAAAGAATAAGCAGACACATTTGGTTTTACATATGGTAACATTTCCGGGCCTACACTACTATAGCTTTCTCTTTTCCATGGAGCAAAACCATTGGCAGCTACAGACAATGCACTATAAGCATCAGCGGGAGCACTAATAATTCTCCAATCTTTTGCCCCTTCATTTCCCGCAGAAACAACCAAGAATATTCCTTTTTGTTTAACAGCGATTTCAGCAGCTTTTGTAATTCGAGTGGTTTTGCCATCCATCTCTTCTTTCTTATAGTTGTCATTAGGATCATCCATTTTGGTAGCATAACCTAAAGAAGTACTTATCAATTGCACACCCAAACTATCCATCCACTCCATCGCCATGATCCACATATCTTCTTCACCTCTATACTCTCGATCGCCATGTTCTGTACGTGCAAAGTAATAAGAAGCATTGGGAGCCATTCCTATTTGATGCTGTTTAGTAGAGTCGTATCCGGCTAATCGCAACATTACTTCCATGCCATGAAAATCTGACCCTGTAGCTTTTGTTTTTATTAAATCGGTTCTTGAACCATCTATAAAATCACGCTGACCTTTAATTTTATTTTCATCAAGTAGGTGCATTAACAAAGGATTTTTATCCAATTCATAAAAACCGGCATCAATCACTCCTACCTTCACACCCTTACCGTCCAATTGTACAGTTTGGAAATACAAACCGTTCATCTGCTGCATGGATACATGCATATACTTAGGATTAGTTGCAATAGTAGTTTCTGTAGCGATTAGTTCAATCGTAACCGGCTCTATATAGGCAATGAATGCTTGTGATGACAAATATTCTTTTTGTTCTACCGTCAAATATGCCGTTACAGCATTCATCCATTTAGACGTAGCAATGTGTTTTACTGAATGCTGTTGTATAGTTGACACATAATATGAATTAACAGGTATATCACTATATTGAACTAAAGGTAGCTGCTGATTAATTCTATGTTGTATACAAGCTGAACTTAAATTGGATTGGTAATCATAACCAACCGTATCTTTATCTGTAAAGTGAATCCAATATTTAGTTTGACCTGAAGAAGACAACGAGAACCAAAAATACCCTACTAAACAAAGTAGATATGAAATGCGCTTTATTTCCATGTTTAAACTTTCTATATTTAATGTATAAAAATAACTAAAATGAGATACTCTACCATCGAACCGTCTTTTTTTGTTGAGAATCGAAAACAATTGATTGCCTTGTTACCGGAAAATACATTAAGTATTTTTCATTCCAACCCAATCTACCCGACGAATGCAGATGGAGTGCTTCCATTCAAACAAAATAGTGATTTATTTTATTTTTCGGGTATAGATCAAGAAGAAACCATTCTGTTATTGTGTCCACATGCCTCTAATCCCGCATATCGTGAGATTCTTTTTATCCTAGAAAGCAATGAACATTTAATCACTTGGGAAGGATATAAATTAACTAAGAAGCAAGCTTCTGAATTATCGGGTGTTGCGACCGTTTTATGGACTTCTGAATTTGATAAAATAGTCCGTCAACTAGCTATTGAAAGCTCCGGAATTGCTTTGTTACAAAATGAGCATATGCGCTCAGACAATCACATACCTACCCTAAATGATATGTTGGTTGAGCATTGTAAGAAATCATTCCCATTACACCAATTTCATCGATTGGCTCCGCTATGTGCCGCATTGCGTGTTAAAAAGAAAGCTCAAGAAGTGGAACAAATTAAAATAGCTTCTAGAATTACCTATAATGCTTTTTTAGGAGCAGCTAGAACATTGCAACCCGGATGTAAAGAATATGAAATAGAAGCCATTATTCATTATCATTTTCTAAAAAATGGGTCACGAGGCCCTGCATATGCATCGATTATTGCTTCCGGAAATAATGCGAATGTTTTGCATTATACACAGAATGATATGGAATGTAAAAGCGGAGATTTAGTGTTGATGGACTTTGGTGCAGAATATGGAAATTACAATGCTGACCTAACCCGAGTATTGCCTGTAGACGGGACCTTTACAGAACGCCAGAAGGCTTACTACGAAGGGGTTTTAAAGATTTTTAAAGAAGTAAAAAAAGAATACAAACCGGGCAAAACATTTAAAGAATTAAACCAGTTGGCAGGTTCTGTTTGCACGGAAGTTTGTTTGGATTTAGGAATTGTAACAAAAGAAGAAGTCCAACAAAACCCATTGATTTATCGTAAATATTTCATGCATGGGGTTGGTCATCACTTAGGATTAGATGTACATGATGTCCATCCTGTGAATCATACTTTGGAACCAGGTATGATTTTAACCCTAGAACCGGGTATTTATAACAAAGAAGAAGGCATTGGGATACGATTAGAAAACGATATTTTGATTACAGATACCGGTTATGAAGACCTTATGGACTTTATTCCACTAGAAATCAAAGATATAGAAGATATCATGGCGTAGTTTTCAAAGTAGTGAAATCTCATGTAATTTTTTTAGCAAAACTCATCAAAATTGACGCAACCTTAAGGTGCTTTTCAGGGTATAAGGTAGAAAGACATTCTAGGCTATACCTATGAAAACAATTCTACACACATTCGCCATAATTAGTTTTATATTAATAGGCTCCTCTTTCAGTCAGCCGGACGCATCCAATTATTATGAGAGTGGTCTAAACAGTCTTAACGACCAAGACTACATCAAAGCAATTGGAGATTTTACTAATGCTATTGCATTAAATGGTAAAAACGGAGATGCTTACTACCAAAGAGCTTACGCTAAAGAATTACTTGGAAACAAGATGGGCTTCTTTAGTACTGATTTGTGTGGGGATTTGGTACTAGCTATGATGAATGGGAAAAAAGATGCTGCTCGTAAACTAAATACCCTATGTATGGGAGAATGTTTTGATATGGATGGGGCATTTATCGATCCGGAATCTGTTTACTGTGCTGATTTTAGTTCTAAAATATTAACTGATTTACCAAATGAAATGGACCGTTTAAGTTTCGTGGTAAAACTAAATTTATTCAACAATAAAGTACCTACCTTATCTACTAAGTGGGCAGCTATGGACCAGTTAATTTCATTGGATTTGTCTAGCAATCGTTTAAGTTTAATCCCTCCCGTATTAGGAAAATTAACTCATCTGGAAGAGTTGAACTTAAATAAAAATATGATCCCTACTTTACCTGCTGAAGTTGGTCATTTAAAGAGTTTAAAGAAATTGACCATGCGTCAAAATGCATTAACAACTTTACCTGTTGAATTTTGCGAATTGGAGCATTTAGAGCAGTTAGATTTAGCAATGAATACATTAACAGCATTACCAGCTAATATTGGAAATCTTAAAAATCTTAAACAATTGACTTTAGTTGGGAATGAAATCCCGGCAAAAGAACAACAAAGAATCAAGGCAGCATTGCCTAATACTCAAATATTTTTTGAATAGTGTTTAGTTAGTAGTTAGTTAGTCCAAAATAAAAAACCCGCCAAAAGCGGGTTTTTTATTTTTATATCGAATATTAATTCAACAACTAATTACGATAAAGAGATTCTCTTAAATGCAGTAACTGTTAAACCTTTAGAAGTACCGTCTAATAATTGAGCGATAGTCTTAGTGTTATCTTTAACGAATTCTTGGTTTAATAGAGTAGACTCTTTGTAGAATTTATTCAATTTACCTAGAGCGATTTTCTCTAACATAGCTTCAGCTTTACCTTCAGCACGAGCTTGCTCTTTACCAATTTCGATTTCTCTTTCTACTAATTTAGGATCTACACCGTCTTTATCAACTGCTACAGGCTTCATAGCTGCAATTTGCATAGCTACATCCTTACCTACTTCAGTAAAGTCGTTACCGTTCGTATTTTTCAATACTACTAATACACCTAATTTACCGTTAGAGTGAATATAAGATACCACTTGATCACCGGTTAAGTTCTCGTAAGAAGCGATAGTAATCTTTTCTCCGATTTTACCAGTAAGGTCAATGATGTTTTCAGCAATAGAACGACCATCAGCTAATGCTAATGCTGATAATTCTTCTACAGTAGCTGGATTTTTAGCAACTGCTACTTCCATGATACTGTTAGCTAATTTTTTGAAGTCGTCAACTTTAGAAACTGGTTCAGTTTCACAAGCTAATGCAACTAATTTACCGTTTTTGCCATCGGCAGAAACTTGAGTTAATACGATACCTTCAGAAGTAACGTTCTCTGCACGAGCGGCAGATACTTTTTGACCTTTTTTACGTAGGATGTCAATGGCTGCTTCAAAATCACCGTTTGCTTCGGTAAGTGCTTTTTTACAATCCATCATACCGGCTCCGGTCATGCTTCTTAGCTTATTTACTTCAGCTGCTGTAATGGTAGACATAATGGTTATTTAAATGTTAAGATTTTATGGTACTTGTTTCAAAAAAAATTGAACATTGGAGACCAATGTTCAATTTTTATAAGGTATTTATGAATGGAGATTACTCAACATCTGCTTTATCAGCAGTACGTTTTGCATCTTCTTCTTCTTTAGTTTTTGCATCGTCCTTATCTTTCTTTCTTTCAGAAAGACCTTCTTCGATAGCTTGACCAATTGCTTGAGTAATGATAGCGATTGATTTGTAAGCATCGTCGTTAGCTGGGATAGGGAAATCAGCAACAGTTGGATCAGAGTTAGTATCTACGATAGCGAAAACTGGGATGTTCAATTTTTTAGCTTCGTTGATAGCGATATGCTCTTTCTTAGCGTCAACGATGAAAATCGCTGCTGGAAGACGAGTCAAATCAGTGATACCACCTAATACTTTTTCCAATTTATCTTTTTCACGAGAAAGAACTAACTTCTCTTTTTTGTTCAAAGAAGAGTAAGCTTCGTCTTTCATCATTTTCTCCATAGAAGACATTTTCTTCAATGATTTACGAACTGTAACGAAGTTAGTTAGCATACCACCTAACCATCTTTCAGTTGCATAAGGCATTTTAAGACGTTTTGCTTCAGAAGAAACAACTTCTTTCGCTTGTTTTTTAGTAGCAACGAACAATACTTTTCTACCGGAACGAACGATTCCTTTGATAGCATTGCAAGCATCATCTAAACAAACTTGAGTTTTGTTCAAGTCAATGATGTGGATACCGTTTTTCTCCATGAAAATGTATGGAGCCATTTTCGGATTCCACTTTTGAGTCAAGTGACCAAAATGTACACCTGCATCAAGTAAGTCTTTATATTCGATTTTCTTAGACATCGTAGTAATATATATAGAGAAGTATTAACGTTTGCTGAACTGGAATCTTCTACGAGCTTTTCTTCTACCGTATTTCTTACGCTCAACCATACGGGAATCACGAGTAAGTAAACCTTCTTTCTTAAGAGGTGCGTGAGCCGTTTCTCCACTAACCATCACTAATGCGCGAGCGATACCTAAACGAGTAGCTTCTGCTTGTCCAGTAATACCACCACCTTGTACATTGACAGAGATATCATATTTACCCTTCTCAGAGGTAAGTACTAGAGGTTGTTCAACAGAGATTTGTAGTATTTCAGTGGTAAAATATTCTTTTAATTCTTTACCGTTCACTACGATAACACCTTTACCCGGCTTCATGTAAACACGAGCTACAGATGTTTTTCTTCTACCAATGGCGTTTAATACTTCCATTTACGAAATTGATTACAGTTTTATAACTTTTGGTGTTTGAGCCTCATGTGGGTGTTGAGTACCAGCATAAACGTGTAGGTTGCGGAATAACTCTCTACCTAAACGATTTTTTGGTAACATACCTTTAACAGCTCTTTCTAAAATTCTTTCCGGATATTTTGCCAATACCTCTTTTGGAGATTGGAAACGTTGACCGCCAGGCTGACCTGTATGACGTGTATATACTTTGTCATCCATTTTAGCACCGGTTAAACGCACTTTCTCAGCGTTGATAATGATTACGTTATCACCACAATCTACGTGCGGAGTATACGAAGGCTTATTCTTGCCTTTTAATATTTTAGCAACCTCACTCGCAAAGCGACCTAAGGTTTTATTTTCAGCATCAACAATCACCCATTCTTTCTGAGCGGTCTGTTTGTTGGTGAATGTGGTTTTGTAGCTTAAGCTATCCATCGTCTTATTCTTATATCAAATACAATACAACCCTTTTCCTGAAAAAAGGGACACAAAGATATGCCTATTCCTAGTTAATTCCAAGCAAGACAAAAAAATTTAACGGGAATACTCCTCTAATTTTTTTACCAAGACGTTGAAATCCTTTGGATAAGGTGCTGTTATATGCCTTTCCTCTCCATTCATATCTTTGAATATCAAAGAATTAGCATGTAACGCCACTCTTTTTATGAGCGGTTGCTCCTCTGTATCTTTTTTCAGATTAAACTTTCTTTTCAACTCACTCAAATACAAATATTTGCCGCCATATTGCAAATCTCCCACAATTGGAGCCCCGGCACTGGACAAATGTATTCTGATTTGGTGCATTCTACCGGTTATGGGTAAACAACGCACTAAAGTAGCTGTTTTAAATGCTTGAAGGGTAAAGAATATTGTCTCAGCTTCTTTACCCTTCGTTTTATCAATTTTTACACTCCCATTAGATAATGGTAATATAGGCAAGTAAACATGTACTCCTTCCAAATCCTGAACTCCACCGACCACTGCATGATATTCTTTAGTAATCTGGCGTGTTTCAAACTGAATAGATAAATGACGGTATGATTCCGGTGTTTTTGCAATCGCCAATACGCCGGAGGTCTCTTTATCTAAACGGTGTGCCAATTGCGCATCCGGCCAATATTCCTTCGCTAATCGTATAACACTAGGTGCAGAGCGCAGTACACGCTCATCTAAACTAGATATATGTGGAGGTTTATTGATGAACAAATACTGCTCATCTTCATAAATGATCCAATCCTGAAATTCTGATTTCTTCATGAGTTAATCACTTTACCTTTTTTCAAAGTAAACTGGAAAGTAGTTCCCTCTCCCACTTTACTTCGGACGGTAATCTTAGACTCATGCGCTTCGATGATATGTTTTACGATGGCTAATCCAAGTCCAGTACCGCCTTGTTCCTTCGACCTGCTTTTGTCGATTCGGTAAAAGCGCTCAAAAATACGATTTAAATGCGTCTCTTCTATACCCGGACCATCGTCTTTTACACTTATTGATACAGAATCCTGATCTATAGTATAGTTAACTACAATTGTCCCCGCCTCATTTCCATATTTTATGGCATTTACCACCAAATTGGTCAAAACTTGCCCAATTCTAAGTTTATCCGCAAATACATAACAAGATTTCGGAGCATATTTGAATATTTTAAGGCGAGAACCTCGTTTTTGAGCCGTTTCTTCTAGTTGATCAAAAATATCTTCTACCAGTTTTCTTAAATCGAAATTCTGAGGGTGCATCTTAATTTCCCCTATTTCCATCTGAGAAATGGTAATTAAATCTTCCACCAGCACGTTCAATTTATCTAAACTATTGGCAGCTTTATTTAAAAAACGTTCGCGTAATTCAGGTGAATCAACATCCCCATCCAACAGCGTATGAACAAAGCCTTGGGCCGCAAAAATAGGCGTTTTCAGCTCGTGAGAAACATCGGCTAAGAACTCCCGACGGAAAGTTTCCAGTTTTTTCAACTCCTCAATTTCCCGCTGCTTTTGCTTCGCAAACTGATCTATCTCGTATTTGATGTGTTCAATCGGAGAAATATTATCGATATAAATGTTCTTTTTCGGGTCTTCTTCCTTCTTCTTAAAAGGCAGCAATCGATCCTTGATAACGTCTAATTCTTTATATATAGTTTTAGATAATATCCAAGATGTAACACCTGCTACAACAAAGAAATAGGCCAGTAATAAGACAATCCAATAGGGAGGTAATTTAAATTTACTTCCATAGAGTAACACTACCACTGTAAGAGTGGTAGCGATGGCACTTATAATAAAAGATATTATCCTTTGGTGTGAAAACATGGATGGGTTTATTCCTCCATGGCAAATTTATAACCAATTCCCTTAACTGTGGTAATATAATCTTCACCAATTTTCTCTCTAACCTTACGAATGTGAACATCCACTGTTCTAGGAACCACATAAACGTCCGTTCCCCAGATATTTTTCAATAATTCATCTCGGTTAAATACCGTATTAGGGCGTTGGGATAAGAAAAATAGTAATTCAAACTCTTTTTTAGGTAAAATAATCTTTTCCTCGCCTTTCATCACTGTATAACTAGCACGGTCTATGACTAAATCACGAATGGAGATGGTTTCTTTTTCATTAATATTTTTAGTTCCTCTTCGGAAGAAGGCGTTCACACGGCTGATTAATGCTCTAGGCTTGATAGGTTTGGTGATAAAGTCATCAGCTCCGGCATCAAATGCTGCTACTTCTGAAAACTCTTCGGAACGAGCAGTTAAAAATATAATGTAAGCATCATTTAATTTAGGGACCTCACGTATTTTTCGGCAAGCCTCAACTCCGTCCATTTTAGGCATCATGATATCCATTAAAATAAGCTGAGGTTGAAACTCTTTAGCTTCTTCAATAGCCTTTAAGCCATTAGCGGCGGATCGTATTTCATAGCCCTCCTTTTGAAGGTTATATTCCAACAACTCTAGAATGTCTTGTTCATCATCTACTATGAGAATACGTTGATTCGACTTCATAAATATTAAGGTTTATTTAATAACTCTGCTAGTTTTAATTGTAATGCTTCACCACGCAAATTCATGGCAATGATTTTACCGTTTTGATCTATTAGGTAGGTCATTGGAATCCCTCGAACGGAGTATTCTTTGGCAGGTTCGGTACTCCAGCCTTTCAAATCCGACACATGATTTGACCATACTAAACCATCCTTCTGAATAGCGGCGATCCATGCATCTTTATTGGTATCTAATGACACACTGAATACAGTGAATCCTTTATCTTTATATTGATTATATGCGTTTACTACATTCGGATTTTCTCCTCTACACGGGCCACACCATGATGCCCAAAAATCCAACAATACTACTTTGCCTCTCAAGTCTTTTAGAGAATGTAAATTCCCATTCGCATCTTTTAAAGCTATATTCGGTGCTTCATCACCTACGGACGGTGGGCCCTTAGGTAATTTACTTTTCAGGTCTTTTGCTAAAGTAGAAGTGGGATATTCCGTCACATATAAGTTAGCTAATTGGCGAGCGTATTCTACATCGTTATTAGCAAACAAAGGAATCATAGTTAAGTAAATAACTTGTCGATTATCCGAACCCGGTGCAGAGATTGATAAAATATAGTTGGTTGTATTTTTCCAAACATTGATATCTTGTTCCAACATGTATTGATATAAAATACGCATTTTAGAAGGTATCATATCACCTGCAGCGTATTCTTTATCGCTCAACTCTTCTCTTGTAAAATAGGTTTCTAAAGTAGCCTCCGGATTGGGCAGAAACATTTGTATCACCTTTGCTACAAACAGTGTAGGATTCTGGGTAGCTAAAGCAGCTACATTGGCATCATGAATAGTATTTAATGAGTCTAAGCGTTTTTTGATTTTATTCACGGACATATCAAATAATTCCTGCGTCATCCCCTGCTTTTGACTTAAAGCATTGGCTTCTTGTTGAGCAGCTTCTGCATTAGCTTGTTGTTGTAAATTATACTTTTTATAAGCAGCATATACATCATTCTCTTTTGATCCGGCAACCATTATACTTTTTTCAATGGCAGGATTCCCGGTCACCACACAACTTTCCTCTCCTAAAACAATTTGGATGCTAGCTTCTTTGGAATACCCAAGTCTATAAAACCCTCTGGCTAATGGCTCCGTGTATTTAAATTCAAATACGCCCCCTTTGTGTATAGTGGAATCAAAAAGTAAAGCTTCATAACCCAACATTTTATATAAGTACACTTTTTGGTGTGTTCCGTATTCTGCTAACTTCCCTTTGACAGAGATTCCTTTATTGGCTTCTGCACCGATACAAACTTTCGAACTTAGCAGAGCTATTAATAATAGGAACCTAACAGAGGCGATTTTCATAATTATTCAAAATTAAAGAGTTTTCGATGGATTTGTATGAAGAACAAATACCCAATGGCTTAGTTTAACATAAACTTAACCATTGGGTAAAGATAATATAATATTTTAGGAGATATTACTTTTGGAAACTGATGGAATGCTTCAATCCGGAGTAACTTTTTAAATCAACGGCTACTTTTCCTACGAACATATCGGCTTCCATACGCAATGGAATTTTGTTTTGATCATCCGATATCCAAATTCGAATGGAATTACCTCCATCAAACATTTCATTATCCGGCATTACCGGTTGAAGTTTGATGGCATTGATTTTACCATATTTGGTATCGATTCTCTCTTTACCTACATACTTTACTGTAAAATCATACAACTTGTCTTCAAAGAACGCTTTCATGCTCACTTGAGTTCCCGCAGTCATTTTAGAGTAGTCCAACGTTCTCAGGTAGTATGCTCCACTAACAATATCTTGTAGGTTAGAAGTAATGGCATATTCATGAGTACTCTTATTGGACAAGTCTTTACCTTTCTCACGAATTACATTAGCTGTATTTTTAGAGAAATCATATTGAACATGCTCCTTTAAGCGATAGTTGTTTTCTGTGATGTCACGATACGCTTTTTGAGGAATTTTTGAGCTTGTATCAATATAAGACCCCCACTCATCTTTAATATTCATCATTAAAGCAAAAGAGCCGATTGATTTACCCGTAACAGTGGTTTTATAACAAACTTTGTTATTAACAGAATATAAAGACGGGTGAACCATAATAGTAGCTTCCCCGGCATTTATAAAGCCATAGTGTAATCTATATTGTAATACTTCATTGCCGGTATAGGGCATCACGGCAGAAGTGGTCACCTCTCCGGTCTGCTGCGTGAAGGCCATTAACATAGCCGATAAACCAACGATAGTAAGATACTTTTTCATAGTTGTAACCAATTTGTGGTATACAGGTTCTTATTACAAAACGCATACCAAACTCAATTATTTATTAAAATACTAAAAAATAACATAAGCGCGCTTATGTGCATATCTTTATCATTATCAATACTTTGTATTAATTTTAGAAATACTGAAATTTAAAAATAAAATACTAAACAGGTTAGAATTCTAATTTTTTTAGCAAAAAGCTTGCTAATTAATTTAGCATATTATACCTTTGTAGTGTTCAAAGTGAACAAAACGGTGAAAGGACACCGCGGGAAATCAATCAACCACTAAAACTTTTAGAGCCATGAGTAAAAATGAAAAATTAAAAGCCCTTCAGCTGACCATCGACAAGCTGGAAAAAACCTATGGAAAAGGGACAGTAATGAAATTAAGCGACGAACGCGTCGTAGATGTGCCTGCTATACCTACCGGTTCTTTAGGGTTGGATATTGCCTTAGGAATTGGTGGCGTGCCTAGAGGGCGTATAGTAGAAATATATGGACCGGAATCATCCGGTAAAACCACTTTGACCATGCACTGCATTGCAGAAGCACAACGTCAAGGAGGAATTGCAGCCTTTATCGATGCCGAACATGCATTTGATAAAACCTATGCAGAGAAACTAGGTATTGATACCGAAAACTTATTAATCTCTCAACCGGACAACGGTGAACAAGCGTTAGAAATCGCTGAACATTTAATTCGTTCCGGAGCTATTGATATTATTGTGATTGACTCAGTGGCAGCCTTAGTTCCTAAAGGGGAAATAGAAGGTGAAATGGGTGATAGTAAAATGGGACTTCAAGCACGTTTAATGTCACAGGCACTGCGTAAGCTTACCGGTGCTATTAATAAAACTGGATGTTGCTGTATATTCATCAACCAGCTTCGTGAAAAAATTGGTGTGATGTTCGGGAATCCGGAAACAACTACCGGTGGTAACGCTTTAAAATTCTATGCTTCCGTACGTTTAGATATTCGTCGTGTAGGACAAATTAAAGAAGGTGCTGACAATATCATTGGTAACCGTACACGTGTGAAGGTGGTGAAAAACAAATTGGCACCTCCATTCAAAGTAATCGAGTTTGATATTATGTACGGCGGTGGTATTTCCAAAGTCGGAGAAATCATTGATTTAGGTGTAGAACTTGGCGTATTAACTAAAGCCGGATCTTGGTTCTCCTATGAAGGCACCAAGTTAGGTCAAGGCCGTGATGCCGTTAAAGAAATGTTACTCGACAATCCGGAGTTAATGGAAGAAGTAGATAAGAAAATCCGTAATAAAGTTCAATTAAATGGTGCTCCATCCATGGATGCTGCTCCGGAAGCCATCGAAGAGGAAGAAGCATAATAAGTAACATGAGGCACTTGTAATCTTTCGCCAACCTTACGATTGCTTCTTCTCCTGCGATATTCCTTGGCGCAGGTTTCTCATGGCAATAAGACACTCCTCTTCAGGATGCCAACCTTGAAGAGAGTGTCTTTTTTATTTTTTGTACATTTGTACCTTGTCCAACTAAATTTAAACAGATTTCCTTATCCAAGTTTCTCCAATAAGGAAAGTACTCCAAACATGTCATACCTACGATTACTCTTCATGATTATATGGTCCATCATCTGTATCAGCACCTCTTTGCTTGTACGTTTAGTGACCTTTTCTTCCAAATGGGGGGTAGCTATGGCCAGAGTTATGTGGGCTCCCGTAATTAATTTTTTCGCCGGTGTTCAATTAAAGATACATATAACCAATCCGTCTTTGTTAAAATCATATCAAGGACCGGTGATTGTGGTTTCCAACCATGCATCTGTAATGGATATCCCTTTCTTGTTTCAATCCATTCCTTTTAATCTATATTTTGTAGGCAAAAAGGAGTTAAAGAAGGTCCCATTCATCGGTTGGTATATGATGGCTATGGGCATGATTTTTATTGACCGAGGAAACAAAGAAAAATCGATGCAAAGCATTAAAAAAGCAGCCCTTCTCATTCGTAAGGGGAAAAGTGTGGTAACCTTCCCGGAAGGGACACGCTCTTCTGACGGAAAAATTGGCACTTTCAAAAATGGCACATTTCATATGGCAATAGAAGCGCAAGTACCTATTTTACCGGTTTATATTGAAGGTGCTCACCATGTATGGCCTAATTCAAAATTTTCTATAAAACCATACCCTGTTCAGGTAATCATTGGAGACCCCATTTTCACAACTGAATGGGATCTTGGAAACCTTCAAGAATACAATAGTTTAGTCAGAAATGCAGTTTTAGAACTTCAAAGCCAACACTCTCCTTCTGGTAAACAACAGGTTACAATTTAATGCTCCACAACCTTGTATAATTTTCCCCATAGGCTGGACAAAGGGGGGGTGATTTTATTATCTTTGCAACCTTGTCATTATAATAGGACTACTATATCCATTCTTTAACATATGAAATTATCTGAATTTAAGTTTGCCTTACCTGCCGATCTGGTAGCACAATTCCCGGCTGAAAACAGAGACGAAGCCCGCATGATGGTGCTAAACAGAGCAACAGGTACGATAGAACATAAACAGTTTAAAGATATTATCGATTACTTTAGTGAAGGTGATGTAATGATTTACAACAACACTAAAGTATTTCCTGCTCGTTTATACGGTTTAAAAGAAAAAACAGAAGCTCCTATCGAAGTGTTTTTACTTCGTGAATTAAATGCTGATTTACACCTTTGGGATGTATTAGTAGACCCTGCTCGTAAAATTCGTGTAGGCAATAAATTGTATTTCGGTAACGGTGAATTAGTAGCGGAAGTAGTAGACAACACTACCTCTAGAGGAAGAACTATTCGTTTCTTATTCGATGGTAATTCAGAAGACTTTGCACGTGTAATCGATACTTTAGGGGAGACTCCACTTCCTCGTTACATTCGTCGTAAAGCAGAAGAATCCGATAGAGAACGTTACCAAACCATCTTCGCTTCTGAAAGAGGTGCCGTAGCTGCTCCTACAGCAGGTATGCACTTTACTAAACAAGTAATGAAGCGTATGGAAATCAAAGGAGTTCAATTTGCTCCAATGACTCTTCATATTGGTTTAGGCTCCTTCCGCGCAGTAGATGTAGAAGACTTAACAAAGCACAAAATGGATTCTGAGAATTTCTCTATTCCTGATGTGACTGCGAATTTGGTTAATGGTGCATTAGATCACAAAAAGCGTGTATGTGCGATTGGCACTACTTGTATGCGTGCTATCGAATCATCTGTATCTGCTAACAACCGTTTGAAAATGAATTCAGGTTGGACGGATCGTTTCATCTTCCCTCCATATGACTTCAAAATTGGAAATGCCATGATTACAAACTTCCACATGCCTGAGTCTACATTATTAATGATGGCTTGTGCATTTGGTGGATATGATTTAGTTATGAAAGCATATAAAACAGCTGTGAAAGAGAAGTACAAATTCTTGAGTTACGGTGATGTGATGTTAATCATCTGATAATATTAAATATTAGGTTGAAAGGGGCTTATAGCCCCTTTTTTTATATATTTTTCAACCATAAATACATATCTGCATATTATTTGCTAATTTTTACCTTATGAATCGATATGCATTAATTGTTGCCGGCGGTTCCGGTACTAGAATGGGCTCAGACACACCCAAGCAATTCCTATCCATCGGTAATGCTCCAATCCTGATGCACACCATTAAACGTTATTTTACCAGTGCAGAGAAAGTGAGTATTGTTCTTGTTCTTCCTCAAGAACAAGTGGAACGTTGGCGTCAACTATGTGCCAAATACAGTTTTAATATTCCTCACCATATTGTATTCGGAGGCAAAACCCGTTTCCAATCTGTACGTAATGGATTAAATAGTATTGTGGACCAAGAAGGTGTAGTAGCGATTCACGACGGTGTACGACCTTTCATCAGCAAAAAGATCATCGAACAAGCATTTAGTACTGCCATAGAAAAAGGTAATGCGGTAACAGCAGTAGCAATGAAAGATTCTGTTCGTCAGCTTAACGCAGACAAAGGGAATATTGCATTAGATAGAACTCAACTATTTAGTATACAAACCCCACAAACGTTTGTATTACCCCAAATTCGTGATGCCTTTCACAAAGCTACACATGAAGACTATTCTGATGATGCTACCGTTGCAGAATTAGCCGGCTATCGAATTGAATTGATTGAAGGCTCTTATGAAAATATTAAGATTACTACGCCGGAAGATTTAGCTATGGCGGAAGCTATCTTGAAGAAATTTGATTATTAATTGAAGTGATAATGTTATGGTAATAGAAGTAGCGTGTGCAATTATATTAAGAGGGAATGAGGTCTTGTTAGCACAACGTAGTGAGAAGATGAAAAACCCTTTGATGTGGGAGTTTCCGGGAGGCAAGTTAGAGAAAGGCGAATTACCTGAATCTACCGTTGTTCGTGAGATTCGTGAAGAACTATGTATTGACATTGAATGCGTAGAAGCTCTTCCTAATTACACCTATCACTATGACGATAAAATTATTCACTTGTACCCTTACTTGTGCGAATACAAAAACGGCACATTAACTCTTCGAGAGCATAAGGATATCCATTGGGTAGATATTAAGCAGATATTAGATTATCAAATGTCAGCAGCAGACATTCCTGCAGCTAAATTACTTCAAGAACGCTTATCTAAAAATTAGTCTACCTCTATATACTTAGAGTAGTGTCCATAATACCCTATAATATGATCCACGTAGGTGGCAGTTTCTCTACCTCTGCAATAGCCGTGCTTACATACCGGATCTCTATAATACTTCGCATTTGATTTAGCTAGAATCATCTTCTCTACATTATCATCCCACACATTAGGATTTAGTCCATATTTTCTAGCTAAGGCTCTAGCATCCGCTACATGACCTACTCCTGCGTTATAAGATGCTAGCACAAACTTTACTTTATCTATATCACTGATATCGCTTTCATTGTAGAAGTTTTTTTCAATCCATGCCAGGTATGCAGTACCTACATTCACATTCTTCTCCGGTATCAACAATTGATTAGGTGTTAATTTGCCATGTTCCTTTCCTTCAGAAGGCATTACTTGCATTAAACCTTTAGCCCCTACCCATGATTCACATCTAGGATTAAATTGAGACTCCTGATAAATCAATGCCGATAGTAATTTCCAATTCCATCCTATTTTAGTTGCATTGGTTTGTACTAACTTATCATACCCCGAAATTTTGTCTTTTAAAACCACCGGATTGATATACTTCATGTTTTTCGCCAATTCTTTGGGGAACTTTTCATATTTCTTTACAACCCATTGGAAGTCGGAAGTATTACGATGCTTATATAACCATTGATTAAAATCCTTCTGTAATTCAACTGCTTTAGGATGGAACAAAAATGCAATTGGGGTCTTACGAACTATAATTTCATTATAACTTAAGTTGGGATAAAAGGCAAACATTATGTCAGCTTCATATCGACTACATATAGTAGACTCTATTTGGCCATTCGCTACCTGTTCTACTAATTCTTGTTTGGTAGTTCCTCTATCTAATGTTTGATAATGAATACCTCTTGGCTCTAAAGAATCTCTAAAAAAATTAGAAATAAAAGTTGCTTCACGAACAATGGTTGCTGTTACAGGAGTCTTTTCAGAAGGCTCTTTTACACCCCTATCTTTATTTTGAACTAATACTAAATCTGTTTTATAAATATAATCTGAATACAATCCATCCTCATCACCATACACCGGAAACACAAAACTACCTGCTGCCATGTGAGTACCTTTAGTCAACAAGCTATCATGAATGTGGGTCATATCATGCACTAACTCAAACTCTAACTTCCACCCTTTATACTTTAGATACTGCTGCAACAATTCAAACTCTAGTCCAAATTCTTGTCCTTTGTATATATAGTAAGTATTAAAATGGTTGGTGATTAATATTTTGATCTTTTTAGTTTCAAAAGGATCTGTCAGTGGAGCTTCCTCAATAACGGGAATACCTGCCGCTTTCGCTGAAGAATCTTTGATAGAATTTAAATTATCCGGACTTTTTTCAGGCTCTAATTTTCCTGAACAACTCCAAACAAAAACACTCATCAACAGAAACAAATACCCGGTTACTGGCATAGAATTGAAAATATTAGTTTCTATTGAATTTACACATAAAAGTTAAAAAACAATAGTTTTATTATGCGTAACATAAACTCTATCATCTACAACTAATTGAATAGCCTTAGCTAAGACCATTTTTTCTACATCCTTCCCTGCAGAAGACATATCATGAGAGCTCAGAGAGTGATCCACTGACAGTACTTCTTGACAAATAATTGGCCCTTCATCTAAATCTTGATTTACAAAGTGTGCGGTAGCTCCAATAATTTTCACACCTCTTTCATACGCTTGTCGGTATGGATTTGCACCTTTAAATGCCGGTAAAAAGCTATGATGAATATTAATCATTTTGTTTGGGAAATGATTCGTAAATGACTCGCTCAAAATTCGCATGTACTTAGCTAGTACTATATAATCGGGTTTGTAAGATTGTAAACATTTCAACACTTCTGCTTCATGTTCATCTCTGGTCTTACCTTCGTGGGTGATGTAGTGATAAGGGATAGAGAATTTCTCTGTATAATTTTTTAAATGGTTATGATTACCTACAACAGCTAAAATTTCTGCTTTTAGATTACCAAAATAATATCTACTGATTAGTTCCGTCAAACAGTGTTCTTCTTTAGTCACCATTAAAACAATTCGTTTTAATGTTCCGGTATGAATGATTAAAGTATGGTCTTCCGGTAGTACTTTTTTCAATTCAACTTCTAATGTATTTACATCCACTTCTCCGTCGATACATGTACGCATGTAAAAACGGTTTTTTTCCCTCTCAACAAACTCCCTATTCGCCGTAATATTTAACTCCATTTGAGAAATAACCCCGGTTATTTTATATATCAAGCCTTTAGCGTCTGCACAATCTATTATAATGGTAATCATATTCACTTTCTTATTACTATCAAATATAACCCATTTTTCAATAGCCTATAAATTAAGCACCTACAAAACTTATTTCTCTGTTTTACTGTTGAAAACTTATGGATAGTAAAGGGCTGTAATTAAGTAAATTGTACTCTTAAATCATTTTGCCATGCCTGAATTTGCTCACCTCCACGTTCACTCCCAATTTTCATTGCTAGATGGAGCTGCCAGCATACCTAAATTATGCAAAAAAGCAGCTGCGGATGGAATGAAAGCATTGGCGATTACAGACCATGGAAATATGTTTGGTGCATTTCAGTTTGTTGCTGAAGCTGCCAAGCATAACATCAAACCGATTGTAGGTTGTGAATTCTATTTAGTAGAAGATCGTTTCAAAAAGTCATTTACCAAAGAAAATAAAGACGTACGCTATCACCAATTATTATTAGCAAAGAATGCCGAAGGTTATAAAAACCTGATTAAACTTTGCTCTCTTGGTTACATGGATGGTTTGTATGGTAAGTATCCCCGCATTGATAAAGAACTAATTTTAAAATATCACAAAGGACTTATTGCTACTACATGTTGTTTAGCAGCAGAAGTACCACGTACCATCATTAAGAAAGGTGAAGAAGAAGCAGAAAAGGTTTTTAAATGGTGGTTAGATTTATTCGGAGATGATTATTTCGTAGAACTTCAACGTCATGACATTAAGGAACAAAATATATGTAACGAAGTCTTGATTAAGTTTGCTCGAAAATATAATGTACCCATTATAGCCTCTAACGATTCGCACTATGTAGATCAACAAGACTATAATGCTCACGATATTTTACTTTGTATCAACACCGGTGAAAAACAAAGTACTCCTTCCATGAAGGAATTCACCGATGATGACGCTGCTATGAAAGGTCGTCGTTTTGCTTTTGCTAATGATCAGTTTTATTTCAAAACAACAGCAGAAATGTCTACGCTGTTTCATGATCTTCCGGAAGCCATTGACAACACTATGTTGGTAGTAGACAAGGTAGAGCAACTGAAATTAAAACAAGACATCTTACTTCCTAACTTCCCTATACCTCAAGATTTTTTAACACAAGATGAGTATTTAGAGCACTTGACTTACAAAGGTGCGAAAGAGCGTTATAGAGACTTAACCCCGGAAATTGAAGAACGATTAAACTTTGAACTGCACACCATCCGTACCATGGGGTTTGCAGGTTACTTCTTAATTGTACAGGACTTCATTAACAAAGGTCGTGACATTGGAGTATTCGTAGGACCCGGTCGTGGTTCTGCCGCAGGTTCTGCCGTAGCATACTGTATTGGGATTACCAACATTGACCCTATCAAATACAACTTACTATTCGAGCGTTTCTTAAATCCGGATCGTAAGAGTATGCCCGATATTGATACCGACTTTGACGATGAAGGTCGTCAACGTGTGATTGATTATGTGGTTGAAAAATATGGAAAAACTCAAGTAGCGCAAATCGTTACCTATGGTACCATGGCTGCTAAAATGAGTATCAAAGACGTAGCACGTGTACTAGACTTACCTTTGCCCGAAGCTAACGGATTAGCGAAGTTAGTTCCTGAGAAGCCGGGTATCTCCTTAGACCGTGTAATGAATGCTCCTATTGATGGAGATGGCGGATTGAAAGATAAAGAAGGATTTGCTGGTGAGGACATCGACAACATCAAACGATTGAGAGAAATCTTAGCTAAAAAAGAATTACTCGAATCGGAAGTTTTAAAAGAAGCATTAGTACTAGAAGGCTCTGTACGTGGTACCGGTATTCACGCAGCTGGTATCATCATTGCACCAAAAGACTTATCGGAAATTATTCCGGTGTGTACTTCTAAAGATTCTGACCTTTTGATTACACAGTTTGACGGACGCGTGATTGAAGATGCCGGCGTAATCAAGATGGACTTTTTAGGTTTAAAAACCTTAACCATCATTCGTGATGCCTTAAAACTGATTAAAGAAAATCATGGTGTCGAAATTGAAATTGACAACATTCCATTAGACGACGAGAAAACATTAGCCTTGTATCAACGCGGAGAAACCAACGGTACGTTCCAGTTTGAATCTCCGGGGATGCAGAAATATTTAAAAGAATTAAAACCGGATAAGTTTGAAGACTTAATTGCGATGAACGCTTTATACCGTCCGGGCCCACTTGAATACATTCCTAACTTCATCAAACGTAAACACGGACAAGAAGCTGTGACTTATGATTTAGATGACATGGAAGAATACCTGCACGACACATACGGTATTACCGTTTATCAAGAGCAGGTAATGTTGCTTTCACAAAAACTGGCAGGCTTCTCTAAAGGTGACGCCGATGTATTGCGTAAAGCAATGGGTAAAAAAGATCGTAAGACCCTAGATAAATTAAAGCCACAGTTCGTAGAAGGGGCTGCCAGCAAAGGTCACGCTACAGATAAGTTAGAGAAGATTTGGACTGACTGGGAAGCGTTTGCTTCCTATGCCTTCAATAAATCGCACTCGACTTGTTATGCCTTCGTAGCCTTCCAAACAGGTTACCTGAAGGCACACTACCCTTCTGAGTATATGGCATCCGTGTTAACACACAACTTAAGTAACTTCGATAAGATTACTTTCTTCATGGAAGAATGTGTGCGTATGGGGATTCCGGTATTAGGACCGGATGTAAATGAAAGTACCTATCAGTTCTCTGTTAATAAAGCTGGACAAATTCGTTTTGGATTGGGTGCTATTAAAGGCGTTGGTGAAGGTCCGGTACAAGCTATCGTCGAAGAGCGAGTAAACGGAGGTTATAGTGACTTCTTTGATTTTACTTCACGAGTAAATCTTAAAGCGGTTAACAAAAAAACATTTGAAAACTTAGCCTTAGCCGGCGCACTTGATTGCTTCTCTGATATTCATCGTGCTCAATACTTCCATATACCTGAAAGAGAAACTATGACCTTCATTGAAAAAGCTGTGCGTTATGGTATCGCTTGTCAAACGGAAGATACAGCTAACCAAGCATCCTTGTTTGGGAATAGTGAAAGCTCTAAACCTACTCCTCCTAAAATCATTCCATGTGAACCTTGGGGTGATATTGAAAAATTAAAGAAGGAAAAAGAAATTGTAGGCTTTTACATTTCCGGACATCCATTGGATCAATTTAAATTAGACATAGATAGCTTCTGCAATATTACTCTAGATAAAATCATGGATACTAGAGGAAAGGATTTATCGACTGCCGGAATTGTTTCAAAGGTCAATATACGCCAAAGTAAAAATGGAAAACCATTTGCGCTTTTCTCCGTGGAAGATTACAATGGCTCTTTGGACTTGGCATTATTCGGAGAAGACTACTTGAAGTTTTCTCACTTCTTGACCGTAGGTACATTCATCTTTATGAAAGGGATGGTGAACACCCGCTTTGGTAGAGATGAGTATGAGTTTAAGCCTACCTACATGCAGCTTTTGGCAGATGTACGAGCTAAGATGTGTAAGAACATCACTTTAAATGTGGATCTAGATGTTATCAATCAAACCATCTTGATGGAAATGGAGCAGTTGGTTAAAGAAAACCAAGGAACCTGTAACTTGTTTATCAATCTTCAAGCTAAGAGCGGGAGCTTACAAGTAAAGACCTTTGCTCGTAATTTTCGGGTAGACCCTAACAACCAATTTATTAGTGATTTGGTTAAATTAGAAGGAGTTAGCTACAAAATCAGCGGATAAGGGAACTAAATATCTTAAAATTTCATTATGTTTACGTATTAGATTAGAATAAATAACAATTACAATTATGGGAAAAGCAATACAATTAACTGACGCTAATTTCGAAGAGATATTAAAAACAGACCAACCGGTATTGGTTGATTTCTGGGCTGAATGGTGTGGACCGTGTAAAATGATTGGACCGGTAGTAGAAGAATTAGCCGGAGATTATGAAGGAAAAGCGGTAATTGGAAAACTTAATGTGGATGACAATCCAGGTGTGTCTGCTAAATTTGGAATTCGTTCTATCCCTACGCTATTAGTTATTAAAAATGGTGTAGTAGTAGACAAGCAAATTGGTGTAGTTCCAAAATCTGTTTTAGCTGGAAAAATTGACGGTGCTATGTAATTCTAATTACACTCGGTTATAAAATTGAAAAGCCTCCTAATTACTTAGGAGGCTTTTTTAATAACCTAAAAGGAAAACCATCTGTTTTCATTCCAGATAAAAAAATGCTCTGTTTTCAGAGCAAAATTAATTTCATAGTATTATAACAACGCTAACTTAATGTTACCATAGTGTTAGCTAAGGTCTGCGATTCCAGCATTTGTTAACCTTATCATAATAGAAGTAATCATTAGGCCATTCCATATATTTTTTAGAATCTGCGTTTAATTCATGGTTAGGGTTTTCAACAATTTCTTCCAACCATTTTTTAGCATTTTCTTCTAAAACAATTGGTGCTGAAATATTACTCCAATAATACTCTTCTATGTCTTCTAATTTATTGTCTTTAAACACTAATCGACCAATATGCGCTCTACGTTCACCTTCACGCACACTTGGGACCAATCGAGTACATAAGAAATAATATTCATTAGGTTTATCAGAATATAATGCCGATAAATTCATAGAGTCAGCTTTATATTTATAATAAGGAAGATGGGTAGTATCCCAACGAGTATCCATAGTTGCACCCGGAGGAAGTTGATCCATGGCACGAGCTAATTCTAATTTTAAATTATTGATTTGAATAGAATCCAGATATGATTCTACTTTGTATTTGGCAGTATCACGAGAACAACTTGTCCATACCAATACAAGACATACGAAAACAGTAGCTAATTTATTCATTGGTCATCTAAATAAATACAGGCGTTAAACTTCTTACGTTTAACGCCTGTAATATACTATAAGAAATTAATATCTATTAATATTCTGTATTTTGAGGAGCAAAGTTCAACCAACCTGAAGTCCAATTCCACTCAGATGCAGCAGAAGTACCCATTGCACCTAAATAAGTAGTAGAAGTCCAGAAAGTTTCAGTCAAACCAGTTGTTGCTGTAAAATCAGCACCTGTTAATCCTAAACCTGCTGATACTTGTACAGGATTTCCGTTTTCTAAGATAGTATCTGCAAAAATATTAGCAACAGAAGTTTTTATTCCCCATTTGTTAGCAGCATAGAAACCTGTTGTATCATTACTATTGCCAGACACAAATAAAGATGCATTAGCTTGAGTAGAGTTATTGTGCTCAGCGAACAAGTTGTTTTTCAATCTGCTTGTACCACTGTATTTATCGAAGTTTACCATGTTAGTGAAACCTGTAACGATAGAGTTCGCAATCGTAATTTCAGTATTTCTTCTAGCGTGGATAGCTTGTACGAAGTTCGCGCTATTGTTTGATTTGTTAAAAGTTCTTGGCCCCATTACAGTAATGTTAGAAAACTTAGCGGATGTTTTAGGAGTGTTAGAAGAACCGGATGCATCGTTATCTGATTCAAATGAATTAGACTGAGATACGTCAGCTACACCTCTATTTCTCATAACTACACCAAACTGAACTTTACCTGAGAAACCAAAATCTGTATCAAAATCATCATCATAACCAACATATGAAATTAAGTATTTAGCGTCAACAGTTCCACCGAACCACTCAAATGAATCATCACCACCATAAGAGACAAGTATGTGATCAATTGTGGTTCCACTACCAACAGACCCCATTGTTAAACTGTTGATTTCTTTATCCGGAGAATATGCAATACCTGCATATTCAATACGTACATATTGTAAAGTACCGGAATTGTCATCTTCATGTGTACCATCACCACCATAAACACCATTACCGGAAGTAGTAGAGAAGTCCGTTGGACCTTCGATTACTTGGTTAACAGATTGGTTGTTTTTTGCTTTACCACAAAGAATAATACCACCCCAATCACCAGCGTTACGGTAACCTTTAGGAGCAGCAGAAGTAAATATAACAGGATTTGCAGCAGTACCGTTTGCTTCTAACTTACCACCTCTATTTACTACTAAAGCAGCTTTAGAAGCCTTATCTCCTTTAATAATTGTTCCAGCAGGAATAGTTAATGTAACACCATCGTTTACATATACTAAACCTTTTAATAAATATTTTTTACTTCCATCTAATGTCTGTGTTGTTAAATTACCTTCTAACACAATGTCAGATGTACTTGTTGTTTGTTCATCATCTTCAGGTGGTTTACAGCTAACTAATACTGCTGTAGCCATAATTGAAACTAAAACTGATCTAATTAATTTTTTCATGATTCGTTGAAATAATTTGTTCGATACAAAAGTATATCTCCATTATTACCTTAATGTTA
Source organism: Cytophagaceae bacterium (assembly GCA_046329235.1). GTDB lineage: Bacteria > Bacteroidota > Bacteroidia > Cytophagales > Cytophagaceae > JALONH01. Next base: position 61,109 of record JAXLVA010000001.1, on the reverse strand, counting down.
GCAGAGGGTTAGGAAAATGTGATGTATATAAATTCGACTATATGAAAAAAGCCCGTAATCACGGGCTTTCACATTATCTATGTTAACTTAGTGTTAAAGCTTATAGCTCCACCCAATAGTGAAATAAGTACCTCTTCTATAAGATGTCACTAACTGATCTGATGCATCTACTTTAAAGTTTTTATTAGAATCTTCAGTATAACGTACCGGAGCATTTAAGATATCATTGATACCAACTTTAAACTCCATATTATCTTTCATCTTCTTAGTCAAAGTAAAATCAATCGTATGACGGCTACGCTCATACAATGTAGCAAACTGCGCATCTCCTATACCAAAAATACGATTACCAAACACGTTATAGGTAGCATTAACTACTAATCCCTTGTCTGAATCATTATAAGATAAACCTGCGTTGATGATATAAGGAGATTGACCTTGTAGAGATCGCTTGCTTGCTTGACCTGCTTGTACATCTCCTAATTTCACTTCACTATGGATGTAAGAAAGGTTGGTAAGTAAAATCATATTGTCGAAGAACTTATTAGAAGCAATAAAACCTAATGATTTTCTTAGTTCTAATTCGGTACCATAACAAATAGCTTTGGAAGCATTTCTATATTCAAAGTTTTGATCAAACGCCCCTACCGGTTGAATATAAAATTCGATAGGATTAGTTATATCTTTATAGAATACACCTACGGTGATCGCTTCTTTAGCATTTGGATAAAATTCTGCACGAACATCATAGTTATTCGCCGTAGCATTTTTCAAATTGGGATTACCATTTACTTTCCAGCTGTTTTCAAAGTCATAGAAACCAAATGGAGCTAATTCTCTAAATTCCGGACGATTTAATGTTTGTGCCCAAGTAGCTCTAAATAATGTTTTTTGAGTCATATTATAAACTATACCTAGAGAAGGAAGAACGTTCAAGATTGGATTGTCTACGCTAATTTTTTGACCGGATTGATTTCTAGTATCAATACGTTGAGTATTATGTTCTACTCTTGCTCCAGCATTAGCAGTGAATTTCTTAAAGAAGGAGAATGTAGTACCACCATACCCTGCAAATAACATATTAGATGCCGTATACTTATTAGTACCATCTGTACCTTCATTTAGAATAAACCCGTTGTTATAACTAATATTCTCATCGGAGAAAATAGTTTCCAGAGGAAGTAAATCTTTAGCAGGATCATACCCTGAAGAAGCACGAATATAGGATAACCATCTAGATTCGAATGAACGACTTCTTCTTTCTACGTATAAACCTCCTCTAATTTTAATTCCTTTATTAGAAGTAGAATCATTACCACTTTTTAATGCATGTGTTACATTTAGTGCACCTGCCACAGTAGTTTCTTTTAAAGCCGACATAAATCGAGCGGCATTGTTATCAGATGCTTGAGGAGGAACAACCACTCTAAAATCACTTGTACCATCAGTTACACGTTGATAACCACCTCTTCTAAAGTCAGGTTCATTACGATAGATATAGGACAATCCAGATGCCCAATCAATCATCGTTTTATCATTCTTTAATTTATGTTCACCTGTTAACTGACCAGAGTAAACACCTCTTTCTTGATAATATAAGGAACGGTCTTGTACTTCAAACCATGATAACGGGTTACTTCCTGTCTTTTTGTTTAAACCGGTTCTTGAAATAGATTCATTTTGACCGGATTGGTTAAACATATTTCTGAATTCGATTTTATTTCTTTCATTGAAATATGCTTGCCAGTTACACAACAAACCTACACGTGCACTTTTTTGCAACGTTGCATAATCATAATTAAACAATTCTGTAGGCTCTGTACCATTATATAAATTACGGCTTCTAGAAGCGTTATAATATTGATTTGTGGAGCTATAATTAATAGAAGTGATGTTACTTATTTTTGTTTTTCCTACATAGAAAAATCTACCCATATTTAAACCTAAACGAATATCAGGCAGTAAAAAACGATCATTTAAAGACCAATCATTGTTTAATGATTTAGCTGCATTTTCTTGAGCAATGGGATCAAAGATAATATTGGGAGCATTTAAATTATCAGGGAATGCAGAAGGGAATGCTCTCTTGCTATCAAATCCTAACCAATCGGTAGAACTAGTCGTTTGTGATTGTCTAGTAGAGAATGTTGTTCCCGGACGGAAACCTAAACCTAGGTTAATTTGAGTAAAGCGTTGTGACACGGTACTACGAGTATATAACTTTACCATAGACCCTGTCATATCACCCGGCAGATCATCTGAACCGGATTTAAAAACCAACATACGATCAATCATATTACTTGGAATTAAATCTAAAGCAAAAGCTCTGGAATCAATTTCTGTTGATGGAGCCATCAACCCATTTAACATGATACCGTTGTATCTTCTATTTAAACCACGTACAAGGATAAAACTATTATCAACTATAGTAACACCCGAAACACGTGAAACCACTGCAGCCGCATCTCTATCGGTTGTTTTTGCAATATCTTGTGCAGACGTTCCGGATACCACTTGTTCTTGATTTTTAATTTCTTGAACTACGGCTTCCGTGGTATTGGTTACTCTTTCTGCTTCAATGACAACAGAAGGAACTTCTTCATCAAGGCCCATATAAATGGTTCCTAAATCTTTAGTATCCCCACCAACGATAACTACCGGATAAACTTCTCTTGTAGTATATCCTACATAGTTTACTCGAATAGTATAGGTTCCGGGTTTTACATTTTGGATTACAAACTTTCCTTCCCAGTTAGTTTGTGCTCCCATAGTAGCATTCTCTTTAACTGTGATGATTGCACCAATGATTGTTTCTCCTGAAATGGAATCCGTAACAACCCCGGTTATAATACCGGTCTGTGCGTTCGTAATAAATGAGGTAATGAATAAACTAATTAGAACAATTAGCTTAGAAACTTTTGAAACAGAGCTTGACATTTTTACAGCTTAATTATTTGATTAATTAACTGTCACAAAAATATAGCTGCTCTATTACTTGTATTTTAACTCTGTGTTAATACAATGTTAAGGGAGTAGAAAAATATGGATTACAAACAAAAAAGCGTAACCCTGTAGTAAAATACGCTTAACAATTTGGTAACACTAGTCTTCGTGTAAGTCACCGGTTATACCTCCGGACACTAGGAATTTCATGGCTTCCCTGCCGGTGATGCTTAAGTGTTTAATACGATTTTTATGTACTAAGATAATGTTACCTGAAATATTATACGAATGAGGGAAGTACACACTCACCATCTCTCCCACTTCTGACTCTTGTTTAAATTCTCTAGTTATAAACCCTATTCTTCCTACTTCCTGTTTTTCATCCAAATAAACTAAAACCGGATGTTCAAACTTTTTCTTGTCACCCACAAAAGAACCAACAATATCTTTAGTTGAAGAATAGATGATATTAATTAGTGGGATTTTATAAATATAATTTTCTATTAAAGAGAAGAAGGGTTTTACTATAAATATAGAAGTAATCATACCCATAATAGTGATTAACACTATTACAATCAGAAACCCTACAATCACCGGAACATGTTCCCCAAATAAAGCAGGTACCGCTCTATTGATTAACCCTACTAAAAATACCAATATATAAATAGTAACAGTGATTGGTATCAAAAATACCAACCCACGGATAAAATATCGTAGAAGTAATTTCATTAATTCACTACCAAGAATATTGGCGAATATGATTAGCTACTTGTTCCATCAACCACATCGGGGTTGAAGTAGCACCACAAATCCCTACTCGATCACTTTCGTTAAACCAAGTTTTATCTAATTCCGTTTCGTTTTCGATAAAGTAACTACGGTCATTGGTTTGTTTGCACACACTGTACAAAGCTTTACCGTTAGAACTTTTCTTACCGCTTACAAAAACGATGACATCATAATCTTTAGAAAATTTCTGCAACTGAGGTTCTCTATTCGATACTTGACGACAAATACTATCATTGTAATCAAAGTCTGCCAATTCTCTTCCCGCTTCTTTCACACGTTCTTCCATTAAGTCTTTAATCTTATAAAAACCTTGGGTGCTTTTCGTGGTTTGACTATATAATGTAACGGGGCGATTAAAATCAATTTTATCTAAATCTTGCTCACCTGTAATTACTATGGCTTTTTGACGTGTTTGGCCTATTAGGCCTATTACTTCTGCATGTCCTTGTTGACCATAAATAACAATTTGGCCATCACTCTCTTCCATATTATCAAAGGAAGCTTTTACTCTGTTTTGTAGTTTTAACACTACTGGACAAGATGCGTCGATTAACTCAATGTTATTTTGCAAAGCCAATTTATAAGTTTCAGGTGGTTCACCGTGTGCACGGATTAACACTTTACAATCTCTTAACTCCTTCATCTGATCACGATCAATGATGCGTAATCCTTTTTTAGCTAGGCGTTCTACTTCCATACTATTATGGACAATATCACCTAAGCAATACAAAGGACCACCGGAATCCATTTCGTCTTCTGCCATTTGAATGGCAAATTCTACTCCGAAGCAGTATCCTGAATTTTTATCTATATCAACTATCATATGTCCGACAAAGGAAATTCTAATTCAATCATTTTACTTACCGCTAAATTCATAATACAATCCACTTGTTCTTCCACAGTGATATAAGTACTATCAATCACGTGAGCATCAATAGCCCTTCTTAAAGGACTCTCAGCCCGGTTCATATCTAAATGGTCGCGATGCGCAAGATTTGCTATAATAACATCTAAATCGACCGTTTGTTTCTTTTCAAGTAACTCCATCTGACGACGAGAAGCTCTAACATGCATGTCCGCCACCATGAATATTTTCAGTTCAGCATCCGGAAAGACCGTTGTTCCGATATCCCGACCATCCATAATCACACCTTTCTTCTTGCCTATCTTGCGCTGAATTTCGGTCAATTGTTTTCTGACAAGTGGCAAAGCGCTTACTTCACTTACCTTTTCAGAAACATACATTTTTCTAATTTCGTCCTCTACATTCAAACCATTGAGAAAAATCTCACTGCGCTCCGTTTTAGAATTATGTTGGAAATTAATGTGGATTTTTTCTAATGCCTCTTGAACATCCTTAGGATCTGTTAGAGGTATATAATTTTGAATGAAATATAGGGTAACAGCCCTATACATTGCACCTGTATCAATATAAGAGTATCCCAACTTGGATGCTAAAATTTTAGCCGTAGTACTTTTCCCGCAAGCAGAATACCCGTCAATGGCTACAATAATCTTCTTCATACAACCCGTTATTACTATAAAGATACGGAGGAATTTTCTTCTTTTGAAGCGATGTAAGTATATCTTTATCCTTGAATCAGACACAAAAAAGCCTCGATAAAATCGAGGCCTATTTCTTATCTGTTATGACCAGCTTTCATTTTCTGTCCGGTACGTGGGTGCCAGCTTTGATTTTTGTGCCCATAGTTACATGAGCTCCATAGAAATCCTGACAATAGAGCAAATACAATCAACTTTTTCATGGTTATTCAAAAAGGTTTACTACTGTTTATTAATTAATGGTGCTTTTTATGCTTCATTTTGGAAGGCTGATGAGGCTTGAACGGCTGATGAGATGCCGCTTTTTTTTGCTGAAGACTGTAACAAGAATGCAACCACGGCATTATAATGATACCAATCAACAAAATCCAATGTCTAACCTTACTCATATGATCGTTTTTCTAATAACCTTACTTATCTTTTCGTCTTCCGGGAGTCACCGGAAAACACCCAAAGAGGCCTCAACTTATCATATTTACGCTCAAAATACGCAAAAAGATACGATTAGAAAAGTAAATTCCATCCCTTGCCCTGAGAATTTCAACCGTTTCAGTCCATCCAACAACAGCTTCGGAGCTTATCTTCAGCAGTACACCCTACAACCTGAAGGTTATTCGGTCCATTATTACAATGGAGACACTAAACAGCCATCCTTCCATTACGCTGTACTTCAACAAGATATAGGTAATAAAAACCTTCAACAGTGCGCCGATGCTATCATGCGCCTGCGAGCCGACTATTGGTATCAACAAAAGAAATATGATCAAATTCGATTTACTTTTACCAACGGTACTCCAGCCCTATATTCTCAATGGAGACAAGGATACCGCCCTACTGTGAACGGTAACCAGGTGACTTGGAGCAAAAAAACACAGGCCGATTCCAGCTATGCCTCCTATCGTTCTTACTTGGAAACCGTATTTACTTATTGCGGAACTGCCTCACTTTCCAAAGAGTTAAAGAGTATCCTACCTAAAGATGTGACCATTGGAGACGTACTGATTCAAGGTGGACATCCAGGTCATGCGATGATAGTGGTTGATATGTGTATAGATGCCAAAGGAAATAAAAAAGTGATGTTAGCTCAAAGCTATATGCCGGCTCAGGAAACCCATATAGTTAAAAATCCTGCACAAGCTTCAAGCCCATGGTTTGATATAAATGTGTCGACTATTTATACTTCTGAATGGACGTTCACATCGGATCAATGGAAACGTTTTCCGTAAGGAATTACTTCGCTCCTGCTAACAAATAAAGAACTGCCATACGAACCGCTACGCCATTCTCTACCTGATCTAGGATAATAGAATGTCCGCTGTCGGCCACGTCACTGCTTAGTTCCACACCACGGTTGATTGGCCCCGGGTGCATGATAACGATTTCTTTATTTAAAGAATCTAAAAGTTCTTTGTTGATTCCGTAATACTGAGAGTACTCGCGAAGTGTAGGAAAATATTTAATTGTTTGACGTTCCAACTGTATGCGTAATACGTTGGCTACATCACACCACATAAGCGCTTTACGTAAATCATGTTCTACTAACACGCCTAAATCTTTCATGAATTTAGGAATCAAAGTAGATGGACCACACACCATTACTTCAGCACCTTGTTTTTGCAAGGCAAAGATGTTGGACAAAGCTACACGTGAGTGTAAAATATCACCGAAGATACATACCTTCTTACCTCCTACACTGCCTAATTTTTCTTGGATAGAGAAACTATCTAACAGGGCTTGAGTTGGGTGTTCGTGCGTACCGTCGCCGGCATTTACAATATTAGCTTTGATGTGTTTGGCTAAGAAATGAGGTGCCCCAACACTCGCATGACGCATGACAATCATGTCCACTTTCATGGCCAAGATATTGTTAACGGTATCAAGCAATGTTTCCCCTTTCTTCACGGATGAAGCGGAGGCAGAGAAGTTCACTACATCTGCAGATAAACGCTTCTGTGCTAATTCAAAGGATAAACGTGTACGTGTGGAGTTTTCGAAAAATACATTCGCGATGGTAACATCACGAAGGGAAGGAACTTTTTTAATAGGTCGGTTGATGACCTCTTTGAATTGTTTGGCAGTTTCTAAAATGAGTTCAATATCTTTAACGGTGAGGTCTTTAATTCCTAATAAGTGTTTTACAGATAATTGACTCATTGTTCTAATTATTTCTTGACTAACCAAATAGTATCTTTACCGCCCTCTTTCGGGCTTAATTCCACCAAGACTTTTTCCGATTCCAGACAGATAACTTCTTTCCCTACATAAGTAGGTTGAATAGGCATATCACGACTGTACTTGCGGTTGATTAATGTAAGCAACTCCACCTTTTTAGGGCGACCGTAAGCTAACATGGCATCCATCGCTGCACGGATAGTTCTTCCCGTGTACAACACATCATCAATCAAAACGACTTTTTTGTCTTCAATCAAAAACGGAACATTCGTTTCATTTGCTTTCAGCGGAGTTTCGTTTCTTCTGAAATCATCGCGGAAGAAGGTTACATCAAGGTATCCCAATGGAATATCTTTCTTTAACATCTTGGATAATTTCTTCTGTAAACGAGCACCTAAGCCTACACCTCTAGGTTGTAATGCCAATAAAACGGAGTCCGAAAAAGAATCATGTGATTCAATCAGCTGTTGACACAGGCGATCTAGCATGATTTGCAAAAGGTCGTTATCAATAATGATACGTTTGGACATGGCTTGTAATAACGTTTCAAATATACATTTTTTATGAAGGAATGCGTAGTCTGCGAAAGTAAAACTTATTCACCTGCCAACTCCAAAACTATGTCAAATTCCTCTTTTTTAACCCCTTGGACCGACAAACGTGCTAATCGATTAAATTCCATTTGGGATAATCTTGGCTCGGCCTTAAGCACAGCTAAGGTCACTTCTTTCTTTAATTTCTTCACCGGACCTAGTTCTACTACTACCCAATTAGTATCGTCCGTGGTGGGATCTTGATAAGACTCTTTTAACACTTTAGCAATCCCAACTATAGACTTCCCCTCGTTCGAATGGTAAAAAAGAACCATATCGCCCTTCTTCATTGCACGCATATTATTACGTGCTTGATAGTTGCGTACGCCATCCCAAATCGTTTTTTTATCCTTCACTAATTGTTCGTAAGGATATTTATAAGGCTCCGATTTTACTAACCAATAGTTCATATTTCACTCTATTTTACCTTACAAGTTAATCAAGAATTTTAAAACCAAAATCGTTTAGTTATCAAATTTAAATCCCGCGGAGATTGAACCTGCCGTGGTGCGTGTCCTCACGCAACACTCGCAACATTTATTCCGTCACGTGAGGACACGTGCCAGGGCGAGGAGATTATTTAGCCCCACAGGTATGTATGATTAAATCCCACGGTTAAAACCGTGGGCTACCTAACCGCAAGGAATTAACTTTACAGCCAGAGTCAAGCGATAGATAGCCCACCATTTTAATGGTGGGAATATAATTATACTGAAACTACATAAGTCTATAACATCCGGTTTCTTACTTTCATCTGCAACCTGTATATTTATGATATGTTATCTAACCAAGAAGTTGCCGACCAATTTGCTTTTGTGGCTCTATTAATGGAGTTACATAATGAAAATGCTTTTAAAATAAGAGCCATTCAAAATGCCTCCTATTCCATAGAGCGCATGACAGAACCAGTCATGTCATTAAGTAAAGAAGCGCTGGAGTCAGCCGATGGTTTGGGAAAAAGTTTAGCTGCCAAACTTATCGACTGGCGTGAGACTGGTTCCTTTCAAGAATTAGAAACATGGAAAAGTAAAACACCGGAAGGTGTGATTTCCATGATTGGGATTAAAGGTGTAGGACCAAAGAGAATCCGTACCCTGTGGATGGAACATGGCATTGACTCTTCTGAAAAATTACTAGAAGCTTGTCAAAACAACACGATAGCTAACTTAAAAGGCTTTGGAGAGAAGTCGCAACAAAATATATTACGTGCCTTACAATTTAAGGAACAACACGCACATGAATTTTTATATGCCGATATTGAAAAGCATATTCAACCACTTCAAACTAAACTATCTGAATTATTAAGCGATGCGAACGTGAGTGTTTCCGGCGGATTAGCTCGTCAGTTAGAAGTATTAGACTCTTTAGAATTCCTTGTGTCTTCTGCACAACCGATGAACACCATGGCGGTATTGCAATCGTCGGATGAGTGGGAAGAAAAATTAGAAAGCTCTACCCTATTCACTTGGATAGGTACTTATACTCCGGAAAGTTTACCGGTGAAAATTCACTTTACTTCTAACACTCGTTCCGGTTCAGAAAAGATATTACATGCTGCTGGTGTTGATCACCTTCGTCAGACGAACGAACAAGGTTTTACTTACCTGCAATTGTTAAAACAAGATTACGCTACGGAAGAAGCATTTTACGAATCGGTTCAAAAACCATTTGTACCTGCGTACCTACGTGAAGGTTTAAGAGAAACCGCTTTCTTTGAGAACAACACCTTAGATCAAATCATTCAAGATTCAGATTTGAAAGGTGCCTTTCATAATCATAGTACTTACAGTGATGGACAACATACACTGGCAGACATGGCCAATTACCTTCAACAAAAAGGATATCAATACTTAGGCATTTCTGATCACAGCCAGACTGCCTCCTATGCCGGCGGTTTACGTCCGGATAGAATCAAACAACAACAAGAAGAGATTAAACAACTCAACGCGGGTTATTCCAATTTTAAAATTTTCTCCGGAATTGAATCGGACATTTTAAATGATGGCGCGCTGGATTATGAAGAAGATGTATTAAAATCGTTCGACTTCATCGTAGCTTCTATTCACTCCAATCTAACGATGAATGAAGAGAAGGCTACGCAGCGATTAATCACCGCTATTGAAAATCCATACACTACCATGTTAGGACATCCTACAGGTCGCTTGTTATTAAAGCGCGAAGGTTATCCTATTGATCATAAAAAAGTTATTGATGCTTGCGCAGCAAATCATGTGATCATTGAAATCAATGCTCATCCATTGCGTTTGGATATGGATTGGAGACACATAGGTTATGCCTTAGACAAAGGATGTATCATCTCTATCAATCCGGATGCACATGAAGTGAAAGGATATCATGATATGCACTTTGGTGTATTAGTAGCTCAAAAAGCAGGCTTAACCAAAGACCGTTGTTTCAACGCATGGCCAATCGAAGAAGTAGAAGCATGGTTAGGTAAAAAGAAAGGGCGCACGCTGTGAAAATTTTAGTCTTACGCTTCTCCTCTATTGGAGACATCGTACTAACGACTCCGGTGGTGCGTTGTTTAAAACAGCAAATCCCTAATGCGGAAGTTCACGTGGCTACCAAAGCGGCCTTTGCCAATATATGGGAGAACAATCCGTACGTAGATAAGATATTCAAATTAGAAAAATCAACTTCGGCACTTATCAAGCAATTGAAAGAAGAGCAGTATGACGAGGTGATTGATTTACATAATAATTTACGCACGTATCGTATTGCATGGGCGTTGGATAAACCTGTAAAGCGATTTAACAAACTAAATATACGTAAGTGGATACGTGTGAATTGGAAATGGAAGATATTACCCAAGACACACATCGTTGACCGTTATCTGGATACAGTAAAACATTTAAAAGTAAAAAACGACCACAAAGGTTTAGATTATTTTTTGGCGGAGAAAGATATTGTTTCCATTACGGAAAAATTTCCGGAAGCTTTTCATTCCAAATACGTAGCCATTGCTTTAGGAGCACAACATGCGACTAAGCGTATTCCGGAAGAAAAGATGATTGAGATTATTGGGAAGATTCCTTACGCAGTGATGTTGCTCGGAGGGAAAGATGATAAAGACTTTGGTGACACCTTAGTTAAAAAATTCCCGGATCGAAAAGACATTATCAATACGGCAGGACAATTCTCCTTAAATCAATCGGCATCCTTAGTACAACAGTGTTATTACTTAGTAACGCCGGATACAGGATTAATGCACATAGGTGCTGCTTTCAAAAAAAGAATTATTGCGGTGTGGGGCAATACCATTCCGGGCTTTGGCATGGAACCGTATTTAACGGAACATGTGAATTGGGAAGTAAAGAATTTATACTGCCGACCTTGTTCTAAGATTGGACACAACAAATGCCCGAAAGGTCATTTTAGATGTATGATTGAACAAGAAGTGAAAGAGAAGGATTTGAGGTAGGTTTTATTTTTTTATTTTCAATTCTCTCATTAATTCACCTGCAAAATATATCTGACTATCAATTTTATCACGAGTATTACTTCCGTCTAATATTAAAGTCACAAGTATTCTTTTATTGGCCTCTCCTATTTTCCATGTATACACAATAACAGAATTGTCTTCAGATATTGTTGCTGAACACACACAATAATAATTTCCTGTAAATTGTATTTTAGCATTGGAATTTTGTGTTAACTCCCTTTTCAATTCCAAATCAACATCGAATTTATTTTCCAATTTCTCTGGCAATACAAAACCTGACCACTGAAAAAGAAATCCTTTATCATTTGGCTTAAAAATTTGATACACTCCTTTAGACTTTATAAAAAAATAGCCTGATGGCATCTTGAATTCAAAAACACCATCTTTTGATATTATTTTATCTGATGATTTTGCAAATAACGCAATGTGTAATTTTTCTATTAAATTCATCTTTACTAAACACTCTTTTTAATCTTCCCCAATTTAAAATATTTTCAAAATTAAACTCCGAAGGAGTGACATTTAAATCGCACACATTCCGCAGAAATAAAAGAACGGACCAACACCGAAGGGGTGATATTATAATGCCACCCCTTCGGGGTTCGTACGCTGGATAATGATGATGTTTGATTTCTATTATAATACCACCCCTTCGGGGTTGGGAGAATATTTGTTATATACTATAAGTAAAGAATCTATTCATTATCCTTCTTTATTAAATATTCACAATTTTCAATTTGTATAAAATCCCCATCGTGATATACAAATTTACCAATAAATCTTTTTCTAAATCCCAAAGGAATATTACTATCTCCATAAAGTGAATCATCGTTACTAGATGAAAAGAATTCATATGAAAAAACTTTAGTCAAGGTATCATATTCAAATATTTCTAAATCATCATATCGACCATCAAATTGAAAAACTGTATTTACATTACAATAATTTGAATCAAGTTGAAGAGTCATCGCTGCTGAAAAATGACAAGTATTACAAGTTTCAACACCTCCAATCATAAAATACTTTTGATTTAGACTATCAATCAAATATGGCTTACCAAATACTGGAATAGATGATTCTTCATTATTTCCACCATAATATTCACTTTTAAATGTTCCATTTTTCAATCGATAGTGTATTATGGTAATACTTGACCTATAGGAGCCTCCTGTTTTTTCTTCAATTGAAAGGAAATAAATTTTATTATCATCCGATTTTGTAATATAAAGGTCATTTGATTTAAAAAGATTTTCAATTTGATACTCCAAAATTCTTTTGTCATTCAAAATCTTTAATAATCGTTCTGTAATTTCCCCTTGAACAGAACTAATAATGTCTATATTGAATTCACCATCTGAATAAGGATAGAGTGTATCATAGCATTGTAAAAAATAATTTATACTATCAATCTGAATTTTAAAATCATCCTTTTTTACTCGCTTCTCCTTGGAAGCTCGTTGAGCATTCGCAAATAGAGTGATAAAAAATAGAATTATAACAAATAAAAATAGTTTCATGATAATTACATTTTATCTCGCCTAATTTACCCCGATTTAAAATATTTTCAAAATAAACTCCGAAGGAGTGACATTTAAATAGCACACATTCCGCAGAAATAAAAGAACGGACCAACCCCGAAGAGGTGATATTATAATGCCCCCCTTCGGGGTTCACGCGCTGAATAATAATGATGATTGATTTCTATTATAATGTCACTCCTTCGGAGTTGGAGGAAAGAAAAATATAGAGAAGTATAAATATTTTGATATCCTATCATTCATAACTCATAATTCTTATACCCTTAAAAAAAATAGTGCGCGCTCAGCAGGAGACACGCACTAACTTTATAAAACACACGAGTAAGGGCTAGTTACGGGTATTATTTATTGTTAACTATTAGTTCTGGTATGTAGGATCCGACTTGTGTTGCGGATGATACGTTTTTGCATGATGATGTTTTTGGTGCTTCTTATAAGCAGCATACCCATGTGGTCGATTACCGGCCATAGAAGTAGATACAAAAACTATAGCTAATACGGCGGAAGTGATGATCTTTTTCATATCGGTTCGTGGTTTAATTGTGAATCTTGATGTAAATATATACAGCAATTCTGTTTCAACTTTGAACCAAATCTGAAGGAAAAATGAAGAGGAAAAATCTTTTATTTACCATGGTTCGTGTCCCCACGAACCACTTTTCATATTCCGGTTCGTGAGGACACGAAACCGGGGCTAAAGAAGGAAAAATGAAGTGTAAAAAATCTTTTATTTTTGGCTTTTTAGCCATTCCAGCGCCTCTTTCTCCGTCGAAAACTGCTTCATAGGTATAGGAGGAGGCGATAACTTAAACAACAATTTCATAATAAAGGAGGCTAAACCCGCTTTAGAAACCATAGCCATCGCCGAATAAATCTCCGGTAATTTCTCTTTTGACAACTGTCGAGTAGCTTTATCCGGCATCGGAGAAGACTCCAAAAAAATCAATAAAGGAACAGGCTTATTCCCCGTAATCTGTTTAACCAATTCTACATTACGTGAAATATTATCTACCGTACGCAAAATAGATTTCGAATAGGAATACAAAATCCCCTCTTCAGAGAAATGGTAGTCGGCAATCTCACCGGGAATGATGGGTTCCTTTTTAATATACATTTTAATATTTCGTTTAGAGCTATAAAACCTGCAAGGTTTCGCTTATAATTATTGTGCTTTATCAGCAACAGAGTCTTCCACATTAGAACAAACCTTGCAGGTTTAGTTACAATACTCTATTTTTTAGAAGTGCGCATAGCTTTCACTTTCTCCACCTTCGCATCTTTTAATAACTTTTTATACTCCGGAGATTCTAAAGGATAAAGTGCAATCTTTCCTTCTTCGTTGGAATGCACTCCAAAGCCATGCGTTTTAGTCAAAGGTGATGCTCGAAAGCAAGCTTGTCCTTTCGAAAAGAATTCTTTTCTAGCAGCACTTAATTCGGATTTAGACAAACCTTGTTTAATTGCATAAGTTTGAAACAATACATCATCGGAAGTGAATTCATACGGATGCTCCCACACCAAATCAAATTGAATAGCAGCAATTGTTTTTTTCTCCGCATTCAAATTAGGCATCTTACATTTCGTCAACTTATAATCAGCCGCTACTTCAATGAAAGTATTTTCGTAGTTGGTGGTATGTATATTGTTTTTTAACATGATTATTCTTCCCCAGCCATTTTAAGTAACTCCAGCGTTGTTTTCCAATTACGCGTCGTTGCTTTTACTTTCAGTTTCGATTCTAAAAAAGTATTCGTCCATTTGGTATTACCATATCCTTTGGGACAATACAAATACACCGCCTTGGATGTAATAGCTATCTCCTCTCCTGCTTGTCCTTTATCTAGAATAGAATCATACTCTTTCACCCCAGAAAGCTCAGCCAAGAACGTAACATGAAAGAACTTAACGTCTTTCTTTTTATCCTTTACAAACGGATTTTGATTAATAATCTCCTGAAGTGTTTCTACCGTTAATACTAAGACCGGTACTTCAAACCCAAACTCTTTCTCTATGGCTGACGAAATAGCACTTACCAGTTTTTCAGGAGTAGTTTTTTTAGATTCAAAAACTACGTTACCACTTTGGATGTAGGTTACGCAATTTTTAAAACCTAGCGACTCGTACATGTTGCGCAGAGTCTCCATTTTAATAATATTCTTACCGCTTACGTTAATGCCACGCAAGATGGATATATAGGTAGCCAATAGAATTATTGTTTAATCAATCGCAAAACTAAAAACGCATCGTCTTTATCCAACACGTTCACATAATACATACCGGTAGTCAGATTAGCCACATTTAAAGAATGTGCATTATCTCCTTGTTCGATTTTTATCTTTTCTTCGCTGATAAATACACCGGTGATATCGTAAATACGAACGGTAGCTTTAAACGAAGACGCTGAAGTAAACTTTAACACCGTTTGATCTACCACCGGATTAGGTGTAAGTACACTTGAGCTTCTAATATCCGAATATTTTGTAGTAACACCTGTAGTAGTAGCTGTGAAGGAACCTGTCATACCCGAACCACCATGAGGATTACATTTGTAATCATAAGTACCCGCTACTGCTACGGTATAATCAAACGATGTACTGGTAGATGTGATACTATTTGTCCAAGTAGAGGCGCCGGATGGTACAGTCACAGATGTGGTGGTATGCGACCCGGACACCCATTCAAAGTGTACCACGTCTCCAACCACTACACTTAAGGTGTTGGGAGAAAAGGTAAGTGTGTTACCTTGTCCAACCAAAACGGTGTGCGTAACAGCAGAGCTAATGCCAACATAAAACAACGAAAACACTATTGCAGCAAAAATCTTTTTCATAATGTATCTGATTAAGTTCTTATCCAAGATACAAAAAAGTTGTCAATTAAATATTACCTCTTCAACAAACACTTGTTATGGTTTTATCTATCAAAAGTTACAACTAATCTAAAGTTAGCAAATCTTTCCATGAAGCTTAATTCGGCTTGTTGATTTCTGATAATTAAATTAATAATTTAAGATGTTATAAATCTAAGTATCCCAAACATGTCACGTTATTTCAGCATTGCGTTTCTTACCATATTAGCAATTTTATATACTGCCTCTCATTCATGGGGTGCCGGAAATTTAAAAAATAAAACCGTCACACAACTTAAACTTGTAACAAAACAACCACCTGTTTTGCTGCCGGGTATGACCATGGAGTTAGGACTTGAAATCACCCTATCTAATAAAAGTATAGTTAAAACTGAAGGGTTTGCAGATGGCAATATTGAATGGGACAATTTTGAGATTCAAATTCAAAATGGAACTCTACGAAATGGCATTCTCACAATTTCAAACGATAGTATTTCTATTAAATCCCACAAAGTACTTATTTCAGTTAAAACACTTTCTTCGAATTCCTATACACAAATATTTGTAGTACCAATAAACTATACTACCCAATTAGATATACTAGTGGACACCACTAGAGGTGTATCTCCTTGTATGAATTTACTAATACACGTTGCTGCTACATTTGACAACGGAATTAAAATGAGCACGAATTCTACTAATGATTACTCTATGATGCTAAAATGGGAAGGGCTTGAAGTAAAAGTAAATAATCAAACCATAAAAAATGGCTTGTACATATTTTCAACGGATGCGCGTCCATACTTTTTACAAAAAATCTTATTGATTACTGCTATTCATAACTCTAATCAATTACTCAAAAAAGAATCCATAATATCTATTGATTTTAAATATCCCTGTGTTTACAAAACAAATAACATAAAAGGAGCAAAAGGTACGAATGGTAAAGATGGCACGAATGGTTCTGACGGAAGAGACGGCTCCTATCGAGACAACAATTATGATTATACAAAACTAGCAAATGGAAGTATAGGGCAAGACGGGTTAAAAGGACAAGACGGTGGACATGGAACTTCGGGTTTGACCGGACTAAACTTAGAGGTCTATGTAAAAGCATTTCAAGATAAAATACTTGGAACAATGTTAAAAGTAGAAGTAAAAAACAGTCGAAATGAAAATAGTTATTATATAATATCAACTAATGGAGGGGATTTAAAAATCATTGCGAGTGGAGGGAATGGTGGTGACGGTGGTAACGGTGGAGATGGTGGTGACGGTGGAGATGGCGGTAATGCTCCAACTACGAAAGATGTGAATGGCTCTATGGTAGGTGGAGGAAATGGTGGTGACGGAGGCAATGGTGGATATGGAGGCAATGGTGGTAACGGCGGAGATGGTGGTGATGGTGGGAACATTTCAGTTTTTGTTGACCCTAATGCAACTTCTTATTTATCGTTGATTCAATTCATATCAGAAGGAGGTAAAAGTGGGAATGGTGGTAAAGAAGGAAAAGGTGGGAATGGGGGCAATACTGGTAACGCTTACGGAACAGGCAGCAGAGGTAAAGATGGGAAAAATGGAATGAATGGAGTACCCGGTAACTACGGTCGCGATGGTAGACCAGGTCCTCCTCCTGTTATAATATTTCGACAAGTAGAATTAAACTGGTAAAAACATAGAATGTATAAACAATTCCGTTTTAGATCAGTCCAGCTTCCACTTCTTTGCTAATTCCGCATTAAAACCATCCTTATCTTTAGGATTAGGAGTTCCTATTCCGGTTTCAATATATGACTTTAGACTATTTTGAATATAACCGGTCCAAGCATCATTACAGACTTCATAGCATGCGTATTCAGGTACTAAGCCTTCGTGCGTGAACACCACTTTAGTTTTTCCATTTTCAGAAAGAATATCAAATACTAGTAGAGTATTTACCCATTCTGTTTTATCCTCTACAAAATTAAACTCATTCTCTACCACTTTATATACTACTTTTTGATTCGGAGTAGCTTCCACCAATTTCATTTTACACAGATGAATATCTTTGTAATGGTAAAAAAAGACTTCGTTCAAACTATCTGTTTTGCCTTCTATCTCTTCGCTCCACCAACCTCTGAAGTTTTGAATAGATTTGAAAACATCGGCCGGAGATTTAGAAACGATGATAGTGGAAGTAAAACTTTTATTTTCCATTTTCATTGAATTGATTTTAGTTGAATCGGATAGTTCTGTAGTGGTTGATGTTTGGCATCCCCAAAATATACTAATGATGATGACCGAAATAATAATACCTTTCATATTTAGGTTTGCTTCACTGAATTTAATAAAGGCAACAACTTTTGCTCCAAGTACTGCGTCCAAGCCGGAGCGCATGCATCATAACATTCGACTTTAGGATGTAATCCTTGATGTGTAAACGTAACCTTGATTTTGCCTTTTTCTTCGACGATGTCAAAAATAAGTTTAGTCCCCACCCACTCTTCCGGATGTTGAAGAAAACTCAAATTACTTTCCGTTACTAACCAAACCACTTTTTGATTAGGAATTACTTCCACTAATTTCTGTTTGGTATAATGAAGTCCATCTCCGGCTCTAAATTCAAATTCCTTATTCAATTGATTCGATGAGCCTGTAAATTCCTCATCAAATAATCCCGACCACCAAGCACGTGCATCGATGACTTGGTGAAACACTTCCGGCGCCGATAGGTTCACCAAAAATGATTTAGTAAAGTCTTTAGTCATAAGATTTCTATGTTACTCTACAAACATAATGGCTTTTCTGGTAAATGAAGGGGTAAAAACAGCCATTCTGAAGGGTTGTTTAGGACATTATAGTTTTCTTATCTTTATATATAATGAAACACCTAACCATCTTAATTCCGAACGGAGAAGGAAATAACCTGAGCAGTATTGTTGGGTCCTATAAAATATTTTCGAGAGCTGAGGCTTATTGGGCTCGATCAGGAAAAGCGCCTTTGTTTAAAATTGAACTCGTAGGCACCGCTACTTCGGTAGATTATTATGATGGTCTATTTTCTGTTAAACCACACACGACGATCTCATCCATTGCAAAAACGGATGTAGTCATCATCCCTTCTTTAAATCATCAATATCAACAAGCCATTCGAGACAACAAAGAACTTATACCTTGGATTGAAAAACAATATAAGAGTGGAGCAGAAATCGCCAGCATCTGTACCGGAGCGTTTCTTCTTGCGAATACTGGATTACTCAACGGACTAAGTTGTTCTACTCACTGGAGTGCTGCAAATGATTTTAGAAATTTATTTACGCAAGTCCATTTACTTCCGGACAAACTCATCACCGATGAAAAAGGTATTTATACCAACGGTGGTGCTTACTCTTTTTTAAACTTGATTATTTATCTCATCGAAAAATATTACAATCGAGAGACCGCTATTTTCTGTTCTAAAGTTTTTCAGATAGATATGGAACGTAGCAGTCAATCCGGATTCATGATTTTCAATGGTCAAAAACAACATGAAGATGATGCTATCTTAAAAGCACAACAATATATAGAAGAGCATGTACAAGATAAAATATCGGTAGACGAACTCTCCTCTACCTGTGCCGTTAGCCGACGTAACTTCGACCGCCGCTTTATGAAAGCAACGGGAAACTCTCCGGTAGAATACATTCAACGGGTTAAAATGGAAGCTGCCAAAAAAGGATTTGAAGCAGGCCGAAAAAACATTCATGAAATCATGTACGAAGTGGGCTACTCCGACCCCAAAGCATTTAGGGAAGTCTTTAGAAAAATCACAGGCATGTCGCCGTTAGCGTATAAGAGTAGGTATAGTAAGGGAGTGTGAGTCTTGCGGATTACAAATCCGCTTTTATCTGACTTCTTCGACACTTTAATCTTCTAGATAAAAAATATCATTAAGATCCCATTCTAAAGCTTCAATTTCTTCACTCGAAAGAATCTCATTAATCATATCCTTCCTACCTCCAATTAAAGTATAGTCTGCATCAAAATTTGTATATAGATACCATTCTTTTGATTCAGGCCAAACAGTATTGGGTGTTCCAGCAAATCCAACTTGAACAGTCTTGGGCAATTCACTAACTACTCCTTTAAAAATTGTTGTTTCATATGTAGATATTGCATATTGTACATAGTGAAAATAACAAATTTGACTTTTTGAGTACTTAGAAAGGAGTTTTGTAAGTTGTGGTAGTATTAGTGAATCTAAAGTACCTTCAGCAGGATAAAGAAACCATTTAGGTTGACGACGCCCAAAAACACTTACGATTTTTTCAGTCGAATAACGTTTGTCAAAATTATGTCCAAGTATTTGAGCTAATATTTTCAAGGGTTTAGGTAAATAACTATCTAAATCAACCAAGTTATCTTCTTCACTATAAGCCCAATATTCATCTTTCATTTTTTCATAGTCAGGAGACAGACAAAATGGATGAAATATTTTACAATATTTTTCAAACTTAACAGGAAAGAGATACTCTATAGTACTTCCTTTCATTAGGGGATTTGAAATTGCCTTTTCGCTCCAATCGTCAAACCTTATATTATTAAGCTTTTCCATCTATTAATCTTGGACAAGATATGCATTACCTACAAACTATGACTACTAAAATTAGAGACGTTTCAACCCTTCGCTAATCTCTAGTACCTATAATGTATAAATGATATTTACATTGTTTATACATTTGTTTTCATTGGAATGAAGCCTTCCTCTTCAAGTATTTTTATCACACTTCTTATTAAGAAATTATTTGTAAAATTTATATGGTATTTTCGAATATTTTGTTTTTCACTAACAAGCATTTTTTTCTCTTTCAATACTCTTATATATCTAGAAATTGAAGTCATATGATTATCTTTTAATACTTCCTGAATATCAGAATTTTGAACTACTTGTTTCTCTACTGTGATTTTAAGAATTCTATATTCTCTATCATCAATGTATTTCATCGTTTTTGAATAATTCAATGCAGGTATAAGAATCGATTCTTTTAGATATTCGTAATCTAACAACATATCTATTTTATCAATTTCTGCTTTTAATCCTTCTAAAACATACGTACACCAATTAATTAAACCCTCATCACTACCATTATCTGCACTTGATAGGAATCTATAATATTGATCTCTATCATTACAAAAAATTGCTGTTGGGTTTAGTATTCTTCCCACATGAACATTAAAGCCAGCTTTTACTAATAAAGCATATGTAAACAATCGACCAACTCTACCATTCCCATTACCATACGGGTGAATCCACATAAATCTATGATGCGCAATAGCCATTTTCAACAAATCATATTTGGGGGAAGTTTCCTCATTGATAAAATCAAAAAGCTCAAGCATATAATGATCAATTTGCTGTTGTGTTTCTGGCGGTTTATGAGAGGCCCCTTTAATTTCAACTGCATGACTACGATATGCCCCAGGCGTCAAATCACCTTCTCCTTTAGGCGGTGGTGTTAAGCCTTCTACTATCATGTGATGAAGATCACTTATAAAAAATCTCCCTATTGGTATTTGCTCCTTCTTCTCTTCTATATAATTTAAACACTTTTCTATATTTCTAATTTCTTGAATTTGCTCATTTACATATTCCCTTTCCTCAATTTTAGTTTCAATAAATTCAGCTATTGTAGTATTATTCCCTTCTATTCTTGCTGAACCAATACTCTCTAATGTCTGAAATATACTTTTAAGTTGAAAAAATACATGCGGATGGGTAGTTCCCCCTAATCTCTTTTTTCTTAGATGGTCCAATTCGATAACTAAGTCTGTCAACCTTGAGTCAAAACTGGGTTGAACTAACCGTAAATCAAAATGTCTAAATTTAGCCACAATAAATAATATTTATTTACTCACCACTTTAACACAAATTAGCAAGATTTAATTTAAAATGCAAATATTCAACAAGATACCAATACTAAATACACACAATAAATTAGCATGCAAATAAATAAAGATTTAGCAGGAAATGTAGCACAAAACTGTCAACACCTCCTATTCCTTTAATCTGCTCATGCCAAAACTACTATTGAAAAAATGATTTGTATTTACCTAAAAGTATAAGTCCAGTATTGATTAAATCAATACCTCAAAAACAAAAAAGCCTCGACTTTCATCGAGGCTTGTATTCTTATTTTCTTTCTAACAAATACTTTTTCAAAAGTGCAAAGTCAGCTTTCATAGGAATGGAAACTTTTTCCTTCTTCGCCACTTCCAGTAGTCGCTGAGGAATCTCCACTTCTTTCTCAATCACCTCATTCACCACTTCAATAAACTTAGCCGGATGTGCCGTTGCTAAGAAGATACCTGTAGCATCGCTACCGCTCTCTTTTAAATATTCTTTCAATCCTAAATACCCTACCGCTCCGTGTGGATCCATTACATATCCTGTGCGTGTATATACGTCTTTCAATGCAGCAGCTGTAGTCTTATCATCGTACGCTTTTCCTACTACATCTTTTTTCAAGGCATTTAAATCATTACCATACAATTCTACCATACGTTGGTAGTTGCTTGGATTTCCTACGTCCATCGCGTTACTAATCGTAGCCACGGAAGGTCTAGGTTCAAATAATCCGGTATTCAAATATTTTGGAATCACATCATTCGCATTGGTAGAAGCTACAAACTTAGCTATTGGCAATCCCATGCGCTTCGCAATTAATCCACCACAAATGTTACCAAAGTTTCCACTCGGTACCGAGAACACGACAGGCTTACCTAACTTCTTCGTTTGCGCGTACGCATAGAAGTAGTAGAACGACTGAGGAATCAAACGACTTATGTTAATAGAGTTCGCAGAAGACAAGTTCATCTTAGAAGTTAATTCTTTATCTAAGAATGCTTCTTTCACCATGCGTTGACAATCGTCAAAAACACCATCTATTTCTAATGCTACTATATTATTACCTAAAGTAGTTAATTGCTTTTCTTGTAAGTCACTTACTTTACCACTTGGATATAAAATAACTACATCAATTCCCGGTGTGTTCAAGAAGCCTTGCGCCACCGCAGAACCAGTATCTCCGGAAGTAGCTACTAAAATCGTGATGCGTTTGTTTTCTTTACGTAAGAAATACGCCATCAAACGAGACATAAAACGTGCACCAAAATCTTTGAACGCTAACGACGGACCATGGAACAATTCCAATACATGGATATTGTCTTCCACTTTTACCACCGGTGCATCAAAGTTTAATACATCGTCAATAATCGCTTTCAAATCCGCATCCGGAACATCTTGACCAATTAAAGCCTTCGATACTTCAAATGCCATCTCTTGAAAAGAAAGCTTATCTATGTTTTCGTAAAAAGATGCAGGTAACGTCGGAATAGATTCCGGCATGTACAATCCATTGTCATCCGGTAAGCCTTTAAACACGGCTTCTTTCAAATCTACTTCAGGTACGGAACGTTTGGTACTATATAATTTCATTACGGTTATTTTTTTCATCTCACTTTACCAAACCTTGAAGGTTTATGTATCGGTACGATGTATTATTTAATTTACTTATTCTCTATCTCGAACGAAACCTCCAATGTTTAGAAAGGTAATCGCATTTCAGTTCGTGAAGACACGAACTAAGGCCTTATCCTATTACTTTAGGACCTTCCGGATTGATAGGTGACACAAATACATCACTTTCAATTTTATATTGAGCAAATGCATCATACATGGCTTTGCCTATTTTCTTAGCCACCTCTAACGATGTACTTAACGCAAACACGGATGGACCGGAACCGGAGATAGAACCTCCTAAAGCACCCGCTTCCATCGCTGCTTGTTTCACATCATCAAAGCCCGGAATCAACACGGAACGCACCGGCTCTACAATCACATCTTGTAAAGAGCGACCAATTAACGCGATATCCTCCATTAATAATCCTGCTACTAAACCTCCTACGTTACCCCACTGAGTAACCGCATCGCTCAACTCTACTTGTTTGCGTAGAATGTTACGAGCATCTCTAGTCTGCACTTCCACATGTGGATGCACGATGGTTGCATATAAATTTTTAGGTACCGGTAATTTAATTACATCCAAAGGAGAATAACTTCTTACCAATACAAATCCTCCTAACAAACATGGAGCTACGTTGTCTGCATGAGCAGAACCACTCGCAATGCGCTCCCCTTCCATGGCAAACGGTAATAAATCTTTTACCGCCATAGGTTTATCTAATAGTTCATTGATGGCATATACTCCGGCTACCGTAGAAGCAGCACTGGAACCTAAACCTGAACCTAGAGGCATTTTTTTAATCAAATCAATTTCTACCCCTTGTTGAATTCCTAGTTTGTCTAAGTAATTCAAAATAGAAATACTTACCGTGTTACGGTCAGCTTCCATGGGTAAGCGTCCTTCATCACCGCTGATGGATTTGATGCGTACGCCCGGTTTATCAGACAAAGTAAGAATTACTTCATCGCCCGGTTCGTTCACGGCAAAGCCGAGTACATCAAAACCACATGCCACATTAGCTACGGTTGCAGGCGCAAATACTTTTATGCTTTTAGCCATCAGGATATTCCTTAGCCTTTTAAATAATTACTAATTCTTAAGATATCGGCAAACACACCGGCAGCCGTTACTTCTGCACCTGCTCCAGGTCCTTTCACTACTAACGGACGGTCTTTGTAACGTTCTGTAGTAAACGATATCATGTTATCACTTCCGGATAAGCTATAGAAAGGATGTGATGCATCTACTGCTTGTAATGATACAGTAGCTTTACCATCTTCTAACTTAGCAATGAAGCGCAATACCTTACCTGCTTTATCTGCTTCGCCTCTACGTTTTGCAAAAACATCATTGTTCTTCTCTAATTGAGCAAAGAACTCGTCTACAGTTTTTGCTTTCAGACATGGAGCCGGTAGAATGTTTTCAATTTCTACATCATCCATTTCTAATTCAAAACCTGCATCACGAGATAAGATTAATATTTTACGAGCAACGTCTTTACCGTTCAAGTCATCACGTGGATCCGGCTCAGTATATCCTTTTTCTTTTGCTTCTTTCACTACGTCAGAGAATTTTTTATCTCCTTTGAACGTATTGAAGATGTAAGACAAAGTACCGGAAAGAACACCTTCGATACGAATGATTTTATCACCTGAGTCTTTCAAGTCACTCAACGTACTGATGACAGGCAAACCTGCACCTACGTTCGTTTCATACAAGAACTTCACTCTACGTCTGAAAGCTGTTTCTTGTAATTTCTTATAGTCTTTAAATAAACTAGAATTCGCTAATTTATTTGGAGTCACTACGGAGATAGATGCATCTAAAATAGAATGATAGTGCTCTACTACTTCTTTGTGTGACGTATTATCTACGAAGATGGTGTTAGGCAAATTCAACTCAATCATTTTCTTCACAAATGATTTAATATCGGCTTTGTCCGCACCGTCTAATTTATCTTTCCAAGAAGAGAACGCTATACCGTTTGGTTGAATTAACATCTTTCTAGAGTTAGCTAAACCAACGATATTAATTTTGATATTCTTCTCTTTGGATAAGTAAGAAGCTTGTTTTTGAATTTGTTTAATCAAAGTACTACCTATCAAACCAACACCGACTATAAACACGTTCATGTCTTTCGTGTCGCTAATAAAGAACGACTCATGAATAATGTTTAACGCTTTAGTTAAATCGGTTTTAGGGATAACTACGGATAAGTTAATCTCAGAAGACCCTTGAGCGATAGCTACTACGTTGATACCGTTTTTACCTAAAGCACCAAACAATTTACCGGAGATACCAGGAGTGTTACGCATGTTGTCACCTACAATAGCAACAATAGCTAACTCATGTTTCTCTACTAACTTATCAATTTTACCTTGTTGCATTTCATAGGTAAACTCTTCTTCCACTGCTACTCGAGCTCTATTGGTATCTTTAGAATCAATCACAAAACAGATTGAGTGTTCAGAAGAAGCTTGAGTAATCAAGACTACGTTGATTTGATGACGCGCTAACGCACCGAACAAACGACCGGATACACCAGGCACACCTACCATACCGGAACCGGTAAGATTTAACAAGGAAATATTTTCAATAGAAGTAACTCCTTTAACCAAGTAGTTAGAGTTCTTCGTTTTTTCAGAAATTAATGTTCCAATGAATTCCGGATTGAACGTGTTTTTAATCCAGATTGGAATACGTTTTTTGAATGCCGGTTGTAACGTTGGAGGATAAATTACTTTAGCACCAAAGTGAGATAGCTCCATCATCTCTACATAAGACACTTCGTCTAGAGTAAATGCACTTTTCACTTTACGTGGATCAGCCGTCATTACACCATCTACGTCTGTCCAGATTTCGATAGCATCTGTATCTACAGCAGCACCAAAGATGGATGCTGTATAATCAGAACCACCACGACCTAAAGTTGTCGTTTCATTTTTATCTGTAGAACCGATGAAGCCGGTAACTACAATACTATGTTTTTTATCTTTCAGATATTCTTTAACCAGTTTATCTGTTTTCTTGAAGTCAACACGTGCATTACCAAAGTTGGCATCTGTACGGATAACTTCACGAGCATCAAGGAAATCAACCGGAATACCTTCTTGTTTTACATACTCAGCCACCAAGTAACAAGACAAACGCTCGCCAAAGCTTAATAGTAAATCATTGGTACGCGGTGATAATTCTTTTAACAAGAAAATACCGTGTAACAAATCTTGAAGTTCGTTGATTAATAATTTGATTTGAGCTACTGCTTTACTTTGTGCTTTTACGTCTAACAAAGTTTTAGCAGCTTGAACATGTTTCTGTTCTAAAGATTTTAAAACTTGCGTGTATGTAGCATCCGTTGTTGAAGCCTTTTGACCTAATTCTACTAAAGTGTTCGTGACACCGGACATAGCAGAACATACGACAATAAACTTCTGTTTCTTTTTGTGTAATCCACCTAAAATAGCAGCCACTTGTTTGATGCTATCAACAGAACCAACGGAGGTACCTCCGAACTTTAAAACTTTCATAAATCTTCTTTACTCAGGTATTGTGTTAAAAATACCTGCAAAAATACAGTTTTAAAGCCGTTTTCCCTCGATTTTAAGGCTTAAAAATAGCTGACTTATAAAAACTAAAGTATCTATAAATCAGCTAAATAAATTTATCCTACCAAAAGATTATTACATTTTACCTGCCGACCAGGTTAAATACAACTTACTTTTAGCCAGTTTAAAATACATTTCTGAAAGTTTAATTTCTGCCTGTAACAAGTACATATCACGTTGATTTACAATAAACAGAGAGGATTCCCCACTCGTAAATCGGTCTTGTTCTCCTTCACTTAATAATCGAACTTGTCCCACTAGAACTTGTTGGACTCTTACTTGTTCGCTAACTACTAAAGCCTCGTTATAATAGGACTTCAATTGATTTTCAATTTCACGTGTTTGCTGACTCAATTCATATTCAGCTTGGCCTACTTTCACACCCATGAGTTGATACTTCCCGGTCTCCGAACGCATACGTAATGGCACCGCCAGATTCAAACCCATCTTATGATTATTAGGAATATATCCGGCATTAAAGATCTCATCTGACATAAAAAATCCTTTTTGGATAATGTTGTATGACACATCCAACTTCGGTTTTAGTTTATCCATCGCCAACTTATATTCCGCTTGCATGGTTTGTAGCTTCACACGATTTTTAATCAACTCCGGATGGTTCGTTTGTGCGTACTCTAACCAGTGACGAATACTATCTTTGAAGGACTCATCCACTTTCATAAAAGTGCTCAAATCCGGTTGAATAGAGTCATTGATGACTAATGGTTGTTGATTTTCATCCCATAAAAACGTAGATGTTTCTAACATCGAATTCGCATAATCCAACCATGCTTGTCGAAACTGAATGAAAACACTTTGTACCTGAACTTGAGCCTCAACCGAATCAATCATAGCTAGATCACCTGCACGTACACGTTCGTTAATCCCACTCGCGCGGTCTACAGCAAGCACATAGGCATCTTCATACGCTTTCCACTTCTGATAATTATAACACCATTGATAATAGGAAGTCATCGCTTCCAAAATGATTTTATTGATTTGCTTAATCTTTTCAGCTTCCGCATAAGACTGCATCAACTCTGATTGTTTGATGGCAGTTCTACGTTGATCAGTAAACAAACCTTGCCCCAGAGGAATGTACAATCCTAGTGAACTCAACCCATTAGCAGGAGTATAATTTTCACCATTTAAATTTACACCGCTATTATTTTCATAACCTGCTAACACTTTAGCGAAATAAACAGGAACATGAAGTTCATTATCCCACACTCGAAAATAATTTGTACCACCTAAAAGTTTATCATAATACTTCATTCTAAACTCAGGATCCATAGCTCCTTTAGCAATACGCACTTCCATGCGTGCTGCCTCTGTAAGCAAATTAGCTTGCTGCACTAAAGGATGATACATCGACACCTGTGTGTAATACTGTTCTGCAGTAAGCACACGTGTAGTATCTACTTGAGCAGTTGACTGAAACAGAAGTATTAAAAAACTACTTAAGACGATGCTCCATTTCATTTAGAGGAACCTTTCTTATTTTTATCGTACACATTTTGTTCATGTAAGTCCAAATCTTCAGCCTCCTTGTAATCCGGAGGGAATCCATTTAACTGACGCCATAACTCATACCAAATAGGTACATCATTCATCATAGCCCAACCATACACACCGGAACCTATAGGTATCTCTGGCCAAGGGTGATCAAACTCATCGGGAACTACTAACACTCTATACTTTCCTTTCGTATCAATTTTATCAATCACTGCTACTTGTCCGCCAAAAGTACCAAAGCTCACATCCGGCCATCCGGAGAATACCAATGCCGGCCATCCGTCAAACTGTAAACGTACGTGTCGACCTACGCTAATCAATGGCATATCCATAGGTTTAACATATAGTTCAACCGCCTTATGAATTTTAGTAGACAAAATGGTAGCCACAGCATCCCCTTCTTTGATGGTTTCACCAATCCCCGCAACCAGCGTCTTTACTACATATCCGGACTGTGGAGCTACTACGTGATAATAACTATTTCGAATTTGTACATTGGCGTAGTCTGAATTCATTTTAGAAATCTCTGCTGTTGCTTCATGATAATATGACAAGGTAGCGTTCAATTCAGAATTAGCTTTCGCAATTTTATCATCATACTCAGCTCGAATACTATTTAGTTCGATTTTAGCATTTTGATATTCATTTTTAGAAACTGCTAATTTATTTGTCTGTGAAGTAAATTTAGATTCCGACTCTTGTAGTTTCAATCTTCTACTTTCCAGTTCCACATCCGATTTTAAACCTTTTTTATTCAACTCTAAATCTCTATTGTAGCGGGTTCTGGCAACTTCTAAATCAATTTTTACCGCTTCTAAATCGGCACTATCAATAGAAATTTTATTCTTGGCTTGAATGATTTTATTTTGACCTTTTTGTAAACTCACTTCCCTACCGGACACCAATGCATTGACTTGTCGTTGTAGAGCCTCCGCTTTTTGTTTCACCGATTCCACCGAAGATTTTTTAGACTGAATTTGATCCACCATTCGATCTAATAAATTCGGGTCAAAGTATTTATCTTTTATCTCTGATAAACTCACAAGGGTATCTCCTTGATTTACAAACTGCCCTTCTCTTACATACCAATTCTCAATACGGCCGGCGATGGTGGCGTGTATTTGTTGCGGACGCTCTTCCGGATAAAAGGTAGTGACCGTTCCGGAGGAACGAATATTCTGTGTCCATGGTAAGAACAAACACAACAGGACTACCAAGAAAAATCCACCTAGTACACGAGCAAATGTTCGTGTACTGGAAGGCGTATGAATTAAACGCTGCGATGCAAATCTATCTTTCGATTCTTTTCTACTTTCCATGATTATAGTTTTGCTGTAGTATATGCTTGATACGAACTAAACTGTTTTAATTTCCCATTCGACATGTGCAGAATAGAATCCGCTTTCTGTAATACTTCCTCATGATCACTCACCATAATTAAAGTACACGGATTATTTTTATCAAATAATAAAGTCAGAATACGTTCCTTTTCATCAGCTTTCATGCCATCCACAAAATCTTCGATTAATAATAATGCCGGGGAAGAAGCGATACTACGTGCTAGAATTAAGCGCTGAACAACCATATCTGACAAGCCATGCATGGTACGTTCTAATATCGTATCTAACCCTTTATCTCTGCTTAAGACAAAATCTGTTAAGCCCACAGCATCTATTGCCTGTTGCACCTGAGATAATGGAATATCTTTGCGCCCCATGGTAACATTATCAATGATGGTACTTTCAAAAATATCTTCTTGACTAATATTATCTCCAATATGTTTTATCAATGAAGAATGATTATAGTTTTTCAGCGACACATTATTGTAAGCTATAATTCCTTGGAAAGATGAATAGTAACCTAACATAACGTTTAGCAAAGTGGTTTTACCCGAATTGTTATAACCTGTTAACACCACTTTCTTCCCTTTAGGAATTTCGAAAGAAATATTCTTCAGAGTAAATTTATCATTGTCAGGAAATTTATAGTTTAACTGACTCACTTTAACATCTAAACCGGACGCTCTTGGCACTAACTGATCGGCGTTAATCCCGCGTGGATACTCGATAGGCAAATCTGTTATTTGTCCCAATTTTTCAGCACTGGTCAACATATCATACACCATATCTAACTGAGAAATAATTTTCTCAACGGCGTTTAACAATAAGATGATGATAATCTCAGAAGCAACAAACTGACCTAAGTTGATACTTTTACTAATTAGTAAGTACGAACCCATAATCAATAAACCACCGGTGATTAAAACTTTAAATGCTATGAAATACCAGTACTGAGTAAGTAATACTTTAAAGTGTCCTTTACGTGCGTGCAAGTAATTGGTCACTAAACCATCTGTTTTTTCAATAGGGATATTAGAATATCCTGCCAATTTAAAAGTACTTAATGAGCGGGCTATTTCTTCTAACCAATGCACGGTTGCATACTTATATTTAGACTCTTTCAAGCTATAATCAAGGGCTTTAGGCCCTGTCATACGAATCGCAATCCACAGTAAGAATAATAAGATAGCTCCTAATAGTAAGAACAAAGGATGGTATAGAGAAAGTAATATCATACCAAAGAAAATCTGTAGAAGTGCTGCAGAGAAATCGATTAGAATTTTAGAAAATGATTTTTGCAAAGACACCACATCAAAAAAACGATTCATCATTTCAGGAGGATATCGCTTTAACAACAACTCCGATTTGATTCGAGGTATACGGAAGGCAAAATCAAATGCGGACTTGGTAAACAAGCGCATTTGAATATACTCTACCATATATAATTGCATCACCTGCAACCCTCCGGAAAGTAGTAAACCTAATACAATAAAAAAGATAAGTACAATAACAGACGTAGAAATTTGTCCACTAGAAACTAAGCCAATAATACTTTGAATCCCTAAGGGTAAAGATAAGCTAACTAATCCGGCGATGATGGCGTAAACATATAGATATCCAATCTCTTTTCTTTCTGCGACAATCAGCTGAAGAAAGCGTTGAAAAGGAGTCTTAGGTCTTGGTGTTGCAGATTCCTCTGAATCATTAGCAGAAAAAATTCCTTTATTAGGAACACAAGTAAGTACTAATACATCATCTGATAAGTTTTCATACGATTGAAAATCATCTTCTATGATTTCATGTATTCCGGTAGTGTCAATTCTCCAAAACTTACGTTCGATTACTTCTTGTTGAATAACTATTGCAACCGTTTCTTCTTTATATTTCTTAAACAGTAAAATAGGAAATTCGAGATTCTGTAACAGCTCTTGAAATTCCAGCGATGACAATTCATTTCGCAAATATAAAATGCCTGCTTCTCTTCCTGTCTGAATAATATCTTCTGCTATAGCCTCCACCCCTGCCATGTCTTGACCGGTCAAAGGCTTTACAATCTTTTTGAGTACAGTCAAGTTGTATTCTTGCTCCGTACAAGTTAGAATGCGTTCGTGTATTTGTTGGATAAACGTTGGATACATATTTTTTTAGCGGCTATAAAACCGAAAAGACCAATTGTTCTAAATATTTTTTAACATATGCATACTCATCTTCGCCTTGGGGGTAATCCGTCATCGCCGGAAGATGTTGTGCAAAGTATAGTTGCCCTCTAGAAGTTTCCAATAACATGGACGCGAGTGCATGTGGATACGGATATTGAATATTACATTCATGAACTACATCCGCAATGGACTGGCAAAGCATTTTGTATTCTGTAAACATCCCTTCTCGGTTTAACTCATCAACAATTCGAGTTAAAAAGACTTTACTACCTTCTGCTACCACAATTCGATGCAATGCTGCTTCGTCTACTCCTGTTTCCGGGAAATTATCCGATGGCGTTGCCAAGAGTGCAATAATATTCAAAAGTTTGATTTTTGAATCTGTTAAATTACGATTCTCAAACTCAATTCGAAAGCGTAACCACCCCCAATATCGACCAATGAGGTAAGACAAAAGCTGGTGTTTATTTTCAAAATATCGATAAATAGAGGATTCCGTCGATGATAATCCCTCTGCCAACTTTTTAAATGTAAACCATTCAAAGCCGTGGGTATCAATCATTGAAATACTTTCCTTGACTAAATTTCTACCTAATTCGGTTTCTGCCGGATCACGAAGAAATAAACTCGGATGAACACTTATTTTAATATTTCGAAAAGCCATGATTATCAAGCTATAAGTACAAATATAATAGTATTACTATCATTTACAATACTTTTACTATCATTTTAATACTACATAAAATTTTCATTAAGTATTGGAGTATCTATGTAACCTCTTTTTTATCAATGGATTGTATATGTAAAAAATTAGGCATGTTTTTGGTACAAATGGATTTTTACTGTATGTTTGCAACCTAATTTTAAAGGAAATGTCAGATTCTAACAAAAATACCGCTTATGTTGAGGTGTCCCCACGCACCCCGGTTAGAACCTTTTCTCCAATGCGTAGTCCGAGGCCCTAGGCCGACTATATGCATGGCTGCCTATGTGGCATTCCCTTATCCTAATCAGTTCTAATCGAACCTTCATTAATTCCATTGTTCACCGACACCCTCAAGAAGTGTCTTTATTCAATAAATGAAATGACCGACACGAAAGTGTATGATATAAAAGTTCAAGTTGCCGGCCCTCAACACAAACATTTGGCAGAAGACATTGTGGAGGAAATGGCAGAAAGTGCTAAAGCTCGCGGTACCGGTATTGCAAAACGTAGTCCGGATTACATTCGTCAGAAAATGGACGAAGGCAAAGCTATTATTGCTACTACCAAAGAAGGTAAGTTTGCAGGCTTTTGCTATATCGAAGCTTGGGCTCACGGCAAGTACGTGGCTAACTCCGGGTTAATCGTAGTTCCTGAATTCCGTAAATACGGCTTGGCTACTAAGATTAAGAAAAAAGCATTTGAACTATCTCGTAAAAAATATCCTTCCGCTAAACTATTTGGTCTAACCACTAGTGCTGCGGTAATGAAAATAAACTCTGAACTAGGATACCGTCCGGTGCATTACACCGAATTGACCGATGACGAAGAGTTCTGGAAGGGATGCTCGTCTTGCGTGAACTACGAAATCTTAAAGAGTAAAGAGCGTAAGATGTGTATGTGTACAGCCATGTTGTACGATCCGGAAGAAATCAAATCCAAAAAGTGGGACTTCATTAAAGAGTCTGCTTTATGGGAACGTTGGCAACGATTCAAAAATTTCAAATTATTAAAAGCCTTCTCTAAAGGCGGCAATAAATTATTAAGCATATTAGGCGTAGCCTAATTATTTATTAAAACTATGAAGAAGAAAGTTGTATTAGCATTCAGCGGTGGCCTTGACACTACCTACTGTGCGAAGTACTTATCCGAAGATCTTGGGTATGAATTGCACACGGCTATTGTAAACACCGGAGGTTTTTCTGCTGAAGAATTGAAAGACATTGAAAAGAAGGCCTATGAATTAGGCGTTACCTCTCACGCTACGCTTGACTTAATTGACAAGTATTACGAAGAGTGTGTACGCTTTATGGTTTATGGAAACATCCTTCGTAACAATACTTATCCTCTTTCTGTTTCTGCAGAGCGTGTATTCCAAGCGATTGCTATTGCAGATCATGCAAAGAAATTAGGTGCGAATGCTGTGGCACACGGTTCCACCGGTGCAGGTAATGATCAAGTTCGTTTTGATATGGTATTTACTATCCTTAATCCGGATGTAGAAATCATCACTCCTATCCGTGATATGAAGTTATCTCGTGATCAAGAAATTGAATATCTAAAAAATAAAGGTGTTGTTCGTGATTGGACTAAAGCTGCTTATTCTATCAACGTAGGTATCTGGGGTACTTCTGTAGGTGGTAAAGAAACGTTAACATCTGACAAATACTTACCTGAATCTGCTTTCCCTACACAAGTCACTAAAACCGGTGAAGAGGAAATAGAATTAGAATTTGTAAAAGGTCAATTAGTAGGATTAAACGGTAAACGTATGAAATCTACTGAAGCCATCATGGAATTACAAAAGATAGCTGCTCCTTATGGTATCGGTCGTGACATTCACGTAGGTGATACTATCATCGGTATCAAAGGTCGTGTAGGTTTTGAAGCAGCGGCTCCTATGGTCATCATCAAAGCGCACCACACGTTAGAAAAACATACGCTTACTAAATGGCAAATGTACTGGAAAGATCAATTGTCTACTTGGTACGGTGCTTTCATCCATGAAGGTCAGTTCCTAGAGCCGGTAATGCGTAACTTAGAAAAATTCTTAGAGGATACTCAATCTACTGTAACCGGTAAAGTAAAAGTATTCTTAGCACCTTATAGGTTCCATATTATAGGTATTACCTCTCCGCACGATTTGATGTCTTCTAAATTCGGAAAATACGGCGAAGAGAATAATGCATGGTCTGGCGATGACGTGAAAGGATTCTCCAAAATCTTCGGAAATCAAACGATGATATTCCATCGAGTAAACGAAGATCTTAACTAAATAAAGTATTTAAAATAAAATCCCTTCACGTAAAGCCTTGTTCTAAGGCTTTACGTGTTTTATTACGATTATGAATTCTATGATTAAAGTTGGTATTGTAGGCGGCGCAGGGTACACCGGAGGCGAATTATTACGCATTTTAGTGAACCATCCTCAAGTACAAATTGAATTTGTACATAGCAACAGTAATGCCGGTAACCCTATTTATAAAGTGCATACCGATTTACTTGGTATGACTGATTTAGTATTCACACAAGAATTAAGTCAACAAATTGACGTGTTATTCTTATGTGTAGGTCATGGTGATGCGGTTAAGTTTTTACAACAAAACCCTATTGACCACAACATCAAAATCATCGACTTAAGTCAAGACTTCCGTTTAGCAAAAGAAGGCAATGACTTTGTATATGGCTTACCTGAATTACAAAAAGACAAAATTAAACTAGCAAAAAACATCGCTAATCCGGGATGCTTTGCTACAGCTATTCAATTAGGATTACTTCCATTAGTAGCTCACAAACAAGTAAGTCAAGACATACACATCTCTGCTATTACAGGATCTACCGGTGCAGGTCAATCATTATCTACTACTTCGCACTTCAGCTGGAGAAACAATAACATGTCGGTGTACAAAGCTTTCACTCACCAACATTTAAAAGAGATTCGTCAAAGCTTAACTTCATTACAAGCGAACATGGACAAAGGAATCAACTTTATTCCTTACCGTGGCGATTTCACCCGTGGTATCATCGCTACCATTTATACTCCATGTGAATGGACAATAGAAGAAGCGAAAGAAAAATACAAAGCATATTATGCTGAACATCCTTTCACTTTTGTTTCCGATGAAAACATCGATTTGAAACAAGTAGTGAATACCAACAACTGTTTCTTGTATTTAGAAAAACACGGAAGTCAGTTGATGATTATCAGTATTATCGACAACTTGTTAAAAGGAGCTAGCGGACAAGCCGTTCAAAACATGAACTTATTATTCGGTTTACCGGAAACTACCGGCCTTCGTTTGAAAGCAGCGAACTTCTAAAATTTATCTACTCAGACAAAAACATTTACTTATATGAAATTATTTGATGTTTATCCTCTTATTCCTATCGAGCCTGTAAAAGCAGAAGGTTCCAACTTATGGGATGCTCAAGGAAATAAATACTTAGACTTATACGGTGGTCATGCCGTAATCTCTATCGGTCACACACATCCATACTACGTTCAAAAAATCACCGATCAATTAAACAAGATTGGTTTCTACTCTAACTCCGTTATCATTTCTCTTCAACAAGAACTAGCGGATAAACTTGGAGTATTAAGCGGACATCCGGATTATCAGTTATTCTTATGTAACTCCGGAGCAGAAGCAAATGAGAATGCATTGAAACTTGCTTCATTCCATAATGGAAAGAAAAAAGTCATTGCTTTCAAAAAAGGCTTTCACGGTCGTACATCCTTAGCGGTTGCAGCTACAGACAATCCTAGCATCGTAGCGCCGGTAAATGAAACACCTAATATCATCTTCTTACCATGGAATGATGAAAATGCATTAGAATCAGCATTCAAAATTCATGGACATGAAATCTCTTCTGTTATCATTGAAGGTATTCAAGGTGTAGGTGGTATTCATGAAGCTTCTGTTTCTATGCTTAAAAAGATACGTTCTCTTTGTAACGAATACAATGCATTATATATCGCTGATTCTGTACAGTGTGGTTACGGCCGTAGTGGTATCTTCTACTCGCACGATTACGCTGGTGTGTCGGCTGATATTTATACGATGGCTAAAGGTATGGGTAACGGTTTCCCTATCGGAGCAATCTCTATTGCACCTCATATCCAAGCTAAACATGGTTTATTAGGAACCACGTTTGGAGGAAATCATTTAGCATGTGCTGCGGCAATCGCGGTGTTAGATGTGATTAAACAAGAGAACTTGGTTGAACATGCTAAAAACATAGGTAACTACATCATTGAAAAAACAAAAGCGATTCCTGGTGTTCGTGAAGTACGTGGTCGCGGTTTAATGATTGGCATCGAATTAGAAATACCATGTGGCGAAGTACGTAACGCTTTATTAAAAGAATACCGTATGTTCACAGGATCTGCTTCAGACAAATATACTATTCGTCTATTACCTGCATTAAACGTGAAGAAAGAAGATGCGGATGCATTCATTGATGCACTTGGCAAGACAGTGGAAAGCTTAAAGCAAAAAGCGTGATAAGAGTTTAAAGCTCAAAGCCTAAAGCTTAATGCACTGTATCTTAAAATCAACCAGCTATGCAAGATTACAGAAAATTAAAAGTTTGGGAGAAAAGTCATTTATTAACTTTGAGATTATATCAAATAACAAATGATTTTCCTAAACACGAATTATATGGAATAACGAGTCAAATTCGAAGAGCAGGAAGTTCAGTACCGGCAAATTTGGCAGAAGGCTCCTCTAAAGCCACTGACAAACACCTCTTACAATATGTACAAACTGCACTAGGATCACTGAACGAACTAGAATACTTTGTGTTATTGAGTAAAGATTTAAGCTATATTACTCATAATGTCTACGATGAAATTATATCCATAATTAATGAAGTAAAAATAATGCTATTAGCATTTATATCTAAACTTAAAACAACGTAATAATCAGCTTTAAGCCCTAAGCTTATAGCTCTTAGCTTTATGAAAAATTTCATCTCTGTAAAAGACGTTCAAGATATTCCAGCTTTAGTTAAAGAAGCACTGGAGTTAAAAAAGAATCCTTTTGCTCATAAGAAATTAGGTGAGAACAAAACGATTGGTTTAATTTTCTTAAACCCAAGTTTACGTACACGTATCAGTACTCAAAAGGCTGCCAAGAACCTTGGTATGGACGTGATTGTAATGAACATGGACAAAGAAGGTTGGGCTCTTGAAACACAAGATGGTGTGATTATGAATCACAACACAGTAGAACACATTCGTGAAGCTGCTGCGGTAATGGGTGAGTATTGCGATATCATCGGTGTTCGTTCTTTCCCTCGTTTAGTAGATAAAGAAGAAGATTATTCAGAAGACTTCTTCAAGAAGTTTATGAAGTATGCAGGTGTACCTGTAGTATCTCTTGAAAGTGCTACGTTACATCCATTACAATCTTTAGCGGATTGTATCACTATTGAAGAAACTAAAACAAAAGCGAAACCTAAAGTTGTATTAACTTGGGCGCCACATATTAAATCATTACCACAAGCGGTGGCCAACTCATTTGCAGAGTGGATGGTTCAAAGCGACGTGGAATTTGTGATCACTCATCCCGAAGGGTACGACCTAGCAAAAGAATTTACGGGCAATGCTCGTATTGAATATAATCAAGATAAAGCACTGGAAGGTGCCGATTATGTTTACGTAAAAAACTGGTCGTCCTATGAAGACTATGGTAAAGTACATTCCATGGACTCACATTGGATGATGACCAATGAAAAATTAAAATTAACGAACAACGCCAAAGTGATGCACTGTTTACCTGTGCGCCGCGGTATTGAATTAGCTGATGAGATTTTGGACGGACCAAACTCTTTAGTGATTCACGAAGCTGGCAACCGTGTATGGAGTGCTCAAGTTGTGTTGAAACGTATCTTAGAAAATTTAGAGAAATAATGGAATCTATCTACGTCATTAAAGTTGGTGGTAACATCATAGACAATCCGACAGCTCTGGATAGCTTCTTAGCTCAATTTGCTTCGTTAAAAGGAAATAAAGTTTTAATACACGGCGGCGGTAAAGTAGCTACTGAAATCAGTAAAGGTTTAGGTATCGAAGCGCAGATGGTAGATGGTAGAAGAATCACCGACGCTGAAACATTAAAAATTGTAACCATGGTGTATGGTGGATTAATTAATAAATCCATCGTGGCTAAACTACAAGCACATGGAGCGAATGCTATCGGGTTAACAGGTGCAGATGCAAACATAATGCTTTCTGATAAACGTCCGATTAAAAATGGTATCGACTACGGTTTTGTAGGTGATGTTAAAAAAGTATCTGCTGGACCACTTTCAACTTTGTTAAAGCAAGGTATAACTCCTGTCATTGCACCTTTAACACATGATGGAAAAGGGAATATGCTTAACACCAATGCTGATACAGTTGCATCTGAAATAGCCGTAGCTTTATCCGAACACTTCCAAGCTCATTTAGTATATTGCTTTGAACTAAAAGGTGTATTAACGGATATTAACGATAAAGATTCTGTTATTTCAAACATCAACCCTAGTTACTATGACCAACTGAAATCAGATGGCATCATTAACAAAGGGATGATACCTAAATTGGATAATTCGTTTCACGCGATTCAATCCGGTGTTAGCAGCGTGATTATTTGTCAGGCTGAATCTTTAGTAGAATTAATCAATGAGAAAAAATCGATAGGTACTACCCTATCCGCTCAATAAAAGTACGCAAGTACAAATAAGTATTATGTTACAAACATTACAAAAGGATGCTATTGCTTTATTAAAAGAACTGATTAAAACAGAATCGTTCTCCAAGCAAGAGCACAACACGGCTGAAATTTTAAATACTTTCATGGTAGAGCGCGGTGTTGAAACTAAAAGATTAAAAAATAACGTATGGGCATTCAATAAATATTTTGACCCTAAAAAACCTACGATATTATTAAACTCTCATCATGATACAGTAAAACCAAATCCGGGTTATACCAATGATCCATTTGATCCAATGGTGAAAGATGGTAAACTATTCGGATTAGGAAGTAATGATGCGGGTGGTTGTTTAGTATCGCTTATCGCAACGTTCTTACATTTCTACAACGACCAAAACTTAAAATATAATTTCTGTATCGCTGCTACAGCGGAAGAAGAGATTTCCGGTTTTGATGGATTGGAATTAGTTTATCCGGAGTTAGGCCCTATCGAATTCGCAATTGTAGGTGAGCCTACTTTAATGGATATCGCAGTTGCTGAAAAAGGTTTAATGGTCATCGACTGTATCGCACATGGTAAAGCAGGACACGCGGCACGTGAAGAAGGTGAAAATGCTATCTACATTGCGTTGAAAGATATCGAATGGATTCGCAACTATAAATTCGAGAAAGTATCTCCACACTTAGGTCCTATGAAGATGTCGGTAACGATTATCAATGCCGGTTACCAACACAATGTTGTTCCTGAGAAATGTACGTTCACTATTGATGTTCGTATCACGGAAGAATATAAAAACGAAGAAGTATTAAAAATCATTGACGACAATATTCAGTCGGAAGTTAATCCGCGTTCCGTACGTTTACGTCCGTCGTTTATTGATCCGGATCATGCGTTAGTTCATGCGGCTATTAAACATGGTGCAAAAACGTATGGCTCTCCTACTACCTCCGATCAAGCATTGATTCCAGTACCATCTGTTAAGATGGGCCCGGGTAACTCTGCACGTTCACACACAGCGAACGAATTCATCTGGGTAATTGAAATCGAAGAAGGTATTGAGAAATACATTAAGATCCTTTCTGATATTGTATACTAGTCTATTTAGTTGATTGAAGTATTATGAAACTTTGGCAAAAAGATAAAGAAGTAAATAAAGACATCGAACGTTTTACCGTTGGTAAAGACCGTGAGATGGATTTATTTCTTGCCCCTTTTGATGTGTTAGGTTCGATGGCTCACATTACCATGTTAGAAAGCATTGGTTTAATTGAGAAGTCAGAACTACCTATTTTGTTAAATGCACTACGCGACATATACAAAGACATCGAAGCAGGTAATTTTCAAATTGAAGAGGGCGTTGAAGACGTTCACTCACAAGTTGAATTAATCCTTACTCGTAAACTAGGCGACATAGGTAAGAAAATCCATAGCGGTCGTTCTCGTAACGATCAAGTGTTAGTGGATTTAAAACTATTCACTCGTTCCGCTATTCGTGAAACGGTTGAAAACATCGTTACCTTATTTGAAAGCTTAGTTGAATTAAGTAACAAATATCAAAAAGTATTAATCCCCGGTT
Organism: Cytophagaceae bacterium; assembly: GCA_046329235.1. Lineage (GTDB taxonomy): Bacteria > Bacteroidota > Bacteroidia > Cytophagales > Cytophagaceae > JALONH01. Next base: position 20,122 of record JAXLVA010000001.1, on the reverse strand, counting down.
ATACTCACTTACAGATAGCTATGCCATCTTCCTTCGGATTATGGTTTGGTGCTTATGCGGAGAGTTTAGTGGATGATATGCAAATGATGTTAGCAGCTTATAACATCAGCAACAAAAATCCTCTAGGATCTGCGGCAGGTTATGGTTCTTCTTTCCCTTTAAATCGTACGTTAACTACGAACTTGTTAGGCTTTGAAGACCTAAACTACAACGTAGTGTATGCACAGATGGGTCGTGGTAAAACAGAGAAAAACGTTTCTGCTGCTTTAGCATCCGTTGCTGCTACCTTAGGACGTATGTCCATGGACGTATGTTTATACATGAATCAAAACTTCGATTTTCTTACGCTACCGGATGAATTAACTACCGGTTCCAGCATTATGCCGCATAAGAAAAACCCGGATGTGTTTGAATTGATTCGCGCACGTTGCAATCGCTTACAAGCATTACCGAACGAGATAAGCTTAATCATGGCAAATCTTCCTTCCGGTTATCACCGCGATATGCAATTGATTAAAGAGAACTTCATTCCTGCTTTCCAAGATATCAATGACTGTTTACGCATTGCGAACTTCATGGTGCAACACTTGAAAGTAAAAGATAATATTCTTCAAGATCCAAAGTACTTATACATCTTCAGTGTAGAAGTAGTAAACAACTTGGTACTAGAAGGTATGCCTTTCCGTGATGCCTACAAAAAAGTAGGAATGGATATCGAAAACAAACAGTTCAAAGCGTTGACTGAAATTCATCACACACACGAAGGTAGTATCGGAAATTTGATGAACGACCATTTGCAGAAAAATATGCAAACCGTTACTCAAGACTTCCAATTTGGAAAAATTGATAAGGCCTTTAACTCACTTTTACAACGCTAATGAGCGGAGAAGAATACAAAGGTACCTACCAACATTATAAAGGGAACCTCTATGAGGTAGTAGGAACAGTACAACACAGTGAAACCGAAGAGCTGCTTGTGTTGTACTTTCCCAAATCCCATTCGGGTACCTGGTGGGTACGACCTTTTACTATGTTTTTTGAAGAAATTGAACTAAATGGGGTTATGACCCCTCGATTCAAGAAGATAAACAACTGATATACAGCATTTTTAAATTTATTTTCGATTTTACTTTATTTTTTAGTTTATGCTAATTATTTTAGCATTATAAATTCATCCTATGTATCAAGAATTCAAATGGCAACATGCTATGACCGCACCTTTTACCTATACTAAGAATATGGAGGAGGTTTCAGCTCCGGCGGGTAAAGCATTATTGTTTTACAAGGTAAACCAATACCAAGACACGTTGCACGGACTTTATCCGGGAGATTTGCTGGGAATTGATCCTTTGGCCGACGTTCAAGGAACACAGTTTGTTTTGGCCAAAATGAATGGGGAACTCTGCATTAAGCGAGTAGAAAAAATGGAAGACACATTTTATGTTCATCCGGAGCGTCCGGGCAGTAAACCCATTGAAATTGTGGCCTCCATGGGCTTCATCGTAGTAGGTATAATTAAGAAAATAATTCGCAACATTTAATATGATATTTCTATCAACAAAAGAAGACAAAAAATGTGGAGAGAATCCATTCAAATCGTTGGAAGATGTAGTACAAAAATCTTTGTTTTGCATCGTGATTAGAGAAGAGAAAAAGGGCGACCTAATATATGTTTCGTTAAAGGAAAACTTTGACTATATCAAGATGCTACATCCGGCTGCTCCGGAGATTGAATATACAGCCATTTTGATAGAAGAGGCATTGTTGTTACACCCTAATAAAACTCTGAGAACGATTGATTTTGCTAACTATGACAAAACTCTGATTTTAGAATGATTTTTGAGAGTATACTGTATATTTGCAGTATGCTATTACGATTAATTGTTTCTATCTTTTTACTGAGTACCTTTTTAATTTCGAGTGAAGTAAAGGCTCAGAGCAGTCCACAAACCTCTACTTTTACCAAAGAAGTTCTTAGTCCACAGAATGGATGGAATAGCACCTTATGGTATCCCGGAAAACCAAATCTATTTCCGGATTACAGCGCCGGTAATCTATGGGATAAAATTGTTAGTATCAAAAAATCAAATTCGTATTTCATTCTTCAAAGTAGTAAAATCACTCCTCTTACTCTTACTAAAAAAGTAGATGCAAGTGAGATTGAAAATGTGATCATTTTACGCAACAACATTTCTACTTCACAATGGGAATCAAACACGATTGCCTACATTGGTTTTCAATTCCCTAAAGCAACTTACTATGTGGCATATAACGACGAACTAAAGAATGGTTTGTCAAAAATATTTTGGCACCACCCATTATATGCCAAAGATTCTATATTATTCAACAAAGGTTTAGACAAAGGATATTACATGGCAGATGAAGTACAAATTGTATCCTCTTTATCACTTAAACCAACCAATCAGAAACCTTCAAGTATTTTTACGGAGCGAACCGTAAACTCAAAACACTTACAATACAAAACTAGCTTCACTCCTAACGTAGTGATTGAAAAAAGAGTTGTAACCACTTCTTCTTACAATCAAATTTTCAGAACGGTTCATATTCCTTATCGAATTTTAGTTGGGATAAAAAACAACGAGTTAAAAAAGACAACTATCATTTCGTCCGGGAAAGTAAAATTAAAACTTACGTCCCCTCTTGTCATTCCAGAGGATACTTGGTCATTCATATTAATGCCCAACGGACTAGGAATATCTTCCAAGTATATCAAATTTGACTATTCTCCGGATGGAGCAAATAACTATACCATTATTGCCGATTGGAATGAGATTAAAATATGGTTGCACAAAAAACACTTAAGCGTAAACAACCCTAACAATCAACTTGACTCCTTAGCATTACAACGCGTACTTGAAACTGACGCCATTGATGGGATTGATTACACTTTATACACTCCGGGAGGAGAACTTTCTTCTGTCTACAAAGTAGACTCTACCAAATGGGAGATAGGAAGTACCAACTATGATTCCATTTTATATCAAGCGATTCATCAAAAAGTTGAATGGGATGTAAACACTCCAAAAGCCCATTGGTTATCACATGTGAAAAGTAAAGCTAAAATTCAACGCGACTATTACACTTTTAATGCTACCAACCATTTTCCTGTTTCTAACTTTGCAAATCATATATATCAATTAATTGAATCTAATTTACTACCTGTATATAATGATTTTTATTTGATTGATACTTGTCAGCGAGCACAAGCACTCATCAAAGTGAATCATGCACGCTTCCAATTAACCGGAAATAAAAAATCTGATAGTATTGTTTTAGCTAATCCTGAAATCAATCAATTACAACCTTTAGATAAGATAGAACAATATCAGCTAGAGGTATGGAACATGACTAAGGATGATAAAAAAATATTAACCCCAAGAGTTATTCGCATCACACTTCCGGCAGCATGGCACCCACAAGAAGAAGAGGAAACATGGTTTTACTTTTCGTATGATGATTGGAAAAATCTTTCTAAACAATATCCGGTTATTAAACAACACATGAAGCTCATTGAAAAAACACTTTTAATGCAAGGGGCTCAACAGCATTTGAATTTTTATTATTTGGAGTAGTAATTAGCTGCGAGTCATTAGTATTTAGACTACAAGTGTTTCGCATGGTGTAGTACACAGCAAAATTCTAACACACACTTTTTCCCTCAGTTGTCGGTAATCAATACTATTTCCTTATCTTAAGATTCTGCTGTTCTGTCAAAGACCAACATATTAAATTCCGACAACGCTAAGAAAATTATAAAAAAAAGTAGAACGCATATTGCCTGCGTTTTACTGTTTGAAATTACGCTCAAAACCATGCATCGCAGTTTACGGGTAGAAGAAATAATAAAAAAACATTATGGTAAAGACTTTGATGACCCTTCAATGAAACTTTTTTGTAGCTCCCATGGAGAAGGTATTATTATATATATGAATGGGGAAGAAAATGGAGTCGTTTATCATATTCTACATTTCGATGGTATAAAACCGGGAGATCTGAGTATATTAGAAGAACATAGTGCTATTTGGGATTTTTATAAAATGTAAAAACAATGGAAAATATTACAAAAAAACTAAAGGAATTGTTTTCTGAAGAAACACAGCAAATAACAGAACAAGATATAAGTTTTAACACTGGGAAATTCCCCGATTTTAACTTTTTTGTCAATGATAAAATTTCAGATGAAACCAGAGAAAAACTTGACAAGTTGTTACTAAAAAAATACAACTTAAAAGATTTTACTCAACTAGAAAAAGCTTTATTTGCCTTTATATGGAAGCAAGGCGATTATAAAACTTTTTCACATTTTGCAGATGGACTGTTACAAAAAGAAAAAAAAGAAAATGACAAAAAAGGAATAGTCATGTATCAATTTGGAAAATTCATTAAAGATTATAAAAACAATCCCATCATTGACCAACATGTTATAAGAGCTTATCGATATTCAATAAACACATCTAATGATAAAAACATTATAGATGAAATTTTAAATAATGATAATATTTCAACCATTAGCGATATTGACAGAATAATTACTGATTATACTATTTGGTACAAAGAGAAAATAAAAATATGGGAATTAACGGATATTCGTCTACTTGATAAGTATATTTTTTCATTGGGTAAACAATTAAAAGAAAAAAGAAATGCCGCTAAATAAAGAAGCGATACTTCGATATCAGATTATTGACCGTTTATTACAAAAAGGATATCCATCCATGGAAGATATCCAGAATGCGTGTGAAGCAGAACTAGGGAAGATTGTTTCAACATCAACAATACAAAAAGACATTAAAGCTTTAAAGGAAGATGAAGTACTTGGATACCTAGCACCTATTAGATTCTCTAAAAAGCACAATGGTTATTATTACAATAAAGAAGGATTTACCATTCGAAAAATCAATTTAAATCCGAATCAAACACAAGCTTTAGAAACCTTAATTGATTTGTTAAAATCTTTTGGTGATTCTAATTTAAAACAAACCATCCAACAATCTGTCGAGCGAATTTTAATTGATTCAAAAGCGGTCTTATTAAAAGACAAGCAAATATTATTACCTGAAATTAACCCATTATCCAACTTTAACATATTAGAAAAACTTATTGAATGTATTTTACATCAACAAGTAGTAAAAATTAAACATCAATCCTACACCAAGAAGAAATTATCTGAAATAATACTTCATTCATATTTTATCAAACAAATTCAAACAAACTGGTTTGTAATCGGATATTCTGAAAAGCATAAAGACATTCGTCATTTTGCAATTAATAGAATAAAAGAAATTTCAAATGTAAAATCGCCCTTTAAATCATCTGACATCGAAACCATACAAGAAAAATACAACCAAATGTACGGATGTTACGCTTTTCTTCATGAAGGTTCTATATTAAATGCAGAATCTAAAACAATAAAATTTAGAACATCTTCCATTTCGGCTTCTTATCTAGAAGAAACACCTCTGCATAATTCACAAAAAATATCAAAACAAACGACAAGGGATACTTATTTTTCCATCGAGGTCATCCCTACTAAAGAATTGATTTATGAATTCATAAGGCTCTCTGACCGAGTAGAAGTAATAGAACCATTGATTATACGAAATGAAATAATCCGCTTATTGAAAATCTCAAAAGATTTTTATAAACGTAAATAGAATACGGTTTACTGTCTTTTTTTTACAATAAAAAATATGACAGCTTTTGAATATGAATATTTCGACTACTCCTTTTTATACAAGGAACCAGGTTTAAAGAATTACTTTTTAGCTACAGGTATAGTAGATGAAAAAAGGAAAAGAAACAGTATTGACGAGATTCAACACTGGACATCACTATATGAGATACATTTTTTTCTATTATTTAGATGTTTTATTGAAAAGCCAATACCTGAATTAAGAAGTATTAAAAACGACTTAGTAAATAAAATTACTGAATTAATTAATGTTGCTTCGAAAGACAGCTTTGCATTTGAAATTAAATGGATGATTATTTTTACTATGAAATCTTCGGGGCTTCATCAATATGTAACTTCCATAGAGTGGACCAGTTGGGAGTATTATATAACTGAAATGTACAATCGATATCCTTCTAAAAAACTTTTTAAACTCGTTTTAATAATGAATGAAGTAAGTCATATTGACAAAAACAGATGGGTTAAATTAGTCCACTTTATCGACAATACAGATCCCAATGAACTTATTGAGGACAATGTTTACTTTAGCAACTTTATTGGTTACTATATTGAACAATTCTGTTGGACACATCATAGTTTAGTCGCAGACTTAGAAGGAAGTTTATTAGGAAACATTCATCATTTTAAAATACAAGTCGTCAAAAAATATTTATCGATATACCAAAATTAATAAAATATTTAATTCAAATAAAAAAGCCCCGATTCACATCGAGGCTTTTTTATTTATTTACTTGCTTTAAACATCTTCTTATAAAGAGCGATACTTTCGTTGACAATATCTAGTGCTTCTTTTTTACCTAAGAAACCTTCTACTTTCACTTCTTTATTTTCCAATTTCTTATAATCTTCAAAGAAACGTTGTACTTCTAATATAGTGTGTGGAGGAAGTTCGCTGATATCGTTGATGTGGTTCACAGAGATATCATCTGCCGCTACTGCGATGATTTTATCATCTGACTCACCGTTATCAATCATACGCATTACCCCTACTACTTTCGCATTCACGATACAGAAAGGAACTACTTCCACTTGGCTGATGATTAACACATCTAGTGGATCTTTGTCTTCACAATATGTTTGAGGAATAAAACCATAGTTAGCCGGGTAGTGTACTGCAGAGAACAATACACGGTCCAAACGTAACAAACCGGTTTCTTTATCTAATTCATATTTTGCTTTACTTCCTTTAGGAATTTCGATGATACTCTGTAAAATTTCAGGAGCGTCATCGCCAAAGGATACTTGGTGCCAAGGATTCATATTAAATTAATTTGTATTTATTGGTTGATTATTTTTTAGGCATTCGATAATGATTAGCAATAATACCTTCAAACATGGTTTCAGGTAGTAATCGTTTTACCAATAGAGATAACTTCTGCAATGGCTTCCCTGCTTGATACGAAACTTTGGGCTGTGGAGTTTGAATTATTTTATCAATTAAAATCCCTACTTCCGTTGGGTCGGAAGAATGAGATACTTCTGCATTCACCATTGCCTCTACCCTATCTATTTCTTTTTTGAAAACCGACTCACCTCTGGATGCTTTCGACACTTTGCGGTTTTCATTGATATTCGTTGCAAAATCACCCGGATCTACGCTCGTAGCTTTTACACCATACGTTTTCAATTCATGACGTAAGGCTTCCGTAATACGATGTACAGCCGACTTACTCGCGCTATAAATGCCACGGTAAGGTAAGCCCATATATCCGGCAATACTACTCACATTGATTATCAACCCGGATTTGCGAGCACGCATGGAAGGTAACACCGCACGCATAGTACGTAACACTCCATACACGTTGGTATTGAATATCTCTTGTACTTCTTCTACCGTAGCATCTTCAATAGCCGACATAATCCCGATTCCGGCATTATTTACCAGCACGTCTATTTTACCTTCTTTAGAGATAATCTCCGCCACCGCAGCTTGAACCGTGTTTTCATCCAACACATCCAATGCCACCAGAGAGAAAGGTAACGTAGTAGCATACTTCTCAGGATAGCGACTTGTACCGTACACTTTATAGCCTTTTGCATGCAAATACATACAAATTGCTTTGCCGATTCCGGAACTACCACCTGTAACTAAGACTACTTTTGACATAGAGACTATTTTGAAGTTTGCAAGATGCAAAAAAATGCGCTTTCTACCAATAAAAAAGGCCTGCCGAAGCAAGCCTTTTTATGAGATCTAATTTTGATTATTTGTTGTTAACTTCCTCGAACTCAACGTCTGTCACGTCTCCACTTCCGGAATTAGCACCTGCATTCGCATCTGCCCCAGGAGCTCCGGCATTTTGTTGTGCCGCATACATTTCCTGAGAAGCTGCTTGCCAAGCTGCGTTGATCGCTGCCATGGCTGTTTCGATAGCTGCACCATCTTTCGATTCATGCGCTTTTTTCAATTCAGCTAGAGCGTTTTCAATCGCCGATTTGTTACCAGCAGAAAGTTTATCACCGTACTCGCTCAATTGTTTTTCCGTTTGGAAAATCATAGAGTCCGCTTGGTTAATCTTCTCGATTTTTTCTTTCTCTTCTTTATCTTTCGATTCGTTCTCTTTCGCTTCGCGACGCATTCTTTCGATTTCGTCTTGAGATAATCCTGAAGAAGCTTCGATTCTAATTTTTTGTTCTTTACCGGTACCTCTATCTTTTGCAGATACATTCAAGATACCGTTCGCATCGATATCAAATGTTACTTCGATTTGAGGTACACCACGTGGAGCCGGAGGAATATCTCCTAAGTGGAAACGACCGATGGTTCTGTTGTCTTTCGCCATTGGACGCTCACCTTGTTGCACGTGAATCTCTACCGATGGTTGGTTATCGCTAGCCGTTGAGAACACTTCTGATTTCTTAGTAGGAATCGTAGTATTCGCTTCGATTAACTTCGTCATTACACCACCCATAGTTTCGATACCTAATGACAATGGAATAACGTCAAGTAACAATACATCTTTCACTTCACCGGTTAATACACCACCTTGAATAGAAGCACCTACTGCTACTACTTCATCCGGGTTCACCCCTTTAGAAGGCTTCTTACCAAAGAACTTCTCCACTTCTTCTTGAATTCTAGGGATACGTGTAGAACCACCTACTAGAATTACTTCATCTATTTGAGAGATATTGATACCCGCATCTTTGATCGCTTGTTTACAAGGCTCTAAAGTGCGTTTGATTAATGAATCTGCTAATTGCTCAAACTTAGCTCTTGTTAAAGATTTTACTAAGTGTTTTGGAATACCATTTACCGGCATGATGTACGGTAAGTTGATTTCCGTAGTGGTAGAGCTAGATAATTCAATCTTCGCTTTTTCAGCTGCTTCTTTCAGACGTTGTAAAGCCATTGGGTCTTTACGTAAGTCAATTCCTTCTTCCGTTTGGAACTCGCCTGCTAACCAATCAATAATTACTTGATCAAAGTCATCACCACCTAAGTGTACATCACCGTTGGTAGATTTTACTTCAAATACACCATCACCTAATTCAAGAACAGAGATATCAAATGTACCACCACCTAAGTCGAATACGGCGATCGTCATGTCTTTACCTTTTTTATCTAAACCGTAAGCTAAAGCAGCTGCGGTAGGTTCGTTGATGATACGTTTTACTTCTAAACCCGCAATTTGACCGGCCTCTTTAGTAGCTTGACGTTCTGCATCGTTGAAGTATGCAGGAACGGTGATAACCGCTTCTTTCACTTCTTGACCTAAGAAATCTTCTGCCGTTGACTTCATTTTCTGAAGAATCATCGCAGAAAGTTCTTGAGGAGTATATTGGCGGTCACCAATGCGTACACGTGGAGTATCGTTTGCACCGGATTCAACCGTGTAAGTAACATACTTTTGTTCTTTCGTAGTTTCAGAGAATTTCTTACCCATGAAACGTTTGATAGATTGGATGGTATTTTTCGGGTTAGTAATCGCTTGGCGTTTCGCAGGATCACCTACTTTACGTTCACCGTTCTCTAAGAAAGCAACGATCGACGGAGTGGTTCTACGACCTTCGCTGTTAGCAATTACTACCGGCTCATTTCCTTCCATTACGGCTACGCAAGAGTTGGTAGTTCCTAAATCGATTCCTATTATTTTTCCCATATGATTAATTATAAATTTTTAGAATTTCTGTGTTTACAGGGGCTATAAGACAATCACTATGCCAAGGGGGATTTTGGCAGAAAAAAGGACAATTTGGCAGTTAGGGTAGTTAAAAAAGTTCGAAATTTGTCTGAATTATAACAAAACTGTCCTTTTTAGGAATTATATAGTGATGAAAAACTGACCTTCTTGGCTTACAAAGCCTTAATTCGTTCTTCTTCTAAGTCAATTAAAAACAGGTGTTTTCGGATGATGGACTCATCTAATTTAGGATCATTATTTTTTTCGATTAAATACTGACGTTGAATTTCGAGTAATTCTAAATACATCATTTTGGTCTCCTGAGAAAATAATTCCTCTTCCGCTATATCTAACTTCTCTTGCCAATGAGCAAAGGCCGTAGCTAGTTCCACATTCCCAACCAAACAATCTTTATTCGTTTCTTGAATTTTCACAATGGAATGTTTCCAAACTTCTTTTCTCAAACGATTCGCCGCTACTTCATCTGATTCTCGCTCTGCAATGAGGCCACTGGTTTCAATCCGTTTAATCATAAAAGGCAATGTCAGACCTTGTAAAAACAAGGTAATGATGATGACTACAAAACTGATAAACAATATCAGTTCACGATGAGGGAAAGGTTCTCCTGTTTCTAAATATAAAGGAATAGAAAGTGCTGCCGCTAGTGTCACCACTCCTCTCATACCCGTCCAACCCAAGAAAATAGGTATACGCCAAGCTTGTTTATAATTAAGGTTTTGAGTGAATGCTTGTCGTCTGAATAAAAGTGTAAACAACATAGCAATATATGAAGCTATAATACGTAACAGTATCACTAAACCGGCAACGATGACACCGTAGTAAAGCCCTGTTTCTAGAGGGATTCCGGCACTTTTTAATCCGGCAACTACTTCCGGAAAATCCAATCCTATAATAAAGAAAACTAAACCATTTAAGATAAAGACAAAGTTCTCCCAAAAACTAAGTCCGTTAATTCTACTTTCAGGTGAAAGGAAATCATATCTACGATTAGCCAAATACAAGCCTCCACACACTACAGCCATCACCCCGGAACTATGGAACTGTTCCGCCACCCAATACAAAATATACGGTTCAACTAAGGTAAAGGTAATATCAGAAGGTGCATCTGTAGGAAGCCATTTATGGGCTTTGGCGCAGATCCAGGCTAATGCTAATCCTATACCGGCTCCACCAATCACCATCCATCCAAAACTAAGTATGGCATCACTCCAGATAAATTGACCTGTTCCAATTGCTATTAATGCAAATCGAAATATAATAAGGGAGGAAGCATCGTTGAACAAACTTTCACCTTCTAAAATAGTAGCTGTACTCTTCGGCACTTTTACAAATTTTAGAATTGCACCGGCACTCACCGCATCCGGAGGAGAAACAATTCCACCTAATAAGAAACCTAAGGCGATAGAAAAACCGGGAATGAAATGATTCGCAAAAAAGGCCACTGCACCTGCAGTAAAGAACACTACTAAAAAAGAAAAACTTCCAATGATTCGCCACCAACGTTTCATCTCTTTAAATGAAATGGACCACGCAGCCTCCGATAATAAAGGTGGCAAGAACACAAAGAAGATAATATCCGGATCCAACTTCATGGAAGGGATAGAAGGAATGCTACTAACGATTAATCCTGCTAACACTAATAAAATAGGATAAGCCACTCTAATCTTGGTCGCCAACATTTCTACCAATACCACTAGTACAATGGTACCTATCAGAAAAGGAAGTAATTCGTGCATATACTATGAGATTTGAAAATCTGTATCCTTTAGTTAAGAAAGTTTTTATTTAATAAATCCCACCATTAAAATGGTGGGCTATCTATCGCCTAACTCTAGCATTAAAGTCAATTCTTTGCGTTTAGGCAGCCCACGGTTTTAACCGTGGGATTTAAATAGTCTTAACCAAATGACATTGGCTTTGAAAATTCGAATAAAGTGTAAGTTAAAAAATAAACTTGGCAAACATATCACACCACCAAGCCTTTTCGAAGAGTAACAAAAAAAAGAGCCCCGAATAATCGAGGCTCTCCGCATTTTATTTAATGTAAAACTATTTGATCTAAGTTGATGAACTTGAAGTTTCCTTCATCGTCCAACTCCACTCCTATGATGGCGTCTTTCTTAATATGACCGGCAAGAATCTCTTTGGACAAACTGTTCAATAATTCTTTTTGAATCACACGTTTCAACGGACGCGCACCAAACTGAGGATCGTATCCTAACTCTCCTAGCTTATCTAACACTGCAGTGGTTGCTTCTATCTTAATTCCGGTTTGTTCCAAACGATCTTGAATTTGTTTGAACTGAATATTAACGATAGAACGTATTTGTTCTTTGCCTAACGGTTGGAACATGATCACTTCGTCGATACGGTTTAAGAACTCCGGACGAATGTGCGCGCGTAAATGCTGCATTACTTCCAACTTCGTTTCTTCGATGATTTCATCTTTGTTAAAGACATCCATCTTAGCAAAGTTTTCTTGAATGATATTCGCACCGGCGTTAGAGGTCATGATGATGATGGTGTTTTTAAAGTTCGCTACACGACCTTTATTATCCGTTAATCGACCATCATCTAACACTTGTAATAAGATGTTAAATACATCCGGATGTGCTTTTTCAATCTCATCCAACAAGACAACAGAGTAAGGTTTACGACGAACGGCTTCTGTTAATTGTCCGCCATCTTCAAACCCAACATATCCCGGAGGCGCCCCAATCAAGCGGCTTACTGCATGACGCTCTTGAAACTCCGACATATCAATGCGGACCATCGCATTCTCATCGTTGAATAAGAATTCCGCTAAAGCTTTTGCCAACTCCGTTTTACCCACCCCGGTAGTACCAAGGAAGATAAAGGAACCAATTGGACGCTTAGGATCTTGTAATCCGGCTCTACTTCTACGCACCGCATCCGATATCGCTTGTATAGCTTCTTCTTGTCCTGCTACACGTTTACCTAATTCATCTTCCAAGTGAAGTAATTTCTCACGATCACTTTGAAGCATTTTAGATACAGGTATTCCGGTCCACTTCGCTACAACTTCGGCAATATCTTCCGGCGTTACTTCTTCTTTCAGCATAGAACCTTTCTCTCCTTGCAGTTCTTGAAACTGTTTATTCAAGGCTTCTGATTGGCTTTCTGCTTCTTTGATTTTACCATAACGTAACTCGGCTACTTTACCATAATCACCATTACGTTCGGCTTGATCCGCTTCCTGCTTATATTTTTCAATATCGGCTTTGTTCTTTTTAATCGCATCAATGATACTCTTCTCTGATTGCCACTTTGCGGTAAGCGCATTTTTTTCTTCATTCAAATTAGCAATCTCTTTGGAAAGACTAGCTTCTTTGTCTTTATCGTTTTCACGACGAATAGCTTCACGCTCAATCTCCAATTGCATGATTTTACGCAAGACTTCATCCAATTCTTCCGGCATGGAGTCAATCTCTAAGCGTAATTTCGCTGCCGCTTCATCCATCAAATCAATAGCCTTATCCGGCAAGAAACGATCAGAGATGTAACGTTGTGAAAGTTCAACCGATGCGATGATGGCATCATCTTTAATTCTTACACCGTGGTGTAATTCATATTTATCTTTGATACCACGTAGAATAGAAATCGCATCTTGCGTATCCGGCTCATCCACCATGACTGCTTGAAAACGACGTTCTAACGCTTTATCTTTTTCTACATACTTTTGATATTCTTTCAACGTAGTGGCACCTATGGTATGTAACTCACCACGTGCTAAAGCAGGCTTTAACAAGTTAGCTGCATCCATGGCACCTTCGCCACCACCACCGGCACCAATCAAGGTGTGAATCTCATCAATGAATAAGATAATCTCTCCTTCTGAATCCACTACTTCTTTGATAACCGATTTTAATCGTTCTTCAAACTCACCTTTATATTTCGCACCCGCTACTAAAAGCCCCATGTCTAACGACACGATTTGTTTGGTCTTTAGAGTTGCCGGCACATCTCCGGATACAATACGTTGAGCTAAACCTTCAACGATCGCTGTTTTACCTACACCGGGTTCGCCTAATAAGATAGGATTGTTCTTAGAACGACGAGATAAGATTTGTAAGACTCTTCGTATCTCTTCATCTCTTCCTATCACCGGATCAATCTTACCGGCTCTAGCTAATAAGTTTAAGTTTTTAGAATACTTCTCTAAAGAGCGGTATTTACCTTCAGCATGTTGATCGGTTACTTTAGTACCGCCGCGTAATTCTTGGATAGCAGCTACTAAACCTTTCTCTACAAAACCTACATCTTTTAATAATTGAGCAGTCTTATCTTTTCCTTGAAGTAAGGCTAATAATAAATGCTCTACGGTTACATATTCATCACCGAATTTGGTAAGTAAATTTTTAGCTTGATTTAATGCTTGTGTAGCATCATTGGACAAGTAAGGACTTCCGCCACTTACCTTACCATACGAATCAACAAGCTCGTCCAGCTTTTGCTGAAACACTACTTTGTTAATCGCTAGTTTTTTAATTAAAAAGGACAACACGCTTTCATCCGTGTCCGAAATTCCTTTCAGAATGTGACCCGTTTCTATGGCCTGTTGACCGTTTCCGGAAGCTATTTCCATAGCCTTCTGGATGACTTCTTGTGCTTTGACTGTATAGTTATTGAAATTCATATTTTTTTTGAACCTCCTGTGCTCGTTTATTCAAAAGATTAACCATATTCAAAAAAGAGACAAAATGACTTAAAAACAACCTAAAAACCACCGCTAAAAGACAAAATGTCCAGTATAGATATAAAAAAAGGAGTGTTTTACACTCCTTTTGTCAATTTACTTTTTTTATAGAATTATCTACGTCCTTTAGAGAAGCTTTTCTTTTTACCAAATTTTTGAGATGGTGCAGATAAATGAGTGCTACCAAATTTATAAGTAAGGCCATAATAAATACCTACAGTAGTAAGTGCTACTTTTTCTACTTGATTATCTGCATTCCTACTATCATATACCATCTTGTTGTAGTAAGATTTATTTTCAATACCTGTCATTCCATAATCAACGCGGAACCCGGCATTTATTCCCAAATTTCTGTTAAACAAGTAGTCAAAACCGATACCTCCAACAACCTCAATCGCATAGGGATTGTAGTATTTACTAGTAGCAACAGGTACATCAAAATAAAAATAATTCGTATTATGATCGTAAGTATACACAGGAATAGCACCATCGCCTTTGATTAATAAAGCAATTTGAGGCCCGCCGAATACATGCCAGCTAAACTGATCATTCATAGTAACTTTATAAGCAGCTAATGCCGCAATACGTATATAATCTAATCTGCGCTTACCCTTATATATAGTAGTATCAGCAGCCGGATTATTAGCTATGAATTTTTGATTATGCGCGGTATACATTACACATCCTCCAAAACCAAATCCTCCTTTGGTAAAATACATACCACGCAGACCTGCAGAAGAGGATAAAGTAAATTTATTTTGAAGAACATTTTCATCCAATTCAGTATTACGGATGATAGTATTCTGTGCTATTCCAAAAGCATTTAATTCAAATTGAGCATTTACAACAATAACAGAACTTAGGAAAATACAGATAAGTAAAAGTTGTTTTTTCATTTGGGGTTAGTAATTCTGAACTCCAAATTTAAATAATATCCTACTGAAAATAAATTAAATCCAATGTCTATTTCGATAGAATTAAAACTTAATCCGTTAAATTCTGAAATGCTTTCCGTATTTTTGTATTAAGATGAGCACCGAAGTAATTACCAACAAAAAGGATATCAGAGAGTTAAGCCTAAGCGACTTGACTTCCTATTTCCAATCCATAGGCGAAAAGGCTTTTCGAGCAAAACAAACCTATGAATGGATTTGGAAACGCTCAGTTCAGGATTTCGAATCCATGAGTAATCTTTCCAAAGCTACTCGTGAAAAACTTGCCGAAGACTTTACTTTCAAGCGATTGACTATTGCTCAAGAGCAAGTAAGTAATGACGGAACCGTCAAGTTCGGATTTCGCCTTGCCGATGGGAATCTAATTGAAGGAGTATTGATACCGGCAGATGAACGAATGACAGCTTGTATTTCTTCCCAAGTTGGATGTTCGCTGACTTGTAAATTTTGTGCTACAGGTTATATGGACCGTAAGCGCAACTTGGAACCTTATGAAATTTATGATCAAGTAGTAACTATTAAAGAAGCTGCTGAACGATACTATAATTTACCTTTATCCAACATCGTGTTAATGGGCATGGGTGAACCATTATTGAATTATTCGAACGTTTTAAAAGGTATAGACCGTGTCACTTCGGAAGAAGGACTACACATGTCAACTAAACGTATTACACTATCCACTGCCGGTATAGCTAAGATGATAAAAAAGTTGGGCGATGACGAAGTAAAATTCAGACTTGCTTTATCCCTTCACGCAGCAAATGATGTGAAGCGTAATCAAATCATGCCTATTAACGAAACCAATAGTTTACCGGTATTAAAAGAATCTCTTCAATACTTTTACTCTAAAACCAAAAATCCGATTACTTTTGAATACATCGTATTCAGAGATTTTAATGATGGAGAGAGTGATGCATTGGAATTAGCTCAGTTTGCTAAAAACATTCCATGTAAAATCAATATCATCGAATATAATCCAATTAAAGAATCTGATTATTTGAATACATCAGAAGATCGATTGGAAAAGTTTAAACGAATACTTGAAAGTAAAAAAATAATAGTGAACATTCGTCGTAGTAGAGGAAAAGACATCGATGCTGCTTGCGGACAATTAGCTATCAAAGAAAATAAAAACTAATATGACTAAGAGATATTTTGCACTGTTCATAGGAACAATTTTATTGTTAAGCGGATGTGATGACTCCGGTAGTGAAAGCAACAAAATTGGCTTCCCTGATTCCTTACGCATCATAACTGATAGTTCCTACTTTGTGCAATACCCGGCAACTATTCAACGTCTGTGGGTAAATGATAGCGCAACGTTTCGAAATGTCAATATTGGAAACACAAAATCCTCCATCGTAGAACTCGAAGCTGAATTAATTGAAACTACTCCTGATTCTATTACTTATTCTTTAGATATTGATGGAGTAGAGTCGGGCGACTTCACCTATGTGTTTGACAAAGCCGGGATTGTTTCTTCTATCGATATATACATCTATTGTAAAAGTGCGGCTAAAAGAAGCGACTATGCGAAATCGATTCAAGATTTTTATGTTCGTAAAACAGGATCCAGTTGGGAGTCAAATAAATTAGCAAGCCCAGCAGCTGGCATTTCTATTGAAATGAAAGAGATTGGAAACAGTAAAGTAAATGATCTAAACATCATTATTAAGAAATCACCTAGTAACATATAGTAGAAAGAATGATTCAAACTTGGATTAACAAACACGAGTATAAAATTTTATTCCTTTTCTTTATAGTTATTTTTTTTCTCAAATGGGATGATTTGTTCTTGCCTTATTTTTGGGATGAGATAGGAGTTTACACACAAGCCTCACTTTACTTAACTGATCACGGCTTATCCATCTTACCCAACTCCATGCCTCCGGAGTTATCGAGAGGGCATCCACTTTTATTCATGTTCATTTTTGGGCTTATTTATAAAGTATTTGGGACCAGTGTTTTCATAGGTCATCTATTTGCACTCTTAATAAGCTTTTTGTTTACTTGGTCAGGTTATATTCTTTTAAAACGATTTTCATCTTCTACATTGGCATTAGCAGGCATACTACTGCTTTGGGTCCAACCCATATTTTACATACAATCTTCTTTTATATTACCGGAAATTCTATTAGGGTTATTTTGTATTCAAGCGTTAAACTCTTACTTAAATCAAAAGTATTTAGCAACATTCATCTATACCACACTAGCTATCTTCACCAAAGAAACAGGATTGATTCTTCCTGTAGCTTTCGCTCTAACATCTGTATATACTAAAAAATGGAATAAAGATTTAATACTTGAGTTTTTATACTATGCAGCACCATTTATACTGTTTGCTATTTTTATCGTCATTCAAAAAATCCAAAATGGCTGGTATTTCTTTCCTTATCACACAGGATTCTTATCTTTCAAGCCCGTCTCCATTATGCATCGAGACTCAGACTTAATTGACTATTTATTATTCCAACAAGGACGATTTGTTGTAAGTTTTCTACTTTTTATTTCGGTTACTATTCTATTGTATAGATTAAAACAAGTTAAAGAATTTCATATTCAACTGGAATCATTTTATTCTTTTATCCCTTCTATTCTTTTATTTATAGGCGTTATCATCTATTCAGGAATGAACTTTCACATGAATAGATATTTATTTTTGATATATCCGATTGGGATATTATTCATTCTACTAATTGTGTACAATGCGATAAAACATGAAATGGCGACCTTCTATGTTATAATATTATGTTCCATTATTCAATTGGCTATGCCCAAACCAACTACTCATATCACAGAGTATGACTTCAATTGCAGAGATCTAATACATGCTCAACAAAATGTTTGTACTTATATAGAGAACAATGTCCCGGAAGGGAAAGTTATAGAAGCCGCATTCCCGGTGTTACATGCTTTTTATGATGCTCGACTAGGGTATTTTACTACTATCAAACACACCTTGTGCGAAAGTGATTGTAATGGTAAAGTAGATTATACTGTATTCTCCAGACCGGGCAACTTAGAATGGTCTTCTTTACCTACTGATAAAGAAATAATATATACCTCAAAAATTGGAATGGCTGAAGTATATTTAGTAAAAATGAAATAACTCTAAGGCACACATCACCAATGATAGACACGGATTAACCCTCGTTTATCTATGGTTAAAAGATGAAGACCTTGACTTTTAGAAACAAATTCAATTCCATCTATTTGAAGAATTCCCTCGCGGGATAATGTAACCATCGAACGGCCTAGTTTATTTCTATAATTTTGCCCCCTAGGCAATTCATTGTGCTCAAGTATCAGCTGTTGTTTTTCTACTAATGCAAAATATATTGAATCCGTATCCAAAGAGGTTTTCAATACGTTATCTATACTTTTCTGATTTGCAGTTGTTACTCCATTTTTATAGATAATAATTTGACTAAAGCTTAGAATACTATCCAAACACTTTTCTATCGAACATGAATCTTTTTTAAAAGTTAATAAAGGAAGCCCCTGGAATTTTATTTTATTATTCCAAAGCAATGCTTCTCTATGATAATTCCACGCTATAATTTCTTGATGTAATGGGAATGCCTCTATTCCTTTTACCACGTATAAAACAGAGTCCTTATATCTACCAGCGTTAAAGTCTTCCGTCTGCAGTTGATACCTAACTTTAGAAATTGCACCTAAATCGTGCGCCATGTAAAAATTATTCAACTTCTTATCTAACAGCACACCTTCTTTGGCCAAATTCATATTAAAAGTATCGCAAAAATGAATTTGGTTGACCCCCTTCATCACTTCAGAAACGGATGGGGATATTCGAAAGGTTTTAGCATTATTTCGAATCATGTTAATTTTGTGTTCATGAAGATCCACCCACTGAAAAGCGCATAAAATCAATATCCCAGCAATCAATATTTTTTTAGAATATATTGTATGATATAGATAATATAAAATATAGGTTAAAAAGAAATAAGCAGATATCCAGTAAAACCTACCGGAGCATCTTAACTTCTGACATACATTAGACCATAGTGAATTGGGGCTAATATCATATTCAAAAATCAACGTATTACCTAAATATACTTTATTAGACCACGCATATACGAACATGAACATGCTCAATACATACAAATAAATAAATTCGGCACTTTGGGTATGAAAAACAGAAACCCCTATCGCAAGCAACATTGATATCATAAAAAATAGAAATACCATTTCAGTAGTAGTGATTGGCTCAAACAAAGAAATTATCAATACTATCACTAAACAGCTAAAGAAATATACACTATTCCATTTTGTTTCCTTTTTAAACAATTGTTTCCATATCAAAAACCATGTTATTACATACAAGCCCCACACTCCTAATCCTAAATAGTTTAAGCCTTCGTATTGTTGTTCTAAATTATATTGAGAAGAAACAAAAAAGCTAACATTATTATAGACTGGATTCATCCAAGCATTTAAGTTCATTGAAAAATCTCCAAATCCATTTAATCCGTTTTCAGAAGGCGTATTATAAAAATAACCTAACACATAAACCCATCCGACAAAAAGCACACCAATACACAACTGAACAAGTATATTATTTAAAGTAAAC